>NZ_AP018341.1 GCF_003574135.1 cyanobacterium endosymbiont of Rhopalodia gibberula | reverse complement strand
ATGAAGAAAGGAAAAAAAATTTTTTAAGAAAGGGTTGACATTTTCTAATACTCTGGTGTAGATTGGTAAATGCGCGGTTGAGAGCAACACACTCTTTCCAGCGCTTCGGACCTTGAAAAATTCATAGTTTAGAAGCTAACAGCTATAAGTAAGCCTCTTGTTGTTAAAACAATTATACATCTTACCGCTTTGCCTGTCTACATAGACGAGCAAAATAGTAAGATAAAGAGTAAGAAAAGCCGAGAAATCAGCTCACGTTGATAAGTATCGGTAAGAGTCAGATTAAACACTATGGAGAGTTTGATCCTGGCTCAGGATGAACGCTGGCGGTATGCCTAACACATGCAAGTCGAACGGGCTCTTCGGAGCTAGTGGCGGACGGGTGAGTAACGCGTGAGAATCTACCTCTTGGTTGGGGACAACAGTTGGAAACGACTGCTAATACCCAATGTGCCGTAAGGTGAAAGATTTATTGCCAGGAGAAGAGCTCGCGTCTGATTAGCTAGTTGGTGAGGTAAGAGCTCACCAAGGCGTCGATCAGTAGCTGGTCTGAGAGGATGAGCAGCCACACTGGGACTGAGACACGGCCCAGACTCCTACGGGAGGCAGCAGTGGGGAATTTTCCGCAATGGGCGAAAGCCTGACGGAGCAATACCGCGTGAGGGAGGAAGGCTCTTGGGTTGTAAACCTCTTTTCTCAGGGAAGAAGATCTGACGGTACCTGAGGAATAAGCATCGGCTAACTCCGTGCCAGCAGCCGCGGTAATACGGAGGATGCAAGCGTTATCCGGAATTATTGGGCGTAAAGCGTCCGCAGGTGGTTACTCAAGTCTGCTGTTAAAGATCAGAGCTTAACTCTGGAAAGGCAGTGGAAACTGAGAAACTAGAGTCCGGTAGGGGTAGCGGGAATTCCCAGTGTAGCGGTGAAATGCGTAGATATTGGGAAGAACATCGGTGGCGAAAGCGCGCTACTGGGCCGGAACTGACACTCAGGGACGAAAGCTAGGGGAGCGAAAGGGATTAGATACCCCTGTAGTCCTAGCTGTAAACGATGGAAACTAGGTGTGGCTTGTATCGACCCGAGCCGTGCCGAAGCTAACGCGTTAAGTTTCCCGCCTGGGGAGTACGCACGCAAGTGTGAAACTCAAAGGAATTGACGGGGGCCCGCACAAGCGGTGGAGTATGTGGTTTAATTCGATGCAACGCGAAGAACCTTACCAGGGCTTGACATGTCGCGAACCTTGATGAAAGTCGAGGGTGCCTTCGGGAACGCGAACACAGGTGGTGCATGGCTGTCGTCAGCTCGTGTCGTGAGATGTTGGGTTAAGTCCCGCAACGAGCGCAACCCTCGTCCTTAGTTGCCATCATTAAGTTGGGAACTCTAGGGAGACCGCCGGTGACAAACCGGAGGAAGGTGAGGACGACGTCAAGTCAGCATGCCCCTTACGCTCTGGGCGACACACGTACTACAATGGTTGGGACAAAGGGCAGCGACCCCGCGAGGGAAAGCGAATCTCATCAAACCCAGCCTCAGTTCAGATTGCAGGCTGCAACTCGCCTGCATGAAGGAGGAATCGCTAGTAATCGCAGGTCAGCATACTGCGGTGAATTCGTTCCCGGGCCTTGTACACACCGCCCGTCACACCATGGAAGCTGGTCACGCCCGAAGTAGTTACCCTAACCTTTTGGAGGGGGACTCCTAAGGCAGGGCTGGTGACTGGGGTGAAGTCGTAACAAGGTAGCCGTACCGGAAGGTGTGGCTGGATCACCTCCTTATAGGGAGACCTCAGCTTAGGGAAAAGGTAAAAGGTGTAAGACGAAGGTCTGAAACCTAACAAAAACAGTATCTTTCCTTGAAGCTAATCCCAAGGTCGTGCAAGAGAAAACTGCTTAGATTACTGAATTAGCTTCTAAACTGGGATTGGTTCGGAATAAGGGCTATTAGCTCAGGTGGTTAGAGCGCACCCCTGATAAGGGTGAGGTCCCTGGTTCAAGTCCAGGATGGCCCACCTAACCAGTATAACGACACTCAGACATAAGTCCAGCACCGAGTCTTATCTAAGTAGAGTAAGACAGACTGCTGGGCAATCAGAGTCCAGTAAAGTACCTTGAAAACTGCATAAAAACGAGAAAGTAGTCATAAACTTTATGCCATCAAAAGCGTAAGGGAATACTGACTAAATAAAAAAGTCCAAGTAATGAGCAACCATGTTGAAATGGTCAAGCTACAAAGGGCTAACGGTGGATACCTAGGCACACAGAGGCGATGAAGGACGTAGTTACCGACGAAACGCTCCGGGGAGCTGGAAACAAGCATTGAGCCGGAGGTCTCCGAATGGGGCAACCTTAAATACGGCCACCTGAATATATAGGGTGGTGCGAGCCAACCGGGCCAACTGAAACATCTTAGTAACCCGAGGAAAAGAAAGCAAAAGCGATTCCCCTAGTAGCGGCGAGCGAAAAGGGAACAGCCTAAACCACCCGCTTCGGCAGGTGGGGTTGTGGGACAGCAACGTGGACTGTAGCAGTTAGACGAAGCAGCTGAACACTGCACCAAAGAAGGTAAAAGTCCTGTAGTCGAAAACTTAAACAGCCTAGCTGAATCCCGAGTAGCACGGGGCACGTGAAATCCCGTGTGAATCTGCGAAGACCACTTCGTAAGGCTAAATACTCCTGTGTGACCGATAGTGAAATAGTACCGCGAGGGAAAGGTGAAAAGAACCCCAGTAAGGGGAGTGAAATAGAACATGAAACCGTTAGCCTACAAGCAATGGGAGGACGATTTAACGTCTGACCGTGTGCCTGTTGAAGAATGAGCCGGCGACTTACAGGTTGTGGCAGGTTAAGGGAAAATACCTGAAGCCAAAGCGAAAGCGAGTCTGAACAGGGCGCTAGTCACAATTTGTAGACCCGAACCCGGGTGATCTAACCATGGCCAGGATGAAGCTTGGGTAATACCAAGTGGAGGTCCGAACCGACTGATGTTGAAAAATCAGCGGATGAGCTGTGGTTAGGGGTGAAATGCCAATCGAACCCGGAGCTAGCTGGTTCTCCCCGAAATGCGTTTAGGCGCAGCGGTTGTGTACCATAGCGGGGGGTAAAGCACTATTTCGCTGCGGGCTGCGAGAGCGGTACCAAGGTGAGATAAACTCAGAATACCCGTTATGCATCAACCAGTGAGACGGTGGGGGATAAGCTTCATCGTCGAAAGGGAAACAGCCCAGACCACCAGCTAAGGTCCCCAAATGGATACTAAGTGATAAAGGAGGTGGGAGTGCACAGACAACCAGGAGGTTTGCCTAGAAGCAGCAATCCTTGAAAGAGTGCGTAATAGCTCACTGGTCAAGCGCTCCTGCGCCGAAAATGAACGGGGCTAAGTATCCTACCGAAGCTGTGGACAGGAAACTGTGGTAGGGGAGCGTTCTATGTAGGGTGAAGCACTAGCGGCAAGCAGGTGTGGACAGCATAGAAGTGAGAATGTCGGCTTGAGTAGCGAAAATATATGTGAGAATCATATACCCCGAAACCCTAAGGGTTCCTCCGGAAGGCTCGTCCGCGGAGGGTTAGTCAGGACCTAAGGCGAGGCTGAAAAGCGTAGTCGATGGACAACGGGTTAACATTCCCGTACTGATTAGAGATTGTGGCGGGGGACGGAGAAGGCTAAGTCAGCCGGATAATGGTTACCGGTGTAAGTATACGAGGTTTTGAGGAACGGAGAAAACGTTCTGAGCTGAGTTGCGAGTCCGACTCTCTACGGAGAGGAAGTGACTGATGTCATGCTTCCCAGAAAAGCCCGGACCACGTTAATTTCTAATTACCTGTACCCGAAACCGACACAGGTAGGGAGGTTGAGAATACTAAGGGGCGCGAGATAACTCTCTCTAAGGAACTCGGCAAAATGACCCCGTAACTTTGGGAGAAGGGGTGCCACCGAGAGGTGGTCACAGTAAAGAGGCCCAGGCGACTGTTTACCAAAAACACAGGTCTCCGCTAAGTCGTAAGACGCAGTATGGGGGCTGACGCCTGCCCAGTGCCGGAAGGTTAAGGAAGTTGGTCAGGGTAACTGAAGCTAACGACTGAAGCCCCGGTGAACGGCGGCCGTAACTATAACGGTCCTAAGGTAGCGAAATTCCTTGTCGGGTAAGTTCCGACCCGCACGAAAGGCGTAACGATCTGGGCACTGTCTCGGAGAGAGGCTCGGCGAAATAGGATTGTCTGTGAAGATACGGACTACCTGCACTTGGACAGAAAGACCCTATGAAGCTTTACTGTAGCCTGGAATTGGGTTCGGGCTTTTCTTGCGCAGGATAGGTGGGAGGCTTTGAAATCTGGCTTGTGGGTCAGATGGAGCCAATGGTGAGATACCACTCTAGAAAGGCTAGAATTCTAACTTTAACCCGTTAACCGGGGAAAGAACAGTTTCAGGTGGGCAGTTTGACTGGGGCGGTCGCCTCCTAAAAGATAACGGAGGCGCGCAAAGGTTCCCTCAGGCTGGTTGGAAATCAGCCGTAGAGTGCAAAGGCATAAGGGAGCTTGACTGCGAGACCTACAAGTCAAGCAGAGACGAAAGTCGGCCTTAGTGATCCGACGGTACCGCGTGGAAGGGCCGTCGCTCAACGGATAAAAGTTACTCTAGGGATAACAGGCTGATCTCCCCCAAGAGTTCACATCGACGGGGAGGTTTGGCACCTCGATGTCGGCTCATCGCAACCTGGGGCGGAAGTACGTCCCAAGGGTTGGGCTGTTCGCCCATTAAAGCGGTACGTGAGCTGGGTTCAGAACGTCGTGAGACAGTTCGGTCCATATCCGGTGTAGGCGCAAGAGCATTGAGAGGAGCCTTCCTTAGTACGAGAGGACCGGGAAGGACACACCGCTGGTGTACCTGTTATCGTGCCAACGGTAAACGCAGGGTAGCCAAGTGTGGAGCGGATAACCGCTGAAAGCATCTAAGTGGGAAGCCCACCTCAAGATGAGTGCTCTCACAGGGTTAACCTGGTAAGATCACGGGAAGACTACCCGTTTATAGGTGCTAGGTGGACGTTCAGTAATGAACGAAGCCGAGGCATACTAACAGATCGAGGGCTTGACCTTCTACATTACTTAGACTTCTTTTTTCTCGTTTTTTGCAGTCTTGAGGATACTTTTCTCTTCACTTCCTGGTGTCTCTGGCGCCGTGGTCCCACTGCGATCCCATCCCGAACTCGCTTGTGAAACGCGGCAGCGGCCAAGATACTTGTGGGGTAGCCCACCGGGACAATAGCTCGATGCCAGGATTTGTTTTTGAACAAAGAATCTCTTTCCTAATCAGGGAAGAGATTCTTTGTTTTATGTCCTTTCGAAACTATGATTTTTATTCTGCTGATTTCTCCAGTTTTCGACAGCTTGCTTTAATGATAAAGGTAACCAACAATCGTATTGGGGATAAATAGGAAGACGAGGCACTAAATCCCATTTTTTAGATTGAAGGAGCTCAACTAATTCTTGATGAGTTAAATGAGAATAATTTGGATTAACTTCATCTTTTGGGCTAATTCCACCCAAATCTTTGGCTCCTGCTTCTAAACAATCAAGTAAACAAGAAGGGTCTAAGATTAAATTGGGGGGAATTTGTAGAGTGATGGTGTTGGGTAAAATTTGTCTTGCTTTGGCTATTATTTCTGGTAGTTGAGAGGGATTGAAGGAAGAAGTTAAAAAGGCTTGTGTACGTCCAAAACTATGGGGTTGTAAAATCACCTCTTGGATGTGACCCCATTTTTGATGAATTTGGGTGATCGCTCCTAATGTTTCCCACCAATCATTAGAGTTTTCCCCAATTCCTAATAAAAGTCCTGTGGTGAAGGGAACTTTTAATTGTCCCGCTAACTCCAACTGTTGTAAACGTAATTGGGGAACTTTACTAGGAGCATGGCGATGAACGGTTTTTAATAATTTAGGAGTGATTTGTTCTAACATTAACCCCATCGATACATTGACAGATTTAAGGGTTTCCATCTCAGTAAAACTTAATGGTCCAACGTTAGTATGGGGTAAGAATCCTAAAGATAAAGCCAATTGACACAGCTCATAAATTCTCTGTAACCAAGATTGTCTTTTTGGAGACTGGGGATGAATTTCTCCGCTGAGAATGAGTATTTCACAAACATTTTGTCCTTGAAGAGATTGTGAAATTTGCCATGCTTTGGGAATACTTAACCACGAATCTTGACCAGGAGCAACTCTAAAATTACAGTAGGCACAACGGTTAAAACATTCATGGGTAACAACAAGAGTATAAGCGGGACTGTAGGTGATAGTACGGGACATAAGATAGCTAAATTTTAAGGTTTTTGATCTATTTTATTTTTATCTATTTTATTTTTAGATTTTTTGTTCAAAAGTTAATTGAGGACTAAGATTAGTAACTTTTAATTAAAAGATATTACCATCAAAGTTTACTCTCATTAAAGTTTATAAACAAGATTAAATTAAATTTAGAAAACACACTATCATTTCTAGATAAATTTTTTAAGAAAGAGAAAAATTATGAAAATTTTTAAGAAATAGCATAAAAATATAAAATCTTTTAAAGAGTTTTTATAAAAAGAGATAAGAGTAAAATATCGTTTATTAAAAATGACTTATTGTAGATAAGTATTTTAGTTAAAACAAAGTTTATAAAATAAGAAAAAAAAGATAATACTAATATTTTATATTTGCTTATTAAATTGACTTAAATGTATATAAAAAGTACACTAAGCTTAAAAATTATCGAAGTTGTAGAACAAGCAGCAATCGTTTCACATAAAAGGTGAAACGATTGCTGCTGATCATGTAGCTGTTAAAGCAATGCGCGAATGCATGAATAAAATTCATATGCGTGGTAGTATCGTTATCAGAGAAGAGGAACAAGATAAAGCTTCCATGTTCTACACTGGAGAAGAAGTCGGAATCTGTACCCAACAAAATGCTAAGGCATTTAATCCAGAAGAACTCGTCGAAGTTGACATCGCTGTTGATCCTTGTGAAGGAATTGACTTGATCGCCCTTGCTGCAAAGAATTAATTCAAGAAATTCACCATACTAGATCGTATGTATGACTTATCAGTGATGTAGACGTTTCTGCCGCTATTTCCTGTGCTTTTGAAGGAACCAATATTCATGCTTTTATGGGAATAGGAGCAGCTCCCGAGGGGGTTATTTCGTCCGCAGCCATGCGTTGTTTAGATGGACATTTTCAAGGACAGTTAGTCTATGATCCTGCAGTGGGTAAAACTGTTTTCTTTGCTGCTTGTGGAATTACCCCGAAGATTTTAATGAAGGAGGTTCCAGGACTCACCGTTTAGTCATCTCTAGCTAATCTAAGACAGCTCGTTTTATCAATACTGTTCATCCATTTAACAAACCTAAGTCCATTAATCTTCACTAAATCGCCTCAGTTAAAATTGAAATATGAGGAGTAAGAGACCATAAGGGCAAAGAATTTTAGATTCCCTAGCTTAGGAACAGTGTCCGTATAGGAGTTGAAAATGACAAGGCTTTTGGGCAGAAAATTCCGGGGCTCCCGATTCCCAAGTTTCTAGTTTCTGTTTTAAATTTTATAAGGTTTATTTCAATAAATATTAGCTATAGTGGCTACTTAGATATAGATTATCCAAATCAAAGAGAGCAGAACTTAGATTCTTAGATTTTTCATTGCTTAACAGTGCAAGATCGAATCCTTGTAGGAGAACACATGAATATTGCCGTTGTGGGTTTAAGCCATAAAACAGCCCCTGTCGAAATCCGCGAAAAGTTGAGTATTCAAGAAGCCAAACTCGAAGAAGCCATTGTCCATTTAAGAAGCTATCTCCACATCGACGAAGTAGCGATTATCAGCACCTGCAATCGTTTAGAAATTTACGCAGTGGTTACTGATACCGAAAAAGGGGTAGTAGAAATTAACCAATTTCTATCTGAAGTTGGTCATTTATCGTTAAATTCTCTACGACGATACCTATTCATTTTGCTCCATCAGGATGCAGTACGTCATCTACTACGAGTCTCTGCTGGTCTAGAAAGTTTAGTCTTAGGAGAAGGACAAATCTTAGCCCAAGTGAAAACTACCCACAAATTAGCTAAAAAATACAAAGGTATTGGACGATTGCTTGATCGTCTCTTTAAGCAAGCTATAATTGCTGGCAAACGGGTACGTAGCGAAACCAATATCGGAACTGGAGCTGTTTCTATTAGTTCTGCAGCCGTAGAATTAGCCCAAACTAAGGCAAAAGATTTTGCCAATCGTCGAGTGACCATTATTGGCGCAGGAAAAATGGCTCGTTTGTTGGTTCAGCATCTTTTAGCTAAAGGGGCAACCGATATTACTGTTGTCAACCGTTCCCAACGACGTGCCCAAGATTTGGCTAATAAATTTTCTCAAGCACCTCTTATATTGAAACCTCTTAATGAGACGATGCAAGTGGTGGCTGCTTCCCATATTGTTTTTACGAGTACAGGAGCTACAGAACCCATTTTATGTAGAGAAAATCTTACCGAGGCATTAGACCCCAATCATTTTTTAATGTTGTTGGATATCTCGGTTCCCCGTAATGTAGCTGCTGATGTCCAAGAAATGGATATTATCGAATCCTACAATGTAGATGATTTAAAAGCAGTGGTGGCTCAAAATCATGAAAGCCGTCGTAAGATGGCACAAGAAGCTGAAAGACCCCTTGAAGAAGAAATAAAAGCTTTTGAGTTGTGGTGGCGTTCTTTAGAAACAGTTCCCACCATCAGTTCTCTGCGAACCAAAGTAGAAAGTATTCGAGAACAGGAATTAGAAAAAGCTCTATCTCGTTTGGGAACTGAATTTGCTGAGAAACACCAAGAAGTAATTGAAGCTTTAACACGAGGAATCGTTAATAAAATTCTCCATGAACCAATGGTACAATTGCGAACTCAACAGGATATTGAAGCCCGAAAACGTTGTCTTCAATCTCTGCAGATGTTATTTGATCTAGAAATAGAAGAACAATTTAGTTAGAGATTAGAATGGAGTTGAGTAATTTTAGTGAAGACGTTTTCGATAAACGTCTCCACTCCGTTTTACCTTAAATATTTTTTATATTTTATAATCCTGATTATCTTGGGGTAGCTTTTGAAAAATACTATATTTTGTCACTAGAAAATTTTAAACCAGCTAACTATCATACTTTAGCTTGGAACAAAACAAAAGTTTTAGAAACTTAAGAAAAATATGATTTAGCAAAATCAGAAAATCAAACTTAGTTATTAAGTGACGACTGACAAGAGATTAAAGCCTGACGCATATATTTGTTCGTTCTATCAATGAATAGTCATGCGAACTGTCGAAAAAGCCAACTTTAAATAAATGGCAATTTTCTTTACCTTTTACTCTATTGCTGAGAATCTAATCATACTAGCTTTATCTTTTGTGCTTTAAGAGCATATTTAAACTTTTACTTTAAATAAATTTATTTCCTGATCAGACTTTATAAACATCCTAAAATGAAAAGATAACATTAGTTAATTAAAATTATCATGATTAACTCTGTTAAACTTTTTTTTTGAGGCGAACACTCTTTTTTAAATACTGTTCTATTTTAGACTTATTTAAGCTTACTTAATTTATGGCGGTAATTGCATAAAATAAAAGCTTATAAAATTTATGAAAAAATATTTGAAGATAAATTTTATTTAACTGTCTTAGTTAAATAAAGTTTTGCTCGAAGCGGTTACCATAAAAAATATCAATAGAAGAAGTTCAAGAAGCCTTCATAGTTATTGGTCAATGAATAATGGGTTAGATGCTTTCTTTAATTGACATTACTTCACAATAGTACGATATTAATGCTTCTGGAGATCAGCTCGTGTCCCTAATAGTCTGCTTTGGACAGACATGGATCTCTCCTCTTGTTCCGACCTAAAGATAAGCTAGGCTACAATTAGACACTTCATAATATGAATACTGGTCAGGAACACTTTGACAAGTAAAGTCAAGTCTAAATTTGACCAGTGAATTACTATTAACAGTGTTGCCCCAAACTACATTAAAATCCTAGCCTGAAATATTTTCCAATTTAGTGAAACTTTAAAATTAGAATAATTGTTGCTTAGCAAAGCAATAATCACTTAATAGATAAGGAAACTGTTTTAGAACGCTTACATGCCAACTAAAGAGAATTACAATAAAAAGTTATTCTACAGGCTGTCATTTTTGATCCTTTTTTCCGAGTATAATTTAGAAAATACAACAATATCAACATTTTAGTTAAAATTAATTTTAGTCTATCAATAGACATTCAATAGATATTTTTAATGATATAAATTCTGAACAATTCATTCCTTATTTTATACATATATAATTATTGATTTTCAAGAGAGAGAGCATTTTTATATTCAGCAGGATGTAGTTCACATTTTATAAAAATCCTCAAATAACATTGAAAGATATCTGAAAAAATATTTATCTGCATGACTATGAATAATTTTTGGAAAAAATTATAAGGTGAACTGTCCATCGTCCCTTTTCTGGACCTAAACAAATTAGCCAAATCTAGTTAAGCCTTTTGGAGCAAACATAAAGAATAAACAAAAGTGGATAAATACAGTTTAAGATATAACTCGGGAAACCGTTACAAGATATCTATGGATTATCGAGAAGCAGGGGTAGACATACAAGCAGGACGATCCTTCGTTGAAAAAATTCGCCAGGGAGTTGAAAGCACCTATCGTAGGGAAGTATTGGGGAGACTTGGTGGCTTTGGGGGATATTTCGAGTTACCTCAAAACTACCGAAATCCTGTTCTGGTTTCAGGAACTGATGGCGTAGGCACTAAACTAAAAATAGCCCAAACACTGAACCAACATCATACCATTGGTATTGACTTAGTAGCCATGTGCGTTAATGATGTCTTGACCTGTGGTGCCGAACCTTTATTTTTCCTAGACTATTTAGCTACTGGGAAGCTAAATCTACAACAACTGAGCGATGTAGTCCAGGGAATTGTTGAAGGCTGTCGTTTGAGTGATTGTACTTTATTAGGGGGAGAAACCGCAGAGATGCCAGGTTTTTACCAGGTTGGAAAATATGATGTGGCGGGGTTTTGTGTGGGAATTGTGGAAAAAGATAAGATTCTTGATGGTTCCAAAGTTAAGATTGGAGATATTGCCATCGGACTTGCCAGTAGTGGCGTACACAGTAATGGCTTTAGTCTCATTCGTAAAATAGTAGAGATCAATGGACTTGATTGGAGCGATGGACGTGAAATATTCGACGGACAAACCCTAGGGGAGGTTCTCTTAACCCCCACTCAACTCTATGTAAAACCAATCCTCGAAGCATTAAAACTAGGAATAGGGATTCACGCCATGGCACACATTACAGGAGGAGGACTGCCAGAAAATCTACCTCGTTGTTTAAATAAAGGACAATCCGTCGTCATTAATCCCAAAAATTGGGAGATTCTACCAATTTTTCGCTGGATATCTCAGTCCAGCAACATTTCCCAGCAAAGTCTATTGGAAACGTTTAATATGGGAATCGGGTTTGTTGTGATTGTCTCATCCCAACAGACTACATCAACCCTAAATTTTTTTGAGCGCCAAGGAATTCCATCCTATCAGATCGGTAAAGTTGTAGAAGGAACTGGAGAAGTTATCATTAACAGCTAATGCCTATGTCGACCATAACTTAACCAAGCTTAATGTTGTACAATTTTGTTCTTCAGTTTTTTGTAAGATCGATAGATAATAAGTTATTAAGTATATTCACTAACATCAAGGTTGAAATAACTTAAGATTTGGTAATCACACTCGCGGCCTTTTAGCGAAATCAAGAAGATTACATTAGAAGGAAACTACTATTTTTCTTCATTTTTTTTGAATAACCAGTATAAAGGTTTATTTTGGCGAAAATTATAATGAACTTGGGAATTCCTCGTTGTGGTTGATGGTAGAAATTTTCAGTAAATCTGATGGATTCCCTCGTCTAAATCACATTAAATTTATAAATTTCAAGCTTCTACTAAATCCTCATCTTAATTAGTACAACTAGAATAAAGACTTGAATTTATAATTATCATTTTTAAAAAAGTTGTTTAAAAATTATCATGTTTAAACAAAGCTAGGGCTAAAGGTTATTAATTTAACTGACTACACAATTAAGTGTTTTATTATTAATGGTCTGATGGAAAATATTTATAATGACGGTTAATAATAGTTTGATTATTCATTAAATTTATATTGATTTATCCTTGCCTGATAGGTTGTAAGTTTTACGAAATTAGCTCAGTCATAAAGAGATTGATGACTTTAAGCTTCTGCGTTTCTTGCTATTTAACTAATAAATGGGGTGAGGATATAAACCAATACTGTTAATTTACAGTATAAATTCGGTCGAGTTGTAGAACATATTTCATACTTCATTCCCAGAATTCACAAATAAGTACTTATATATTGATTTTTTCTTCAACGGTATACGATTTATTTAGTAACTTATTGTCTCTACTCATGACTTCTATAGTTATTATCGCTCTTAAGACCTGACATTGAAAAAAAGATGAACCGTCCGAGAAGTTATTAGACGTCCCCAGATGTTCGACCGAGCTGTAATATTTGACTGAAACCGAAATTACGGACAGATTTTTTAGATGACAAACAGATCATTGAGGAGTCTATCTGGTTTCAACCATACCTAGATGGGAATATCATTCAATTTTATATTGAAGGCAGTAAGTTTATCTGATATCGAATTTGGATTTAATCTCCCAAGAGATATACTTTAGCAAATATGATATTGCAGTCACTTTAGAACCCATTATCATTTTTAATGATCATACCTAGTATTCTGCCGTCAGTGGCACCATTTAAGCTGTTTTAGAAGAATCTCTACAGTATAATCAGCTAGCACATTTATCTTAACTCCTGAACTTCCTCTTTGTACTGAAGACACACCATTATACTTGAGTGACAGTAAACTGTGCCAACTTCGGAAGAGTCTTTTATTTATCACAGAGTAAATGTACTGGATAAATCTTATTAGTTCATCAAGAGCGCCCTGAATTTGATACTAAAATTTTATAAATGTTCTCACCAAAAATATTCAATGGGAATACATAGTATTTTATATTTAAAGTATTAAAGTGATTATTTTTCAGGAAATTGCACAATCTTCCAAGAAAATACCTATAAATAATTTTAATGAATATATTTTCTGATTTTTTTATTGAAATTAAACTTTTAAAAAGTTTCCATATTATTGTATTTAAAGATCATATTTATGTCCTTATTCTGGTTTTATATAAAATTTATAAGTCGAGAGTTAACTTTTATAATTTTTGCTATTCTAATACTGTTAGCTAGATTTTTATACAGACTAGTATTTGCCAATTACTCATTTTCAACTACTTTTTTATCCTGTACATAATTAAGTTAATAAACTTAATTATGTAAAAGTTTTTTACACTTTAAACAATCAGCAAAAATAAAGAAATGATCGCTTTAACACAAAAAGTAATTAGTTTAGTGAAGAAATATAAAAATATAAAAAATAAGCAGTAGTCAACAAATGTTAACCTTGACCAACAACTATTAAATTAATTATCAACTCTCAACTATCTTCATTTAATTTAACGAACACCTAAATTCAAGAAGATAGTTGCACGGCGAACACCATTTTCTTTTCCTTGACTACTTATTGTGAAGGACTGCAGATTGTTTAATAGAGGTTTAATAGACAGTTCAACGACTTTAACAATCGGAAGTTTTCGCTCCAATAATTTTTTTCCTTGACTCCAATCTACATAAAAATAACCGTCATTTTCAGAGGATAATGCTTCGACAGCTTGTTGTAATTTCTTACTACGAATTAAAGTTATGTCTGGAGTTGAAAGTGCCTGAGACATAGCTTCAACTGAAGTAGCAAAAATTACATAATCATTTACGTCTGCATGAACACCACTAACTCTCGCTTCTAAAGAAGTTAAATTCCCCTTATTTCCCGTTGCTGTGTTAAGTTTTGTCCAAACAGTTACAGTATTGTTTAATAATGGTAAATTTCCTACACTATATCCCTGTTCTTGTGCTAATTTATCAAAGTTTTCCACCCACTCAGAAAAGTTAACATCTGGTACTTTTTTGGCCACAAAAATCCCGTCAGGCTCACTTCTGTCCAATCTAGGGATAAGAGCTAAACTAAATTCTCCCTGAATAGACGGAAAAACTTTTTCAGAGAAATCTAATCCTAAAGGTTCTTGAATAGAGACTAAGATGCGATTTAATAACTGTTGTAGGGGACTCTCATTCGCTAGTCCTGTCTCAATTTGACTCCATAATTGATTTAAGTTAGTTCCCGCAGCTGTCAAGATGCTGTTAACAGGTACATAGGCTAATGCCCCCACAGGTTTGGATAAAGCCGGGGGCTCTTCTCCTTGTTCTGCTCCTCCAATCAATGCTGTTTGAGCAACTAATCCTTTAGATTTGACAGAAAAAGCGACTGTTAAAGTCTGAGTAATTTCAGGAATTTCAGGAATGGGTAGACGGCCTAACCAAGCGGATAAAGCTGGAAAATTAGCATAAACGATGCCAATACGAGGTTTAGTAATCGTTTTTAACGCTTCTTGATAGTTAGAAGAATTTTTTAGGTTTAATGTTCTAACTTGAACATTGTTGATAGCATCCCTCAAGATTTTAGGATCATTAGCAAATAACACCAAATTGTCTAGGATAGCTGTGGCAGAAAGACGAGTATTAACAAGGTTATCGCGATGACGTTGATAAATTAAATTGACCCCTTTGTAGGATTCAAAAATCAGATCTGAAGTTCCAGAGATCGCGTCTTTAGAATAAGAACTCTGAAGAAATACTTTGGCTAACTCTCTATCTTTAGTCGTGACAGCTAATAAGTAACCAGGTTGAACCCCATTGTCTGGGTTGCGATCAAAGTCCAGGGAAGTTACAGCTAAGGTAATTTCCTCCCCTAACCAAGGCCGAATCTGAGTTTGATAATCGAGTCCTGTTTTGGACAAAAGTTGCTTTTCAAGGGAAAGGAATTCTCGATGCGACCGCCCCCTATTTTGAGGAAAGGTAATATACTGAGCTAAAGATTCCAGACGATCAGGATTAACAAGTAACGATATCATGACTGGAGCTTGTTTCGGTATAAAAACCGCCGTTATTGGTTCCCTGAGAACGCCTCCGGGTAAAAGCTTGAGAGGACTTTGTCCCAAGATCCAATACAGACTACTACTAGCCCCAGACAAGAGAATGAAGATACTAACAGCTAGGATGATGAAGAAAGAACGAAGCTTCACAATAATTCATCGTTTGTGATCAATGACTATTTTTAATTGTAGTCGTCATTTGACGACAAAATTTTAAATTTTCAAGAAAACCCTAATCTTGAACGAAACATCCCAAAATATTTTTTTCTCTCTCTTGTTTAAAACTGTTAGGCTGGACCATCGAATAACTTTTCAATTCTTAGGATAACTTTTTTGTATGCCTCAAAATTTATCTATTCCTCAAATCACTGTCACAGAACTAGCTGAACGACTAGCTCAAGCCAAAGATGAATTACAATTGATAGATGTACGAGAACCACATGAAGTTATGATTGCCTATATCGAAGGGTTTAAAGTGCTTTCTTTAAGTGAATTTGGGCAATGGTCAGATAGGATAGTAACAAATTTTAATCCTCATGCAGAAACCTTTGTTATTTGTCATCATGGTATGCGTTCAGCTCAAATGTGCCGCTGGCTACTGAATAATGGTTTTACTAATGTTAGGAATATTATTGGTGGCATTAATGCCTATGCTCTCTACGTCGATCCAACTATCCCTCATTACTAATACTTCTTCTCAATCACTATGAGATAAACACTGTTAACAAGATTTTTGTTTAACATCTCTTCCGGACTAAATATAATCAATCAGTAGCTGATAACTTCTAAAACTCTTGTTCTGACTTTATTTTGTAACTCCAAAAACTTTTCCTTTATAGAAACCAAGTTTTCATAGACCTGTAAGCTTTATTCAACAATACTTTCTGCTTTTTTTATAATTTCATTCTAACTGGTCTACAAGAGTCTGTTTAGTTAAATTATCTCTCTATAAGAGGTTCTCATAGTAATTTTCTATACTAGGAAATGTTTTCGTTTTTTGATCAGTATAAATTTTTTTCATTAAATTTTAGTTTTTATTATTATGACTGTTAAATCCGCTTTAACTAAACGTTATCAAAATATCCTACGGACGACCATCCAACATTATATTGCTACAGCTGAACCAGTAGGCTCAGAAACTTTAGTTCAAGAATACGATTTTAGTGTAAGCTCAGCTACTATTAGAAAGGCTTTAGGAAAATTAGAAAAAGCTGGTTTTCTTTATCAACCACACACTTCTGCCGGTCGAATTCCTTCTGACTGTGGTTATCGAATCTACGTGGATAATTTAATTAAGCCTGACAACTACATTAGACAGAGAATTGAAAAATATTTAAACGAAAAATTACAAAAAGAAACCTTTAATTGTGAAATGTTATTGCAAAGGTCAACTCAGATCCTAGCGAATTTTAGTGGCTATATCGCCTTAATTACACTTCCTCAAAGTTCTCTGAATCAATTACGTCATTTACAGTTAATACCTGCTTCGTCAAACCAAGTTATTCTAATAATTGTTACAGATAGTTATCAAACTCAATCCATTCTAGTTGATATTCCTAAATCTGTTCTTAATGAGGAGCTTAATGATGAAAGATGGTTAGCACAAGAACTACAAATTATCTCTAACTTTTTAAATAGTCATTTAAAAGGTAAAAGTCTTTTAAATCTAGTAACTTTAAATTGGCGTGATATTGATAAAAAACTTATTCATTATACAGATTTTTTAAAGGGTCTACTACAACAGATATCAGATTATTTAACATCATCTATTTCAACTCCAATTATAATACATGGTCTTTCAGAAGTGTTACATCAACCAGAATTTTCTAAATTAAAACAGGTACAAACTCTCCTCTACTTATTAGAAGAACAACAAGATCAACTGTTACCATTGATTTTTGAGGTTCCTGAAGTTAAATCTTTAACAACTCGACGAGTTACTATTAGAATTGGTTCAGAAAATCCCCTAAAGTCAATGCATCCTTGTACTTTAATTTCTGCTATCTATAAACAAAGAAATATCCCAGTAGGAAGTGTTGGTGTTATAGGTCCAACTCGTATGGTTTATGAGAATACAATTCCCTTAGTAGAATCAACAGCAGACTATTTATCTGAAGTCTTGAGTTAACCTATTATTATACTAATTGTAGTTACGTAAAAACAGAACGTAATACTAGAAGATTTGATATTTTTTCAGTAAACTCTAAAATAGTCTATAACTAAATATTATAGAAATAAAATATAAGTAAAATAGCATCAAATAAAAACTTGTAAAAATTTTAAAAATATATTTATTGAGTATTTAATTTTAATTAAAATAGTATAAATTTAATTTGAGTTATTTAATGATACAAATACAAAATAATTTATTTTTTTAACGTTTATTTAAATAAGTTTCTATAACAGAACAATGAAAACATTAGAAATAGCGAAAAATATTAGTTATCGATAAGTCTAAAAAATCTGTTATCAACCTTTTACTTACTTGATCATTAGATCAATACTAACCTTAATATTATAGATTAGCTAAAAGTTGATTTAAAGTAAAAACACTATATTTAGCATAATACTCTTAATGATTTCCAAAACTTCCTAAAAATCATAACATCAACTTAAGACTAAACAGACTGATTATATTGTCGTTTTATTTAAAAACCAAAATATCAACATAGATAAATTAATAAAAATTTTAATTCTGATAGTCACCGATTATCTTTATAAATTAAACAGTTCATCTTGCTGATTAAATCCTAGAAAGTAATTAATAGTACATTAATTATATCGATTTAAATTAATATTTAAATAATATTTACTTTAATAAGTAGTAAGCATCTATTTTTTACCTAAATAATTTTGAAGTAAAATCAAATATTGATAATAAGACTGTAGAAGTTTTCTTGACAAGAATACTCATATCTGAATATAGTTAGATTGGTTACAATAGATTAGGGCTATCATCACTTTATTTATTCTGTTCTCGGCTTTCTTTTATTTATATAAATTCATAAATAGTGTTTATATGTTTTTTATAAAATTATTCAATATTCTATATATTTTAATAAATCTTATACATATATTTGTGTTATTCATGATGAATGATTTAGGTTTTAATTTAATTAAAATAACAATAAAATACGAGTTATTGGCATAAATATGGTTAGATTATCAAAAATAAAATAAATAGTAAATTGTCTCTTATAAAGTAAGTAGATAGGTATAAATAAAATGTTATAATGTAACCATTATATCTCATTTATGTTGTCAAATAAATCTATTTTTAACTATCTTTTTTATATAAATTAATTAACTTTAGTAAGTATTTTTGCTTATCTGAGTCAATTTAAGAAAAAATATACATTATATTTGACGACAACAATATAAAACTGTTTTACTTTAGTATCTTATTCCTACTGTCTTTAAATTAATTTAGTTGATATTTAGTTTATTTATTAAAATTGATTAATAGATTATTTAACTAAGTTAACTAAATCACTTTTAATTCAGCAGTCTTATTATATTTTTTTAGTATTTTTTATTTTTTAAAAAAATTAAATAATAATTTTTTTCTATTCTTTTTCTATATTTTAAAAGTAACTGTAGATTGATTGACTAATTGAGCAAAGATATATCGCGTCTTTTAAATGAATTTATCTGAAGAAGTAATAACTTGAACAATTATATTTATAATATCTCTAATTTTAAACACCTACTTTACTGATTTCTTCTGGAAGAGTAATTTTTTACACAAAGATTATATGTTGATATTAGCTTTAGTAAAAAAAAATATTAGTAACTTCTTCGGTTATGTTTTAATGTTGTTTTTAATTTTATTAAAATTTAATTTTATTTGACCTTAATATTAATAATTAAATAAGCAAAATGAAAATATTCAAAATATATTTCTTTATTATTGGTTTTAGTGATTATGGTGTTAATTCTTAACTTTTATTGTATTGATAACTAATTGAGTAAAAATATATTAATTAACTAATTGATTAACATGTAATTTCCAGTAAGAGTTTGCTAACTTTAATATTTAAACTAACTGCCATTAACAATATTTAAATATTAAATTTTATAAAAGGTTGTCATTTAGCTTGTCAAAAAATAACTTGATATTTTGATATATTGAATAAATATATGTAGCTCAAAACATTATCTTCTTTATAAGAAATTGTTATGTATTTTAAATACAAAAACAATAATTCACTCGTTCAAACCCATTGATTATTAATCTTTAGTCTTTTTTCAAAAATAAGTTTGTCAGCAAAACTTAACCAAAAAAACTGTAGTTTTAATAATAATCGCTTATGCTGGCTAGTAATTGCTTAGTCTGTACCGGTATCATCCTGTTAAACTGACTCAGGATGATCAATGCATGAAGAAAACTTACGACAATAATATGGATATTTTCACCCCTCAGTCAAATATTAAAGTGGAAGATGATCGCACTGGGATGAGTACGGAAACGCTGAAGCGTGCTTTCTTAGACAATCTTTTTTACCTCCAAGGCATTGATCGCTCCAATGCTTCTTTGTATAACTATTATGTAGCTATCGCTTATACTGTCCGAGATCGCCTTCTGCATCGCTTCCTTAAAACCATAGAAACCTATAAAAAAGAAAAAGTAAAAATCATATCTTATTTCTCGGCTGAATTTCTCATGGGTCGCCACCTAGGAAACAACCTAATCAACCTAGATATATATGATAAGATGCGTCAAATTGTCGAGGAATTAGGTCTTGATTTCGACAAAATTATTGAACAAGAACCAGACCCTGGACTAGGTAACGGAGGTTTAGGTCGCTTAGCTGCTTGTTTTCTTGATTCTCTTGCTTCTCTAGAAATTCCAGCTATTGGCTACGGAATTCGTTACGAATTTGGAATTTTTCATCAAACTCTCAGAGATGGCTGGCAAGCAGAAATTCCTGATAACTGGCTACGATTTGGCAACCCTTGGGAATTACCCCATCCCACCGAAAGCGTAGAAGTTAAGTTAGGGGGACATACCGAAATGATTCACGACGAGGCAGGCAACATGAGAATGGTATGGATCCCAGCCCGTACTATCCTTGCCGTTCCCTATGACACACCCGTCCCAGGCTATCAAACTAACACCGTAAACCCCCTACGTTTGTGGAAAGCAGAAGCCAGTGAAGCCTTTAATTTTGATGCCTTCAACGCTGGACAATACGACCAAGCAGTAGCCGAGAAAATGGACGCAGAGACCATTTCTAAGGTTCTATATCCTAATGATAATACCCCCGCAGGCCGACAACTCCGTTTGGCGCAGCAATACTTTTTTGTTTCTGCCTCTTTACAAGACTTAATCCGTATTCATCTAAGGACTCACAATAGTTTAGATGATTTCCATGAAAAGGTTGCGGTCCAACTTAACGATACTCACCCTGCTGTGTCTGTCGCTGAATTGATGCGGTTATTGATGGATAAACACAATTATTCTTGGGAAAAAGCTTGGGATATAACCCAAAAAACCTTTGCTTATACTAACCATACTCTGTTACCAGAAGCCTTAGAACGTTGGTCCGCAGAATTATTTGCCAGTCTTCTCCCCCGACATTTAGAAATTATTTACGAAATTAACTATCGTTTTCTTGAAGATGTAAGAACATGGTTCCCTGGAGATGAGCAGTTGATATCTAGTTTATCTTTGGTCGAAGAAAGGGAAGAAAAGCTGATTCGTATGGCTAATTTGGCTTGTGTTGGTTCCCATGCAATCAATGGAGTAGCGGCTTTACATACAGAACTCTTGAAAAGAGATACCCTCAAAGATTTTGCTAAACTCTGGCCTGAGAAATTCTATAACAAAACCAATGGAGTAACACCACGCCGTTGGATTTTACTATCCAACCCGGAACTAGCTACTTTGATTAATGAAAAAATTGGAGATGGTTGGCTCAAGAATTTGGATGAAATGCGGAACATAGAGGCTGTTGTTCATGATCCCGATTTTCGTCATCGTTGGCGTGAAGTCAAACAAAGTAATAAACGCAGTTTAGCGGCTTATATACTCAAAAATAGGAACATACAAGTCGATCCTAGTTCTCTGTTTGATGTTCAAGTTAAGCGAATTCATGAATACAAGCGGCAACACTTAATGGTTTTGCACATCATTACTCTATATAATCGCATCAAACAAAATCCTCATATCGATATTCTTCCTCGAACCTTCATTTTTGGTGGTAAAGCCGCCCCTGGCTACTTCTTAGCTAAGTTAGTTATTAAATTAATCAACGCTGTTGCTGAAGTTGTTAATAAAGATCCCGATGTTCGTGGCCGATTAAAAGTTGTCTTCTTGCCTAACTTTAACGTTTCTTTAGGTCAACGGATTTATCCAGCTGCTGACTTATCCGAGCAGATTTCCACTGCCGGCAAAGAAGCTTCTGGAACTGGTAATATGAAATTTGCTATGAATGGAGCATTAACCATCGGAACCTTAGACGGAGCGAACATTGAAATTCGTGAAGCGGCTGGGGCTGAAAACTTTTTCTTGTTTGGTTTAACGGCCGAAGAAGTCTACGATCTTAAGGCTAATGGATACAACCCCATAGATTATTATCATAATAATGAAGAATTACGGGATGTTATTGACCGCATTGCCAGTGGCTACTTTAGTCATGGAGATGGGGAATTATTCCAACCCATTGTTGGTCCCTTAATGTGCCATGATCCTTATATGTTGATGGCTGATTACCAATCTTATATTGATGCCCAAGAAGCTGTTAGTTATGCCTACCGTGATCATGAAAAGTGGACAGATATGTCTATTTTGAATTCGGCGCGGATGGGTAAGTTTTCTAGCGATCGCACGATCAGGGAGTATTGCAAAGAAATTTGGGATGTTAAACCTGTCACTATCACAATCAAAGATTACAATCCCGCAACGTCAGGTTGATTTTTCCTCGGTTAAGAGTCATCTGAGAACTGATTATCTCTGTTGAGATATGAGGTAAGACAAGTCTAGTCTTGTTTTTTTCACCTAAGTAGAGAGTAGGGAACAACAGCCGTTGACCCTACTTGCTTTCAACTCCTATCTTAGATAATTCTTAACTGTTGGATGTTAAAATCGTGTTTAGGTTGACAGCAAATAAATAACTGTAGGGTAGATTTTCAAAAAATATTAGTCTTTCTTTTGAAAAGCTGATATCTTGGTGATTTATTCAGTTGAAGAGGGATGATTGTTAAAGATCTCTTCGCAAATTTATTGACTCGTGGTTCTCTTGAGGCTTTCAAAGAATTCTTGAGTAAAACATGCTCAGACCATAAATAATTTTTCAATTAAATTTTGTATTAGGTTAAAAACAAGTATTACATTTAAGGGGTTGCGTCTCTCCCCTTATGCGGTAACAATAATCCTGAATCAGATTATACTACACACAGCAATGAGATAACTTGTTAGGTTAAGATAGTCTTTGGACTGTTTATTATCTTACAGTCAGCATAACCACTGTCAAGTTTATATCTAACAAATTACGTTTTATCAAAAAGGTTTTCTCGATACTTTCTGACAATAAAGACAATGACCACAGATACTTCTTCCCAAGGGAACCCAGACAATACCACCCTTTTGAAATTTAGTTGGCTTCTTCCCCACCTTTACTATAGTTCCCACAATTTAATTGCCTAGAATTAAAGGATAATTTTATTGACTTAATTTCCTATCAGTAATACGTAAATTTTTCGAAGGTAGGAATAAGGAGTTAAACAACCTTTGAAGGAATTTGTAGTGCATCATAAATGATGGCACACATAACTGTTGTCAGTAATTTAGTTACCAAGATTCATCTAATTATATAAATTGAGTTTTAGGATCTATAATGGAAGTGTTTTCTTTCAAAGAGAGTTTAAGGCTTTATAGTCGATTTAAAATTAGAAATCACTAGCCTAAAACAATAATTTAGTAAAGATTTGATTTTTGAAATTTAGAGATTATTAATAATGGTTACAAGCTTTATTTTTCAATGAATAGTTTGAGTGTTAGTGAAATCTTACTACGTTTTTTATTAATATTGTTACTGATTGCCATTAATGCCTTTTTTGTTACTGCCGAGTTTGCCATGGTGTCGGTACGGCGGTCACGCATTAGTCAATTAGTAGAAGCTGGTGATCTTCAAGCTCAAACCGTCCAATCCCTACAACGTAGTATTGATCGTCTTCTCTCAACCACTCAATTAGGAATTACTCTTTCTAGTTTAGCTCTCGGTTGGATTGGAGAAGGAACCATGGTAGTTTTAGTAAGTCCTCTTTTGAGGAATCTGCCGTTCGATCCTAAACTGACCCAATCCCTATCCTATAGTCTTACTATCCCAGTTGCTTTTTTGCTAGTTGCTTATCTACAAATTGTGTTGGGAGAATTATGTCCTAAATCTGTTGCCTTGATTTACTCAGAGAAGTTAGCTCGACTTTTAGGTCCTCCCATTGGAGTAATTGCCCAAATTTTTAATCCTTTTATCTGGATTTTAAATCAATCAACTCGCTATTTATTATGTAGTGTTGGGATTAAATACATGAGGGAAAGACGATACAATCAAGTGACCTCAGAAGAACTTCAATTGATCATTGCTACTGAAGGAGAATCAACTGGTTTAGAAGCCAAGGAACGAGCACTACTGAAAAATGTCTTTGAATTTGGCGAGGTAATGGCTGTTGAGGTAATGGTTCCCCGTACTCAGTTGATTGCCATTTCTGAGGAAGCAACTTTTGGGGATTTACTTGAAGAAATCGCCATTACTGGTCATTCTCGTTATCCGGTGAAAGGAGATTCCCTTGATGATATGTTAGGCTTTATTGATTTCAAAGATTTAGCTCCTCCATTGGCTCAAGGAGAATTAACAAAGGAATCTTCCTTGCTCCGTTGGCTCAAACCAATTAAATTCGTCTCTGAATCCATGCCGTTAGATGAATTGCTTTCTGTAATGCAGAGATCACAGTTAAAAATAGTAATTGTCGTGGATGAATTTGGAGGAACTTCTGGATTAATTACTCTTCGAGATTTGATTGCAGAAATTCTTGATAGTGATTTGGAAGAAACTCGGACAGAAGATATTTCACTAAAAATGTTGGATGATCAAACATTTTTAGTGAAAGCTCAAATCAATCTTGAAGAACTTAATAAAGTTTTAGACCTGGAGTTACCTCTAACGGATGAATATCAAACCTTGGGAGGATTCTTACTTTATCAATGGCAGAAAATTCCTGCTATAGGAGAAACTTTATTCTATGACAATTTAGAGTTTACAGTTGTCACGGTTGAACCTCCTCGTTTATTGCAAATTCGTCTTCATCGTCTAGAAGGGTCTGTTACTGAAATTATTGAAGATAAAATTATTGATTGTCAAGGGAATGAAGAATAGATATAGATACGAATAAGCAGAGAGAACTACACTGATTAATTCAAATCAGTTCTACACGACGGGTAATTGCTTCTTCTTGAGAATTGAAAAGTCTCCAAATTGGACCCTAGCATTTTTTAAGTTTTTACTGAAACAAGCTCACAGTGACCTTTGAGTATATACTCTTTTTTTTAGTTTTCTTTTAGCCTCAACAGTAGTTTTCTGAACTTATTGAGCCAGTTTTTAATGTTTAATACTTTAATTGGGTTGATACCATTTAAAATGTTGATAAACGGTGCGAGAGAAATCTTGAATGACCATTCTCCCCATGACATCATTGTAAGAGCGTTCGGCAAATACGGCCCCAATATAACGCTTACCCGTGGGAATATCGATAATGCCAGCATCTCCTAAAATCGTACCAATATCCCCTGTTTTATGAGAAATAATTGCACCCTGTTCTAGTCCTTGAGGTAATAAGGTTTGAGTGCGTGTTTTTTGCATAATTCCTAACAGGCGATCACGTGATCGTACTGTCAATAAATCTCCCCGTTCAACGCGGGCCAATAATTCTACTAAATCTTTGGGACTGGTGGTATTGGTGCCTTCTAAATCGGGTAAACGATTATTAATCTCTGTCTTGGTTAATCCCCATTCCTTAAAACGTTTATTGAGAGCTTCTTTACCTCCTAGACGACGGACTAACATATCCGTGGCTGTATTATCGCTGATAACAATCATCTTTGTGGCAGCTTCCAAGGCACTAAACTTAGTTCCAGGTTTCTGATATTGCATACTTCCTGACCCTCCAGTGATAATCTCCTCGTCCATGGTTAGCATTTCGTCTAGATAGATTCTTCCGGCATCTAACTCTTCGAAAAAAGCGACAAGAACAGGAATTTTAATGGTACTAGCGGCAGAAAGGGAAGTATCTCCATTGAAATTGACATAGTTACCGTTATCTAAATCGATAAACCAGCCTTGAGGCTTGACTTTAGCGTATTTTTCCTGGCTGGCTACCTTTTCTAATTTGGTTTTGAGATGAGTTAATTCTCGCCCTGGGGGAATAGATATCGTATTATCAATAGTCGCTGCTGTAGGGATTTTTTTCTCAAATTGTACAGATTCTTCAGAAGCGGTCAGTTGGGGAGAATTAAAATAGGTGGCGAATAAACTGGTCGGATTCAATACAGTTAAAATTGTTCCGGCAATCGCACTTACTCCTACTCCCATAACACCTAAACGAAGAATATACAAAAACACGACGGTCATCAAACTGGAAGGAGAATCTTTAGTGCGCCGATCAAGAAGTTTGGTAGGAACCGTTAAAGTTGACACTCTTCGGCGAGAAAGTCGTCTGCCTGAACGCCCTGTCCCAGAAACATCATTTATCTGTTCACGACGAGAACTACTTTTGCCATTGGTCGAACGACCGTAAGAGTTGTTATTAATTGCACTACTTTTGGGATTATAGGAGGAATTAATCATTCGACGGGGCATAGTCTAAGAATCCTTGCAATTAAAATCGAAAAAAAGACAAGTTAAAACAATATTTGCGACGTCAATCAGTGTAAATTTGATCGAGACGATTAACTTTTACGACTATAATTGTCGGGTAAATGTTGCCATATAGAATTAATCTGTCCAAGAATTCCCCGCAGCAAAGCTACTTCTTCAGCACTTAAGTTTGAGCGGTTATAAAGACGGCGGAGTTTTTCCATTTTAGCCTTAGCCGTATGGGGAAAAAGATAACCCATCTTTAATAAAATCGTTTCGAGGTGTTGGTAATAGCCTTCGAGTACATCAAAAGAGGCCAGTTTTGTAAGGGAGATCGAAGAGAATTCCAGAGGGATTTGGGCAGCTTGGTAGAGTTCATATGCGCAGATAGCAACAGACTGGGCAAGATTTAAAGATGGATAGGCCGGACTAGCTGGAATACAGAGGAAACGTTGGGCGTAATTGAGTTCTTCATTACTTAATCCCCGATCTTCTGGTCCAAAAATTAAGGCACTAGGGAGGTTGGAGGTTAATAACCAGGGAAGGGCTTGACGGGGAGTTTCCAGAGGAGTCGGAAAGCTACGAGTGCGGGCTGTAGTGGCTATCGTTTGCTGACATCCTTGCAATGCTTCAGGTAAACTGCCTACTTGTTGAACTTGTTCTAAAATGTTTAGACCATGAACAGCCATTAATCGCGCTTCTTCTCCCAAAGGATCACAGTGAGGGCTCACTAAAATTAGCTTTTGTAACCCCATATTTTTCATGACTCGCGCTACTGACCCCACATTCAATGGACCAGCAGGTTCAACTAAAATAATTCTGATTTGCGCTAAAGACATGATTGACATCACTTTTTGAATTCACTAGGTGCCCCCAGCACCATCCCATTTACATAGATGATAATGAAGGCCTTTTTTAAAAAGTCAAATGTTAGCGAGTTTGGCGAGATGCTAATTTTTCGATTGTTGCCTGGGTTTCTTGTAATAGTTGGTGGCGAGGATCCTCAATTTGCGTTAAAGAGGGAACAAGATTACGAGAATGTAATGTCATGTAGAGTTGTAGTTGAGCCACGTAATCTTGTATGTTTTCCTGCATGGCTTCTGTATTGGTCGAAGTCGTTTCCACTTTTAATATTCCTTCCTAAAATTAAGTGTGTGATTTGGTTGATTAACCATTCTACGAAATTATCATGTTATTACGAGTCCAACGGTAGATAATAACAAATTTTACATACTTCTAAACATACTGTAACATTGCCCTTCAAAGAATTCGGAATTTTTATCAGTCAACCGACTTAACTATCATAAGAGCTAGCTTTATGATTTTAAATATTTTAACTATTTAGTAGATTAAGCTGCAGTAGAGCAGCTTTATAAAATTGATACAGATATCATCTTTGATATTCCTAAGATTACCTGCCGTTTTATTTCACTTAACTTGTGAAGATTAATGTTAACCACTCATAAAACGATTTGAGTAAAGTAGATGGCTCTAAGTAGACGTAAAAATTATTATTGCTCATTGTTTTTTAAATACTCGTCGTGCTAACTGTATTCATGTAGTGGAATACAAGAAAATTATCTAAAAGTAAACTCATGGATAGTTTAAAAAAAAGGGCTTTATAAAAACTTATTGTTCACAACATATTAAACTTGCCCTTTAACTTTAACAGCTGGTTTAACTAATGGAGTATCAACGATGTGGTAGAGATTAGGATTAATCTTTCCATGAACTGTGAGTCAAATAGCCCAAATTAAGGTCTGTACCTTGAGGAGTATTTCATCAAATTTCATCTAGGGATTCTATAAAGCAACAATTGTTCCTTCTACGCCGATAGTCGTTCTAATTAAGGTCATTACGATTGTACGTATGACAATGTTCAAATCTGCTGTGTCATTTAGTCCTAGAAAACTAATTGCCCCTGAGTAAATACTCCGTGCTTCTCCTTCGAGTTTATCAAAAATTCCCATGATTCTCATTTTGGGAGCACCGGACATTGAGCCACCAGGAAAAGCCGGGCGGATACAATCAGTAGCTCTGAAATATTGACGAAGGTAGCCGCAAATAGTACTGATTTTAATCACCTTTACTGTGGACACATCACTGCGGCAAATAATTATATTCCCGCAGTGATGTGTCCTGCATTATAAAAGGTTTAAACTGCTACTTGTCTTTGATTATTTCAAATTAATTTACTTTGCGAAATAAAAATTGCAATCTTTGGAAGTCACAATAGACTATTACTCTTTTTTAGAAAGATCAGCATAAAACTAAACTAAATTAGATCAAAGATTGTATTAATAATTATTAATACAATCTTTGATCTAATCAAGCAAGCAACTTTTTTAAAGTGATAGGTTAAGTAGATAAGCATAAAAATAAATTCTACTGTCTTATTGTTTCACAATTCAGGGAGGACGAGAATGTTCAGACTACTCCCAACTTCTCTGTCTCTTCTTCTCAAACCGAACTCAAGTTAACATGGATAGGTGAATTGAGGAAATTGAGGATAGTTATGGAATGGTTAGAAAGAATTAGTCGAGTCGTACGATCACAGATTAATAGCTTAATAAAAGAAGAAGAGGATCCTGAAAAAGTTTTAGAGACAGCGATTGCTCAGATAGAACAGGAATTGATCGCCATGCGACGAGCATTAGCAGAAGCAATCGCCATTAACAAAAGTGCACAACGCCAGTTAGCTTACCATCAAAAGGCGGCAGAAAAATGGTATGAACAAGCAAAAATGGCTATTGACAAAGGAAATGAGCCTTTAGCCAGGGAAGCACTTATTAACCGCCAATCTTACCAAGTACAGGCTCAAGGGATAAAAAATCAACTAGAACAACAAAATCAGGTAGTTGAGAAGGTTAAGCAAGATTTACGAACTCTAGAACGGAAATATACCGAAGCTAAAGCAAAAAAAAGCATTAATGTAGCCAGACTGCGATCAGCGATGGCTTCCCAAAAACTACAAGAAATTGTTGGAAATCTAAACTCAGGCAATTCTACCAGTATTTTTGAGCAGATAGAATCGAGGATTCTCGAACTCGAAGCAGAGTCACAAATAACTCAAAATCTGAGTACTGATCCCTTAGAAAAGCAATTCATGGACTTAGAAATGGATAAAATAATCGATACAGAAATTGTCAACCTTAAAGCTAAAAAACTGACCTCACGCCAGTCTAAGCAATCATCAGTATCTCCCTCAGAAATAGATGTAATTAATGCTGAGCTCGATCAATTTTAAGACGTAATTCTTGAGAAACAGAGATAAATTTTGTTCAGGAGTATTTCAAAGTTGTTTTTTTCTCTGACTCCCTCACTTTCCATCCGTGACCATTCATATGCCAAACTAGAAATGGATAAGCCATAATCAATGGCACAAAAAAGCAATCTTAACTTTAAAATTTGACTTACCCTAGTACACGCACCGGAGGATAAACAGCATCATGGGATTATTTGATCGCCTAGGCCGAGTTGTCCGAGCTAACTTAAACGATCTCGTCAGCAAAGCAGAAGACCCAGAAAAAGTCTTAGAACAAACTATCAATGATATGGGAGAAGACTTGATACAAGTGCGTCAAGCCGTCGCCCGTGCTATTGCTGAACAAAAGCGTACTGAGCAACGATACAATCAGGATCTATCAGAAGCGAACAAATGGGAACAACGGGCTAAACTTGCCCTGTCTAAAGGGGATGAGAATCTAGCTAGAGAAGCTCTAGTCCGTAAAAAAACTCATACTGATACTTCCGTAACTCTTAAACAACAGCTGGAACAACAAAATGGTCAGGTAAATACCCTCAAGCGTAATCTAGCGGCTTTAGAAAGTAAAATTTCTGAAGCCAAGACTAAGAAAAATATGCTAATTGCTCGTTCTAAAGCCGCTAAAGCTAACGTAGAAATTCAACAAACTTTGAGTGGTGTTAATACTAGTGGTTCGATGGCAGCCTTTGAGCGCATGGAATCCAAAGTATTGGACATGGAAGCTCGTTCCCAAGCCATTGGGGAGTTGGGCGATACTGGTATTGAAGAACAATTTGCTAGATTAGAGTCTGGAAGTGGTGTAGATGACGAATTAGCCATGCTCAAAGCTCAAGTTGGTATTTCTGAACCGCAAAAATTACCTGAAGCTTATAACACCCAATCATCTCGAAAAGATTTGGCGGTGGATGCAGAATTAGAAGAATTACGGAAACAATTGGATAATCTTTAAAGGAGAAATCAAAGAATACATCACAAAAAACTTCGTTTCAATTTTTAGGGACGTATATTATTACGTCCCCATCAACTGGCTAAATTTAAATTGCTCTATTTTTAGGATTTATCTGAACAAAAGATAAGCAAAATAACTGGCTAACCTGTAACCTAGATGACTGGTAACTCAATTATTAGATGGCCAGATGGCCAATAAAAAAAACAATTATGAGTAGTGTTCTTGAAATTACTGATCCAAAATTTGAAGAAGAAGTTTTTCACGCTAAGCAACCTGTTCTAGTTTATTTTTGGGCTTCTTGGTGCGGTCCATGTAAATTAGTTTCTCCCTCTATTAGTGCGATCGCTAAAACTTATAGTAATCGTCTAAAAGTGGTTAAATTAGAAGTTGATCCTAACCCTAAAGCAACTGCTGAGTGTCAAGTAGAAGGGGTTCCAGCTTTGAGACTCTATAAAGACAAAGAACTTTTAGCTTCCCATGAAGGGGCTATTACCAAACAAAAACTTATTGAGGAGATTTTAGATCCTTATTTAAGTTAGATAGCGAGCAGTTAATAACGAATAGTTAATGATTAATAACTGTTCACTCAACTATTTGAACGAGTCATTAAATAACTTTAGTCTTGTAAAGACTATGCGCTCTTCCAAGCATCTTCAAGCCCTGTCAAGGAATGTCTTTGTCGATATGGATCAGGCGAAAACCGAATGCATATCAGCAGGTAAAATTATCATAGATTTATCCTTGCGATCATCCGATCTGCCAGCCCCAGATGTGGCGATTGCTGCTGCTATCGAAAAATCTTCGCACGACCCCACAACTCCCGGCTAGTTGTTGCACCATGGAATATTCACTTTTCGGGAAGCTGTGGCTAAATGGTACACTTACCGTTTTGACGTTGAAACTGTTCCTCAGACAGAAGTATTACCTTTGATCAGTTCTCAGGAGGGAACGGTCTATTTGCCACTAACAATCCTTGACCCTCGAAAAATAGCTTTATTGCTTGATCCTCGCTATCCTTCCTCCGCAGAGAGTATCCATTTAGCAGGGGGACCAATCCATACAATGCCCTTGTTAGCGGAAAATCAACTTTTGCAAATATTAGCAGATAGTCCCACTTCTGTTCTAGCTAAAGCTCGTTTTATGGTGTTGAATTATCCTCACAATCCCGCGACGGACATGGCTTCCTTGTCCTTTTTTGAGGAAAAAGTCAAATTTTATCAGCAATATAATTTAGTTTTAATTCACGATTTCTTTTACGCTGATATTGTTTTTAATGAAATAAAATTACCGCCTTCTATTTTATAAGCAGATCTTAATAGATCTAGTTCAATTGAGTTCTTTATCTTTTCTAAGTTATCCAATATAGTGAATTTAGAATTTAATTTACTATTAAAAATATTTAACTTATTACGACACCAAGAAAAATTAAAATAATTATTAATTTTAATCGATATCTAAGAATATTAAAGGGAGTAATTGCTACTTTAGAAAGCTCTCAAAAAAACGTAAAACAAACTGTTACTGAATTATAAAAATGTAGTTATGCTTTTATTAAAGCACTAAATAATATTAATTAGTTAGTTGAATCTTCTTAATTAACTATGTATATTTAGGCAAAATCACCATAACCATGACAGATTAAATTAATTGAATTTTGTTAGCAATTAGTATTAATAACGAGAGTCGCAGTTTCTCCTGGAGCAGATTTTAAAAAACAGGGAGAAGGTTATGTTAGATTTGTTTTAGCTTACAATCCTGATGTGTTAGAAGTAGCAGTTAAGCAAATTGCTAAATTTTCAGGAAAGACTCTTTGAGATTTATTTAGAGATATTTATGAAATACTACAAATTCAAGTAAAATCCAGGTCATTCAATCTTACATTTGAGAAAAGCAACTTACCACTACCCTGAATTTTTTTTCCAAGACTTCACAGGCAGTAGCTTTTAGAAAAATTTTCAGATTCTAGATAACATAAGCGTAGAGACTGGCATTATAACTAGAAGCGAAGAGATATCTTTTCATAAGGAGTAATCAATTTGAAAAAAGTAGAAGCGATCATTCGCCCTTTTAAATTAGATGACGTTAAAATTGCTCTCGTCAATGCAGGCATTGTTGGAATGACGGTTTCAGAAGTGCGGGGATTTGGGCGACAAAAAGGTCAAACGGAACGGTATCGTGGATCAGAATACACGGTGGAGTTTCTACAAAAACTTAAGATAGAAATTGTCGTCGAAGATCCTCAGGTAGATATGGTGATCAAACAATTGGTCGCCGCAGCACGCACTGGGGAAATTGGAGATGGAAAAATCTTTGTCTCTCCCGTGGATCAAATTATCCGTATTCGCACCGGAGAAAGCAATCTTGAAGCAATCTAACTAAGATAGGGGATTACGGACCATCAGTCCTTCCCCATCAGACAATATGATGTTAACGTTCTCTAACTTTGAAAATCGAGCTTTTCAATATCTTGACGAATATCATTAAGGTCGATATAGCGATCAGTAGCATTTCTCAATTCCCTAGCAATCATGCCCTCCGTAGAGACAACTGTAATATGGGTACTCTTAGAACGTAATAGTTCAATTGCTCGTTCAAAATCTCCATCACCACTAAAAAGAATCACTCGATCATATTGATCTACTGTATTAAACATATCAACTACAATTTCGATATCAAGATTAGCTTTTTGTGAATAACGACCTGATGTATCGTCATAATATTCTTTAAGAATTTTGGTTCTTACTGTATATCCTAAACTTATTAAAGCGTCTCGAAATCCTCTTTGATCTTGAGAATCTTTTAAGCCAGTGTACCAAAAAGCATTCACTAAACTAACGATAGGATCTTTAGTAAAATATTCTAGAACCCTCCTAGGGTCAAAAAACCAGCTGTTTTTCTGTTGAGCATAAAACATATTATTACCATCAATAAATATAGAAATACGCTCTTTCTGAAGAATACAAATATTTGTAGCATTCATGAAAATAAGACCTAAGATTATTTAGAAATAAAATTTAATTTTTTAGCTTAATAGTCTAGTTAAGCAATTTTACTTAATTAAAATCTTACCTTAAAAGTTTCCCCCTTTGTTGTGATGGATATCTCAAATAGAAAAGAGAAGTCTTTAAGGTAGAAGTCAACTCAAAATACTTCTAAAGAAGTATTTTGAGTTAAGTCTAGGTCTTTAACTATTGGGAGAACTCTAAAGACATAATTGTCCAAAATTATTTTTAAACTACTAAATAAGAACACCAATTGCTCCATCATACTGGGAATAATTTTGTAGTAGTGATACTTACTAAAGTTAAGGACAATAAATCAACATAAGCAGTTACTCCTGAACCGCAACAAACGATAATTTCTTCTATTTGTTGATAAACTTACAGAAGGGTTTGTTCAACAGTTAAAAATAATAAATAATTCTAATCATCGGTAACTTGTTTTCAAAGTTAATTAACTGCTCCTCAATATAGTCAGCAAGAGAATTAATCGGTTTGTGTTCCTCTCGATGGCGATTGTTGCCCCGTAAATTTATCAAAATAACTACTGTTAAAAAAGGGCAGCGAAAGTAACCTGTAGTTTTTCAAGGTAATCACTATAATTTTTTTATGTAAAATATCGATCTCTACTTTTTCTAGAAGAAATATCTATACAGTGGAAAAGATACAGTCCTCATAAGTAGTGACTGGAAATAATAAATCTTAGTCTACATTAAAGTAATAAGATCCTGAGATATGACTTGCTTGATAAACTTATTCTACCTAATCAAATTATTTCAATTTAAAGCGATTATCGATAATAATAAATTTTAAGATTAGTCAATTAGTGGATAATCTATTCATTAGTTAAAATAGAAAAATATAAATATTTATATTTTTAAAAATTATTTAAATTAAGTTTAATTAAGATTAATTATAAAGATATTTCTCATTAAGAATTAACAAAATACTATTATATTTATTAATGCAATATTAACCTAGATAATCTTATATTTTTTGTTATTCTATACTAACTAGAAAATAATAATATTATTGTTTTTAATAAATAAAAATTTTAATATCTAAAAATAGAATCAATTTAAATCTAAATTTTTTACAAAATATTGTGACATCGAATACTTTCTTTAAAGTTTTAATAAACACTATTTTTATTTATCTCTAAAATTATTAGATTTTAGAGATAAATAAAAAATCAATAAATATGCCATCTAATCTATTACTTAATCTCATTACTCAAGTGATTAATATCAACGGTATTAAAGCGGCTCGTTATTATTTTATATTTTATAAGTCGAGATTTGATTTTGATAGAACTAAAAAAAATCACCTGTATAGAGTCAGAAATATTTTTGGTATTTCTCTAAATAAACTGTTATCAGTTTAGATGTACTAAATACAATAAAATGTTGAGTGAAGTACTAGATCTTGTCAAGAGGAAAAAACACTATACAGATAAGATTAGTTTCAAAAATTACTCAAAAAGTTTTAGAAACTAACTACAAAAACGCCGCTCGAAGAAAATGATTACGCCAGGGATCGACAGTTTATTTTTTAAAAAACTCAAAGAATAAAAAAGTCAGGAATCTATAAAATCACTTATTTTAAAATAGTAAAAAAATTACGCGGCAATTTTAGTAAATATAGAAAGTTAAAAATTGATAGCTTTTTATAAAAAATAAAGAGGTAATAATAAACTGTTTTTATAGTAAAAGTTCATAGATATTAAGCCAAATATAATAAATTAGTATAGATAATTTTACTAAACCTGTTATATAGAATCATCGAGATTAATGTCTTGGAAATATGATTTTAAAATTGTTTAAGTTTCTGGTAGTTTGCTTGTTATTAAAACTATTGCCCAATCAGCCCATTCAGACTATGTTAAAGCTTGGTGGATTTTTACTATTCTAAGTTTGGTTAAGTTGTATATATTTGTCTGTTTTCTATAAAATGATTATCAAAGAAATACTTTCTAATGCAAACATAGTAGTGAACAGACTTACAAAAAATTCGCAGAAAAACCTAAAGATAAAAGAAAAATAGATAAAGAACTGGCTGTCATAATCCATAATAAATCTCCCTGACTAAAGACAGAAAAAAGCCTGATTGACAAAAAGAAAGCCAAAATAGAGTAAATCAAAAAGAATGTCATCAGTCTTAGAAAATATGTTTTAAATAAAAGAGGAGATAAGAAGTTTTTTAAAACCTCAGAAAATAAGTTATGATACTCTCGATAAACTTCTAGAATAGACAGAAACCGTTTATAAAAATTTTCTAAAGAGTTGTCAGATAATAAGTAGATAAATGAACAGAATTGCAACTTATTTTGAAACCCTAATCCCCGAGGATTTACAGAAGCGATCAATCAGAAAATTAAATTGATTAAAAGATAAGTTTATTGCTTAACTAACTTTGATGATTTCAGAAGAATAATTTTATCAGACTAGTTCTTTTTCTGCTGACTTATTACACTCAATCTAGTAAATCCTTAATTCTTTATTCTAATAGTCCTTGACTAGAAAATTTTTCAAAAAGCGAATCTATACTAGTTAATTTAAATTAAATTTGAATTTGTTAGTTGATTAAACAGAGAAGTAACTTTTCCCCTGACATTTATGCTCTATTTAGTGACATTATTATCAATTTAGGTACTATCTAAAATACCGAAAAGTGTAAAACCTTCAAATTAATAAGTCATAGTTAGCTTACTAACTTATTACTATCGAAAAAGTCATCTAAATATAGATTCAGAAATTTACAGACAGAAATATAAACTTTTATAATTCTACAAATTTACAACCATTTAACCGGAAATCCTAAGGGCTGTTGGAAAGAAACCTCGAATTTTTCTAATAATTGGCGGAATTGCTCTCCTTCAATGGTCTCTTGGTCAATTAAAATGTCTACTAAGTAATCAATGGCAGTACGATTCTCTTGAATTATCTTTTGAGCTTCATCATGGCAATGATCTACGATATGTCGTACTTGATGGTCAATTTTACCGGCAATCTCCTGAGAATAATCAGATTCATTGTGATCATCATTTTCTAAAGCAACTAATCCTAACTCAGACATTCCGAAGCGAGTTACCATTTGTCGGGCCAAGTCAGTCACTTTTTCAATATCGTTCCCAGCCCCAGTTGTGACTTCATCCTCACCAAAAATTATTTCTTCAGCAGCTCTACCCCCCAATAAACCAGCAATTCTGGCCAATAATTGATTTCTGGTGGTTAGTCTATGTTCTTCATCTGGGGTAAACCAAGTTAAACCTTTGACTTGTCCTCTGGGAATTAAAGTAACTTTTTCCATAAGATCATGACCACCACATAAAGTTCCTACGATCGCATGACCCACTTCATGATAGGCGATTAGCCGTTTACTCTTACTATCAACTAAAGGAGTTCCTTCCATTCCAGCCACAACTCGATCAATAGCATCGTTAATTTCTGTCATAGTAATGGCTTCTTTGCGTCGCCGTGCTGTGAAAATTGCCGCTTCGTTGAGGACATTGGCCAAATCTGCTCCTGTGAACCCTGGAGTCCGTCGGGCGATCGCTTCTAAGGATACTTTTTCATCAATTTTTTTATCTCTGGCGTGAACTTCTAAAATGCCTTGACGACCTTTAAAATCAGGATAGTCTACCATTAACTGTCGGTCAAAACGTCCAGGACGTAACAATGCTTTATCGAGGACATGAGGACGGTTGGTGGCTGCAATCACAATAATTCCCTGATTACCCTCAAAGCCATCCATTTCTGTTAATAACTGGTTAAGGGTTTGTTCCCTTTCATCATTTCCTCCTCCATAGCCTACTCCTCGTTGACGACCTACTGCATCAATTTCGTCAATGAAAATCAGACAAGGGGCGTTTTCTTTAGCTTTTTTGAATAAATCTCGTACCCGTGAAGCCCCGACACCGACAAACATCTCCACAAATTCTGAGCCAGATATACTAAAGAAGGGAACAACTGCTTCTCCTGCAATGGCTTTAGCTAGTAAAGTTTTGCCAGTTCCAGGGGGACCAACTAACAGTACCCCTTTAGGTATTTTTGCGCCTATTGCAGTAAATTTTTCAGGTTGTTTGAGGAAAGTCACTACTTCTTGTAATTCCTCTTTAGCTTCGTCAATACCAGCCACTGCGTCAAAGGTAATTCCTGTTTTAGCTTCCATCTGGAAACGGGCGCGAGATTTTCCAAAGTTCATAGCTTGACCAGATACACCGGCTGAACGTCGTAGAATTACTAGAAAAATTGCAAATAATAAAAAAAGAACGATTAAATTGGTAACTAATCCAATTGCAGCTGAATTATCGGCAGATGGGCGAATTGCGAATGGTACTTCATTATCTCGAAGTTTGGCAATTAATTCAGTATTAAGATGATTTTTAAATATAGGAATTTCTTGGTGTTGCCCTTTTTCATCTGGGTCTTTCAAGGTAACTTTGGCTTTTTGCTGTTTGGGATCAATTTCCACGTTGGCCACTTGATCCGATTCAATTTTCTCAATTAATTCGGTGTAGCTGCCTTTATCAGTTTTGGTGTCTGTTTTCGTTTGTCCCCAACCGGGTGTAACCATTAGTAATGATTGAATGAGCATCAAACTAGTAACAAACTGATTCCATCCTCTTAAGGAGATTTTATGTTTTTTTGATTGCTTAACCTTGGGGACTGCTGTATTTTTCTTTATCATAGTTTGTTGAGTTATATTTTGCTCTGAGGTCAATTTAAGAATAGTTGTCCATAATTGAGTTCAGCCAAGAAGTTACTTTATTTTTATTATGAACGATGATGTCAAAGAATTTACAAGAGAGAACTACTAAGGTTCCGGGCTTGTTAACAGTCAGATACTAGCTGTTATACCCCCTAATTTTCTTCTTCTTCCACCTTAGGGTTAGGAGTCTCGTCGTTCCCGATTTTTTCCATATCGAGTTTCCTGTAGACTATTGCTAATTCCTTGAATGATTCCACGAACAATTAGTCCTAATCCTCTGCCAATAACTTGAGTGAGTATATAAACTAAGCCATTACCAATCAATCTAACCATAGAGCGTAATACTGGAGCAAAGGCATCACGAGATTCTAGGATAATGGTGACTGCCCAACGAATTCCTTTAAGTTGTTTAAGTTCATGTTGTCGTGAAGCGTGAATAAAGGTGGCTTCAATTCCTTTTTTACTCCAGAATAATAGTCGGTACCTACTTTCAAAAATATTACGCGGTTCCTCCCAAAATTGTTCTTGACGATAAGCCCAAGACAAGTTATTACGAAATTTAGCAATTTCTCTGGAAGAACCAATTTTTTCTGAATATAATTTTCGGCTTATTACTTCTATATCTGAAAAATTATTTAAAATTAAAAACACAATCCCATTAGCTGTCTGAATAATAAAGTTTTCAAGAAAAATCTCAGCTTGATGTCCAACTTCAGTGCTTTTAGCAGAGTATAAAATTCCCTCAATTATTAGTCCTTTATCAAAAAGTAAACATTTTAACAATTCATCAAAATAATAGATTTTTCTAAGAAATTCTTTTTTAACTAAGCTGATATTATTATTAATGATATTTTCAATGTCATTTAAAGTTGTTGTAGGTTGTAACACACAATACTTACCTAAAAAATTAACCGCTGATTCCTGCCAAATTTTCTGAGTAATCATGGCGGTATCCTTCGGTAATTCTGCAGCATCTGCTCTAATAAATTCCAAGTCTTCTAAGCTTCTCCCCAACTGATGAATAATAATGGTCATTAATTCCTCTTTTTTATCAGCTTGGAGAACATCTATTTCTAGAGAAATTGATGTTAAATTATTGGAGCTAATCGCTAATTTGTCAAGTGTATTCTTGATAATTACTGATTTATTGAGTGATTTTACTCCTAAGATGTTTGTTGAGGACTCAGCTGAGAATCCAGGAGGATCGTTCTGATTTTGAGATCCTGTTGAGGAAAGCTTTGATTGTAAGGTTGAGGCAGCCATAGTAACATCTATGGGAATTAATCTATTAACTAACCATTTTGCAACTAATAATTCTCGTCTTTTTCCCTTCAACAATTCTTTGTCAACCCACGATAATTGATTTTGGCTAAGCTGTAGATTAATTTGTGTAATGGTCTTATCAATTTGTTTTAATCCTAATTGTTTACCCTGTAAAAGCCATGCCTGAGGAGATTTTGGTTGTTCTAGAGTTAGATTAGACGATGGGACAGATAGGGTCGGCCAAGCTGTTTGCCCTTGAGCTATTTTCTGCAATTGTTCGATCAGACGTTCTATCGTTATCCCTTTTGGACAATAACCTTCAACACCAACTTGTTTAGCCGTTTGTAGTGACAACGGGTCGGTTAAATGACTTAACAAGCATATTTTAAGAGTGCGATAGGTTTGTTTAATTTCTTCAAGAAACTTCCACCCCTCTGAGACGTTATTGGGGGTATCAGGATCTAAGATTATTAAATCTATTGACTGTTCCACTAAGGTTTCTCGGATAGATTGAGAGAAATCTGTTTGAACAACAACATGAAAATCTGAATAGTTGCTTAAGACATTAGAAAGTCCTAAGCGAAAAATAGCATCATTATCAATTAGTAGTAGATTAATCGGGCGATCGCTCACGATGCTTAGGAAAGAATAATAACACTATCTTTAGTTTAGTCCAGGTTTGTCTGATTGCTTATAACCAAAAAAGTCGATTCGATAGTCAGTTATTTTCACTCCTGTTTGCTGTTCCACTTGTTCAAGTAATTCCGGGGGTAATTTAAGATGGATGTCCATGATTTGTTGTGTATCCAGACAGTTAACATGGCTGTGAGAGTCGCTGATATGACCGTATAGCCTGCCGTCAGATCGTTCAATACGTTCAATGATACCTTGGTTTGAAAGAGCTTCTAGGTTTTGATATACTGAGGTGTGTCCAATCTCTTTGCCCTCTTGGGAGAGATACTTGTAAATTTCCCTAGCGGACAAATGTCCCTTAGCTTTCCAAAGTAATTCTAGGATAAAACGACGTTGACGACTAACCCGCATTCCCAGTGCCTGACAAAGGTTAAGGGCATCTTCCAGTGATCGGATTGGTTGGGTTTTTCCTCCTTGTTTACTCATAACTATGCTGATTATTCTTTACAACTTAATAGATTATAAATTCATTACCAGTTTAGCTTAGATTAATTTTTTACTTCTAAGAAAAATACTCAAGTTGTTCTAGTTCTGTTGATGTAGTATATTTTTCTTGTTAAGTTATCTGTAAGTCTTTGTTTATGCTAGTTATAGCTAAACTTTTTTGATTATCGTACTAAAAATGAATTGCTTGAGTTAGGAAATAAATGGTTAATATTTATTTGTCAAAGTAAGCTTTCTTGTCCCCGTGCTGAAACTCTTTTGAGTGAATGCTATTCTGAAACTACAGTTAATCCAAAACAATAAGTCGCGATTTACTATGAAATATAACTTTAGTAAATGAACTATCCTAAGTGCAATGATATTAATATTTTAAAATTAATGACGATATTTCTGACGACTTTTAACAGCTTTCTTGGCAAAACTTAATCCAATTGCTTATTAGATTATAACCGCATAACTGCAAAACCAATTGGTTAATTTATCGTCAAAATGGAACTTAGTTTAATAAAAATATTAGACACCATTTTGGGTTATTTTGATTAAATTTTAAAAAATAAAGTAGCTATCCCCATTAATAACCATAGCATTTACCTATCAAACATTTAGATATACCCAGTTTTGGGAATAAAAATTTTCTCCTATAGCCACCATAATATTCCGAATATTAGACATTTTTGTTTAAAAAATTGTTTTTATTTTAACAAAAAAATTAAAATTTATAAATACTGCGATCCTAGCATTAAATTAACTAATTTTATTTATATTTCCTAATAAGAATACTATCACAATTAAACCCTCATCACTGGATTAAAACATATCTAAAAACTATCCATAAAGCTCATTAGTATAGTTGCGTTACTCCTGTTGTCAGTATTCTTAGAGCAACTATGAAAATAAACCGGTAAACCCTCATTGATTTTGCTAATAATAATTATTTTAATTCCATATTAATTAAAGCAGCCATGGCAACCACTAGAAAATAAAGAAAATGTCTTGTTTTTAGCTATAGTTATTTAACTAATCTGAGAAATATCCCGGCTATTTATTGGTAATAAAGATTTAATTAGACCTATTAATATAATCGTCTTAGCTTAAAAAATATAGCAAAACTCAGTTATACTGTTATAGTATATTAATCTACTAATATTAAAAATAACATAGAAAAATTCAAGAACACCGTCACAAATACTATCATGGTTTAACCAGCAATAATAGTATCTTTAATATGAATGGAGATGCTTGTCTTCTTTTTTAAAGATTATCCCTAGTTACTAAATATAACTGTCTAGTTTTAATAAAGTACACGCTATAGCAGTTGATGGAAAAAAATGGAGATATTTGTACCAAATATTTTGACTTTATTCAAGCATTCTCTAATACTCAACAAGCATTAACTTTAGCTGATAAGCTAAGAACAAAGTAGATTTTTTTCCTGTTATTATGCCCTCAACATTTCCCATAAGTCACCCTCGGTTTTCAGTGATAACTACTCATAATAGATGGACACCTTCAAAAGTTAATAACAATTAAATAATAATTTTCTATTTTATTTGGTTTAATAAATAAAATAGAAAATTATTATTTAGTTATAAATATAAAACATGTTCTTTTGTAGAAGATTAATTAGTAAGATCAAGTTGGTGCTAAAGAGATTTTATAAATTGAATAAATTCTTTAAAGAAGATAATTGTCAATCAAGATTTATTTTTATATGCTGTAATACCATATCTAAAAAAAATCAATATTATATAATTGCTTTATATGAGGTGACTAAAATTAAATATATTAGTCATCTTATTGATTTTAAATAATTGAATAACGTTTATCTGGAGCATTTAATCATATGTTTTGATAAACGGTAAGAAATTTAATATTGTTTCGAGTAAGTGGTCACAATATTTTTCTATTTTTTGGATTAAGTCTTGTTCACTTGAAATAGTTCGACTCTTTAAATATTTACTAGTCTTTGGTGTGACGCCTAATTATTCTCATTATTTATTTATCTATTAAATAGAAGTATTTTATTTTTATTTATCATTTTTATACTTCTATTTAGATTATTTATAATAGTTACTATTATTAAGTAGTCTGTTTGTTTTTTGTAATTAATCATTTTTATGATGTAATATTTTTACATATATTTTTATTGTTTAAGTGTTTAAAATACTTCATTTATGACATATTAATCAAAATTAAATGAACAGCTTAAAATTATAAAAACAAGACACATATACTGATAAATCAAAAGGAATTAAAATTATTTCTGCATCGAGGATCAATGAATCTTACTACTTTCCTGTCTCTTTTACTTTTTTAGAAAAAATAATAATTTTTTATATTATAAAACATTTTCTATTTCTAGACACCAATAGTAGTTTTTATATAAAAAGTAAAAAGTTTAAAAAAATAGTTAAATAAATTATATTTTACCAAAGACGTTTATTTACCCGATTCTGTTGTAATTAAGGAAGAAAAATACGACAAAGCAAAAGTAATAGATATTATAATTGTTATTGATAACTACTCAGCGTATATAACTATATTAGTTGAACCCAAACTGAAATAATGAGAGAAAAAAGAATTATATCTATTTTTTCTACCAATTAATGGTCTAGAACTAAATATAATAAAAGGAGAATAGAATTAAGTCCAAAGTTAATAAAATTCCTAAAAAGATGTTTGAAGATGAATATGACTTAGTTAAGTCAGTTCATCCAAGTATCGCTCAGACTAGTTAATATAAAAAATATCAATTAAAACAATTTGAAATAAACTCTAATTAGACAATTAGAAAAAATAACAATATAAAATTAACCTGCTTTTATAAAGTTTATCTATAGCTACCTATTTATTTTTCCTATAAACTCAACATTGTTTTATAGAAAGTCATAGTTTTTATACTTGAAGAATCTCTAAAGATTTTTCTAAGTTCTTTTTAGGTTAGTTTGAGGGAATTTTAGGTTAGTTTGAGGGAATTTATTGAATCTCTTTAACAATTAAACAAAGAAGTACAACATCTCCTAAATTATGATATTTACAAAATTAAGTACAGAGATAAAACCGTTTTTGTATGTTTTTAAAGTTTGTAGTAATGGCATTGTCCTCAATAGTGTAGGTCTGAGTGTCACTCAGACCTACACTATTGATAGCCCTACTGAACTTAGAACGGCAAAAACATTCTTAGCCCTAAGATAGCTTAATTTGACAATAATGTTAATAACAAGAAAACTATTAGGATAGAAACTAAAATAATTCCCAAATAAGACTTTCAAGACGTTAGTATTAATAATTTCACATAACTGGTTAAGTAGAACCCAACTGATTCTACCTCTCTAAATTATTTAACAAAATATGGAGAGAAGTTCCCACCACTTAGATCCTATCAGAATCGACCATTAAACTCTTAACTTAATTAAATGGCTCAAGGCAGATTTGAACTGCCGACCTTGGGCTTATGAGTCCCCTGCTCTGACCTACTGAGCTACTGAGCCGCAATTTCTCTATCATGGCTTAGCATAACATAAAATAACGAGATTAACCAAGACAAATAAAAAAATCAGAGGAAGTTTAACCTCCCCCTGAGAAAGAATTGAACTGGAGAAATCTATCTATTGATTACTTTCTTTTCTTGGGTAACAAGGCTACAGGATTGACCGCTCCTGTGCCACTCGGATGAACTTCAAAATGAAGATGAGGACCAGTACTGTATCCCGTACTCCCCATTTCAGCAATTTGCTGCCCTTGCTCTACCTTTTGTCCACGACGGACTAACAGACGGTTATTATGAGCATAGAGAGTAATACTGCCGTCAGGGTGACGAACCTTAACTAGTTTCCCGTAGCCTCCTGAATTCCACCCTGCTGTAATCACCTCACCAGGGGCTGCGGCAATGATAGGAGTACCAATAGGAGCCGCAATATCGATTCCTCGATGCATTCTGCCCCAGCGTCGTCCATAGCCGGAAGTCAACACCCCTTTACTTGGCCAGATATAGCCAGTAAACTGCATAGGGGCATTAGGAAGATAATTGTCAGGAACGGATAAAGGTGGTAATTCAGGTCCTACATTCGTACCTACGGGAATGCGGAAAGCGTCATTATATTGTTCTGCATCGTTAGGAGCAGCCCCCATTAACCGAGAACGGAATTTAGGTAGCTGTTGGGCAACTTGCTGTTGAGAAGAAGGATAATTACGGCGAGCACTTGCCCACTCAGGATTTAGAGTCTGTCCTAGCACAGGAGTTTTAGATTTTCTTGGAGTATTAGTATTAGGCTCTATTTTAATTGTGCCAGGTCCAGTTTCACCTGCATATTCCTGTTCAAGGTTAGCAATATCTGTTTTGAGTTGTTCGGTATAGGAATCTGGACTAGAATTAACAGAAATCTCGAGCATTTCGAGATCTTCATTTCCAGACGACTGTCTTTTCCATCGATCAACCTCGGACGAAGAAGCCGATGATGGCGCACTCACAGAAACTGGAAGAGGAGAATCAGAAAATCGACTAGGAGATGAGGCTACTAAATTTCGAGATTTAGGAATATTCAACGCCTTGTAAGATCGATTTTTATATTGTGTCCTTGTTGTAGATTCAGGAAGAACTAAACTCTGATGAACCTTAATCAAATTTGGATTGGTAATACTATTAGCTCGAATTAACTCTGAAAGGGTTAAGCCGTGGTGACGAGCAATACTATTAAGAGTGTCTCCAGGTTGAACACGATAGGATTTTTCAGTTTGAACTAATTTTACTTGTGGTTTAGGAACAATCCGAGCTTGCTCAGTTGAGGTTGATTCTACAGAGATCTCAGTTTTAGATGGTTCAAAAGTTGATTTGCTAAGGGTTGAAGAGTAGGGAGGAAGAACAGCGGTTGAAGCTAGATTGTTTTCAGGTGTAGAAACTGGAATCGGAATAGGCTCATTAAATTGAGGAATTTCTTCTTGTTCCATCTGGGCCAAGGGAACTGAAGAAAGTTTTGTAAAAGAAGAAAACGCAGAAGAGGAATTTTCGCCAGTGTTTTCTGGTGAAGAAATACTTTTACTCGACAAACTAGAAGACAGAGAACCGGCATTATCTACAAATGTGGTTAAACTCGAAGCCGAAACTGACTCAGCTTTTTGGGAGGTAATCACTCGAATCGCGGTTTCTTTTACAGATTCATTCTCTTGAAGTTTACTGCTAATAGGTCTTAAGGGTTGACTCACATCAGAGACATCTGCTAGCAAGGAACTGATATTAGACTTTAGGTTAGACTTCTCCGTTTTTAATTCAGCTAAACTATCTTGTAAACGTTTACGAGTTTCTCTAAGATGATCGAGAGAAGTATTGACTGGTTTGGAGAGTAATTCCTGGGACTCGGAAAGTCCTGTTCCAAGTTGACGTGATTGAGCTTGAAGCTGAGATTCTTCTAGGGAAGGGATTTTTAAAATTTGCCCAGAAACTAAGTCTGCTTCAACAGACAGTTTATTGAGGGTAGCGAGCGCTGCTGCTTCCACTTGATACTCTTGGGCTAGTTGCCTGATAGATTCTCCGAGCTTAACTTTGTGCTTAAGATTCAGAGGAGCTAATTGACTCTTGGAAGAGCTAGTGGCGTCGGTTGAGCTCAACGAGGCTGATAGATTTGAAGGAGTAGCAGTAGCAGTTAATGAGTTAGCTGCTACTGCTGCTTTATTTTGAGTCAGGAACAATCCTGTGGCTCCCATAGAAATGGCTAGTCCGATCATGGCTGTAGAACGACGTACTTGACCACAATTGTTATTGGGAGTCAAACTGCTTAAGGGAAGCTCTGCTAGAGGGACAACTGATGTATCGGGATAGTCAGCAAGGTACGAAGATATGGGCGTTGCTTTGCGTGTAAATGTATTTTTCAAAAAAACCTCCTAATGTTAGGAACGAGCCATTGTTAAAAATCTATAGATCCGGTCGAGTTTCAGAAACGGAATAGATACTTGATTTTACAGGGGAACATCTTAATAGAGATATATTAATAAGTCAATATACTCAGATATCATTTTATTGATGAAACATTAAAATCAACTTGTTTTTTTTGCTGATTTATTTTAGATAAGTATAGTCTGATTCGGATTCCAATGAGGGACCCTTACATCTAATCTTTTTATCTGATGCAAGTCTGTAGACGATAGGAGTTGATTGAAGGTTTCGTAGTGGAGTCTTGTCTAACGATTAAAAGCTCGGGATTAGGGTGTTTTGAGTCGATGAAGATAACACAGTCGATTTCTTAATTCCATAAAATTGATTTCTCTGGCATTTTCAGAGAATGGATATGGATTGTTTATTAAGCATTTAAATCATCTTCAATTGTCTTTGTGCTTCAAATAGACCAATGGTGACACTCACCGACAAGTTTAAACTACGCACTTGAGGGTGACTTATCGGAATATATAGGGTTTCTTGGCAATTAGCTAGAAGAGATTGGGGTAGTCCTTCGGTTTCACTCCCAAATAACAGCCAATCACTATCTTGAAATGTCCATTCAAGATAAGAACGACGACCCCGAACGCTAAAGCCAAGTAAACGTCCCCCCTGTTGCTCATGCCAGGCCAAAAAGTCTTCTAAACTGTTATGGTAGTCAAGATTAACATAGGGCCAGTAATCTAAACCCGCTCGTTTCAAATAACGATTACTTAACTCAAATCCTAATGGACCGACTAAATGCAATTCTGTGTTAGTAGCTGCACAAGTTCGGGCAATATTACCAGTATTTGGTGGTATTTGCGGGTTGATTAAAATTATTCTTGGCATAGAAGTCTATAGTTTTTATTTAATTTAAATCAATATTTAATTTTAAATCTCCAAAACCATTAGTTTTAGTAAACTCAAAACATATCCTTATAACTAAAACTTATTTCTAGGCAACTAGCAAAGATTGACATAATTTATCTTCTAACTCTTGTTCTAATTGGGCAATTTCCTCGATTTCTTGAGCTAAAATCGAAGAAATTGGATAACCAGACTGATATTTTCTGAGCCATTGTTGTGCTAAGTTGCCATCGCGTAAGATTCTTTTCACGGGGTTAAGAAAACAACTAAAGCCTCTTTGTTTAGCCGTTGGCAATATTTCTTGATATAATTCCTGAATCCAACTTTGTGCGTCTATCCTACGTCCATCTTGCCAGTGCGTTAGTTGAGCAGTTAGACTGTCTTTGGCGACCGCTTTTTCATTATGGGCAGTAATAGTCAATAATTCGTCCAGAGATAATTGACTATGAATTAGGGGATCAAGATTGGGATCATTAATAAGCTGAATTAAACGAGCTTCTAACAATGCCACGACTGACAATAAAGTGATCGGTTCAACTATCAGGTCACAAATTCTCAATTCTAAGCGATTAAGATTATAGGGACGGTTATCTCCATTAGGACGCACTGATGTCCAGAGATGGCGTACGTTCTGCATGGTTTGGCGAGCTAACTGTTCTTCTGTCCAATAAATAAAGTGACTGTGACTTTTAAACAGAGGGACATGATCAGGAGTGTGGGGAAACAAATGCCAACGGGTAGAATGATAGCCAGTGACCTGCCCGTCAAGGAAAGGAGACGATGCACTTAATGCCAAATAGAGAGGAGCTTCTAGGCGAATGAGGCGACAAGCTCGAATTAAAGTTTCCGGATCATTAATTCCAATATTAATATGAATACTAGCAGTTACAACTCTCGTTCCATAGGTTTTCTCAATATAACTATGGTAGGGATTATGGAGATCGGACCGATAGAAATGATCGCTGTTTCCTAATGAAAGGGTACTCCCCGGAATCAAGGTGAAATTGCCAATGCGTTGTAGATATTTCCTTAAGTTATGTCGGGGTCGAATGGTAGCACACAATAGGCGATCATAGGAGGACAAGGGGGCTGTTGTGTACTCTACATTACGTGAATCAGGTTCTCGAACAAATCCTTCTAAGTCTTTAACAATACGCTCAGACAATCCTACAATTTGCCCATCGGATGTCCCCGTGTACATTTCAATTTCGAGCCCTTTGGATAATCGCACGATGATTCCTCTGCGTTAGCTGTCCAATTTTCCTGGTCATTTGTCACCTATACTTCATTATCAATGGAGAAGGATTATTTACTCAACAAAAATATTTTTGGCATTTTGTGATGATTAACATGAATACTTATTGTTTTTCTGGTACACTTTAGCTTTTCCTTATAAACTACTGGGAGTATTTTTATACTGTTATTAAGTCAATAGAGATAAATCCATTTTAAATGATCTCTCTGAATTGTGGAAAACCCATAGCATCACCACACCAGCACTAAAGTTAAATCCTAGCTTAAATGCTTGTCTAGAATTAATTTTCGTTGTGTGGGGAGATTTCATCTTGGACTTTTTATCTAAACATCGCCTTTATCAAGGAAAAGAAACCTTTGAAGATAATTCTTGGCAGAGACAATAGGCATTTGACGGAGAAATTTTACGGGTTGAAGAAAAAAGTTGATGTGATCTCCAAAAAGCCCTAACAATGGAGTCCTAATTAAGTGAGAACTTGCAACTTCATTATCGAAAAGGTATTGGGTTCAATTCAAATGCCCTAAAACAAAATTTATGATTAACTTAAAAAGATAAGTCTAAAAAACTTTATGTTACCGAGCTTAACGCTATAATTTTTTCTCAATTGATTAATTATCGCTTAAATCACGAGTAAACTTTGAATTTAGCTACGTTTATTAACAATTTTCTCCGACTTCTCTAGGAAGAATACATTAAACTGAGGGAAGTATTACGACGCAATTTATGGACAACATCTATACTGTTGAAATTAATCACCAAGGCAATATCTACACCATTGAAGTTGCTGAGGATCGAAAAATTCTCGATGTAGCTCAAGAAACAGGATTAGATCTACCTACATCTTGTGGTGTAGGAGTTTGTACTGCCTGTGCTGCACAATTGCTAGAAGGAACAGTAGAGCAAGGTGAGGGGATGGGGATATCTTCTGAACTTCAAGGAGAAGGGTACGCCCTTTTGTGTGTTTCCTATCCGCGTTCTAATCTAAAAATTGAAACTGAAAAGGAAGATGAGGTTTATAATCGTCAGTTTTCCCAACCTTAAGTTATTCCTTTAAGGACATTAAACTCCGGTTGGCATTGTCCATCCGATAAGTTTTTTCCAATTTCAAGATTGAGGGGTGACATCAGGTTTCCCGAATTTACGACTTTCTTGGATAACCAAATTATCTCGATGCACTATAGTTTGTGGACCTTCATAACCCAAGATTTTAGCAATTTTATCAGAGTGATGTCCTTTAATTTTTTTTACTTCTAAACTGCTGTAATTAACAATTCCCCTGGCTAGTTCTTGTCCTTGTTTATCGCATAATTGAATTGCATCGGATGCTTCAAATTGTCCTTCAACTTTTGTAATGCCCGCCGCTAACAGGGACTTTCCTTGGTGACAAATAGCCTCAATTGCCCCGTGATCGAGATAAAGTTGTCCACTAGGAACCAACCCGTAAGCAATCCAGCGTTTACGAGCGTTTTCATTACGCGGTTGGGGTTCAAATTGAGTTCCAATTGCCTTCCCTCGTAATATTTTGAGCAAGTCGCCTGGTTTTTGTCCATGAGTAATCACGGTTCTCACCCCTGCACTAGTAGCCAGTCGTACAGCTGTTAGTTTGGTTTCCATTCCTCCTGTTCCCCATTGAGACCCTTTATTCTCTGTATTGACTCTTAGTTGATCAATTTCTTCGGCATTGACAAGAGTAATGGGTTGAGCATCCTGAACCAGTCGAGGATCAGCTGAATAAAGTCGATCAACATCTGTTAGTAAGAATAACCAATCGGCATGGATGACACTAGCTACAAGAGCTGATAGGGTATCATTATCACCGAATTTTAACTCTTCAGTAGCCACTGTATCATTTTCGTTAACAATAGGGATAACTCCCAACTCGAATAGTGATCGGAAAGTGTTAGAGGCATTGACATAACAGCTACGTTCTATTAGTTCCCGTCGTGTCAGCAAAACTTGAGCAATAGGCTGTCCAATGGTGGTAAATAGGTCATCATAGACACGGATAAGACGACCTTGACCAACAGCAGCGATTGCCTGTTTAAAAGCTATTTTTTTTGGGCGTTCTTTTAAATTCAGACGGACACATCCCACCCCTACAGCACCAGAAGAGACTAATACCACCCGATAGCCCAATTGTTGCAACTGGGTTAAGGTTTCCACTAGAGCAGCAATGGTGGACAAGGCTAATTGTCCACTTGCGGGTTGAGTTAAACTCGATGTCCCAATTTTAACAACCAGAGTCTGTGTCATTGATTAATAAATGGTTGAGGGTTAATCCTGCCTTTGGCATAGTCTAGCCGTCACAGCATAGCTTGACGGGAGATTCTTGAATTTACATTTAAGGGTTTCTACTTCTTATATTTTTGACTAGGCAAAGCCTCGTCGGACTGTCTTCATAGGTATTTTCTAAAATGCTATGTCCTGACCACGCTAATAATTTGAGCTGCAGCCATATCTTTATCTCTGTGTGTTCGAAACCTAATATTCGAAACAATTATGTTTTCTAACATCAAAAGTTTTCTTGCCAGTGTGAAACCCATAATTGATGTAGATTTGTGAGATGAGATTCTTGTCAATTTCAGCAATAAAAACATATCGTTTCCATGCCACCAACTTAAGAATAGTTACGGCTCGTTTGAAACCATCCTCAAGAGAGTCTTTAGAAAGTATCCGCCTACCCCATGATCGAAAATCAATATTCTCAATGAATGCGGATTGAGCTTGATCACAGAAGTGGGGAACTAACTTAAAATGCCAGTTTTTACGAGTATCGGAAATACGCCGATACAATTGAGCTATCTTTTGATATAACTTGTAAGAATTGTTATATCCTGTTTGCTTATTCCTTAATCTAAGTTGCAGCAATTTTATCTTGCGGTGTAGTTGGTTTAAAAATCGTGGTCTGTCCACAAATTCACCATCACTGATAGCAAAGAATTTATCCAAGCTTAAACTAATTTCTAATGGATGCCAATGAAAGGGGACATAAGGAATATTTCCCTTTAATTGCATTGAGAACATCACAAGGTACCCGGACGCTCCCCGTAAAATGCGAGCCTGTCTTAATTCAAATCCACCTTGTATGTTTCTAGACTTTACCCATCCTAATTGGGATAACTTAATCTGATTAACTTCGACACAATTTTTAAGTATCTGGGAATCCTTATAAAAACGCATTTTATAATTTATGTTTGGAACAAGGAAGATACAACTTTCTGGACCGAATGTTGACAAAAGCCTCGTTTGAAACTATTAAAACTTGTTTCAGGGCTTGAGCACTACCTGTATTGAGAATTTTGTTAGTTTTTGTTAGCCTCTGAGATTGTTTGTGATAATTAGGATGGGGAACTTCAGAAGGGACAATATACTCTTCTTTTGAATTTTGAAGAACAAACATCGAAAGACAATTTACTAGATGTCAGCCGATTTTTACTCCTTTCCAAAGGAAAATTCCAGACCAAACTACAAATACTCAGTTTATAGTCAATCACTCTAATTTGCTGCCTGTATAGTATGAGTTTACACTCTACGTTAGAGCGAGCATTGGTTCAGTCTCCACTAAAGCCTCTGTTAGTCTAGATTAATCTACACAAACTTTCAAGTTGTGTAAAAGTCTTTTGAGATAGATTCCTTGACTTTTTAGAAACTTTTGTTAGATTAGGCATATTTCTAAGTCTATCAAGAGCTTCGAGGAAGAACTCAATGGATTCAAGAATTGAGTGTATATGGAGTGAGGGGTGATGTTGAGTAAAGAGTCAGCGTATGAGATTACTAAAAAAAATCGCCACGATTACCATCTGTCAGAAATTATTCGTCAACGAGCTTGGGTGGAAATTAATGCAGAAGCCTTGATTCATAATATTAAGGAAATTAGAGGATTGTTATCACCAAAAACATCGTTAATGGCTGTGGTTAAGGCTGATGCTTATGGACACGGTGCTATTAAAGTCGCCCAGATAGCCTTACAGGCGGGGGCTAATAGTTTAGCGACGGCTACCCTAACAGAAGGAATTGAACTTCGAGAAGCAGGAGTTACAGCCCCGATCTTGATTCTAGGGGCAATCAATACCCCTAAAGAAATTGCCGCGATCGTCCACTGGCAATTACAACCTACTCTTTGTAACCCCCAGCAAGCCTTAGTTTTTTCTGATACTCTCAGTCACCTGGAAGAGTCTTTACCCGTTCATCTTAAACTCGACACAGGAATGTCTCGTCTAGGAACACCTTGGCATCAAGCAAGAGAATTTGTAGGGTTAGTGAGTCGGTTGCCTTATCTCAAAATTGCTAGTTTATATTCCCATCTTGCTACGGCGGATAATCCTGATACCGCAATGATGAAAAAACAGCACCAACGGTTCGAGAAGGTAATCTCTCAATTAAAAACCCATTTATTTAAATTACCCCCTCTACATTTAGCCAATTCAGCAGCAACTTTGATTGACCCGAATTTACACTACGATTTAGTTAGAGTTGGATTAGCTTTGTATGGATTATATCCTGCTCCTCATTTGCGTTTGATCATCGCCTTAAAACCTGTACTGCAAGTTAAAGCCAAAATCACTCAGGTCAAGACAATTCCCCCGGGAACAGGGGTTAGTTATGGGTATCAATTTGTCAGCGATCGTCCGATGAATATTGCTGTGGTGGGTATTGGTTATGCAGACGGAGTTCCCCGTAACCTTTCCAACAGATTAGAAGTTTTGATTCGAGGTAGACGGGTACGCCAAATTGGGGCAATTACCATGGATCAGTTAATGTTAGATGTTAGTTCTATTACAGATATTCAAGTCGGAGAAATAGTTACCTTAATTGGCAAAGACAAAACAGAAGAAATTACAGCAGATGATTGGGCAAACGCTTCAGGAACTATTTCCTGGGAAATTCTTTGTGGGTTTAAATATCGACTTCCACGAATTTTGATGGATTCAGCAGTCAACTGTCCTCAAGTTTTGGTTTATTAGCACAGTATGATAGTCTCTACATCTTAATTCTAAAATGCACCTTATAAAAGATATCTCAAGCTCAATCCAAAGAATCAACTGTCTATTGGATAAATCTTCAACTTTAACAGAGTAAGATTTAGAGTTAAGGTTTTTTTAAACACTTGTTATCTTCAATGTATTAAGATAGTCTTCCCCAGAATTTGGGAGTATATGTGGACTATCAAGAGACTTTTTTTATACAATTAAACGACTGTTGTCCTCGCCCCGTGTTGTGTGTCTTTGTTTTCCTCGTAATTCAGAGATAGTCAGAACAAAAAGTGACTTCGTTAGTTTAATTAATTACAGTGGTCAATGCGGCATCAACATTAATATGGCGGATTCCCTCACTCCAAATCATGGCAACAAACATTAATGGGTCTGTTGTGGTCTGCCACATCCTTCACATTCTATTTGGAGCAATTTTGTTGTTAAATAACAAGTCGAACCAAGAACATTGCCAACAATCAAGGGTTATTATAATTCTCGGTAGATCGCTGTATTCAAGTAACTATCATTGCTTGGTATTTTGTTTGCTTTCTTGAAAGGGCGGTAGGATTTGAAACCCCTACGGTAATTTGTGCACTCTTTCCCACTGGTAGCGTTAGAGAACACTCTTTTGTTTTGGTATAGTCAGAATCCCTTTATTGTTAGAAGTCACTGCAGGATTATGATTCAATAATTTACCCATTGTCAGTGGTTGAACGTTTAGGGCAACTGCGGCTAAGTTTTAATGATTATTTATGACATATTGCCCAACAAAAAGTAATTAATCATGGTTTAATAGGAAGTCTAATACCGTTAATTATAGTGATGATGTTTACTCAATTTTTCGTACAAAATTTGTCTTGATATATTGGTCATAAATAATGGTTGTGATGTTGTGCACAAGTACCTTGACCTCTGGTTAGCTTCTGATTCAGAAATCACTGCTCTCAATTTAGCTAGTATATCCTTAACGTTAGCCATACTCGTGTCTATATGCTAGACTAATTTCTTAGTTAATTTTACTTTTATGTGGGCTGTTGAAATGTTTTTAAACTATTAGTAGTAACATATTTTATTTATTTCAAATTTAGGCTTGAATAAAAACACAGAATAGCAAGAAGCTTAATGGTTGCTTCCTAAGTGGAACACCATTTTGGGTAGTATTTATTATTTACAATATGGTGTTTGTATACACTCTTGTTTGCTCGAAATAAAGAGAACAGTTGGTAGCTAAGAATATATTGAGATCAATATGTTTTCTTATGAAAAAATATAAAATCAGTACATTATCAAGTAATTTACTTAGAAAAATAGAACAATAAATAATAAGTAATTTATGAGTTTTTTTTAAAAAAATTATCGATTTAAGCTCACTGTTACTTAAGTTAAAAAAAAAGTCATATTAAAACACTCCTTTTATTTTCGCCGTTTTTCTTGAAAAAGTCGATCAGAGATCGTGGTTTAGATCATCATTCATTTCCTATTGCTTTTCCTGCTATCCAACCCGTAGTCCAGGCACTTTGTAAATTGAATCCTCCTGTCACCCCATCAATATCTAAAACCTCTCCAGCCAAGTATAAATGAGGGCAAACTTTGCTTTCCATTGTTTTAAAATTAATTTCTTTTAAATTAACGCCTCCACAAGTAACAAATTCTTCTTTAAAAACTCCCTTGTCTATAATTCTATATTGTCCTTGAGCTAGTTCTTTTGCTAACTTAATTATTTCCTTTTCAGATAGTTCTGACCAATTTTTCCTGCAATCAATAGCAGCATGTTCCAATAGTTTTTGCCACAGTCTTCTAGGTAAATTAAAAGGAGAAAAACTAGAAATTTGCTTATTTGATTTTTGATTTTTAAATTTAATAACTAACAGCCGTTGTTTCACTTCTTCAATGTTATCAGGAAATAAAAAATTAATTAGTAGAAACATATTATATTTTTTTTTGTGTAGTATTTTTGCCCCGAATGCAGATAATCTAAGAACTCCAAATCCACTAATTCCCCAATGGGTAATCAAAAGCGATCCTGATTGTTGACATTGCTGTTTTTTTTCTGTTCCTAATAACTTTAATCCTACTTGAGCCAGACCGATCCCTTCTAATCCTTGAAAACGAAAATCTTTGATTTTAAAGGTAAATAAAGATGGAAGAGGGGAGATAATTTCATGCCCTAAAGATTTTGCTAACTGATAGCCAATCATATTACTGCCTGTTGCAATTAAAACGCGATTGCACTCTAAAATTTTTCCTGTTTTCAACTCCACTTTAAAGTGATTATCTTTTTTAATCAAATTAATAACTTCTGACCTGATATTGATATCAACTTTTGCTTTCTTAGCTGTTTTGATTAAACAATCAACAATAGTTTCTGAAGTATCAGTAACGGGAAAAACGCGACCATCAATTTCCGTTTTTAAAGCCACTCCCTGAGATTCAAACCACTCAATCAGATCTTTAGGTTGAAAACGAGTAAATGCCCCTCGTAATTCCCTACCTCCTCTGGGATAATAAGTGACTAATTGTTCTGGCTCAAAACAGTGGTGAGTAACATTACAACGTCCTCCCCCAGAAATACGAACCTTCGTTAATACTTTGGAAGTTGATTCTAGTAAAGTTACGCGACTATGGAGATAAGTTTGGGCGCAAGTGATAGCGGCAAAAAATCCAGCCGCTCCTCCTCCAATTACAATAATATCTAATGAATTACTCAACGTTAAATCTTGACTCTTTTACTTTATTCTATCAATGATTTTATTCAGTTAACCTTTGTACTTGACTGATAACTTATCCTTCTTTATCTAAATAATCTTCTATCGATTTAGGGTTATAAGGTCATTTATTCTCACCCACTATCGTTTTGAGACAAGAATTATAATCTTGATTGTTAGCGGTTGCTATTTCCGATAATCGTCAAACTCGTCATGTTTTTACATCTCGTCGAACTAATGTTTAATTATAGCTATTTTCTGTGCAGTGTCTGTGAGAACCACTAACTCCAGATGTATCTGTTTGGCAGCTGTAGCGATGGGAACACCCTGCAATAGTAGGTAGGCTAACTGTCATCAATACTTCTCTTAAAAACAAATGATCTCTCAATAAATAGACTCTAATTTGTTATAGAGCAGCTAACGTTTCCACACTAATGTGCAAGCAAAAACGAGATACTTCTTTATGAAGACCTCCTTAAGTTAGATTAGTAATAATTGTGTGCACGAAAAAGGCAAACCAGGAATTTTTTACAGCTGCTTTGACTCATCCCTCAATTTTTTAACGGCGGTGTCAAGCAATTGGAGAATGTCGATGGAAGGAAATACTCCTGCTATGTTTACTTTTATCTTAACTTTCATGGCACCACTTTCCATTAAATAATCACTTTAAACTCTTGTTAATATCCCACCCGAGTTTTTAATTACTTTTTCTAAAAAACTTATTTAATTAACCAATATCACATTTCTTCAAGACACTTTTATATCAAGTAATTCCAGTGAAATGGGTAGAAAAACTACCTAATAGATATCAAATTTATGTAAACTACTAGAATTGTTAAATTCTACTAAATAAATTAATTTTTATATTTTTCAATACACCAGTTTTCATCTAAAGCTTATCGTAGAAAATCCTCTACAGTGTGGACTGTCTTAACATGGAAGAGACGGTGAATTTAAAATACTTGGGATAAAAACAATCTAAATAATTTTTATCTTTCAGATAACCATTATTCCTCAGGACAGTGGTAATAACATTAATGTTATTACCACTGTCCTGAAATCAATCGAGATCATTAATCACTCTTAAAAAGTTTCTCCATTCCATCCCCACATAGGTGCTTCAGCATTAGTAAACTCAATATAAATACGATTCGTGGGAACTCCTAATTTATCTTTTATTTCTTGACAAAAATCTTTACTTATAGATTTAGTTTGTTCTGGAGTCATTTTGCCAATATTTTTAATTTCCACATAACAAACTGGATCAAAAGTTCCTCCGAAAGTCATTTTGACATCATGTTCAAAAGCAGTCATTACATAAGATTCCGGTTTACAAAAATGCTTAGCCATCTTAAATGAAAGACTTGTTAATAACTTTTCCACAACAGACGAACTGATTTCGGAAACAGATGATTTTATTTTAATTAATGGCATTTTACTCTCTAAGATTTTCTTTCAAACATTTCAAATGTTGACAATATCAACAAAAGGTAATCGATGAAGTAGTTTAAAGAAAAGTAAATAGTCGATAAACTAATTGATTGTTTGTTAATTGCTGTTTATTGATAACTGATTTAACCACCATATTGCCAACCCGTGCTTTCTAATAATAATGGTTTTCCTTCACGATGAACTCCTGCACCAATAACTTCCCCAACAAAGACGGTATGATCCCCTTTTTCTACAAAACCAACCACTTGACATTCCACATAACCAAGAGAATCTTCAATGATAGGACATCCGGTTTCAGTTCCCTCGACGAATTCTACGTCTTCAAATTTATTTCCAACACGACGTTTAGGTTTAAAAAACTTAGCAGCTAATTCTTTTTGCCCATCTTCAAGGAAACTCAAGGCAAAAACGCCACTTTTTTTAAGTATTTTGTGAGAACCAGAATCATTTTTGACGCAATTAATTACCAAAGGAGGTTCAAATGAACCTTGCATTACCCAACTGGCAGTAAATCCATTTAATTCTTCTCCATCTTTGACACCACAGATATAAAGTCCGTGTGGAATTTTGCGTAACATGGTTTTCTTAGCTTGTTCGTCTAACAAGGTTTCTTCTCTCCATAACTTGCGAATCTCTGTTCACATGGTATCAAAAATTATGACTGAATTCTCACCACTATACTAAGCTTAACTGTTGTACCATTAACAGTTAAATTATAAATAACAACAAAATCTCCTGGTTTGTTGACAGTAGTACACTTAAGTTATAAAGCAGGCAACTTCTTAGTTAAGACTCTCTTGCAGATTAGAAAATAAAGTTGCTAGAACAGTATTGGAAAATAGAAAGCCCTCAGGATCAGTTAATTTTAATTTAGTATTTTCTGGTATTGTCTTAGTATTTTTTAATACTATCTTGTTCCCTTGCTCATCAATAAAATCAATTAAATTCTGCTCGTAATAAGTATACACACAAGATACTATTCTACTAGTTATTTCTCTTCCAAAATCTGCTTTTATTAAAGATAAATCTATACCCTCAGACAATCTTAATTTTAGCATCAAATTTTCCAGTAGAATATCTATGTCAGATAATTTAGGACAATTAATAAACCCGCCTGATTCTAACAACTGATTTACCCATGAATAATAATATTTTCGGGTACGAGGACGAGTAAAACGTTGTTGATTTGTATAACTTGATGCGCCCATTCCAAAGCCATAATAAGGCATATTTTCCCAATAAACGCGGTTATGACGACATTGATAACCCAGCTTGGCATAATTAGAAATTTCATAATGTTGATATCCGGCTTCAGTCAATAATTGTTGACCAAGACGGTACATTGTTGCGCTTGTTTCATCAGTAGGTAGGGGACTTTTTCCAGGTTGATATCGTTTCCCAAAAACGGTAACAGGTTCAAGAACTAAATCATAACAAGATACATGAGACGGGTCAATTTTTATCGCAGTTTCTAAAGAAATTCGCCAATCTTCTAAAGTTTGATGAGGCAATCCTGATATTAAATCAAGGCTAAAGTTTTTAAAGTTAACTTGATTAATCCAATCTATAGCTCTAAAAATATCATCAATCCGATGAGTTCTTCCACAAGATTCTAATAAATTATCTTGAAACCCTTGACAACCTAAACTAATTCGATTGACCCCTGCAATTTGATAATTTCGTAATTGTTTAAGACTGAAAGTTCCAGGATCTATCTCCAAAGAAATTTCTGCATTAGGAACAACACCTAAATGTTTATCTAAAGTTATTAAAATCTTTTCTAAATAAAATGGAGATAATAAAGATGGAGTTCCTCCTCCAAAAAAAACCGTTTCTAGGATACTATTTTGAGATGGAGTAGCGGTAATTTCTCGACATAATACCTCCACGTATTCAGAAATAGAAGAAGATTGTCTAATATCAGTTTTATTTCCCAACACAGATATTGGAAAATCACAATAGTAGCAACGGCGACGACAAAAAGGAATATGGAGATAAGCTGCTTTAGGAAGATCACTTAATTTCATTTGTTTAACTATTGTTTAACTAATTGAAGGAATCTGATGGAAAAAATTTGAAAAATTTTGATAATTTAACTAAATTTTTTCCTACTTATGAAGGTTAAAACTAAAAATAATAAGGCTGAAGATGAGAAAATTTAATGGATAGATTAATTCATTCTTATTTAAGATTAGGAAAATATCTCGATTTTGTGACCTGAGCTTCCTAAATATTGATACAGGATAGGACTTATGCTTGATGTCATTATCATCCTCATATTTATTCTAGTAGTCGCTGGAATCAGTTTTAATAGCATTGATTTGTGCCATATGTTGTTCGAGATCAAGTCTCTAATTTGGAAACCTTACGCTGGTTAATAGTCGGTTTTACCTCAATTCTTAGACTAGCCTCTGGCTTAGTCTCTAAAACTACATATTGTTGTTTAGAAAATAGAATTAGTAGCACCCCCATTGAAATAATTTTGACACGGGCTGTGGGGCTAGTCATTGGGTTATTAATAGCTAATCTCTTGTTAGCTCCTATTTTTTTACTCCCCATTCCTAGAAAATTGATCTTCATCAAACCAATGGTTAGTATCTTAGGGAGTGTTGTCTTCTCCTTCATGGGGATTAGTTTAGCCGATACCCATGGACACACCTTTCTACGACTAATTAACATCAATAGCATTGAAACCATGTTAGTGGACGAAGAGACGTTAAAACTAGTCTCTACTAAGGTTCTCGACACCAGTTGTATCATTGACGGTCATATCGAACAACTTCTCGAAACCGGATTTATCGAAGGACAGTTGCTAGTTCCCCAATTTGTCTTACAGAAAATTACAATAACTAGCTGATGCCAGTAATGATCAAAAAAGGGTTCGGGGACAGCGAGGGTTAGATATCCTCAACCGAATACAAGAGGCATTTCCTCAGCGGATTATTATCCATTCAGCAGATTATGAGGAGATTACTACCGTTGATGCTAAAATAATATATCCGGTTCAGGAAATTTTGCTAACAAATAACTATGATCTGAGTAAAGTAGCCAATTTACAAAAAGTGGTTGTTCTCAACGTTAATGATATTGCTCAAGCTATCCGCCCCATTCATCTTTCAGGAGACACCATCAAACTTAAAATACTCAAACAGGGAAAAGAACCTACTCAAGGAGTAGGATACCTCGAAGATAGGACAATGGTAGTCCCAGAAGAAGGGAAAGAGTATGTGGGGGATGAAATACAAGTCATTGTGACTTCTGCGTTATAAACTTCTGCCGGACGGATGATTTTTGCTAAACCACTATTGGTGATGGCTTCATAAATATTCTGGACAAACAATATTCTCAGATAATCCCACGAATTCACACGGTTACATTCTTTATTGATTATTTTTTAGCCATCGATTTGTAATTATATCGAACGTCTTTGAAGAACTTCAGTTGCCATTTTAGTAGGTAACCTACTAAGAATAGGGGCAATTTTTTGTTTCCTTTCCGAGTTTACTATCGTGCATACACTCCATAAATTTCTGATAGCAGCATCATTATTCTACTTTATATCCATAAATTGGGATGTAAAAACTAACACTTTCATTCTCTGATAAAAACCATCTTATACATCTGTCAATTCCCTAGAATTTTACCTTAATCCTAAAACGTTCTGTAGAATCGCTCTATCTTCAGGTTTTGCAGAAAAACGTCCTCTTTCTAAATCTCGAATCCAACTTTGACTTTTACCTAATTTCTCCGCCAATGCTCTTTGACTCATTCCTTGACGTTGCCTGGCAGCTAAAATCTGTTCAGCGGTAAGACCAGATAATTTTTTAGAACGACTTTTTCGGTTGGTAAGTTGTTGTTTTTTACGCTCAAATTTAGCCAGTTGTTCCTCCCACTCCGGGGGTAATTCAAAATTACGAATGCGCGCTTTCATTAACTGATTCCATTTGCCACGACGACCGGCATCAGTAACGCGATTTTCTTGAGAACCGTCATTAATCCAAAAGTCTAAGGCTTCATCAGCATCATCAGGTAAATCGGCCAATTTTACCCACATAGGTTGAATGGTTTCAGGATAGGAAACAGGATCAAAAACAGCTTTAATACCATAATGGTTAAGCACCTCGAGGTCACTTTCAAAAGAACGAATTAGTCGCTTTCGTTGTTCCCGTTGCAAGTTTGACTGATTGATTTTTCCCTGACCATAGGCCACTCGCATTAAGGTAGAAACTGTTAAACATTGTTTTCTGCCCATTTTACTTTTAAATAGCAACCACAACATAATCCGAACTGCTCCTTGATGTTGCTGCCAAATACTCATGACTGTAGTTAAAAGAAATTTAGGCAACGACCCATATTGGTAAAAAGCAATCCGTCGTTTGTAACCTTGTTTATTCAAAAAATACTTTGCCCAAAGCCCCGGTTTTATGGTGAAAGTTAGCCCGATTAGATGTTGACATCCCGAGTCGTCTTGCTGAAAATGATGTTGAATATCTAAAATATGCCATAAGGGGCTTTCAGGAACCGTAAATCCCTCAACTTTCCCTTGTTTTGGCCAATCAACCGTTATTCTAAGTTGGCCTGGTTGTTGTACTAATGTTTTAATTAACGATAGCTTAGCTGCCTTACTGAGATCTTTACGTTTATCTAAACCTAAGTAATCTTCAATTTGTTGATCACTAATAATAAACTCTTGCTCCCAAGGTTGCTCTAATGTGGTTGCATAAGCTGAAAAGATAAGATGTAAACTTGCCGAACGAATATCAATCGTTTCTAACTTAGAAACATTGGATGCATAGTTACACTCTTCAGAAGAAGCTGATTCTAAAGTATCGTTTAATCGGAAAATCATTGTCCCACGACCTTGTTTAACCTCTCGTTGGTAATATAGTGCTCCATTATCGTCTTTTTCCCAGGGTAAAACAGCCGCACTAGTTAACACATTGCATCCTTCCCAAATGACCATTGATGATGCAAACGGAGTATTATTTCCATTGACAAAAAGTTCATCAGAGGTTGCTATTCTCGAAACACTTTTATATCTACCTTTTTTTGCTTGAACAGGAATAGGACTACTGATGGGACATTGGACAATACATTGAGGTTCTGAGAAATAGCCTTCACAATTGTTGCATAGTCGCTGGTCAATCAGATACTCTCCATCCTTGACTTGAATTGCCCCAGTAGGGCATTTTATTTGACAGGGAGTACAGCTTGGACAACTGTTGGCAATTGTATAGGACATAGCACCTTCTGCAGAATTACAATTTGTGAAAAAATTAGCGTCTTAAATCTAAGATAGACTTGATACAACATAAATTTTGCTCATCTAGCTTGGTTAACAGATGTATCAGGTATCAATCATAAAATCTTCTTCTAATTCTATATTTAGAAGATTATTCCCTGATTCTGATAATTAGAAACCGACAAGTAAATCTATCAAAATTTTAAAAACTGTAAAACGACCACCACAATCGCTGAATATAGTCATCTTTAGACAATTAGTGAACAACATCAAGGAGCATAATGATCTGTTTTTATCAAAAATATATGTCACCCTGAACGTTCACTTCTTTACCCGTTTATGCTATACGATGAAACTACTCCTGTTCCCAATATTATTCACGAGATGCTCCACATTCTGTTTACAATGAACATTGTATGATAATTTCCTATCCATAAATTATGTTTTAAATTTTTCTAAATTCATTTTATTGTCCGAGACTGTTCTAAGTATGCAACTTTTTGTGTTGTATATGAGATTAGCCGTGACAGCCATTCATTCTATAAATAAGAAAACAATATAAACAGCCATTGTAGACTGAGAATGTTAGATTAGCAACTAATAACTTCCAATATTTTTATTCCGACTGCCTGCACTGTACAACTCCATTTCTTGTAGAATTTAAAAAAATTTTTGTAAATTTAGAAACTTTATGAAACAAGACTTTAAATTTTTTTATCATAATTTTTTCCACATCTAGTTTAGAAGAGCCATGTTAATCTTTCTACTAAAAAAGTAAACTTAAATAAGTAAAGAATAGAAAAATTTTTAAAAAATAGCGATCACTGGATGTCAATATGCCTAAAAATTTAGCCAAAAGAATTGAGGAGAGCAAGAACTGTAAAAGTCGACTCGAAATTAATTACTTCCAAAATGCAAAAAGATTAGAAATAGTATGTTTAATTGCAAGAGGATAGAAAGTTAAACAAATTGTAGATTTTGTGAAACTATATAGAAAAATAATTTCTATATATATTCTTAAAGGAAAAGAGAAATGATAGGTTTCTCTGAAAAGTAGAATAAAAAGAACTTAATTTATACCGAGCCTGTAATGTAAAAATAAAAAATATAAAGATAAAAATTAATTATTAATTATAAGTTAATTTAAAATAATCATCATTAAAACTTTAACTAAATCTATACTTGTTTAATAGTGAGAATTATAAAAATAAGTTAAATTAACTTATCAAAAAATATAGAAAAATAAAAATAATACTCAAATATTTTGATTTTTTATGATAGATAAAGCATTAAGTATTAAAATAATTAATCTTAATAGAATTGCCGTAATTAAAAAAAGATAAGTAATTATATAGCGTTAGTTTATTTAAATAAAATAGTAAAATAACCATAAGTTTGGAGAAAAAATATTCTAATCAAGATTGAAGAGGTTGGTGTAGATATTGAGAAATACATATTAATAATATTAATAAATAAATACCATTTATAAATAAAAAAATAATTTTTGTTCAAACATAGTCTTTTAAAGCTAAAAAATACAATATAAAAAACTGGTCTTCTTAAAAAAAAGAAGTTTATATAATTAGTTTAAGCAAAGTTAAACTGAGATATTAAATAAATGATTCTATCTAGTTTTTTTAAAAAATTAGAGTATAGAACTAAGTATAGTAACAGAAGAATAGGTTTAAAAACCCATAGACTTACTGGAGAAATGTTTTAGTATGAACCTAATTAAGCTAGGATAGTTAAACAAAATTTTTTCTAAAGGAATAATTATAAATAATTTTGATTAAAGCGATATAAAGCTAACTCCAGTTGTTTAAATATAGAGATCTTAAATTTTTCTTAATGTTTATTTAGAGCCATTCATCTAGTAACTGTTTTAGACTCGGTTCTTCCTTTTTTATTTTTGCTCACCTATCTACATAAGATTAATGATAGGTTATAAAAATATCCTTGCTAATTACTGTGAGTTGATTGTAAAGTAAATGTAGGAAAATTGATTACTAACAATTTAAGAAAAATCACTAAGTTATTAGTGATGTTACTGTACTAAGTAGTTGTGTACTTGAAACTTGGGTATAGTCTAAGTCTATGAAAACTGTCAATTTGTCCCACCTCTTACCCCTCTTTCTCTTAGTCTCAATTACCAACTTAGATGATGAACATCTTACCCCATCGGTTAATTTTAGATCCATTACTCAACACATGGTTGCGAGAAGATGTAGGGCGAGGCGACTGCACTGCTCAAGGTTTATCTTTACAACAATGGGGACAAGCGCAATGGTTAGCTAAAGAAACAGGAGTTATTGCAGGGATACCTATAGCCGCTAGGGTATTTGAACTATTGAGCGATCAAGTTCAAGTCAATTATGAGATCGCTGAGGGAAACCAGGTACAGCCGTCACAAGTGATTACTACGTTTAACGGACCGTTGGATGCGCTGTTGATGGGAGAAAGGGTCGCCTTAAATTTAGCAATGCGCCTAAGTGGAATTGCTACAGCTACCCAAAAGTACACAGAGGCGATCGCAGACCTCCCCACCCAATTGGTAGACACTCGTAAAACAACTCCTGGACTAAGAATTTTAGAAAAATATGCCACTCGGGTTGGAGGAGCAATTAATCATCGTATGGGGTTAGATGATGCGGTAATGATCAAAGACAATCACATCAAAGCAGCAGGGGGTATTAAACCAGCTATTGATAGTATCCGCCGAACTACACCTTATCCTCTCACTATAGAAGTAGAGACTACCACTCTAGAAGAAGTAAACCAAGCCCTGAAAGGTGCTGCTGATATCATTATGTTGGATAATATGGAATTGTCCTTAATGAAACAGGCGGTGCAACTTATCCGCAATAACAACGTTAAGGTCAAAATTGAAGCATCGGGTAATGTTACTTTAACAACCATTCGATCCGTAGCAGAAACGGGGGTTGATTATATTTCAAGTAGTGCGCCCATTACGCGATCACCCTGGCTAGATTTAAGTATGAGAATCTTATAAGATTCAAATTTGACGATTGATAGTTAACTCTAAAAGAGTACCTTCGAGACAAGTTTGTTGTGATCCAATTTCTTATAAGTCAGCATTTTCCACCTGGGTGCCCCATAATAGAGAAAGTGCCCCGAAGAATCCATTTTTCTTAAGTTAACTTGGGATGGATCGGCTCTTGGTAATTTAAAATAGCCGAAATTGGATTATTGTAGTGTTGTTTCCACTAAAGATGCGCCTCGCAAGTCACAACCGCAAAAATCGACTCCTATTCAATCCAAGTGACTAAATAAAGTTATTGCAAAAAAGCTCTGATCAAACTCAGCTTACTTCCTTCAAGAGCTAAAAGAATTGTTTAGCACAAATCAGCCTTACCACAGTCAGCATTAGTTTCTTGTAAATTAGCCCCCTTAAGTTAGCCCGTAAATTAGCTCCTTGTTAACTAGCTTTGGATAGGTGAACTTCAGGTAAACTAACTCCTGGAAAATCGACTTCAGTTAAATCAGCCCCAACAATATCTTTGATTTTCCTATTACGAACATTATCTAAACTGATGGTTTGATTCATGGTATCTTTTCAAAAGACTTTGAAGTAGATTTAGTATTTAATCGGATTTTGGTAGGGAGGAAAGAAAAAATTCCCCGTTAAATTTCGATAGAATTAACACCTAGAGTGTCACACTTTTGAACAGATCATAGATCACGAAACTGTAATGACTATAACCCCTATTTCTACCACTTCAGCCACACAACGCCAATATCCTGATGCTTTAGGCCGTTTTGGCAGTTATGGTGGGAAGTATGTCCCCGAAACCTTAATGCCAGCCTTAAGTGAACTAGAAACTGCCTACAGTCACTACAAAGACAATCCCGACTTTCGAGAAGAATTAAATCAATTATTACGAGACTATGTAGGAAGACCTAGCCCCCTCTACTTTGCTGAACGTTTAACCACTCGTTATAGTCATCCTGATGGTAATGGTCCTCAAATTTACCTCAAACGAGAAGATTTAAACCATACTGGAGCGCATAAAATTAATAATGCCCTGGGACAAGTGCTGTTAGCCAAAAGAATGAATAAAAAGCGCATTATTGCTGAAACAGGAGCGGGTCAACATGGAGTGGCAACCGCCACTGTTTGCGCCCGTTTTGGTCTAGAATGCGTGATTTACATGGGCGCTCACGACATGGAACGTCAAAAATTGAATGTTTTCCGCATGAATTTACTGGGGGCTACTATAAAACCTGTTGAAATGGGAACAGGAACTCTTAAAGATGCTACCTCACAAGCTATTAGAGATTGGGTAACAAATGTAGAAACAACCCATTACATTCTCGGATCAGTAGCTGGTCCCCATCCCTATCCTATGATGGTGCGTGATTTTCATCAAATTATCGGACAAGAAACCCGTCGCCAAAGTTTAGAAAAATGGGGTGGTTTGCCAGATATTCTTTTAGCTTGTGTAGGAGGTGGTTCTAATGCTATTGGACTATTTTATGAGTTCGTGGATGATCCCTCCGTCCGGTTAATTGGAATCGAAGCCGCAGGAGAAAGTATTGTGTCTGGAAAACATGCTGCAACCTTAACAAAAGGTCGTCCTGGAGTCTTACATGGAGCAATGAGTTATCTTTTACAAGATGAAGATGGCCAAGTGATTGAAGCCCATTCTATCAGTGCTGGATTAGATTATCCTGGAGTTGGTCCGGAACATAGTTATCTTAAAGATAGCCATCGCGCGGAATACTATAGTGTTACCGATGCGGAGGCGGTAGCAGCTTTTCAACAGTTGTCTCAATTAGAAGGGATTATTCCCGCTTTGGAAACTTCTCACGCGATCGCCTATCTGGAAACTCTTTGTCTTCAATTGGAAGGCAGTCCTCGTATTATTATCAATTGTTCGGGACGAGGGGATAAAGATGTGCAAACGGTAGCTAAATATTTGAATAATGAATAATTAACTATCATTCCAGTTCTATGATATCTTTGCAATATCATTTAGATGATATCATAGAACTGGTTTTACAGTTAAAGCTTAGAAGGATATTAATAACCACAAAAAGTAGACTCATAGACGGTTCTTAAATAAAAGATTAAGTGAAGTGCGTCAGACAAATTGGCGCTTTTTTTGTAGTTTTTGGACTTACTTCTTGCCGTAACCCACAACAATAATTTTTTGGGTGATCTGTGCTACGTCGAGAACTCGAGTACAAATAGACAACAGTATGTTCTTTTTTATAAAAAAATAGGTAAACTGTCAACTCATACTGAAAAAATTAGAAGGGTCTCTAGCCTAAGAAGTTCAAATGAAACCCGAAAATTAATAGAGACATTAGTTCGTGCATTTTTTATTATAAAAATTTTTTAATCTCTTTTCAGCAATGTTTGAATTGGGTGATACACGGCGGGGTAAATACCAACTTTCACATTTATTTTTTCTTATAGACAAGTATTTAGTCCTTTTAGAGTAGTATTGTTGTGTCTTTCTAGAAATTATCCTATAATACCAAGCCTAAGTTATCTTACCTTAATTGAAGGATGTTTTCCTTAGCTATGAGAGATGGAGTGCCGCTTTATTTTTTTGTGCAACTAGTGTTTTTTAAGTTTTTTCACCTTGACCTATCCAAATAAAAATCGCTATTAAATAAATGGCAATTTTCTTTAACTTTCACTCTATTACTGACGATATAATCACATTAGCTCTATTATTTACTTGTTGAAAAACACATAGAGCTTTACTTCGATAAAATAAACCCTTTTTCTGCTTCGACTTGAAAAACACTCTTAAACGAAGAGATGACATTAGTTAATTAGAGTTTTATAGATAACTCTGTCAATTTACTGTGGAGTCTTGTTTATAGCGGTTACTTTTGAAGCCATAATGTACATTAACAGAGCGCTGTTTGTTGATCTCAGACTGCATCAACTCAAGATAAGAGACAAAGTATATCAATTAGACAAGGATTAAGTATAGGTAGGATAATGCTGTAAACTAGAACATTGGGCAACTGATTCAGGGTCATCATTTGTTCTATTTCTGAAACTGAATCTAGTCTTATGATGATAACTAAATTTTAAATCAATCTTTCAGTCTAGAATTATTTTTTATAGTTCAAACATTTTTTATCTTAATTTTTAAAGTTGAGATATACTAGGTTTTTGATCTATTCAATTCATTTCTATAGTTTACATAACCTTAAGAATACTTTAAATAATTGCTTTATATTAAAAATGTTTTATTTTTAATATAAATTAAAGAATACCTGTTAGCTGAGATTAAGAAAATTTAAGATTTTCCAATTTTTTTATATTCTCAGAATTAACTAATTGAATTAAACTAAATGAAGATTAATCTCTGATATATAAGATATCGCATGTCTTTTCTCTGTCCTATTGGTTTCTCTGTTAATCAAAAACTAGAAGGTTTTCCAAACAAGTTACTGTTAATTATAGCTAAATATTTGATAATCTTCGATTGAAGATTGAAGTCTTACTCCAAATAGTCACAATCTAGTGCCAGACAAAAGTACGCCAATTTAATAAACAATTAAACGCTTCAAATAAATAAGATTGATAACTTTGGTATAAACTAATTAGCTAATCACTCAGACTATTAAATTTATCGAATAAGCCATCTATCAAATAATCTTGGGTAATATTTGTTCTCTGTCTTCTTTCTTATAAAAACGAACGAATTAAGCTAGGATAGACCTAACAAGAAGTCCTCTTGCAAGATTTGAAAATCACCAAAAGATGCCATAATGAATTCTGGGTCAATAAGAGGAAACTAGCCATGCGACTGTCTCAAATGCTTTTTGTAACCCTAAGGGAAGATCCTGCCGAAGCAGAAATTCCTAGTCATAAACTGCTATTGAGAGCGGGATATATCCGTCGCATTGGTAGTGGAATTTATACCTATTTACCACTGATGTGGCGAGTTTTACAAAAGGTATCCCAAATTGTCCGTGAAGAAATGAACGTTGTCAACGCTCAAGAATGTTTACTTCCTCAACTGCAACCGGCAGACTTATGGCGAGAGTCAGGTCGATGGGAGACCTATACTAAAGCAGAAGGGATTATGTTTTCTTTGGTCGATAGACGACAAACACAATTGGGACTGGGACCAACCCATGAAGAGGTGATCACTACTCTTGCTAAGGACATGATCCATTCCTATCGTCAATTACCTGTCAGTTTATACCAAATTCAAACCAAGTTTCGTGACGAAATTCGCCCTCGTTTTGGGTTAATGCGGGGACGAGAATTTATTATGAAGGACGCCTATTCCTTCCACACTTCTCATGAAAGTCTTCAAAAAACCTACGAAGCTATGGACAAAGCTTATCAGAACATAATTCGTCGTTGTGGTTTGGAATTTAGAGCTGTACAAGCAGATTCAGGAGTAATCGGGGGATCAGCCTCTCAGGAGTTTATGATACTTGCTGAAGCAGGGGAAGATCAAATCTTCTATACCGAAGATGGAAAATATGCAGCTAATGTAGAAAAAGCGGTATCTTTGCCTCTTGATGCGGAAAAATCTCCTTTTACTCAATCAGAGAGACGAGAAACTCCAGCAACTGATACTGTAGAGAAACTCTCTAAATTCTTGAAATGCTCCCCCACAGTGATCGTCAAAAATGTCCTCTATGAAGTTTTGTATGATAGTGGAAAGACTGTTATAGTATTGATTGCAATTCGTGGAGATCACGATGTAAACGAGGTCAAGTTAAAAAATGAATTAACAACATTTGCCCCTCAATATCAAGGAAGTGCAGTTTTAGATTTGGCAACTTCTAATAGAACATCACAACAAAAATGGGCGACTAAACCCCTCCCATTAGGATATATTGCTCCCGATCTAAGAGACGATTATATTGATAATAGCAAAGATTACTTCCCAAAATTCTTGAGAATAGTGGATAAGACTGTTATAGATTTGAAAAACTTTATCACAGGGGCTAATAAAAATGGATATCATCAAATAGGGGCTAATTGGGATAAAGAGTTTAAGTTGCCAGAATTAGTAGTAGATGTAAGAACAGCTATGGTGGGTGATCGCGCGGTTCATAATCATAAACAAACTCTAAAAACCGCTAGAGGGATTGAAGTCGGACATATTTTCCAATTAGGAACAAAATATTCCCGGGCAATGGGGGCAACCTTTACCAATGAAAAAGGAAAAGAACAGCCCTTAGTTATGGGATGTTACGGGGTAGGAGTATCTCGTCTAGCTCAAGCGGCTGTGGAACAGTCTTATGATGAGGATGGAATTATTTGGCCGGTAGCAATAGCCCCCTACCATGTAATTGTAGTTATTCCCAATATTAATGATTCTAAACAAATAGAAGTGGCTGAGAAACTTTATAACGAGTTGAACCAAGCCGGGGTAGAAACTCTCTTGGATGACCGAAATGAACGGGCTGGAGTTAAATTTAAGGATGCGGAATTAATTGGTATTCCCTATCGTATTGTGACAGGGCGATCACTCAAATCTGGTAAGGTGGAAGTGGTAGAACGGGCAAGAAAAAACTCCCGGGAGATGGCTATTGAGAAAGTAGTAGTTACCTTGAAACAATGGGTCACTGGAATAGATACACACCCACAATAAACCACAAAATAAGGTTCATCTTTCTATAAAGAGATAATATTACAATTGTGACTTTTTATCGTCAATGTGCGTTGCAGTTTATTTCTCAGTTGTCCTAACCACATCTAAATCAATAGATTTTTGGTGAGGACTGCACTTAACATTTCTGTTGAAAAATCTAAATAGTGTCGATGACTATTATCGGTTGATTGTGACGTAGTTACGGTTATTTTAAATATTTTAGTTCTTTTAGACTAGTCATAACAAGATTATAATAAAAAAAGTTGAAAGTACTGCTTTGCAAGGTTTATACAACTATGAAAACTTGATTTTGATAGAGATTTAGTTTTCATAGTTATAGAATGTAGTCAAAATAAAAATTTTAGAAGTGATTAACTACTAATTCATCATACTTGGTCTAAAAGAAACTAAAATTTTTCCCATAATCGAGCAATTGCCCTGACCAGTAATGTGAACATATTGTAAGTTATCATTTAATTTTCTCATTAAAAATAGTCGGCGTCCTCTTTATTGATCCAGAGAATTTACTGTACTTTTCTCGATCTCTACCAATTTTTTTTTAAAGCTTTAAATTTGGTTATGATTTTTAATCGGATATTTTTATTAGATCAGAATTGTTCTGAAAATAAATTTTAAATCATACCAGTAGCTCCAACTTGCTTGGCAACGTCAATCTAGTTCAATCACGTCTTCAAAAACTTTCACCTGTGCTCGCCCATAAACTTGTCATTCTTCCGTCATTCCTTGCTTAACGTTTAACCGTTGCCACTGAGAAATTTCATAAAGACCCACTTCATCAGAAATTGGGTGTCACAAACCCACTAGACTCATCTCTCCTTTAAGAACACGCCAAAACTGGGGCAATTCATCTAAACTGGTGCATCATAAAAGTTTTCCAACTTTTGTAATCGTACTTCGTGGAGCATTCATTTTTTTCAAATCGCTCCCTGTGCTTCATTAGAAATTTTGTGTTTTTGGGCTTCTGCATCTATATATTATAGGGATATAATAGAACAAAGTTTTGTCTTCCTAAAGCGGTTTTCCTGCTATCCAAAACTAGCTTTTTTTAAAAAACTGCTCCTGGATTATCAAATTGAATGGTAATAAGAATGAGTATTAATAATGCCCCAAGAACTCCCCGTCCTACTACTATACTGCCTACAATATCAATAGAGCGTTTAATCCAAGAATTGACTGAAGGATAGGTTTTGAGAAGCTGTAGATTATTCGTCGAGGATATCGTTGTTTTCCTTGTATCCAGGGTTTTGATAATTAGGAAAAACTTCATTGAGTCCTGTCATGACTAGCATAAAAGGGGATGGAGATAATACAAAACCATTTTAAAGTCATAATTTTTGGATACTTTAAAGTTATGAACTAATGATTCAACCCCACTACCCTCGATGAATTAAATCTGAGTAAAATTGAGGATTAGTTGTCGGGTAACGGGGCTATTATCAAGTTATTGATGACAAATGTCTTTAAATACGACTGCCTCCAGAACCGTTAGTCATAGGGGCATCTGCATCATTGACCGATTGTCTGTCAACGACAACAATTGGAAACTTTACTTTTGGTATCTGGCGAGTCATATATAAAAATCACAAATCAGACATCATTGAATTTTATGTCTTTGGCAAATCATGAAAGTAGGAATTGGTTTAATTTATTTTCTTCGTTGTCAAACTATTAGCATAAAACTCTTAATAGTGTTAATAATCTTCTATTAAAGATGAGGACGTTGAACTGGGTTTTGCTGCATTTTAGCTTTTGCTTTAGCTGCACTTTTTCTGAGAGCTTGGAGACGAGTTTCATATCGTTTGCGTTGGCGACGGTTTGGGGTTTGCTCAATGAGAGTTTTTAAAGCACTACCAAGACTTTTATAGGCATTGGGTAGGGAATACCCGAAACGAGTGGCTAGGGTAATGGCTTTTTCATCTGCATCAAGGGATTCTCGGAGTTTCCGTTCACCGTTATTTTTCTGCCAGAGTCGATAGCCAGAAATTCCGCATAAAGTAAGGGCTAACAAAAGTAGTAAACCATCTTGTACCCAAAGTTCGCCAACTGCTCCCCCTAAACCAATGGCCAGAGCAGCCATTTCCCACCCCTCTCTGGGAATTGTGTCATTTTGAATTCGGGCAACTTCATGCCAAAAAAGTAGATTGCGCTGGTCAATCGAGAAGTTTTCCCATTGAGTCAGGTCAACTTGTATTTCAACTTCATCTTTTCCAAGTTCTTCACAGCGAAGCAGAGAAGGATTGACCTCAGTGCTACCTTCGACCATGACCCAACTTTGTAATTCCGGTGGTAATAAGGTTTTAAGCCGTCGAAGTTCACTCATTTCTGCTCTGGCAGATGAAGCTACGTAGGATGTCATAGGATTGTTTATGTTAATTAACTATACTATTACAAGGATGTTATTTTCGATTGTAGCGATCCCAAATATTAGAGTTCGCTACTTCTATCATAATCTTAGTTTGGGTTTCATCTGAAGCTAATCAACGGGATGAAACACCCTATTGTTGAATGAAAATAAAGACTGCGACGACAATTAAGAAATAACCAAATCCTTTTTCTAGTTGCTTTGCTTGAACATATTGAGATAAATGCGCCCCGAAAAAGGTTCCGAAACTTGCTACTAAGGTAAATGAGGCCATTAAACTCCAATCAAGAGGGACTTTACCCACATATCCTAGAAATCCAGCTATTCCATTTAAGGCAATAATTACCAAGGAGGTTCCAATAGCCTCTTTTATCGGGGTATTCCCCAACAAAACTAAGGCTGGAACGATAACAAATCCTCCCCCAACTCCCACTAGTCCGATCAAAATCCCAATGCCCAACCCTTCTAAGATCAACCAAAGCCAACTATATCGATGGACGGGTTGAACCTTTTGATTAGAGTTAGTATTTTCTTTGGAAAAAAATGAAGGTGGTAATAGATTTTTCTGAATGATTAAAACAGCCGCTACAATCATCATTATGGCAAATAGTAGCAGTTGTATTTTTTCTGTAATAAAGGGAAGAATAGCTAAATTAGCTCCAAAAAAAGCCCCTAACATGGTAGCTTTACCAAATAAAAATGCTTTTTTAAGATTTACATTCCCTTTACGCCAGTGGGGAATTGCCCCAACGATGCTAACGACCCCTACAATAACTAAGGTCATGGCAATCGCGCTTTTGGGGGGAATTTCCATAACATAGACTAAAATAGGCAGAGTGAGAACTGAACCTCCTCCCCCTAATAGTCCTAGACTAATCCCAATACAACCAGCCAGCAGATGTCCAATGATTTGTATCAACATATCAACAGTTATATTTTCAAATAGTAAACGATTAGGAAACATAAAGACATAAGGTAACAATTAGAGTCTTTCTCTTCACCCTAACTTCACTTGGACTGATTTTAAATAACGTAAGTTCGACGATATTTAAAAATACAGTTGTTATTCTTAAATATCTAAGTAAAAATACGATGAGGTTGATGATTATATGAAATAATAACCGCCAACAATCCAGTCCACAATCAATGGTTGTTTAAAAATAACAGGAAGCAAAGCTAGCCTATCTTTTAACTTTAAGTTGAAAGAAGGTTTTTGAAGTAAATGAGCCTAAGAAATTAGGCGAGAACAAAAGTTAACAGAACAGTTCTAAATAATTCGATTTCTCGAATGTTCAATTTGAGAGATATTTTTTAGGTTGGTCGCTAACTGTTTCAATAAGAAAACGCTTACAAGGTAAGATCATATCACTTAGTATTACTAACTGTTGCCTCATCTTCAATTAATGACTAGTCATTAATTAAGTTCCTTATTAATAGAGCTTTTTAAAGAGTTCTTAAATAAGATATTCTCTATCTACCAACAATTTTTCAATCAAACCTTACCTTGATTTAGAGATGAATTTACGGTTATCTGTATTACTTTAACTTAACTAAAAAGCTAATAATTCACCGCGGTTGTTTATTATTAAACGTAGTCTAAATCCTTAAGATCATCTCACATAATTATAGATTCATCGAACTGAGCCTCTATAAACTTGGTGTACTCTACTGTACTGAAAATTCAGCAACAGACAGCTATCGGAGTAGATTCGACGGAATTAATCCCTGTGATTTCTATTTTGTTATTTGGTGACGAACACTACAGCAACGTCATTTCCCAAAATATTAAGTTCAACAAAATAATTATAGTTGACTAGATTACGCGATGCTTTTTTGAAATTGGAAGGAACCTATAATGGATAAAATCCTTTCTTTTAAGGTTCGATTAAAGAGTTCGTATACTTACCTCTGTATTTCGATAACTTCGTCCATTCTATCAGTTTTTTGTTCTTTATTTTTAGCGCTAGTTTCATATTTTCAGAAAGCACATATTTTAAGTCTATCTGTCAATGTGTAACTTCTATTCAATGTAAGACAGTTTCATTAATAAACTTGCTATGGTCTAAGTTCCCGATAACTCCTCAAAAATCTATTTAGTTCTTACAAATCTACCCAAGAACAAAAAGAAAGAAGAAACAACTGAGCAGTGTTTTTTGATACGATTAAAATCGATTGTTTTCTTTGTTATTTCTACTAATTTAAATTGAGTTAAATGGGATTATTTTAACTATTTTTTATTCTTTTGCTGAAACACATATAATTTGACAGTGAGTCAACTATACTTTATTTTTTTTAGTAAAAAATTACTTTTATTACAGAAGAAAATAGATAGTTCTTATGGTAGCTAATCTGTCTACTGTTATCAGTTATTCTAGCAACCAATAATTATTACTTTCTAATTCATTAAGCACTGGACTAGAATCGCACTCTTCTAAATTAAGAGTAGAAGATTGAACGTCATTTTAAAAAAATTTAAAAAACGCTGGAGATATTAAACATCAAGTACGAGTAATAATTTTTGAGTCTTGGAGATAGTTTAATTCACTTAAATTGAAGAATTCCAGTAACCTAAGATTTATTTTATGTTGATTATCTCCTTTAATTTGTCTGAAAAACACCACTGATTAAGAATGATTTACCGTATCTTTTCAATTTTTTAGTTATTTGTATCTAATCATCTTTAGGAATTTTTTTAATTTTTTTAATACCACTGACTATAGTAGTCTTAAAATTCAAGATTATCGATAAACATCGCATTAAAATAATTATTTTTTTTTGACGATAGACTTATTATTTGCATAGGCAATAATTTTGAAATAAAATGTTTGTCTTTCCAATTCAAGATAAAATTAATCACAAAATAAGCTTTAAACCAAATAAGTAAACTATTTCTTGATAAGATTTTTTTGGTAAAGATCTGTCTTAATGTTTTTTGTTAATTCTCTTTTCTAGAGTTACTTAAAAAACTAAATTTTTTCTGAGATTTTCCCACAATTTTTATTAGCAGGGACAGCTTCCATCATCTTTTTCGGATTTGGTAAATTAAGATTGTTCATAAAGGTAATAAAATTGCTTTTATCCCGTCCTACAAAGCGAGGATTCCATTTTTTTTCTTCTCCAATAGTAGAAACTGTGTGACCTCGATAGTCGTGACCAGGATACACTAGGATATCATCAGATAAAGTAAAAAGTCGCTGAGTTACTGAGTCGTAAAGAGTTGCTGCATCTCCACTTTGAAAGTCGGTGCGTCCACATCCTCGAATAAATAAAGCATCTCCTGTCAATAAGTGAGTTCCATTGACTAAGTGTGCTAGATGACTATCTGTGTGCCCAGGGGTAGCAATCGCCTTTAGAATAATCTCTCCAAGTTGCAAGGTTTCTTGGTCTTTTAAAAAACGATCAGCACAGGCAATTCTGGAATTTTCCGGAATAATTCCCAGACATCCGGTTATTTCTCTTAGTTTTCCTGTCCCCGTAATGTGATCAGCATGAATGTGGGTTTCTAAACAATATTTGAGGGTTAATCCTAGTTCTTCTAAAAGTTGGCAATCACGTTCAATTTGTTCGAATACTGGATCAACCAGTAACGCTTCTTTTGTAGTGCGATCAGCGATGAGATAAGTATAAGTCGAAGATTCCCCATCAAAGAGTTGACGAAATAGCATAACTTGTTAAAGGGAGTCAGATTGTCAAAACCTTCTCAAGTATACAACCATTCAGTAATAATTAGTAATAAAAGGAGGAATTTGATGTTGGTGAGAGATTAGAACAAATTAATCTTCAAAATTAGCTTCTAACTTGTAAGGAATAACTAATTAGTTTTACAATTGTTGATTGTGGTTAGTAAACAAATTTTGCTGAAGACATAGAGGAAACCATGGCTAAACGCGTTCAAATTGTATTGAATAAATCTATCAATAAATTGGGAGACACTGGAGCTCTCGTAGAGGTTGCTCCAGGATATGCTCGCAATTATCTAATTCCTAAAAGACTGGGGGTTATAGCAACATCAGGTATTCTCAGACAGGTAGAACAACGTAAAGAAAAAGAAAGACAACGCCTGCTAGCTGAAAAACAAGCAGCTGAAGCCCATAAAACAGCCCTGGCAACTATTGGACGTTTCACTATCCGTAAACAAGTTGGGGAAGGGGAAGCTATTTTCGGTACTGTTACCACTCAAGAAGTGGCTGAGGCAATTCAGATAGTTACGAATCAAGAAGTGGATCGTCGTGGGATTACTTTACCTGAAATTAGTCAAACTGGATTTTACAAAGCGACAGTAAAACTACACCCCGAAGTTACCGCAGAAATTGAAATTCAGGTAGCCCCTTTGTAGTGTCTAGTAACAAGAGTGTGGGTCGGGAATTCTGTTTGAATACCTAACCCATCATTCCCCTAATTCAGAAGGCAACGCAGCCACATCATTAAGACGACTAATATGAATTAATATTGACTTATTGAGGAATAAAAAACATCTATAAAGCGCATATTTAAGCAAATTTAGCCACTAAAATAGAAATAGCGAGCGTGAATAGTCTAGGAAAAAGTTTTATAAAGTTCTATTAGAGCAACTCAGATTTTTTCTTCTATTTGTTCGAGAAACTTTAAAGATGTTCCATTGATATCTATATCAGGAGGAACTTTGTCTCTGACTAAACTGACGTAAATTTGTGTCTCTAAAATTTGATTTTGTCGTCTAATTTGTAGACCGAAACATCAAGGTAGAACTCCATTAAAAAGACAAATTACCGCCATCTGACTAAATAAAATTCCTGCTGTTAGCCAAGAAAAGTTAGCAAACATTAACTCTATAAAAATAGTGACTAACAATAAGCCTACTCAAACTTTTATTGTTACCAACAATTGAGAATAGAAAGTTTCAGGATGAATTAAACTATAATCCACTGTCAATATAATCTGAATACTAAAGGAAAAAATACCCTTAAAAGACTCTAGTTAAATGTTCACGATATCATCCCTCGTACTTAAATAAGCGCAAGTAAACAGAATATTAATTTTAAAATAAGACAAGTTAATTAATAACAAGAATTTGTACAGAGAAAGAGCTAATAGCAAATACCAATAGTATGAGTCATTTCTCGCTGAATGAAGTTAATCAATAATACTTAACAGGGTTTTCCTCAAAAAAAACGTTATGCTGGTGTTTAGTTTCTTTTAACTTAATTCAATCTATATCTGTTGATTATTCATATGTTTAATTTAGTTAAACCTTTTTATCCTCTCCTATTAACGGCGGTTAAAAATGATCCAGAGAGCGCACATTTACAACTTTTAAAAATCCTAAATATAGTTGATCGCACTCGTAATACCGCAGGAGGACGTTGGTTAATTTCCCAACTTGATAAATCCTTTTGTGTCTATGATCCTCGCCTCAAACAAACATTATGGGGACTAACTTTTGATAACCCCGTAGGATTGGCTGCAGGATGTGATAAAAACGGAATAGTAGCAGCAATATGGAGTCATTTAGGCTTTGGTTTAGCAGAATTAGGAGCTGTAACCCTCCATCCTCAATCAGGAAATCCGCGTCCACGTTTATTCCGTTTACCCCTTGATAAAGCAGTTTTAAACCGCCTGGGAGCGAATAATCTAGGAGCCGAAAAGATCGCTCAAACCTTGGAAAAAATTTGGCAGCGTAACCCCCGTACTATCCCCATTGGGATTAACCTATGTAACTCTAAAATCACTCCCCTAGAAAAAGCTGCTAGAGATTATGTAGAAAGTTTTCGTTACCTTGAAGATAAGGCTGATTATTTTGTAGTTAATGTAAGTTCTCCCAATACCCCAGGATTGCGAGCACTTCAAGAAAGGGCACAACTTAAGACCATTTTACAGGAGTTACAAAACGCAAATGAACAGCAGAAACCCATCTTTGTCAAAATTGCACCCGACTTAGATTGGGAAATGATTATAACGATTATTGAGTTGGCCCAGGCTCATAAATTAGCTGGAATTGTCGCAACGAACACTACTATTAAACGGGAAGGATTAACTACTAATATTCTCCCAGAAACAGGAAATAAAATTCAAGAAGAAGCAGGGGGAATTAGTGGACTCCCTATCCGTGATCTCTCAACAGAAATTATCCGTTTTATTTACCAAAAAACTCAAGGAAAACTACCCATTATTGGGGTAGGGGGAATTTTTACCCCAGAAGATGCCTGGGACAAAATTACAGCTGGAGCTAGTTTGTTACAACTATACACGGGATGGATTTATCAAGGACCTTGGATTATTCCACAAATTTTAACTGGCTTAAGTAAAAAATTAGAACAAGAAGGCTTATTACATATATCTCAAGCAGTAGGTATAAGAGCAAATAAAGGAGTATGCAAATAACTGAAGTAAACAATCCTAAGATTTTAGGGAAAACCATAACAGGTTTGGGTAAACAATTTCAATGTCTATGAACAAGAGAGGATTAACTAAAAATTTTGAGACATAATTCCCTTATATATATCTGATAGAATCTTACTCAGAACTAACTTCATCATGGTTACAGATTGGTCACGGGAGTTACTTTTTATTGATAGCTTTATAGCAGGTTTAAATTGGGTAGCTTATACTAGCAGTAATACGTAGACCGAGGAATTATGTCTTTATCGATTACTGAATTGATCGCTTAATTGAGACCGCTAGAATTTAGGAATTATTGAATTTGTAAATCTTCTTTGATTTTTGACCAACAGTTTTCAATGGGGTTAAAATCAAGAGAATAGGGAGATAAAAGTATAACGTGTGCTCCTATATACTTCACCAGTTTTCTAACCCTTGTGGCTTTATAAGCTGATTAGTTATTTACAGTTATGATGTCGGCATTTGTGTAACAAAAATAAGAAATACCATTTTATCCATCGTTCAAAAGTAAAAGCAGCCACAAAATACGATGTAGCAAGCGCTCCAATTAACGTAATATTTTGTACTCAATATATTGGGTCATTTTTTATAAGCTCATTTTCCCTTAGTTGCTCTAGAACACTGGCGGGTGATGGCTAGCTCAACTTCAGTTTCGTCAATTATGTTCAGTTATTCTGTTTCAATTCAAGAAAGTTTTTCCCGTCCACGACGGCATGATTCTATACTTTTTGTTGCTTTCTAGCGTTTGGGGAGACAATTTACAAAACTATAACTGACTTAAAAACTCTCTGCTAGTTGTGGAGTTGACTGATTGATTTTATTGTTAGTCTCTATGATTTTAGTAGGAATGTCTGTAGAGACTAGCTTTATTGTTTGAGTTTTTTTACTTTAATCCATCCAAACGAAAACTACTATAAGTTCTCACGACTATGGGTTGCTAGCATTCCAGGAACTTAAAATACTACCCATGCTGCCCATTCTTACTTCTTAGTTCTAAGAAGTAAGAATGGGCACTTAAAATCTTTTTATTTACTAATTAACGACTCACTTTATAAGGGTATAAATCGTTCATGTCCAAAAGAAAATTACAGACTTATTGATTTATGCAATGAAGTTAAATAGAATATTGGACTTATAGGTGGAACCTCGAATATTAATGATACGGTTATAGTTTATAAAAAAAGTCAACATTGAGGCGGAGTTAACACAGTCAAAGAAAACCCCAGCTTAATCAATTGATTTATAGAAGCTAACCGATTGAGATTCTCGTATTAGTAAACTTTATGAGCAGTGTCTACTGTATTAGGATCAACACAGAGATAGCCTATTCATACAATTTGATGGTATTAAAAGACGTGATAACAGTAGCTATTTCGAGGCTTTAGAATATCTTGCTTAGCCTAGTGCCCAAAAGTATGATGCTCTGATAAATTTCCTAGCTAGGAGCTTTTTCTGGTTACAAGCTTACAGACTAAATCCCCCTAAAAAAGGGGGACTAGAACTTCAAGACCAATTACCCTAAAATCTTAGAAGCAGCAGCAACTCCTACTCCTGGTGTCGCTCTTTGACTACCTAGGGTGATTAAGGTAGATTCCAAAGCAGCGATCACCGTCAAAATATCTCGCTCACTGACAAAACCTAAGTGACCAATACGGAAAATTTTCCCTTTAAGGTGATCCTGTCCTCCCGCTAGAGAAATATTAAATTGTTTTTTGATCGTTGATCGAATAGCCTCAGCTGTAGCCACTGTCGACATGACAGCCGTTACGGCGGTGCTCGCCGCCTCATCATCGGCTAACAAAGGCAGCCCTAAGGCCTTAATTCCTGCGCGAGTCGCCTCAGTTAAACGACGATGACGGGTAAACATTTTTTCTAGTCCTTCGGACTTCATCATTTCTAAGGCCACTTGCAACCCATACATTAAGTTAACCGGGGGGGTAAAAGGGGAGCTATTTTTATAGGTTGCTTTTCTATACGCCCCTAAATCTAAATAAAACTTAGGAAGAGTTGCAGTTTCATAAGCTTCCCAGGCTTTTTGACTAACACACACGAAACCCAATCCCGGAGGTATCATATAACCTTTTTGAGAACCAGAACCGACCACATCTAACTCCCAGTCGTCAACAGGAACGTTGATAGCTCCTAAACTGGTGACAGCATCGACGATGATTAAAGCTTTCTTATGATCTTTGACATATTTATTAATAGTTTCTAAGGGATTGATTACCCCTGTTGAGGTTTCTGAATGGGTTATGATAACCGCTTTAATGTGTTTTTGACTGTCAGCTTCCAATTTTTTACGAAAGGCTTCAGAATCTAGAGGTTTACCCCATTCAGCAGTAATTTCTTCTACTTTCAACCCAAACGCCCGACTAATTTTCCCCCACCGTTCACCAAACTTTCCATTATTACCAACTAATACATGATCGCCAGGACTCAAAAAATTAATAATCCCTGCTTCCATCGCCCCAGTTCCGCTAGCGGTTAACATCAAAACATCACTCTGGGTTTGATGTAACCATTTGAGATTTTCAGTAATTTCTGCAATAATTTCACCGAAACCACTGCTGCGATGACCGATAGGATGTTTGGCTATAGCCAGCAAAACCTTTTCTGGTACAGGGGTTGGTCCTGGGATCATTAACATATGCTTATCTTCCATGAATTCTGGCTCCTGTTTCGAATTGAAACTCCTCCAAATAGTCAGTCTACTCCATTCTTATTCACCCTAAAAAATTAAGCTGATGGCTTTGGTTATTTTTAAGGTTTAATTTAGGTTTATTTTTTACTGACTCTCTAGCTAACTTAATTTATCGGTAATGGAGTTTAAAGAATTATTAGAAACTATTATAGAGACTAATAATGTTTAAAAGGGATACGAATTTGGTCACAGATTGTTTCGAATTGTTTTTATTGGGCGCGGACTTTGCATAGAGTAAGAATAAGTTGTCGAACATGATTTTGTAACACAAGTTGTTCATAAACAATAGCTAGACTTTTACGTTCTAGTAATTTTAGTAAAAGTTCGTAGTGAACTAAATAAGGAAGAGAAAGAGACTTTATGTTTAGTTATAAGTTATTAATCATCAGTTGTCATTGATGGTCTTGATTTAGTCAAAAAGTGTAATATTGTAAAATTTAAGCGCCTCATGATAAGTTTTGCAAATAAATATTGATAGTTAATCCTGAGGAATTATTCTGGATTTGTTGTTAAAATTATCGATATTATCTATATCGACAATCATCTGATTCAAAAAAATAATTGATTGATAGCCTCGATGATATCAGGTTGTTTTACTAAAGATTCTCCAATTAATACTCCATCAGCCCCGGCTTGCTGCACAAACTTGAGGTCATCACAAGTATGCAATCCTGACTCGCTAATAATTTTAATTCCTCGTTTTTTAATTGTATCCCGTCGAGCAGCTAATAATTTCCTAGTGGTGTTAAGGTCTACCTCAAAGGTCTCTAAGTTGCGGTTGTTAATCCCAATCAAAGATACGCCTTCAATGCCTAGGGCTCGATCCAATTCCTCTAGGGAGTGAACTTCAATTAGAGAAGCCATACCTAAGGATTGGGCAATTTTCACAAAGTAGGTAAGATCATGATCGTTCAAAATAGCAGCAATCAGTAATACGCTGTCAGCCCCATTGGTGCGAGCGAGGTAAATTTGGTAGGGATAGAGGATAAATTCTTTACACATCAAGGGCAAATTTACTGTTTGACGCACTAGAGAAAGGTTATAAAAGCTTCCTTGAAAAAATTTAGTGTCGGTTAGCACTGATAAACAACTCGCTCCTCCTCTAGCATAAGATTGAGCGATCGCTACCGGATCAAAATCTTCACGGAGCACTCCTTGACTAGGGGAAGCTTTTTTGAGTTCTGCAATTAAAGCTGGTTTGGTTTTTGCCGAGGTGATAGCGGCTAAAAAATCCTTAGGGGGGGGTAAGTCTTTTACTTGTTCGCGCAACTCTAACAGGGGCAGACGTTGTCTTAGACGATCAACTTCTTTTTCTTTATGCCAAACAATCTTTTCAAGAATGTGTCGCGGTTGCTCATCGGGAACACGAACTTGATAACGGAAAATATCAACATCTATGGCAGGATTAGGAGAACGTCTTCGGATTTGCATGGGAGTCAGCAACAAAAATACAAATTAGGCTAAGCAACATCTTAGCCCTGCAATCCTATCACAACTGTTTGTCGCTATAGCTAAAATGAAATATTTTTGCCCTATTTTGTGTATTTTTATTGTTTTAATTACAAAACCGCAAATTCCCTTTCTATAGCTAAAATGAAGGATATATATAGTTTTTCCATAAGTTCTTAATCCTATCTATCAATTTTAGTTATCTTCGACCATGAATACTGTTAAAGAGAGAATCCAATCGATCTTGAATCAATTACCAGATGATTGTTCAATTGAAGATATCCAGTATCATTTATACGTACTTGAAAAAGTGCGTCAAGGATTATACGTTGCCGATCAGGGAACCACCTTACAACAGGAAGAAGTTGAGGGGCTTCTAAACAAATGGCTTATCGAGTAATTTGGTCTTCCAAAGCAATTGAAGATGTTGATGCAATTGCCACATATATAGCCCGCGACTCGCCCTCTTATGCGGCGGCCGTCGTCCGTCAAATCTTAGACATTACCCACCGTCTTCAGGATTGTCCTCTAGCCGGAGCAATTATTTCCGAAGGGGACGATTCAACGATTCGTGATAAGTTGGCTTATACTTATCGTGTAATTTATCGAGTTCGAGACGAAACGGTAACAGTGGCGGTGATCGTCCATACAAAGTGTTTATTAGGATTCGCTAATTCTTAAGGAGATATCCTCAAAATAAAGTTAAAGATTAATACTCCTTTCACCGCCAAGGGAGTTGTTTTTGTTTTCAAATAATTAATATTGTTTAGCATCTGTACTCATTAGCTGTTGTTGACTACCGGATCTTTTCCAACGTTTCTTGAGATAGTCTCCTTCTGGGGACCTCATAGGTCATGAAATCACGGGCAAGAAGAGTATTAGGAAAAATTGCCTTAGCTTCTGTTAGTAAATTAACTAGTTGTAATACATTTCCAGGGGCATAACGGGGACTAAAATGGGTCATGATTAACTGTTTAACCCCAGCCATTAAGGCGACTTGTGCTGCCATGGTTGAGGTAGAATGGAGACGGTCAAAGGCTAGTTGAGCATCTTGGTGGGCAAATGTTGCTTCATGGATTAAGACATCTCCCCCTTGCGCTAAGGCTACAGCCCCATCACAAAAGACTGTATCAGTGCAATAAATAACTTTACGACCAGTTTCTTTTTCTCCACACAGGTCTTGTCCTCGAATATGACGACCATCTGGTAGAGTGACAAGTTCACCTCGTTTGAGCCGACCGTAAATCGGTCCTGGAGGAATTCCTAAAGCAGTTGCTTTTTCTATGTCAAAGCGACCGGGACGATCTTTTTCTTCGATGCGATAACCATAGGCTGGAACACGGTGTTTGAGTAACCCACAACGAACGATAAATTGATCATCTTCGTATATGACACCAGGGCATACTTCATAAACCCGTACTCGATGAGAGAGTTTTATCTGGGAATACTTAGCACAAGCTTTCAAGTAAACTACTAAGTCCGGTGGTCCATAAATTTCGATGTCTTGGGCATTTCCTGCTAAACCACAACTAGCTAACAGTCCCATTAACCCATAGATGTGATCGCCGTGCATATGGGTGACGAAAATTCTGGTAATTTGGGAAATTTTAAGATCACTGCGCAAAAGTTGATGTTGGGTCCCTTCCCCACAGTCAAATAGCCAGACTTCTGCCCTTTGGGGCAGACGTAAAGCAACACTTGATACATTCCGTGATCGCGTCGGTACACCAGAACTGGTTCCTAAAAAGGTGATCTCCACAATAATTTAACTCTGCTTGTTTTGGGACTGTTCATCCATTTTAATCTTTTCCGTTTAACTGAAATCTTACAGCGCCTTAAAAATTAACTAGATCAGATAAGTAAGAGGAAAAATGTATAATTTTTTCCTCTTACTTATCTGAAATTTAACAACGAATCATTTAGCTTATTTGGTTTTGTTGTATTAGTACAGGACATGAGTTTAATCTTCTCAATATTTGAGAGCTTATTTTGAGAGCTCATAAAGAGAATTCTGTCCGAGAGATTGTAACCCAAAATACTTGTATATATTTCAGTTTTTGTTGTGAATAAATATACTGATAATCTATATCTCATAAACAAGGTATTACGAAAATTACCCGAAGTCAATTCCCTGACAAATATTTTTTTTCTTTTGTAAAAAGCAAAAACAAGTATTTTACTATAAATTTACTTATCTAAATTTTAAACATGTAAAGATTTTAATCTTTACTATTTCATTTAGAAAAATTTATTGTAATTCATCCTATTCTTTGATTATCAATATCTTTATATTATTTCTTGATTTTTTTTAAAAAAAAGATCTTTTTAAAAGTGAAATAGCCTGATCATCTCACTTTTTTGTATACTAAATTAGTTATTTTATGCTAATTAGCTAATTGTAATTTTCTTAAAACAGGTCTAAAATCTATCTTTATAACCGACCTAGTTTTGAAAAAATAGGCGCACATATAAGAAATATGGTTACTTTTGGTTATTTGTTCATCTTTTTACTTTTAATTAAAGTGAATTTTTTCTTTTTAACTAGTACTTATATTTTTGGGGCTTTTCATTTATGATTTTTATTTGATAAAATAATTGATAATCAACTTAATTGAACATATAAAAAATCTCTGTGAATACTTGGATTTGTAGCATCAATTAATCTATTTTATTTTTATAAAATTTTCTGAAATATATACTCACTTTTTTAATCTTAATCGTAACTTATTTCCCAGGGTTTTTAGCCATTGAACTATTTTTTAAAATTTTCTTTTTTTCATAATTTCTACGTTTACACCTTTATCTGAATCTACTAAGACTATACGATAATTTTTTTACGATAATTTTTTTATGTTTTAATTATAGTAGTTTTATCAATTGTTAACTATTTCAATCTTTTAATTTTTCTATCTGTAATTCTTGATTTAAATCTTTAAATATTACTTTTATTTCTTATTCACTTACTCTATCTTCAATTTAATTATTTAAATACTTCTTCAATTATTTTCACTTTAAATATTTTAGGATATATTCTCCCTTTTCAAGAGATCTTAACTCTTATATAGTATAGACTGTTTTCACATTAATTACATCTCATTTAACTCGAATTACACGAATTAATTGTGATACAGACGGCTTTCTCTACCGAAAGCGAATACCTAATAGTTAATTTATTATTTTGATCAAGTTTTCCTGCGCTTAAAATACAACAAAAACAAGTTACCATCATACTTATTTGTTCAAAAAATTAAACTATCACTATCTAATTTAAAATTTGATAATTGATAATGGCGAGTCCTTCTAAATTTGTAATCTCATTGATTAAAATTAGTTAAGAATTTTATGTCATAAGTATAAATCAAGTATAGATATTCTATATCTAAATAACTAGAATTTTAGGTGGCTTGTTATTGACAATTAAATCTTATCTTTAGATTTTCTATTTTTAGATAACAGGTTTGCTAGGAACGGATAAAGTCACAACTGGAGCTTCATTATTTTCCCTAGCCACCCTAATCAATAAAGCCGCTAAAGTTAAACTTGCTAAACTCGAACTCCCTCCATAGCTAAACAAGGGAAAGGGTAAACCCGTTGTGGGCAAAGCACCTGTTGCTACACCAATGTTAAGTAAGGCTTGTCCCACCATTATGACCATGACCCCAATAGCTACTAATCGATTAACTCGATGACGGCATTTCATCGCAATACGTAGGGCAAAAGTTGCATAGCTAAATAGAAATAATAACAAAATAATTCCTCCCACAAAGCCAAATTCTTCTGCAAAAACTGAAAAGATAAAATCAGTATATTGAATAGGTAAATAGAAAAGTTTTTGTTGAGACATCCCATATCCTGTGCCAAATATTCCCCCTGAACCAACTGCCATCAAACTTTGTACTAATTGATAGCCATTCCCCATAGGATCTTCCCAAGGATTAAGAAATGCCGTAACCCGTTCCCGTTGGTATTCTCGTAAACTAATACTAATAAAGGCAGTTAAAGCTCCCCCTAAAGCAGTTGAGGTTAAATAAATTGCCGGAATTCCTGATGCAACAGCAATTAACCAAAGACTCATCCCACATAAAGCAGTAGTACTCAAATTAGGTTGTAATAAAATTGAAGCTAAAATGACCGCAAAGGCGATTAACCATTGCCAACGAATTCGCCAGGGTATCCGTTCCCATTGTCCAAAAATTAGGGAACTTTGTAAGACTAAAAAAGGTTTCATTAATTCTGATGGTTGAATCAAAACTGGACCTAATTTTATCCAACGAGTGGCACCGTTGATATTTTCTCCCAAACCAGGAACATGGGTTGACAGAATCAATCCTAATACTAGAAATAGACACCAAGGGGATAGTTTAAATAAATATTGTAGAGGTGATCGCACAATTATATTGAACCCTTGCAATCCAATCCAAATCCAGATTAACTGACGGATCATATAGTACCATCCATTCCCAGTTTCGGCTTCAGCGACGGCATAGGAAGCGGAAAACAGGGTAATTAAGCCTAGGGATATCCACAATAAGGTTAGCCAGCGTAAAAAGCGAGCTTCTCCTGACCAGTGTCGAACATCGGGATCGAAAATAGGAATGATATAACGTAACACAGTCTGTTTGGAGTTTCGATTAACCCATACCATAACACCTAATGGCAGTTAAAACTAGTTTTTATTGTTTGATAGTTTTAAGAACTATAGGTCAAGATTATGTTGATTAAAAATAATAGAGTTGTGAAGACTTTGAAAAGATCGTAATAGTTCCTGATGGGAGATATCATTGTTCATAGTTGTATTATATTATTTATGTATAACAAGTTATGGCAAATAACTTTTCTATAAGAAGTTATTATAACATCATAATCAACAGAAGCTGAGAGTATTGTTGTATAATATTTTCGAGATTTAAAAAACTTTATCTTGATAAAAATCAGGTTCTTGAAGTTACAGTAAATATTCAGAATAAGAGTTTTAGAAGTTACTAGTTATCAGGTTTAGTCTGGAATAACATAGAAGATTGAGTATTATATTAATTTTTTATAATTCAGTTGTCTATAAAATTTTTCTTATCCTTTTTTATTTTTTTGACTAAATCAAAAGTATTGTCCCAAATTTGGATTGTTTATTCTAACAAATAAATAGGAGGTTAGACATAGTTCCTTTTACCTGTTCACTAATTCTATCAAAGATAATAGATTTGACTAATTTTTGGCTAAGAGAACTAATGGAAAATTTGAAAATACTATTTGCTAATTGTTGGGGGGCTTACTTATCCTAAAATAATATCTTAATCGACTTTTTTCCATTGCTGAGTGCTGATATAAAAGTAATAAAGGACGAATGTGATAGGTTAGGATTTTTAGAAAATTATAACTTTGAGCAGGGATTGACAATTTTGAGTTAAAGACGGCAATCTTAAGGAAAGCTAGAATCAAATTTTAGACCTGCTGTTCTCAGCCTATGCTGTCCTTTCTATCATCACTCATAGTGGCTCAAACTATTTACCCGTTAACATTTCGGGAGGCTAGCCCAGATTTTATTGCCCAACCTCAGGAAGTTCGTACTCTTCCAGGAAAACTTAACGATGTGTTAGTTTTCAATAGCAACAGTCCTGAAGTAATCGAAACTGAAGGTATTCTGTTGTCAACGTTCCCGTCAAGTGGAAAAAGATTTTCTAACGCTCACTTAAATAAACCACTAAAAGGACGTTTTGACGTTTTCACCCACCATATTTCTCGGCCTGCTTACGCACAAAGAACCCTTTATCAGGGACTGCTCGTTCATAACCCTACTTCCCAAACAATCATCATTAAAGTTTTACAGGGAGCGAGTTATCGTACTTCTCCTGATGCCCCATTTATTAATCTACCTTCTTTAGTCGAAGATCCATCAGGACAAGTTTTTTCGGGGCCAGGTTCTCGATTAATGAGCGATATTTTACGAGGAGTTAATCATAATAAATTTCCTACCCGTATAATACTGAGACCGAGCGAGAGCCGGATGTTATTTACTCTACCCATTAGTCCAAGCAATGGTCGTTCAACTTTCATGCGTCTCTATAGTAACGGACCTGTCTACATGGCTAATTTAGCTCTATACGAAGTTCCTCGCTTCGAAATTAGTCAGGATGGGGATAAAAATAAACCAAAGAAAACAGTCTACAGAAAACCAACTCTTAATGAATGGCGATATTTAATTACCACTGGAAAATTAGTTACTCCTAGAGACCTTCCTCCGACACCAATGGATCAAGATTTAGGAGAAAACACAATTTACGGACGAGTGGCTGGTATTTCTGTAGGGTCTGAATGGGTAGCACGACTGACCGATCAACCCAATAAAATCCATCTGAGTATTCCTCAGCGAGGAAAAGCTTTCTCTTATCCCTTAAGTACAGTCACTACGGGAACTCATGGAACCAAGCAAATTCAAAGTGCGCCAATGGTCGTTCGATATCCCGACACTGCCTACCGCGCTCATGGGAATTATGGAGTACATTACAATTTAATTCTCCCAGTAACTAATAAGAGTTCTGAGAGGCAAACCGTTGAAATTTCCCTCCAAACACCTTTTAAACAAAATGAACATGCTGATCGTTTAGTATTTGCCTATCGTCCCCAAGGTCAGGTATTTTTCCGAGGAACCGTAAAGGTTGCCTATGCCACCCGAAATGGTCAACTCCAAGAACGTTATTTTCATCTGGTTCAAAGGCGGGGACAACAAGGAGATGCTTTAGTCAGAATTAACCTCGAACCAGGAGAAAGACGAGAAGTCGAAGTTGATTTTCTCTATCCTCCCGACGCGACCCCTCCCCAAGTGTTGACGGTAAGAACCCTAAATTTGTTCTATGGCAAAAGTCGTTAGAGATTCTAAGGAAAATGAGTGGAATCTCTACTAAGTGTAAGGAGCAACAAGCTGTTGATTTCCATTAATTTCAAGAGTAAGGGGATCCAAATTTCCTTTACAATCAAAGACGACGATCTCGGTACGTTATTAGCGATTTAGTTAATGAAATATTTCCTGCTATTGGTACTATTTTCCTTTTCATTTATATTTCTCGTGAGTCCCTTGTCTGTCCTAGCAGCTAGTTCTTCAGCAGTGACTGGCTCGGCAGTTAGTTTTGAAGATGTACAGTTAATTGGTAAAGATTTTTCGGGACAGGACCTAAATAGAGCACAATTTACTAATGTAGATTTGACTGACGCGAATTTTAGGGATGCTGACTTGCATAGAGTAGTTTTTAATGGTACAGAATTGATTGAAACCGATCTTCATGGAGCTGATTTAACTAACGGTTTGGCTTATCTGTCTAACTTTAAAAGAGCTGAATTAAGGGATGCTGTCTTAACTGAAGCGATTATGCTGAGGACAATTTTTAACAATGCCAATATTACTGGGGCTGACTTTACCCTAGCAGTTTTAGACAGTCAACAGGTAGCAAAACTGTGCGACCGCGCTGACGAAGTCGATTCTAAAACAGAAATAGGTACCCGCGAATCCCTAGGTTGTTGATAGTTAATTCATGGCTCAAATGACAGTTAAGCGCGTTGGTGTTATTGGAGGAGGTCAGTTAGCCTGGATGATGGCTAAGGCTGCTCAGCGGTTAGGTTTTGATTTGATTATTCAAACGCCTCAAAAAGACGATCCTGCCGTGTCTATTGCAACGGAGGTTATTTTTGCTCATATTAATGATAGAGCAGCTACCATCGAACTGGCCGCTCGTTGTGATGTAATTACGTTTGAAAATGAGTTTATTGATCTCGAGGTCCTCAAACCTTTAGAAGAAAAAGGAGTCTATTTTTGTCCTAGTTTGGGTGTTCTTACTCCATTATTGGATAAATATCAGCAAAAATCTTATTTACAGCGCATTGGCTTACCTGTCCCTAAATTTACTACTCTAGAAAACCTATCCTCTATTGACTTTTCCTTTCCGATTGTGCTTAAAGTTCGTCGTCACGGTTACGATGGTCAGGGTACTTTTATTGTTAAAACTTCAGAGGAGCTAGAAACTACCGCTAAAAATTTGGAAGGAACAGGAGTCATGGTAGAAGAGTTTGTTCCCTTTGAACGGGAATTAGCCGTTATGGCTGCCCGTAGTGTCACTGGAGAAGTAGCGGTTTATCCTCTAGTGGAAACTTACCAACCTGATCAAGTCTGTAGGTGGGTGCTCGTCTCTGGAGATATTTCAACAGAAATTCAAACAGAAGTAAAACAGATAGCCATTAATTTATTGACTCAATTGGAAGTGGTGGGAATTTTTGGTATCGAACTGTTTTTAACTCCTCAAAGTCAAGTTTTAGTTAATGAAATTGCCCCCCGTACTCACAATTCAGGACACTATACCATCGATGCTTGTGAAATATCTCAATTTGAAATGCAGTTACGGGCATTGTCAGGACTACCATTGGGCTCAACTGAGTTAAACTGTGTAGGTGCTGTTATGGTGAATTTGTTAGGCTATGAATATTCAAGGCAAGATTATTTAGAAAAACGGCAGAAACTCTCAAAAATTTCCAATTCTTACGTTCATTGGTATGGAAAAATTAATGTTCGCCCAGGAAGGAAAATAGGTCATGTTACGGTTTTGCTGGAGGAAACTGAAATGACTTTAAGTCCAAAAACTCAACAGCAACAGTTATTAGAAATTGCACAACAGGTAGAGTCAATTTGGTATGGTTCGTGATTGATTAACTCATGTTTGCTCTTGTCTCATCGGGAAATATCCAATTTTCGCCAGGATCAATAGCTCAAATTACCTAGAACTTGGCAGAAACATTGAGATTTATGCTGATAAAGGGAAGAGGATTAAATTTCTCACTTACAGCACTTTAAGTGAGAAGTTATATTAATGTCTCTCTTGTCTTAAACATAAACGAAATGTCCATTGAATCGCTAACATGATTGCTATGCTTCTCAAACATACCTAACAAGAACACGATGCTTTTACTCCAGTGACCATGAAATTGTCATAAAAAAGTGAGCTTGAAATTATTGCTTTTATGCCAAAAGTTGGCACGCTGTATTTGCTAAAGAATGTATAAAATTGGCGTTTAGATTCGCCTTCTAATTTGGTGCTAGAAATTGATGTCACTGGCTATTTCGCAGAAATAGACCTTTAATTTGTCAATGGCAGTTAGTATAATAATACCTTCAATCTAAAAATTAATATTTCCCAGACATTAACCTTCAGGATATAATCACTCTACGCTCGGAGATGACTATTAACCCAACACCAGTGGTGCTTTCTGAGGATTATGACAGCAGTTAAATCAAGCTTCAAAATAGATAAGATTGATTGCTTTTAAGTAAAAAATTTGTTTTCATAAGATATAAATTCCGGGTAGGTACGAGTGAATACAATTCCCCCAGTCGATTTAGTCCGTCAATACAAGCTAATTAGTGAAGAAGTGGACCTAGCTGTCCTCGATGTGGTTCGCTCCGGTTGTTATATTGGTGGTGATGCTGTTAGTGATTTTGAGCAACAATTTAGCCAATATGTGGGAACTTCTCATTGTGTAAGCTGTAATTCGGGGAGTGATGCTCTTTATTTGGCCCTACGCGCCTTCAATATTGGGCTGGGGGATGAAGTGGTCACCTCCCCGTTTACCTTTATTGCTACTGCAGAAACCATCTCTATGACTGGGGCTACTCCAGTCTTTGTAGATATTGATCGCACGACTTTTAATCTAAATATAGAGCTCTTAGAAAAAGCAATTACCCCCAAAACAAAAGCCATTATTCCGGTTCATCTGTTCGGTCAACCTGTTGGCATGACTCAACTTATGAACATTGCTCAACGTCACAATCTGTATGTAATTGAAGACTGCGCCCAAGCAACAGGGGCGAGATGGGACGAGAAAAGGGTAGGAAATATTGGCCATATTGGTTGTTTTAGTTTCTTTCCTACGAAAAATTTAGGAACCTGTGGAGATGGGGGAGCTATCACCACGAATGATCATGTGCTCGCCGATACTATTCGCACTATTAAGGAACATGGTAGCCGTCAACGTTACCATCATGATTTAGTCGGAATAAATAGCCGTCTTGACGCTATTCAAGCCGCAATTTTACAAGTTAAATTACGTTATCTAGATCGTTGGAACCAACAACGTCGAGCAGTGGCACAACGATATGATGAGTTGCTCAAATTTATCTTAGGGATTCAACTGCCTCAAGAGTTATTCGGAGGGTATCATGTTTGGAATCAATACACTATTCTAGTTGAAAATCAAGGAGGAGAAACCGAAGTTTTCCGTGATTATCTTCAGAAGGAATTACAGAAAAAGGGAGTTATTTCGATGATTTATTACCCCATTCCTTTACATTTACAGAAAGTTTACCAAGGGTTAGGTTATGAAGTTGGTGCATTTCCGGTAACAGAAAAAACTGTCCGTGAAGTCTTATCCTTACCGATGTTCCCTGATATTTCTTTTAAGGAACAACAGCAAGTTGCTTATGCTTTAAGAGACTGTTTAAGTAAAAATTAAAACGTTAATTATAAAATTCTATTTTGTAGAAAAAGTTAAGTTATTTGATAGGCAATGCTAATCTTATCTGGTCAGACTTTAAAGTTATATATTAAATATATCTCCAGAGTATTTCTAATACTATTACTGCAGTTCTTTATTTGAATTTATATTTTAAGATCTTTATCTATTGTGAGGAAAAATACTTTTTAAATCTCATATTTTTCCATATGGAGATATATTTCGTGGTCGTTTACTTGACCAATACTGATGATTTTTACTCATAAGTTTTAAAATTACCTTGAGTAATAATTTAATTTAAAATCAATAGATATTCAATTGTGTTGCTAGATTTTTTTAAATAAAATCAGCAATTTTTATATATAATTTAGTCTTTATTATTAAATAATATCATTTTACCAGTTAAAAATCATTAAAAGTTATCTCCACAAAATTATTATGTTAAATAAGACCTTTTGTCGGGTTATCTAAATACTAGATGATCAAAAGAATTGCGAGCTATATAAATAGATATTACTTTATATTAATAAGGAATTAAATAATAATTTAAATTAGTTTTTATGATTTTAAAATAGAGAAATTTAACAATAGCTTCTTTACCGAATTTAATAGTTTTTGATATGTACAAAGATTATCTATCCTAATGTATTAACAAGGCAATATATTGAGTCTATGTGGTTCTATATTGCGTATTATTAATAATAAAAATATATTAAAATTATGTTTTAAATTAATTCCAGAGGTAAGTCTTCTTGGAAAGAAAAAATCACATTAGCATTTAAAAGCAACTATGATTATAAGATCGAGTTTTTTTATCTTTTATTTTTTTGATTTTTGTAGATTTATTTTCTTTACTAAGATTAGTCTGTTAAAATCAGTCATAACCATCTAATTTATTTTTCCAGTAAACATCATTTAGTTACTATAAAAAAGTTAAGTAAAAAAGAATAGATAAAACCATGAAAGCTTTTATTAATTTAAATAAAAAATAACTCCAAATATTATATAAATAAGAAGGTATCGTTCAACGTAAATAAAATCCTGTGGTTGGAGCTAAAGCCCTTATTAAAAAATAAATTTCTTTATCAAACGTGACTGAATTAATAAATTTTTTTCTACTATAAGAGTTGCAAAAAATTATAAATATTTACACTTGATAAAGCCTAATTAAAATTAGGAGTTATACATTAAAAGATTACACCAAATATATTTTTTCTAGAATAGAATAAAGCGAATACTATAAGACTGAATTTGATAATTTTATATTTATTCTATGACCTAAAATATCCGGTAAATTTACTGAAGCTTGCATTACTATGAAGTTTTTTTAAAAAAAAGTCATTTATATTTAAGATTATACCTATAATGTGAACATCTTGTTTAACTTCATTTAATCAATCAACAGGTTCATAACCTTCTCTTCGCCGGAACAGACTCATGTCGTCATGAAATAAATCGTCAAACATATTAAATAAACGGTTGTAGCCTGAGCATCGGCATTGATAATCCTCTCTATTTTATTAGTTTTCTGCTCTTTATTTTTAGCTATTACTTTGTGTTTTCATAAAAACTATATTTAAGTTAGTTTGTCAATGTCTAACTCCTACAACTTATTTTTTTACCGTTTGATCGTCATCAACAACAGCTAATTTAGTTATGAGCTTAAGATTATAAGAAAAGGGAACAGTCAATGGCGAACATAAAATAAATTTTAAAAATACCTAATGAGTGTAAGTAACACTGTCAAAATAATAACTTACTCAATAAATTTAAGAATATAAATTTATGATTATTTAGGTGAAAATTAATTAGTATCTAAATACTTTTTCTAAGTAAATATAAGTATATGCAGGCAGGTAACACAGTTTAGAGACGGATTTAATAGCAATTCAATAAACTTAGGACATATTTTTTATGATTCTGGTTTTAATTTGTGACTCTATTCTGACAGATTTTAAATTTAAACGCGAAGATGTACAATAATTTGCTGTTGTTTCTCTTTTTAATTTTTAATAAAAAAACTTGCAAAGTTGTTCCGGCAGACATGTTAAAATACTTATTGAAGCACGTCTATTATTGTACCCATATCTTCTCATTTTCTCGATTAAACGACTTTATTTAGTCCGGTAAAAATTATATTAAACTCTAATGTGCCCTGATTTGGTAATAATCTCAAAAAGAAATAAACTTTTAAACACTCAAACAAACAATTTTCAAATAAGGCTTTCAAAACGTTAAGATTAATGATTTTAAATAACAGGCTAGGTAGAACCGATTAAATCATTCCAATCTATATAATTTAAATCGTCACTCTTTATAAAAAATTTATTGTTTGTTCAATTCATAGATTATGATCACTAATGTCTAAAACTTTTAGACATTAGCTTTTTCCTCCAATAGTGTTTATGTCATACCATTTTCATCAACTCAAACTACAGACGTGAACTTTGTGAAGATTAACAAAGGTTAACTCCTACAGAAATGTATGGCTAGATTTTAGAAAATCGGTATTAGGAATCTTGAAACCTGTAATACAAATATTTTGTAAAAGCTTGGAAGGCTCCATAACACTTGTTATCTTCCCTAAACCCATCAACTAAAAATCTTCTTTTCCTGTTGCATATTGTTTTTTATAGAATCTAGCATAACGGCCTTCCTTAACCAACAATTCACTATGGGTCCCAAACTCAACGACTTGTCCTTTTTCTAAAACTAAAATGCAATCAGCGCGACGGACGGTACTTAAACGATGGGCAATCACAAAAACAGTGCGGTTTTCCATCACCCGTTCCAAGGCCTCTTGTACCAACGCTTCAGACTCAGAATCCAAGGCAGAGGTAGCCTCGTCTAGTATCATAATACGGGGATTGGGCAGAACAGCACGAGCGATCGCAATTCGTTGCCGTTGTCCCCCTGACAAATTAACTCCCCGTTCCCCTACCCAAGTTTGATAGCCTTGGGGTAATTTACTAATAAATGAGTGAGCATTAGCGATTTTAGCTGCTTCTTCGATGTTCTGTTGAGCCAACTCTTCTTGTCCATAGGCAATATTCTGGGCAATTGTTCCCGAAAATAAAGTAGTTTCTTGAGGAACAATACCAATTTGACGACGGAGACTAGTTAAAGTAACGTTTCTAATGTCTACTCCATCGATAAAAATTTGACCTTTTTGGGGGTCATAAAAACGGATTAATAAATTAATCAAAGTCGTCTTCCCAGCTCCAGAAGACCCCACTAAGGCAAGAATCTGACCAGGTTCGGCCAACAAGGATAGTTCCTGCAAAACAGGTTGACCGGGCTGATAGGCAAAACTGACCTGGGAATATTCTACTCTTCCTGTCACTTGGGGTAAAATTAACCCATCAGGACTCTCAATGACACTGGGTTTACAGTCGACTAATTCGAAAATACGATCTATTGATGCCTCAGCCTGTTTAAATTCATTGTAATTACTGGTCATTAAGTCAATGGGATGCAGCAACAAAGCAACAGCCGCCAGATAACTAACAAATTCCTCAGATTTTAGATTTCCTTGTGAAATCTGCCAGCCTCCAATCAGGAAAAGCAACATAATACTAATCGCTTCGAGAAATCCTACGATTGGATATTGAAATGCCTTGAGTTGTTCTGCATGATATTTAGACTGACGGTTACGTTCTGCTTCTTGCATAAATCGTTTAACTTCGTAGTCTTGGGCGGTAAACGCTTTAACGATTCGAATACCACTAAAAACTTCTGTTAACAAAGCTGAAAGATTGGAAACTTGGTTTTGACTACGACGGGATAATAGCAATAATTTTTCCCCAAAACGACTGACTAAGATAGCCATTAAGGGAGATAAAATAAAACTGGCAATAGTTAACTGCCAGTTCAAATAAAACATATAAGCAGGAATAATAATCAATTGAAGAAAATTAGAAATAAATTGATGGGATAGTTTATCAATAATTTCTCCAACCCGATCAATATCTTCTGTTAAACGATAGGTTAGGTCTCCAGTTTTTGCTGTTTCAAAAAAGTCTAATCCCAGTTTATGGAGATGAGTATATACTCCTTTTCGTAAGTTTAAACTCATAATAAGGGCAGCATTTATCATAAAAATATTTTGCCCATATTGAAAGATTCCCCGGACTAAAAATGCCAAGGTTCCTAGCCCTAGCCAATAGGCAACTTTTTCTACATCTCCTTTGCCAATAAATAGGGCTACTTTGCCAGCAAGATAGGGCAAACAAAGGGTGATAAAGACAAATCCTAAAATGCAGACTAGTCCTTTGACAATTAATCGCCACTGTGGCCATAAATATGGAAGTATTCGCCACCAATTTGATCTTTTTTTTATAATCATTATTAATAATTAATTTTTTAAGATTTAGCCAGTATTCAGACAGTTAGAGTATTTAACATACCAGCACAGTCAGCACATCTTTTTTACTATCAAGTTCAATAATCATTAATCTCTAGTAAATGAAATATCTGTTGCCTTAAAGTTTATCTAATTTCTCTCAATGAGAGAAATTAGATAAACTAATGTAGTATTGTAACACATGTCTTTGACAAATTTTACTGGTGTATATAAATTTATCTAGCTCAATTTATCTTTTTTAAGAAAAAATTATTCAATGCTCCTATGCAGTTTTAACTAGTAATTTAGATCCTGGACAGTTTACCTTGATACATTTTTTTATAGATAAGGACTGTTTTCCTTATTAAGAACCTACTCAACACTTAAAAATAGACCTGAATACATTAACAATAACCTAATATTTTTGGCTCTTTTAGAATCAATTTAGTATATTATTGGCTAATAATTTATAAAGCTTTAGATTAGTTATTTTACTAAACCTATCATATATTATTTTTAATATAAACGCTTTGAAAAACTTATCGATAAGGCAAACAAAATATGATTGTTTTATTCTTTTATAATTTTATTAATCATTTCAATTTACAAATTTTTTGTCGTAACCTAATTTAATTAGTAAATTTTTTTTCGCGATATATTTTTAGATTTGAGATTAATATGTAGGTTGCTCTCTTGGACTTTTCGAGAAAAATCTAAATAATTCTTGATTAGATGGGATATCATCCCATGTTTGAGCCTTTGGCTAATATGAAACTTTAACAAGTCAACAATACTAGCTTTATTCTTCATTAAGAGGGAAATAATCTTTTTAAATTTTCTATCTTTTTTTACTGAACATTATTGGGTTTTCATCTCCCATATGATTCAATAAAAGTCTAGCAATTCTTACAGATGCTCCAGGCGGACCAAAGCGTTTTTGTCCTTTTTCAACACAAGTGGCTAAATACTCCTTATCCGCTACTGTTTCTGCTATTAGTTTGGCTGCTTCACGAAGGGTTTCTAGAGTAGCAGGGCCGGTTCCGATAGTTTGGGCGCAACTGCCAATGAGTCGGGTTTGCGCCTCGGCGAATTTATAAGTAAACTGGGGTCCCTCTCCTGGGACTTGAATGACGGGTTTTCCTAAGGCTATCCCTTGATCTACTGCTAACCCGGCCATTCCTAATATTAGGGTACAATTGTGTAGAATATCGCTAAAAGCGTCAGAATAACACCTAACTTCGGCTATTCCGTGATCAGACTGATAAGTTAATTGACCTTCGTTGTGTTCCCATCCTTCATTGTTGGCTATTTCGGCTAATTGGTCCATTAGTTTGGGTACTAACGCTGCCCTAAATTGAATGTGATTAGTGGGCATTACTTTAACAATTTCTAGAACAAGGTTCAGTTGTAATTTAAAATTACGTTCTGCTTCAGGAAGTCTCGATCCTGGAAGTAAAGCGATAGTGGGAATACTGGGGTTAAGATGTAGATCTTTTCCTGTAGGGACGAGTTTATCTAGAGAGGGAATTCCGCCGAATTTAGCTTTAGTGATTCCTTGTCGTTTAAGGTCTTGAGCAGTATAAGGATCTCTAGTCACCACCGCTAAACATTTTGGTGATCGCAGGAAATGCCCAATAAACGGACCAACATATAATTTCCCTTCATAAAGGCTTGACAGACAGGAAATAAAAGAAACGTAGGGATATCCCGTAGAATAGGCAAATCCTTGGGATACAGTATCCCCTGTCGCCATAATCAAGTCGCAAGCGGGCGCATATTCCCAAACTGCTTTTAATTGCCTCCAAGCTAATCCAATCAATCCTGCTTGGAGGTCCGTGAGGAAACGCCAACGGTTAATATAGGAAAATCCTCCAGAGGGCATATTTTGAGTAGGTCCAATAATCGGGATATTCAACCGACGATAAGCATTTCCTTCCCCGACAATAGGCATTGCTGCTATCTCTAGGTCCGGACAAAGTTCGAGTAAGGTTTCAATCACATAGGAGGAGTGGTTATCCTCTCCATGTCCATTACTAATGAATAAGATTCTTTTTTGGGAAGATGACATAGGAATTTTCAACAATTAATTTTCAACGCGACACCCTACCATAGAGATCTCACAAGATACTAAATGCGTTTCAACGGTTAGACAAGTTTGGTTTAATTGATCCCTCGTTTTAAAGATTTAAAAAATTCTTCAACTGAACTTAATCCTTCTTCGGGAGTTCCCTTAGATAACCGTTTGACAATAGCACTTCCTACAATCACTGCATCCGCTCCCCAATTTTTCACTTGAACTGCATGTTGAACTTCGGAAATACCGAACCCGACCCCAATAGGTTTGTCAGTAACACTATGTAAATTAGTGATCAACTTTTCTACCCTACTGGCTACTTGTGATCTCACTCCCGTTACTCCAGTCACACTCACCAGATAGATAAACCCCTGAGATTGACGGGCAATTGCCTGAATCCGTTCTCTGGGACTAGTAGGGGCAACCAATAGGGTTACTTCAATGCCCTCCGCGGATGCAGGGTTTAACAAGCTTTGAGCTTCTTCTAGGGGCAAATCAGGAACAACTAGACCTTTGATACCAGCTTCTTTAATTCGTTTAAGAAAAGCTTCTACTCCATGATAAAAAATAGGATTGTAGTAGGTGAATAAAACAATCGGAGCTTTAATTTTTGGGGAAACTTCTTTAACAATCCCTAAGATATCTTGTAATTTAACCCCATGGCTTAAGGCACGGGTAGCAGCCGCTTGTATCACAGGTCCATCAGCCAAAGAGTCAGCATAGGGTACCCCTAACTCAATCAAATCTGCTCCTAAACAATCAAGAAGATGTAAAGCTCGGGCAGTAGTGTCTAAATCAGGATCACCAGCTGTGATAAAGGGAATTAAGGCACATCGACCGTGATCGCGTAGAGATTGGAAACAATCAGAAACCGAGGTCATAGTTGTAAATTACCAAGTCGAAAGTTAGAAGGAATAAACGTATGTTTACCATTACAGAGGTCAAATACAATTCTTATTGATTAGCATTCAGACGTTGATTGTTCTTCTGCGATTTCCTGTTGTAATTTTCCAAGTTCTTCTGAGCTCATTGCTTCAAGTCGTTTTTGTAAGACTGCATCTTCATAGTCTTTAACTTGTTGATTGTAGGTCATTTTTTTACCGCTCACCCTAAACAGGTAGGTAAGCGTCCAGCCAACCAAACCTACTACCAATAAGAACTGACTCCAAATTCCAGCTGATATTTCATCAAATCCTACAGTCTGAAAAAATAGATAAGTCACCCCACCTGCGGCAAAAACAGTAATCCCAATGACAATAACATCAATTCGTCGCATGGTCTGTTACGGTTTTAAATTTAAGTTTACTCCTGGAATTAAGTTGTTATATTGCGCCGTTTAGGTCGAAAATTCAAAAAAGGACTTAATACTAACATTCCTGGGAAAAAGAAAAACATCAAAAAATACATCAATACTCTTTCAAAAGAACTGGCCACATACCAACGACTGTTTAGATAAAAATAGACCATTCCAGGAATAATCAACAGATAGAGAATGCTCAAAGTTAAGTAGAGCAAGGCAACTGAAAGGGTATCGTTCGTCAGAAAGTCAACTATGGTCATTGTTCAATACTAAATATTTACACTTAGCTTAGTTTACCTAAAATTCTCGCAGAATACCCCCACTACAGTCAACAGGGACACATCGAAAGCGCAAGCAAGTGTGTCTCATTAAAAGTTCGGAGACACCTGACTTAAACATATTGACATAATATTGATAGACGCAGAATGGTGCCGTCCACTGATGGTTTTGAAGCAAGAGAATCCGATGTATACTGTTGTGGTTGAAAGACCTTGGCTTACCTATTCAGAATAACAGATTGAACGTGTGAGAATCGTTAAATGTAGCAGTAAACGTGCTCAGATAAAGATTTTTAAAATTTTATAAAATCATCTCAACGATGCTGCAGGGCATGCGGAAACCGACTTAAAAGCCTTCGAAGAGCCAGGTTTTGGAATCTTTGATGGAGACATTGAGAATATAAATATAAACAGTTTTGTTGAGCAAGAAATTTATAATCAGTGGGGTAGAAAAAATTCCCTATTGCAAAAATTCTCTATTACAGCAGAGATTAATGGAGAAATGTGTCAGTCTACTCCATTTATAACTTATGTACCTTTAGTTTTGTCATTATTGTCTACTCTATATTATTTAATTGAATCTGATCGGCTAGTATTAAAGCAGAGAGTTTAAAATATTTGTCAAAAGTACAGAGCACCATGATAAATGATAATCATATTTTTATGACATAACTAAAAATTTCTGAAAGCAACTGTAAACTTTTATTCAAAGTTAGTTTTCTAAAAAAATTAGAGGTATTTAAAATTTTGTTTTTTAAAAAATATATTTGTAGCTTATTGCTGACGTTAAATAAACCATTAAAAATATATTTACTTGAACTCAAATAAATATATTTTTGATTTAATTAACTATTGTTGACAATGATTGTTGTCACAAACATAATACCAGTTTTGTATATTTTATAATTTCATTTTTTTTAAATTATCATACTCATCTTAGTATACTCATGGGTTTATTTAAAGTAAATTTTATTTTTTTTAATTGTTAGATTAGATTTAGTATAAAGCTTCAAAAGTTGTTAAAAAATAATAATTATTGGATGCCAGTCTGCTTAATAATTTAGATATTGGAATATCAAAAATTATCGAAATTAACTAAGTATTTAAAAAACTTTTTTGAAAGAATAAGAATATAATTTAGCTAAGATAGTTAGGTAAATTATATGTAAAAAGTACTAAAACAATACAGGTTAATATCTCATAAATTCAGCTCTAATTGCTAAATTATAAATACATAAAATAGTTTATCTTTTTAACTTTGATTAAAGGCTACCTAATTAATTAACATTTTGACAAATAAAAGTAGAAAAAAATTATTGGTTAAACAGGTATTAAGATAAAATTTGAATCAAAATTATTGTAACAGGTTAACGTGGCTAAAGTTATTTTAGAACATCTTTATAAAAGTTTCTCCCCTAGGGGTACAAAATCTACTCCTTCAGAAACTGAGTTAAATCTTTCGAAGAGTAAGCAAGTCAACGTTCTACGAGATATTAACTTGACAGTTAACGACGGAGAATTTATGGTTCTTGTTGGACCTTCAGGTTGTGGAAAAAGTACACTATTACGTCTCATTTGTGGACTGGAAACAGCAACGGGGGGCAATATCAAAATTGGTGATCGTATCATAAACGCCTTTCCTCCAAAACAACGAGATATTGCCATGGTCTTCCAAAATTATGCTCTCTATCCTCATCTTAATGTCTATGATAACATTGCTTTTGGTTTGCGTCGTATGAGCCGAGATGACTCAATGAAATCTATCTCATCTTTACCTAAGTGGCTAGAATCAGCTTTAGTTAACTTGACACGATCATTACCTAAGTCTTGGCGTTATTTTTCTACGACAGAACAAATTATTAACGAAAAAGTCTCCCAAGTTGCTCAACTTTTAGAACTGGATCATCTCTTAGATCGCTTTCCTAAAGAGTTATCAGGGGGACAAAAACAACGGGTAGCTTTAGGACGCGCGCTCGCCCGCAAACCGCAAGTATTTTTGATGGATGAACCATTATCGAATTTAGACACCACATTGCGGGCAATGATGCGTTCAGAAATTGTTCAACTACAACGAAAGATGAACATTACCACCATTTATGTCACTCACGATCAAACTGAAGCAATGACTATGGGCGACCGTATTGCGGTCATAAATAATGGAGAAATTCAACAACTCGCCCCTCCTTTAGAACTTTATAATCATCCTGCTAATCGTTTTGTTGCAGAATTTATTGGGTCATCTCCTATGAATTTTCTTGAGGTTACAGTTGATACTCCTGTCACTATTACTCATCCTCAATTTTCTCTAGAATTACCGCAATTTTGGGAACCTTATCTTAAAAGATATATTCGAACTAAAGTACATTTAGGGATTCGACCAGAACATTTGACCATTAGTTTTCCTTCACCTAATAATTTAGAAGTTAAATTAAATTTAATCGAAAATTTAGGCAATGAAACTTCGATTTTTTTTCATCTAGTTACTGATGCAAGTTCTCTTATAAAAGTTTGCCTATCTTCTGATAATTGGTCTAAAATTGATAAAAATAAACAAAGTTTTTGGTTGTCTTTAAATCCAACTAAAATTCATATATTTGACTATAAAACTCAAAAATCTATTCGAAATAATTCTGAAATAATAACAAACTAAATTTATTTAATTACTTAGGCTCTATGTTTAGATTTAAACAATTTGGATTGAACATTCTGTTAGGATTATGTGGTATCGTTTTCGCCTTAGGTATAAGTGAAATTGGGTTAAGAATTACCCGGATTTCCTATCCTAGTTTTTATCAAGTCGATAAACACAGAGGACACGCTTTAATTCCAGGGGTTTCCGGTTGGTGGATTCAAGAAGGAAAAGCGTGGGTTAAGGTAAATAAAGATGGATTACGAGATAAACACTATACCAAAGATAAACCCAAAAACACTTTTAGAATTGCTATTTTAGGAGATTCTTTTGCCGAAGCAATTCAAGTAAATTTAGAGGAGACTTTTTGGTCATTTATCGAACAGGAATTACGTAATTGTCCTAGTATTAATAATCAGACGGTCGAGTCAATCAATTTTGGGGTGGGAGACTATGGAACCGCCCAAGAATTAATGACTTTGAAACACCGGGTTAAATACTATTCTCCTGACATGGTAATCCTAGCTATTTTCACAGGAAACGATATTGTTAATAATTCAAAATTATTGAGTCCTGATGATAGATTTAGTCCTTTTTTAATTGAACAAGAAGGTAAGTTTTTCATGGATTTTTCTTTTAAGAAAACAAAAACCTATCAGTGGCGTAGTAGTTTAACGAGAAAAGTAATTTTTTCTATTGTTAATAATTTTTACCTATTACAAATGATCAATAAGGCAAGAATGACTTTCAAAAATCAACATAATTTCTTGAGTCAAGAAACCTCAAATAGTAAGGATTTTAATATCATTAAATATCTTGATCTTGTGCCAAAACTTTACTTAAATAATGAGGATAAAGACTGGGAAAAAGCCTGGGATATTACTGAAGAATTAGTTAAAATGATTAGACACGAAAGTGAAGCAATAAAAGCTAAGTTTTTGGCTGTAACATTGAGTAATCCGGCACAAGTTTATCCCGATAAATCTCTACGAGATAAATATTTTAAACAAGGAAGAGTAGTAGATCAATTCTCTCCTGACAAACGAATTAAGACGTTAGGAGCAAAAGAGGAATTTAATGTGCTTAATCTAGCCCCAGAATTCCAGTCCTATGCCGATAAAAATAATCAGTTTTTACACGGATTTGAAAATACTGTTTTAGGAAGTGGACATTGGAATCAATTAGGACATAAACTGGCTGGAAAATTAATTACTGAGAAAGTTTGTAAAATGCTTTAGCTGTCATCTAATTTTATCGTAAATATCTTTGTATTCTTTGTTATTTTTCCTAAAACACGGCTATATGTAAAACTTACAAGGCAAATATTTAATATTTTTTTGCTTGTTATTCATACTATAAAGTAAGTTTATTGGTTAATTCTAGTAAACTTTATACTCTAATTTATTTTATGTATGTTTGTTGGTTTTTTATGAGCAAATAAAGAATATTTTTGTGAGGAATAAATATAATCTGAAACATATCTATCGTTATCTATGGTTTATAAATCCCGTAATCTGGAAAAAGAGCTTGTTATTTAGATGCCAACGTCATAGTTTTCAATATTGAAGAAACTAAAAAAGTTTTTGTAAAAAAACTTTTTTCATTGATTTTCCTACTACTGCTGAGTTAGATTATGATGGTGAGTTATTTCAAGATAATTGTCAATTCATGACAAAGTTATCGTGAACTTTATACAACAAATACAACCACTAGTTCTTCTCTTTTGAAGAGATAACATAGTTAAGCTAAAGTTGATATTTAGTTTTGATTCTTAGAAATTTTGAGACTAGATACAATTTTACTCGGAATTTTTTCTAAAATTCTAGAAACAAGCATCTCAGGAGTGTCATTTTCATTAATAAAAATTCGCAAATCTCCTTGAGTATATAAAGAACGTCGCTGCTCTAATAAAGAGTTCAACTTACTTGTTAAATCAGTCTTTTTTAAAAGGGGACGGGTTTGATCGTTAGCTAAACGAGCTGTTAATAATTCTACAGAAGCATCTAACCAAATAATTAAACCGTGACGAAGATGACTCCAATTCTGAGAACTTAAGATAACACCCCCTCCCGTCGCAATCACACTTTTGGTACAGGCGGCTACCTCGATAAGTATTTGGCTTTCAATTTGTCGAAAGTTTTCCTCTCCTATGGAAGCAAAAATCTTGTCAATAGGTTCTTGTGTCACTCGTTCAATTAAAACGTCCGTATCAAAAAAACGATAACCTAACTCTTGTGCTAAAAGTTTTCCCACAGTAGTCTTCCCAGTTCCCATCATTCCGATGAGAAAAATATTTATGCCTCGAAGTAACTCTTGCATTTCCCAGTAATTTGACAATTGAAAGTCTACCTCTGTCCAGCTTAGTCTAAAGTTAGACGTTTTAGCGAAGTTAAAATGACTAGATTGAATCTTTACTTTTTTCGTTAATTTGTTAGTTAAAGTACATAATAACCCCACAAAAAACACAAGATTAATTGTGTTTTTCTAAGAATAGTTTCTTTTACGTTGTTTTTGTTTCTCTATTGCTTTCCGTTTACGTTTTTCAGTTGGTGTTTCAAAATGACGGTGTTTTTTCATATCGGTAAAAATTCCAGCTTTACTGACCTGTCTTTTAAAACGACGTAGAGCTGATTCAATCCCCTCATGCTCTCCCAAAATTATTTGGGTCATTATTATATCCTCAGTTAACTGTGTACGATTACTAGGTCGATATGAGTCAATACTAACATTATTGATGGATTTTAAGTAGAACTTATTTGATTAGGCATAATAGCATCATTGAGGTAAGCATTGCTTAGATTTACATTACTTAAATCAATTGCACTAAGATTAGCTGAAGTCAAATTGGTTAAGGTTAAATTGGCTCCTGTTAAGGTTGCCTGAGTAAGATTAACATGACTTAAATTAGCCCCGGTTAAATTAGCCCCTCTAAGATCTGCACCACTTAAATTAGCCCCACTTAAGTTTACACTTCTCAAATTAGCAGCAATTAGATTAATGTTTCTAAAATCTCTTTGTCCAGCGGCATATCGGCTCAGTATTTCTTGTGTCTTCATACAATATCCTCGTTTATCAAGAAAATGCAATATTTTTAACTTTGAGTTCTGATTAATGTTATGTAAACTTTTAATCTAATGATTTTGTGTCTTAAGCAGGGTTTAGCTTTATTCATATTGAGGCATAGATGTGGTCCTAAAGAAACAGAAAGGGTCTAAGAAGTTAAATTCGCTAAAAGTTCTTGTCAATAACTTACGAGAGTAATTCTCATAAGTGCATCTTAGCATAGTCTCTAACATTTCCATAAATTTTAGAGTTCTCTCTATTGATAGATAAATGAGTTCAATAGGCAAGCTTTTAAAAAAAACTAAAGCTAAAATACAATAAAAATCTCCTGAACACTTTTACATGATTAATTTTTAAAATTAACAGTTAGTAGCTTAAATTAAAGCTTAATGTTTTATATTTTATGTTTTTTATTAGATTTTTTTATCTAGTTTTTAACGGTGATTTAACGATATCTGTTAAGTATTAATTTTAAGTAAGTTTAATGTTGTTAAAATCTAAACCTGTACTAATTATTCTCTGTCTTTCAAAAAGATATTTAAATACTTTGAGAAAAGTTATAATAGATGACTATAAGAAGTTTTTTACAAAAAAAATATCTAATCTTTTTAAGGAAAACCCCTTGTGGACAGATTTATTGTAGCTCAGTTTACTTTATTTGCTAATATTTATATACTTCATAAGTTTTCTTTTTAAAAAGACAATTTAAGCATATCATATTTATTTTCCGAACATTTATTTTTTCAATCACATTATTTTCTAAGTTGCAATAATTAATTTTTATAAAAAAAATTAGATAATATTTTTGATATTAAATATTTTTTTATTATTCAATAATCAAGTATTGATCTGAAGTTGAAAATATTAAAATAGTTAACTCTAATCAATTAAATAAGGTTTCTTTAAAAGAAATAACTGCAAAAATAGAAAATAAATATTTTCAATGTTAATTATTTTTTTGTCTAAAATTAAAAAATAATTAACTAGTTATTATGATGTTCAATTTTTATAATTATTTTCCTCAAATTATATTGAGTTTTAGCTTACTTTTATCCTTTCTTGGTGCTTAGTCATTCCTTATTGTACTAATAAGGTTGAAATCCCTAATTTTATTGGATTTGGATTTGCTAATGTTATTAGAACTTTTCTAAAATTTTTATTAGGCTTATCTGACTTAGTATCATTAATGTAGTTAAGTAAAATTAGTACAGATTTTTATCTTTAAAAAACAGTATATAATACTATTAATTAATCAGATTGTGCCCCAATCTATAAAAAATAAAACATTTAAAAAACTCAATAAAAATTAATCTTAATTTATGTCTTAAAGGCAATTTAGTTCACTATCTCAATTTTTCTATTGTCCATACTAATGATATCAATACTATTTGTCGTAAAAGTTATTTATTTACCTATTTTAAGCAATCAAGAAATAACAATTTTGCCCATCAATTACATTATAAGATTTTATTTTTTTAAAATAAAGATTTTAATATATTTTGGTAAAGTTTAAATAGCTATCTTATAAGAAGAGAACAAAAACAAACTAGAGAGTGAATAGCTCAAAAAAAAATTAAAAGTAAATAATTATTTTATGTTAATAAATAATTAATACGATTAGTACACAAAAATATGCTAAATTTCTATTGTTATTTGATTTATAAATTAGATTTTCCAAATATTTATATTTAATTTTTATTAAACAAGTTCTTGTTTTTCTGTACTTCTAAATTTAGTTAAAATATAAAATATGGAGTGCTAAGTAATCTTGGGAAGATATTTCTTTAAATTTAAAATTGTAAATTTTACTAAACTATCTTCACCAAGACACCAATCTAATCGCTTCAATTTAATTATTCATAACTCTCCTTATGTGCGCCATCACCACATAAAACCTGATAATAAAATATGGTTGTAACAGTTAATTAAGTTAATTGTTACACTCAGATGAGTAGCTTAGCTGAATTATACTGTTAATTTCTTCGTATTTGTTATTTTGGGATAAAATAAGGAAAAATCGCAGGATAGCTAATTCCCAGTAAGTTTATAGATATCAACCATTGTGGAGCTATTGAAAAATATTTGTTACAGAAAGTGACTCTTCTTAAAGTTCATAGATTTAAGTCTAAAGATATCAAGTACGATAAATATATTTGTTTAGATTAAAACCTTCCTTATTCTTTCAATCATCAAGTCCTCTTTATTTTGTAACAATCACTATCTTGACCAAAGATATCTCAATCTATTGATTTATCACTGTTAAACAGTGAACATAAGTGAACTCTTTTTTTATCTCTGAAGATTCGTAGTAATTCTGCAAAATATTGTCTTTTAGATTTATTTATAAAAAAAATTGGAATTGCAAATAGCGACACTCTTGATAACTACTATATAAAAAATTAAATATCATAGACTTTATGATAAATATTTACCTCATATTTTAATATGTTTACAGTATCTACTATCTGATAGAATCAAAGTAAAATATTTTTACCTGAATATTAGCTTCTTAAAGCTAACTTTTATCTATCTTAGAAAGTGACCAAAGTAAAATATTAAGATTTACATAAATAAAATCTAGTTTCTTCAATAAAAGTCGTTATTTAAACTACTTACTTGTACATATCTTAGGCAAAAAAGTGCTAGCTAACATATCTTTTTATTTATTAAGAATTTATCTATTATTAGAGCTTATAATTTTTATCTACTTTTATATTTTTGCGAGATTTTATTCCATTGCCTTGCACAATATTTATCTCAAATGTATCAAATATTAGAAATACCTTACTAAATTAAACATACTGAATATGTTTTGAATAAAAGAGCGTATACAGAAGGGAATTATATAAACTTAAATTTTAAGAATTAGTAAATGAAAATACTATCCAAATGATTAATCATATACTTTTTTTTTAAAAAAAACTAAGGTAATTCAGTATAGTCTATTTTAATAACAGAACAGCAAATGACTAGCCTTTTATTTAGTTCTAATTTATTAGAGGCTTTTGAAGATATCTGTGATCTATCTGTTACCCAATAATTTCAAAATTATAATTATTTTCAATATCACTTTAAATAACAAAAACTATAATAAAATTGTCATACTTAATGTCAGCTGTCACAAAAAACAGCTACAATGGACGAATATTCTTGTACTATAAATTTTTGTCTAAAAACTTTTTGAGGCGTTAATGACTATTATAACAAATAATCCTGACAAAGAAAAAGCTCTAGGCTTAGTTCTCAATCAAATTGAACGAAGTTTCGGGAAAGGCTCCATCATGCGCCTAGGGGATGCAACTCAGATGCGGGTGGAAACCATCCCCAGTGGAGCATTAACGTTAGATTTAGCCCTAGGAGGAGGATTCCCTCAAGGACGAGTAATTGAGATTTATGGTCCTGAAAGCTCTGGGAAAACTACCCTCGCTCTCCATGCGATTGCTGAAGTTCAAAAAGCCGGAGGAGTAGCGGCTTTCGTCGATGCAGAACACGCCCTCGATCCTACCTATTCCAATGCGTTAGGGGTAGATATTGGGAATTTGCTCGTTGCTCAACCTGATACCGGAGAATCAGCCTTAGAAATTGTTGATCAATTGGTTAGATCCGCTGCTGTTGATATAGTTGTGATAGATTCTGTGGCCGCTTTAGTTCCCCGTGCTGAAATTGAAGGAGAAATGGGGGACACCCAGGTGGGGTTACAAGCTCGCCTTATGAGTAAAGCTTTACGGAAAATTGCCGGAAATATTGGAAAATCAGGTTGTGTCGTTATTTTTCTGAACCAACTACGTCAAAAGATAGGAATTACCTATGGTAGTCCTGAAGTTACTACAGGAGGAAACGCTCTGAAATTTTATGCCTCAATCCGTTTAGATATTCGCCGTATTCAAACTCTCAAAAAAGGTAATGAAGGAGAGTACGGAATTCGAGCTAAGGTTAAAGTCGCTAAAAATAAAGTCGCTCCCCCTTTTCGCATTGCTGAATTTGATATCATCTTTGGTAAGGGAATTTCTAGCATGGGCTGTATGTTAGATTTAGCTGAACAAACCGATGTCATCAGTCGTAAAGGGGCATGGTATAGCTACAATGGCGATAACATCTCTCAGGGGCGAGACAATGCGGTTAAATATCTTGAAGAGAATCTCAAAATTGCGGAAACTATCGAGCAGCAAGTTCGAGAAAGACTTGAATTAGGTTCTCTCAGTTTTGCTAGTTCCAAAACCGATGAAGAAGAATAAAAAAACTAAAATTAAATAATATTAAAGATAGGGTGGGTAAAGCTCTTGCTCACCTTTCTGGTCGGTAACCTTATTATTCAATAATCATATCAGATGAAGTTATTATTACCGTTATTAATTTTAGTTTTAACTGTTGTTTTTCTTATTCAAAATCAGCAGACTGTAACTCTTTATTTTTTAGGAGTAAGTGCTAATACTGCCTTATTCACTCTAACATTGCCTATGGGAATTTGGGTAATTTTATTTATTGTTTTCGGAATTTTAACCAGTTTGATCATACAATTTCTCAATCATTTTTCTTCATCATTGTCTTCTAGAAACTCTACCTTTCCTCCTCAATCCTCTCAACTCCCAGAGTCCTCCCCTTCTTCAAAAAAAATCGACTGGGGAAAAACATCTCAAAGGAATTGGGGAAAAATAGAAGAAGACTTTGAGGAAGAAGATGGTTGGGATATTGAAGAACCACCGACAAAACCCACATTTATCCGTGAAAAATTAGAACGAAAACTACAAGAGGAGGAGCGGGCAACAGGTTTTGAGGTTCAACAGTCCCCTAGAAAAGCCTCTCGTCAAGGCTCAATTTATTCCTACACATACCGTGAACTCCACGACTCTGAAGACAATTCACTGTTTCAAAAATCGGTTGAACTTCCCCCAAAAAAGCAGGAGACTCTTGAGTCGAAAAATGAAACAGTCGATCAAGTTTATGATGCTAGTTACCGCGTTTTGACTCCTCCTTATCGTAAGGATCAAGAGTCTTCCAATTCTGATCAAGAAGAAGATCAAGATTGGATATAAAGAACTTTGAAAGTTAAAATAGAAATCTGCGTTGCATCCACAATATTATTAACGGAACTGATGAAATCCTATCTTGCTGCAGCTATTCAAATGACTAGTCAGCCTAATCTTCAAAAGAACTTAGCTGAGGCCGAAGAACTAATCGAATTGGCTGTGCGTCGGGGAGCTGAGTTAATTGGACTACCAGAAAATTTTGCATTTTTGGGTAAAGAAGAAGAAAAATTAAAGGAAGCGAAAGTCGTTAACGAAAAATCTCAAAAATTTCTCAAGACTATGGCACAACGCTTTCAAATTACAATTTTGGGGGGAGGTTTTCCCGTGCCTGTGGAAGGGGATTCTACAAAAGCTTACAACACTGCCATCTTAGTGGATTCTTCTGGAACAGAAGTCGCCCGTTATCAAAAAGTTCATCTGTTTGATGTAGATGTTCCTGATGGTAATACATATCGCGAGTCAAGTACGGTAATGGCGGGACAAAATTTGCCTAATATCTATCCTTCCGAGCAGTTCGGTAATTTAGGTATTTCTATTTGCTACGATGTCCGCTTTCCTGAAATTTACCGTCATCTATCTCATCAGGGGGCTGATGTTCTGTTTATTCCCGCCGCTTTTACCGCCTTTACAGGCAAAGATCACTGGAAGGTATTACTTCAAGCTAGAGCTATTGAAAATACCTGTTACGTGATCGCCCCTGCTCAAACTGGAAATCATTACGAACGACGGTATACTCATGGACATGCTTGTATTGTCGATCCCTGGGGGACAATTTTAGCTGATGCAGGACAAGAAGAAGGAATGGTGATTGCAGAAATTGACCCTTTCCGTATTCAACAGGTACGTAGACAAATGCCTTCTCTGCAACATCGTGTCTTTATTTAATATTATTGGTTAGTCCACATAAAGCCGCATAGGCAATGGCAATTGCATCCACACTATCATCAATGGGAAGAAATTCTAACCCAAATAAATGACTTACCATGTGGGCCACTTCTTTTTTGGTAGCTCGTCCGTTTCCTAAATGGCATTTCCAACTCGATTGATGAAGAAAGATCGGCTCGATTTTCACTTCACGATAACTGACTAAATTAACCACTCCTAGAGCTTGCATTACACCACCTGCAGCTTTAATTTTACGGTTAAAATAGGGCATCTCAATAGCAATTCTATTGGGGGTAAATTCTCGGACTAATCCTACTAAATCTTGTTCAATTTCTACTAATCGTTGAGAAGTTGATAAAGTTTTTGAAGTTTCAATAATTCCATAGTCAATCAATAGAGGATGATTTGATTTTGTTTGTTGTAAAATTGCCCATCCCAGAATAGCTAATCCTGGATCAATACCTAACCAAATTAGTTCAGACATAATTAATTTAACGTGAATTTTTTTAAAAAATCATGTTTTATTGTAATCATAAATTAGTATTTATTACATACCATCACAGAGTATTGCAGCAGCTCTTAATCAAGAATTTATGACTTGATGAGTGAAGCTCGCGTTATCAGTCCATTAAGTGTATTTTTCACATAAAATTGCTTACTAAATTTATTTTTTAGAAGAAAAAATACTAATTATTCTGAGGGATATTGCCCAAGAGTAAGTCTTTAAAAAAGCAGTATCTATAGATAATAAGTTAAGATAGATCAAGGTGGTTGTCGCCAATACTTGATAGTTATAAAAAGATAATTGAGAAGATATTTATCTAGAAAATAATCAAAGATTATAGAATGTTACTTTATTAGAGGTTTTATAGACTATTTATATATCCTTAAATAGTTTTAAATAAACTAAAGGAAAACTAGTGATTATAAGTACAGTAAAAAGTTGTTATTTTTTCAAAAAAAATTTTTTCAAAAAAGAAATAATTATTATCGATAAATTTATAAAAACTTAATAAAGTCATTAATAGTTAGATAGATTGTAGATTAACATTATTAAAATAATAAGATCTTGGTATAGACTTTAATAAATTTATATAAATTATATATAGTTTTAGAAGAATTTAGTAAAAATAATTTATCAATTATATTGAAGTATTTAATATTTCTACGATTGAAAGTCTTTTATTTATTCCATCATAGAGTTTTTAATCATAAAGTTCTACTACCTCGAAGATACCTAAAATAACTAAATTATAAAAGGTTTAGATAGAAAAATAATAGTTATAATCCAGGATTAATTCGTCTCATAAAGTCAATTGATAGTCAACAATTCAAGTAAGTAGATAATTTTAATCTATAAAAATTGGTTAGTCAAACTTGGAGTAAATATAGATAGTGTTTACCTTATGTAAGTTTTTGGGAACTGAAGTCATTATTTCTAACTCTCCTAGAGAAGTAAGGATTAAAAAAATTAAGTAGATATTTCTAAATTTAGAATGCTAAAAATTTAATTAAATAACTAAAATTAATTGCACAAAAATTATTTTATATTCTATAAGTATTGAAGAAAAAATGTAGAAATTGTTATTGCAACTAATTGTTTAATTAACATATAGTAAATATTTTTATATATAAATTGTTTTTTAAACAAATAAAGTTAACAGTTAATGTAGTCATACATTACTATATTTCAATTTACATATTTTTTATAAAATAGCAATTTTTAATACTCTTACATACTCTCTAATTATCTATAGATATTTACATAATTAAATCAATTGTTGAAGAACAACCAAGTCTAGGTCACAATAAATGGTACATAAGCCTAAATTAAGTATACCTTACTAATTTCTGACCAAACTAAAGATACTATAAAAACAATAAAGACTAGAAGAATATTAGTTTTAGGTTTTCCCATTGTTGTTTTAAACATAATTTATTATTGTGATGAATAATCTTATTTTTATTAGGGAAACTACTAAACTGTTAAGGGTGAATACGAAAACCTTTTATTGTTGGGAACAAGAAGGAAAAATTTATGCCACGAGAACCGCTGAGAATCGTCGGTTGTTTAACATAACTAAATTGTTTAAATCTTAAGTTGAGTCTGTCTAAAGTTTTTTATACACAAGTGATTGTTCTCAACAACTCCGAAGATAAATCTGTACAAGATGAGATTACCAAAGATTTTAAGAAATGTGATTGACTTATTCAAATCTCAGATCGGAGAAAACCCTAACTAAACAAATATGAAAACTCCTTGAAGCGTTAAAAACTATTACTCGAAACTTTGAAAAATTTGATGAAGATTGAGGTATTCTCTTTGCAAAAGTAAGGTATGTGCTACAGGTTTGCAAAAAAATATTTAGAGATTAACTCTTTCTCCTCTATTGCTATCCCCTCATCGTGTTCCGTTATCTCTACAGTAAGGGTGAGGAAATCCCTCCCCCAGTTATCAGAAAATCCAGACAATTTTTATTTCAATGACGAAATTGTTAGCACTCACTCCTATTGAGTGCTAAATTGACATAAGTAGGGTCAAACCGTCCCGAAAAATATTCACTCAGGACAACCTTGTTCAATTCAAACTAAAGAATTTGGGTTTATGACTCTAAAACTAGTTCTGAGTGTAAAGCACTGCGCATTAAAGTTAAAACATCGGTACAAGTATTGGCATAAACAGCTAACTCTGTACCCTTGATATTTTACAAGTAGGCGTAGCGGCATAGCTCACCTGAAGCTTTCTGAATTAGGTGAGTTGTCAGTATCGAGAGTCACCAAAGTACCTAAGAAAAAATCATGGCAAAAATTGTTTCATTCAGCGATGAATCGAGACGGGCATTAGAAAAAGGGGTTAATTCCCTAGCTAATGCAGTTCGCATTACCTTGGGTCCAAAAGGCCGTAATGTCCTCCTCGAAAAAAAATTTGGAGTACCCCAGATCGTTAACGATGGAATTACCGTCGCCAAAGAAATTGAGCTCGAAGATCCCTTAGAAAATACAGGAGCTAGACTTCTTCAAGAGATAGCCTCCAAAACTAAGGAAGTGGCTGGAGACGGAACCACAACTGCTACTGTTATTGGTCAAGCCTTAATTCGGGAAGGGTTAAAAAATGTTATTGCTGGAGCCAACCCGGTTGCCTTACGGCGTGGCATTGAAAAGACTACCGCTTATCTTGTCAAAGAAATTGAATTAGTGGCTAAACCCGTCAAGGGAGATGCTATCGCTCAAGTGGCTACTATCTCGGCTGGTAACGATGTCGAAGTCGGCAAGATGATCGCCTTAGCGATGGATAAAGTCACCACTGATGGGGTGATTACTGTGGAAGAATCCAAGTCCCTAACTACCGAATTAGAAGTGGTGGAAGGGATGCAAATTGATCGTGGTTATCTTTCTCCTTACTTCATCAGTGATCCTGAACGGCAACTGGTAGACTTTGAAAAACCTTTGATCCTGATTACTGACAAAAAAATCAGTGCAATCGCCGATCTAGTTCCCATCCTTGAAAATGTTGCTCGCGCCGGAAGTCCTCTACTCATAATTGCAGAAGACATAGAAGGGGAAGCCTTAGCTACCTTGGTTGTTAATAAAGCTCGCGGAGTTCTCAATGTAGCAGCTGTTAAAGCTCCTGCCTTTGGGGAACGCCGTAAAGCTGTTCTTCAAGATCTTGCCATTCTCACTGGTGGTAGCGTCATTTCTGAAGATGTAGGGTTAAGTCTTGATTCGGTTTCTATCGATATGTTGGGACAAGCCGCTAGAGTGACTATTGAAAAAGATAACACCACTATTGTTGCTAGTGGCGAACATAAAGCAAAGGCTGCCGTCGAGAAACGGGTCGCCCAACTTCGTAAACAACTAGAAGAAACTGACTCTGACTACGATAGAGAAAAACTTCAAGAACGAATTGCGAAATTAGCTGGAGGTGTAGCCGTTATTAAGGTGGGAGCCGCCACTGAAACGGAACTAAAAGATCGCAAACTTCGTATTGAAGATGCCCTTAACGCAACTAAAGCGGCAGTCGAAGAAGGTATTGTTCCAGGGGGAGGAACCACTTTAGTTCACTTAGCTAATAAGATTGCTGCATTCAAGGCGACTTTAACCAACCCTGAAGAGCAAGTGGCAGCCAACATCTTCATCAATGCCTTGGAAGCCCCTCTGCGTCAATTAGCAGATAACGCTGGAGTTGAAGGGTCAGTTATTGTTGAAAGCGTCCGCAACACAGAGTTTAATGTGGGTTATAACGCTATCACAGGCAAGCTTGAGAATATGATTGAAGCTGGTATCCTTGACCCCGCCAAGGTTGTTCGCTCTGCTTTACAAAATGCCGCTTCTATTGCTGGCATGGTATTAACTACTGAAGCGTTAGTGGTTGAGAAACCAGAACCAGACCCCCCAGCAGCTCCTGATATGGGCGGCATGGGCGGCATGGGCGGCATGGGCGGCATGGGCGGCATGGGCGGCATGGGCGGCATGGGTATGATGTAATTCCCTGAGCCCTCAAGGTTTCCCATCTTACATAATTTTCTAAAGAGAGATGTTCTTTTGAATGTCTCTTTTTCTTTGTCCAAAAAAACACAATTAATTTTTAAATTTTTTTAAAAAAAACTTAAAAAATGTTAACTAGTGATTAACCGTCCCTTAAAGTTGATTGCTAAAAAGTCTCTTGAGCAAGGTTTGTTGTGTTATCAAGGAGAAGAATAGGAGAAACGTTAGTATAGTGGGGACAACTCTTTATCTTTCATTTGTTTTTGTACTAGTAGTCCCTATGGAAGTTCCTGTAATTGGTAAGTTAAACAATCCACTCCCTCTGATTTTAGCCCTGATGACTGGGGGCATCATCTTGGTTGGTGGTATGACCTACAAAATCGTTGAAACCCCAACTGCCGAAATTGAACTGAATGACTTAACCGTTCTGGTCAAACGGGAAACCTTGGCAGTAGAAATTGAAGCAAGTGGAACACTCGAACCTATTGAGAGTGTTAATCTTAGTCCGAAAAATCCAGGGAGACTACTGAAATTATTGGTACAACAGGGAATGTCTGTTAAACAAGGGCAAGTTCTCGCAGTCATGGAAAACACAGAGGTTCAAGCCGAAGGAAAACAAGCTCAAGCGAATTTTCAAAAAGCGGTCGCTGAACTCGAAGCAGCTAAAATTACTATCCCTAGTGAAATTAACCAAGCTCAAACCCGACTTATTCAAGCTGAAGCTCAACTTGAAGAAACTCAAGCGAATCTAGCACGAGCTCAACAGAGAATCCCAAGATATATTGAACAAATTAAGGCACAAATATTGGCTGCTCGTTCTCGTACTCAATTGGCAGCTTCGCGCGTCAAGCGCAATGAAGAATTAATGAAAGAAGGGGCAATTACCCACGATAGTTTTGATGAAGTGATTAGCGACTATCATAATGCCGAAGCAAATTTGCTCGAAATTACTCAACGGCTCGAACAAGCCCAAAACACAGCTAACCCAGAGATTAGTCAACTACAACAGGATATTATCCGATCTCAAGCTGCCGCCACTGAAGCAAAAATTGCTTTTGAAGAACGAAAAAAAACAGCTCAGGCTGAAATCAGTCGCCTAGAAGCTTCTGTCACTGCCGCTAAAGCAGAATTAGAAAGAAGGATGATTCAATTCCAAGACACAGCTATTCGCGCTCCTTTTGACGGAATTATCACCCGAAAATATGCTAATGTTGGCGCATTTGTCACCCCAACTACCTCGGCACCTACTTCCATCTTGGCTTTGGCGCGAGGGTTAGAAGTAGTAGCCAAAGTTCCAGAGATGGATTTGGGGATGTTAGAATTAGGACAGCCGGTAAAAGTGATTGCTGATGCCTATCCTGATAAAATGTTTCAAGGAAAAGTGATTCGTATTGCCCCAGAAGCAATTATTGACCGCAACGTCACTTCCTTTGAGGTCACTGTCGGGTTGGTGACAGGAAGAGATGAACTTAAATCTAAAATGAATGTAGATGTTACTTTTTTAGGAAAGCAACTGAGTAATGCTCTAGTGGTTCCCACGATAGCTATCGTTACCCAAGAAGGGAAAATGGGAGTCATGGTTCCTAATCAAGACAATAACCCTCAATTTAAACCTGTTACTATCGGTATGGTTTTAGATAAAAAAACCGAAATTCTTTCTGGGTTAAATGCAGGAGATCGAGTTTTTATTGATATTCCTTCTGATAAGAAAGACGGAAAATCTCAATCTTAATGACCAGAGTTTGAAGTATGACTAGGTTCTGCTAAGCAATGGAGTTATGACTTGTTAACACAACAATAGTAGTTTGAGACTTCTGATATTGATCATTTGTCCACACATTGTATTGTGTCGAGCTCAAGTATTAACTATTAACTATTCATATGAATTTTATAGAAAGTTTTAAAATGTCAGTAGCTATGTTAGCTGCTAATAAATTACAAACTAGCTTAACCATGCTAGGGATTATTATAGGCAATACTTCCGTAATTGCGACTATTGGTTTAGGACAGGGATCACAAAAACTTGCTAACGAACAATTAAAGTCTTTAGGTCCTAATATTCTGTTTGTTATGCCAGGTAATCAAAAAAGCCGTCGAACAACCTTTAATGTTCCCAAAACACTTGTTTTGGAAGATGCACAGGCTATTGCTTCCCAAGTATCTACCATCAAGGCAGTCGCCCCAGAAATTAGTCAACGTCAGTTAATTTCTTATAGAAATCAAAACACTAATGTCACCCTTGTTGGAACGAACCCTGAATATTCATCCGTCCGAGACTTTCCAGTGGCAACAGGACGGTTTATTAACCAAATTGATCTTAAACGTAATCAACGAGTAGCTGTAATTGGTTCAGAAATTGCTCAGAATTTATCTCTTTTACGTTATCCCATTGGGGAGAAAATTCGGATTAACAATATTAGTTTTGAAATTGTCGGAGTGATGGAACCTAAAGGGTCTTTTTTTGGGATTAACCAGGATGAAAGTATTATAATTCCCCTAACAACTATGGCCAACCAAATTGTCGGGCAAACTTCCCCTTATGGGGTAGCTTTAAGTGTAATTCATATAGAGGCGAAGAGTACAGATACTGTTCGCGCCGCTAAATTCCAAATTGAGAATTTACTACGCCTGAGACATAAAATTACGACAGAAGATGATTTTGGAGTCCGAACTTCTAAACAAATGATGTCTATTGTGGAAGTCATTACTTCAGGATTAATGATTATGTTAGTGGGTATTGCAAGTATTTCTTTAATTGTTGGTGGTATTGGTGTGATGAATATTATGTTAGTTTCTGTGACCGAACGCACCCCAGAAATTGGACTTCGGAAGGCATTAGGCGCAACCCATGGAGATATTTTAATTCAGTTTTTGATTGAAGCGATCATTATTGCCATTTCTGGAGGAGTTATTGGGATTATGTTAGGCGTTAGTATTTTAATGTTAGTTGGCGTGATTTTTCCTTTATCTCCTGTCATTGCTTCTGAAACTATTTTTCTATCTTTAGGTATTTCTGGGGGAATTGGTTTAGGTTTTGGGGTAATTCCAGCACAACGGGCAGCTAAACTTGATCCTATTGTTGCTTTAAGAAGTTTTTGACATACCAAGAAACTTAGGCAATTTCTAAAAAAATATAAGATTTTACTAAGCCTGTTACGTAACAATAAAAAATATAAAGACAAAGTTTAATTGTTAGTAATAAGCTTATAAATATACTTTTTTTATAGAAAAAATAATAGTATTTTTTTATTTAAATCAAATTATATTAAGCTCAGTATTTTTACTTAATTTATACCTAAATTTTCAATTTAGTTCGAGCAATAAAATTATAAATATAGAAGAATTTACTATTGACTCTATTAGATTTTGAATGAGATAGGAATAGTTTGAGTATTTTTTAAAAAATACTCAACAGTAACTTGCATTTACTGTAATTCAAATAACAGGGAAATTTATCAAAATAATGGATTAACTATTCAGATATTTACCTTGAGCAGAAAAGGCAGTTTATCCCAAGATAAATCTTTGTCAGATAAAAATTAATCAATATGAAAAAAGTTCAAATAAGAGTTCAGCTTTTTTAAAAAGAACATATCCAGAAAAATTTAATAAAAAAGTTTTCGAAGAGCTTTTAAATAGAAATATTAAGAATGTTATCGAAAGCAATAAAGTCAGTTAAAAAGAAATAGAAACAATGATTAAATATTGCACTTGCTGAATTAAGACTCTGAACAGTTCACGACGGCGATAGTTAGACATGATATAGTTTAAGAGTATTTGTCCATCTTGCCACTCATTTGATCAACCCAATTCCTCATCTATATTCAAGCAACAGGGCTAAAAAATTTATTGTCTTAGCTATTCGCCACGACCTACTAGAAGTAGTTTTGGAGTACACATACTGACTAACAGCAATTTTTAGATAACTCAGATTTAGACTGTTGGGGAGACAATTTCTGGTAAGTTAACTACATAAACTAACAACCACCTCTCCTTAAGAGAACCCATTGTTGATTGGTAGTCAGTAGATAACCCAGTCAAAAAACTTTACTTTAGATCAACCGTTTCTATGAGAAGGACTAGATCATCAATGGGAGCAGGGACAGCCATATCCGAAGGTAAAAAAGCACGAATGCTCACGAACACTAGGGCAACTAAAAATATCAGGACAATAAGAAAAGGAGCAACATATTGGCGAAAAAATGTCATGGTTATGGGTTAAACAGGTCAAAATTTAAAAATAGAAAGAGCCTATGCTTGATTAAAATTACAAGTGTCAACCATAGAATGGTTGCCACTTATTTTATTTCATTGTTCTCTCGATCATATCTTAAAACGGATAGGAAAAGGACAATTTGTTCATGTTTATGGTGCTATTAATCGTCAAATAGGAAGATTCATTGCCCTTAAAAATCTCTATGCTTAATGGTTTTCTACCCATACATTTTTGTGAGAATTCTCCTGTTTAGTTCAGTCTACGCCAGACTAATATCGTGTACTGTTTAGACGGTCAAATACCATAGCACAGGGCGTCATATACTGACGGTTTACCTTGAAGGAAGAACTTTACAGGGTTTAATGAATGTAGAAGATAAACTGGGCTTACAACACCACTTCAACTGGATTATTGATGTCTTATTAGGTTCAGAACACGCCCACCAACGTCAAATAATTTATTGTGGTATTAAACTAGGAAATATTTTATTCAATTTGACGGCTCAAAAATAGACAGCAATGATTCGCATTTTTGGTATTGCTCGTCTGATTCGAGAGGCGGAAAACTGCAGTGAAGGAGAAAGGTACATCAGCTCTTTTGCTCATATAGCTGCTAAAAGCACTTATGATAACTATTTATATAGAGCCCCCTCCATTTTAGTAGCGATTTTACTTTATGAAATAATCGGAAGAGGAATATCCTCTTCCGAACTTCCTCGGAGTTTAATGCTAACCTATCTTAACTAACTAGTCACTATTACTGCTTAGATTCCTAAGTATTTGAGAGTAGTTATTCAAAATATATTATATAAGTTATTCCAGCAACGTTTTGCTTTAGTCCAGAAAGCGCTAACAGTATTGTGTTATTTAGCTAATTTGTTCGATTGTAATCCCTCAAACAGACTTTAAGTCTTTTGTCCCTCTTGGTCAGATTTAATAAGGTTAAGCAACTGGATAAAACTGCCTTAATTGCTTCCATTTTTTACTTAAATATTGTGTCTAACTAAAGAAACATAATTTTAAGAAATTACGGTTTGAATGAACTTATAAAAAAACACATAAAAAAAATTTTGGATGTATTTTGTCGAAAAAAGTAACTTAGGAGTTACGCACTAACAGATGAACTAAAATATATTTTGTTTTTAGACATACGATAAAATGATTGCTTAAAAATAAAAGGAGAAAGACTAATAAGATAGAGGAGATTGTTAAAATGGAGAATAGTTATCGTAACTATCTTCAGGTAATCGACAGTTAGATATTATTTAATCTTCTATAATTAATATTTAAGTACTTAACCTAATTTTAGGCTGTAAATATTTATCTCAGATATTAGAAAATATATATCATGACTAAGAATATAGGTTTGATGCTATAAATAGCTGAAATTTGATAAGTCTCAATAAGAAAAAGAGAGTAACAGTCAGTTAAAACCCTGTAGATAGAAAAAAAATAAGACTATTTTTTTAAAGTATGGAAAAGTTTAGATATAGAAAACCACTGTTAAAAACGATGTTTTTATATTTTTTATTAAACGGAGAGAAACTTAGATTAAATTAGTATCAGTCTATTTCTTAAGTTAAAAAGAATTCATTAGATTATTAGATTTGACTACCGAGTCCTAAAGTGATTAGGTATATTCAACAAATTTATAGTCAAAAAAGTCTTAGGCAATTTCTACTCAATTTTTTAGTATTTTGCAAGCTTTTATCAAAGTTAGAATTAATGAGAGTTAAGAAGTCAACTGAATAATTGGTACTAAAATCAAGAATCATTATTTTTTTAAGCAAACTTAACTTTGTTTAATAGCATAAAAACTTAAATTTAATCTACTTTTTTTAAAAAAAATCTGGTTACTATTTAGCAATTTAAAGCAATTTTTACTTACCCCAATATATGGGGACCACTTTATCTATTCTATGCAGTTATTATTTAATAATTTTTTTTAAAAAAGTACTAATTTAACCAGCTTTTTCTTTTGTATTTCCACATTTTACAGCGTAGTATCTTTCTCCTTTAGGACCATAACTCTGTATATAAAACTCTATTTGAGAATAGAGTTTTATATACAGATATTCTTCTATCTTTAGCAATTTATTCTGTTTTCTACACTTATCATTTAAGTTTATTTATTTCTTAATAAATAAGTTTTTTTTATATTATTCTTAATTTTTAGTACGTGTAACCTATACACCATTAAGTGATATCTTTGCCCCATAATCGAGCGATCTCTATTTTAGTTTTAGAATCACTTTGCTAAACAAAGAACTTAAAATTATGTTTTTTTTAAGTATGTCCTACTTATTTATGAGTAGTTGCTGCGTAAGCTCCTGTTTTGCCGTTTTTAACCATAAATTAGAAGTATTGTAACTAAGTTAAAATAGACAACAGACCTCAATTTTGTTGTGTTTTCTTTCTACTGTTTCAACCACTTTTTGAAGTAAATGATAACCATAAGGTGTCAGCATAATTGACAGTACTCACTTGAGTATTTTATTACTTCTTGACTGATTATAAAACTGTCTTAACATTTGTTACTATAAAATTAGTAGTTTGAGTTATTTTGCATATTGAGAAATTGAGTGAACTCTGGCTGAAATAAAAGTTTAATGGGACCAGTTGGTCCATTTCGGTGTTTTGTAATAATTATCTCTGCAATTCCCCTATCTACAGTGTCAGTATTATAATATTCATCACGATATAACATCATAATTAAATCAGCATCCTGTTCAATTGCCCCGCTTTCTCTTAAATCTGACATCATAGGACGTTTATTATTTCTTGTTTCAACAGCACGACTTAACTGAGATAAAGCAACAACAGGAACATTTACCTCGCGGGCTAACCCTTTTAAAGAACGGGTAATTTTAGACAATTCTTGAGTTCGATTTTCACTTCCTCCCCCTTCCATTAATTGTAAATAATCAATTAAAACTAACCCTAAGTCTCCCTTTTGTTCTGTTTTTAAACGTCTTATCTGAGAACGAATTTGCATTACGGTTATGTTAGCAGCATCATCAATGTAAATGGGCATTTCTGATAGATTTCCTAGGGCCAAACTCAGCTGTTCATATTCATTTTGGACAAATCTTCCCGTCCGCAAACGATTCCCTTCAATTTTGGACTCAGCAGCCAATAATCTTAGAGAAAGTTGTTCTTTTGACATTTCTAAACTAAAGATAGCTATAGGTAGCCTACTATTTTTGGCAATATTAGTAGCCATCGCTAAGCCGAAAGCTGTATTATGTACACAAATGTCATTAGCAACAAAATTATGAGTCTCAGGAATAGTTAAATCATAGACTTGTTGTTCACCAGTATATTCAATTGAGGTAATTTCGTCCCAATAAACCTCACTTGTTACTAGTCGCTCCAAAGATAAATCATCTAAAGTCAAAGCTAATTTCGATAGTTCATTTCGTGATAATGCTGGTCTATGAAAATGAAGATTATCATAGCTTTTAATTCCTGCTATTTTTGCTAGACCTGTCCGGACTTTGTTCTCTTTGGAAAAGGCTATTTGTTGCAAAATTTCCATTGAAATAAGGTCGCAATTAGCTTGATATATTTTTTTAAATAAAGCTTTTTTAGCTAAGTCAATTACTTTTTCTTGTCCAAAAATTCCTATCTTATCAACAAATATTTTAATTGATTGAGCATCAGTTATATTAATTTGCCAGGTTATACTATAGTGACTTTTATTTTTTAAAAATTGTTTTTTTAGACTAGTGACTATACCAAACCTTAGTAATAAATGTTGGATTTTACGGGCTAAATTTTCACTTAATGAACAATAACCCAGTTGAACTTGTCCATTTCTAAAAACAGAAATCCATCCATCAGTAGCAAACAAGCGATTAAGAAACAAACTTAATAGTTGGGGCTGTAACTTAAAAATAATTGATGGGATAGTTTTATTGTAAGCATTTCTACCCCATAACCCTAATTTTTGCAACCAAGTCTTTAACGAATTTTCCCCATCATTGCTAATACTAGCTATTTTGTAATAAGCGAATTTCTGGAAATCAAGTTGTAAAATTCGACATAGGTTATCAAAATTTTTTTTGTCTGGAACACAATTTCCCTGCTTCCAATCATAGATCAAAGAAGAATGAACTTTTAATAAATCGGCTAATTTTTGATCAGACAAATTATTAGATTCAATTATTTTTTTAAGATAATCTGCAAAGATTGTGCGATGAATTCTAGTAGATTCTAAATCTTCTATTATATAAAAAGTTGAATTTCTTGTCTCTCGTGAAGTTTTGCGCTTTACTTTTACTCCTTTAAAATTAGTTATAGATTGAACAAAATCTTCTTGCAGTAAAGGATTATTATTGGTGAATAAAGGATAATTTTTAGTTAAACACCCACCACCTATTAAATAGGCTAATAATTTAACTTGGTGATTGGGAAGTGTTCCAGTTCCAAAAATATTAATTTTTCGAGGAATAGCAATTTTGTCGCCTAGTTTTAGTTGCGAAAGTTGCTGCCATCCTTGAATAGTTAAATAAGGATGGGTTAAGGTTGTTTCAATATAACGTCCTAGTTTAGTAGTTACTCTAAATACTGGTTTTATACCATCATCTATAAAATTAGATGGATCAGTTATCCTAAACTTCCAATCTTTATTTAACGTTAACAATTGACCCTGACGACGATGATAAATTTCTTCTATTGTTACTAAACTACCGTCAGCTAAAACAATTTCTGAATTAGCTGCTAAACATTTTCCCATAGAAGGCCGTCCCGCAATAATAATTAAATCAGAACGCTGTAAACCTCCTGTCATAGCATCTAAATCATAAAAATCAGTTTGAATTCCAGGTAAAGATATTTTTTGATGACGTTTTTCTAACTCGCTGTAGGTTTGTACTAAGGTATCAGCAATAGGAATTAATCCTTCTTGAGGACGCTTTTGAGTTAACCTAAAAATTTTCTTTTCTGACTCATCTAAAATTTGGTCTAATTCCTTAGTGGTTTCAAATCCTAATTCTACTATTTCATGTCCGGATGAAATTAATTGACGGCGTAGGTATTTCTCCATTACTAGTACACCATAACGGTCGATATTGACTGCCGAAACTGTACGATCTAACAATTGCATTAATTTATCAATGCCGCCTACTTTTTCTAGTAGTTGATGATCTTCTAGAAAACTTTTTATCGTTAACAAATCAACTGGTTTTCCTTGAACGTAAAGCTTCAACGCTGCTTCATAAATTTCTTTATGAACTGGGACATAAAAAGCATCTGGGGTAATTAAATCTATTATCCGCCCCATAGCATCTCGATCCAGTAAAATACCGCCTAAAATGGATTCTTCTGCTTCAATATTTTGGGGAGGTAGGGCATTGTTAGTAACCATAAAGTTACGGCTTTATAAATCTGGGGTATTAAGAGACTGAATCATTATACTATAACGATTACTTTCTACATCTAACCAATGATATTAACCTTTCATAAAAAAATTAAGCTAGACTTAAATAAGTTAACATAGATATTGCTATGTATAATGGTTTCGTTTTTAACGGGAAAACTGTATTATATAAATTTTGTAAAATACTGGATAAAAATAGACTATATATAGTTAGTAATACGGTGATTTTACTTTATTATTTATTTTTTTTTAAAAAGTGAGAATAAATTTAAAATAAGTAATTTTTTGCGAAAACTTATAATAATCAAATATTATCGATACAGCCAGAATTTCTTTGTATAAAATATTTGTATATATTTTATTTTGTTTATTAATTGTAGATTGATTTTGAAAATTTCATAAATAATAAAGTTTCAAAAAACTAGTCTATCAGAAGTTAGTTAAGTTCCTAGATATCTATACAGAAATTGTAGTTACTTACCGTTAATTATTTAAATAATATCATAATTTTAAAAATTTAATCAATCATAATTATGATATTTTATTGACTACTATAAATCGTTTTTTCTTAATAAAGACTTGGCACAAAAATATACAATTTTCAGAATTAAATCATAAATTGTCTAGTAAATATTGCACTAATGAGTAATAGTAATTTTTTTATATTTAAAATTTAATTATACTTGGAATTTTTATCTAACAGGTCCAAAAAAATTGGTTTTCCTAGACCTGCCGCATTTTGTGTGGCATTTAAATTTGCAATAGATTCTTCCAATCTTTTTGATTTTATCTCTTTAGATATTTTCTAATTTAACACAACTTTTAAAATTCTTTTGGAAGATATTTACAGCTGTTTGTATAACTTGATTTACTTTTTAAAAAACTTAATTCCTAATTTTTAATCAAAATAAAATAATTATTAGTACCTAATATATAGATAAGTTAATTTCAAGATGTTGCATAATTTATAATATTTATTATTTTTAATAAAATTTAACCTTTGGAATAGTTATTTATACTAAAAAAAATTAAATTATTACTTATTTAAAGTGTAACTTTAAATATCCTTAATATCAATATCAGTATTAATTATTTCTATAAATTTATTTAAAAAAATTATTCCATGCTATTCAGTAACTAACAATATATAAATTTTATGACTTTGTTAAACTGTCTTTTTAATTGGAAACTCTAGATATAGAGTTTCCTCAATATTATTCGTTTTTTACTTTAAAATATTTCTCTAGTTTTATCAATAAAATCGATTTGTTTGAAATTTTTCTAATCAAATTAATCACACCTTTTTTTCTGTTAATCAACATAATTAATTTTATTTTAAGTATTTAGATTTTTCTTTGAAAAAAGAAAAAGTTTGTTATAACTAATAATTTATATGGTTTATTATTACATTATAATTTTTGCTTTCTAGTATTCTGGATCATCTATAATTTAATTTATTAAAATCAACTAGGAAGCAATTTTAATAATAACAAAGGCGCGCTACTTCGATTGTAACGCACCCCAACTGAGTGAACTCCAAAAATAGACTTAGATTCAAATTAAACAAACAGCCGACTATCGCCCATTTCTCACGGGTAATAAAACTATCTCCATCTAAGTCAAAATTACAGAAAATATTAACCGCAGCATGGCAGACTTTTTATTCACCTTCAAGACAGGCTAAGCGTTTTTTTAACAACTCTTCTAAGGCTTCTAATGCCTCTGTAAAACCCTTAATTCCTTCATCGAGCTTATCAAAAGCCATCTTGTTTTCTTGATGCATTTTGTCAAAGGTAGCTCGATCAACAGAGATTTTCTCCATCTTCATTTTAGCTGCAACTTCTGGATTTAGTTTTCGAGGCAATTCAGCTTCTGTGGACTGTAATTGTTCCAAAAGTTTGGGAGAAATAGTCAATAAATCACAGCCTGCTAACTCAGAAATTTCTCCCATATTACGGAAACTCGCTCCCATGACTTCAGTTTTGTAGCCAAATTTCTTGTAATAGTTATAGATTTTGGTCACTGAAAGTACCCCGGGATCTTCAGTGGGGGCATATTCTTTTCCCGTTTCTTTTTTGTACCAGTCAAGAATACGTCCCACAAAGGGAGAAATTAGGGTAATACCTGCTTCTGCACAAGCAATAGCCTGGTGAATTCCAAACAACAGGGTTAAGTTACAGTGAATACCTTCTTTTTCTAGGATTTCTGCGGCTTTAATTCCTTCCCAAGTAGACGCAATCTTAATCAAGATGCGATCACGTGAGACTCCATTAGCTTCATACTCAGAAATTAAATAGCGAGCTTTTTCTAGAGTTGCTTCAGTATCATAAGATAGACGAGCATCTACTTCAGTGGACACCCGTCCAGGAATAATTTTAAGAATTTTCAAACCAAAGGAAACTGCTAGGCGATCAAAAGCTAACGTAGCAACATCAGAAGCTGACACATCTTTGCCTAATTCTGTCCGTGCCTGTTTGAGGGTATCATCCACAATTCCCTGATATTGAGGCATTTGAGCTGCCGCCGTAATCAATGAAGGGTTAGTGGTAGCATCGCGGGGCGTAAAGGTTTCAATAGCTTGAATATCTCCTGTATCAGCGACAACAATAGTAAATTCACGTAATTGTTCAAGTAAACTAGTCATAATTGCTCCTTATGAGACGCCTAATGGATTTTTAAGTTAGCCAGTGAAAGCTAAATAAAGGTTAACAGTATTATTTGCCATAACTCTATCAGGGGCAACCCTTCTACTTCCTATAACCTTATCAGGGGCAACCCTTCTACAGGAGTTAATTTCAGGAAGTTCTAATGATTGTTGAAATAATTGAGCTTCTGCGCGGGAGGCCTTTATTATAAACTAGTTGGATGCATCGAAACTAGAGGAGATATCCGCATTGTGGAGGTATCTAGATAGGGTAGATGAAAGCAACATTGTCTATCTAGAAAAGAGCGATGAAGCAATAAAGTCTTAACTTTCGGGGTAGAAAAGCTTACGCCGTACGCTTGCGCGATTCGTTAGGAGGAATATCGCGGTTGAGATTCTAAACGAATTACTCTGCCATCTCCATTAGTACGATAAACCCAAGTTTTGGAACCATTTGTCATGACGACCCTCCATCCTTCAACCAACGCTTGAGTACAAAATTCATCCGGTCTGGCTAGTCCTAAACAACTATCTGGCCAAGTCTTGGCTTCATACACTTCGATTTCTAGGATCGAGGTTTCTATTTCAATGAGGTTCGACGCTTTCTGACGGACTGCATTCATTACTGTTGTTGGAAGTTCACTTTGGGGAATCATTAGTTCGAAGGTTTCTACAGGGTTAGCTAATTGAGCTGATAAAGTAACAGAAGAGATGGGTTGCTGAGTACATTCCAAAAATCATAGCCAGTCCATCAGAAAGCAACACCAATAGAGTTTTTTGATAGCTTTCATCTACTTTCTTTCTCTAACAGAACTTTTCTATAAAAATCCAACAATTTTAGTGAAAAGTCAGGAATTGCAGTGTATTCTACTTTGTTTTGTATAAAAGTTCCCTAGCAATTGCCTTATAAAGTTTTTATTCGTATCGTAAGTTACAGAATGAGACTAGGCAACTCGATTATGAGCCTTCTCAAGTGTATGTGACGTTGTATCATTAATCTTTTGTTACTCCATCTTTGAGGTTGGATCGTAAAGAATGTTCAGTACAAATAATTGACACTTTTTTCGAAAGTGCATCAAGATATTTAAATGTGGAGTTGACTTTGGTAATGTTAAAGATAGATGATTGTGGGACTGTTGTCGCTGGATAACATACAAGAAATTGCGCGTCAATATGGTTACTGGGCAGTGTTTATCGGTATTACCTCAGAGAATGCAGGAATTCCCATTCCTGGGGAGACTATTATCATTATCGGAGGAGTCCTAGCTGGAAGTGGAAATTTAAATTATTAGACAATGGTAGGCATAGCAACTGCAGGAGCGGTTCTCGGCGATAATTTTGGCTATTGGATTGGTCGGTTAGGAGGTTGGGCAGTTTTATCAGTATTTAGGCGTTTGTTTAGAACTCCTCAAAAAAAATCAGAGGAAGCAGAAACACAATTTAGTGATAATGCGGTGGTTGCTGTATTTTTTGGACATTTTATAGCGTTGTTACGAATTTTTGATGGACCCATGACGGGGATTACTAAAATGCCTTATTATAGCCTCCAGAAAACGACTGCTGCTTATTATATTAGGGAATACTTTGCCACAATAGATGCTTTCAATTATGGAACAGCACTGTTATTTTTTCCAAATCTTTGATGAAAGTTATCTCGATACTTACCAAAATATTTGGTAAGTATCGAGATAACTTTTTACATTTGTAGCACTAGACCTTAATAAATTCTGTTTTTAACATTTGAAGTTACTGTCCTATCTCTTCATGAGTTTCTTTCGAACCTACTTTATGTTAGTCATTTTTCGGAAAAACTTGGTAAGCTATTAAGTGATAGGATAAATCGTTCATCTGCCTACTTGGTAGACGGAAGTAAGAAGTTGTGAGAGCTTCTGAAGGAACGCGCCTCATTCGATAACTCAACGAATTTGAAGGAGGCGACATGAAATCTCATAATAATTGTCTTAGTTTTAAGTCCAAAGATAGCTTGCTGTCTGTTGCGGAACAATTGCGTTTTCTGATCAGCCAGGACCGCCGAAAGCAACAAAATCGCCAACTTTCTATGCGATACAGACTAGCGTCCGAAGTAGGAACGGATATTTAACAGTCAACCCATAGCTAATGTGAGAATCGACAGTTGTTGATTCTCACAAATGACTCCCCACTAATTTACTCTAGATGCTCACGACAGAAAAAAATAGATTGTGACTATTAACAATTAACAAGACATTACACAAATTAACTGCACAAATATGTTAGGGATTTTTAAGTAAAGCTTAGAAGTTGCCAAACAACAAGGTAATATATTGTTGTTTGGCAACTTCTAAGCTGAAAAGTGTTATCACGGTGATTTTGCCCTTTAGTGACAGACATCAATACTGCCTCATGCAAATCGGAAAGTCTTGCGCCAAGTTCTCATAAAGTATGGAGTTGCTATAAGAATCAGAATGTTGCAATCTTGGTGGGCAACGCCCACCTTAAGTTCAATGATCTTGAGGAAGTTAGCCAATCCTTAAAAAGGAATTGGATCTTCTTCTCCATGAAGAGGGGTTAAGGTAGGAGTAGGGAAAGGCTGATCCGATTCGGGATAGGTAGAAGATTGAGAAGAATCCCTAGAAACAACATTATCCTCAGAAGTAAAAGGGCTTGGAGAAGTGGAATAACTATCTAAGGGATAAATATGGGAAGCAACCAACTCGACCCGTTTTTCCTTAAATCCTTCAGGACGGTCAAGGGTACTCATCGAGAGACGACCTTCAATAATCAGGCAATCACCTTCTTTGTAGGTATTTTGCATTTGGGTCGCTAAACTACCCCATCCAATCACTTTTATGGTGGAAGTTGAAGCTTCTGGGCGTCGCCCTGTAAACTCTGCTAACATTTGAGCAATCGGGGTTTTATCGTCTTGAGTATAACGTAATTCTGGGGGACGGATTACTTTAATCATTAAAACACAACTATTCATCGAATCAACTCCTAAACTATCGTTAATCATCAGCATGAATTTTTATTGAACTTATTTTTATTTGTTACATACTGACTGTTTCTCCTTGTTCTTGCTCAACAAAATTTTGAACTTTTTGACGGTAATCTTTGATAGACGTATCTACCCATTCACGATCATCACTATTAGCAAAAATGTGAACTACAGGTTCTTCTGCATCCGGTAGAATAAGAACCCAATTATCGTTTTGAGGATTAATAACTTTTACTCCGTCAATCAATTCTAGCTGTTCTGGAGAGTGATTTTCCACTAGATAACGCATCAAAGATCCTTTAACTTTCCAAGGACAGCGAACTGAATAGGATTTATGGCATACTCGTGGTAATTCAGCTCGAATTTGTACTAGTGATCGCTCTTGAATGGTCAACATTTCTATTAATTTAGCAATACCGAACATTGCATCAAATCCTGGGTGTAGTTGAGGAAAAATAAAGCCCATATCCCCACTTCCCCCCAAAGACACATTAGGGTTAGTTTGAGACGCTTCCATCAAAGCGGTGGGGTTGGCTTTAGTGCGAATCACTTTACCATCATGGCGGCGGGCAATTTGTTCGACGGCACTAGATGCTTCTACCGGGACCACCACAGTACTACGAGGAGAGGCAGTAAAAATAGTATTCACCATCAATGCTGTAAGCAGTTCTCCGCGAATGGGTAATCCTGACTCATCCACCAGGATAAACTGCTCCCCATTGGCAGTTACCTGAACTCCTAAATTAGCTGTAACTGCTTCCACCACTTGGCCTAGTTGGTGTAACAAGGCTTCTCGTTCTTCGTTAGAGACCGAGGTTTGTCGTAAACTGGCATTCAAAACCACTGCATCACAGCCAAACTTCGTCAATAGTTGGGGTAGAATAGCTCCTGAAACCCCGTAAACATAGTCAATAACAACTTTCGATCCACTATGGCGAAGTGCCTCTACATTGAGTTGGGTTTCAAAAGTGTTGCGATAGTTTTCAATAATTTGAGCGGGGTAAGACATATCACCAATCTCCGAGATTCCTACCCGTCGTAGGTCTTCTTTAAGATAAGCTCCTTCAATTTTCTTTTCCTTAGATTTAGAGATATTAATCCCCTGTTCATCAAAAAATTCAATGAGGATATGATCAGGGCGATCTGGATGAGCCCGTAGATGAACTCCGCCAGTAACCCCTAATTTCGGGGTGAGAATACGGGTAATGGGAATGGCTGTAGCTTCTAGGTTTTGAATATCGATACCCACAGACATCAAACCAGCAATCAAAGAACGGCTAACCATACGAGAGACACTACGCTGGTCACGGGAGACGACGACCTGAGAACCAAGTTTTAAGGTTGAACCGTAGGCTGCCCCTAATTTAACAGCAAATTCAGGGGTAATATCGATGTTGGCTAGTCCTGTTACACCTCTTTGACCAAATAAATTGCGATGGGCTATATTGCCCCAAATCAAATTGATATTCAAGATAGCTCCCGATTCGATGCGTTTGCTAGGCCAAACACGAACACTTGAGCTAATCTGGGCTTCTTCTCCAATCGTGGACAAGGCACCCACCACCGCCCCTTCTAGGATTTGGGCACGCCGATCAACCCGTGTTCCTCTGGCAATGACACAGGCAGCTAGATAAGATTCGTCTCCAATGGTAACTCCATTCCACAAAATGGGACGTTTTAGGTCTGCCCCTGCGCCAACGGTGACATTATCGCCGATCACACTTCCTTTTTCTATAACGACCTCCGGACCAATGCGACAATTGTGACCGATAAGGACGGGGGAAGTAATTTTGGCCGTGGGGTCAATATGAGTATTTTGTCCTAACCAAAATCCAGGGGATGTCTCTTCATAGGCAAAATCTAAAATCACTTTTCCTTCTAGAGCATCATATTGAGCTTGCCGATAAGTTTCTAAATTTCCAACATCACACCAGTATCCCTCGGCGATAAACCCGTATATGGGTTCACTTTTTTCGAGGAGAAGCGGAAAGAGATCTTTAGAAAAGTCCGATTCTTCATTATCAGGAAGGTATTGTAGAACTTCAGGTTCTAGGATATAGGTTCCAGTGTTGACGGTATCCGAGAAAATTTCGCTAGTGGAAGGTTTTTCTAAAAAACGGTTAATTCGTTGGTCTTTATCGATAATGACTACTCCAAATTCAACGGGGTTAGGAACGCGGGTCAGGACTAGGGTGGCTTTAGATTTTTTTTGTTTATGAAAAGTTATCGCCTTTTGGAGATCAAAATCTGTGATACTATCTCCACTAATCACTACAAAAGTATCATCAAGGAGTTCTTCAATATTTTTGACACAACCCGCTGTTCCTAGTGGTTGATCATCTTCTACCGCGTAGGTCATTTCTACCCCAAAATCACTGCCATCTTGGAAGTAGTCCCGCATTACATCCGGGAGATAGTAGAGCGTGGCAATGACTTCTCGAATGTTATTGCGTTTTAATAAATTAATGATATGTTCGGCAATGGGTCGATTTAGGATGGGAACCATTGGCTTAGGCAGATCGCAAGTTAGGGGTCGTAACCGAGTTCCTGATCCCCCAGCCATTAGCACTGCACGCATAAGTCCTCCTTCTCCGTATTGTTTTTTTAGAGTCACTCAACTCAATGGTCGCAAATATCTTAACTGTTGAGTCTGTTTCAATCTTATCTGGTTATCGTCTCACTCTTTGTTCAATCATCGAATTCATTACCCTGTGAAAGCCTATGTATGGACAAAATATTAAAGGTTGGTGTACGATATGCTAAACAATGATGATCAATCGAAAAACTTACTGTCACCCATCCACTAAAAAACTTTAATATTTTTCTATAGATCCTTCTAATCATTATTTATCAAAAATGGCTTGTTTTAGGATTCTAATTAACAAACTCGTCTTAGAATCCCCCTCATGAGAAAGGATAAGGACCCCAAAGAACTGATTTTTTAGATAAAAAACCAGTTCTTGCCATTTCATTTATTTTTAGTGGTGGACCAAGTAGAACCATAAAACAGTCTAACACCACAGGAAAACTTTGCGAGTTTTCAATACAATCTCCTAACACGCTGGTGTAATCATACCGCGAACCCGCTCGTATTCAGAAATTTTTCTGTGAAAACTTCTGAATACGAGCAACTCATGAGTTGTCTTTTACATTGCACTATTAATCATGTCTCATTTTACATCTTTATACATCAAAGTAAAATTAATAAAAGCCAATATATATAATTTTGTTATAAACAAGGGAAACAATAGATTCTGTCGCCGAACAAGGTATGACTATGAGGGAAGTCACTTTTCTCAGGACACTTTCAAGGAAGTTTGTTATGTTTAGTTGGGAGTGAGGTAGATTAGATAAATATTATTCCTAATTGGAATGTGAACTTAGATTTACATATACCGTAGATAGCTAGTAGGTGCCTTAGACCGGTCTAAGGCACCTACTAGCTATCTACGGGAGTGTGAGCCTTTACTAAGAAGTTCTAAACCGTGCTAATTCTTTCCCTGTTTTCGCATCATGAGCGTGTACCGTGCATACTAAACAAGAATCAAACGAACGGGCTACATGACCAACTTCAACAGGGTTTGTGGAATCTTCGATAGGAATACCTATCAACGCTTCCTCAATAGGTCCACGGACATTCTTTCCGTCTCTGGGACCTACATTCCAAGTAGTAGGAGCAATGACTTGATAGTTCTTGATTTTACCGTTTTCTACTTCAACCCAGTGACATAGTGCACCACGACTGGCTTCGGTCCCACCCCAACCCCGACCATCTTTGGGAGTCGGTTTGATATACCAGGGTTCATTGAGTTTAAATTCTCGTAAACACCGTTCTACTTCACGATACAATTTAACAGATTCGTGCATCCGTGCAAACTCTCGTAAGTGAATGCTGGGTCCACCCATCTTTTTGAACATATCGAGGATTAATCCATCATAATGTTGGAAGCTTTCCCCCTTTGTACCGCCTGCGACTAACTGACGTGCCAGAGACCCCACTTCCATCCGACCTAAATCTTTGTGACTTACTGCAGTTGCCCAGGAGTATTTATTCTCATAATCCCCTGTATTTTTTTCTTTTGGTCTAGTTTCACGATAGAATGGATGAACATCAGAGGTTCCTTCTTCATACCACGCATGACTTGTATTCTCACGAGCAAAGGTATGGTCTACCATACGATGGGTATCAGTAAAGCTATCATAAACACCTGCTTTCATAATGACCGCAGCATTGCGACTTTCGATGGTGGGTTTTTGATATCTATCTTCGTGGGGGAGATAACCCCAGGTAAGATAACGTCCAGGGCCTTGACCATATTTATCTAAACCAATGTCTATGCCCATTCTCCAATAGAAACCAAGGTCAGAATTAGCATGATTGGGACTCTCCTCTAACCATTCTAGGAAATCTTCGTAGGTTTTAATTCTTTCATAGCGTTCTAAAGAACATCCTAACCAAACTGGTTCTAACCAGTTAGTACGAAAATACTCCATGATGCCCCAACCCCGTGTAACATCTGTTAGAGTTGGCGCACACATTACGCCTCCAGGAACCATATAGCTAGAATGAGGCCATTGTCCGCCAAAGAGGGCATACAATTCTACTGGTTTAGCTGAGATAGTAATAGCTAATTCATACGATGTTCCAGTAAATGCACTAAAACGTTTACAGGCTTCTTCGTAGAAAGGACTATTTTTATATTTTTTGTTGGTTAAGTCAATTGCATAAAGAGCATAAAAATGCCGGGGATGACTTTGAATAGTTTCTACTAATTGCCCTAAATTTCTGGCTAAAATAGCGTTACGGGGAACTTCGGTTTTCCAGATTGTGTCCAAAGCCCAAGAAGCGCAAGTGAGGTGAGATGCCCCGCAAATTCCGCAGATACGAGGAGTAACAATCAAGCCGGACTGAGGATCTTTTCCTTTTAAAATCACCTCAAATCCCCGAAACAATTCCGCTTTAGTCCAGGCATTAACTACCCTTCCGTCCTCAATATCTACACGTACATCCAAATCTCCTTCAACTCTTCCAACAGGAGACAGTTCTAATGTTTTAATTGCCATATTCGCTTCCTGAGAAAATTTAATTAATTGGCATTTAGCTAACACGAGCTTAAAGCTAAGCTCATAGAGCGACTCTAAAGAAAACTTTAGACAATGAACATATCATCATCAGCCCAAGACGGACTAGTATTTTTAGCCATAACTGTCATTACGGCATAATCTTTCTTGTTAACTTGCGGGGGTAAGTCCTTGGGAACGCCCATGACTGTTCGAGTCTTAAACACTGTTCCTGGTTTCAAATCATAGAAGGGGAACTCAGGTTCGGTACACCCTAAACACGGCATTCCAACACGAGTTTTGGAGGAAACTCTATTCCATAAGATTCTATTACAAGGAGAATGAGTCATAGGTCCACGACAGCCCATGTCATAGAAAAGACATCCGGTGCGCTGTCCAAATTCCTGGGTACTCGATTTATAGTTGAAATGCATATTACGAGTGCAACCCGTCTGGGTAAAGGACTTAAAAAAAGTTTCGGGACGATGGAATTTATCGAGAGTGATATCTCCTACTCGTCCTGTGGCCACCGCGACTAGGATTTGAGAAATCCAGTCGGGATGGGCTGGACAACCTGGAATATTAATGACAGGTAAGCCCGCTTGAGAACGGTATTCAACTCCTAAAGCTCCCCCTTTTTTGCGCTTGAGAAACTGGAGTCCAACCGACTCGCTAGGGTTGGGGGCCATAGCAGGAATACCGCCATAGGTGGCACAGTCCCCTACTGCAACTACGAACCCTGCAACCTTAGACAAGTCTGCTAACCAGTTTTTCATAGGACGGCCAGCAAACCGGTTCCACTCTCCACTTCCATGAGGGGCGTTGACAACAGTTCCCTCAAACACAAGTATATCAACAGCAATTTTCCCACTAATACAGTCATTTAGGAGTTGTTGCAAGCTATCCCCTAATTCTAGTCCTAGGGAGGGATGCCAGAGAATATTGATATCAAAATCCGTAACTAGGTCTACAAGAGTAGGCTCTTCTGCGTTGAGAAAAGATATAGTATTCCCACTGCAGGCACCACCCTGAAGCCAGAGAACATTAGTCATGAGCAGTTATGTCCTGATGTTTTTAATTTTATTTCACAATTCAATTAATTCTAAGCTTAGCTTTTGATAAGCTAGCATTACAGAATTATGCACCATATTTCTTTTGCCAATCTCAGTATCTTAACAAAAAGTAAATCTTCTCTCATCTTATGCATAACTGTTTGTTCATAAACAGTCATTTTTGAGGTTTAACTTGTTTATTGGCTGTTACTTTAACTTCCTGAATCACAGACTAATAAAGCGCTCGATCTATAGCTAAGAAAAATTATGGAGTATATATGTTCTCATTGGGTTGCCTTTGTAAATCTTTGTATTTCTGATTAAAAGCATTTATTAGGAAATATTGCCCTCAATAGAAAAAGTAAGTAAAAAATTATTTAAACTTGTGTATTCATTATAATGTTGGATTAATTCTTGGATTAAGGCAGTTTAGGTTAAATTAACCCCTGTGTAGGCGTATTAAATAAAATCTTGATCGAGACATAATAAATAAACAATGACTATTGATTAAAAGTAATCTTTTTTTTAAGACAAAAGATGGGCAATTGTGAATTGGATGGGAAAGCGAAGGGTAAAATTTATCCTAACACCTAAGGTAAATAACAATTTTAGAGAAGACGAGTACGATCACTGAAAACCACTAAAATCAGATTATTGATAGCATCTGGGATTTTCCCAATCATTAGCACAATTCCCGCTGATCTCTCTACATAGGTAAAGGAATACTAATAAATAAAGAACAAGAATATTAGCCGCGATTACTGGTTCAGAATATCCCACACCATCGGCTAATTCTGTCGTAGAATAGAGTCTCTTTGATTTGAGGACAGTCATATGAATTATGAATAGTCAATTATTTATTTTAAAAATAAGGCAATAGGCAACATAGAAATTGGCTATCCTCCTGACTCAGAGAGTTCCAACTTCCTACTTCTAACTTTTTACGTTAAATAATGTTTAGAACCCGTAAACGTTTTGCACAACACTGGTTACGTGATGAAAAAGTCTTAACAAAGATAATACAAGCTGCTCAACTTCAGAGTAACGATCATCTCCTAGAAATTGGGCCAGGAACCGGAATTTTAACTCGTCGTCTCATCCCAAATGTTGGGTCTACCGTAGCGGTCGAATTGGATCGAGATTTATGTCAACGATTAGCGAAACAGTTAGGACACATCAAGAATTTTCTATTATTACAAGGAGATATATTAACCCTAGATCTAACCACTCAATTACAACAATTTTCAAAATTTCAACCCCTTAATAAGGTAGTAGCAAATATTCCCTACAATATCACTGCCCCCATCTTAGAAAGATTACTTGGAACCATTGCCAATCCCTACTATCCCCCATATGATACAATCGTATTATTAATTCAAAAAGAAGTTGCCCAACGTATTGTAGCTAAACCTAAAACGAAAGCCTACGGAGCTTTATCAGTTGGGATACAATATCTAGCTCATTGTGAGTATATTTGTGATGTTCCGAGTAAAGCTTTTGATCCGCCCCCGAAAGTAGACTCTGGGGTGATTCGTTTGACTCCTAAATCCCTAGAAACTCCTGTTACTAATCCCCAACAATTAGAGACACTAGTTAAAGTTGGATTTGCTAATCGCCGCAAAATGTTAAGAAATAATTTGAAAAGTATCATTGATGATGATAGCTTAATCTTTTTCTTAGAACAATTAAATATCAATCCCCAAGCTCGCGCAGAAGAATTAAGTTTAGAACAATGGGTCATTTTAAGTAACAATTGGACTTCACTCAATGGGAATAACTAAACAACTATTTATTAGAAAATATGTCAAGAATTACCGGAAAAACAAAAATACTCGGCATTATTGGTGATCCAGTAAAACATTCCTTATCCCCAGTCATACACAATGCAGCAATTAGTCATTTGGGAGTAGATTATATCTATGTCCCCTTTCCTATAAAACCCCAAGATTTAACCACTGCAATTGCGGGATTCGCTAGTGTTGGAATCGTAGGATTTAATGTTACTAGTCCTCACAAGCAAGCAATTATTCCTCTCCTATCGGAAGTGACTCCCACGGCTAAATTGGTAGGTGCAGTTAACACGGTTTGGCGCACCGAAACAGGATGGAAAGGGACTAACACTGATATAGATGGCTTTTTGTCCCCTCTTCAATCATTACAACGAGACTGGGCCAATCTAACCCCAATTATTCTAGGAAATGGAGGCGCAGCTAGGGCGGTAGTAGTAGGGTTAGCCAAATTAGGATGTATTCAAATTCACATTGTGGGGCGAGATCGACAAAAGTTATGTCAGTTTATACAAAGTTGGAAAAATACTCAACTTACAGCCGCTTTAAACGTTTATTTCTGGGATAAATTGTCAGATATAATAGAGAAAACTGAACTATTAATTAATACCACTCCCATTGGAATGTTTCCTAACATTGATGACTCTCCTATAGAGTCTATACTTTTTGCTAGAATGCCAGAAAATGCGATTGCCTATGATCTGATTTATACGCCTAATCCCACTCAATTCCTCAAGAATGCACAACAACAAGGGTTAATAACCATTGATGGCTTGGAGATGTTAGTCCGACAAGGAGCAGTAGCCCTACAATTATGGTTACAAAAATCCGTTCCTGTTGATGTTATGAATCAATCTTTGCGAGATTATTTAAAACTCCAGTAGTAATTGATAATTACTTGACTAAGGTTAATCCTTTTTTATGAAGGGTTATTGGTTTAATTCCAATAACCCAACTGGAGGATTGATTTCTATACGTTGATTTTCTAAGTCAACTACAGGAACAATTTCGTATACAAAGGGAATTAAAATAGTAGCTATTTTAGCTTTTTTTGGTTTATTTTTTTGTTTTTGACAGCGGATTATTTTTGGAGGAGACTGAGAAAGCTCCGATTCTTTTTGAACATTTTCATGATACAGTTTGACTTCTAATAAATCATGGCCTGCCCATAAAATATCAGTAATATTTCCAATTAGTTCCCCTGTTTTTTGATTATAAACCTCTAGATTAATTAGATCTGAGACATGATATTCTCCTTCTTTTATTTTTGGGCGATTGCTCCTAGGAACTACTAATTTATAATTCCTTAACGCCTCAGCTTGGATACGATCTTTCACTTGGGCTAATTTAATGACATATAGGTTTCTTCCAGGTATATACCTACCTCTCACTAACTCAACTTCTTGAGGACACAACTCTTGAGGAGACTGTAACCATCTTGTTCCTGGTTCTTCAAATCTTTCTGAAAAATCTGAATTGGAAATGACTCTTAATTCTCCTTGTAATCCTTGCGGTGCAACAATTGTTCCAATTTCTATCCAATCATTCATATTTTCTGATATTAAATCATTTTTAATCATCTTTTGATATTACTATAGTATCTATATTTTTATTATGTTTATTATAAGTCTTTATGCTACAATCTCATCTAATGAGTCGCAATTTTTCTTTCAAAAAAGTCAAATAGTTTTATTTTTAATCAATTCAATGAGTTTAAAGACGTGGCAAGCAGATTTTTATAAAACCCCTTTTCAAAATCGAGAACATCAGTTTCAATGGCAACTATTAATTTGTGACGATCAAGGAAAAATAATTTATCAAGCTATTTGTGAACAAAAAGAAGCTAATTTAAGTTGGCTATCTTCCAAATTAGAATCCGCTATTGAACAAGAAATACCTGATATAATTCAAGTTTTCCGACCTCAGTCAGTTAACTTATTAATTGCAGCAGCAGACAAGTTTGGTATAAAGATTGAAGCAACAAGACGAACACCCAAGCTTAAAGAAATTTTAAAAAAACAAGGGACTAACAATAGTTTTAATCCTGTCAAATTAGAACAACCGCCTCCCCAAACACTTCCTAGGAATTTATGGGGAGAAAGATGGCAGTTTGTTACTTTCCCTGGGGGAGGTCTTATTGAGTTTTTTAGTGATTGCCCCATTCCTATTGCCGATATTCCTAACCTTTTACTTCCTATAAGTTTAGAACCTGCCTCCACTGTAAGGATTCCAGGTATCATTATTTATGGCGGTCGAACCTCAATGTATTTAGCCCGTTGGTTAGTAGATGTTAAACCAGTCGCCCTAAACTATATTCCTACTCAGGTAGATAAATCGGGAGGGTTAGTTTTAGAATCAGATCTAGTTGATCGCTGGATATTAGCCACTTTTGAAGATTCAGACATGGCTAAAGCGGCACAACAATACGAATTACGAAAAAACGATAGCCAAGGATTACATTTTTTAGTTGTTCAGCCAGATGATTCTGCGATGACTTATAGCGGTTTTTGGTTATTAAGACATGAAGAGATTTAAAAGACTATTGGTCGAAAAAAAAATGTGGACCAGTTTAAATATTTTGTAGGGTAGATAAAAGTTCAATGATAAGTGATATACAATTACTCGAGATGTCCATCGTATTTTTATACCCTGCTGTCCTATACGGGTATAGTATTTTGTTTATTTGATCAAAGAAAGCTTTAGAAAGAGTCGCTTACCCTAGTAGGTTTACTAAAATCAGTTTTATGTACGTTAACTAATAAACAGTTAAATCGTTTCACCAGTAACGTGATATTGAGCAAACAAGAAACTAATTAAGTTCTGTACTAGTTTCATAGTAATTTCACACATAATGGCTACAAGTATGAATTTAGATAAAGAAGAGTTTGAATCTACAGATTTATGGGAAAAGGTCATCACTCAGACAAATCATGCTATTAACTGTGGTGCATTACAATCTATTGTAACAAATTATGCATTCATAAAAGATGCTAATATTAGATTTTTAGTTAAAATATTAGATAATTTTCTACAAAAAGAAATTTCCCAGAAAAAAGAAACTCAGCAACGTAAAAAGATAGAAGAAAAAGTAGATCCTTTTCTTCCCTATGAAGAAGATTTATTTGTCACTAACCTTTCAGATACTCATGTATGTTTATTGAATAAATATAATGTATTTGATTACCATTTACTAATTACTACTCGTGTTTTTGAAGAACAACAAAGTTGGCTAGATTTAAATGATTTTGCTGCTTTAGGTCAATGTTTATTGCAGATTGATGGGTTGGGATTCTATAATAGTGGCACGCTTTCGGGAGCAAGCCAACAGCATAAACATTTACAATTAGTTCCTTTTCCGTTAAGTTCTGAAGTAGAAAAAATCCCAATTGAATCAATAATAAAAGAGATTGACTTTCAAGAAGATATTGGATTTGTATCTAGTTTTAATTTTAGCCATGCTTTAATCAAAATCAACCTTACTACTGGAAAAAATTATTTTCAAAACGCCCTTATTTTTCTGGAAAATTATCATAAATTATTAATGGCTATTAATCTACCTTTAAACAAAGAGAAACCGACGGTAGACTATAATCTTTTGATTACACGGGAATGGATGATGATTATTGAGCGATCACAAGCAAGTTACAAATCTATTCCAGTCAATGCTTTAGGTTTTGCTGGAACATTCTTTGTTAAAAATCAGAAACAAATGGAACAATTAAAAGAATTGACTCCTCTGATTATTTTACAAAATGTCGCTAAAAATAAGAAATAAAAAATCTATTTTAGAACATAAATATTAGAGACGTTTATTATTGAGATTTTCTGCAAAGAGTTTACAGTTAGTCAATAGTTTTTTCAGTATTATAGTTAGTCTATATTTCTATTGCTAAATCTATTTATTTAGAAATTTTTATTAAAAATTAAATAAATAATTATGGGTTTAATAATTACAAAAAAATAATCTACAAATTACTCATCCTCTGAGTCATCTATTCCCATTTTTTTAAAAGCAATTGTTTATGATTTTACTTCTAAATTAAGATAATAAAATCTATTTTCATTAACTACTTATGTTCTTATAAATTACCCTTTACATAACACAATATCTGTTTGATTAATAATTTTAAATCCTACTCTGTTCCCTTTCTCTACTACGTGAATTTTTATGAAAATAGGGGATTAAAAGTTGAATAACTTTAGTCAAAGTTATTTTTCCCCTTACTTGTTTCCTTAAAAAATTTTGAAGTAACAGTATGTTTATTTTTTTTATTCCGAACTAATTAAAATACTAAGTGATAACCACAATCGTCTTAATCTTAATAAGATCGACTTGGATTTTTTCTTTCCATACTAACTATTAACACAACTGTTTAACCTCATTTTTAACAGCCTTGAGAAGATATGATTCTATCTTAATTTTTTTAGTTTTTTCTAGAGTAAAAATAATAAAGTAGAAGAAGTTAATAACTTCTTCTACTTTTATTCTGATTGTATCCTATAACCCCAAGAACTTGATTTTTATAAGAATAAAATTCTTGAAATCTTGAAAACCTTATAAGGCAAGACTTTCGATTTTTGTTGATTATGATTTTGTCATAGCTAACCTAGAATAATTATTTTTCCGAGTATATTTTTGGGGATGATATCAAAAGCTTGTGCTTATTCAAAGTTAGATAATTCTCACATAAGTAGCTGTATTTAATTTTAATTTTTAAAAAATTTTATGATTATGAAGCAAGTTTTAAAGCTTCAAAATAGAGACTATAGACAAAGCCAATTTTAAAGATATTTACAATGTCAAGCCATAGATTTTTTTTTAACTTTTGTATCTGACTATAAGCGATACGACTAATGGTTTCTGTAAATAAAATTAGAAATCCAGCAATTGTAATATCCCAATAGGCTTCTTGTCCTGCAGTTGTAGAAACAGCTTGACCAACAAAAAAACCAAAGAAAAGACTCATTAAACTTAAAGAAATACGCCGCCAAGGATTAGTAAATAATTGATTGAGACGGATTTGAGTATTATAAAACAAAGTATTTAATCGAGTTCTTTGCATAGTAGATTTTTAAGTAAATACTCATAATTCATTGGACAAAAGCCATGATATGAATAATGATTACCATTTTGGTGGGTAATACCCACCCGGCAATTAATTTTGTTTAGATACCAAGAAAAATTCCCTTACCCTTCCCGAAGTACTATTTGGTAATACGACTGAGTAACCATAAAGAGATCCCAATTCCTATAAAATGAGCGGTGACTGCCGTTGAATTAGCTTGAATACTAAAAATATCCGCCGCTACCACCAAACATCCTGCGCCTCCTCTTACTGCTCCAGTCTGTCTCACGGATTTTAATAAAACATTACCGACAACAGATTGAGTGCCAACTAACGACAATAGCATTCCGATTAGGTTAATAATTAAACCCCACCGAATCACTTGGACGGTATCGGTTCGTTTTGGACGATGGGTTGGATCAGAACTCTGCAAGAGATCAGCAATTTTGGTATAACGAAAGGAAAAATAAATGCTAATTCCGAGAACGACTAGCCCACAAATAGCGAAAAATATACCAAATCCCGTACCAGGGTTTTTTTCTCCTTCCCCTAATGAACCAGTTCCAAGGGCTAACAGAGAGATAATACCGAGGACAATTTGCATCCAAAAGCTACGCCATCCCCACCATTTTAAAGTTGAAGAAGCTTCTAACATAGCCTCAGGTAAGGGACTGCTAATTGCTGGGTTTTTGCGGTTGTCGTTCATGGGACTGTTATTATCTTTTCAAGGCACTGTTGACTCAAAAGGGAGAAAAGGACAAAAGAGAAATTTTATTTTTTAGGGGAAAAAAACAACACCGGAAACCAACTACGGCGAAGAACCTCGTTAGCTAAACTGGGGTTTGTCCATTCTAAGATAGTGTTGCGATAATCGGAAGCAATAGCGATCGCGCTAATATCAAAGTTTAAGGCAGTATCGAGGATTTCTACTAATGGGTTTCCTTGGGTAACTTTAGTTTTAACGGTTACATTTAGTTTTTCCAATTCTGCTTTGACTTTGTTTAGTTTGTCGTGGGCTTCCCTGTAATGATATTTTGTAATTTCTTCCGTGCGTTCCCCATCATCAATCACCCATAGTAGCAAGCATTGTTCACAAGAACTGTCAGGATAGTCTTCTAGATGATTTTTAAGTTCTTCAAGCAAATATTCCCCAGATTGTTCCCCATTGTAGGGAATCAGCAAGTAACGCCACATATGCTGACAACGTAAGGCTAATTCTTCACAAGTATAAGTGGAGATTAACTGAGGACGTAAAATCATTAAAGGTGTTGAGGTTGATTTAACTAATTCTAGAGTGTGACTTCCAAATATTTTTGCTTCTATTGCACTGCGGATAGGCATCCCTGTGAGCACAATATCGATGTCATAGGTGTCAATTAGTCGTAAAATTACATCTTTGGGTTGTCCTGAGAGAACTTCAACTTTAACTTCTACACCGTCGGGAACTTCTTCTAGGGAAGGTGCAAGGAGTTGTTTTGCCTTAGCAATTTTGTCTTCGTCAACCCGGGCAACTTTTTCCGATTGCCAAACCGAGATACTGTGTAAAAATACGATACGTTTGAGTCCGCTACTAGCTAGAGGGGGAATAAAGTTAACTAGGCGATGTAAGCCGTCGGTGAAGTCAGTACAAATTAAACAGTTATGGAACATAAGGAAAGGTCTTCATTTTGAAGCAAACCACTCGAGACTACTATAGCAAGAATAAATAGTTCTATTGCCGTTATGAACATTAAAGTTTAAGAAAACAAATACACGAACGGTAATCCAAAATCTAGATAGTTTTCTCAACAAAAAAATTACCAAAATTATCATAGGGATGATAATTAATCGAATCTTGCAGTTCAACTAAGTGTTGACTCGATTATTTTTCTTGTATTCAACAATTTATTGACAAAATCCCAAAATAACTAAAATATTAGAGTTACTTAAAAAAGATTCTGCACTACCATGTAATCAATTAATCTTAGCCAAGAGCTTCTTTACAGCTGATTCCAGCATGAATTTCAGCCGGAATTATCATAGCTGCAAATGTCAAAAGTACATAAAAGCTAACTTCGGCGTTTTTTGAGAACGAGTAAGAAACCACAAAAACCCTAAAACGAAATGACCAATAAACTATTAATGATCATCAATTTATGATATCTTGACAAAAACAACGCTAAATCCATCAAACAGCATCAGAAAAAGTACAATTACCAACAACTGTTATGACTGCTTGTAAAGTGAAAAATAGGGGAGCAAAAAATACCAAGTACAAGTACACATGGCACGCAATAAAGCAGGTAACATACCTAAAGATGCCATCGTCAATAATGATCTTTAGTGACTTCTCCATAAGTTCAAATTAAATAGATTCCTGATATCCACTCAATATTGATAATTATTTCGTCTCTAGCCAATTAATTATTTTTTTTCCTAAATTAGTGTTATCCAGACGATCAATCTCTCTAATACCAGTTGGACTGGTAACGTTGATTTCTGTTAGATAACCACCGATAACATCAATCCCAACAAAATACAAACCGTTTTTTCGTAATCGTGGACCTAAAACCTCACAAATTTCTAATTCTCTGGAGGTAACTTCCGTTTTTTCGCTTCTTCCTCCAACGGCCATATTTCCCCGAAATTCTTTACCTGTCGGAATTCGATTAACTGCCCCAATAGGTTGACCATTAAGGAGGATAATTCGTTTATCCCCATCCTTTGCTTCAGGGATAAAACGCTGTACCATCACAGCTTCTTGCCCATAAAAAGTACTGACTTCAATTAGAGAATTAAAATTGCGGTCACTAGAATCTAACAGTAAAATTCCTTCCCCTGCTTTTCCTCCCAAAGGTTTGAGAATTGCTAATTGTTTTTCTTCTACAAACTTACGAATAATTGTCTTATCTAAACTGACAATGGTTTCTGGCATTTTTGAATAAAACTGCAGAGTGTACATTTTTTCATTAGCTTCGCGTAATCCTTGAGGAGAATTAATCACTAAAGTTTTTTCAGGATTAATTAACTCTAAAATGTAGGTAGCATAGAAATAGCGAACGGTAACCGGTGGGTCTTTCCTCATGAAAATTACATCCATGTCTTCTAGACACTTTAAAAGTGTCTCCGAGATTTGATACCAATTGGGAACCGCTACCCACTTTTGACCTTGTAATTTAACGGGGGTTAACTGAACTTTAGATAAAATTGCCCAGGACTTCCCTTCAATAACACTAAGTTGATGGACTTGTGTTACCCAAACTTCATGACCAGCTGTTTGGGCTGCTTCCATGATAGCTACTGTGCTGTCGTGACCGGGATCTAACTGAGGTAGGGAATCAATAACAAAAGCAAATTTCATTTGTACAGAAAATAGGGAATAGGGAGCACTAAAGATATCGCCATCTATTAGGTTAGTGTTTTCAACAATTTATGATAAACAACGAAACAATTACCTCTTTTAAAAAAAGAGAGGATTATTAAGATAGTTAGTTTTTTCCTTCAAAAGAAAAGTTCTATACCTAAATTAATCTATTATCCCTCAGTAAATATTTTTGAATTAATACTGCTAACTTTTCTTGAGTTTTCGGTGGAATTTTATCCCAAGGAGTCAACCCCGCATATTCCAAAGCATTATGGGCTTCGGATACTGGCGGACTTTCACTCAACCTTCTTACTGTTTCTACAATAACCTTTTGGGCATTAACAGCATTGTGGTTTAAATTGTTAATGATTATCTCAACGGTGACATGATCATGGTCCGGGTGCCAGCAATCATAATCCGTAACTAATGCTAGGGTAGCATAGGCAATTTCTGCTTCTCTAGTGAGTTTCGCTTCGGTTAAATTAGTCATTCCAATAATGGACGCGCCCCAACTACGATAGAGGTTAGATTCAGCAATAGTAGAAAAGGCTGGCCCTTCTATGCAAACATAGGTACCCCCTCTGTGTAAGGTAGTGTCAGGTAAGTTAAGACTTTCCACTGCATCCCCTAATATAGCGGCTAATTGGTTACAAACAGGATGTCCAAAACCAATATGAGCGACCAATCCTTCCCCGAAAAAGGTAGAAATTCGGTTACGGGTACGATCAATGAATTGATCAGGAATAATCAAATCACGGGGTTTAATTTCAGCTTTGAGTGATCCTACAGCAGAAGCTGAGATAAGATATTCTACCCCTAATTGTTTCATACCGTGGATATTTGCGCGAAAAGGCAATTCTGATGGAATTAAATGATGATTTCGTCCATGACGAGCGAGAAAGGCTACAGGAGTTCCTTCAATAGTTCCTAAAATATAAGCGTCGGAAGGGGAACCAAAAGGAGTATCAAGGTGGACTTCTTGGACATCTTGGAGAGCATCTATTTGGTATAAACCACTACCACCTAGGACACCTATTTTTGCTTTAATCATGATTTACTTTAGATTTGATCCAAGAACATCATATCCTCAAAATAAGAAACATATGGGGGATAAGGAAACTCTGAATTTTCAAAAGTCGGGGGTTCTCCATTCCAAACGATGCCTAATTCCGATTTTTTAGTGTCATTTGTGACTTCTGCTGAATTGCACCATAAAGATGATTCAAGGCACTAATATAAGCTCGTGCCGAAGCAGTAATAATATCAGTATTGGCTGCATATCCTAAATAGATGCGATCTTCATGGCTTAGGCGAATTGTAACTTCCCCTATGGCATCAATTCCAGCAGTAACTGATTTTACAGAAAACTCAATTAACTCATTAGGAACATTAACCACACGGTTAATAGCTTTGTAAACCGCATCTATAGGACCGGTCCCAATGGCTGCATCAGTTAATTCCTGACCATTAGGAGTCCTTAGGGTAACAGTAGCCGTGGGGACAGAATGATCCCCACAGGATACCTGGACAAATTCTAAACGGAATAATTCGGGGGCTTGTTGAATTTCGTCGTTAATGATCGCTGCTAAGTCCCAGTCAGTAATTTTTTTCTTTTTATCGGCCACTTCCTTAAACCGTAAAAAAGCGTTATTAATTTCTGTATCTGATAATTCAAACCCTAATTCCTTCAAATAACTACGGAAAGCATTACGTCCTGATAGCTTGCCCAGGACAATCTGATTGTGGGTTAACCCGATGGATTCTGCATCCATAATCTCATAGGTTAACTTGTGTTTGAGTACTCCATCTTGATGGATTCCCGACTCATGGGCAAAAGCATTAGTTCCTACAATTGCCTTATTAGGTTGTACCATCATTCCAGTTAATTGGGAGACGAGACGAGACGTACGGTAAATTTCTTTAGTGTGAATTTGGGTCAGAGGTTCAGTAGAGTCGGGGGAACGACCGAAGAAAGGATTGAAATATTGACGGCGCACGTGCAAAGCCATCACCAATTCTTCTAACGCAGCATTACCAGCCCGTTCTCCGATCCCATTAATGGTACATTCAAGCTGTCTAGCTCCATTCTTAACTGCTTCGAGAAAATTAGCCACTGCTAACCCTAGATCATTGTGGCCGTGAACAGAGATAATAGCACGATCAATATTGGGGACATTTTCTCTAATACCGCTAATTAATGCACCAAATTCACTGGGAGTTGTATAACCGACTGTATCAGGGATATTAAGGGTCGTTGCACCAGCTAAGATCGCTTTTTCGAGGACTTGATACAAAAATTCAGGGTCACTTCGTCCTGCATCTTCAGGAGAAAACTCTACATCATCCACAAAGGTTTTAGCGTAAGCTACCATTTCAGGAACAATAGCTAAGACTTCCTGGCGAGTTTTTTTGAGTTTGTATTCGAGGTGAATATCTGAGGTGGCTAGAAAAGTATGTATACGAGCTTTTACAGCAGGTTTAAGAGCTTCCCCAGCTGCTTTAATATCCTTCTTGGTTGCTCTGGCTAACCCACAGATGATAGGTCCAGTCTCGGTTCCTACAGTTTTGGCAATTTTTTGAACTGCTTCAAAGTCCCCAGGACTAGCGTAAGGAAATCCTGCTTCAATAATGTCGACTCCAAGTCGTGCGAGCGATCGAGCGATAGTTAGTTTTTCTTCAACCGTTAAACTTGCGCCGGGGGACTGTTCCCCATCTCGTAGAGTTGTGTCAAAAATAATAATCCGGTCAGAGTAATTACTCATAGCCCAACTCGCACTAACTTATTAAGAACATTGTTGATTTCAGTATCTTCTGGAATTATAGCAATTTTCTTTGATTCTAAGCCATAGATTTTTTGGGGTTAAAGAATTCCGATATTTCAGTTGTTTTTTAAATCCTTAATCGATTAAAACTGATTCTCTACGACTTCTATCTGCTCCTGTGGAAATGATGTCAATATTAAAATGGCTTCGACAAATATCAACTGTAAGCTTAATGGTAGCTGCTGATGTCAGCTTACCTTATCCCTCTACAACCCTAGCTCAAGGTTTCTATCGTCCCTAATCCTATTGTTAGGGTTACACTAAAGGATGAACTGGAATCTTGCCAGTCTAAGACATCGCCACCCTACTCGAATTAGGACTCCTTTTTATCAAAAAATTTGTTCTTGAGTTAAGACAAACTGACGTAATTTCAGTAAATCAAAAGTTTGTCCTAATTTAAGAGGTAAAAGAGAAATTCCTTCTAATCTAGATTGCACCCAGCCATCGCCCCAAATCCATTCATGATAGCCATCAATTCCTTGACTTAGTATTAGTCGTAAGCTGTTTTTATTAGCAATTTCTACTTGATGGTGGATGGAAACGAATCCCAGCCAACTAGTAAAGACTATTCCTGCTTCTAAGGTATCAGGAAGTTCAGAGGATAGAGTTTGAGGAATGATCCATTTACGGAGATTTTTCGTTTTTAGTAAACTATTACCAATAGTACTTTCATTGACATCAACAGCGATGCGTAAATGACTTTCTTGAAAATTTCCCAGCATATTAATTAAGTCAATAGTTGAACAAAGATGAAGCTACCCGTGAGTTGGGAGAATAATTGACCAATAATTTTTAAATAGAATTTCACCCCTTCGAACGCTTATAGTTTAGCATTAGCTGTTTCTTAATAATTTTGGATAGTAGGAAAAACTTTACTAGGGTTAGTTAAATTATTGGGATTAAATACTTTGTATATCTATTACGTATGGTTTCTAAACCATTTTGATTAAAAATATTAAGATATGTAACAGTTTTTGTAGGTTCCAATACAGTATTCTTCTGATAAACTTTTCTCAGACTCCACACATAATTTAAGGATTTCTTCCCCTAATTCTTCTACTTATTCTCATGCTCCTACTACAGCATTATCATCAAGAACTGATAGATGTTAAGTGGCTATCTGCAGCACAAAAAATATTAGCAATTTAATAACCCTTATTTTTTCTTAATTAACCAATTTATCGCAACACTTCCACTAATTTAGTCCGAGGAATTACCCCTTCCTGAACAGAATAACTAAGATTAATCCTACCCATCGTAGCAAAGAGCACTTTTCGTCCTCTCCAAAATTTTAGACTGCTTTCTACATTATTAGTTAGAGGAGGCTATCCCTCTAGCTTTATCTTGCCGACAAATTTGGACGCTCTGTTCTTTATTCACAGTAGATTCTACGCTTAGCCTATCCAGTTCCACTAACAAAATCACTTCAGCATCCCTGGAACAACACTTAGTGGCTACTAGATCTGCTACCACATCAATAGAATGGTTATTCATAATTTCCATGCTGGCTGAAATAGTATCTGCACTAAATAAATAATATAAGCTTATGCATTTTCTAGCCGGTAATGCCCCCTAATAACCTTGTTCCCGCTTCTCTAGTCATCCAGAGAATTTAATAATTATGGCAAATTTTTACTGGCAGCAGCCATTTCTTCAGTGGTTTGATGTAGAACAACTACAGCAGTCCGTTGACGATAACGAGTTAATTCATCGAATTTGTAGGTAATAAGTTCTTCTTTGCGCTGGACGACTCCATCCTTACCTATAGCTGTTTTAAAGGCTTTGATGAGCAGTTTCCATTTTTTTTAGTTTCGGACACAGTGAGGGTCAATAAATTTTGAATTATTAGTATTCGGGAAAGTTATCCGATTATAATGCTGCGCACACCCGTTTAATTTTAAGCTAAAAAAGCACTATCCCTTTTTTGTCTAAATTCTAGGACGTGAGCACAGACACAATAGATACGGAAATAAAAGGTGACAACTTTTGACTACTTAATTCATTTTTGGAACATTAAACCAGCCATCAACGTTCAGTATAGATGGTAATGATTAAATTTACTTATAAAAAAAAGTGAATCCTTCCCTATTGACAAATAGGGTATATTCTTTAAAAGTGAGTGTGTTGTGTGAGGAAATAGACAAAATGGTAAGTTCTCTATCTCGTAATGGAAACAATTGGATGGATCGTGTCAGTGCCACCATAAACCCAGGTTTCTTGGGACAATGCGCCCATCTCCCCAATAGCCCCTTATTTGGAACCGATGGCATTCGTGGTAAAGCAGGTGACTTGTTAACTGCCCCTTTTGTCCTTCAACTTGGATTTCGGGCAGGACAAGTATTGAAAGTGAATCGGGTCACTTCAGGTCCGGTGATCATTGGGCAAGATTCCCGAAACTCTAGCGATATGTTGGCCATGGCTATGGCTGCTGGGTTGACTTCTGCCGGTCTAGAAGTCTGGCAATTAGGTTTGTGTCCTACTCCTTGTGTTTCTTATCTGACACGCACCAGTGACGCAGTGGGTGGAATTATGATCTCTGCAAGCCATAACCCTCCTGAGGATAATGGGATTAAATTCTTTAACCATGAAGGGACAAAACTAAGTCAAGTATTAACACAACAGATTGAAGAATGGTTACGTGGTAATCTCTCCTTACCATTAGAGCATCCTCGAGAATGGGGAAAAACCTACTATCAGCCAGATTTAGTAGATAAATATTGCCAATTTTTACAAAGTACTCTCCCGCAAAGTCTAGATTTACAGGGAATGCGAGTAGTTTTAGATTTGGCTTGGGGGGCATCGGTAAATGTGGCTGTCCAGGCTTTTAAATCACTAGGGGCGCAGGTAATATGTTTACACGATTACCCTAATGGCAATTGCATCAATGTTAATTGTGGCTCAACTCATCTTGATTTACTCAAACAGGCAGTCAAGAAACATCAGGCTGATTTAGGATTTGCTTTTGATGGAGATGCAGATCGGGTAATGGCTGTCGATAGTCAAGGAAGGGTAGTTGATGGTGACTATATTCTATATCTGTGGGGAAAATATCTTCTTCAAAAAGGAAAACTGCCTAATAATCTTTTAGTGGGAACAGTGATGGCTAACCTAGGATTTGAAAGAGCTTGGGAAAACTTAGGGGGTAAATTTATGCGGACATCTGTAGGTGATCGCTATGTTCAAACCAAAATGTGGGAAACTGGAGCGATGCTTGGGGGTGAACAGTCAGGCCACATTATTTGTCATCATTACGGAGTGTCTGGGGATGGGGTACAAACTGCCCTTCACCTAGCAGCTTTAGTTTGTCAGTCTGAAGAGTCTTTAGCCACCCTAGTAGATAACAGTTTCCAAACCTATCCTCAAATTTTACGTAATGTTCGTGTGGAGGACCGCGATCGGCGTCATTTTTGGCAAGAATGTATTCCGTTGAGAGAAGCCATCACCCAAGCAGAAACAGAGATGGGAAATGTTGGTCGGGTTTTAGTTCGTCCTTCTGGGACAGAACCCTTAATTAGAGTCATGGTAGAATCAGTAAGTGCTAAAGATGCTCATGAGTGGGTTGAGTATTTAGTGAAGGTTGTCGAGCGATATTTAGTAAATTAATAAGTCGACCACGTATAACTTAAGAATCTCAGTGTGATTAGTTTGCACAGTGACTAAAGCTCCTAAAAATAAAGCCTGCTGCCTTTAAGGGTGGTCTTCGTTCTAAATATTTTTTTGTACATTGGAGTTTACACTTGCTTATCTGCATTTGTAGTGTTTTGAGTGCCATAAAGTCTAGCTTTAAATGCGGTAAGTTTTTTGTTAACTAGAGACTCGTCTTTACTGTACGTAAATAATCACTTGTATGCCCAAAATTTCACATACAGTAAAAACTAAATAAGATTCAATACATCAAAATTTATCCTAATGCGTGAAAATTATACGCTTAATCTGTTTGCTACAATTAAACTTATTTAGACCTATTAATTTTAGACTATATTTATTAGTTTCACTATCAATATTTTGTATAAGTTTTTAATTTAAATAATTCTTTATATAAGATTTTTGTAGCGTTGTTACTTGAGTTGCTCAATGTTATTGTGACTAGTTTCTACATAAATCTTTAAATAAACAATCGTTGGTTTAGAATTGCTTTGAGTCCCCAATAATTTGCTGACATCAAATCAGTGATGTCCACCAGCTATACTGACAAATTTTGTCTTCATCCTACTGGTCTCAACATTTCATCATCACAGCTAAGAGTTTAACAGTTTTCTTAATGTAAATAAAATAGTTTTTTATAGTTATTCATTTAACTCCCTAATACTTTAGGTTAGTAAATATTTTAAAAACAAGTAGAAGTTATATATGGTCTGGAATAAACAAAATAATTCTTATATATTTAACTAACTAAAAAATATTTAATATTAACCAATTCTAAAAAAAATAAAGAAACTAAACTGTATCTAAAATAGATGTAAATAAAGTTATCATTAACTTCAATAGATAATCCCATTTGAATTAAAAATTAATTATTAGTTAAGTTTTTAATTTTTATTAACTTTAATTTAATTATTTTTTAAACCCTAAAAAATAATTAAAATTGCTTTATATTTTCTGACACAATAAGTTTAAAATACTCACTTACAGAGAAATTATTTCCTCTTTTATAAAATCAATCTATAAATTAAAAGTCAATAAGACTCCAGACTGATAGGGGGAATATAAAGCAAGTAGGCTAATTTCTTTAGTAAGTAGTTTTATATTTATTCCGTAATCAAAAATAGCCTACAATTCATCTTAAGTCGGTATTACTGTAAAGTGTTTGAATCACTGTATTATCTACACTTAAAATTTAACCTATAAAATTAATATCTTGTTTAACTTCATTTAATAAATGAACAGACTCATAACTTAACCCTTAGTCAGAAATAGTTTATGCTTTCATGAGACACATAATCAAACATTTCGGACAGACGATTACAGACCAGATATTGGTTTTAGGAAGTAAAATACCAGTTACATAACTCTAAATGACACTTGTCTGTTAATTTTTTTCTAAAAGTTATGAGATCTGTATCTTGTCTTGACGTTCTACTCCATCCTAACAATTTTACACTCTCAATTTTCGGTAATTGCTTTATGTTCTGTTTTCAGATATCTCATATGTAAGTTTATATGTCAATACATAACTCCTAAAAATCTTAAAACAATTGCCTTAAGAAAAACGATAAATAGTCAGATATCGATAAACAAAATGCTTTATATTAAGAAGGGTAACTAAAAAACCGAAAACTGTTGTTATTACAATGTAGCTTGATTTATGTTCAACTTTAATAGTGTGTGACTACTTGCTCTCGTACCATTATGTATATTCTCCTTCTTGATTTCATTGTTAATTAACAATTTCAACAATCAATAATTCTAATGAGAAAGCTTTATTTTTTAGTTCCAGGGACGGGTGGTAAATTTGCTTGTGGTGGACTATGGGCTGAATTAAAAACCTTTAACCTAGCGCAGCAAATCTGTAAATCACAATTGGTTACCTATCGTCAACGAGAACCAGAAACATTATTTCTTGATGATATTTTTCCAGCAAAATCACTTGAAAATGTCATATTTGTAATAAGTTGGGGTTTTGATGTTCCTAGTTTAGCGGACAAATTAAAGAATTACCATATCGTTTATCATGCTCATAGTGCAGGGTATAATTTCATATTACCTCCAAGTGTTCCCATCATAACAGTTAGTCGAAATACAATGGGTTATTGGGGACAAAAAGCTCCTAATTCTCTGATTTATTATTTACCTAATCAAATTTCTAATGAGTTTACTAACTTGCATATTGAACGGGATATTGATGTTTTAGTTCAAGCTAGAAAATCCTCGGAATATCTAATTAAACAGTTAGTTCCTGAGTTAAAAAAACATTGCAAAGTTTTTGTTGTTGATTCATATGTTAAAGATTTGAGTCAATTGTTTAATCGAACAAAAGTATATCTTTACGATTCGGCAGAATATTGGGCACAACAAGGGATAAGTGAAGGGTTTGGATTACAGCCAATGGAAGCCTTAGCTTGTGGTTGTCAGGTATTTTCGAGTGTTAATGGTGGATTATCCGATTATTTAGATCCTGGTTTCAATTGTTATAAAATTGCAGGATATTCAACGATTTATGATGTGCAAAGAATCTTAAAGACCATTAATTCTTCAAATAAGATGATTCTGTTAGAACAGGTATTATCTGAGTATCGAGCAGACAATATTATTAAGCGCTTAGAATTAATTTTAGAGGATATCAATTTATTTTTTGACAGCAAGCCTCAGTATAGTAATGATATTCAGACGTTAACTAAGTTAAAATTTACTAAATTATTTTTTAAAAAAGTTTGGGAGAAGATAAGAAAAGTGTGTAATAGTTTATTTTTATAACAATTAATGTTACAATTATGTCTTTCTGTTGTTGGAATAATTAAAATTGTATTTTATACTATCTTTGCATAAAATGCGATAATAGTCACTTATATTACCATACTAATTATTGTTATTATTGTTGACAAATTAATTCTTGTAAGTTTAAGTTCGATTTCATGACTGCCACTTATCCAGGTCAATATTTTTTATATTTTACTTTTTTATATAGATTAACTTTGGTTATTTTTATCACTTCAAGGCTCTAATACTCTTTAGACTAAAAAATATATTAATATAGAGTATAAATATAAATAAAAACGTCTAAACAATTTATATTTACTATATATACATTTAGCAATTATTTAGAGAAAAGGCACAAGGCTTAGTGTTTGACTGTATGAAATACACTACAACAATTCAAATTTCTTTAAATACTAAACCTAAATTATTGAACTTAGAACTATAGCTTTCTGGAAAATCTAGCTAGTAACTGTAAGAAAAATTTTTCATAATTACTATAGAATAGTTATTTAATAATCAAGCTTAAAAAGGATATTATCATAACATACAAAACTATAGAATTTATTTGTTATATCTTGATTTGAATTCATTTGAATAAATTTAAAGTAACGGTGATAAGATAAGCCATCCTTTAAAAAAATTGCCCTGCATTATAGCTGAAATACCGTATAATATTTGGAATTCTTCGGTATTAGGTTTAAGTCCGAGAGCAGATCTTAACGAAGTTTCTGCAGCCTTTGGTTGCCAATTATAGAGATAAACAAACGCCAGATAGGCATGGTGATAGGGGTTATTGGGAGCAAGTTTAATTAGTTGTCTTAAAGCAGTGATCGCACCTTTAGGATTTTCTTGTAAAACACGGGATAATACTAACCCATAAGTCCAGTCTAGTTCATATTTTCCTGGGTGATGATTTAAGCGATAAGTTAATGATTCTTCTGCTTGTTTAAGATAATCTTGAATTGGGTCATATTGGTTAATCCGATCAACTTGATCAAAAATAGGGTCAAGTCCCTCTATTCCTTGAGCTAAATTTAAGGAAAGTTGTCTTAATCTTGTGACTAAATCTAATGGAAATGAAGAGATAGGAGAAGCATTATTATCGATGGTGATATTAACATCAGAGACAACGATCGGATAAGTTTCTCCAGTATTACGATTGAGATATATTCCTGTCAACTGATAATCTCCTGAAGGCAAATCTTTAGGAACCATCATCCCTAAATTTTCAATAACTTTAAAGTTTTGTTCGTCTGGATAATTTCCAGACAACATTCCTCCTCCAATTCCATGATCATGTATCCAAAGCTTAGTTGATTTTTTTGTTTGTTTTTCTTTTTCTTCTATAAGTTCCCAGTTTAATAAAAGTAAACCTGATTTTAATTCTTTCCAAGATCCTGACCATTCATAAGTAATAGGAATAGGAAACCCTGAAGGAATCCTTTGGGGGATTTTAACTCTATCTAAATTAACTTTATTAGATATATTTGAGTTCTTTTTGACGATTACAGATGGGAGTTTACGATGGTATAAAGTTAAAATATTTTTATCAGATAGATTCCAAGTTTTAACAGTTAAAAAATTTGTATCAGTTTCTAGTTTCTTAGCTAGAGCTAATTGGGGTTTTCTAGCAAATCCATTATCTCCTGTTTTAGTAACAAACCAATCAAAATATTTTTGGTCTTGTTGTATGTCTTCTTCTTTATTTCCTAATTCTCGGCCATGAACTTGAAAATTAGCCACTTGTCCATAATAATTAAGAGTATTATGATTAAAAAAATCTGTATTAACAATAACCCCCAAATTAGATATCTGATAAGGACTTATTTTCTGTACAGTTCTGATGAGTTCAGTATTAGGAATATCTCTATTAAGATAGGGACGGAATAATCCTCCTGAACTTAACGTTAAAGTAAGTTTATCCGTCCCAGGAATAGGAAACAAATTTGTACACATAACCACGAATACAAGTCCTAAAGTTGTCCATCTAACAGGTTCCCATTTTCCTCTCCACTGAACTAACCCGTAAGCTAAAAATATCGCTAAAATTGGTAGATAAGACATAATATAGCGAGTATCTTTGTTAAAAAGAGCTGAACAAATTAAATATGAACCGATAAAATAAATCGCTAACCAGATAATTCCTTGTCTTAGTTTATTTATTTCTATTTCTTGTTTACTTTTAGGAAATTTTCCTAATCCATTTAATATTAAACCAACTAAAGGAACCACTAGTAATATCCAAGTGACTGCCGAAGGTAAATCTTGCCAATAATAAGTCCAGGCTGCTAGGGTGTTAAGAGGAGGATCTCCTTCATAAGAGGCAGGAATTGTATTAGAATTACGAATTGTGCTAAATAAATAAATCCAATTGGTTCGATACCAGGGAAACCAAATAATACTAGATATGATAAAACTAATCATCAATTGTAATATTCTTTCCCACTTACATTTAAAGATGTAGCTTGTTACTAGCCATAGTAAAGGAGTAAACAAGAAAAACATGACACTTTGTTTTGTCAATAATGCAAATCCCCAACAGATTCCAAAGATAACTGTCCATAGCCATTGTTTATAAGAAATTTTCTGGAGTTTCCAAAAAGTTAAACAACAAAAAGACAGAACTGTCAATGTCATTAATGGAGTATCAATCAAAAATTGTAAACGACTTTGATATAATCTAGGAAATAACATCGATAAACCGGCTCCCCACAAGCCGATTTGATGATTAAATAGAATTTTACCTAATGTATAAACTGCAAAAATCAAGATGCTGTTATAAAGTAAATTAGTGATTAATGCAGTATCATTACCAACTCCAAAAACCTTTTGAAATAAAGCAGCAATAATATAGGTTAACGGAGGATATTTTGATGATATCATCCAAAAATTTCGCCACCATTCACCATCAAAAAAGTGTGGAGATTCCAATGCGTAGAGATATTGGAGAGACTTAGTTAAATGATTACTTTGATCCCAAGGGGGAATAGAATGATCTAAAATTAGCCAGATATGATCACTCAGACTACTGATCAACCAAATTAGTCCTAGTATCATCCATTCTTGAGTGGGGCTTAGGAATAGTTTTTTGATGTTCATCTTGATGAGACTAATTGGAGAAGTGATATGATTACTGATGTACTATAACATTATAGCTAGTTCTGAAATTTTGCTTATTTACTCAAATAACATTAAAAAAAATATTTAACAATTTTCTTACTTGAGTGGTATTTCAATAAAGTTGTTTTATTTCTTTTATTAGTTTTTTAACTCCTATTACAGTAATTGCATCAAATAGAAAGTCACTGATAAAATCATTAAGAATTTAATATATAATCAGGTACTCAGATAAATTATCTAAGACAATTCAAAATTTTTAACCTAGCTAATTGTTTGACTTATCTTTATTTGAGACAATAAAATATATCGAATAAGTTTTTCAGTGGTTCAACTTTAAACAGGAACGATCTTATTTAGAAAACTAATTATATATTGATTTAATAACTGAGAAAAATAACTTTTAATAAAGCTGGTTTGATAAATTATTTAAACCTGAATGAAAAAAAATAACCTATTTTATGTAACTTTATAAAAAAAAAATCCATCAACAACTAATATTCTTTATAGCTCTGTATAAATTACTCTGCTTAAAGAAGCTTGAATAATAATGACCAAAAGAAACAATAAATTTAAAATAATAAAAAAAGCTTAAAAGTACATTAATATTATAGTAACTTTTTTTGAATTACCTGATTTAATCTATACTTAGGATCTAGCTTTAAGTAAAAAAAATGCTATTAATAGCGCAACAATATTATTAATTGTAGGTATTTCTATTGAAATGGAGTCTACTAAAAAATCAAAATTGCGAAAAAGTAAAACAAAATTAAAGTAATTATTACCGATAAATCATAATAACAAAAAAAATAATACTTTATGAGTATATCCTCTAAATGTCTCTTTTGATAAGAGATTAGTTTCTATTTAAAAAAAAATCAAGAAAGGATATTTATTGTTTTTGGAAAGTGTTATTATTTTTAATATGAGTAAAATATACAACAATAATTCTATTAAATTATCTAAGTTTAAAAGAAGATGGTCTAATATAGATAGACGTACACTTTTTAAAAAAAGTTATAACTAGGACTAGCTTAATTAAAATAACATTAGATATCAAGTATTTAGCTATTGTCATGACAATAAACTCTCATCAACCTAACTCTATTTTACTAATTCATGAACTACACGGTACCTTAGCCATATTTAACACTAAGATTGACTATTTTAGCAAAATAGAGTAGTCAATATACTTTTTGAATTTAAAACCCAATAACGGAGATGATCATCTAGAATATTTAGCCCAATAAATAGTAAACTATATTAGTGGTGCTTTTAGCCCAAAAGTATTTATAGATTTAATTCTATTTAGAATGGGGTAAGTTGTGACACTCTATTATCTCCAATACTTTGTAAAAGTCAAGCAAGTTTAACATCTTAATACTTCTGCATCTAAAATAATGAAACATTAAGCGTCAGCATCTTAGCAAGTTCAGGGATTGAACCAGTATATCCTAATAGTGAATTTCTAACTCAGTTAAATCACAATATCCCAAAAAGTTTAGAAAGAATCAATGTTACAATCACATAGGCTCCCGATTACCTAATGATCTGACTGCCACATAGCCTAACAGTTCTAAAATTAATCTAGGTAATGAAGTCCAAATACCAGTTTTGGTTCATGAATAAATGGTTAAAGATATGAAAACTTTAGCAACAATTTATCAAGCCTTATCTAAGCCCGTTAACAGTCGTATAAAATAGATTAGTAAAATAAACTTATGGATTCAATTCAAGCATCTGAAATAGAATATGTTGATGTCGTTGTTGTTGGAGGTGGTATTGCTGGAATTGCTATAACTGAATTTCTCTCTCGTCATAGTAATTTAACTATTAAAGTTTTAGAAAAATCTCTTAAATTAGGTAACTTAGCATCGGGTAAATTAGAAGGATGGTTTCATACAGGGGCTTTATATTCTGGTCAAGACGATGCCCAAACTTTTATTAATTGTGTCAATGGAGTAGAAGATATAATCAATTTTTATAGTCCCTATTTTTCGGAAAACTGTAATATTAATTTAACTGAGAAATCTTCTAATTTTTACAGTCCAACTATTATCCCTAATTCCCAAGGATGGTTTAATGCTCAACCAGTACATATTATTCACCCTCAAGCTGATGCACCAGAAATCAGTTCATCTCGTTTGAAAAGTGATACAGTACAGATTAATATTCAACTAAATAGAGTTTTAGGTCGGTTAGAGATTGCCTATGGAAAACAACATAATTGGAAAAATAATAATAGTTGTATTGCTCCCAGTTACGCCCAAGTAGAAAATCACGAAGGAATCTCTTGTTCTTTGCGTCAATCAAATAAAACTATTCATAATCTTTGTTCTCACTTTGATGATTCTTATGGAATAAAGCCCTCTAATTATGAAGTTCTCCACACTCTGGATTGTTCGATGAACACAAGTAGAATTCTCAAAGATTTAGTAGCAAGTTGTCTAAATCAGGGAGTAGCGTTTGAAATGGGGGTTACCATCGATAGACTTTTAATGGATCGCTACGGTCCGATTCGTTTGAAAAGTTTGATTTGTAAAACTAAACAAGGACTATCTAAACGACTGAAGGCTAAGTTGTTTATTTTTACAGTTGGGGAAGAATTTGAATCTTTTTTAGCCGACTTGCAGATAAGAGCTAGACTAAAGCGAAGTCGAAGTGCCATGGTGGTAGCCTATCCAGCTTTAGTGGATAATAATTTTGTCAGAATGTCTACGAAAAATCGCTTTCATTTCAATCATTTTGTTCAGCAAAGGGAAAAGGGTAACCAAAAATTCATCTACTCAATGTTAGCTAATTCAGGTTATATGAGAGATGAAGAACCAGAAGATATTGATATTGAACCTATTCTAGAATTAGCAGAGCGTTATTTTGGTCAAGAAAAACTATATAGTCGTCAGCTTTTTAGTTATGAATGTATGAAAACTGAATTTATTAGTGAAGAAGATCAAAAAAGGCGTTATAGTTATTGGATTGAGTCCAATGCTGAAAGTAATTATTTATGTGTTCTTCCTGGTAAATTCTCTTTTTTTCCCACTGTTGCCTACCAAGCCTATCAGCGTATTAAAACCTTGATTAACTTCGAAGAATCTTCTCCTAAAATAGCGTTTGATTCGACAAATTTGAAAGAGGTAAAGGAACAAGCAGAAACTTTAGTTGCTGATTCTTACCCTTTACAAATTTTTACGGTTAAATAGTAGAAGTCTTAGTCTTTTAATCTTTACTTTCGCTGTAAAAGCTGGAGTTCTAGCGTTCTGTGTCCAAAAGCTTGTACCGGTAAAAACTCTAAGCACCAAGTATCTGGTTTTGAATAGCATCGTAGGATATACAAGAACAGGCTCCTGAGATGGGGTAAACGTCTGCGGAGAGGATTGCCTCAAGGTTAAAGACAAAAGAAGATTTCAATTTAAGCGAAGCTAGTTGAGCCATGAATCTAGAACAGTGACATTTGGAGAATCCACTCACCTCAGGAAGTAGAGTATGTCAACCAAGTTGCCTAAATATGACATGATATGGAATCATAGTAAATTATCATTTAGGAGTCTATAGAAATACCCCAACTGAATTTTTAACGGACTAATTATTGGAAGTATCATTGCTCTCACTGCAGTGGGTTTAACTCTCACTTAGGTAATTTTGCGACTATCTAACTTTGCCCACGTTGATTTTATGACATTGGGGGCTTATTTGACTTGGGTAGCCAAAATTGGCGGGCTTAATTTGTAGGTTTCGATAATTATAGGGTCCGCTGGAACCATTGTTGCTATGATCATCGCGGAATATCTACTGTAAAAACCAATGCGTAATTGCCGCGCGACTTCCACCACTTTGATTGTTATTTCTATTCACTTAGCATTGTTTATTCACAACAGAATTTTAATGCTTTGGGGAGGAACAATCAAAGCTATCAACTTCTTCTTGTTCCTGCTCAAGAGTTTTTAGGAATTAAATTTGAACGATATCGACTAATAGTAATGGGGTTAGTCGTTGTGGCTGTTACAGTTCTTCATTTTCTCTTACAAAAGACTAAACTTGGTAAGGTAATGCGAGCGGTAGCCAATAATATAAACTTAGCAAGGGTATCAGAGATTAATATAGAAAAAGTAGTTCTTTAGACTTTGGTAATTATGGGAGGGATGGACTCTTTGGGAGGAGTCATGTATAGACAATTTTTACTATTAAACCGACTATGGGATGGTTCATAATTTTGCCTATGTTTGCCTCAGTTATTTTAGGAGGAATTGGTGATCCTTATGGGGCTATTCTTGGTGGATTAGTGGTTGGTATTGTTCAAGAATTAAGTGTTAGTATTCCTTAGCTAGGTTCAGAATATAAATGAGGGGTATCTTTATAATTATGATTGTCATTCTCTTAGTTCGTCCCCAAGTACTTTTTTTGAAAAAAAATAATACATTCCCTCAGATAGTTAAGATTACTATCAAAAACATTATAACTCAACTCAATATATAAAACTGGTAGAATTATTAGGTTGATCTTTCAACTTTTAATGATGCTAATGGGTATGTATAGGGAGATTTATAAAAAATAATTAATTGCTTAGACCATCTTAAAAATAATTTGGGAATTGATGAAATTCAGCTATTTTCCATTAATGAAGTCTCTCATAATTTATGATGACTATTATATTCAGTGACTATAGTGATATTTGTCTAGTTTGTGGAACATTTAGAATGTTATAAACATAACACGAAAATTTTCGTTGGTTCAATGATAAATTATAATTATAATCAACGTTCTTAATTTGTTTGATTAAATTAAGGAAAAAATGATTCAAAAAGTGGTTGTTGTTTATGATAATAGCCAGCATTAATATAGAACTTTTTCAAGCAAAAAGGTATATTTCAGTTGAATACTTCTAGTTTTTACAGCAAAATTATATACTAGTGCTATGATTTTTTAAAACATCATAGATGAATATAAATAGTAAATTTTAATCTAAGAAACTTTTTCTGCTTATTATTTTTAATAACGACATTTATCGATATTTATTTCATTGGGTTGAATGTAGTCTATGTAATATTACCATTGCAATTATTAGGGTAGCAGCAACAATTTTAATGAAAATTTACAGCACACTTGTTTTATATATCAAAAAATAAATCATTATAGTCAACCATCTCAATATTTTCCTAGAAAAAGCCAAAGATTACACCATCGACGAAAGTATGGATAATAAATCCCTAAAATCAAGAGATGGGAGACAACCTCTATGCAATAAGTGATTTACCTAACGCAGAGTTTAGCTTTAGCAAATCTGTAGAACCTTGATTACTGGTTAATAAAAATTATCTGGAAGTTAATTTTTAAAAAATTTGAAGCTACAGACTCTGTTATAGATTTTTATCGATATCTGTTGAAACTTAGAGAAAATAGCAAAGCTTTATATTACTGGACTTTAAAAACTTTAATTGATTTTTTTTATAAAAATTTTGTTAACTTTATAAAAACTGGAAAAGAATAGATTTTAGTCATTGTTATTTTTTCTGCATTAATCATATTATATTTTACGATGTGATTGTAAAATACGATAATTGATCCTGATATATACGATTTTCTCTACTCAAAGTAAATCTCTCATAGTTAATTCATTATTCTGATGAAGTTTCCTGGTAGTTGAACCATAATAGATACAAGTTACTGTCAAATCTATTTTTTCGATAAATAAAACTACCCCGATATCATTTATAATCTTGCAACAAGTAATTGTGAGTGTTTCTAAAAAAAAATATCATTTATTAAATTCAGTTAAGTATTTGATACTAAGTGAAAAGACTAAATCTATTACAATTTAGTTTAAAGATAAAATCTACTATAATTATGTACATATATTTACTATTTTTCTTAAAAATTCTATGATTATTAATCAAACTTTTTTTTATATTTTTGATTGTTATATAACAAGTTTAATAGAACCAATTGAATTTATTTAATAAAGTAAAAAAAGAAAAATAGATAAATATTTTATAAACGGTAAATAGCGTCGAATAAAATTGTCAAAAAGATGTTTGAAGATAAATAGAATTTAGCCTATTTATTTAAATAAAATTTTGTTTAAAAGAGTTAATCCCAAAGATATCAATCTAAGCAATACAAATTTAACTCTAATTGCCTAAACATAGGGATGTAAATTAAAATAATTTGTTTTTTTGACCTTTATTTAGAGCTATCGACTTAAACGTAATAAATAATAACAAACAAAGCCTGACAAAATAACAAAGCATACCATCATTTTAAAAATACTATTAATGACTATTTATTATTTACTGTTAAAATTGTGATAAAAACCGCATATCACTACTATAGAAACGGCGAATATCATCAATTTTGTGTAATACCATGGCAAATCTTTCGACTCCTAAACCAGCAGCAAACCCTGTATAAACCTCTGGATCATAACCCACAGATTTGAGTACATTAGGATCAACCATGCCGCATCCCATCACTTCTAACCATTTCCCTTGCCACTGTACATCCACTTCTGCTGAAGGTTCTGTAAAAGGAAAATAACTAGCACGGAATTTAACAGGTAATTCTTTTCCAAACATCTGTTTTAAAAACTCTTTGATAGTACCTTTTAAATTGGTAAAAGTTAACCCTTTGTCTACGGTCAAAATCTCCACTTGATGGAACACTGCTGAATGGGTTGCATCCACCGTATCCCGACGATAAACACATCCAGGAGCCACAATACGGATAGGAGGTTCATGAGTCTCCATGTAGCGAATTTGTACGGGAGAGGTGTGGGTTCGTAACAAACGACCGTCAGCTAAAAAGAATGTATCTTGCATATCCCTCGCAGGATGATCGGAGGGAATATTCAACGCCTCAAAATTATAATAATCCGTTTCTAAATGGGGCCCGGTAGCTACACCGTACCCTAAACCGACAAAAATATCTAACATTCGATCAACAGTGCTATTAAGAGGATGAAGACGACCTAGAGGACGACTGACCCCAGGCATAGTCACATCAAGAGTTTCTACAACAAGTTGAGCTTGAATTTGAGCAACTTGTAGGGTTTGACGTTGTCGGTCAAGATTAGTTTGTAAAGCTTCTTTGACTTCATTAGCCAAGGACCCAACACGGGGACGTTCTTCCTTACTTAATTTACCCATTCCCCGCAAAATTCTGGAAATTTTCCCCTTTTTCCCTAGATAGTTAATGCGAAGTTGTTCGAGATCTTCCAAATCTGTAATGGACGTGATCGCCTCTTGTGCTTCGTCCTGTAGAGTTTGTAATTCCAATTCTAAGGTGTTAGAAGTTGTAGTCATGGGAATAAAGTCAGAAGTTAGCAGTCAGAAGTTAGCAGTCAAAATTCATTTGGGAAATGTTTTGACATCTACACATTAGTGTATCGAAGTTTTGTCCTTACTCTTGTTTCAATCTCACTTAAATCATTATCACACTGAAACCTGATGAGAGGATTATAGTTAAGATAAATGTCTCAATTGTTGTGCTCAAGTTTTACTTTTTGCCTTTCTTTTCTCCTTTTCAAGTTTGATCATGGAATCTTTAAAACTACTGATCTGTAATGATGATGGTATTTTCTCTAAAGGTATTCGCACCTTAGCAAATACTCTATCCCAGGCAGGCCATGAGGTAACGGTGGTTTGTCCTGACCGCGAACGCTCAGCAACTGGTCATGGGTTAACCCTTCACCACCCGATTCGTGCTGAGGTGGTGGAAAACCTTTTTCATCCCCAAGTGGTCGCTTGGTCTTGTTCAGGAACTCCCTCAGACTGCGTTAAATTTGCTCTCAATGCTGTGTTTAAGAGCCTTCCTGATGTGGTGATTTCAGGAATTAATCACGGATCTAACTTAGGTACCGATGTATTGTATTCGGGGACAGTTTCAGCGGCTATGGAGGGAGCGATCGAAGGAATTCCTAGTATTGCTATAAGTTTAGCTAGTTTTTCTTCAAAAGAATTTCAACCGGGAGCTAATTTTGCTTGTACCTTAGTCCAGCAATTAGTTAGTCATCCATTACCGAAAGCAACTCTTTTAAATGTGAATATTCCTCCAGTTTCCCAAGATGTGATCGCCGGTGTTATGATCACCCGTCAAGGGTTACGCCGCTATGTGGAGCAATTTGAACAGCGTATTGATCCTAGGGGAAAAAGCTATTATTGGTTGGCTGGGGAGTTAGTTACTGAAATTGAACAACCTGAACATCTCCATCTTCCATCAGATATTCCTACAGACGTCCAAGGAATTCAACACAATTACATTACCATTACCCCGTTACAGTATAATTTGACAGATATTGAGGGATTTAAGTATCTTTATAAAACTGGCTGGTTGGACACTTATCTAAGTTAATTCTTGTCAATAACTAATGACATTGTGTGATATTCTGATCAACTATCACAGTCCTATTCAAGACCATGTCCTCGTTCCAATTTAGTTCAGAAAACGAGCCAGAAGAAATTGATAGTGTTACCCTAACTGATAACGAGGGTCGCACTTTAGAATGTTATGTAGAAAACGCCCTGGAGGCAGAAGATGGGACTTATATCCTTCTTATGCCCGTCGATATTCCTGTTGTTATTTTGGCCTGGGATGGGCGATCAGAGGAGGAAGACGAAGACACCAATGTTGTTCTTTTAGAAGACAAAGTAGAAATCCAGGAAATTTTTCCTGATGCTAGGGCTGTTTTAGCTGAATTGGATTTAGCTTTAAGTTTTACCGCTTTTACTTTAACGGTTAAAGGAGAATTACCTCCCATTGAAGATGATGGTATTCTGAACCTTGAATTAGATACTGAAGAGCAACCCTTAGACTCAGAAGAACTACAGTTTTTGGCTGGATTCTATCACAAAAATCAAAGATATTCCGTTTATACTCCTCTTGCTCCTTTGTTATTTTTGGCTAAATATGACTTACTTGGACAAATATCTTTAGTCTCTCCTGATGATCAGCAAATGCAGCCTATTTTGGAGGAGTTATTATTTGATGATACGGAATAGTCGATAATATAAGAGTTAATATCCAATAGTCTAACCGATAAGTGTATGAAAGACTGGGATTTTAGTATACCTCCATCTTCTGACTTGGGAGATCATGACGTTCCTTTGGTAGGAAATAATCTCCTCGGACAAAACATTGCCTTATTGATTACTGGTGGAATAGCTGCTATGAAAACCCCTTTGATTGCACGTGCTTTGCGTCGAGAAGGGGCTAGTGTTTCTGCTTTTGTCTCCAAAGAAGCAACTCGATATGTTACTTTAGATGCTCTAGAATGGAGTACTAATAACCCCATTGTTACTAAGTTAACATCAGTGGCTGAACATTTAAGTGATCGCGCTCCCTTTACTGCCTATCTTGTGGCTCCTGCTACCTATAATACTATTAATAAAATGCGTTACGGTATTGCCGATGGGGTGATTACCTCCACCTTAGCATCTGCTTTAGGACGCATGGAACAAGGGAAAACTAAGATTATGATTGTTCCCACTATGCACGGTAGTCTACACAATTCTATTTTAACAGAATCCTTGAAATTCTTATATAATTTAGGGGTAAAAATTATGCCACCCAGACAAGATTATGGTAAGAATAATATCCCTCATGAACAAGATATTGTAGTAGAAGTTTGCCGTCTAATTAATAATTCTCCTCTCAAAAATATCCCTGTCTTAGTTACAGGTGGACCAACACCAGTTCCTATTGATAATATCCGTCGTTTAACTAATCACTTTACGGGACAGTTAGGTGTAATAATTGCTAAGGAATTATACTTGAAAGGGGCAGATATAAATCTAATTCATGGAGAAAGCTCTTACACCCCCCCTGATTATTTACCATATCAAATTATCAAAACTTATCAAGATTATTTAGAATTAGTGATAAAAAAATTAAGCAACAAAAACTATGTTTTTGGAATTTTTTCTGCAGCAGTTGCTGACTATCAACCGAAGAAAACTATATTTGGCAAAATTACTAGTGGAGAAAAGTTAAAAAGTATTAAGCTGATTCCGACCATTAAAGTGATTGAAGAAGTTAGACAAAAGTTTCCTGATCTCTATATGGTGACATTTAAATATCAAGAACAAGTGAGCCATGAAGCTTTAATAGAACTTGCTAGTGCTAGAATCAAAAAAGGGTATCAGGTTGTGGTTGCTAACCGAGGAGAAGAAATGAGAAGTAAACAGGGACATATTGCTTATTTAGTTACTCAAAATGAGCTGCCTCAAAAGATGATAGGAAAAAGAGAGATAGCCACAAAAATTGTTGAACATTTGGAGAAGATTTGTAAATTAATATAGAAATATAGAAATTTTTACAGAAAAAATTATAGATTGAATAAAAAGGACTAGTCTTTTTTATATCTTGACAAGAAATATCATCTTAGTTTTACTTAAATTAAAGATAGTAAAAAGTACCAACAAGTTACAAAAAAATAGAAATTTATCATTATAATTAAATCGACGAGTTGAACATATTCTTTTAGAGAGTATTTGTTCTGTCATGATGATAGCAAGAACAAACATAAAATAGAGGATTAAGACTAATACTTCCTACCATAAATTTTCACTTACTATTCTCAAATAGGAAGTTATATCTCCCACAATAGACATACATAAATGTTAATAGTAAATTAAGAATTTTTAATTTATTTTATCGAGAAATAAATGTTAATAAAATACAAAAATATCTACCGCAGGTCTGGAATTTTATGACCTATTAACGGCAAAACTTTTTTATATAGAGAATATGAACGACAATTTTTTATATAAGCATCCTGAATATGTAATAATAAAAAATTACAAATATTTAATTCTTAAGTCATGAGTCAAAAAAATAGTATTATTAGTTTTTTAATTTATAAAATTACATGATTTATAAAAAACATTTATTAGTATTAACATTAATACATATTTATGAGTCAAGTGATATTGAATAACTATATGCTTACAGCTCTTTTCATAAATCCGTAAAATCGACGAATATAGCAAAATTAAATGAGAACTCTCTAAATTTGGCTTCCTCTTACTAAGATTAGTTTCAATATTTTCTAGGAAAAAGTGTACATATTACATATTTTCAGTAAGATTGCCTAATTTGTAACTAAATTTTGTTAGTATCAATTTCATTGCTTAGTTCAATAGCCTGCATATGATTTTGATCAATCACAGAATATAAAACTATCATAAAAAGAAGTATTCAAAAAAAACTTCAGTCATTATCAGAAATAGTTTTCCAATACAGATATTGGTCAATTTTTTCTAACCAATCTAAGTCACGTTGGAACTTCAAGGACTCAGCAGTTTTTGGAAATGTTTTAGGTTGTTCTACATTCATTAGGTAGGTTACTTGTAACCATATCTCTAAAGCTGTATTGAGGAGATTTCTATTATTAGTGCAGTTGCTCAGTAAGTTTTCTGACTCGAATCATATAGCTAATGCTCTACTCCATCTTATGTGGTATCTTACGTTAAGTCATAGGTATTAAATAAATTAGGTGTCCGAGCCTCTACGAAATCGGAGATAACTACCTAAAATCAGGAATGATAAGCGTATCACAGATTGCCTGACTCTATCATCCTTTCATCCCACTTCCTACATCAGTGGGAATGATGTATTTTTGCAAAAATACGAATAATAATAAAGCTGGGACAATAGAAATGATTGAACCGGCTGCAATTAACCGCCAGTCGAGATCTAAAGCACTGGCTAACTTAGCAACGCCTAGAGGGAGAGTATAATGTTCAGGGCTATCAAGAATAATTAATGGCCATAAAAAGTCACTCCAAGCCCCAATAAAGACAAAAATAGCCAGAGTAACTAAAGCTGGACGTACCGCAGAAATCATAATATGCCACCAAATGTCGAATTCTGAACAGCCATCAATACGGGCGGCTTCTTCTAATTCTTTGGGAACTCCTTGGAATGCTTGACGTAACAGAAAAATACCAAATGCTGAGGCTAAATTGGGGAATATAATTCCGAGATAAGTGTTGCGAAGTCCTAATTGTACTGTCAGAATATACAAAGGAATCATCACAATTTGAAAGGGAATCATAATAGTGGCTACAATAACTGCAAATAAAAGATCTCGTCCTTTAAAATCTAGTCTAGCGAGGGGATAAGCAGCCAGAGAACAAAATAATAGGTTTAAGCTAACGGTTAAAATAGCAACGACGGTACTGTTAAATAAATAGCGTCCAAAAGGGTAAATTTGCCAAACTGATAGAAAATTATCCCAGGTAGGGTTTTGTGGAAGTAATTGCCAGGAAACGGTAAAAATATCTTCTGTGGGAGATTTGAATGCAGTACTTAATAACCAGAAGAGAGGAAAAAGCATTCCTAGGGCGATGATAGTTAAAAGTAAGTAGCGAATACCAGTTTTGTTTAGATATTTACAATTCACCATTGATAGAAAATTAACGAGTTTTAGTAGCTGTTAGACTTTTTTAGGAATTGGTATCAGGCTGTATAAGCAATATTTTAGCTAAAATGGTGAGTTAGAATTCAGGGTTGTAGTTAGTCTTTTAGCGCTGAAGCGGTAACTGTGAACTTAATGTACAAACTAAGATATTTGGTTCTAAGACTTAAATGGCAACACTGTATTTTTACTTTTTATTATAAATGCTTTACTTTTTTATTAAACTTTTTTTAGAAAAAAGGAGTGTCCATATTGTCCACAATTGTACCGTTACTATCAAATAATGATACTTTAGAAACTCGTCTGAAGGAACTTCCTTCTGAACCAGGGATCTATCTAATGCGTAATGAAGATGGAGATATTCTTTATATTGGAAAGTCAAAAAAACTGCGATCACGGGTTCGTTCCTATTTCCAACAATCCCAATCCCACAGTCCTCGCATTGCTTTGATGCTTCAACAAGTGACCGATATTGAGTTTATTGTCACTGATACAGAAGCTGAAGCATTAGCCTTAGAAGCGAACCTGATCAAACGGCATCAACCATATTTCAATGTTCTACTTAAAGATGATAAGAAATATCCTTACGTTTGCATTACTTGGTCGGAAGAGTATCCCCGTATTTTTATTACCCGTAAACGACGATTAAACAAGGAACGTGATCGCTATTATGGTCCTTATGTAGACACTCATTTGTTACGATATACCCTACGTTTAGTTAAACAAGTTTTTCCCTTACGTCAGCGTCCTAAACCTCTTTTTAAAGATCGTCCTTGTCTTAACTATGAACTTGGAAAATGTCCCGGGGTTTGTCAAGGATTAATTTCTACTGAAGATTACAATAAAATTGTAGAAAAGATAGCGATGATTTTTCAGGGGAGGACGGCAGAATTAATAGCAACTCTTGAACATCAAATGGAAAAAGAAGCAGTTAAATTAAACTTCGAAAAAGCTGCTGCTATTCGAGATCAACTTAAAGCAATAAATACATTGACAGTAGCTCAAAAAGTTTCATTACCTGATGATACTGTATCACGAGACGCTATTGCTTTGTCCAGCGATGCTAAACATTGTTGCATTCAATTATTCCAAATTCGTGCTGGTCGTCTAGTAGGACGGTTAGGTTTTTTTACAGATGCTGATTCAGGAATTCCTGGAGCAATTTTACAACGGGTTTTTGAAGAACATTACTGGCAAGCGGATGGAGTAGAAATTCCTACTGAAATTATTGTTCAATATAAGTTGCCAGAAATGGAGATTTTGGAGAAATGGTTAAGTGAACGTAAGGGAAAAAAAGTATCTATTACTGTTCCTAAACGGCAATTAAAAGCCCAATTAATTGATATGGTAGAACGAAATGCAAACTATGAGTTAAAACGGACTCAACGAACAATAGAACAAAATCTAACGGCGATGGAAGATCTCACACAAGTGTTAGGTTTACCAGAGTTACCAAGACGTATCGAAGGGTATGATATTTCCCATATTCAAGGATCAAATGCGGTTGCTTCTCAAGTGGTTTTTATCGATGGAATTCCTGCTAAACAACATTATCGACATTTTAAAATTAAAAGTCCTACGGTAAAAATTGGTCATTCTGATGATTTTGTTAGTATGGCTGAAGTTATTAATCGCCGCTTTCGTAATTATCAATCTGAGAGTGAAAATCGTCCCAATGTAATTATGATTGATGGAGGAAAAGGTCAACTTTCAGCTGTTGTAGCTGTATTGGAAGAATTAAACCTAATGGAAGAATTCCAGGTGGTAAGTTTAGCTAAACAAAAAGAAGAAATTTTTCTTCCTAGGAAGTCTAAACCATTAATAACTAACTCGGAACAACCTGGGGTTCTTTTATTAAGGAGAGTCCGGGATGAAGCGCACCGTTTTGCTGTTAGTTTTCATCGTCAACAAAGACTAAAAACAAGTCGGCGATCACGATTAGATGAAATTCCAGGGTTAGGATTTGAACGTCAAAAACATCTGTTAGTCTATTTTCATTCTATTGGTTATATTCGGGAAGCGTCTATAGAAGAATTACAACAAGTTTCTGGTATTGGAAAAGCCTTAGCTAAAGAAATTTATAATTATTTTCATCCTCATTAACTTTACTTTTCATACACTGAGCCGTCCCAAGGAAATAAATGCCGTACGCCATAGATATCAACATTTTCTCATTAACAGAGTTCTCCTGTGTCTAAAAAGGGGATGTTTCTATATAGATAAGTATAAAAAATATTCTGTAATTTTTGTGCTGTGCTGGAGTTTATAAATTTTTTTTTATGTTGAGAGATAGAGCTATTGTTCAGTAAGATTAAACCAGTGATTTTATTCTTCAATAGATCATTAGCAATCATTACCACATTCAGGAAAAATTGAATAAGAAGATGATCACTTAAATATTAGTTTTTGGTTTTAACAAAACTCATTAAAGTCTTAAACAATCATCACAATGACTTAGGATGATTTACAATCAACTACTGTGATCAATGATCAAATTAATAACAAAAACGATTATCATGCAAAAATAATACCACAATGACAATCTTAGTAATATAAAGTGTGAGTAGTGACATGATCAAGATCATCAGGTTTGTTAGGCGAAAGCTCAATATTTTTCGTTTCCGACAGTCTTGTCCAATTTTGTTAGCTTTGATGGGGTTTATAACCTGTTTAGGTTTTGAATGGTTAGGACAGTCTCCATTAAAAGCACAACATGTTCCAATAATCACTTCTAGAAATATTTGGCAATATGCCTCATTCCCAGTGGAAAACTTTCAAACATACACCTCTGGATATGGTTATCGTACATCTCCCATTACTGGAGAAACTCAATTTCATCGAGGGTTAGATATGGCTGCCCCCTTGGGTAGTTATGTGCGAAATTGGTGGACAGGTCGAGTGATAAGTTTATCTGACCATACTGCTTGTGGAACTATGATTAAAATTCAATCAGGACAGTGGCAACATATTTACTGCCATTTGATGGGATCAATCGAAGACACTCCTCAGGGACGTTATTTAATAGATCGAGATGGGGGAATTATTATTTGGCAAGGTCAAGAAATTCCAGCAGGGGTAAGAATTGGTCGTGTCGGGATGACTGGCCGAACTACTGGCTCTCATCTACATTGGGGATTAAAACATGGAGATCAATATATTAACCCTGGATTAGTAATTAAGGAGATGTTCCGCTATCAAGTATCTTCTTGAAGTTCACAGTGATAGTTAGGGTTCGTCTGTAATCACAAACAGGTAAAATGCTAATGGAAATGTATCCACTGCTAACTTCTGTTGTTCAAATTCCCATCAGTGTCTGGATTTATGTTTGGAATAGTTTTTTAATTTCTGTTTTTTTTAAAAAAAATTGAATTTATTCTTTTGTATTTTAAATAACCGTTGATCTTTTTAAGATTTACTCTGATCAGTTAAGTTACCATTATGGGTATTTGACTCACGGTTTTTATATTTTTACAGTAGATACTACACACTTACCTATTCAGTTTCTGCTAAAAACAACTTATCTATAACGATAAAAAATATACAGTAGTTATCATGCAATTCTCAAACAATGTCTATATCTAGAAATGAAACTTTCCCAAACCAAAATTGTTTGAGAATTTTTTAAATTTGTTTAATTTAAGTATTAGGGGTGCTAATACTTTCCTTTGGGTATCCAATCTAATAGTTGTTTTAGTATCAATTTACATATTTATTAAAATCTTTCCTAAGAAGATTTAATTTACACCTTAAGACCTAAGTTAAGATATACTGAAAACTTCAGGATGCTTAATCCTTATTTTATGTAATTCTACCATAATGAGCTATAGACTTACCTTTTTGCCAAGCCCAAATTTGGTCGCCTAAAGAAAAATGCCACCATTCCCTAGGATGACGACAAAATCCGGCTTTAGTCATAATTTTCTTCAAAATTTCTCGTCGCTTATGATAGGTTCTTTCTGTTTTAGAATTATTATTAATATAATAATTAGGGTGTGAACGCCCTGATAGTTCATCAATTTCTCCCCCCATATTGAGAGAATTTCCTTGATTATCAACTAAGGTAATATCAATAGCAGCCCCGGTACTATGGGGAGGAGGAGTCGCATGATCATCACTGGGAATTGCCCAAATTTGATATACTTTTTCCCAAATAGTTTGTTGTTGCTGAAGGGTTAAGTTTTCTCGAATTAACTTTTGTTCTTTAATAACTAGATTAAAAGTGTAATCAACCATAAATTGTTGCACTTGTACAGGTCGATAGGCATCAAAAATTTGTATGTTCCATCCTGGATATTCTTGATGTAAATGAGTTTGAGCTTTTAATAAAGCATCCAAAACCCCTTGACGTAAATAATAGGGAGATTTTCCTTGGTAAATTGCTCCTAGTTTTTCATAGGGATGGGGTGATTCTATAGAGAATTTTTCGAGAGGAATAGTAACTAAAGGTTCCTCACAATCTTGTATAGAAATGCTGTGATAAGGCTTAATATTCACTGATTTACTGTTGGTAATGGTTAAAAATAAGCGAAAATAAAAAATTTTTAGAATAAAACACCATGACTTCACTGTGGAATCTCGTTAAATACTATCGCAAATATAGAATTATTGCTATTTTCAGGATGATAACTTCTACTCGATGAGATAATTGACCTAGTGATCCTCTATCTCGTAGAGTAGCTCATTGATAGTCTATATGATGAACTCTTAGATATATCTTTACAGGAGCTAATTCAGTATCTTTCTATGATTCATAATTTTTTGTTAGTAAAGGTTTTTATTTGTTTTAATGATAACTATTTTTTAAATTTTTAAAGTGAAATAAAACATTTTACTTTTGGTGAGCCCTTTGTCTTAAGTTAATGTTTATAATTCAACCATTTATCTATCATTTTATAATGAAAACAATTTAAGCAAAACTGCTAATCTAATTTCTGACAAAATAAATAATTATCCATCGACTTATCCAGAAGTAATTTGTTAATGTTTTTTTATTAATTTTAATTTTTAAATTAAAGCTACTTCAATATTTGATTAACTTAGCGTTTAAGAAATAAATATAATATTTTTGTCTAAAATCACTATTGTATAGATAGGAAGTCATAAAGCGTTATTAAATCATAAAATAGTCTATCATAACCTCCATTCTCTATAAGAGATCAAGTAATTTTTATTGGATATAAGTTACTATACTATAATATTTCGCAACTTAAATTCTACTGATTTCGTCTTCAATAACCTATAGTTGTATAATTAAACTAAATTAAAAGGTTAGTTAATTATATTTGATTTATATTCAACCCTTAAGAGAGTTGGCAATCATCAATTTCGTCTTAGATAAATAAAAAAATCTGCAATTACTGGTTAATATCTATGAATTCTGTTTGGAATCGATTGACTTTCTCCTGTTTCTCTCCATATCAATGGCTTAGTGGCAGTTATTTATATCGCACTGTCGGTTTATTGAGTCAATGGCGAGAGGGAAGTTTGCTCTTAAAATGGGGAGAACCTCTTGGTGCATTACTTATTAGTATTGTCTTTATTTTTGGACCCTTTATTACCACCAGTTTAATTGGGGTTTGGTTAATAGCTTTAGCTGGGTATTGGGGAATATTAACCATATCTGATCAGGGATCTCCAGGAGTTACTCCTATTCATCTGATGGTGATGTTGTATTGGGGAATTGCTGCTATTGCAGTAGCATTTTCTCCAGTCAAAGCAATTGCATTATCAGGATTAATTAAATTGAGTCTATACCTTTTATTTTTTGAAATATGTGCGCGAATTCTACGATCACCTCGTATTACTAACTGGCTAATTACTGTTGTTTTACTAATTGGCTTAGTGGTCAGTTCCTATGGAGTAAGACAAAATTTTTTTGGAGTTGAACAGCTAGCTACCTGGAATGATCCGACCTCTGAATTAGCACAAGCAACTCGCGTTTATAGTTATTTAGGTAATCCTAATTTACTTTGTGCCTATTTATTTCCTGCAATCGCCCTGAGTATTGGGGCATGTTTTGTCTGGCGAGGTTGGTTACCGAAAACTCTAGCAATCACCATGGTTTTAACTAATTCTGCTTGTCTGTATTTTACAGGCAGCAGGGGTGGATGGATTGGCATGATAGCCTTGTTAGTGGTCTTTCTGTTATTGCTTTTCCTATGGTTTTGGAAATTTTTACCTAATTTATGGCGTAAATGGCTATTAACTATAGTATTAGGAGGATTTACGGGATTTATTCTGGTTACAGTGATGACGATAGAACCTTTACGGTTACGAGTTATGAGTATTTTCGCTGGACGTGAAGATAGTAGTAATAATTTTCGGATGAACGTTTGGATGGGAGTGATCGATATGATACGAGATTATCCCCTAACGGGTATTGGTCCGGGAAATGGAGCTTTTAATATTGTTTATCCTCGTTATATGAGTCCTAGATATAGTGCTCTGAGTGCTTATTCCATCTTCTTGGAAACGGCAGTAGAAATGGGATTAATTGGCTTAGGAATTTTTCTTTGGTTAATTGTGGTTATCTTTAATCAAGGGGTTCAACAAATACAAAGGTTACGTTTAAAACGTAATATCCAAGGCTTTTGGTTAATAGCGGCAACCGCAGCTATGGCTGGTATTTTGGCTCAAGGGTTAGTCGACACAGTTTGGTATCGTCCTCAAGTTAATACCTTGTGGTGGTTTGTAGTGGCTTTGATTGCTAGTCAGTATCAATTTAAAACAAAAGAACAAGCAATAAAATAATGTCTCTTAAATTATTTTATTGCCGTCTGTATAGTGAACATTTATCTATAAGACACTTACTACTATTTGACAAGTTTTTTTGTCAACGCGCTGATAGATTTAGTATATTATGTTTGTTCTTAGCAAAAATTCATTCTAGAACAAATTTATAAATACGTTTTAATAACCATTAAGAGTACCATCTCTGCTTCTATGTCAATACTTCCCATTTAGGCGAAGCAATTTCGTTCAACTCGTCTAGAAATGAAAAAGGTAATCATCTTCTTCTTATCAGAAAATTTGGGTAGAAGCTTTGTCGTAGAACGATAGCTTTATATTACAATGTTAAGTGGTCAAGCGACTTACCCGAGACGATAGATTTAGATAGTCCTTTAGAGCTAAGTCCAGTTAAACTGGACACTAAGATAAATCAGTGGATCGGGAAAAGAGGATAGAGTAATGAGTATAAGCATCTCTGGAATCAAAAAATACAGGAATTTTCCCGTTATAGATTTCAACACATAAAAACCGCAGGGCTTGAAAGAATGGTCTGTGGGACGAACGTTAGTCTATTAGGCTCTTTGTGAGTACATGGAGTTGTACCGAAGCAGAAACCTAAATCGTGAGGCTTAAAAATTACAGCTGTCTTACGGTTAAGTTGGGATGTCAAACTCTATAATTAAGTAAAGAAGGGGTGAAATTACGGAATAACACATGAACCCAACCAACAACATTCTTATTATTGGCGGTGGCATTATTGGCTTGTCCATCGCTGTGGACCTTAGACTAAAAGGCGCGTCTGTCACCCTCCTCAACCGAAATTCTTCCAAAACGGCAAGCCAGGCGGCTGCGGGAATGTTGGCTCCCCATGCAGAAGCCCTAACTCCAGGCCCTTTCCTGAATTTATGTATTAAGTCTCGCTGGCTATACCCTGAATGGGTTCGCAAAATTCAAGACCTTACTGGACTCGATCTAGGATACAATCCTTGCGGTATTATCGCCCCTGTCTATGATCCCCCCTCTGAGTATTTGCGTAATACCGCTACTGCCCAGTGGTTAGACGAAACCGCTATTCGTTTTCATCAACCAGGGTTAGGAAATGATGTCGTCGGAGGATGGTGGTATCCCGAAGATGGTCAAGTAGACAACTGCAAAGTGATAGAAGCTCTAGGCAAAGCAGCCCAGCAATTAGGCGTTAACGTCCGCAATGGAGTAACTGTTCAAACTGTTCAACAAAAACAAGGCAAGGTAACTAGTGTTTTAACGACTGAGGGAGAAATTAAAGCGGAAACTTACGTTATCGCTAGTGGATCTTGGGCTAGTCAAATTCTTCCTTTGCCTGTTCGCCCAGTAAAGGGACAAATGTTGTCTATCACTATGCCCCGACAATCCGAAGAACCTTTTCCTTTACAACGAGTATTGTATGGTCCAGCTACCTACCTTGTCCCCCGACGTAATGGTCGTTTAATTATTGGTGCAACCTCTGAAGAGGTAGGTTGGACTCCCCAAAATACTCCTCAAGGCATTGAGACCTTACTAACCAGGGCGATCCGACTTTATCCTGAATTAGCTAATTGGCCAATTCAGGAATTTTGGTGGGGCTATCGCCCAGTAACTCCAGATGAATTGCCAATTTTAGGTCAAAGTTCTTGTGATAACCTAATTTTAGCAACAGGACACCATCGTAATGGCATTTTACTAGCTCCTATAACCGCCTCCTTAATTAGTAATTTGATTATTAACCAGAAGTCTGATCCTATTCTCGATGCTTTTCGGAGTGATCGTTTCTACAGTCGACCTACTTCTACTCCTGTAATTATGACAGCTTTTAATCCAACTTCTCCAACTCCCCTCAATGGAACTAACGGATCATTATCCTATCGAGAACTTTCTTCCCCTACCCACGATGACTTAATGATTGCCGGGCGCAACTTTCATTCACGTTTAATGACAGGAACAGGGAAATATTCTAACATTGCAAGTATGCAAAATAGTGTGGCTGCTAGTGGTTGTCAAATTGTCACCGTAGCTGTTAGACGAGTGCAAACTAAAGCCCCTGGACATGAAGGATTAGCCGAAGCCTTAGACTGGGGCAAAACCTGGATGTTGCCCAATACTGCAGGGTGTAAAACAGCCCAAGAAGCTATCCGAGTAGCCAGGTTAGGACGAGAAATGGCAAAATTATTGGGACAAGAAGATAATAACTTCGTCAAGCTAGAAGTGATCCCAGATGCTAAATATTTGCTACCTGATCCCATCGGGACTTTGCAAGCAGCTGAAATCTTAGTCAAAGAAGGGTTTGCAGTACTTCCCTATATTAACGCTGATCCCCTATTAGCCAAACGTCTCGAAGAGATAGGATGTGCTACAGTGATGCCCTTAGCTTCCCCAATTGGTTCTGGTCAGGGTATTCGCAACGAAGCTAACATCACTATTATTATCCAAGAAGCGAAAGTCCCCGTAGTAGTTGATGCAGGGATAAGGACTCCCAGTGAAGCAGCAAAAGTGATGGAATTAGGAGCTGATGCAGTGTTAATTAATAGTGCGATCGCTTTGTCTAAAAATCCTGTGGAAATGGCAAAGGCAATGGGAATGGCGATTGAAGCCGGACGTTTAGCTTATTTGGGAGGTTGTATTCCTGTTAAAGAGTATGCTAGTGCTAGTTCTCCTTTGACAGGAACCATCGATGGCCAAAAGTTTTCACTAACTGGGTGATATTTCTCTCGACAAGTCGCATAGACGTACAGCACAGGCTTCTCCACCTCGCAATAAGATATTATTGTTTTATCAGTCTTTGTCTATATAGAGAATGTTGACATTTATCTACTCCCATCCAGATGTCTCCACAGTGAACATTGCCGACTATCCATCAGCTGTAGATACATCGTTTTTTAACCACCAGAAAAACTTTTTTACTCGCTTTGAGCTTTTTAACATTATTACATTGTGTAGCTAGCTCAACCTAGGGACGTATATCTCTACTAGCTGGAGCGGTGGGGTTTATCTTTTGTATTCGCAAGCCTGTTTTTATATATTGATTAGATTTATTCTGTTCTAGCTCTTCTAGCTTCGTGGTAAAGTCCTGAGTAATATTTTCATCCCGACACTAAAACATTGTAGTGGTTGTTCCCCTGCGGTTCGATTCTTTTCACTCATTTATAGCTCGAAGACTACCATTTGGAAACTAATAAGACGAAGAGCTCAGTTTTAATTATAGATAATCATGAAAACTAAAATTTGACTAAATATGGAATTATTAGATTTTTTTCATATCCCAAAGACCTTCCTAGAGTCCACGGTTGAGAAACTAGTAAAAACTTATATTATTTTAAATCCTTATTTTGTTGGTAGAAAATATAGTTATTTTTTGAACTTTAGATAAGAAACTATATTGTCGAACAAATAATCTTAATCAGAATGTGAGTTTTACGACATCTGAAAACACGGTTGTTATTCTCAATATCTAAGTTAGAGAGTGACAAAATTAACCCTTATATAAAATAGTAATTGCCAATAATAAAAACTACAATTGTTGTTTTAAAACAGCAAAAAGTAAAGTTGACTTACCTTTTCACCTAAATCAATAGAGATTATTTTAGGTGAAAAGATACAATCAATTAACCTAACAAAAAAGTTAATAAAACGATTCTAAACACTTCAATTTCTTAAATGTTTAATCTAAAATTGATTTTCAAGTGACTGTAAATTGTTTAAATCAAAGAAAGCTTACAAGATTAAATTTTATTAATCAGTTAAAGTATCTATCCTATCCATAACCTAACCTGCCTAAGAAGGGAAGTCAATAAGTATAGAAAGGGTATGGACTTCTAGGAGTCTAGAGAAATTAGTTAAATAGTGACTAAGGTTGACACTAATTTTAGGATAATTTTTTAAACTTTTTACATTTTATAATCTACTCAAATATTGCTTATAAGTAACTTTTAGAGAAAATCCTAAACTATTGATGTTAACCCCATATTTTTAAGAAAAAACACTAAAAATAACAAATATTTTAGTGATTAGAGTCAGTTTTACAAAGTCTAACTAATTCTTTTATCAAAAATATGGTTTACTTACCTTGTACTTGATTTGTATGGTAATTTTTTATAAAAAAATTTTTTTTGTTTACTAAAAATGATGATTTATAGAGGTTAAAAAAATCAGAACAACTAAGAATATGAATGAAAAGAGAGAGATTTTTATACCCTATCTTGCGATAATAGATTTTTTACTAATTTTCAACAACTTAAAGACTTTTTATTCTCGTTACTCCTACTTATTTTTGCGTTGCTTTTTGCATTTCTTCTTGATTACGATTACGTTTCTTCGCATAAAGTTGAATTGAAGTAGTTATTATAATAATAAGAGTAAAAACTAGTAAAGTAGTCAAGTACAATGGTAAACTTTTTTTAAAAACTGCCAGTAAAATAATTATGACCAATAATATGGTTGGAGCTTCATTGAAAGTGCGAAACTGTTGACCTGTCCATTGACATTCTTTTTTCTCTAACCGTTTCATAATCCAGCCACAAAAGAAATGATAAGCTAAAAGCAGGGCGACGAAAGCTAACTTAATATGTAACCATCCTAACTTTAAAATTTCAGGTTTTGTAAAAATCAAACCAATAGCCATAGTCACTGTCATTATCATTCCTGGCGTGGTGATGATCTTATAGAGACGTTTCTCCATAATTTCGTATTGAGTTTTAAGGATAGTTTGAGCAGGTTCAGGTTGTTGAGAAGCTTCCACATGATAGACAAACAAACGGACTAAATAAAATAATCCTGCAAACCAAACCACAATACCAATAAGGTGAAAGGCTTTAAACCAAAAATACATCATAATACTTATTGACCACAATATAAATTGAAACTAACTATTAATTGTGAGTGTACCGAGTTCTCTGAGACTTTCCTAAAAATCCTCGACGAAAATTTATCGAAAACCTTAGATAACTTTTGAGACAATCTGTCTTCTCAGTATAAAATGCTTGGTTTTCCAATATTTCATAGTCCAAATCAGCTTCTGATACCAGATCTGCTTTTGCAAGGAGTAGACTGTATCTAGTTGACTTTAGACAAGCTATCTATAGTGACTTAAGAAAATATTAAACTAGCTATAATCTAGAGGGACAATCGAGGAGTAAAACAGAACATAAATGCAGATACAAGAGAGTGTGTCATCGGTTGAAATTAACCCATTAAACCTTAGCAAGGCTATCTTGGCTAGCCAAGACTATTTACTTTCCCTACAATATCCTGACGGGTATTGGTGGGGGGAACTTGAATCGAATATTACTCTAACAGCCGAAACTGTTCTACTGTATAAAATTTGGGGAACTGACACAACTCTTCCTCTCCATAAAATAGAAACCTATCTCCGTCGTCAACAAAATAAACAGGGAGGATGGGAACTTTTTTATGGTGACGGTGGAGAAATTAGCACTTCTGTTGAGGCCTATATGGCTTTGCGTTTATTAGGAGTTTCTCAAGAAGATCCTGCATTAATTCGAGCTAAGAACTTTATTCTTAGTAAAGGGGGTATTAGTAAAACCAGGATTTTTACCAAGTTTCATCTAGCTTTAATTGGCTGTTATGACTGGCGAGGAATTCCTTCTATTCCTCCTTGGATTATGCTGCTTCCTAATAATTTCTTCTTCAATATTTATGAGATGTCTAGTTGGGCTAGAGAAAGTACAGTTCCCTTATTAATTGTTTTTAATGAAAAGCCTGTTTTTCAAATTAATAAAGATTTTACACTCAATGAATTATATACTGAGGGGATTAAAAATGTAAAATATATTTTGCCTAGTAATAAAAACTGGTCGGATATTTTTCTGATTTTAGATAAAGTATTTAAATGGAGTAGAAAAAATAATTTAGTTCCCTTCTATAAAAAAAGTCTTCAAGCCTCGGAACGATGGATTTTAAACCATCAACAAGAAAGCGGAGATTGGGGAGGAATTATGCCCCCAATGGTCAACTCATTAATTGCTTTTCGGGTACTTAATTATGATGTAGCTGATCCCTGTGTTCAAAGAGGATTTGAAGCCATTGATCGTTTTTCTATTGAAGAGAAAGAAACCTATCGTGTTCAAGCTTGTGTTTCTCCTGTTTGGGATACGGGTTGGGCGTTAAGAGCTTTAGTTGAATCAGGGTTAAACCCGGATCATCAAGCTTTAGTTAAAGGAGGTGAATGGCTACTCAATCAACAAGTTCTTGACTATGGAGATTGGGCAATTAAAAATTCCCAAGGAAAACCGGGGGGCTGGTCTTTTGAATTTAAGAACCGTTTCTATCCAGATATCGATGATTCTGGGGTTATAGTCATGGCTTTACATGGCGTTAAATTGCCCGACGAAAATCGCAAACAAGCTGCTATTAATCGTTGTGTGGAATGGATAGCAACTATGCAATGTAAGCCTGGAGGTTGGGCAGCTTTTGATGTGGATAATGATAAAAATTGGATCAATGAGATTCCCTATGGAGACTTAAAAGCTATGATCGATCCCAATACGGCTGATATCACTGCCAGGGTGTTAGAAATGTTGGGGTCTTGTGGCTTGGAAATCGACGGTGATCGCGTTCAAAAAGCTTTAACTTATTTAGATAAGGAACAAGAAGCTGATGGTAGCTGGTTTGGACGGTGGGGCGTAAATTATATTTATGGAACCAGTGGAGTATTATCTGCTTTAGCGGTCATCGCTGCGGATACTCATAAACCCCAGATGGAAAAAGCCGTTAACTGGCTAGTCAGTTGTCAAAATACTGATGGAGGATGGGGTGAAACCTGTTGGAGTTATAATGATCCTTCCCTCAAAGGAATAGGGGTTAGCACTGCCTCCCAGACCGCTTGGGCCTTAATTGGATTATTGGATACGGGGAAAGCATTAGGGACTTTTGCCACCGATGCTATAAAAAGGGGTATTAACTATTTACTAGCGAGCCAAACGGCTGAGGGAACCTGGGAAGAAGCCGAGTTCACTGGAACGGGGTTTCCGTGTCATTTCTATATCCGTTATCATCTTTACCGCCATTATTTTCCATTAATGGCCCTGGGCCGTTATAATTATCTGTCATCCCAAATGTAGTACTTCAAATGAGGTTGCAAGATAAGGTGGGCGATTCCCACCTTATCACTTTTGATAACCTTGAAACCTTTTGATAACCTTGAAACACTACATTAACTTTAGGGACAAATGACCTTCGGTCTCTACTTTAATTTGACATTTTTTTGTTAAAGTTCGCCACAATCAGTAATAACGACTTTTGCTGTTGTCCGTCCTTCATCAGTTCCTACTTTTTCCATTATTTCTACGATTTCATATCCTTTGGATACTTTTCCAAAAACGACGTGTTTACCATCTAACCAGTTACAAGGGATAGTACAAATAAAAAATTGAGAGCCATTGGTATCAGGCCCGGCATTAGCCATAGACAAAATTCCAGGTTCAGTATGCTTAAGTTGAAAGTTTTCATCCTTAAAGGATATACCGTAAATTGATTTACCTCCTGTGCCATCACCTCGGGTAAAATCACCCCCTTGACACATAAAGTTAGGAATAATGCGATGGAAAGTACTATTTTTGTACCCAAAACCGGCTTCTGTGGTACATAATTGACGGAAGTTCTCAGCAGTTTTAGGCACAACATCAGCAAAGAGTTCAAATTCTATACGGCCAGTCTTATTTCCATCAATTTCAATATCAAAAAATACAGTTGGATTCGCCATAGTAAAAGTTTTGGTGTTTAAGATTAGAGAGACAATGTGATAACAATGGATTTACTCATTGAAATCCTTAGTCTTTGATTCTACTATAAATGTGTTTACGATAGATTATTTATGGGAGATATAATCGGCTCCTTCCATACTTAGATACAAACATTGGAAATAATTATAGGATTTCATCTGATGAGTTAGAGCATGTATAAAAAATTAATTAATTCCATCTCAAAATTAACCAGATGTGCAACTCTTAGATGGAGTTACACATTGGATATCTAACTTAGATGTATAAATTTAGTCAGTCTGAAAGTATAAAGCAATTACTAAAGATCGAGAGCAGAAAACTAGTATGACAGAGATAATAGTCAGAACAGAACATGGTTGACACAACTACTACAAGAAAATCACCTTCCAAGTTAAATTTAGACTTTTACACTTAGTCTTCGCTAAATTTCAATATTCAGGCTGTCATTATTTATACAATATGTTTAACAAAAAAATCTTATAAGAGCGTAAATTATTTCTGGCGAAGAGAGGGTTATTAACCTGTTTATTTATACAATGAAATCAAACACGATATTGAACTTATAGATAAAACTTTTAGTACTGAGGATATAGTTATTAAAACACTTTACAGTAATGCGACTTTGAGGAAAATTATCGACTATTTCTAGTTAGAGAATAAATATAAAACCATCAAAATGATTAATTAATCTAATTTACATAGACCTATCATAAACATCATTTCCTTTTAACTATTTTATTTGAAAGAAATGAAATAATTTGCATAAAAGTCAATACTTTTTAAGTACCGATGTTGGTAAGAGATTATTTGTTTCGTTAAATAACGCTCAATAAAAATTATTTACGATTAATTATTGACTACAATTACTAGGTACTAAAGCAGTAAGATTTACTTATCAGTGTTTTGGTAGCTTTTAGAAAGTTAACAGGGTTTAAAGAGTGAGTTGATAACTAGTTTTAAATCCAAATATAATTAGATTTTTCAGTTTATTATAATTTAATATTAGATTTTTTTAAACTCAAATATAGTCTCTTTTTTTTTTAACATTGTTTTTATTGAATAACTTTATACATTTCAAACAACTCATATTTGATGTGATTTATCAATGCATAACTCTTAACACTCTACAAAATATAAGATTTTATGATTATCATAAAATATACCGAGAGCAAAAAAATACATATGTTTTTTTGTTATTACCGGGCAGTGAACAGATCTATCTCTCAAATTTCGGCGACTCAAAGATAGGCTAATGACTATTCATCAATCTGATCAACTTTTACTTAAGGCAAGCTACTTATATAACTTATATAAAAGTTTTAGGGATCTGTGTGCCGTTAATGATGCTCATCTTGAAGTACCAACTGGGAGCATTACGGGGTTGATTGGACCAAACGGTGCTGGTCAAACTATCTTATTTAACTTACTTTTTAACTTTATCTATCTTGACCAGAGAGAAGTAATTTTTGATGGTTCTCCAATTCATTCCCTATCTCCCTACGAAATTTCCCTATAAGGATTTGTTCGTACCTTTCAAGTACGTGGGTTCTCTTCCGACTTACCGTCCTAGAAAATAGGTTATTAGTGACCAAAAAACAAACAGAAGAAAATTTAATTCAAGTTTAGTTACAATAAAAATAAGTTAAGCAGGAAGAGCGACTAAATCATATTCATCCTCAAATATCCTTCCGGAATTTCATGAGCTTTTATTAAATGTTATTTCTCCTCTATATATATTTAATTCTGGACTATAAGTTGGTACATAAAGTAGATATAATTCTCTTTGTTTCTATTGTTTCAGTTTGGAGTTGACTAAACCACTTATATACACCGAGTTATTATCAAGAACAATTTATTGTATCTATTCCTTTGTCTTTGCGGTATTTTTTTGCTTATCTGCTTATTTATCTGGAATTATTCTACTTTTTTGGCTTTTGTTTTTTTAATACATGGATCAAGTTTCATCCTCACTTTTGTTATTTTCTATGTATAGCCCCTTTTTTTGGAATCTTACAGATTCTTTCGAAACTTTATTTAACTTCTCCCTGTTTTTCTTATATCTTACATAGTTATCGGCTATTTAAATTTTTTTTATTCCACTTCTTGGAGAAGATCGCAATCCTTCTCTTTCTAAAATAATCTATCTAGAAATTATTTTTCTAATTGCATCTTATGACAGATAGTTTTACCAAATCTGCAATTTTTTAGCTGAATTTTATAGGCAAGCCGGCACCGAGTGAGTGGTTTTCTTGAACTACTCTTCTATTTTAGACTTATTTGATCTTACTTCCTTATTACTAGTTTGACTCTTTAATACACCTTATCCCTATTGTATTTCTGTTTCTTTAATTATCAATATAAGAAGCCACCCTGTCGATTAGGACAGGGTGGATGAGGTCACTGGTTCCATCCGAGGAGGGAGGAAATCTAAAAACTTTAGGATTAAATTTACAAGGAGGCTTCCTCGTAATTACAGCTATAACAGCGGTAAAATCATGAATTGAACACAAAGCCGCTCGTCTCCAAATGAAGGGAGCATATCACTTTTATTTTCCGCTACTTTTGTCTCTCGTGGTGATGAGATAATTAGAGTTGGGGGCTTTTACTTCCACATGTTCACAATATCTCAGCTTTTGTTCTCTTGCCGCTTCACCTAATAGGATGAACTCAAAGGGTGACAGCTAAAAGAGCATCTAATTTATCAGTCTCGTTGAGGGCATAAAGCACATCACAACCTCCAATATGTTTATTATTAATAAATATTTGAGGAACACTACGCTTTCCGTTAGATCTTTGTGACATCTTATCTCTAGCTGCTTCGTCACCATCAATTTTATATTCAGTAAAGTTAACCCCTTTCCACCATAAAAGGAATTTTGCACGAATACAAAAAGGACAAATTAGCCAAGTATAAATTTCAACGTTAGCGTTAATTTTTTGGGGATGACGGTTAAGAAGAGAGTTGATTGTGTCTAACATGGGGTTAATCCTTCATTGTTAATAATTTATAGCCAAAATTATGTATTTTTCTATAACAATTTAGCTTATGATCGCATTTATATTATTATAACTTAGCTGTGATTAACGGAATTTGTCAATATCTTTGATTAATTCTCCCTAAGCATCAGAAATAGATGCTAATAAGAGATCATCTTTTTCTTTTGTTGCAACCTTAACATCACCCATTAACCCATTTTGAGTCAATTTTTTGGTCAACTAAGTAAAAAGTTGTTTCCCTTTCATAGTCAGTAAACTACTTCAAGGTAACCTTTGAGCATATTCTTTAACTACTTTCTCTATTTTTACTTAGTTCTGTAATAAAGAAAGTAGAATACTAATTTTTACATCTACCGTAGGCAAATGGACGCTATGTTGTCTAATTTTTCCCGCAGCTTCCACCATAACAATATTTTCTAGATCTAACATCTCTTGAGTGTCTGTCCAGGTTAGACAGGTGAAAAGGTATTTTGGAGGAATAAAAACGTGCATTATGCATAATAATATGAGTTTGATTGCTAAAAATTATTTATATCTAGTTAACATAATTATAAAGAAAATTTTAGCTTTTACCGTTTGGCTTTATCTAAACTTGGAGGTTGGCGACGACGACGATACCAAGCTGAAACCCCTACTAACATTCCAGTTAACGTGAAACCACATAGTAGAGGCAAAATATTGCCTTGATTGAGAGACTTAAAACCAGCTCCTATCATAACAAAAGGCAGAATTCCTGGAATAATTCCCAAGGCAGTTCCAATCAAATAATCTTGAAATCTAATTGATGTTAATCCTGCTGTAAAATTAACAATTCCATAAGGAATAATCGGCAGTAAGCGAATAGCAAACAGATAAAATAAGCCACCCTGACGGATTTCTGCATCTATTGCTTCCCCTTTTCCGGCAAGTTTTCGTGTGACATATTTTCTTCCCAAAGTACGAGTGAAGGCGAAAGATAAAATGGCTGCTAACATAGCTGCAGTTGTTGTCCAAAAGACTCCCCACCCAATTCCAAATAATGCTCCACCACTTAAATTGAGGGGAGTCGAAGGTAAAATTAGTAAAGTTGCCAAAATGTAAAGAACCATGTAGATAATAGGAGCCAAAATTCCCATTTTATTGAGCCAAATTTGTAATTCTTCAAAGTCAATTCTCCAAATTAAAACTACCCCAATTCCAGTAATCGCTAAGCCTAAAATTATCATTAAAATTATTCCTTGTTTCCCTTTGGTCATCTATCTTTTTCCTCACGAGACTCAATCTATAAGGTTATCATACTAAATCCGGTTGTAAGAACCCACTTATTTAGGATAGAAACAATCTAAATAAAAATGATCTCTATGAAGTCTTTTTGCTCTCTAAAAAATCTATGAAAACTAAAAAATAATAACTTAAAAAGTAAAAAATATGTAAAATCAAGAATATAATAAAAAATACTAAAAAACAAAAAGATATATTTTATCTAAAATAGATATTTACTTGTTAAAACAAAATCATAGTAAAATTCAAGTTAACAATAAAGTTTTAAGTTCCCTTGGAGAAAGGAGAATTATTTTTATATATAAATTATATATTATTTATATATAAAACTTTGTAAAGTCACTAACGTAAGAAATATTATTTAATTAAATTTAAATAGTGAATACATAATAGCTAAACTTATTCGACAAATATTTGGTTCAATTTGTAAAATAAACTAAAAAAACTTAATTAATAAAATATAATTAAAGTAAAAAGATGAAAATTTATTCAGGAAGTACTGGAGAATATTAGCTATTTTTTTCTAAAATTAGAATAAAAAAATACAGACATTAGGAGATAAGCTTTGATGTCATAAGTATTTTTAAATAATTAATAGAACAAAAATTATTACCAAATAGTTTTAATTATCTCGGTAAAATAAAAGCAAAAATTAAAGAGTTAACTTATTATTGTTTAAATTTTCTATATTTTTTAGGTAGTGTATTAATCGGATTTAGTACGAATAAATTTTGGACTAAATATTCAGTATAATAATTAGTCTAAAATAAATGTTTAGCATAGCTTGATAATTAAAAGTATTTGCAAAGAAAGTCTTGATTTTAGCTAATTATGATAGCATATTACCACAAGTAATTTTTTTAAAAAAAAGTACTTTTTTACTAAATTATTATTTGTAATTCTTCTCCACATTAGACAATTAAGTGGGTAAGCCTAAAGAAGTATGCAATGGAGGAGTAGTTCAAAAAGAGCAATCACTAAATACAAATTTATCTCAAAATTAGACATCTCATTTAACTTCATTCTATAAACCAACAGGTTTACAACTTTCCCTAACTAGAAACAGTTTACATCTTCATGAGATAAATCTTTAAACATCTCAGATAAACAACCAAAGCTTGAATATTTTGATTCAGCGATCAGATATCAAGTATATGAAGTATAAATAATACTTAGCTGTAGATTTTTCTGTAAGATTTCCGATAATATTTTCTATTTTGATAACTTCCTTCATTTGATCAATCAGTTTTCTAACCTTTATTCTTAGCGATTACTTTACGTTTTTATACTCATTAAATTTTACTTCCTTTGTAAATACGTAAAAAGAATTAATTATTATCCTAGATAATATCAAAAATTGAATATAATTTCGATATTAGCTTAAATCATATTTGATATATCTCATAAGATTTTAACAATCTTGAGATCACCTTATAAAATATGATTGCTAGCTATAAAAAAGTATGTTGTTATCTTAATCTATCTTACCTAGAATAGTTATTAATAACTAATTTGTTTATTTTTGTGATCTGGAAGTTTTCTAAAAAAAGAGATAGCGATTTAAATTTTTGAAAAAAACTTTGAGGTTGAGGTTAGGTTAGTCGCAATCTTATAAATCATCTATTTTTAATAGATCTCACCTAAGAAAAAAAATTTAATAAAAGTAACTATCTTGTTATTATTATGAAATCAATAGGACTGTATCCAATTTTATTTTAAATAGTATTTATAGATATTATTAATCTAATTTAGACAACTTATGATAAAAAAATATAAATAATATAATTGTATTATTTATTATATATATGATGTTAACATAAAAATATATATACAAAAAAATAGTTACTTTTATCGATTTTAATTATTAATATTTTCTAGTTAAATGGTTGAATTATTCCCTTATATAAGCATAAATCTGATAGCTATTTTTATATTTATTTACACTTGTATATTGATTTTTATTAGTGTCTTTTTAATTTAAAATATTCTCACTATAATTATTATTCTTCCTTTGATTAGGATAATTAGTTTATTAAGAAAAACTGATGTAGCTATCGGATTATTAGCTTTTTATTTATAAATTTTAATCATTATTTCTTCTATTATTATGTTGATTTATTAAATAACTCTATGCTATTAATAGCTGTAGTGCTAGTAATTTATAGTTTAATTTTCTATTAAATAGATTTAAACGTTGGTTTTGGTAGTAAAAAAATGTCAATTTTTTGGATCAGTTTATTTATCAACTTTATATTAACTTTAAATATTAACTAATATTTAAAGTTAAAAATATTCAAGAATGTTTAATTATTAGTATTTATATTAAAATGAACATTTTTTTATAGATCGATAAATGAATGTTTGCATTTAATTAGAATTACTGGAGATAAAAACTTGAAACTTAAGTAAACTAGATTAACAGATTTTATAGCTATTAATTTACAAAATTTATCAGTTTCATAAAATTACTCTTATCTAAGATTAGGTAAAAAGTAACCTATAAAGTCGTAATATAAACACATTTTTATATATAAAATTATTTCTCATAATATAAGTATAATAAATAATTATGTACTAAACTAGAAAACAGAGATATTTAATCAATACAAAAAAATTATAATCAATTATATTCAAATATGGGTTACTTCCCACAAATTATCAATTACTAATTAGAAATTAGAAAAACTATGTCTAAAATTCAGTGGTACCCCGGTCATATTTCCAAAGCAGAAAGACAACTCAAAGAACAATTAAACAAGGTTGATGTTGTTCTTGAAGTTCTTGATGCACGAATTCCTCTAGCATCTCACCATCCCCAAGTTCCCCAATGGATCGGCGAAAAACCTCGAATTCTTGTGCTTAATCGCGTGGATATGATACCGGAATTTGTCCGTCAACAATGGATAACTTGGTTTGAAAATCATGGGGAAACGCCCTATTTTACTAATGCAAAACAAGGAAAAGGTGTGAAAGCACTCCATAAAGCTACTCAGACTGTAGGAGTAGCTATAAACCAACGAAGACACGACCGCGGAATGCTACCTCGTCCAGTTCGCGCAGTTGTCATTGGATTGCCAAATGTGGGAAAATCTGCCTTAATTAATCGTCTTTTGGGACGTAAAATCGTCGCTAGCGCTAGAAGTGTGGGGGTGACTCGTCAAGTGCGTTGGGTTCGAATTTCTGATACCATTGAACTATTAGATGCACCAGGAATTATCCCTGGTAATATAGAAAACCAAAAAGATGCTGTTAAATTAGCAATTTGTGAGGATATTGGGGAGGCAGCTTACGATAATCAACAGGTAGCGGGTGTGTTGGTTGATTTTCTAGTTGAATTAAATTTTGAGGAAATCTTGCGATCACGTTATCATATTGCTCCCCTAGACGTGACAGGGGAGGAGTATATTCAAACTCTAGGTCATAAACGTTATCAGGGGGATGTTGAAAGAGCAAGTAGGCAGTTATTGAATGATTTCCGAAAAGGACTTATGGGGTGTGTTCCTTTAGAATTACCACCGATGAAGTAACTAATGATATTAACGTTTTTGAAGAAAACTTAACACAATGGCATTTTTAAACCTGCGGGTTTAAAAATGCCATTGTATTCAAAAATTAGGGAATTCAGTTGCTCTTTTTAGAGAAAAAAAAACACAGACGAGAGGAGCCATTAATGAATAGTTACAAAATAGACTTCAACTTTTAGCCAAGTTACAAGCTACATTTGAGATATTAAGAATTTAACTTAGAAGTGAGTGACGTATTAAAAATTCGATAATTCTTACTTATCTACTACTTAAGAAAATCTAAAAATCGAGAAAATAAAGCTAACTTCTCTAATTTTAATTCATAGAGTTTTTGATTAACTTATTTAAATAAGAAACTACTGGCAAGTTTGGAATGACTACAAAGATAGATAAGAAATAGCTAATTTCGAATTAACAGTAACAGGAAATCGATCATCAGGGTAGACTGTGGAGAATTTGCCTAGGCTGAAGTGTAAATTTCTCAAAAAGTAATAATTAACCAATTCTTCGCTTATATAATATTTTTGTTGTTTAAATACAGTAAATAACTGTATTTATCGTTTTATTTACTATTATTAATTAGGCTGCAACATAGGAACCTATAAAAACTATAATAATGAGTGCAGAAATAATAGCGATTACACGAGATCCTTTAATTTAATCTTCTTACTAAGAAAGGAAGAGACAGTATCTTGATTGGTTGCCTCTAAAACCTCCTGCAATTATTTAAAAATAAATCAGAAAGTCAGATGATTATTGATTGCCAAACCTAGAGTGAGTCGTAAAAATAAAGTTATTATTGTGTAAGTAAAACTTATTTTACAAAGGAGTGATCGACTACTTTGACATGTAGCCATAACGGATAAAAAAGTTTAAATGTTGAAGTCGCGACTAGCTAGTAAGTAAGTGGATTTAAATGGCCTCTCATGGTTAATTCCCTTACAATTGCTTGATTACGAGATTTAGGAAGTAGACGAATTGATCGTGGCATAGGTTCATTTAAAGATAACTAACAATTGACCAGTTGATTAAGTTAGGAATAGAGGACGTCAAAATGAGATTTTCCGTTGTTCCCAAGAAGTATAGAGGTTAAGGCGATCACCTGACAATCATTAAATGATTATAAAATTTTTTATTGGTGTTTAGTTTAACTAGAAAAAATTAAAGGTTAATGCTGATGGTTTAAGTTTTACTCGTTTACCAATAAAATTTTCACTAAAATGAGCATTAATATAAAAGAAGATAAAGGGTTTAATAAAACTTATTAGGGGAAATATTCGATGAGATACTCTATGGTTTGTAACTTGCTGTCTAGGATTAAATTGAAACAGCTAACCAATGAGGATTAGTATTTTGCAGCAACGGGATATACTTAAATAGGTTAGTCAGTTTGAGTTTTATGGCGAACCTATTACAAATAACGTGGAAGTGATTCAATGAATAAGCTATGGAGAGAATCATGAGTAACATATCGGAATCTCGAACAGCCACTATGATAACTAGAACGCCGCCATGGGGAACTGTAACTGTTTTAGAAAAGGGGAATGGTTACTGCATCAATCGTATTGTAGTTCAACCTGGAGAGCATATCAGCACTCAAATGCACTATCATCGTAGTGAACATTGGATTGTCGTTTCAGGGACTGCTAGAGTTATTTGTAATGGTCAAGAAAAACTTCTCAAACAAAAAGAATCTACTTATGTTCCCATGAACACTCGCCACCGTCTTGAAAATCCTGGGGTGATTCCGTTGGTAATGATTGAAGTACAAAATGGAGAATATTTGGAAGACGATGATATTATTCGTTTTTCAGGTTCTACTTGAACTTATGGTGTAGAATTAACTAGTGGAATACAAGGTTAAAACACTTTAGAGTTAAAAGTTGGTGCGATTTGGGAGCGATAGGTTCCCCTTTAAATAAACTTCAATTTATTATTAATACTTTCTCTACTCCAACACCCAATTGTTTCACAGCCTTTTGAGGATAATAGACAAATTTTTTTAACCCAAATCAGCTAATTGTAATAATCCTGATACCCTGTCTAAGTTTTTATCAAAAATTTTTCTAAAATTTTTTTTTAATTGGTGTATTTTGAGAGGGCTTCCTCAAATCTCTACTAACCTTTTAAATCTTAGTTAAAATATCTTTTTCTAAGCTTAGGAATATTTTGCTATTCCTCCAAATTTTCTTGTTTCTATAATTTCTAATATCAATCTCGAGAGAAATGACTTTCTCTGCCTAAGGCGAATCTCTCATACTTAAATTCATTATCTTCATAAAGTTTTCTGATGGTTAAATTATAATAAACACAAGTTGGTGTTTGGTTTTAAAATCTTATTCATTGAACTTAGTTGAGCATCTAATGTTATTGATATAAGTCAAGTAAAGTTATCGAGTTTAGTTTGATTTGATTAAAACACAAAACCTGCTATGGTACCAGCTATATAACTATAGTTTTTGATAAGCTTAATTATTAGTAATAATATTGGGTATTTATACTTTTTAATTTTAAATTACTGGTTCGAAATAATTGTTATTCAAAAGAAATAAATAAATCCAATACTATGAGTTAGTACTATTTTCAATCTTCTCTTATAAAAAGTACTCAGCTCTAAATATAGAATTTTATAAACTATAAAACTAGTAAATTAATTTTGTTTAAATTAAAAATTTATCAACTAAACCTCAAAGTTAAACTAAGCAAATTAACAACAAATAGAACTTAAAATGATTTCCTTAATGGTTACTAAACTATCTCTGATTTTTAAAAAATTTCTGACAATAAAGATTGTGTCCAGACTCTATCAAATTTGTATAAAAATTAAACGTTAGTATTATTTTAACGAAAATAAATTTATATTTTCTAAATATCAATTGAGTTTTTATTAAAAATAAAAACTCAATTGTAAAATCAGAACAAACTTGAACAATTTTTCGTTGCCGTTCAACGGGAAATATTTCCCATTTTTTCTGTTTTATACAAGAAATATCAAGCTATCAAAGCACATCCAAACAAAGGGGAATCCAGTAGTGAATCAATTTAAATTTCCATTCCTTCTTATTCAGCTTAGATGGCTAATTATTAGATTTATTTAAAGTTTTTACTACTTGTTTCTGAAACAGTTGATGATACAATAACAATTTACCTTCAGAGATTGATTTAAATTAACTACTCTAGATTAAGTTGATAGAAATCGTAAAAATTGGAAATCTATTTAAATTTAAAATAATGTTATAAGTTTATAAAAAAAATTAATTTTTACTTTAAATAAAAAATAAATGAATATATCATTTTATGAATTTAAAATAAAAATATTGCGTTATGGTTTAATTGTCTTTTTTAAAGATAAATAAAGAAAGTTTAAAGAATATAATACTGGGGATTTTTATTTCTAAAATTAAGTTAATATTTTAAGTCTAGTATCTCTAGATATAATAATTAATTATCACGTGTGATTTCTTTAAAAACTATTTTTTAAAAAACTATTTAGAGAACAATGTCTACGGAACTATCAGATTGGATACGCTTAGATAAATCTCTCTCAATTGAAGCAAAAAGCGGTTACACTGACATTCAGGGAAATAAATATCGCTTTAGTGAGTTTTTATGCCTTAATTTTGGTAAAACTCCTCCTCTAGGAACTCTTGCTAGTGATCGTAGTCGCTGGCAGAGTTTTGCAGTTAAATATGCTCAATATTCTCAATTATCTCTCTCTCAACGCCAGAGTTTAATCAGCAAAACTCGACAGTTTTTGCATGAACTTAAACTTTCGTTAGAAACTGCTTCTGAACCACCTTCTTCTAAATTACCCCGAACCGTTTCTGTGGTGCAAAAGCAAGCCTATCCCTGCAAAATTACTTTAGAGCAATCCCTTAGTACTTTAGTGGAAGTAGGCTATAAGAAAGGCGAATTACTAAAAAGACTAGGATTGTTTACCGTTAAAGATATACTGTTTTATTATCCTCGCGATCATATTAACTATGCACGTCAAGTGAACATTTCTCATCTCAATCCAGGGGAAACGGTAACAATAGTAGGAAGTGTGATAAAATGCACTTGTTTTACCAGTCCTAAGAATAAAAAATTGAGTATTTTTGAGTTGATTGTACGAGATAATACCGGAACAATTAAACTAAATCGCTTTTTTGCAGGAACCCGTTTTACTAATCGTAGTTGGCAAGAAAAACAAAAACGACTCTACCCTTTAGGCTCTATCATTGCTGCTTCAGGATTAGTAAAAAAGAATGAATATAACGTTACTTTAGACAACCCAGAAATTGAAGTTTTAGATGGGTTTGGGGCAAATATAGAATCGCTAAATATTGGGCGTATTTTGCCAATTTATCCTTTAAAAGAAGGTATTTCCACTGATTTAATTAGACGAGTTATTGTGAGTTGTTTAGGAGCAACCAAACAAATTAGAGATCCCCTTCCCATAGCATTAAGGGATCAATACGGATTAATTAAATTAAAAGAGGCGATTACTAATATTCATTTTCCTCAAACTACTGATCTTTTGACTCATGCCAGAAGACGGTTAGTTTTTGATGAATTCTTCTACTTACAAGTAAAATTTTTACAACGTCGTCAAGAACAAAAACAAATAAAAAACAGTGTATTTTTTATTCCAAAAGGGAAATTAATAGAAGACTTTAATAAATTATTACCTTTTACTTTAACCCGTGCACAAAAACGAGTAATTAATGAAATTTTAGATGATCTAAATTCATCAACTGCAATGAATCGCTTAGTACAAGGAGATGTAGGATCAGGAAAAACAATTATTGCTATATTTTCTATATTGGCAGCTATTCAGTCTGGTTATCAAGCTGCTTTGATGGCTCCGACAGAAGTGTTGGCAAAACAACATTATCACAAATTAGTATCTTGGTTTAATCTCTTATATTTGCCTGTTGAGTTATTAACTGGCTCAACAAGAATAGCTAAAAGAAGAGAAATTTATAGTCAATTGAGAACTGGAGAATTACCTTTGTTAGTGGGAACTCACGCCCTTATTCAGGATAAAGTCAACTTCCAAAGATTGGGGTTAGTAGTAATTGATGAACAGCATAGATTTGGGGTACATCAACGGGCTAAATTATTAGCTAAAGGTAAATCTCCTCATGTTTTAACTATGACAGCTACTCCCATTCCTCGAACCTTATCATTAACTTTACATGGAGATTTAGATATTAGCCAAATTGATGAATTACCTCCAGAAAGACAGCCTGTCCAAACCACAGTATTAATTGGCAAAGAACGCACCAAAGCTTATAATTTAATTCGGCAAGAAGTTGCTCAAGGAAGACAAGCTTATATTATTCTTCCCATGATTGAAGAATCAGAAAATTTAGATATTCGTGCCGCAGTAGAAGAACATAAAAAATTATCAGAAACTGTATTTCCTAAGTTAAATATTGGATTATTACATGGCCGTATGAGTTCAGTAGAAAAAGATGAAGTTTTAAATAATTTTCGAGATAATAAAAATCCAATCATTATTTCAACGACGGTAATTGAAGTAGGTGTTGATGTACCTAATGCAACAGTAATGTTAATTGAAAATGCAGAACGGTTTGGATTGTCCCAATTACATCAATTAAGAGGAAGAGTAGGACGGGGTTCTCATAAATCCTATTGTTTGTTAATGAGTAATAGTAAAACTCCTGATGCACGGCAACGGTTAAGTGTCTTGGAACAGTCCCAAGATGGTTTTTTTATCTCAGAAATGGATTTAAGATTTCGCGGACCAGGAAGCGTTTTGGGAACCCGTCAATCAGGGTTACCTGATTTTGCTTTAGCAAGTTTAGTTGAAGATCAAGAAATTTTAGTATTAGCCAGAACTGCTGCGGAAAAGATTATTATGGCTGATAGTCATCTAAGAGGAATGCCATTTTTGAAAAAAGAGTTAGAACAACGTTATAAAAAACTAATTGGAGTGAACATTTTAACATAATTACTATTGTATTAAAATATCTAAGAATTTAATGATACAGTCTTTTAATCTAATAGACTGTCGGTGATAATGTGCAGCCTTATTAGCAGCTTTGTTTTTATTAATAATTGTTATAGGAAGCAATTTATTGCTTGATATTGGGTTGTTAATAACAAGACTATTATGGGTAAGTAGTATTATTGGTATTACCATTGGAGATAGTACTTATTTTAATATTTTAAAATGTTTGGGACCTAAATAAACTTTACTAATGGAGACTTTTACTCTCTCTCTTGCTTATCGTAATTTTAGCCTTTATTTTTTTAAAATGACTTTTTTTAGCTTAGTTAGGTATTTTTTTAATGGTTTTAGGAGTTACTTAGATAGTAACAGAACAAGTGGATAATAACACTATTGATTTTATTAATTAGCAAGGAAAACTGATGTCTGGATTGCTTGTATAAGTCTGTCAGGCAATAAGGATTTTTTGTCTTACTTCGCTTTTAACTAAACTGAAATCAGCTCATTATGGAGTAACTTATTGGGGTTATTTGGAGAAACTAGTATTCTATAATTTTAGCTACATCAAAATATTGCTTTTTTGTTAAACTTTCTGCGCTTTAAACGAACTTTTATTATAGCAGAACCGGCTGTTTTTTCAGACATTTACTTAAGTATTTAGTTGTAATAAATTGCTTTAAATTTTACGGTGGTAGTGGTGGATCAAGCTATTACTAATACTGTCTAATATTCGTTATGTAGAGTTTAGTTAGTCCCGAAGATTAGGTCAATATTATTGCAGTAATTACACAGTCAATTACTGCAATAATATTGTTTTAAGTGATTTAAAATAAAAACTAATAAAAAGTTTGCTATAAAAAGTATTATTAATAATATAGTTAGCTTAAGTTGTAGGAACAATGTTTTTTAAGAAAAAAGATTATTCATATAAATATAAACATAATAAGAGATTTTTTTAAATAAAAATTTATATTCTAGAATATAAATTTTTATTTAAAAAAGTTTGAGTCGCCTCGATTCTTTGTTCACCAATAACCTAAGAAGCTGTATGACTTTCTACTTAACTGAGTTTAATATTGGTTAATAATATAGTTTTTTTGATAAAATTTAGAGACTAAGGAGTATTGATAGCAGTTTAATTTAGGGTAAAATTTTACATTTTAACAGTAGATATATAAGAAGAGTTATTTAGCTCAATTCACTTAACTTACCTAAATACAACAGCAGTTATAGGATAATTTTGAAAAAATCTGGGAAGGTGTAACTATGTAGAGTTAGCCCAAAAAAAGTTTTCCAAAAATTTATTTTAAGCAAGTAGTTTATATATACCTATTAATTCTAGATAATTAGACTTAGTCGGAAAAAGTGAGTAAAACTCCCTGTCACAAATGACTTAAAATTGTCGTGTACGATGTTCGGGGTTTGCCTAACAATTTTTTAATCGAAAATTAATGAAAAAGATTCAATGTGCTATTGCTTTAGGGAGTAATTTAGGAAATTCTTTCAAGATTTTAGAAAAAACTATCCAAATTTTCGACCAATTATCAGAAGTCTATCTTAAATCCCACTCCCATTGGTATAAAACTATCCCTATCGGACCTCCTCAACCAAATTATCTAAATGGTTGTGCTATCCTAGAAACCTATTTAGTCCCTGATAAATTGTTAGAAACCTTACTCAATATTGAACAACAATGGGGACGAGTACGCCGAGAAAGATGGGGACCAAGAACTCTGGATTTAGATTTACTATTGTATGGAGATTTAATTCTAAAAACTGATACGCTCCAAATTCCTCATCCCCGTATGACACAACGGGGATTTGTACTAATTCCTTTAGCAGAAATTTCTCCTAATTGGGTGCATCCTGTAAGCAAAAAGGAGATCATCCAGCTCCTTGACGAGGTAAACTGTTCTGGAGTCAGTCTTTACCAACCCAACTAACTGAATATGCAAATTTATGTCTGTCTTCAATGAATCTCCTACCTATCTACGGCAACGTCTGTTTTATAGGGGGCGCAAATTTAATTTTGACGTTCATTCCCTACGTTTACATAATGGGGTTGAGGTAGACTGGGAATGCATTCGTCATCCAGGAGGAGCGTTGGCTGTTCCTATTACATCAAAGAGTGAACTGGTCTTGGTTAAGCAGTATCGTTTTGCTGTAGAAGGACGATTGTTAGAATTTCCTGCTGGGATTATAGAACCAGATGAAGAAGCATTAGAAACTATTAAGCGTGAAATTCAAGAAGAGACGGGATATCGTGCTAATACCTGGCATTCTTTGGGTAAATTTTCTTTAGCCCCTGGTTATTCTGATGAGTATATTTATGTTTTTTTAGCACAGGATTTAGAAAAGTTAAAACACCCTCCTGGACAAGATGAGGAAGAACATACTGAAGTGGTGTTAATGACGTTTTCAGAATTTGAAACAGCTATCTTAAAAGGAGAACCTATTGATGCTAAATCCATTAGCAGTTTTTTGATGACCCGACTATTTCTAGATAAAATCAATGGCTAATTTGATTATTTTTTGGCACCGTAAAGATTTACGAATCTCTGACAACATTGGCTTATCCAAAGCCCGTCAGCAAAGCTCTAGGGTTATTGGAGTATTTTGTTTTGATACTGATATCTTAGAACGGGATGATATTGCACCTGTAAGGATAACTTATATGATAGGTTGTCTAAAAGAATTAGAGCAAAACTACCGAAAATTAGGTAGTAAACTACTCTTTATTCAAGGAAATCCCAGTCAAGTGATCCCCCATTTAGCAGAAAGTATTCAAGCTGAATCAGTATTCTGGAATCGGGATGTTGAACCCTATAGCAAAAAAAGAGATCAACAAGTTATTGAAGCTCTAGAAGAAAAAGGGATTAAATCTCAAAGTTATTGGGATCAACTATTACATTTTCCTGAAGAAATAATGAATCAATCAGGATATCCTTATAAGGTTTATACTCCTTTTTGGAAAAATTTATCACAACAAGAGAAATCTTCTATTCCTAATCCTTTAAATAGTCTGGAAGGATTAACTGAAATAGAACTAGAACAAGTAAAAAAAATTGGTACTATTGAGTTACCATCGGCTACAGAACTAGGGTTCAACTGGGGTAATCGTTTGGTACTCTCACCAGGAGAAACAGCAGCTCAAGAAAGATTAGAATTTTTTTGTAATTCCGCAATTAATTCTTATGAAGAAAACCGAAATTTTCCAGCTATTGAAGGAACTTCCCAACTAAGTGCTGCCCTAAAGTTTGGTGCGATTGGCATTAGAACTGTTTGGCAAGCAACAGTTAGTGTCTATGAAAATAGTCGTAGTGATGAAACGAGAGAAAATATTGAAACTTGGCAAAAAGAGTTAGCTTGGAGAGAATTTTATCAACACTGTTTATACTTTTTTCCTGAATTAGTAGAAAGACCTTATCGAAAAGAATTCGAAGTATTTCCTTGGGATAATAATGAAGATAATTTTCAATTTTGGTGTGAAGGAAAAACAGGATATCCTATTGTAGATGCGGCAATGAGACAGTTAAATGAAACAGGATGGATGCACAATCGTTGCAGAATGATTGTGGCTAGTTTCTTAACTAAAGACTTAATTATTAATTGGCAATGGGGAGAAAAATACTTTATGCAAAAATTAATTGATGGTGATTTAGCTTCTAATAATGGGGGATGGCAATGGAGTGCATCGACAGGAATGGATCCCAAACCATTGCGAATTTTCAATCCTGCAAGTCAAGCACAGAAATATGATCCTGATGGAGAATATATTCGTCGATGGTTACCTGAATTAAATTTTCTTGATACGGAATGTTTAGTAACAGGAAAAATTTCTCCCCTGGATTGTCATAGTTGTGGCTATCCTCAACCAATTGAGAATCATGAACAACAACAAAGAGAATTTAAAAAACGATATAAGAAAGTTAAAAATTTATAATTTGTGATACTTATTTGGCTAAATTATCTAAATAAGTATCACAAATTATTTCTTCAATAAAGAAGAAAGTAGCTGATGAATTGTGTTTAGATCGATTTCATTGAAAATTTTAATTTCTAATTGAGAATGTAAACGTAAAAGGAAGATAATTATATTTATTTTTTATACAGACTTATATTCTAGAAGTCTATATAATAGAAAAGGGATTACATCGAATAAAAGCCCACTGGGTTCTAGAGAAATATTTGAAAATTAATATAATTTAGCTAAGGCAGTTAAACAAAGTATCAATTAAAGCAATATAAATTTAAATTAAACTACTTCAATATAGAGGCAGCAATAATTTATGTTTTTAATGTTTATTTATAGCTATTGGCTTAAAAATATCATTATTGGCTTTCAAAGATTTTCTTGGGAAAGAGTTTAATAGAGTAAGAGTAACACTGTCAACATTTTTTTTAAAAGTAGATAAACTATCATACCCACTGTCAAAGGTAAAAGTAGCCTCTTGAGTAACATCTTCAGCAAGACTTACAACAAGGTTGTTCAATTTTTCTAAATTTTTAATTCCACTTTTCTAAATTCTTGGTTCCACTTCTACCCAGTAATTTCCTTTGGAGCGTGTCTAATAAATAGAATTCAATCCTTTACTATAAACTTCGAATGAAAACGATTTTTCTAAACAGTTTCTGGCTAATCGAACACTTGTTCTAACTACTCTACATCGATTAACCTATATTACTATTGATAAGGAACTGATGGAAAATAGGTTAGGCATAACGCAAAGTAAGCTCAACTTCTGATTTGGAGATATTCAAGTTATTTTGATATTTTTTGCCTGCTTTCTACTGCTTTATATTCTGAGTTCTCTTTAAAAGAAGAGCTAAAGCAATGATATTAATAAATTCAATAAATACGTTTATCATCATTGCATATATCGTGTTAGTTAACATATATATAAACATGTAAGGTTTTTCGTAACGATATAATAAGAGAGATTATATTAATATTCTAAATATGCAGAAGATATTTTGAGTTTCTCTGTTCTTATTATCAAGTTGTCGGGAGAATAGGTTCCTGCTTATGATGAAATTGGTGTCTTATTAATTAGTTAAATATACCAATTACAAAAGTTTTGGTAATAGAAATTATAGAAAGAAAAGGTTACATTTTTGGAAAACAAATAGGGCAGTATCTTGATGAATTTAAAGTAGTTGATTTTGCTAGCTATTTAATGAATATTAAAAAATTATTGGTCTCGATAGAATATTTTTTTACTAAAAATTATCTATATTAGTTAATGTAAAGGTCTGCGATTAAAGGATGTAATTCTCTTCTTACTTTAACTGGCGCTGTTTCTACGATAAAAATACCGCTCAAAGAAGATTAGCGTTCTCAATTTGAGTTTAAATCGGAGAATGCCAAAAGGAAATGTAGCTAAAGCAGTGGAGATTAAAGAGATCACTTTAGTAGGTTCAATGAGTGGGACAAATCCTAATTATGATCTTAATAATATTGGCGAGGAAAAAATCTTAATTTGGAAACGCAAAGCAGGAAAGTATTTGATTAAATCAGGTATTGGTTATGCAATTATTCATGCAGGAGGCCTACTCAATAAGCCAGGTAGACAACGAGAATTATTAACTAGTCACAATGATTAATTATCAACTGAACTTCTTGATAGTATTGCAACTTTTATATTTGCTCAAACTATAGAGAGATTATAAAGTCCTAGTTTACTAGTGATTTTAATTGAGCTGGGAGTGGCAGAAATTTTTAATCGTCTCAATTTCATGAAGAACCCCATTAAACCATTTTTTAAAAATTTTGCTTAAGTTAGTATCTGTAATAACTGAATTAACAAATTCTTGCCACTGAGAGTCGTCATTTGGCAGTATAAGTCCATATTTTTTACAATTAAAAGGCATTTTTGGTACTAAAACGTACTCTTTCCCTAGATTTAATTCTTGTAAAATGACTTCACCAATTAACAGAATGCTATCACTAGCAAAAGCATCAATTTTTTCTCCTTGCAAAGCTTGTATACCTCGAAATCTTCCTGTAATTCCTTGGAATTTTATAATATTAGCTGCTGGATACTTTGTTTCTATTAACTGTTGACTACCTGTATTATCAAGAACTCCAATATTAACTCCTGCTAAGCTACCACTTAAATTAATATTATTATGTTTTTTTTTATTGATTAGAAGTTGAGTACCTGTTGAGAGAAAAGAATTAGAAAATATAACATTTAATCCATAAATTTCACGAATTACATTTGGTCCACACTCTAAATGAATTATGCCATCATTAACTAGTTCAAATCGATTTAAAAAAGTTGACTTATATAATCTCACTAGGATAACTTCTTTATTTAATTTTTCTTTTAACTTTTCTCTCAAAATATAAATAAAATCCAAACAAACTCCAGCGAGATTATTATTTGAATATCTATAACCAAAAGGAACTGCATCTTCCCTTATTCCAATTTTAAGTAACCCTGTATGAACAATTTCGTTGAGAATTGATTTAGATTGTGCCTTTACTGATATGGAAAAAGATAGAAGTAAGGTTAAAGTGCTCAGAAATAGCAGGTTTTTTGAATTCATTTTTTTATTAGATGAGAGAAACAACCAAAAAATTTTTTATACCCAAGAATCTAAAATATCTTTAAATAAAACCTCATCAATCCAGGTTTTAGCAACAACAGTTAGAGGGAGAGCTAATAACAACCCTAATAAGCCAAAAGATTGAGCAAAGAAAATCTGTGCCATTAAAGTAACAGCAGGTAATAGAGAAACTTGTTTAGCCATAATCGTTGGTGTTAGCCAATAACTCTCAATATTTTGAATAATGAAATACCAGATTAAAATTGCCCAAATTTTCCAAGGCTCATCTAAGAGAGCAACCATAATAGGGAAAATAACGCTAGAAGCCGGTCCAATATTGGGGATGAAATTAAGTAGTCCAGCTAACAATGCATGTACTAATACCAACTTAACTTGCAAAACTAATAAACCAACTCCACTTAGAATGCCAATAAATAGACAATTAATAGTAATGCCCATTAGCCAATTTCCCAGAGCAATCTCTGATAGATTTAGAATTTCATCAACTCGACGACGATAAAAAGATGGAAAAATTTTTAATAAAAAATCCCGATATTCTTGAGGATTAATTATCATCATAATTGTTAACACTAATACAAAAAATAATTGGAAAATTGCCGCTACTGAGTTAGAAAAAAAAGCAAAAAAATTGCTGAATATTTTGGCGAATAAAGGCTGTAATTGTTCAATAAAATTTATCAGAGAAGAAGGAGTAACAAGCCAATCTGACCGAAACTGTTTTTGTCCTAATAGAATTAAATTTTCTCGAAGTTTTTCCCAAACTATGGGGCTCAATTCTAGAAATTTATAAAATTGTCCAATAAAAGGTGGAACAATTAATAAGAAAAATAGACTAGTCAATAAAGAAATGACTAAAAGAATAATCACAACAGCCATATTGCGTTCGATAACCATTCTTTTAACCTGGAATTGTCTTAACCATTTAACAAGTCGGTTAAGTGCAGTAGCAAATACAACTGCTGTAAATACTAACAATAAAAGTTGACGAATTTCCCAGAGAATATAACCGGAAATTACTAAGCTAGAGAGTCCAAGCCATTGACCAAGTTTCACAGATTTATTAGACTAATATATCTACATTATTGATTATTTTAATCATAAAATTCAACCGGAATTTGATCAATGTCAAAAATCTGGACATGTGGGCAATAACCATAAACTTTCCCTTGTATTAAAAATAATAATAGAGAATTTTTTATTTAACATAAATTTTTTTACTAGTAATTTATTACTTAATTTTTTTTACAATTATTTTAAATAATAACATAACTTTACATAAGATTTTTTTAAAAAGGAAAACAAAAAATAAGTCCTGTTTAAGATTAGTTAATCTAAATAGAGGTTAACAATGATAATAAGGAATAAAAAATACTGAAGATATTCTCGTTTTGTATCATTTTATTTTCTGTATATAAAAACTGATCAAAACAGTTTGAAAAACTACTACTATATCTAAATTATACCAACAATTAGCTCAGAGAATATAAAATGTAGACAATTATCATTATCAGCAAGTCCCTGATAATTTAACTTAAGTAACTAATTTAGAGGATACTTTAATTGTGTTTTAGTTCACATCAAATTAAATAATATTGATAACGACTTATTTAACTCAGTCTATCACCTCAGACAAGGTTAATGAGATAAGCTGTCATAATGGTAGCTGTCTCTATCCTAAAAATAGGAATTATCAAATTACCATTAACTATTTCACGTAAGTAAGAAATAATTGGTTTGAATTCTGGTCTGCCCTACACTTAGTCTTAATCGGGGAAAAGTTTACTATAAACTTGGACTGATACGAGCTGCTTTCTACAATTTACGGACTGCCCTTAGTTAGTTAAAAAGGCAACATAGATATGGTAAGCTGTTGTCGAACTTTAGTCTCAATCCATTAGTTGTAAAAAATTGTTAAACAATCTGGCTGCAGTCTGATTTTGTGAACTATGCCTAAACCTAGAACTTCCATACAAATAAGGAGTTTGCTATAGTTTGAACAGCATAAATGACTAAGGAGAAACCTGCCGTGAAGAAAACATTATTATTCTTTGCTTTGTCCTTGAGCATCTTAGGAATACCAGCAAAAACTCTAGCCCATGCAATGCAGACTAATTATGTATTTTTAGAAGAATTAGAATTTCAGTCGTTTTATAGTGATGGAGAACCCGCTAAAAATGCTAATGTTTTAGTCTATGCCCCGAATAATCCCGATAAACCTTGGATAGAAGGGAAAACTGACGAGCAAGGTCGTTTTTCCTTCCTACCCGATAATTCGATTCCTGGCAACTGGGAAGTGGAATTTGAACAGGAAGGCCACGGGGATATTTTAACAGTTCCGGTCAGCGAAAAAGGAGTCGATCCTGACAAGATTAGTCAGTCCGAAAAAAAGGACACTCACTATCTTTCTCTCAATCTTTGGCAATCTCTTTTGATTATTAGTGGGGTTGGAGCTATTTGGTTTCTTTTCCGAAAAAAATATTAGACCTTGCTATATTTTAATTGTTGAAGCTGCACTAACCACCCTTGATAATTATCAAAAGAGATAACTCAGCCATTTACTCATAATACTTATGATAGGAGCATAATCAACTATCCCCCTATCCACTAGGTGTTAGGTCTCTCTCGGCTGCTACTAACTATGAGTTTGAGTCAAGTTAATTAACTTCTACATGGTGAGCAGCTCCTGTTTTACAAACAATCGTTTCATGATCATCCTCAAGCTTGATTTCAGGATTTTTTCCGGGTGTGGTAATTAAACGTGCACCCTTGCTATCCGTGAAATAACTCCACGCCCACTGAATCATGACAATTAATTTATTGTCAAATTCAAGTAGGTAGAATACATGGATAAACAACCAGACAAACCAAGCGAGAAAACCAGATAGTTTCAACCACCCCATATCAACAACAGCTTGGTGTTTTCCAATCACCGCTAAGTTTCCCCAGTCAGTATATTTGAAAGGAGATAAAGGACGGCCTTGGAGACTATTGCGGATAAAACGCGCTACATATTCCCCCTCTTGCATGGCAACGGGGGCAATACCAGGCAAAATACCACCCTTTTTGTCAGGATAATGGGCTAAATCTCCAATAACAAAGATATTGGGATACTCGGATAAACTGAAGTTAGGTTCAACCATAACCCGTCCGGCTTTATCTAGTTGAGCCTTAGCACAATCTGCTAAGGTCTTAGCCATAGCAGATGCTTTCATCCCTGCTGTCCAAAGAACTGTACGAGTGCGAATTTGATCGATAGTTTCGCCCTGACTGTAAGTTACCAGCTGACCTTTAATGTCAGTAACTCTTGCGCCAGTTTTGACTGTCACCCCTAACTTTTCTAAGGATTTCTGAGCTTTAAGGGAGAGATGAGGAGGATAAGTGGGTAAAATATACTGAGGACTTTGTAAGAGTACGATTTCAGCTTGGGAAGTATCAATATTACGAAAATCCTCTTTTAGGGTTCCATGAGCTAGTTCAGCTAAGGATCCAGCTAATTCTACCCCAGCCGGACCCCCACCCACTAAGACAAAGGTTAACCAGTCTTTTCTTCTTTCAGGGTTAGGTTCTTTTTCAGCTGACTCAAAGGCGATAAATACCCGCTGACGAATTTCTAGGGCGTCTTCAATAGTTTTTAGTCCGGGAGCTTTTTCTTCCCAGTCATTGCCAAAGTATTGATGGGTTACTCCTGTCGCCACGATCAGAGAATCATATTCAATTTCTCGGTAACGGAGTTTCACCGTTTGTTTTTCGGGATCAATAGTGGATACTTCTCCCATTAGTACTTCCGTATTTTTACTCTTACTCAACACAGCCCGTAAGGGAGAAGAAATATCAGCCGGGGATAATCCTCCCGTAGCTACTTGATACAGCAATGGTTGAAAAACGTGAAAATTACGTTTATCAATCAGGGTGACTTTAACGGGGGCTTTGGCAAGTTTTTGAGCAGCATAAAGTCCCCCAAAACCACCACCAATAATCACAACATGATGAAGGTCAGTTTTATTTTTTTGTTGATTAACCATAAGTTCTTGTCTCTTGAGTTAGGTTAGTTTGGAAAAATTTTAGAAATACTGAATACTCAAACAAAACCGACACATCTTAAATCAAGATTGTTTAAACAATCTTGATTTAAGATGTGTTTGAGATTAAAAATTCCATTGAAGTGATTCTTTGGAGTGTTGGTTAGTGCTAGGTTTGTACTTAACTCTAACATAATAGCCTAATTTATTTGAAAAGAACTTAAAGTATAAGTTAATACTATTTAATTATTAGAAGACTGATTTATTACCAAATATTTTGATTTATCTTCAGTAGAATGTTAAGATTTATTGATATTTAAAACAAAAACTAGATAATGTTAAGTTGAAAGATTTGGGTAATTGCTTATCGATCAAATTTGTGATAACCATCAGCAAAATTTAAGCTAATATGGTTGAATTCTAAGTTAATTTATCAGTCTTCTTAGATTTTTTTTTATAAATTCATGTTTTTTTAGCATAAATTGAGGTGATACTAATCTATTTTTATAGTTGTTTGCTACTCTTTATTAAGTTAGAATAAACAAAGAAAATCAAAAGATAATTACTCTAATTATCTTTTGATTTAAAAGTAACTTTATGTTGATAGTATTTAAACTAAAATTTAGTGCCCTTTTAGTGCCCTTATTTTTTAAAAAATTTAGTTATTGTTGAACAACTTTAAGTTAGTAAAAATATATAACAAAATAATTACATCATCTTTTTTGAAGAGTGCATATCTGATGTAATTTGTCAATTCACAATTTCTGATTAACAAAATTAATGCAACAGAAAAACGTCAGATAATTAAAATACAAAATTTTGACTGTATTTTAATCAAATCTTAAAGAAGAAGACAAGCATTATACTATTTTCTTGTCAATTAAAAAGTCATAAAAGATACAAATATTTTTTTATAAATCTCATATATTCATTATGGAACAACTAAAGAAATGTACTGACAGGTGAAGATCTGCCAAGAAAATGTTTATGTTTAATTATCTTCCACCTTTAAATGACCATAATTTACCCTATCCCGATACCATTCATCCCATCGTTGTACATTTCGTTATTGCAATGGTTTTGTTTGCTTTTTCATGCGATGTAATTGGTTACTTCACTCGCAACACTCGTTTATATGAGGTAAGTTGGTGGAATATGTTGGTTGCTACCGCTTCTATTTTTATAGCTATTATTTTCGGTCAATATGAAGCGGGGTTAGCCCAACCTTATGAAGCAGTACAACCTGTATTACATCTTCATACGTTGATTGGTTGGTCATTGTCAGGAATCATTGCGGGAATCACGGGGTGGCGTTATGTAATTCGCTCAAAAACCCCCGAAAAGCTGCCAGTTTCTTATCTAGGATTGGTATTAGTTCTAGTGACAATTGTTGGTATTCAAGTCTATCTCGGAGACGAATTAGTGTGGGTATATGGACTCCACACCGTCCCTGTTGTTGAAGCCATTAAGGAGGGAGTTTTACAATAATGAATCCTGAAGTAATTGATACATTCACGGCTGATTTGGGCGCAAATGGACTTCCTTATTCAGTCCCTATTCATCCTAATCTAGTTCATCTGACTATAGGATTGTTTATAGTCGCCATTGCTTTTGATACCCTGGGAGCAATGTTTGGGTTCCAAAAACCTGTGTTTAAATTCTTTGCGATTCCCGCTACCCGTAGCAATTTTTTTGATGTCGGTTGGTACAATCTTTTAGCAGCCTCGATTATCACTGTTTTCACAGTAGCAGCCGGATTTTACGAGATGATGTTAGCCAACCCAATCACTGATGTTGAAAGTGCTTGGGGACTTAGTGCAATGGACACCATGTTGTGGCATGGTGTAGGGGGAGTATTTCTCCTTGCTTTCATGATTGGAATGACTATCTGGAGAGGATTCCAACGGTTTCTCTGGCGTAGAGAAAGAACCATCCAAGTGCAGTGGGTTTATTTAGGGGTGGGTATCTTTATGCTATTTCTGTTGTTCCTTCATGGAACCTTGGGGGCGCAAATTGCTGCAGAATTTGGGGTCCACAATACAGCTGACCAATTGTTAGAATCAGGACAAGAGTCTAAGTTATTGATGTCAGAAGTCAACTCCCCTGAAGGGTATAAATCAAAATCATGACGTTTTTGAGTAAAACTTCTATTAACTAAGGATTACTTTTATTGTTCTGGATATTTATTAATTATGAAACTTCGCAATATCTTATTTTTGATTGTTTATGCGATTGCCCTAACATTGATTAGTCTTTGGATGGGAAAAGTTTCTTATTCTTGGTTTCCTCCTCAAGCTTCGGCAGAATCTCTATTAATTGACAAATTGTTTGCTTTTCTCGTGACTTTAGGCACTTTTATTTTTTTAGGAATTACTGGAGTAATCATCTACTCTGTTATTTTTCAACGAGCGGCTAAATATGATTATAGTGATGGACCTCATATTGAAGGAAACGTTATCCTAGAAGTTGTTTGGACATCCATACCCATTCTTTTGGTATTTTGGTTAGCGGGATATAGCTATCAGGTTTACGATCAAATCGCTATTCGCGGGTCAATGGAACTGAACCCCTTACCAATCGTTTCTGGACAAACTGCTACTGTTATCCCAGAACCTAGTCAAGCCATTGAAGTGGTTGCAGAACAATGGTCTTGGGTATTTCGTTATCCTGAAAGTGATGTAACCAGTACGGAATTGCATCTTCCCGCAAACCAGAGAGTTCGTTTGACATTGAAATCAAAAGATGTACTGCATGGCTTATACATTCCAGCTTTTCGAGTTAAGCAAGATATCGTTCCTAACAAAACCACTGACTTTGAATTTACTCCCATTAAGGAAGGGAAATATCGCTTAAGAGATTCTCAATTTAGTGGAACTTATTTTGCCACGATGCAAACAGATGTAGTAGTGGAGTCCCCTGAAGCTTATCAAAAGTGGTTATTTGAAGCAGCAAAACGCAAACCGTCTCCCGCAAATAATGTTGCAGCTTCAGAATATTTCCAACAAACAGAAAAAGCATTTAAAACTGGCTGGCCGACAATTGTTCCAGCAGAACCGCCAGTAGTCAATTATCCTACCTAATCTGGGTTCGTGGTTCGCAGTTGAAAATATCCCCTCGGTTTTTTCTTCTTTTATCGAGCATTAGTATTTGTAACCAGCATCAAATGATTATAATTAGCCGCATTCTATGTCAGGAAGAAATACATGACAGATCGTAAAGTAAAAGACACAAACATTGTTACAGACAGCTCCCCGGACCTATCTGCCAGAAATTGGAGAAGATATTTTAGCTTTAGTACAGATCATAAAGTCATTGGGATTCAATACCTAGTTACTTCTTTTGTTTTCTTCCTCATTGGTGGAACCTTCGCCATGGTCATTAGGGGGGAATTAATTACCCCGGAAGCAGATTTAGTTGATCGAACTTTGTACAACGGAATATTCACCATGCATGGCACTATCATGCTGTTTTTGTGGACATTTCCCTCATTAGTCGGGTTAGCTAACTATTTGGTTCCTATTATGATAGGGGCAAAAGACATGGCTTTTCCTCGTCTTAATGCGGCCGCTTTTTGGATGATACCCGTGGTGGGAATATTAATGTTAGCCAGCTTTTTTGTTCCCAGTGGATCAGCTCAGGCTGGTTGGTGGTCTTACCCTCCAGTTAGTATTCAAAACCCCACGGAACAGTTGATCACAGGACAGGTTCTCTGGTTGTTAGCAGTGGCTATTTCTGGAATCTCCTCGATTATGGGAGCGGTCAATTTTGTAACTACTGTGGTAAAAATGCGCGCCCCTGGAATGACCTTCTTTCGGATGCCAATTTTTGTTTGGGCAGTTTTTAGCGCGCAAATTATTCAATTATTTGGCTTACCAGCCCTCACCGCAGGGGCAGTGATGTTACTATTTGATGTCACTGTAGGAACCAGCTTTTTTGACCCCTCTCGAGGAGGAAACCCGGTCTTATTTCAACACTTTTTCTGGTTTTATTCCCACCCTGCGGTATATGTAATTATCCTGCCCATCTTTGGTATTTTCTCAGAAATTTTCCCGGTTTATTCCCGTAAACCTTTGTTTGGGTATAAAATTGTTGCAATTTCTTCATTACTCATTGCTGGGGTTAGTGGCTTAGTTTGGGTACACCATATGTATGCTAGTGAAACCCCAGGTTGGATGCGGATGGTGTTTATGTTGTCTACCATGTGTGTGTCAGTTCCCACTGGAATTAAAGTGTTTGCTTGGGTAGCTACTATCTGGGGAGGGAAATTACGCCTTAACACCCCTATGTTATTCGCTTTGGGGGCGTTGATTATGTTTATTTTTGCTGGGGTAACGGGCATTATGTTGTCAGCAGTCCCCGTGGATATTCATGTGAATAACACCTATTTTGTTGTAGGACATTTCCATTATGTCCTCTATGGAACAGTCACGATGGGAATGTATGCCGCTATTTATCATTGGTTTCCTAAAATGACAGGGCGAATGTATCATGAAAGTTGGGGACAGGTACACTTCTGGTTAGCTTTTATTGGTACGAATTTAAACTTTTTACCCATGCACCCTTTGGGGTTACAGGGAATGTTACGTCGGGTAGCTTCTTATGACCCTGAATATACTTTTTGGAACGTGGTAGCGAGTTTGGGGGCATTTTTACTAGGAATGTCTACATTGCCTTTTATTGTCAATATGGTTAGTTCTTGGATGCAAGGACCGATCGCCTCTAATAACCCTTGGCGTGCTATTGGGTTAGAGTGGATAATTTCCTCTCCTCCTAGTGTAGAAAATTTTGAAGATATTCCTGTGATTGTTTCTGGTCCCTATGGTTATGGTAAATCAGATCCATTAGTTGCTAATGAGGAAGCAATGATTAGGATGTAGTAAATAGTTAACAGTTAATAGTTTTCGATTGTTGCTATTAATTTCTTATTCCCTGACTTGAAAATTTGGAGAGTATGATGTACAGTTCGGTTTCTTCAGAACAATTGCATGGGGCAATAGAAAAACATGGACACGATTCAGAGGGCAATAGTCTCTTTGCCTTTGTCGTGTTTCTTCTATCAGAGAGTATTATTTTCCTCAGTTTTTTTGTCGGATATTTTGTCTACAAAACTACTGCAGTTGATTGGCTGCCGGCAGGAGTTACAGGATTAGAAATTAAGGAACCTGCAATTAATACGGCGGTTTTAGTGTCTAGTAGTTTTGTTATCTATATTGCTGAAAAGTGTTTAGAAAACAGTCGATTTTGGGCTTTTCGGTTTTTTCTGTTAATGACTATGACCATGGGAAGCTACTTTTTGATTGGACAAATGCTTGAATGGAGTAATCTAGAATTCCGCTTCACCTCTGGCGTATTTGGGGGAATGTTTTATCTCCTAACAGGATTTCATGGGTTGCACGTTCTCATAGGTGTTATTTTACAAACTTTGATGTTGGGTCGTTCTTTTTTTCCAAAGAATTACGAAGGGGGACACTTTGGCGTGATGGCAACCTCTTTATTTTGGCACTTTGTTGATGTTATTTGGATTATTTTATTTATCTTAATTTATCTATGGCAATAGGTAATAGGTAATAGGTAATAAGTAGAATAGAGGCAATTATGATTATTGATGATCAACATTATGATGTGATTATTGTTGGTACGGGGGCAGGAGGAGGAACTCTAGCTAATAAACTAGCCCCTACGGGTAAGAGGATTTTAATTCTAGAAAGGGGAGACTTTATGCCCCTGGAGGAACAAAATAGAGCCAACGTTGACGTTTTTAGAAAAGAACGTTATCGTGCGCCAGAACGCTGGTATGACAAGGATGGAGGAACGTTTTCTCCTCAGACAAATTATGCTGTTGGTGGAAATACAAAAATCTACGGCGCGGCATTAGTTAGGATGCGGGAAAAAGACTTTGAAAACGTGGAACATCAAGAAGGAATTTCACCAGCTTGGGGACTAAAATATACCGACTTTGAACCCTATTATACCGAAGCGGAAAAACTTTACATGGTTCATGGGCGAACAGGGGATGATCCTACTGAACCTTTTCATAGTTCGGATTATCCTTTACCCCCGATAGAGAACGAGCCCCAAATTCAAAAGATTGTTGATGCGATAACCCAACAGGGTTTACGTCCCGCGACATTACCTCTGAGTTTAACTCGCTCAGAAGATGATCCTACAGGAGACTCGGAAGTCTTTGGTATTGTGCCGGCATTGAAACACTCCAATGTGACCCTTAAAACTTCAGCAAAGGTGGTTTGTTTGCTGACTAATTCCTCAGGAGAAGCAGTTAGAGCAGTAGAAGCAAAAATTTGCGGTCAATCTTACCTATTTTTTGGAGATATAATTGTTTTAGCGTGCGGTGCTATCAATTCATCGGCTTTACTGTTACGTTCTGCTAATCATAAACATCCTAACGGATTGGGGAATAGTTCTGATCAGGTGGGGCGTAATTTCATGAAACATCATCAAACCGCAATGGTAGAATTGAGTGCCAAGTCAAATTCGGGACAATTTCTCAGAACAGTTAGTATCAATGATTTTTACTGGGGTGACGAAAATTTCCCTTACCCAATGGGTCATATTGAGAATACGGGGGGACTGCTTCAAGATATTATTTTTGCCGAATCTCCCCCCATTTTGTCAGTTTTAGCCAAAGGTATGCCTGGTTTTGGACTTAAACAGTTAGCAAAACGATCTATCGGTTGGTGGATGTATACGGAAACCTTGCCTGATCCGAATAATCGTGTAAGAGTCAGTGGGGATAAGCTATATGTTGAATACACCCCAAATAATATTGAGGCACATGATCGCCTCATTTATCGCTGGATAGATGTGTTAAAAAAGGGAGAAAATAAGCTGGGAAATTCTGTTTTTGAGAAGCTAGCAGTTTACCCTCGTGGGGAAGTAACTATACAGGCGGTTGCTAACCAATGTGGTACTTGTCGCTTTGGGGAAGATCCAACTAATTCTGTTCTTGACTTGAATTGTCGTACTCATGATCTTGAAAATCTTTATATTGTTGATAGTAGTTTCTTTCCATCAAGTTCAGGGGTTCCTCCAGCATTAACAATTATTGCTAATGCGTTGCGGGTGGGCGATTATCTGATAGAGAGGTTTTAGCAGAAAACCGGAAGTTAAAAGTCAATTTTACCCATAAAAAGGTTTTAAAGTGGGGATGGAGATAAATACTCTTTTAATCCCCATATATAGAAGCAAAGAAAATATAACTTCAACCTTTGTTATTATTTTCATTGGACTAAATCGTTTATAAACAATATGACTAACGTAGAAGTTTTTTAGAGTTATAGAAATCTTATGGAGTAAGATTTTTATTTTTTATTTGTTATTATTTTGTAATAGCTAGTATAAAAGATCCTTAATTGTTTTAGCTATCTTAGTACATTTCAAAATACAAGCTGCTCTACTACAATATATTTATGTAGTAAATAACTATCTGCTATTAACGAGTTTTCTCTAAGTAAAAATATTTACAGGAGTAACAGGTAACTTTAATAAGTGTCAAACATTTGATTTAGGTACTTTTGAAATTACAGGTTTTGGTGACTATAATCATAGTGACTTTAAAATGGCTATTTCTTGTTATCCCAAACTGTTAATTCTAAATTAACAATTAAAATGCTAAGTCAAGAGACCTAAGAGTGTAAAATAAACGAAATTTCTAAATCTACAAGTTCTCATTTCAATCAACTTCGTTTTTCTACTAAAATATTCTACTATTCCTTAAATTTCTTATTGATAAAAATAGGTAATAATTTATCCCCAAATTATTTAAAAAACTAATTAGATTTTATTCACTTAGTTTGATTGAACTTTTGGTATTAACATGAATATTTTTTAATATAAAACATATTTGCTCTTATTTAACCAAGACATATTTTTTTAACTGATGTTTTAAAACTCTTTAGCTTCTAGTTAATTTTTTTAAACTCATTATTTGTATAAATAGATAAACAGTGGATAATAACTTATCTGTCTCTCAGATATATCGGTTTTATCAATTATTAGTCGTTTTAATTTACATTGTTTATCTGTAATTTTAACTTAAATACTTGAGTGTTACTTCTATTTATTATCCACTCAATTTATGTATTTTAGACATATCCTTTATCTTAAAATTTAAGACCTATTTAATATTTTTTATCTTCAATCTTTCAGTTAGGTTTAAAAACCTTATTTGTAAAGATATTTCCACATTAATTAGATCTCATTTAACTACGATACATCTTGAAATACAGGTATTGCTTTACCTCAAGCAAATCTCTCATAATTTTAATGAAGTTTTCCGGTGGTTGAACTCTAATGAATATAGATTGCTATAAAGTCTATTTTTTCTATAAGTTAAACTATTCCTATCTTGTATAAAATCTGATAATGATTAATGATGAATTTTTCTAAATCTAAAATCTCAAATATTAAACTTAGTTTAATATTTGAGATTTTAGATTTAAATAAAGTTAAATATTGATCGAAGCATAATTTAATTAAAGAACAAAATCTACTAGAATACTGTTTGTCTAATAAGTATAGATTTTTATGAACTTACTACTGACGAACAAGTTGTGTATTCACGTCTTTAATTTCTACATTATAGGTTTTGCAAAACTATTTAATTATTTTACTTTTTTAAATGCTGACTTATCGTAAATTTAAACAAATATATAATAAGAAAATATGGGTCGATCTTGATCTACTTTTTTAGTTCTGTACGAGCTTCTATTAAATCAGAGTTAATGATAGCAAAAGACTAAAATGATGTTTAATGTCAAATCTAAAGAGGATTATATCTTGAGGTTGATCATAATTTTACTTCAGAGCATTAAACTAGAATTCAGTCCCCTTATCTCCTCAGAAATTTAGTTATTATTGAACAATCTCGAGTTAATCCAATGTTATGGTGATCGCTTTATCCGTTCCGTATCAAATATATTTTGACTAAATTTGTCAATGTGTAACTCTTAATTACGACTTTAACCCTAATTGTTAATTGAGTATTGAATAATCAACCTTAATATTAGGTACGGAAACTTTCCCTTGATTAATCTAGCCAACTTAAGTAAAACTATGATTAAGTTAATCAGATTAAATAAATTTTAGGTCAACAACTATGAACTATATAGTTCAAGCTTTCTATGATTGGTATCGAAATGCCATGAAACGTCCTCAGTATCGCCGGCTTATTATTCTCGGAACTCTCATTTATCTATTAAGCCCTATTGACATCTCACCAGATTTAATCCCTATTCTAGGATGGGTTGACGATAGCTTACTAATATTTTTATTAGTGAGTGAACTTTCTAGCTTATTTTGTGGATACAGTAAAAAAAGTCATAATGATCAAACTGTTGATGATAATTCTTCCTACGCAACCACCATCGATGTTGAAGTGATTCAGTGAATTATCTACTTTTTTCTAAAAATAAGAAGACAACATCAATTTTTTAGCTTCTTAGTTTGATCCTTCTGTACCATTATTGATGGTATCTTAAACGTAGTTTGATAAGGAAAAAGGTGAAAGTTTTAGTTATTGGTGATGGAGGGCGCGAACACGCCTTAGTATGGAAACTGTTACAGTCTCCTCGAATTGAACAATGTTGGTGTGTGCCAGGAAATGGAGGAACTGCCTTATTAAAAAGGTGCGAAAATATCCCCTTAGCGGTAGAGGATATCGATGGTATTGCCCAAGTTGCCCTTCAAAATCACATTGATCTTGTAGTAGTTGGACCAGAAGTTCCCCTATCGTTAGGAATTAGCGACCTTCTTCTCGAAAAAGGTATCCCTGTTTTTGGTCCTACCCGACTCGGAGCAAAAATTGAGTCAAGTAAGTCCTGGGCAAAAACTCTGATGGCTGAAGCGGGAGTTCCTATCGCCCAAGGAAAAACTTTTGCTAATGCAGCTGCGGCTAAAGTTTATATCACTCAACAAGGAACCCCCATTGTTGTTAAAGCTGATGGATTGGCGGCTGGAAAAGGGGTTATCGTCGCCCAAACAGTCTCAGAAGCCTATGCTGCAGTTGATGACCTCTTTAAAGCGGGATTTTCCCTGATTGTGGTAGAGGAATACTTAATCGGGGAAGAAGTCTCTATATTAGCTCTAACTGATGGAATAACAGTTCGTTCCCTGCTACCTGCCCAGGATCACAAGCGCATTGGAGAGGGGGATACAGGACTTAACACAGGAGGAATGGGGGCCTATTGTCCAGCCCCAATCGCCACACCAGACTTATTACAACGGGTTGATAAGGAAATTTTGCAACCCACTGTAACCGCCTTACGCGACCGTGGGATAGACTATCGAGGTGTCTTGTATGCAGGGTTAATGGTATCTCTTCAAGGAGAACTCAAGGTATTAGAGTACAATTGTCGCTTTGGTGATCCGGAAACCCAGGTGGTGCTACCTTTGTTGGAAACTCCTTTAGATCAAGTAATTTTAGCTTGTGTACAACAGCGTTTAGGAGAGTTCCCTCCCCTACGTTGGCACTCAGGAACGGCGGTGTGTGTAGTGGCAGCTTCTGCGGGGTATCCTGAAAGGTATGAGAAAGAGAAACCAATTACAGGTATTCAAGAAGCGGAGGCAATGGGAGTGACGGTGTTTCAAGCAGGAACGGCATTAAAAGGAGATCGCTTAGTCACAAATGGAGGAAGAGTTTTGGGAGTAACAGCGATCAGACAAAATTTTAGTGAGGCTATTGTTGAAGTTTATCAAGGGGTTGATTGCATTGATTTTGAAGGAAAATATTATCGTCGAGATATTGGACATCGGGCACGATCTAGAAAAGGCTAAAATTGCTCCAACTTTAAAGTGGCAATTTTGTGCTATGGGGTAGATATAGAAGTACAGATTAAGAGAAGATTAGCTAAAAGTCTTATGGGTTATGGCTTAGAATTATCTAGTTACCTATAATACTAGGTGCGCCTTGCACGGTGACAGTTTCAGCAGTTTCGACTAGTGTGCACTATAAAGCTTATGCTACAGTAATGGGAAAAAGACACAACTAAACCTTAAAACCCCTATACTACATGTTTTCTGAATCTCCGCAGTCTAAACTACTATTGATTCCTATTAGGGATTGATAAAGGGTCTGAGTATATAGTATCTCTTTGTTGATAAGGACGGTGAATAGATTGGATCGCCTTCTGTAAGGTTTCTACTTTCATGCAAGTTCCCCCTTTTGCTCCTGCCATCGTAGTAATATTTTCTTCCATTAACGTTCCTCCAATGTCATTACAGCCCCATTGCAAAGCTTTTAATGCCCCATTTAGCCCCAATTTAACCCAACTGGGTTGATGGTTAGAGATCCAGTTTCCTAACATAATTCTTGCCACTGCTGTTAACAATAAATTATCTTCTAATATTGGTTGATCTCTCCCCACTCTTTTTCTTAGGGGTTGAGGGGCTTCTTTTCCAACAAATGGTAATAAAACAAACTCTGTAATTCTAGCAGGATAACTTTTTTCAATAGCTATTTTTTGAAGGTTTCTTAAATGAATTAAATGTCGTATTTGTTGTTGCGGGGTTTCAATATGACCAGATAACATGGTACTTGTAGTAGGAACTCCTAAACGATGGGCAGTGCTCACGATTTCTAACCAAGTTTGTGTATTGATCTTTTCAGGGCAAATAACACGCCTAACGTCATCATCCAAGACTTCGGCTGCAGTTCCTGGCATAGATCCTAACCCTGCATCCCGCAGGGCGATAATGACATCACTGTAACTAATATCATCTTCTCTGGCAATAAATTGGACTTCTTGGGGGGAAAAAGCGTGTAAATGAAGTTGGGGGAATTCTCGTTTTAACGTTTTTACTAAAATTAAATAATAATCAAGGGAAGTTTTATTTAACTTAGCTTGGGGATGTAACCCTCCCTGTATACAAATTTCTGTCGCTTGTTTTTGGACAGCATAGGCAGCTTTTTCAAGGATTTGATCTGTTCTTAACCAGAATGCTCCCGTTTGTTCTGCATCCCGTCGAAAGGCACAAAAATTACAATGTTGTTCACAAATATTGGTAAAATTAATATTACAATTGATCACATAAGTAACAGTATTTCCAACTTGTTTATAGCGCAGTTTATCGGCTGTTTTTCTAATAAAATCAACTGATGCTTTCTCTGTTTGAGTTAATAAAACAATCCCTTCTTCTGGTAATAAATCAATTCCTTCTGTGGCTTTATCTAAAATAATATCTATAGGTTTTATTTTATAAATCATACTTATTTAACTAATTTAATTAGTTGAAATCTAATCATAATTGAAATGCATTGTTAGATCGCCAAATATAGTCATTTTTTCATTCTCCCTGTCTTCTCTATAACTACCTATTTCTATCGAGAGTAGAAAGTATGTTGTTTTTAGCAGAAACCAATAGTAATTCTTTATTTTCCCAAACCTAAATTTGCTGTCGCTGAATACTGATTGACTAAGTAAGCCCAGTCCCATTACTAAAACAGTTTAGAATTTTGTTCTATACATTTAATGTACTTCGGTAAGGAGAGCAAATTCCAATTAGCCAGTCTGGCGGACTGTGCTGGGGATCATCTCTATCACAGAAGTGATCACTTTCAATGACAGCAATCTCAGAAATAGGAGATAATATACATCGAAGTTCTTGAATAGCTTTACATGTATTAGTTTTAAGGCTGATAGCGTCAACGAAATTGTAGCAGGATGGGGGCGGGAATGAAACAGTTTTGGTATAGGCTTTTCCTTCGCATGTCTATCGATAAATTTCTAAGCTGGAGATGCTTAAATGTTGGATTTTTGGAGAAAAGCATTTAGTATTTAAGGAGTTAGTAATGTTAGGTGATTGCATAATGAAGTTATCTACAAAAGGATATAAGAAAGCGCAGTGTATTTTGGGGATGTGGGCAACACTCTTTTGATTGTATGAACATTAAAGAAAAATTCGATCAATATCCTACTGACATGCAGCAATGGATGCTCCAACAGGAAAAAACTAAATTGACTCGTATTAAACAAGCTTTAGAGAAAGGTAAAACAGTTTACACTCAATTAAAACAAGAAAATCAAGGAAAATGGTTAGGAGAAACTGTACAATTATTAGGACAGTACCTAAGTCTTCTCCCTCCAAGAGACTATCTTTTCGAGGAAGTTTCCGATAACTATATCTTACAAGTGTGGGAGAGGCTAGAAAATGACTCCAGTTTACGCGAATTAATTTCTCAAGTAGAAACACGATATGAAGAATTACTAAAAATAAAACTCTAATCAGGTTTATTTAAACGCAATTGTTTAAGTAAACTGTACACAAGAGGAGAGAGAACAACCCCCATCGCTAAAACAAAAATCAATCCGCTAAACAATGCATAAAGTGAGGCAAAAAACTTGGCACTATTAGTTGATAGTGGACTAACAGGACCCATTCCACTGAGAATCATAGACGCTTCCACCATAGCATCTATCCAACTTAAATGGGCAGTCCAATGATAACCAATAATACCGACTAAAAGTCCGAGTAAGATAAAAAGAGTAGACAAACTCAGATAACTCACAAAATCACGAATAAACGTGTTGTCTGTGCGAGTTCTTTTGTCCAAGAGTGATTCTACTTGTTTCCAGTCTTCCATGGATTTTGATGGGGGCTTTTGTTTAGAAAATAGATGGACATTAGCCGAGTTTCTTGTCAGTTGTGGTTTGGTTACTGTTATACTCTTGAGTGGTTGTCTCATCTTTACCCTTAATAGTAAACATTCAATCCTAATAATAAACCCCCAAATCGGATTAGCCTAGTGGGGGGATAGAGAAATGTTACAGATTAGGAACATAAACTTTTTTGTAAAAGAAAATACAGTTATTTAATGTTTTTGTAAAAATTAATACAGCTATTTAACCGAAAAGTTGTTTTTCAAGTAAAAGCGAGCATGAATATTTAATGAATTTTAAAGATATGGCAACTTAAAAACTAGGTGTTTAGAAATTTAGGTAATCTTATTTGGGAACAAACTTTTTTTGAAATGTCTGTACAAGATGATTGACATTTTTACCTGCATCGCACTCCTCGAAAAAGATGGATGGATAATCACATAAGATTGTCTGAGCTTAAACCATAGAACAAAAGTTCTTTAAAAAGATTTATGCTAGAGAAGTTAATTCTCTCAAACTTACTTAAGAATACAGAATTAACTAATGAAATGTAAAGTTAAAAAACTTCAGATTAATGTTAGTATCTCCTACTATATCGTCAGTTTTTCTTTAATTAATGCTTAAGTTCCACTAATAATCAACTTAGACCAATCTGAGCTTAGAATTTTTGACCTCTCTATTAGCTCCGAATTGAGCAATGATTTTGATCATCAAAAGATTATCTTCTTAAGGTTTTCTCTGATTTTTAGTAAAGAGATTTGTGGACAAATTGCTATTGATAGATACCTCCATTAGCAAATTTAACTATCAACTTTTTTTTCAGCATTATATTCACAAGATTTAACCACAACACTCTGACTTTTTAAAAGAGGAAAAGCAATTACATCCCGAATACTGACTGAATCAGTTAATAGCATTACTAAGCGATCTATCCCAATTCCTAATCCACCTGTGGGGGGCATTCCGTATTCCAAGGCGGTTAAGAAATCTTCATCAACTCCTTGTGCTTCTAAGTCTCCTTTTTTCTTTTGGACAGCTTGTTCTTCTAATCTTTGTCTTTGATCGATGGGATCAGTTAGTTCAGAAAAACTATTAGCTAATTCTCGTCCCACAATATATAGTTCAAACCGTTCTACTAACCCTTTTTGGGAGCGATGAGGCTTAGCTAAAGGAGAAATTTCTACTGGAAAATCAAGAACAAAAGTGGGTTGAATCAGGGTTTCTTCAACGGTTTGCTCAAAGGCTTTATTGAGTAATTTACCTAGAGAAAGACAATCATCAGGAACTTCAATTCCAGCTTTTTTAACAGCTTTTTTTGCTTCTTCAAAAGTTTTAAATTTATTAAAATCTAGACCGCTTTTTTCCTTGACAATTTCATGCATTGTTACTCTTCTCCATGGAGTAGATAAGTCAATTTCTTCCCCTTGGTAGATAATTTTTAAAGTTCCTAAAGCAGCTTTTGCCGCGGTTGTAATAATATTTACAGTTAATTCCATCATATCGAAGTAGTCAGCATAAGCTTGATATACTTCAATGGAAGTAAATTCAGGATTATGTTTGGTTGAAACCCCTTCATTACGGAAAATTCGTCCTAATTCAAAAACCTTTTCAAACCCTCCTACAATTAACCTTTTTAAGTGTAATTCAGTAGCAATTCTCAGGTATAAATCCATCTCCAAAGTATTATGATAAGTGACAAAAGGACGAGCTTCCGCCCCCCCTGCTTCTCCCTGTAACACAGGAGTTTCTATTTCAATAAATCCTTGTTCATCTAAATAGCGACGAATTGAAGCGGTAATTTGGGCACGACGACGGAAAGTCTGTCTTACCTGGGGATTAATAATCAAATCAACATAGCGTTGACGATAGCGTTTTTCCGTATCTGTTAATCCATGCCATTTATCGGGTAAAGGTAACAGGGACTTGGTCAAAATAGTATAAGTATTAACATTAATAGATAGTTCTCCCTTTTCAGTTCTTTTTAAGTTTCCTGTTACCCCTAAAATATCACCAATATCTGTTAATTTTTTGAGATTATCAAACGCATTAGGAAAATCCTCCATAGAGGATTGAATCTGTTTTTTATCTAAGTATAATTGAATGGTTCCTGTTTCATCTTGCAGGTTGAAAAAAGCTAGTTTTCCAAACACTCGACGGGCAATAATCCTCCCCGCGATCGCCACTTTTAAGTCAATTTCTTCCCCATCTTTAAGATCAATATATTTATCCTGTAAATCAGCCGCAGTATTAGTAGATTTCCACCTATAAGCGTAGGGAACTAAATTCAATCGTTTTAACTGCTCAACTTTCTCAAGACGTGTTGTGCGAATTTCTTCTAAAGGAGAGGCGGACTTTGATTCTTTTGGTGGCTGATTGGAAGACATTGTAATTGATAATTAAGATAGTATAAAACTCCGTTTAGGTTCCTGTTTGGAGGTGGTCCCAAACAGGAACCTAAACGGAGTCTCATTATAGCTTGTTACTCTTAAATATCTCCCAATTTAACCAAAATATTATGCTTAAAAAATTAAGTAATGGAGTATAACTTTAACTTACTGTAGTTACAGTAGTTATTAAATGTTTAATATGAAGTTTTCTACGATAATAGACTCTGGTCTTTACTAAAATCCACGTCTACCATTAGACATCACAGTTTGTCAGTGAGTTTTTAGTAGTTTCGAGTCTAGCCTGAGTAATTTGAGCAAATGTAAGATCGGTACTGCATACATTAGTCTCTGCGAGGTTAGTAAATCTAAAACTAGTGTCATAGAGATTTGCTCTACGTATCCAAAATCTGTACAAGACAATTCTGCTTCTTCATTAGTGGAGTTAATTCCTGTTGATGTTTCTAAACCATAGTCAAGATTTTAATGCTTTGACGTTCTTTGGGTTACTTCATAAAACTTTGTACAAAACTAGCTGCGTTTATCTGTCCGTTGATGTACGTCCACTTGACTTAATGTTTGGCTTTTATGTTTGGGCTTTGCGCTCAAATAATTGCTTAGCTATTTCGAAAACGGTGGAATTGTCTCTAGCAGGATGCAATTGCTTGACTACACAAATAGGAGTTCTTGAAACAAATAAATCGATAGACCTAAAGATTACCCCAAAAATTCTTTTGTCTCAAACAAATTCCTAGAGGTTAACACTGGTTTTTTAATTGAAGTGGAGTCCTATTGACGAATTTTAGTATAGTAGTTCATGAAGCCTCACCGGCGTCATATTTTTTGGCTTTGATTAATCGGATTCAAATAAGGGTCAATACCAATCAATTAGAGTAGTCTAATTGATTGGTATTCTCTGAGGAACATAATCAGAATTGTCTAAGTTGACTATTTTTTCTTTAGATAAAGTATCAGCAAGTCTCTCAATGTAGCCTTGCTGATTCTATAGAAGTTAATCGATGGAAATTGATTGAGGACCACTTCCGTTATTAGAAGTGCTATCTGTATAGGTAAAATTGGTAAATCCTTGTCTTTCTAACCAATTTTTTAAGGGATCTTCGGATAATTTTAGTTTTAGACTTCCAGATACAAAACCCCCAGTAAATACTAATGGATGTTGTAAAAATTCTTGAAAAATAGGCTTTAATTCGTCGATAAACATCATAAATCTCCTTTTGTTTGATGAAATTAATAACTAGGGTTTTTGAAAAACTATTTAACTTTAATTGTCCCCTTGTTAAATGTTAAGTTAATCCAAGTAAATTAGGACAAACTTATGGGAGAATTTGGTTATGTCTACAATGGCTAAATTGTCAAGAAGGATAAATCCAGATCTACTGATGATTGTTGTTCTGTTAGGATCTTGTTCGTTTGGATCACTGTTTGAGTAGTTGCCTCTGATACTGCAACTATTTTAAGGTAACACAACCTAAGAATTTGGGTGCAAGGGAGCAAAGACTGACGGCTTATCCAAGTAGTCCCAACTGTATCAGTTCTTAAAGTTCTGACTCCGAACATTATATTGATTCCATCACGTGTAAGTGTAGGATATCGTGGGCAATCGCTACTTTTAACGAGATCATTGAAAATCAATATCGCACTCAAATTATCAAAGAAGCTAATAGTTATCTCTATGCTTAATTCACTAATCATTAGATAGGATTTATTGATGGTATATAATTTTTTATTAATAAAGTTAAAGAGGTGTTACAGGAGTGATTGATCTGCGATTAGCTTCTCGTTTAGGAGAACTTATTTAGGAGTTGATCGTCAGCGTATTAAGTGAATTTAACAGGCATTTAATAGTTAGTATTTTAAGCGTGTTAGAGTAGCCTAGTATGCTTAAATCCCCTAACGATCTTAGTATATTTTTTCTGGAGATTATGCAATTTATTATTGAAGCCATTAAACAATCCCCACAGCAAAAAATCACTTTTGCTGACTATATGAATCTAGTCCTTTATCACCCCCAAGAAGGATATTATTCTTCCGGACGAGCAAAAATTGGAACTCAGGGAGATTTTTTTACAGCTTCTTCTTTAGGATCATATTTTGGAGAATTACTAGCTGAGCAGTTTTTAGAAATGTGGAAATTATTAGGCTCTCCCAAAGCTTTTAATTTAGTGGAAGTAGGTGCGGGAAGTGGTTGGTGTGCTGCTGATATTTTAAAATATTTACATAATAATTATCCAGATTTCTATGAAGCAACCAACTATATTATTGTTGAAGAAGCACAAAGATTAATTGAAAAACAAGAAAATATTCTTAGTATGACTGGTAAGGAGAATAAAGTTATTTGGAAATCATGGGATGAAATTGAAGACTTGTCTATAATTGGTTGTATTTTTAGCAATGAATTAATAGATGCTTTCCCAGTTCATATGATAACTATTAAGAATAAAAAAATGACAGAAATATATATAACGCAGTCAGAAGGAAAAATAAAAGAAGTTATTTCAGAATTGTCAACTGCAAAAATTATAGATTATTTTAAATTAATTGATATTAATTTAAATACTAATAAATATCCTGAAAACTATCGAACAGAAGTTAATTTGAAGGCTTTAGATTGGTTAAAAAAAATATGTAGTAAATTAAAACGTGGTTATCTACTAACAATAGATTATGGACATATAGCTAGTAAATATTATCACCCTCAACGTCATAAAGGAACGTTAAAATGTTACTATAAACACCGTCATCATGATAATCCTTATGTTAATATTGGGCGGCAGGATATAACATCTCATGTTAACTTTACTGCTCTGGAAAAACAAGGAAATTTATTAAATTTAGAAACTATAAAATTTACTCAACAAGGATTATTTTTAATGGGATTAGGATTGGGCAGTCGCCTGTTGGAATTGTCTACAGGCAAGTATGGTTTTCTTGAGGTGATTAAACGTCGGGATACCCTTCACCAATTAATCGATCCTATGGGGTTAGGAGGATTTGGAGTATTATTACAAAGTAAAGGACTGACAAAAGAAGAAAAAAGGCGACAGCTTAAAGGTTTTTAATTAAAAATTAACCATGGATGTTAAGCATTTTAAATACCGATAATTACAACATCATCTATTAATCTATAAACACTGATTTACTTGCAAACTTTGTATTAAAATTAACACCATATAAATGGTTAAATTGATTGGAATCAATCCAACTCCAAAAGTTTACTTTTTCTTGGTTATCAACTTTTTTTATAACTAAGCTGTTGTTTCTACTGTGAAAATAAAAAAGTCTAGGATAGCAATAACTAAATGTCAGCTGGACTAAAAGTTTAGCTAGTAGAATTAGAAAAGAAAAATCGTTAAAGTTAACTAGTAACCCAGAAATTATCTCCAGAATGAGAGCAAAAGTCTTGTCTTTATAAGAGTAAAGAAAGTTAAAAAAATTGCAGATAAAGTTAGATTATATACTGTAAAGATAAGGGAATAGATATGGTAATTGTTTTTGAGAATTATTTACTACATATGAGTAGTTTAGTTAAGATTAAACTAAAAAAATGATAATAAAAGGGAGATAGCATTAAATAAAAGCCCATGAGATTGCCGAAAGAAAGCGATTCAACAAAGTCTTTATTAAAGAAGTTACTATAAAAAATGTCGATTAAAACAATATAAATTTAACTCTAATTGCTTAAATATTAAAGATACAAGATAATTTGCTTACTTTTTCCATTAATAGTTGTGTCATTCTCATTAAAAATTACCCATCGGCGATCACACCGTGAAAGCACTACTTGCGAAAATTACTGCTTGAGATGCGGACATTTTATCTAGGGATTTAATTAAGATAGACAATAACTTCATTTAGATAACCTTAACTATTTAGAGTTGACATCAACATAAACTCCAGCCGATTCAAGTAGTTCGATAAATTCAGTTTCTGAGAGTTGACAAATACCAAACTTTTGAGCTTTTCTTAGTTTCTCACCAGGAGTTTTTCCCACAACAACGTAGTGAGTTTTGAAACTAGGGGAGCTGCTTAAAGTTCCTCCTGCTTTTTGAATATACGACTTAGCTTCATCTCGATTCATTTGGGATAAATTCCCTAATACAACTACTTTTTTACCCTCAAATAAACCCTCTTGTTTTAAACTTTCTTTGTGTTCTTTGTTTTCTCGTGTATTTCCTCTAGTTGATTTTCTCCTAACTTTTTGAGTCTCTTCTAATATCGATTGTGATTGAGATAGAATATCATAAGGTTTAGCAACACTATCTTCAATACTTATATCTTTAATATTCGATTGTTGCGTTTCTAACCCTTTGATTTTTTCTTCTAAATTCGACGCCTGTTCACGTTCTTTAATTATAGTTTCTTCAAGATTTTTTTTTTCTTGAGTTAAACTATCTACTTTTTGTTGTAGGGTAGCTTCTAAAGCTTCTTTTTCTTTAGCTTGCTTTTGCAAAGTAGCTAGTTGTTCGCGTTCTTTAATTATAGTTTCTTCAAAAGTTTTTTTTTCTTGAGTTAAACTATCTACTTTTTGTTGTAGAGTAGCTTCTAAAGCTTCTTTTTCTTTAGCTTGCTTTTGCAAAGTAGCTAGTTGTTCACGTTCTTTAATTATAGTTTCTTCAAAAGTTTTTTTCTCTTGAGTTAAACTATCTACTTTTTGTTGTAGAGTAGCTTCTAAAGCTTCTTTTTCTTTAGCTTGCTTTTGCAAAGTAGCTAGTTGTTCGCGTTCTTTAATTATAGTTTCTTCAAAAGTTTTTTTTTCTTGAGTTAAACTATCTACTTTTTGTTGTAGAGTAGCTTCTAAAGCTTCTTTTTCTTTAGCTTGCTTTTGCAAAGTAGCTAGTTGTTCACGTTCTTTAATTATAGTTTCTTCAAAAGTTTTTTTCTCTTGAGTTAAACTATCTACTTTTTGTTGTAGAGTAGCTTCTAAAGCTTCTTTTTCTTTAGCTTGCTTTTGCAAAGTAGCTAGTTGTTCACGTTCTTTAATTATAGTTTCTTCAAAAGTTTTTTTCTCTTGAGTTAAACTATCTACTTTTTGTTGTAGAGTAGCTTCTAAAGCTTCTTTTTCTCCGGCTAACCCCTGAAGTTCCATTTCTAAAGACACTATTCGCTGATTTCTTTTATCGAGAATCTCTTCAAGTTTTTTCTTTTCTTGAGTCAAACTATCTACTTGTTGTTGTAAAGTAGTAATCTTCTCTAATTTTTTTTGTAATGTATTGACTGTGTAGTCCTTTTCTCGACATAAACTGTCAAGTTGCTGTTGGAGGGAAGAAACTTCCTCTTGTTGCTTAATTTGTAATTTATATCTTAATCTTTCTGATTCTTTAAGCTCCTTTTCCAAGGATATAAATTTTTCTTTGTTTTTATCTAAATTTTTGATTAAAATAGTAACTTCTTGCTGCTTTTTCTCTAAATTTTTAGCTAAATTATTCTTATCAAATTCTATTTGATTGATAGTCTCTCTTAGATGAGTAAGTTGACAAGAGACTTCATCAAGTTGATGTTGGATTTGCTCTTGATCATGAGTTAACGTTTCATTGGACATAACAGCACGAGTTAGCTGCTCATGTAGAGTTTCCTTCTCTTGGTTAATTTGTTTTTGTTTGTCAACTAGTTCTAATTCCCGTTTCGTGCTACTACGACGAAGTTGCCAATAGTTAACCCAAGAAGCTCCTAAAACAAGCATCAATGCGGCAATTTCGTAAACTATTTGATTCGTCATATTACTTCTCCTAAATAAAAGCAGCCGCAGGCTAATCGTTGATGTAGAGCGTATTCTTTCAGTCAAGCTGATGTGACCTATCTATATCCTTACTATATATATCAGGCTGTCATACTGGAAACGGGGTAAACAGATTAAATCTTACAAATCTTAATAGAAGAAGAGGGCAGAGAAGTCGGGGAGTGTGAAAACTGGAAGATAGGCGAGAGCGTTATTTTCAACATAATTTGATAAATTTGAGAGCATCTATTAATAATTTAATCTTCTTAAAAGAATTACTGAATTAGCCTTTAACAAAGATAAATTTTGCCAGCTTTTACCTTAAGAATTTGGGAAGATTGTAACCACTGAGCATTAAAAGAATGTAGATAAGTAGTCGTAATTACTGTTTGAAATCGCCCTTGAATTGCTTCTAATAGTTGATTTTGTCGATTCGGATCAAGTTCAGCTAATACATCATCGAGTAATAATAATGGCGGTTCTCCTATCACCTCTTCAATTAATTGAAGCTCGGACAATTTCAAAGACAATACAAGAGTTCTCTGTTGTCCTTGGGAACCAGAAGATTTAGCAGGAGTTTGGTTAATTGTAAATTTGACATCATCTCGATGAGGTCCTACTAAGCTTGTCCCTAATTGTTGTTCTGCAATGCGACGCTGTTCCAGCCTATCAAGAAATGCTTCCTTCACTTGGGTTGGATCATCTGAATCACAGAAAATATTAGGTAGATAGGTTATTTCTAAGATTTCTTGTCCTCCACTGATATTTTTATGCCAGATTTGAGCTAAAGAGGTTAATCTTTCTATTACTCTAGCCCTTCGTCTTGTTACGCGTGAACCAGTTTCTACTAACTGCCGATCCCAAAGGTGCAATTGAGATATCTGGAACTCTAAATCAGCAGATGTTTCCTGTTCGGCGACTGTTCTTCGTAATTTTTTTAGTAGGGCATTACGTTGACGTAAAACTTGATAGTATTCGTGTAATATATGGGTATAAACCGGTTCTAGTTGAACTAATAGAGTGTCTAGCCAACTTCGACGAGTATCAGGTGAACCCCTAACTAAGTCTAAGTCTAAGGACGAAAACCCTACCGCATTAAGACTTCCCAAAAATTCCAGATGGCGGCGTAGATTTTCCTGGTTCAGAGTTAAGGTTCGTCTTCCTGGGGAACGCAGGATAATACTAAGGTCCGATTTACCGTGGGTTCGTTCAACATTTCCCAAAATTTGCCCCATCTTCTTTCCTTCAAAAATTAAATCGCGATCACAGTTTGTTCGATGACTTTTGAGAGTGGCTAATAATTCGACTGCTTCAAGGATATTAGACTTTCCTTGGGCATTATTTCCTAACAAAATAGTTTTTTGCTGATCAAATTTAACTGATTGCTCAAAATAATTCCGAAAATTATGTAAATGCAGGGTTTTGAGATACATTTTCTAAGCAGATGGAAAAGAAGGGGATAGATAGTAGAGGATAAGTAGAATGTATTGTAACCCTCCTCTTCTGCTTCCAACGTAATACCCAATTATAAAGAAAATACAAGGACAAATACTTGTGAAATTATTAATGTTACTGAGAATGGCTAGACATCAATTAAAGTCTTACTAATTCTGCCGTCAAGAAATAAGGGAAAGTTACTGATTTAATCGAACTACCATCCGAGGCACTATTCAATAGTAAGACTTTTGAGTCTCTTTTGTTGGGATTTACGTGAGTTAACAGTCTTACCTTACTCTTAGATCAGCCCGTCCCACGACTCTTCCGAGAGGAAATTATAAACTTACTTGACAAATTGCCTACAAATTTCTGATTACTTCTTAGTTTTTGGATGAGTTGCTTTTTCTGAAGCAGCAAACTGTGCAGTTTTAACCGTCTTCTAAATAAGATCGTTATTATTAGTCAACTCTTGAATTTTAAATGAAATTAAAAATACTTCAATAGATTGAATTGAAATATTAGCTTGGGTGAAAATATGTCATCTTCCCTTAACAATTTAATATTCCACCAATATAGCCAAATTTTCCATAGACATAATAAGGGGTTTTTTCTCTTGAATTAATTTAATTTTTCCAAGAACAATATCGTATATGATGAACTGATGTATTTAAAGTCGGGGTAGGAGAAAATTTTATTTGAGTAAAATAGGTGAACTTAAATAAATCCTAAAATGAAAAAGTAATTTTAAAAAACGATTACTAGATCTCAGCCTGCCTAAAGATTTAGCTAATAGAATCAGAAGAATAAAAAATATTAAAGTTGACTTGCAATCCGAAAATTATCTTAAAAATAAGAACAATGGCAGAAATATTATGTTTAAAGCTAAGAGGATTGCAAGTTGAAAAAATTGCAGGCTAAGTTTAATTATTAAAAAGTACAATTTCTGGATGAATCAGTCTAGGAAGAAAATAATTTTAAGAAATTATGATAAGTGGAAAACAAAGAACTTAGAAACAAGAAGATACGAAGTTTTTCAGAAAGAGATCCAACAAAAGTACAAAACTGCTTATTTTAACAAATAATTATCTAAATTTTAATAAAAAAATATTGTATATATTGTTTATGCTAATGTATAGTACATAGCTAAATATAACAAAAGAGAAATTACATGAAATAAAATTTTATAAAATTGCTAGAAATATATTTAAAGATAAAAATAATTTTAATTAAGTAATTAAACAAAGTATTTATTACAAATAGTTATTTCTGATATAGATAAACTAAAGGAATATAAAATTAACTCTAATCAAATAGATGTAGAGCACAGAAAATTTATCTTTTACGTTTATTTAGAGTCACTTTCTTAGTGCGATTATGCTATCATTAATGGGGTTAAAAGTATAGAAAAAATTGCCATTTATTTAAAATAGATTTCTGACAGTTTGTACAACATCTGAGCGATCAAATAAACTTGGATTAATGGAATTATGGAAAACTCTGCAAAACTTTGAGAAAAATATGTTTAAATTATTTAAATAAATCAAACTTTAATCTCCTGTAATTTATTATCTACTTGATTCAAAAAAGGAGCAAGAAAAATTGAACATACCGACAAAAAAAAGTAAAGGTGAAATACACATTACTTCTTCTAAATAAGAAAAGTGTTTTTATATGGACTAGTATTAAAGACTTTTAAAAACAAACAAATGGCAATAAATAAAATAGAATAAATGAGCTGGGAGAGTGTTTGAAAATGAATATAAATTGGACTCGAAAAACCATAGTCTAAACCCTATTCAACAGTTTAAAATTAATGTCAAATTTACGCCAATCAATAAAGATATTAATTTTAAGCTTGGTTTGAGATTTTGATACTAGGAAATTCTCCAGTTCTATTAGTACGAGTTGACAGTCCACCTAATTGCCTAATAGGTCTTAATATAGAAGAAACGGTTCTATGTCCTACTACTTTGTTGCAGCTTACATAGCTTAATTTAAATAAGTTTTATTGAACCCCTATATTAATTTTTTAAAAAATACCATTACTTAGTATAGAGATTAGTTTGATTTAATTTGTTTAAAACAAGTAATAATTTTTACCTGATTTTACAATTTTTTTGCAGGTATTAGCAATCATTTTTTGGACTTTATTGAAACTTTTAGATTTAGACATGAACATAATAGTTTATGGTTTATCCTGTAAAGGATAAGCCATGTCTTCAGGACTAACTAAAAGATCAAATTCTTCAGCAGACAGAAACCCTAAACTAACACAGGCTTCCTTTAAAGTCATCTGTTCAACATAAGCTTTCTTTGCGACTTTTGCTGCATTATCATAGCCAATATGAGGATTTAGCGAAGTTACTAACATTAGAGAATTGTTTAAATAATCCTCAATTTGCTCCCTGTTAGGTTCAATACCCAAAACTAAATGGTCTGTAAAAGAAGAGCAAACATCAGCTAATAATCGAATAGAATTTAGAAGATTAAAAATTAATATAGGTTTAAAAACATTGAGTTCAAAATTTCCCTGACTCCCTGCTATGCCTATAGCTGAATCATTACCTATTACTTGTACACAAACCATGGTCATTGCTTCACATTGCGTGGGGTTAACTTTCCCTGGCATAATTGAAGACCCCGGTTCATTCGCCGGTAATATTAATTCTCCTAAACCACAACGAGGACCCGATGCTAACCAGCGAATATCATTGGCAATTTTCATTAAAGAACCTGCTAAGGTTTTAATGGTTCCACTGGTCATCACAATAGCATCATGGGCTGCTAAAGCGGCAAATTTATTGGGAGAAGAAACAAAAGGTAAATTGGTTAATTGAGCGATTTCATCCGCAACCCGTTGGGCAAAATCTGGGTGAGTATTTAACCCAGTACCAACTGCCGTTCCCCCGATGGCTAATTCATAGAGGTCAGGTAAAATTCGTTGAACTCGATCAATATTTTTATCAAGTTGGGAAATATAGCCTGAAAATTCCTGTCCCAAACTTAAAGGAACCGCATCCATAAGATGAGTTCTACCAATTTTTATAATGTCGTCAAACTCATTTTTTTTTGTTGCTAAAGCATCTCGCAATTTAACCACCATTGGTAACAGATTGTACTTGATTTTCTCCACCGTAGCAATGTGCATCGCTGTAGGAAAAGTATCATTAGAAGACTGAGACATATTAACATGATCATTGGGATGAATAGGGTCTTTACTCCCTAAAATACCTCCCGCTAATTCAATACCTCGGTTTGCGATAACTTCATTTGCATTCATGTTGGTTTGGGTGCCACTCCCTGTTTGCCAAATACTCAAAGGAAAGTGAGAATAAAGGTCTCCCGCAATGACTTCATCTGCAGCTTGTGTAATTAATACAACTTTATCAGAGGGCAATTTTCCTAAATCACAATTAACTTTAGCTGCCGCCTTTTTCAAAATACCAAAAGCCCTAATCATTTCTGGAGGCATGATATCATTTCCAATAGCAAAATAATGGAGTGAGCGCTGAGTTTGCGCTCCCCAGTAACAATCATCTGGGACATCAATAGCTCCTAGACTGTCGGTTTCAGTTCGCATGCAATCTCTTTATAAGGTACTATGACTATAGATTGTATTATACTCTAGAATTTCCCGTACTTATTGTTGTAAAATCCAAACTAATTCCTTGTAATGGACTTTTTGAAAAAATTTACTTAATCTAATTTTTTATTTAAAAACTACAAAATTGAAGACTATTTATGAGTCAAAGCAAGTAGGTATATTTTAGTCTCTTTTTGAGAAGATTTACTAGCTTTTATTTCATAATAACTTTAGAGCTTAAAAAGCTAAGGAGTCTATGGTTTGTAATTTTTTATTATGCCAAACAACTTTAAAATAAAAAAGACAAAAATTAAAGCGATGCGTATAACTGACAGTGACTTAGATCTTGAATACTTTTAACTTAAAAAGTATACAACTATCCATCTACGAATCAACCTAAACGTGCCTTAATTACAGGCATTACTGGCCAAGATGGTTCTTATCTAAGTGAGTTTTTATTAGAACAGGGATACGAAGTTCACGGGATTATTCGACGAACTTTAACTTTTAATACTAATCACATAGATCATATGTACATTGATCTTCATAATTCTCGGGTGAGATTATTCCTTTATTATGGAGATTTAACTGATGGTACCATCCTGCGTCGAATTTTAGAAGAAGTCAAACCTATTGGTATCTATAATTTAGGAGCACAATCTCACGTTCGGGTCAGTTTTGATTTTCCAGAATATACTGTAGACTCAGTGGAAATTGGGACTTTGCAACTTCTGGAAGCTATTCGAGACTACCAACACCGTACAGGAATTGAAGTACGTTTTTACCAAGTAAGATCATAAGAAAAGTTTGGGAAGGTTCAAGAGATTCCTCAAAAATCAACTACCCCATTTTATCCTTGTAGTTCCTACGCATGTGCCAAAGTTTACGCTCATTGGCAAACGGTAAATTATCGAGAATCTTATATCTATTTGCCTGTAATGGGATTGTATTCAACCATGAATCCCCCCGTCGCGGAGAAACCTTCTTTACCAGAAAGATTACCAGAACAATTGCCCGTATTATCGCCGGAACTCAGAAAGAACTCTTTTTGGGAAATCTCTACTCTAGGCGGGATTGGGGACACGCCAAAGATTATGTCAAAGCCATATGGTTAATGCTCCAACAAGAACAACCAGGTGATTATGTCATGGCTACAGGAAAAACTCATCCTATCCGAGAATTACTAAATTTTTCCTTTAGTTACGTTCACCTTAACTGGGAAGATTACGTTGCTTTCGACAAACACTATCTTCGCCCGACTGAAATCGATATACTACTAGGCGATCCAACTAAAGCTAAAATAAAACTGGAGTGGAAGCTTTATGTCACCTCCGAAAAATTAGTCCATTTGATGGTAGTAGAAGCAGACTTAGCAGTCTTGGGAATTCGTCGCCCCAATGGAAACGTAGAAAACCGAACACTACTAGTTAAAGATAATGTTTATATTCGTCGATCCACAGGCTTAACCGTGAACTAACGATGATATCTATAAGGGTATTGATAGAATTACTAAATTTTGTATGCTCATGCACTATTCATTTCACAGTAACATCATAATCTACGCTTTGTACTGCTACTCATAGTAAACCTTTTAGAGCTTTTATGATAAGTCTTGAGCCTTCATTATTAACCCTGAATAAAAAAATAAAATGTTGGCTATGCTATTTATATATAATCCCTATTTTTAGATAACAACCAATATTTCCCTACCCTCAACCCTAGCCCTCAAATTGTTAATAATTGAAGAAGTAAAATTCTAAGTAGAATTGACCCATACTAGATTTAATAAATAAGCAAATCTTAGTGACAGGCAGTGCTGGATTTTTGGGCAAACAAATTGTCAATCAATTAGTCCAAGCAGTAGCCAATACGGAAAAAATTACTATTCTCCGTTATCAAGACTGTGACTTACTGGTTTTAAAAAATTGTCAACGTGTAGCTAATCAACACGATATTATTCTTCATTTAGCTGCCCATGTGGGAGGGATTGGCTCAAATAGAGAAAAACCCGCCGAATTATATTACGATTATTTGATAATGGGAACTCAATTAATTCACGCTGCTTATGAAGCAGAAATAGAAAAGTTTATCTGTGTTGGAATAATTTGTTATTACCCGAAGTTCACACCTGTTCCTTTCAACGAAGATAATCTTTGGAATGGCTACCCTAAAGAAACTAACGTTCCCTATGCTTTTGCTAAAAAAGCCTTATTAGTTCAACTTCAATTCTATCGCTTTAAATGTGCATTTGACGTTATCTGCTTCTAGTTAATTTGTATGAACACGAAGATAATTTTAAGCCTCATAGTTCCCATGTTATTCCTACTTTGATCCGTAAGGTATATGAAGCTCAACGACGAGGAGATAAAACCCTTCCTGTTTGGGGTGATGGTTCTCCTACAAGAGAATTTTTATATTCAACGGATGTGGCTAGAGGAATTGTGGTGGGAACTCAATTATATAGTAATCAAGACCTTATTAACTTAAGAAGAAATTATAAAGTTTTTATTTGTAATATAGTGAAATTAATCTATAAATTAATAGGATCTTAAAAAGACATTATTTAGAGAATAGATAAACAAAATGGTCAGCTTCGTAGTTGTTTTTTAGATAGTAATTGTGCGCAAAAAAATTAGAATTTAAAGCACAGATTAAATTTAAACAAGGGTTAAAAACACTATAAATTTGTATTGTAAAAATAACGATAAAATAAACATGTAAATCTGAATAAATTTTTTTTAAAAGAAAATAATTTTATTTTTTTTGCCAATAATATTTATTCTGATATAGAGACAAAAATAATGGACCTCCTAGATTAGTTTTTATAAATTAGTGGCTAATAATTTTCAACACTTTTATTGTAACCGTATTCTACAATACTAAAAACTCGATGTTTATAAAAATAAGTATTGTCTTATTAAAAACTTTAGAAGACAAGATTTTGAGCTTGTGTTTACTATGATTGTTTTGACAGCAAGTATAGAAGAGCTGAAACAATTATCTATAAATTAGATTAATCTAATTTAATAGGTGGGAAATAAAATTATAATTAAACTCGATAGATTAAAATGAATGGCAATAACTTATCCATTAAGCAAAAAATTATGTATTATCTAGATAGATCACACCCGTTATTAAGATTTGGTGAGGAGTAGGCGTGTTTAATCAATTAGGGTCAAAGTTTAGGGAGAAAATAGATCAAATTCTGCACTTAAAATCAAACAACCTTGAAGAGACAAATCAATGTCTAGGTAGTGACTCTGATGAAAGTGAGTCTTGCCAAGATAAAAGCCAACCTGAAATCAGTTTCTCAGTAAAAATCTTTAAGACTTTGCCTCAATTGGTTAGCTTATGTCAAGAGATGTCCCAAACCTTTATTAATTATTCTGTCAAACGAATTGTCTCTATAAGCTATGATCCAAAATTTTGTCTGTTGTTTGGAATAGGATTAGGAGCCAGTAGTGGTGTGATTGCCCTAGGATATGGCATATATCTACTTGAAAGTAGTATCACAGAACCAGTTGAAGAAGTCCTTACCTATTCTCCTCCTAAAACCTTAATCATTAAATCATCTGATGGGATTATTCTTAAAGAAGTAGGTCCAGTTACTCATGAAAAACTAAAAATTTGGCAGATTCCTGACCTAGTTATTCAAGCATTTATTGCCAGTGAAGATCATCGCTTTAAGAATCATCGAGGGGTTGATATCCATGGAGTTATTCGTGCAGCTTTTTCTAACTTACTGGCGGGAGAAGTAGTGGAAGGAGGAAGCACGATCACCCAACAACTAGCACGCATTGTTTTCTTGAACCAGGAAATCAACGTAGTCAGAAAAATCAAGGAAATGCGCTTGGCTCAGAAAATAGAAAGAAAATTGACTAAAGACCAAATCTTAGAACATTATCTCAATTTGGTTTATCTAGGCTCTGGAGCCTATGGGGTTGCTGATGCAGCTTGGGTCTATTTTAGTAAACCTATCGAGCAACTAACTATAGCTGAAGCGGCGACCCTAGCAGGAATTGTACCTGCTCCCAGTGTTTATTCTCCTATCCAGAACAAGGCAGCCACTATCGAACGCCGAAACCTCGTACTACAAAGAATGGAAATTAAGGGCTTTATTAGTGCTTCCCAAGTAAAAGAAGCAATTGCTGACCCCATTGTCCTAAAACCCAGTAAACCCAAACGGCTAAAACGAAAAGCTCCCTATTTTACCGATTATATTCAACTTCAATTGCCGAAATATCTCTCTAAAGAGGTGTTGCAACAGGGAGGGATTGTGGTAGAAACCACCCTCAATAATCAATGGCAAGAAGCCGCCGAAGCCGCTATTGAAAAAGCCGTGACAGAATATGGTCGATGGCAAGGATTTAAACAAGCAGCATTAACGGCGGTTGATCCTCGTAACGGACAAATTAAAGTAATGGTTGGGGGAAAAGACTACAAAAATCATCAATATAATCGGGTGACTCAAGCTCAACGTCAACCAGGGTCTACCTTTAAAACTTTTGTTTATGCTACCGCGATCGCTGCCGGACTTTCACCTGACCAAACCTTCCAAAACTCTCCCTACATAGTTGATGGTTATCGACCAGAAAATTATGGTGATCGCTATAGCGGCGTTCCTGTTTCCATCCGTAAGGCCCTCGCCTCTTCATTAAATGTGGTAGCCGTTCAAACATTGGTAAAAGTGGGATGGAACCCCATCATTGAAATTGCAAAAAAGATGGGTATTGAATCGGAGTTAAAACCGACCTATTCCTTAGCATTGGGAGCCTGGGAAGTTAATTTACTCGAATTAACCAGTGCTTATGGAACTTTAGCCAACTTCGGTATTCATCAACGCGCTCACGGTATTAATCGCGTTCTTGATCGTCACGGGCAGATTATATATCAAGCTAAATTTCCTCCTAAAGAAGTGATCGACTCCGATACCACTGCCGTTATGACTTCTATGCTACAGGGGGTAGTTACTGGAGGAACCGGAACCTCTGCTCAATTAGGAAAGCGACCGGTAGCAGGAAAAACGGGAACCTCTGATAAAGCCAGGGATTTATGGTTTATTGGCTATATTCCCCAGTTAACAGCGGGTGTGTGGTTAGGGAACGACAATAACCGTCCCACGAGGGGATCAAGTACCACAGCTGCAGCTATTTGGAAAGAATTTATGAAGGAAGCCGTTAAGGGTACCCCCATTGAGTCTTTTCCGCTTGTTCCCGATATCAAAGGACGTAAACCAATCATCAAGTCCGAACCCATCAGCCCGAAAGAGAAATCATATACAGTGGCTACACGATCTGGATCGTCGCGTTCAAGGTCTATGCTCAGTAACCGTCGCAGAAAACAAACCGTAATTCGCCGTCAGCGCGTCTACAATCGTTTTCAACAAGCAGATCCAACTCAGACAAGACAACAGTCAGTTACTCCATCGAGTCCTCCCCCACAAACAACAGTTACGTCCAAAACTCAACCCCTTGTTTCTAATCCTCTTGGTGCCCCTAGTGGTACTATAAAGCCCAGTCCTACTCCTAAGGCTGAATTTGCACCTCCAGCTCCTCCTGCATCACGTAAAGCTGATTGAATACCTAAGTGAGGAATCAGGATACCTGACCTAGGCAAAACATTAAGTAAGGAACGTTAAGCAAAATCCAATTTTTTGGAGAGTTTCTCTCCTTTCTTTATGCCGTAATGCACCTAAATAGTTTTTTAGTATATTGCGTTATGTCAATACACCCTACAATTTTATGAGTTTGGGGTTCTACGTTGGATGTATTTTTCGTGTATGCCTTTTAAGTATAAAAATTTATAAAAAGAACAAACCCACCTTTCGAGGTGGGCAAAATAAATCAATCAAAGCCTAAGTAATTTAAGTCTTTATTGAGGGCCTAAACCTACCTTAGGAGCATAAAGAGCGCAATCACCTAACTCTTCTTCAATACGTAACAATCGGTTATACTTAGCAACCCGTTCACTGCGACACAAAGAACCGGTCTTAATCTGTCCAGCGCGAGTGGCTACAGCTAAGTCAGCAATAGTAGTGTCTGAGGTCTCTCCTGAACGGTGACTAATTACTGAACTATACTGTTTACGAGTTGCTAAAGCAATAGTTTCTAGGGTTTCGGTGAGGGTTCCAATTTGATTGAGTTTAATCAGAATGGAATTAGCAACCCCCATATCGATTCCCTTCTGTAAACGAGTTGGGTTAGTGACAAACAAATCATCCCCCACTAATTGAATGCGAGAACCCAAAGACTCAGTATGAAGTTTCCAGTTATCCCAGTCCTCTTCTTGTAAGCCATCTTCAATGGAGATAATAGGGTATTGATCCACTAATTTAGCTAAATACTTAATAAATTCTTGGGAAGAATGGGCTGACTCATCATAGACATATTGTCCATCTTTGTAGAACTCACTTGAAGCCACATCCATGGCCAAAGCCATTTGTTCTCCAGGTTTATACCCTGCCCGTTCAATGGCTTCAATTAGCAAATCTAAGGCTTCTTGATTAGAACGAAGGTCGGGAGCATAACCACCCTCATCCCCCACGCCAGACAACAAGTTACGTTCTTTGAGAACTTTGCTCAGGGTGGCGAAGACTTCAGCCCCCCAACGCAACCCTTCCTTAAAAGAATCGGCCCCAATGGGCATCACCATAAATTCTTGGAAGTCAACATTATTATCTGCATGGGAGCCACCGTTAAGGACATTAATCATAGGGACAGGGATAACATTGGCTAAAGGACCGCCTAAATAACGATAAAGAGGTATCTGTAATTCAGCCGCTGCTGCTTTAGCCGTCGCTAAAGAAACTGAGAGAATAGCATTAGCTCCCAATTCTTTTTTATTAGAAGACCCATCACGATCAATCATTTTCTGGTCAATAGAAGTTTGATCAAAGGCGTTAGTATTCAACAATTGGGGTGCAATTTTTTCTTTAACATTACGGACAGCGTTGAGTACCCCTTTACCACCATAGCGGTTAAGGTCATTATCCCGTAATTCGTGGGCTTCAAAACTACCTGTTGATGCCCCACTAGGGACTTGGGCGATACCAAATGCACCCGTTTCAAGAAATACTTCTGCTTCAATGGTAGGGCGACCACGGGAGTCTAAAATCTCTCTAGCGGTGATGGCTTCAATGAGAACTTCAGGTTTGTTTAGCATGGGTTAGGTCTGTCCAATAATAGAGAAATCTGATTATTAAGTGAGATGTATCCTGACAATACAGCTATTTTCATCAAAAATGAAGAAAAATCATTTATTCGCTTTCTGGAATTGTGTTTCCACAATCACCACATTTACCTTATCAAGACTCGACTCTGATCGCACCCCTGTCTTAAACAATGCGTTCAAACAAACAATTTGTCTTCTGAATTTGTTGCCAATTGGTTTGAAGTCTGCTAGGGAGAATTTCAGTTTTCATAGTAGGACTCAAGTATCTCTGACACAAACAAAGTCGTTAGCAGCCACTACATTGATAATAATTTTAGTAAGATCTTCAATGACTTCAGTTGACCTCAATTAAATTTTTATCAACTTCTTCAGTTTTGTCGGCAATGAGTTCAATAGACAGGATAAAGCTAATCACTTCTTTGTATTTTTTTTACTCAATAGGTTGATTAAATCGGCAACTTTATTTTTTAACTATCCTTAGTTAATTTCTATCGATTGCGCCATCTATTTTGACGGGGTGTGGGAAGGTTAACTGTTGCACTTTAGTAAGTAACGCCCGTAATTGTTCTTAACAGGTCTTAAGGCAAACAAGGTCTCATTAGTTTGTTTGAATTACGATAAAAATAAATTTATCAACGCTTTTCACTCTTCAACAAGGAGATAAATATATTTGTTTAGTTTAAATCATTCTTGTCTACTTTCATAAAAGATAAACTTGAATAATCATATTTCTGAACAATAAATTTTTAAAAAATATATTATTCTTAAATCTAGTCTTATTAAGACTAAATCTAGTGTTAGGATATTGAGTTAAGTTAAATTTTAAGATTAGCCCATAATTACGGTAGCAAATAATCATTAATTAACAATAATACTCAATTTTTGTCATCAAAATAATCATCCTCGGAAGGATTAACTTCATCTTTAAATTTTCGCCAAGTTTTTCCCAAAGTAGATCCAATTTTAGGGATTTTTTTAGGACCAAAAATCAATAAAGCAACACTGATAATAACTACTATTTCCGTCGATCCTAATCCAAACATATTAACTCCAGATACTATAACGATTAATTCAGTTTAATCAATAAACTACTAGTAATATTTTATGCTAGAAAAACACCGAAGTTTAAGGGACAACACTGAATTAATGTCTTAACATAATGCTAGAATAGCCAAGGCTGCAACAATTGAGTTTGATGCTAATGGAGGATTGTTTGGATAAATCTTGCCTTGTGTAGCACTCATCGCCAATTATTCGAAAATCGTAGCTAGTAAGCGGTATGTTAGACACTTCGCCCGTTTCTGTTCTCTCCCAACTCAACCCCTTGATAAGACTACTCGCTGATATCATCGAATGTCATTGGGAACAGTATTTTCCCCTAATTTCCTATGAATTACCCGACGGGTTAGGACATGTGGAAGGAAAACTCGGAAGGAAAAAGGTGGTGATTGAAAATAAATGCTATAAAACTCCTCAGTTCCGTAAACTCCATTTGGAATTCGCAAAAGTAGGACAGGAATTGGATATTCTTCATTGTGTGATGTTTCCTCATCCGAGTTATTCTCTACCTATGTTCGGTTGTGATATAGTAGCGGGTCCTAGAAAAGTAAGTGTGGCGATCGTGGATTTATCTCCCGCTAACCGAGAACTTACTCTTTCTTCAGAATACCATCAAGCCCTATCCCAATCACCAGTTTTAGAGTTTTCTGAATCCCATGGACTACCCGCATGGGGCGATATTTTCTCTGACTATTGTTTATTTATTCGTCCAACTGACCCAGAAGAAGAAACTCAATTCTTGTCCCGTGTGGTTGAATTTTTGAAGATTCACTGTCAAACTGCGGTGGATTCTCAGACTGTTTCTAGTAAACAGCAAATGTCTAACTTAGCTGGACAGCATTACTATTGTACAAAACAACAACAAAATGGTAAAACCCGTCGGGTTCTAGAAAAAGCTTTTGGTAAAAAATGGGCTAATAAATATATGACCCAAGTGTTGTTTGACCTACCTACCAAAGATAAATAAACTCTTAAAAAGTAACTCTAAAAAGATAGCGAAAGAAGTTTTTAGTTAAAAATATATAACTTCCTACCAAGAATTAATTAGAGGAAATATTTGAGAATGAATGAGAAAGCAAGACTGTTAGAAGCGATCGCCGGCAAAAATCGAGGGTTATTAGCAACGGAAATGGATCGGGTAAGAATTCTCTCGGACTTAGAACAACTTGAAGATCATAACCCCACCCCTCAAACTCTAGAAGCAAAAGAATTACTCGATGGAAATTGGCGGTTACTCTATACAACGAGTAAAGGAATTTTAGGACTTGATCGCCTTCCCGTATTGCAATTAGGACAAATTTATCAATGTCTTCGCATGGCTGACGGGAAACTTTACAATATTGCTGAAATTATTGGAGTACCTTTTTTAGAAGGATTAGTGAGTGTTATAGCTAGATTTGAAGTCGTCTCTGACAGGCGAGTTAATGTTAAGTTTGAACGTTATATTATTGGTTCCCAAAGGTTATTAGGATATCGATCACCTAACCAATTAATTGAAGATATTGAAGTAGGAAAAAAGTTTTTTCCTCTGGATTTCAATATCGAAAGTCAAGAACAACAGGGATGGTTAGAAATTACTTATTTAGATGAGGATCTTCGAGTAGGAAGAGGGAATGAAGGTAATGTATTTGTTTTATCTAAAGAAAAAAATATTTAACTGATTTTAAGAAGTATTGAACCAATGTTATGTCTTTTTTCATTGATTATTGATAATTTGAAACTTATTACGTAAGAAATACAGGTTCTTCATAATTCTAGTAGAGTAAATTACTGGTTAATAACTTCTAAAACTCTTTTGTCCTGAACGTAATTTGATGACTCCTATAACTGCTATCGCAAATTTATATACATCTTCTTTATGTATTACACTAGCTTTATCTCGTGTTCTTTGAGAAACTTTTTGAGCTTTACTTAACCTAAATTTTTTTTCTAGTCCGATTATTAGGAAGACCATTAAACGAAGAGATAACATTATATAATCTGAACTATACCTAACTGATGACATAGAATTGACTAGTAAGTTAGGTCAGAAAACTTCGAAGTTAAAAATCAACAAAATTTATGAATCTATAAGCTCTCGTTTCAATCAACTTCAATTTATTATTGATACCTTCTACTGTTACTTAATCAAAATAGGTAATAATTTCTTCCAATTTAACATCCAGCCTAGGTGTTCCACAACTTTTTTGCATAAAGTAACTCATTTTAATAGTTTTGATACTCCATGAGGGTTTAAAAAAATCGTTATAAATTACCCTTTTATTTGATTGGTACGTTTTTTGAGAGGATTGGTAAAATTTCACACACCCTATTTTCAGGCAAAACATATTTGCTCTTACTTTACCCTGATAAGATTTTTTCTTTTTGACTAGTGCTTTCAAGTCCTATTTATCCTAGTCCCACCTACTTACTATCAAACATCTGTGTCCCTAAAACCGTTAACATCTTCCTAAGTGCAGTATAAAAAATCCTTAACATTGCCTTACAAGGAGAACTTAAAATTATAATGTTCGATACCAAATCAATTTTAGAAGTCTTACGTTCAGTTCAGGACCCTGAACTCCAAAAGAGCTTAGTAGACTTGAACATGATTCGCGATGTAGTCATTGATGGCTCCAAAGTTAATTTTACCCTAGTCTTGACTACTCCTGCTTGTCCTTTAAGAGAATTGATCGTTGAAGATTGTCAAAAAGCTGTTAAACAATTACCGGGGGTAAAAACCGTTGAGGTAGAAGTAACCGCCGAAATCCCTCAACAAAAAGTGTTACCAAATCAACAATCTGTCGCTGGAACCAAAAATATTATCGCTATTTCGAGTGGTAAAGGAGGTGTGGGGAAAAGCACCGTTGCGGTAAATATAGCTGTTGCTTTAGCCCAAACGGGAGCCAAAGTCGGTTTACTCGATGCTGACATTTACGGTCCCAATGCTCCGATTATGTTAGGATTAGCCAACGCTGGATTTAAGGTAAAACAGGGGGATCACGGAGAAGTCCTAGAGCCTGCCTTTAATTATGGGGTAAAAACAGTGTCCATGGGCTTTTTAATTGACCCTGATCAACCCGTTATCTGGCGTGGTCCAATGCTAAATGGCATTATTCGTCAATTTCTTTATCAATTTGATTGGGGAACTTTAGACTATTTAGTGGTAGATATGCCCCCAGGAACTGGAGACGCTCAATTAACTCTCGCTCAAGCAGTTCCTATGGCAGGTGTTGTCATTGTTACCACTCCTCAAACCGTATCCCTGTTAGATGCTCGTCGTGGGCTAAAAATGTTTCAACAATTAGGGGTTAATGTGTTGGGACTGGTGGAAAACATGAGCTATTTTATCCCCCCTGACTTACCTGATCGCATTTACGATCTCTTTGGTTCGGGTGGGGGTGAAAAGGCTTCTATAGAATTAAATGTTCCCTTACTAGGTTGTATTCCCCTCGAAATCGCCTTACGTGAAGGAGGAGATCAAGGAATTCCGATTGTCATAGCTGCCCCTGAATCAGGCTCTGCTAAAGCATTAACCTCAATCGCTCAACAAATTGCTGCTAAGGTATCGGTAGCTGCTTTAACCTAAATTAATAAACTATTTTAAATGATGAGAGGAGTTGTCCTAAATGATACCTAGACTTTCTAAAAGACGACGTTTACCTTTGTGGTTATATAACCTAGCCCAAGTTGATTGGCTATTAATGTTTTTAATTGTCGGTTTAACCAGTTTAGGGGGGTTGATGATCCGCAGTACCGAACTTCTAGAAGGCTCGGTAGATTGGTGGCAACATTGGGTTTTTGGAATAATAGGGTTAGTAATCACTTTGACGTTAGCTCGCTGGAGATATGAACCTCTTATACAGTTGCATTGGGTAACCTATGCTATCACCAATATTTCTCTCATTGCGGTGATTATCATTGGAGTAGCTGCTAATGGAGCGCAAAGTTGGATTAGTATTGGTAGCTTTAATATTCAACCTTCAGAATTTGCTAAAGTCGGTCTAATTATTACTTTAGGAGCTCTGTTACATGAAAGACAAGCCACAACAATCCCAGCTGTCTTAAGAATTTTTGCGGTAACGGCAGTTCCTTGGGTGCTGATCATGTTACAACCAGATTTAGGGACAGGGTTAGTTTTTACAGCAATTACTTTGGGCATGCTGTATTGGGCAAACATGCACCCAGGATGGCTCATTCTAATTCTATCTCCTCTGGTTTCTGCGATGTTAGTCAATGTCTTGCCCCTGGGTTGGATTATTTGGACAGCGATCATGGGGTCAATTGCTTGGTTTACTTTACCCTTGCGTTTTGTTTTTGCCATGGGGGCGGTCGCTGTTAATATAGTAGCAGGACAATTAAGTGGTGTGTTATGGAGATTACTCCAAGACTACCAAAAGGACCGTCTAACTCTTTTCTTGGAGCCAGAAAAAAACCCCCTCGGGGGAGGTTATCAGTTAATTCAGTCCCGCATTGCTATTGGTTCGGGAGAATTATGGGGACGGGGACTGCACCAAGGAACTCAAACTCAACTAAATTTTATTCCTGAACAACATACGGACTTTATTTTTGCAGCAGTCGGAGAAGAGTTCGGTTTTATCGGCAGTATTTGTGTTTTATTTGCCTTTTGGCTAATTTGTTTTCGCTTAGTAATCATTGCCTGCCAGGCTAAAGAAAACTTCGGGTCTTTATTAGCTGTTGGAATGTTATCAATGATCGCATTTCAGGTTGTTGTTAATATATGCATGACAGTGGGCTTAGCTCCTATTACGGGAATTCCTTTGCCCTGGTTAAGTTATGGTAGATCAGCCTTACTAACTAATTTTATTGCTCTAGGTTTGGTGGAATCTGTCGCTAATTATCGTACCCAGAAAAGACTCTAGTTATCAACTAACAGCTCTTAGTTGATATTTGATTAATTTAGTTTAATGTCTTTTATTCAACGAAAAAAAATAAATTTTTACAATAAACTTACCTAATATTTTTTCGCTCGAAGAAAAGAAGTAAAGGGTAAAAAACTTTTTAAAGTAGCTATTTAACTACTTCCGCTCATAGGCTCCATGAACTTTAGCATAATAGTCTAAAATTCTTTTGATCTGGTATTTTTCTAGGATATCAAGGGAACTTGGATACTGAATTAGTAAGGTTTCCACTTGACTTTTAGCATAATCAAATCTTTCTGACTGTTGAGGAATTAACTTAGTGGTCACTCCTTTGACTTGTTGTAAATGAGCCGCTAATTCTCGATACACTGCTAGAGGTAAATTAGGATAGGTAATTTGCTCTTGTTGTTGTTTAACTATTGTTTGTTTTATGTCTTTCATCTTAATCTTACCCCATCATGAACTTAAAATTAGTTTATCAGTTTGACATTAATGCTCAACCTGTTTGCACCCTCAGAATTTTGGAATTACTCTATCAAATTCTGTTTTATAAGCTGATTTTAAGATATGAAAGCTTCTTAAACGGATGGTAAAATACCCATTATCGTATATCTAAATAAATAACAACATCACAAAAAATACCACTGGCTGCATTGCAGGTTTAAGACTCGTATTTGTCCAAAATAAATAATATTACCGATATTTAGGCTTAATAACACTAGATTTTTGCCTAATTAAATTAGAAACTGTAGCATCCCTTTCTTTCATGTTTTTTTAGTAGGAGGTTTAACCGAACCCTAGGGTTTTTCCAAAAAAACATAAAGTGTCTAAACTAGACTGCTCTAGAACAACAGGAGGATCACCCACATTGATATTAACAGCTTAAACTTTTATCTTCCGATTGGAAAAGTTAGAAGTAGCCGTTATGTGACGACCAAAGCTTTCCCCTCATGAATAGGAATAATATGGTTGTACCTGGGTTTTTTGGATGTCCAAGTGAATTAACACTCGAATACACTTTTGTAGGCTTCCTTCCACGTGTATTTGTTGTAAATCTAATAAAGGAATGTTACTCCAATTTCATAAAATGCCAGTCGGGACGGAGGTTACGAGCATCTCGTAAATAAGAATGATAGATTTCTACTTGAGGCTTTGGGGTATTGAAGTGAATTAACACCCGAATACATCTTTGTAGACTTCCTTCGACGTGCATTTGTTGCAAATCTAATAAAGGAATGTTACCCCAATGTGGACGTTGACGGGCAATTTCCGCTGGAAAAATTGCATCGAGATCCTGAGTAGTGGTAAAGGTCGCACTAATTATGTCTTCGGGATCAAGTTGGTTGCGGATTTCGATCGCCTCAAGTAATTCGGTCACAGCATCCTTTATCGCTTCTTTGGTATTGTATGATACTGTGGTTGCTCCTCGAATGCCCCGCACTTTGCAATTCACAATCAAATCCCTCCGACAACTTTTGCTTGATATTAGAGTTTAAGGTCGATATAACCATAATGGTTGGCCATTGGTCACTAACTCAAATTTAACCCAATCTATTGCTAGTCCTAACCCAGATCTATTTTTATTCTGAGACAAAATTCGGTTCCATAGAGGTTTGGGTTCTTCGATGGTATAACATTGGGCTTGATCAGGATTGAGTCCCGCCAATTCAGCCGCCCAGCGACGGGCATCTTCTTCAGTTCCTAAGCGATCCACCACTCCTAATTCTAAAGCCTGTTGTCCGGTAAAAATGCGCCCATCAGCAAAACTTCTAACTTTCTCCACATCTAAATTACGACCTTGAGCAACGGTATTGACAAATTGTTGATAACTTACATCAATCATTTCTTGAAGAATAGTCTGTTCTTCTGCAGTTAATTGCCGATCAAAAGAAAGAATGTCTTTATAAGGACCAGATTTAATCACTTTAAAGGAAATACCAACTTTATCGAGGAACCGTTCGAGGTTATTTCCTCGCAAAATAACTCCAATGCTCCCAGTAATAGTTCCTGGGTTAGCAACAATATACTCTGCTGCTACCCCGATATAAACGCCTCCAGAGGCAGAAATATTACCAAAACTTGCTACTACTTTGACTTTTTCTCTTAATTTCTTGAGCGCTTCATAAATCTCTTGAGAATCTGCTACTGTCCCTCCCGGGGAATCAATTCGTAGAAGTAGAGCGGGGAATTTTTTTTCTTTGACAATTTTTAAAGCTTTCAAAACATTTTTACGGGTTTCTGAGACAATAGCACCATTAACTTCAATACGGGCAATTTGTTTAGTTGGTCTAGGTTTGAACGGCCAAATCATAAGCGTTTTTTAATTGTTCAATAGAAAAGATGAAAATAATGGACTTTCTAAACTGAAGTATGTTAGAAGTTAACGACTTTCTGAAGTCTTATTCTGATCGTATTCTTTGACTACAGACACTTGATTTTGATCAAAATCAAGTGTCTGAGATCTTGGAGCCCTTATAGAATAATACTTTAAGTTTTTGATTGTAATGTCTTCATAGCCAGTTTAGAAAAGCCAAGATTATTTTGCTGAGTCCCTGATTGTAACATTTTTGATTGATGTTTTCCATTAAGCCAATACTTTTAATTTTTGTAAGCTGGAATCGCTACAGTTAATAACACTAGCTCCTAGAGCTAACATTGTTTGTAAATATTCTAAGGTCTGATCAGTAATTTTTTCCCCTGGCATTAAGATAGGAATTCCTGGGGGATAAGAATAAATTAAATCCCCACTAATTCTGCCGATACTACAGTCAAAATCAATCATTTCTGTTGCAGCAAAAAAAGTTTCACGGGGGGAGATGGGGGAATGGGGAGATGGGGGAATGGGGAGATGGGGGAATGGGGAGATGGGGGAATGGGGAGAAAAATAGGAGTTACTTAGGATTTGGAAAGCTGCTATTAATTTAGTAACATCATCTGTTGTATTACCTATAGAAATAATAAATGTTAAATGACGTAACATGGGTAATTCTGCCGTTATTCCTAATTGTTGATGAAAAATTTTATCCACTTCAAAGCCACTTAATCCCAAGGCTGTAATGTTCACTGTCAATCGCGTAGTATCTAAGTAATAAAAACCGCCAAAAGGTTCTTGTAAATCTAAAATAGATAAACCTTGAATTTGACTTAATTGTTGCCTAGCTTTTTCAGAAAATTCAAGAGTTTTATCCAATAATTCTTTTCCATGTAATGCCATTTGTTGTCTTGCTGCATCCAAAGATGCTAACAATAAATAACTTGGACTTGTAGACTCGATTAACTGTAAAGCACGACTAATTCTTTGGGGATCAATACGTGTGCCTTGAAGATGTAGCATAGAAGCCTGAGTCATGGCTCCTAACACCTTATGGGTCGATTGTACGGTTAAATCGGCTCCCATTGATAAAGCACAAGGCGGCAAGTCTTGATGAAAGGTAAAGTGACCCCCGTGGGCTTCATCGACCAGCAAAGGAATTCCCTGGCGATGGGTTAGATCCGCGATCACTTTTATATCCGCACAAATACCATGATAGGTGGGGTACACTATCATAACCGCTTTAACATCAGAATTTTCTTCTAATACCTGTTTTAAAGAATTTGGAGTAATGCTACAGGAAAGATCCCAAAGGGGATCATAATAAGGATTGAGAAAAATTGGAATAGCCCCCGACAGGATTAACCCCGCGATCACTGATTGGTGAATATTACGGGGTAAGACAATTTTATCCCCTGGGTTACAAGTAGCTAAAATTGCTGCAACAATACCACAAGTTGAACCATTCACTAAAAACCAGGTATTTTCTGCCCCAAATGCCTCTGCCGCTAATTTCTGAGCTTTTTGGATCACTCCTGATGGGGCAAACAAATTATCTAATTCGGGTAACTCTGGTAAATCAGCAGTAAATACAGTTCTTCCTAGTAACCTTTCTAGAGATTGTGGTATTCCTTGTCCTTTTTTATGTCCCGGTGCATGAAAAGCTACATTTTTTTGAGCTATTGATGTTCTTAATGCCTCAACGAGGGGCATTTTAGATTGAGAGTTCAAAAATGTATGTTGTGATGGGGTCATGGGTTATGTAGCATTCGTTTATAATACTGACGTGTCTGGTAATTGATAGGGATAATTTGGTCGTACCCACGTTTAAATTCGGATTTAATATAGTGATCGTCTCTTTAAATAATGCTCCTAATAACTTCATATTTTCTAACAATTAACTACTTGGCGTCGTATTAAACATAATAGGGTGATTGTTATCGAAGTAAAAGATATTAAAATAATTTAAAGAAATAATCAGAAAATAGAGTTTTAACCACATTTTTGTTGCAAATAACTAAAAATAAGGAACAAATGACAACTTGGATGAATTAATTGAGAAACGAGCATAATATAACTCCTACCCAAAATGAAACTAACCGGTTTTAGCAATAGGGAATTGATCGGGATTTGCAGAGAGCGTTAGACTAATATAGGTGACTAGCCTCACTAATAAAAAAATTGATCAAAAAAGCAATAGAACTACTCATGAAGGTAAAGTATTGGTGAAAGCAGCAAATCTTATTGTAGTTGACTTTATACCTTTAGCGTGAATACCTTTAGTGTAGCGGTCTTTGCCCCAAAGTTTCGCAAATGGAGAAGATCATGCGGACAGTTGATAAACAGTTAGGAACTCCCGAAGTCATGGATATAACCAAACACGGCTTACCGGTTACTATTATTACAGGATTCCTCGGTAGTGGAAAAACAACTCTTCTTAACTATATTCTTACCAATCAAGAAGGAGTAAAAACAGCAGTTCTTGTAAATGAATTTGGCGAAATTGGCATTGACAATGAACTTATTGTTACTACTGAAGATAATATGGTAGAACTGAGTAATGGTTGTATTTGCTGTTCTATAAATGAAGATCTAGTTCAAGCAGTTTATAAAGTTTTAGAACGTACTGAAAAGATTGATTACTTGATAGTTGAAACTACTGGAGTAGCTGATCCTTTACCAGTTGCTCTAACATTTTTAGGAACAGAATTAAGGGATATGACTCTCTTAGACTCCATTATTACAATGGTAGATTGTTCTAATTTTAGTTTAGATTTATTCAATTCTCAAGCTGCCTACAGTCAGATTGCTTACGGAGATATTATTATTCTCAATAAGACAGATTTGGTAGATAAATCAGATGTAGATGCTCTAGAAATTAGGATTCGAGATATTAAAGAAGCGTCCAGAATTTTACGTACTCAACAGTCTGAAGTACCCTTACCTTTAATTTTAAGTGTGGGTTTATTTGATTCTAGTAAATATTTTGTTTCTAAAGAAACAAAAAAGAATCACGAACACGAACACGAACACGAACACGAACACGAACACGAACATCCTCACCATGATCATTCTAACCATTTAGATAATGATGGATTTATATCTATTTCTTTTGAAAGTGATAAACCTTTTGCAGTTCGTAAATTTCAGTACTTTCTAGACAATCAACTACCTGAAAATGTCTTTCGTGCCAAAGGTATTTTGTGGTTTGATGAAAGTCCAAAACGTCACATCTTTCACCTTAGTGGTAAACGGTTTACCCTAGAAGATGATGAATGGAAAGGAGAGCCCAAAAATCAAATTGTATTAATTGGTCAGAATATTGACAGCGAAATATTATATGAACAGATAAAAAACTGTATTTCTCTTCCTTTTAACAATTAGGCTAAAGAGTTTGATAAATAAGCAAAAATAAATTTTCATCAGGATTAACGACTAGTTGATCCTGATGTGTTATAGTTTTGTTGCTAGAGTGATTTTACGAAGAGTCTCCTAAGTTAAATTTCAGGTAAGTTTACGAGTGATGATTGCATATTTAATCATTCTCTTACTAGAGTATGTATCATTTTTGTAGCAGCATTGATGATTAATTGACTAGTCATAAGTATCATTAGAGATTGTTGCAAGTTCTGAGATATCGTTAAAAATAAGTATCACTAATATTGAAATCCGTATCGGTTACTTAAAAATGGAAGTCTGTCGCCTGTCTCAAGAACAAAACTTCCTAATCTGTCTGAACCTGAATTATTTCCTAAAACTGGTCCCCAGGTCGTGGAAGGGGAAATCATCGGATAGAGTGATCCTATATTTAAATGTCTTTCTATTTTGGTAATCGAATTCAAATAAAGAGTTATGGATTTAAAGAAATATATAACCTCATTGGAAACAAAAATGGGAGTTTAAAGTTTTTTCCATCCCCTATTACTTTAACCATTTTATCTACTAGAACATTATGAGAAAATGAGTTATGTTAAAAATAATTCAACTCAATGTTCGCCACTCGCTCAATGTTATTAAAAAAGGAACCCATCAATTAATCCGAGAAAGATCGCTTCATCGTCAACAACCAATTTATGATATATGTAACTATGTTGTGGACTGTAGATAGTCAGAGGTAGAATATGAGTTAAAATAGCATGATTATTTACTTCGAGGTAGATGGATATATTTACCTAATAAAAAGTTTATATATTTGATTTATCTTTAGCTGAGAATGAGGTTTATCTCGGTTAAAGAACAATTTTAAAGAAATTAATGGATATTAATGAGGGTTTACACTTATCAAAAGCGAGTATAACTTATCGTGTCAAGATTTCTCTTTTAATTATGCACGCTCTTTATGTCTATTGGCCAGAAAAATCTTTTGGAAAACAACAATAAATTAACTGAAAAGAGACTATTGGACGTGTTCAAGAGGTAGAAGTCAAAGACTTTACAGGACTTATGATGTAAAATTAATCAGTGAAATACCAAATCAAAAAATTTTAGAATTAAAAATTAACAAAATTTCTGAATCCATGAGTCATAAGCTCTCCTTTTAATCGATTTAAATTCATTATTGATACTTTATACTCTTCTTTGAAGAAAATAGGCGATAATTTATCAAATCTAACACCTACCTAGTTGTTCCATTGCTGGGAAAATAAACAAGCTTTTTGACTCCACTCAACTAATTTCAATTGATATCTAAGTTATCCAATCTATACTGTTTAATGAACTTACGTAATCCTTCTGTAGAATCTCCCGAAATTAAATGAGCAGGGAAGTTTTGTTTTTGACTAATATGGTTAACATAAGAGGATTGAAGATAAGGTTTGTAATCTTGATTATTGACAATATAGATTTCAAAAAAGGCTAACATCGTTGCATTAGTATAATTATCTAGTAAAATTGGACTTGGTAATGTTAAATTAGGAAGAGTATTAATCATATCTGTTAACCCTGCATCTAGTTGAGAAAAATCAACATGAGCTTGACCTTCTTGCAATAAAAGATAGCGGTTTTTAGTTGTTAACCAGGGAAAAGATCGAGCCTGTTCAAAGACAAAAGGTGTAGCTGGATCGTAATTTCCAGCACCAATAAAAGTTGGAATTATAATGTTACTTAATCCTTGTTCTCCGAAAATACTAGCATTAACAGGATTAATTGCATAAACTGCTTGTATTCGTTCATCTCGAAAATTATAATCTTTCCGCTCCAATTTTAAAGCTCGACATTGAAGTAATAACGCTGTATTTAACTTACCCAATTCTATATTACAATCCTTTCCAAGTCCTTTGAAATCTAAGGTTGCTCCTGCTAAAGCTAGGACTGTATAACCGCCAAAAGAATGACCTAGAACTCCTACATTTTTTAAGTTCAGTTTGCCGCCAAACTCAGTAATATTACGCCGTTCTAATTCATCTAAAGTTTGACTAATATCTAGGGGACGGTTTAAAAATTCATCAAGATAAAATATTTCCCCAGTATAACCGTCTAATAAGTCTTGAAGGTGTTGGATATCACTCCCTGGATGTTGAGGAAGGGCGACCACGTAACCATAAGAAGCCAAATGTTCAGCCCGTTTGGCAAAATCTTCAGGTCTAGAACTTAACCCATGAGAAATAATCACTACGGGGGTTTTACCCTCACGTTCTGTTTGAGGTCGATAGACATCAACATAAAATTTTTGCCCTCCCCGTTGTATATTACGCTTTTTATTTCGTAAAATCCAACGTTTAGGTTTTTCCACTTCGAAAGGGCCTGGTTCTCGTATATCAGCCAATTGGAAAAAATTGATAGGCGTAGAGTTTTGAGCTTCAATTTCTGATAAGTTAACTACTGCTTCACTAAATAAATAAGTCCCCTTAACAATTACCTCAATTTGTCGAGATAAACGTAAGGTTTTTTTGATATCAATTTGCATATTGACGGGGAGTTTTTTGAGAACATTAATCAAGCTTAATCCTTCAGGTTCAAAGGCTGCTTGAACTAATGAGCCTCTCAGGGGAGATTTGCCATTACGCCCTCCTTGAATGTTAATAACGTCTCCAAAATAATCCATGAGACGTTCCCCTTCATCGGTGCGAAGAAAACGAGACAATAATACGGGATCAACCTCTACGGGAGTCATTAATGCCTCCCGAAATAAGACTTTTTCTTCTTCTGTAGCTCCGACAATATCTAAATAGAATGCCAAGTTCTTATCTATTTTCCCTTCTTTAGCAAATTTATCTAAGGATTTAACCCTCACTGAGAGATTAATGGCGTTATATAGTAAATATATTGTCTCGGCCCCGTGAACAGAGGCTGAGAGGGGAAAGGTTACTGTGCTAAATACACTCAATAACCAAGGAACAAAGAAAATATAAGAAAATCTCATCTGAAGAATGTCCAAATAATTTTATCTTTATAGATTTTATAATAAATTATTCTTATTCGCAGATATTTAAGTTGATGCTTTTAATTTAATTAAAATTTATTGTTCTACACTATTTTATTTTTTTTAAACCAGTATTTGTACTAAGAACAAACTGTCTTTAAAAGATATCAGAAATATATAAATCAATCAATATACTATTAGTAGTATAATAAATATATTGTACTTTTTTATGTCTATTAATACATAGACTACGATTTCCTAAATACTCAATTTTTTAATTTTATAACTTTTAATAAAGATATCGTTGAACCAAATATATCACAGTTCGTCTTTAATTAATTATCCAAGGATAATCTTAACCATATGACTCAGAATTTTCTTGCCCATTTCGTGTTCTGGCAATAAAATCATAACTTCTGAAGTTCCTGTGGTTTAAGTAGATATGAGGACCAAGATATTCTCCCAATTCCTTAAAAATGTCATTAAATATTTGCAAATAAATGCATGTAAGGATTAGTTTTTGTCCTGATAAAACCTTAATTTTATAAAAATAAAAGAATAATTATTTCTTATCTAGATTTTAAGTTAACTTAATTTTATTATATTGTTTAATAACTAAACTGAGTAAATAAGTAATTCCAGATATTAGAATAATAGTTGCCCCAGAAGTTAAGTTAAAACAATAAGATAAACCCAGTCCCAGGGTGGTAAAAATTCCTCCTAGGATAATCGCAACTATCATTATTTGTTTAATATCTTGTAGAAATTGCTCTGCAATTGCTGCCGGAATTGTTAATAAGGCAATTACCATAATCAATCCGACAATTTGCATTACCATTACCACGGTTAAAGCAATCATGGCAACTAATATCAGATAAAGAGTATCTGCAGGAAGATCACGAGTTAATGCAAAAACACGATCAAAAGAAATAGCTAATAACTCTTTATAAAACATAGTTACTATCAAAATAATAATAGTATTTAAACCTACTATTATTAGTAGATTTGTTTTGGATACTGTTAGAATACTCCCAAATAAGTAACTCATTAAATCTGATTTATACCCTGGGGTTAAATCTACTAAAATAATCCCAATTGCCATACCAACCGCCCACATGACACCAATCAAAGTATCTGCCCTTTGTTCAGTTTTTCGGGCTATCCATCCCATTCCTAAAGCTGCCATTAACGCAAAAATAATAGCCCCGACAATAGGATTAAAGCCATAAAAATAACCTAACCCAATACCGCCATAGGCCGCGTGGGCAATTCCTCCACTGATAAACACAATACGGTTAACAACCACAAGTGTACCAACAATACCACAAGCAATACTAACCAATACCCCTACTAAAAGAGCATTTCGCATGAATTCAAATTGAAATAACTCAAAAATACTTTCAATCATTACTGTAAAGGGAGCAAGAATGTTGAGGAAGAATCTGATGGGGGACTTTATTGGCAATTAAATCAATAGGACACTGATAAGTCCGTTCAATAATATCACTGGTAAGCTGATTCTCTCCGTGATAGAGTAGACGGCGGTTAAGAGAGCCTATAGTTTTAACATAGGTGGAAACTTCTCCTATATCATGGGATATCATTAAAATTGTGATGTATTGATTAATCTCTTTCAGCAACTCATAAATACTACTCTTTATTTTGTAATCAACACTTGCAGTAGGTTCATCCAACAACAAAATACGAGGTTCTGAAGCTAAAGCGCGGGCAATATAAACCCGTTGACGTTGACCTCCCGATAGTTGACCAATGGGACGATTACGTAATTCGACTATTCCTACTTTTTCTAAACTATGATTGACAATGGCTTCGTCTTTAGCATTATATCTGTGTAATAGACGACGTTTTCCTAATCGTCCCATCCTAACGACATCAGCAACTCTGATGGGAAACTCTCGATCAAATTCTAAGACTTGAGGAACATAACCTATATATTGTCGTCCAAAGCCGACCCGCTTTCCCATAATTCTAACATTCCCTTGGTAAGGAGAAATTAATCCTAATATTAGTTTTAATAAGGTTGTCTTTCCCCCTCCATTTGGACCAATTAACCCGACAAAATCTCCTTCGTAAACCGTAAAATCAATATCCTCTAAGACAGGAGTTTGATTATATTTTACCCAGACATGATTCAGACTAATAACTTCAGTAGACATAAAGTCAAATTGGTGGTAGTGCTTTATAAATTTAATCTAAAACATTAGAAAGAGTTTCAGAAACTTTTAGTAAATTTTCTGACCAATTAGGTTCCAAGGGACTAATTAATAAAACTTCTCCATCGATTTCTTTTGCAATAATTGTGGCGGGATTAATATTTAATTCTGGCTGAGCAAAAATAACTTTTATTTTTTCTTCTTTAGCTTCCTTAATTAATTTCCCTAACTCAGCAGGACTTGGTCCTTGACCTCCTACTTCTACAGGTATTTGAGTCAAGTTATACTCATTAGCAAAGTAACCCCAAGCCGGATGAAATACGATAAATTTTCTATTTTTTATTTGGCTGAGATTTTCTTTTATTTGACCACCTAACTGCTCAATCTCTTGTAGAAATATTTCTAGATTTTCTAAATACTTTACCTGATAATTAGGATCAAGTCTGGTTAATCCTTGATAAATATTTTTAGCCTGAATCTTGGCTAATGTTGGAGATAGCCAAATATGGGGATCTAGGGTTTCTGTCGCGTTTTCCGATCTTGATTTATCATAGTGATGTTCATGGTGATCATGGTTTATCATGGGGAGGCGTTTTATTCCTTTAGCTGAGTCGATAATTTGCAATTGAGTATTCGCCCCTGAAATCTTATCTATCCACGCTCTTTCAAACGGGATTCCGATAGTAATGTAAGCTTCAGCATGACTCAAAGCTTGTAATTGTTCGGGTTTTGGTTCGTAGTTATGGAAGTCGACCCCAGATTTCACCATAACATTAATCTTGACGCGATCACCTCCAATTTTTCTGACGAAATATTTCTGGGGAACAATACTTACCGTAATATCTAAAATTTCTTTAGCTTTGTTTTGAGTCCCTGACGGGTTACTACATCCCGTTATTGTAACAACGTTCAACACCAGGATCATCCAGATAGCCGAAACCTGCAAATTCATTTAAGATTATGACCTTTATGTAAGAGTGACAACGATCACAATTATATTTTATATAACTTGATAAGTATTTAAATACTTCACTATATCCTCTATCTAAAAAAGATAATATACCTGTTAACCTGAAAGAGTATTTATTAACCATATCGATATTTTTATATTCAGATTTGTGTTTTTTATTATTATCTATAATTCCTTCTTGTTATCTAAAAGAACAAAAGATTTTTAAATCAATTTATTTTCTATATTAGATAATATTTTTTAGCAAAAATAAAAAAATACAGTACTATTTAAAGTTTTTTAAAAAAAAACTTACTTAAAAAAACTAAGATTTACTTATTTTTAAACTATCAAAGACTATAAAAATAGGGAAATATTTTGTATAAAACTTATTTTAATTATAAATAGTAGTCACGTAAACTTTATTTATAAAACAAAACTGATAGTGTAGTATATAATTAATTATATCTTAAGTAAGAAAATCTAAGAGATAAAAATTAATATGATTTAGGAACCTATATATAAGTTCTACTTTTTATCAACTTTAATTTCTAATTAGTAGATTATACCGTTTATTACTCTATTCCTCGGTCAAAATAAATAATAATTTCTTTAATCTGAAGTCTGATTGTTTCACTATTTTTAAGTACAATGAATTAAGTAACCTTAAATAGTACTAATACCTAGTCTTAGTTTTTATTAAAAATTTTTTAATTTTTTTTGAAGAACTAATGATGTTTCATACACCTAATTCAGTTTCTTTTTTTACTTTAATTTACTTAAGAATTAAGTAAAACATATTTTTTTTATTCAATTCTAACAATTTTTTATGACTAGTATTTTTAATTTATTAAAGTATTATTTAAGTTTTTTTTATCATCTAATAAAGTATAAAATCGTTTCTTACTAGACAAGATAGCCATATCCTTTTTAAAAATTAGAGTAGTTTAATCAAGACTTATCTACTAGTATCCATAACCTTTATGTTGGGTCTAATTATTGATAGTCAGCTATCAAATATTATTTAGTAATTTCCTCAAGAAATTTTTACTTTTTGCTATGATGTTATCCGGCATCATCTTCTATCAATAAGACCTTTTTTAGATAGCTCTACATCTTTAGCTCAACGTTCATAAACTAAATTCAGCCATTTTCTATTTATTCTTAGACTTCAATACTATCAGTTTGCTTCCGTTATTAGTTTGTTTGACAAATATATAGACATATAACCTTTATCGACCTGGCTTTTTATAAAAGTTAATCTTTACCCAATGGGACTGCAACTTTTCTTTTGATTTACTTCAAAACTACTCTAAATTCACCAAAAACTATATATTTAATTTTAGCTTTTAAAGATTTTTTTAAAATTTTTAAGGTGTGATATTATTTTTTTTGTTCAAAAGACTATTAATTTCTATATTTTATTTACAGACTATAATAAGAAGATCTATTTTTAGAAAATCATTTAATCTTTTTTAGCCCTATTTTTTTAGTAGCTGTTTTTACAAAATTAACAACTTTTAGTAAATGGGTATCCAAAGCTAGAACAAATGAATTAATTACTAATTTTAATATCAAGTCAGCCTGAAAAAATATTTTTATAAACTAAAAAGAATATACAACATCTTTAACTATTTTAATCTTGAATTAAAACAGACATTGTCTGAGTATTTGACCTTATTAGTTATCTTTAATACATCATTGTACGCATTTTTTTGTTTCTTTGCTCAAAAGTTAAGTGTTAGTTAATTATTAACTTTAAAACATTAAGTCATGCTCTCTACTACCAAGTAGCAAGTAGTAGTTAGGATTAAAGAGTAAATTTAAGTCATCTATATTAGATGATTAAACTTTGTCCAAACATAAACATAACCTTATTTAGCAACACTATTAATGCAAGCTGTGATATTATAGATGACTGAAAAACTAAGATATTGTTGTAATTATGCATCAATTTTAGTGTTTATTTGTATTGATTATCCTTTAAATTTAATTATCATCGTTTAATCTTAAAATACAATAATATTATCCCTAGTAATAATAATATTTTAGTTAACCAATCGCCCCATTGGACGTATAAAGTGCGGCTGTGACTACGATAAATTTTTCCCTGATGCAATTGATAAGTGTTCATATCAGATATCCATAAAGTTTGACCACGAGGATTAATAATACCAGAATATCCAGTGTTAGTTACTCTTGCCATCCATTTACCTGTTTCAATGGCTCTAATTATATCTTGAGCATGATGTTGGGCAGGCATTGCTTCACTATAATGAGCATTGTTAGACACTGTAATTATAAATTCTCCACCTATTTTTGCTTGATGACGAAAATGTTCACTAAAAGCTGATTCATAGCATATTCCTACAATTGCCTGACCAAAAGGAGTCTTAAAAATTTGATTGTTATCTCCTGCTTTTAAATGATTGTCTAAAGGAGAAAGTCGATCAATAACTTTACCTAAAATGAATTCAAAAGGAATGTATTCTCCCAAGGGAACCAATTTTACTTTATCAAAACGGCTTAATATTTTTCCTTCTCCTGTCACCGAAAATAGACTATTAGTATAGCTGTTGTTTCGCTTGCCAAATGCACCCAATAAAATAGGAACTTTGTGTGTCAAAATTTCTGAATATAAAGGACTATTAGTTACAATATAATTCCAGTTAAAGGGCAAAGCAGTCTCTGGTGTTATGATTAAATCAACTCCTTGATAAGCTAATAGTTTGTAACCAATTGTATAACTCTGAGTTGCTTTTTGTAAACCCTCAGAATAAAGTTTTATCGTGTTAGGAATATTACCTTGAATAATGCCTATTATTATAGCGTTTTTTTCTGATTTTAAAACTGGATTTTTATACAAAAAAAATCCATATAAATGCAAACTAAGTAGACTTATTATTGATATAAAAAAAATAATTAAAGAGTGATAATTGTAATAATTAAATCGGAGATATTTTTTTTTTTGATGTAAAAAATTTAGTTGAAATTGATTACTTTGCAAAATAATTCCTTCTGCAATTAATCCATTAATAGCAACAATAGTAGCAGTTACAGTTGAAAATCCTGATAATTTACTAAGTTGTAGAATAGCTAAATTATTAGGACTTTGGGTGTAGGAAAGTGAAGTCCACCATAAAGGTCCTTGACTCCAAATTGACTCCAATAAACACCAGATTGCAACACCAAAAATAACCCTTGAGCAAGAATTTATTAAAGTATTTTTAAGATAAATATTTCTATATTTTAGATAATCAAATAACCTAATAACCAATGACCAAATAGTAACTAATAAAGCTCCCCAAAAAGTAATAAATAGCCAACAAATAATAGTAATTAATAAACTAGTAAACCAAGAAAAATTCATCCAAGTCATGGGATGAATTCCCGTAATCCAAAATAAACTTAATCCATGATAACCTAGTCCCCAAAATAAAGCAATCCAGGTTTTTTTATTCAAAATAAAAGATTTTATAGTTAGTTTATCTTCAAATTGATTAAGGTAGTCACGAGTTTTAATAGTAAAAAACCATAGAGGAATTAAAGCCAACCATGCTAAATAAAAAGCAGATATAGGAGCAGTTGACAATCCCATCAATACTCCACTAAAAAAAGTTATAATTATTGGCATATAAGCTTTTAAAAAAAATCTATTAGTCATTTATTTAGTTAACTTCAGAAAGTAAGTATTCATTAATAACTGGACGATACTAACTTTTTTTTAAATTTCATCAATGTATTCAAGTGATTCTTTATCTTTGAAGAGTTTAACAGTAGTAATCCCCATTACCTGAAAGTTATGAGCAATTTCAGGATTGACTTCGATATTAACTTTCATAGAATATATTTCTCCCTTATATGGAACAACCAACTTATTTTAAATTAGTTTTATAACATGATATTGGCTGCAGTTAGGATAGATATATTTAACCGCAATTAAGCATTTGTTTTTATAGAATAATTTTGGTGAAATATATCTTCTCACATTACAAGTCTCCTTAATATTAAAAATTTCTGCTATATAAATAACAGAAGCTGATTCTTTTTGATATTTGTCTTCTTGCGTTTTGGGAGTTATCTTATCTTCTTTAAGAAGGTTATGCGCTGATAGCCATCGTTGTGTAATTAATGCTGCTATACAATATATTCCGGCGGCGATCACTGCTTGACGATATTCATGATCTTGCACGTCTTTAGTCGTATAAACCCTTTTAATATTGGTTTGTATTGTTTCTGTGTTAACAAAAAGATAACCAGCATTATTGAGTTCTAACTGTCCTTTAAGTAATTTTGTATTGGGGGTATGACAGACAGCATAAAATAACCCTCTAACCTTTTCTTCCATCTCATTGTTACGAATTGTTAGCCTTCCGAGTTTAGAACCACTAGAGATGACGCCCACTACTTCTCTATTCTAGTGAATGATAATGTTTGAATGGTTGAAGACTCGATTTTGCAGAGTTTCACTAGCCCGCATTTCCTTTCGATAGACTAGGATATGAATCAATGAGTCGCACTTAGTTAAATAAAGAGCTTTTTCTGCTGCGGTATCTTCACCTCCCACAATTGCTAGTTCTTGACTTCTAAACATCGGGGTTGCTCCACCAAAGATAGATAGCACAGACAGAAATTATCCGACTTTAAAACTCCTCTTCGGCACTAATTCCTAAGTGTTTAGGGATCTCCACTATCGCAACGATTAGACTATGGGTTAATATTTTTTGTTCGGTCGAATATACCTCGAAAAGACGCTAACTTAAATAAACTTTTTCCACATATTTAGTATAACATTGAGTTCCCCAACGTTTTGTTTTTGCCTTCATCCATTCCATTAATTCAGGGCAGATAATGCCTTCATAAAACCATGAAAACTTTTCTACTTTTGTGCTGGTTATTAGTTATCCACCATAAATGTCTCCCACTTTTAAATATTCAAAAATAATAGGTCTTAATTTAGCCCTTTAGCCCGTCCAGCGTAAATTAATGTGGTGTAACTTACCGAACCTAAGCCAATAATAACTAAGTTTTCTATGGTTCTATTAACCATTAGGTTTAAATCAAGAACTGTTGAGAATTGCGTTCTTATAGAATAAGAACTATCTTCTTTTAAGAAAATTTAAGATAGAATTTTCTTCTCACCATTAGAGTTTGCAACTTTTAAATAAATAGAGGCTTACTATAATGAAGGTGAACAAAATAGAGGTAATTTTTAAAAAATCAATTTATAAATAGGGTGAAAACTTTTAGAATAATTAAACTTATTTTTGTGATCATCTAAATAAGCCGATTGTAGTATTTTTAAGGATACATAGAAGAATTGTAGAGCAGATGAAAAATAACTAAAGAGATGTTATCTTAATATTCACTGAAAACTTTAGATTATTCCGATTAACCTTCATTATGAAGCGTCGTCAATTCATCAAATATGGCAGCCTAGGAACGGCTAGTTTAGGAATAACTGCTTGCGCTCAAGGTAATCTAGATTTCCTTCGTTCGTCAGAAACTTCATTGAACCCCAACAATAAATTTGGCTCATTGGAAAAAACTAACCTAATTCTAGGGTTTGTTCCGACTACTGATGCTGCTCCCTTGATTATTGCCCAAGAAAAGGGTTTTTTTGAGCGTTATGGACTAGAAGTTACACTCAAACGTCGATCTTCCTGGGAAGCAATTGAAAAGGGTTTATTGAGCTGGCAATTAGATGCTGCACAAGCTCCCTTTGCTTTACCCATGTCTGCACAGTTAGGGAAACAAAAAGCCTCCCTGATTTCCCTAATGAATCTTAATTTGAATGGTAGTGCCATTACTTTTACTAAGAAAGCTTGGGAAGAAGGCTTACGTCCTTCCCTAAATTATAACGATTTTAGGGATTTTGAAAGAAGTTTTCGACGGTATATTCGAGGTAGTAGCCAGACTCGTTTTGCTATAGACTCCCCAATTTCAATGGATGCCTATTTATTACGTTATTGGTTAGCAGCTATGGGAGTTGATCCTGATCGTGAGGTAGAATTATTAGAATTTCAGTCCAACCAATTGAGCTATAAATTACAAGCACAAATGATAGAAGGCTACAGTATTTCAGCGCCATGGACGCGCTCTGCAATTACTGAAAATATAGGATTTATTATCAACATTAGTCGAGAAATTTGGCGAGGACATCCTAATAAGATTTTAGCTGCTATGGATGGTTGGGTGAGAAGACATCCTGTTACTGCACGGTCTTTAATGGCTGCGTTATTAGAAGCCTGTCAATATTGCGATCACCAGCGTCATCACAGAGAAATGACCGAAATATTAGCTCAAAGTAAATATTTAAATTTGAATAGAACTTTAATTGAACCAACTTTAAATGGACAGTATGCTTATACTAATAACGCTTCTAACAGTAAATTAGTAGAGATTCCCGACTTTACTATTTTTCACTATCAAGATACTCCGTATCTTAAGATTCCCGATCATGCTAACTATCCTTGGCGTTCTCATGCTGTATGGTTGCTAACCCAAATGATTCGTTGGAATCAACTGGAAACCACTAGTTATCCGAAAGATGCTGATAGAATCTTAGATCGAATTTATCCTATTTCTATCTATAAAGAAGTAGCTAAAGTCCTAAATATTAAAATTCCTAGTGAATCAATGAAATCTGAACCTACTAACGCTTTCATAGATGGACGACCTTTTGATCCGAGTCAACCTCTGGTTTATCTTAATCAGTTTTCTATTCGGGCAAGTCATTCTCAATTTTTGAGTTTTGCTTGATACAAAATCAATAGTAATAATTGTTGCTATTGATTTTTATTTAAAAGCTAACAATAACTTTATTGATTTATTCTCCTGATCAATAAAGATTAGTTTCTACATTTACTAATTTTATTTATAGTAATGACGGTAATGTTATTTATGTAGACAATATACAGATTTTGAAGCTTGTTTATTTCTCACTCTACTAGACATGACGACTCGACAGATTTAATCTTGCCTATGGCATTATAGATCTCTTTGTTCTTTACTTCTATTGCTGGACTAGTGTGAGCTGTTCTGCAAATCTATTTTTTTATAAAATTCCTCGCCCTACCCTATAGGTCAGCCACCAAGATCGTTGTTTACTTGATTGATTATGAAGATGGCATGTTAAAGAAATTCGTACTTATCTTTCTTTGATTATTAGCAATAACACTAAGTTATTCAGTAATCGCTTATAGTTTAGCGTTAATTTTCTTACTTTGAATAAAAAATAATAAAATTATCTTATAAATAAGATAATTTTAATTACTGTAAAAATGCCATATTAACTTATTTTTGAGATAAAAGAAAATGTATAAATTATACTACTATAGTTTATTACTATAATTTTAATAATAATTAATATTAACTAATCATTTTACCTGTAATTGCTAGAGCTAAATCTTAACATAGTTGTTATAAAATAGGAGTAGAGATTCTTGACGTAACTGTCCGTTATGTTACTATTGATTTAAGTAAAATGCTAATTCTTAAACAAGATGTCGTCAGAGTAATTTATCGTGATACAAACGAGAATAAGAACATAAGAAAAGCAATTCTTAGATGAATTAGTCGAGGAAGAGAAAGACTATGGGAGTATCCGAAAAGTGAAAAGAAGAGAACTTATACTGAATAAAGTATATTGAATATATCTCAGAAAAAATAAAAAACTTATAACAGACTACAATTATCTAAAACTTTTTAAAAATAGAGAAAAGCAGAATTTATTCTCGGCAGATCAGGGAAGACAGTTTTATTTAGAAAGCAACAAAAATATAAGGATATTTTACTTGTAAAAATACAATTTATTTTGTAAATTTTAGAAATTGATAGATAGCTAAAAATTAGAGAATAGAAATAATTTTTTAAAATAAAAAGAGAAAAAATAAATAGAATAGGAATATAAAATCTAAGTAAAAGTCCAAATTTTATACCTATTAATAGGTAACTTTTAAAAAGTAAGTTTCGTGATTTATAAATGAATAAGTGTATAAAATTGAGAAATACTTCAGATACAGAGGAATAGATGTAGTGATTATTGATAATAAGTACTAAGTACATATTAGGTGAGTCAGATAAAGCCGGGCTTAAACAATAAAAATATATTTATTTTTCATGCTAATTACTAGTCTGGAGACAGATATAATATAAAGTGAAGGACATTATATAAAAGCTTATTAAATGTCTTCAAGTAAGTTTCTACTTTAAATATTTTTAAAGAAAGTTGGTTTGGTGATTTTCCCTTTAAATAAGTTTTCTAAAAAACTAACTAAACTAATTTTAGTTAAACCCTAATTACTCAAATTTAAAAATGTGAAATTATTTTTTTATATTTATTTAAATAAACTTAAGATCAAAAGTTGCTCACACACAAGTGATGATTTGATGTTAGAATATGTTAACATGAACTTAATTTTACGAACTTTCAACTTCTAATTCCAAATCCCTAAGTAAAATAAAAATAGAATTTTTTGAGAACAATTACAGTGATCGTATGGACTTAGCTCCTCATTGAGCATAACCTATCAGATCTAACAAAAATACTGCTCTGTACACAGTGTTGGGTGTGACTTAAATGGTAGTTTTATACACTAGGAGATTTGAAGTTGATATAGGTTTAGTGTAATTAGCTCGAAATCCTAAGACTTTCGTCTACGCCTAACAACGGTTAGAAAACTTAGGTCGGGAATTACCAATAGACAGCAACCCAGCCTGTGAGCCATTGTTTAGTAAATTAGCTTGTTTTTGAGTTAATTCTTTACTAATTCATTTTCAATCCATCCTTCAACATTAGGATCCAAGATTTACGTAGAATAGTAATTGTGACAAAGTTAACCCAGTATTTTTGGTAACTCACTCAACTTTTTTAGTTTAACCCGTAGGAGGGGAAATCATAATGACAAACAAACCCAATATTTCCCGAGAAAATGCTATTGAACAGGTAGATGTTGAAATCATTAAAGCTGACCAGGCAACCTCGAATCAACCCCCTAACAGACCAATAAAAGATGAAACTGAAGCGTTAATTAAAGCTATTAAAACCAAAGCCTTTTCTGAAGTGCAAAAAGCAGGGGAATTCGCCATTGACAATTATTTAGAAGCAGTTCGTAAAGCCCGCCAAGATATCGAGCGTCGGCAACTATTTGAACCCGAACAAATTGAAGATGCTATAAGGCAGATTAAAAAAGAAATTGAAAAAGACTGGGATTCAATTCTCAAGGAAGTCACCAGTTTTGGTGATCGCCTTAATGAAGCTGCTAAAGCTGCCTGGGATATTTTAACTGCCTCAAAAGCTCAAGCAGATGAGGATAAGGAAAAGTAGGTGAAAGGAAAGGAGAGGGGGAAAGTGGGAGAGGGAGTGACAAGAAAAAATTCTAACTTTCAACTTCTACTTTTTTCCTCTATCCTAACTACGGTTGTTAAAAATCTGAGAATTACGTTAAATTTAGCTAAGATGTATTAAAAATTTACACACATTAACATTACTTATGTCAGACAACTTGATAAAAGTGGAATATTACACTGGTGACTGACGTAATTTTTTTGATTAACCATTAAGAGAAACATTAACCTATGAAAATTTCTTGGAGAACCCTATTACTCTGGAGTCTACCCCTTTTAGTAGTAGGATTTTTTCTTTGGCAAGGAACATTTTTTCCTTTTGGGACCAATATGGGAAGCAATACGGCTAATGCTCGTATGACCTACGGAAGATTCTTAGAATATCTAGATTCGGGTCGTATTCTTGAAGTTGACCTTTATGAAGGGGGAAGAACTGCAATTGTTCAAGCGGTTGATCCTGAATTAGCAAATCGAGTACAGCGGTCACGGGTAGATTTGCCCATTGATACTCCTGATTTGATAGCCAAATTAAGAAAAGCAGAGGTTAACCTCGAATCCCATCCAGTTCGTAATGAAGGGGCTTTATGGGGATTTTTAGGAAACTTACTGTTCCCTCTTCTCTTGATTGGAGCATTATTCTTTCTCTTTCGTCGGTCTAATAATTTGCCAGGAGGCCCAGGTCAGGCAATGAGCTTTGGAAAATCTCGTGCTCGTTTCCAAATGGAAGCTAAAACTGACATAATGTTCGATGATGTAGCCGGTATCGACGAAGCTAAAGAAGAATTACAAGAAGTTGTTACTTTCCTCAAACAGCCTGAACGGTTTACAGCAGTCGGTGCACGAATTCCGAAAGGGGTTCTCCTAATTGGACCTCCTGGAACTGGGAAAACTCTGTTGGCAAAGGCGATCGCAGGTGAAGCAGGGGTTCCTTTCTTCAGTATTTCTGGTTCGGAATTTGTGGAAATGTTCGTAGGAGTGGGTGCTTCTCGCGTTCGTGATTTATTCAAAAAGGCCAAAGAAAATGCTCCTTGTTTAATCTTTATTGATGAAATCGATGCTGTTGGTCGTCAACGGGGTGCAGGTATCGGTGGTGGTAACGATGAACGGGAACAAACTCTAAACCAATTGCTAACGGAAATGGACGGGTTTGAGGGTAATACAGGGATTATTATCATTGCAGCTACTAACCGTCCTGATGTCCTTGACTCTGCCTTGATGCGTCCAGGTCGTTTTGACCGTCAGGTCATTGTAGATGCCCCTGACTTCAAAGGGCGAATTGAAATATTAGAAGTTCACGCCCGCAATAAAAAACTCGATCCCGATGTGTCTATTGAGGCAATCGCCCGTCGCACCCCTGGGTTCAGTGGGGCAGATTTGGCTAACTTACTTAATGAAGCTGCCATTTTAACTGCCCGTCGTCGTAAGGAAACAATTACCTTGTTAGAAATTGATGATGCAGTTGATCGCGTTGTAGCTGGGATGGAGGGAACTCCCCTCGTCGATAGTAAGAGTAAACGACTCATCGCCTACCATGAAGTGGGTCATGCGATTGTCGGAACTTTAGTTAAAGACCATGATCCTGTTCAGAAAGTTACTTTAATCCCCCGTGGTCAAGCGCAAGGGTTGACCTGGTTTACTCCTGATGAAGAACAAGGGTTAACCACCAAAGCACAGCTCATGGCGCGTATTGCGGGAACGTTAGGAGGTCGTGCAGCCGAAGAAGAGGTCTTTGGCTATGATGAAACAACCACTGGTGCTGGTGGCGATTTACAGCAGGTTTCCGAGATGGCACGGCAAATGGTGACTCGTTTTGGAATGAGTGACTTAGGTCCTATCTCTTTGGAAAGTTCTTCTGGAGAGGTATTCCTTGGAGGTGGGTTGATGAACCGTTCAGAATATTCTGAGGAAGTGGCTATGCGAATTGATCATCAAGTTCGGACTCTTGCTAAAGAGGGACATCAATTAGCACGGCAAATCATTCGAGATAACCGCGAAGTGATTGATCGTTTGGTAGAATTGTTAATCGAAAAAGAAACCATTGATGGTAAAGAGTTTAGGCAAATTGTGGCTGAATATACTGAAGTCCCTGAAAAGGAAAAGTTTGTCCCTCAACTGTAATCAGTTTCAAGCAACTTTTAAAAAAAAATAAGAGACTCGAGGGATCGTGTCTCTTATTCAGTTGTTAATGATAAAGTTAAATTGATATAAAAATTGTCATAAAATTAATTATGGTTATTCCAGCTTAGTCATGGCAAAGTAATGATAAAAAAAGCCGAAAGTATCTGCTTATAAAACCTCTAAAATTCAAAAAACTCTATTTTAATAAAAGTCAAGTTTTTTGAGTAATAAAACACGGTTGTAACAAAAATTTTGGAAGTTACTAGCTATTAATTTAATCTACTCAATTTAGAAGCTCCTTATTTTTTTAATGTCCTCGCAAAAAGAGTTCATCATTAATATAGAAAATCTATAAATAATGATGAACTTTTTACTTTTAACTTAAATAGCCTAATCGATAATGGCATTAAGTAGCACATCAGTTAAGGACATATTTTTCATATCATCCACCGTTACTGTATTGACAATATCAAACTTAGCCCCTACTGTTTCTAGATCATCATCTAACGCTTTAAAGAATGTGGTTACTTTCTTATCACGACCAACTTGAATTAGAGAAATCGCTAATTCTTCCCTACGCTCAATTTTCTGGGATGCCTCGATAATGACTCGAATAACCGCTTTGCGATCGGTAGGTTCACCATCGGTGATGACAAGAAAAGTTTCCCCATTAGGTTGGGTTTTCCCTGCCGCTTTACGCTCAAAATAGTTGTCAAGACCATTTTGGAGCACTGTCGCCAAGTTCGTTTGTCCCATCGGTTCGTTTTCTTCATAAATTTTAGTAACCTTATCTGAGGTCACATTGTCGTATCTTCTGAAACGACCGGAGAAAACATAAACTGTAATCCCATCAGGATCGATTTCTTCACATTTCCTAGCCAAGGCGTAAGTAGACCCCTGGGCAATTTCCCAACGAGTTTTACCATTGGGGTCATCAGAGGCAGCCATACTGGCACTTTTGTCGATAATCAGGGTATAGTCCCGATTTTCGATAATTGAGTCTCCTGGCATAAAAAAAATAACCTCCCAGTATTTATCATTAGCTTTTGCTTTATAGCCTATTACGACATTTGAGGATTTTTCCTAAAAATCCTGAATTTCATCAGAATTGATCTTGGACAACTATCAAAATTAACTTTTGTTTTTAACTTGAAAGCATCAGCAATATAAGTCATGTTATCCGAACATATAAAGTAAAAATTGTAAAGGGATATTGCAAAATTTTATAAAAATCTTTAAATAGTAAGCTCAATCCAAATCCTCGCATTAACGTGGAGTAGAACATCAGGAGAAGATTTGTACCGGACTTTAATAATGGATAAAGAAGCTCAAAATTACCGTGTGGTGTGTACCCTTGAGGACATTTACGGTCAGGTTATCGTTTGGTTAATTGTTATTATCCTCACCTTAGTTGGTACTTTAGTGTTGTGGAGTGGCACTCGTCAAATTTATGCTTTGGCCATGGTGGGATTTGCTTTAGTATTATCCTTACCATTTTTGCTTTTTGGATTTTTAACTACTCTGCTTGACCATATTGAGTTTACCTCTATGGAAGCGGCACAAAACACTCGCTCATCTTCAAGTGGAAGCATTAAACCAGCTAATTAAAAGCCCCAGAGGCTACTAGTTAATCTTCTTAAGGAGATTAACAGAATGTATCAAAACATGGGGTGGGGGGTAATGACACTGAGTACGTAAAATTTTCCCGGGGTTTGTCTTTGTGTCTATTACATAACCCATAAAAAAGAAAAATAGAAAGTTTTTGTTTCTCTTAATAGATTTACAATTTATTGTCGAGGACAATGAAGGTGTTTGAAGGACTTTGATAGCAGTCTTCTTGATTTCTTTTTATTCTAAACTTTAAAAAGACAGAGGCTGTTAAACTTAGGAATCTTATTTAGGTGTGGTGTTTACAAGAAGTATCTTGAGGAGTTAGGCGAGTAAAGTCGCTGAGGAGTTTTTTATGGACATTAGGTAAAAAATATGAATCTTTGTAAGAGTTTAACTCACTCAATAAAAATTTGCACGGGGATACTTGTTTTGGGAATAGGGACAATATCGAGTTCCATGTCTGCGTTTGCTCAAGAGGAGATTATTACTGACCCTAAACCCCTCGAAATTCATACCGGAACCATTCAAGATTTAGACGGAACTGAGTCAAAAGCCCGCGAAGAATGGTTAGGGGGTGTTGGCGGACAATATGCAGCCACTGAGGGAACTCGTGGAGAACTGACTCGATATCAATTTAACCAAACCGTCTATGAAGCTAAAACAGAAGCTCTCGATATCACCTTAGAAGAACATGATTCTCATTTAGGAGATGTGGAACGTCCGACACGACGAATTCCTTTAATTCAATTTTAAAAGTTGTATTGGTCGCTTTTAAAATCTCGCTTTTTGGAGCGAATAGTTTTTGGAGCGGGGCTAAATTAAATCCCCGTTACAAAAACCGTTTCTGGGTTAGTGACTTACTATTGTCTTTATAGCTTAGAGACGATCTCTTTTTGTTGAGGTAAAATTTTAGGCTGGACTTTGACGGATAGCTAAATAATGTTTCTCAATAGCTTTGATGGTCAAAAGATTAATAATAGTCTAATGAATTCAAAATCCACGGTATATCTAAGTATTACTATTGGGACCTAGAAAATAACGATAACGGTAATTACAAGGATAGGTAAATTGGACTCTTTTCAAGAGTTTATGCTAATTGGTTGACTTTAAGAGTAGAGTTCTCTATTAAAAAATTACGCCAAGTGTGAATCCTCTAGAATGGACAAATTGATCACTATATATTGAACAATAAAGAGATTAAATTTGGTGATACTGAACTGATAATGTGGAATTGGCTAGTGAAATATCAAGTTAGTAAACTTTAAAGTTTGAAGTTAACGAAATTCCTGAATCCATAGGCTCTTTTTTTAATTAACTTTAATTTATTTTCAATATTATCCATTGTTTCTTAGCAAGAATAAATAATAATCAACTGTTCTACAGCTTTTTGAAGACAAAATATAAGCTTTTTAATACCAATCAGCTAATTTTAATAGTTTTGATATCTAGTTTGAATCTTTTTTTAAAATTGTTCTAAATTATTTTTCTATTTATATTGATGTATTTTTGAGAAAAATTATAGTATTTTATACACCCAGTTTAATTGAACTTTTTATTTTTTGGTTAAATCTTCTTAGTTCTTCACAAAAACATATTTTTTTATTGACTAGGTTTTTAAACTCTTTAGCTTTTTATTTAAGTAGTTTTCTTTATATAAAAAGATCTATTTAATCTAATTGAAACCTTTTTTTCTTAAATTTTTAGTTGTTTTACTATTTGTCTGATTTTTTTTATTTTTAAAATTACTAAATTCGCTCTTTTATCTAAAATAACTAAAATTATTAGATAATTTTAGTTATTTTAGTCGCGGCAATTTTATAAACTGCTAACCGTTTCAATATCTAAATTTTTTTGCCTGTAATTTTTAACTTAAACCTTTTAGTGTTGTTTTTATTTATTGTTTACTCACTTTATTTCTTTCGGCTAAATTTTTAATATTCTTGTTTAAGATTCACCCAATATTTTTCGTCTTAAATCTTTCAGTTTATATTTTTTTATTTTCAAGTTAGCTTAACTCTTCTATAGGTTTATTTCTATAATTGATTGGATCTAATTTGACGTAGCTTCTAAACTTGATTATTATCAGAATAACTCTGAAATATCTTGTCAAATAAATTTGACTGTTTCGGTTAATACTGCTTAACGCTAATTTTAAAATAAAGTTATTAAATCTTTTTACGAATAAATCTGGAATTACTAAAGTGATTTGACGGCAGTTAGAGGTTATTGTTGTTCTTAGACCAAGTACCAAAAAGCTTATATTTAGGAGAAGTAAAAATGTTTAGTCCAGTCTAGTTTAAGTTTAAGACATAAAACTTACTTACATACTATCTAGGTCAAAATCATGGATTTTGATCAACTCAATACTGACAATAGAACTGTTTCTTTAATATTTAAATCTTCACTTATCAGATCAAAGATAAGATCATTGATTTAAGCCTAACTAAGCAGGTGGACGACTATTTTTACTAGAAGAATCATGAGTCAACCAAAGTTTTTGTTGACGTATAGGAAGGGGTAGACCTTGGCTATCAAAAGCTACTTTTAAACGACGGCGGAACTCTCGCGAAACATTCCATTGTTTAAGAGGTCTAGTTTTAATCCAAACCCGAATAATTAATCCCCATTCTTCAAAACCATCTACTCCCAAAATCTCAGGATTATCTAAAATATCGGTTTTCCAAAACTTATCTTGAGTCATGTCTTGAGCAACTTCATAAACTACCTCCAATGCTTTATCTATATCCGTTTCATAAGCAACTGGTATCATTAAATCAGCCCTCGACCACTTGCTAGAAAGATTAGCAACAATTCTAACTTCACTATTAGGAACAGTAACCAATCTCCCCGCTGGATCGCGAAGTTGAGTAATTCTTAAATTAATATTTTCTACCAACCCAGAAAAATCTCCAACTTGAATAACATCTCCTATTGCATATTGATCTTCAATAATAATAAAAAAACCATTAATTGCATCTCTAATTAAGTTTTGAGAAGCTAAAGAAACGCCTACACCCAAAATACCAACCCCTGCTAATAGGGGAGCAATGTCAATTCCAATCGCTGATAAAGCAACAATAATTCCTATTACCATTAAAATAATAGTAATGATACTGCGAGAAACAAGAGAGATTGTTGTCAATCGTAAGTGTAATCTTTGATTCGATTCGACAGCTACGGCTAATAAATCTTGATTAAATAAAATAGAACTGAATTTATCAATGAGAGCATAACTTATACGAATCACTAAATAGGTAACTAAACTGACTATCCCTATTCTAATTGGGATTCTCAAAAAAGTAATCAGCCAAATTTTTCCGACACGTGTATAAGGGAATAGTCCGATAATCACTAAGACTCCGGCGAACCATATTCCCCCTTGAGTGATTTGTAGAAGTCGGTATTGAACTTCTTTAATGTTCCATTGTTCTCGCCGGATTAAAAGAGTAGAAATGGGCTGACCATTTCTAGATTTAGAAACTCTATCTTTAGAAAAACTTAACTGTTTTATTAGGCGAGATAGAAGAAGATTAGTGATCAGCAACGACCCCACAATAGCTGCCGATATAAGCCCTTTTTTAACCAAGTAAATACTTTCTCGTTCTTTCTTGCCTCGTTTCAATCCCTGTTCTAGTTGCTCAATTATAAAGTTAGCCTTCGTTGCTATATCAACTCCTTCATTCTTCACATCCAAAGTTGTAACAGTCATCAGGCGGATTTCTTGCCGACCAATAGTTACACTGATATTAGGGAGATTGTTTATCGTTTTTCGTTTAATTATAGCTTCGGGATCCTTTTGGGAAAAGTAAAGATGACTAATTTCTTTTAAGCGGTCTTGAATAAGACTAACTCGTTCAGAAACCTTCTCTTGTGGTGCAGTTACCTGAAACAGACAAATTCCATCCAGTCTAATACAAACAGATATCTCAGCATTCTTCTCAGACTGAGGCAACCAATTATTTGTGTTTGTCAAATCAGGAAAAACAAAAACTTTGGCCTTAACAGGTAATGTAATAAGACCGGGTAATGTAATAAGACAAATAAGAAGAATACATAAAAACACATTAACAGACTTTTTGGGTAAGATATTTTTCGTTAGTATTGCAAACTTTTTGATTTTATTTAGATACATATCAATTATGTAGTTACTAATAAAGTAAAATATTCTTGTGAGTAAAAATAATCAATAGCTACAACAACTAATCTCGTAAGACAATTTACAAAAAATGTTAGAGTTTGACAGTATATAAAAACCAAGGACGAGTTAGTTCCTCTATACTGTGCATCACAAATCAGCAGCTAATCATTTCTTAACTTAATCATCCTGACTGCACAATATTACTTCAAAAACTCGAACTGAATTTTGTTTAATTAAATAAAATTCAGTCGCTATAATTTTGGAAGATTCGCAATAAGAGATTTTTGATCTTTTATTGATTGTTATCAGTTACCTATCATGGTGATCCTATCACAGCTAATCCAGGAGAGCCAATAAATTTAAAGATAAATATTCGTGAATCGTCACTACAGAGACCTTGTCTTTGGATGATAAGCTGACAGGTGCACCAAAATTATTAGAGAAGCTGCGATGACTCAAGCAACAGAAATCCCATATTTGCTCCGGGCAGTGCGGGGCGAGGTGTTGGAACGTCCCCCTGTCTGGATGATGCGGCAGGCAGGACGTTATATGAAAGTTTATCGAGACTTACGGGATAAATATCCTAGTTTTCGTGATAGATCAGAAAATGCCGAGTTAGCGATTGAAATTTCCTTACAACCCTGGCAAGCATTTCGACCTGATGGGGTCATCATGTTCTCTGATATTCTAACCCCTCTCCCTGGATTGGGTATTCCCTTCGAGATTCCTGAAAGTAAGGGACCGATGATTGATTCTCCGATTCGGACTCAACAACAGGTTGATAACCTCTATCCTTTTGAGCCTGAAACCTCTCTACCCTTCATTAAAATCATTTTGCAAGCCCTACGGCAAGAAGTTGGTAATCAATCAACGGTTCTGGGATTTGTAGGTGGACCTTGGACTTTAGCAGCTTATGCCATTGAAGGAAAAAGTTCTAAAAGTTATGCCATTATCAAGGCTATGGCTTTTTCTGAACCGTCTATTCTCCATCAATTTTTGAGTAAAATAGCTAATGCGATCACTATCTATATTCGTTATCAAATCGACTGTGGAGCGCAAGTAGTGCAATTGTTTGACTCTTGGGCAGGACAATTAACCCCCCAAGATTATGAGGTGTTCGCCCTCCCTTATCAACAACAGGTAGTACGTCAAGTAAAACAAACCCACCCGAATACACCTCTCATTCTTTACGTTAGCGGCAGTGCAGGGGTTCTCGAACGGATGGTAAAGTCAAGAGTAGATATAGTCAGTATAGATTGGACTGTGGATATGGCTGAAGCCAGACAACGATTAGGGTCTAATATGAAGGTACAGGGCAATATTGATCCTGGGGTTTTGTTTGGATCTAAAGAATTTATCCATAGTCGTATCCTTGATACAGTTCGTAAAGCTGGAAAAGTTGGCCATATTCTGAATTTGGGCCATGGTGTTTTAGTTGGAACCCCTGAAGATAATGTGCGTTACTTTTTTGAAACCGCCAAGCAAGTAGATCGGTCATCAGCTGTTCCAGTTTAATTAGTAAATTTACTTATCCCTATTAAAGTTCTGTAAACAAGGACTACGTAATCTAGTCATAGGATTTAGTTTAACTATCTTTAGGCTGAGTAGAAACTGTGCTACCATCGAAATGCGGTGGTGCACACAGGGTGTTTATCAGTGTTTCTTGCCCAAAAATTTGTAAGGTTCTGTGCTTAAGATAGCTGACGGGTTTATTCGGTCTGGTGAAGGCATAGAAAAAATTATGTCCAGCTTAGAACAAATGAAGCAGAGATACCACTCAGTCCTACTTGTGGGAGTGTCACAATCAATTGACACGGGTGAGGGAGACTGTAAATTTCTTGTTCCTCAGGATTAACGGTCGATCACAAAATGATACCAATGAAACGAATTTTTTTGACAGGTGCGAGTGGTTGTATTGGTCATTATATGACAGAAGCTTTGATTCAAGAAACGTCCCATGAGCTTTTTTTGTTAGTAAGAAATCCTGAAAAACTACAAATTAATTACAAAGCTCGTCCCAATATTCATCTTTTAATAGGAGATTTAGAAAGTGTTGGTCAACTCAAGGGATTATTAAAAACTATTAATATTGCCATTTTAGCTGCAACCAGCTGGGGAGGAATTAAAGAATCTTATGAGATTAACGTTGTTAGGATGTTAGAATTAATTAACTCATTTGATATTCAAATATGTGAACAAATTATTTATTTCTCTACCGCGAGTATTTTAGATAAAAATAATCAACTGCTTGCTGAAGCAGGTAAATTAGGTACTAATTATATTAGCACTAAACACGCCTGTTACACTAAGCTTCTTCATTCACCCATTGCCAATAAAATTACTACTATCTTTCCTACCTTGGTATTTGGAGGCGAAAAAAATAAACCCTTTTCTCATTTATCTGGGGGATTTTCTGATGTCGTCAAATGGATTGACTTAATTCGTTGGTTTAAAGCAGATGGAAGTTTTCATTATATTCATGCTAAAGACATTGCTCAAGTCGTTAAATATTTAGTTGATAATCCCCCTGGTGAGTCTAAAATTAGACAGTTAGTATTAGGAAATAAAGTAATTACAGTTGATGAAGCAATCACCCAAATTTGTGCTTACCTTAATAAGAGAATTTATTTTCGCATTCCTTTGAATACTGCTCTAATAAATTTCTTTATTACTATTTTTCGATTACAGATGGAAGATTGGGATCATTTCTCAATTAATTATCGCCATTTTGTTTATAAAGCTCCTGTAACTCCGGCAAACTTTGGATTAGAAAATTATTGTACAACTGTAGATGATGTTTTAAGGTTAAATGGAATTCCTAAAAAAACGAATCAATAGAAGCAAATTAATGAACTCTAGGATAGGTAAATATAATAGTTATTTTGGTTAATTATGTATGGACCAAACTCTTCTCCACCCTACAAGGAAATGGGACACCAGGGGGATTGTCTGAATGATTGTGTAATGATAATTAACTCAACGGAGAATGTTCCATTTAGTTGATTTAACTGGTGGGTTCTTTAGGACAAGTTGTTAATCTATTCTGTAATAGAAACAGAAATTCCTTTTATGTTTAAGCGATGGGACTGAATCTAACGAACTGAAAATTTACCTCAATAAGAAATTCAGTCAATCATAATGGAATAAGAAAACAGTAAATTTTTGACCCTAACTGTTCTAACCATAATGTCTCAAACCGACTTTGATAATTGTTGGAATCCTGATGACTTGGATCAAGCAATTCTTGATTTTAAAGCAATTCAGGAGGAAATTAACTACAAAAAAGCTCAAAATACAATGAGAGGGCTAGTTAATCATCTCGACTTAACTACATCTGAACAAGTAGGATTAGAAACTGAATTAAATCATCTAACGGCAATGTTAGAAAAATTAGATCGGTCTGTGGTACAAATAGCTGCCTTTGGGATGGTGGGACGGGGAAAGTCTTCGGTTTTAAACTCCCTTTTAGGTAAAGCAATTTTTGAAACAGGTCCCTTACATGGGGTGACAAAGACTGTTGATAATGCTAACTGGCAATTGAACACCGATGACACCCATAAGGGAGTTCAAAGACTGGAATTATCAGGGTGGGGAAATTCCCAAATACAGTTAATTGATACTCCTGGGATTGATGAAGTGGGTGGTAAAACCCGTGAAGCATTAGCCCATGAGATAGCTAGGCAGGTAGATTTAATTTTATTTATTATCGCTGGAGACATGACTAATGTAGAGTATCAGACCCTATGTCAGTTACGGGAAGTGGGAAAACCGATGATTTTAGCCTTTAACAAAATTGATCAGTATCCTGAAGCTGATCGTCTGGCAATTTATCAAAAAATTCGGGATGATAGAGTGAAAGAGTTGTTATCTCCCGATGAAATTGTGATGGTTGCCGCTTCTCCTCTAGTGACGGAAATGATAAGGAATCAAGAAGGGAGCTTAAAACAACAACGGAAGCGAGGAAAACCGCAAGTTGAAGCCCTTAAATTAAAAATTCTTGAAATTTTGCATCGAGAGGGAAAATCTCTAGTAGCCCTGAATACAATGCTGTACGCCTCAGAAGTCAATGAACAAATTGTTGAACGAAAGCTGATAATCCGAGAAGACGCGGCCAATCAATTAATTCAGAAGGCCGTAATGGCTAAAGCTGTGGCGATTGCTCTTAACCCTGTGACGGTGGTCGATTTATTGACGGGGGCAGTAGTAGATGTAGCGATGATTTTGGCTTTGTCTCGATTGTATGGAGTAGACATGACTCAACAAGGAGCAATCGCTTTGCTGCAAAAAATTGGAGTAAGTATGGGGGGTATTACTGGAAGTGAATTTGTGGCTTCTTTTGGCTTGAGTTCTCTTAAAAGTTTATTAGGACTGGCTACACCAATTACCGGAGGTATTTCTTTGCTACCTTATGTTTCTGTGGCTATCACTCAAGGGGGTGTTGCAGGGGCGTCGTGTTATGCCATTGGACAAGTAACAAAACGTTATTTAGCTAATGGGGCTTCTTGGGGTCCTGAAGGTCCCAAGACAGTGGTCAAAAGCATCCTATCATCTTTAGATCAGTCCTCTATTTTAAATCGAATTAAGTGGGAATTGGGAGCAAAATTGAAACGGAGTTAGTCGTTGCAAGCGTTATTTGTCAGTTGTTGAGAATAACAACAGTGTTTTTAAATCTCGTCAAACTTACGTTGCTAAAACTGAATGTGGTGAATCAATTTCGTTAGTTAACGTCCACTAAGCTTATTAATGGAGTGGCTATCTGTCAAGTTTTTCCTGATTTATTTGTCATAATCACATCCTTTGTCGGCTACAAAGTAGATGGATATTTAGTGGAGATTGCGGCTTCCGTCGCTATTTTTATTCATTCTTTCTTATATTTCATAATAGCCATGCCTTTACCTTATTAGCTAGCTCAAATGGGTCGGAGTTTAGGGAATTATGCTTTTCTATAAGGAAATTCTTGGAACAGTGGGAGTGATCGCTTCTGCAATAGTTTCTCTATTACAGGCTTCCTGTCAAAACCAATTTTTTCTGAGTAACTACTAGCCAGAATCGTAGCTATAGTAGCATTCGTAACTTTATTGAAACATCGAACTTACACTCAGATTTTAGTTCCTTTCAGGGCTATAGTAGGAGTCTTATACAATGTTGTTTGTTCTTAATTGGTTCGTGTTCTTTCAAGTTTAAAATCCATTAATCACAGGATAGAAATAAAACGCTAATCCAATCACTGTATAAGTGGCTAATAAGAGGGTTCCTTCTAACCAATTAGACCGACCATCAGAACTAATAGAATTAGTAATTAAAACGGCGACAGCAACAGCTACCAATTCAAAAGGATTAAAACCAAGATCCATCGGTTGCCCTAAAATCCATCCTGAAATCACCAAAACTGGAGCAACAAATAGGGCAATTTGTAAGCTTGAACCTACTGCAATAGCCATAGATAAGTCCATCTTATCTTTAATTGCAACCGTCACTGCTGTAGTATGTTCTGCAGCGTTACCCACAATGGGAAGTAATATAACCCCAGTGAATAAAGAGGTCAGTCCTAAAGATTCTGTAGCTTCTTCTAGGGAATTAACTAATAATTCCGATTCAATAGCAACCCCAAGAGTTATTAACAATAAGAGAAACCCCCACTGTCCTAAATTAATTTTTTTGAAGTCTTCCTCACTAGATTCTGGTAAGTCTTTATCTTCTATTTCCAGTATTCCCACATTGTAAAGATAGACATGGGTTTTCATGGAAAAAATTAGAGTTAAAATATAAACAATAATCAAGACGATAGCTACAGCGACTGAAAGATTTTGTAGAGTTTGTTCTTCAATTCCTGTGGAAGTAAATTGAACGGCTGTCGGTAAGAGAATAGCGACTATTGCTAAATTCATTGAGGATGCATTTAATCGGGCAGCCACAGGTTGAAATTCCTGTTCTTTGTAGCGAAGTCCCCCGAATAACATAGCAAAGCCTACAACCAACAATAAATTACCAATAATTGAACCTGTAATGGTGGCTTTAACTACACTAATTAATCCCTCTTTGAGGGCAATTAATGCTAAAATAAGCTCAGTGGCATTCCCAAAAGTGGCATTGAGTAGTCCCCCTAAATTCGGACCAACAACTACTGCGATCTTTTCTGTTGCTTCCCCCATAAAAGCAGCTAACGGGACAATGGCTAAAGCAGCAGTGATAAAAACTACTTTAGAACCCCAGTGGAAATAATCAGCCGCAAAAGAGAAGGGGATAAATAGCAATAGTAAGAACAAGAGGTTCTTTTTAGTTATCATGAACAATGAGAGATCTTTAACTAGAGAATATTTATCTTTGAATCTAGCTCTAGTTTAGGTCGTTTTATAATCATCATGTCTTTTCATATTGGAATACGATCAAGTGATCAAAGTCTGTGTCTGATTTCATGATGTCTCTTTTAGTTAGTTTTTCTGAACAAGAAATTATCATAATTTCTATTTATGGCACGTAGACCTCGCGATTATCATCCTCGTTCTAGACCGCCTCGTTATTCTTCTTCAGAGCCTTCTGATTCCAAATTTAATTACGCTAAGATAGCTTTATTAGGGGGAATTTTTATCTTAGGAATTGGCGTTGGTATTGGAGTTAGTTCCACCGCAAGTTTTGACCCCCAAAATGTTGCCTCACGGGAGGTCATTGACAAAAGTGTGCCTGACGCTGAACTTTGCGTTCAATTTGGAGCTAGTGCTATTGTCACTGATATGCGGGTTTTTATTACCCTTAACCCTTTCAGTGTCTTTGTCACTCAACCGGCAATGCAACCAGGATGTGTATTACGCCGCGCTAATATGAGTTTACTTGAACAACAAAGGTTGATTACAGGGGAACAGGTGAAAGACTGTAAAAATCGGATGAATACTTTTGGGTTTACAGGTTCTCTTGAGACTAAACCGGAAATTAATTGTATTTATCCCAATGACGCCGCGGGAAATCTCTTTTTGAACCCAGCAGGCTCGGTAGCTCCTCCCCGTTCAGAAATAGATAATTTTTAAACACTGATGCCCATCATAATTCAGCCTAAAGGAATACCTAGTTCGACAATAATCTGATCGCGGTATTCCAAAAAGAATTCTATTAGGCGAAAAAGAGCAAATTTAATTCATGACAATCTTAGGATTTTAGCCGGGGTGACTTTTTTTTGTCACTAAACTGGGTTTAAGATGAAACAAGACCTTAGTTTGGTGCGTCTATATAAATCATTAATAACTTAGTAGAGTAACTTCTAATTTGTGACTGAAAGTAAAAGTTAAGGTTTATTAACCTCTAACAACCTTTAAAAATCAATAGTCATAATCAACCTAATCACTGATAATTGATAGGATTAATCAATTTCTAGTTTAAACTTATGTGTGGAATCGTTGGCTATATCGGGACTCAAACCGCAACGGATATTTTAATGAGCGGTTTAGAAAGATTAGAATATCGAGGTTATGACTCAGCAGGAGTAGCTACTCTTCGAGAAGGCAACATTCACTGTGTACGAGCTAAGGGAAAATTATATAATCTGCGCGAAAAATTAGAACGGGATGTTAACCCCTCTCAAGTTGGCATTGGGCACACCCGCTGGGCAACTCATGGTAAACCTGAAGAATATAATGCCCATCCTCACATGGATGCAACTAGGCAGATAGCTGTGGTGCAAAATGGCATTATTGAAAATTATCGAGATTTGCGTGAAGAATTAATCGGTCAGGGTTATGAATTTCTCTCCGAAACTGACACAGAAGTCATTCCTCATTTAATTGCTCAATTTCTCCCTAAAACTTCGGACTATGATAATTTACTTACTGCCGTTCAAAAAACGATTCATCGTCTCAGAGGGTCTTTCGCAATTGCGGTTATTTGTGCAAATTATCCTGATGAATTAATTGTGGCGCGAAATCAAGCTCCCCTCATTATTGGCTTTGGTCAAGGAGAATTTTTCTGTGCTTCTGATGTCACTGCCCTAGTTCCTCATACCCATGCGGTTTTGTCGATGGAAAATGGGGAAATTGCCCGTTTAACTCCCCTCGGTGTAGAAGTCTACGATTTCACCTTACAACGCCTGAAAAAACTTCCTAGAACCCTTGACTGGACAGCAACCACGGTAGAAAAACAAGGGTTTCGCCACTTTATGTTGAAGGAAATTCATGAACAACCTTCGGTGGTTAGAAGTTGTTTAGAAACCTATTTAAACAATGATTGGTGTGCCCAGAATGGTGACAATTTAAGTCCCATTGATTTAGGATCAGCATCTGAATTGTGCGATAACGTGGATTATATTCAAATTGTTGCTTGTGGAACTAGTTGGAATGCTAGTTTAGTTGGAAAGTATCTACTCGAACAAATTGCAGGAATTCCGACGATGGTACAATATGCCTCAGAATTCCGTTATTCTCCTGCGCCGATGATTGCAAATACCTTAACTATTGGTGTTACACAGTCAGGGGAAACGGCTGATACTTTAGCAGCATTAGAAATGGAAAAACAACGACGCATTGGGTTAGTTTTTCCATATGACGCACGAATTTTAGGAATTACAAATCGGCCAGAAAGTACCCTAGCCCACATGGTAGATCGTATCATAAATACCCAAGCTGGTATTGAAATTGGGGTAGCGGCTACCAAAAGTTTTACGGCTCAATTAATGGGATTTTATTTCTTAGCTATTCACTTAGCTCATCGTAAACATTATTTAACAGTGGATAAGATTAATACCTTAATTAAGGGCTTGCGAGAACTGCCATCTCAAATTGAGATTATTTTAGAAAAACAAGAGAAGAAAATTGAAGAATTAGCCCATGAATTTGCTGACACTAAAGACTTCATATTTTTAGGACGTAGCATTAATTTTCCTATTGCCTTAGAAGGGTCTTTAAAATTAAAAGAAATCAGTTATATTCATGCAGCAGGATATCCCGCAGGAGAGATGAAACATGGACCTATTGCCTTATTGGATTCTAAAGTTCCAGTCGTTGCAATCGCAATGCCTGGGCTAGTTTATGATAAAATACTATCTAATGCACAAGAAGCAAAGGCAAGAGATGCAAGGTTAATTGGGGTAACACCTATTGATAATAATGAAGCACGATCAACATTTGATGATTTGCTGTTTGTTCCCTATGTTGACGAATTATTATCCCCGATAATTGCAGTTATTCCCTTACAATTACTAGCCTATCATATTGCTGCTAGACGAGGGCTAGATGTAGACCAACCTCGTAATTTAGCTAAGAGTGTAACTGTTGAATAATTATCAACTTTAGGTTAAAAAATAATATCACAAAAAACACAAACTTGTTTATTTTTAATAGTATGATTTAAATTTATGTTAGAGAATAATCATTAATACCTGTTTGATTAGATTGATCAAAGATTGTGTAAACGATATGATTATTGATCAATCTAGTCGTGTGATAGATTATCCAACAAAATAATTAAAAATTCTGCTAAGTTTTCATTTTGAAAAGAACAGAAATTATATATTAATCATAACCAATAGAACAAGATAACAAATCACTTAGACTGTTTATTAACTTATAAGATTTTGAAGACGGAGTACAAGATTCTCTGAAATAACTCTTATCGTTTGACTACAATAAATCCGTAATTAACTCATCCACTGTTTCAACTTCTGTTTTTCCTTGTTGTAAGTCGGTTAGAATAGCTTGAGCATATCTTTTCGATTTTTGTGGATTAAATTAAACAAATAATCTTGCTTATTAATTAATAAGAGTTCGATTGATTTAATTAGATGTAGTCATTTTGTTAGAGATCAAAGATAGTTGAATCAAGACCTCTCAGACCCAATTTATAATGCTAAAAAACTGAGTATTTCTTCTATGTAAGAATATTCTTCTAGTGGTTGATAGGTTATTGTAGACGAATCACTTCAAAAAATTTAGTTCTAAGAGAGTGTTTATAAAGCCAATGGCAAGAGAACTGTAGGATATATCAGGGTAGCATAATACACAAAAAGACGTTTTAGTGCGTTACAAAAAAAACAAAATAGAAATTACTCAAAAAACTGTAATTTGTCTAAGGTATCCTATAAAATGTGAGTCCAACGAGATTTAAAAATATGGTTGCTATTCTCAATATCTAAGTCAAAATACGACAAGGTTAACGATTATTTTAAATATCAACTGCAAATAATCAAGACTACAATGTTTTTTTAAACGGCAGGAGACAATGCTAAGCTACCTTTTCGCCAGAATCAAGTAACAAGCTAAATAAAAAAAATCTAAACAGTTCTAAATACTTCTAAAAACTTCGATGTTTCAAATATTCAATGCGAGATATATTTTCAAGTTAATCGTTGATCGTTTCAATTAAATAAAGCCTAAGAAGTTAAATTTTATTAATTAGTTTTACTTAATTTTACTTCATATTCTGTCGATATGGTTTGTGAGTAATATATCCTTGGACTTTCAATAAGAGACCAATACAGTTCTTGCCTTAAACCAAGAACTGTATTGTCTGGAGTCAACTCAATAACCGATATTTTATCGTAGTCGCTTATAATCAAATATGGTTTAAGCTACTAATAGCTACTCCACAGAATTTTGGTCTTATTCAACTCAGCCTTCAAAGACTTGGTATGCATTACTGTGAGCTTGATAAAAAACTTTTATTAGAGTAGTTTAGATAAAACTAGTTTCTCTAATTTATCCTTTACCGGTGTGTAAAAAATTTTACATAAAAACCATTATTCAGGGCATAAGTTCCATAAAGTGATTATAGTCTACTAAATTAGAAAATACTTATTTGCAATGGGGACCTGTAGTGGATAAAATTATTTAATAGTTCGATATACTGACCAAGAAAACCAGATTATAATGATAATATCTTCACCTGTTTCCAAATGAGAACAGTATCTTTTTTTAGATAACTATATTAATATGGATAATTTTATCTGTATAAGAATAAAATTTTATTTACAAATATATTTCCGTTTTTTTGAACTTTTTTTATTCTAGCTTATTTCTTGATACCTATAAGTTTTTTTATGGCTATCCTTGATTTTTAGTGCGTATGTATTTATATACTATCGAGTAATGTTGTTCCCCTTCTAACCGCTTTTTAACGTAGATTATGACTATAAAATGCTGGCATAACTGATAACGCTCACTTAAACATTTGATTAGTTCTTTTCTAAGAGAAAACTGTCCTAATATTTTTGTATAGTGCTATAGCTGTGACATTTAATAAATAAAAGCTTAAAGCCCTACTTTATAAAATTTCCAAAGTTTCAAAAATCTAATCGTATCAATATTGAGTTATTGGAGTTATAGGATTGATTTACAGTCAAGATTATAGGAGTTATTAGCTATTAATTTATTACTCTCAGTATAGAAAAATTTTTATTTTTATTTTTTGCTATTTACTTTATATTGAGTTTTATGAGGGGCTTTTTCCCACCAGGAATTAAGAGGATAATAGAACACAGGGGCCCATAAACTACTCAAAATTGCTGAGGACAAAACTAACTGTCGATAGTCCCTACTAATTTCTTCCAAAGGACGCATTTTGCCCGCAAAATATTGAATTGCTGTAACGGTTTCTACTAAAAAAACCATAACAAAGACAATCAAGGCAATCGAAATAAAGTCTTCTTGAAGATAGCGTTGTTTTTGTAAACGAGCTGTCAGAAATCCTACTAAGACTAGACCAAAAACATGGGAGGGATAAGCTCCTGTCAATCCATCTTGAATCAATCCTAATAACAGTCCTGCTATTACCCCTTGAAAAACAGTCCGATTGACACTCCAGATCACCACCCAAATTAACACCCAATTAGTACCAATACCTAACAACTCTGTCCCAGGTAAACGAGTGGGAGACAGTAATAAACATAGGGTGATAGACCCGCCAATCACCAAAATGTTTATAAAATAATAGCGAAACCAAAACATCATTTGCTGTCAAAGGGATAGACAATTGCCCATTCTAAATCATTAATTGGAGCCGTTAATTTAATTGTTGCCTGAGGAGCTGGACTACTTTCAAGATTCACTGACTCAACCCGTCCAATAGGTAAACCTCCTGGAAAAAGACGACTCACTGGAGAAGTAGTAATAGTGTCACCAGGATGAACCTTGGGAACTTTCTCAAAAAATCGCATCACTACTATTCGAGAGCCTTTCCCTTCCACTAACCCCATGGTGCGACTGCGACTCACCGTAGCTCCCACCCGACTTGTGGGATCGCTGACTAATAAAACTCGGCTGGTATGGAGAGTAACATCCACCACCCGACCAATGATACCTCCAATACCGGTAACAATAAAACCAACTTCAATCCCATCTCGACTCCCTCGACCTAAAATCACTTGTTTCCACCAATCGTCTGTACTACGCCCAATAATAGGAGCAGTGATCACTGATTGAGATTGTGTCTCAAAGTATCCTAGGAGTTTTTGTAGCTGTTGATTTTGTCGTTCTAGTTCAGCCAAACGCATTTCCAACTCTTGAATTCGGGCGTTAGTGAGTCGCTCTTGTAGTAACACAGAGGGAGCTGGCTCAAAAGGACGACTAAGCCAATAGTATAGTTCTAGTATAGGTGCACCCTGTGTTTGTCGAAAAAACCAACCGATTCCTAAGGCTATCATTGCCCACGTCAATTTTGAGCCATATCGAGCATACCAACGCCTCACTGTTAGCATATTATTGCTTGCAATTACCTAAGAAGTTGTTTATTAAATTAGACGGGAGCTTTCTCTCAAAACTCTATCTAAGATTTTAGGGTTTTTGAGAACTTCTCCAGTTCCCTTGACAACACAGCGTAGAGCATCTTCAGCTACGTGAGTCACAATACCGGTTTCATGGCTTAGAAGAGTATCAAGACCTCTGAGTAAAGCTCCCCCACCAGCTAACATAATTCCTCGATCAATAATGTCCGCTGCTAATTCTGGGGGAGTCCTTTCTAAAGTCCGTTTCACTGCATCGACAATAACTGCTAAAGGTTCAGCCATACTTTCTCTAATTTCTTCACCTTTAACCGTTATGGTTCGCGGCAAGCCAGACATTAAGTGTAACCCACGAACTTCCATAGTGGGTTCATCTTCATGTCGTAGCGGATAGGCTGATGCTAAACGAATTTTAATTTCTTCGGCTGTCCGTTCCCCTATCACGAGATTATGAACTTTTTTCATATAGTTAATGATAGACTCAGTGAGTTCATCTCCTGCCACCCGAACAGATTCACTAAGCACTCGTCCTTGTAGACTTAAAACCGCTACTTCTGTAGTTCCCCCACCAATGTCGACAATCATATTACCCGTAGCTTCGGTAACAGGCAAACCAGCACCAAGGGCAGCTGCAACCGGTTCTTCTATTAACCCCACATCTCTGGCTCCAGCCTCTCTAGCGGCATCGATTACTGCGCGACGCTCCACCTCGGTAATGCCACTGGGAATTCCAATCACCATTCTTGGATTTCCTAAGGAACGCCCCTCGTTGGCGCGATTAATAAATTCTTTGAGCATGATCATAGCACTTAAAAAGTCAGCGATTACACCGTCGCGCAGGGGACGCACAGCTATTACATTTCCTGGAGTACGACCTAGCATTTTTTTAGCTTCTTCCCCAACTGCCAAAGGAATTTTTCGCTCTTGATCAATAGCAACTACTGATGGTTCTTCAAGCACCACCCCCTTACCAGAAACATAGATAAGGGTATTGGCCGTTCCTAAATCTATACCCATATCTCTTGATAGAGAAAAACGACTAAAAAAACCAATTTTTGGCATTTTTGGTTACACTTCCTAAAATTATAATGACTAACTGACTAATTAAAAATGACCCCAGAGTTAAGGATATCAATGAAATCGTAATTATGTTTCTCAATGGTAAGTTTAGCTGAATTAAAGAATTGATAGTGATAAACACTCAAATTGTAAGCATAATTTATCGGCCTTGACCCTTGCTTATTAATGACCTTATGAATTCGTTCCCTAATTGTTGATTGTTTATAAATCATAGTTTGACTCTAAACTTTTTCCATAATGGTAATGATCATCAGTTTTAATTTAGATTAATTAAAGTCATCAAGATAATTTTCCTCTACAATAAAGGTATTTTCGCACTAAATTACCGGTTGAAGTTAACAGATAAATGGGATTAAACGTTATTAATTTAGTGGGTCGTGCAGGTGCTGATCCACAGGTCAGGTATTTTGACTCGGGAAAAGTTTTATGTGAGCTTTCTTTAGCAGTTGGTCGTCGCAGTGGTAAGACTGATGCGCCAGACTGGTTTAAACTCAAAATTTGGAATAAACCAGCCGAGATAGCAGCTAATTACGTAAGAAAAGGAGGATTGATTGGCATTCAAGGAGAATTAATCATCGAAACTTGGACTGATCGCAATACTGGAGCAAATCGTTCTAGTCCAGTAATTGTAGTAGATCGGCTAGAATTATTAGGGTCCAAGCGGGATAATGATTCAGGATCAATTAATAGTTATCAAGAAGCTGACGAGTTTTAACCAATTGAGTTAACCGTTCCTTCTTTTTAGAAAAAATAGCGAGCAACTCAGTAACTTAATGATTGCTCCCAAAAGTTTTCTGTTTTTCCACTAATAGAATCATCTGAAACTCGTCTTGTCTTCTCTTAACGACCCTTACCTTTGTGACCTTACCCAAGACAAGGGATAACAGTTATGAAATATGCCCTAGTTCACGAATGGTTGACTCCCAAAGCAACGGGGGGGTCAGAGCTGGTTGTTGAAGAAATTTTACAGCACATTGAAGCAGATCTGTACGCCCTAATTGATTTTGAATCTACTAATCCCCAAAGTTATCTCTACGGACGCTCAATAGGGTCTACTTTTCTACAACATTTTCCACTGGCGCGTAATGGGGTCCAAAAATATCTACCCCTGTTGCCAATTGCCATAGAACAGTTTGATCTACGAAACTATGATGTTATTTTGTCATCGTCCCATGCGGTGGCTAAAGGAATTCTAACCAATCCTAACCAACTTCATATTTGTTACTGTCATACTCCAATGCGCTATGCTTGGGACTTAACCTTTGATTATTTGCAAAATTCTTCTGCAGGAAAAGGAATTGCAGGTCTTATAACCCGCTATCTTTTACACCGTTTGCGTCAATGGGATGTGGCCAGTGCTAATCGAGTTGATTACTTTATTGCTAATTCTCATCACACGGCACGTCGAATCTGGCGTTGCTATCGTCGTCAAGCAAAAGTTATTTATCCTCCTGTAAACCTTGAACGGTTTGATTTTACTCCCCACAAAGAAGATTTTTATCTGAGCGTTTCCCGATTGGTAAGTTATAAAAAGATTTCACTAATAGTGCGGGCATTTAATCAATTGGGTTATCCTTTAGTTATTATCGGTGACGGTCCTGATCTTCCTTTAATTCGCCAATTGGCTAAGTCCAATATTAGGGTATTAGGGAATCAATCTAATCAGGTCGTTGAACAATATATGGCTAAGGCAAAAGCCTTTGTCTATGCTGCTTGTGAAGACTTTGGAATTGCCTTAGTCGAAGCACAAGCCTGTGGAACCCCAGTTATTGCTTATGGAGGAGGTGGTGCGCTAGAAACAGTGCTTGATATTCGTCAATATCCCCAAAAGGGAACAGGAATTCTTTTTTCTTCCCAGACTTCAGGAAATTTAGTTAAAGCTGTTGAAACTTTTGAACAGTTTCAACATCTGATTAAATCGGAAAGCTGTCGTCAACAGGCAGCTAAATTTACCCCGAAAATCTTTGAAATGTCTTATTTAGCGTTTTTAAAAGATTGTGAGAAGGACTTTATCCAAAAAAGTTCCGAGAAAAATTCCTGATTTTTATGAGCAGAATTGCCATAATTTAGGTCGTCTGGCTTTATGATCGGGAATGTGTGGTGTGATGTGATGTGATGTGAAGGAGTAAGATGACTGCTAACAGCCAATTTATCTCTGTCAAAGCCTTACAAGCTTTGATGAGACGAGGTTTAACTCCCTCGTTGTCCCAAGGAAGATATCAAAGGTCATGGTCACAGACTTTATTAGATGGAGATGTTGCCAAGCGAGTCTTTGATATTAGTTTTTCTCTCTTTGTTTTGATTTTCTTTTCTCCGCTCTATTTGATTTTAGGGTTATTAATTGCCGCCAGTTCTCCTGGACCCATTTTTTATGTCCAAGAGAGAGCTGGTAAAAATTTTAAGAAGTTCGGCTGTATTAAGTTCCGAACTATGGTTCATAATGCTGATGAGGTTCTAGAGTCGATGATGGCAAACTCCCCTCAGATGCGGGCTGAGTTTGAAAATAACTTTAAACTTAGAGACGATCCACGAATTACTTGGATTGGGAAATTTTTGCGTTTAACTAGCTTAGATGAATTTCCTCAATTCTGGAATGTTCTCAAAGGGAATATGAGTGTCGTCGGTCCGCGACCTTTAGTTCCTGAAGAACTCTGTAAATACGGGAATCGTATTGATAAGGTTCTTACAATTCGTCCCGGAATTACGGGTTTATGGCAAGTTTCAGGGCGCAATGATATTCCTTATCCCCAACGGGTTCAAATCGATGTCTACTATGTAAATTACCGCAATTGGTTAATGGATCTTTGGGTGATGGCTAAAACCATTGAGGTTGTAGTTTTCCCTAGAAATAACGGAGCTTACTAAATTAATTGGGTTATTTCTTATAATAATAAAATTTCTCAATTAAGGATTTCATTAGATCAAAAACTTCCTTTAACCATCCAAGTTAAAGGAAGTTTTTTTAAAAACCTAGAAAAAAAGTTAGAATCTAAGTAAATGTTAAGTTCTCCATTATCTATCTCAATCACCGATTATGTTTAACAAAATATTTTATTTAGGGAAAATTTTTTTTACTATCTTGCAAATAGATAAAACCCTAGACAAGATCATATTCTGAATTCCCTATCCTGGGAACACACCGGCAAATTTAGCCTGTGCTTTCTATTTGGTTGTGAGAACATTGAGATCAATCTATGCCATCTAGTTAAAAAACTATACATAAAGCATTAAGATTAGCTAAAATCATACAAATTATACTGTTGATATCAACTGGTGAATCCTTTTCTAGCTCAATTTAGGGAGGGCGGTGTCTTTTATTAAAAACCTATTACAGTAGGCTAATTGATTTCATTAAAGGTTCAACTAAAGCTATTTAACACAAATAAATTCAAATGAATCGTTCAATAATTGCTTCAAGTCTTGGGAATATCAGTCACAGCAGGAAGAAAAAACTGTAAATATTGTTTGAGAGAGACTCGTAGATGAAGTGGATACTCTTGGAGTGGATGTAAACGAGAGCAGGAATAGTTTTGTGGCTGAGTTTATTCGTCAATGTTGTTTAAAAGGCGATTATACGTACTAATGTTGCCAGTACATTAATCGCCACCTAACCTAGAGCGATCCGCACCTAACTGTATCAGCAACAAGTTGCTGATACGGTTGAGCTTCTAAGGCTTTACAAATCAGATTATGTTTTAATTGTATCTTAGACTTACGTACCTTAATCAAGAGGAGTTTTAGGTAGGAAAATGACCTAACTTTTCTTATCAACTAAATTTCGTGATTGCAATTTATCCTGGCAGCTTTGATCCCATTACCCTCGGTCATCTTGACATTATTGAACGGGGGGGAAAGTTGTTTGAGCAAATTATTGTTGCTGTGTTATGCAACCCTAATAAACATTCGTTATTTTCCGTAGAAAAGCGCGTTGGACAAATTCGTGAATGTACTCAACATTTAACTAATGTTAAAGTTGATAGTTTTACTGGACTCACAGTAGACTATGCTAGATTACGTGGCGCTGGGGTTTTGTTAAGAGGATTAAGAGTTTTATCAGATTTTGAGAAAGAACTCCAAATGGCCCACACCAACAAAACACTTTCCGAAGAAATAGAAACCGTCTTTTTAGCAACAACCACTGAATATAGTTTCTTAAGCAGCAGTAATGTTAAGGAAATCGCGCAATTTGGCGGCTCTATCTGCCATTTAGTTCCTGAAAATGTAGCTAGAGATATTTATCGGTACTATCGTGAAAGTCAATCATAATTTATACTTTTTGAGAGTCTATTAACCTAATCTCTATGCTACGCCGAAATCCATCATCTCGTAATAAAACGGTTAACCATCAAAATAAGGTTATGACCAATCGCCGAGAAGTTGATTTTGATATTCAACAAGAACTTACTCGCCTTCAGGAAATGATTTACGAAAGTTTTCATATTCCTCTAACACGATGGACAATAATTGATGAAGCAAAGTTAATCGATCAACTCGATCTCATTGGGAATAAACTTCCTAACTCAATTCGCCAAGCTTTAATGATTCTCGAGCAGGAAGAGCAACTCTTAACAGAAGCAGAAGCTTACGCACAACAAGTTATTCAATCAGCTAAGCAACAGGCAGCGCGAATTTTAGATGAGACACGAATCATCCAACAAGCACAACAAGAAACCAATCAACTACGCCAACAGGTTCAGCAAGACTGTGAGACAATACAGAAACAGACTGTAGCAGAAATGGAACAGTTACGCCAATTAACAACGGCGGAAATGCAAAAATTACGTCAGCAAAGTTTTGCAGAATCTCAAAAACTTCAGGAGGATGCCGATAGTCATACTGATAGGGTGCTGACACAGCTAGAACAGGAACTTAACAGTATGCTTAATGTTATTCGTAATGAGCGTTGGGGTTTTGTTAAGAGGGTTAAGAGTTTTATCTTTCTTTGAGAAAGAACTTCAAAATGGCCCACATCAATAAAACACTTTCCGAAACCACTGAATATAGTTTCTTAAGCAGCAGTAATGTTAAAGAAATTGCACAATTTGGCGGTTATATCTGCCATTTAGTTCCTGAAAATGTAGCTAGAGGTATTTATCGGTACTATCGTGAAAGTCAATCATAATTTATACTTTTTGAGAGTCCATTAACCTAATCTCTATGCTACGCCGAAATCCATCATCCCGTAATGAAACGGTCAACCATCAAAATAAGGCTATGACCAATCGCCGAGAAGTTGATTTTGATATTCAACAAGAACTTGCTCGCCTTCAGGAAATGATTTACGAAAGTTTTCATATTCCTTTAACACGATGGACAATAATTGATGAAGCAAAGTTAATCGATCAACTCGATCTCATTGGAGATAAACTTCCTGAGTCAATTCGCCAAGCTTTAATGGTTCTCGAGCAAGAAGAGCAACTCTTAACAGAAGCAGAAGCTTACGCACAACAAGTTATTCAATCAGCTAAGCAACAGGCAGCGCAAATTTTAGATGAGACACGAATCATCCAACAAGCACAACAAGAAGCCAATCAACTACGCCAACAGGTTCAGCAAGACTGTGAGACAATACAGAAACAGACTGTAGCAGAAATGGAACAGTTACGCCAATTAACAACGGCGGAAATGCAAAAATTGCGTCAGCAAAGTTTTGCAGAATCTCAAAAACTTCAGGAGGATGCCGATAGTTATACTGATGGGGTGCTGACACAGCTAGAACAAGAACTTAACAGTATGCTTAATGTTATTCGTAATGGTCGCCAACAATTACATACAAATTCATCAATACGCTCCTCATCTTATTCACCTAAAAATCCTTCACTGAATAGAAATCCAACTTCTGGAAAACAGAGATAAGACGACAAAGACAAAAGCCATTGACTTGGGTAATTATTTTAAGGTTGGAAATTAATGACTGTTAGCAGGTAGTATCTACCAGTTTAGTTATTGAAAATTTGGGACTAATCATGCATGAGAAAATTTTTGAATCTGGAGCTGAGCTTCACATTTATAAACTTGTTTCTATTGATAGCGTAGCCTTAGAAGAAGTAGATTTGATTTTTTATAACAGTTATGGTATCAAACTTGGATGAATTAAATGATTAAAGTTGCGAAAATTCCAGGAATTCAAGATAAACAAGTGGCTATTAAGGAGGCAATTACTCCCTTAGGTTTTGAGTATTAAGGATAGCGATAACCTAATATTTATGTGTGGAAAGATACTAAAAATGTGATGAAAACAGTAGAAGTGGTTCGCGATGAATGAGTAGAATCTTCTCCTTAAGATGAAATAATTTCTTAACAAAATCGCATATTAACGGCAAATTTAAGATGTTTAATACATTAGCAAATTAGAATAATTTGGGTTAAAAAACGGAAGTTAATTACTACTTATAATGCCTTTTAATTTTACGCAAAAGCCTATAGGTTAACGAGAACGGAAACGTCAATTGGTATAAGCACGGAAGAACAACCAAGCATACGAACAGTAAATAGATAGCTTGATTCATCAAAAATACTCAATCTAAGACTATTAAAGTCAAAAATACAGTAAACCAATACTGATTAATACAGTTGCTTAAGAAGCAGAAGTAAGACAAGTTTTGCCTTCTCTATAATCACGATTATATTGGTTCTTCTGGGAGCGAATAAGATAATTATATCAAAATATTGTGGCTAATCTCCGCACCATTATAAAGAGTTTAACAATTGAGTAACAGAGTAATCAGAAAGAATATTGCTAATCAATCTTCTTTGTTTTTTTATGAAGTATAAGAAACCTCTAACTTTGGTAGTTAATTCAAAGTGAAGATTTTTGGAGGGTCTCTTTTCTGTACATTAAATGAGGAATAATTGAACAAAGCAAATAATTTAACTAAAAAATTAAATTTAGCCCTTCTAGATTGAGCCTGATGAGCCAGTAGTTGACAACTTCCAAAACTATCATTCTGACTTCATTTTGTAACTTCAAAAGCTTGATCATTATAGAAATTAAGTTTTTAGAATCTTAGGAATATTGCAAAGTAAGATTTTCAGCTGGTGGTTCATTATGATTTTGTCACGGCCGGTCTGAAAGAGTCATCATTATTTTAGATGTAACTTATCGCCTCGCCTTGGTTAGATTGGCTCCTCCCACTATTTAAATTGGCTCTCACTCTAATCCACATAACTGTTCAGCATTCGCTTAACAAATATATCCATTAACTTAAGACACCATACAAAGGTAGCTTTATTTTGCCGAAACCCGGCTTTTATCTTGTAATTTTTATTGTCTCAGGTCGCGCCTATTATGGGAGCAATGTTAGTAGTGTGGCTATACAAAAGTTTTTTTGTTGAACCCAGAGGTAACCTTAACCGAACCCGCAGAAGTTCCTAAAACTAGTGCTTAATCAATTAACAATTGTCTCTAGATTTTCTTTGATGTGCATAAATACCGATCAAATTTTGGTTGAATAAAGTTCCTTTGCCGCAACTTTCAGGCATAATGAAAAAGCAGCTGAGGTTAGCGACTTAAAATGCCTATGCCTTCTTCCCCCAGTCGTCCATATAAAAGTAGACTTTTCAATTTCGTGAATCGTCAGTCCTTAGAGTTACGCGATCGTCTAAGCCGTGTTGTCCGACATCTAAGGGTTACGGCTGAGTGGGGAACGCAAATTCTTGTTTATCCATTGTACTTGTTTGTGCAAGTAGGCCGAACAGTTCGACGGCAATTGGGACAAACTGTTGAACGAATTTCCTTATCTTCTGAGGAAATTTCTTCCTTTCCCCTGAATAGTGAGCGTCCCCTAAATAAAGTTTTACAAGAAATTGAACCTTGGTTAGCCTCTTCTGAATTCCTATTGGGGGAGCAAGTTACACAGACAGAAACTAATAGCGGCAATTTAACTAGGCAGTTCACAATTCAAGGAATTGCTAGTGTTTTAGATAGCTGTTATCTAGTGTTAGTTAAGTCAAACAATCAGACTGTTGATCTTCTTTCCCCTAGTCAACAAAAAATTCTTCAAAAGCTTATTCAGGTGGAAACTGCTAACTATTGGTATGATCGTCGCTTCAAACTAACTCAATCTCGCAAAACTCCTGGTTTAATCTCTAGCTTTTCGACTAACCCCCAAAATGTCTTACCTCCAGTACGCTGGTTTTGGCAAGGAATGCGATGGATGCAAACAAGTCCAATGGCAACAAGACTTAATCTATTTGGGGAATCTTTTTTAAGAGTTAGAATTGCTCACCAGTCAGTCAGTAGTGTAGCGAAACAATCATCTAATTTGAATATCAAATACCTAAAAAACGTTACTCAAAAGACGAAAACCAACTATTTTCACAGAAATTATCAATCAAAACAGTTTTTCTCTGAAACCAATCAATCGATTAATGTCTATTCAACAAGTAAGTTTAAAAAAGCGTCTTGTCTACAAAAGAAACCTAAATTATTTCAATATAAAACTATTAGTTACAATGTAAAACCAATCAAAAAGATTAGACAGAAACTACAGAAATGGATAAACAGATCTTTAATAGAAGAAACAAACAATCCTTTTCAAATTAGAAAACTGATTTTTGCGGCTATTATTTACCTTTTTAGCAAGAAAAACTCTAATTTTCAATTAAAACCAAAACAATCTATTAAAGCTATTAAATCCTATTTTTCATCTTCTAACTTTGGTTCACATCAAACTGACCTGACTAATGAAGGTATCGATGATACCTGGTTATCTTGGGATGATCTTTATTTAGAAAAAACAACTTCTAACTCATCCAAAAAGTTAACTGATTCACCTATGGCTTTACCGCAAGCTTCCAAAAGAAAAACTAAATTAGACAAATTCTCAGAAGACGACCTAACGATATCTCTTAAACACCAGAGCAAACAGATAGTAAACAAAAAAAATAAGAAGCTTAAACATGTTTCTAAATCTATCTATGACATTAAGAAAAAACATAATTTAATTGGAATAATATCGTCTACTTATTCCTCCTTGAAACAAGCAAAACCCCGAGATAATCTTAGGGAAATACCACCAAACTGGATTGAAACCGAAGCTAAGTCTACAGGGTATGTTAAACATCCTTTAGAGGATATCTTAGGATGGCTTGATATGATTATCTCCTGGATAGAAAAATTAGGAAGTAAACTGTGGGTAGTATTACAAAAGTTAACTAAACAGAAAATTAACTAAATAGTATCAATACTATAACACTTTACTTCACCCTCAATGAGGTTAGAGTGAAATTTAACTAGGAGTTGGTTGTAAATATCTTTATTGGCAGTCAGGAGTATATTTATAAGCTAATTGTGTTCAGCTTCTTTATAGAAAAAGTAATATATCACTCCAATGTCAAAAACCATAAATAAAGTTTTTTGAAAAGGAGACTAGCCCTTACTATAAAAAAGGTTACACTCAATATCTGACTAGAAAAAAAGATAAGCTTTAGAGGAAAAAAAACGCTACCATACACAAATAATATGTAAACGATGTATCTTCAAAAGATTTAGTTAGTACACCTACATGAGTCAAAGAACCCTATTCGACAAGGTTTGGGATGCCCACACCGTCAGAATTTTACCTTCAGGACAAACCCAACTCTTTATTGGGCTCCATCTGATTCACGAAGTCACCAGTCCTCAGGCATTCGCTATGTTGCGCGAAAGAGGGCTGAAAGTGTTGTATCGTCATCGCACTGTCGCCACCGTCGATCACATTGTCCCGACAGAAAATCAATCTCGCCCCTTCGCTGACTATCTGGCCGAAGAGATGATTCAAGCGTTAGAAACCAACGCTAAAGAGAACGGTATCCGCTTCTACGGTATTGGCTCAGGAAATCAAGGAATTGTCCATGTTATCGCACCAGAACAAGGGTTAACCCAACCAGGGATGACCATTGCCTGTGGAGACTCTCATACCTCCACCCACGGAGCTTTTGGGGCAATCGCTCTTGGGGTAGGAACTTCTCAAGTTAGGGATATCTTAGCTTCCCAAACTCTAGCCTTGTCTAAGCTAAAAGTCCGTAGAATTGAAGTTAACGGGACTTTAAGCTCTGGAGTATATGCTAAAGATGTGATCCTCCATATTATACGTAAATTGGGAGTTAAAGGAGGGGTTGGTTACGCCTACGAATACGCCGGAACTACCTTTGATGGTATGTCCATGGAAGAAAGAATGACGGTGTGTAATATGTCTATTGAAGGGGGAGCCAGATGTGGCTATGTCAACCCCGATCAAGTGACCTTTGACTACCTTAATGGGAGAGATTTTGTCCCCACAGGAAACAATTGGAATGAGGCAGTACAATGGTGGAAAAGTATCCGCTCTGATAAGGATGCAATCTACGATGATATTGTGGTGTTTGACGCTGCAGAGATTGAGCCGACAATTACTTGGGGAATTACCCCAGGTCAAGGAATTGGAGTTGACGAAGAGATTCCTACCCCTGAGAGTTTACCCGATAGTGATCGCGCGATTGCCCAAGAGGCTTATCAGTATATGCAACTTTCCCCAGGAACCCCGATTAAAGGTACTAAAGTGGATGTTTGCTTTATTGGGAGTTGCACTAACGGTCGTATTAGCGACTTAAGAGAAGCGGCTAAATTTGCTCAAGGATACCAGGTTTTTGCAGGGGTAAAAGCTTTTGTAGTTCCAGGTTCAGAACGGGTTAAACTTCAGGCAGAAGCCGAAGGTCTTGATAAAATCTTTGTTGAAGCTGGATTCGAATGGCGCGAGGCTGGATGTTCGATGTGTTTGGCTATGAATCCTGATAAGTTAAAAGGAGATCAAATCAGTGCCTCCTCCTCTAACCGTAATTTTAAAGGCCGTCAGGGCTCATCTACCGGACGAACCTTGTTAATGAGTCCAGCAATGGTAGTGGCTGCAGCCATTAAAGGAGAAGTGGCTGACGTCCGGGAATTATTATCTTAACGGTCGGGTGGGCAATACCCGCCTTGTTCAGATAAATAATTAAACGATGAAACCTATGTATTTTGACTTTGGTAACAAAGGACTGTGTGTACTGATCCGTGAAAATTTTCTTTTGGAGAGTTTACTACAAAATATTGTACTTTTTCTCCTCTAGAAACGAGTATTTGAAAGCATCATCTGAACTTTTTTTGTCAATGTGAAACTCCTACTAATACTGAAATTACTCCACCTGAGTTATATAAAGAAAAGCTTTTCCATATCTTAGGACTGTAATTTCTGTGCCTAATGAACTAAAAAATATTAACTGCGCCTCCCTTGCCGCCTATATTTAGCGTAGATACATGCCTACTTATCGTATCTTTAACTCGTGCAAAGTCGTTCTAACGCTCTAAATCTTTCTAAACAAGCCATTTACCAAACCTACTCTGTGTTCAGTACTACTCTTACTTAGAGTTTTTAGGTTGTGATCGCTGGAACAGTTATTGTAGTCACTGTGGACAACCTACTCAAAAAGCTGAGCCTACTTTATTTACGTCTATGAATTTGAACATAGTCACAACAACTAGAGAAGGAAACAAACTTTCACTGTGATTTAAGTGTAAAATTGCTTAACAATTATTTTGTGTCGCCATAGGCGTAACTCAAATATGTAACGCTCCGAGTGGTTTAGTTCCAGCCTCCTGCGCTGGCTATGAGGGAAACGCCTGTTTTCCCTTAAAGACCATTTGTAAGACCTAAACCCTGTAGACCTAGTATGAAAAAAGACCTAACTCGTTACCGTAACATTGGCATCTTCGCTCACGTCGATGCGGGAAAAACTACCACCACCGAAAGAATACTCAAACTAACTGGAAAAATTCATAAAATCGGTGAGGTTCATGAAGGCGCGGCCACCACAGACTTCATGGAACAGGAGCAGGAGCGTGGAATAACCATTCAATCTGCCGCTACCAGTTGTTTTTGGAAAGAGCACCAACTTAATATTATTGATACTCCAGGTCACGTTGACTTTACTATTGAAGTTTATCGCTCTCTCAAGGTACTTGATGGGGGAATTGGAGTATTTTGTGGCTCAGGTGGAGTAGAACCACAGTCAGAAACCAATTGGCGTTATGCTAACGACTCCAAAGTCGCTCGAATTATTTACGTTAATAAACTTGATCGCACGGGGGCCGATTTCTTTTCAGTTATCAAGCAAGTTGAAGATATCCTGGCAGCTAAACCCTTAATCATGGTTCTACCTATTGGGATAGAAAGCGAATTTCGTGGAGTTGTTGATCTATTAACTGAAAAGGCTTGGATTTGGGACGATTCAGGAGATCCCATGAATTATGAGATTAAAGAAGTTCCTGCCGATATGGCTGATCAAGTCGCCTCTTACCGTGAACAGTTGATTGAAATGGCGGTTGAACAGGATGACGAGATCATGGAAAAATATCTCGAGGGGGAAGAACTAACTATCGATGAAATTAAGTCCTGTATCCGAAAAGGAACCCGTGAGCTTGCCTTTTTTCCCAGCTACTGCGGTTCCTCCTTCAAAAACAAAGGGGTACAGTTAGTTCTTGATGCTGTAGTCGACTATCTCCCCAACCCCACCGAACTTAAACCTCAACCCGAGGTTGATCTCGAAGGTAATGAAACAGGGAAGTTTGCTATTGTCGACCCAGAGAAACCCCTACGGGCTTTAGCTTTTAAGATCATGGATGATCGTTTTGGCGCACTCACCTTCACCCGTTTATATTCTGGAACCCTTTCCAAAGGAGATACCGTACTCAACACCGCCACGGGAAAAAGCGAAAGAGTTAGCCGGTTGGTGGAAATGCACGCTAATTCTCGCGAAGAAATTGAAACTGCACAGGCCGGAGATATTGTGGCAATTGTAGGGATGAAAAACGTCCAAACAGGTCATACGCTCTGTGATCCCCAGTTTCCAGCTACTTTGGAACCGATGGTCTTCCCTGACCCTGTAATTTCCGTTTCTGTTTTTCCCAAAAAGAAAGGAGACAACGAAAAAATGGGCATGGCACTCAGCAAGATGGTTCAAGAAGACCCATCATTCTATGTAGAAACAGATAAAGAAAGCGGCGAAGTTATTATGAAAGGGATGGGAGAACTTCACCTCGATATCAAGGTGGATATCCTTAAACGAACCCATGGAGTTGAAGTCGAGGTGGGTAAACCCCAAGTAGCTTACCGCGAGTCTATTACCAAAACCATAAATGATACCTATATCCACAAGAAACAATCTGGGGGTTCAGGTCAATTCGCAAAAATTGATTATACTATTGAACCTGGAGAACCTGGTAGCGGTTTTTCCTTCGAGTCTAAAGTAACTGGAGGTAACGTTCCCAGAGAATTTTGGCCGGCAGTTCAGAAAGGATTTGAAAATAGTATTAATAAAGGGATTTTAGCTGGTTTCCCCTGTGTGGATCTTAAGGTAACGTTAACCGATGGTGGGTTTCACCCTGTTGATTCCTCGGCGATCGCTTTCGAAATTGCTGCACGGGCCGGTTATCGTCAATCCATTCCCAAAGCAGGTCCTCAACTCCTTGAACCCATTATGAATGTGGATGTGTTTACCCCTGAAGATTATATGGGAGATGTGATCGGTGATCTTAACCGTCGTCGAGGAATGATTAAGTCTCAAAATTCAACTCCTATGGGAGCTAGAATCAAGGCTGATGTTCCCTTAAGTGAGATGTTTGGCTATATTGGAGACTTACGCACAATGACCTCAGGCCGGGGCCAATTCTCTATGGAGTTTTCTTACTATGCACCTTGTCCTAATAATGTGGCTGAGGAAGTGATCGCTGAAGTAAAAGAACGTCAAGCCAATTCTTAAATTTTCAACAAAATTTTTCGTTTTTAAAAAGTTCCTGATCGAAAATAATAGCGATCAGGAACTTTTTATCCTAGAAGCAGATATCCTTAACAATAAATATTTTTGAAGTACAATCTGATTAGTGCTAAATAGAATTAATTCATAAATTTAACCAACAAACGATCAAAATTATGCCTTATAAATTGGTAGTGGCATTGCACAGTTAACGATAGGAACAGTCCTATAACCCCAGGAAATTCACATTATTTAGATTGAGGATGAGGAATTTGGGAAGGTTTAGCTAGCTACTTTTCAAATTACTCATCTTCTCTCTTGTTAAGATGTTTTCGACGACAGGGCATCATTTCTCACTGTGAGTGGCCCACGATTTAAACTTTGAGTTAATCTGAGTTAATCAATAGTTACAACACCATGTCATTACGGAATACTCAAAACAATTAACTTACACTCAACAACCCTGTTATCGTGGTCGTGAAATTAATCCTAATATTGCTAAGCATTTAGCCTGGGATTTAAAAGTTCATGCTCAAACACGGGGAATTAAAATCACTCGAGATGCTTAGTAACAGAGAATTAAGACTAACTTTCACGAAAGTAGTTTAATTTTGACCACTCCCATTCTCCAATCCTTAATTCTGCTTGAGAACTTAGCCATCGCTTTTCCTTCTCCCCTTTAAAGGGTAGCAGGTTAGTTATTAACTTCTTATTAACTTCCCATAACTGTGTTAGCGTCACTTGACTACAGAAGTTTAATTTCTAAACCAGAAGAGTTACGTTTCAACGATCCTTTCTTAGCGGAGATAGCTTGCAATCACAAAAAAGGAATTTTTCCAAAAAAGTTTGCCATCATTTTACATACTGTGGTCGAGTTGAGCCAAACTTGTTGAGGAACATATAACGTTACAGTGGTTGAAAAATTATTAAAAATAGCTTTTCTATGATTGACGAATTCAATCATAGACCATCAAGTTCATCGATGGCGTTATAGTCATCTAAGAAAATATTTATAGAGAACCTTACATAATATTAAATCCACCCAGTTTGTTGATAATGGCAAGAGATGTATTTTCAGTGACTGAAACTAAAGATATATCTCTAAATTTTGAAAAAGTAACCTTTTCAGCCTAAGCAGCAACTAATTACTTTCTAACTTTAGGAGCAGATAACTTTCAGGAAAATTATCAGATTATCTATTTTCTACTAGAATCTTGCACTTATTTAAGTTTGGCTATTTTTTAAAAAAAAATCCAAAAATAAAGCAAAAAATAATAATAATTTAGGTTGATAAAGCCAACCGATTTGACTTGATAAAAATTATTAGTTCTCAAAATATCAACAAAAAATCTTAATTATTTTCAGAAAAATCTGAGAAACTATTACGATAAATTACGTTAGCTTAAAGAAAAATTCACAAGGTACCTCTTAAAGTAGACTAGATTCTGAAATAACAGAAAAATTGTCTATAAAAATTTTGGCTTAAGGTTATTTTTATTTATAGAGAGTCCTCTATTAGGTTAGAACTAAAAGTGATACAAATAACCAACAACTAAATTCCGAGTGAGGTTAAACATAACGGTAATAAAAATGTGTCAATGGTATAGGTAAATGCCGTTTATTTTTACAGTGTAAGTTTAAATGACCACAGACAAGACAAAGCCACAAATATTTTCCCTGACGACTCCTTTGTATTACGTTAACAACGTGCCTCACATGGGTAGCGCCTATACAACTATGGTGGCTGATGTCATAGCACGCTTTAAACGACTTCAAGGCTCCTCAGTTCTGTTTATCACGGGAACTGACGAACATGGACAGAAAATCCAGCGCACTGCAGTAGAAAGAAGTCTTGATCCGCAAGAACATTGCGATCAGGTTGTGGCCAGTTTTGAAGATCTGTGGCAAAAGTTGAACATTCAATATGATCGCTTTAGCCGCACAACTAGTCAACGTCATGCAGCGATCGTCAAGGAATTTTTCCAACGGGTCTACGATAATGACGACATTTATCTAGCTCAACAACAGGGATGGTATTGTGTTCCTTGCGAGGAATTCAAAGAAAAACGGGAATTACGAGAAGATGCGTGTTGTCCTCTTCATCCCAATAAAAAAGCCGAATGGCGTGACGAAGAGAACTATTTCTTTCGTCTGTCCAAATATCAAGAAGCTCTCGAAACCTTATATGAGGAACATTGTGATTTTATTGAACCAGAAACTCGCCGAAATGAAATCTTGAAGTTTGTTAATCAAGGGTTGCAAGATTTCTCAGTCTCCCGTGTTAATGTTGGTTGGGGTTTTCCTGTTCCAGTGGATGTTAATCATACCATTTATGTTTGGTTTGATGCTCTTCTAGGATATGTGACTGCTTTACTTGATTCTGATCAAGAACCGACCCTAGAAAATGCCTTATCTAAATGGTGGCCTATTAATCTTCACTTAATTGGGAAGGATATTTTACGCTTCCATGCAGTATATTGGCCGGCTATGTTGATGTCAGCTAAATTACCTTTACCTAAAAAAATTTTTAGTCATGGATTTCTGACTAAAAATGGTCAAAAAATGAGTAAAAGTTTAGGTAATACACTTAATCCCTTTGATTTAGTAAATCGTTATGGCTCCGATGCTGTACGTTACTATTTTCTCAAGGAAATTGAATGTGGACGAGATGGAGACTTCAATGAAACCCGTTTTGTTAATGTTCTCAATGCTGATTTAGCTAATGATTTAGGAAATTTGCTCAACCGAACTCTTGGGATGACCATAAAATACTGTAAAGGGGTAATTCCTCGAGTAGCTAATTTTCCTTTAGACCACCCCTTAAAAACTACTGGTCAGGATTTGGGTCTGAGAGTAACTCAAGCCTATGAAACCATCAAGTTTGATCAGGTTTGTGAAGAAATTTTTAATCTAATTCGGGCAAGTAATAAATTCATTGATGAACAAGCTCCCTGGAGTTTATTCAAACAAGGAAAACAAGCGGAAGTCGAAACTATTCTAGCTGCTGTGTTAGAATCAGTCCGCCTGAGTGCTTACTTATTGTCCCCAATAATTCCCAATTTAAGTAATAACATTTACCAACAATTGGGGTTATCTGTTGATTTTAATGAGGGCGATCACGTCCATCAAAATGCTCCCTTCACTCAACATAGTCGGTGGGGAAAAATTGAAGTTAGTCAAACCTTAACTAAGCCCCAACCTATTTTTGTTAGGCTTAACCTTCCTGAGGAAGAATCTACCTAAATCTGGCTGAACCGGGTTCTGGAGAAACGAATGTTGCCATTACACCTTTTACCAATTTACAAATCTCATGAAATATAAGCCAGAAATAACAAACCCATTTCATAAACCATACCTTCTCCATAATCAACCAGGAATAAGACAAATGTTTGAAGAATTTGAAGACGATTCTATATTTACACCAGAACAGGTATTAGAAAATAGAGGACGTGTTGCGATTTTTATTGATGGCTCTAATTTATTTTATGCTGCTCTTCAATTAGGAATTGAAATTGACTACACAAAGTTACTGTGTCGTCTGACAGGAGGATCTCGGTTATTAAGAGCTTTCTTTTATACTGGAGTTGATCGTACCAACGAAAAACAACAGGGTTTTTTATTGTGGATGCGTCGTAATGGTTATCGAGTAATTGCTAAAGATCTGGTTCAATTACCTGACGGCTCAAAAAAAGCCAACTTAGACGTGGAAATTGCAGTTGATCTCATGGCTTTAGTCGGAGCTTATGATACCTCCGTAATCGTCAGTGGCGATGGAGACTTAGCTTATGCGGCTGATTCGGTTAGCTATCGAGGAGCCCGCATCGAGGTTGTTAGCTTGCGTTCGATGACTAGTGATAGTTTAATCAATGTCGCTGATCGTTATATTGATCTTGATCAAATCAAAGAAGATATTCAAAAAACTCCCAAACCGAACATGTCTTATGGTAGTTTTTCGGGGGTCGGGATGTTAGATAGCAATAAACCAAGATAAGGTAGGTAAGTCAGACTCAAATAACTTCAACCAAATGGATAGCTCAAATTTTCTTCAGAAGCGGCATCTCCAACCCAATTTGGTTTTAACAGTCGGAGTGCTGTTTCTCCTCTCAGCTATCACTGCCTGTCAAGGAAAAAATCAATCTCAGAGTAATTCTGATGACCAACAGCAGGAAGCTGCTAATACAGAAAGTCAATTAATTCTCAACAATGCGACCTTAGAACAATCTAATGCGAAGGGAGAAATGCTTTGGAAAATTCAAGTAGATGAGGCCGCCTACAGTCCTGATCGTAAAAAGGCTCAATTAACTGCCGTAAAAGGCAATATTTTCCAAGACGGTAAAATTGTCCTTCGCATTAAAGCTGACCAGGGAGAAGTTGATCGAGATGGACAAGAAATTTATCTCAAAGAGAACATTGTTGCTGTCGATCCTCGTAACGATGCGGTAATGCAGAGTGACGAAGTGGAGTGGAAGCCCCAAGAATCCGTCCTCATGGTACGAAAAAATCTGCGGGGTTCCACTCCTCAACTTACAGCTTCTGCCAAGGAGGGTAAATATTATGCTACTAAGCAGGAACTTGAATTTATAGGCAATATTATTGCTACTTCAAAAAAGCCTCGGATGCAACTAAAAACAGAACATCTACTCTGGAAGATTTCTGAACAAAGGGTAATTGGTAAGCGTTTACTTAAAATAGTTCGTTTCCAAGATAAAATCATCACCGATAAACTAGTTGCTAACCATGCCGAAGTTCACCTCAACACCAAACAGGTCATTGTTAAAGACAATATTGAATTCAAATCAATTAAACCTCCAGTACAAGTAGCAACCAACGAATTTATTTGGAAATACGAAGCGCGCCAAGTCACTTCAAGCAAACCCGTCAAATTAATTCACTATCAACAGGGAGTTATCATCACTGGTAATCAGGCTGAGGTTGATATGACTAATAGTATTGCTTATCTTCGAGGTGGCGTTCAAGGTAATAGCACCGCTAATGCCGCCAAACTATATTCAAACGATCTTACCTGGAATGTTAACACTCAGATCATCGAAGCCTTGGGAAATGTCATTTATGAACAAACTAATCCCGACTTTAATTTAACTGGGGAAAAAGCCGTAGGCACCATTCATGATAACAAGATTGTTGTGAGCGGCAATGCTCAGGATCGAGTTGTAACAGAAATTTTTACCAAATAAATAACTTAAACTAACTGTCTTTTGTGAGAATGGTGTTACTTATGAGTGTAATTACCTCTACTACTATGAATCCTTGCATTTTACTAGTACAACTCGACGAATATTTTAATCAACGCGCGAAAGCTGATCTAATAGAAATTGGTTACACTCCAGTGATTGTATCTGATGCTCATCAAGCTCTACTCGAAGTTGAAAAGCAACAACCAGCTATGATAGTTATTGATCGTCACCGCTCAAAAAAAGCTGGATTGACTTTGTGCCGTCAGTTAAGAAAGGTTCAAAATCGAGTGTTGATTATTATGGTGCTTGATCAAGAAAGCGTTGAAGAAAGAGTGGCTTGTTTAGAGGCAGGAGCTGACGACTATATATTGACAGCCTATCATACTGAAAATTTGCTTAGACTAATCCATTTTTATTTGACTACTACTGAAACAGTTACTGAAAGACTTCAATTTGATAATTTAATGTTGGATTTGAACAGTCGCCAACTTTTTATAGATGAAACAGCCATTGATTTGACGATGAAGGAATTTGAATTGCTCAAATACCTCATGTCTCATCCTAAGGAAATATTAACACGAGATAAAATTTTAGAAAATGTTTGGGGATATGATTTTCAAGGAGAATCTAATGTCATCGAAGTTTATATTCGTTATTTACGCTTAAAAATAGAGAGTAAAAATGAAAAACGATTAATCCACACTGTTCGCGGTGTTGGCTATGTTCTACGAGAAGGATAGTCAATAAAGAAGAGAGACAAGGGAAAAATCCTACTTTGTATTTTTCTCATCTTTAACTGTAATTGTTTCTAAACACTGAATGTAAGATGGGACTCACAATGAAATTATCGATTTCCTTAGCCTCAACTGTTATTATTGCTATTTTATCTTTTGGATATTCTTTTCCAGAGCGGACTGAATCCCAGTCTAGTGAGATTGGGAGGACACTGGAAATAATTGCCAAAAACCAAGGTCAAAGCCTCCCTGTGGAAGCCAAAGCAATGATTAATGAACAAGTGATTGAATTAGAAGTGGCTAAAACTTCAGAACAACAAAGTATCGGGTTGATGTATCGGGAGTCTTTAGCAGATAATAGGGGAATGCTCTTTGTTTTTGAGCCTGCAAGACCGGTAAAGTTTTGGATGAAGAATGTTAATCTCTCTTTAGACATGATTTTCCTATTTAATGGAGAAGTTAAACAGGTGATTACTAATGTCCCCCCTTGTCAAGAAGACCCCTGTTTTACCTACGGACCTATTCTTAACACCGATATTGATATGGTAATTGAATTGCGGGGGGGGCGTGCTGCACAATTAGGTATTAAATCAGGCGATCACATTCATATTGAATTTTTCACTTCTTTTTGACATTCTTCCAGAAATACTCTTCCTGAGAAGTCTCCCAAGCGCACAGCACAGGACATCTTAGTCTACGATAGGACGTTACTGTTTTGCTGAGCTTTTCTAGATAGAATGGGAATATGGAAATGTTGCTATTTTTATACTTCCGTCCAGATATCTCTACAGTCATCACTACTGAACTATCCATAGACTGTGAATGTATAGGTTTTTAAACATCAGAAAAACTTTTTTTCTGTTTAGAACCCCTTAGCATTGTTGATTATCCGACATAGTCTGTGGACACATATACCCACCAGCTAGAGTAATAAGTTCGCCCTTTAATTTCTTAGCGTGTTTCTAAGTATCTATTAGACCAGTTCTATTCTAGCTTAGTCATTTAGCACTGATCGGCTTTCACCCTGAGACCGCAATATTATGGTCCTTCGGTTTGATACGTCCCACTTGTTTATAGTGGGGGCTTCCCACACAGAAACTAAAAATAAAAATCTCAATCTTGTTCAACAAAGTTAAAAATTAGTATCAAATTTATGCTAACTAATGTCTCTATTAGTTTTGAGCTTTGTTTTATCTTCTCAGTCTAGAAAATTTTCTAATTTTTTCAAAATTAGTTTATAGTTTACCCACTACCTTAATAGTTATTAACATAATGTTGTTTATTTATATATGACTACTCATTTCTTCTACATCGAAGAATAAATACTTAAGTTGATGATTCGTAGATATAACGTATTTTTAAATAATAGCTAAATTTGAATAAAATATTAGTCAACTTTAAGTAAAATTCTGTCCAATCCCGTAATGGAAAGTTCAGTTAATAGATGGCGTAAGAATAATACGAAAAAACTCAAAGAAGCTTTTAGCATTTTTTTCCATAGAGAGTTGACGAATCAGGAACGAGTAAGTGTAGCTACATGCACGTCTCTCAATAGCAGTTAATTATCTTCATTAGCTTCCTAACATATAGATAGTTTGCTTTTGAGGAAGATCATTGCCTAACGATTCACTCTGTTTTCTTGATATAAAACAGAGTGAATCGTTAGTCTACGAAAGACTACGAAGTGAAAACTTAATTAGTCGTTGTTACTCTTAGGACATAATCATCCTCAACCATCAAGGAACAATTAAAAGTTAAAGATAAAACCTACATAAAAAATTGAGAAAGACAATGTCAAATACTACTTATAAACAATTCTTACTTTTGTTGAATGAAGACTTAGTTCTTTCTAAGAATTCAATTGTTGTTGCTCAACGTTTAGTTGAATAAACATAAGAGTTTTTATCTCAATAGTCCCCAATAATCCTATGGCAGTACAGTGTAGTAAATCTTGAATAATTAGAGCAAATTGATGACTGCTTAAAACAGATCTGAGTTTAATTCGATCACGGTTAGTTAACTTTTTTAATTAAAAATTAACAGAGAGCACAAGAAACAAACCCAAAAGTGGATAGGCTCAGAGAACTAAGATAAAATGCTCTAATAACTTCTTGCTTAAACTATGTTTCAAACTCAAGAATTACGAATTGGTTGGCTCTATCCTACTTTAATGAGTACCTATGGTGATCGCGGTAACGTCATCTGTCTTCAACGTCGCTGTCAATGGCGTGGACTCAATGTTACTATTGTCCCTATAACTCAGCAAACAGAAGCCTCGGTGTTCAAGGAAGTTGATGTCATTGTCGGAGGAGGGGGGCAAGATCGTCAACAGGAAATTGTGATGCGGGATTTACAAGGGGCTAAAGCTGAGGCTTTTAAGGATAGAGTCGAAGAAGGAACCCCTGGAGTATTTACCTGCGGTTCTCCTCAACTGTTGGGTCATTATTATGAACCTGCTTTAGGACGGCGCATTGAGGGATTAGGGTTACTGGATTTAGTTAGTAAACATCCCGGAGCGAATGTATCTCGTTGTATTGGTGATGTTGTCTTTGAAATTACTTCTAGTCCCCTAGCAAAAGCTTTAAGAAAACAATTAGGGAAACCTCCAATTATCATCGGGTTTGAGAATCATGGAGGGCGGACTTATCTAGGAAAAGTTAAACCTTTAGGAAAGGTGATTAAAGGGTATGGGAATAATGGGGAAGATGGTTATGAAGGAGCTTTTTATCGTCATGTGATCGCTACTTATTGCCACGGACCTTTGTTACCTAAAAATCCTTTTATTGCTGACTGGTTAATTCAAACAGCTTTACAAGAAAAATATCAAACTGAAATTTCCTTGGACCATCTTGATGATTCTTTCGCAGAAAAAGCTAGGAAGGCTATGTTGAAACGCCTCAAAGTTAGTTGTTTAGTATAAAAAAATCACGGTGAAATGTCTACTAAGATTTAAAATACCAACGACTTTATTCCTTACTGCTGGGATAAATATATTGTTTTATGTTTCCTACGCTATTAGCTCAACCAGTGAGATGCTCGTAGAGCTTCTACAATCTCAGTATTGAAAACAACAAACAAATGAACTAACTGTTAACTTAGACCTGTAATTTCTTCAAAGAAAAACTATATTTTCCTGCTGAAACTAATATTAATCATAATAATCTAATTAATTCTAGTAAAGAAGTTGAATCTGGTACTTATTAATAAGTTTTGGTTAGTAAACCTAATAAAGTAAACTCAGATTATGTGGGAATTAATACCATGATCGTTCCCATTATGGAAGCAAATATTTTACTTTGTATTAGACCCAGTCTTAATCTTTAAGGAATCAAAACGGATTCCTCAACTTTTGATTAGGTAATTAATATAAGCGATCAAAAATATAGCATGACTATTCCTCTTTACTAGAGTATTTATGAGCAACCCTTATACGCTGATGGATAAAAATATTCAACAATCTTTATCGATCAAGACAAATTTAGTTAATTGATTTAAAAATCAACATATTTTATTGATAGCAACAAATAAATATTTTTCACTTTGGAGCATTAAGGCAGAAAACCAGGTTTTATTAAAAAATATTTTCCCTTTTAGGTAGTATTTGCATGATCTAGGTTTATATCCAACTTTTTTCTACAATTATCCTAAAAGTTTTCCAATTTAAAAATGTAGTTTTATCCACTGAAATAATGGTATTTTCTACTCACAATTGAGGAATTAAACTTTGAGAAAACTATGATTTCAATAAATCTATGTCTTAACTTATATGAATATTTAAAATAATTAAAGGTATCATCAAAAAATGACTTACTCTTTATCTTTTTTTATTAGAGAAAATTATCTCTCTACTCTAGTATTAGACCCGTATGGATATTTTTAAAATTATTAAATCTGGCTTAATCTGTATTTAGATATACTTTTCCATCTTTATAAAAATCTTCCAATTTTTTTTACCTTAGTACTTCTTGTTCTAGTTTATTTATTGCCTAATATTTGTAATTTTTTTCTGATTATTTCTTTTTTTTGATACGTACAATTTATATATATATTCACTAATATAGTCTCACAATCTTGTTTAACAGTAGAAAGATGTTAATAGTTCATAAAAGTATCGTCAAAAGATGACGTACTTCATCCGTTAATCTCACCCGAACTGAATGAACTACAATATCTTCTATATCCCATGGCAACAAGCACTTGGAATCACCTTACTCAGGTATTTTCAAGAAACTATTGAACCTCGACAAATGAAAATCATGAAAAATATCAAGTAAAAATTCATTATGTTAGTTGGCAGTCAACGTTTGTTCCTTGTGTTCCCCACCCATAATTACCTCTCACTGTGCTTTTTTTTATCGTTCAAAGGTACACCTAAAATAGATGAGCAGGGTTTAGTTTTAACCTTAACTAGTTCATTAACCAATGTTTGACAGGATAAGCGATAATTATCGGGCTTTTTCTTAAGTATGCGCTGCTCAAAATCTGTTCGTGGCGATAAATTTTCTATCCCTTCAATAATTTCTACAATACAAGTCCCACATTGACCATGACCCCCACAATTAATAAGTTTTCCCTTTAAAGTATAGAGATCAATCTGGTTTTGCAGAGCCCTTTCTCTGAGGTTAACTCCTTGAGCTGCTACAACATCTTTATTTTCCCTAACAAAAAAAATAGTCATTTTCCCTCATCATCCGAATCTAAGTCTTTAACATTCTTCCATAATTTTAATAAGTTTTAACACTAGGCTAATCTTAACTAACAATTTTGTTTTAGTTAAGTAGTATTTATGTGCCTCTAACGGGAACTTGGCGAGCACGTAAGTATTCTTTTACTTCACCAATAGTTAACCTACCGCAATGGAGCAAAGAAGCTAATAAAGCGGCTTCAGCACGACCTTTAGAGAAAGATTCATAGATATGTTGACAATTTCCCGCTCCTCCAGAGGCAATTACAGGAATTTCTACACGTTCAGCGATAGTATGAGTTAATTCCAGATCATATCCAGCCTGAGTTCCATCCGCATCCATACTGGTTACCAACAATTCCCCTGCACCCCGTTTTTCTGCATCTTGTGCCCACTCGATAGCATCTATCCCCGTACCTTCCCGTCCTCCTCGCACATAGACCTCCCAGCCGTCACTATCAGGATGTCTACGCCGTCTAGCATCAATAGCAACTACGATACACTGTTTACCAAAGCGATCACTAGCACGATTGATAAAATCGGGTTTACGAACAGCGGCGGAGTTAATACTGATTTTATCAGCTCCGGCCCTTAACAGACTTTTGATATTCTCTAGGGTCTGAATGCCACCCCCAACGGTTAAAGGGATAAAAATGGCTTCGGCAGTACGATAAACGACATCAATAATGGTGTCTCGTCCCTCATGAGTGGCAGTAATATCGAGAAAAACCAATTCATCAGCCCCAGCATCGTTGTAAATTTTGGCTAATTCCACAGGATCTCCAGCATCTTGGAGATTAATGAAATTAACTCCTTTGACTACGCGACCGGCACTAACATCGAGACAAGGTAAAATTCGTTTAGCTAACATTTCAACGAGTTTTTTTTAGTAGATATTTAATTTATTTCTAATTTTAGACTTAAAAAGTAATTACCTAAATCAGAGTTGATTTTCAGTTTAATTGTTCAGAGTTTCAATGTTTACTTCTCCTGTTTCGGTCATCCAAACAAGAGTTTTAATGCAACTTTTCAGCGCATAATTACGAATTTCTTCGGGAGAACGTCCCCCCAATTCTAGGGCTACCCTTAACTTTTCTGAAGACTGTCTAAGTTGTTGAGCATAACTCAAGGCTATTGATTGGGACCGGGAAGTTTGAGCAATCACGAGAAAATCAATTAGAGGAGGAGTTTGTGGCAAAATAGCAGTGGTTAATAAGTAAGTATACAGGTCTTCAAGATTGAAAGAAAATCCAATACCTGGGGCTGATGTTTGCTGAGGATGGTAAACTCCAAGAAGTTTGTCATAGCGTCCTCCCTGACCTAGAATTTGTAATTTGTTGTTACTTTTTCCAACAGCTTTAAACACAATTCCTGTATAATAATCAAAGGTTTGAATTAGACTTAAATCTAAGATAAACGGAAAAGGTTTTGACCAGCTTGTTTCAATTAGTTCGACCAAGTATTTTAGGTTGTTAACACTTTTTTCTCCAGCTTTGTCTAACTCTAATTGGCTAACTTTTTGGAGCACCTGAGCAGGAGTTCCCCGTAAATCAAACAATAATTTTCCTCGCTGTTGTAAGTCAACAGAAGGATAGTCAAGATTTTCTAAGGTGACATAGTCAAGTTGAGCCAGACATCGACACACCTGACTTTTGAGGGAACCTGGGAAGGGTTCAAGAAGTGATCGCGTCAAACTGGCTTCTCCTAAAATAAGATGCCAATAGGGGATTCCTAACTGTTCGAGACAATCAGCGACTAATAATAAGATTTCCGCATCCGCTAACACTCCTCCCGAAAAAAGCAATTCTACCCCTGCTTGATAAAACTCTAATTGTTTTCCGTGATGACCTACCGGAGGATCTCGAAAAACATTAGCACGATAACAGAGGCGTTGGGGATAAGTGGTATCAGCCATGCGAGTAACAGCAGTCCGGGCAATCGAAGCAGTTAGTTCTGGCCGCAATCCTAATTGCCCTGTAGAACTATCCCGTAGTTGAATCACTGTCGAAGGATCAATAGCTCCTCCGGCTATCAATGTTTCTAACCATTCAATGGTGGAAGTGACAACACGTTGATATCCCCATTGTCCAAAGACTTGTTGAAGAAGATCATTAATCCAAGCCTTTTGTACAACTTCGAGGGGAAGTAAGTCTCTTGCTCCTGCAGGTGGTTGATTGATCATGGTTTTTTTTGCCTCTTGCTTTGTATTGTTTTGCCCCAAAAATGGGAGGTTAAAGTCCTATCTTTTAGCCTAGCGTAGGATCGCCTTTTACCAGCAAAGTGTAAGCTACCTCTTTTTTCTAAATAAAGAGTCAAAAAGTTTTCCCTGGATTTAGTTATTAGAAGATTTGTTTTTGTCATTACTCGTCAGTTGTTTAAGATATTTTTTAGGTTGAGTAACCACCAGGTGTTTAGAGTTTTCTTGCGAAGCTTTATTGAGATGAACCTTAGCCATGGTGAGTTACTTTCCTTCAAAAGAAGTTAATCCTAGTGAGCCATGACATACTGAATTGTTTGGTTTAGTTTTCAGAGCTTCTCGTAATTCTACGATGGCTTAGAACATTATATTATTGACGATCAAGATATCAACTTGTCCCTAGAATGACAGAATAAACAACAGAAACAAGAGTTTTTTCAATCTTTAGCGGTTGTTTCAAGTCTTCTAGATAAAATTCAAGTTTAGGTAGTTCAGGAGGAGGTTTAATCTTAGTTTTTTTGCCGCATTCGTTGCTTAGATAAACTAAATTCAATTCATTAATTTGAGCAATTTTACTAATGTTTAACCCGAGCCCTGATATTGTTCATAAGTTAAGGATTTGATTAACTTTTAAATAAATTCAATAAAGTATTTTGAGTCACTGTAACTTGAAATAATTTATATGCAGTTTTAGACCTGAAAGCAATAGCAATCAATATGTATTGCTAAATACAGACCATTTTAGCTGGCTTTTAAATGGCGTTTTCTAGGCAAAATTAACTGATTTTTATGACAACTTATTCTCTAGTTTCTTTCTGTTTTTTGTTTGACCTTTATAAGTATTCAGAATAAAGACAAAAACAAAAAGAAACTTTCAGGTAACGTTAGCGAATTTGCTCGACATCTACATCTATCAAAAATCCAAGAATTGCATAGTAATAGTGGCCGACGAGCTCAGATTTAAATAGTCCTTGTTAAATAGAAAAACTTATACCAAATTATAAGCCCACCCCTTCAGTGACTGAAACTTCTCTTTTTCTTATGTTGTTGTCATCTTTGCTGCGCCTTTAAACACCAAATTTATGGCTATATAACTAGAATGGTTTTACTTGATAAAAATTCTGCAGCCAGGGCAATGCTTCATCTAAAGCTTGACTCAAAACATGATGAATATGCCCGTTAGTAGCTAATAATCTCCCCGATTCAATAATTAAAGTACTCTCATCATAAGCAGAGATTTTTCCCCCTGCTTCCTCCAAAATGATAATTCCTGCGCTAATATCCCAAGGGCTTAATCCTCTTTCCCAATACCCATCGAGGCGGCCACAAGCTACATTTGCCAAGTCAAGGGCGGCCGCTCCTGCACGGCGCACCCCTTGAGTGATATGAGTTAAGTAACAAAATTCAGGATAATTGGTATCTTGAGTCTCCTGGCGATCATAAGGAAATCCTGTGACAAGCAAACTATTACTTAATTCTGTAGTTTTGGAAACTCGAATAGGACGATAATTAAGGGTAGATCCTAATCCTTTAGCCGCTCTAAATAACTCTTTCCTAAAGGGATCATAAATGGCTCCTACTTGGGGTATTCCCTCTATCAATAACCCGACAGATACGGCGTAAATGGGATAGCTATGGGCATAATTAGTAGTTCCATCAAGAGGATCAATTACCCAAAGATAATCACTCTTAGCTACTCCTAAGAGACCAGATTCTTCAGCTAAAACTTGATGTTGAGGAACTCGACGGTGTAGAATACCTAGAATAGCTGCTTCTGCTGTTTTATCAGCTTCGGTGACTAAATCTCCAGGACGACCTTTCTCCTCAATTCTTTCTAATTTACCCCAAAGATCTTGTAAAATTACTCCAGCAGTCATCACCGCTTCTGTGGCAATCTCTAAAAGTGTTTCTAGTTCGTTTTGACTTGGTTTGTGCATGATTAATAGTTAATAATAAACTATTGATAACTTAATAATGGATAAATTTTATTCTAAAAATAAACCTTAAAGTGTTTTTTAAAAATTTCAGTTTCTCCTCAATAATTAAGGATATTATCATCTATAATATCTATCTATTAATTTAATCATCATACGCAAAAATTTTAAATTTCTTTTCCCCCTTACAAAAATACTGTCCGAATTGAATCTCATAAACTTCATCTTCATTTTGAGTTTCTACTTCTAAGCAAGATCGAGCATAACTAACACACAATAAAGCATAACCTTTGTCTTTCAGTTCTGGAGATAATCCTACAGCTTCAGGTTGATAGACTTCTCCTGATAGAATACGCACAGCACAAACGGTACAAGCTCCATTTCTACACAAAAAAGGCAATTGATTACCTTGTTCTTCCACACTATGAAGAATGTAGTGATCATCGGGTACTTTTAAGGTATATTCTTTTCCTTCTTGACGATGGTTTATACGAACTGTATGATAACGGGTCATAGTTGAACAAGACAGAATACTAGTGACAGTAAGAATAAACCTAGACTTGATGATAACTCTGCTCTTTACTCTATGGTAAACTTTTTTGCTTTTCTCGTAAATAGTTAAGTTATTAAAACATTCATATAAATCGAGTCTCCGATTATTTATCAGGTTAATTCATGTTTATTCTTAAGAATTCAACTTTTCTTGGATCGCCATAGCTAATTGAATATGAAGCTTATGACTTGCTTTATAGGCTAAAAAATGCCCTTGAGGAATGGTTCCTAATAAACTTAAATCCCCAATTAAATCTAATAATTTATGACGGACAGGTTCATTTTCAAATCTCAAAGGGAGATTTAACCATTTTTCGTGATCACACACCAAGGCATTTTCTAAACTTCCTCCCTTAATTAAACCTGCCTTTTGTAGTTTTTCAATTTGATCAGCAAAACCAAAAGTTCTAGCAGGGGCGATTGTATCTTCAAAAGATTCTATATTAGGATTCCAACTGTGCCACTGATTGCCAATAACAGAGTAAGGAAAATCAATTCCATAGGTAAAACGAGTCTCAGACGCAGGTACAGCAGCCACAAAAGCTTCTCCATCCCTAATCAAAATCGGTTTTAATAAGGGAGAACCTGCGGACAATGAAGAAGGACTAACACCCCCTTGAATCATCGCTTTAAACCATTCCTGAGCAGATCCATCCAACAACGGGACTTCTGGTCCATCAATTTCAATACGGGCATCTTTGACCCCAATAGCTATTAACGTGGATAGAAGATGTTCAACCGTACGAATGGCTACTTTTCCTTGACTTAATTCCGTTGATAAAGTCGTCTGACTAACTGAAGCTACCTCAGCACGAATTATAGGATTTCCTGGTAAGTCTACCCTAACAAAATAGCGACCTTCTCCTGATTGTGCAGGTAAAATATTTACCTTAGTTTCCACCCCGGAATGTAACCCAACTCCTGATACTGTAATAACCCCTTTAACCGTAGAACTCATAATTACCCTCAAGGTATAAATAACAGTCTTTTATCAATTATTGTTTGTTCAAATCTCTATTACTTACTCCATATCTAGATTCTAATACTTCAGCTACTTGTAATACCGTTAATCCCAATTTGAGTAAACACAGAGAATGGAAGCTGTCTTAGTGGTTAATTATCTTTTTTATAGTCTTTCTTGGATATCTTGAAAGCATGAAATTTATTTCAACGTATCTACACTAAAAATGACATGCCCTCTACCTCCTGACAAGTCAAAATGGGTAATCTCTAAAAAAAAGCTTTCTATTAATTTTAAAAAAACTTAACCAACCTCAAGTTTTTTTAAAACTCTTTGAATAAATGAGCCAACGCTCATTGTTAATCAATTGTATTTTTTGACTTATCATTAATTGTATTATATTGAGTCCTTATCTCGTTAAATCTTGTTTATGTATCCGACGATTAGGATAAATTACATTCTATTTCTAATTATTATTTATATTGGTTTTACTTAAGTAAAAAATCGGCGAAGCACCAACTGTATATAAAATAAATTGTTAGTTTTAAATCGAACTTTACATAAATAAATCGTGATAGTTTTATTTAACATTTTTAGGAAGAAAAACTCCATAAATCCGAAAAACAAGTTGTTTAACTTTCACCGAATCAAGGCGATAATCTCATCCTCTAATTAAAGTAATTTGAACCAATTGAAAAAAAATCGAGGGGAAAATCAGAAAAATAATAAAATCTGGTTTTTCATTAAAATCTTTCCCCAATACCAAAGTGGAGGCGGGAATCCCCCTCATTATTTACTCCATAGTCAACCCGAATTGGCCCAACTGGCGATTGAATGCGAACACCAAGGCCGTAACCATAACCATCACTAGGTAATCCTCGAATTGTACCTGGAAAGCCTCTTACTGAGCGTTGAGACTTAATCGTTGTCCCATAGTCAACAAAGAGAGCTGCCCCAACTGCTGGAATGATAGGAAAGCGGTATTCTGCTGTTGCTTGGAAATAACTACGTCCATTTCCTAATTCTCCTTCATCGTAACCACGCACTGAGTTACTTCCCCCAATGACAAAGGCTTCATAAGGGGGTAAATCCTCGAAAACTGTTCCTGCTTGAAAATTAAAAGCCAATGCTTGAGGTTTTGGTTGATCTTCATCAATAAAGCCTAAATCAATAAAATCTACAGGGATATAGTGACTATAGCTTCCTCGTAATCGGGTAAAGAAAATACTGCCTGAACCTACGGGTATAGTTTGTTCGACTCCCAAGCGCAACAGATGACCACTCGTAGGACGTAAAGGATTGTTACGAAAGTCTTGAGAAGCTCCAAAACTGATAGTAAACAGGTCATCCTTTCCCTCATCACTAAAAGCTAAGGGTTGAGAGGGAAAACCATTGAGAGGGGCTGATAAAGGCGCAATATCACCCTCCGAATTTTCCACTTGAACCCGTTGATAGTTGAAGCCTAGGGAAGTTCGCCAATCGGGTACACTGAAGGCATCATCTGCCAAAGGACGTACAAAAGTTACCCCACCCCCAGTCCGAACTACCCGTGGACTATCAAAGTCGTTGAGGGTTCTAATCGAAGAATCATCTCCATCAAAGACTAGAGAGATAGTCCGTCTACGGAATCCATTAACCGTATAAGCAGTGCGAAAAGGATCACCGGCAATCCAAGGATCGGTAAAATTGACATCGAAGAGTAATTCCCGTTCTCCAACTTGAACCTCACCCCCGATAGTTTGGTTATTTCCTCCTAGGTTTTGCTCTTGATAACTGACTGTTCCAAACAGTCCGCTAGTGGAACTAATTCCAGCTCCTGCAGCCAGAGATCCAGTATTTCCTTCCACTACATCTACATTAACAATAACCTCTCGCGGATCTTCCCCCGGGCTAAAAGAAATTCTGACATCTTCAAACAACCCTAAACTAAAGACTCTTTGCAAATCAGTTTGAGCGATTCTGCGGTTAAAAACATTCCCTGGTTCGAGTTGCATCTCACGAGTCACAATAAAAGGGCGTGTTCGACCATTAATGGGTTCATCTTCTGCGTCGAAAAATCTCACTTGTACGTCTTGAATTACCCCTTCGGATACCACTAGGGTTACAATTCCATCATCCCCAACTTTAGGAGAACCAATAACCTGGGCTAGATCATAGCCTTGTTCAGAATACCATTCATTAAGTTTTTGGATGCCGTTTTGTAATTCTCGTAGATTAAGAATTGTCCTATACTGATCCCTAAAAATATCCTCAACAACTTCAGGCGGTAATGCTCGAGCTTCCTCATTTGTGCCTGTTTCTACGACAACTTCACTCAGAGTTGGGTTAGGTTGCACATCGAAGGTAATGCGTACCCCTAAAGGTGTATCGGCAGGGGTAACTTTAACATTAGAAAAGAATCCAGTGGCATAGATTGCATTAACATCTTCTTGTAGCAGAGAGCGAGTAGCTGTTCGTCCTGGCCTAGTTTGAACAGTGTTATAGACTAGATTTCCTAGGTCCTCATCAACTCCACTAACTAAAACTTCTACCACTAAAACCCTGGGTTCTTCCCCTGATATTTCTTCAATCAAAGGACTATCTGACAAGGATGGTTCAATAGGAGTCTGGATTTCCTTTGAGGTTGGTAATTTGTCCTTTTCGGGTAATTCTATCTCAGATACCTCAATTTGCCCTTGAGTATCCGTTGAAGAAGTTAAATCTGCCGCAATCACCTTTTTCAACTTAGAAACCAAGGGAGTTTCCTGTTCTAAGATTGATGAAATCTGAAAGTCTAAATCTTCTGAGGTGACAGGCATTATCAATGCCGGAGTCTCCTGAGAAACAGCTAAATTATTAGCCTTTGAATCTGTCAGAGAGGTTACATCGGTTTCCATTACGTTTTCCAAAATAGAAACCGACGCAGGTGCTAGTGCAGTTTCCCCTAGCATGACGGACTTAGAGTCCGTCATGCTTACTATAGTCTCTGAATTCTCCTCTTCGAGAGTTGTTTCAATTAAAGGGACTATAGTTTCTCCCCTAATAGACTGGGCCAAGTTTAACATAGTGGCAGTTACGAAAGGAACTACCACCATAGGAGACAACCGTAATTTTTTAATCTCGTTTGACACTTCCACACACCCAATCAAGCTACAGCGTTGTTTATTGTATTTATATTTTTGTTATTGACTCATAATAGCTGACAGAGTGCCTAAGCAACCGAGCTAAATTATCGAATCTAGTGACCAGAACTACTCGTAAAGGTTCCAATGTCAGGGACTTTATCTGATATTTAATTTTTCTAAAACCTTTTGTTGAACCTGTCGATAGGCTGCTTCTACTTCTCCTAAGTCGTGCCGAAATCGATCTTTATCCAAAACTTTATCTCGGATATTTTTTGTTTGTTTATCCCACAAACGACAAGTATCAGGACTAATTTCATCGGCTAGAAGGAGGTTTCCTTGAGGATCTAAACCAAATTCTAATTTGAAATCTACTAAGGTAATCTGGCAACTAGCAAAAAACTCTGTCAAATATATATTGATTTTTAAGGCTATAGACTGAAGTTGTTCAAGTTGTTTTTGGGAGGCTAATTCCAGGAGTAGTAGACGCTCACGGGTTAATAATGGATCTCCAAGTTCGTCGTTTTTTAAATAAAATTCTACTAGAGGAAAAGATAAGATTTTACCTTCGATTAAGCCTGTTTGTCGGCACAGACTCCCCGCGGCAATATTTCTAACAACTACTTCAATTGGGACAATTTTGACGGCACGGATGCGCATTTCACGATGACCAGGTTGATCTATAAAATGGGTAGCAATATTTTTAGACTCTAGCCATTTGAATAAAGCTGAGGAAATTTGGCAGTTAATTTCTCCTTTACCCTGTATTATGCCTCTTTTTGAGGAATTAAAAGCTGTTACATCATCTTTAAAGTGAGCAAGAAGAATTTCGGGATCATCGGTAGTATAAATAATCTTGGCTTTTCCTTCATAGACCTTTTTCATTTGTTGTTTACCCTTATTAGTAATCGGTTTAGTGGTCAGTAAGTTGTTCTTGGCTATAGTATTTCAGTGTGAAGATTTCTCTTAATTCTGACTCAATACAGTTTATTTAAGTTTTAATTAACGGTAGTTTTTTTGCTTATCACCTATTGTCAGTTTCAATAACAGTTCCCCCATGGACAAAAAACTATGACTCTTTATTCTTAGAAAATGGGCATGGAGAAACACATTAGAGTCTACCTCACAAAAGTTAGAAGCGCTACACTTTAGTTCAGAAACGTTAAAGATAAATTCGATTATTGAGTAAACCAAATCAAGACAAGTAACTAGTATTGTCGAATCAACTTAAGTTTCTTGATGGTTTTTAACTTTGGTAGTCTTAGAAGCTAAGTTATATAAACCAGTTGTAAATCAAAAAATCCTATATTTTTTTCAAAAAAAATAACAAACACCACCACAGATTTTTTTTAAAAAAAATCAATAAAATCCATAGCAACAAGTCATTAAAAATGACACTTGAATACTAACAAATATTAAAACTCTAACTATTGATTATTTATGTTTGGACTCACATAACATAGATAATCAACGGTTTCTCGAAGTCCCTATAAAGAAAAATTAGTTCTTAATGCTAACCTGCAAAAATCTGTCCAACAGGTTAGCTATAATCTTTGACTTTGAAAATACCGGTCAAATTTTCCCGGAATAAGCTTATTATCCATTGTATAAAGACCTTTAGAAATCACTTGAATATAGTAAAAAAAGACTTGAATTTAGTAAAAAAAAATAAAATTGTGGATTATTATTCATAATAGAGATAATCCAGACAGTAATGATGATAAGGTGGGCATTGCCCACCCCACCTGCTACCGGCAATTATTAGTGAGTTAGATTTGGTGTAGTCTCAAGCTGAGAGATTTGGCTATGAATAGTGACCGATTGTAAAATTGGGGTACTAGTTATTGAATTATCAACTAAAGTTAACAAAGGATTTGCTAAAATTCCAGCTAAAGAAGTGGCAATCATACTTAAAATTAACCCCACTTGTAGGGGACGCATCCCCGATAAATTCCAGCAAATTTTGGGATAGTTTTTCACCGCATCGGACATTTCTTGAGGTTCTTTCACTACCATCATTTTCACCACACGAATATAGTAATAGATGGAGATTACACTAGCGACTAAAGCGAGGATAACTAACCCATAAAGTTCCGCTTGCCAACCTGCCCAGAAAATGTAAATTTTTCCAAAAAAGCCAGCCAACGGAGGAATCCCACCTAAGGAAAGTAAACAGATACTCAACCCTAAAGTTAGTAAGGGATCTTTTTGATAAAGCCCAGCATATTCGCTAATTTTATCAGTTCCAGTCCGTAGGGAAAAGAGAATAACTCCTGTAAATGCCCCCAAGTTCATGAATAAATAAACCAGCAAATAAAACACCATGCTAGAGTATCCTTCATCCGTACCTGACACTAAGCCAATCATGATAAAACCGGCTTGGCTAATGGAAGAATAGGCTAACATCCGCTTCATGCTGGTTTGGGTTAAAGCTACTATATTTCCCAGCAACATACTGAGAATAGCTAAAGCGGTAAAGATAAAATGCCATTGTTCTTCAACCACAGCAAAAGTAGTCACTAACAGACGAATCGCAAGGGCAAATCCTGCGGCCTTAGAACCCACAGAAAGAAAGGCGACAACGGGAGTGGGAGAACCTTCATAAACATCGGGAGTCCATTGATGAAAAGGAACCGCAGAAATTTTAAAGGCAATTCCGGCAATGACGAAGACTAAGGCAATGATTATCCCTAAAGACTGTTCTCCGCCGACATTAGTAATGTTAGTAGCTATCGCATCGAGGTTAGTTTCTCCTCCGGATAAACCATAGAGAAGGGAAACTCCATACAGAAAAATAGCTGAACTAGAAGCCCCAATTAAAAGGTATTTCAAAGCTGCTTCATTGGAACGAGGGTCCCGTTTCATATACCCTGTCATCAAATAAGAGGAGATACTTAACATTTCTAGGGAAATAAAAATCATCACCAACTCATTAGCCCCACATAAGAACATTCCTCCTAGAGTAGCCGTTAACATGATGGCGATAAATTCAGCCAAAGATGTTTTTGTTTGTTCTATGTAACGAACTGACATCAAAACAGTCATTAAAGTAGACAGGGCGATAATGGACCGAAAAACAATGCTGAGGTTATCTCCATTAAATGACCCTAAAAAACTGATGGGAGTAGCAGTATCCCAAGCCAAACAAAGGGCGATAAGCGAAGTAAACAACCCAACCATGGCAGCATATGGTAGCCATGTTCTTGAACTACGACCAAAAATGAGGTCTCCTACCAAAATCAAGAGGAGAGTAATGATAACAATTCCTTCTGGCAGAATTGTTTCGGCATTAAGTTGACTGGCAATGTTGCTAGAAAAATCCATAGAGTTATGGTGAGAAAAGAACACCTAAGAGTTAAGCTTAAGGAATTATCCGGCTATTTGCTCCGGCTTCACCCCTTTGGATCATAATGGACAGAGGGAATTTCAGGCTAGTCTTTAAGGTTGCGTTCACCTTCAGTGCGCCTTTAGAGATCGCACTTTTGAGGAAATCTTGAACCGATGTGCTATTATTTCTGATTCTTTATCAAAAAGAATAGTAATGCTATTATATTCAGGTAATTTACTTAAGATTTGTAATTAAGTCGTCCTACAATTCTACTCTCCTAGATTAAGGGCAATATAGTTAATGGGAAAAACGCCAGATTCATAAAACTCTTTTTCTCTTCTAAGATTATCAAAGTTAGTTTAGCTATAAGCTTGTCTTCTAATTAACTTAATCTTCTGATTTATCTTTCCTAGTATCCATTGGAAGAGTAAATTACAAAAATAAGCTACAATTTTGTCAATTGTTCCATTTATTTTTTGAATAACTACTCAGAAAATATTGATAATGAGTTTATGTCCATTTTCAAGTTGCAAAATTTATTAAATACTTTATTACTTAAAATTTAAGTCTAAAAATATTTATCATTTTCTATTTATTTAAAATAGATATTCTAAATAGATATTTTTTATTTTCTCTATTTTAAGTAGCTTCTACATACCAAATATTTTTAAAAATATTTGGTATGTAGAAGCTTGTACTCTTTTACCTATTTAGTTTTTGCTCTAAAATTAGTGTTAGAGAGCATTTATTTAATTTTTTTATAAAATTATTAATTTCATACTAATTCTCTTTTTATAGAATTTATTTAACAATTTTAAGATCTTATTTTATAAGTAAATTATTTTTTTAAAATGATGAAGTTTATAAAGCTATATTTTTTCTATTTTTTGAGTTTCAAAAAAATCCTATCTTATTTTTTAAAGCAACATTTTTAATGTTAATCTCTAAAACTGCTTGAATTACTTTTGATTCTAGTTCTTCTATATAGAATATTCTTCTTTTTTAAAAGAACTAATTTTTACTAAAAACTTTATTGTATTGAACATTGTTAAAATAACAGCGATTTACCTAAAAAAATATTTGGTAATTACTTAAGGAAATATCTCTGACTCTATACGGGCAATTTAAATTGACTTCATTAGTAAAACTATTGAGTTACATAAAAATTTAATCTTGACTGCTAAAATAATAATCAGTCACTTTTATACTTTTAATATCAATTGCCTGATTAATAAAATCAAGTAATAGATTAGATAGTATATTAAATATATTTTTTCTTTAATTTCTACTTTTTTAGATAAGGAAATAATTTTTATCTATCTATAAAGAGAAGTGTTTTATGTGTTAATTCACGATAACCTATCTAGGTTTACATTGATTTTCTTTTCATTGCTATACTACACTTAGTCTAGGAAAACCATAACTTTGCTACTACAAAATAGTTCTATGATATCAATACTCTCAAGCTTAAAATTCTCAAGAAAATATCAAAAGTGTGGACCTTCCATACGAGGAATCTTGCTTGGCAATACTTCTAAGATAAAAAAGACTTTATTATTGCTTTTTTTCTATATAAAGGATAATTTTAAATTAAGTATTCAGAGTTATAGAACACAGTCAAAATAAGAACTTTGGAGTTTATTTTCTACTCATTTTTATGCTTAGTCCAGAATAACCATTATCATTATAATTAATGCTCTTCTCATAAAGACTTCATCTCTAGTATTTAATGTTAAACATTTACTCTTAAGATAGATTTATCGAATAACAATCAAAAGTCATAAGCCAACAGTTATAAGTAATGAGTTATCCTGAATAAAGTAAGGTTACGAGAAACACAAGTGTGATGGACAAAGTTCTGGTCGGTTTATCAGGTGGTGTTGATAGTTCTGTTGCGGCGGCTAGTCTTCAGCATCAAGGTTATGAAGTTATTGGGCTAACTCTATGGTTAATGAAAGGGAAAGGACAATGTTGTTCAGAGGGAATGGTGGACGCAGCTTTGATTTGCGAACAGTTGAGTATTCCCCACCATGTTGTTGATATCCGCGACGTATTTCAAGCTAATATTGTCGATTATTTAGTTTCAGGTTATGAGTCAGGGATAACGCCTCTTCCCTGTTCTCAATGTAATAAGGTGGTCAAATTTGGACCCATGTTAGAGTATGCTAAACAAAAATTGGAGTGCAATCGCATCGCTACGGGTCATTATGCACGCGTTCGCTACGATGAAGTTAATCAACGATATCAATTATTACGAGCAGTTGACTGTAATAAAGATCAATCTTATTTCCTTTATGATCTTTCCCAAGAGATATTAGCAGGAACTCTTTTTCCTTTGGGAAATCAAACTAAGGAAGAAACCAGAGAGATTGCTAATGAATTCAATTTGAAAACCGCAAATAAACCTGAAAGTCAAGATTTATGTTTAATTGAGGCTTATGGATCTATGAAAACTTTTCTGGATCAGAGTATTACTCAAAAAGAAGGAGATATTGTTAATCTCGACGGCAAGGTATTAGGAAAACATCAAGGAGTTCATCACTATACTATCGGACAACGTAAGGGTTTAGGAATTGCGGCAACTGAGCCATTATATGTAACAAAACTCGATCCCTTAATGAACCGGGTTATTGTTGCTAATCGTGGCAATGCAGAACGTTCTGATTGTACTGTAAATAGAATAAATTGGATTTCAATTCCTGACCTCTCTTCTCCTATTCAGGTAGAAACCCAAATTCGCTATCGTTCTCCTGCAGTTCCAGTTGATGTTATTCCTTTGGATAATCATCGTATTAAATTAGTCTTTCATGACCCTCAATTTGGGATTACTCCAGGTCAGGCAGCAGTTTTATATGATGGGGAAATTTTATTAGGAGGTGGTATTATTGAAAGATAAAAATCTATTTCTGTATTAAAAGTGTATTATAAATAATATTAAATGTTATCTATCGAAGAGGATTCAAGCAAATTTTGAGTATTCTTCAAATATTGAGGATGTGTGGTGTTATTTATTACAAATAAATCAGGATTAATATTTAAATTTTAAATTATGCTAAACATTTATTTTTATATTCTTTTAAAGACAACTGTTTGTCCTATGAGAGTTTTTGACTATATATAGTAATTTTACTGATATCCCTAGAAAAGGAAGATGGCAAGATTTAGAGTAACAGGTATGATAAAGGACTTTAAATCAACCTTCTTAAGAGCTTTACGTAGTAATTAACTTTAATTATCTTAGCTTTTCTAAACTAGCTATAACAACAGTTTAATAAACTAAAGCTTAAAGTTTTTCCTTGTAAATTTTGCAGTATTACAAAAATTTAATTTTAATAAAAATTGAGTTTCTGGAGTTTATATGATTTTCTTAAAGTAAGAGTTCTGAAAGTTATTAGCTATTAATTTAGTATACATTAGTCTAGAAGAGCAATTATTCTTTTTTCAATTTTCTTAAAAACACACTTAACTGATGATTGTTTGAGCAACAACAAAGAATAAACTCTCTACGATTAGTTAAATTGATAAAAAAGTTATGTACAGTTTCAGAATAATTTGAAAAAATACAATCTTTTCCATCAGATTTAATATCGCTTTTGTCATTATTGAACTTATTAGTTTTCAAATTTTATTAGTTTAAACTAGTGCAGTCAGTTTAGTCGTTGTCAGTACGGTAAGTTTGACACCGACTAAACATAAAAAGTCTTTGATATTAGTTAAACAGTTATTAAATAAACAGAAAATACACTCAATAATCAGCAAGTTATTTGTAAACAATCAATTTAACAAAATATTTTTAATCTAAACCATTGTCGAAATCAATCAGAATGTATTGGTAGAGAATTAAGTAAGCAAGTTTAAATAAGTAAAAAATATAAAAGTAGTTAAAACAAGGCAATTACTAGATGTTGGTTTACTTAAAAATTAAGCCTACTTATTAACCTAAAAAAATTAGGTAGATTACTAATCTGCCCATTTTTCTGGCTGCTGTTTATTAACACAGCTGTTTTCTTAGAATTTTTTTGAAAAATTTACATATTTTTAATATGATCTCTTAAAGAGACGATAAACTTAATATTTCAAAAATATATTGACTGTTTTCTTTAAACATAGTACTTCTGGACAAGATTAAGATGTTACCCTAGACTAGGCAATTTCTTCACTACAAGATTTTGATGAGCCTATCAATGTTCTTAGCACAATACATAGTGCATTTCACTATGCTATGGTTTATCCGTGCTAGACCACAAAAAGCATTGATTCCCTTTTTGGAAAATTCTTAGTTAGAATGCATTTAACAAAAAATTTTAGCTGATCTCTCATTTATTCTAGGATTGCTGATTCAAGAAGAAAATACTCGCCATTTTTCTTAAAAACAAGAATGTGATCACCTCTGTCAATTGATGTCCCTGGATGATGAAATCTCAATTTTGTATTATCCTTAACCTTGACGCATAAAACACTACCATAAGGACCTGAAATAATTCCAACAATAGTCCCTGATTGATAGGGACTATTGTACCCTAAATTTGGGTTAGCAACTCTCTCTTCTAAATTCGATTGGCAAACAGTTTGAGCGTTAATTATGGTAGTCACGCAAACTAGAGCCATCATGCCCACCAATATATTAAAAATTATTTTTATGGTAATTAATTCCCTCTAAGTAGTAGAAACACCCTTTTGTCTCCCTTTCTTCAACTCTAGAAAGATTTTTTATCTCACACCATAAAGATAAAACTATAACTACAAGATATGATAATAAACAACAACTTTTGTTAAAAAACAATAGTTGTTAAGAAAATTAAAATCAAAGAGACGAGTTTTAATCTCAATAAAACAACTATTAATCATTAACTATTTTAGACATCCATTGACGAGTTCCAAAATACTGACAAGCAATAGAGGCAACTTGAGAGGCTTTTGCTATAGAATTCTTAAAATTGTGTTTTAGAATAAAATGACAAAAAGCTCCATGAAAAATATCTCCAGCTCCTAATGTATCAACCGTTTTTATTTGTGAAACTTCAACAGTTCCTGATTCTTCTTTAGTCCAATATTGAATTGGATTTGCTCCTTTAGTAATAGCAATATAAGGAATTTTAATTCCTTTTAAATAATAAAATACATCGAGAGAGTTAAGACAATTAGGAGGATAAAAATTTTCAGAGCAAATCGCATAATTTATGTAAGGAAGAACTTTTGATAATCCAGGTTTCCAGCTTCCTCCATCCAAAACAACGGGAATTTTTAACCGTTGTGCTTCTTTGGCAATTATGATACTCGTAGATATTTGATGCCCATCTACCAAAATAACATCAACATCCTGTAAGATTTTCAAAAAAAGTTCGTTATTAATAATTACTTTAGATTTGGTAGCATTTATCGAGACAACAGCCCGTTCTCCTGTCGTTTTATTAACAATAATTGAAGAAGTAGATGGAGGTTTTTGTTGATAAGGATTCAAATCAAAAATATTAATTGAATAATCGTTTAATTCAGCATGAATTAATTGACTAATAGGATGATTTCCAATCACACTTAATAAGGTTGCTTGATTAGCAAAATATTTAAAAGTGATAGCCGCATTTGTTGCCGGTCCACCCGCAGAAATTGTTTCATCGATGGCTACAATTTTTTCATTATTGTGGGGAAAGTGATCGGTAAGATAGATTAAGTCTAGGGTTGTTAAACCGATAAATAATCCATTCATGAGTTATAAAAATGAGCAATGAAATCATACAAACAGGAACCCTTTATGTTGTCGGAACCCCCATTGGTAATTTGGAAGATATGACCCTAAGGGCGATCCGTATTCTAAAATCAGTGAATTTGATCGCCGCAGAAGATACCCGTCACACAGGAAAACTCCTACATTACTTCCAAGTTAACACTCCTCAGATAAGTTATCACCAACATAATCGATTGTCTCGTCAAGATGAGTTAATTAGCTATCTACAACGGGGAAAAACTATTGCGTTAGTCACTGATGCAGGAATGCCAGGTATTTCTGATCCAGGGTATGAATTAATTAAAGCTTGTATTGATAAAAATATTGCTACTATTCCGATCTCTGGAGCGAATGCTGCCATCATAGCCCTATCTGTTTCGGGGCTACCTACAGATCGTTTTGTTTTTGAAGGGTTTCTTTCCACGAAAAGTAAAATCAGGAGTGAGCACTTGACGTTTTTAAAAACGGAAACTCGTACCATAATTTTTTACGAGTCCCCTCATCGTCTATTACAAACTTTAACCGATTTAGGGGCTTTTTGGGGAGAAAATCGTTTAATTACAGTAGCTAGAGAATTAACGAAATTATATGAGGAATTATGGCGAGGAACCCTAGGAGAAGCAATCAATCGTTTCCAAGATTCAAGACACCTTAAAGGAGAATTTACCTTGATTATAGCAGGATGTCAGGCAGCCTCTAAATTAACATTAACCGAAGAACAATTAAAGAAAGAGTTAAGACAATTATTAGCCGTAGGAATGACGCGATCACAAGCAAGTCGTTATCTGGCACAATTAACCTCTTTTAACCGCCATCAAATTTATGAATTATCTTTAGAAATTAATAATCCTAGTTAATATTAAATTTTCCTAAACAATAGATATTACTCATTTAATAAAATTACTGTGGTTAGTTTTAACCTTTAAAGTATTTATAATAAAAATTGTCATACATCAAGTTATTTTCTTACGATAATTTACAGTCAAAATAACCTAGTAAATATTTTAAAAAAATGGAAAAGCTTATGCTTAAGTTAAAAAAATAAGCTGGCAGTTTTGATCGGTAATCGTCTATTACTTGATATTTTTCTTCTGTCTAAATAGATTCAAATTGTCTCTAGATATTGCCAGAAGGTGAACAATAATACTGGCAGAGGTAAAACACCAACAATAGAGGATAACTAGACAACTTTTTCAGAGTTAATTGGGTAAATTTAAGATAAGATTACTTAATTTCATTACCTTTACACCTGAACAGATTGACAAGACAAAAACTAGGTAGATTGGTCTATCTATAGGTGGAAAAATTTTGATTTTTGATGGAAAACAATTTTCTCTTCACTTTATCATGCCTAATATTTACTTTCACGTAATAACCGCTTATTATATCTTTTATTATTGTGGTGTATAAATTAGTAAATGTTATTATCTTAGTTCCTCTCAATATTTAGAATCATTATCGTAGTGTGAGCATTATTAATTTAGTTAAATGTAAATATTTAGCTTTTTTTGTTCAAATATTATTTAATGGTAATTAAATACAAAGTTTATATATTTTTTTAGAAATGGTTCAATGATCAGCAAAGCAATTCTAAACTTTTAAAAATTATCTAAAGTAGTAGAAAATTTATTAGCTTCTTATATATATTTATTTATTGTGAGTTTGATTAAGAAATAGCTATCTTTTAATTATTATTAAAATTTCATAAACTAAGTCTCCAACGACAATAGTTATTAAGTTTAAAATAGTTCTATAATCTTCATAGTTATTAATAACTATATCTTTGCTTTTCAAGAAACACTAGCATGTAAATATTTCTCGTTAGTCTACACATCAATCGTAAATATAAAACTGACTTTTTCTATTATTTTTTGTGTTGCGATATTATTACTGCCATCTCTATAAAATTTCAAAAAATATAATAAGAACTATTTTTTAATAAAAAACTGATGCACCTATCTAATCCTAAACGAATAAGTTGGATCACAGTTTAATAGTTAAAATTTTATGGATAATTAGTAGACTAAATAGATTATAACACCAGTCGTAATCTTTTTCTTATAGTCAAAATTTAATACATACAATTTTTGAAAAAATTAACTAATTTAGGGGCTGATTTTAAAATCATTAAAATAAAAAATTATACTATAAAAGTAGTTTAATAAAACGTATGAAAAACCAGTAATTTAGTAAAATTAACTAAGTTAATTTTACTAAATTACTGGTTTTAGATTAAAGAGTTTAGTTGTCTTTTAAAACTAATTTTTATGGTTAATTAACTCTCGGCTACCTCAATGTTAATTCCTAACTCCCAAAAATCACTAGAAATCGTGTACAATGACTATTTTGGAGTGACTGTGCATTTTAGGAGAACATCTGTTATATGTCTCGTTATAGAGGACCTCGCTTAAGAGTTGTGCGGCGACTGGGAGAACTCCCTGGACTAAGTCGCAAAACCCCCCGTCGTGCTTATCCCCCAGGGCAACACGGACAAGGACGTAGAAAGCGTTCAGAATATGCTATTCGTCTCGAAGAAAAACAAAAACTGCGCTTTAACTATGGCGTAACGGAAGGTCAGCTAGTACGCTATGTGAAAAAAGCTCGTAAAGCCACAGGTTCTACCGGTCAAAAACTTCTGGAATTGCTAGAAATGCGCCTTGATAATACAGTGTTTCGCTTAGGGATGGCGGGAACAATTCCAGGAGCTCGTCAGTTAGTTTCTCACGGTCATGTTACCGTTAATGGCCAAGTTGTTGATATCCCTAGTTATCAGTGTCGTCCTGGCGAAGTGATCTCAGTTCGTGCTCAAGATCGTTCTCGTCGTTTAGTGGAGGCGAATATGGAATACCCTGGTCTGGCTAACCTTCCAAGTCATTTAGATTTTGATAAAAATACTTTGACAGGGAAAGTTAATGGGGTTATTGAACGGGAATGGATAGCTTTACAAATTAATGAATTGTTGGTAGTTGAGTATTATTCTCGGAAAGCCTAGAAGAGTATTGGATAACTTCAACAGTTGTCCAATCTCCTCATGAGCTTCGATTATTTAACTTGACTTATAAAATAAATATAAAATCTTTGAGTCTTATCAAAGTTTTTCCCCGATAATTGAGTATTCTTTACACTTATTCACAAAGTTTCAGAAATTTGGTGTGCTTCATGATACAGTGACGATATCATCTGCGGTTTAACTAAATTTCTCAAAAGCACCTTTATGACCATAATAATTGTGTAGATTCATCGCCAGAGACTAAGGTAAAACTTAATTACTAGACAACTTATTTTTATTCTACACTTACTTAACGAAATCATAAACTTGTGTACCTCAAGAAAATTAATCCCCTATTTCATTAAGACTATTCTTGTCAGTATGTACTCGGAAATTAAGAGAGTATGATCACAAATCAATCGGTTCTTGTTACTTGGTGTTCAAAAGGTTTCAACTGACCGTACTCGAGGTGACTGAGATCTAGGTACAGCTATAATGGTACTTCTTGCTATTAGTCAAGGACTAACTGTTGACACCAGACCGCTAAATCACTTTATTATCCTACAAGAATTATTGGTTAGTCTTTTTAGGGTTCTTTAACTAAAGTTTGGACAATGTTATAGAAAGAGATAGGTCTTATCCAATCAAACCATTTTAACTTCCTGACTATATTCGTATAGATGAGAGAAGTAGATAAAAAACTCACTCGAATATTATAGGGAACTAGTTCTTCTCATAAGAATTGAGTAAAGCAAAAAAAAGTGAATTTAGTTTTCGGATAAGTTACCATGGTGGGGCTGTAATTTGTCTTATTGAACTCAAAAATTTTATTGTGTCATACATCGGGCTACAAACTAAATAATGTCATGGGTTTATATTAAATTGACAGCCCATTTATTTTCAATTTAAGGTAATTTAATTATCAAAAAAAAACTTTGAGGTCAATCAGTTTATATTCCTACCAGGCTTGACTAATAGTTTTAATTCACGGCAGTTAGTCAAGTAAGTTTAAAAAGAAAATAACACTTTCTATTCTTATTCTTTCAATATCAGCAGCTAATGAGCCCAATTTTGGGTATGGCGGACTACCAATAATAAATGTCTGAAACTATGACAAGCTAATTTAAGAGCGCTCACTCGTCTAATGTTACAGAAAGCTCCTGTTACTATTACTATTTTCTCTTAAATTTTTATATTCAACATCTTAACTTAATTCAAAATATTAGGGTAGGTGCATAAAGACTTTGTACTCATTTTTTATGAAACGAATATTCAAAAAAACTTAGATAGAAAAAGTAATTTAAAATTAATGAGTTAATAACTGTTACTTATAGTTGTTGCCTTTCAAGTTCATTCAATATATATTTTTTTCGACTATATTATATGCTAAAGATGTGAATACTCGCATATAAAATATGATTGCCACTAACTGTTTTTCCGTATTTTTTTTGCTATCACAAAAATCTTTGGTTTATGATATCGTCATTACTTGATAAATGACAGAGTGCAAGATACTAAATTATAATCATAATACAATTTTGATAAAAAGAAGAAACATATAATTCAAGATATTATTGAGTAAGAAAAGGTTAAATCATATTTATGAATGGATAAAGAAATGACCATAATTCTTTGGCGTATTTTAAATGATTAAATCTAGTTATTCAACTAAACCTTAATACTTAATTTATAAAGAAAAACTAAATTTATTCAACTTTGACAGAAGTCTTGACTAGCATGAGAGATAAGTATGGCTTTAAAAAATTAAAGAATGTTATTCAAATCTCACTCATCATTAATTAATTAAAAATCAATCAACTATGAAATTTGTTGACGAATACCGCGATGCTAACTTAGCTCAACAATATTCCAGGAAAATTGCCAAGATAACGACCAAAGATTGGAGGATAATGGAAATCTGTGGTGGACAGACCCATTCTATTGTGAAATATGGAATCGACGAACTTTTACCCTCAAAAATTACCTTGATTCATGGACCAGGTTGTCCAGTATGTGTAACCCCCATTCAATTGGTTGATTCGGCCTTAAAAATTGCCGCTCTTCAAGATGTAATTTTCTGTTCCTTTGGAGATATGTTGCGAGTCCCTGGAACTGATGAAGATTTGCTCACCGTCAAAGCAAGAGGGGGCGATGTCCGCATCGTATATTCTCCTTTAGATTGTCTTAGACTTTCTCGGGAAAATCCCAACAAACAGGTGGTCTTTTTTGCTGTAGGGTTTGAAACCACTACCCCTGCAACCGCCATGGTTGTTTATCAAGCTGCACAACACGCAATAACGAATCTTTCTTTATTGGTGTCTCATGTTTTGGTCCCCCCCGCTATGAAAACTCTTTTAGAATCACCTGAATCCCAAATACAAGGGTTTTTAGCCGCTGGTCATGTTTGCACAGTAATGGGATATGAAGACTATAATCCTATTGCCCAAAAATACGGTGTTCCCATTGTAATAACAGGGTTTGAACCTGTTGATATTCTCCAAGGAATTTATCTATGTCTGCAACAGCTAGAGTCAGGACAGGCATACTGTGAAAACCAATATGTTCGTTCCGTGGAACAACAGGGAAATTCTATCGCAAAACAAATTATTCAAGAAGTATTTGAAGTAGTTCCCCGACAATGGCGAGGTATTGGGGAGATTAGTCAAAGTGGCTTAGGGTTGCGGGGAAAATATGCAAGTTTTGACGCCTCGAAACGGTTCGCTGAGGAGTTATCTTTAATCAAACCTTCTCATATCTCTTCGATTTGTATTAGTGGGGAAATTATGCAAGGCCGTAAAAAACCCCACCATTGTCCTGCCTTTGGGAAGGGATGCACCCCAGAACATCCGTTAGGCGCACCCATGGTATCCTCAGAAGGAGCTTGTGCTGCTTACTATCGCTATCGTAGTTATCAAAGTCAAACGTTGATGAGTTGAGAGATAAAAACTTTATAGTAATATCTTTTTTTTACTTTGGTCGCAGCCCCGATAACTATAATAAAAATTAACCTTACTATTAAGTACTGTTATTTTAGATAGAGTTTTATGTTAGGACGACTAATTTTCCTGATTCTGAACGTAAAAACTAGCAAACAATAAACTCATTAAGGAATAGCTGCTAATAACAGCGTAGACTTAAATACGAATTATCAAGAGATATTCTAATCTTTTAGATTAAAAAGTAATCTAGTTTTTATTGGTAAAATTGTGATTATTCAATGGGGAAGGCGAGTATTTAAGACTACTCCATTATCATTAAAGGGTTGGACTTCTATTATTTTAGGAATCTATATTGTTCTTTTGTTAGGAAAAATATCTTACCTTATTAGGGTACTTAATGATAATAAACTAGAACTCAATAACTAAAATTTACTAGTTAACTCCAAAGCATAGATTGATATCCTAAAGTCTTTGTTTAATCGATTTCTTATTGGTCGTTCCAGAGAAAATGAAGAGATAGTTTATTATTAATGCTAATCGTTTATAGGAGATATTTAACGATTTGTTTCATGAAAGAGTAAACTATTACTGGTTAAGAGAAAGTTATAAACCTGTTATTTTTTTTAATGAAGTTAAATAAAAATTGACCTTATAGGTGGAACTTTAAGTATTGATGATACAGTCACCGGAACACTTTTTAGTAAAGTGGATTAAAAGATATTTATTAGCTATTTTTAGTTAGGTAATAGACATAAAATAACTCAAGTAATTAGATTGACTATTTAGTTTTCTTCCGAAAATTTAGAAGTATTAGTTTGTCTGAGTTATAAACTTAATAAAAAAATATAAATATTAATCAACAAATGAAAGTATAAATAAGTCTAAAGCTTAGAAATAGAGGAAATTATAAAAAAAGTATATTTAATATTTTTTGAAAAAATTAAGATACTAAAAAGCATTAAATAAATAACATCGTTCAATTTTATATTTATCTTTTTAAGATAATTAAGACTTAAATAAAGTAAATAAAAATCTAGTTAAAAGTAATTATGTGAATGTAATATATTTACAGTCTTAATTTTTAAGAAAAGTTAAACTTATTTTTTAGTGGTTCACAAGCCTGCATAAAGATAGAGTTAATGAGAGCTAAAAAGTTATTTTTTTATTAAAATTAAATATAAAAAAATATCTATTTAAGTTGACTTAAGTTTTATTTAAAAGTATTGAACTTAAAAAAATAATTCTCTTATTCATTAATATATTTAGTGATTCCTGATAAATTTAAAGTTCTTTCTAGAGATAACAATTATTTTACCTATCCTAGATAATTTATACTAAAAATATTTAGTCAATCCACAACTATTAGCAGAGATTATCTTAATTAGAAATTTAATTTTCTTAAATATTTTTCTCTAAAGCCTTAACAAGATTTTTTTAAAAAATAAGGTTAATAAGTCCATATAATAGTTCATTTAATTCTTGAATTATTTTCTCTAAAAATCTCAAGTTCATAAGTTTATACACATAAAATATTAATCGTTATAAAAAAAGGTTAACCTTGAATTAATAACCAATTTAAGAAGTGATGTATTAGTTCTCCATTCTTATCTTTACTTCTGTTGTCAGCTTTTTAAGCTCTATCAAACTAATAATGTAAAGTTAACTGGCAAAATGCTAAGTTTAAAAACTTCGTAGTTAAAAATTAACAACATTTTTGAATCCATAAGCTCTCCTTTTAATTAACTTCAATTTATTATTAATCTCTTCTGTTATTCCTTGGTTTGTTCTTTGGTAAAAATTAGGTAATTATTTTTATAATATAACTCTTTATTGTTTCGCAGTTTTCTGGTTATATAGTATTGGCTAAATTATAACTATGGTTGTTGATAAACCTGTTATTGAACATTAATTTTTATCTTTATATTTTTAACTTTTAAATTATAGATTTGGGTAAGACCACATTCCATTATAATTTGAGACATTTTTTGATATATAAAGAATTTTTTTAGAAAAAATTGATATAATATTGGTTTTGGTATTCGTTATAATTCAGAAATTTTTCTTGTATTAAGTGTGCGTAATGGTTAAACTAGATTTGGAAAATTAATTATCTCTAAAACAAAAATTTGATCTCTTCAAACTCTTCTAGAAACCCTTCACTGGTTTGGCAAGATTTGCTCAGACAACATCGGGCTATTGCCGTCATCCGCACTAATAATTTAAATCACGGCTTAGACATGGCCAAAGCCGTGTCTGCTGGTGGAATTCGTATAATTGAAATTACCTGGAATAGTGACAGACCTGTCCAATTGATTCGCCAAATTTGCGAGGAATTGCCTAACTGTACCATCGGAACAGGGACGATTTTAAACCTCGAACAGCTACAAGAGGCAATTGCAGCTAAGGTTCAGTTTTGCTTTACCCCCCACGTCAACCCTACATTAATTCAAACCGCTATTAACGCTGAAATTCCTATAATTCCTGGTGCTTTATCTCCTACGGAAATTATTACAGCTTGGCAATTAGGAGCTAGTTGCGTTAAAGTTTTTCCTGTACAAGCGATAGGAGGAGTCCCTTATATTGAAGGGCTACAAGGTCCTTTGGGGTCGATTCCGCTCATTCCCACTGGTGGCGTAACCCTCGACAATGCTGCGGACTTTATTCAAGCAGGGGCGATTGCAGTAGGGTTATCAGGTCAATTATTTCCTGAGAATGCTATTGATAATAAAAATTGGGAAGTCATAACTCAAAAAGCTCAAATATTGCTGCAACAACTAAAGCCTTTTTCTTCTATCTAAAAATTTGCTGTCTCACCAGTTTTCTTTCAAAGATAATTTCTGAAAGTTTAGTCGATTTCTGGTTAAAATTAGATAAAATGGAAAGTATGTAAAAGCTAGTAAATCATAAGAGTTTTTGTTATTTCTGAGTTCAGTTTAATAGAACTTTATAGAGGAAGAAAAAAGCAGTAGCTATCTTCTGAAAGGAGCCTTTGTTGAGGTCTGGTTTTATGAGTACAGATTTTGTCTCGACCTTATAAAAATATTTTGTGATTTAGATGACTTCTATCAAGAATTTGAACAACATGGCAATGCTGTTCAAAAATTGACATGCTTAGAGAGAAAAATTTCGTGGGGTAGTATCATGAATTTAAACCGTATTTGATTATATAAACGGCGGAAGTTAGTTGTCAGATTCTAAGTCAATTAAAGGCAAAACAAATGACGGTAAACTTATTTTTAAGTTAGCAAAAGATTAAAGTGGAAAGTCATTTGAAAACTGAGAACACATTACTCAATAACTCTTTGAAAGTCCCTATAAACAAGGAATTTAATTAATTACTCATTATTAACATAAAATGAAGTAAAAGTCGTTAAAACCGATTGATAAAATTATGCGTTTTCAACGTTATTTGATTGAAATAGTTTACGACCAATATTAAAATATCTCTTGGATTGAACATTCAAGATATTTAAGTGTTTAAAACTTTTTTTGTTATACTGAATCTGTCATTTAAAAATTTAAAATATAAAGATAAGGTTTTATCATGAATAATGTACTTTTTGAAAGCTATAATTTTTATATAAAGACTATTTGCCCAGGTTTTGTGTTTACATTTAATTATGCTAAATTTGACGTTTTAATTTAATTAATATCTATGACATTAAATATCAACTCAGTTTAATAAACGAGATCTTAAATTTAGAAGATATCACCATCACCTATATTTTAAGTAAGCTCAATAGAAGAAATCAGTATTTATAGATACTCTATAAAAGTTTTATTAAAGAAATGTTTTTTACAACTTAAATAGTGGTGGATGGATTTCGTGTTGTGAAACATATTAATGAAGATTTAGACTGCTAAAAAAGTCTAAAAAGATAGCAATAAAAAAACAAAACATGACTAAAATAAATCATAGTAAATATTCTTTACTCAAGAAAAAATTAATCCTGACCAATAAAAAGAAATAAAAGATAGAGGAGGTTAAAAAAATATTATTTGTCTTAGGAAAGATACATCAAATAAAAAAGAAAATAAGAGATTTTTTTGAAAATTAAATAATGAGTTATGAGGCTTACAATATTCTTTTTATAATAAACAGAAACTGCTCATCAATATTTTTCAAAGAGTTATTAGATAGTAGATTGCTCTAAATAAAAGAGTTTAGCCGTAGTTTAGTTGAGCTTAACTACTTCTCTATTAATTAATTTCGTCAGACCAAGTCTTTGATTCCACTGACATTAGCTAACTCCAGATCAGGACAAGTGCGCTTAATTAGTCCCGTCAACACCTTTCCCGGACCAACCTCAATCCCTTGACTAATCTCTTCTTGACGCAATTGCAACATTATCTCCCGCCAACGAACAGAACTAGTCATCTGTTTAGTTAAATGAGCTTTCAAGACTGTTCCTGACTGAGTAGGAGTAGGCTCAACATTAGAAAGTACCGGAATTTGAGCATCAGTAAATTCATAAGCAGTCAATAATGTCTCAAATTGTTGAGCTACTGTTTTCATTAACGGAGAATGGAATGCTCCAGACACTTTAAGGGGAACGACTCGTTTAGCCTTAATCTGAGAGAGAACCCCCTTGACTGCTTCAGGGGTTCCTGAAATAACTACCTGTTGCTCACTATTATCGTTAGCTAATACGACATCAGGGTTAGCTGCAATCACCTGTTCTAATTGAATTCGATCAAACTTCATTAAGGCGGCCATTTTTCCCCCAGCAACTGTATCCATTAACTGGGCGCGACGTTGAACCAATTGTAATCCGGTAGCAAAATCGAACACTCTCGCTGCATACAAAGCCGAATACTCCCCTAAACTATGTCCTGCCACCAAATCTGGTATTTGACCTTTTTCTCGAAGTAAATCGCTTAAAATACTCTCAATTACATACAAACAAGGCTGAGTATAGAGAGTACGAGATAATTCTTCCTCATCTCCCTGACATTTTTCCACCACAGACCAACCCAGAATCTGCTGTGCTTGTTCAAATTTAGTTTTGCCGATGAGAGTCTCTTGTAAATCTACCCCCATCCCAACGGTTTGTGATCCTTGTCCTGGAAATACCCACGCTATTTTCATTTGTTATTATCAATAAATTTTTAAAAACTAATTAAAGGTGATTAAATGCCCCAGCGAAAAATTACTGCACCCCAGCTCAAACCTGCTCCAAACCCGGAACTAGCGATTACATCTCCCGTTTTAATTTTCCCGTCTCTGACAGCTTCATCAAGGGCAATAGGGATAGACGCGGCTGACGTGTTACCGCACTCTTCTAGGTTAGCAATGACTTTCTCTGAGGGAATCTTGAGCCGTTGAGCCACCGCACAGATGATACGCTGATTGGCTTGGTGTAGAATCAGCCAGTCAATATCGTCACTGGACATGTTAGCACGAAATAGGGCCCTTTCGATAACTTCTGGCACTTTAGCTACAGCAAAACGGTAAACCTCTCGTCCGTTCATGGTGACAGGATGGTAAGTCCCTTGACTGATAGTAATCTCATCTTTAAGGGTTTTCTCTTGTCCTTCGTAAGAAAGATTAAGGGAATGATGTTGCTGTCCATTACTATACATATCAAACCCTAATAAGCGATCTTCATGAAGATTTGCTTGACAAACTACTGCGCCTGCTCCGTCGCCAAAGAGAACACAGGTGTTACGATCTGACCAATCTATCCAACGGGAAAGGACATCAGCCCCAATCACTACTACCCGTTGATAAACCCCAGTCCGAATAAATTGAGCGGCCGTAATTAAGGCGAAAACAAAGCCCGAACACGCAGCCGTCAAATCAAAAGCTACCGCATTAGAAGCTCCTAATAATTGTTGTATCTTAGTCGCACTTCCGAATAAGTCATCAGGGGTAGAAGTCGCTAAAATAATTAAGTCAATATCTTTAGGAGTCAGACCAGCCATAGTAATTGCTCCTTGAGCTGCTTGAGCCGAGATATCGCTAAGGGATGTATCGGGCGAAGCTAAATGCCGACGGCCGATTCCGGTACGTGTCCGAATCCACTCATCGGAGGTATCAACAAGACGACTAAGATCATCATTATTGATCACCTGGGTTGGTATGAATGAACCACAGCCCGTAATTGCAATTTTAGCTCCTGATGCGTTCAACAATTTTCTCCTTGGGTCTCCCTGAGATATTTGTGATGATCGGGGAGAATACTCCCCTAAAAGTACTTTAGTATCAGTATCACGGTTCACTGTTTACTATGGATGAATTATCTTCGATCTTATCGAAGATAATAGACTTATCAGCTTGAATACGCTCAATAACTCGGTGAGCAATTGCTTCTTTTGCCAAGCGGATCGCATTAAAAATTGATGGGGCTTGGGAGCTACCATGACTAATAATACAAATTCCGGCGACCCCAAACAATAATGCACCTCCATGTTCAGCATGATCGACACGCTGTTTCAGCTTCTTCAGGTTCGGCTTAAGGATTTGACCGCCAATTTTTCCACGCCATCCTTGAGGCAATTCCTCACGCATAATTTGTAGGAGGATTTCTCCAACAGCTTCTGCAAATTTGAGCAGAACGTTCCCAACAAAACCATCACAGACGATTACGTCAAACTGGCCCGAGAGGACATCTCTTCCCTCTGCATTCCCGATAAAGGGAATTTCTTTGTTTTTTTCTAATAATTCATAAGTTCTTAAAGCTAAATCATTGCCCTTGCTAGATTCCTCTCCGATATTGAGTAAACCCACCTTGGGTTGGTCAACTCCCATTACATATTGGCTGTAAATAGTCCCCATCAGGGCAAATTGTTCCAAATATTTGGGACGACAATCGACATTAGCCCCTACATCTAAAATAATCACGGATTTACCAGCTAGTAGGGTGGGGAAGACAGCCCCAATTGCGGGACGATCAATACCTTTGATGCGGCCTAAACGGAGAGAAGCTGCCGCCATGGCAGCCCCTGAATGTCCCGCTGAAACCACCGCATCAGCACGGTTTTGTTTAACTAAATCCATTACTACGTTGATGGATGCTTTGGGTTTACGTCTAAGTCCCTTAAGTCCTTCGTCCATAGCGATCACCCCATCGGACTCGACAATTTCGATGTTAGGGGCATGAGCATGGTGTTTTAGGGAGTTTTGGATTTGTTGGTGATCGCCAACCAACAAAACGGTTACATCTAGCTCTTCGGAAGCTCGGATCGCTCCAGCGACGATTTCACCGGGGGCGTGATCCCCTCCCATAGCGTCTACTGCAATTCTTGCTGGGGTTGCTGCCATTGAATCAAAGTGATAGAAACCTTCAAAATTTTAACAGAAGCCCTGAAAAATCCGAACAGAAAGAATTCGCAATTTCACAACAGGCTAAACAAATAATGATAAAAAAAGAAAGATCAAGAAAATTAACATTACCCAGATTATCGCATGACGTGAGGTGATTTCAGAATGCAAGAACTATTCGGTTTAGCCATTGCTAATTTATTGATAAATGTTTTAAGGCTTAACCCAGAACCGTTGCAGCCAATCATGGTGGCTGCCTGGCAACAGGCAAAAATTTTTGATGTTCCTACCACTCCTGATCCTATAGTGGAAAAAATTGTGGCTGACTATCTCCAAAACATCACAGCCCTAGGTTTCTCTCTAGACAGACAAGGGGTTTGGATTCAATCAGATTGGGCTTATCTAGGACAAAATCAGTCTAATATTCCTTTATCTGCTGCGTCTCTGACTAAAATTGCCACCTCTATTGCTGCCTTGGAAACTTGGAAAACAGACCATCATTTTGAAACCCTAATTTATAGGGTAGGTTCTTTCAAGGATGGAGTCTTGATAGGAGATTTGGTAATTCAAGGAAACGGTGATCCCTTATTTGTTTGGGAAGAAGCAATCACACTGGGTAATCACTTAAACAAATTGGGAATTCGTCAAGTAACAGGTAATTTAATCATTGTTGACAATTTTTCGATGAATTTTAAATCTAATCCACAAACCGCAGGGGAACTGCTTAAAGTAGGCTTAGATAAATCTCGTTGGCCTAGAATTATTGAACAAAAATATCAAAACTTCCTTCCAAATACTCCTCGTCCTCAAGTAGCGATTATGGGTAAGGTTCAAGTTCAATCTTATCTCCCAGAAGGTTCTCAATTACTAATTCTTCACCAGTCTTTAACTTTGGCTGAACTCCTCAAACAAATGAATCTTTACAGTAATAATGCCATGGCTGAGAGCCTAGCACAATCAATGGGAGGGGCAAAGATAGTAGCTCAGAAAGCCGCCAGAGCGGCTAATGTTCCCCTCGAGGAAATTCAATTGATTAATGGATCCGGATTGGGACTCGAAAACCGTATTTCTCCTCAAGCATCTGTGGCTATGTTAATTGGTATTCAGGAGAAGTTGAAAGGACATCCCATCAATGTCACAGACATTTTTCCAATGGCTGGACGAGACACCACCGGAACGGTAAAATGGCGTAATCTTCCAGATGGGGTGGCGGTTAAAACGGGAACCTTAGCTCAAGTAAGTGCCTTGGCAGGGGTGATATCTACGAAAGAGCGGGGTCAAGTTTGGTTTTCTATCATTAATCATGGCCACAATATTGATCGCTTTCGAGCTGAACAGGATCGATTGTTACAGCGTTTAGCTGATCATTGGCAACTGACTAATTTTTCATCAACTCAGCAAACTAAACCATATTTAGGTGATCCTCAACGTAATAAGTTAAAAGCCAAAAGTTAAATTTTTAGGCTCAATGACTTTCACATTTAGTAAGAATTAAACCAATCATTGGGTTAAGCTTCTTAAAGAGATTTGCTTATGTAGAAATATACCTAAAAATTTGTCTGTCTTACTAGGAGATAAGAAAAATTTACTAGCTTTCCTAAATTAAGTAGGATAGGTTAGTAGGAAAAATAGCGGTTTCACAAGACTCTCCTTCTAAAATAATCAAAGCTAGTTCAGCCATAAGCTTATTTTTTAATCAATTTAATTTTCTGATTGATCTCTTCTCCAATTTTGTTTGAGGTTCGATTGTTGAAATAAGCTATAATCTGTCAACCCATATACTTGTTACCTGACAACTCTTCGATAAACTTCTATAATAAACAGTTTTCGTCTATTATAGAAATTTATCGAAGAGTTATCACTCATTATTTAAGTTTAGAAAATTTATCTTATTTTATTTTTTACTTAATGCATCTTACCTAAGCACTATAAGTATTTTTTAAAAGTCTTCTATAAAAGATTTTTTTGTCAATCGTACTCTATTTTTTCTTACATTAAAATATATTCATTCTTTAGCTATCTTAATAAATGGAATAAATAGAATTATTTTTAGATAGAAGTTAAAAACAATTTAACTAATTTTAGTTTTTTAACTTTTTTACAACTGTATTTATGTTAAGTGTTGGTAACCTCTTTGTAGATAAGGTTTTAACATTATTTCAATGTATTGGTTTAGCTTTAACTTAATTGACTATTTATTATCTAATAAACCAACGAAAAATTTCAGAAAACAATTAAAATATTTTGTTTTTTTTAACAATCAACTTAAGCAGACATTAAGGACGGTCTTAGCTTAAATTTATTTAAAATAAAATTATGTTTACTGACTAGTGTCTTAGTCTATAAAAAAGTTAAAAAATTAGTTATTTTTGATTTATTCAATAGGAATAAATCAAAAATAAAATGAAATGATGTCCAATATATATTGGCTGATATTCAGCTTATTATTATAAATTTTACGATTAATATCAAACTGTTGTGTATTAAAACTATGGAAATATATTTTAACCTAATTTAAAATATGTTTCTAAAACAAAGACAAAAGTTACTTTAACTATTTTATGCATTAAACATAATATTTTTTCGATAAAAGAACAGTGCTAGTAATTTTTTTTTAATATTTTTTTTGTCAAGGCTAATTTTACAGAGTAATTATCCTGATCGGTTATGCAGAACTTAACAATGTTTGCTTTATAATCAAAATGCAAAGTAGAGAAATTTTGGAATTAAAAAATTCTTTATTTTTTAATTCTAAAATTTCTTCTTTTAAGATTTTATTCGAGTCACAACAATTCGGACCAACAAGTTCGGTAACCATTCCTAATAACGGGAACACCATCTTCGTCTTAAGAATCTTTTCAGATTTAAAAGATTCTTAATCAATAAAGTTAGGAGAACTATGCTATTTCTAAAAAAAAATAAGGCACACGACTAGAAGAGAGGAATCTTTTTTAGGATCTCGAACTCCAGAAAAGAGATAGACGGTCGAGTGCCCTTAACACATTATTATTCGTCGTCGTCTTGGGGATAAACAAAGGTAGAACGTCCTGAAAGGACAGATTTGCCTAAAGATAAAGCTTTTTGGGCTTCTTTAGCTGCTTGTTTCTTCCAATGTGCTTTGCGTTGATCGCGCTTGAGATTAGAAGTTTTCTTTTTTGGAACTGCCATAGTTCGTAATTATTGAAAAATTAGATAACTTTCTTATTCTAATCGGTCTGGTCTAAATTTGTCTGGTAAACGGAAATTAAATAATGTAAGTTTTGATATTGAGTGAAGTTGTAGGGGTCTTGAAAAATTTTCGAGCAATGGCCATTGACACTGATTATTGTTGGCATTAGCTATCGTTACAAGATTGTAAAGCCAGTGCTAAAACTCTCTATCGAGTTAATCATAATGCGGAGATTCCCAATGATCAATTAGTCTTATTAACGGACACCTCCCCCAAATTAGGACAGCGTTTCATTGATAAAAACACAGACAATATCAGTCAATAGTTAGAAAATCAGCCGTCTCAACTCCAGCTTAATTGTTTTTTCAGAGTTATGAAGTTAGTTATCATGAAAAGAATTATCTAATCTCCATCAACGGCTGTACTGAAACAGCCTTGATGGTGCGATCATTATTTGAACAATGAATTACAACTTAAAACTTAACGACTACTGATAATTCTTAATTTTATTTAAGCTGACGAAAATTGAGGACTTTAAAAACTGGTGGTCGCCTTAGTAAAACAGAAAAGAGTTGCCTTAGTGATGGCTCCCAAAGTTTGGGTCTGAATACCTATGCTTTATTAAAAACTTTGTATTACTATGACAGATGCCTTGCTTTAACTAATTTAAACATTTATCTTCAAGAACGGTTTCCCTCTATGAGAAGTTCCCCCACCCTCTTCAGACTCTCTAGAGAGACTTCCATTGTTATTAGTTCCAGTTTAGCAGCCAACTGTTTATCTCTATTGCTTCAATCATCGATCAACCCTACACTATTCAACGTGGCCTTGGAGTCGGTTAAAAGAGCTGTCAAAAGAAAAGTTCGTCCGGCTTGACCTTACCCATCCTATCTACATCCTCCTCTTCCTATGTTTCTTCTCCCACATCCTAATCCATCCAGAAAAAACTAAATTGAAGAGATAAACAATGGTTTTTGTTGACGTAATTAATGTTTTTTCTACTATGATTTTTAAATTTTAGACAATTTAATCTTTATGTAATTTTTTCTAAAAAGAGTGATTGAAGGATAAAATTTACCTTCAAAGCCACTTCGAAAAATCTTCATATTCCAAATAATACCTAAATTTTATTTAGCGTTATATCGAGTATTATACTTCAATAAGTCCATTGAAGTTACTTGTAAAATTAAGTCTAATACTTCCGTTTATAAAGAAGCTCAGAAAAATATTACTCTATGGAGTTTAGGAATTTTAGAAATCGCTCATCTCTGGAAAATCTAAGAAAACTTTTAGCGGTGTGCTCGTGGCAGCTCAATTAGTTCCACTTGCTCGTCCTAATCTTCGTTATTCTGTCCAGAAATCGATTATATAGTGGCAAACAGTTAACTCAGTAAGCCATCAACAAAAGAAGGACTGTTAAATTAATTTAAACTAAACCTGAAGATGAGGAACTATAGATAAATTTCATCTATGTGTTTTTTTCTGTGCATGTTTTGATATAGATTATATCAATAGTTATTATTAAGTTTAATATCTTTATGGTCAGATTGCCCATTTATTCTCTAGTTCTGTTGAGTTGGTCTGAACTAATATCATAATCATAGTTATAGCAATTGATTGTGAAAGTAGCAACTTAACGAATTAGCTATGAGTTGGCTATAGGAATGAGGGATTTAAACACAAGTAATCAATTTTTTTTAAAAAAAAGTGTACGGTATATTTTGTCCTATACTCTTTTTTATTGCTAAACACTAGATGTCAGATCGTATAAAAACTAAGCTGATAGAATTGAAAAAATAAAAACTATCAAAGTTGACTCTCAACCTGAGAATTAGACCCAGAACCACAATAAAAATAAAGATATAAATCATCTAAGTCATAAAGATATAAAATATTGTTGTGACGTTTATTTAAAACTACCGACTTACATACTAGCAGATGATAAAGTTTATAATATTTTTTCCTTGCTTCCGCTAAAAAACCCATATAAATTGGAAGTAGTTAATAATCATTTAAATAGTTAAATCTGTCCGGTTAAACCAGATTATATTTGTAAATTTTATGGACACAGAGCCAGTAAAAACAAATAGAACGGAAGATAAGTGAGACAGACAAAGTTTATCCCAAATAATCTTTCATTAATGCCTATCATTAGTTCTTCAAATTTAACTAACTTCGTTGAATTTGAATACAACACCATTCCTGTTGTTTGCAAAGAGCAGTTACAACCCAGCCATACTGTTCGAGGATATCAACGATCACTTGAGATTGATCAAGTAAAATGCCACTGAGAATGCCCCAAGCGTTAGGTTTAGCTAAAGCTGTCAGTTGAGGAATTAGCTCAATAATAACTTCGGACAAAATATTACATAAAATACCGTCTACGCCTTCGGGAACTAAATTTAAAATTTCTTGGACACTACCTTGGTTAATCACTAAAATAGACGGATGAATTTGATTGAGATGGCGGTTATTACGGGCAGCATTTATTGCCAAGGGGTCGATATCCACAGCATAAAGCTTAGCTGCTCCTAGTAAAATTGCCCCAATCGAGAGAATACCAGAGCCAGAGCCAATATCAGCCACAATGGTTTCCCTTGTTATGTCTGACAAGCGCATTTCTAAAGATTCTAGACATAATTGCGTGGTGGCATGGGTTCCTGTGCCAAAAGCTGCTCCTGGATCAAGGCGTAGAATGAAGCGATCACTTTCTTGAGGGGGGGTTAACCAAGCCGGATAAATCAGAAAGTGATCACCCACCTTTGTCGGTTGCCAATATTTCTTCCAGCTACTAGCCCAGTCTTCTTCATCAATCAACTTCCAACTGGTTAATGGTGGAGGAAATCCTGAAAGCAAAGCATCCCGTTGCAGCTCTATCCCTAGATCTGCTAAATCCGGAGAAAATTCTTGTATTTCAGGAATATAAGCGTAAATTAGATATGATTTTCCCTTAATCTCTCTAGCAGTGCTTGAACAGCCAAATTGATCTAACCTCCAAAAAATAGACTCTTCTAAATTGGGGTGACAAAAGATGCTAATTTCCCACCATCTCATTGACATTTAAGATTTAAGTTAGTGACTGAGAAATAGTAAATTATCGATATTTGAAGTGTTACTAGAGGATTTTCGATCAAAACGGAAATCTTCTATAGAGAGTGTCAACACTACAATTTGACCGTGTAGGCATCTCGAATGCCGGCCACTTTGGTAATTTCTGTCAGTAACCCATCAGGAAGGGGATCATCAAGACTCAAAGCCATTACCGCATCCCCACGAACGATTTTTCGTCCTACTTGCATACTGGCAATATTCACATTAAAACTACCAAGCAGAGAACCAATTTTACCGATAATCCCTGGCATATCGCGGTGTACAGTAAATAACATATAGTTACTGGGAGGAACGTTAATTGGGAAACCATCCACATCGGTAATCCGAATTTCTCCGTCACTGAGCAGTGCCCCTGTTACGGAATGTTCTCCCATCGATCCCTGGGCTGATAGGTGGAGGGAACCAGAATAGTCCCGAATTGTTGCATCACGGGTTTCAATAATTCTGATTCCTCGTTCTTTTGCTTCGATGGCCGCATTAACATAATTAACTCGTTCGCGTAGAGCTCGGGATAGCAGTCCTTTTATAGAAGCAACAATAAGGGGCTGACCTTTATTGGTTGCCAATTCTCCCTGAAGCCTTACTGTTAACCTTTCAATACGTCCTCCTGCCAATTGTCCAACCAAATTTCCTAAGGTTTCGGCCAATTGTAAGTAGGGGCGCAATTTTTCCATGACATCAGGAGTCAGTCCAGGGATATTAACGGCTGAACGGGCTGGTAGTCCCAACAACACATCTCGAATTTGCTCAGCCACATCAATGGACACATTCACCTGCGCCTCGGCGGTGGAAGCCCCTAAATGAGGGGTTAAAAGCACATTATCAAACTTTCTTAGTTCAGATTCTCCGAGGGGTTCTTCTTCAAAGACGTCTAGGGCGGCTCCAGCGATTTTTTTATTGGCAATCGCCTCAGCCAAGGCAGCCTCATCAATAATTCCACCGCGGGCACAATTAATCAAGCGAGCTGTGGATTTCATTTTATTTAATGCTTCTGTAGAGATTAGATGGGCAGTCTCTGGAGTTTTAGGTATATGGAGAGTAATATAATCGGATTCAGCAAAAAGTAAATCCAGATCTACCAGAGTGCAACCCAATTGATCGGCGCGATCTTTAGAAATAAAAGGATCAAATGCCAATAATTTCATGCCCATGGATTTCGCAACATTAACCACATGGGAACCAATTTTTCCTAACCCAATAACCCCTAAGGTTTTTTTGTAAACTTCAGCCCCAATAAACTTTTTTCGATCCCATTTCTTGGCTTTAACCGACCGATTCGCTTCGGGAATGTGTCTAGATAAGGATAACATCATGGCTAGGGCATGTTCAGCGGCCGCGATAGTATTCCCTTCTGGGGAGTTAACCACTACAATGCCCTGGCGAGTAGCTGCCTTAACATCGATATTATCAACGCCAACACCGGCGCGTCCGATGATTTTGAGTTGGATTCCCGCTTCAATAATGGCTTTGGTGACTTGGGTTCCTGAACGAAGCATTAAGGCATTATATTCAGGAATAATTCTGACCAATTCTTCTGGAGGAAGTCCGGTTTTGATATCTACTTGCGCTACTTGAGACAGGATATCGATTCCAGCCTTGTCAATGGTATCGGATACAAGAACTTTTGCCATGGTTACTCTATCTAGATCGCAGTTATTGGTGATGCTTGTTTAGTCTCTTATTGCAGTAGCTCATTGCTACCACGACCCCGACTCTAAAATCTTTTGAGGACAAGGTTTCACGAATCGAGGTTTATTTTGTAAGGATCCAGTTACCTTCAGGTGATTTCCTTACCTAACCTTATTTTCATTATTTCACCTCGTTTACCATATTACTTGATTTACTCACTCAATTTTTAATACAAAATTGATGGAATAACACACGCAACGCAAAGTTCCCATTTTTATAAAATTCAAAATGTCGCGCAAGTTGAATAGTTTATTTTCTATCTTGGGCAACTTATGCCGTGTCCTTCCAGGGTTGCCGGTCGACTGCGATTTCTTTGAGGCTCCATGTTTTTATTTGTCTCCTAGTTGATTTTACGTTTGTTATAAAGTAATTTACTTTATAGCATCGAAGAATTCCATCCAGACATCTCTTCAGTCCCTTTAACTGCTAAATTTTCAATCTGCTTGCAGTAAACTTCAAGTTATTGCTTTTAACTCTGAGTTATTAATCCCTAGTTCTTGATTATTCAAATCGTTGTTTAATCTCAAAATTAAGTTTGATGTCTTTCTGAAATTTTCTACTTCTTTATCTCTTGTGTTTATTTATTAAATCTAATTTTTAGAACTAACTCATTTAATTAGACTAAATTCGTTGACTTTTTTTAAACAAATAACTCCCTTAAGCCTAGCTTGAGAGAGGTTTAAATTAACGAATAAGCTAATTGTCCGTATACGTTTTTATAAGTCTTCGTCTCTGTGAGCAATTTCTGCTAAGCTTTGTTGATTATATAATCCCTGTAAGGTCTGATGTTTGTCTCGACGGGAACGAAGGCGATATTTTTTGCTTTCTAACTTAGGTTCGTAATGTTCCTGTCCCGAAGTTTTTATTTTCAACTTCAAATTTGATTCTTGTTCTCCTATTTTATCCCTAGTTTTTTTTCTATTAATGGCTTCTTTCAGAAAGGTTGAATAATGTTCGTATCGTTCCCAATCATCATTAATGATGCAATCAGGTTCTCCCCGATGCAAACAATCGTTAAATTGACAACTACCTGTTTTAAGTTGCCGTTTTGCTTCGGGAAAATATAAAACTAATTCCTGTGGACAACAGTCAAGATCAGGTTGATTAAAGCCAGGAGTATCTGCCAAAAATCCTCCCCCGGGAAGTTCAAATAATTCGACACTACGGGTGGTATGACGACCTTTGTGGAGTTTTCCTGAAACCTTGGCTACCCTTTGGTAAACTTCTGGGATTAAAGTGTTAATTAAACTAGATTTACCGACCCCTGAAGGACCTGCTAGGATAGTTATTTTACCTTGTAGACGAGTGTTTAACTCTTCTAAACCCTGATGATTTTTTATACTAATAAAAGAAGGGTTATAGCCCCATTGTTCCATACGTTCTTGCCATTTTTTTCGTTTATCTTCGACGATCAAATCTAATTTATTTAAACACAAACATAAGGATAAAGATGTTGATTCGGCTTTCACTAAAAACCGACTTAATTGCCAGAGATCGAGGGGAGGATTTTCTAAAGCAAACACTACGAGTATTTGGTCAGCATTGGCTACAGGAGGCCTGGAGAGTTCTGTTTTACGAGGAAGAACTTGAGCGATCGCCCCCTGTCTATCTTGATAGTCAGGTTCTTCGATGACCACACGATCGCCTACCATCACCTTTTGACCAATTTTCTTTAAACGAGTGCGTCGGGTACATAATAAGGAGAAAGATGGTTCATAATTAACTACTTCAGATGGTTGATCTAAGCGAACCTGATAGAAATTTGCTTGCGCGGCAACTATTGTCCCCAAAGGTCGAGATAAAGTCGAATGGGGAGTAACATCACGATAGATAGAATCACTCACAAAATAATAGACTATAGATTAATAACTCGCTCTAGAGACGATAGACTTTCAAGGAAAAAAAGTCCTGACGATCTTCAATAATCTTAATATGATAGCCTTCTATGGTTAGACTATCGGGAACTTGTTCAATGGGTTCCCCTGGATCAAGCCATACTTCTAGTAACAAACCAGGGGACATCTGTTGTAATTTTAGTTTAGTGCGAACAAAGTTGATGGGACATGGAGTGCCTCGCAAATCGAGTAAAGGAATCTCGGTAGTTATTTGATTCATTTTTAGAATACCCCCGTTGGACGTTCACCCGTCATCTTTTGCTTTTCTAATAAGCTGAGTTTGATATTAGACAATTAAATTTTGAAAAATCACGACTCCTAATTCCGAACTCTTAACACCGAACTCAGATTAGTGAGTTTATTTATGAAACAAACTACCTAAGAAGCCTTCTAAACCGCCTTTACCATTATTTTTGCCTTTAATGTGTGCCAGTTGCTCGAGAAGTTCTCGTTCTTCCGTATTAATGCGGGTAGGAATTGAGATTTTCACAGTAATCAAATGATCCCCTCGAATGGAAGAGTTCCCTAATTTAGGAACCCCTCGATCTTCAAGCATCAATTCTGTGTTAGGTTGAATCCCTGCGGGAATTTTCAACTCCTGAAGACCGTCGACAGTATTTATTTCGAGAGTACAACCTAGGATCGCTTGCAGATAACTGATGGTAATTTCTGAGCGGATATTCATTCCCTCACGAGTGAAATCCTTGTCGGCTGCTACGAACAGGTAGACATAGAGATCGCCTGGGGTCCCTCCTCTCATTCCTGCATCCCCTTCTTTAGCCACCCTCAGGCGGGTGCCGTTATCAACACCAGCAGGGATCGTAATTTTAAGTTTTTTTGTTTCTTGTTTGCGTCCACTGCCCCCGCAAGCTTCACATTTTTCTTCAATAACTTCTCCGGACCCATTACAAGTGGGACAAGCGGAGACTTGAGCAAAACTCCCAAAGGGGGTACGGGTTGCCCTTCGGACCTGTCCCTGTCCGTCACAGGTGGAACAGGTCCGAGATCCAGTTCCTGGTTTAGCTCCGCTACCATTACAAACCTGACAGTTTTCTAAATGAGGAATTCGGATTTCTTTTTCGCCCCCAAATACTGCCTCACTAAAACCGAGTTTTAAATCAAGTCGGAGATCATCTCCTCTGCTAGGAGCACTACCACGACGGGTTGTTCCGGTTCCTACTCCACCACCAAAACCACTGAAGATAGTTTCAAAAATATCAGCGAAGCCCCCCATATCACCATAATCAAATCCGGCGGCTCCAGCACCACTGACTCCGGCTTCCCCAAATTGATCGTATTTGGCACGAGTCTCTGGTTCTGATAGGATTTCGTAAGCGCGGTTAATCTCTTTGAAACGTTCTTCTGCCACCGATTCTTTATTGATGTCGGGATGGTATTGGCGCGCTAGACGGCGATAAGCACGTTTAATTTCTTCTTTCTTGGCATTACGAGAGACACCAAGGATTTCGTAGTAGTCACCTGACATAGGGTATTGATCGCAATTATTGGGCTATTGGTTTTAGAGATAAGCTTGATTTTTACTTTAGCAAACTATCGCCAAGAAAACATCATCAGGTTTTGGTCTTCAGGTTTTAAGAGTCTGTAAGTTGAATATTCAGAGTTTTGTTTTTTAACTCCTTACGCATATTAGTTTAGTGTTTTGTTAGGAAAAATTTTAAACAATTAATTTGTTATAACACCAAAAGCATATAGAGTAAGCCCCAAACTCCTATCAGTTTACTTTCCCTGAGGTTCTAAAGCAGCTTTAGGATACACAATTCTTTGATGATGGAATTGCTGCCAAACCTTAACAAACACCTCAGCAATGATAGGTAGCTCCTCATATTTAATTCCTGAATCCTTCAATTGATTATCTCGCCATCGAGCTTTAAAAATTTTATGAATCATGGCTAAAGCTGTTTCCGGGGTAGTTTCTTTCAAAGATCGTAACGCTGCTTCACAGCCATCAGCCAACATCACAATCCCCGTTTCTCGTGACTGAGGAATGGGACCTTCATAGCGAAACTTTTCTTCACAAATGAGTTTTTCTCCGTCTTTTTCTGCCTGTTGTTTAGCCTGATAATAAAAATAGGAAATTAACAACTTTCCTTGATGTTCAGGAATAAAATTTCGAATCACTCGTGGTAAACCGTACTTACGAGCCATGACTAACCCTTCAGTAACATGCTTTTTTATGATTTCCACACTTTGCCAAGGATCGTTAATTTCATCGTGTTTATTAGGCGCACCCATTTGATTTTCAATAAATCCCAAAGGGTCATGCATTTTCCCAATATCGTGATATAAGGTTCCCGTCCTTACCAACTCGACATTACAATGAAGTTCTCTAGCGGCTGCTTCAGCCAAACAAGCCACAAATAGGGTATGTTGAAACGTTCCCGGCGTTTCGGTCGATAATCGTTTTAGCAAAGGGCAATTAGGGTTAGCCAATTCTACTAACCGAATGGGAGTCACCAAATCAAACAAACGTTCTAGATAAGGAGAAATTCCTAAAGCCATGACACTCCAAAGAAACCCAGATAGACCATAAATAATTGCTCCTGGCAACACGGCTGACCAAATTGTCCCCGCCACCGGTGCGATAATTAGGTAAATAAGAAAGTAAAAGCCTCCTTGAACAATGCCAACCCCTCCTCCTAAACGGGCTAATTCATCTCGTGAACGGAGTCGTCCAGCCATTACCCCGGACAATAAGCCTCCCGCAGTTCCTGCCAAAACATAACTCCAATTTACTGTTCCTGCAGTAAATGTCGATAAACCACTTAATAATAAAACTTGAGTAACTGCTAAGGTAGGTCCATAGAAACTACTTGTCAATAATCCGACAGCCGGCAAATTAGTGTAACCCAGATTAAAAATTGCCAGAAAGGGGGTACTTAAGCTTAATAAACACAGTAAAAAATGATCGCGGCGACGCATCGGACGATGAACATGACGAGTCACCATGCAAAAAACTGTCACTCCTCCTGCCACTAGAATCACAGAAATTCCTAATCCTAACCAATTGATGCCTCGGCGACTTAACCCAAAGCTGTCGAGTAAGATAAAATCTGCTTGGCTGATCGTTTCATTAGCTTTGACAATGACATCTCCCTCTTGAATTTCAACAATTACTGGTTCTACGGCTTGAGCCGCTTGTTCAGCCTGTCTTTTAGTTTCTTCTCTATCTATCGTTAAATTATGTCGATTTTGAAATACAGACATGAGCAGTTTTTGTCCCATTATCTTGCTGGATAAAGGTATTGACGGATCAAATTGTATTTTAAGAATATCTTGCAAAAGATTATTGGGCATTCCGGCTGGAATCCCTTGAATCAAAATTTTTTCAGTGGTGTTGAGTAGTGCTTTTTGAGTATTTTTCCAAGTAGACTCATCTAAGTCGAGAAAAGCAACAGCTATCTCTAGTGATAGGTAAGGACTTCTAACACCAGCTAAAATTGATTTAGCCTTACTATACCGTTGACGAGCTTGGCTCATCTTTTCTAAAAAGGTTTGGAATTCTGTTCCTGTAGTGGTTTGCCGATAGTCTTTGAGCTCAGTTAAGACTTTTTTAAAATCAGGAGATAATTCGGAGATTTTCTCAGATAAATTGTCAATATCATTAGGAATTAACTGGGCTTTAGCCACATTTAAAACTTTTTGCCAGTCCTGCTCGGAAAAAGCTCGTAAATTTTGTTGGGTAGGCAAGGGAAGCTGTTGAACACTAGCTACAGGAAAAGGATTACTTATATTTCGTAATTGTTGCATACTGACCAACGCTTCTTTCACAGTCAATTCCAGCTGACTGGTTAATTTGACATCCCGTTGTAATACAGGAATGATCCCAGTGCGAACTTCTTTTCGTTTTTCCTCAGTAGTTTTGAGATCTTCAAAAGTTCCGTCCTCAGGAGCGATAATGGTTACTGGAGAAATAGTTCCTACAGCTAGTTTCGGTTGATTGTAAAAACGATAACTAATTACACTAGTCAAGGATATAATCGCTAACCCCCACATCATGGGTGGGTGAATTTTTCTCAAGGATGATGAGCTATGCAATTTTTGAAAAAAATTAGGAGCATGGTTCAACTGAGACTTGTGGGGCATAGGTGAAGCATCAATATTCCTCAAAAGCGAAAAACTAAAATTTTGGTAGTTTTTACGCCATTTATCTAGGCTTTTGGTTAAATGAAGCTTTTTCATCGTATGTGAGGTCGCTGAAAAGATATTAGAAGCGTAATAGAGAGCCCTAAGAAATACGCCACTAAATTAAACTAGGGTAGATCTACCTTGAAACTCGGCCATGACAAAACAATCTCAATTGAATCACCGACGTCTTTAACTACTTTACTGTTTCTCTCTGGAAATGGATTTGGTTTTAGGTATTACGACTCTTCTAGACTAGTTGTAAAAAAATTACACATAGACAAGGGATAAAGGTCTTGCTTTGCAAGGCTTCCAAAGATTCCAAAAATTTTATTTTTATATAGATTGGGTTTTTGGAGTTATAGAATATAATTAGGCTAAGATTTTTGGAAGTTATCAGCTACTAGTTTATTATAGTCTTCTTTAGGAGAGCCAATATTCTTTTTGGAAAACGAGTTTCACATGTGAGCGTTTTTGCCCGACCCAAGGCGAGTTGACAACACTAAGTTGACAACTTAGTGTTAAAATTTAGCTCAACTTTACTTCGAGAGTCGCTCCTAGTCCATATTATCCTATAGACTAGGAATGATGTGGTTCATTAATTGATTGTTTCTTTTTTTGCTTAAAGCTAACTGCCAGTGGGGGGAATACCAAAACAACTATTGTATGCTCCGGCTAGTGCTCCTACTAAGGCGGTAACAACCTGAGATTGGGTTTGAGTGGCTCTAAGAACCGCAACTGAGAAATCTTTTGGTGTAACTGTAAAACAATAGATTGCTAAAGGTAAAGCTGATTGTTATAAAAGTATTGGTTGATAAAAATAGTCAATTACCTGTTCTAGAGAAGTTTTCAGTTGCAAGAAAAATTCTACTCGTTTTAAGGAGTCTCTCAAACGAGAATTAGGTTGATTGTGATAATAGGTTAGTTGTTGAGAAAGTATGCTCCTAATCTCGAGGTTTTCTGTCAAGATAAGGGCAATTAATTCTCCTCAAACCATCATCTCTTGTAGTGTTTCTGGAGAAGATTTCCATTTGACAACTAAGCTATGTAATTGCTTCTATAATAGACTGGAAGCGTCATGGAAAAGACTATCAAGGATAACGTCCCCAGTACGAGTTCCCCTGTGTTAGGTGACTCACAATTATTTGTAAAAAAAATAGCTTATCGGTCATTGCTGACCAATCTTCAAGTGATAATCTTCCCTTTTTGGTAAACCGCTTTGTTATTGCTTGACTTAGAAAAAGCCACCAAGGATGTAATGGAAAAGTATGGCTAATATTCATACCAATTAAACTACCCAGAAAGGTTTCTTAAAAGCGATTAAAGAGTGAGTAATGCATTGTTCGATAATTAATTAATGAATTCTTAAGATTAAAATAATTACACTATTTGAGAATATTGAGTGTATTGAATGATAAATTAATCTTAGGTTAGACCATTAATATAGACTGTTTTAGAATTTCCTAAAGCGTGATTTTAATAGCTCACGGGGTGACGAAAAGATTAAAGTGTAAGTGTAGATGAAGATGAGGTGTGGGGTATAGGTTGTAGTGACAATATCCCCGACTTCAACAAATTAAATTGAGGGCAAAGACAGTTGCTAAATAAGTGGAAGCCTAAACCGTGAGATTTACAAATCACTATGTTTACGGCATGTAAGGATGTAGAACTAGACGGAATAAGACCCAAGAACATCACTTTAGATCGATACATTGGGTCTGTTAGTCTTATACTTAACAAAAGTCAGTCGCTTGTTCGGGATTGACAACCTGTTCTTTAAACACTTTCCCCGCAGAGAAAGCAGGAACGGTGGTAGCAGGAATGGTGATAGATTGTCCAGTTTGAGGATTCATTCCTTTGCGTTCTTTGCGATCTCTTGGTTCAAAGGTTCCAAACCCAACTAGGACAACTTTATCTCCTGAAGCGACGGTTTCCATTATGGTTTCTGTGAGCGCATCCAGAATGTGACTCGTATCTTTTTTTGTCATGCGAGTCTTGGCGGCGATCATGTTGACTAGATCTTCTTTATTCATCGTTACTTTATTGACAATTCTGACTGAGGCTGATTATAACTGAATAATTGCTCTGAGATCACAATATAAAGGATAAAAACAACGTTCTTTTCTTTCCCTAGTTACCTCGGTTTATGGTTTATTTATAGTTTTATATCCTATTAAACACTCTAGTGAAATGTTTTTACTTGACTGTCATAAATCATGATTTTTCTCGAAATTTTAGCCTTTAACTCGGTTGAATACCTACTCCTACAGGAGCAATAGTAGTCAATCCCAATTCTGGCTTATTCTCTTGAACTTGTTGTAAATTCCACTCGTTTTTAAAAAGTAATACGGGACGATTCCAATTATCTTTGACAACAATAGTATTAAAAATCCTCCCAGCTTTTTCTAGGGCTTTCCAGCCTTCAGTTACCCAACGAGCTACACTATAGGGAAGAGGTTCTAATTGAGTTTCTACCCCATATTCACTGAGCATCCGAAATTGGACGACTTCAAATTGTAATTGTCCTACGGCAGCCAAGATCGGATCTCGCTTAAAGTCATCGGTGGAATACATAATTTGGATCGCCCCTTCTTCGCGTAATTCTTGAATACCTTTTTGAAATTGCTTAAATTTGGAGGGGTTAGGATTTTTTAGATAGGCGAATATTTCGGGAGAGAAACAAGGTATTCCTTCATATTCTAGTTTTTTGCCGTTATAAATTGTGTCCCCGATAGCAAATACTCCTGGATTATTCAACCCAATAACATCTCCACTATAAGCTTCTTCGATGGAAGATCGATCTTGTGCAAATAATTTCTGAGGACGGGACAGACGCACAGTTTTTCCCGTCCTAGCATGGCTGACAGTCATGTCTTTTTGAAATTTTCCTGTACAGACTCGTACAAAGGCCACACGATCACGGTGTTTTGGGTCCAAATTGGCTTGTAATTTAAATACAAAACCGCTAAATTCAGGATGGGTGGGCTCTACCACTCCTACAGAAGAATTCCGTCCTTCAGGTTTTAGGGCGTATTCTAGGAACGCTTCAAGAAATAATTGCACTCCAAAGTTAGTCATAGCTGAGCCAAAAAATACAGAAGTCATTTGGCCAGAGTGGAGCGTTTCCAAGTCGAGATCGGCTCCTAATTCTTCGAGTATTTCTAATTCTTCTTTGAGCTGATAATAAAGCTCCTGGTCAAGGTATTCTTCAATTTTAGGGTCACTAAGCCTAATGGCGGTTTCCTGAGCACGTTGGCTACCGTGTGCGCGACGTTGAAACAGGTGTATAATTTGTTGGCGACGGTCAAAGATACCTCGGAAGCGATCGCCGGTTCCAATCGGCCAGTTCACGGCATAGGTTTGCAGCCCTAATTCCTGTTCAATCTCATCGAGCAATTCCAACGGGTCTCTTGTGGGACGATCAAGTTTATTGATAAAAGTAAAAATGGGAAGTCTGCGCAAACGACAGACTTCAAATAGTTTACGGGTTTGGGGTTCTAACCCTTTTGCTGCGTCAATCAACATGACAGCATTATCGGCTGCCGCTAGGGTACGATAGGTATCTTCACTAAAATCTTGATGACCTGGAGTATCTAGTAAATTAATCTGAAAGTCTCCATACTCAAATTGTAAGACGGTAGAGGTAATTGAAATTCCTCTCTGTTTTTCCATTTCCATCCAATCAGAGGTAGCTTTACGTTGGTCTCGTCTAGCTTTGACTGCTCCTGCTTGGTGAATTGCTCCTCCGTACAGTAGAAGTTTTTCGGTTAGGGTAGTTTTGCCTGCATCAGGGTGGGAAATAATAGCAAAGTTACGTCGTTTTTCTACGGCTTTTTGGATTTCTGTCTGAATTTCATTGGACATTCTTTAGGGAGTCTCTTGAGCTAAGAATATTAATCTTCATCCCTCATGATATAACCTCCCCTAAGAAGCCGATAGTCAAGGTCAACGGTTATTGACTTATCTAGCCAATTAACCGGGCAACTTAACAGGATTATTATTAGCCATAATTTGTTATATCTAAAATGCGTAAATTACTTAACTTAAGGTATTAATTTTTGATGTTGATGGAACTTTAGCATAATTTGAAAGAGATGCTCATAGAGTAGCTTTTAATCGGATTTTTTCTGAGATTAATTTAGATTTGTATTGGTTAAAGTCTTTGTCCAGAAAATTTTCCACAGTGTCGCTCCGATTTAACTAAAAATTTAACTCTGTTAATCCTTTGTTTTTAGGGAGTAAAAATTAATTGTCACAAACAATTATCCTACGACATATAAATATCGTTACAGTTGGGAATAAAGTTAATCAAAGAAGCTTATTATTAAGAAATAAAATTAGTGTTTACTACTAGTTTTTAAGATTAATTACTGTAAATTATATTATGGGCTTATTTTTAAATATTTTTCTTTTGGGTTATAAGTGACTACTTAAACAAATCAGAACATCATTAAAGCATTCAAGTTACTATTGAACTAATTGAAGTTATTTAACTAGTATTAAATACTAGTTAAATTTAAGCGAAATACTTTTTATTTTAATAAATTTAACTGCCTAACATAGGAAATTTTAGCTTTTTTAGGAAAATTTTAAACAAAAAGCGTAACTAACAACCAAAAATAAACTTGGCAATTGGTTATGCTTACTTATTACTAAACGTCAAAAACGCGAATTATTCTATATTTCTATATTTAAGTAATTAAAGTTTAACTTATCTTGTTTAAATCACTATTTTTTAGAGTAGCCTTATCCAAAGTAGCCAAACTTTATTTGGCTACTTTGGATAAGGTACATTTATTTTTTAATAAACTTTTAATAACTTAAATAAGTTTTTATTTAAAATTATTTAACTTGTATTACGCCTAATAATAGACCCTAAAATACTAGGAAATATATTTTTTTTCTTCCTATTCCTACTATTTTAGTTTGACTTTAACTAGACTACCTGTATGCACCAAGTCGTTGTTAATAACAACTCCTGTATCTATTCTTGCAGTATTTTTTAGTTTTATCTGTGTATTTATTTGAATATTTGAGATTTTTTACTTTTTTTAAAAAAATCAATTATTATACTTACTTGTTAACTTTTATTTGGAGTTTTTGTTAGGATTTTAGATAATTATTGGCTACTTTATTATTTTTTCTTTTAGAAAAGTATTTTTAAATACTTTATTAAATTTGAAACTTAAGTTATTTTTTGTTTTTTAAGTAGTTATATATTTATTGTTTTTCAAAACCCAATAATCAAATTTAATTTTCTCTGCCATAAAGAAAAATTTTAAATGTGAAATAACTTTATTTTTTCATTTAGTTAACTTTTTTTGAACTAAACTATAATTTAGTAATTACTGTTCTAAAGTTATTTCTTATTTAAGAGTACTTGATTATGCAATAATTTACTGTCAGATAGACTGTATTTATTTTGTTAAAAATTACTTTGTCTTAGGGTAATTATAAGTCTAAAAAATACTAAACAACTTCTATATTTATGATCATTTTTGACTGTCTACACATATAGAAATTATAATTTATCACTTTTTTTTAAAAAAACTACCAGTTTTCTAAAGAAGTAAATCTTGTCTTTATAAGAGTATTAGTATTTAAAATAATGTGGAGAATTATGCGATTTTATTTGTAAAGTTTGCAAAAACAAGATTGCAAAAAATTTTCTGATACTAAATTTATATCTAACCGATGAAGGTAAATGGAAAGCGTAATATTCCACCGTTTTTCTACAACGATATTCTTTTATTTTACTCGAGCAATAATTTTTACTTCTGACTATGTTCCAAGATTTAAAAGCAGGACTGTCAACTTTTATTTATTAAACTTTTGTTACAGCTGCTCTAAAAGCGATACAAGAAACCAAATTTAGTTCAATTTAGTTCCTCTGAATGAAGAGTTGAATTTTGTGAAAGATATAGTTTTTAAATAACCAAATTTATTCTCTCTAAGAGTACGGTGAGCATTGCCAACTTTGTCCTTTTAATCTTTCTGTTTCCTTGGTGAGACTTTTCTCTATTCTTTGTCTACTTATAAGCACCTAGATTTAGTAATCTAAGATTTAGGAATAACTACTAGAAATTGATGTCAAGATATGTGAAGTTTTACATAGGTCTTTGACTTCTAGAAGAAACGTTCTAGAATATCTCCCGTTAACCGTTACCGATTCCCTTAAACTCCTCAGACGGTTTAACGGAAGACCTCTCACAACATTAGGATAGAATATTGTCAGTGAGACACGGTGGCCGGTGGCACGCTTTCAGCGTACTCGGTCAACTCTCGAAGAAACAAAGACTCAAGACTTAACTTGGAGTAGCTGGAGAAAAACAGAGGCATGGGAAAAGTAGTCGGCATTGACCTGGGGACAACTAACTCTGTGGTAGCCGTCATGGAAGGCGGAAAGCCAGTAGTGATAGCCAGTTCAGAAGGGATGCGGACAACCCCTTCAGTAGTGGGGTTTAATAAAGATGGAGAATTGGTCGTTGGGCAATTGGCTAGAAGACAGGCTGTTCTCAACCCTCAAAACACCTTTTTTGGGGTAAAACGGTTTATGGGTCGTCGATATGACGAGCTTGAACCTGAATCGAAACAAGTTCCCTATACTATTCGTCGAGACGACAACGATAATATAAAAATTCGCTGTCCTCGTCTCAGAAAAGAATTTGCCCCCGAAGAAATCTCTGCGATGATTCTACGGAAATTGGCAGAGGAAGCTGAACGTTATTTAGGAGAACTGGTCACAGGAGCAGTAATTACCGTTCCTGCCTATTTTAATGATTCTCAACGTCAAGCGACTAAAAATGCTGGGCGCATTGCTGGCTTAGAAGTTCACCGTATCCTCAATGAACCTACGGCGGCTTCTTTAGCCTACGGGTTAGATAAACAGCGCTCGCAAAAAATCTTAGTCTTTGATTTAGGAGGAGGAACCTTTGATGTCTCTGTGCTCGAAGTGGGGGATGGAATCCTCGAAGTTAGAGCAACAAGTGGGGATACCCAATTAGGAGGCAATGACTTTGATAAACGTATTGTAGACTGGTTGTCCGAGAAATTTGTTGAACAGGAAGGGGTGGACCTCTGCAAAGATAGACAGGCATTACAACGCCTAACAGAAGCCGCAGAAAAGGCCAAAATTGAACTTTCAGGGGTTAGTACAACCGACATTAATCTACCCTTTATCACCGCGACTGAAGATGGTCCTAAACATATCGAAACCCGTTTGACTCGCTCTGAATTTGAAGATCTTTGTGGAGACTTAGTAAGTCGCCTCCGTCGTCCTATTAAACGTGCCCTCAATGATGCACAGTTGACCCCCGTTCAAATCGATGAGGTAGTATTAGTTGGGGGCGCAACTCGAATGCCCATGATCAAAGGGTTGGTACGAAGTTTTATTGATAAAGAACCTAACGAAAATGTTAACCCTGATGAAGTGGTGGCAGTAGGAGCAGCCATTCAATCAGGCATTTTGGAAGGGCAAGTTAAGAACATCTTGCTACTTGATGTGACTCCTCTATCTTTAGGGTTAGAAACCATCGGCGGTGTTACTAAAAAATTAATTCCTCGTAACACTACAATTCCGGTCAGACGTTCGGATACATTTTCTACTGGAGAAAATAATCAGACCATGGTGGAAATCCATGTGGTTCAAGGAGAACGGGAAATGGCTAAGGATAATAAATCTTTGGGAAGGTTTAAATTAAGCGGAATTCCGCCAGCCGCTAGAGGAATTCCCCAAATTCAAGTGGCGTTTGATATTGATGCTAATGGAATTTTACAGGTGATGGCTCGTGATCGTACCACTGGACGAGAGCAAACCATTACCGTTCAAGGAACTTCCACCCTCAATGATGCAGAAGTTAATAGAATGATTCAAGAAGCAGCCCAATTTGCTGAAGGTGATCGCCAACGAAGGGAACGAGTGGAAAAACGTAATCGTGCTAAAGCCCTAACAGATCAAGCATTACGGCGACTTAAGGAAGTTACTCTTGATTTTGGGACTCAATTCACCAGTCCCTATCGCCGTCAAATCGAGTCTTTGAATGCTGAAATTATTGATAGTCTTGATAAAGACGATGAACGCCGTATTGATCGCGCTCAAGCTGATATGCAAGATGTCCTCTACGAACTTAACCGAGAAGTTCGTCTACAATATGACGAGGAAGATGAGGGCTTTTTTAACTCCATTCGTAAGACATTAACGGGCAAACCTGAAGATGATCTTCCCTATACTCCCCGTCGTCGAACCACCTATCGAGACGATTATGCTTCTTCCCGTTATGATGAGCGTCAAGACTATCGATCACCCCGCTACGATAACTATGACGATTATGAAAATTGGGGAGCAAATCGTTCCCATCGTTCTCTATCGAGTCGTAAGCCATCCCCGTCAGATAAACGATATCCTGAAACTGAGTCCGAAAGATATTATGCCCGCGATAAGTCTCGTCTTATTCCTGCTGAGAATGATTGGGATGAAGAGGACGATGATTGGCTCTAAATTAGTTGATAAGTCATTTGCTACTGAGTTTTTTTTGAACCTAACTGTTTAATGTCTACCGTGTTTATTGATAACTGATTATATGCAGCAAGTCCGCAACCACTATGCCATTCTAGGAGTCCCCAAAAATGCTACTAGCGAGGAGGTGAAGAAGTCCTTTCGGAAATTGGCACGACAGTACCATCCTGATGTCAATCCAGGGGATAAGACTGCTGAGGAAAAGTTTAAAGATATTAATGAAGCTTATAATACCCTCTCGGATCAGACCAAGCGCGCTGAATACGATTTACAACTTTTTGGCAAAGAGAAACGTCGTTCTAGTCGTGGACGGGATACAATCCCCCGTAATGGTAATGGTGATGGTAGTAATAATTATTATCGTCAAGATTCCGATTTCTGGAAGTTTAAAAATTTTAGCCCAGGAAACAGCAAAAGGATCAAAATCGTTAAGCCTTCTCATTCAGGACGACGGGATGTAGAAGCTAAGTTAAATTTACCTTTAGAAAAGGCTTATCAGGGTGGACGCGAACGTATTCGCCTTGAAGATGGGCGATCGTTAGAAGTAGAAATGCCCTCAGGAATGATTGATGGGCAAAAAATTCGCCTCAAAGGACAGGGACTTGATGGGGGAGATCTTTATTTAAAAATTTCTCTAGCAACTCATCCGTATTTTAAGTTGCAAGGAACGGATATTTTTTGTCGTATTCCCGTTACTCCTAGTGAAGCTATTCTTGGAGAGTCCATCGAAATTCCCACCATTGATGGGTTAGTTAAAATGACGGTTCCTAAAGGAGTTCGTTCAGGTCAACGCTTACGTTTAGCTAATAAAGGATATCCTGATGGCAATGGTAGTCGAGGAGACCAATTAGTAGAAATTCAGATTGCTATTCCCTCAGAAATTAATGAAGAAGAGTTAGAACTCTATCAAAAAATTCGCGAAAGAGAAACGTTTAATCCGCGCCAGAATTTTTTTTAAACGAATTATAAAAATTGCTCATTAATTAGCCAGTTTAAATCCAAAATAATTAATAATCATCACTTATATTAGATTTATTGTAGTTGTTGAGGCATCTATAAAAGACAATCAAGCTATTTTGTAAATATCCGCTTAAACTAAAATCACACTTCCTGTCAAGACATATAGATCAAGCCTTATGGATACTAAAATCTTTAAACGTTCATTGCAACAGTCCGAACATTACCATCGTAAAGGATTTGGCCATCGGTCAGAAATCATGAGAGTTCTGAGTGCAGAGTATCAAAGTTCTTTGATTCAGCAAATTCGTCAAAGTAACTATCGATGGCAAGAGGGAAAAGTAACGATTCACCTAGCAAAAACATTCGGGTTTTGTTGGGGGGTTGAACGGGCTGTTGCGATGGCTTATGAGACCCGTCAACATTTTCCTAATAAACGTATTTGGATTACTAATGAGATTATTCATAATCCTTCTGTTAATCAACGACTTCTAGAAATGAACGTAGGTTTTATCGAAGTGATTAATAATCATAAAGACTTTTCTATAGTTAAAAAAGGAGATGTAGTTATCTTGCCAGCTTTTGGAGCAAGTGTTACCGAAATGCAACTTTTAAGTGATAAAGGTTGCACCATTGTAGATACTACTTGTCCTTGGGTTTCTAAGGTTTGGAATTCTGTAGAAAAGCACAAAAAACGTCATTATACTTCCATTATTCATGGCAAATATCTTCACGAAGAAACTGTTGCTACCAGTTCATTTGCAGGGAATTATTTAGTCGTCTTAAATTTAGAACAAGCCAACTATATTTGCAATTATATCCTTAATGGGGGAAACAAAGAAGATTTTTTAGATAAGTTCAAGAATGCCTATTCACCAGGATTTAATCCTGATCATGATTTAGAAAAGTTGGGGATTGCTAATCAGACGACTATGTTGAAAAGTGAAACAGAACAAATAAGTGAAATTTTTGAAAAAACGATTATTAAAAAATATGGACTAGCTACTTTAAATGACCATTTTATGAGTTTTAATACAATCTGTGACGCCACTCAAGAACGTCAAGATGCTATGTTAAAATTAGTTAAGCAAAAGTTAGACTTAATGGTAGTTATTGGAGGCTTTAATTCTTCTAATACCACTCATTTGCAAGAAATTGCTATCGAACAACGAATTCCATCATATCATATTGATAATGCCACTCGTATAAAACTGAACAATACCATTGAACATAAACCTTTAGGTAGAGATTTAGAACTGAAAGAAAACTGGCTCCAGGACGGTTCTATTATCGTTGGTGTTACCTCTGGAGCATCTACTCCCGATATTGTTGTAGAGGCTGTTATTAAGAAGATCTGTGCCACTAAAAATTAAATACTTACTTAAAACTAGTGATTGCTTTCATTATCTTCGACTAACGTCTTCTCAGTTATCAGTTTTCGCTGGTAACTGACACTTCAAATAATACAAATTAATACTCCGATATCTTAACTAATAGCTTATGAATTAAAATCAGTAATTGGTTACATGAATTAGACTCTCAAGAGAGAGAATAGCTAAGTTGAGTAGGATCAAATGGCTCAGAAAATAGAGCTTTTTCAAACTAATTAGTTGCTTACTTGCGGACTCAGTAAAGATTGGAATCTAATTTTTACTAGTTTAACAGTGCCGCAATTAATTAATTTGGAATAAACTTTCTGTCAACCTTGATGACAATGGAAATTGAATACAAAAGATTGATAAATAGTAAACAAAATAATTCAGGAAACTTAATTAAAAAAATATCGTGATTCTTCTATCATTAAGTTATCAAGAAAAGAAGAATAGATATTTTATCTTTAACATAGGCATAAAATCACTGGTCTAATTATTTAGATGAATCTACTATTTATTTGGGTATCCACTATAAGTCTCGATTATTAGAATTACTCAAAAGACTTCAACGTGACTGCAACTTAATCATAATTATCGTTTTGCATTATATTTTTTACATGAAATTAATTTAGCCGTTTATTACAGTGATTGCCTAGCTTTTCTTAAACAATGCAAACTCTATACATAGATTAGATTGTCCTATTAATGTCTGAAAATTACATATTCTAAAATATATTTTTAGAATTAAAGTTGCTATGATAAAAATTATTATTAGGCTAGAAATTAGTTTTATGAACTTCTGATTAATTATTTACTTTAATTTATAAAAACTAGGTTTTTTACAAAAAATCTAGTTTATTTTTTATATTTTAATTTAAAGTATCTCAAAATAATTAATATTATGCAATTAATATCAAAAATATATTTACGATAAAGTCATCACCTTAACCTCATAGAGAGAGTATCTAATTAATTAAATAAAACGAAATTAGTTGAAGTTATAGAAATTAGTTGATTGTAAAATTTTAATAAAAAAATATTGCTCTTAAATCTGCTCTATCTAAGTTACAGAGGTTGAAAATTTATGCTTTTTTAACAAAAATTAAATGCTAGCAAAGTTTAATATAAATTATTTAACAATTTGCTTAAATTATTAACAGTAACTCTAAATTCTTAATTAAGTGATATAAAAACTTTTTACTAAAGATTCCCTTAAGTACAACTTATAGTTTGGTATTCGTGGATCTTCAATCTATTGAATCAGGAGATAAAATAGGTTAGGTAGGAGATTTATTAACTACGTTTAAGATTAAAAATATTGCTTTTTTAGGGGAACTCTTCCGTTGGTAGATAAGTTACGGTTTCTGCAGAAAAATTATCACAAGAAAATATTGATGTCTTATTAATTATTGGTACAACTTAATAAAGATTACTAAAATAATTAATTGATGAGCTTTTTTTATATAATTGAAAACAACATAAACTGAGTTAATTTTATAAAATTTATTATTATGGTTTAGTCAATAGTCAATATAGAGAGTTTTGATGTAATTAAAAAAATTTTTAAAAAAATTAAGTAAAATTAAAAGAAAACACAATAAGTAAAGAAAAAGTAGTTAATATTTTTTTTCAAATTGTTACTCTCTTAAAAGAGATAATAACATGGTTTAAATAATTTAAATTGTGGCAAATTAAGTAATTTTTTTGAGCGTAGTTAATTAATTTTAATATTAAAAATCTTATTTTAGATCTAAAATAAGATTTTTAAATTACTTTTTTATTAGGTTTTTTTGAAGAATACTAATAAGTTTTTATATACCTGATTTAATTTAGCTTTTTGTTCTCTATTTTTATTTTATTTATTTTTATACAAAACATATTAACTCATATTTAATGCTGAAAAAAAATTTTTGTTAACTGAAATTTTTAAGTTCTTTAGCTTATAATTTAAGGATTTTTCTCTAATCATCTGATGAAACATTAAATTGTTTCATCAGATAGGATTAAATCCGATAACTATACTCTCTGAAAAGAGAATAAGAAGTTTAACCAAAAATAATAATTTAAAGTTTAATTATTTATTTAATTTCGCTGAGAAAATCTCAATCTTTTAGTAAGACCCCTTTCATTATGATCATGAACTAAAAGCCTATATACTAACGTCTATCATTTCCATGATAGCTCTAATTTTAGAGAATAAGTTGACAAATATTTTTTAAATAATTACTGAAATAATATTTATTTTTTTACTAAAAACTAGCCATTATAATCTTAATTATAAGAATTTTTTTAAAATTTTATGTTTTTATTCAAATGTTTTATAACTAAATCTAGCTATTTTTTATTCACTTTTTTAGTTTAATTTCATAAGTTTTTTCCTGTTGATAGATTGATAAATACATAGACGTATTATCATTTATAGCCCTGGTGTACCATATTTTTTACCTCTTATTATGAGCGTTTAATAAAATTTAGTATTATATTATTTGCGGCTACTCACGTCTGTGGCAATTAATTCACAACATTATTACATGATTTTTTAAAAAGTAAACTAGCCTACTTAAAACCTTTTTTTTCTATATTTACGACTATTTTACCATTTATTTATAAAATCTTGTTTTTATGATTTCTACGCTTACTTTTTTTTTTAGATATACCAACACTATATAATAACTTATTTGTCTTGTAAGCACAGTAATTATATCGATTGCTAACCGTTCCAATATCTGAAGTTTTTCTATTTATAATGATTAACTTATATTTTTGAGAATTATCTCTATTTTTTGTTACCTACTTCATTCTTTTTATCTATATTCTTTATTTCATTATTTAAGACCTCTTTAACAATCTTGAGCTTAAGTATCCTAGTATCTATTTTTTTAGATTTAAGTAAACTTAACTACTTATTTCTACTTATTTATTTTGTTTCTACATTGATTAGATTTTGTATAGCAACTGTTTCTTTTAAAAGAAACAGTTGCTATACAAGGTAAATCTTTTATAGTTTATTCATTATTTTAACGAGGTTTATTGGTCGTAAAACTACACTAAATAATAGTAATTATAAGTTTATATTTAATCTTTTTAATTTATTTTCTGTTCCAGAAATTAATAACATAAATAGTTTTTTAAACATTAATAATTTTATCTGTTAAACTAAATTAAACATTTGATACCATCAGTATAAACTATGTAAATATACTAAGTATTGTATATTTTTATTGTCAACAAAATCTGCCATAACATCATTTATATAATCAAGTACTTTTGAGAAGTCTGTTTGTGATAACAAAATTTTATTTAAATTTTGTTATCACAAATTATATCGAACCTTCAACCTTAAATATTTAGTGTTTTCAAGTTAAACTTAGTTGGTTCTATAGTGTCAATTGCCTGACAGTAATTATTAAAAAATATTAAAATATTTTCCGATGCCTTAAATAAAAATGGATCTCTATAAACCTCTAAAACCTTAGTTAAATAAGGACCTTGAGAAAAAAATGAGATTTGACTTTAATCAAAATATCAAAATTTCTTAATTGAATTTATGGGAAGATTTCTCAGATCACAGTAGAATGAGAGAGAAAGCATAGCAAAAGTCATTAAAGTCAAGGATTATTTAGACCCCTATACCAAGTTCACAGATGGAACTCTACTTGTTGTTGGAGTTTAGAACAAAGAGTCTATCCTAACCTACACTTCGACTGCTATAAAATTCAGAGTGCGGATTGATCAGGAGGTGCGGAATGACAGTTTTAAGTGCAAGGCGGCCAGACATTTCGGCGTTGACGAAAGAGGAGGTCGCAGATTTAGCTAAGCGGTTAGAACAAGATGATTATAGTAACCCATTTGACGCCCTCAATGATTGGCATTTACTGAGGGCGATCGCTTTTCAATGCCAAGAATTAGCTGAACCATATCTATATCTACTCGACATTGAAGCCTATGATGAAGCCTAATCATTTTAGGTGCTAACACTTAATTTAGTAGGCATCAGGCAGCACCCGCACTACAATCGTAGTGTGGTTTTTTTTCTCTTCTCTTTTTTTGTTACTATTTCTAAGTTCTTTCCACTTAATTTTAAGCAAATTATTAATTTTTCAAATAAACTAGAAGAAGGGATATCCTTCTATAATCTAGTTTTGGAAGCTCAAGATTAGTTACAAAAAAGTGGCTTTATCTCTAGCTAAAAATTTATTTTATTTGATATTAATTTTTTGAATAAACGGCTTTAATCTAATTATTTAAAAGTGAATCAAATAAATTAATTAGGTTTTGTTGAAAAATTTAAAACATCATAATTTTAATATCTAACCTACAGTTAGAGTTTTAATATTTAAGAAATTTAAATAAGTATTCTATAGTTAAAATAACTAATCTTCTTTATTACCTAATTATTTTCTTATACCAGTATAATTACTTTAGTTATTGGGTTTCCTTTTCTAATAATTTCTAGTTCAGTGATGATTACTATGTTTTTAGCAACAAGATTAAAATCTAGGGAACCTGAGCCATAAGAAATCTTTAAGAGATAGTTAAACCAAAAACTTGAAGAATTGAAATAACTCAGTTAAAAAATATAAACTTTACGAGAATAAATAAATAAAATTTTTAGAAAAAGTTAGGTTTATTTAAACTTTATAATTGCTATACAGATAGTTTATAAATTTGTCATACTAACTTCTTAAAAAAGAATGAAATTAGTCAAATTTTTTCTAAATTAAATTACTATTTTCTATTTAGAAAATAAATCATCAACTCCTAGAAGTGGAAAATAAAATTACTCTGAGTAGTTTGAAGTGTGATCTTGAATTAACAAAAATTGGAGAAGATCTCTGTCAAGCTTAAATTTTTAACCTTCATCATTTTATTCAAGACCCAGTCAGAAGTTTACAATAATTATAAAATAAACTAAGAATAACAAATATCTCTAAAACAGAAAATATCTAAAACTTAAAACTGTTAACTGAAGTAAATTAAAATCTAATATGAACAATTGAGTATCTTAGTTAAGAATTTAGGCTCTTCTAGACTGAGTCTAATTAAATAGTAGCTAATAACCTCAAAAATTATTATTATTACTATATTTTTTGACTTCAAAATCTAATTAAAAATTAATTTTTAATTACCTAGAAATCTTGCAAAGCGAACTACTTATTCTTTTTTTATTAAAAAATAATCACAGATATTTTAAAAAAGTTATCATTAATATGATTGACTCTTTATTGTCATAAAATATTTGTTATATTACATTACATGTCAGCAACAATAAATTTTTTACTAAAAAATAAATTTTAATACATTAAAACGAAAATCTTTTTTCTATTATCGCTTTAATGTTCTTAGGGACTGCTTATACTCAACTGTCATGAATAAAATAATTGAAACAACCCTGATATTAACTGAGATAATAAATTTTAAATCTTTTAAGATAAAGTTAATAATTATATTGACAATAATAACAACTTCAACTCAACTTTTATCATTCTTGTATCTGGTGAATTGTTAACTTAATTATAAGAAGGGTAGAAAAAATAAAATAAAAGTGATTATTATCATAATAAACATCAACCCATTGGTAATAATTTTTGGTTGTAATTGCTTAGCTAGAAAGGGAAAGGATTGTATTTTGTAATGGTAACTTTAAGTCTGAAAAGATTGAGTAAGCTATGTTAGCCAGAAATTGGTGTAAATTTAGAAAGAAAGTTAACTAGAAAATTTTCACTTTTTTTAGTGTTTAATCGAATATCAACAGGTCTAGTAACTATAATTCCAACAGAATTTTTGACGTTTATCACATAGTTTTGTAAATCTCTAGCAATGGTAACTTGTCCGGCAGGAGAAGCATGAATAAAACTGATATTTCTTTCTATAGCTTGATAAATTAAACCTGTATGGGTAACATCTAAACCATCAATATTAGTGGCAACACTAATAATATCTCCCGGTTTTAGTTTATAATAAATTTGCTCTACTTTATCATTGGGAATGTACTTTAAAACAATATTGTTGATTTCATTTTCCCTTTTTACTATACATTCATAGTTAATTTTATTAGTTGTTAACTTAGCATATAAGGTTCTATTTTTACTCATAAAATAAAGTTTTTTATTAAATTTAATTCCCCCTAACTCGGCCGTTATATTTTTAACAATTCCTCGCTTTTGATTATCATTGATCCAATCTGAAAAATAATGTAATCGACTACAATAACCATTTATAAAACCATTAATATAACGTTGTTCTTGTAGATGTTTAGTAAAAGTTTTATATCTACTATTATTTAGAGTAATACTACGAGTAATAGCTAAAACAGTTTCCACAAATAAAACACAATCAAATTCTTTGAAGGAGATAAATAATTGTTCTTTTTCAAATGTTTCTAATAAACCTGCTTTATAAGTTGCTCCCAGAAATTGTTTTGCAACTTTTTGCATTATTTCTCCCATTGATAACTTGGATGAATCATGATTATTCACTGAATCAACAATGCTTTTAAATTGTTTTTCTAATTCAATCTCATAAAATTTTCTTTTATATAATTGAGCTATCATATTATTCAATTTATTATTAATTCGTATTTTTTAGTACTGATACTATAAAAAAATAGCATCAGTAGAATGATAACAGTTTTTAATTAAGGATCACCGATTATTAACAAATGCATTATAATCGATAAAATAAAAGAATTTGCTGTGACATTGTTTTTCACAGTTAGGTCAATTTAAATTAACTATCTGTAACTTATTTAAGAGTAATTTATATTATTGTATAATTAACATACTTTCCATAAGTTTTCAACTAATAATCAGCTTCATTAACTATTTATGCTATTGTTGTATGCAAACTTTTGAAATATTTATATTTTTTATTCGTAAAATCTCAACAACAGTTGACAATATACTAACATTTAAAATAAAAATTAAAAATAAAATTAATTAAGATTGGGGGATGATAAAAGCAATTATAAACTTTTCTTAAAAAAAATCTACACATTTTCTTGATTTCTATAAATAAAAGGTGATTAATCAATATCTGTTTTTATTGGTAGTATTATTTACTAATTTTAATTATTAATAATTTATTAAAATATGTATTGTATTTATTTTTTATTTAAAGATTAAAGAGAGTTTATAAAAAATTTATCCAAGGTATTCATTAATGACACTTAATTTTCAGATAATATTTATACTAGTGTTAGTCACTGCTTTTTAAGCAAGAAGAGATTTTAGTAAAGCAATTGAGCTTATTTTATAGGTTAATATTATTAAATTTATAATAAATATTTCTTTATAAAGATAAAGTTAACTTAGTTTGGTTTACATAAGTAACAATCTTTGTTGTGTAAAAATCTATGATGATTTATCGTCTTTACTTAATCGATAAAAATAGAAGTGTTGAAGTAATAAAATAGTTAATCTTGTTTAAAGAAATTTAAATACTTAAACTCTACCTTAATGTTAGCTATTAGTAACAATTTTAAATTGAGTAGATTACACTGAAAATAGTTGGTAAACTAACTAATTGTATTTTCACAGGTTGCTAAATCAATTCGCTTGTTTTATTGATAGCTTGTATTAAGTCCTCTAGAATTTAGGGATTTTTGAGTTTGCAAATATTTCTTGATTTTCAACCAACAGTTTTCAATGGGGTTGAAACCAGGGGAATAAGGAGATAAAAATATGAGTTCTACTTCTGTGGATTCTATCAGTTCTTTAACTTTTGTGGCTTTGTGAGCGGTAAATTTTCCGTGAATACACAGGCTTCTGGGCATAGTTGTGGTATCAACATTTCTGTTTTATCAGTGAGAAAAGCTTTTTATTAAACAAATTTATCGGCTATTCCTATAACTGTCATCGGCTTATGCATCTAAACCTTCATGTTTAGCTTGCTTGATAAATCTTTTTAACCCAGCCTTTCGTTCTTCTATACTTTCTTGGACTTGTTTCTTGTCTAACTGCACTATTGCTTGAGAATAAATTCCTAAACGATTCGGTGTTTTACCATAAGCCAGTAAATCATTAATCCCAGAGAGTTGCCTTTGAACAAAATAACAAATTGTTAATTGACTTTAGTTAAGTTTTGCTAAGTGCAGAGATGATTAAAATAACTCTAACATATTAGAAATATAATCAAGTATAAGAAAAACTGACATTTACATTTGATTTTATATTTTTTATTTCTGTCTATTTTAATCCAAGACTTACGAATCTTTAAATAGATAACCTCAAACAAAAAGCTTGCCACATCAAAGAAGGTAAGCTTTTGTTAAAAACAAATAATAGGCCGATAGAGTTTTTGAGTTAAGACGTGATTTCTCCGAGTAAACAACAATAAAAAAGGTCTTGAAAAGATTAATTTAAAAACATCTTAAGTTAGATAAATAAAATGATTAAGTTGAATTTTGCGTTAATTTTAAATCAATTTACTTCTACTCAAAGATGGATATGAAATTATTTTTATCCCTCCTGTCAGTAGGGGATATACTGTCCGTAATCTAAATCCCTAATTTAGGATTGAAGTAGAGACAGGAAGACAAGAAAGAAATTATTCTAACTTGTGTCTACTTTTTCCTTTTAAGATTAGTTCCTCCGTTGTGGCCGTCCTAAAGTAGTAATATAAAGAACCGCTTCCTCGGGAGGAATTCCTAAGACTTCATTGACTTGATCGTCAAAAAATCCTCCTATTCCACTTACCCCTAAATCTAGATAAATAGCGGCTAAGTTTAGCTTTTGTCCAAGATGCCCTGCATCTAAATGTAAATAACGATAAGCGCGATCACCATATTTAGCAACAGCTTTTTGAAGATCGGCTGTATGAAAAACTAAGGCCCCCGCATCCCGTCCTAGGTTCTGCCCTAAACATAAATAATGTAGTTCTTGCCGGAAGTTTTTAAAGCGAATTTGTCTTAATTCTTGTGCTTTTGGCGCATAATAATAACATCCTTCTTCCAAACTCGTAACCCCAGAAACAGCGATAAACGTTTCGATCAACTCCAAATCAAAATAATCAGGATTAGGATCTAAATCTGTTTTTTCATAATCTTGAGATTGATAGGTAAAATTTAGTAGGGATTTAAGTTCATCTAAGGTTAGATTTTCTCCTGTATAGGCACGAGTGGATCGCCGTTTTAAAATGGTGTTTTCTAAGTCAATTAGGTCGTTATTCCAGTCAAGAGGTGATGTTTCGGTAGAAACTTTCAAACAAAACGGAAAATTATATTTATCTTCTAAAGAAGATGGGTCCGAGGTTGAAATCGAAAATAGAGACGGTTCTGGGTCTCTAATTTCGGTTGCTTGATGGAAATAAGAAAGTAATTCCCCGTCATCAATAGGAGGGTAATCGGTGTGAATCTCTGAGGGAAAAATAGTTGTTTTTGGAGGATTAAAGGAAATTTGATTACCGTTGGATACATCCTGAAGGGAAATAACTGTAATGGCAGCTTCTTGATTAGGATCAAGATATAATATGCGGCTGATCATCTGATCTACAAATCCCCCAATCAAATGAGGACGATATTGGTTGATAGCACAGCCTAATTCGATATTACCTAATAAATGTCCTGTATCTAGCATTATTCTGCGATAAGCTCGATCTTCATATCGCCAAGCTGACCGCTCAAAGACTGCTGTTGTGATTATAGCTAGTTGGGTATCTTCTAAGATTAAATTTTTAAAACAGGCTTCTTGTAAATCAGACCAGACATCACTTTCCCAGAAATGAATGAGGGAGTGGGTGTTGGATTGGTAATTATACAAACCTGAAGGTAACAAAGAGGTTCCCCGAGAAATCATATAAACTTCCGCAGGATAGAGTCCTCCAGCTGAAGGTGCAGTTCTTAAATATAAAGGAGTTCCCATAGTAGAAACTTTAGCCGTCAAGCCATAACTACAAATGAGTAAACGAGATAGACGTCGCCATTGTTGGGCTAGTTCATCTTGAGAGTATTTTTCTGATAAATAGGTCGTAAGATCGTACGAGTGACCAACTTTATATTGTTTAAAAACCGAGGGTTGTTTTGACCAATCTAGTCCTTTGTTTTTAGTAGCAATGGTTTCAGGATGGTACTTGGTTCGTTCGTGATAATGGGTAGCGATCGAAGTTAGCTGATCTGACATAAAATAAAGTTATTATAATGAATAGCATTTCAAGTTTAATTTTAAGCCTTATTTCTTTAAGTCTCACTCTATATTAGAATTTAGTCATCTGGCAGGACACTTAATGGTCTCGACGAGAGATAATCAATCAGTAACGATGACCACAATGATTCTATATTAACCTCATTGACAAAATCCTGATACTATAAATAATCTTGTGTATTTGGACTATTTAGATGTGAAATTAAAGAGAGATCATTTTTTATTATCTCTGTTTGCCTTAATAAAACTGATTATATCCAATGTATAGAATGGTAGACTAACAGTTAGAAATTAGGAACAAGGAATGGGAAACAGTTAAGATAGAACTATCATATAATAATGATTATAAATATTAAATTATTTGAAGAATGAAACATAGATATTACCCAAGTATATTAATACGTAATCACAATTCTTTCTCAAAAAACTATCTCGTATAGTTTAAGTTCAAAAATATACAGAGATAATATTGAGATCTAAATATATTAGATTTATGGATCTAGTGTAAGGTTAAGTTAATGAATAATGGAATTTGTTTGATTTTATATAAAAGGGTAAGATTATGTTCGGGGAAAAAGATAGAAATAATTTTTACCTTATTAAGAGAGAAAAATCTAATAATTACTAGTCCTATCAAAAAATTAGAAATTTAAAATATGTTTTCCATAGGAACAAAGAAAATTTACAAAAAAACGTAGTTTGCTTAACGGAGACTAACTTAGTGTTTCATTCATAAACGGTTATAGTTACAGTGTTTTTCAGCTTTATCTAGCTCCCTATATTAAATTTTTACAATTTTTTTTTTTTAAGTTGTATTTATAAGAAAGTAAAATTTAACTTTTTATTCAGTTCTAATATTAGATTCTATAATAGAGAATCATTTTTACTTTGTGGAATTACTTTATCTTTTTCGACTTGTATATAAATACAACTCACTAGATTCTACATATAGACTAAGGTGCGGTTTTTTATTTTTTCGGTTTATTTTTATTTATGATATAGATAAAATTTTGTCTCTGATTATATTAGCCTAATTTTTATTTAAACTAGCACTAAATGATCACTATCTTTTAAAAATATTTGCGTTTTATGTTTATTTGAGCTCACCTACTTATAAAAAAGAAAACTCAGTTAATATCTCAAACATATCACAATAAATTCGCTGAATTACATCAAGTCTTAATAAATTTAGGAAAGTAGCAAATAGGTGTTGAAAATGAAGTTTTTAAATCTTAAATGTAAATTAAAATAAGTATTGTTTGCTATAAAATCACACTTTATAGATCAGGAATTTCCATGGAGCCTTCACTCACTAAAACCGACACTCCTCCAACACAAATTTCTTTGACTTTTCCTTGTTTTTTTTTTGCAATTACCTCTAAAATACTTGGTCTTCCCATCTCAAAACCCTGTTCAACTCTCCAGTTTAAAGTTGCATTAGAAATCTCCTCTCGGATAGCTAAATAGCCTCCTAACGCTGTTGCTGCTGATCCGGTTGCGGGATCTTCCAGAATTCCCATGGAAGGAGCAAACATCCGTGCTCGTAGATCCGACCCTTCCCTTTCAGGCTCAAAACAAAAAACGTAGACAGAAGGGGCCCAATGATTCGCCAAAATATATTGCCAGCAATCACGGTTAAATTGAATATGTCCTAATGCTTCTCGGTTATGAAGGGGAACAAATAGAAAAGGAACTCCACAAGAGACTCCTTGGATAAAATATTTATCGTCTCGAAAATCAGCGATTTTCAACCCTAAAATTGAGGCTAATTCCATTACCGAGGGGGAATTGTTATTAAACGTTGGAAGTTGGACAGCTTTCAATTCTGTATAAACTGGTTTTCCCCTTTCAATTTTTATTGAAACAGGTACTAATCCTATCCCTTCTTCTAAAAGAAGAGTCTGCTTTTCTTCAGAAATAGAAATCTCTCCAATAAAGCTTAAAACATAGGCAGTTCCTATGGTAGGATGTCCAGCAAAAGGGAGTTCAGTTGTAGGAGTAAAGATCCTGAGTTTTCTGATTCCTTGGGAAGTTTGGGGCGGAAAAACAAAGACCGTTTCCGAAAAGTTGAATTCGGCAGCAATTTTTTGCATTTTCTGAGTGGTTAACCCTTGAGAATATGGAAAAACAGCTAACTGATTTCCTCCAAAGATTTGATCAGTAAACACATCAGCTGTATAGAACTTATACTTCATTTTTGCTTAATTATTTTTGGATTGATTAAACTCAATTTTATTCATTAAATAGATAATATTTTCCAATTTATTTATCAACTCTTCCAAATCTCCCTCCACTATACTTCAAATCTTAATAAAGCAGTTGAACTCCTATAGATTTAACTTAATGTCATTTAAAACTTTTTTTTACATTTGGTTATTTATTGTCCTATTTTTTAAAAAAGTTTACGATAGTTATCCCAATTTCGAATCCAAATATATTCGGTTAATTTTAAAAATTAAATTAAGTAACCTAGGAATTGATTGAAAATCGCTTGTTCCAGAAATAACTAACTTTATAAAATCTAAATTTTCCAAATTTGCTTCTGTTAATTTATCTAAATGAAGTTAAATCTATAATTACTGTTTAATTCCTAAAAAATTTTTTAGGAATTAAACAAGTCATAATCTGTAAATAATTTAGAGTAATATATTGGATTTTTAAATTAGTTTTTACCAAAATAAAAACTAATTTAAATAGCTTTTTAAAGTTAAAAGTAGTTAATAATTTATAGAAAATTTGCTTTTACTATACTCTATAAATCAAAAACATATAATCACTGTTTTTTACTTCTTAAGAGCTTTGCAAAATAAGCTTTTAAATTTATGTTGATTATTATATTTTACAGCTAGTCTAAAGAAGGTATCAAAATAATAAGCAAACACATGAATGACTCATTTATGTGTTTGACCTTCTAGACAAGAAGGAAGACCTTAAGATACTATAGTGATCGTTTTTTATGTTATAAACATATATGACTACTCAATAAATTGTTGTTCATTATATAATTAATTTATGCTAAAAGCTGGAATTGTTGGACTTCCTAATGTTGGTAAGTCAACCCTGTTTAACGCCTTAGTTACTAATGCTAAAGCCGACGCAGCCAACTTCCCCTTTTGTACTATTGAACCGAATGTAGGAGTTGTCGCGGTTCCCGATGAACGTTTAGAAGTATTAGGCAAGTTATCTAAATCTGAAAAAATTGTTCCCACCCGAATTGAATTTGTGGATATTGCTGGTTTAGTCAAAGGGGCTAGTCAGGGTGAAGGTCTTGGAAATCAATTCTTAGCCAATATACGAGAAGTAGATGCTATTATCCATGTAGTTCGTTGTTTTGATGATAATGATATTATTCATATATCTGGTTCAGTTGAACCTACTAGAGATATCGAAGTCATCAACTTGGAGTTAGCTTTAGCAGACTTATACCAGACGGAAAAACGATTAGAACGAGTTCGAAAACAAGTTAAAGGGAAGAGAGAGGGACAAGAAGAAATACCCGTATTAGAGAGGATTATCGCCGCACTTAATAAAGAAGTTGGGGCACGTCACGTAGACTTAACGGAAGAAGAAGAAGAGTTGATTAAATCCTTGGGATTACTAACAAGAAAACCTATTATTTATGTAGCTAATGTTTCTGAGGATGACCTAGCTACGGGGAATGAATGGGTTAAACAAGTTGAAAAAACAGCGAAAGAGCAAAATGCCAAAGTTGTTGTTGTTTCTGCTCAAGTAGAATCAGAATTAGTAGAGATTTCTGATGAAGAAAAAGCCGACTATTTAGAATCATTAGGAGTAACAGAAGGGGGATTGCAATCTTTAATTAAAGCTACCTATGAGTTATTAAGATTACGAACCTATTTAACTACGGGACCTCAAGAAACTCGCGCTTGGACAATTCATGCTGGGATGAAAGCACCCCAAGCAGCAGGAATCATTCATACTGATTTTGAAAAAGGATTTATTAGGGCTGAAACAGTCGCTTATGATGATTTAGTCACCTGTGGAACCATGACAGCAGCCAAAGAAAAAGGGTTAGTTCGCAGTGAAGGAAAAGAGTATGAGGTTAAGGAAGGAGATGTTTTGTTATTTAGATTTAATGTTTAATTGTGATATTGCAGAAAGGTAATAATCACTTATATTATTTTATACTAAATTAGTGATCGCATAATCCGCCGGACATTAGGTTTGAACAACGACAATAATTTAGGGGACTATAGACTAGTAATGCACCGTACGGGGAAGGGGTCGCAATATGACCAAAACATAGACTTCTCAATTAGTAGAGAATGAACAATATAAGTAAGCAGTGTATAATTTTTTCAAAGATTCAGAAACAGAAGATTTTGTAGTTTGGTACTCAAGGTTACCAGAGTGTGTTTCTCTGGGCTCTTTTTTTTAAAACTATAGATTCTTCCGTAAGTTAATTTTACTCTTCCCTCTTTTTTCTAAATTTTAGATAGTTGTTGCTTATTATTAAGTTCTTTTCTTCCGTTCCTTGAACAATGTATCTGGGAATTGTTTCTATAATGATTCTACCCAATATGCAGTTTCCTTGATTTTTAATTCTCTTGTATTTAAACACGAAATTTTTGCTTTTATTCTCGTTCTGAAGAAAATTTCCGGATTGCAAGTCAATTTTTATGATGCTTGTTTTTCTAATTGTGTTGGCTAAATTCCTAAGAAAGCTAGTATTTAGTGATCGCTCTTTTTCGACTGCTTTTCTATTTTATGTTTGTTTAAGATCACTTCCTTAGTGATTATCGATAGACTACTTTTTGCAACAGAATCAATTTTATAATTCACCAGAAGTACCATCGAGAGCTGAAGTACCTCAAATTCCTAAACTTTTCTATAGACTGTGCTACGAAGTCTCTAGAAATATGTCGCACTACCAGTAGCTGAGTTAATACAACGATGGGGTGAAGTAAATTATGAGAACCGAAGATTAAAGTTAAAGAACTGATAGACAAGAAATATATCACATATGAATAACGTTCATGAAAAAATGATTAATCAAGTGGTGGAAGAAGAAGTAGCAGTTGAAAATAAGATGTTACATCGTGTGATTGAAGAAGTCTAATAGATTGCCCTTATTTTCTTGGCAACCCATATAAGGTAGGCATTGCCCACCTTATATAGCTTATTTAATAGATTGCTCTTATTTTCTATGCCAAGATACCCTGGGTAGGATTTGTTCTTCATCAACCCGACCTTTATACTTCTGAGCGAAGTTCAGCAAAGAATCTAGGAGAGAATCAGACAAATAATGGGGTTGCAATCCGAGATCAAGTAAATTAGTGTTTTTAGCGTTGAAATAGTGTTCTTCTAATTCGACCCTGGGGTTTTCTAAGTTATTAATCTCTACATTTAATCCTAAGGAGTTCCCCGCTTTTTTAACCATTAGAGCTAAGTCCATAATACTGAATAATTCAGTAAACTGATTAAATACTCGGAATTGACCAGCATCAGCTGGATTGGCAATCGCAATCTCTACACAACGTACTGTGTCTCGAATATCTAAAAATCCTCTAGTTTGTCCTCCCTTTCCATAAACCGTTAAAGGGTGACCAATAGCTGCTTGAATACAGAAACGGTTCAACGCTGTCCCAAACACTCCATCGTAATCAAGGCGGTTGATGAACGTCTCATTTATCCTTGTCTCATCGGTAAGAACGCCGTAAACAACCCCTTGGTTTAAATCAGTCGCTCTTAAGCCCCAAATTTTACAGGCAAAGTGAATATTGTGGCTATCGTGGACTTTACTTAAATGATAGAAACTACCAGGTTGTTTGGGATAAGGTAGTGTATCCTTGCGTCCATTATGTTCGACGGTAATATACCCTTCTTCGATATCAATGTTTGGGGTTCCATATTCTCCCATGGTTCCCAGTTTGACGAGGTGACATTCGGGAAAGTCTTCTTTGATTGCGTAGAGAATATTTAAAGTTCCTACTACATTGTTCACTTGAGTGAAAACCGCATGTTCACGATCAATCATCGAATAAGGGGCTGACCGCTGTTCTCCAAAATGAACGATCGCCTCTGGTTCAAACTGGCGTAGAGTTTTACTCAGGAAACCATAATCAGTAATGTCGCCCACAAACAGATCGATACCATTCCCAGTCAAATCCTTCCAGCGTTGGATACGTTTTTGAATTGGGGCAATGGGAGTCAAAGTATCCACCCCTAACTTACTATCCCAATATCGCCGACTTAAATTATCGAGAATCCCAACCTCATATCCTTTTTTGGAAAGATATAACGCGGTTGCCCAACCGCAGTAACCGTCGCCGCCAATAACCAGAACTTTCATACTGACTCAATAAATTATTTTGCCAATTTTCGGTAAAAATACCAGATCTTGATGCTTTCTAAACCATTTGATCTTGATAATTTGTGCCTGATACAACAGTTTACCATCTTCTTTGAAGAGTGTTCTTATAGATTATGTTCATCTCTTAGAAAATTTATTGTCTGTCAACTTTGAGTGACAGCTCCGATTCTGGTTGGAATGTTTCCTCCTTCAATGGAGGAAGGACAGGGAAAAAAGGCTGATGAAGACTAATTAACTGAGCTAAGATTTTCTTTAATTGAGTACGGGGAACAATAGCATCAACAAAGCCATGTTTGAGCAAATACTCAGAGGTTTGGAAGCCTTCAGGGAGTTTTTCTCGTAAGGTTTGTTCAATAACCCGTCGTCCAGCAAAGCCAATAGTTGCTTTGGGTTCAGCTAAAATAACATCCCCTAACATAGCAAAACTGGCTGTTACTCCCCCAGTGGTAGGATGGGTTAACACAGGAATGTACAGTAATTGTTTGTCCCGATGTAATGCTAGGGCTCCAGAAATTTTCGCCATCTGCATTAAACTTAACATTCCTTCTTGCATCCGTGCCCCTCCTGAAGCACAGACAATAACAACGGGTAATCGTTTTTGGGTAGCATATTCAACTAAACGACAAAGTTTCTCCCCAACCACTGATCCCATACTCCCCCCCATAAATCGAAAATCCATTACACCGAGAGCTATGGGTAAACCATCGACTAATCCTGTTCCTGTTTGTACTGCATCAATCAGTCCTGTTTTTTCCTGAGTATCTTTGAGTCGATCACTATAGGGTTTGCGATCAAAGAACTTCAGGGGATCAGTGGGTTTTAGATGTTCATTAAGGGGTTTCCAGGTCCCATCATCGATTAACTGAGCAATCCGTTCGTCACTGTCTACCTGCATATGATGACCACACTCAGCACAAACGAGTTGATTGGCTTGAAGATCTTTCGTATAAGTAAGAACATCACAAGCAACACATTTAGTCCATAATCCATCAGCAATTTCCCGTTCTTGTGTTTTTTGAATAGTGGGTTCAGATTTTTCTCGGTTAGCGAACCAGTCTAATATAGACATATAAATTTCAGTAATTAAATGAACTAATAATAAAGTTGTGATCTACCGTAGATTTAACCTTCTTCAGGTAAACTTAATAATAACAAAGCCGTCCACTGACTAGGAGGACGAACTTGTAGGTTAGCTTGAGAACCCTGGCCACAATAGACCCCAATACCAATTTCAATTACACAGCTCGATATATCATACACGACTTTCCAATGATAACTAACAGTCCTTACTGTAATTCAAGATACAGATTTTAATTCAGAAAACTTTGGAGTTGACACTCCACTAGTTAATCCTAAATCATCAGTTCAGCACAATCCAAATTTTCAACACAGCTCTACCAATTTCCGCCCTTCAGTAGAGAATATTTGCAGCTTATCAACCCCAAATAACCTCAAATCTTAACCCCAACACTAACCTTAATTCCGTTATTATTCTAGATACGATCATGGCACTCGATCAATTAAGGAGGAGTAATTAACTAACCACTTAAGATCTAGTCAACCACATTGGTTGAACAAAACTGCCAAGAAATATAAAAAAACGCTAGTCTGGTTACTATTTCTGCCAACGTATATAAAGTCCGAAACCAACTACAAGGCCCTGATAATTATAATCATTCTAACACTGGAACATTTTTAGTTTTTCCTAGTTGACGACGACGATCATGATATTTTCGACAACTGTATAGAAAATCTAGGAAGGAAAGTCTTTCTAGCGAAAGATAAATGATAACGTTGATGAAACAACTACTAATTCGAAGTTCTACAAGCTGAGAGAAACGACACAACAATAAATAATAGCGGCGATTAATAAGTTTATGAGAGGGTTAACTATAATTAAATTTCTTAAGTTTGTCGGGTAGCTTAATCTGTCACTTATCTAGAGTTTGTATGGAAGAAACCCTAATATTATCTCTCAACACTAGATATAATCAGAGCTTATAATAGAGAGATGACGCAGCATTTAGGAGTAGCGATCATGGTCAGAATTCTTAAACTTGCTCAATTAACCTCCGAAGAACTTGCTGCCTTGCACCGACGAGCAGAAGTTGATGTCGATCAGATGCTGCCTATTGCTAAGCAGGTAATCGATGAGATTGTCCAAACTGGAGACGCCGGGGTGATTAAATATGCCCGTGAGTTCGACTATCCAGAGGCATCGGTAGACAACATTAAGGTGACAGAAGCGGAATTTGCCCAAGCACGGAAGTTAGTTGAACCAGACGTTAAAACTGCTGTTGAACAGTCATTTCGCAACATCCAAACTGTTCATCAAGGACAGATGCCAGAACCGATACATCTAGCTGAAATTGATAACGGCATTTTCGCGGGAGAAAAAATTACCCCTATTCCTCGGGTAGGATTATATGTTCCTAGGGGTCGTGGAGCGTTTCCCTCAATTATGTTGATGTTGACTATTCCAGCGATGGTAGCAGGGGTAAAAAAGATTGTAGTTTGTACTCCCCCGGATAAACAGGGGAACGTGGAACCTATTTCCTTATTGGTGGCCGAAATGGCTGGGGTTAAGGATGTCTATAAACTCGGTGGAATTCAAGCATTGGGGGCAATTGCCTTAGGTACTGAAACTGTCCCTAAAGTCGATAAACTTATCGGACCTTGCAGTATTTACGGAGCGGCCGCTAAACGAATTTTGGTCGGTAAAGTAGATGTGGGACTTCCCGCAGGACCGAGTGAAAGTATCATCTTAGCTGACGAAACTACTGATCCTCAATTAGCTGCTGTGGACTTATTAATTGAAGCTGAACATGGTTCGGACTCGGCCGCATTATTAGTTACCCACAGTGAAACGGTTGCTCAAAAAGCCCAGAAATTTGCCTTAGAATATCTCAAAAAACTTCCTCAATGGCGCAGAGAATTTTGTAAAAATGGATTAGCTTCCTATGGGGGAATTGTATTAACTTCAAGTCTAGAAGAATCAATTCAGTTTATTAATGATTATGCTCCCGAACATCTAGAAGTATTGGTGGCAGATCCTCTCAGTTTACTAGGAAAAATCAATAATGCTGGAGAAATTTTATTAGGGAAATATACTCCCTCTTCGGCGGCTACCTATGCCATTGGCGTTAATGCTGTATTGCCCACGGGAGGCTTTGCCCGGTCTTATTCGGCGGTGTCCGTGTTTGATTTTGTCAAACGCTCGACAGTAGCTTATTTAACGGCTGAAGGCTTCGAAAAAATCAAACAAACCGCTCAAACTTTAGCTAGTTACGAAGAGTTTCCAGCCCACAGAATGGCGGTTGAAGAAAGAAAGAATCTTTTATAAGTCTTCAAGTCCCAGAACAGCTAGGAAACTTAAAGTTAACTCGAACCGTCAACAAAATCATAACGTTACCCGATCTAATAGAGTAACGCTATTGATTGTGGTTATGTTTTGCTCTTGTCACCAAATACTCTAACTTCCGTCAGGACAAGCCCCTACCACATACCCCGAATAGGAGCTGTTTCAACTTCAGTGTTAGGCGCCAAGGGAGGTAAACTAACATCAGGGCGATCCCAATCGATGTCGGTCCTTTCAATGAGGGCTACTTCTCTTAAGTCTAAACGAGAAACCCATGCGGGCATGGCATAATCATAGAGCAATTCGAATTCCTCTACATCATCACTGAGGATAACCCATTTGTTGTCAACTATTTTCATGATTACGTCGGATCCAGCTACCAAGGTTGGCCAGCGTTTAGGAAGACGAGTAGTGATACGCCACACCTCATCATCCCCAATTTGAACATAGGGAGGAGATATAGTTTGTACTTGAGCTACATCACCAGTCACACCCCGGATACGTCCAATAGCATAGTCTTCAAACTTAAACTTAACCCAGTCTTGTTGATAAACTTCGATAGGATCTTCTAGTTCATGACCGCGCAACTGACTAATCAAAATTTCGCCCTTAGTGGGTTCTGCTTGCACAGGAGCAATAGACAAAGCTGACATGGCAGCTACTGCTAATCCTGCTAATAAATGGGACTGTTTAAAAAACATGATAACCTCACTCCAACTGAACTTTATGGGCAAATTATCCGTAGACGCCTATCAGCATAATTCAGTTCCTTAGGATAGACCTTAAAATTTAAAGATAAATTTATAAGTCTTTGGTATCAATCCTGGGATTACTGGAAAGTTTGTCTAATCTTTAAGAATTTAGTCTGGTTCTGAAGATTTCCAAACATTGAGAGATATGATTGTTCACTTGTCCGAAGAAAGTTGAAGCGATGTTACGCCATTGAGATATTTTCTTTAGAGAAAACACACTATCGGAGGACATCTGAGTGATTTTCTTTCGAGAGTTCAATAATTTGTTTTCATCAGTTTTTGTGTTGGATTCTATTTTTTCCTCTTCAATAGTTACTTCTTGACTACGTGATAGCTTCCTCTCTCCAAGAGAAACTTCAGAAAACTCTCCCGGTGCTTCAGGAATAGCAATAGAGTAGTCTGAGATTGTCCTCATTTCTTCTAGGGTTGATGAAGGCTTTTCGTCTGAAGGTGTGGTTTCTTTGTTAGAAGGTTCCACATCCTGTGTAATAGCTTGATCTTGTACAATAGCTTCTTCAACTAGAGGTATAGGAGGGATTTTCACCTGATAATTAGTATCAACAATAGATCGGACAAGTTCAGCTGAGAGTTCTCCTCGAATTAATTTAGACAGAGTATCTTGACCGTTAGGTTTATAGGTAATGAGTCGAACTGTATTATTGAAGGCATTATCAACTAAATTTCCTTGTTCATCAAGGAATTCTAATTGGACCCAGTTCGTGCCTTCCTCAAACCCTTGAATATAAATAGCTTTCCATGTATCAACTAAAAAACTTTCCCCGTTAATAGTTACTCTAATACGCCAGTCAACAACGTTATCATCGGCATTTTCTTGTGCTATTAAATGTAACGGGGCATTGGTTAGGTAAAAATCTAACATAATTGGCTGGGCTCCATAAATTCCCCTAGGACGATTGTAGGTGAGGAGGGGAAGAGACATATCCGGAGCGTTTTCTCCTGTCTTGGTTAAAATATAGAATGTAGTCTGGTCATAGGCTCCATCGTTTTTGAAACTTTCATGCCAAGGCCTTGATGCAAACACCCGCAGTGTATGGGTTCCTGGAGTTAAGTTTTCCAAAATAATCGGTTCATCGAGACTGTAAATCGCTTGATAAGGTTCATTGTCGAGAATTAGATGAAGATGGGGTCCAAGTCCTAAGTCAGGGTCTTTGAACAGGGGATAGTCTTTCACATCGAGTTTGACAACGATGCTAAGCTCAGAAAAAACGCGATCATTTTCAGGACTAATAATGTCAACTTGAGGCTGATATTGCTCCAGAGTTTTGTATAATTCTTGGATAACCGGTGGAGGAGCTACTTCTACCAGTTTATTGGTAACAATAGCTTCAGAAAGCGGTTCCAATAAAGATTGGGATGTTTCTAGGCGATCTTTACAGCCGATCAATCCCCAACTAAGGAAGAGTATAAGGAACGATAGACAAAGGGACTTGATGAGTTGTGATCGCATGTTAAACCAAAACACAAGGATTTCCTCCTTAGACTGTAGCAGTTTATCTGTATTACATTAATGAGTGAATGATAACTCGGTTTCAATCTTAAACCTGAAGTTTGATATTAATACAAGTTGTTGCCGGTCCTATGGATGTCGTGATTTTTACTTAGAATAGGTAATCTAGCCATGGCACTCTATTTGCTACATAGCAGAGTTTAAGCTTAAATTCTATTCGAGAACATTAATAGTTAACAGGAATAGGGAATTAAGTACTTTGCAATGCTTCAATAAAGAAGTAGGATAGCTATTTTAAGGTCCACAATTAAAGATTTTATGATATTATTGTATGTTTTAATTAACCTATATAAAAAATATATTTCTTATTATTGAACCATAATTTAGTTGCTCAAGCTGTCACAAGATAGATTGTATGTCTCAACCTAATTGTTGTTTAAAAAACTCTTAAACTTGATAGAATATTTGATATATATTTAAGTTTTAAACAAAGTATTTATTCTTTTTATAAAATTAATAAAAAGAATAAAAATAGTTTATTTTATATTCTTTCTTATGCAGTGAATAAAGATTTGAGGTATTTTCGTTATTTAGGGTTTTAAATATTAATAATCACAGTAGATAATGATACATCTACAAAACTAGAATAACACTCTTAAAAATATCTACTGAAAATAGAAATTATAGTTCAAGTCGAACAAAAATAAGTAGCCTCTTACTACTTTATATAATTATTTCGGTAACAAAAAAAAGAAGAAAATGAGCGTAATCAGAGAATGGATCACTATTATTTATCATCGTTCTCAAAAAAAATAGCTCTCTGTTTAAAAGATACACATTTTTCTACTTAAAAGAGTGACAGAGTCGGATCATATTTTATTTGGTTGATTTTTACTTATACTTGAGTACCCTTCTCTTTTAAAAAAAGAAATAACGTATTAATTCATAATTAATATATGCTTAGTTAAAAATTACAAGTCTTGATAGAATTTTATTGTCAAATTCTTTAGTTCAATTTTTGATGTTATCCTTCAACGATCTGATAGTTCAAATAACTTAGTCAAAGCGGTAACAAAAAGTCTTTTCCAAAAAAATATATAAAACACATAAACTAAAGTAACATCAATTTAACTTTAACTACTTAAATAAAGGAATACATAATTTTTAAAACAATGATTCAAAACTATCTATTTATGTACTAAGTTATAATCAATAATAACTACTATATATATTTCTTTATATTCGTAATTTTTTATAGTTTTATCTATTTATATAAATAAATAGATTTAATTTTCTGGCTTCTTTTTCTATAAATCTCTATTAAGATATTGGTTAATTATCGCCTTTATTTTTATTCATTTCGATCTCCAGACCTTTTCACAAAAAGAATTAAAAACTTCTCCTAGAATTAACTTAATTTTTCTCTCTTTTTTTTAAAAAAATTAGATAATTGTTGGCTATTATAAATGATTTAATCATTTTCTAAGAGCTATTCAAAATATTTTATATATTCTTTCAAGTTTTTTTATTTTCACTTCTTGAATAATCTCACCATCTTTCTGTTTCTTACCTAAATAATCCATCTATAAAAATACTTTTCTAAGTATATTTTCTGAAAGATTTACCCAATCTGTAACTTCTTTAATTTTCTATCCTCAGGCATTTAAACATAATATTTCTGCTTTTTTTCTAAAGAGCATTCTTGAATCGATCTTTTTTAACTACTTTTCTATTTCGCACTTATTCAATCTCATCTAATCAGAAACAAACTTGGTTGTATTTTTACCTAGATATTGAGGATAATAACAGCATTCTTAAATTTCAATGTCCCCCAAAATAGTAACTATCATGAGGGAACAGAATAATGACAAACGTAACCAATTAACTAAACCGCACGTTCATCAATGACCTTATCAATCAGACCATATTCTTTAGCTTCTTCTGCTGACATATAATAATCTCGGTCTGTGTCTTTCTCTATTTTCTCAAGAGTTTGTTGAGTTTCATCTGCTAAAATTTGATTAAGTTGACGACGAATTCGCAGGATTTCATTGGCTTCAATTTCAATATCTGTAGCTTGTCGTCTTCCTGTTCCTCCCATGGGTTGATGTATCATAATACGAGCATGGGGGAGGGCTAAACGTTTTCCTGAAGTTCCGGAAGCCAATAAAAACGCTCCCATCGAAGCGGCTAACCCAACACAAATGGTAATCACATCAGATTTAATGTATTTCATTGTGTCGTAGATAGCCATGCCTGCGGTAACGGAACCCCCAGGAGAGTTGATATACAAATAAATTGGTTTACCAGAATCTTCTGAATCGAGGTATAACAAAAAGGCGACGATGCGATTCGCTAAACTGTCGGTCACTTCCTGACCGAGAAAAATAATTCTTTCCTGACTCAAACGGGTATAAATGTCAATCCATCGTTCGTATTGACTACCAGGAAGACGATATGGAACACTAGGAACACCAAGGGGCATAAGCGATTAATTCAAAGGTAAAGGTGAACAACAATTGACTAAACAGTAGTTAAAGGTTTAGGCAATTCTTTGGAACTTTCTAAGACTCGGTCAATTAAGCCATATTCTTTCGCGGCCTCAGGGGTTAAATAGAAAGTGCGATCAGTATCTTTGCTAATTTTCTCTACAGGTCGCCCCGTATTTTTAGAAAAAATCTCTAACATGGTTTGTTTGTTAGACAACACTTCTTTCGCCCGAATTTGAATATCGGTAGCTTGACCCCTAGCTCCTGATCGGTTTTGATTGAGAACAATAGTAGAGTGGGGGAGACTTGCTCGACAACCTTTAGTTCCTGATGAGAGGATCATCGCTGCCGTCCCCATGGCCTGGCCAATACAAATAGTATGGATGGGAGGTTTAACATAATTCATAGTATCGCAAATGGCAAAGGCTTCTGTCTCAAAACCAATAGCGTCTCCGGTATACCAAGAAGTCCCCGTAGAGTTGATGTAAAAGTAAATGGGCTTATCTGGATCATCAAACTGTAAATACAACAGTTGAGCGACAATCAATTGAGTAACATCAATTCCGACTTGTTGTTTTACGTCATCAGAGGAAAATAGAGGCATTCCCAGATAAATAATACGTTCTTTTAGTATTAAGGATTCTAAATCTGGGGGAGGTGTTCGGAAGTTAGTGTCTCCGTAGTAAGCAGATTGAACGGCTTTGATCTCCATTGGTCGATTGTTAGTTTTGTATGTTGATAGTCCCATTGCTTGGGATACATAACACCACGTATGAAGATTAGGGAGTAGCTAAAAGTAATAGACTTGTATATATCCAGGCCTTTTGCCCTTTGCCTGACCTGTAGTGGTATTATGGCTTCTGCCTCTGATTCTAACTTACTTCAAGGATAGACCGTCGTTGAACTCACCTTATTTTTGAAATATTAGCTTGAAACATAATGAGTCCCCAAAAATATAGATAATGATTTCTATCATCTACATAAATTTTTATGGATTATTTTTGTCTGGAATTTAGACTTAAAATAGAATATTGATTTTTGTTTCAAATCCTAATCCAGAGAACAATTACTGCTCAAAAGTTGGCAGCTAATTTTTAAAAAATCAGAAAAAACTATTAATAGTGATAAGATAAGTAATATCTAAGTAAATAGAAGTAGCTAAAAAAAAGTTATCAATAGATGTCAGAGGCACCAGCTTGTCTAACAATCTCTTCTAGAACGAGAATAAGAGCAGAAATGTTATTCTTCAATCTAAGAGAATAGAAAATTAAAAAGATTGTAGATTGAAAGCAATATAAATTCAATTCTAACTCCCTAGATGTAGAGTACGAAATCGTTTTGTTAAAAGTTTGTTTAGAGCCATTTACTAAAAAATTTTACACTTATCTTATTTGATAGCTGGTTTCGATTTGGCAGCTCACACTAACAGTAGTAAGTCAATCAGTCAATTATGTCTTTATTAATCACTAAATCCGTTGCTCTATTGATAGTATTATTGAGACATATAAAATTATAATATTCTTGAAGTCACAGATATTATTTGTTTTCAAAAAAAGTTTTTAATGTAATTTAAATCAGGAAAATAAGAATATAAATACAACTTTTTATTCTGTATATAGTTCATTCGTTCTTTATATTTTTGTTACTTTATGATATGACTACACAAGCCTCTAGCTAACCACAGTTATAGGATCAGCATTTCTGTTGCATAAATAAAAAAATCTTTTTTATTTATACAACTTTTAAAAGTAAAAGCGGACAAAAAACTCGATGTAGAGAGCGCTACAATTGACATAATATTTTTTACTCTATTATTAGGACATTTTTTATAAGCCCGTTTTTCTTTGGTCGCTCTGGCACAGGGACAAGTCATGGCTAGATGGACTCTGGTTTTGTCAGTAAAAACTTAGATCTGGAAGTTTGAGTTGTCCCTGTGTTATTCTATATTTCTATCTCAAAATCTGATTCCTATGTATGTATACTTTCAGAGCATGAAGTATTTTTTCTTTGATTAACTTAAGTCTTTGGACTTAACAAAATATATTAGTTCTAATAACTTTAACGTCTATTTATTCGTGCAAGTAAGTATTTAATTCTTGTAGAGTAGTATAGTTATCTTAACCTAAATTGTTCTGCTTTAATTCAAAGAGAGCTTCTTCGGTCACAAGGGAATAGTTCTATGCTTTCTATTTTTTTCTAATGTCAAAAAAAAAATATTAATAAAACTATAATTACCTTGATTTTTTTTATTTACTAGATTAATTAATTGGTTTTATTGTTAATTTTTATTTTTTTATTAAAAATTAATCATTAAGTGTAGCTTTATTTGTCAGGTTTCTTTAGTAATATCTATCTAAATAAAAAATTCTATGAAATACATTGTATGTGTAGACTATTTCAAGAAAAAATTTGCCATGTTATGATTACAGAAGTTATGTCTGGTCCATAACCATACGAAATAACAATGGAAACTAAGTGCAATACTAGTAAAAAATACAGTAGACACAAACTTGATAAAATAGCAGTAGAAGCTTGTTATGCTTATTCAAGATAACTTAATAAATTTTATAAAAAATCTTAGTTTTTCTGGACTTAGTGTGATAATTCATTATTTAATAACTTCTAAAATTGTTATCTTAACTATTGCTTTGTCTTATGTCTTTAACTATGATCGAAGATCTGGGGCAGTCTTTTGAGAAGTAGCTAAGTTAGAAGTTAAAATTTCTTCTTAATTTTTACATTTTTCTCTCTTCCAATTCCTAATCTTGGGTTTAGAATTAATTGAGTTAGTGTAATTTTTATTAGCAACATGACAAAACAACCCATTAAACCCTTTTATTTTGATATTACAGAAGACGAAATTGAGTTCTTTGCCGAACAATCTAAAATAATTCTTAAATCCGCTAGACTAGTCTTAGGGGAGAATACCTTAGAATTTGAAAAAGCTTTTGCTAGATATGTAGGAACAAAATACGCGATTGCTGTTAATAGTGGTTCTTCAGGATTAGAAATTCTCCTGCGTCTTAAAAAAGCTGAAAACACTACATTATTAGTTCCGACCAACACTAATTTTGCTACTGTCGCTGCGGTCCTTCGTATAGGAGGACAGGTTCAATACCTTGATATGGATGAAACAACCTTTGCCCCATCTTTACAGATGGTACAAGAAGCTGTTAAAAAAGGGGCAACTACTAAGATTTCTGGGGTACTTTGGGTGCATATTGGTGGAGTTATTTCTCCAGAATTTCCTCAAATTATTGAATATTGTCGTCAAGAAGGACTTTTCGTTCTTGAAGATACAGCCCACGCTCATGGAAGTCAAATTAATGGGGTGAAGGCAGGAAATTTAGGAGATGGCGCGGCGTTTTCGTTTTTTCCTACGAAAGTAATGACAACTTTTGAAGGGGGGATGATCACCCTCAATGATGAGGAGGAAGATTATATTGCGCGATCACTAAGAAATCAAGGGAAACGGGGAATGGACTTTGGAGGATTACACACAGATTTTGGCAATAGTACCCGTATGACAGAAATTCACGCAGTTTTAGGTCGAATTCACCTGGACAAACTGCCCCAAATGTTAGCTAAACGGCAAAAATGTTATCAGTTAATTACTGCATCTTTACGGGAAGCAGGACTCAAATTTGTGTCTACAGATCACATGGATAATGCTAGTCAATATAAATTAATTGTTCATGTTCCTGATGGAAAAACAGCTCAGAAAATTAAAGACGCATTAGCCCAGGAAAATATATTTTTAGGGGGAACAGTTTACGAAATTCCCTGTCATTTACAACCAATTTTTAAAGGAATTTGTGATGGTCAAAGTTTCCCTCGTGCTGAATATTGGTGTCCTAAGCATATTTGTCCCCCGTTAACGTCGGGAATGACAGAACAAGAAGCTGAAATTGTAGGAAAAGCGTTAGTCAAACAGTTGATTTAGTAGTTTATAATTAATCTAGGTAGGATGGGTTACGGTACGGAGAAAAGTATCAGTCTTTTTCCTAACCCATCTCCTAGTAGTTGTTGTCTTATTATTAAGTACTAGGCAACACATCTAAAATGAATTCTCCTAAGCTCCTTTTATCACTAACAATAATAATTGTAGTGATAAAAGGAGCTGTAGATGTTGCTATTGGTGCTACTATTATGTCAGCTCTCTATTTTTCATATATAAAGACCTTGCTTTATATATGAAAGCAATAAGTAATTAACGAAAATTACTAAGTCTTTAATTGCTATAAAATTCGCTTACATATTAATCTAATTTTGGTAAGTATTGGAAGAATCTGGTTTTTGAAAAATTGCTGAGGTAGGGACTCCTAACATCTGTAATAATTCTGTTATTTCTTTATACCTAGACCAACCATTATCTGATCGAGCTACTCTGCCCGATTGATTGCCCATACCTAACCTATCTCAAGTATCTCAAAAATATTCTTTCGATTTATGGTCAAAATAGGTTAGCCTCTTTTCAGACTGTTTTTTGATAACTATTGTAGTCTTAATTTTTGGCGGTTATTATTTAATATAATCGTCAACTTCGTTGTATTTTGACTAAAATATTGAGAGTAACAACTGTGTTTTTAACAATCTTCGAACTCACGTTAAATAAAAAGCAACAATAGCACTACTTAAAGGAACTGTCAAATTATCAATTCCCCATTTAGAAAATAATTCTAATCCTGTCGCTATAACAGAAACTAGTAAAGAAGTTATAAGGATTAAATTAATAGACTCTCCTGTAAAAAATAAGATAATACTGGTAATCAAAAAACTAACGCCCATTATAGTTAGTGAGCCTTCCCAACTTTTTTTAATTCCCAAAATTTGATAAGGGTGTCGACCAACTCTTTTACCAATAATTGCTGCCATTCCATCTCCCCAGGCCATTATTAAAATGCCAATAACAGCATATTGAGGTTTATTTATCATCCAAAACCAATAAGTTAAAATACCGATACTGACTGCATAGAAAAATGTTCCTAAGCTTTTACGCTCCACACTATTAATGCTAGGAAGAATCGGAAAAAAATAGGAAATCAGCGCAACGAAGCTAGCAATGAATGAGGCAACTAACAATACCCATAGCGGCAGTTTAAACCACCAAGCAATTAAAATAACATTACCAGAACCAATGTGAACAAATTTACGGGTAAACTCGGCATCAGCACTCGTTAAACGGTTCATTCCTTCAGCTAGACCAATTATAGTTCCTAGATAAATTAGGACTAAACTTAGAGGATGCAAGACAGATAAAAGAAGTTCCAATTTAGGTAGTAATTTAGACAAAGACGTGAGATAAATTCGATATTCAATGCATCAATTAATTATAGTTTGTCCATCAGATGAAAACGCTACAATAATCAAGAAAGAATTTTAAGAAATATGAATTAAGTAACCATGCCGCACTCCATTATTGTTATCGGTGCTGGAATTGGAGGATTAACCGCAGGGGCATTACTCGCCTGTCGGGGTTACGATGTAACCGTCTATGAACAAGCAGGTGTTCCTGGGGGGTGCGCATCCACCTTCAGACGGCGGGGGTTTAACTTTGATGTAGGGGCGACTCAAGTGGCAGGGTTGGAACCTGGAGGCATTCATCAACGAATTTTTGCTGAATTAGGGATAGATATTCCCCCCGCTACTCCATGCGATCCAGCTTGTGCCGTGTTTTTGCCACGGGAAACCGACCCAATTCGGGTATGGCGAAATTCTGAGAAATGGCAAGTAGAAAGACAAAAACAATTCCCAGGGAGTGAACCTTTTTGGCAATTGATGGCTAAATTATTTCGTGCTAGTTGGAATTTTCAAGGGCGAGAGCCAGTGCTACCTCCTCGCAACATCTGGGACCTCTGGCAGTTAATTTCTGCACTGCGGTTAGATACTTTTGCCACTGTTCCCTTTGCTTTGATGACAGTGGGGGATGCTTTACGCTTGTATGGGTTAGCCAATGATCAACGTCTTAAAACTTTTCTGAACTTGCAATTAAAGCTTTATTCCCAGGTGAATGCTGATGAAACTGCTTTGTTATATGCAGCCACTGCCTTAGCGGTTTCTCAAGCTCCGCAAGGCTTGTATCATTTTCATGGTAGTATGCAAGTGTTAAGTGATTGCCTAGTAAAAGCATTAGAAAAACATGGTGGCAAACTTAAACTTGGCTACAGTATAGAACAAATTCACCCCCAGAATAATCACGTTGAACAGGTCACTATACGTCATCATAAAACTGGAGAAACCAGGACAGAAACTGCTGATCATGTCGTTGCTAATGTTACGGTTCAAAACCTAATCAAATTATTAGATGTTTCTCCATCTTTCTTCTGGACACTTTATCAAAATCGTGTAGAAAAATTACCTCGACCATCAGGGGCATTTGTGGTTTATTTAGGGGTTTATCGTCAGGCTATTCCAGATAAATATTTCCCACATTTACAATTTCTTTATGATGATAATAAACCCATTAGTGAAAATAATTCTCTGTTTATTTCAGTCAGTGAACCGGGGGATGGACGTGCCCCCAATGGACAAGCCACCATCATTGCTTCATCCTTTACTGACCCTCAAATTTGGTTTGATAAGACCCCAAAAGCCTATCGGGCTCTAAAACGACGATATACTTCCGAGGCGATTGCTCGTTTAAGTTCCTATTTTTGTCTTACTCCAGATACTCTTATTCATCAAGAAGCCGCGACGCCTTGCACATTTGCTCGATTTACTGCTAGAGCTAAAGGTATTGTTGGGGGTGTTGGTCAGCGTGTCTCTACTTTTGGACCTTTTGGCATCGCAACCCGAACTCCGTTAAATAATCTTTGGTTAGTGGGAGATTCTACTCATCCGGGGGAAGGAACCGCAGGGGTTAGCTATTCAGCTTCAACCGTTGTCCGACAAATCGAGATGAGTCAGTAATTCCCTGTAGAGAAGTGTAGGGATACAAAGGAAATAAAGGAAAAACTTTTGTCTCTTGTCTTACTTCATTGAAGATGTATTGGATAGACGAGGATTGGTTTGATTAGAACTTGTCGAGTTATGACTGTGGAAATTTACTTGTGTGCCAATTGGTGGTGCCGCCGGGGACGTTGACGAAGATTCGTGAAGTGCCTCTGGATTGAATCGATAGCCAACGTTACGAACCGTTTGAATGAGACTCGGTTGTCGAGGGTCAGTTTCAATTTTCTTTCGTAGGGAAAGAACATGGGTATCAATTGTTCGCGGATTATCAATAGCTTCAGGCCAAGCTCGTTGTAGCAGTTCCGAACGACTCAAGGGATTTCCTTCTGCTTGAGCTAAAACATACAACAAACTGAATTCCTGGGGAGTTAGGTCAACAAAATCTCCTCGGTACTGGACTCGACGCTGAACTAAATCAATTTTTAAATCCCCATAGTCAAGATACAGGGGAGCAGAAGCCACCCGCAAACGTCTGATTAGGGCTTCAACCCGTGCCATAAACTCTTGCATACCAAAGGGCTTAGTCAGATAATCATCGGCTCCGGCGTTAAGTCCTTTAACAATATCTTTTTCATTAGTACGAGCAGATAGAATTAAAATGAAAGATTGTCGCTGATTATGTAACCATTGACACAATTCCATGCCATCTCCATCAGGCAAATCGGAGTCGAGGATAACTAAGGACGGCAAGCGATGGGCAAAAGCATTACGAGCTTGTTGGAGATTTGCGCATTGCTGAGCCATATAACCCGCTTGCTGTAAGTGCCAACCCAAAAGCGATCGCAGATGAGGATTTCCCTCAACGATAGCAATATAAATCAGATTCACCTTAGTTTGATTCCCTATAAAATAAACACCATTAGGCTAACAGAGCCAATGTCAAGAATATATAACATCTGTTACGACACCTTCACCCGGTCCCTAAGAAACTCTTAAGAATTACTCAAGATTATTTTTTTTATTTCAGGATACATCACATATTTAACTAACAGCGAAATTAAAAAAATAAAGCGGTTACAATGAGATCAACGATTAATTGAAGAAAGTCTCCGATAATACTAATAACAATTAATGGGGCTTTCTCCGATGTTTACTAAACTCCTATAAACCCTCTCTATGTCATTTCCTCATGCTTCAAGATACTCAAGCAATTCGTTATTATCAAAAGCTAACTGACAGTATGGTGGACTTATGGCATCGAGGTCGTCGCTTTGACGAAGTCCAGTCTTACATGGATGGATATCTAGCCTGTCTACGTCATTCTAGTATCCTCGAAGCTCACTTAGTTTACCGTTTGGAGGAAGAGACATGGCGTTTTTTACGCGATCCTTCTAACTTTGAAATGTCACTACAAACCAAACCCGATTACTATTAATCCCATAAATCAAAAACTAAGGGAAAAAGAAAATTTATAACAATCTTTTTCTCCTTAGTTTTTGATTTAAGAAGCTAATGCTGATTCAACCATTTGCTGCAATTCACCATTGTGATACATTTCAATCAAAATGTCACAACCGCCAACAAATTCCCCATTGATATAAACTTGAGGAATAGTTGGCCAATTAGAATATTCTTTAATTCCTTGGCGAATGTCATGGTCTGCTAGAACATCAACCGTCTCATACGAAACCCCTAGGGTATTAAGAATTTGAACAACATTGTTAGAAAATCCGCACTGGGGCATCAACTTAGCTCCCTTCATAAAAACTAAGATTTTGTGGCTATTGATTAATTGATTAAGACGATTCTTAAGTTCTGGTGTCATAAACACTCCAAAAATAAATGACAGATTTTGACGGTGAAGATATAGATAGTAAACCAATCAATGATGAGATGAAACAATAGAAGTTAATCCTAATTGCCGTTTATTCTAACTTAGACTCTAATTTAGACAACTGATTGTACTGTTTCCCAAGTTTGAGGAGTATAAGTTTTTAAGGCTAGGGCATGAATAGCTTCTGAGTCTAGAGCCTCTTGGAGCGCGCTGTACACCAATTGATGTTGCTTGACTCTGGTTTTTCCTTCAAATTCAGCCGAAACAACCAAGGCTTCTAAATGATCTCCTCCCCCTTTTACATCTCTAATTACTACTTGAGCATCGGGGAGTCGCTCTTTAATCATAGCTTCAATCTGTTCAAGTCCAATCATTGAGAATTCCTTAACGATTATTTATTACCGACACTATCATTATAGTGACTTAATTCTTACTGTTTTATCTGTGGCTGAATATCATGTTTTCTTAATTAATAGGTTCAGAACAAAGTGGAGATTGCGAGCACATGATTATCGTTCCCTTATTAGTTATCAAAAGTGAACCGACCAGTTAAATAGTTTTTGCTAATTAATTGAGTTGAATTGTTTGTAAAGTTTTAAGAATATCGTTTCGCCTACGAAATTTACTAAAATGATACAAAGTCCATACTTGATCAAAAAGAATCAGGGTAGGAAAGTTTCTGATACGATTAGAACTGGCTAATATGAAATTTTTTCGACACAAAAATTTAAAAATCTTACAGAAATCCCCCATTTTGATTAAACTATAGACTCTAGGGAGAGGACTGAATGATATAAGCTACACTAGTGAGCTCAAAAGTAAACAAGAAGTAGGTTTGGAAAAGTTTACAATAAATTGGTGAAGACTTTGATTGCTAACTGACAGCATCATCAATTGAGTATAATTTATTTGATTTTTATTTTACATACTGTGTATGATGTCATATATAGTTGAGATTGACTGACAAAGAAAATCCCAGTCTCTTGTATTTTTTTAGGATACATAGGAGACATCTGCTAAACTCACGTTCAGATATCTTTTTTGCGCCCTAATTTAAGGATAATCTCTAATAAGATTGGGTTTACTTCTCCAGAACTTTGTTATAGATTCTCAATTAATTCACTAGTTAATTGAGAATCTCGTTTAGGACTCGAGGCAATCAAAACAATTTCCTCGGATAAACCAGTAAAAAATTGCTGACTTAGAAGACGATCACTCAATGAGATTACGTATTTTCTCTTTCTTGGGGCTAACACTATCTCAGAAGTTATTCCTAATTTCAGGCTACAGGTAATCACTACATCCGAAGAAAGAACATTAATATTATTCGGAGTATTTCCTGAGTTAGTCATAATTGTGATATCAACCAACTGTAACTGCAATATTATTGGCATTATTTGCAATGAATAATTCCGATGGTTAAACTGCCCAGTCCTTTGGTTTCTTTATTAACTATATTTATGACCATGACGTTTATTTCTCCTGTCAATAAACCTATACCTATTGAGCAACTAATTTTCCTAATTGATAGATATTTTTTACATCAATAGAGGTTGTCTTCTCCCCAGGTCCCATGAGACTAATTATGATTTTTCTTATGTCTACACAAGAGTTGATTAAGTAGATGGATGTAGTTAAACGAATAAATACAGAATAAATGCATAAAAAAACGTAAGGGTTAAGAGAATTTTCAAAATTTTAATTGTCCCTAGATTTGCTCAATCGCTCCTTCTGCGTGATGGACAATATCCCGTAATTTTTTTAAAGTTTCTCCTTCAAGGGGTTGCCATAATCCCCTTAAATTTGCTTCTAATAACCTTTCGGCCATGTCCCGTAAAGCCCAAGGGTTTTTTGTATAAACAAACTGTTGAACCGTTTCATTTAATAAATAAGCTTGGGTAACCCCTTCATACATAAAATCTTCTACACACCTAGCCGTGGCGTCATAAGCAAATAAATAGTCAACCGTCGCTGCCATTTCAAATGCCCCTTTGTAGCCATGACGCATCACACCGGCAATCCATTTAGGATTGATAACACGGGAACGGTAAACTCTAGCTATTTCTTCCTTTAATAACCTAACTTTAGGATTAGATGGGATAGAATTATCTCCAAAATACGTCTCAGGATTTTTATTGGTTAATGCTCTAACAGTAACAGTTAGTCCTCCTTGAAATTGATAATAATCATCAGAGTCTAATAAGTCATGTTCCCGATTATCCTGATTATGTAAGACAATCTGTAACTGTTTTAAGCGTTTTTCAAAAACTGCTGGAACCCCATGACCGATGCCATCCTTATCATAACCATAGCAACTCCAATTTAAATAAGCTTTTGCTAAATCTGCGTCGTCTTTCCAATTCTGAGCCTCAATCAATCCCTGTAACCCTGCCCCATATGCTCCAGGTTTTGAGCTAAATATTCGATATTGAGCATTTAGTTTAGCTTTATCTTTAGTTAACCCTTCTTTTTCCCAAAAAACTCTATCTTCTTTAACTTGGGCAGCTAAGGGATTTATGTCTTTTTCTTCTTCTAGGTCCGACACCTTGCTTACTGCATTGTACATCAGTTGTAGCAGGTTTGGGAAGCTATCTCTGAAAAAGCCCGATACTCGAACCGTTACGTCTACACGTGGTCGTCCTAACACTGATGGACTAAGGATTTCATAGCCTACAACTCGACGAGATAACCCATCCCAAATCGGTTGAACACCCAATAAAGCAAATACTTGCGCTACATCATCTCCTCCGGTTCGCATAGTAGAAGTCCCCCAGATAGAAATAGCTAAAGTTTTGGGATATTCTCCATTTTCTTGAGTGTAGCGTTCAATAACTGCTTCTGCAGCTTTTCTTCCAACATTGTAAGCAGTTTCAGTAGGAATAGCACGGATATCGACTGAGTAAAAGTTACGACCGGTGGGGAGAACGTCTGTCCGTCCTCTGGTCGGCGCGCCAGCAGCTCCACTAGGAATGTATTCGCCGTTGAGTCCTTTAAGAAGATTAGTAATTTCTTGGTGGGTTTGATGAAGGGATGGCAGGAGATGGGTTTGTATCCATTGGAGTTCGGTTCGAGTGGCGTTGAGGGGACAATCAATGGACATTTGGGGAGTGAGAATAAGAGATTCAATGATTTCGCCGGCATAGGTTTCTAGAGCTTCTGTAGCTTGTCCAGTAGTACGACATTGTTTTAGTTTCAGGCACAGATTTGGAGGCGCAGAGGGAGAAAAAAGGGGGGAATAAAATGGGGTTGTGGGAGAAGTGGTTAAGGGGAAGAAATTGAGCTCTAAGTCTTGAGCGATAGCGGTAGTTAGTCCTAGACGATTAAGGTCAGGAAAACGGGCAATAGCTAGGGTTAATTCTGTGAGTTGAGGGTGTTGAGGGCATTGTCCAAAAATGTGTAGACCATCTCGAATTTGGGCTTCTTTTAATTCACATAAATAGCCATCAGCAAGGGTTAAAAATTGGCTTAAGGTGTTGGTGGTTAAATCAATGCCTAGATCTTGATTGAGATGAGTTTCGTTAATCAGTTGGGTGATGCGATCACTGATAATTTTTAGGCGAGAGGGATCGAGGGTTTGAGCCTCATAATATTCATCAATTAGAGTTTCAAGTTTTTCTAAGTCTCCATAGAGTTCAGCGCGGGTTAAAGGGGGTGTTAAATGATCTAAAATAACAGCCTGAGAACGACGTTTTGCTTGAGACCCTTCCCCTGGATCATTAACGATAAACGGATAAAAGTTAGGAAGCGTTCCTAGAGTTATTTCAGGATAACAATTAGCAGAAAGAGCTAGACTCTTTCCAGGTAGCCATTCCAGGTTACCATGTTTGCCAAAATGAATAATGGCTGAGGCATTAAAATGATGTTTTAACCAATGATAATAGGCCAAATAATGAGGCGTAGGTTCTAAGTCAGGAGCGTGATAGTTTAAACTAGGGTCTAAATCGTACCCCCTTGAAGGTTGAATGCCAACAAAGATGTTTCCCAATTGAATACCAGGAATATGAAAAGATGAGATAGATTGGGATTGATAAAGAGTTTTCCAACGTTGCTCTATCTGGGTTTGAATTGGATGAGGCAAGGTTTCAAAATAAGTACAATAGTCTGATTGAGAAAGGGACTGATAAATAGGTCTTAATTCTTTTCCCTCGGGATCATTAGTAATCCCAGCGGTTAACCATTCGATTAATTTATCCCCTGTTTCTGGTATATCTGTAACTTGATATCCAGCTTTTTTTAATGCCTTCAAAGTTTCAATACAACTTGCTGGAGTATCTAACCCTACTCCGTTGGCAATTCTACCATCTTTATTGGGATAATTAGCGAGAATTAAGGCGATTTTTCTTTCAGCAATAGGAGTAGTTTTTAACCGTATCCAATTCTGAGTTAAATCAGCGACAAAATTAATCCGATCATCGACAGGTCGATAAATCACAACATCGGTTTCTAAGTCTTTATTCCAAGCTTGAACTGATTTAAAAGAAACTGCACGGGTTATGATTTTACCATCCATTTCAGGAAGGGCAACATTCATCGCAACATCACGGGGGTTTAACCCTTGATAACTAGATTGCCACTGTTCAAAAGTACCTCCACTTAAAATTACCTGTAAGACGGGAAGATTCAAATTTTTCCAGAAATTTAAATTGTCAATATTTTCTAAGTCATAGTTTATCTTAGCTAAAGAGAAACTGGTAGTGTTAAGAATTAATTGAATTGGGTTATTTTTAAATTGTTTAAAATAGTCAATTATTTTTCCTTGAACTTCCAGATCTCGTAGAGAAGAGACAAAGATTGGCCAAGGATGTAAGCCCCTTTCTGCTAAAGCTTGACAAAGGTTATTAATAACCAGTAAATTACCTGCTAAATAATTAGAACGATAAAAAAGTAAGACAAGATTAGGATAAGAACTAAGAGAAGTCTTATCTGGAAACTGCCAAGAGTATAGACCAAACTTAGGAACGGGTTGGGGAGTGAGAGGATGATAGGATGTTTTTTGATAAATATCACAGATAAATTTTAAAGCATTTACCCAGTTTTCTATGCCCCCTTCAGTTAAATACCGCCATAATTGATTACTGTGACTTAAAGAAACTGTCGAATGACTCATTAAATCAGGATCAGGGTGATCATCACCTGGTAGAATAAAGAGATGAATCTTTAGAGAAATTGCTATTTCTTTAACGACTTCTAATCCATAAGACCAATAGGATCGACCCCCTAATAATCGTAAAACAATAACCTTAGCTTGGGACAATACTGTGTCGGCATAGCTATCAATACTCAGTTGTTGTTGCAATTGTAGAAGATTAACAGCCCGTATTGCAGGAAAGTTAGGCGGTAAATGGTTAATTGCATAGGCTAAGGTTTGAATATCTGTATCGGCTGCACTAAGGAAAATAATCGGAGCTGGATTTTGTTCAACAAAGATTACACCTTCGTTATCAGAATTCCAGCCTCCTGGGGTAGCAGCAATTCGATGCATTGAAACTCCTTATCTTTAAAAATTATTAGGTTTCAGGTATGGCGTAGTGGATTAGGTAGATCCTAGAGCAAGGGTTTTACCTGCGTTGTCTCTAACTGTCTCCAAGATTAATGACTCGTTTTCAAGACTCTATGTTATGCCGAACCCTATCCATTAGAGTGTTCGAGGAATTAGGTTCTCTCTGGCGACAACTTGCAGCAATGGAGGAAATTAATGGAACATTAATTACACAGGAGATGATCTTAGCAGAAATTCCTAATCCTGACAGGAGTTTAGCGGAAGAACATTTTTCCTTATTACTGTCTTCTGAATTAAGTCTTTTATTGCGGGGAACTTTTGATACTACCGCCTTATGTTATCAGGCAAGTATTATTTGGGATCAACAGATGATTGCAGATTTTATTAATGATCTCAAACAAAATCTTGCCCCTTCATTTATTTTATGGGAGCTTCTCACGCAATATTCTTTGAGTAAACAAATTTCATCAAGTTTCCTAGAAAAGATTTTTATCACTCAATTATTCGACATTTTAGCTCCAGATTCCATCAATGATTCTCAAAAAATTTATAGAGATCTTAGTTTTTATAGACTAGAGGATACTCTGCGGCAGAAAATTGGACAAGAAAGATTAATAAGCCAAATTATTACCCAAATTCGCCAAAATTTAGATTTGTCAAGTATTCTAGAAACGGCAGTTAGAGAACTCAGAAGTTTTCTTCAAGTTGATCGGTCAGTAATTTATAAATTTTGTCATGACAAATCCGATTATTCGTCAGATATTAAGTCCAATCAAAATTGTGGATATGTTACCTATGAATCTAAGCTTTCTACTAAAATTCCCTCTCTTTTAAATGTTACTGCTGAAGATAATTGTTTTTTCTATATCCTTAGTTATCGGGAAAAATATTGTCGAGGTTCGATTATAGCTATAGAAGACGTAGATAAAACTTGCTACTCATCATTTTGTCTAACACAATTTTTTGAAAAATATTGGATAAAGTCTGAATTAATTGCCCCTATTATTGTTGAAGAGACACTTTGGGGACTACTAATCGCTCATCAATGTTTTGAAAAAAGACAGTGGTTTGATAGTGAAAAAAACTTTGTAGGACAAATTGGAGAACATTTAGCGATCGCTATTTATCAAGCTCAATTATATGTCCAAGTTCAAGAACAAAAGAAAACTTTTGAACAGCGAGTTATTGAAAGAACAAAAGAACTTCGAGATGCTTTGTTAGCATCCCAAGCAGCGAACCACTCTAAAAGTGAATTTTTAGGAAATATGAGCCATGAATTACGGACCCCTTTAACCTGTATCATTGGATTGTCAGGAACATTGTTATATTGGTCAGGAGAAAATAAATCTTTCCCTTTACACAAACAAAGACAATATCTTCGGACTATCCAAGATAGTGGAAAACATTTGTTAGAAATAATTAATGAAATACTAGAATTTTCTAAGCTAGAAGCTGGGAAATATGTTTTATCTATTCAAGAATCTAACTTAAAAAATATAGCTAAAACTGCCTATCAAAAATTCAAAAAAGAAGCTGACCAAAGAAATATTAAATTAGTATTAGAGTTCAAAGTAGAAGGTCAAGAAGAAAATCAGTTTTTTGTCGATCCTGAAAGACTACAACAAATTCTCTGTCATTTATTAAATAATGCTTTAAAATTCACATCGGAGGGAGGAACGGTTACTTTGAGGATTTGGCGAGAAGGAACTCAAGGGAGTTTTCAAGTAGAAGATACGGGAATTGGAATTGCTGAAAACCAAATTTCTCTCTTATTCGAATCATTTCAACAGTTGGAAACCTCTCGGCAACGTACTTATGGAGGAACTGGACTAGGATTAGCCTTAACTAAACAATTAGTTGAACTTCATGGAGGAACGATTGAGGTGGAATCTATTTTAGAAAAAGGATCAATCTTTACGGTCAGGCTGCCTAATCAACCCCAACGCCAACTCAAACCATTAGGAAATTTAAAGCGTGATCAATTATTTTTTAAAGGTAATAGAAGTATTGTTTTGATTGAAAGCAATGAAGAAATTGCTACTTTAGTAGGAGAACTATTAACGGCAGCTAATTACCAATTTATTTGGTTGATAGATAGTGCTACTGCAGTTAAGACTATTGAACTTTTAGAGCCAACTGCTGTTATCTTAGATCAAGATTTGACCGATGCTTATCAAATTAGTGACACTCTTAAACAGTTACCCAATACTAAATCAATCAAAGTCCTCTTACTGAGCCATCAAATATCTTCAACAGATTGGACAGATATTTCTCAAAGGGGAATTGATGATTATCTATTAAAACCTATTCAACCTAATCTTTTGTTAAAAAGAATTAATGCTTTAATGTCTACTGAAAATAATGAGGAAGATGAGTCAATGTAAGTTGTTATTTTTAGTTAAAATTTCTTAAAAAGATTTAGTGACTATTATCCTTGCTCAAAGCAATAAATAAACAATATAGCTTCTTTTTTTTTCTGTTTTAGTCATTGTTATCTTTTTCTAAAGATACCCTGTATAATGTCTGATTAGTAACTGTTAACTTGATTTTATAAAAATTAAAATTTCTCTGAAAGTTGATTTTTGTAAATCAATAATTTTATTTATCAATTCAGAATTAGTAAGTGTCGTTATATTACTTAATAAATTTTAAAATTTATTAAGTAATATAAATATATTAAATAACTAAAAAAATTTAAGTTAACCAGAAAAAAATAATACTTCTAACTGAGAGAAGTCTGAGCTAATCAAATTAATCTGATCTAGAAAACAAACTATGAAAATACCGCAATCTAGTCTTATTGTCTCCTGTCAGTCTCCTATAGATTCTCCCTTACACGACCCAGAAATTATAGCAGCTATAGCTAAGGCTTCTATTAATCAAGGAGCAAAAGGCATTAGAGTTGATACTCCATCCCATGTTAATGCTGTTCGAAAATTATTGCCTAATATTCCAATTATTGGTTTGTGGAAACGCTACTATCAAGGGTATGATGTCTACATTACTCCTTGTTTTTCCGATGCAGTAGAAATTGCTAACGCAGGGGCTGATATTATTGCTATTGATGCAACCCTCCGAAACCGTCCTCAAGGGGGAACCATGGTGAATTTAATCAAGCAAATTCATCAGGAATTAGGGACATTAGTTATGGCTGATGTAGATACTATTGAAAATGCGCTCGCTTCGAGTAAAGCAGGGGCAGATTATGTAGGAACTACACTTTATGGATATACTAAAGAGACAGAAAGTTTGTCTCCTCCTGGGTATTCTTTATTGCAAGAAATGGTTAAACAATTAGATATTCCTATTATTTGTGAAGGAGGAGTTAGCAACCCTAAAGACGCAAAAAAAGCTTTAGAATATGGAGCTCATAGTGTTGTTGTAGGGACAGCTATTACAGGAATAGATTTAAAAGTTAAAGCCTTTAATTCTGTTTTCATTGATTGATTAAATATCAAGTTTTCAACTGATTTTAAATTATGTATCCCGATAATGAATCAGCTATTTATCGAAGGTTTCCTAAAGTTCCTCTTGATCGTAGGACTTATGCTTTTGTCCTAGATTTTGTAACTATTTGGTTTGTCAGTTCATTTTTTAGAGGAATTTTACAAGGACTAATTTTTATTATTTGCTGGCTAACATTACGGGTTATTTTAGTAGAAAAAAATCAGGGACAAAGTTTAGGAAGTTGGGCGTTTGACATAAAAGTGATTGATGTCCAGTTCAGTAAAATTCCGGGGTTAATTGAATTAGCTAAACGAGAAGGTATTTTAGGCGTGGTAGCTTTATTAGCAATGATAGGATTGAGGATAAGTTTCCGTAACGGTTTATCAATGTTGTTATTAACAATGCCCCTATTAGTAGACTGTGGAATAGTTCTTGGAGATCAGGAGTTAAATCAAGCATTTCATGATCGTATAGCTGGTACTATTGTAGTACCAGCCAATCGAGGATTTTCTCTAGATTTACGGTTGAAAAGACTCCAGTTTATCATCAAATGTAAAATCAGAAGTTTTCGGGATAGAGATAAGTATAGAGATGATTAAAGACAGAAAATACAGCAGTAGACAAATATAATCAAAAATAAAGTCCGCAAAAGCGGACTGATGAATCTATAAGATCATTAACTAATAAACAGCTTATCGAAGTTTGACTACTAATCGCCTATCAGGTTCTTGTCCACGACTTTCTGTTTCCACATCTTCGACATCCTTCAACAAAGTGTGAATTTGACGGCGTTCTGCCGATGAGAGGGGGGACATTTCTACCTCCCGTCCCGTCTGTCGTACTTTTTGAACCACCTCTCGTGCCCAGGTAACAAGTTCCTCCTGACGCTTAAGACGATAGCCATTAAGTTCAACTGTATATCTCCGTTGTTCTCTGGGTTCCACACTCAAATTAATGAGAGTATTAGCTAGATATTGAATCGCATCTATCCCTGCTCCTTGTTCCCTTAAGAGGATATCAGTCTGTTGGGGAGTCAGCTGAGTTTTATCAATCGTCAGCCAGGATTCAGGGGACTCATCAGAGTGACTCTTCTTGTCTTGAACCTTAACTTGTGCTGTTAACCCCATTAAAGTTAATAGGGTTTCGAGCCAAGCTTTACCTGAGTGGACTTCTCGCTCCATCTTGACAACTTGTAACCTATCGTTAACTAGCAAATTAAGACGTTTTCTTTTTAGATCTTTTTTTCTCGAAGGGAAGAGCTTCTTGAATTTTTTCAGCCTTTTCTTGCTGTGCAACCAATTTTTGTAGGTTCTCTGGTAGAGGTTCCCGCATCAAAATGACCGTTTGTAGGGTCTGGAAAACATTGGCCACAACAATATACATCAACACCCCTGCCGGCAAAGGAAAGAAGAGAAACATTCCACTAAAAATTATGGGAGTAATTTTATTCACTGCCTGTTGCTGTTGTGCTCCTCCGCCTGAAGAACCGGATAATTCTTGATTTAGATAAATACTAACACCAAAGAACAAAACCATGGCTAGGATATCCAAGTTGATAGTTCCATCATCCCCCATAACACCAACTCGTCCTAAGGCTTCAATAAATAAAAAACCTGTCTTTGCAGCAATCCCCGGAATAGTGGCTTCGATAGTTACTTCCCCAGGGACTAAGGCCTCTATCGTTCCATCTTCACTTATTTTAACTCGTTCTGAGCCTTTTATAACTCCAAAAGTTGGCTCAATATTGCTTTCAGGGGTTTCAGCGACCAATTTCATAAGGGACTGACCTTCAGTAGTTTGAAATTGAACTCTAGTTTTTTCCCCAACTGCTAATTTAGTCCCTCCAGGTAGTAAAGCCACAATGGGGTAATGAAGACCATCGCTAATGTAGATATTGCTAGGTTTTGTCGCAAAAGGTTGAGGTACAACACGTTCAATTTGTTCGCTAGGGAGAATCTGAAGATCAACTGTATAGTTAATGTCGGCAAAGGGCGATCCCCGTAAAGTAGCAAATAGAGCAAAGAGAATGGGCATTTGTAGCAACAGGGGTAAACAACCCGCTAAAGGGTTGCCAAACTCCTGCATCACCTTTCCCATTTCTTCTTGTTGTTTCGTAGGATCGTCTTTGTAGCGTTGCTGAATTTCTTCTTGTCGCTCTTTCATTAGGGGCTGGGTAATCTTCATTTTTCGCATATTGCGAATTTGCCCCGCACTCAAGGGGTACAGTCCAAAGCGAATTACTAGGGTTAAGGCAATAATCGCAAAACCGTAGCTAGGCACAATCCCGTAGAAGAAATCCAGGATTGGCAGCATAATGTTTGTGGAAATAAATCCGACACCAAAGTCCATTCGTCTTAATCCAAGCGGTCTCGCTGTAGGGTTATCTGTAGTTTACTTTACCGAATATTGGTAATAAAGGAAGAGGTTAAAAAGCCTCTGACCTGGTCTAATTTTAAAATCTACCTGCTGATAATTGCTCTAACAGGGGTTTCTGTCTCAGTTTTTTCAGCCATATAGTCATAAGCTTTACGGAAGTCAGGAACTGCTCTCAACTCCAGACGACTCTTATCTTGGAGTGTAACAGCAATGTCATTCCATAGTCCAATTGTTCCCTGTGGAATTTTAACCATTTTGGTGATCTCGTCATAGACAGTGTCGGTATAATCGTATCTCATCCGACCATCTGTGATGGAAATCTGATGATTTGTAATGCAGTAAAGCAACCAAATTGCTCTGACTACGGACCCAACCGTTAGAGGTAAGCAAATAACTGCAAATCCTAATAAAATATTAATGACCAAGCCCCCAATATGAGGACTTCCTTCATAAAAGATATTCTCTCGTATGTCCATAGACGATATTAGATTTGATGAACAACTGCTTTAATTCTCGCAAAAAGTGGTCATAATTGCACTCACTCTGACTATGCCGCACTGTAATCACTACTTTTAATCCGGGAGAAATTATGGGAAGTAAGGAGCGAATTGCTGCTTTAATCTGTCGTTTAAGACGATTGCGAACTACCGCTTTTTTACTAATTTTTTGGCTCACGGAGATACCAAACTGAGTTGGAAGCGAGGTCATAGTTTCATGTTTTTTTAAAAGTACTCGTATCAAAAGACGAGAACTCTTATAATGTTGGCCCCGTTTATAAACAGCTTGGAAGTCTTTGGGTTTCTTTAGCCGATGGACTTTAGGTAATCCCACTATGTTACCTGGTTAGAATTGGGTTAGAAATGACTTACACGATAACCCATAACGTTTAATTTTGATCTAACGTTGAACACTTGTTTGGGAATAAGAGTGACAAGGGTTAAACAGATAAGCGGTATCGTCCTTTTTTTCTTCTAGCTTGAATCACATTACGACCGTTTTGAGTTCGCATCCGTACACGAAAGCCTGATTTTCTCTTTTGCTTTCGATTGGTTCCTCCCAGGGTACGCTGAGTCACAAATTTATTCCTCCGACAACGCTACCGTTTACTTGACGTCTTGTAAAGACAGGGATTACCATTTTACCCTTAAAAGCTAGATAAGTAAAGGCTTGAGAAGTAATTTTTTAAGCTGCAATCAGCTTAATTATTTAACATGGGTGAGGTGCGATGAAAATCTTATGCTTCACCTTAAAATTCATCTGTTCTCCTAATGAATTTATGGAGTGATTAACCTTTTTTAGAAAAGAATTTATTTTTACAATAAACCATCAGGACTTTTGACTAATTTAGTCTAGTTGTAGTAAGAGCAAAATTATGATTGTACACCGGAAAATTTGACGATTTACTTCAATAAGTATTGAACATCAGCTATGGTAACATTTAATTTCAATTAAATCTATCCATCTACGACAGAAGGACATAAATGGGCCAATCTACAATCAGGACAATTTGGTTTTCTAGCATGACAGATTGCCCGACCATGATAAATTATGCGAATTGAAAAGTTTTCCCAATCAGGTTGAGGCAATACTTTCATTAAATCTCTTTCAATTTTTACAGGATTAGTCTCTTTTGTTAGTTTTAAACGTCTACTTAAACGCTTAACATGGGTATCTACTGTAACTCCTTGATTAAGTCCAAACCCGTGTGCTAAAACTACGTTTGCAGTTTTGCGAGCAACTCCTGGTAGACTCAGTAATTTGTCCATTTCTTGAGGAACTTCTCCGTCAAATTCTCTAACAATTTTCTGACAGGAACCTTGAATATTTTTGGCTTTATTTCGATAAAATCCTGTCGAACGGATCAATTCTTCTAATTCTTCTAGATCTGCCTGAGCTAAGGATGATGCATCAGGAAACTTAAAAAACAAATTGGGGGTAACTTTATTAACTCTTTTGTCAGTACATTGTGCCGATAAAATCGTGGCAACCAAAAGCTGCACAGGGGAATTATAAACTAAACTACAAGTAGCATCAGGATACAGCTGTTTCAGAAGATTTAATATCACTAATGCTCGCTGTTTTGTGTTTTTCCCCCTGTGCTCAATGCTCATATTTTTATCTAAATAATTACAATCAAACTTGTTGAAATTACTCTTAGAAAAAGGCTAAGTTAACTGTATCGCGGACAACAAGGAATAGTCCTAAACTAAGGAGTAACACTAACCCTGTTTGCATAATGCCTTCTTGTAATCTATTGGGTAAGGGTTTTCCTCGTAGTCCTTCTACCATTAAAAAGATTAATTGACCGCCATCAAGAGCGGGTAAAGGTAGGATATTGATAATAGCTAAGTTAATGCTAATTAGCGCGCCAAATTGGAAGAGGTTTCCCGCATTATTTTGAGCAATATTAGCACCGTATTCGACAATTTTGACTGGACCTGCTATCTGTTTAGCGTTTTCTTGAAAATTACTCACAAGTTGCCAAAATCCTTTAGCAGTTAGAGTCACTAAATTTTGAAAAGCATCCGCACTGTAAGTAAACGCATCAACAAGTCCTTGAGACTTTTTCAAGTGTATATTAGGGACTAGTCCTACCCCAATTTTACCTTGACCTTGGTCATTAGATTTTGGAGTAACGGTAACAGATAAAGTTTCGTTATTTCGTTCAATTGTAAAATAAAGAGGTTGATTAGGAGAGTTTTGGATTTTTTCGATAAAGAAGTCAGTCGCTTCGGGAAAGTTATCTAAGGGAGTATTATTAACTTTAAGGATAATGTCTCCTGATTTCATTCCTGCTTCCATTGCTGCGGATGCGGGTTCAATAGTAGGAACAGCTAATCCAGATTGAATATCTTGGATACCAACAGTAGCGACCTGCACCACTAAAAGAAAATAAGCCAAAACAAGATTAGCAATCACTCCTGCACTGATGACAATAGCCCGATCAAATACAGGACGATTACGAAGTAAATTGGGATCATCTAAGGGAATTTCACCATCGAGATCATCATCGGGAAATCCTACATATCCCCCTAAAGGAAAAGCACGGATAGCGTATTCAGTTTCGGTCCCCTTATATTTTACGAGACTTGGACCAAAACCGATAGAAAAGCGGTTAACTCTGATTCCTTGCAATCTTGCGGCGGCAAAATGACCTAATTCATGAACGACAATTAATAACGCTAAAACTGCAATCGCTGCCAATACTGACATAGTTTCTAGACTAAACGGATAATATTAACTTTTCTTATTGTAGTGTACTTGGTGTGGTGGGGAACACTCGAACGAAGGAAGTAACGATAGTAGGGTTGGTAAAGCATAGTGTTAAGAGCGGACAATCAAAATAATTCCCATCTTATAAGATTAAGCTCAATTAAGATTGAACTTTAATATTGATTCGATGTAGTAATCCAATTTGTTGCTTTATTCTAGTAATCACAAAAAATTACATTTTTAAAATAAAGGAAGTCCTAAACAATTATTAATTTTATCTTTGACACTTAGTAATAGAACTTTCTATATATATTGGTTGTTGAATATTTAATATAAAAGTTATTATTAATCAAGTTAATTATACTTATATAACTTAAAATATAAGTTTTTATGTATTTATTAGTGAAAGCAATAAATATTTGATAAACTATCAATTTAATTCAAATTAGTTGCTTTTTCTAAAAATTTAAATAGATAAATTATTGTTGATATTGATTATTATTGAGTTTGTCACCATATAAGGTTATTACATACTTGAGAGGTTTTAATAGAAAAAATACCATACTAGATCTTAAATATCAATTTAACTCTTTCACATAATTCAAGGACATCAGTGAGATAAAAGCAATCTAATTGATAGATTATAAAAATAGTTAAGTTTATTTAATTGTACTCTAAGTACATTCAAATAAATATATTCAAAATAGGAAAGCAGTTAGAAAATAGCAATTACTAGATAATAGCTATTTTAGAAATTAAACTAACATGATTAAAATTTTAAAAAATATAAAATTTCACTGGCAATAGAAAACATCTTAAAATTTTAAAGAATAGATAGAAAGTAAAATAAATTGTAAATTTAGTAAAATTTTTTAGCAAGTATGATTACAAAAAAACTAGTCTTGAAAAAGATAAGGATTAGAGTAAACATCAGTTTGTAAAAGAAAAAGATAGTCAACAATTATCTAAACTTTTAAAAAAAGAGAGTAAAGTAAAATTAACTCCCGAAAGAGTACTTAAGACAAAAATTATAAATGTAAATTAATAAAAGTTAATATTATAATTAGTCCATACCCTACAAAAAAGTATACTCTTGGATCTTAATTCATTCATAAAAGAATACAAATTTAAGTTAAAGTTCTTATAAAGAAGAGGTTTTAGTTAACGTATTAAACAATTCATATCTATATAATATTTTTTATCATTTATTGATAGTTATTTACTTAATTTTTCAATAAATTCTGTGAAAAAATCATCTAATCTCTTCTTAGATATTTTTTACAAAGCATTTTTTGCTTATTTTTAATAGGCTTGTTCTAGATTTGATATTCTTTTAAAATTTTATAGAATTTTAATATTAGTAAATGACTATTTTAAATAGTAAAATAGAGATGAACACCACTATGTTTATAATTATTAAAGAGAAAAATAAGCTTTCAACTTATTGTAAAAAACTCAAATAAAGTTCAAAATTAATAGATAAATGAGTTAGTGCATAGTTATTATATACCTAATACTAGGTTTCAATATATGCTAATAATCTTTAGATTTTTTTTGTATTTAGTTGATTAATACCTTAGGTTTATTATGCTTAATAAGCAATCTTTTGACTTGTAAACTATTTTATTATAAGCGTAATTATACTGGTTTTATTACTGATGTAGCTAATTTATATTCATCGTATTTTGTTATTTATTATTTTTTCTTAAGAAGAAATAAAGTCTGGGAAATGAGAATACAAGTATTACCTTTACAACTACTTTGAAATTAATTTATATTTAAGCCATTTTTTTATTTCTAAAAAACTACATACATTTAACTTTTTCTTTTTATTCAAGTCAAGCCATTTCTTGCCTAGATTTAAGAAAGACCCTTAAACGACAAGATGACATTAGTGAATTAGAGTTCTTATAACTAACTATGTTTGTGGTTATCACTTTTAAACCTAAAATATACATCAGCATAATGCTACTTATTTGTGTCCAACTATAGCACGACGTAAAAACGTTAAGTAGGATCTGAACTAAAAATAGTGTCTACATATTCTCTAACGGCTTTAATTTTAGATAATATTTTTTGATTTAAGTTTTTACAACAAATTATTAATTCTTAATTTTATTTGAATCTGGAGAGTCAGGTTAAAAATATCGTGGTTTACGTCTAGTTTATTAGACTATTTCTATAATAGTTTATTCCTATAAAAATTAGTTTTTTATTAAAAAAAAATATCTTCTGGTTCCTATTGAGTAGTTAGATTTTGAGATAATCAAATTTCATATAAATTCCTACTGTAACCCATTAATACTTTAAATAGTAAAATCTATTTTCTCTTTATTATAGACTGATTTGTCCAGTATTACCCTTTTATTTTTATGTCTTATAACGTAAAGTCTTTCTAATGTAATATCATTACAATGTAGATAATTTATTTCATAAATATATCTAACTTTATCTATCAAAGTTTTCTACTATTGATATTTTCATAATTTTTTTAGAAAATTTATTGTTCTAGTTTATTAGAGTTCTTCTTAATCTCCTTTTTAGTTGCTGTTTTAAGCATATATTTATAGTATAAAAACTAATTTGAAATAAAAAATATAGCCTGTGTTTTATATCCTCTTTGTACCTCTTAAATCACTTTCTTGTGTAGATCTTAAATATAAGGTGCACGCATAGAGTATCGCATTGATTTTGCTATTTTATTACTTTTTTTCTAACTGAAAAACTGTCCTAACCTTTTTGCGTAGTGCTATACTTTAAACTAGGTCTGCTAAATTAGTAGCTAATAACTCGCAAAACTCTTATTATAACTTTGTCTATTGCAATGTTGTCACAGCTAGACTGAAAGAGTCTAGTCAATTGAGTGAAGCGCTAATCTGTCTAACCTTCGCTAAAATTGAGAGTTACTTTTTATAGCTTAATTTGGGTAATAAATTTACTTGCAAAGTAGTACGTTATATTTGACATTTTGTCTTAATCTCTGATTACTGATTTCTCAATCACTTATGACTGATTTGAACCTAACTTGTCCGATACCCTTGGATCAATATCCTCAAGTATTACTTGCTCATGGAGGAGGGGGGAAATTGATGCGGCAGTTGCTTGAAAAGATGATTTTTCCTGTCTTTAATACGACTCAAAATACTCCCCCACATGACTCTGCTATTTTGAATTTAAACGCTAAGAAAATTGCTTTTACTACCGACTCTTACGTTATTCATCCTCTATTTTTTCCTGGGGGAGATATTGGTAGTTTAGCTATTAACGGAACTGTCAATGATTTAGCTATGAGTGGGGCACGTCCTCTTTATCTTAGCGTGGGTTTTATCTTAGAAGAAGGACTGTCGATGGAAATCCTTTGGAATGTTGTTCAGTCCCTACAACATTCTGCTCAAATTGCTCAAGTTCAAATTATCACTGGAGACACCAAAGTAGTTGATCGAGGGAAAGGAGACGGGGTATTTATCAATACCACAGGAATCGGTATAATCGAACATGATCAAATAATTGCAGCTCAAAGTGTTCAACCAGGAGATGCTATCTTGATCAGTGGAGATTTAGGCCGCCATGGTATCGCGATTATGGCAGTACGAGAGGGGCTGGAATTTGAAACGACCATTGAAAGTGACTGCGCTCCTATAAATTCTGTTGTTTTAGCTATGTTAGAGGCCAAGACAAACATTCATTGCCTACGAGATCTTACCCGTGGCGGCCTAGCCAGCGCCCTAAATGAAATTGCAATGGGTGCAGGGGTTATTCTTAATATTCAAGAGAACGCTATTCCTGTACGTGAAGATGTCCAGGGGGCGTGCGAAATATTAGGGTTTGATCCTCTCTATGTGGCTAATGAAGGTCGGTTTGTAGCGTTTATTCCTCAAGACTCTGTAGATACTGCTATGAAAATTATGAGAGCACATCAACAAGATCCCTGCATTATTGGTCAAGTTACAGGAAGAGGACCAGGCATGGGGTTAGTCACTTTAGAGAGTAAAATTGGAGCCAGTCGTATTGTTGATATGTTAAGCGGGGAGCAATTGCCCAGAATTTGTTAATATTTCGAGCATGCGAGCAGGGGCGTTCTCGAAGAGTGTCAAAGTCTACGATTATCTGCCCCAAACCCTTTGATGCACTAACGAACGCCCTGGCATAAGACAGGAGATTTTTTCGTTTCTTCGGTTGCTATTTCTGCGGCCATTGCTGCCAATGGAGGTACAGACTGGGCAGAGGAACTGCGTTTTTGTCTAAGGTTTCTACGAGAACTCTTCGGCGATGGGCTGTTTATGGTGAAGTTATAGGCTTTCCAGTTGCTTTCAGGACTCCATTGAGAGTCCTCTGTCACTACTAAAACTGCTCCAGAAATCAGTGAATCACAAGCGGTTGCCTGAATACAGAACTGAGTCCAGGGAGAGCGCAAAAGAAAAACAGGAACTTGCTTCCCATTAGCACTACCATTGGTATAACCAATCAAAAAACGACCTTCTTCAATGAACGGTCCGAGTTGCGGATATTGTTCGAGGAGACGGAGGATTGCTTGGGAAGCCATAGATTAATATCACTAATTTAACTCAGAAGAGCGATCACAACGATGCTCACACTACTTCTTGACCATAAGGATAGAAAAATTTGTCCACTAAGGTTAGTATCAAATGTGACGGAATCACCATTTTGTATTTCAATGTCATGTAAATTTGATAAAATTATTCTCTGTTAAGATTCAATAAATGTAGTTGATTACTTTTTGTTACAAAAATCTTAAATTGCTAATGTTTTTTAACTAGCTGGTATTTTCTTGACCGGACTCACTTTTGCCTTATACAGCAAATTTTCCCCGTGACGATAGCCAATATAACGGATGATGACAGTTTCTCCTGGTTCAACATAATCACTTCCTTCTAATAATTGATGACACAGAGGATCATAGGGGACTTTTTCTCCTGCTACTGCAATTGTTTCAACGTTCCATTGTTTAAGTAACTCGATGATCGGTTTAACTAGAGGTAATAGTTTCACAGCCGAGAGTTGAGGATTTTTGTGAGCAATCATCGCTGCTGTTGGCCATTGTAAAAGCCAAGATTCTAGGGCTTCTAAACTAGATTTTTGAAAGTCTTTTTCTAGGATTTCTTTTTGTTCGTTTAATTGCTGTTGTAATTGTTGATATTCTTGTCTAACTTTCTCCAAATCTGATAGATCAATATCTTGAGTTTCAAGTTGAGAAAGTCCTGAGGAGTCCAACAAAGACTGATCTTTACAAAATTCACTTAGTAATTGTTCGATGGGAACTTTTAACACTTTAGATAATCTTAATAAATTTTCAATAGTCATTTTTGGCAGTAAACCCACTAGGAGGCGATTTAACTGCCATTGGGAGACTCCGGAAATTTTAGTCAGTTGGCTAAAATTAGATATTTGTGCTCGCTGCATTAACTGCAACAAATTTTGATAATTGGCTTGATAAGTTGTTGATTGTTTCATAAAAGATTAGGATTTTTTAATAAATAACGTTTTTTTTCGCTACGCTAAGTATTGTCTCACCGCATCAACTAATTCCTTGAATAACGACCATTTTGAGTTTACCCTAACTTTGTCTATGTGTCTTGTCTCTAGATCATTAGGTTTTGACTCGTAATATTTTTGGATAAACCGTATTATTAGTCACAAAATTCATGTTAGCAAGTTACAATTCTAATATAAATTGAGTTTTTTTTTACCGAAATCAGTTGTTTGCCTCAACTATCCTACGAAATATCTTTAATTTCTGTCACAGAAATACTGAAAACCCAGTTTTTTAGGTTTTATATACGCTTATGTGACTCATAGGAAAAAATATGACGGTTAACCGATATCATTCAGTCATCATTTTTAAACGGACTATTTTTTCCCCCGCATCATCCAGTTGCACCTCAATGACTTCGCCGTTTAAAGATTCCAGGCAAGTTAACATTGCTCGTAAGTTAGGATTACTCGCTCCTGTATCCACATACAGCCGATCAGCTAGACTCCCCACCCGCTTCCAAGTAGAATAAAGCTTCGCTACGGTTTGTTCAAGTTGGGTTGCTTGTTTAAGCAGATCAGCAGTTGTACTCAAACAATCCAATCTTAACGCCTCTTCTAACGCCATCTCTAAGTCAATCGAGCGATTCTTAAGGGTTTGTACTTTGGCTCCTGCATCGAGATATTTTGCCAAATTTCGTGCTTCCGAAGTGAGAAGTTTAACAGTATCAATATCAGGACTTTCGGCAATTTCCTTTTGAATTACGTTGAGGTGGCTCTCGGGTAACTTTTCCATCTCTTTAACTAAAGGAACTAAATTACGGGCTAGTAGAATTCCCTCAGAAGCTTTCTCTTTGACTTTATCTGGAAGTAATTCCGAACTCATAGTTGTCCACTGATCAGAGAGTTGTTTAACTTCTCGTCGGGTGATGTGATCACCATTCTGTGCAGCTTCACTAACTAATTTTTGCACTTCAGGATCGGATTTAGCTGTTTCGATAAATGCCCGTTTACTAAAATTGTTGATGGAGTTGGGATTCAGCTGTCCTTCTGCCAACAGGGCATCTGCACTATTAGCAAGTTGGATAAGAGCATAAGCTTGACTTTTAGTGATTTCTCTTTGCTTAAGCCAATTTAGAAATCCCGTCCCTCGGCCGTCTCCACCTTTTTTTTCACGATCACGGATAGCCCGTAAAATACGCCCTCTCCAAATATCAGTTTGTAAATCAAAACGATCACAAACCTTCCAGACAGTATCTAGCTGTTGCTGAAAGTCCGTCTCCTGAATAGCTTCGTCTTCAGGATTGGGGAGCTGGAAGTTGAATTCTATAGGGGTTTCGAGGGCATCAATAATTTCATCAGGAGAAGAAGGAACGGCGATCATATCGATTTTAGGGGTCACTGATTCAGTTGTTTATTAGTGGAATCATGATAACTGAGTTTTAGAGTTTTCTATCATATCATCTGAGTTGAGAGTTATTGGCATTTCGTTAAGTTGTTGATTAATTGTAATGTAAATTTGACGAGATTTAAAAACATGGTTGTTATTTCCAATATTTAATAATAAATACTATATAAATAGTATAAAGTTGATAATTATCTAAAATGGTAACCGCCAACAATCAAGGCTGAAATTTTTTTTCAAAACAGAAAAGGTAAAAAATTACTTACATCTTTAAAATGTAGGTAAAGAGAAGTTTGTTTAAAACAAGTAAAATTTCTTAGTTGCTAAAAAAGTCAATAAAATAAGGTTAAATATTTTGAGTTATTGGATGTCTAATCTTAGAGATATTTCTGCGCTAGTCGTTAGTTGTCTCAATAAAAAAGCACTTATGTTGTTAACTAGTTTAACTAAATCTTGCTTTATCTTAAATAAACAAGGACTATAATTGATCAATTAAAGTTCTTATTGATGTAAATTTAAACATATTTCTGTTGCCTTTAATTAACTTAAAAGCCCATAAGTGACCACAGTTATATGTAATTACATACAGTCTAAGTTACTAGTATATTTAAGATAACTTTTAATCCATATAACTAAGTTTTTAAAAAATTAGTATGCTTTACTCTAAAATAGATAGATAATTTCTATTAGAGTAGAATTAATGAAACTATTTTTTGTAATTTATCCTTTGTGAGTTTGTAGAAAACAGCAAAACAATAATATTGTTTTGATCACAAGTTTTGCAAAAAAACGAGGATTAAATCTAACTTTATAAAAACTCTTAAAGCATTAAAATTGAGTCTAGATTTTTTTATTATTTCTGACTATGAATTTACTGACTCCACATAATTTTTCCAATACTCAGTAATGACGTTAAATTCTCAAATTAGTTGTTTTTAATTCAAAAAATAAACTTTTCTTTACTTTGTTTAAATTATGACTATTATGGTTAAATAAAATGTAAAGTAAAAAAATATTTTTTTACTTTACATTTCCTAAGTTTTTTAAAATTATTGTCTTATTTTTTTTATATATAAGTTTTTAACTTATGGGTACTTTTTTATATTGAGGTTAATCAATTTTTTGCTATTTCTCTTTTCAAACCTAATCTTTAGTCATAAGATAAATCATAAAAGATATAGAATAAACGATTATGGCTTGAATATTAAAATTTAGAGATGAAAACTGAATAAAGTTTATTTTTCTAATCGTTTAAAAAATAAACTTTACTTGAAGAATGATTATTTCACCTATATTTTCTCACTAATAACTGTTAAAAAGTATCGGTTTTTAGCAGTTATTAGCATGGTTTTATTATTATGATCCAAATACAGAAAATTTTAGATACAAGAAAATTAAACCAATAACTAATTATTGTAATTGTTAAAAACAAAAATATGTCAAACCATTAGTAATAATAGCTAAAGAATTTTATAATCATCCCAAATAAGTTTTGGTTGTTACTAAGAACTAAATCAGATAAATTGAATTAATCAATTTATCTGATTTAAATAAATTGTCATATAAAGTATTATAAATATATATTAAAAGGGATTAAAAATAACTTTATATAACTAGTATTTCAGAATAAAACTATGGAATATTTAACAAATAAGTAGTAGTAACAATACTACTTATTAATAACAAAAGTTTTGAAAGTTATTAGCTACTAATGTATTGGACTTATTTTAGAAGATGTGCTGTGGAAATAACACATTAAAATTCGAAAAAGTTAGGTGTATTTCTATACTGGAATACTAAACTCAATATTTGAAGATTAACTCAGAGAAAGTTTCTTGGAAAATAAAAAACGTTTTTTATTTTCCAAGAAACTTTCTCTGAGTTTTCTGAGCCAATAATTTAGAAATTTCAGGATTATAAATTCGAAGATAATTCCAGTAATTTCCAAATACAGATTCCACATAACTTTTTGTTTCTTGGAAGGGTATTTTTTCTACAAATACATCAGGATCACTAATCTGATATCTTCTTCTCCATTTTGAAACATTACCAGGTCCTGCATTGTAACTAGCAATAGCTAATAACGAATTATTACTATAGGTCTCATGGGTGTAGTTTAAATACCAAGTTCCTAAATTAATATTGTCATTATAATTGCTCAAAGAATAGTCTTTTAGAGCTATTTTATTAGCCACCCACTCACCTGTTGTTGGCATCACTTGCATTAACCCTTTTGCTCCCGCTGGCGAAGCAATTTCTGGTTCAAAACGGGATTCTTGACGGATTAAAGAGGTTACTAACAAAGGATTTATTTTACGTTTTTGAGACCAATCAATGATAGTTTTATAGAAAGGAAAAGGAAAAAGTGCGTGCCAATATTCTGGAGTTTCTCTAAGTTTTTGCAATTGGGTTTTTGATTCAGGTCCGTCTTTATTTTGAAGATTCCAAACTTGATTAATTCCTTGTAGGTTTTTTCCTTGTATGAGTTTCAGTAAAGCATCAGTAAAAGATTCATCAACACTTAATTGAGAGCAATTATTCATTTCCGCTTTAAATAAAGTGATAGCATCTTCGTCTTGTCCTAGACGATATAGTTCTTTGAACATGTCCGATCCTGCTGGAGGAACCGAACGGATATCAGGTTTAACGACAGTGGGTAAGGTTTGACGTATGGTATTAAAATTTCCTACATTCCAGCCTAACTGAACTGCTGCTCGCCAAGCATAGTAAGATTGAGGATAATGGGAAACGGTATGTTCAAAAGCCGTTTTAGCATCCTGTGATCGCCCTAACTGTTGCGCCCATTTACCGACCCAAAAGGCCGCTTTGGGAGCGAGGGGACTGTGAGGATTATTACTCGTGATAGGTTGTGCCCAAGTCCAGGCTTTAAGGACGTCTCCTTGCTCAGCAGCTGTTTTGGCCACATTCCAACGATATTTAGCGGTTGCGTCGGACTTGGGGTATTGAACTAGTAAGGTTTCTCGACTTTTAGCTGCCTCAGCTTTGCGCCCTATCCCATCTAATAATTTAGCCTTTTCTACTAAGGCATCGCCCGCTTCACCAGGAAATTGTTTAATAATCTGGTCAAAGTAGCCAACAGCGGTTTCAGATTGGGATAGTCTGGCGAGTCGTTTCAGGGCTGTTGCTGTTTCCGGAGCTTTAGGAAATTCTAATAATAAGCGTTGATAGCCTGCCTTTACCTCATTTTTACTATCACTATTGGGTTGAATCTGTTGTCCCCTAGCAATGCGATAGAGATTTTGAGGAGTAGCCGGTGCTTTCTTGTAAGCTTGGGCGGCTTTATTATAGTCGTTAGTTGTCCAATAGCCATCAGCGATCACTTGCCAGTTTTCGGGAGTTAATTGACTAGCATAGTCTTGAACTAGGCGATCACGGATCTGGTTAGTTTTAGGAGTATTGGCATCATACTTAGCTAATAGAATCAACAATTGAGGTTGTTCTGGGTTTTCTTGAAAACGCTGACGGATGATTTTTTGAGTACTAGGATGTTGAGGAAATTTTTTAATTGCCTGCTCCCAATATTGGGAATCATATTTTCCTAATTTGTAGAGTGCTTCTGCGGTAACTAAAACATCGGGATAGGTTTTAACCAGCATTTTCCAGGTTTTTTGAGCTTTATCTATTTCATTGGTGAGTTCATAACCCCGTCCCCGTTTGAGGAGGATATAAGGAATTAGGACAGGATATTCTTTGTCTAATCCTTCAAGTTTACGTAAAGCCGGGCCACCTTCATACTTTCGGAGTAAATCAATCGCCAATAAATAACGACCGCGACTGCGTTCTAAAGAGAGAATATCAGACTCAGCAATTTCTTGCAGTTTTTGCTGTCTTTGTTCTGGGGAGATCTCGGCTAAAGTCAAGACAATAGATGGTTTATTAGGATCTTCTTTGAGAGCTTCTTCAATCTGTGTTTTTTGCCTCTGCTCGAACCATTCTACTGTTTTAGGGACCAGGAGAATGGTTCCAACAATGGTGATTCCTAGAATTCCTAAACCAACAAAGAGGAAGTTTTTTTGTTTGAGTGACTTGAGCATTCCATTCCCCGAACAACAGTTAAATATATATTATTAACTCTTCTTGGTTTATTTGGGGACGTTTGCATAGAGATTATCTCTCTATTGTTGCTGTGTATCTCTCAATGAGATCACCGAGTCTTGTTTATCTAAAGACCCACCATTACCAGTAACCGATTTCAGTCAGTTACTGGTAATGGTGGGTTAAGAACGAACTGTTATTAGTTATCAACAGGCTCTTTATCTGCGTTTGCGATCAAAGTTGTGCAAAATATTTTCTAGGTTTTAAAAGTAAATTTGGCGATTGTAACGTACATTTTCACTAAACTGTTAGAGTTAAAAATTTCTACTTTTAGTGCAATGTTATTGAAGACTAATCCTTACAGTTTGCTCATACTGAAATTCGATCCAGACTTTACTTTGGGATTTTATATGATAAATTCTAGGGTAATGAAGTGAGTTAAGTGGGAATAGCGTTTTAATTTTCACAGTTATCAGTGAAGATGCTCTGAATTTAGTTATAAGAGGTAATAGTTGACTTTGTTGCTTAAATTTACCTTAACTTTTACAAGCTGTATAAAAACATAAAGTGATCGCTAAAAATGTAGAAACCTGATAGGAGCGAGTGCATTTTTAGAATAAAAGACAGTCATAAAAATTACTACAAAGAAATAAACAGCTAAGATTCATTTGGACTCTATATTTAGTGTTTAATCGCTAAATTTCAACATTAATATTACAACTACTGAATCTAAAGAGTTTAAAACCGCTTCATTCTAGAGCATTTAAACAAAATCTACCTTATTTATTAATGAATAATATCTTTATTGAGCAATTTTAAGTTACTAGTGAGTATCGAGAGAAAATTTTATATCCATAGCACCAGACCTAAATAAATACTGCTCCTAGCATAGAGCTGCTGTTTCCTTGTCTCTCTGTAAATTTTCGTTGAACTCATGTTCATAACGTTTAGACAAACTTCTGGTTTTCGATTTACTTTAGTGGATAATATAGGTTAACTCCTACTTGTAATTTAGCAATTCATTTAAAATTAGCATTTATAGAAAAAAAAGTTTTGTTTTCTTTGAAAAGTTTTATAAGAACAATTGCCTGAAAAAATGTAAATAATTATAAACTCTCCCGAGTCCCTGATCTGTAGACATAATGCGTAATACTTTTCACGTTAATTTCTCGCCTACAAAGGATATTATCTAGACAATACTTCCAATTGCTGCATTAGAGATTAATGAAATAATATTTACTGGGGATGTTGTGATTGTGATCAACACTTGCAATGAGCATCTATGAGAAATTAATCGGATTATACAAAATGCTAAAATTCTTAATCCCTATCACTAGGAAGATTTTGTTGGTGTAACAGGGATAGTAATCGCTAGCGACACTCTCTGGTCACCTCAGGGCAAACTTTACATCATCGTTCGTTTGGCAAAAAAAACTTTACCCCCAAATTGTTTACTCGATTAGATTATTTAGCCAATGGGATAGCAGTTTGGGAATTGACAGTTCATATTTTTGTTCAAAAACCGGATAGATCTTAATTTTCAATCGGAAAACCTAGAAGAGGATTACCCGTTTATATGTTTCAGGAATTAGTATAGAAAATTTAACGATTAGAGAGGAGGAGTTATGGGTAATTGATACTCTCGAACAGACTGTTTACTGGTTTGATTGGACTAAAGAGAATATCATTTTTACGCTTTTGATTTCCTTTGAAACCCTTACGAATTTAGGATTTTACCAGAACCAAGAGAAAGGAGAAGATATCCTAATATTTGGCTTACGTTAATCATATAAACTCTAATGTTCATGATAATCCTAACGCTGGTTCCAACTACCAACTTCTCTATCGTAGTCAAAGCTTTATTTATTCCATCTATTTTCAGGAGTAAACAGGAAATCACTGCGCTATGTCTAATGGTTATCTGATAAAAATATCTTATATCGAGGAATCAGCTCCTTTGATCCCATTAAGTTAACTAGTTTAGAATGACGCATTGCTTTCCCTGCTGAAACCCATCACCAAAAAGTCAGACAGTCCTAAGCGGTCGGAGTCTAGTTCACAGAAGTAGTGGAAAATGGGCAACAGGTGGCGGTATTTAAGTTTGATATCTTCACGGAACATACTCGTTGTATTTTTGGCTGGAAAGTGATAGTGGAAGTATTCAGTGTCAAATGTCTGCCCAAAACTGTGAGAATATACAAGAACTTCTTCTAGACTATGGTGAAGCTATCTTATTGATGATGACGAGTTACCCATGGAGACCAATTATGATCAAAAGGGCTACTGCTGGGACGGTTTAACGAAAAACTAATCTCCCCCGAAAAGTTTACAATACTCGCAACTATGTCTACGATTACTTTTTTTATGGCATTAAACCCTATATATTGACAACCCTGATATGGGGACTAAGTCCAGGCGGTAAATATGCGTTTACTTGTATTGTTCCGACTCGATGAAATTGCCTGTCGTACGGTGGGACATTATAAGTGTTTAGCTTATCGTCTAACTCGCAATCTCCCCTCAGCACCCAATCACAATCATATTCAACTCTAGTTTTAGATTCGAAGAGTTGGTTGCCCATGGAATTTAACCCTGACGATTTTAATGAAAGTAGCTTTTATTCTACGCAGTTTTTTATGGAATTGTCTTAGCATCATACAGAGATGGCTAAGATAACCCTTTTGGACGGTTAATTAGAAATAGAGTACCCTTAAACAAACAACAGGTTTCTATTGAAAAATTTAGCCATCAATCTTGTTTAATTGTTGATTTTAAATAAGTTAAATTCAGCCAAATTGTCCAAAGAAAGAACATGGGGAGTAAGTTGTAATGAATTTAAACTACTTATTTCAAAGTTACGGGACGAATGTAAACGCCTTTTCTCCCATTTTTCCAAACTCACGGACCAAGTCCGTTTCTTTCTTATGAAACAGTCTTAACTAGTTATTGAGATGATGAACAACTAAGGATACAGATAGAAGTTTACCTTGAAAATTTTAATAATGGCTAAATAGTTGGATATAAATAAGCAGCACTATACAAAAATTACATCGATACTTTGATTATTATCTTATCCGTTTATTTTGCAATATTGGTAGCATTAATAGCTCAAGGGTTACGGAGACTTTCTAATAATGTTTACTGTTAAATTGGATTAGTGATGTTGATTGGATTAGCCAGTAAAAATGTAATCTTGATTGTAGAATTTACTAACCGATTACGCGATCAAGGATTATCTATTGTCAAAGCAGCAGTTGAAGTAGCAAAAGCGCGATTAAGACCGATTTTAATGACAGCTTGTTTAACTTTATTAGTAATTTTTCCTCTAGTAGTTGCTCAGGAGCAGGTCCTGGTAGTCGTCAATCTTTAGGAACGGCAGTTTTTAGCGAAATGTTGATTGCTTCTTTTTTGAGTTGATTTTTAGTTACTATTCTCTATATCTCTTATCAAGATGGGAATTAGGGGGTTATTATCTCACAAACAATAAATGCCAAGTAAGTAGTGCTTCCCAATTGAATTTAACCCTTTTTTGTCAGACTAAAATAATATACTGATTTGTCGTTAACTAAAATTGAGAATAACAATAGTGTGTTTCAATCTCATCAAATTTACGTCCCTAGTGGAAACACTTTTCTGTTTGAGCGTTCTTTTTTCCAAAATTCCATACTTAAAATCCCAAAATCTTATATTTTAGGATTTAAAATATAAGATTTTGACCAAAAAAAGAGGGGATTACCCCTCGTTCACCGTTGTTTTGAGCTAAATTATAATTCTAATTACTGCTCACTTGCAGTAGGGGTTAATTCCTCTTCTGATTCTGAAGCTGACGGAATATCCAAATTCTCCTCTTGAGCCTCAGGTTGTATTTTTCCCTCCGCTTCAGCTATGAGTTTTTGGCGATATTTCTCAGCCATTTCTTCTGCTTTTTCAAAAACTAAATCCCGGTCTTTCAGCATATCACCAGGTTCGGGCTCAAGTTGTTTGGTCGATAAAGAAATTCGACCCCTTTCTGCATCTAAGTCAATGATCATGACTTTGAGTGAATCATTGACCCCAAAGACGCTGTGGGGGGTATCGATATGATCATGAGAAATTTCAGAAATGTGCAGCAGCCCACTGACTCCCCCAATGTCGATAAATGCTCCATAGGGTTTGATTCCACGAACTGAGCCAACTACTACTTGACCCACTTCTAAACCGTTCATCTTACGCTCAACCAGCGCACGACGATGGCTCAATACCAGACGGTTGCGTTCTTCATCGACTTCTAAAAACTTTAATGGCAGGTCTTCACCAACCAAATCTTCCTTAGCTTCGCGGGTACTGATGTGAGAGCCTGGGATAAATCCTCGTAATCCCTCAATGCGTACTAACGCGCCCCCTCGGTTTGTAGCAAAAACATTAGAGCGCACGGTAGCATCTTCGGCTTGTAGTTGACGAACCCTTTCCCAGGCTCGCATATACTCAATCCGACGTATAGAAAGAGTTAATTGTCCATCTTCATTTTCATCGGTCAGGATGAAAAATTCCCGTGTTTCATTCGATTGAAGAACGTCTTCAGGATCGTCAACTCGGTTGATCGACATTTCTTGAATGGGGATGTAAGCAGCAGTTTTCGCACCAATATCGATAAGCGCGCCTCTCGGTTCCATACTGAAAACTGTCCCAGGAACAATGTCCCCGGGATTAAAATGGTAGTCGTACTTATCGAGAAGTGCCGCAAAATCCTCGTGGGTGAAGCCAATATCTTGAGTAGCTGTTGTTTTCTGAGTTACCATGTACCTTAGGTTATCCTATACCTGATCTCCAATAAATGTTAGTTTTTGTTTTAGTGTACAGTTTCTAACTTTTAGGGATTTATAGTTAATAAAAACATCATCGAATATGAGATGCTTTTGTTTTGTCGGTTTTACCCGAACAGGATGAACTATAACACCCTTAACCCCGAATATTGAGCCATTAGGGATTGCTTTCATCATAATTTTCAAAGAGTCACGAAAGTCTACACTGACCAGATCACCACTATACCTTATGGATTGAGTGGGGAAAAAATGGCTCCGACGGGACACCTTTCTGCCAATACGGACTTCTTAGACTTATGCCTTGAGAACGATTAGACGATGGAGTCGGTCTAATCCATCAATGTTTACAGAAATAGACTCCTGATTCTGAAGTGCTCCAGAGTTAGCACAGCCGCTCCGCAATACGGACGCTGTGTCTGAAGCTTCTCAGGCTCACCTCGTGATGGTTTGATATAACTCACCATTTAACAAAGTGATGTCATGCTCGACGTACTATTTTTTATCTAGCCGCCCCTGAATGAGCACCTCCCATGAGCGTAAGTTCCCGCACTTCCTACGGTACATTTCCAATCTTAGCATTGTTTTTATTTAACCGGCTTCTAAGAGGGAGTCATAATGGAAGATGAGGAGGTTTCTTGATCGGAAGTGTTATGATTATTTTCTGCCCAAAGGGTTTCTGACTGGGTTTTTTGTTCCCGAAATTGTTTTAGAGTAGCCACAAAATCTTTAATGCCTTGAAAGCGACCATAAACAGATGCAAAGCGAATATATGCTACTTCATTTTCTTGACGAAGATAATCCAACACTAATTGGCCAACTTCTTGGCTAGTTACTTCCCGTCGGGGACGCTGCTGCAATTGAGCCTCAATCTCGTCAACAATTGACTCTAGTCTCTGATGGGAGATTCCTGTCTTCTCACAAGCCCGCACCATCCCTCGCAACAATTTAGAATGATCAAAGGACTCTTTTTTCCCGTCGTGTTTAATAACAATGATGGGGACGAATTCTACTCGTTCGTAAGTTGTAAAACGATGTTTGCAACTCAAACACTCACGACGACGACGAATACTTTGTCCCCCTTCAGAGGAGCGAGATTCTAAAACACGACTATTGATATGTTGACAGTAAGGACATTGCATGGAACTGTCCGTAATAACGGATATTGAATTAACAATAAGCTAGCCAACAGTACAGTAACAAATGAACAATTCGAGCAGAACGAGCTATGCTGATCTATTTATATGTCTTCTGTAGAAGGGAAAAAAGAAAACAGGGACTCAGGGGTATATTAACAGCAGTTGATTCTAATAGAATAGATAATCGAAATTTATTTTTCAATGTGATGGGGTTCCCGAAAGGCGATAGTGAAAAACAATATAGCTAAAGCCATAGCAAGAACCATAATAAGCAGCGCTTTCCATTTGATTGATTTCCTAAAATTGCTTGCGTTCCCAGTGTATCAAAAAAGTTGAGGTCAAGAGAAATATATTTCTCTTGACCTCAACTTTTAAAAGTTTAGTGATTATTAAAGTTTACTTCTTAAGATAAAATCTTCAGTACTTTATTTTATAGTTCTTATACTCGAGTCACTCACTTTAGAAAATAACTCCTATCCCACTTATTTTTCGAGATCAGGATCGATTCCCGCAAAAACAACGTTTTAGTACAAAGTTACAAGAACCATACCAAATGTGACTAAAGAAGGATGGAAGTGCAAATACTGCATGGGCAGAGGAAAATCAACCCGATGGCTTAAAAAAATATCGGAACTGAGAGCTTTGCAGGCAAGTTATTTCACTTAAGTTAAGCAAGGTTAATGAAGCTTTCTAACTCTACATCTGTAGAAAGTAGTCATTTAGTCAGTTTGTTGAATACTTAACTCCGATTCTGCACAGCGGAAGGGAATGTCAACACAGACAATTCCTTCCACGTTAGTAAGAAAAAACAATTGGAAAGATTTTAAAGAAGTTAGGTATCCGACAAACGTTCACTTCCCGACCTTCTTTGTCTGTGAATACGGAGTATAAGAGCCAAGCTTGAGCAATTTCATTTTCCACTATTCATAGCCCCAGTACCGAATAAACCGCCTTTAGTAAAACTGTTTCTAACGTAATCATAAAACGCCAGTTTTTTAGGGATTTTTGATTAAGCTTCTTCTAGACTATCTCCTTCTTCTTGAGAAGCAACCCTCATCTCATTGATGACGGGTAAGTCCAAAAAATTCAATTGAGGTGGTGGCGTTGCAATACCACATGGTTCCCTCTACAACGAAGCGGGCGAAAAAAAAGTAACTTAGATAAGAATGAGTGAACCTTAAACATCTTGAGTAAGTTTGAGACGGTGAATTTGTCAATATCTATATTGGCAAATAATTCAGGTCCTAGAAAACCCAGTGCTAAATAGCATAGCAGCTAGACTCGGTAAACTAGATAATCGCGATGTAGGCTGCAGTCACTCCTCCGAAAGATCAAAAACCAGAATCTATACTAGTTTTTCCAGTGACACTACAGTCATCCTAGAAGCTAGCAACGTTTTAACAAGCTATAAAGAAAAAGAAGCACAAACATCCCTTGTCACCATATTAAGTTGAAAAAACCATCACCCAACTCAAAAATAGCTAGCTTATAAAGAGCAATAGAATATGCCCAATCTGCTCCAAGAGAGGTATTCATGGGATGAATGGAGACGAGTAGCCTAGATACTCAGAACGACTATGTGAATTCGATACTAAGCAAGATAGTCCCATTGACTAGGCTCTTCCTATTGAGGATATATCCGCTTCGATGCTTTTTGTACGAGTTGTCTTGGGTTATTTAACTATTCTCAAGTCCGTAATCGTTCCTAAAGTAGATGTCTCGGCTCAAGAGCAGGCTAGTTTTTATTATTCTGAGAAAGTAAAAATCACTTAAAAAAAGACAATTAAATTATTGTTTAGACTCGATTGTATATATTAAAGAAGGCTACGAGTTCAGGAATAAGTACATGGAAATATTGCTTTTTCACGAGTTATTAGGAAATTAATCCTAATATATTTAGCCCCAAATATTATACTTCAATTATAGAAAGTCTGTTCTCTTTTAATCTGAATTACTCTATTTTCTGATAATTATCTTCCATCTGAGAGAATAATTAGATTTTTTATCATCTCCTACTGAATAATAGCAAGTTAGTGGTAGGATAAACTTTTTCCAACAAAAAACAACACGACAGCATAGTAATATTGCCACTCTATTTTTCAGTATCTTTCAATTAAACTCAAAAAACTTAAAACATCAACATTGTAGTAAAAAGTCCTAACAATTAATTTAATTTTAAAAAATTTAATTTTAGTCTTTTGGTTGGCATTGCCAACCAAAAGACTAAGAAGCTAACTATCTATTTTGATGAGCATCAGATAACAAAGTCTGAGGAAAAGTAGTAGGATTTCCTTTCATTTCAAGTCTTTGGCGCAATTCCTGTAATAAAGGTTCATGATTAGGTAAATTGTCTACAAACTCATAAGGTAAAGTATTGCGTTCTAAAGCCAAATCTGCCAAATTTCCAGCAGCTGCTCCTACAGACCATTCAAACCCATGTACCCGATAAGCTGCTGCCGCAATATGGCTCGTAGCAATACTTTTTCCAGCCACAATCAAATTATCTATTCTTTGAGGAATCATGGATCTTAGGGGGATTTGAGCGGGATGAGATCCTCCGTGGGCAATGCGTACATCTTGGCGCTCGCGGTTACTAGGTCTTTCGGGGGGATAAAATGCCATACAAGGATGAAAATCAATCATATAGTTAACAATTCCTACTGAATCGTCATAAACAGTGGCATGAGTACGCTGAGTAACTGAATAGGAAGGAATAATACTAATATTTGCTATTTTTGATTCTAGCTTGGCAATGGTGTCCCTAACATTTTTATACATGGGACGAGGTAAATTAGTTCGGTAAAAATCTTGCCAATAATCTTTTGTAGAAATATCAATTTCGTTAATACTAAATCCCTCTTTGTGATCAACAGAAGGTCGCCCGATAATGCGTCTTCCTTCCCGAATATAAGGGTATTTAGACAACCCATGGACAGTTCCCATAGGGGAATCTAACCCTTTTAAAAATCGATGGTTAGGATGTGGTTTTTTGACTCCATATCCGAGGCGTGAGTCAGTAGTTCCTGCTACCAACCAGTAGTAAAAACCTTTGGCTAATTCTTCCCCTTTTCTCAAAGTTTCTTGGCGTAACCCCCCTTTCCATTCCCCAGGTTGTAGTTGTCCACTGTCTTGTAATTGATTACGAGTATAAACTAAGTTATCGTGACGAGTCCCAGGGCGATAATCATTACCCCATAACCAATTTTGCATGGATATATCTCCTGGAGTAGGACGGTTAACAGTCATCCGTCCAGCGCGAATGGGTTTTCCTTTTTCAGGGCTCCAAATGCGTCGATAGGTGAAGATTAAATCGAAGTAAGCTAATTTTCGATTGGAATCGTAACCATAATAGGGAGCATACTGCTCATAAAAGTTTGGTTTATATTGAGGTTGGGGTTCCTTAGTATGTTCCATAGCAAAGGTATAAGTAAACCCTTGTGTGCAATAGGGATCACCTTTCTCGTTAGGAGCTGAAGGGTTGAGATGGGAACGAGGATCTAACCCAACCCGATAGGGAACGTCTGCTAAGGCAACAATTTCTCCTGTTTCTGTGGCTTCGATGACAAACCAATTAGCTTTTTGAGATAGATTCTGAGATTTAGGGATAAAACGAACAATCTTTTTAGTTAACCGTTGGGAATTTTGATAGCTATAAGCGTCGTCTATAATAGCAGATAGGGGTTCATGGTTGAGGGGAGGAGTTCCGACCGCATTGTTGTGTTGAATAGCGACCGCTTCTTGAATCTGTTTTCCATCTTTACTCAATGCTAAGTCTTTAATAACCGTTGCGGGGAACCATCTGAGGTGTCCTCTCCCTCGGCGTTCAGCTTCTTTTAACTGTCGGTACACTATGTTATGTCCATCCTTGGGGAGAAAACAGCTTTCACTTACCCAACAGTCTCCAGGGTTGAGAGTTCCGTAACCACTAGTGATCGTGTTTCGTAGCTGTTGATATCCCCTAGGAAAAAGCTGTAATGAGCGCTGTTTTTTGCCTTCATCGAGGGCGGAGTTTCCCTGAGATGATATCTGTCCTCCTACCCAGTCGGAAATATCCGTCAAACATACTGTCCGTCCTCCTAATAAGGATTCATAAGCGGTGGCTGCCCCTGCGAGTCCTCCTCCAATAATCAGTAAATCACAGCTTATGGTTTCATCGGGGTCACGAGGTGATGCAGCGAGTGCTGGTACAGTTGATAAAATTGATTGTCCACAGAGAACACTTAAGGATAAAAACACCATAATACCCTGTAGTCTTTTATTTTTGCTGTCTTTTCCTCGCTGAAAACATCTTGACCTTAGTGATTGCGTTCGGTTACTTTTCCCCATCATTAGATGCTGCTACTTATTTAAGGAGTTTGAGAAGGAGTGAAATAACAGTAATTTCTATGCATTACTGTCCCTTGAGTCTAGAAAAAGTAACAGAAAATCTCGAGATCTTTAATGTTTTTTCTAGATTTTGGTTGAACCTAAGATGGATTAATATATGTATTAAAAAATTTGTATGCCAACTCCAGTTTCCATATTGACTTTATTGACTTTTATTCTTTTTTAAGTTACTGAGCAAACTACTTTTTAAAATAAAGGCTTATTGCTTTAGATGTTGCGAGGTTATAATTATCAAGTTTGTGCAGAAAACCCGAACTATACCTAAAGGGAATTATTGTTATTTAGATCAAAGTCCAAAGTCAAAATACATTGCTTTGTTATAATTATGTCCCTTTTAGATTTAGTTTTATAAGATGGCGGTTAACAACTTCTAAAGAACTTATTGTAAATTTATTCTATAAGAACAAGAACTTAATTTTTATAAAAGTTAAGTTCTTAAAATACTCAGAACCTGGCAAGGCAAAACTTTTAGTTTTTATTGATTGTTATTTTGTCACAGCTAGGCTAGAAGAGCCAGAATTATTAGAATATTTTTGTAAGGTATTAATTTTTAATTTTTTTTTAACCTAAGTTAAAACAACAATGTTGTTAAGTATGTAGTCAACTAAGTTAAGTCCAATCTATCATTTTACTTAATTTAACTTATCGATTTGCCTAATAAATATTCTTCTCTTTTAGAAAAAAAAGATGTGGATAGAGAATCAACTAAAAAATTTCTTAAATTCTTGGATAAATTTAAATAAAACACGATTATACTTATGCCTGAATTGGTATTATCCTTTTTTGAAGGCTAAAGTTCACATTACAAGTTTTGTTTCTAAACTAATTCTATACTTGTGGCAGGTTAGGCTAACTTTTGGCAATATATAATTATCAAAATAGATATACTATTGTCAATTTTTTAAAATTTTTAGAAATATCTTTTTAAATTATTTTTTAAGCAATTTTTAAATTAATCTTTTTATATTTGTGATTCTATCGATCAAATCCATTCTTCGTTAACTATTTACTTGTGTCTCTGATGTTACTTGTTTTTCTTTAACTTCATCAGGGAAAAGGATAACTTTGAGGTTTCAACAAGAGCTTAAATAGTGGTTGATCGTCAATTGCTGTTACTACTGCTTCAGTGTCCAAAAATTTAAGAATGATATCATTGTAGTCACATACAGTCATCATCACCGGTAATAAATTTTTGATAGCCGTCCGTCTTCCTGTTGCCTACAAAAGATAATAATTTTCCGTCATAGTATATTCAATAACAATTGTCATATTCGACTGTTAAATTCTTGGTTTACGACTTCTTGGTTGACCTGTGCTCCATGATTACGGGAATCACTTTGACTTGATGAGCGGGTATTAACAGGAGCATTGAATATTGATGTTCGACCGGTAGAGGCGGCATAGGGTAAGCTCTGGTGAGCAAGAAGAGCGTCTAAATTATCTTTCATCACTGATAACGGTTGTTCTCCAACGGTTTGAGCAATCGCTTCTCCTTTACCATTGAGGAAAACAAAATGGGGAATTCCATTAACCCGATAGCGTAGAATTTCAGGTAACCATTTGTTATTATCTACATTAAGCATAACAAAATTGACAGAATCAGCGTATTTTTGTTTAATTTCTGCTAAATCTGGCGCCATAGCTTGACAACTGGCACACCAGTTAGCATAAAACTCGGTCAGTGTAGGCTTTCCATTGTTATAAGCTACTGTTAGAGGAATAGACTGTTCAGCTTGCGTTTCTAAAGACACAGAATTGGTTTGAGTTTGAAATCCGAAAAAAATAGCTGTACCAAGAGCAATCCCAACAAAAGCAATTAAGAAATTTTTAACTCGACCGACATTATTTATTTCAAACATAGTTTTCCTAGATAACCTAACTGATGAATGATTCTTTTTTTTCTAAATAGCTTGTTATCTTATTCTACGAGGGTAGAATAAGATAACGAGCTATGATGAGATTACGCGAATAAATATGAATTCAAGACAGACCCGGATAGCCCAAAAACTTAATTAAAGGCTATCTATACTAGAGAAAATAAGATTATAAATTAAGTAAATCTATAAAAGTATCCAAATATATAATGAAAAAACGAGTGACCCTGACATTTCCCCGGCGAACAGTCCAGATGCCAGTGACTTACCGTCTCGCTAAAGATTTTAACATTGCGGCTAACATTATTCGCGCTCAAGTTGCCCCTAATCAAGTAGGAAAATTAGTTTTAGAATTGTTAGGGGATATTGATGCGATTGAAGCAGCGCTCGAGTGGATGAAAGCACAAGAAATCGGAGTTTCTTTAGCCAGTAGGGAAATTATTATTGATGAAGACAGTTGTGTAGACTGCGGATTGTGTACTGGGGTCTGTCCTACCCAAGCTTTAACTCTCGAGCCTCAGACATTCCATTTAACTTTTAAACGATCACGCTGTGTCGTTTGTGAACAATGTCTCCCTGCCTGTCCAGTTCAAGCCATTTCTATAAATTTTTAGTTACGCTTAATAATTAAGATTTATTTACAAACTGTTGATTTTAATTAAAAGATTAACTGCTGCGATCGTTCAAGATAATTACGGGAAGTTTCTTAGTTTATATAAATCGATAATGACCTCAGCTTACCTTCTCGTTATTCACGGTAGCCGAGCTCTTCGTCCTCAGATTGCTGCAGAACGACTAGCTTATATTGTTAAACAACAGTTAAGTCTAAGACAACTAATGAGGATTTCTCGGTCTCTCTCGACTAAAAATGGGACAGTCGAAACCTCTGTGAGAGGATCAACGGCTCTACTACAATCTGTCCCCTCCCCGCTTATCGAAACTGCTTCTTTAGAACTAACTTCCGTGTCCTTAAGTCAGAGGATTCAACAATTGGGAGAGAAGGCTAAAATCCAAGGCATTCAAAATCTTAAGATTATCCCATTGTTTTTATTGCCAGGGGTCCACGTTAGGGAAGATATACCTGAGGAAGTGGCGATCGCCAGACAGCATTTAGGGAAAACCATGAACTTAGAACTGATGCCCTATCTCGGTAGCCATTGTAGGTTGACCTTCTTTTTATCCCGTCAATTCGAGGAAGCTGCCACCGTTGGGAAAATTCTGATAGCTCATGGAAGTCGCTATGGAGGAGGTAATCAACCTATTGAGTCTATCGCTCATCATTTACAAGCACTGCCAGCCTATTGGTCTATCTCGCCGAGTTTAATTAACCCGGTTAACATTCTAGTTAGGGAAGGAAAGAAGAGTATCACTATCGTACCTTATTTTCTTTTTGCAGGAAGAATCACCACAGCCATTGCCCAACAGGTTAAACAATTACAGTTAACTGTACCTCAGATCAAACTTAAGATGGGAAGTCCTTTGGGAGCTACCCCTGAATTAGCTAGATTAATTATAGAGATAATCCAGGCAAATCTAGGTTAATTTTCCGAATATTTTGTTTAAATACACAATAATTTAAAAGAATGACTAACAGCCCTCGCCAACCTTGTTTAGGAAAAGTGTACTTAGTAGGAGCGGGTCCTGGTGATCCCGGACTAATAACCCTTAAAGGAAAAGCCCTCCTTGAACAAGCTGATGTTGTTGTTTATGATGCACTGGTCAGTCCTCCGATCCTGGCTATGATTAGCGATCACGCTGAGAAAATCCATGCGGGAAAACGGCGGGGTCGTCACTCAAAATTACAAGAAGAAACGACCCGTCTATTAATTGAAAAAGCCTATACTCATGCAGTTGTAGTGAGACTAAAAGGGGGCGATCCTTTTATTTTTGGTCGGGGAGGGGAAGAAATGGAAGATTTAATTCAAGGTGGGGTTCCTGTTGAGGTAGTCCCAGGGATCACCGCAGGGGTCGCTGCACCGGCTTATGGGGGAATTCCTGTGACTCATCGGGAGTATAGTTCTTCAGTCACCTTTGTTACTGGACATGAAGCGGTTGGAAAGTATCGCCCTCAAGTGAATTGGTCCGCTATTGCTCAAGGTTCAGACACAATCGTAATCTATATGGGCATCCATAATTTGCCCCAGATTGTAGCGCGATTACAAGCAGGAGGCTTAGGTTCTGACACGCCAATTGCCTTGATCCGTTGGGGGACTCAACCAGAACAAACAGAATTAATCGGGACATTAGGAACCATTATCGAGCAGATTCAACGAACAAAAATCGGAGCTCCAGCAATCGCTCTCATTGGTAAAATCGTTAATCTTCATTCAGTTTTATCCCATTCCCGTCCTAGTTATTTATAGTAATTGTTAAAGATATCTAAGTCTTTTCCACGATCTCAGTCGTTGTAAATTTACGGAATTCAGGAAATAAATGGTATTATAATAGACTGCAAATACAACCTTCATAAATATTTCTGTGCGATGAGTTTAACAGCTAGTGAAAAACAGGAGCTGATGAGCTCCTACCAGGTCCATGAGACTGATACAGGTTCTCCTGATTTACAAGTTGCTTTACTAACGAAGCGAATTAGTCAATTAACCGGACATCTACAAAAAAATCCTAAGGATCATGCTTCCCGTCGAGGACTACTAAAAATGATTGGTCGTCGTAGACGGTTGCTTGCCTACATCAACAGCAAAGATACAAACCGTTATCAAGCTCTAATTAAAAGCTTAGGAATTCGTCGCTAGATTAAGCTCTCTTTATGACTTATCAAGCATCTTCTAGAAGACTAAAGGACAATGAGGTATGTCCTTAAACTGTTTTAAGGACATACCTCATGACTTCTCGTCGAACGACTTTATTAAATCTCAAAAAGACCTATGGCTTCTAAATTTTCCTAAAATTCTTTACCCTTTGAATCTCGTCAAAAAACAGAAGAAACTTTTTGAAACTACCTTAACTTTGAGTCGAACTTCTTTTCCCAGATATTCCACTAACTCTCCATGAAATCCAAAAGATGCCAGCTTCAAGGCAATTCTTGATTCAGTCGACGAATGATGTAACGAACGGCTTTTTTCTAAAATTTCTACAGCTTTATGATTTTCCTCATTTTTAATTTTTGATTGGCTTGTCAGCCATAACCGGCTCGATATTCTCACCGCAGTCGTTAGTGCAGTGAGTTTAGGTTTCTTTGGGTTAAGGGTCTTGGAATTAAGCTACGGCATCTTTATCTACTTCTTAAAATAAACCATAGAAAGTGGATAGTTAGTGGAGATGGCAAGAGTTGACAACTAATTTTAACGGCACTGTCAATGCTTAGCGTGAGAAATATAGTTGTATTTAAATTGATGCTAAATGAGGTAGTTATCGTTCGACGATGGCAAAACCTTGACGGATTGTGACACATTCTATAGTGTCATAGTTATCACCGAAGTGATTAGGCTCCTTTTGCCTTTAGCATGAGAGCATAAATATACTTTGTGTGATGCGATAAATTTACTAAACTAACATTGATTAAAGCACCAAAAAGGAAATATTTACTGACATTCAGAGGAATAAAACAATGATTATTATTATGAAATCAGGTTCTCCAGAAGCTGAAATTGAACGCATTATTGAAGAAGTCAAACAGATAAACTTGACTCCTGAAAAAATTACAGGTGCTCAACAAGTTGTGATTGGCTTGGTTGGAGAAACAGCTACTCTTGAACTTTCTCGCATTGAAGAATTAAGTCTTTGGATTCAACAGGTGTTACGAGTCGGTAAACCTTTCAAACGGGCGAGTCTCGAATTTCGCCATGGACATCATAGTGAAGTGTTGGTTAGTACTCCTAATGAAGTAGTAGCCTTTGGTAAAAATCATCCTGTAGTGGTGGTTGCTGGTCCATGTTCTGTGGAAAATGAGGAAATGATCATCGGAACTGCCATGCAAGTTAAGAGCGCAGGAGCGAAGTTTTTGCGAGGAGGAGCTTATAAACCTCGTACTTCTCCTTATGCCTTTCAAGGTCATGGAGAAAGTGCCCTAGAATTATTGGCAGCCGCGCGAGAAGCTAGTGGACTCGGAATTATTACTGAAGTCATGGATACTGCCGATGTGGATAAGGTAGCCGAAGTCGCTGATGTTGTGCAAGTTGGAGCTAGAAATATGCAGAACTTCGCTCTCCTAAAAAAAGTTGGCTCTCAGAATAAACCTGTGTTATTGAAGCGGGGAATGGCAGCTACCATCGATGATTGGTTAATGGCAGCCGAGTATGTCTTAGCAGCAGGAAATAGTAATATTATTCTCTGTGAACGAGGAATTCGTACTTTTGATCAGAAATATACCCGTAATACTTTAGATTTATCATCTATTCCGGTGTTACGGTCTTTAACCCATTTACCGATAATGATTGATCCGAGTCATGGAACTGGAAAATCAGACTATGTGCCGTCTATGGCGGCCGCGGCGATTGCGGCAGGGACGGATTCTTTGATGATTGAAGTTCATCCTAACCCGGCTAAGGCTTTATCTGATGGTCCCCAATCTTTAACCCCAGAAATATTTGACCGTTTGATGAAGGAGTTGTCCGTAATAGGCAATACGGTGGGCCGTTGGAGTCAACCTAAAGTCGTTTTTGCCCAATAACTTGAATAACTCATGGATTAATTATCCATTTTCATGAAGGCAAAGTAGAGGCTGACGACCATCAGCCTCTACTTTGCCTTCAATTGAGAGTATAGCGCTACGAAAACCCTCATACTCCTATACAGTGGGATAGTTTGTATAAAAATAGTTGAGTATTAAATACTTGAAACAAGTTGTAATATTCTAGAGGGATCTTCTAACTCTCCAATAATGCGCCTTACTGGTTTAGGCCAAACACGAATAAGAGTTGGTGTGGCTGAGATATGATGAGTTTCCGCTTGGTCTGGGTGTTTAGAAATATCAATAACTTTAAGAGTGTAGGGATGTTCCAACTCTTTTTCAAGCAACCTATGAATAATTTCTAAGGTTTGTTTTGTCGTGGTACTATTTCCCGCTACAAAAAGACGCAAAATATATCCTTGATGAATTTTTGTATGATCTGTTTCATCTGATACAGAAAAAACTAACTGATGTTGGGACTCTTGGTTGCAATAATGGTCCCAAGACACAATCAAATCATGATTGTCCCACAATTGAGGAAATTCGTCTCGATAAGTTTCTAAGATAATTGGATTACAAACTTCCTCTTGCCAGGTTGCTGTCTGCCAAGTTAGGTCAGTCATCCCAAAGACGGAATTCAATAGGGGTTGATATCGTCTTAGGGGTGGATAAAGTTCAGCAACGGTTTGAACCTTATCATCTGTCTTGGAAAACCAACTATCAATGGTAGCTGTATAACCAGGAATTAAAAAATGAGGAGGTTCAGGTAAATGTAATAATTCCTGTAAAGCTACACATAAATGAGCGTGCCACTTAACTCGCTTTGTGCGATCACAACAATAAACTAGATCTCCGCCGGGGGTGAAAAGAGCAATGCCTTTAAAAAATTCTATTGGAATCACAGGAGTCATCATAAATTCAGAAGTTCCTGGGTCAAAATTGTTAAGTTTTGACAACAAAGTAAGGATAAAGATGTTAGTAGATTAACAACTCTATTTTATACGGATAGATAATTTTTTATCTTTACTTTGTTAAGTAATACTTACTCAACATTTTAACTCGTAACATTATGACTATTTAATTAGTAATGGAAGTGTCCTCTAAGGCTATATCTTCAGTGATTAACTTTTCTTGATAGAAATTAAACAAAAACTAATTACTGCCAGTCGTGTCATCATATCATCTATTATTCATTAATTCTGTAATTTCATCATGTTTCCTTTAAATGATGTAGTCTTTAACAGTTTACGTTTATAAAAACTTTAAAAAAAATTATAGATATTAGGTAAATAAGCCTTAAATTAATGAGTATTTAACAACAATTAATAAATTTGAATAAGTCTTACTAAATAGTAAGTGATATCTTCGATTAGATAAATAAATAAAAAGTATAACTTATTATCATTGGCTATATTTTCTATTTGTTTATGTGACATAGCTATCAAATTGAGTATTAAATTAACACTGCTAGATCTAAGTATTCGGAGACCAATAGACGATACTATATTAATAACTATAATGTACTTATTAGTTGGTATGAATATAACACAAGTTTTAATCTAGATGAATAAAATTTAGATTTTTATATTTAGTTTATAGTTAATGAATTTTTTTTGTTTTCTGACTCTTAGAAAGAAATATATTCGCCTCTAAATAATTTCGTTATAAGCGCAATTAAACTACTTCTATAACTACCATTGCTAATTTATATTCATCCTATTTTATTTTTGATCATTCGTTATCAATTCTAGGAAATAAAAATATAATTTTCATCTTTTAAACTCTTCCAAGCTAGTTTATATTCAAACTATTTTTTTATTTTCAATAAATCGCATCTATTAAGCCTACTCCTTTTCTTTATGTCTACTCAATTCTTTTTTGTTCCCCTTATGTATCAACTAAAAGTGACTGTTGACCGAAGATTAAAACCTAATTTATCTAGACATTCTCAACAGATTTTTCCTACAGTTTCATGGAATACCCCATTATCCTATGATAAGTTGTTGTACACACTCTTGAGAAAGTTCATTGTAGATGGTATGGATGGCAATTTTATTCACACTCTTATTGATCGTCCAATCACACTAGCTTTATCTTTTCTTCTTTAAAGAACTTTACTCAACTCAAATCAAATCCTTTACTGCCACAACTGCAAGAACACCCCTGAACGAATAGATGACATTAGTAAATCAGAGTCCTTATTGCTGAATCCGTTAACACAGTTTGGGGTTTGTTTATGGCGATCATTTTAAACTTGTAACAGACACTCTGTTGACTTTAGTATTTTTCTAGTTTCTTAGAAAAATACTAGATCACATTAAGAAATATAAACATTGTATGAATTTTTTATTAACTTTTCTTTAGGGAACTCTCGAGTGAGTCGATTCTTTGTGGGAAAGATCAATCACTTAGAGTACAGATCGACTTCTATACTGATTCTGTCTGAGTTAAAAGGTCGAGAGCAATTATATATTTTGAAACTCCAAGATTGTTTTTCTGCAATAAATCTCAATACTTACCACATAAAATCCCCTAAAAATGTAAATTTTCTTTTCAAGATGCTCATTTTTTCTCCAATTTATCTATACTAAGTCTCAAGCACTATATTTCAAATAGTTTTACTAATTTACTTTGGAGGAGAGTCTTATGGAAATCACACAAAAGTCAGGTTTTGGAAGACATTATTCGTTAACTTTTGTTAAAAGTTTTTTGATATGGAGTTTTACTCTAACAGTTTGTTTATTGGTTGTAGGATTCCCTTTAATTGTCTTAATGGCAACTGTAGGAGCACTAGGGTCGGTAATTTTACAGTCTGTGTTACCTGTTAGTGCGGTTTTACTGGTAGCTGGTTCTCTGATTGGAGCTAATCTATTGGCTATTCTTTTAGCCGCAGCCATGTTGACATTAAAAGGGGTTCATCCTCAAGAAGTCAGTTGGCTCAGATGGCTGCATGGCGAAGCCAAACCGTCCCATAGTTCAGTTTATGCTTCTTGTCCTTTAACCTGTAATGTTGTTCACTAAGGATTAAAATCCTAATCAGATAGTTTTAGATAGTAATTAGCCTAACCGACGTATGATAAATACGTCAGTTAGGCCGGGCGCGGGGACTAGTTTGTCGGTGTCTTTTTCAAGATTTATTAGCCTAACTATCGTTACCACTAGATAGCATGTCCTTATACCCTAAAGAAATACTCTTGGGGGGTAAGTTTATCTGTGTTTTAGCTCCTGAAGATTGTAAACGTACCTGTAATTCTCCTTGGGAGGTTACACCAACGATTGTTCCCTTAATACCTTCAACTTTTATAGAATGCCCTAAGCTATCAAGCAATTCAAGATAGTTGTTTAACAGGTGATCACAGCCTTGCTCAAGATAGTCTTGATAACCATTAAAGATTCCGGTGAGGGTAATAGCCGCAAGTTTTTCCAAACAGGAAATAGAACAAAACTCTTGAGTTTTACTCCAAGATTGTAAAGTAATCCCCGTCGGGGGGACAGTGTTGGACCAATTGATTCCTACTCCGATCACTGCATGGGTAATATATCCGTTGCGGATACGAATCTCGGTTTTGATCCCCCCTAATTTTCTACCTTCGAGAAGGAGATCATTCGGCCACTTTAATTTGACGGGGATCTGATGTTTTTGTAAAAGGTTAGCAATACCCCAGGCACTCAATAGGGTTAGATGGAAAGCATCCTTAACCAAAATTTGGGGAGTAATAGCAACAGACAGATAGAGTCCTCCAGGAGTAGATTGCCAAATACGTCCCCATTGTCCACGTCCTGCAGTTTGCTCAGAGGCAATAGCCACAACTGGTAGATTGTCTTCCAGATCTAGAAATTCCCAAAGAATTTCATTGGTAGAAGAGATTTTTTTGAAACAATAGAGATTCTGAGGTAAAAAATGAGAAGTACTTGATAGTTGTATTAGTTCTTTGTGTAGTTTGTCTTGATTGATAGCCATGAAAATGTCCGGTCTGAATATAACAGTTCTAACTTCTGTCATTTGTCATTTGATAAAATTGACCTAAGATCAAAAATTGAGGTAATAGCTGTGGCTTCTTCCTTAAATCGTCAAAACCAAACCCCCATTTGGCAATGGCAAGAATGGGATGGACTTCCCTACTTAACTTGTACCTTGCTCCAAGATTGGAAACATGGCTTTTTAACCCAACAGTTTTCCCCCCGTCTTCCTGAAGATTTAACAGAAGTTTTACACCCAAAGGCAACAACCTATAGGGTTAAGCAGGTTCATGGTCGTAGGGTGTTAACTCCAACAGAAGTTGAGACACAAATAACAACGGAGACTCTAAAAGATACTTTTCCTCCTGCTGACGGATTAATCACTGATGATAGGAATCAAGCTATTTGGGTGGCTAGTGCTGATTGTACCCCCGTGTTAGTCGGAGATATTAAGACTTACCGAGTAGCAGCTATTCATGCAGGATGGCGAGGCACTGCACAGCGCATTGTTCCTGAAGCTATTGCCTGTTTTCAACATTTTGGGAGTACCTTAGATAATCTCCGCATTGCCATGGGTCCAGCCATCTCAGGGGAAGTTTATCAAGTCTCGGAACAGGTAGCAGCCGAAGTGGGGTCAAGTCTATTCCAAAAAGAAGAAACAAGTAGTCCCCAGGAGATTTTAGAAGCTTTACGCACTATGTTTAACTCTCCAATCTTACCCGATCCAAAACCTGGCCGGGTACGACTGGATGTACGACGGGTTAACGAGTTGCAGTTATACAAATTAGGGATTAAGACAAACCAAATAGCGATCGCCCCTCATTGTACCTATCAAGAACCCGATGATTTCTTTTCCTACCGACGGACTAAACAAAAGAAAGTCCAATGGTCAGGAATTGTTTGTGGGGACTACCTGAAACAATAAAATTGCGAAGACTTTCTTGTATGACTTCGTATGTTATCAAAGGTAAGTCAAAAAGATTATAGTCACTTAGATCCCTGCACGACCTAATGCTAACCCTGTAACCAACATTCCTAAAACCAGAAATGGTTGTGCCCTAGATTGATATTTGATATCATTTTGCAGAGGAGCTTTTAGAAAATGCACATTTTGGAGGGTAACTTGAGGTATCACTAACGATAATAAAATGGCTGCATAGAGGTTTTGATGAATATAGAGCAGATAGCCGGCAACCCCGACTTGAAAAAAATCAATCATAATCACACAAATCCAAGCTGCCCTATTGATTCCAAACATAACCGGAAGGGACTTTAGCCCTAGCTGATGATCGCCCTCGACACTCTTAAAATCGTTAACGATCGCAATGCCCAAACCTGTAAAACTATAGAACAGGGTTAGGTCCACAATTTTCCAATTTAATTCTCCAAATAAAGCGTGACCAGCCCACCAAGGTAAAGCAATGTAACTTGCACCAAGAGTATAATTTCCTAACCAGCCATTTTGTTTCAATTTAAAGGGAGGGGCTGAGTAGATATAAGCCACAAGTGCACCCCCTAGGGTCAGAAAGAACATTATGGGGAACTCATGATTTGCCCAGATATCTAAAGCGTATCCTAGGGCTAGTCCTAGCCCTAATAGCACTAGAATTTGAATAACTACTTGAGGAACAGAAATTGCTCCTGACGGAATGGGACGATAGGGTTCATTAATGACATCAATTTCGCGGTCATAAAAGTCATTGGTAGTTTGAGTGTAGCCAGCCATCAATGGACCTGAAAGCAACATGCAAGCAGCTATTTTCAGAGCATTTTCGAGCGTCCAGACATATTCTCCTGATGAGGCTGCGCCACAGACTATACCCCACATCAGGGGGATCCAGGTGATGGGTTTCATCAATTGCAGTCGTAATTTCCAAATCGATGTTTCTCCGGGAGCAGCCCCCTTCATCCCTAGTAGTTGACGGGTAGTCTTTCTCCCATCTTTAGTCTTAGATGTAGAAAATTCACACATAAGCAATTATGAATTAATACAATGGCATTCAATGATGAATTCCTAAGAAACTGAACCATGGGCGTATTCCAGATACGCCCATGGAATTAGAAAGAAATAATCAAATAGTGATTTTGGAATTTTGCACCTCTAACAGGTTGTCTTCGTAAAGGCACAGGCAGGTCAATATTTCGCCGTTGATCTCCTGCCTCAATGGTAATTCCTGGACCATATTGAGTTAGTTTAACTTGATTTTTTTCGAATCCTGGCAAAAATACCCGAACCTCTCTAGAAACTGCATCGACCGTAATAGGTTGAGGGGGCATAAAATCAGCGAGGAAATCTGGTAAAGCATACTGTAAGGATTGCCAATCTGTTCCTGTTGGTCGGGGAATAGCTGTCACTGATAAAGGAGAAAATTCTTGAGACAGAGAATCACTAAGTTGACCTTGATTAACCAAAACCCCTTTAACCATTAACCCCACCTGTTGAGCACAACCCCAATAATATTTGGTCTCAGCAATTGCCAATTCGTCATCAGTGGTCACTAAATAGGTTGCCACATGGCTAGGATTAGCCAAAGTCTTTTTCCATTTCCCTAAAATATCATTGGCGTGATTAGTAGGTTCTTGGGCAAGATAATCTAATGTCCAAGAGACATTTAAAATGGCATTAGTGATGGGTTGAATAAAGGGAGAAAGTGTTTTGCCCACATCTGATTCTCTCAATACCTGACCAAATCGCCGCAGATACCAACTGAGTATTTCTGGGATTCCAAACATCTGTAAGGTACTTAGAGGGCTGTCACCGTCGTAGATAATAACATCGTACTTGCCACTTTGGTAATATTCCCATAAGGCATTGAGGGACAAAGCTCTATCCATTCCTGGCAAAATACCCAGTTCTTGACCATAGACATTTTTCAGAGTCGGCGACCGCAAATATTGGGATTCTAATTCTTTAACTTTTTCCCATCCTTTCTCTAACATAAAAGTTGAGGACAACTTAACTGCCATCAAATTAGGCGACACTTCTGTTGGAGAAGTATTCACAGGGGTTCCAAGTAAAGTGCTCAAAGTAGGTCCGGGGTTTTGTCCCACCAAGAGAACCCGTGACCCTAAACCGGATAGTTTTTGGGCAGTTGCGATCGACACTGAACTTTGATGACTATCGCCTTTACCTAGAAAAGTCAAAATCAAAGTCATGGGAATTCCTAATTAATCTTCTTTGGTTATTCAACCGATTTTAGTTCATCTTCAAAGAACCAAACCGCAGTTTTATCGGCAAACTGAACAATTGCCCCAATGCCGCTACCATCAGTCATTTTGAAGTCCTTAATGGTACCTTGTTGACCTAGTTTATTAACGATATCTTTGGATACTCGATCCCGAAGACGGTAAATTTGAACTTTCTGCCCGATTTTCATGTTCACTTAAATTTTAATCAAAGTAATGAAACATTTCTTAGTGTAGCTGAATCCGGCCCTATGTTCATCCTAAAAAATCAGTTAAAATCTAGGCGTCTACTAATAAACGACTCGACAAAGGTGCCTGACATTGAATACAATACTCCTTTAAATCATGATTCATCATTCCGATTCCCATTATGAACAAGCTGGACCGAAATGGTCGCCTTTGAGGCGATATCTAGAACTGCTCCATATTTTGGTTGAACGCAATTTAAAAGGACGCTATCGAGGTTCGTTTTTAGGGGTCTACTGGTCGTTGCTCAACCCCTTAATCATGACAGGGCTTTATGCCGCAATTTTTGGGACAGCTTTCGCTAGATACTATAACAATTCTACCTTAAACTATGTTCTGGCGGCGTTTACAGGACTAATTGTGATTAACTTTTTCTCAGCAGCTACCAGTCAAGCTCTAGGCAGTGTGGTCGGAAATGGTCCTTTACTTAATAAAATAAGACTTCCTGTCTCTATTTTTCCTGTTTCAATGATTGTGGCTAATATTTTTCAATTTGTGATGGGTCCATTGCCCTTATTAGCGATAGTCACTTTACTGATTAATGGAAATCCTGTTAGTGTGGTGGCGTTAGTATTTCCCTTAATTGCTTTAAGTCTGGTTTGTACAGGGGTAGGATTTTTAGTAAGTGCTTTATTTGTGTTCTTTCGAGATTTGCCTTATTTTTATGAGTTAATTTGTTTTGTACTTTGGATAAGCTCGCCTGTATTCTATCCAGCCGAAATTGTTCCCGCTAAGGTAAAATCATTTTTACTACTGAATCCTTTAATTCCTATTATTGAAAGTATTCGTCAAATTTCCTTATCAGGAACTTTGCCTGATTTGATGTTAATTGGGCATTCATTTCTCAATGGAATTATTCTTTTAATGCTAGGGTGGACTTGTTTTCGCGCCTGGCAAAATCAATTTATGGACTTGCTCTAGAAGTTACATGACGGAAGTAATTAGACTCGATCAAGTTTCTTTATCCCGTAGAACCCAAGAGGAGTTCTCTTATGATTTGAAGAGAACTGTTCTCTCTGTATTAGAAGGGAAGTATCGCCAACCCTCAAGAAAGTTGATTCTCGACCAAATTAGCTTAACAGTGAAAGTGGGGGAGAAAGTTGGCATTATTGGAGCTAATGGTTCAGGAAAATCCACCTTGCTCAAAGTTATCTGTGGTATTTTGCAGCCGTCTATAGGGCAGGTCAGAGTTAAGGGAGAAATTGCTCCCCTAATTGAGTTAGGAGCCGGCTTTGATGCGGAATTATCCGTCACTGATAATGTCATTCTTTATGGAGTTATGTTAGGATTTTCTCGCCAAAATATGAAGAAGCGGGTCGCATCCATTTTAAACTTTGCTGAGTTAGAAGAATATGCATGGGCTCCTGTCAAAGCCCTTTCATCAGGGATGACAGCTCGTTTGGGGTTTGCCATTGCCACTGATATTGAACCAGATGTGTTAATCCTTGATGAAGTCCTTTCAGTAGGAGATGAAAGCTTTAAGCACAAATGTCAAAGACGGATGGATAAATTATGGGGCCATAACACTACTATTTTGGTAGTTTCTCATGGATTGGAGTTTATTAAACAGTCTTGTGATCGTGCCATTTGGTTAGATCGCGGTCAAATTCGCTTTGCTGGTAACACCGATGAGACAATTGACTGTTATCTAACGTCAGTTCAACAAAATCAAGAGATAGGATTACATCAATAGCTATGAAAATATTAATCACTGGAGGCGCGGGTTATATTGGGTCAGTTCTGACCCCAACTCTATTGGCAAAAGGCTATGAAGTAACAGTTTTGGACAATTTTATGTTCCGGCAAAATAGTCTGGCTGATTGTTGTCAATACGATGCATTTAATATAGTCCGTGGCGATTGTCGTAATGAATCCACCATCAAGGAGTTGCTTCGGGACACCGATGTTATCATTCCTTTAGCTGCTTTGGTAGGTGCGCCTCTGTGTGGTCGAGATCAGATAGGAACCCAAACCATTAATTATGAGGCAGTTAAGCTAATCTGTGATTTAGCAAGTCCAGAACAACGTATTTTGATGCCTGTTACTAATAGCGGTTACGGTATTGGGATATCAGGCAAGTATTGTACCGAAGAATCTCCTTTGCGTCCTATTTCTCTCTATGGCACCACTAAAGTGAATGCAGAAAAGATAGTTTTAGAGAGGGGAAATAGTATAACTTTTCGTTTAGCTACGGTATTTGGGATGTCTCCTCGAATGCGAGTAGATCTCCTGGTCAATGATTTTGTTTACCGTGCTTTTTATGATCGTGCTGTGGTAATTTTCGAAGGGCATTTTAAGCGAAATTATATCCATATTCGAGATGTGGCGAAGGTATTTGTCCATGGGATTGAAAATTTTGAGTCGATGAAGGGCAAATCCTACAATGTAGGACTTGATGATGCTAACTTATCAAAGTTAGAGTTGTGCGCAGAAATCCAAAAGTATTTGCCTGAGTTTGTTTATTTAGAAGCCCCTATCGGGGAAGATCCTGACAAACGAGATTACATCGTTTCCAATGCTCGTATTCTTAATACGGGATTTGAAACAGATTGGTCTTTAGGACGAGGAATTAAAGAATTAATTAAAGGTTATACAATTTTGCGAAATACTCTCTATTCTAACGTTTAGAGCTTAAGCGGGAGTTGATAACAACTCCCTTTTTTATTTTTTTAATTTTGATAGCAAATTCTTAGAATTTATTTCAAGAAAGTATCAAAATTATGGCGTGATTCTTTTTTACTATTTTTTATTTATAGATTTTGACTCTTCAATAGACTCTAATTTGTGTTGTTTATTTATACATCACCATTGATAAAAAGTATCTAAATTTTGATTCCTTAGAGTCACACTAAATCTTCAATAAATTGGCTGATAGACTTTATTTAAATAAGATTTAATAGGATTAAATCAATATATTTATTGACATAAATAGTCTATTACTTATAGACATTAAAATTATTGCTTGCATCTAATACCACTATTGATTTAATACTTTTATATAAATAATTAGCCTAATTTAGAAGTATTGATAAACCTCTTTTTAGAGGCATATAAATAAATTATTTTTAAAATAAAAACTATATATTATAATAGTTCTCAGAGTCTTCATTTTATTTTTAATCTAAAAAACAAGAAATATGAGCAAATAAAGTGATAGTTATAAGTTATTTAATAATATTTTTGTATTAAATTGGTATTTAAAGTTATTAACCTAGTAAACTAGGAATCTTTATTTTTAGATAAAAATTGCTCATAATTCAATGGAAAAGTTAATACGAAAATTATCGTTATGGTCTGTTGCTAGTAGGTCACTAAAAACAAAATAGTTTCTGATAATTAGCAATGGTAAACAAATATTAATAATACCCTTAATTTTCTCTAAAAAAAACCAATATAGCTATTAAATTAATACAGCTATTTTTATAGCTCAGGATCTAAATCCTATTCAAAAACTAACAGTATTCGATATTTAAAGTTTCAATCATTAAGTAATGTTAGCAGTTTATTATGATGTTATTTTTTTATACTTTTATTCTAACTAAAACATAGTAGTATCAATCCCCCTTTTATTGGGAATCGTAATTATTTTTGGTCTTTAATAGGGTTAACCGAAGACTTAAATAGGGTCAACTATAGTTGAGCCCCAACATTTAGATTCATTTAACTCCGAAGTGTTACCTCAAATTTTTTCACTAAAGCTCTGCGAATTTCGTCGTGAACCGGTTCAATATCCCTATCAGTTAAAGTGCGATTACATGCACGATAAATTAGACTAAAGGCTAGACTACGTTCTCCTTTAGGAACATTTTCGCCTTGATATTGATCAAATAATTCAATCCCTACAAGTAACTTCCCTCCTGCTTTGTTCATCACTTGAGTTAAGTCTGCAACAGAAACTTTTAAAGACGCAAAAAAGGCTAAATCTCTTTCTACTGCAGGATAGGTAGAATAGGGACTTAAAATAGGGTTCATTAATTCCTCTTGTCTTAACGTTTCTAACAACACGTTGAAATTCAGAGTGAAAGCATATACCGCATCAATTAAATTTTTTTCTTGTCGTAATTGAGGATGCAATTGTCCAAAAATTCCTAATTGTTTTTTACCAACCCATAAAGATGCAGTCCGGCCAGGATGTAACCTTTCATCGCTATCATAGGGTTGGTAGGTTACATCTAACCCTAATCTGACAAAAATACTTTCGAGTATACCCTTGGCTTCATACCACCTCATGAGAACTGACTTTCCGCTGTGAATCCACCGTCCTTGAGGGAACATATCACCACCCATAATTCCCACAACTTCGTCCAATTCTCGATATTTTCCATCGATTATACGGAAAGTTCGCCCAATTTCAAAAGCATTTAATGCACCATTTCCTTGAGACTGGTTATAAGCAAACGCATCAATTAAACCATCAAGTAGATTGGTTCTTAACGCTGCATATTCAGCAAATAAGGGGTTAACAATGATAATCTCCGCTTTTTCTGGTTTAACTAATGAATATTGAACAACTTCTGTTAACCCTACCGCGCGGAACACTTCCCGAACCTTACGTTGAACCTGATAGTCAAAAGAGAGTCCCCCAGGTTCGGTTTTATCAGGAAGTTCATCACAGAAATGCTCGTAACCATACAGGCGTGCTACCTCTTCAATTAAGTCGATTTCCCGTTTTAAATCCTGATAACGATAGGAAGGAACCGAAACTTTCCAAACATTATTTCTGTCTTTGACCGTAGTCACATCACATCCTAGATTGATTAGAATGCGTTCTACATCTATTCCTGCCATATTAGCAGTTGTACCATCTTTTTTAATTGGACCTAAAATCTGATGTATTCGTTCTAATCTTAGAATAATGGACTCGGTTGACAAATCGGGGCGATTGTCTTCTATAACTTGAGTAACGGGGTTTCCTTCTGCTAAATTTGCAATTAGAGTGAGCGCAAGATTACACGCTATTTCCAACTCAGATTGATTAATTCCCCTTTCATATCTTGCAGAAGACTCGCTACGTAGACTCTGGCAACGAGAGGAGCGACGAATTGTCACTTGATCGAACAAAGCCGCTTCAAGGACGACATTTTTAGTGGTTTCGTCCACGTTGGTTTCGTATCCTCCCATAACTCCTGCTAAAGCAACAGGTTGGTCATTAGCAGTAATAATTAAATTAACAGATTTTAAATTTCTCTCTTGCTCATCTAGTGTTTTTAATGTTTCTTTTTCTGTTGCAAATCGTACCCCTAACGTTAATGGTGTTTTTTTTGCGACGGTTTCCAGTTTATCTAGATCAAATGCGTGGAGAGGTTGTCCCCATTCCAACAAAATTAAATTTGTTACATCCACCACATTATTAATGGGACGGACTCCTGCTACTTCAAGTCTGTTTTGCAACCATTTAGGAGACTGTGCAATTCTTACATTTTCAATTACGGTTCCTATATATGCAGAACAAACATTTCCGTCTGATACCTTAACTTTGAGGGAATAGGAGGACTTTTTAGATAAAGAAACTTTTGGAGATTTTGGCAAGTTTAATTTTCCACCTGTTAATGCTGCAACTTCTCGCGCAATCCCCACCATACTCAACGCATCTGCACGGTTTGCAGTAGGACTAATATCAAAGATAATATCATCTAATCCTAACAAAGGACGAGCATCAGTTCCTAATTCTGGTATATCATCCTCAAAAATATGAATTCCAGCGGATTTCTTCGATAAACCAACTTCAGCAAGGGAACATATCATTCCCTCAGACTTTACTCCTCGAAGTTTTGCGGGTTTAATTTTCAGGTCAATTTTGGGTAAATAGGTCCCTATGGTAGCCACTGCAACAATACTATCAGATGCTACATTAGGTGCACCGCAGACAATATTTAAATAAGTTTCCTTACCAATATCTACTTTACAGATACTTAATTTATCTGCGTTGGGATGAGGTTGGCAATCGATGATTTTTCCAATCACTACTCCATCTGCCCATTTACGACGATCTTCTATTTGATCGACCTCTAATCCTGCTGTGGTTAAAATATCTGCTAATGCTTCAGGGGTGAGGGTAATATTTACTAATTCCCTTAACCAGTTGACCGAAATTTTCATGGTGTTTTAATTTTCTCTGTTGTCTATAATCGTGACCAGTTCTTAGTTTACCTTCTCTGCGGTTTATCTTGTAGCTAAAGAGATGATCGTTTATAACTAGGTGTATTTAATCTGAGAAAACTTATTTTTAGTCATAAACACAAATTAGTTTACACACATTATCCTTTTGACTTCTAATTACATTTCTTGTAGAAAAAGGAATTTTATTTAAAAAATACTAGAATATTGAATATCTGCACCTTATTGTTCAATATAAAGATATTTTTTAGTTTGTGTTACCTAAAACAAATTTAAAATATTTTACTATTAATTTCTAGAATTCTATTCTATCAAGTTTTAGAAAATCTTGAAAAGAAAAATTAAAAAATAAATGCGGTGATCTGTTTAAGTTAAAAATTCCCTATTTAAGTAGGGAATTAAAGTGTAATTTTTAGTGAATTTTACTATAAATAGCAGGGTTATAAGAGCATTTAAGGTAATCGTTTGGACAGCTAACAGATATTCACAAAAAATAAGTAAAGAGCTATATTGTCTAAACTTTTACCTTAATTATAAGCCTCAGCAAAGGGTGATAAAAATTCAACAACGAACATAAAATTATTAATTTTATTATTGTAATTACTATTTATATCTGGGAAGTTGTTAACAACAATTAAATCAGCATAAGTCTTACATTGATATTCCTCAATCACAACTCGAAAATCACTTTTATACAAATAAAAATCTATATCTTTGAGCAAACATACTAAATAAATCAATTGAGTTACTAGCGATCACACTATGGAGTTCTGAACGTACCTAAATAACAATAACCTCTCTATTATAGAGTTGATGGCGCTCTAGACTGTTTTCTGTCATTATCTAATCCTCGATCTAAGGGAAGATTAAGCTGTTGTTAGATCTAGAAAACTAGTTTGGGCATAAACCACTATCAGATTTCTTGAAAAATGACATCTAAAACCATTATCATTCTCACAATTAAGAATTACAGATTGAGCAAACCAGATTATCGAGGAGAAATATTAATGGTTTATCAAGGACACCAATCGCTGATAATTAGGACAATTAAGGTAAAAATTTACAAAACCCTGGTTTTCTACCCCACATACTTTTGCTATTACAACTTTTACTCAAAATTAAAGAGAAATGGGTTAATTCAAAGTCCATATGAACTGTCAGTGCCGAAGTTGAGTTTAACTGTTAGAACATAGAAAAGTCAGAAGTTCGACAGGACATCCTCAATCACGGGTCGTAATTGAGACAATAGTGAAATTGGGGGATTAGCAATGGCTTATTGAACTGACCTTAACTAATTGAGATGTGATGAGTTTTCGGATGCTGTTGAGCTGTCAGTCAATGTGAAGACGCCTTATAGTGAACGCAGAAAGATTATTTATGCAAAGTTTCTGAGGAAAACAAGATGAGAATAGCTATTTTATCTCAAGATGCCTCTCTTTATTCTACCAAGCGTCTTATAGAAGCTGGAGAAGAGAGGGGACACGAAATGCATGTTGTCAATTACCTAAGTTGTTACATGAACATTGCATCTCACAAACCTTCAGTAGTTTATCAAGGTCAACCTCTGGAAAACTTTGACGCAATTATTCCCCGCATTGGTGCATCAAGGACATTCTATGGAACTGCAGTGGTAAGACAGTTTGAGTTGATGGGAGTCTTTAGTGCCAACGAATCCCAGTCCATTGCCCGCTCTAGGGATAAACTCCGTTGCTTACAAATTCTTGCTCGCGAAGGAGTTAGATTACCTGTTACTGGTTTCGCTCATGCTACCACAGATGTTGATGGCTTAATTGAGATTGTCGGCGGCGCACCTCTGGTAATTAAATTGCTAGAAGGCACCCAAGGAATTGGCGTGGTATTGGCTGAAACCCACCAAGCTGCTAAGTCAGTTATTGAAGCGTTCCGGAAATTGGATGCCAATATCTTAGTACAAGAATTTATTAAGGAAGCTGGGGGCGCAGATACTCGCTGTTTTGTTATCGCAGACAAAGTAGTTGCGTCGATGAAACGACAAGGCGCAGATGGGGAATTTCGCTCAAACCTACACCGAGGAGGGAAGGCCGAGAAAATTAAATTAACCCCAGAAGAACGGGGTACTGCCGTACGGTCTGCTAGAGCAATGGGGTTGAGAATTGCTGGGGTAGATATGATTAATTCTAATCGAGGTCCGGTGGTAATGGAAGTCAACTCTTCCCCAGGGTTAGAAGGAATTGAAAAGGCAACAGAGATAGACGTAGCAGGAAAAATTATAGAATTTTTGGCAAAAAATACCACCTCGGGAAAAAACCGTGGTCGCATCCAATATTAAGAGGTCAAAATTGACAGAAAATTTGAAGTCAGAACTTATTGAAATTGCAGGAGAGGCGATCACACCGGGAGAATGTCGTCGTCTAGAACTTCCTATTGCTCGCTTACCTACCCAAACTTGGGTTTCTCTCCCTATTACAGTAATCAATGGCTTAAACTCAGGACCTAAACTTTGGCTCAGTGCGGCTATTCATGGAGATGAACTCAATGGGGTAGAAATTATCCGTCAGGTAGTTGAAAATGTTGAGCCAAAACTATTAAGCGGCACCTTAATTGCTGTACCTATTGTTAATGTCTTCGGTTTAATTGGACAGTCTCGGTATTTACCCGACAGAAGAGATCTAAATCGCTCATTTCCCGGCTCTAAAAATGGTTCTCTTGCTTCACGCTTAGCATACTTATTTATGAAAGAGATTGTTAGCCGCAGTACATACGGTATCGATTTACATACTGCTTCTATGCACAGGACTAATCTCCCTCAGATTCGCGCTAACCTCCAAGATTCAGAAACCCGTCGCTGCGCTCAGGCATTTGGCGCACCCTTACTCGTACACGCGATGACTCGTGATGGTTCCCTAAGACAAGCAGCAACGAAAAGAGGTATCCCGATCCTACTCTACGAAGGAGGTGAAGCTTTACGATTTGATAAAGAGGCTATTCGGATGGGAGTCGAAGGAATTGAGCGAGTTATGGAGTATTTGGAAATGTATCAGTTTTTTGTGCACAAAAATCCAGTCAAGTCAATAGAAGTAGATAAATCTAAGTGGATACGAGCATCCCGTAGTGGGATTTTTCGCTTAGAGGTAACGTTAGGGGAAAAAGTGCTGAAAAAGCAGAAGTTGGGAATTATTGCCGACGCTTTTGGTGAAAGTAGCATCAAGGTTCGTGCCAGTGTTAATGGGATCGTGATTGGATATACTCAGAATCCTTTGGTTAATCAGGGTGATGGAATTGTTCATTTAGCTATCCTTAACTGAGTTATTGCGTTATAACAAGAAATCGGTACTAAGAGATTTAATCGGTTATTATGTGGATTCGTCAACCCAGCAATATTATCAGTAAAGTTCTCTCTCCTGCAGTTCAATTATGGTTGCGTTCCCAAGTCAACCACGTAGATACCCTACAAATGAAGATTCAAGGAAGTGATGCTCAAATTTTAGGAGGGTATATTCCAGGAATTATTCTTAATACTAAGGATGTGATTTATCAAGGATTACATTTAGGACAAGCAGATATTACAGGTAAAAATATCCGCATCAATATTGGTCAAATGATTAAAGGAAAACCTTTGAAATTACTTGAACCAATCCAAATTTTGGGGGAAGTTAAATTAACTGAAAACGATTTACAAGCATCTTTAACTTCTTCTTTATTGGGTAATGCTTTTCAAGAATTATTGGTTGCTTTACTAGCACATCAAGGGGTTAGTGATCCTCGGCAGATTTTAGATCATTATGAAATTACCTGGCAGGGGGTAACCTTAAGTAAGTTAAATTTTTCGCTGCAAGGCTTAGTTGCTAAAAATGAGGCATCTACACGGATTATTATTGATGGAAAATTAGAATTAATTTCCTCACAAAGTTTACGGTTAATCGTCCTTAAGATGGAAGGACTATCGGAATTAATTGATGATTCTTTAGATAAATTAGAATTAGATTTAGGACCAGATGTGGTAATTGAGTCCTTGAGTTTAGGAGATAGTCAGTTATTTTGTCGAGCACAATTATTAATTAGACCTTAATAATCAAAAATTATTTTTGCCATTAAACACAATATTAATTGTAATTATTTATTTTGTTATCTTCCGTGTTTTTAGGTAAAAAAAGTAAAATTAAATCTAATTTAAACCACTATTTTTCTATATCTTTTTATTTTAAGAAAATTACTTTTGGCAGGTTTACTACCAATAAATAGATTTTTTATAAACATAAAAAATCTATTTATTTAAACACCAACTTAGGTTTAATATTTTTTTGTGTTTTTAGTTTTAAAAAATAGATTTATTTATTTTAATAAAATTATTAATTAATAATTGGTAGCAAGTATAGAAAGGCTTTATTCTAAACGTTTTAAACAAATTATTTCAACATATCACAAAGTTTATAGAGATTAAAAACAACATAATTAATATTATCACCACAATCAAAACCGTTTGCATCAGATGTTTTTGTAAACGTAACTGATATTTTAAGTGACTTCATATAGGTCGGCAAGTATTTGCAGATTAAACTAAATCTTGATACAAAGTATGATCGACTGTATAGAAGATAAAAGGAAACGGTAAATTGATGTAGCCAAATATGAAGACTATTGATTTTAAAAATAATCTAGGTAAAGCAATCTCCATTTACCGAGCATTTTTGTTGGAATCTCTAAATCTGTTCTTGTAAAAAAGTAAGAGTGATCGCCATCAATACTGAATTAGTGCACAATAAACATATTCGCAAAAATTTTAGATTGAGGAAACCAGCAAGATTTGCCGATAAACTTTGTTACTTCAGAGCCTTCTAAAAATTTTGATCATCTGTTTAGCATTTATTGTTTTGTCAATGTCGACAAGAACAACAGTTTTATTAAATCTATAAATGAAACGCGCCGATAATGGAACTTTTCCCTATACCGATTCTAACGAAATTTCCTAATACACCTATAGTGGCTTGGACGTAAAGAAATCCCAAGCGGCTCGCGCTTCTCCAATGAAAAAGTTGAAGTACTTTTCAACTTCATGTTGATAGTGATTAAAATCTTCCCTCATTTCATATTCCTAAAACTTTTAAGTTGATTGTGACGAGGTGATTGTTTTCCATCCGATTAACTTATTTCCCATACGAAATAAGACTGTGTTAGCTAATCCTAATTGTTTAATCGCTTGAATAATCTTCTCTTCAGAGGAAGACAATTCGTTGAGGAAATCAGGACATTGACCACAATCTAGACATATAACTGTCGAAGACTCCCAAGATTCTCGAAAAATCCGGCATTGATAAGGTAATAATCTAATCAATTTGCGCAATCGATTGATAGCTACTTTTTCTAATTCTGCACTTGTACAATTAAAAGACGGATGGGAATTGTTCATAAATCCTCATAATATAGATGAAACGACGCTTGCAATTATCTTTTTCCTTCAGTGCTGTCTATGACAACGTCGGTGGAAATTATCTTAAAAGACCGCTCTATTAGCGCTCTATCAAGATTAAAGCTCCTCAACTTCGAGATAACCATTAGATTAAACTAATCATTTGTTGAGTCCTTCTTTAAGGTAGCATTGATACAAAATTGTGGTTGTTATTCTTGTGACGAAACTTTAAAACAAAAATGTTATGATTTCTATAACAAGGAGAAAAATCGTAATCATTCAGAGTAAACCTCCAATAACCAAATTTAGCCTGAATAAATAGAAGCATTATCTACTATGAGAATTAAAGTATATATTTTTTTACTTTTTGCTGAGTATTTAAAGATTTATCGTCAAAGTACCAATAAACCCTTACTCAGAAAAAAATATGAATTAAAATATTTGTTCAGAGAAACTTAAGAAGATTTGAATCTTATCAGAGAAGTTTTTTAAAAAACTATAAAGTAACAGAAGTTGTCGTTACTATGTAATTTTTCGATATGATAAATCATAATTTATTAATTGAAATTGTTTTGATTCTAAAGAATTAGATTCCATTTATAGGAAAATAAAATCCTATCGCCGAGCCTTGACACAATTATATGAATAATCTAAGTCTCAAGTAAAAGAACTTCAGTTGTTTTACTAATGTTTTCTGTACATGTAAAACTTCCGTACAAGTAACAACACTAAAGTATTAAAGATAGACAACAAATTATGAATCATGACATTTAATCTAAAAATGCATCAATACATACAACAAATCGGGATGACTGGATTCGAACCAGCGGCTTCTTCGTCCCGAACGAAGTGCGCTACCAAGCTGCGCTACATCCCGTAGGCGATAGATCTCTTGACCTATACTACCATATTCTTTGGGATACACTGAATATGGATAATACTATCACAGGAGTAAATAGGACGTGAAGGCTAAACCAGAATGGTTAAGAGTGAAAGCTCCTCAATGGCAACGAGTTGGCAGTGTCAAGGAAATATTACGAGATCTAGAACTTAATACTGTTTGTGAAGAAGCATCTTGTCCTAATATCGGGGAGTGTTTCAATGCATTTACCGCCACTTTTTTGATCATGGGGCAAACTTGTACCCGTGCTTGCCCTTATTGTAACATTGACTTTGAGAAAGAACCTAAAGCTTTAGATCCCCTTGAACCCATAAACTTGGCTGAAGCGGTAAAACGTCTTAACCTTAATCATGTGGTAATAACCTCAGTTGACCGAGATGATTTGCCTGATGGAGGTGCTTCTCAATTTGTACGCTGTGTCGAAGAAATTCGGAAGATTTCTCCAAGGACAACTATTGAAGTACTTATCCCTGATCTATGTGGTGATTGGAAAAGTTTAGCCATCATTCTAAAAGCTCAACCGGAAGTGCTTAACCATAATACAGAAACTATCCCCCGTTTATATCGACGGGTTCGCCCCCAAGGAGATTATCAACGATCACTCCAACTTTTGCAACAGACTAAAAAATTGACCCCCCGAATTTATACAAAATCTGGCCTCATGGTAGGTTTCGGGGAAACCGATGAAGAAATTCGTCAAGTTATGGTAGATTTACGCCAGGTTGACTGTGATATTCTTACTCTTGGACAGTATCTACAACCTTCTCCTAGACATTTAGACATTTACACTTTTATTAACCCAACTCAATTTGATGAATGGCGCAAATTTGGCGAATCTATCGGATTTTTACAAGTGGTGTCTTCTCCTTTGACCCGCAGTTCTTACCATGCTGAACAAGTCCGAGAGTTAATGAAACGATATCCCCGCTAAAAATGAATTTCTATCAAATTTCTGCCAAAAGATTTAAATCTTCACCCCTGAGTTTGCCATCTGGTTAAACTAATGCAGGTAATTAGCATTAGTAACACTAGAATCAATCCCCATGACTTACTATTTATTTTTAATTGTTGAGAGTTTATATAAGTTTGTTAAACTGACTAATTTAGTGATTTTTTTTTATAAAATACGGAATAGTATCTAGATAATTTTTGTCACAACTATGGGCACAAGTTAGATAAAAAAAGTAAATTATGCGGCAATTTTAGTATATCTTTAAAGTTAAAAACTAATTGCCTTTTGAGACAAAATAGATAAAGAAGTGATGGTCAGAATATTTTTTTAGTTTAGGTTTAGAGTAGTTGAGTAAAATGGAATAAGTTGGTATAGATTGTGGATATCATATAAAAATGTAATCAAAGAGATGCTTCCAAACTCTCGTCAAATAGTAGCAGTAAGATTTTCTAATCTAAAATAGATAAAATAAAAGTCTGCTAAAAAAATCTAAAAAAAGAGCAGTAAAAAAAAATTAATAATAAGAAAGAGAAATAACTAGCTGGTGCAACTCATGGTAAATATTCTTTGCCCAAGAAAAAAGCTAAAATATAAATAAGGTATTCTTTTAGTAAAGAGTAGACATTCTATGGCTAGAATAACGAGTAATAAAACTTTCTATATATTTTTATAAAAAACATAAACTGCTTATCAATATTTTTTAAAAAAAATCAATAAAATAAGTGGATAAATTAACAAAACTGTAGCTTATTTTAACAATATAATCTCCAAGAAGTAGTAGAAAAATTACTTAAAAAATAATTTTTAAAAAAAAGACAAGTTTATAGACTAACTAACTTTGATAATTTTAAAATACTAGTTTTATTAAACTAGTATTTCCCCTGCTAACTTATTAAACTCAGTATATAAGAGCTAAGTATATTTATATTCTATAGTTAAAGTACAACATTATCTATTTATACATAGTTGGTGAGGTATAATCAACTAGTTAAATACAGATTTAAGAAATTTAAAATTCATAAATTTACGAAATTTCTTAATTAATAATCTTTCCTTCTAATTAGCTTAAATAGATAATTACTTTTCTAGTTTAAAGCCCTAAAATACACAGCTATTTAGATACAACTAACAAGTTAGTTAAACCTGATTAGTTGATTTATTCTCTATAATCTTTTATTTTTTACTTTTTTAGTATCAAAATAAATAACAATATATTTTGTATTTAATCCTGATATTTGTTTATTTATAATTAGATTATTAAGGTATTTATTTTTTTAAAATTTAAATAAAAATCCCATTCAATATTCCCTATATTCCTTTTTATTTTTAACAAAGCTGACTCTTATGTTAAAGTGGAAACATATTGATTAAATCTCATTTAACGACGATCTATCTTGAGATAGACGGCTTTATCTGCTCAATGCAAATTTCTGATAATTAATTGACTATTTCAATAAAGATTTTTTCTGGTTAAACTGTAGTCAATATAAATTGTTGTTAAGTCTAGTTTTTTGCTTAATAAAATTATTCCTATCTAATTTAAGATCTGACAACTGGTAATAATGAGGTTTTCTAAATCTAGAATCTTATTCATTAAACTAAGTTAAGTATTTTACGCTATAGGGATAAATTAAATAGAAATGTTGAAATTATTACATTTTAACTTAAGTAAAAAAAATAGTGTATTTCTATACAATAATTATTGTTCCTTATTAAGATAAGGCGATAATTGAGAATTAAAATTTGTACTCTTTACGTATTAGTCTTGGCAATATTGACTATCCTTAATTGTTGATATTGGGGATAGTACCAGTTTTCGTATGGTAGCTCAGCGTTAAATTAAACAAATTTTCTAAATCTGCTGTGTAATATTAATGCTGTTAAACTTACCGAAAAAGTAAATACTTATGAAAGTGAAGTCTAGCCTAAACTATATTAACTTGTATATTGATACAGATATTCTTATTATAAAGAGAAGATATAAGAAAGCTATTTTAACCCTTCCAATCAATTCAAAGTTACCCGAGTCGTCATCATAAATAAACAAGGTATCGTGTAATGTAATTTGGCTCAATTTTTATGAAGGAGATCTTATACTTAACTTCTGAAATCGAAAAAGAAAGTTGTCCTACTATCTAGTTACCAATTAACCTAGAAAATAGACAATAGTTTAACAGTAAAAATATCATGGCGATAATTGAAGCAAAATTAAGACAAATTAAAAGCATTTTTAGTCAGATGGAACGAGTATTAATTGCCTATTCTGGAGGTGTTGATAGTACTTTAGTCGCTAAAGTGGCCTATGATGTGTTAGGTGAATGTACTTTGGCGATAACGGCAGTCTCTCCTTCTTTACTCCCTGAAGAGTTAGAAGATGCCAAAATTCAAGCAGCTGTCATCGGCATCGCTCATGAGTGGGTAGAAACTCACGAAATGAACAATCCTAATTATACTACCAACCTCATTGACCGTTGCTATTTCTGTAAAAGTGAACTCTTCAATACTTTGAAACCCCTAGCTTTACAGAGAGGATATCCCTACGTAGTCGATGGAGTAAATGCTGATGATATTTACGATTATCGTCCTGGGATTAAAGCAGCTAAAGAACGAGGAGCGCGATCACCTCTTGCAGAAGTGGGTATCACTAAAGCTGATGTTCGGCAATTATCCAAAGAATTAGGGCTTCCTTGGTGGGACAAACCCGCTCAACCTTGCTTAAGTTCCCGCTTTCCTTATGGAGAAGAAATTACGGTTAGTAAACTACAACGGGTCGGACGGGCAGAGATTTACTTACGCAAGTTGGGCTACAAAAATTTTCGGGTCCGTTCCCAAGGAGATACGGCTAAAATTGAATTATTCCCAGACCAAATCAAAGAATTTGTTCTTACTGCTAATTTATCTCAATTAGTCACTCAATTTCAGAACTATGGTTTTACGTATGTTACCCTAGACCTGGAAGGTTATCGCAGTGGAAAATTAAATCAAGTTTTAACCGCAATGACACTTAAATAAAAATTCTCAACTTTTCAAAAAATCAGTACGGTAACTTTTCAACTAGTTCCGTATTTTGCTTATAACAGGAGTTACTCTTTCATAAGTAAAGTATAAAAAATAAGTGATTTTTTGTCGAGAAAATATCGCTAGGTAATTGATGTAAAAATGATGATTTACCGGATTGTAGTGTAAATTACTGTCTACTCAACAGTGTTGTAATGGAGTGTAATTTCTGTTTTTGAATATACATTGTCTGATTTAGACATTCGTCTGGGAATAGAATTACTATAAACTATTAATAATTCACTAACTCAGCCCTAACTCATGACAAAACGGGCATTACTACTAATTAATCGCCATGCTCGCAAAGGTCGAAACAGCTTCGCTCATGCAGTGGATGTCTTAAATGACCTAGGTTTTGAGTTAATTACTGTTCCAGTTAAAAGTCCTGAGTATATGCCTCAATTAGTGCGCCGTTACAGAGATACCATAGATTTGGTGATTGTAGGGGGAGGAGATGGAACCTTAAATGCAATAGTGGATAGTTTAGTGGAGATGAAACTGCCTTTGGGAATTTTACCTTTAGGAACTGCTAATGATCTAGCTCGTACCCTGAGAATTCCCCTAGCAGTTGAGCCGGCGTGCCGGGTAATCGCTCAAGGTCAACTTAAGTATATTGATCTCGGTTGCGTCAATGGGAAACATTTTTTTAACGTAGCAAGTCTAGGGCTAAGTGTAGAGATAACTGGCAAGTTATCGAAAGGCGCGAAACGCCGTTGGGGCGTTTTGGCTTACGCCATGACTGCGTTGCAAGTGATTGGACAAACTCGTCCTTTTAATGCTGAAATTGTGGTTAATGACAAATCGGTCCGTGTGAAAACCATTCAGATTGCGGTAGGTAACGGGCGATTTTATGGAGGCGGGATGGCCATCGCCAAGGATGCAACTATCGATGACCAAAGATTAGATCTCTATAGTCTGGAACTGAACTATTGGTGGCAAATATTCCCTCTGCTATGGCGACTTCCTCAAGGACAACATGGTGTATTACCGTGGGTACGAACTATTGAAGGAGAAACAATGGAAATTTATACTCGTAAATCCCATTCCATTAATACCGATGGAGAAATTACTAGCAAAACTCCGGCTGCATTTCGGGTGATCCCGCACGCTTTAGGAGTCTTGGTTCCTTCATCAATTTAGGGTTTTCTTTGATAAAAACTATAAACAGACACCTGTCAAATATTTTTGTTAACCGATAATTTGTAATAGCTTTATTTATACGGCTTTTTATCAGAGGATAGCTTGTTGATTAAAAGAACGAGATTTATACCTGGTAAATTGATTAATATATGTAAGTTTCACTACATTGTTGAGTGATAAGATGGGAAGTATAATTATCTTTTAGACCCTAGTTTAGGGGGATTGAAAGGCTATTTACCGATGAATGAATTGGCTGGATTGAGACGAGTTTTTATTCATGCTCGAGCGGGACATGTCTAGAATACTCACAGTACTTATTTCCGGACTAGCAATCAAATTGTTGAAGAATTAGATTCCTTACTAGCTAAAGTTAGTATAGATACCCTCGTATTCTAGTGGGAAATTAATCTGCTAGGTATGAACTCAAATATTATATCAATTTGTTTCCTTAAAAAGTTGTAGGTTTTATCCATAAAAATGGGCTACATGAAAGAGAAAAAAGATTACATTCTCTTTTGAGAAGAGGCAGAAATATAAATATAAAAATAGTTTTTTCTGGGTCTGAATACTAAACTTTTAAAAAATTTTATATATTACAGGTTCTTCCCCCTTGCAAAAAAGTATTTTCTGGTTTAATTAGCTATTATTGCTATAATTAGCTTGCTGAGCTTATGCTCTTTTCAGCAATATCAATGTACTATTTTTTATGAACTCACAAAGAATAAATTACAGGGATTAGCTTGACTGATTTTACTCCTATAGGAGTAAAATCAGATTCGCAGTAGGATAAACTAAGTTTTTGGATGCCTAGTTTAGATAGCTCCAAAGTCCTGTGGTGTGGCATTAGGGATTTAAACTCAATTAAATCATAAACGACCGCGGTGAATATTGACTTTTAAATTAGCTCCAGACGTAGACGACTATCAACCTGTTTGTGATTAGTTATGGCAAGATTTGATTGGCAAATTATTTAGGGACCAAGAACACATTGCTAACAAACTCTTTGAAAATATTGATAAACAAGAACTTGCCATCAACAGAATATAAATTAAAAGTTAGTAAATATAGTTATACTTAGTTATCTAGAAAAAACTTCTCTCGATTGAAGATCAGGAAGTAGACTGGTTCTATTTTCTACTGTTTTTAAATAACTATTGTAGTCTTGATTATTAGAAGTTATTATTTATACAATTGTCTACTTTGTAGTATTTTGACTTAGACGTTAGAAGTAACGACTATAATTTTAAATCTCGTCGATACTTAAACTGTCGATACTTAAATTATTTAACATCCATCATCATTATAGATTGATATAAAACAAGTGATTACAATTTTCTCTACTACCAAAACTTTTCCTTTAACTCTCGTTGAATTTATTAAAAATCACAATGGTTTTAAATTTGATTAAAACTGTGTATAAACCTTTAAAAAAGAAATCAATTGGATTAGTTATGGTTATCATACTCATTTCTTTCTGTTTAAAATATACCAATGCTCAAGAAGTTTATCAAAATTATCCCGTCCTCGAAATTATCCACGGTAGAGTTCAAATATTTTCGAGCCGATTTTAAAAATTATTGAAAAGTTACCGAAAACTACAAAAGGCAGTTCAACGAGGATTTGTTCTTTATTAGTTTGTTGGTAACAATAATTAGGGAACTGTTTTGCTTATAGGCTATTTTAGACCGGTTTATCGAGTAAGTTGTTAATTACCTCCCAATATCCTTATTCCTTATATTGCAAACTAAAAAACCTCAATTAATAATTAATTCCCCACCTAACTTGACCTGAATCAGAAGGTAAAGATAGATTATAAAATACAAGTCTGCTCAGGGGAAATGAATTAATCGCTGATGAGTGATTGCTTCGAAGCTTGTTTAGTACCGGTTGAAGGATCAGCAAAACTGAGGTTAACTTATAAAACCACTACTGAGTATCGGTTATGATGGCAGTACAGATTACTTATGCATCAGTCTCAGTAAATAATTGGTAGATAATAGGATGTTGAAGTTATAAAAGCAAATCTTACCAAGAAACAATTGACTTTTTAAATAAAAATTTTCAATAATAAAGCGGTTATTTACTTCTTCAATAACTGCTTTGTTTTCCTCCGCCCAAGGCAGTATCTGTGTTCTGGTGATGGCTGAACAATGATATAAATAATCCCACTTACTACTGATAAGTCTTTGATGCCTCCTAAAGCGTTGCCTTGGTCCAGACTTTCATTTCTTAATTAGAGAAAATGGGAAAATAATCACTAAATTAGTCATTTGTTGTCTTTTTGAGTAGAATATGAAATATGTCCATTAAAAAGCCTAGACGGATATGTATTGTTATGAAACAAGACAAACAACTGGCAATTGCGCGGGGTTAGTTAGTAGTTAAGGAATACTTTATTATTTACCACTGAATAAACAAAGGTTGTTTACGCAACCTTTGTTTATTCAGTGGTTTTTGCAGACTGGTTATCACGAAATTTTTATAAAAAAAAGCTAAAAATCTTACTTTGCAAGGTTCCTAATAATCACAAAAACTTAATTTTTATAAAGACTAAGTTTTTGTGATTATAGAATACGGTTATGATAAAAGTTTTAGAAGTTATTAGCTACTGAGTTATTATTCTTGGTCTAGAAGAATTATTTGTCTTAGTATTTTGAGGTATAATTAAGGTGGTAATGCCGGAAATACAACAGAGAGTTACGAAATTACGACAAGAATTACAAAAAGCTAATTATGCTTATTATGTCCTCGATAAACCCATTATAGAGGACTCAATTTATGATCAACTCTATCGAGAACTACAAAATATTGAAAGTCAACATCCGTCACTCATTACCCCCGACAGTCCTACCCAACGAGTGGGAGAGAAACCGACTTCTCAATTTATTTCTATTCCCCATGATATACCCCTTTATAGTCTAGACAATGCGTTTAACCTCGATGAATTAAGGAAGTGGCAAGAACGCTGGCAAAGTCGTTATGAAGTCAGAAATAATGAAAAGATCGACTATGTTTGCGAATTAAAAATTGATGGAGCAGCATTAGCTTTAACCTATAAAAATGGACAGTTAATTAAAGGAATTACCAGAGGTGATGGAAAAATAGGAGAGGATATTACCCAAAATGTACGGACTATTCGGTCTATTCCACTAAAATTAGCTTTCAATGATTCCTCTGCTATAGTTGAAATTCGTGGCGAAGCTTTTTTACCTCTCGATGAATTTGAGCGCTTAAATATGGAGCGAGAAGAAGTAAAAGAAACCCCCTTTGCTAACCCCCGTAATGCTGTCGCCGGAACCCTCAGACAGTTAGATCCAAACGTAGTGAATCAACGACGGTTGCAATTTTTTGCTTATACTTTACATCTGCCTCAAAACAACCCGTTAAATAGTCAATGGGAGTCTTTAGAATGGTTAAAAAATCAGGGGTTTTTAGTTAACCCTCACCGCCAATTATGCCCCTCTTTAGAAGCCGTTGTTAAGTACTTTCGTCATTGGGAAACTGCCAGACACTACTTACCCTATATGACTGACGGTGTGGTGGTTAAACTGAATAATTTTAGACTACAAAAACAATTGGGATTTACCAAAAAATTTCCCAGATGGGCAATCGCCCTCAAATATCCCGCCGAAGAAGCACTCACGATGGTTAAGGATATTATTGTTAATGTGGGAAGGACAGGGGCTGTTACTCCTATAGCAATTATGGAGCCCGTCCATTTGGGAGGAACCATTGTTCAACGTGCAACGTTACATAATCGTGATCGCCTGACTGAGTTGAATATTCGTGTGGGGGACACAGTTATTATTCGTAAAGCGGGAGAAATTATTCCTGAAGTCCTACGAGTTTTACCGGAATTACACCCCCCTTATAGCGAACCCTATGAAATGCCTAGTCATTGTCCTGAATGTGGTTCAATGTTAGTCCATCCTTTGGGAGAAGCCGTAACACGGTGTATTCATATTTCCTGTCCAGCTATTTTACGGGGAAGTTTAGTTCATTGGGCTTCCCGTGATGCCTTAGATATTCGAGGGTTGGGGGAAAAAATTGTTATTTTATTAGTTAATAATGGGTTAGTTAAATCTATTGCCGACTTGTATGATTTAACACCTGAAAATCTAACTATTTTAGACCGCATAGGTCTAAAATCTGCTTATAATTTGGTTGCCGCTATTAACAATAGTAAAAAGCAACCTTGGGCACGAGTTCTTTATGGGTTGGGCATCCGCCATGTTGGTAATGTTACGGCTAAATTATTAGCTAATAATTTTCATACTGTAGAACAATTAGCCCAAGCATCAGTAGCCTCTTTAAATTCAGTTTATGGAGTAGGAAAAGAAATCGCTAAATCTATTTATGATTGGTTTAATATCCCTGAAAATGTAACTTTAATTAAAAGGTTAGAAGACACAGGACTACAGTTACAAACTTCTTATCATTCAGTAGTAAAGACAGAATCAACACAAAACAAAGTTTTAGATAAAATATTTGTTATTACGGGGAAATTACAAACTTTAACACGGAGTGAAGCAAAGGATTTGATTGAGAAGGAAGGAGGGAAAGTCACAGGTTCAGTGAGTCGTAAAACTGATTATTTAGTTGTTGGAAAAAACGGAGGAATAAAACTAAAAAAAGCTCTAATTCTAGGAGTTAGTTTATTGACTGAAAAAGAATTATTAAATTTACTTAAATAAAATTATTGATAATTAAAAAAGTGAACAAACAATTTATTCTAAATATTTATCTTCAAATAAATTTATGAAAAAATATGAAATCATTTTTTTATTTTTATTAAATAATTAGAGTTTTATTAATGTTACATTAATTAGTGTTTTCTATTCTAACTGTTTTAGTAAACATAAATTCGACAGGTTCAAAGAACATATGTATTATTTTTAATGTCTAAGTCAAAATTTGAAGAAGTTTATGTCTATCTGAAATAGTAACTGCTACAATCAGTATTACAATCTTTTTAAGAAAACAGGAGGCAAGGTAAGTTTACCTTGCCAGCTTAAATCGAAAGAAAGTTTTTTAGGTACCTAGGTATTAAGCTCTTAGTCGAACAAAAAAAGTGGATAAAACAGTTTTATATCTCAAATATTCGATATAAAAAATATCATTAAGTGAGTTGTTAATCGTTTCAATCAAAGAATGCTTACAAAGTAAAATTTTACTAGTCAGTTCTACTAACTTTTACTTTAAATTCTGCTAATGACAAGTAATTGTTTGAAGTTAGATCGCGAGTCAAATTTTTAACTTTGATAGTTCTTGAACTTCTAATACTATTAGATGAATTTTTAGACACCCTGATATTCATATGATTACTTTTTTAAAACTGATTTGCTATTTTGCACTTCTTGAAACTCATCTACTCATGCTCGAATTTATATTCAATATTAATCATAATAAAAGTGACAGTATATAAAATAAACTCACGTCTTAGTTAGAGACCAAATCAAATAAAATTTGAGACCAATTAATTGTTCGTTGATAAATAATAATAACTTATATATTTAAATTATTTTCTATTACCAATAAATAGTAATTTTTTTTATTGATTTTGTTAGTAAATTTAAATTTTTTTAACTATTTTCAGTACTAATTAAAACTACCTATGCCTAATTTTATTTAAACTGAAATCAAGAAATCATTAAACAACTAACAAAATAGCTTCTTTATTATTTTTTCTTTTTTGCCCAAGTCTTAACTACCGAAGCCGCTCATTAAATGTATGGAGAGAAGTTTTACCAATCTTTAATTATTCAAGAGCATCCAGTTAATAACAGACCTTAGGAAAGAAGTTCAAAAGACATAGGTTTTCTACTAGACTCATTTATAATTTCAGATTCCGTAATAAAAGTAACTTTCTCTTTATCTCGACGTTTTATAATCAAAAAATACTTGTTTTTGATTACTGTGTTTAAGAGTTCGAGAAAACTATTTGTGTCTTCTGTAGAAGAGACAATCTTATAAGAGAGCATAAACCAATGCTGATCGACTTTATCATAATCGATTACGAACGTACTTCTTATATAAAAAATAATAATCATCCTTTACAACTATCAGTAGCCTCTAAATTTTTCCAAATATCCAAATCTTTTAGAGAAGATAAATAGTATTAGAATTCTATTGGAAATAGGTTATTATCATTCTGAATTAGCATAGCAAATAAAAAAACTACTCCTGAATCTAATTTATATATGAGTCGGATGGGCAGCATATCGGCATATAAATTCTTGTCATCCTATCAGTTCTCTAACCATAATGTGTGATGTTATAGATTTGAAGACTGATTATCTTAATTCTTTTTGTTAGTTTTTTTCGTGCTGATTTCAAAAAAAACCTGATATCAGGATTCAGGACAGAATAGGCTGGAAAAATGTGATAACCTCTTTCCAAACTTCATCCGTTGCCACTGGATCAAACCGATAACCATCATCTCGCATAAAGGTATGATTGGCTTGATACTCCAAAATTTTATGGCGGATGTTCTGTTTTTTTAAGGTTTGCTTAATGATAACTCTGCCATCTTCTGGAATATGAGAATCTAAAGTTCCAAAAATTAGTAAGGCTTCTCCTTGAATCTCTCCTATCCTTGCAAGGGTATTTGCCTTTTCTCGTCCCAACTTACCATTGTGAATTCCAGTAGGGTAAACATAAACCGATGCCTTAACCAAGGGGTTAAACGCTGCACGACAAGCCAGATGTCCACCAATACAAAAACCCATCGTCCCAATTTGTTGCGAGGAAACGGCTTCGTAATTACTTAAGAAATCAATAAGAGCGGAAATATCGCAGTCAAACTCACTCATTGAGGTTTTTCGGGCTGCCTCATTTCCTTGAATACGTCCAAGATCTGTTGGTTCAATGATAGTCCCTAGAGATAACTGACGGTAATAAATCTCTGGAGCAGCCACGACAAAACCATAACCAGCTAAATGGTCGGCTAGTCGAGTGATAGGACTTCCTAACTGATAAATATCACTATAGAATAGAATCCCCGGGAAAGTTCCTTCCTGATCCGGACGAGCAATATAGACCCTCATTGCATTATCTTCTACAAGAAGGCTAACGTTCTGACGTTTTACTTGCATACTTCTAATAATTAGATTTTGCCATTACTATTTTAGCGGTTTATTTTATCTTTAATGATTAAAAAACCTAAATAATAATAGTAACCTAATTCTAGTAGTTCAAAAAATTACCATTTTGCTCAAAATTGTCTAGAGTTGCACTGAATTTTAATTTAGATGCCTGGCTATCTTTTACTTACTTTAAAGCATCTAGATTGGCTACTGCTATTGTGAGTTAACGATACAGATATAAACTGGTGGAGAATGTTCTTTTTTTAACTTTTTGTTAACCTTACAAGCTGTCTATCAAAGAAGCTTTTTTCTAACTTTAATTATTGATATAATATTTTGATCAACAAAAAATTAGTTTTAAATACTAAATTATATATCTATGATATTAAGAAAATTTTATATTTTGATTTAAAAATTTATGTAGTTTTTTGACTCTAGCTTAAATAAAAATTAAGGGCAAAACACAATAAAATCATTAATTGTGCGGTTAAAATCAATATATACATTGCTGCTTTAGGGCGTATCGTCATGAAAAGTAAGCTAAGACTTTTAAGATTAATTAGAGAACTTAATAACAAAAAAACCAAGTTTGACCCATACAGAAACTTATTAGTCAGAGGATTAATAAAATAGGGAGTACACAAAGAATTAAAGGATAGAACCAAGCTCAAAAGGGACATTACTAGGATTTGAGTTACAGGAGTTTGCCCCCATGTTAGCAACTGTGCTTGAGGTAGAAAAACTTGAGCCACGGTAGTTATCGCACATCCCAACAAGAGGATACTACCGAGTTCAAGAAATTCTTTAATGAGATTATCCAAAAACAACAGGCATCGCCCCCACAAATGGTCAGGAATCGCTGAATTAGCTTTATACTCATAAATTAAACTCCCTGTCCTATGGAGGGTTTGGGGAGTATTACGGGAACGTAATAAAGTACCTGAGTGAAGTAAAGTTGAGTAAATTGCCAAGGTAGATAGATTTCTGGATTTTCCAGACGGTTTATCAGCATAAGCACTAAAAATTAATCCTAGAATAATACCAATAAGCCAAGCCCCTAAAATTCGTAAAAAAAGAAGTCTTGGATAATTGCCAAGCACTCCCCAACTAACCCAAATTACAAAAGGATTAATCGTCGGGGAAGCTATCAAAAAACTGATAGACAGGGGAATAGAAGCACCTTGTAACAATAATCTCCGTGTTACAGGAATATTACCGTATTGTCCTACAGGAATCATTATCCCCAAACTACTGCCGACAATAGCCCCTAAAATTCGATTTTGCGGTAACTTGGCTACGAATTGATGTTCATCAAGAAAAGCCAATAAACTACTCGAAACAATAATTCCCCACAGAAGAAAAGGCAAGGATTTGAGAACATGACTGATAAATAGGGTAACATCATAACTAAGTTCGGACATAGCAATATATCTCTAATTGATTTTGAGTAATAATGTAGATCGTTCACAGACAATCTACTCCGTACCTAACATTATCAGACTTATTTTTGTTCGAATGGGTGCTTGTGACTATATAGTTTTATATGAAAAAATATAAAGACGTAACTCAAACAAGTAACCTAAGAACTTTTTCTCTTTTGGCATTTATGGCATGTTGCTTTAAATCATGAAAAAAATTATTAATAGTCAATCTACTTTGATTCGTCACCCATTAATCGATTCTTACCGATAAGACTCTTGTTTAGTGTTTACGTTTTAATGTAATCTGAGCATAATAAAGGAATAAGTTTAGAAAAATACTATGGTTTTGTCCTTAGATTTTTAGTTGGTAAGTGCGGCTCGTCAAGCTAATTTGAACGATGTTAAGGTCTTACTTACTCAAAGCGCATGAGTCAATACTACTGATTTTCGTCTGACGGATGTATTAATGTATGCGGGGCGCAGCGAGGCGATTGCCTAATATCTAGATCATTTTTTAGAAAAAGGGGCTTTGGTTAATCAATAACGACCTCCATTAGGGATCAGTACCTTGATGTTAGCGGCGGCATTATTCTTCTTTAGCAAATGTAATCTATAAGCGCACTTGTATCATGATTCTTGAATAAATGAACAATATTGGTCTAGTAATTCTTTAAGTCTTTGCCTTGTTTGCTATTGATGCGATAGCATCTCCACCCATTCCAGCCTTACCTGGAATGGGTGGAGATGCTAGTGAATGTTGTTGCTGGCATTACTTCTAATGGTATTTAGAGCTCAATTTGACGTATATTTACAATGTTTTTGTCTGCCGTAGGACTTATTTCAACTCCTGTTTATCTCCTGTCTATATATGTTAAAACAACTTTTCTATAGATCTGGATGGTATAACTTATTTGTGAGTTAACCAAGAATCAATCTGTGAATGTGGATAAACAAAAAGCTGTTTATTTTGGTAATAGTTGTATTTTACTAAAAAACACAAATATTACAATGATGCCAACCTTCGTAAAATTTTAACTGTAAATTGTTTCTTGACTTGATTCATTGGGATTTGCCTTTATTTTAAACTCGTCTGTATAACATAAAGACAGTTACAAATACTCAGGTTTGTCAATTTTTAAGCTTTTATTTCATCAAAAATTTGACTGTTATAGAAAGTGCTTTAAACACTCCCTTTTCTTGTTTTCTATACTACTTTCTAAGTAACAATTTACGACGTAATTGATCCAAAGCAGCATAACTACTTAAAAATCGTATGGTATCACGATCATGCATTACCCCAAACTGACACTTAAAACTCTCCACTCTTCCTTGATTATCAGCTAATCCAACATAAACTAATCCTACAGGTTTAATTTCTGTCCCTCCTCCAGGACCGGCAATTCCTGTAATACTTATTCCCCAGGAAGTCCCTAACCGTTTTTTAACCCCTAGGGCCATTTGTTGTGCTATTAGCTCGCTAACAGCTCCATATTGTTCTAAATCGTTGGAATTAACTCCTAATAAATCTATTTTTACCTGATTATTATAGGCAATAATTCCTCCGAGAAAATAGTCTGAACTTCCTGAAACTGTGGTTAACATCGCACCTAAACCGCCTCCTGTACAGGATTCAGCAACACTTGCCGTTTCTCCTGCTTGCTTCAATAAATTTCCTACTACCAAAGCTAAAGTATCATCATCTGATCCATAATAGTCTGATCCAGCTATTTCCTGGATTTTTTTAGCAATTGGTTCGATCAGCGCGATTGCCTCTATTTTTGATTGAGTTTTTGCAGATATTCTTAAACGCACTTCCCCTAAAGAAGCATAGGGGGCTACTGTAGGATTAGACAATTCGAAGAAGTTAGCTAATTTTGCAGATAAATCTGACTCGCCAATGCCTCTAAAATATAACATTCGACTGTAAATAATTTCTTTACCCCAACCTTGGCTTTTAAGGTAAGAAACGGCGGTTTCTCTCCACATACGTTTCATTTCCGAAGGGACCCCAGGAAAGGTAATTATAGTTAAATTGGGACGAGGTTGCCACAAAATGCCAGGAGCAGTTCCAGAAGGGTTGGGCAAAATATCAGCCCCTTTAGGAAGTAAAGCTTGTTTACGATTATTATCTGCCATAGTTCGCCCCTGTGCAGCTAATTTTTGAGTAATATCTCTAATAATTTCAGGATGTTCTACTAAGGGAGTCTCAAACATCTGGGCGATGGTTTCCGTTGTTAAATCATCAGGTGTTGGACCTAACCCTCCTGTAAACACTAAAATAGAAGCCCGTTGACTAGCAATTTCAATAACATCTTGTAAACGGGTCAAATTATCACCAACAACAGTTTGATAAAAGTGAGGAATTCCTAAACTGGCAAGTTCTTTGGCCAAAAATTGAACATTAGTATTTAGGATATCTCCTAATAACAATTCTGTCCCCACACAAATAATTTCTGCACTCATAATAGTTTAACTCAAGTCCCTAAAATTTAATAAATATGACTCTTCTAGACTAGCTGTCACGAAAATTTAATGAATAAAAGCTCAAAGTACTGTCTTACAAGGTTTTCAATATTTTAAAAACTTTATCTCTATAAAAAAATTAAGTTACAGGACACACCCAGAAGAAGAGTTTTAGGAGTTACTGGCTACCAACTTATCATACTCAGTCTAGAAGAGCCACAAATATTACACTTATTAATAACTAATAAAGTAGCTATCATGCTTTGCTTTTGTATGGTTTGTGAGGTAGTTTATTACCCAATTAACTCTACGGCATCCCTTCCGTCAGTCTCTTGCAGATACACTTTAACCTGTTCTTGGGAAGCTGTGGGAAGTTTTTTTCCAGTAAAATCAGGATGAATAGGTAACTCTCGATGGCCACGGTCTACTAAAACTAATAACCTAATGACTTCGGGTCGTCCATATTCCGTCACCGCATTTAAGGCTGCCCGAATTGTCCGTCCTTTGTAAAGGACATCATCTACTAAGACCACCGTTTTTCCCGTTAAATCAAAAGGAATTTTAGTTTTAGCAGGAGTGCGAGTTTTTATACGATCAAGATCATCACGATAAAATGTCACATCGACAGCTCCTACTGAGACTTTAACACCTTCTAACATCTCAATTTGCTGAGCGATTAGATAAGCTAGAGTCACCCCTCGGGTGTAAATCCCCAAAAGTACTAACTCAGAGAGATCTCCCGATTTTTCAATGACTTGAGAAGCTAAACGGGTGATGATGCGACGTATGTTTTCCGTAGTCAGTATTTTTTTGATCATACCCTCTCCCCTATATTCGTCCTCCATTTTAAAAGATCACTTAAAGTCATTAAGTCAGTAAAAACTTAATCTTAAATCAACCTAATACGGAAGTTAGAATTTAATTCTACATCTCTGTTTATTAAGTTGGAAGTTTCTCGCTTTCGCTTGGCTACGAGCGCGACTTCATAAAAGTTAAAAGTCAAATGTCAAACTGTTGTCCTATCTCCCCAGACCTCTTACCTTAATTATGTTCACCCCCCAACTTACTGATGACGGTTCGTACACCTTCTTTTCTGAGGAATTTGGAGAACTATTCCATTCCCATTCTGGAGCAAAACTCGAAGCAGAACAAAAATTTGTCGATCCTTGTCAACTTAAAGAAAAAGCAAAACGTCACAAGTCATTGAAAATTCTCGATGTTTGCTATGGACTCGGTTACAACAGTGCAGCAGCTTTAGAGGGAATTTGGTCAATTAATCGGGAGTGTCACATTGAATTAATTGCTCTAGAATCTGACATTGATGTCCCTTATCAAGCCGGTGTTTACCATTTACTTAAACAATGGCCTTCTTTTATTAGAGATTCCCTAACACAACTCGCCCAAAATCATGAGATACAAATACCAAGATTAAGAGCTAACCTATTGATAGGGGATGCCAGAAATACTATTCAAACTCTTTACCAGTCTGGTTTTAAAGCCGACGCAATTTTTCTTGACCCTTTTTCTCCTCCAAAATGTCCCCAATTATGGACTATAGAATTTATTAAACTTGTATCAGGGTGTTTACACCCACAAGGAAAGTTGGGAACATATTCAAGTGCTGCCGCAGTGAGAACTGCTCTACGGTCAGCCGGGTTAACTGTGTCCCCCACCAAAGGAGTAGGGCGGCGGTCACCTGGAACTATAGCAAGTTTCAATTGTCAAGACTTATGTCCTTTGTCTTTACAGGAACAAGAACACTTAAAAACACGTGCCGCTATTCCCTATCGCGACCCCAGTCTTCGAGATTCTGCTATGGTCATTAATCAGCGACGACGTACAGAACAAATCAGTAGTGACTTAGAATCTACAAGTCGTTGGAAAAAACGATGGAAAAAATTAGTGCGAAATTCACAGTAATTTAATTAATGGCGCTCTCAAATTTCTGCATAGTTCCCGTGGAAAATCTTACGAAAGTTAATTGTCTTTCTAAAGATATTAGAAAGTTAATTCAGATGATATGGTAATGGTGAATATTATAAATTAAGTTTTAGTTTGATACTGAATTTGGCTAAAAGGTATAAATGTCTTAGACTTAGTTAGTTAGATACAAAATTCTGAAAAATAACATTAAATGACATTAAATATTTGAAGTAAATTTAATAGTATAAGAACGCGGTGAATATTAGTTTTTAAGTTAACTACAGGCAACACAGATATGGTAAACTTTTTTGTTAGTTAACACAAGATTTAATTTGCAGATTATTTGTAAACCAAGAATATATTGTTCAAAAGCTCTTTGAGAGATTCTTTTAAAAGAGTACTTCCATTAATGTTAATTAACAAAAAATAAACTAAAAGCTATTAACCTGATTGATAGCTTTTTTACTACATAAGTATTTTTTGCCGAGGCATTTAACGGTTAAAAATCAAAAATATTTCTTAATAAGAAATATTTAATACATCAAAATAATTTTATTTAAATGGTCAAAAATTATTTTCTTACTGTTATTTTCTAACAATTGTTATGGTCTGAACTGTTTGCGATTATCATTCAATATAATTATTACTTCTATATTAGATTTATTTAAATATTGGATTTTATCTATAACATGGAAACCCTTATCAAGGTTTATCAACTGTCTGAATATAGTTAACTAATTCTAGGCTCAAATAAAATATAAACCAAACCTAATCCCCAATTATTTATCCAAGCTTGTCAATGTTTGAAAACTTATCCTACTTCTACTTTAATGATAGAAGATTATGACAGGTATATTGCGATAGACCAGCAAAGAGGAGTTGCCGGAACTATCGGAATCTCTCAGAATAATTCTTAAGCTAGTCATTCAAAAAAGGCATATATTACTATCCTCGAACTTAATCAAATTCAATTTTACTAATTCGTAAATTCTCATGTATAGTTGTAGACTATAAAACGTCATCTTTATCATTATCGTTGCTAAGAGAGGGTAAGTAAAATTGTCTTGTCGTTATCTGTTTACTTCCGAATCTGTAACCGAAGGTCATCCTGATAAAATCTGCGACCAGATTTCAGATGCTATTCTAGATGCTTTGCTTAACCATGATGATCGCAGTCGCGTCGCGGCAGAAGTGGTCGTTAACACAGGCTTAGTTTTAATTACTGGAGAAATCACCTCCAAAGCTCATGTTGATTTTGTCGATTTAGCTCGTAAGAAAATTACTGAAATTGGCTATACTGATGCTACCAATGGCTTTTCTGCTGATAGTTGTTCCGTTTTGGTTGCTGTAGACGAGCAGTCTCCTGATATTGCCCAAGGGGTAACGGAAGCTCATGAACAGAGACAATCTCTTAGTAGTGACGAATTAGATAGCATTGGAGCCGGAGATCAGGGGTTAATGTTTGGGTTTGCTTGTAATGAAACCCCCGAATTAATGCCCTTACCAATTAGTCTAGCCCATCGCATCTCTCGTCGCTTGGCCGTAGTACGTAAAATGAGAGAACTACCTTATTTACGTCCTGATGGTAAAACTCAGGTATCAATTATCTATGAAAATGGAAAACCTGTGGGGATTGATACCATTCTTGTTTCTACTCAACATACTGAAATTATTGACTCGATTACAGACAACGATAAAGTTCAAAAAAAGATTAAATCAGATCTGTGGGAAGCTGTCATTCTACCCGTCTTGAACGATGCTCAGATTAAACCTAGTAAGGACCTCCACTTTTTAGTCAACCCGACGGGTAAATTTGTTATTGGAGGTCCTCAAGGAGATGCTGGATTAACAGGACGTAAGATTATTGTTGATACCTACGGTGGTTACTCTCGTCACGGCGGCGGTGCTTTCTCTGGTAAAGATCCGACCAAAGTAGATCGCTCTGCAGCTTATGCTTGTCGTCATGTGGCTAAAAATATCGTTGCTGCTGGTTTGGCAGACAAGTGCGAAGTTCAAGTGAGTTATGCTATCGGAGTAGCTCGCCCTGTGAGCATCCTCGTGGACACTTTTGGCACAGCTAAAGTTGATGAAGATAAACTTCTTGATTTAGTTAAAGAACATTTTGAATTACGTCCTGCAGGCATTCTTCAAAGTTTCAACCTACGAGAATTTCCTTCACAACGAGGCGGTCGTTTCTATCAAGATGTGGCAGTTTATGGACATTTTGGACGAACTGATCTTGATTTGCCCTGGGAAGCGACTGATAAAGTTGCTTTACTCAAAGATGCTTTTGCTAGTCCTTTATCAAGGATGACAGTTGGGATTTAAATTGAGTTTAGTTCGTCAACGGCGATCGGAGAAAAGAGTCATTGTACACTTTTCTCTTTTTAATCCAACTTAGTTAGCTCAGGGGACAAGTTTTTCGAGGTACTGACTTTCCACTAAAAAAACTCCTTTGCTAAAACGAACCCCCCAATAATCCCCCGGACGGCGATCAATAACAATGCCTTGGGACCCAATTTCTAAAATATCAGCCGGGCGCAACATAGGCATGGGATCAGCCGTTTTTAGATAGGGAGGACTAACACTCAAGAGAACTTGGCAGCCTACCGTAATTTCTGAAGAATTCATATTAATAACTAATCAAAATTTCAGACGAACTTAACTAAAAACATTAGCTTCAGAAGATGTGATTCGTCAACTAAATATTTAGAATCATTAGTAGTAGAGGAAGTAATAACTATAACATATAACCACCGCCAAGGTTTTAGTTCTGACGATTATTTCGGTTTCTATTATAGAATTTGCTACCTTCCTATTAGGTAAAGGGAATATTCTTCTGTCAAATTAACTGGCAACGATTATTCGCGGGTCATTTATTAAATTTGAATTGTTCCAACTAGGTCAACTCTTGCTGAATAAATTTTTATCTGGTACAACTGCTAACAATATTAAGTCTTTGTAACCCTTCTTGATGTAAGATTTCATCAGCCGCCAAGAGTCCACTACTTAAATTTAATCAACTAGCCCTTTAGATTTTAACCAGTCTTGATTGTACAAACGGGATTGATATCTGGCTCCTCCATCACACAACACTGTTACAATGGTGTGACCAGGTCCCATCTCTTTGGCTACAGCGATTGCAGCACCTACATTAATACCAACTGATCCCCCCATGAATAAACCATCTTGGTCCAATAATTGATAGACAACTCGAAGAGCTTCACGATCATTAATTTGGATAGCATCATCGATGGGAACTCCCTCCATATTAGCAGTTATGCGACTATTACCAATTCCTTCGGTAATGGAATTTCCTTGAGATTTAATTTCCCCAGTCTTTACATAGCTATAAAGTCCGCTGCCCATGGGATCGGCAACGACACATTTAATGTTAGGATTCTGTTCTTTAAAAAATAAGGTAGACCCTGCATAGGTTCCCCCAGTTCCGATAGCAGATACCCAAGCGTCTATTTTTCCATCGGTTTGCGCCCAAATTTCAGGACCTGTTGTTTCGTAATGAGCTAGGCGGTTTGCTATATTGTCGAACTGATTTGCCCAGATAGCATTCTTCAATTCTTGAGCTAGTCTCCCTGAAACTTTAATATAATTGTCGGGATCACGGTAAGGAACTGCAGGGACAGTTTTAACTTCAGCTCCCAAGGTTCTGAGAAGATTAATCTTTTCCTGGGATTGAGTTTCAGGAATCACAATTAAACATTTATATCCTTTCGCATTGCAAATATGAGCTAACCCAATCCCTGTATTACCGGCTGTTCCTTCAACTACCGTACCCCCAGGTTTGAGCAATCCTTCTTCTTCTGCGCTCTTAATAATATATAAGGCGGCTCTATCTTTAACAGACCCCCCCGGATTAAGAAATTCGGCTTTTCCTAAAATCTCGCATCCAGTTTCTTGGCTAAAACTCTTTAACCGAATTAAGGGTGTATTGCCAACTGTCCCAACAAAGCCGTCTTTAATATCCATAATCCTCTATTTTGCCAAATGACAGCAGATAGCGATTTCTTTTAGTTGATTTAATCGTTATTCTTTCTTGTCTGATCGTCAATACTATCTTTGATAGTATCAGGAAATCAGTAGATAAATCTAAGTTTTACAGGAGTTTTTGACTTTCTGTGTTACGGTCACTTGGTTATTGGTTTAAGCGGAAGACAGCCACTGAAGGCGACGAAGAAAGTTTGGAATGAGTTCAAAATTTTACCTCAACTCTGATAAGACACAACCTTATAACATAAAAAATGATTTTCTCAAAAAAGAATGCTTTTTAGTCAGGATATTCGCCAATTTTTTAGAAGACTAGGAAACTTTGATTCTGTCTGTGAGGTACATATTAAGATTGTATCTTTATAGAAGATAATCTATAGAAGATAAATATTTTGCTTTTGTACTAGTAACAATGGTAGGGATAGTAATTCATTTGCGAAGTATTGACCTACCTTTCCCTAAAAGAGTTATCTCCAGTTCAGTCATTCTTTTTTGTGGATTATTAGCTTGAAATAATTATCCCCTAATTGCTTCTTATTTGTTAGCTACCACGATGGGAACTTTAGCCGTTATTGCAGACATTTTTTATGATTTTACTTATAGAGAAGCTATTATTGATTTGGAAATATTTCATTTATTTACTTATTTAGTCAATGTTTACTTGATTCAATTTTTGGTTTCTGGAGATGATTTTTTTATAAAAAAGTTTTTATTTAAAAATTAAGAAGTACTGCTTGAATTGTCCTTCAAGTTGTCATAATGGAAGTAACTGATACTGGTATAGTTTTTTAAAATTCAGCGATACTTGGTTAAAAATAGCTCTAATCTCTTTATAGAGTTAGTTAGATACAGGTTAAATTCTGATGATAAACTAATTTATTCTATAACCTACTAATGCTTATATCTAACCACTTTAAGTGGAAATTAATTAGCACAAATAACTTAGTGTGGACACCGAACTAAATTTTTACATAACATTTCTGATCTATTAGGAAGTATTAAATAGAGTAACATTTTTGATAAATACTCCTTATTTTTTCTGTCTTAAAAAGATCAATATTGATTTTAAAGAGCATTTTTGCATCATTAGTATATTTAAAACTTAATTTTTTTTACAAGTTTAGACTATTGACAAGCTTTAAAAAGATAAAAGATTACAAAATTAAGATATTATACCAGTACAATAAAATTAAATAGATAAATAATTTATAATCTAATTCAGATGATTAAGCGTCAAACTTTATTTATTTTGCATCTTGTTTTTCTTCCTTAGATTATTTTTAAGTAGTTGTAAGATCTCAGTAAAAAAAGCTGAGAAAATATTTAATAGTTTCATATTAAATATTTTCTATAAATGACTACAGAAGAGTAGTGAGCTTCAGAGCAAGAAAAGAAATTATTTGTAATATATACTGACTTTACGAAACTTGGTGATGTAGAATTAACTAACAAAATACAAATTTAAGAAACTTTAGATTTAAAAATTAACAAAGTTTCTGAGCTCATAAACTCTCCTTTTAATAAACTTTTATTAATTATCAATATTTTTTACTAAAACTTAATAGAAATAGGCAATATTTTTTAAAATTTAATGCATTATTTTTAATAAATTTTCAAGACTAATAAATAGGTTTTTAGTACAAATAAACTAATTATAATATTCCTAATATCTGATCTAAGTTTTGTCTTAAAATATCTTGAATTGCTATTTATTATTAAATAATAAATCTTATTTTTTTTGCTTTTTATTTATAAGTTTTTTGTATTATTTTTATGTTAGTATTTAATACTTTTCGTTTAGTTGCGAAATAATAGTTATTTACTTGTTTAATAGAAGTTACATGAGATATAGTTTCTATGTTTTTAGTTTACAGTATTAATCTATTCACAATAATTTTGTACATGGTTTAAGGAAAAAATATTTTTAAAAATTGTCAAAAATTTGTTTAAAAAACATATAAATATTCCATTATTTTCTTGTTTTTATATTTTTTTATAATTAATTATTGTTAAATAACAGTGATTTTATCAAATATCAACTATCTTAACGTCTATTTTTTTGTATTTAGATACATTGTTAATTTCTATATTAAAAACCTTTTCAATGATTTTTGCCTTAAACTTTAAAAAAAATATTCTTTTCTTTTTAAGAAAGCTTGAGTTTTATTTGAATTTATTTCCACGTTGATTAAATTTTATTTAACGACAATTTATCTTGAGATAGATAGCCTTCTTTGCTTAATACAAATTTATAATAGTCAATTTAAAGAGTTAGTTATTGCCAGAAAAACTTAAATTTGTAAACCTTAAAAGTAAGTTTACTAATGAAATGAAAAAAGTTTTTTTAACATACAAATCTGTATTTTTACTTAATCATGACATTGGAGTTGTAATTATTTATGCAAAATATTTGACAATATATCTTATGATTATAAATTTTATTTAATAAAAAAATATCCAAAAACCAATAAGTATCAGTTAAAAAAAGAGACCATTAATCGATTAAAATCTTATAGATAGAGAAAAATAAAATAATCGTTTATTAAAAAGAGTTTTAAAGTTAAATTTTCTTATTTTTTTTTAAAAAATGATGCCGTTTAATATAAAACTCTTTGGATTTAATTAAAAATAAAGAGTTAATTAATAAATATTTTTAAATTCAAAAGATATTTATTTTTAATAATTAATAATTTGCTTTGGGTAAAGAAAATAAAAGGTAGACTACGTATGTCCTGACGTATTTATTCAGTGTTTAATTATTTATAGATTCGCAATTCTTTAATTCACTATTTTTATGAATCTTTTGGTAATTTTATCTTAATAAAGATACTTCTATCTAATCAAAATTTTGATAATCAGTAGTGGAGATCGAGCTTAAACTTAGAATCTTATTTGTTTAACTAAGGCGAATATTTTATGTTATAGGTACAAATCCAGTCGAATAGTCGAATAGTCGAATAGTTTAGTACACATGGTGTAATTTAGATACAAGATCTGAATATGATATTATCTGTATAATAGTTATGTTTTTTTATAAACTTATCGTTTCGATATCAAACTCTGTCTTTATGTCTTTGATCATTAGATTGCAAGTTTGGTATAAACGACTTTCTTGAAATTATATCTCAACATAAAAACTTAAATGTCCATAATAAATCAACTAAAACTACTAGATAATATTGTTGTTACGGCAGAACAAATGAGGGAAATTGAAGCCCGAATTTTTCAGAATGGAATGCCTGTAGCAGCCTTAATGGAAAAAGTAGCAATTTTATTAGCTCGTCGAATACAAGAACTTTATCCCCTGTTTCAAACCTTACGAATAGGAGTTTTAGTTGGACCTGGACATAATGGTGGAGATGCTCTAGTTATAGCTAGAGAGTTATATTTACAAGGTTATGATATCTGTTTATATCAGCCATTTTCTAAGTCAAAAAAATTAACTTTACAACATGCAAATTATGCTCAAAATCTAGGGATTACCTGTTATAAAGACATTAAATGTTTAGGAAAATGTGAGTTGATCATTGATGGCTTATTTGGGTTTGGTTTAACACAATTACTCCCAGAAAATATTGCCAAGGCTATAGATATTCTTAATCAAGGCCATATTCCCATCATTAGTATTGATATTCCCTCTGGTTTACATACCGATACAGGAGAAGTCTTAGGAACAGCTATCAAAGCCACCTATAGTTTTTGTTTAGGCTTGTGGAAGCCAGTTTATTTTCAAGATCAAGCCTTAAACTATATTGGCAAAGCAGAACGGATTGATTTTGGTATTCCTCCTCAAGATATCTGGGCAATTATACCCAAACCTGCCCCCGTAAAACAGTTGACTTTAACGCTAGCACGACAATTTTTACCTTTGTGCCGTCCCTTATTAACCCATAAATACAAGCAGGGGCATTTGTTGCTTATTTGTGGTTCTCGTCGCTATGCAGGGGGTGGTATTTTAACAGGGTTGGGTGCGCGTAGTAGTGGTGTGGGAATGCTATCGATTGCCATTCCTGAGTCTCTAAAACCTTTGTTAGTCAGTCAGTTACCCGATGCGTTAATTATTGAGTGTCCAGAAACCGAAACCGGGGCGATCGCTCAATTACCCCCCCTAGCCACAGCTTTTGACAACTATGATGTCATTGCCTGTGGACCGGGGTTAACCTTGGAGGCAACATCGGTAGTCGAACAAGTATTAACAGCACCGTGTCCTCTAGTTTTGGATGCGGATGGGTTAAATATTCTAGCTAAGTTAGGAACTATTGACACTTTATTAAAGAAAAAGAGCCTCACGGTTTTAACCCCTCATCTAGGGGAATTTAAACGGCTGTTTCCTGATATTAAGTCTCCTGGCGGAGATAGAATAGCGGCTGTTCAAGCTGCGGCTAAAGCAAGTGGTACAATCGTTTTATTCAAAGGGGCTAAAACAGTGATCGCTGACCCTCATGGTCATGTCTGGTTAATTCCTGAAAGTACCCCCGCTTTAGCGCGGGGAGGTAGTGGAGACATTTTAACTGGGTTGATTGGAGGGTTATTAGGGCAAACTACTTCTAGTTTCCATGAAAAAGAGATAGACGGAGGAGCAATGGTGGCAACGGCCGCTTTGTGGCACGCTCAAGCAGCCGTTTTAGCAGCAAAAGAACGTACTGAGTTAGGGGTAGATGCTGTTACCCTGTCCAACTACCTGCACCAAGTGAATTGGAATAATTGAGAAGAAACAAAACTCTATAAAGAAGACTCTATAGTGTAGTTGAAAAAATCGTTAAAGCGGTTAGCCACTGGTGGTGTGAGAAAAAAAGTCATGATGACAGACCCCTCCCATTCAGACACAACACGGGAGCCTCAGTTAAATTATCCCTCCAAACTTCATGTAAAAACTCTTCCCTGGCATCACCGCGTCTTGATGTGGGGGGGGGGGATTGTCTTACTAGGACTGGGTACAAGTTTAATCTCTGGATGGTTTTTCTTGCAGCGAAACCTAACTCCTTGGGTAGAAACTGAACTCAGTGATTTTTTAAATCGTCCAGTCAATTTAGGACCCCTTAAGTATTTTTCATTAGGTCGAGTGCGTTTTGGCAAAAGTCAGATTGCTAAAACTACTACTGATCCTGCTCAGGTTACTATGGCTGCTTTGGATGTAGCCTACAATCCTCTCACATTAATTTTAAAACGAGAATTAGAAATTACAGTAACAGCTATTCAACCAAATATTTATCTTGAACAAGGGGAACGGGGAGATTGGTTACTAACAAAATTTGATAGTGTTACAGAGAATAATTTAATTAAACTAAAATGTTTGCAAATTAAAGATGCTAATGTAATTTTATTACCTTATTTAGCTAGAGGTAAAATTTCTGTCGCTACTAAATTTAAAGACTTGTCAGGTAAAATCAACGTCATTAATAACTTTGATATAATTACCTTTAAAATCAATAGTTATTTAGCAAAAGGAGGGGTATTAAAAGTTGTTGGCAGTAGAAAAGTATCAACCAAAGAAACAAATTTATTAGTCCGGGTACATCGCTTAGATATTAAAAAAATTGAACATTTAATTGAGCTTCCACTAACTTTTAATCAAGGAAGAATTGACACTAACTTAGAAGTTAGCATTAAACCAAATCAACTTCCTCAATTAAGAGGAATCGTCAATTTACATCAAGTTAATACTTCTATTACTTCTCTTTCTTATCCTTTACAAACTCAGGGAAAACTTCGGTTACAAGGCACTCAAATTAAATTTGACCAGGTGGCTACTCGCTTCGGCTCCATTACTGGAATGACCCAAGGTGAACTTGATTTAAAGACAGGATATAATTTAACAGCTAAAACTCAACCTACTTCCATTAATCAAATATTTACAACTTTTAAAAAACAAAAACCTACTATTTCCATTTCAGGAGTTTTTCAAGGAGTATTACAAATAAAAGGAAAGTTAAACGATCCCCAAGTTCATTTGACTGTATCCAATACTAAATTGAGTAAAATTGATAAGTTCGAGTTTAAAGAACTCTATGCTCAATTGATTGTCAATAAATCTACTTTATTGGTTAAACAACTTAAAACAGTTCCAAGTTTTGGTGGATCAATAACAGGAAAAGGGAAAGTCGATATAGTTGCAAGAAATTCTGCTGAACTTGGTGAATTTATTTTCGATATACAAAGTTCTAATCTTTCTATTGAAACTCTGGCTAAAATTTATAAAACTGAATTTCCCATAAAAATTGGACACTTATCTAGCGAATTAATTATTTCAGGAGTTGTTCATAAACCTGAAACTTTACGGGTACGAGGAAAAAGTAATTTAAAGATTGGGAACGGAACAGTTAATGCTGATCACTTAAACTATTATCAAGGAGATTGGCAAGGAACAATAGAGACATTGAATATTGATTTAGATAGTTTGATTTTACCTGTTCCTAAAGAGTTCAATAATGGCATATTACAGGGAGCTTTTAAAATATCAGGAAATGTTAACAAGCCATTATTGAAAACATTAAAGGCGGTAGGGAATGCCCAAGTTTTTCTAAACAATGGAAAGATAACAGTAAATGATTTACAAATATATAATGGAAAATGGAATACCAATTTAGTCGTTATCGATGTCCAAACAAAAGACGTATCTTTGAAAGATGTTCCAAATTTAGACGGGATATTGAATGGAACTCTCAACTTGACTGGGGATTTAGCGTTAGGGTTAAATAATATTCAGGGGAAAGGAAACGCAACTTTAGAGCTATCCCAAGGTAAAATCAATGTCAACAAATTAAAGTTAAATAATGGAAAATGGTCAACTCAATTAGTAGTCAATGATGTTTTCATCAATCAACTATTCTCCAAGATAACCAATGAGTTTACCGGTAAACTAAACAGTAATTTTACCCTATCAGGAACTCTAGATAATTCTTTAGAAAATTTAGTTGGTGAAGGAAATGCAGAACTTTCTTTGTCCGGAGGAAATATTGAAGTACAAAAAGTAAAGTTTTCTAAAATGAAATTTATTTCTATAATTTCAACAAAGGGAGTTGACTTAAGTCATTTTAGTCCAGATTTAAATAATAAAATTGACGGAAGAGTTGAAATTACTGGAAGATTAGATAGTATTACTCCTCAAAATATTGAAGTTAAAGGCAAGTTAAACTTTAGTCAAGGATTGGGGGCAGTTAAACGTCCTTTTAAAACGGTCTTAAGTTGGAAAGACGATACTTTAACTATTGATAAAGCTACCGCATCAGGAATTTTTATTAAAGGATGGAGTAAGATTAATTGGCTAGCATTAGGAAAAACTCAAAACAAACTAAAGACAATTAAAGAATTTTCTCTATATATTTCAGCTAAAAGACTTGATTTAAAAAGTTTACTTCCGATTTCATCAAGCGTAAATTCTATCCTCAAGAGTAATAGGATAAATTACACTGGAAAAGTCGATTATACCGGGGTGGTCACGGGAACGCCTAAAACTCCAAACATTGATGGTAAATTATCTTTAATTAACTTTAATATTGATAATTCAAGATTTGAACCTCTTTTAGAGGGAAAATTAAATGTTAATCCCAAACAAGGGCTTGAATTAGCATTATATGGACAAAAAGATCACCTTCACTTAAAGTTCGATAATCAATCTCAACCCCTGGCTATTTCCCTGAAGCAGACACAAATGCAGGTAAAAGGAACACGCGAAGGGAGAAAGGTAAATCTAGAAGTTCGGCAAGTTCCCATTAGTTTACTGCAAAACTATATGTTGAAAGCAGGAGGTGCAACAAATTCCTTTCCCAATTCCTCTGTTTCTCGTTTCTATACTCATCTACTTACCCAACCTCTCTCAGGAAAGTTATCAGGACAATTTACCTTAGATTTAAATATAGGAGCGATTACTGGAAAAGAATTAGCGATCACTAACCCTCAACTGGGAACGGTCAAAGGACAAAAAATTACGGGGGATATTCAATACGTTAAGAGAAATCTTACTCTCAGGAACGGTCAATTAAAGCTCAATAATAGTTTATATAGTTTCGAGGGGAATTTTACTCCAACTTCACAAGGACCCCATTTAAACGCTAATGTTACTGTCGATCAAGGAAACATTCAAACTATTTTTGAAACCCTACAAATTTTTGAACTAAAAGACATCAGACGAGGATTAACTCCTCCTCAATATGCTCAAGCTAAAGACTTGTATGAAATGAAGGCAATAGGAAATGCTGGACAAGAAACGGTCTTGGATAAGTTAGGAATAACAAAACCCTCCCTGGTTACCTCTACTCCTCAACCCCCTCTAGCAGAAGTAGGAAATGACAAGGCAAGCATTAGCGATCGTCTGCTCCATTTCTTAGTCATTAATGACTGGTTAAGTCAACAAAGACAAACTCGTAAAAAAGTATCACCTTTACCAGAATTACAGAAATTACAAGGGGTGTTTGATGGAAACATAGCGGTTCAATTAACCCCTAAATTAGGGCTAAAAGCCAATTTTGATCTCAATGGTCAGGATTGGAATTGGGGAGATTTTAACCTCACTCAAATTAACTCTAAGGGAAATTGGCAAAAAGGTATCCTCACCTTAAGTTCTATCAGTTTACAAGACAGAAATAGTCAAATTGCTTTTACCGGTCATATTGGGAAAAAAAACCAAGAAGGTAAACTGCAATTGGTCAACATTCCTCTAGATAAGTTCTCAAAATTTTGGTCCTTACCTGATATTCTCGATATTGGGGGACAACTTAATGCTAACGTTAGCCTAACAGGAAATCGAGATAATCCCGAAATTTTAGGAAGAATTGCTATTAATAAAGCAAGTATTAATAAAACTACTTTGCAATCTACTGAAGGTCGATTCACCTATCATCGAGGACGTATAAACTTTTCAGCTAGTAGTCTATTGGGTAAGCGAACTCAACCCTTAACTGTCAAAGGAACCTTTCCCTATCGACTTCTCTTTGCAAAAGTGCAACCAAGTAGTGATCGCCTTTCCCTAACGGTAGATGTTCAAAACGAAGGTTTAACTATTTTAAATCTTCTCACCAAAGGACAGATAGCTTGGTTGGGAGGAAAGGGCAATATTAAACTTAATGTCTCAGGATTGGTGGATCAAAAACGTGGACTTCCCACTCAACTTAACGCCAATGGGGTGGCCCAGATAGAAAATGCTGCCATTGGGGCTAAAATGTTTCCTAACACACCTTTAACCAATATCAATGGCAAGATTTTGTTTGATCTTGATCGCCTGACCGTTGCCAAGCTAACGGGGAAATTTAGCGGGGGTCAAGTAGCCGTCCAAGGATCATTACCTATCCTTAAAACTATCGAGCAGAAACAACCCTTAACTGTCAATTTTAATGATTTGTCCTTAGATTTACCTCAACGTTATCAAGGAGGAGCAAAAGGAACAATTCAAGTGGAAGGAACGGTTTTAGGACCGAAAATTGGGGGGAGTTTGGAATTATTTGAGGGAGAAGTATTACTAGGAGATACGAAAGAAGGAAAGCAAAAAATACCAACTTATCTTGAATTTGCTAAGCTCAAATTAACGTTAGTGGAAAATATTTCTATTTCTCGTCTTCCTCTCCTGAGTTTCTTAGCCACAGGAAGTGTCACCGTTGATGGAAATGTCAACCAACCCCGACTGGAGGGAATTATTACGCTACAAAATGGCCTAGTTAATTTATTTGCCAGTCAATTACGCTTAGCTGAAAGTCAAAAAAATACAGCCGAGTTTTTTCCTAATCACAGTCTTGATCCATATTTAAACATTCAATTATTTACCTCTACTACAGAAACAACCCGTAATCGGGTGAATGTCAATCCTATCTCCTCGGAAATTAACGACCCTTTTAGTGCAAATGCTGATAGTTTACAAACTGTCCGTATTCAAGCAACCGTTAAGGGCTTTGCCAGTCAATTAAATAATGGGGTTGAATTAACTAGTCAACCCAAACGGAATTCTGCTGAGATTATTACCTTGTTAGGTGGCAGTTTTCTTAGTCCCTTAGAAAAATGGGAAACCCAATTAGGGTTAGCTCATCTAGCCGGAACTGCCGTACTTGGACCGTTTCAAGGAACGATTGGGAAAGCATTAGGATTAAGTGAGTTTCGTGTTTTTCCTACACAATTAATTGATGAAAAAGAACAATTGAATAATCTATCTATTGGGGTTGTAGCAGAAGCAGGGATTGATATTACCAATGAATTATCGGTTTCCATGCAAAAGATATTGAATAGTGATATTCCTTCTCATATGGGAATTCGCTATCGCATTAACGATAATATTTTGATTCGAGGATCAAGCAATTTTGCTGATGATAGTCGCGGTAGTATTCAATTTGAACAGCGATTTTGATAGGATAGGGCGTAAACTTGGTTATAGCAGTCTTTTTCAGTATAAATTTTCCCTAAATAGTGACTGAATTAAAGTCAAATCAAACTTTTTAGTTTTCTTACTATTTTAACTTTGTTGTTATAGTATTTGGATGAAAGTTAGTATATAGCTCCAAATAAACGTCAAAAAATGACTTATTTTACTCTCTGTATTTAAGTCATTGCAGTCATATTCGTATTGCTTTAGTTGATATTTTTCATAGTAACTATTTTGAGCAGAACTTTGTTTAACTCATTTAGCTAAATAACATTTATTCTTAAATATATTTTTGATAATTTTATGAACTCTAATGTAATAAAATTCTTCTCTTCTTTTATTAAAAATAATTATATATTATAAGCTTGTAAAAAAAATAGTTACTATAATTGAGTTTATAATCTTATGAGATTTTTTTAAAAAATTTATATATTCTTTCTTTTCACTTCTTTAAAAACCTAAAAATTATTTTTTCTTAGATAGTCTATCTAGAGATTATTCTTTCTAATTGTATTTACCGAGAGCTAAACCGGATCTGCAATTTATTTGACTTTCCATCTTCTTGTATTTAAATATCATATTTTTACTTTTGTTTTTGTTCTGGAGTAAATGTTTGGGTCTCGAGTCAACTTTGATAGTTCTTGCTCTTATAATTGTGTTAGTTTAATTTTGAGGTTGTTAGTATCTGAATATCACTATTTTTTTATTACTTTTATATTTTAGACTTATTTATAATCACTGACTTAGACTTAGTTAAATAATTACTAAAGCGGTGAGCGTAAAGGTATTATGCCCTATATTATCTAAATAATTAGGTTAAGCAAAATCTTTAGCTATTATCAAGTTCAACTGAATATAGAGCTAAATATCACCAGGAAGGTGAGTTAATATCGCCTCATGTTTTATAGCTTAATTCTATTATTTTTATATTTTTTATCTAAACCCTAGTAGTAATGTTTACTAACATAATTAGTTTCTTTTATTTGAAAAATATACTTTCAGTTATTCCGTTTCTGTCTTAATTATCTTAGCAAAATAAAATATAAAATAGTGCAATATCGTTTTTGATTATTTTTCCAGATTTTAACTTATCTTAACTCTTTTAAATAAACGATTGCCCTGTTTTTCTCTATCTCTAAGATTGCAATTGACTGGTAATCTTCTTTTTTGATTGATACTTGTCCATTTTTAGTTGTTTCTATCATCAAACCTAATTTCTTTCCATAAGATAAATCTTAAAACTCTTGAATAAACGATTACAGTCAAAATGTTGAAATTTAGCGATAAAGATGAGTATAAAAAAATAAATTACATTTAGTTGTTGATTTATTTTTTTATACTCATCTTTATTCTGAAAGTATTTTCTATATTTATAAATTCTTTATCGCTATTGTTAGCGATAACTTTATATTTTCAGACTTGTTATATTTAAGCTTATCTCTCAACGCGTAACTTTTAAAAACTATCAAGGCTTAATAAACTATGCATTGTAAACCTATTTAGCTCATCAAGTCAATAGGGAAAAATCGTCTACGTAACAAAATTACTTTATATAAAACATCATTGAAGAGAACAATTAGCTAAAATTACTTTATATGGAGAGGCGATTTATCTCTAAATAAGATGGATTAATAGAAAAAGATATGAGAAAGTACTGAATATATTCTCTTTTTTGATCTTTATTCTGTTCTAGTTAATGAAAAAATCAGATCCGAATATGATTTTACGATTACTGCCCTTTTTTGCGGGAGGACTTGGCAGCATTCTCTTATTAATTAACCGTTTTACTACATTAACCTTAACAGAATCCCAGTCTCGTTCTGATGTGGTAGGAGTTATTCTCAATGGGGTCTTGATTTTAGTAGGGTTAATCTGGCACCAAGTTCAACCACGATCACCTGATGCTGTTACCCTCATTGGAGAACAAGGTTTCGAATTTGCTCCAGATTTACCAGAAGAAATCAAAAAAGAACTTGCTTGGGCCTCCTATTTAGTATTAACTAATACCGTTACCAAATCTTTGGTGGTTTACTATCATGGAGTGGTGGTGTTGAGACGAGGGATTTTAGGTATTAACTCTCAAGTGATTCCGGGCAAGATTTTAGAAAGAGTTTTGGAAAGTAAAAAGCCAGTTTATCTGGTTAATTTGCCCCTTTATCCAGGACGAGTCGAGTTTAATTATCTCCCTGAAAATACTCAGGGAGTGATATGTCAACCTATGGGAAACCAAGGGGTTTTGATTTTAGGGGCAAATGTCCCCCGAAGTTATACTAAACAGGACGAAAATTGGATTAAGGGAATCGCTGACAAGTTAGCAGATACCTTACAAACCCACTTACAATAGGTCTATATTTTTGTCAATCATTTTGGCTAGGGAACAGTAAAGACAAGTCAACCGCTATTTACCTTCTAGGAAAACATCCGATGAACCTATCTCTTGACCCCTTATCCCAAGTCCGAACCCTATCAGATATAAAAGGTTCAATGACTCATCCTTATCATCAAGAAAGTCATCGCCAACCTCAAGTATTGCCGGAAACGTCATTTTATTATTTTGCCTATGGGTCTTGTATGTGTCCTGTAGACTTAAAACGAACTTTTGGCGAAAACACCTATCAATATGTTGTGGGAACCGCTATCTTGAAAGGATACCGGTTAGGGTTCTATCGTCGTTCCTTACGACGTAATTGTGGGGCATTGGATGTAGTTCGTGAGCCCAATTCTCGTGTAGAAGGAGTTTTATATCATCTTCCTTGGCGATTTAGCGCTCGCCTTGATGCTCGAGAAGAGGTTCCTAGCAATGGATATCGTCACGAATATGTTGATGTTCACAGTGAAGGAAAACTCTATGAAAATGTGCGGACTTATGTCGTTATTGACAAACTACCTCAAGAATTAGCTCCCAATGATTGGTATTTAAATGTAGTATTACGAGGGGCGGTCACTTGTGGTTTATCGGAAGAATATTGTTTGTGGTTATTTAACCATATGCACCGACTCCAGTTACAACAAAGTCAAGAGGTTATTCTTGCAAATTGTTCATGAGTAAAAAACTATCTCTCAGAGTTACCTTAGTAATCAGCTCATCTAGTGGCATGGGCAAGGCGATCACTCATTGTTTAGCGACTGGTAGCTATTGTTTAGCTATTTGCGCCTGTAGTTAGGAAAAGTTACGGTAATTAGCCAAAGGGTTATAAAGTTTAGGGGCTTCATTTTTCTTTTAATTGGTTTATATAAGCAAAAAGTCAATATCTTACAGTTTTTTGAGAAAGTCCGTAAAACTTGGAGTGCCGGACGTAGATGTATTGGCTAATAATTACGGGTTAGGACACAAAGAGTCTTTGAGTCTTTGATTAGTTGGGAAACTGAAGCATATTGAGAAATAATAGACGTGAATGTATTGGCTTTGTTCATTTGCACTCGTGAAGTGGTTGGGGATATGAAGGATGAGGGTAGCCTATTGTTAGCATTGATTTTATGAGTAATTATTGGTTTCTTTTGATGAGTGGGGTTTATGCGGTGAGCAAATATGCGGTTTGCACTTTATATACTTTTGGGTAAACAAATTGGTTTATTAGTTATCGAACTATATTTTAAAATTTATGCTTTTTTAATTGTTTTTATGCTGGGTTAAGGATACTTTTAGTTTCAAAAATTCTCCCAAATTTATGCTTTTTTACAAAGAAATCATACTAAATCGAATTGTAAAAACTCACTTAATAATAAATAAGAGAGTAACAATCTAGATAAAACAATTTCTATTAAATCTTATTTAGCTCCGTATCTTCATTCACTTGAACTAAAAAGGAAGTACCTAAAAGTTCAAAATTATGTAGGAGGAAGAAGATGATATTTACTTTATAAAATATCTCAAGGATGACTCCTCAAAAATAGTAAGCCCCTATAGTAACAGGTTATGATAATAATCAGGAGATTTTCAGAGAAAATAATAAATTAAGAAAAGAAGAAGTTAAAAATATCAATAATAAAAATTAAAAGTAAAGAAGAGATAAAACTATATTGAACTGATAAACTTCTTAAAGAATTAACCTGCTAATTAAAATTAAGATTAGAAAGTTGAGGAATATAGACAAAAAATTCTTAGATAAGAAAATATTAAAAATTTATATTCAAAAGTTCTACCCTAAAAAAAGATATTCATAAGCTAAAATAAGTATATATTTTTAAAATAAACTTCGATTCTATTCGAAGTTAATTAATGAATTTGTTAAAGAACTCACAGAAAAAATTATATGGAATTAAATTACAAGAGTAAATATAAAATAGCTGAATTTAGTTGACGAACATTTGGCTAAAGATAGATGTAGGGCTATATTAAAAAATATTTTTCTTGATCATAAAAAATCATAGCGGATGGCATCATAGCAAAAATAGAAAAATTCCTGTAGTAGTCATTAGAGAATATTTTTTAGCTTACTCTCCAAGATTAAGGTCAACAAAAAGATTATAGAAGTTAGTATATCAGTCTCGATTTAATGAGTATTTTGCATCAATTTTTGATGAAATGAAATGATTTTTTGCTAAACTATTTTTTTTAAAACCCTCATAAATTTAATTCATTTTTATTGAAATTTTAATTGGCTAAATTTTCTCTAATTTTTTAGAATGGCATAACAAGTAGATTTAGTATTACCTGTGGTTACGGCGATTATTTTGGTTATTTGTTGGAAACCAGATTAAGAAATCTCTAACTAATAATTTTACTTAGGTAATCACAGTTTATATTTTTTTTATTAATTTACTATCTTAAGTCAGTATTTTTCTACAGTCGATTGTCGCAGGACTGGCTAAACTGTGGTTTTATCATTCCAACAACAGATTGTCTTCTATGAAAAATTTAAAGGTTTTACACCTAATCTCCTTTTACTTACTTTTTAACAACTATTCTGTAGAAAACTTTAAGTTTTCTTAATTTTTGAGAGTTATAACACATTAGAGAGTTATTAATTCCTTTAAGCTAGTTCTTTCTTGAAGTAGGAAGTTTTTTCAGGGGAATTAGGAATTATCCCTTTTTTAGAATTTGATATGGTTAATAAGTTTCATTAGCTAACTTCCACAGAATTTATCAGTGAGGTGATCTATTAGACAGCTTTCCTCAGGTCCGATAATTCTAACAACGGCCTTTGTTAAGTATGAGCTTACATTAATTTTAAGAGTGATCGCTACTTCTATTGTAATGAAATAACAAAGTATTGCTAAACTTTGCGCTTTTCTTTAAGAAGTTCCTCCTAGAATAGGGGAAGTGATCGTCACAGCAAAAGTTTCCTTAGGGGACTACAATCAAGCTTATCTTTAATTTTATTGATTTTTCGGAGTTAAATGACTATTAATCTCTATGAGGAATTAATAGTCATTTAGCTAACTTGGTTTTATCAGACTTATAACAAGCGATTTAAACGCAAAATAGCTTATCTATGTCGAAGATACTACAGTCCTTCATTTCTATGAAAATAGACCTAAAACTTAAATAGTCTTTGTAAAATTAGTTAGGATTAAAGTCTTAAGAAGTTGTTTTTGTTTATTAGGAGGATTAAGTAAAGTTAATTATCCTAATTTAGGGTAATAATGATATTATGTCCTTAAAACATTTTCCTAGGAATTTAATAAAATAGTTAAATCCTATTGTTATGCTTTCTAATTCTTTTATCTTCCATAAACTTTCTCGTCGTGCTGTCTTAAAATTTTTAGGAGTTGCAGTACCTGGAGCAATATTAGGCTATTCTCGTTTTAGTAAACCCCAACCTTTTATCTATCAACAAGATAGCTTAAGTCTACCTTCTCGACTAACTCAACCTAAATCTGTGGTCATAATTGGTGCAGGTTTAGCAGGATTAGCTTGTGCTTACCAATTAAGTCAACGAGGGTTTCAAGTGACTTTATTAGAGAAATCACCCAATCTAGGAGGTAAAATTGCCAGTTGGACGGTTCAAGTAGGTAATGAAACTTTCAAAATGGAACATGGATTTCACGGGTTTTTCCCCCAGTATTATAATCTGAATAGTATTGCTCAAGAATTGTCAATTACAAATTATTTTCAATCGTTAAAGTTTTATTCTGTTATCTTTAAAGACAATATTTATAGACCAGAGAATTTTTATCCAAGTCACTCAACTTTCCCCTGGAATATTGTTGATCTTTGGTTTTGGTCTTCTAATCGTCTTCAATGGGGAATCAACTTACTAAAACCTTCCCACTGGAAAGTTTTTAAAGCTATTACAGGAGTTCAAATTCCTAAAATTTTTACAATTTTTGATAAAATCTCTGTAACTGAATGGGTGAAGCAAGGGTTTCCAAAAGGAATTTATAACTTATATTTTCTTCCCTTTACTAAGGCCACTTTAAATGCACCTGATATTTTAAGTACAGGAGAATTATTGCAATTTTTCCATTTTTATTTCTTTGGAAATCCTGAAGGTTTAGCTTTTAGTGGAACTAAAGATGATATGGGAACCAGTTTAGTTCAACCTTTTATTAAAGCAATTCAAAAGAATGGGGGACAAGTTGTTTCTGAAGGAATTGTCAATCAAATTATCTGTAATAGCGAAAAAATTATTTCTTTAACCTATCAACAGGGAAACTCACAAACTGGAGTTCCTTTTTGGGTAGAACGTAATGATTATTTGACGAATAGTCACATAACATACTATGGTGCAGGTGATCGGGTTTTTATTGTTACTTCAAATCATCAAGAAGCAATTTCTTTAACGTGTACTCATCAAGGTTGTACGGTAAGTAGACAAACGGATGGAACTTTCTTATGTCCTTGTCATGGAACGCTATATGATGATCAAGGCAAAGTATTTAAAGGTCCTGCAAAACAAAATTTACTCCATTATAAAATAGTCCAGCAGAAGGAAACATCAATTCAGTTAATTGGTATTCCTACTTTATCTTCAAAAGAAGATAAAATGCTAAAAGCAGATTATTATGTTATGGCTACTGATGTTCCTGGAATTAAACAGTTATGGGAGTTGGTAGAAGAAGATATCAATCCAAAAGTTACTCAACAAGTAGTAACTTTAACAACAGCTGATCCGTTTGCTGTCGGACGGTTTTGGTTTGATCAAGATTTTGACTGGAAATATAGTGATTTTACCTCTATTTCTGGATATAAACTAACTGATAGTATTACTCTTTATCACCATATTCAAAATCAGTTTATTGAGTGGTCAAAACACACAGGAGGAAGTGTAATAGAGTTACATGCTTATTCTTATAAAGAAAAGGATTTTCCCAATCAAGAATCTCTCTTGATAGCGTTTGAACAGGAATTATATGAAATTGTTCCAGAATTAAAACGAGCTAACTGCTTAAATAAGGAATTAGTTAACCAGAAGAATTTTTCAGGTTATCCTCCTAATAGTTATGATAATCGTCCAAAAACTAAAACAGAAATCAAAAATTTATACTTTGCTGGAGATTGGGTTAAGATGCCTTTTCCCTGTGGTTTAATGGAACGTGCAGTAAGTAGTGGACTTTTAGCGGCTAATGAAATTTTAAATCAAGAAGGATTACAAAGACGTATATTGCTAACAGTTGCACCATCAGGATTATTAAAAATCTAGAGTTTTTTATTTCTTTTTTTATTTCTATATTTTTTATAAATATTTTAATGAGAAGAGAATTTATAATAGTAATTTTTTTTAGTAATTTAATATATAGCCTGTTTCTCCCAATGCTTTAGGACTTTTCAAGACAAACAAATCTGGATAAACCTAATAATTTAATTACAAAATCTTGTGTGGATAAAGAAAAGTAATTATCCAAGGATAATACCAAGCATAAATAATAAGAAAAAAAAGATATAGTCTATACTAAACTGTCTAACAATTTCAGTTTAAGTTAAAACTAAAATTGTTATTGCTATTAATTGTGTGGGATAAGTTTAGTTGAACTGATAATAATTATCTAATATTAAAACTAATCAAGAATTATAAAACTAAGTAAAGTTAATTAACTGAAAACTAAGTATAGCAATATAAACATTATTCTACTAAGTTAAAAATTAGTATCAAATAAAACCGTTAATTAATGTCTCTATTAATTAACGGTTTTATTTGAGTATATCGTACCAACTTTTTTTTAATTTTTTTAGGACGAGTTTATAGTTTATCTGTTTAATTAATAGTTATTAACATAGGTTGTTTATTTTGTGTTCAACTACTGAATTTCTAGAGTTTGTAGGCATCCTTCCCTAGGATCTCACCAGACACCATCCTCCGGATACATGGGAAGAAACAATAGTTTATTTAAAAGGCTTTTAAATAAAAACGGTAGATTAGGCACAAAAGACCTAAATAAGAATAAGTATAATCTCATCTTAATTGGATAGAAAAACTGACAAGTTAACTTCCGAATCTTTGTATTAGGAACTCTTCTATATAAAAGTTCTAGTACCAAAAATAAGATCATAGTTATCTCGTTCTGGCTAAAATACTATGGGTAAATTGTGTAAACCTGTCTAATACTCTTTTCCATAGCCAGATATGGCTTTAAAAACAACTTCATTCCATACTCGTTTAGTGATAATTGAACTGTGACTACTATTACCATTTGCTACAATCCGAATGTTCTTTGACCCTAAACTATGTAGAAAGGAAATACTATCAATTATAGTAACTTCTCCATTCCAAACAGGGATAATAACAAGAATAGTTTCTATCCTGGTTCTATGATTAATATTCTTAACTTCAATTATCTCATTTAATTTTAAGTATTAAGTACTAGAATTGGGAGAGTAAGAATAGATTAATATATCGAATATCCATTATTATAGTGCACCCAAATTATTTCTCTAGGAAGTTATGAAGCCAGTTGATTTTCTCCTGATTATTCATCCAGCAATTGCTGTTATTTTTATCTTTCCCTTAATTGGTATTGTGTCTTATTTAGCTGTACAAACCCGTCAAAGACGTTTACAAACTTTAAATAAGAATCTAAACAAAAAAAAAAGTAAAATTTTTTTAGTAGTTGGACGAGAGCATGTTTTGATGGGACGTTTGTTATCAGGTTCGGTAGTTATAGTTAGCTTGTTAGGATTAGCATATCCCATTGAGAAAAACATTATTGATAATCGACTTTGGTCAAATAATTTATTTCTCTTTATTTTTATTTTAATAATGTTTGTAGTTACCATTGCTGCTTTGGTAATTCTTCAGAAAACACGACATAAGCACTGGCGAGGAGTTTTTGCAACTTTAACTGGAATAGGACTAGTGATTTTAGGATTTCAAGATGGGGTATTCCGTCGAGATAATCAATGGTACATGTCTCATTTCTATTTTGGTATTTTAGCTGCTTTGCTGATGATTTTTTCTTTGGCTATTATTGAAAATATTTATCAAGATTGCTCTAATCGTTGGCGCAGTGTTCACATTATTTTAAATTGTCTTGCTTTGTTATTATTTATGGCACAAGGTATAACAGGGATTAGAGATTTATTAGAAATTGGTAGATATAAACTCGGAGGATAATTTCAAACTAAATCTAGAAAAATTATTTAGGGTATAATGATTTCACGAGTTGAAAATCGGCTTTAAATTCAGATATAGTTTTAGATATAAGGCATTAGGATTAGAGCGAAAAAATTTTGAGGTAAAAAATAAAGTTATCGCACACTTTGTGAATTATTTCGATGATTTTCTCATCTTCAATAACACCATACATAAATATAGTCTTTGTCTCCAGAATTAAAAATCATCTCACCAGGGAAATAGGTTGTTTCCGGTTAAAATCATGTCGAATAGTTTTCACTAGATTCGACATGATTTTAACCTTAACTTAAAAAATAAACGTCGAATTGAGAGTCAACATGAAAGTTAAGAAAAAGTTTGTCTTATGAATAATCTCTAAGTGAATTGTGACCTAATGACTTCGCATAGATTCTTATTGAAACTTTAACTTACTATTTAGTTAGATTTTTACTAAGTCTGGCAATTATTTTTTTAGTATTTAATATTGTGTCAACGGTAGAAATAGAGTTTCAAGAACATGAAAAAAGACTATTTATCATCAATATTGTGGATTTTTTCTTATAATTTCTTAACTTTGAACTCGTCACTGTCAAATTCTGTGCCATTGAAAAAATAACCACTGGTTATTTTTTAATAAAACTGCAAATGTCCGAAATAGTTATGAATTGCGATGACAACTGACAACCCCGAATGATTTGTGATCACGAACTCTTGCCGTTTATTCTCGATGCTAATCAATTTAAGTGTAAAATATAGTGCATAATATAATCTCCCCTATGAGATCACACCTTGTATTATATTTATAATAGCAAATCACAAAAAAATTGGAAAGTATTCTATTTTTTTGACAAAAAATTCTTTCCCAAAGTAAATAAAAAACACCACGGACAAATAAGAAACAATTACATACTGTCAAGTATATAATTTAAGTGGATTCGTTGAGTCAAAAATTAAAAGTAGCGATGTTTATAAGATCCACTCGGCTGTAGCCAGTGAACTGTTTTAATTGAGAATCCGTACATCAATGGTACTAGTGTTGAAATTATAATCTTTTCCTTCTAACTCAATTAACGTACCAATTTTAACCTTTTGATTCCCTAACACTGCTCCTGTGTTCGTAATTTGAGCTTCTCCTCCTAAGGTTAAAATCATATCTTTAAAAAATACGACTTCTGGTCTAGGATCGGGAAGTGCTTTAACAGATCCATCAGGTTGAGGAACTACTGTTGTACGTGGAAGAGGCTGAATATCCTTAACATAAACTTCTCCTGCTGGTTGATTACGAATAACAATATTAGTTTTTTTTTCATTTTCAAATTGCTGTATCAACGACTCAGGATTGCGTATGCCTAAACCTCGAACAATAACATCAACTTCGATAGGTTTCTTTGATGCTTGCGCGATGGTACTTACCCCTGATTTTCCAGGAACGATAAAAATACCTATAATCACCAGGAAAATAATCAAGGCCGCACCAAGATCCAAAATACTAACTTTAGCGAATAAACGTCCTTTAGAATCTAATAGCTTCATAATAAATCTTTAATTTAGGGTTTAATTAAGTAGAAGTCGGGAGTTTTTATAAAAACTTGCTCTAGAATATCTAGGCTAACATGTTACAAATCGCGACAATTCTACCATAATCTTTGACTGTCTTTCACTAGCCAGACGCATCGGCAGGTGGAAAGTATCCCACATTCCCTTAGAATTGATATCCTAAAACAATAAAATCAAACTGTTAACTTGAATCTATGCAGCCCCAATCTTCCCCTCAATCTCCCATTTCTATTCCTTTCTCGACTCGGAGTGCTTTCGTCAGACGCACCACCAAGGAAACTGATGTGATAGTGTCCCTAAATTTGGATGGTCAGGGAATTTGCCATGCAGCAACGGGAATTCCTTTTCTAGACCATATGATTAATCAAATTGCTTCTCATGGGTTAATTGATTTAGAGGTAAAGGCTACAGGAGATTTAGGAATTGATGATCACCACACTAATGAAGATGTGGGTATTACCCTCGGTCAAGCATTAGCTGAAGCATTAGGCGATCGCAAAGGAATAACTCGTTTTGGACATTTTATCGCCCCTTTAGATGAAGCGTTAATTCAAGTAGCTTTAGATTTTTCGGGACGACCTCATTTAAATTATGGGTTAGAAATTCTCACCCAACGAGTAGGGACCTATGATACTCAACTAGTCCGTGAATTTTTTGTAGCATTGGTTAATCATAGCCAAATAACTCTACATATTCGTCAATTAGATGGTATTAATTCTCACCATATTATCGAGGCAACTTTTAAAGCATTTGCGCGATCAATGCGAATGGCTTTAGAAATTGATCTCCGTCGTTCCCATGCTGTTCCCAGTTCTAAGGGAATGTTAGTTTAAGATTTCATCACTTATCAACAATCACTAGTAATTTTTGATAAGTGATCCCCATTTTTGTAATAACCTGACTGCTCTTAAGTCCAAAGAAATATTCATTAATAGTTCTTTAACGGTTGTCTTTTCATTTCCCTCTTACAGGGAATAGTATTCTAGACCTGTTAAATTGACGAACTAATAATCATAATTGAGTAAACTCTGAAGAGGCCAACCATAGAGATACAGATGAAGTTAAGGAACTATGGTTAATAGTAACTTATTCTTTTTCCAATCCATTTTTATTTTATTAATGATAGCCTTCCTAAGAAAAATATGTAATGGGTAATATTCTATGGAGCAAGTAATTATGCTAATCAATATTGTTGGCGATTACTTAAATTATTTGGCCATTTTTTAACTTTTCAGTATTCTTAATTAACTTGTATAATCCCTAATATCTAAGATTAGAAAACCTAATAAAATTTAAGCTAAATACTTTAGTTAATTAGAACAAAATATCAGTATCATAATCTATTTATTGTGTATGAATATATATCTTAACAACAAACCTAACCTGTTGGTTTTCTTATAATCATCGTCTTTTTTATTACTTAATAATTCAGTTATTTTATGGTATTAACTTAAAAAGTTTTTAGACTACAAAAATCTTATTCTTGTAGTTTTTTTGTTTGTTTCCTTGAAGGAGAGCAATCGCCCATTGTATCAATTTAATTTTCCAATGTTCCAATTCTGTATAAACAAAAATATGAAAGATTCCTCCTGGGTCCAGTTCCTTGAGATAGTGCTTGAATTTTAGTGATGGAATCAAGTAAATGCTAAAGTCACCCACACAATTAATTAATTTAAATTCTCCTAGTAATTAGACGGCATTTTTTAGTTTTATATGGTTAAAATTAATGGATACTTTGTTTTTAGCAGCAACTTTAGCAGCAACTCCTGACTTTTAACAACGTTCCTGGGCAATTTCTAAGGCTTTTTTACTCAAATCAATTCCCACAATGTCAGTATCGGAGGTCAGCATAATTAAATACCTTATTCTTGCCCCTGTTCCACACCCTGCATCGTAAGATACAAATGTCTTGTCTAGAAGATTTTGTTCCGGTCCTAAACTTGTAAGTCGCAGCATAACTTCATAGTCAATTATATTCAGGTGGCGGTTCATCTTAATATAATAAGAGTTTAGTAAGAAAGGAATAGGTCTCATAAAGAAGTTGAACGACAAAACTTTTCTGAGATTACCAATAGGTCTTTTAGAGAGTGGGGGAGGGGTGAAAGGAAGTTTACCCTTTGTCTTCACATAGCATTTTACTCCCATTCAATGGTTCCAGGGGGTTTAGAAGTAATGTCATAAACGACACGATTAACCCCTTTAACTTCATTCACAATGCGGTTTGAGATACTTTCAAGTAGGTCGTAGGGAACCCTAGCCCAATCAGCGGTCATCCCGTCTTCACTGGTAATCAACCGTAAAACAATAGGATGTGCATAGGTGCGTTGATCTCCCATTACCCCCACACTTCGTACCGGTAAAAGTACAGCAAATGCTTGCCACAACTCATGATACATTCCATTTTTAGTAATTTCATCACGCACGATGAAATCTGCATCTCGCATTAAATTAAGACGTTCAGAAGTAACTTCCCCCAGGATACGAATAGCCAACCCAGGGCCAGGAAAGGGATGACGACGGACAATTTCTTCAGGTAAGCCTATCACCCGGCCAAGTTTGCGAACTTCATCTTTAAAGAGTTTCCGCAGAGGTTCTACCAATTTAAAGCGGAGATTTTTGGGAAGTCCTCCTACATTGTGATGGCTTTTAATTTTTACAGCTACCCGTTCTCCCGTTTTCGGATCAACATTACTGTCAGCAGATTCAATCACATCAGGATAGAGAGTTCCTTGAGCTAGATAATCAAAAGGTCCTAGACGATTTGACTCTTCTTCGAAAACTTGAATAAATTCGTGTCCAATAAGACGTCGTTTGGTTTCGGGATCAGTGACATCTCTAAGTTGTACCAAAAATCGTTCTCTGGCATTTACATACTCAACACTAATATGAAACTCTTTATTAAAGATGTCTACTAATCTTTCGGGTTCTCCTTTTCGCATAAACCCTTGATCAATGAACATACAAGTTAGCTGATCTCCGATGGCACGATGGAGAAGAAAAGCTAAGGTAGAAGAATCTACACCACCAGAGAGAGCTAATAAAACTCGCTTATCTTTGACCTTAGCACGAATCTCTCGAATAGATTCGTCAATAAAAGCTTCGGTTGTCCAAGTCGGTTCACATCGACAAATATGATAGACAAAGTTGCGAATTAGGGCAATCCCCCCCACGGAATGAACAACTTCTGGGTGAAATTGAACCCCGAAAAGTTTCTTTTGATGATCGGCGATCGCAGCACAAGGAGTATTATCGGTGTGGGCTAAAATTTCAAAGCCTTCGGGGAGTTTAGTACAGGAGTCACTATGACTCATCCACATGGTTGTACCTTCTTCAACGTTGGTGAGTAAATCCGTGGGATCATCGATACGTAGGGATGCTTTGCCATATTCGCCCTTTTTTGCCCTTTCTACTTGTCCTCCTAATTTTTGAACCATAAGTTGCATTCCATAGCAAACCCCTAGGATAGGGATACCTAGATGAAAGACTTCGGGATCACATTCAGGAGCGCGGTTATCATAGACAGAATTAGGACCTCCCGAAAGAATAATTCCTTGGGGATTTAGCTGACTTATCTGTTCAACTGTAGTTCGATAAGATAGAACTTCTGAGTAAACTTCTGTTTCACGAATACGACGAGCAATTAATTCTGAATATTGGGAACCAAAGTCCAGAATAACTATAATTTGGCGATTTATGTTTTCTTCGACAGGCTTTGCTAACAAAGTCTCTGTGGGTTGGTTTATATCAGGTGTTTGGGTAGTCACGTTTAAGGCGATTCTATACAATAAGGACTAAGTAGTTGCAAGTTGCTAAAATTAGACTGAAAGGTGAGCTAACAATTTATTTTTTTCAGATGACGATAATCAAAAGTTGTGTTTGCACTATTTTAATTGTTCATTCTACCATTGCAAGTCGTTTCAAATCTTGATCTCAATCAAAATTGAGAATAGTCTTTCTGTTGATGCATTACGATTACCTAATTAAAAATCATTTGTTTCTTTATAGTTTGAGGTGTGCGTAATTATCGATTAAGGCAGAGGTTCCATCAGATTTAACTGCTCCAAATTTTTGGAAATAATTGCGAATCTCTGTAGGAAATTCAGGAAAATCAAATAAGTGATCTCCTTCAGCAATATCAGCCCAGAAATATTTTAAATAAGGAACTAATTTTTCAGCTTCTTTCATAGATATTTCAAAGGGTGAAGAAATCAATAATTTGATCATGAAAGGAAAAGAGCGTTCTCCAAGTAGCTGACGAGACATTCTGGTTAAATTCTCCCAACCAGTGACTTTGTCGACTCGATAGGATTTAATATTAAGATTAATACTTCTTTGATATGTTCGTTCAACTTCTATAATCCGATAGGGATGGGGATAACTAACCAAAGAACCCGTCGTAATTTCGTAAATATTATTATGATAAGCGATATCCTGAACGTGCAAATGACCGGTAAAAATAAGCTGACAACTTGCATTTTCTAAGAGGTCTAATAACAAAGAGGCATTATCCAACATATAGCGTTTACCTAGAGGATGATTTGCCTGTTTTGGTAAATGTTCAACAACATTATGATGAATCATTACCAAAATTAACTGGTCTTTAAGTTGAGGAAGTAATTTTTCTAACCAGGTTAATTGTTTTTCATCTAAACAACCTAATTGTTTCCCCTCTCCATTAAATTGATTGGAATTAAGTCCAATCAATTGCACCCCTGGCAAAACTTCATGGGTATAGTAACATTGATGACTATCATTGTAACCATGAGAACGATAGTAATTGGGAAACTCTCGAAAACCAATGGTGTTCTGTGTTGAATACAGGGTAGGAACATCATGGTTACCAGGAACGACATATACTGGAAACGGTAAGATCGCCAAACGTTGTTGCAGCCAAGAATGATTGTCAGGTTCTCCATCCTGAGTTAAATCCCCTGGAATTAAGAGAAAATCCAAATCAAGTTGTTCTAAATGACTAAATACCTTTTCTATAGCTAAAATACTGATTTCTACTATAGAAAAGCGGGTAGGGTCATGATTTATGGTGTAGGGAACTGCTAAATGGGTATCACTGATAATGGCAAAGCGAAATTTCATATACTATAACGATGGTAGAGTCTTCTTTTTATAGAAAAGTATAGGAGGGATTCATTTTGGGACGAGTCCGTGTTCGTCAACACGTTAATCCACTTAGTGATAAGTATCGCCAACCAATCACACTTCCTCATTGGGAAGGTATCTACGGCAACTCTGCACAACAGCTTCATTTGGATATTGGATGTGCAAGGGGAAAGTTCTTATTAAAAATGGCTTCTTTGTATCCAAAAACAAATTTCTTAGGAATAGAAATTCGAGAACCGTTAGTGACAGAAGCTAATGAATACCGTGATCGCTTAGGACTGACAAATCTTCACTTCTTCTTCTGTAATATTAACTTATTTTTGAGTCCTTTACTTGCTTCTTTACACCCAGATGTTCTTCAATGGGTGACAATTCAATTTCCAGACCCTTGGTTTAAACATCGTCACCTAAAACGACGTATTGTACAGACAGAATTGGTTAATACGTTAGCACAATATTTAGCTGATGGAGGAACAGTTTTTTTACAATCTGATATAGAGATAGTTGCTCAGGAAATGAAAGAACGGTTTTTAGAGCATCCTAATTTTAAGAAACAACATTCAGAAAATTGGTTAGTAAAAAACCCATTTTATATTGCTACAGAAAGAGAAATTGCTTCTCTTAATAAGGGCAAATCTATTTATCGATTATTGCTGAAAACTTCAACTAAACTAGTTTCTCTTTATTAGGTGTAGTAAAACTATATAAACGAAATTGATATAAGTCTAAATTCTTTCGAATATAAACAGATGAAACACTTACTTACAAAGAATAAATAGCAAATATTCTATTATAGGATTAAGAAAAATAAATTTTATAATCAAAATTAGCAATTAAATAAAAATATAATTTAACCTATTACTTAATTTTACTACTTAGATAATTAATTTTGATAATGTAAAAGTAGCTAGCTATCATTGTATCAGTCAATATAAAATTTTGATAGAATTAAAAGAGTGTCCTCAATTTTGGTAAAAAAATATCAAATAAGAGAGGAGATGAGAAAAATTTTAAAACTCAAATAATGAGTATTTAGTTTTTTAAAAAGAGTGGCTAGAAACTGCTTTTCAATTTAATTACGAAGATAAGCTTATTATGTAACTAACTTTTACTTTTTTAAAAGTAGAGTTTGATTAAACCAGTATTTACCATACTAATTATAACACTTAATTCGGAAAAGCTAACTCACTTGAGTTTGTAAAATTCTTTTTGTATTTATAAAAATTGAAAATTTCAATCTTCTTGTATAAGTATTTGTAAAAAAATAGGATTAAGTTAGTATGTTTAGTTAAAAAATAAATCTTTTTAGATTATAAATACAAATAAAAATAGTCAAATAGTTATTATGTTCAATCAGAAAGATAATGTCCGCATTTTACTGATAAACTTAACCTAAATATAATGCTTATTTCCAGAAAAAATTAGTTATATTAATTTATTTTAGTTTTTAGTGTATTCGGCATAAATCGCTTTAAGTGAAGTAATAAAAAAATGAATAAATTGACAATAATTAATTAAAACTATATTAGTTTTTTTATTAGATTTAAGCGTCAATAACGTATGATTAAATATATATTTTTATAGAAAATTAATAATAATTATTGGAAAAATAATTGGCAAATTTATTAATTTTTAGTCAATCATGCTATTATTTTTCTTGTCGAAGATCTTATTGAGACAATTTATGAAGTCTTTAGTTTGAAAGGATTCTATTTGTAGAGGATAAAATAAAGATATTATCTGATAAGTACAAGTAATTCATAACAGTTTTATCCAAAATAAACGCTTTTTTAATGTCTTAGAACGATACTTTGCTATATTGTTTTTGGTTTTATATTATAAGGTTTATTCGTAGGCTTCCACTGTTTGACTAATCAGTTGCTTGTTATCATAAGCATTAGTCAAATTATTAAAAGCTAATGTATATCCTTCATAAAGTTTAATTGCCTTTTTAGAGTATAGTTACGAATTACTAAGTTTTCAGGTTTAGTTTATTTTTTGCTTTTCAATGTCTTTTCTAAAAGTTTAACGAACTGGATATATGAATTTTTATCGAAGCAAAGACTGTCTAATTCATAATACTTTTGAGGATATCCACTTTTTTTTCAACTTCTCTTGATACTTAGACAAACGATTTTCTGTATGGCTGGTTTTAACCATCTGAAATAAGACAAAAATTGTTAGTCCTGCCAAAAAAGCGACCATACCAGATAAATAAACTCTTAGAAGAATTTCATTCATAAGACTTAACGTGACGGATAATGGACATTGGAACGAACAAACTAACTATCAACTATTTACTATTAACTATCGAGGGAAGTCCCCAAAATGCCGCTCGTTTTTGTAACCAACCCGACTTTTGCCAACGAAGGATCGCTTGATTAACACGATCGCGTAAACTACTATACTGTAAACCTTTGGGCATAACCACTCCTAAAGCTTCTGCCGATAGACGGATAGGAAACTGACGATAAGAAGGATAATTTTGTACCCATCCTGCCAAAACACTATTGTCCCCAGCAAAGGCATCGGCGGCATCAATTTCTAATAATGTTAAGGCTTCTTGATAGGAATTTACTCCAACCAGTTGTGCTTGAGGAAATTCCTCACGAATGACAGATATGGCACTAGAGGCTCTAAGAACGGCTATTTTTCCATTAGCTAATCCCTGTAACCCTTTTAGATAGGATTGTTTGGCGACAATTCCTGTCCCATCAAGATAGTAATATGGGCTAAAGTCAACTAAACGGTTGCGAGAGGCTGTTACTGTCACCCTAGCAATCACTAAATCGACTTTGCCATCAATTATCATTTGTAGACGTTCTTGATTAGTAACAGGTTGTAAGATAACTGCTTGACGATCACCGAGTAATTCTTCAGCTAACTGACGGGCGACATCAATTTCAAATCCTTGAAGCTGTCCTTTTTGAGGAGAAAACCCTAAAGGGCGAACATTATCTTTAACGGCAATAATTAGTTTACCTCGACGCAAAATTTCGTCTAATTCCACTGTCCGAGCCGGACTCATTCCAAGGGTAAGAAGGAAACTAATTAGACAAGTTACGAAAACTTTTCTCATAAAAATTTATTAAAAATAAAGATAAGTTACCATCTTAATTTTAATCAAGCTAATTGTTTCTTTCAATTTTTTGCATGAATTTTTTTATAGCGGTTTAATTGTCCTATAACTAGTTAATTTAATTTTAAGTAAGGGCAACCATAGATTATGCTTGTGATTTTTAGTACAAAATAATACGGATGTTTATCTGTTCGCAGGTCGACCGAGTCGACAGTTTCACTTGGTGAAGTATAAGTAGCAATACTAATACCAACGGTAAATGTACTCTCATCTTGTCCTATTTTAGGGGTTTAGATGTAACCACGGTTCATATGTTAACAGCTTGTAAAGCTATTTATGTATTGTTTTTAGGCACAATAACTGTGAATTATTTTATTCTAAATTTTACTAAACAATCAACTATTTGTAAAAAGGTTATGTCACCATTCAACAATTTAACTATTTAACAATTTAACTATTTAACTAGACTTGAACATCTTTGGACAGCTACGTCTATATACTCTAAGATCTTAGTCTCTAGTATATTTTTTTATTGTTCAATAGATGCTTATATTTTTGTTGGATAAATTAGTATTCAGTTGAATTAAATAGATTAACTTAAATCAGTTTAATTTCTAAAAAACACTTTTTAAAAAGTGAGCATAAGATACCAGCCTACACACAAGTTTGGCTACCAGAATTATAAGAATAAGAACCATTATTTACTTATAGTCTACAACTAGATTCAATAAAAGAGGAATAACATTCAATAAAAAAATCAGAAAATTACTACAATAATATTAATTACTTAAATATAAAAGTTTATATTTAAGTAATTAATATAGAGGTTTATTTTTTTGTGTTCATTTATAGCTACCTATTTAATTTTAAAAGAGCAGAAATTTAGTTGTTACTAAAAAATATTTAAATAAGCAAACAAATTGATATAATTATCAATATAATAGCTAAATTATTAATATAAATAATTTTAACTTTTCTAGACTAGCTATGGTAAACTTTTAATAAATAAAGACTAAAATTATCATTAACTACTAATTTATAGTACTCGGACTAGAAAAGCTATAATTTCTAGTTTTTTTACGTATAAAATAGCATAGATACAAATGATTAGACACTAAGAGTGTCTAATCTAAGGTTAACTTGTTTGACCTGGAAATACTTACTAAAAACAGATTATAGTAGCTATTTATAGCAATTTATATCAATTACTACTATTAATTTTTTAATGAATTTATGCCTTTTCGATTAAATAATTTTAAATTTTGTAATTTTTCTCTACCATCAGCAATAATCTGATTGTTGTTATCGATTGAGATAGTATTAACCCTTGAAGTGAGTAAATCCTTATTGAGTGATTCGTTAATTTTATTTAATCTAAGAGAAACATAAACAATTCCAACAAGCTATTCCTTATAACCCCCAAAGATAAGTACTTTAATGCTACCGTGGGGAATGTCATCAGCGCTATCACAGTAAACTCCCGTCATTTTGTAATAGCGCTAATGAGTGCGTGTTTTACTATTTGAGAACCTAATTAAATTTTTTTTCATAAAAAGAAATCTTTTATGGTTAACCTGAGGATAAGCTTGAATCGCATTTCCCCGACTATCGATGATGTTAACATACTAAAAATCGTAAATAAATATCTATTTTATGAATTTAATTTTAGTTTTTAATTAAAATAAATTGATAGCAGTATATCTTATTAGTTATAATTGGAAACTTTGGAGTAACTGCACATAAAATTAATATTAAATTTTGGATAGTAACAATTTATAATCTTGTTTTAATTTCGCATTTAAACTATTATTTGAACATAATCAACCATGTTTGTAAACTAGAAACAAGTAAAATTTAACCGTAAAATATTCCAACTAATAAAGACCCGATCAATATTCAATACAAGCTATTGAGTATAACCAAATTAGGACAACGGTGCACTAACAAAGCAACAAAAATCGTTTCTTTCGTAAAGATGATAATAGCGTAGAGATGTTCTCACAACAAATTAAATACAGATACTACCGATGAATACTACAATGGGTTAAAAAAAACTCCAATCGTAAAGTACAATCCAAATGGCGACTGTCTTTAGTAGAAAATCTATCTCTAAAAAAGTGGCAGCTTAAACAATTGCCTAAAAATTCTACTGAGTATCGTCTAGCTAACGCACATTTGGAGTTTCTTCTGTTTATTTTTAGACGTCAATTATTTCTTTTAAAGACTAAGATAACTAATTTGTTAAATAGTAAACTCCATTTATCATTACTAGTATGAAAATTGTTAAGTTAAAAGGGAAGATGTGGGATATGACTTACTACTGAATCAATTTGTTGATAAATATCAGCTAGGTGATCGCCATCTACATGAATTTCAGAAGTGGGGTAATTTTCTAAGATTTCGATCACCCGAATATTACTATCAGAGAGTGCAGAAGTTACTAAAGCCCCTCTTAATGATTCCCGATCAGCTCGTCTTGAGGGAGTATGGATTACTTGGCTAACTTTATCTAATACGAAATCTCCAGCAAAACTTTTCAGAATTTTGGACAAAAATACAGGGTCGACATTCACATTCTGATTGAGAATACGGCGTAAATCTTCAGGTTGTTTATTTGCCATTTTGAGATAAGAATTTAGGGAAGAAGAGATTTCCCCTGTTTTAGCTAAGGTACTCAACTCAGAAATATAGACTGACTCTCGTAAAATGCTATATTCTAATATAATTTTATTAGCTGCTTTGACTGACGAAGCAGCATAAAGTGCTCCAAAATTTCCTAAGATTAAGTTTAAGCTTAACCGATAGACTAGACTAAGTTTTACGAACTGTTTCATCACTATCAATTAAATTCAATAATTTTCAATATATATTTTACACTAGGTAAAAAGAAGAAAAATTTAGAAGTACATTGATACTTCTTATTTCAGTGAGATGTTAAGTTTCCCTTCGTCCTTGACTTTTAATATTCTTTATGTAGAATCCCCAGTCGTAGTCATTTCCTTCAATGGAATATCATAAGGAGTTTAGCAAAACTTATTATTTGTTTAGTAAAAAAAACATAGCTTATCTAACTAAGTCTCTTAATTTAGCCTCCACCGTTACAGTATATCAAGACTTTATCCTAACCAATAATTATATGAGACTTTTAGTCCAACGTAGATTATCAGAAAGGTGACTAGGTTTCCTACTGTTTGACTTATTTCACGACGATGTTTCCCATTCCCGAGTACATGAGTATAGATTATAGATTTACACTCTATAAAGAAACAGCTAATCTATTAGCTTGCTTTTCTAAAAAATACAAAAACCAAACCAGCTTAATGTCTCTAAAGATAAAGTCTAATTGACAGAATAATCTCACTAGATCATAATTATACCATTATTAAATGTTCTCTCTATTGTGTTTATTTTTCAAAAAAAAAGATCATTACTGTTTATGAATTTAAACCGAAAATGTGCCTAGTTCTTAACTAGGCACATTTTAATCTTTTTTAAGCATCTCTAACAGATTGGAGGGTGACCACGTATTATAAACTATTACTTATAGTATTTTTATACTAAAGATATAGGTCATAGCATTGAAGAGATTCTCAACACCCATCATCCCCCAAAGGAACTTCTTTTGGTAGTGTGCTAAGTGTTGTTCAAAAAGAGCTATACGACATCATTAATAACTTTTTTCACTTCTAACTAGGTTTAATGTTGACAAGTTTAAGGGTTATCATTTCTTTGTAGCACGACATAATATATGCTTACCATCTTATGCTTTTATCTCTAAAGGACTATACTACCTAAGCTGTTTTTTATAGCCATTACCAGTACATCGCTGGGTTCTTACATAGTTGGGACGTTTGCTAATGATGCTATTTTCTTTGTTCGTAACTACGATCCTGAAGCTAACAAAGATGACGTATTGTCTTGGATGTTGTGACACAAAGAGGTCTTGATCTCTCATTTGAGTTAAGTGTTTTTATTGCTTGGGTTTCACATCTTAGGTCTATACGTTCACAACAATTTAGTGGTTGCTTTCGTTACTACTGAAAAGCGAATCTTACATTGAACCTGTGTTTGCTCAGTTTATTAAAACAGCTTCTGGCAAAGTACTGTATGGCTTTGATGTTTTACTGTCTAATCCTGATAGCTTAGCTTTTACCGGTGCATCCTACTTACCTGGTTGGTTAGACGCTATTAACAGTGACAATAATTTTTTTATATGTGGGGGCGGATATTGGTGAAGAATCTGAATCGGACAAAAAATTAGGAGAAACTCAATCGAGATTTTAAGGGTTAATTTTAACTTTGTTAAATAGTGAATAGTAAAAGCAGTTTATACCCGCGCTTACCAGTACAATAAGAAGTTGTCTTCGATAATTTCCGATTATCTGACACCCATGAACACTATCAACGATAAAGCAATTGTTAAAGACTATTTCAGTGCTACTGGGTTTGACCGTTGGAGCAAGATTTATGGGGATGGAGAGGTGAATAAAGTTCAAAAGGACATTCGTCGCGGACATCAGAAAACCATTGATACTGTGGTAGACTGGCTAAAGGCTGAAGAAAATATCAGCGGTTTGTCTATTTGTGACGCGGGGTGTGGTGTGGGGAGTTTAAGCATTCCCTTAGCTCGGACAGGGGCTAGAATCCTTGCAAGTGATATTTCCCCGAAAATGGTAGAAGAAGCCACCCGAAGAGCCCAAAAATCCCTGGAAGATGTCAGCAATGTTGTCTTTACGGTTCAAGATTTAGAAGGATTGTCGGGTCAATATCAAACAGTCATTTGTATTGATGTCTTGATTCATTATCCCACCGAAGATGCAGCTAAAATGATTGCCCATCTCGCCTCGTTGGCAAAGTCTCGTCTAATTCTTAGCTTTGCTCCTAAAAACCTTTGTCTAACTATCCTCAAAAAGATTGGCGAATTTTTTCCAGGGCCTAGTAAAACTACTCGTGCTTATCAACATAGAGAAAAGGATGTCATTGCCATTCTAAAAGACAATGGTCTAAGAGTTCAACGCGAAGCCATGACCAGTACCCGTTTTTATTACTCTCGAATTCTAGAGACGACCCGAAGTTAATTCCTCGATCTTACTTAACTTTTAACTTATATTTGTTTATTATGGCCATTACCCTTCAATGCCTTATTGAGGCCAAACGGCAAGGCCGTCTCTTAACTGTCCTAACTGCTTGGGATTACGCCATTGCTCGACTTCTGGACATAGCAGGGGTTGACATTATTTTAGTAGGGGACTCCCTTGCAATGGTGGCCTTGGGACATAAAACTACATTACCCCTTACCCTTGAGGAGATGTTACACCATGGAGGGGCAGTGAAGCGTGGAGTAAAACGGGCTTTCGTAGTGTGTGATTTGCCCTTTTTGAGTTATCAAGAAAGTATTAGCCAAGCTATTCACACAGCGGGGCGAGTATTGAAAGAAACAGAAGTTCAAGCTGTAAAACTCGAAGGAGGACACCCAGCCGCGGTAGAAACAGTTGCTCAATTGACGGCTATTGGTATTCCAGTGATGGGTCATGTGGGGTTAACTCCCCAATCGGTGCATCGCTTAGGATATCGTCAACAAGGACAAACTGAAACTGATGAAAAACGAATTATCTCAGAAGCGATCGCCCTATCAGAAGCGGGGGCATTTGCAGTTGTTCTTGAGCATATTCCGTCTAATTTAGCAAAGATTATTACTAGCAAACTTCCTATACCAACTATCGGTATTGGCGCGGGATCTGACTGTGATGGTCAAGTGTTAGTTACTGCTGATTTACTGGGACTATCAGAAAAAAAACCTCCTTTTGCTAAATCCTATACCAATTTACGGCAGATTATTACTGAGGCAGTAAAAGAGTTTTCTAGGGAAGTACGCGATGGGGAATTTCCCTAATTTAATAAGAATTTTTTAATTGCAATAGCAACTCCATTTTGTTCTACAGTAGGAGCTACCCATTTAGCCATCTTCTGCACTTCTATAGGGGCATTCCCCATAGCTACCCCTAACCCTACATATTCTAACATTTCAGCATCATTGAAGTTATCCCCAATAGCCATTATTTGGCTGGCTTCAAATCCCAACAGTTTCTCAGCCACAAAACGAGTAGCATAACCCTTACTTGCTTGAGGATGGGTAGCTTCAAAGTAAATTTCAGTAGACTGGGTTAAATAAAGTTGATCACGGGAGTAAACTTTTTGTAAATCTCGGAGAATTGTATTTATTAACTGAGGTTGACCAATAGCTAAAATCTTCGTGGTTGGTGAATCAAGAATATCTCGTAAGTCTCCTACTACCAAAGGTTCTACACCTGATCGCTGTTGATAAGCTCGGGTACGAGGAGTAACCTTACGCACGTATAAACAGTCTTCAATATAGCAGTGAAGCTCGATTTCTTGGTTCCACTGAGGTCGCTCGAAATATTCCAACAGTTGTAGAGCGACGGCTGTAGACACGGGAAAATGCTTATAACGAGCCCCTGTTATGGGACACTGAACCCATGCACCATTGTAGGCGATTATCGGTAATTTGGAACCGATAGCCTGATGAAAACGCAACGCAGAATGATACATACGACCTGTGGCTATAGCAACCTGAACCCCGTTAGCTTGAACTTTAGAGATCGCTTGTTTAACTGGCTCAGTAACCTCATTTGATTCACCTGCAATTGTTCCATCAATATCTAGCATTAATAAGCGAATATTCACAAATTATTCCCAGTTAATTCTTGTTTTCTGAAAGAAGATTTTGTTTGGAGAGTCGACATAACCATTGCAAGGTAATCTATGGATTGTTCATAGATTAATAACAATTGAACTAAACCAAGATTAATATTCTATCAACCTTGACTGTAGCTGTCAGTCCATTTTAAAGGCAAACCAAACCGCCCATAAGACAATAGACAGGAATACCAATGTCCCGACGGTAATAGCGAAGGTGTGAAAAGCATCAGAGTCAATAAGGGTCATCTTGAAAAGCTTAGGGGTGTTTTGGGTTAGACGATCCAAAAGGGCATCTCAAGCTATTGTGTAGATACCTTGTATTGCTTATTATGATACCCGTTGTCTTAACTATATTTCTCAAGTTACTTATTTTCTCTAGTTTTGATCGATTGTTTAAGTTCTTCCTAACTCAACTTGCAAGGTTAGTACAGTAAAATTACCCATGGGGAAGGTTTGAGAAGAGATGGTATAATTACGTCTAAATTGCTGTATTTTATATACTCCATGTGATAAAACTCAGATAGATAGAGTGAGTTGTTTGGTTTTCCCAAAATATTTGAGTCCTCCCTAATCCAGATATAGTCTTTAACCGAATATTCCCAAATACCTAAAATTGCGTAATCTTCGACGTTTTTACGATCATAACCATTTTGCCAATCACCACTGAAAATTTTATCAAACTGTCTGAAGTTAAAATCAACTGGTCAGATAGTCAGACCGAAGCGGTTCTCGACTAAGTTGACCTCTATATGAGGTCATAATTAAGTTTGCAGAACTAAAATCAGTTTCATAAGTGTAACAAGGTTATTCTAGCATGTTTATGTTTAACAAACTCTTCAACTGCAACGTCGCCACTTGTCTTTATTTCTTTCCAGAAACATCTCTTAAAAGTTAAATTTACTTTCTTTTAAAAATATCTATATTGTGTTAACTAAATCTTTTAGAGATTCTAATATCTAACGCTTACTCTTTTTTAACTACTCTTATATTTTACACTTATTTTAAGTTTACCTACTTAGACTATCTTAATTTATCAAGTCCTATCTTGGTTAATTTCACTGTGTTTTTTTAAAAAAAATAAATAACGACCTAGGCACAAAGTGAATAAAAACGGCACACTAAACAATTCTTCTTTTGCAAAAACTATTTTAAAATATCTCAGGAATGTATGTTTTTCATACCATCGTTGTAGACCAATAAAATCTTTGTATAATTTCCTAATCTCTTCAGATTCTAATGTAGTTTTTTATATTCTGTTATTTTACTCATTGAAACTCATGATATCAGTATCCTACTATAGGTATTGATGATTTATTTGTATTTTCATAATAAATTTAAATTTATAAATTTTGTCATCACTGTAGCAATGAACTATAGAGCCATGATATTCTTTTTTGAGATTGTATAAATTCTGTAATATCGTGAGTTGGAATGTCGATGTGTGCTTTATTAGATTCAACAGCGCGCAGCAATTTTGCTTTACATTTCCCATTTCTATGGGTTCTAGACAGTAAATATCCAGTCAACTTAGAATCTTGAACATACGTGATTTCTCGACTAGGAAATTTTACAGCTGTTATTTTTACTGCAGGTAGAATGATTAAATCACCGTTGTTATAGATATTGCAGGTCTACAGATTTTCATTTAGTTTACTTTAAATTTTGAGTAAGCATTAAATAACAAGCTCCCCATCCTATTCAGTCTATGACAACTATAAGTAGAAGTTGTTATAAAATTCCCGAAGCTATATTACAGACAGCGATATACTAGGCAATGGTATTAGAGAAAATCTTGACAGAATAACCAGCAAACAAAGACCATCAGATACGTAAAGTATCAATCAATAGACCTAAACCTACAACTTGTATCAATCAAGATGAACACAGGAATCGACCTACAAGGCAGTTTTATTCAATCTCTCAAACAAATGGGACTTTCTGATGGGCTCGCCAAAGCCTTTTGGATTCCCTTACCCTCATTTTTAATGATTATTGTAGCTACCGTCGGCGTATTGGTAGTGGTATGGTTAGAACGAAAAATCTCTGCCGCAGCCCAACAACGTATCGGACCTGAATATGCAGGACCTTTAGGGGTTCTTCAACCTGTGGCTGATGGCATCAAATTGGTATTTAAAGAAGACATCATCCCTGCTAAAGCAGACCCCTTGTTATTTACCCTAGGTCCAGTGCTAGTGGTACTTCCAGTGTTTGTTTCTTACCTAATTGTTCCCTTTGGACAAAATTTGGTGATTACAGACCTAAATGTAGGGATTTTTCTCTGGATTGCTTTAGCCAGTATTGCTCCCATTGGCTTACTAATGTCGGGATATGCTTCTAATAACAAATATTCCCTTCTTGGGGGATTAAGAGCAGCAGCGCAGTCCATTAGTTATGAAATCCCCTTGGCTTTATCTGTCTTAGCAGTTGTCATGATATCCAATAGTCTTAGCACTATTGATATTGTGCAGCAACAGTCAGGATATGGCATTTTAGGTTGGAATATTTGGCGGCAACCTGTAGGATTTATTATCTTTTGGATTGCGGCGTTGGCTGAATGTGAAAGACTTCCTTTTGACCTTCCTGAAGCAGAAGAGGAAATTGTTGCAGGGTATCAGACTGAATATTCAGGGATGAAGTTTGGTTTATTCTATGTAGGCTCATACGTTAACTTAGTGTTGTCGGCTTTGGTTTTTGCCATCCTTTACTTAGGGGGGTGGGAATTTCCAGTCCCTCTTGAGAAACTAGCAGGTTGGATTGGAGTAAACGAAACAAATTCCTGGTTACAGGTGATTACCGCTTCCTTGGGAATCATGATGACCGTACTTAAAGCCTATTTCTTGATTTTCCTCGCTGTTTTAATACGGTGGACAGTTCCCCGGGTTCGTATTGACCAATTATTGGATTTAGGGTGGAAATTCTTACTTCCTGTTTCTTTGGTTAACCTTTTATTAACGGCAGCCCTAAAACTTATCTTTCCTGTCGCTTTTGGCGGCTAATCTCTTTTTTTTTGTTAAGAACTCACTAATCAAGTGTTATGTTTAACCTACTCAAACAAGTCAGCGATTACGCTAAAGGGAGTGTTGAGGCGGCTAGATATATTGGTCAAGGGCTATCTGTTACCTTTGACCATATGCGTCGCCGTCCAGTTACAGTACAATACCCCTATGAAAAACTTATTCCCTCAGAACGATTCCGGGGAAGGATTCACTTTGAATTTGATAAGTGTATTGCCTGTGAAGTCTGTGTTCGGGTATGTCCAATTAACCTCCCGGTAGTAGATTGGGAATTTAACAAAACTGTTAAGAAGAAAGAACTCAAACACTACAGTATCGATTTTGGGGTTTGTATTTTTTGCGGTAATTGTGTTGAATATTGTCCTTCCAATTGCCTATCCATGACGGAAGAATATGAACTAGCGACCTATGACCGTCACGAACTCAATTATGATAATGTTGCCCTCGGACGGTTGCCTTATAAAGTAACCCAAGATTCAATGGTAACTCCCTTACGAGAGTTAGGATATCTACCTAAAGGGGTATTTGACCCTCATGATTTACCATCAGGAAGTCAACGAGCAGGAAAACTTCCTGAAGAAATTGTAAAAGAGAGCGAGTAAAACAATTGATAGTTAATAGTACCAAAATAGCACTATTAACTATTAACTATTAACTATTAACTATTAACTAAACTGAACCAAATTAAGGAGAATTAACAGTAGTGAATTTAGCGGAAGGCGTTCAAATTGTTTCCTTTGCTATTTTAGCAACAATGGTTATTGGGACATCTCTAGGAGTTGTTTTACTATCAAATATTGTTTACTCCGCCTTTTTATTGGGAGGAGTTTTCATCAGTATTTCTGGCATTTATATTCTGCTAAATGCTGATTTTGTGGCGGTGGCTCAAATCTTAATTTATGTTGGGGCTATTAATGTCTTAATTTTGTTTGCGATTATGTTGGTTAACAAGCAAGAAAACTTTTCTACTTTGCCCAGATATTGGATTCGTAAAGGCTTAACTGCTTTAGTTTGTGGGGGAATCTTTATCTTATTAACAACCATGATTTTTGTTACTCCATGGTCAATTAATCCCCCTTCTTCTCAGGTTATTGATAATACAATTATCGAGATTGGTAAGCATTTCTTTAGTGATTTTTTGCTTCCTTTTGAATTGGCATCTGTGTTACTTTTGATTGCGATGGTAGGGGCAATTGTTCTAGCTCGTCGTGATATAATCCCAGAATCCTTAGCCTCTCAAGAAGAAATTGAGACAGCCCTAGAATTACTCGAACGTCCTAGTGAATTAGAAGCCCGAGAACTAGCCTTATCTAAAGGAAGTAAACAGTAAATTAGTCATCAGTCATCTTTCAAGAAAAATTATGCAACTACAATTAGAATTTTGCTTACTATTGGCTGCTTCTTTATTCTGTATTGGCATTTATGGTGTAGTGACTAGTCGCAATGCAGTTCGCGTTTTAATGTCCATTGAATTATTACTCAATGCAGTTAATTTGAACCTTATGGGATTTTCAAATTTCTCCGATTCTGTGGAAATTAAAGGTCAAGTTTTTACGGTATTTGTGATTACTGTTGCGGCTGCTGAAGCAGCTGTTGGGTTAGCGATTGTTTTGGCTATCTATCGTAATCGTGACACCATTGATATGGAACAGTTTAATCTTCTCAAATGGTAAAAACTTATCTTATTTGACCTTAGATTTTCCCGAACTAGATGAACGTCTCCGTCGGGAATTTTTTTTGTTTTTGGTTTGCTTTTGCGTTTGCCTCTGATATTTTTTTATCGCTGATCTGACGTAATCACTAATGGTGTGACTCATCGCCCCTAATTCTAATCCTACTCCCAAGAAGATAACTTCTTGGGAATATCTAGTGGTCATTAGTTGTATGACCTTGTGGATAAACTGTTGCAAACTCCAGTCAAACCTCCAAATTAACTGAACAATCACTACTCCAATTATGGCTACCAATATTAAGATGGTAAAAAGATACAACAAACGTAAAATGGTCCCAATCAGAAATCCGTGAGAGAATAGGGAACGATGTTTTATGAGATATCGGTAAGGAAGCCACATCCCTCGAATAATTCCCCACCTTTTGTATTGAATCGAGTGAATATCAAGATCAGGACCAAACATTAATCCACTAAAGAGATAAGATCCCGCGATTAATAATGTCAGTCTTTTATCACTACTGAAAAAATAGGTAAATCCAACCAGTAGAGGTAAACTCCAAAACGTAATATGATCATGGGTACGGCCAGAAGGCATAAAAAAATCTATTCTTGTTGTTGAATCGTCAAAAGATATGTTATCATCCCATAAGAGTAAATTGGGGCGATTAGCTCAGCGGTAGAGCTCCTGCCTTACAAGCAGGCTGCCACTGGTTCAAATCCAGTATCGCCCATTCCTTTAACTGGTGAGACTCTTTACTGGAAGAGAAAAATCTTTAAAACACATGATGTACTCCTAATATTGTCTGGACGGGTTATCTACAAACTTCGAGCAGCAACTCACTGGTTTGTTTTTAGGTTGAGTAATGAGACGGTGAAAATTGTAACTGAGACTTGGTAAATTCGTCGTTTTTACAAAAGTAAAAGCAGAGTTGGAAAGGATATAAACAAATAAACTATCAATAAGTTCTAGACATTTATTACATTCCCTAATTTGTTGAAAAGTCCTGATGGCTTATCGGACACGCTTATGGAACACACAAGGACAGCCAACTCCCTCTGTTAAAACAAGAATAAAGCAGTAAACTGTCTGAATTTATATAAATTTCATTAAGCGAATTATTAAATCTAGAAAAGGGGGATAAATCGTCAATTACCTGCTGAAATTATTTTATATAAGTGCATTTAACTCGGCTTGTTTTATTTACTTTGATCTACTCAAAAACCTATTAGGTAAAAAATTCCTGTTAAGCTGATTATGCGATGGGGAAGTGTGAATATCTAGATTAAACTTTCATTTCTAATCTTGACTCATATCTTGGCGCTTTAATTTTAGAATTTTCCTTGAAAACTTAACTTTTGTTAGTATTAATGACGACTTAATGACGACCAGTAACAACATGCTTAATTTGATTGAGCTTTTTAGAGTTGTAAGGAGTATAACACCCGGGAAAATCGAACCAGAAAGATTTCTTGAGAAGATCCCTCTTGTATGATAGCTACTCATACCACTTTTTCCGATGCCGCTAAAGGGAAGCCCCAAACTCCAAACCGTACTACCGCATCATTGAAGTAGACTCTTCCAGAGGAAGTTGAGTTCAAAATCTGTTTTTGCTTTTGCTGATTTTGAGGGAAAAAGTAGAGGACTAAGGGTTTAGATTGTTTATTTATCCAAGTAATAGCCTCTTCGAAACTTCCATATTCTAGGACTAGCAAAATAAGACCAAAGATTTCCTCCTCCATAATGGGATCATGTCAAATCATTTCGTCTAGAACAGTAGGATCAATACAACAACAAGGTCATGGTGTCCCCTAATCACCGTTTTTCCAGTCTCTAGAAAAGCGGATAGACGCAAAAAATATCTTTTATTAACAATCTGTCAATAATCAAGGCTAATAGTAGGATTATCCCCATAAAATTCCTTAATAAATTTTTTAAGTTGCTTTAAAAGAGTTGGTTGAATATCACGGTTTACCAATAAATAATTTGGAGTAATATTAGTTCTGGCTAGCGTTGATAAACTTGTCTTAGGCGATTCGCTTTGCAGCGCAATCTGCATTAATATTGTCATCGACAATACAGGGACTGTTGCCTCCTAATTCTAGGGTAACTGGTGTCATATATTTAGCGGACGCTTTCATAAACAATGCGTCCAACAAATGCTCCTTTAGTGAAAAATATGGTCAAATTTGTGGGCTAGTAGTTGTTTGTTAACCCTAATATCTCCCTCTATAACAGAGACATAATAAGAATCGAAGGCGAACTGAATCAGGTTAGCCACCACTTAGAAAGTGCAAGGAGCTTGTTCAAAAAGTTTGAGAATAGCACAGTTTCTAGCTGTGATCGCTCCCACTAGAGGAGAAATCATTAGTTAGAAAAGATAGTTTCAGGGACCGATAATTAACACAACTCCCATAGGTTCTAGTCGAACCCCAGCTAAAGCTAGGAATTGATCAAAAGAGGTGGGCACCTGTTGAGGTTTAATCCAAAATTTCAGGTTTTGAAGAGCTAGATTAATCTTTCCCGGAGTTATAATTTCAAAATAGGACTCAAATTCAGGTCGGACAAAATCATCTTTAGTAACTTCAACAATTGCCTCTTGATGATCAATGATTCCTTGTTTTAAATTTTCCAGTTGTGTCAGACGAAAGTTTACTGATTTCGTCTGGCAAGTTCCCAACAATGCCCTTTGCTGTTCGATTATATCCTCAATTGGAATTGTTGTTGCCTGAATGGTCATTAACTTTTTTTCAGAAAAAGCAATTCAACTTTATCAATTTATAGTACTACTTGACTGACACGACTAAAAAAGTTGATCTGCATAAGATATCATGAGAAAGTTAAGCTTTCTTATGATATCTCTGGTTAAGTTCAATAAAAATGGGTGACTTAGAAAAAGTAAGATATAATCTGTACATGCTAGCGTCTATCTTTTTAGCCAAATTATATTCAGTTAGAGAATAGTCCTGAAAGCTAATATTTAAATAATTCAAAGTACAAACTATAATTTGTGACTATGAATATTACCATCATAAGTTGGGTGTTAGGCATATTTTTTGCTTTAATGACCTTTTTATTCATCATAAGAATCATTCTAACTTGGTATCCTCAAGTAGAATTGAATCATTTTCTTTGGACATTAATTATTTATCCTACAGAACCGTTATTAGCTCCTATTCGTAAGGTGATTCCTCCCTTGGGTGGTGTGGATATTAGCCCGATTATTTGGGTAGGGATTTTTAGTTTTTTACGAGAAATTTTACTAGGACAGCAAGGATTAATTACGATGACTTTACAAACTCATTAGACAAATAGTATTTTGCGTGTATTAGGCGACTAAAAGCTCTGATTTTAAATGGTTTCTCTAGTTCAGTTAGACCAACAAAACTCATTACAATAGTTTACAAAAATTTTTTTACGTCACTAGTCTATTGCTCCTATGCCTGAATTTACTGTATCACCAGTTGTTGAGTCTCCAGATTTGATTCCCATTGAAGCCCAACCCATTCATATTCCCCAAAATCATGGTGAAGATTTAGGTCCCATTAGCGATTTTTCCCCTGAAAGTTGGAGTTACCACCCAGAGAGCATTGAGGAGTATTACAGTAAACGTTTTTTAGCAGTTTTACATCGGTTGATTAGTATTGCTTCACAATCTTCCTGGTTTTTTTTAGGTTTATGGTGGGATAAATTAAGAGGGATCAACCCTAAAGATAATCGCAAACGGGCAATTCAGTTGAGGGAAATACTGACCAGATTAGGACCTGCTTATATTAAGATTGGACAGGCTTTGTCAACACGTCCTGATTTAATTCCCCCCAATTATCTTGATGAATTAACCTCTTTACAAGATCACATTCCTTCTTTCCCTAATGAGGTCGCCTACCGTTTTATTGAAGAAGAATTAGGGGAATCTCCCGAAGTGATTTACGCAGAAATTTCTTCCAAACCCTTGGCGGCAGCTTCCTTAGGACAAGTGTATAAAGGAAAATTAAAAAATGGAGAAAAAGTAGCTATAAAGGTACAGCGTCCTGATTTGATTCGACGCATAACATTAGATATTTATCTAATGCGAAATCTAGCAAGTTTGGCACAGCAAGCATTCAAATTTATTCGTTCAGATTTGGTTTCTATTACAGACGAATTAGCCAGTCGTATTTTTGAAGAAATTAATTACATTCAAGAAGGAAAAAATGCTGAAAAATTTGCCGAATTTTATGGACATTTACCTGAAATTTATGTACCTAAAATTTACTGGAAATATACGGGAAGACGCGTTTTAACCATGGAATGGATAGAAGGAACGAAGTTAACTGATATTCAAAAAGTTCAAGCAAAAGGAATTAATGCAACTCATCTGGTAGAAGTCGGGGTTCAATGTTCTTTGCGTCAGTTATTAGAACATGGTTTCTTCCATGCTGATCCTCATCCAGGGAACTTATTAGCTATGGATAATGGGCAGTTAGCTTATCTAGATTTTGGTATGATGAGTCACATCAAGCCCTATCAACGTTATGGTCTAATTGAGGCAGTTGTCCACCTAGTTAATCGTGATTTTGAATCATTGGCTTATGATTATGTGAAGCTAGATTTTCTCCAACCCGATACAGATTTATCTCCAATTATTCCAGCTTTAAGTCAAGTTTTTGGTAATGCTTTGGGAGCAAGTGTTGCTGAGTTAAACTTCAAGAGTATTACTGATCAGATGTCTGCAATGATGTACGAGTTTCCTTTTCGTGTTCCTGCTTATTATGCTTTGATTATTCGATCAATGGTAACATTAGAAGGAATTGCAATTGGCATTGATCCTAACTTTAAAGTCCTCAGCAAAGCTTATCCTTATGTTGCAAAACGACTCCTGACTGATCCATCTCAAGAATTACGAACTTCTCTCAAAAACTTATTATTTCAAAATGGAAGTTTCCGATGGAATCGTTTGGAAAATTTGTTGAGAAATGCTAAAGATTCTCAGGACTATGATTTTGATAAAGTTCTCGAGCAAGCTACTGAGTTTATCTTCTCTGAACGAGGATTATTTATTCGGGAACATCTCATTGATGAAGTAATTCATACTATCGATTTATTGGGTCGTCAAACCTGGTTTACTGCTTCTACAATAGTGAGAAAACAAGTAGGTTTAGCCGTTCGAGAAACTCCTTCAGACTTAAGCAACAATGCTCAGACAACAGAACATCTAAAAAATATTTTACAGATCCTTCAGGACACCCCAGGATTTGATCCCATACACCTAGTTCCCATAGCTACAAAACTATTAGTTAAACCAGAGATTCAACAGATGGGACGAGAAATTGTTGAAGGGTTAATGCAAAAAGCAGTTGCTCGTCTAATTCGTAATTTGCTTCTAGAGTTGGATAAACCTCAAGACAGGAAAAATCCTGTATCTTCAACTAAAAAATCTTTACCTGCAGCCTCTTAGAGAATCTTGGTTAAATAAATTTCTAAAATAACTGCCTGATGTGTTTAGTTGATTTAACGCACTTCGGTTGTTTGTTGGGACTAAATTTAGGTATGAAACTTGATTTTTTTTTCATATAAATAACTGAAAATTTGGAGTAGCAGATTCGCTAGAGTCATAACTTATACTAAATTCTGCTATAAAAACTCAGTTATAATAAGAGGGAAACAATCTAAATTATAAAGCTAAATAAGTGAGGATTCTGTAGAGTTGAGAAGATAGTATTTACCTTTAAAAGTATCTTAGGGACAGATTCTCGAAAATAGTATAGTCCTTACAGCAATAAATCTAATTAAATAGAAGAATAAATAGTTAATACCTCAAAAATAAGGATTTTAAATCAAGAGAAGAAAAAAATCTCTATTAATTGATAAACTACTTAAAAAACTAGCTCACTAGTTAAAATTAAGTCCAGTGCATAGGTGAATATAGAAAAGACTGAAAGTAGCTCGTTAGATAGACAAAGAAAATTGTGTTAAAAAAGTTTGGGACCAAAAAGGATGAGATTACTTGAAAGAGCTTAGCCATTCTTGTTAAAGTCTGAGAGTACAACATAGAAAGAGAGAACCTCTTAAAAAGAGAAAGATTTATTGAACATTAACTTTAAAAAATATGAAAACTAGAAAAAAGATATTTATAAACTGAGATAGGTATGTGTTTCTATGCACTTAGAGTAGGATTGAAACCAATCAGAAAAAAAAGTATGGAGTCTCGGAAAAGAGCAATTGCTATGAGAAGCGGGGCTATAAATGGTCGATCATACGTCTATGAATTTGTCAAACTACTAAAAAGGGCAACTTTATGAAATAAAATTCTAAGAGGGAATATAAAATGGCTGAATTTAGTTTATGAGTTTTGATTTAATGAGTATTTTTAAATAATTGATACAATGTAAAAAGTATTGCTTAATCATTACAATATTCTCAGTTAAAGCAAAAAAATAATTAACAATTAAACTTATTATTTTTGGCTAAATTTTCTGTGATCTTTTAGAAGAGCATGTCTATAGTATTTAGTATAATAAGTTCTATTTTTTAATTAAAAATATTTTTTTCTCGTTAGTAAATTATCTTTATTTCCTATAAATAGTTTCCAATATAAGCTAACTCTAATTAGCTAAATTCTAATAACGCTTTCATTAAATAAGATATAGTCTTTGTTTTATTACTACTATCACAATATAGTCGATGTTTTGCCACAATATTTATTAAGTAATCAGGCGATAGAAACTTTTTTAAAAATGAAAATTTTAAAATTAAAGTAACTTAATTTTTTAAAAATAAACAATAATTTATACTATTATTGTTTATTAAAAATATGGAAAATATTTTTCAATTAATTATCCTGACTTAACTACTAAATTAGAACTTAAACCTAATAATAAGGTAGAATCTCTATAGGGATCCCTAAAAGCAATCTCTCAAATAGAAAATCTAGGTCATCAAAAACTGTAGCAATTTGGGACAACTCCTTTAATTCAAGTGAGTACTGTGCCGGAGGGTATTAAAAATAAAAAATGCAAATCAGAGAAGGTCATTAAAATATTCTAATCTTACTTTCTATTCAGACTGAAGCTGCTTATGAAAAAGCTTTATCAGCAAAAAAAAGCAAAATTAGATTATGTTAAACTAATTAACTATTAATTATTAACTCTCAATTAAAATGGAAATTACAAACCCTTGGTTCATTGCTAATGGTCTAAATTCATTTTTAATCGTTATCGCCTTCATTGTACCTAAAAAATTATTAACTACTGCTGGATACCTCCATGCTTGGATATTAGGGATTTTGGTTTGGGGAACACTCGGATGGCAAGGTTACACCATCGTTATGTTTTACTTCTTAATGGGTTCAGCAGTAACCCGCATCGGAATATCAGAAAAAGAAGCAGCAGGGATTGCTGAAAACCGTTCAGGAATGCGTGGTCCAGAAAATGTTTGGGGGTCAGCATTAATAGCTATACTTTGTGCCTTGATGACTTTATTTTCTGATTCTTCTTGGCAACAATTATTGATTTTAGGATATGTTGCTAGTTTTAGTACTAAACTTTCTGATACAACTGCCTCTGAAGTAGGAAAAGCTTATGGAAGAAGTACATTTTTAATCACTACCCTAAAACCTGTACCACGAGGAACTGAGGGGGCTGTCAGTTTTGAGGGAACTTTGGCAGGAATGATTGCTTCTGGGGTAATTGCTTTATTAGCTTGGAGTATTGGCTTAATTAATCTAGCGGGGGTGTTTGTGTGTATTTTCTCTGCTTTTATTGCTACTAATTTAGAAAGTTTAATTGGGGCAACTTTACAGGAAAAATTAGACTGGATGACTAATGAAATTGTTAATATTTTTAATACTTTTATTGGAGCGTTTATCGCTATCTTTGTCACTTGGGGGTGGACTCAGTTTATTTAATGTGTGATCATGAGTATTATTTATAGTATTCAACTTGTTTCACCTATACTTTTGATAATGATAAAACCGGTTATACTAGATTGATTAGTCTAAATTACTAACCCAATATTATAACAATAAAGTTCTATTTTTGAAATTATTGAATATCACAGAATTTTCCAAGTTCATCAAGTAGGAAACAAAATTAATTAATACAATAATTCTTTAATTTTTCTTTAAAATATTTTTACTTAAAAATATAGAATATAATTGTATAATTCTAGTTAATTTGTAAATAAAAATAGTAAATTATAGACCTTTTCTCAACCATCGATAATGATTCCAATCATAGACGTTCTTAAGGTAAGTTTTTTTTAAATAAAGATTTAAAAAATTAAATATTTCTCTCTTTCTATTCGCTTCTTTTAAAGGGTTAGTTTTACATGACAGCTTCAGCTAAACCAATATTCTCGAATAGCTAATGCAGTTGCTGGTGCTAATAAAACCCCATTACGATAATGCCCCGTAGCTAATAAAACATTGTTATATTGAGGTAATCTTCGAATAATCGGAGCAGGTTCGCCTTGGGGACGAGGACGTTTCCCAAACCAAGTTTTTATTACTTTAGCATCTTGTAAAGTAGGACAAAAACTAATCGCTTGTTGTTTGACTTTTTCTAATAATTCTGGATGTGAAATCATCTCCCCCATTCTGTCAGGGAACTCTACCGTTGCACCGATCCAATATTCCCCATTTCCTAATGGAACAATGTGAACATCGTTCCCTGTGATTACCGGTTGAAAGTTTTTATTTCCTGACAGTTTATTCAACTTAATTTGTAATGCTTGACCTAAAACAGGTCGAATGTCTAGAGGTTGACTAGACGTAATGGTCAGAGGAGTTGATCCCAACCCAGCAGCTATAACTAACTCATCAATTCTTAAATTATCTTCTGTAGTTTGAATTTCATAACATTGGCGTATATTTGAGTCTTTTAAGGTATCATAAATAATATTTTTAACCTCAATTCCAAACTTACAGTCAACCCCATTTATAGAAGCTCCTTTAACTAAAGCTTCCGTTAATTTTTGGGGATTAACTTGTAAATCTTGGGGGGAATAAATTCCACCAATAATCCTGTGATTATCAATCTGGGGACATTTTCTCTTTAGAGTTTCTTGATCCCAGATTTCTAAATCATAGCCTTGAGACTGACGAATTTCTATTAGGTTCTCCCATTCTCCTATCGGTTCTTCTGCAAACCTTAACATCAAAATTCCTTGATGGTTAACAGGAATACTTTGTTTGGTGAGAATTTCCAATTCGGGAATTAGAGTTTTGTAGCGTTCTAGACTAGTTTGACGAAGTTTCCAGCCTCTTCCCTTTGTTTTACGGCTAATAATCCCCATTAAAACCCCTAATGCTGCTCCCGTAGAACCTGAAGCAGGGATTTGTTTATCAATTAAGGTAATTCTTAACCCTTTAACTAAACTCAATTCATAAGCAATTGCTGCTCCGATAACACCTGCTCCAATAATAGCTATATGAATCATTTTTACTCAAAAATAAGGGATGAAATTAAAATGTAAATGGTATAAAAAAGTAATTAATATGTCAACGATTAAAATGATTAAAAATGGATAACCTACTACTGTTAACTATTAATTAACTTAACTAAATTGAAGAATCAGATATAAGAAGGTATCAAAGTCCCAAACAGCCTGATAGTTTTAGTTGTAAACGGCTAATCTATTGAGATTTCTAGCCGCTGCATTGATCTGTTCAAAATGATTAAATAACTTCTTAACTAAATTAGAAGTTATCTTTTGGTCCTTGGGCAGCAGAGAATAGTGTAAATTATTCATCTGTTGCCCAAGTGTGCTTTAAGATTCATTAATTTAAGCTTTAAACTTTAAGGTTAACATTTTTTCCACACTTCTGCAATCAGTCCAATCAAAACTTACAGTTGCTCAATTTTTCAAAGAAAGAGGTGGTGAAAATAGACGCCTGGAAACCACTACAACTCACTAAAAAGACGGTCACGAACATCAAGTCCTAGGTCGATATTATCGACCTAGGACTTGATGTTATTCTATTGCTACTATTCACAATTAAATTGCTCACTTCTTGCACCCAATGTTCTTGGGAATAGTGTTTATCCTCATCGACACTAAGCAATCTTACGGTTTCATAAAATAGCCGCTGAGCCTTAGTAAATCTCTAAAAATAGTCAGATAACAGCCATTCTCCAAACAATTAAGGTGACAATAGCCCCAAGTATTAACTCCTTTTCGAATAGCCATCATTATGGTAGACAGCCAAGACCGTCCCACAGCTGAACTTTTACGGTTGTAGACACATTGCCGTTTTTTTATTATAAAAAATAAACTTACTTCTTTTATTGATATTTTGATAGATAATTAGTATATTTTGAGTTATTATATCCGCCATGAGAGAAATTTCCTACTGTTTCGTGCTCTATGAGAATTTTACATCAGGTGACATGGGAGTATTAAATACAATCAGGCAATCAATTTTTCCAAGGTGAGCAAAGGCATATTATATTCCCCCTGAGACTAGAAAACCTTGGACGACGTATAGATTGCTTAAGATATAAGACTTCAATAAACACTCCTAACTTCTAACTGTTAAGCTTGGGAAGTATAGGTAAATCCTTCTTTATCTTAAACGGATTTTCCAAAACCAATTCAATCAGGGGCTATCATTAAAAAACCTTTTTTCGCTAAGATAGGTGTTATTTCTCGGTAAGTAAGTATAGCTATAGAAAAGTAGTCCATGGATTAAAGAATAACAGAGGGTTTTTTAGTCTCATTAGATTGGGAGAATCTCCCGATAAAATTACTTAAGAAAACCAATGATCAGAAAATGCTCTGTCATGAACTTTTGGTTTTGTTGTCATTATCTATGGAGAAACTTATTAAAATCGTGGCATAGAACAGAGGAAATTCATTAAGTTTACCATCTAAGATTTAATTAAAACCTGTTGGTCTATCTGTATGTGAGAGGAGATTACACTATGAACGCGTCGGAAAAAGCACAAGGACTAGAAGTGGCTACTAAGATTGCAGTCATTGTCCATCTATTTAAGTCGCATTTTCCTGATGCCAAAGCAGATCTTAAACCTTGGTATGATGACCAGGATACCCTTGAATTAGTTGATCCCGATTCCATTGACATCGGGTTTCATTTGCCTGGATGGAGTCCTCGTTTCCAAAGTTGTAGTTTGTTGGTACAAATTCGTTTCCATCAAGATCCCGGGGATGACTCCAAAAAATTAGTTGGAGTCGACACAGCAGCGTTTAATTATCAAGGCCAGGCTTGGCGACTTTCAACAGTGTGTGATTGGCAATTTGAGGGAAGTTATCAACCAGCCGCAGATGTAGGGGAAAGACTTAAATGTTTCTGTCGTCAAGTCTTTGAATTATTTAATCAAAATGGCGGGGTTCTGCCTTCATGATTGTTTGAAAGAAAACTAATTCCTACACTCCACAAAAACTATAGACTTTCTCCTCTTAAGCAATTCCCCGACACCAGTGTGTTACAGCTTGGATAGATTAAAGTAAATGAATCAAAAAGATGTCTAGTTTCACTAGAAAGTGAGGCCATACTCCATAGGTATTCCTACTAAAATCACAGAAACTGAGAAATAAGATCAATTAACTCAATAACTAGCAGGGCGTTTTCGAGTCAGTTGTAGTTTTGTCAATCACTTCTTAGACATTAGAAAACAGCAAAAAAAATATGATTATTCTCTTATTGCTGAGAAGAACCCCTTAAATTGGAGCATAAAAACTTATTATTGTTGAATAATTGCTAGAATGAGATAACGAGGCTACTTTACAAGGATTAAGGACTCGCCTATACGAAACAATACTTAATTATATGTCATTTAGTCTAGGAACTTAACTTAACTCAAAAAACCATTTCATGCCTTGTAATCCTACATAGATATGGTTAAGGTTTTGGTATGAGAATATTCAACGATACTTGAACAACTTAAACTTTAAAGATCTAATTTTTACTGAAGAAATAAGAGCAACTAAAAGAAAGCGAGCTTATGAAAAATGGACTAATATACTGAGGAAAAAATATTATTTTAATTGAAGCGATCACTATATCGGATTCTTTATCCTCCTTTGCTTTTGAACGATGGAAAAATTAAAAGAATCTTTTCTCATTCATGAAACAGAAGTGCTAATACCACAAATCTAATCAGTAATTTGTATGGTTCGTGGATAATTTTTTATCTCATAAAGCCATAAAAGTTTAGAGAACTAATGAAATCTATAGGGGCAATATTTGTGTTGTTATCTTCATATTTTTCTGGTTTTAATCCCATTGAAAACTATTTATCGAAAATTAAAAATATTTTCTAACTCAGGATCTACGAATTCTAGAAGACTTAATCAAGCTATAAATAAAGCAATTGATTCAGCAATCGATGAAAATATAATTGGCTGGTTTACTCACTGCTATTATCATGAGCTACCCAATTGAAAAAAACTATATGTTCTAAGCAAAAAATAAAATAGTATAATAGGATACTGAAAATTTATTAGTGATTGGTTACTTCCATGTTTAAAAAAAGAGTGAACAACTAAATAGTAATATAGGAACCAAATAAAAGTTCTCATGAGACTTTATCAATAAGGATCTTAAAAAAGAAAAAGTTTGTAAAATTCCTATATAAAAATGTATATAAAGCTAAAAAATACTGCAAATACAAGAGAATAGATGCGATTATTTTTAATAAAAATTACTCAGTGAATACAAGTTATTTAGTCAAAGCTAAATTTAAACAATAGTAAGAAAAATGACTGTATTTACGTTTCATGCTAACTGATAGTTGAAAGCTAACTATTCATTCTAACTTCTGGATATTTTTATTACTTTTAAAATTATTCAAGTTAATTTTTAACGAATATTTTTTGTTAAATAAACTTTCTATTTCTATGTTTTTGTCTCTAATTTCGACAAGAGTATCTTAATTTTTTCAAGTAATCTTATTCTTTCTGCTCCTAAACTTTTTCGACGTGATTTTCGAGCCTGTTCATATTCGTTCGTCGGTTGGTCTTAATTCTAAATTGGTGGACTAATTTTTGAAGTGGTTTGTCAGTTAGTAGAGGTTTTTTTCTCCTTTTACTTTCCCGATTCATTATATCTTATGACAATTCTCCCACTGTCATCATAATTTATTCCTACAGCAAAAACACTATTTTTGAGATTCCATCCCTGAAATACTCTTAAAAGTAAACACCATGTTCTTAATTCTACATAATTTTGGCTTTGCATATTAGTTTAAGTTAACTAATATGCAAAGCTAAATAAAGTTTTCTAGTAATTGCTTTTACCTAGATTGTTTCTTTTTTGTTAGAAGTAGGTTTTCACAACCAAAATCGATATTTTTATAAAAAAATTAATTAAAGTAGTACACAATAAATTCAACTTTAACGGCTTAAGTCTAGAGATGAAAAATTTTTTTAAATAAAAATTAAAAGCTACTTACTCGATATTATTAAGTTAATGAACTAGCAAGATAACAAAATAAAAAAAAGATTAAAGACTTTTTGTTAAAAAAAAATGATTGTTGAAGGCTATGAACTTATTTATGTTAGTAGCGCCACAAAAGTACAGTATAAAAGACAGAGAAAGTAGGATTTATACATTTTTGCCTGCTTATTCCCTAAAATTGAACATAATTGAGTAAAAATAGCAAAGAATGAAAGAGAATGTATTGGCCAGTAGGATGTTGGAAGATAAATATAAACTGACGACAGCAGTGACAGAGTCCATTAAATCATGCTCGGCATCGAATAGTTTAGAAGTAAAAAGATTTATTATTAAGACTTAGAAATTTGGAAAAGTCGATCAACTAAAAATAAAATAAAAAAGACTAAATCTTGTTTAACCAGGTAGAAACAACTGTCAAACTTACACTAAAAAATATCCATATTATACTGATTTTTAGCTTTGTTTTAGATTCTAACGCTAGGATACTTTTCGATTTTTTTAAGTTAAATTAACAATCTATCTACTCTCTTGTAATTTACTGACATAGTGTTATTTATTAACGTCCAACTACTTATAATTAAAAAGTAGGGCTTCTAGCCTAAGTAATTTTACGTCAGTTATTATCTATCTCGTTGAGTAGAATAAACTACTAATTTTTCTTCTTAATACTCATTTTCCAATCCTTAATAATTCGCTGCCGTTCTCGAGCAATTACTAACGCTTGATCGGGGACATTATCGGTGACAACAGACCCCGCAGCTACAGTGACATTGTCCCCTAACGTCACTGGGGCCACGAACACACTATTAGCTCCAGTTTTTGTTCCATTACCAATAATGGTTGAATGTTTTTGCACTCCATCATAGTTAGCGGTAATGGTCCCAGCCCCCACGTTAACCCCTTCTCCTAAGGTTGCATCCCCCAAATAGGAAAGATGAGCCACATTGGTTTTTTGTCCGATGATTGACTTTTTAATTTCTACAAAATTACCAATACGAGAGGACTCTCCCACCCGAGCTTGACCCCGCAAATGTGTATAGGGTCCAACACGACATCCATCAGCTACTTGACTATCAATGATGACCGAATAGAGTACTATTACGTTTTCACCAACTTTACTATTTTCAATTAGAGTTCCTGGTCCGATGATACTCCCTTTCCCAATAACAGTATTTCCCCTTAAGTGACTTTGGGGTTCGATCACAACATCAGGTTGTAATTCGACGGTGTCGTCAATAGTGATACTATCAGGAGCAGTCATGGTTACCCCTTGAGCCATCCAATAATCTTTAATACGATTTTGAAGGATATCATTGGCCATAGCCAATTGTTTACGATCATTAATCCCACTAATCTCAAAATAATCTTCCACATCTACTGCCATTACAGGAGATAGATATTTAACCACATCTGTTAAATAATATTCTTCTTGATCATTATTAGGAGAGAGTTTCGGCAGCACTTCGGCTAATTTTGGCCAATTGAAACAATAAATACCTCCATTAATGCGATGGTTTTGTTTTTGGGCAGCGTTACAGTCACGATCTTCTACAATTTGTCTGACTAAATTGTCACCATCACAAAATACCCGTCCATATCCTTTTGGATTAGGTAGATGGGCTGTGAGTAATGTAGCAGCATTACGATGAAGTTGATGACTCTTAAGTAAATTTTCTAATGTTTCAGGCCTTAATAAAGGCACATCTCCATTTAAAACTAATAAATCTCCGGCAAAGTCTTTCAAATAGGGCAACAATTGTTGGATGGCATGGCCTGTGCCTAATTGTTCCCTTTGCTCAACAAATTCTAAGAAACCAACTTGATGCAATGACTGTTGAACTGGCTGAGCTTCATAACCTACAATGACGAGTTTTCGAGATGGATTGAGCAGGTAACAACTTTCAAGTACCCGTTCTACCAATGAACGCCCCCCCACTTGATGAAGTACCTTAGGAAGGTCTGACTTCATCCGTGTTCCACGTCCTGCTGCGAGAATTGCTACGGCTACCATTACTTTTCTAGTTAATCAATATCCCTGGGTGGAGTATACCGTGTCATGGCCTCTTTTGTGCCGAATTAATAGGAATAGTTTTAACATCTTCACACGCCGTAAAACAGGAGTTACTCCTGAGCCTCACAATTTATATTTCTGCTTCAACAAAACTGCCTCTACTTGATATTGTCTGCGCTACCAGTTAGTTAGGTTAACTGGATTTTACCCTAAAAGCTGTTTTAACTTAAGAATCATCTTGGATTGATCTCTTAACCTACATGATACTCCGATGCAAGGCTATCGTTCTACGAAAGGATTTCTATCCAAATTTTTTGACAAATTAAGCTAAAGTTTCTGGGCAATAACCTAAGCCTTTGGTGAACTGTTGCCGAAATGCCTCTATGTCATTAATATCGGGAGAGCCGTGAGAAACAATAGCCACTTGATAACGACGCATGACATCAATGGGAGATTGTCCCGTTTCTAAACTCCAGAAAACCATTTGAAGACGGATTTCAAGTTCGTAGGGGATACCGATTTCATTCATAAATGCCCTAAAATTCTCGTGTTGGTAAGGAGTTAAAGGCTGTTTAAACTTGACCCTAACGATCCAACCATTAATTTGATGAACAACTGTCATCGAACAAGATGGCCAGTCGTTCGTCGATTGTAAGTATTCGATGGCCCGTAGGGTTAAGCTTGCGTTACCAAGAAAGTAAATATAGTCCATTGTTTCTCTCTAAGTTATCTGCTTAATTAATTATCCTGCGTTTTCTAGGGTGACAATAATCTAACTAATTATCATAGGGGACTCCCCCCCATTTTAGACGTTTTACAATGGGGGAAACTACCCAATTTCTTCAGATTTTTGTTTTCCCTATGACTGATGACTGTTTATTATCGAGTTACGATTATCAATTGCCACCTGAGTTGATTGCCCAAAAACCTGTTACCCCTAGAGATAGTTCTCGACTATTGGTAGTTAATTGCTTGACGACTCAAGTTCATAGTGTGTTCCGAGAGTTACCTCAGTGGTTATTGCCAGGAGACTTATTAGTGCTTAATGATACTCGTGTTATTCGGGCTAGACTTTATGGACATAAACAGACAGGCGCACCTGTTGAGATCTTGCTATTAGAAGAAAAAGCCCCGTTGTGTTGGTTGGCTTTGGTTAAACCAGGAAAACGGTTTAAAGTTGGTTCAGAAATTTGGTTTCCTGACTCTCCAGAAGGAAAGATAAAAAGCCCCGTTTATTTAAAAGCTAAGGTACTTAAAGTTGATTCAGCAACAGGGGGAAGATTGTTACAGTTTGAGAAATCTTCACCGGACTTATTTTGGCAAGCGATAAAACACCTGGGGAAGATTCCTCTACCTCCTTATATCACTGGTTTTGAAGATAACTGTGCTCTGTATCAAACCGTTTATGCTCAAAAACCTGGAGCGGTGGCGGCTCCCACAGCAGGACTACACTTTACCCCAGAGTTGCTACAAAGGTTGACCGATAAGGGAATCGCTCAAGCTTATGTCACTCTCCATGTGGGGATAGGAACATTTCGTCCTGTGGAGGCGGAAGATATTACCCAACATGATATGCATTCGGAATGGGTGGAGGTCCCCCAAACTACTGTGGAGATGATTGCTCAGACAAAAAAGAATGGGGGACGAGTAATTGCAGTAGGAACAACAGTGGTTCGATCTTTGGAAGGGGCAGTGCAAATAGCTAAAACTCAAGGTAAACGAGGATTAGTACCATTTCAAGGTAAGACTAATCTATTTATTTATCCTGGGTATTCCTGGCAAGTGGTTGATGGAATGATTACGAATTTTCACTTGCCACGATCAAGTTTATTAATGTTAGTGAGTGCTTTAATAGGACGAGAAAGATTGATGAATTTATATCAAGAAGCGATTGAACAACGTTATCGATTTTATTCTTTTGGAGATGGGATGCTAATTATAATCTAGTAATTTTAACTTGATGGTTAATATCACCAATTAGCAATTGAGATCACACATATATTGTTTAAGTAAAATTGCAAATTAAAACATCTTATTTTGAGTTAATTTATACATCTATACAATTTAATTCATTTAGGATTTTTTGAAACATCTATTTTGTTGTTTTTAGAGATAAATTTTTACTAAATTATTTAAGTTTTTGTGGTTAAAATCACAAAAAAACTATAAATATGTTATGTCTTCTAAAGATTATGAGTATAAGTGAGAACACAAATAGTCTTAAAAAGGCTTAAAATTCAGAAAGAGTTAGTATTTGCGCCTAGCATTAGAAAAAGCAGAAAAATCAACTTATACCATTCAGTAAAATTAGAGTTTAAAGATTATCCAGAAAATAGCTATGATATAGCTTGCAACTGGGCTGGGCTTCATCTCCTACTAAATTAATTAGTCCCATACTCTCTAATTTATAAGCTACAGATGGTTCTAACTGTACTCCTATTTTAGTTTTCACCACTTGTTTCATGGCCTCAGCTAACTTAGAAGAAGATTGTAAATTATTCCAATGACGGCGTAAATGCGACCCGTAAATTCCTCCTTGGGTCGAAGCTTCTTCTAAGAGCTTATTTTGAGGAATATTCTTATAAGTAAGGGCATCAAAAGCAAGACGAATTAAATAGGGATGTCCCCCTACCATCTCAATTAAATATTTGGCAAACTCTTGTTGTTTTTTATCTTCTGACCAACTAAATCCATAATATTTAGCCAAAGTTAGTACTTGTTCTAGCTTAAACCCAGGTAATTTAACTTGTCTTCCTACATTAAAAGGAGATTGATTAGCGTCAAGTTTGATATAAACCTCTGTAGAATTAGCAATCACTAAACGAAGATTTTGCCAAATTTCTAAATTGTTGGCTTCTTCATGCCAATAGCGAAGCATAGGTAAAAAATCTTTAGCAATATCGGGATATTCAAAGATGCGATCAAGATTGTCTAAACCTAACGCTATAGGGCGGTCAATCTGTTCTAATAAATAACTTTGAAAATAAGTTTTGCAACTTACTAAACTACCAAATAATTCTTCATCCCAATAATCATCTAGTTTAGGTTTAATGCCTAACTCTCGACTAATGTTCGCACAAAACCAGCGAAGAAATTTATCTAAGGTGGTAAACATTGCCCCTTCTGCACCACGGAGATTAAGATACACTTTGTGACAGTCAGAAGCTTCAGCATAGACAAGAATAGTATTAAGAAGGGACGTTTTCCCCATTTTTTCAGGGGCTTTAATCCTAATTAACGCACCAGGTTTAAGAATTTCTTGGCAACTATCTACTTCAACCGGAGGACGTTGAATATAAATGGGAGAGTCAACTTTGATGCGCGTTTGGAGATCAATCATCGGAAGACTCGAAAACGTTGGTATTGCTGATGCTTGTTTCCAATCAGGATATTTAATATCTTTGAGCCATTCTCGTAAAATTTGGAATTTCCCAGGACCTTTACTACGAGGATCCAATTCAGGACAGCCATTAGGCTGATCATTGGCAAAACAACTGTAGAGTTCGGTCATTTGTTTCTTATATGTCTCATGACTAGCTGCTTCAGCTAGTTCCCAAACCTCTGTATCTGGTTTACGCCAATTTTCATAAGCAAACCGAACTAAAAAAATTTCTCGAAGTCTTCCTTTTAGATTTTGATCGATGGCCACTTCTTTGAGGAATTGATCCCAGCCTTTTGGTTTCATGGCGATTGCCTTAAGAATATTCAATCTAGTATTTATACTGGCAACAATGTCCGTTAGTATCAAGTGTAGTTTTTAATACATACTTATTCCCAATTCTACTATTTTCGCTTTAGTTCCATGTTACTCAGCCGTAAAATTCAATTGTGGGACTGACATTTAATGTAAGGAGTTTTATCCTAAAAGTGGAGGGTTAAAAATCCTTAAAACTAACTAAATTGGTGTGAACGGCCAGGAGAAAATTAACGATGAAACCTATCAAATGTCAATTAGCTTTGGGAACCGCTATCGTCTTACTCACCATTGTTGGCATGGAAACCATAGCAATCGCTATCCCTCATATTATGCCTGGAAATATAATTACTAACAATGATTGTGGAGGAGACAAGGATGATGAATGTTAAAGAACATCGCAACTCCTGAAGTGTCTACTCAAGAATTTTTATCGGAAAGCTAGGCAAATTCCTGGCTTTTTCCCTAATTTGTCTAAGTAATATCAATACCTCGATGAGGTATTTTTTCCCAGTTTTGCTTATGGGAATTACGCATTGATAGATAAACTTAAATATGACTTATCTTAACACATTAAACTGTCGCTAAAAATAAAGAACAGAAAACTAATAAAATAGAGAAGGTTGTCAAAATAGAAGATGGCTATTAAAACTCTTACGAAGAAATCTACGTCTGAGTATCATTTCAAACCTCTACATTTAATATTTTATCCTTAAATCCCAATATCTAATGTTATTCATTTGAGACGTTTGACGATTTATCTAGTGATCAGAAATTAAATTTCATGATTAGGAATAGTTAAAAATCGATAAGTCTCAATCAAAAAAAGGGAATACCTTTCGTTTTAAAGCCTATAGATAGGTGTAAGTTAATGAGAGTCAAGTAATTAATTAATAATTGATATAAAATACAAAGATGATTATCTCTTTAAATCAATTGTAATTCCATAGTCTTTAGACTGAGAGGTAGTTATCTTTTTCTAAAATTTTTATTAACATAGCTAGTTAGTATTAAGCAATTTTTAGTTAGTCAAATATATAGTGATAACTTTATTTATTCTGGTAAACAAATATTTGACTTAATTTGTAAATTCGTAGATTATACACTTTATTTTGTGTCTAACCTACTTAACCATTTTTACAAAATGAGTCTCTATCAATCAGTAATATTTTTTTATTTGACCACAAGGAAGTTTCTCCATAATGCTTGAGTTTGACAATGATTAAGGTAACGTTTCAATTTCTATATTTTATATAACTGCAAGAAGAACAATTATAGATTCTAGTTAACAAAGACTTCTAAACTTTTAGACTTTAATCTAGAAAATCATGAAAAGTACTTTGAGTACCTACTACGATAGTTATCGTACTGTATTTATCCCAAAAATATTTAGCAATTGTCTCAAAGAAGTTTATGTCACATCTGTTATCGATTTAGATGAACGACGATTTTTTGTCGTACTATTAATGTTTTAACTTTAATTCATTAACACTTTTTTTGTCTATTAAAGTAATAGAAAATTTATTATCTGATAGTTTTGATTTAAAGAATTTAAACTCTCCTGAGCGAGAATTTTTTTGAAACTTAAGATATCCTTTTTTCCTTTTTTTTACAAAAATTATCAAAATAAGGGATTGTTCTTAAATTTCTTTCAACTAAAGTCTGGCAAACATGAGAGTTACGAGCATTAACAATTTTAAACTTTTTTTTAAGTCTCATATGATATATGAATCATTTTGTTCTGTTAACTTCAGGATTATCTACCCAATAATGAATAACTCTATTGTGGACGAACTGAGCTGTACTTATTTTTTTATTAAAACATAACTTACTATTTGATGTAGTTCTGTCCTGTACCTGAAGACGAAGTACAAACACCTTAACACTGCACTACTGCACACCATATCACAGCATTATTAGAATTAAAATAATAACAAATAAACACAAAGCCGCCCTTTAACGAAGTAGATGACTGGACTAAAAATCTACAATTGCCTTTAAAAAAGCGGTCTCATTTTGCGCATAATACTACACTAAAATTTTTGTAAAAAAAAGGTGGATATTGCCCACCCTAGATTATTTCGAGTATTTCAAGTTTGGAATTTAGCGTTTGGCTAATTTTTTAGTTGTTACCTTCCGTAGACGAATAGATTCAGGTGTTACCTCTACTAATTCATCAGCCCCAATATATTCTAATGCCCGTTCTAAACTCATTTCTTCGGGGGCCTGTAATTGGACTAATTCATCTCCAGTCGCAGAACGATGGTTTGTCAATTGCTTGGTTTTACAGACGTTTAATTCCACATCTTGAGGACGGTTACTTTCTCCAATAATCATTCCCTTATATACTTTGGTTCCAGGGGTTATAAAAAAGATACCGCGATCTTCGGCATTTTTCAAAGCATAGAATGTTGCAACTCCTTCTTCAAAGGAAGTAATCACTCCGTTGTAACGAGTTCCTAAATCTCCAGAAATAGGACGATATTCCAAGAAACTGTGGTTCATAATTCCCTCACCCCGTGAGATACGGATGAAATCTCCACGGAATCCAATTAAACCTCGGGCTGGAACCACGAACTCTAATTGAGTTCGTCCGTTGATTCCAGTTTGCATATCTTTCATTTCCCCTTTACGTTGTCCTAAGCGTTCAATACAAGAACCAACTGCTTGTTCAGGAATATCCAAGACTAAATATTCAAAGGGTTCACAGGGTTGGCCATTCACTTCCCGATAGATAACTTGGGGTTGGGAGACTTGGAATTCATAACCTTCCCGACGCATGGTTTCAATCAAAATACCGAGATGTAATTCTCCCCGTCCAGATACCTCAAATTTATCGGGGGACTCGTTTTCTTCAACTCGTAAAGCAACATTAGTTTCCAATTCTCGCATTAAGCGATCACGGATTTGTCGTGAGGTAACATAAGTTCCTTCTTGACCGGCAAAAGGAGAATCGTTGACGGAAAAGGTCATTTGTAGGGTAGGTTCGTCAACTTTAATTAAAGGTAAAGGCTGTGGTTCATTAGGACAGGTCAAGGTTTCCCCAATATTAGCATCTGCAAACCCGGCCACTGCAACCAGATTACCAGCACTTGACTCTTCAAGTTCCACCCGTTGCAGTCCTTCAAACCCAAGTAATTTACTAATTTTTCCTTTAACCATACTGCCGTCTTCTTTCATTAAAGCCGCTTGTTGGCCTGCTTTAATCACCCCATTATGGATGCGACCAATAATGATCCGCCCTAGATACTCAGAATAGTCCAGGGTAGTAACTTGTAATTGTAGGGTTTTAGTTGGATCGCCAGCCGGTGGGGGGATATGGTTCAAAATTGCTTGAAATAGCGGTTTCATGTCTACCCCTTCATCTTCTAAGCTATTTTTCGCAAAACCGGATAAACCTGAGGCGAACAGGGTCGTGAAATCGCATTGATCATCATCTGCTCCAAGTTCCACGAACAGATCGAAAACTTTATCTACGGCAATATTGGGGTCAGCTTGGGGACGGTCGATCTTATTAACGACCACAATGGGACGTAACCCCTTTTCTAAGGCTTTTTTAAGAACAAAACGAGTTTGAGGCATTGGACCCTCATTGGCGTCCACAATTAAAATACAGCCATCTACCATCCCCAAAACCCGTTCTACTTCCCCCCCAAAGTCTGCGTGACCAGGGGTATCTACAATGTTAATTAGGGTATCTTCATAGCGAACTGCAGTGTTTTTAGACAAAATGGTGATTCCTCGCTCCCTTTCTAGGGTATTGGAGTCCATTACACAGTCTGGGATCTCTTCCCCTTCGCGGAAGATACCTGACTGTTTTAGAAGGGCATCAACCAAGGTAGTTTTACCGTGATCGACGTGGGCGATAATGGCAACGTTGCGTATGGGAAGAGACATAGATAATGAAATGGTAAAAAAGTTTAGAAATGTTACTATAGATTTCTTAACGACTCTAGCTTACATAATTATAGTAGCAGTCGGCTAAATTTTAGGAGTAGGATGAAGAAGAGACATAATAGTAGGGTTTTATCATTGAGAATAATGGCTACCCTAGGGAAAAGATTTGTTTCGTCTGCTGTTTTTTTAAAAAAACTATAACGGTCTTGATTGTTGGTAACCATTATTTAAAATAAATAGTCAACTTTATTGAATTTTAAATTAGTTGTTAAAAACAATAACTTTGTTTTTATATCTTGTTGAACTCATATTAACTTAATACTGTATAAAAACTAGAAAAATATAGTTATAGTTAGATAGTTATTAGCAATTTTTAGTATAAAAATCTTCTTTAAGCACTGATTTAAAAACTAAAATATTAAATTATCATGGACTTAAAAACATGTAGAAATACAGAGTTCCACAAAACCTGTCATAATTAAAATTTAAATACAATTTAAATATCAAGTTTTATTGTTAAAAATATAATTATTGGAAGAATTAATCATATAGTTTACTCTAATAACTTAATTTTAATTAAAAACAAATATTTCATATATTAAGAGGTTTACACATATAAATTAAAATTTTGATACATAAATATTCGACGAGACTTGGATGACTCAAACTATAAGGCTTAGTTTTCATTGATAAAACTGGAGTTTGCCTAGCCATAACTATCTACGTCGCTAAAGCAACTCAAGGAAAAAGAGTTCATAAAAAACATCTCAACAATCAAGAGAAAAGTATTACTTTAATCAAAGTGTTTCTTATATAAATTTTTTTTAATTTATTTAATTTTATAGATTATAGATAAATAAAAAATTACTGATAAAATAAAAAAATGATGCTACAAATATAGCCATAAGTTTTTATTATCATAAATAACTTGTGATCTTATCAAGAAATAAAGGCTGTAAAAAATAGAATAAATGAAAAAATAAATCGTATTTTTATCTTTTTATTTTCCTTATTTAAACTAAATTTAAAACTGTTGTTACAAAAATCAAAAAATATTGGTTAACTAACAAATACCACAATTGTATAGGTCTTCATAAAGCTATCAATGAAGCGATTAATTTAGCAAACGATGAAGATATAATCTACTAGTTTGCCCAACTGTTGTTATTATGAGCTGTCTGATTGAAAACCTCTATAAACCCTGATATAGCAATAATCAAAATCATTTATTAAATATGATTTAAATCTTCTCTCCGGCTCACAAACATAAACCTCATCTATATGAGAAACGTAGTATTATTGGAGCCATCATCGTTTGTTAAACACTACTTACTCATTGATATCAGGAGAAAATTTTAATTTTATGGCTATTGAAATTGAGCGCAAATTTTTAGTTAAGGGAGATGCTTGGCGCTCCTGGGGACAAGGAAAAATATATCGACAGGGGTATATTTTAACCCAAAATGAAATGACTACCGTTCGGGTAAGAATTGTGGGGGATTGTGCTTTTTTAACGTTTAAAGGCAAAACTAAAGGGTTTTCTAGAGAAGAATTTGAGTATTCTATTCCTTTAGAAGATGCAGAAATAATGTTAGAAAATCTATGTAATCATCCTTTGATTCAAAAAATAAGATACCGAATACACTTAGGAAATTTAGTTTGGGAAGTTGATGAATTTCAAGGAGAAAATGAAGGATTAGTTTTAGCGGAGGTAGAATTAAGTTCTGAGGACCAATCTTTTGAGTTGCCAGCTTGGATTGGTGAAGAGGTAACCCAAGATTTAAGATTTTATAATGTTAATTTAGCTAAATATCCTTATCTAATTTGGAAATAAATTTTAATAATAAATTGTTAGTTATAATGCTATCAGCTGTTTACCGTTTTTTATCTCTCAAATGAGTCATGAATCCGAGCTGATTTCTCTATCAACTGTCCCAACTGCACCAGCAGGATTTAAGTCTGGTTTTGTCGGGATTATTGGTCGTCCAAACGTGGGAAAATCAACCCTAATGAATCAATTAGTAGGGCAAAAAATTGCCATTACTTCTCCTATATCCCAAACTACCCGTAACCGCTTAAGAGGAATTCTAACCACTGAAGAAGCACAAATTATTTTAATTGATACTCCAGGAATTCATAAACCTCACCATCAACTCGGAAAAATTCTAGTACGAAATGCTAAATCTGCAATTAACTCTGTTGATATTGTTCTCTTTATTGTTGACAGTTCTGTTCCAGCAGGAGGAGGTGATCACTATGTTTCTGAACTATTAGGAACCTCCACCAATCCAGTTATTTTAGGACTCAATAAAACGGATCAACAACCCTCAGATTACTATTCTTTAGATAAAAGTTATTCAATTCTAGCTCGACCCTATAACTGGCCAGTTATTAAGTTTTCAGCGTTAACTGGAGAAGGATTAGATCTGTTACAAAAGGCATTGATAAATAACCTTGCTCCTGGTCCTTATTATTACCCGCCAAATCTAGTTACTGATCAACCTGAACACTTCATTATGGGGGAACTGATTCGAGAACAAATCTTAAAGCAAACTAGCCAAGAAATTCCTCATTCTGTTGCAATTTTTATTGAAAAAGTTGAAGAAACTTCTAATCTAACTTGTGTTTTCGCTGCAATTAATGTGGAAAGGGACTCTCAAAAAGGGATTATTATTGGCAAAAAGGGGAATATGCTTAAAGCTATAGGAAGTGCTGCAAGAGAACAAATACAGAAACTAATCATGGGAGAAGTTTATTTAAAACTTTTTGTAAAAGTAAAACCAAAATGGCGACAATCAAGTTTATATTTGTCAGAATTTGGTTATCACATTGAATCTTAAATCTTGTTTTTTTTAAAAAATTAAAAGTGGTTGACGATTATATATTTATCCCGACAGTTTTTTTCTTAGCTGGTTTGAGTATGGTCGTAGAAATTATATATATTTCTGCTAAAAGTTAATGTGCTCGTGTTGCTAGTGAACAAAATCTTATCAGTATATAGAGAGTTTGGAAATTCGGTTAAGATTGACCTAACAGTATTTTAGAGTTTCCTCAAGGGTTACAATATCGAATTAGTTCCCAGGGAAGAATACCCATGAGTAATCTAACCTCTGTTTCTACTAGTTTTAACTGTCTTTATAAATAAGAATTTAGCCCTTATAAGAGTTTCAGGAGTTATTAGCTACTAATTTATCAGATTTAGTCCAGAGTAACCGTTGTTCTTATCGTTTTCGCTTCAATAAACCAGGAAATTTAGAAGTTGGTGATACTCTCGACGTATAAGTTATTGGATAGATATAAACAACTTAATAATAGCATTAATTTCTATTGAAATAAACCTAAATCAGTTAAGTCGATTAAACTTTAAAAAATAAATAACGAACAAGATACTCATATATTATGAAGCTATTATAAAGCACAAAATAAAGAGATAGCTATCTTAAAAAGAGAAAAATATATTTTTCTTAGCAAGAGGGAATCTTACTTGAATTTCACTTAAATTTCACCGGTGAAGGATAAGCAATAAAAGGTCAAGGTTTTCGCTCTAATGTTGTAGAAGAGACAATTAGTCTATTTGTAGAATATCTAGGGAAAGAGATATCATAATGTCCAAATAAGATGATTCTATTTTATCTCCCTTTAATGATTTATATTGTTTATGAGGACAGAACAGAAGAGTAATTTCTGAGGGGTATTGCCCCTGAGGTAAAATATTATCGTTTAGTCTTTAATCGATTAAATAATAGTGAGTTTGTCGGGTGTGTGTTTTTTCCGATGGCACAAATATGTTTGTCAATATTTATTTCCCTATTTTACTTCCTCTATTTAGAAAAATTGTGATAAAAAAGTTTAGGAAATTAACAGTAAATTGTTACTAATGAATAACAACTATAAAGATATTTTATATTTTTGGTTCGACCAACCGACTTCCATTGATTATGGGAATCCCCAAAAATTGTGGTTTGTTAGAGATATTAAGGTTAACTAAGCTGTGTGATTTCAGTTTTTGTCTACCTATACATTAGCTTCTTCTCATCAATTAGATAATTGGAATAAATCTCCATTTAGTTGTCTAGTTTTAATCATTTTACTAGATCAATTTCTTCGTAATATCTTTAGTTAATACCCCCAGTTATTTGTAGCAGACACTCAACTTTTAGAATTAGTCAGATATACTATCTGTCAAAAATTTAATCATCAATTATTTTCTGTACAAAGGTGGTTTATTTATCTCTATTTTTAATATAGTAAAAATTTGCTCTATAGAAAAATTAGACTTTCTACAATAACCTAGATCTTCTTTTTTGGTTACATCCAATTTCCTGAAGTATAGTTACACATTAAAGTTCGCATTTGTCTTTCAAGTTAATAACAACGGTTTTCTTTTAATTTTTAAAAATTACACTTTAATTGTCCTTTAATGTTACTTTTAATTTAAACATTAATCTGCTTTTTTCTAAGGCTAAATCTATAGATTAACTGAGTTTAGGAGTCAAGATTTGAGTTTATAGTTTATATCGCGCCAACATTTCTTGGAACTCTTCTATCGTTCTTCCTATTCTAAATATCACCGTTAACACCCCTTCGTATTGCACACTTCCTGCAGCTACTGCTGAAAGAATAACTCTGGGTTTTTAGCCACTGACAGAGTTCTAATATCTTTTTTTGTTATTGAAGAACGGGTAATAAATGAAGAATACTAGTTCCCAAGGAGAAATTGCCCTATCAATAGGGATTTAATGTTTCAAAATGGGACTATAATGACCATGAGGTTCGTAATAAAAACGATTTTGATTAACTGAATCTGCAAACTATATAGCAATTTTCCGTTAATTGAGGACTAGTGAAAGAACCAGAAACCGCTTTTACTTTAAAAATGTCGTCGGAGGTGTGAGTTTTTTCACAGCAAAGAGATGTTACCTGAGTGTAATTTAGACTTTTGACCACTTTAACTGCATTAGGAAATCTTACTACCCGAATGTTAAAATCTGATGCCTTAAGGATCTAAGTCCTTAAAAGTGGAGAGACGAACATGCCCTTCTAATCTCTGGGAAAGTAAAATGAGAGCAATTGGTTCCTCGATAGGATCGAATATGGGTTCTATTTCTTTAAATAACTAATCCAGTCCACTAGACATAAGAAAATCTTAACAAAGAGCCGAAAAAAAATTATTTTCCAGTAATTTATTCTAATCAGAAACTACTGGAAAAACAGGTAAGTTGAATAAGGTTTTAGATTAAGCTTTACATATCCCTCCTCAAGGTAAATATTTATCATTTGACTTGACTGACGACAGATTCCCATCACTTTTCCTTGCCATGATTAAAAGGACAACCAGAGGTTAATTTCTGGAGAAAAGTACTATTATCAAAATAATGCTCAACTTCTATGATTTTTAAGTCATCTGTGACCCTAGCAATACTTAAACCTACAATTTCGATAGTTTGTCCTGTGGGTTGATGATCTTTATATGGACCATTAAATGTTCCCCAATGCCGCCACTTAAAAGTAATACTAGGTGGTCCCGATAACACTTCGGTTAATTCCCAAAGAAAGCCATTAGGAAAAGCCTTATGAAATAGTTCAAAGGAAGATTCGAAAGTTTCTTCTGTGGTATTATACTTTTCGTTATCACTAATAAATAAATTGTAAGTTCCTTGATCAGACACATTTTGGGCTGTATAAAACTGTCCGCCATTGCTGCTCATCCGAAATTTATCTGTTACGATTGATAGCCATTGTTCAGGATTAGTCTTATGGGAGGCTTCCATTTCAAAAGTCCTCACCAAATTTTCAACGATTGCTTCTAATGACCCTTCAGGATGATTAAATTGGCTTTCTACTTCAAGAAATTGATCAGTGTAGGAATAATCTGGACGTTCGCCCTCGCGCCATTGCACCCCTTCATCATTAGCAATCACTCTGTCGCGGCTTTGTACCCAAAGTGGTAATTTAGCTGGATCATCGTAATTCATTCAACTTCTCCTATCGTATGACTTTAAGCTAAAACTCTCCTCTAAGAGTCTATTGGAAAGGCTCTATGGTAACTATTAATTTTAGATTAAGATCTTGATGTGAAAAAATATTAATTTTTTTAATTCTTAGATTATGCATTACAATGCTAAGTTTTTTAGTTCCAACAATTAATCTGATGGGTTACTTAACGAATTACAATTGATTTCTCCTCAAAATTAAAGTTGTAACTAACCTACCTTACGAAATATATTTTTTTATCACTATTAAGAACGGGAGATCTGTAAAATCGATACGTATACACATATAGCTTTTGATAAATGTATTAGTTTTAAATTTATAGAATCTTATGGTTTTCTAGTAATGATTCTTCATGGAAAATCACTACTAACAATTACGAATCGTTATAGATATATAATAAAAATTATACATTTGAGTATTTATTTCTATCAGTTATGGTCAGTCTTGATTTCCCTACTAGTAGCTTTTTTTTCTATTCTATATTATGCTTAATAAATAGAGAATTTTGAGGTTAATAGTAAAATTTAGTATTTTTTGCTCTTCCAATTCTGTTGGCTATATTTTTAGGCAGTCTGGTACCTAGCGCTCGTTTTTTTTTTAAAATTTTTTTACTTTTTTAAGCCCATCTACTAAAATACCACTCAGATACTCAAGTGAAGTTTTGAACCCTCTGATCATAACAATTAATTAATCTCACAAGCTAAGAACAATACTTAGCTTGTTTTCTGTTTAAGCCAACTAAAACTAACTTAGGAATCTAAGATAATGCAATTGCCTCCATTCTCTGCGCCTGGAAATTGGCACTGAGAAGGAACCAGAGACATATAAGTACATCAGGGTCAGAAGATAAGTTATTTTCTGTCTGTTTCTGGGTTACAAAATAACGGTTACTGTCAAGGCAATACCTGTCCAGAACAATGTTTTACTTCGAGCAGGACACAAGCCAAAAAGTTTCATTGTTTAAGTCTCCTATTGTTTAACCCACTTAGAACATTCTCATTCTTTGGTAATAACAGTTACTTCATATTAATTCTATTTGAGATAAAATGTACTGTATCTGAAATTATGTTTAAGAAATTACGGAATATTTATTATTTAACGAAGCTTATCTTCCCGAAACTAGTTTTATTTACAAAAATAATCTTGGTGTCATGACAGAATAACAGAGAGGTAAATACAAAATTAAAAATTTTAATTTTTTCTCCATTTAAACTCAGAAAAACTTAGCTAAAATGGCTATATATTCAATTTAATAAAATTAACTTAACAAAGAAAATATGACTTTATAGATTTTAAATATAATCTATAAAAATGGATATTTTTAATTTTTTAAAACCATACAAAACAAATCATAGATAATGGCTAACAAGTAAATCGTTCATAACTTTAACATGACTATTTTATTAGACTTAGACCTTTCGGAAGAATTACAACAACTTCGCAATAGTTTACGCCCTGGACAAAAACAGTTAGCAGATTGGGAAAGAGGAGAAATGGCAATATCTGCAGTTCCTGGTGCAGGTAAATCTTATAGTTTGGCAGTTGCGGCGACTATCATTATCGGACGCTATCAATTACATTCTAAAAAACAACTGATTATCGTAACTTATACCCGTTCTGCGGCAGCTGGCATTAAAGCTAAGATTAAAAAATGTTTGAAGAAATTACGATTATCTCAAACAGGTTTTACGGTACAAACTTTACATGGTTTAGCATTCAATATTGCTAGTCGCAATCCTCAGTTATCTCAGCTTAACTTAGACACTACTACTATTGTTATTCCTACCCCTAGTCATCATATTATTCGTACTTCCGTAGAAGAGTGGATTAGTGCTAACCCTTACCAATATAAAGTTTTATTACAAGGATTCCAATTTGATGGAGAAGAGACGGAAAAACTACGTCGTCAATCGGTATTACGTACTGAAGTTTTACCTAAACTAGCTCATATTATTATCCGTGAAGCTAAAAGTTCAGGACTTTCTCCCCAAGAGGTAGCACTATTCAGTGAATATTCGGCAGATCATTATAATATTTTAGGAATAGGAGCGGGATTATATAAACAGTATGAAAAAGTAATGCGGTCACTCAATTTTATTGATTATGATGACATAACTTTAGCATCTTTACGTGTTTTAGAAAATACAAATATTCGTAATCGTTGGCAACAAGAAACTTTTGCTGTTTTTGAAGATGAAGCTCAAGATTCTAGCCCCCTTCAAGAAAAATTAATTAACTTATTAGCTCAAGATCCCAAACATTTTGATAATCAATCCAATTTAATTCGAGTGGGTGATCCTAATCAAGCGATTAATTCTACTTTTACTCCTGCTGATCCTGTTTATTTTAATTGGTTTTGTAAACGCTGTGAAAATCAAAATAATTTAGCCATTATGAATCAAGCTGGACGTAGTAGTAAAGTTATTATTGATGCAGCTAATTTCACTTTAAGTTGGGTTAATAGTCAATGGATAAATAAAATAAAAGATGGTAAGGAAATTGAGTCAAATAAAACCTCTTTAGATTTAACCAAAGAACATATCCCTTTTCGTCAACAGTATATTTATCCAGTAAAAGAAAATGATCTTCAGCTTAACCCTAAATCTGTAGGAAAAGGGTTGGAAATTTATACCCCAAAAGATATATATGCAACCGTCGAATTAATAGAAAAAAGAGTTATAAAACTTTTTAAAAACAACCATAAGTATAATTCAGCTATTTTAGTTAGAGAAAACCGTCAAAGTCGATTTTTAGCAGAAAATCTAGCTCATTTAAGCAAAGATCACGGAATTAAGATATATGAAGTAGTAGAAGTAGAACGATTTTCTAAAATCCCTGAAGAAATACTTAAAATATTACAATTTATTGATCGTCCTCATTCTGCGGAATATTTAAAATCAGCCTTAGAAATTTTAGAAAAACGAGATTTAATTACGACCCAAGATCTTAATGTATTGGTTACCTATCCAGAAAATTTTCTCTATCCTAATCCCTTAATTAAGAAACAAAAACAAGAAGTATTGCAGGCCCGTCACTACTGTTGTAATCTTTTACGGGCTAAATTAGAATTACCATCCCATCAACTGATTCCATTTTTAGGAATGACTCTTAAATATACAGGATCAGAATTAGCTACAGTTCAAAAACTTTCTGATCGTATTAATCGACAAATTATAGAAAATAATTCTTTAAAAGAAACTATCAAAACTCTTCAAGAAATTGTTAGTGTTGAAGGATTTGAAGGAGTAGAAGAAGACAATGAGGATCGTTATACCAAAGCTAATCAATTGACAATTATTACTATGCACAAAGCCAAAGGATTAGATTGGGATTATGTCTTTATTCCTTTCCTACATGAAGATGTTTTACCTGGTAATTCTCGGGTTCCTACTGCGGCTAAATTTCTAGGAGATTTTACTTTTGCAGAAGTCGCCCGCACTCAAATTCGAGCAGCAGTCCACGGACAACATATCGCCCAAGGATCAGTATGCGAAATACCTGAACCTAAGAAAGCTTGGGAAGAAGCGGCACAACTGAAGAAAGCCGAAGAATACCGTTTACTTTATGTAGCAATGACAAGGGCAAAACGCTTATTATGGATGTCTGCTGCTCATCTGGGTCCCTTTCGCTGGAATGTTTTTCAAGGGAATAAAACAATCAATTTACAATCCAAAGTTCCCTGCCCCATTATACCAATTTTAAAAGAACAATTTCCTGAATCAGTTATGTAATATAGTTACCCCGTTTAAATTCCTTAAATCCGTCAACCATTATAATAATCAAATTGTCTATAGCACTAAATAAATACGTTAAGATATTTTTTGAGAAGCAGAAATTATAAGGATTTATTTAGGTTCTGAGATAGCAATCGCTCGTCCTTGAGATTGCAATTTAGGAGTTAAATAAAGATTGTGCAGTAAAACTCCTGCACCAGCTACCCAAGGAGGAACAATCAATGCCCCCAAAATTCCCAAGATTTGAACTCCACTCAACACCGCCAATAATTGGTATAGAGGAGAAACATTGACCGAAGATCCCACTAACAGAGGATCAAGCACATAGGTTTCTACATTCTGAACAAATAAAAATAGTAACAGAACCCAAAGAAAAACCCACCCTCCTTGGGCGATTGCTACAATCAAGGCGGGGATTGAACCTAAAACTGGACCGAAAAAAGGTATTAAATTAGTGATTCCAGCAATAGTTCCTAAACCTAAAGCAAACTCGGAAATACCTAAGAATCTTAGCGCTAAACTAATAGCTGACCCCAAAATGAATGAGACTAAAAGCCTCCCTTGAATATAACCTCCCATCCGTTGACTAATGGGAACTACCTGAGCTTCTAAACGTTCATCCCAAGGGTGAGGAAATAAATTGACAATGCCCCTAATTAATTTTTTTGATCCTGATAACATATAACCAGAGAGCAAAACGGCTAAAATTACGTTGAAAACTCCTCCCAGAATGCCCCGCGTCACACCACCGACACCGATGAGAAATTTTTGACTGTAGCTCAATGTCCAAGACACCAGAGACTGAAGATCTAACAGTTGGTTAATGAAATCGAGAACTTCAGGTTGAGTAAAACCCCGTCTAGTAGCCCAGTTTTGGAATTCCGTCTCTAAAATATCTAAATATCCAGGTAATTTCTGTAACAATCGTTGAATTTGGGCAATAATTGTTGGACCTAGGATTAAACTAATTCCAGTCATCAAGGTTAATAAACCTAAATAGACAAGAATCACAGCTAGCCAGGAAGGAATCCCTCGTTTTTCTACACTTTTTACCAAAGGAGCTAGAGTCGAAGCAATAACCACCGCAATCATCAAAATTACCAAAAGATTTCGCAATTGCCATAATATGATCAGCAGAACACCAGATCCCACTAGGAGTAGTAAGCTAGATGGAGAAATAGAAATTAGTCGCTTAGGTATCATAGTTTTATTAAACTTAAATTGGCTTATAAGGAGCTAGTTAGGTATTCCAAGCTACGACTATGGGTCATCCAACCATAATTATCTTATTGTTTTTGTAACCAGTGATGGTTTTCCATCGTTGCCTCTTGAATTTTTTACATAAACGGACGGCAAATTTGTTAATATTTAGTCTATTATCTAGAGATAAATATTTAACCATCTAGCCCCTTTGCATGAACTACATCAGCAATTAAAGGAGTAATAACAGGAGTCTCTTCTAACCATTGATGTGCTTCTTAGTCCATAATGAGGAAGCATTCCATAGGCTGTATATCTTACTAAAACAATTCTTCTCCTACCCAAAATTGAGTGATTATAATTTACAATATTAGCTGGGTAAACATAATTAAAGACACTTTAGCAGGTTTTCAAGATTAGATAAACTGAATAATTGTTTAATAACTAATAGAAAAGCTATTTTTTCTAATTTTTGTATCTTTAATGTTATCAGATTATTTTATAATTTATGGTGCAAAGAGTCTAAGGTTAAAAACATATAAAAAAATAACCAATAGATATGTATGGTTGGTTTTAAAAAAAGTTGAAACAATCTCGTGTGAATCATTTAATGTAATATTTTTGTTAATTTTATCATTAGTTACTGTTGCTATTGAGTATTGTTGAATGTTGAAAATATTTAGTTTTCAATTTTTCTGTAATAGACATAGAAATGTTGTTAAGGGAACAGCAACGAATACCTTTTCAACTAGAATATTAAAATTTTGTACATTAATCCAATTTTTTATTCTCATAAACAACCTGAAAAACTGTTGAATTAATTCCATCCGCTGCTGCCATTGACTTTGCTTTAAACTTTTTATTTTCTAGACCATTAAAATTTTTAAGTTCTTTTCTGTTCTAACTTTCCATAAGTAGTTTCTAATCATATCTGAAACACAACTAACCTTGATATAATTGAACTATTTTTCTAGATTTACACAACGACTGTTTGTCTTAATCAATTTTGGCAATAAGAAATTTATTGAGGTTGTTTGCAACTGATGCAAAGGAATAGAAAAGAGACCTTCCTCATACTAATTTACATAAGTTTCAAAGTACAAAGAAATCTTGCCAAAAATTTCTCCTTGAAGGTTTTTCAAACACCAGTATCTTTTTTAGATTGAGATTTTCTACTTAATAGAATTCACTAATTTTATCGATGACTAATTTTGTAAACTAGTATCTGCTACTAATCTCACTGGGCCATATCCAAATAATTAAAACATCGTAAACTTTTTCCAATTAAGCATTAGACTTTAAAGTCATATTGATTACTCCCAATTATTTTATACGGTGAAACAATTTTTTTCAACAGACGGATTTTTTCATGAGATAAAAAAGCTTATTTTAAACTTGAATATTTCTATCTTTCTCCTTATTTTAATTGTCACTTCTCATTAATCATCAATTTTTACAGCTCCTGCACGGCAATCTCGTAACCATAAACGAATACCTTGCCCAATTGGACCATGACTGGCGTCTTCAGGAGGTAAGGGAGGACCTCCATCATTAAGAGACGCTAATTGGGAGAATAACATTACTGCTCGCCATCCTTTTTCGGTTTGAGTTAGAAATAGCCAATAATAATTTTCTAGATTAACCAGATTTTTGTCCCCATATTGACGTTCCAAGGTGGTAAAAAAGACTTGTTGAGCTGTATCTTCAAAAACAGGTTGATATTGCAGCTTAGTCAAGGGTAACGGTTCAAATTCTGGCCTCCCTGCCACCAAAATATATAGGGATGGAGGAAAAGGGCGATCACGTAATCTTTCTCGTTGAATCACCCTGTTAGCGTAACTAGGTAAATCCTTCAACATTAACTCAGTCAACTTTTGAAGATCGGATGGGCAAGAGGTTGACTGAGGATTGTTCTGAGAATGAACCCCTGATAGTTGGCTTAAGCACCCTACTGTTATTAACAATCCTATCAATGTTCGTCTCATCATACCATTTCTAATTCTTCGCAAATTTTTTCCCATGCTGCTATTGGATCATTTGCCATTGTAATAGGACGGCCAATAACTAAATAATCTGCCCCTGCTTTCATTGCCTCCGAAGGAGTCATTACCCGTCGCTGGTCTCCATTATCAAACCAACTTGGTCGTATTCCTGGACAAACCAGTAAGAAATCATCCCCACATATCTGTCGTAGTTGACTCACTTCTCTAGGAGAACAAACTGCTCCATTAGCACCAAATTTTTGGGCAAAAATAGCCATCTTTAGAATATATTCTGGTAAATTAAGGGAAACTTTAAGGTCAAAAGCTAACTCTCGTGAATTTAAACTGGTCAGCAAAGTTATGGCTAATAATTGGGGACGATATGCAGTATTATTAATAGCCTTTGTAGCCGCTTGTAGGGCGGTTTGTCCGGCTGTGGCATGAATGGTGAGAAAATCTACCCCATATTCACTGGCACTACGACAAGCCCCCGCTACAGTGTTAGGAATATCGTGAAATTTGAGATCTAGAAAAATACGTTTTTTTCGTTCTTTAAGAATAGTTAGAATATTTGGTCCAGTAGCTGCAAACAATTCTAATCCTACCTTCCAGAAACTGACTTGAGGTAACTTATCTAAAAGCGTGATCGCCTCAGTTAAATTGGGAACATCTAGGGGAACAATAACCTGATTAGCTGGTGACATTATGTTTAGATTACATCAATGTAATTAATATATTGAATCTGAAAAGTTGCGAATTGTCGTTTATTATTCTCTTTCTCTCCTTATAATCTAACCTAGATAAGTGTTTATAAATAAACGCGAAAAAGCTAATTATTTTGTATTTCTATACCTTAAACACTTAGAGTTAAATTAATATTGCTTTAATCTATATTTTGTATGGTAACTTTTTTTAGGTAATTTAACTACCTTAACTATTTTTTTTAAAACATCCTTACGTCAATTTCCTTAATTTTTTCATCGATTTCTTTGTCTTTTGTTTGGTGCCACTCCTCTTTTATTACATTTAGTCCTAGATTATGAGTTGTCAAAAAACATAGACACAGCATTTTCTTCTCATTACTGCCTGTATTCACTGAGTCATTATCAAAAATAATTATCTTATCTATTCTTTTCTATTCACATAATTTTTTAGCTTTATCTACCTCTTTATTTTAAACTTTTACAAAATTTTCTTTATTTTAGATTCTTATTGTTATTCCATAATAAAAAAAATTTTTATATTGTTTGTATTTTTCTATTATTATATTTACTTTTTTTTTGTAATTCTGTGGAATTAATTTATTTTATTTCATCTTTTGAAAAATACAGTTTTTTTTGAAATCTATCTAGGAATCGTTATTACAACTCTATTTCTAGAAGATGGTATTTCTATCTAATCTGCAATTTTTTTATCTTTCTTTCTTCTTGGATTTAAACACAATATTTCTACTCTTGTCATGGAGAAAATTTTTAGATTGCTAGTAAACTTTGATAGTAATTGCTCTTCTAATTGCACTATCCGAATTTTTATGCACATTGGCATCTAAAATGATCGTTTGATCGCTTTTTTCTATTTTACACTTAATTTAAGCTCACTTACTTGGAGGTACCGCGATCACCTATATTACTACTTGTCCCCGAATAGTGAATCTTATGCGAGTTGCCTTATTCACAGAGACATTTTTACCTAAAATTGACGGAATTGTCACCCGTCTGCGTCATACCGTTGAACATTTGCAGCGTAACGGCGATCAAGTATTAGTCTTCTGTCCTGATGGAGGTGTCACTGAACACAAAGGAGCCAAAGTTCATGGAGTCAAAGGAATGTCTCTTCCTCTGTACCCAGAATTAAAATTAGCCATCCCTACCCCCACTGTCGGTAAAGCAATAGAACGATTTAAACCCGATTTAGTTCATGTTGTAAATCCTGCTGTTTTAGGATTAGGGGGAATTTATTATGCTAAAACAATGAATATTCCGCTTGTTGCCTCTTATCACACCCATTTACCCCAATATCTACAACATTACGGATTAGGATCATTAGAAGGGTTACTCTGGGAATTATTAAAATTAGGACATAATCAGGCACAATTAAACCTCTGTACCTCAACCGCGATGGTGAATGAATTAGTCACCCATGGTATTGAGCGAGTTGACTTGTGGCAACGGGGGGTAGATACAGAAATGTTTCAACCCCATTTAGGCTCTCAACAGATGCGATCACGGTTATCAGAGGGACACCCTGAATATCCTTTATTGTTGTATGTCGGGCGAGTTTCCCCAGAAAAACAAATTGAGAACATTAAACCTGTTCTGGAAGCTATTCCTGACGCTCGTTTAGCTGTTGTAGGGGATGGACCTCATCGAGAGGCGTTGAAAGCTCATTTTGCAGGGACTCAGACAAATTTTGTAGGTTATCTCCAGGGGTTAGAATTAGCTGCCGCGTTTGCTTCATCAGATGCCTTTATTTTTCCTTCAAGGACGGAAACCCTAGGGTTAGTCTTATTAGAAGCCATGGCTGCAGGATGTCCTGTAGTAGCTGCTAATTCTGGGGGAATACCCGATATTATTACTGATGGAGTTAACGGATATTTATTTGAGCCGGCTGATGCTGATGGAGCTATTTTCGCAACTCAACGCTTGTTAGCAGCAAAAGAAGAACGAGAAAAATTACGAAAAAATGCTCGTCTTGAGGCAGAACGTTGGGGTTGGGGAGCAGCTACTCGCCAGTTACGCGACTATTATCAAAAGATTCTTCATAAAGAGTCTTTATCAACTGCAGCTTAGATAAACTCTAAGTAAATGAAGAAGTTTGAGCAAGAGACGTTTGAGCAAACGTCTCTACAAAGGTTATTCAACACAAAAAAGATTAAAATTACAAAAACTAATTAGGACATTCTATCAAGAATTTTTATCAAAATATTCATGCCACTGATTGCTTGCCAACCAAACAGACTAACAATTAAAATATTAAAGGTTATATGGGTATAACGGGCTAATTCATTACCTTTCTGCATGAGAGGGGAAAGGGAAGCAGAAACAGCGATCATTGTGGTTATACTCAACCCAACTAATAAATGGGGACCGACAAATAATTTCCCATTATTAATATATGTAATGGCCATTCCGCCCATGTTACCTATTACCATTAAGGCCAATAGTAATGATCCTAGTTGATAGTGTCGAGTCTTAAAGTCTTTTAGTAGTAATTCTTTTTTAAGATCTTTATCTGCTGTCCGAGTTCGTCGCCATTGAATGCCTAAATATGAAGCATAAACGGTCAATCCGAATAATAACCACATTAGAATAGGATGTCCAAACTGCGACCAGACTTTAATATGTTCTGGAATATCTACTGTCATGGATCGTTCTTCTGCCTAAAATAAATACTTTATACAATTTAACTCACTACCTAATTTATCACAATCTGCACGGAAAGTTGGTACAACTAATGGCAATGTTTTCAGTCTAAATTAAACGCTTAGTTTATTAAACACTTAGCTTGAGAGCATTAACCGGGACTTCGTCCCAAGAGTCTACGATTCTGAGGATGGCGATCCAACCTTCTTGTTTTTGTTGCTCACTTAAGTTCTTAAGCCAAGTTTGGTGACATTCCTCTGCTGTTGCTTCATCACAACAAGCAATACAAGAATAAACAATCCCACAGGGATCGATTTGTTCATTAACCCAAATTGTCATATTCAAGAATTATCCCAATGTTTATTGATATCTATAATCAATTAGTTTATTACCCTTCAAGAATCAATTAAGTGATGATCGAGGGCGAACCGCACCAATTCAGCGCGGTTATTGGTTTCGGTTTTTCGAAGTAAGCTGCTAACATATTTTTCTACTGTTCGGGGACTTAAATGTAGTTTCTGTCCAATGTCTCCATTAGATAACCCAGTTGTCAGTAAGTTAAGGACTTGAATTTCCCGTGGAGTAAAGTGGAGATGATTGGGAAGAGACTTATTTTTCTCCTCTGTTTCTTGAGAATAATCGTTTTTGGGTTTTCCAAAAGACTTCTGTTTCGAGAAACCCAATTCAGATTGGATCATTTGAGTTCGTTCTAAAAGATTGCGGACTACCGCCCTGAGTTCTTCCATTTCAAAGGGTTTAGGAAGATAAACATCACACCCCACCTCATATCCTTGAATTCGTTCTACTGTACTATCTCGTTCAGTCAGAAAAATCACTGGTAAAAGACGGAACTCTGGTAACTGCCGTAGATGGCGAACCAAAGTATAGCCATCCTTTTGCGGCATTTTAATATCAGATATGAACAAATGAGGACGATAGGCCCCCAAAAGAGACAAGGCCTCTTGTCCATTTCGGGCAGTTATAACAGAATAACTGTAAAGTTCTAAATAATCTTTTACAGCCAATCGAACTCCTGGATCATCATCAGCTATTAAGATTAATAATGGCATAGATACAAAGCAGTTTAATCTTTACTCTTACTAACAATCTAGAAGTAGTCAGCTTATAGAGTTATCTTACCATTGGCGGTGGAGAATCTACAGAAAAGCCTTGAGGGAACTCGGTCCATGACCTTTGATTGAATCAAAGAAACATTGGATTACTTTAGGTTTCGGGTTTATATCGAAACAAGGGCTTGTAGCAAAATTTAAGAGGCTTTGTTTCGCGTTATGAGTTAGAGAGACTGGAGATATTATCCAACAAGTAGTATCAGTATCGACCGGTATTTCGTCACTAGACCGACATTATTTAACCCGACATCAATTCAGTCATTTTTTTGTAAAAAAGCAATTAATTAATCTTTTCAGTTGTAACTAAGGAAACCCTTGTCGATTGTTCCCTGATTGATTCATAATCATTGATATTAATGGGAAATTAAACATGGCTATTGAATTTACTAAGTATCATGGATTGGGTAACGATTTCATTTTGATTGACAATCGTTTGAGTAATTCACCGTTAGTGTCTCCAGAGCAGTCCGTTAAAATGTGTGATCGCCATTTTGGAATCGGGGCAGATGGGGTTATTTTTGCTCTCCCAGGAACAGGCAATACTGACTACACCATGCGTATTTTTAATCCTGATGGTTCTGAACCACAAATGTGTGGTAATGGGATTCGCTGTCTAGCTCGTTTCATTGCTCAGCTAGAAGGGGAAGAAACCTTAGGAAAAATTTATTCTATTAATACCCCAACTGGAGTGATTTACCCTCGTTTAGAAGCTGAAGGACAAGTGAGAGTAGAGATGGGACCACCTTATCTATTTGCCCATGAAATTCCCACCACTTTAGGAAATCCTAACGAAATAGTGATTAATCAACCCCTAACTGTAGCCGGAAAACTCTGGTTAGTCACCTGCGTGAGTATGGGTAATCCCCACTGTGTTACTTTTGTTGAAGATGTATCAGCGATTGATTTAGCTGTCTTGGGACTTCAATTCGAATACCATCAGATGTTTCCTGAGCGTATCAATACCGAATTTATTGAGGTAGTTCGTCCTGATTATCTGAAAATGCGGGTTTGGGAAAGAGGTGCAGGGGCTACCTTAGCCTGCGGAACGGGGGCCTGTGCATCCGTGGTGGCTGGGGTATTGACCAAAAACTGTGATCGCAACTCTACAGTAGAACTGCCAGGAGGCTCTCTGATGATTGAATGGTCTGAAGCGGATAATCGACTCTATATGACGGGCCCAGCTCAACTGGTGTTTACGGGAAGCTATTAAAAGAAATTTTTAAAGATATAATTAATTTCAGAAATGTTAAGATGAGAATCTGTTTATAAAAAAGAAATAGACTAATGTCTCCCTTACCTGACTATCGACCCCAAAAACTTTCCCTCGGTCATCTCGAAGCCGAAATTTTAGAGATTATCTGGGATTTAGAAACGGCAACGGTAAAGCAGATTCATGATCGCATTTTATCTGATCCTGAACGAGAGTTAGCTTATGCCTCTGTTACGACCGTTTTACATCGTCTCACCCAAAAAGGATGGTTAGAATACTCTAAAAAAGGGCGAGCTTTTTCTTGGCATCCCCTTGTATCTCGCGAACAAGCGCGGGCCATTCAGGCTTATGAGCAATTGCAGCAATTCTTAGCCATTAGCAATCCTGATATCGTGGCGGCCTTTGCGGATAGTTTAGATACAGCTAGTCTAGAACAGTTAGACGCGATTGCGTCTCGTTTGCAAACTATTCGTCGTCAACGAGAGGAGACTTAAAGTTATGCACTTATTGATGATAGTAGTAGCCTTAATTTTGGCTTGGAGTGTTCGTCTTTGTACTCCCTTATCTCACATTCCTTGGACAACTCGCTGGCAGCGATCACTATTTTCTTTTGTATTTTCTCCTTTGTTATTATTAATGACTGCGATCGCAGTCATGGTGATGGGATGTCACGGAAAAATGTTAGGATGGCAGTCCGGTTGGTATGGTTACTTATTCGCAATAGGCTTTCTTATCTTTACTGCCACTTCCATCATAAAATTGGCTTTTCAAGGGTGGCAATCTATCCAAACAACTAATAATTATCCCCAAAAAACTATCGAAGGAAAGACTGTAAGACTTCTTGAGACTTCTTTCCCCTACAGTGCACAAGTTGGTTTTTGGAATTCTAAATTGGTCATTAGTCAAGGACTTTTAGACACCCTAGACAAGGAACATTTAAGTGCTGTTGTTGCCCATGAAGAGGCTCATACTCAATACCGGGATACTTTTTGGTTTTTTATATTAGGTTGGCTAGGCTATATTAGTCCTTGGTTGCCCAATACTGATGAGCTGTGGCAAGATTTATTATTGTTACGAGAAATTCGGGCTGACCGACGAGCTTCTCAACAGGTCGATCCCTTATTGATTGCCGAATCATTAGTAATTGTCGCTCAAAAAATACATACAATCTCAGAAAATATGACAACGGGAATTATGGAAGTTGCTTTCCATGATAAAGCTATTTCTGGTCGTATAAATGAACGAATTGATGCTTTATTAAGTGAATCAAAAAATCCAATTGATACTTCTTGGAAGTTGAGTTGTATTTTATTAACTTTAGCTCCGTTGATTTTGATTCCTTTTCATGGCTAGATTAATAAATCTCAGAAATATTTTTTTTGTTATTAAAATCTTTAAAGATTTAAACTGTTTAACACACATGGCTCTATAGTTCTAGTTTTTTATTCTAAAAAATTAGCGGTAATATAGAAATATAGCTTCAGTTAAGTAAAGTCAAGATATTAAAAACTTTTTGGGCAACCTTTTGTTATTAACATTAATAAAATAAACAATATTATTGACACTATATAGACTTTATTGCTATATCTCTAATTAATTGAGAGTCCAACTTTTTATAAAATTGGCAAATAGTAATTTTCCATGATTGCAAATTGGTAGAGAATTTAAAATTATTTATCTGATATATTTTGTATTTTTTTCTAAAAATTTTTAGGTTTTAGGAGTAAATCTTTTGTTTTTTATTTAGCAGAATTTTATCCTTTAAATAAAGAAAAAATGTAAATATTTTCAATATCAACGATTCCCTAAGTGGGATAATATTAAGACTCTATTGTTTTTAAACACTTTATAAAATTTTAACGATCTATCACTGTTATTTGTGTAAAGTACTTTCAGATTTTTAAAAATATTTAAATCTATAGTATTTACTACTAAAACCACTTAATTTTTTACAATATAATTGATTATTTTCAATTTTTAAAAAATAAAATAACAAGTAAGCATAAACGATAATTCCAGAATATTTTTTGGTATCTATATTTATTTTAGAAGTTTGAAGATAGAAAAAGCTCAATTTATAGAAATAAATATAATTTAGCATTTTGTTAGCTATAGTAGACAGCTCTAAATAAATATTAAAATCGTAAATTGTTTTGTGTTTTTATCTTTATCTCTAAGAAATTAGAATTGATATTTATATTGTATTTTTTTAGGATATGTATAATTTTTTTATTTTAACCAATTCTTCTGAGAGTTAATTTTATTTATCTTTTTTTTAAACTACTAAATAGTTGCTTATTATTACAATTATTTATTGTTTTCTTAAAGCTTTTAAGAATATTTAGTAGCTTTTTTAAAACCTCTTATTTTTCGAAATATAGAAAAATATTACAATCTTTCTTTTGCTTAAATAAGCTATACATTTTTTTTTTGATGATATTTTTTATTTGCTGATATTTTTACCTAATCTATAATTTTTAAAAAATTTTATTTTGTCGTACTTTAACATAATTCTTTTGCTTTTGCTCTTGTTCTGGAGTATTTTTTTAGATTACTAGTGAACTTTAATAGTTCTTTTTATCCTAATTCTATTAGCCTAATTTTTAGGCGGTCCAGTATGTAGTGATTGCTCTTTTGAAGACGCAATAATGGTCTAAGCAACAGAGATAACCAGTCCAGTTCAACCCTATTAATTCACAGTCAACTTAGCATATCTCAATCAAACCTAATTATAGATTGACGACAGATTCTAGCAGTCAATGATGAGGTGAGTCATAATAAGGTCAACGTCCTAGTCTTTTCCACGACAGGTCAGTGAGTCATTTAACCGTAGTATCGTGTCTAACCGATGGCAAAAGAACCATTAATTGAACTTAAAGGGGTAAGTAAAACCTTTGGTGATCAAGTTATTCTCGATCAAATTGACTTGACTATTTATCGAGGGGAAGCACTTGTGATTATTGGACCGTCAGGAACTGGTAAATCGACAATTTTGAGGCTTATAGCTGGATTGATCCCGATAGATACTGGGGAAGTTTATATCGAAGGAAAACTACGCAAGGGGCTAATCGATGATGGCAACAAACCCATGAGAATCGCTCTCGTCTTCCAGCAAGCAGCTCTTTTCGATTCCCTTAATGTTGATGAGAATGTAGGATTTTTCCTTTACGAACATTCTAAACTCCCTCGTCAAAGAATTCGTCAATTGGTTGAAGAAAAATTAGCGATGGTGGGATTACAGGGAATAGCTAATCGCTACCCTTCTCAACTTTCTGGAGGAATGTGTAAGCGAGTCAGTTTTGCTAGGGCTTTGATCGCTGATCCTGATAATCCAGCTGATAACCCTGAAATTGTTCTCTATGATGAACCAACGGCAGGATTAGACCCGATTTCCTCCACTATTATTGAAGATTTAGTACGCCGTCTTCAAAAAAGTCCTGGGGGATGTGATACGTATGTTATGGTCAGTCACCAAGATAGTACCATTCGTCGGACTGCTGATCGCGTAATTTTCCTCTATGGCGGCAAAATCCAATGGGAAGGCGGGGTTGACGAGATCGATAGTAATGATAACCCTCTGATGCGACAATTTTTTAGTGCTAGTGTTCAAGGCCCAATTCGAGTCATCGATTAAGCTATATAGGAGGAAATTTATTCAATGAAACATATCTAAGTAATTGTCCTTCATATTCTTAGACAAAGTGAGGAGAAACCATGCTACGAATGCGAACCATTCAAGAAGGCTCGGTGGGCTTATTTGCTCTCTTGGGACTAGTTTTGTTTGGAGGACTGGTAATCTGGTTACGCGGGGGGGTCTTAGGTCAAAAAAGCTATCAAATTCAGGCGACTTTCAAAGATGTAAGTAGTCTACAAATTGGGGCTCCTGTGCGTTATCGAGGGGTGGCAGTGGGAAAAATTGCTGGACTTCAGCCTAGAAGCAATGGGGTCAAGGTATTGCTTGAACTTTCTTCTACTGACTTACGGATTCCCAAGAATTCTAAAATACAGATTAACCGCTATGGATTGATTGGGGAAGCTTCAGTCGATATTACCCCATCGATAAACTTGTCTGAGCAGGCCTTAGCTATTGATCCTACCAGTGCTGAATGTCCCGACAAAAGTCTGATTATTTGTGACAGCGATGAAATTACAGGAGAAACCGGTTCTCAATTAGTAGAGGCGTTAACTAAACTTAGTAATGCTTATAGTGATCCCAAATTTGTCAAAAATCTCAGTGATGCTTTTGCTAGTGTTTCTCTTGCTGGGAGCAAAGTGGCTAAGGTAACTGATGAAATAAGTCTTTTTTCCAAAACTGCCCGTCAAGAAGTTGGAGGCACTTCTGAGGCCATTGGAAAGATTAATCAGGCGGCTGGGGATGCCTCTCAATTAATGCGTAATGTTAATACAATAGTTTCTGAAAACCGTAATGATCTCAATCGAGTGATTAATAATACGGCAAACTTAGTGGCTAATCTAGATGGATTAGTGGTAGAAAGTAGGGAAAATGTTATTAACACGTTAAATAGTTTGGGAAAAACTAGTGACCAAGTGCGAACCGTTGCCATTGATCTAGGAAAAGCCGTTAATCAAGTGAACCAAGGACTCGATTCAATAGACACCCAACAAATTGCCAGAGATTTAGAATTTTTAATGGCTAATGCAGCTGAAATGTCAGAAAATTTACGGGATGTTTCAAAATCGATTAGTGATCCTCAAGTCATTTTAACTGTTCAAAAAACCCTGGATTCAGCAAGAGTTACTTTTGAAAATGCCCAAAAAATTACCTCAGATGTAGAAGAACTGACCGGAGATCCTACCTTTAGAAATAATGTGCGTAAGTTAATGAATGGATTGAGTAACTTGGTTTCTTTTACTAATCAATTTGAACAACAACTCTACACTGCTCAACTAATGGAATCAGTAACAGCACAGTTAGAACATCACATAGATGTGCAAAGGCGTTTAGCTAATTCAGATGTCCCTAATCAAGAGAAAAGTTTTTTCTCTGGAAAACCTGTCTCTAGAGTTTTTCTTATGTCTCCCGCTACAACATCAGCTAAACAATTCAATAATTCCCTTGAGATAGTGTCTCCAGCAAAGAATTCAAAAGAAATCCAAGAAGAATAAAACTTAAATATTAGCTTAAATTTGAGGATTAATAATGATGCAAGATAATTCTAATGAATTTAGACAACTGTCTGCTTAATTCCTCCTTGAATCCTAACTAATCTCCATATCCATTTCTAAAATAAGTAATGGAAGGACTCTAAGGACAGTAAAAACGGACTTTGATTTCAATTGCTGTTGAAATGACAGAAAATTGGTTAGATAAAGTTAAAGAACGCTATTTAACTCCTTAGTTTCCTAAAGAGATTACTATCAATTTACCTTTTTTTTAACCATACTTTAGAAAACCTATCCCAATATTGCCCTTATAATGAAAGTTGGTTAACCTTAGCAGATTTTGTTTTGTATTGAGAGGAGTTACCAAAAAACAGTGTTTGTCCTCAATGGCTACGAATATTTACTCGGATTTTTACTGGCATCTAGTTTAGTCCCCATTCTTGCCCTTACCGCCTCAAAACTTTTGCGTCCTAGTGGAGGAGGACCCGAAAGAGTTACGACCTATGAGTCGGGAATGGAGCCTATCGGTGGTGCTTGGATTCAATTCAACATTCGCTATTATATGTTTGCGTTGGTGTTTGTCGTATTCGACGTAGAAACCGTTTTTTTGTACCCCTGGGCAGTAGCGTTTAGTCAATTGGGACTGTTAGCTTTTGTGGAAGCCCTGATTTTTATTGCGATTTTAGTAATCGCCCTCGTTTATGCCTGGCGCAAAGGCGCACTCGAATGGTCCTAGCATCAGCGATCAATTGAGAATTGTTCATTGTTCATTGATAATTATCAAACCATGAGTCCTAATACTACCCTCGATTTAGCTGCTATTGAGCAGCAACAAAAAGAAAAAATTCTCAACCCTATTGCTCGCAGTCAAGTGACTCAAGACCTCTCAGAAAATGTCATCCTTACTACTGTAGATGATCTCCATAACTGGGCGCGTTTATCAAGTCTTTGGCCACTATTATACGGAACAGCCTGCTGTTTTATCGAATTTGCTGCTTTAATTGGCTCTCGCTTCGATTTTGATCGTTTTGGTCTAGTTCCCCGTTCTAGTCCTAGACAAGCAGATTTAATTATTACCGCTGGAACTATCACGATGAAAATGGCTCCGGCATTAGTGCGTCTCTATGAAGAAATGCCTGATCCCAAATATGTGATTGCTATGGGTGCTTGTACCATTACAGGAGGAATGTTCAGCAGTGATTCCACGACAGCCGTGAGAGGAGTTGATAAGTTAATTCCTGTAGATGTATACATTCCCGGCTGTCCTCCTCGTCCGGAAGCGATTTTTGATGCAATCATCAAACTTCGTAAAAAAATCTCAAACGAAACTATTCAAGAACGAGCGACTCTAATGGAGCAAACTCACCGCTACTATAGTACAACCCACAATATGAAAGCGGTCGACCCAATTCTAACGGGTAAATATCTACAAACTGAGAATCGTCAGGCTCCCCCCAAAGAATTAACTGATGCGATCGGTATGCCTATTCCCCCCGCTTTAGCATCCCAGAAACAAAAGGAGGAAATTGAACGTGGTTGAAGAAGATAAGCCAGATAATACCCCTGAATCTGAAGAAACAGCTGTTGTTAAAACTGGTCCAGTTTCCAGTTGGTTAATGGAAAATGGCTTTGAGCATGAAGCCCTTGAGCCAGATCATCTAGGTGTAGAATTGATCAAGGTGGAATCAAAATTCTTGATTCCTCTGGCTACTGCGCTCTATGCCTACGGGTTTAATTATCTTCAATGTCAAGGAGCGTTTGATTTAGGACCAGGAAGAGAGTTAGTAAGTTTCTATCATCTCATTAAGGTTGCTGATAATAGTGATCGCCCTGAAGAGATTCGGATTAAGGTTTTCTTACCTAGGGATAATCCTCGTGTTCCTTCAGTTTACTGGATCTGGAAAGCCTCAGATTGGCAGGAACGAGAGAGTTATGATATGTATGGCATTATTTATGAAGGACATCCTGATCTAAAACGAATTTTAATGCCTGAAGATTGGGTAGGTTGGCCATTACGAAAAGATTACGTTTCCCCAGACTTTTACGAGTTACAAGACGCTTATTAAAGTCTCATTAACAGATTGTTAATCCCCTTCTGTTTTGTTCAGTTTATCTAACAATCAGAAGGGTAATTTGTAAAAAATTTAACTTTTTATATCATCAAAACTAATGTTCTCTATCAAATAGATACAAGAAGTGGAGAAGAAACTTATAAGACTTCTCGTTACTAAAACCGTATAACGATCACATTCAAGGTTGTTTTTACTCTATTTGCGTAGCACTAATAGCAGAAATAAAGACTAATATAACAACAAAAATTTTAGTAACTCAATACAATAAATAACCTAAATTTCTTTAATAAAGAAAGGTTTTACCAAACTAATACTTAGTGACAATAGTACTAGACTCACCATAATCCTATCGATGTGCCAATAGTATAATGCAATGATTTTAACTGCAAAGGACAAAGACATTTTTTTGATAAGAATAAAAAATTCATTTTATAAAAATCCCTAAAATAGTGGAACTTTTCAAGGATAAATATATGAACCAAGTCATATTTTTATAAAGTTAAAGAAAAAAAATAAATTTCTTAATAAGAACAAGTTATCTTTCTAGACAGCCCATAGATTTCACAATCTAGGTTTTTAAATTAAAGTAATTCTTGAAGAGGAAGATATATTTTGAGTATAATTTTCATTTGCTTCTATCGTAATGTTACTAACAGTCGGAACATAAACAACAATATGTTTCTTGTCGATTTTTTTATTATTCTCTTTATTTACACTTAAACGTTCACAAAGAATGGTATCTGAGAGAATGGCACTTGCCATCATTCCAGTATGAATTTCTAATAATGCTTGAGGCATAGCTTTAAACATCAGCTGTTGTCCAGAAAAGATAACTCTCTCAAAATGCCAATTCGGAATATTTGTAATCCGAACAACTTGAATTCGACTTGTCGCGTTTACATAGCAACAAAGGATAATTTTCCTTTGTTCGGTTGGAAGGGAATCGAGGATCTGGTCCATAATAATGGTAAGTAAGGCAATGTTGAAGTCCGATTTATTACCTCCTCTATACCCTAACATTCATCGATCTCGACCGGCTGTAATTAATATTACATTCAATATTTATATCCTAAAATCAGGACATATTAAAAAAGTAATATACTTCCAAATTCAACAAAATTTTCTTTAAATTTTGTTGAATTATTCGTTAAAATCCTTTATTTTTGTTAATTTAAAGAAATATTTTGTTTAGGACTAGCTGAGTTAAATTTATACTCTCTATTTTTAAATTTAAATTCACCCTTGCTATCTGCTCATAATTTCGTTAGGGTTAAAGATATGTTACAAAGTAATTATCACCCTTAAAAAGTTCATTAGATACTAAAGTAATCCTGATACCGTCTATTGTTGCCTAGCCTGAACTGTTCTTAATCCCCCATTTGCAAGTGACTAGCTCTGCTAAACTAATGTTTAAGACGGATTTTACAATGACACAGCGTATTCTCTATGTTCGTCTCCCCTGTAATCCTATTTTTCCTATTGGCGTTGTTTATTTATCTGATCACGTTCATAAACTTTTCCCTGAAATTAAGCAAAAAATTCTTGATTTTGGAACAATTCCACCATTAGAATTCAGAGAAACTTTAGATAATTGTATCGATGAGTTTAAACCAACTTTGTTAGTCTTTTCTTGGCGAGATATCCAAATTTATGCACCTGTTGGTGGTAGAGGAGGCAATCCCCTACAAAATGCTTTTGAGTTTTATTACGCTAAAAATCCTCTAATTCGTTTAAGAGGAGCATTAGGTGGCTTAAAAGTTACTATAGCTTACTACGGTGAAATATGGCGAAATATAGGGCTAATTCGGCGTGGACTTAAACGGGCAAAACAATATAATCCAAAAGCACGTCTGGTTGTAGGAGGTGGTGCAATAAGTGTGTTTTACGAGCAGTTAAAATCCGATCTTCCCAAAGGGACTATTGTTTCGGTGGGTGAAGGAGAAACTTTGCTTCAAAAACTGTTGCAAGGGAAAGATTTTTCGGAGGAGCGTTGTTATGTTGTGGGAGAGAATGATCTTCGCGAAAAATTAATTCATGAACCCCCAACACCTATTGAAAAAACGGCTTGTAATTACAAATATATTCAGAGTATTTGGCAAGAATTTGACTATTATTTTCAAGAAAATGACTTTTACATCGGAGTACAAACTAAGCGAGGTTGTCCCCATAACTGTTGCTATTGTGTTTATACAGTAGTAGAAGGAAAACAAGTTAGGATCAACTCTGCTGATGAAGTTGTCAAAGAAATGCGCCAACTTTATGATAGAGGAATTCGTAATTTTTGGTTTACTGACGCCCAGTTTATTCCCGCCCGTAAATTCATTAAAAATACCGAAGAATTATTACAAAAAATTCTTGATTCTGAGATGACGGATATTCATTGGGCAGCTTATATTCGGGCGGATAATTTAACTCCAAATTTGTGCAATTTGATGGCTAGAACGGGGATGAATTATTTTGAAATTGGCATCACTAGTGGCTCACAAGAATTAGTTCGTAAGATGCGAATGGGCTATAAGTTACGGACAGTTTTACAAAATTGTCGTGATCTTAAAAGGGCAGGATTTAATGATATGGTATCAGTCAATTATTCTTTCAATGTAATTGATGAAACCTTCGATACCATCCGGCAAACTATTGCTTATCATCGAGAATTAGAAAATATTTTTGGAGTTGATAAAGTAGAACCTGCTATTTTCTTTATTGGGTTACAACCCCATACTCATCTCGAAGAATATGCTTTGGAAAATAAAATTCTTAAACCTGGGTATAATCCCATGAGTTTAATGCCTTGGACAGCCAAAAAGTTACTTTGGAATCCTGAACCCTTGGGATCATTTTTTGGAGAAGTTTGTCTGCAAGCATGGAAAGAAAATCCTAATAACTTTGGACAGGAAGTTATGAAAATTTTAGAAAAAAAGTTAGGGAAAGCTGATTTAGAAGAGGCTTTAACTGCTCCTATAGAAAAGAAGAAAAAACAGTTGATAGTAGCTTAGTTTATAACTTAATGTAGAGGAAATACCTAAATCTTTATCAATTATCATTAAGGGCAGTATAAGCAATATAGATTAAGTAGCTCAAATTTTATTATAATTAGTATTATACTTTTAATATAACTATATATTTCTTCTATAATCCTGTCATTATTTAAATAAATAACTATTTTTTAGAGTGGACAAACAGACATGGTTTAGGATAACAGTTTTAAAAACTAATATTATTACCCTCAACTTAGGATTAAGATCTTTTATTTCTTGATTATTACAATTATTTTCTAATTATTAAGTTTGATTGTATTACTTTTTTATTACTGCTTTTATCATTGAATATGATATTTTTAGTATAAACAACTATACGTTTTAATCCTATTAATATAACTGTAATTTGTGGTTTAAAACAAGTGCTAGTTAATTTTTTAACCTTATCAGGGGAAGATATCTTAAAATTTTTTCTTAGATTTAGATATTATTTAGTAAAGGTAATGATCAGTAAATTAATAACATTAACTATAGTAAATCTCTTTTTAAAAAAAGATATAAAGTTTGATTATCAATCATAGACTTATCAAAATCTATTAAGATCGATATCTTTACTTCACTCATTTTTATGAGATCAAATTCTCAATTTGGTTTAATGAATAAGGTTCTAAATTTAGAAATACTTAGCATCATTTATTAATGGAAATTATTTGATTGATCTAAAAAATATACTCAATATATACAAGTTTTTATTGTAGTCAAATAACTAGAAAATTTTATCAAAATAATAAATTAACTATTGGATATTTACCTTAAGAAAAACAATATTCATAATTTAGGTAAAAAATTATAGATTAAAGAACTTTATGTAGTTTTGTTCAAAAAATAAAGTTAATCCCCAAAAAACACTTTACACCTTGGAAGCTTACGCAGACAGAGGTCAAACATCGAGACGGGAATGTTTAGATAACACATTGAAGGTTTTCCCTCTTTTACTTTTGAACAATGGACAAATAAAGAAGCTTTGCTCACTAACGAAACAGAAGTGCTAATAATATAATTATGGACGAGGGCTTATGTAGTCATCAAAAATTTACCGGCTTATAAAGTATAAAAAAATTAGAAAAGTGATTCAATTTATATAAACAAAAGTCGTATTTTTATCCTTTTATTCTTTGATGTTTAATTCTATTGACAACTGTCTGTTACTAAATCAATCACTTTATATAAAACTCTAGAATTTTATGATTCTAGAGTTTTATATAAAAGAATAATTAGCTGGTTTATCTACTGCTTTGATTATGAACTACTTAATCTAAACTCCCTATTAGTTTTAATTTGTGTTTTGATTTTTAACGTTATTTATCAGTTTATAAAAATTTTTTTATATTCTCTTTAAATTATTTTATTTTAATTATTAAACAACTAATTTTTAACCCACTATTTTACTAATTTATTCTATTTTTTTAAAAAATATTTTTCTGGCAAAAATACTACTTATGAGATATTATTAAAAGTCTATATTATCTTCTTTATTCTACATATTTTTTTTATTATAAGTGAATTGTTACTACTAAATTTAGTATTATTCAATGATAATAAAGTTCTTATTTAGTGTTAGTTCTCTTAAACAAAGAAGTAATTGTAGGGATTATAGCAAAAATAAGATTACCAGTTTACTTATAAAAAACACTGATTAAGAAATTAACTTTTAACTATCTTTTGAGAAAGACTGAGACTGGGTATATAGCAGTATTGAAATTAGCTAATTAATATAAAAATACTTGTTTATTGTAACTGATCACTAATTAACTTAGTACGATCATTTTCTCCATTGTAGGTGTGAACTAATTTTTTGTCCAAATATCTTCTCTGTCCAATTTTCTAGAATCGTTTAAGGTCAAGAATTGATCAAAATAGATTTTAGATTAAATTAACTTTTTTGAAAAATAAATCAAGATAGAAAAGTTACCTTACTGCCCGGCTAAGAAGTAAGTTGTTCAGAAAACTGCCAATTTTCTGAACAACTTACTTCTTAAAAAGATGTGTAACTTTAAATGTCTAACTTCCAGTCACAATTTCAGGATATAATCCTAATTCTTTAGATAACTGACGAGCAAGAAAGATTAGAAATTTGGCTCCATCTTGATTTCCTTGATGAGCTTGTGCAGTGGCAACTTCCATTAGGGTTTGAACAAAATCTGCATCAATTAAACTCTTGTTAGCATCTAACACCTCCGGCTCTTGTCCATTAGGACAACCGACTAAATCCTGAATTAGTTGAAAATATTGCTGTTGACGAGATTCTGTCATGGGAATAGTTCTCCTTAGGTAAATATCCTGAGTTAGACTTAACTTACTTAATCGTCGTCTTTATCAGGGGATTTTGTTAAAACTTCAAACACCGTTGTAGCACAAGATTCTCGATTTTTATCAATTTCTTTCACCCTTTTAGTTATTAGTTTAGCCTCTTCGAGTTGCCCAAGTTTAGCTAAAATAAACCCTTGCGCTGCATAGGCATTCAGATACAGTCGGATAGATGAATCAGACTGACGAGTTACTAATATAGGCTTTAGTTGCTCCCATTGTAGCGGAAGATTTTCTGTCTCTCGGATAATTTTTAAGATTTTCTTTGCAATCTTGAGAGCAATTTCAGGTTTCTTTTTATAAAAAAAGAAACGATAAGCTCCTATTAAAACATCAAGATTATTTTTGGCTTTACTTATGGCTTCATGTACATATTGTTCTGCTAATATTGTATTTTCCCAATTGTTAGAGGCTAAAATTAATAAAGTTTTTACATCTTCCGATACGTCGTACCAGGATAGTTGATCTTGACTTGCTGCCATAATGCATCCTGAAATTTTATTATAATTTTAGCATTTGTACCTAAAATAAGTGTTGGCATGTCCAATTTTGAGACTGTTTACAACGTGCATCTTAAAATTAAGGTAAGACGTGTCATCCTATCTTGACACACAAAAACTTTTCAATAACAAGATTTCAGTAATCCTAATTATATAGAAAATAGGAGTCTTAGTTCTCTACTTTAGATAGAATATCCGTACTAATTTTTAAGAAATTAGTACGGATATTTATAGTTAAAATAAATAAAATACAGGGAATATAGTTAAATTATACTCGTCTTTTTAAGAAAGTGCATAAGATATTAAAATATACAATTTTCTTAAAGAGTTAACTATTTATATTTTGCCGTCAGAGTTGAATGATTTACTAGATAAAAGTAAAGAGTTAGATACAATATACACAATATAAGACAGGGTTATACATGCGGTGTTTATCTTTTGTTATAATTCATTCAGATCTTAACTGAAGATATATCATAAATATAAAAATATAGTTAACTATAAAATAATACAAAAAGACTCATTAAGACTGTAATATTTTAGCTATAAAAATACATTTATAAGGCGATGGATTTAACCTCAGTTAAAAAATATTTAAAAACAAATTAATCTAATATATATACAAGTATATCAAAATGTGTTACTAACAAATAGTAGGCTCTTTTAAAGAGTTATTTTATATGCAGTAAAAATTTATAATGACGCTAAAAAAATAATAATTTATTTCTAATGTTTAGATTATTGAAAATAAATTATATCATAAAGTATGATAACTCAGGTTTACAGAAAAAAATAAATTAAAAATAATAATTATATTCTAAATTAAGAATTTAACTTAGAATATAATTATGAGAAAAAACTACTGTATTTAATCTCACTGATTTTTCTTTTTTATAACGTCTTATTATTAGTGAATAAGCTAGACCTTAAAGTCTAAATTAAATCATATAAAAAAACTATTTTATAAAAAAATAGAGATTTAGTTAAATATAAATAATTTTAAAATTAGTCATAATTATATATCCAATATTATTAAGTAATAAATTTATCAATAAAAATTAATAAGTTAAAAAACCAATAGTAGTGAAAAATACTAGTAGGTAAATCAACTAATTACTAGGCAAAAATATTTTTAGTTTTTTACAAAAAAATGATTTAAAATGGTTAGTTATATTTTTAAGTTACTTTTCTAGCTAAATAGAGAGAATTGAGTCATTCTTTTCTCTAAAATTGCAATCACTAAGTGAAACTCTCATAAAATTTAATTAGAAGAATGATTCCTAGATAAATAATCTTATAAATATAAGAATTGTGAGTTTTTCTGAAAAATGGAAGTAGAATAAAAAAAATTATGAGTATTGAAAAATAGTAAAAAGTAAAATTAATTATTGTAGAGAATCCTTTATATATTCTTTTTAAGAGAAAAAGAAGTGAAGATAAGAATTCATATATATCTTTTAAAAAAGAACTAAAAAACTAAAAAATCATAAATAAAGATTCACGATATAAAGCTAAAAAATACAGAAATAAAGAAATAAATATAGCAATTATTATTAATAATAACTTAGTGTATGTAAGTAATTTAGTTAAAACTAAACTAAAATAGTAGTAATGCAAAAAATATATCTATATGTTATATAAACATATAGCCTGGAGGTAAACTAAATAACAAGAGAATAATTTAAAGTAAAATAAAAAATAATTAAATTGCTAGGATAATCTTTGAAGTAAATATGATTTAACTCAGGCAGTTGAATAAAGTTTTTTAGAAAAAATTTTCTAAAAAATATCAATTAAAGCAACGTAAACTTAATTTTAACTACTTAAATATATAGATATAAAACAATCTATTTTTTTATTATTTATTTTAAGCTGCTTAATAGCATTTAGTTTGAATCTTTAATGTCAACTTAAAAAATTTTGAAGTCATCTAACTAATTTTTTAAAAACTCGGTGTTTTATACTGTAAGTATGATGAATGACTCTAATGACTCTTGTCAGAGTAGCGTTAGCAAAACAAATCCCTGTAATTTCTTCTTTGCAAGTCTGTAAAAAACAGTACAGTAACATCATTTCCTAGGATATAAGCTCCATAAAACAATTATAGTTGACTAGACTAAGAAATACTGTTTTCTAATGAGAAAGAATCTATAATACACCAAATTTTTTAAAGGCTTTATATCTCGACCAGCAAAAAGCAATTATGATGATCATAAATTTACCTGTTTTCAAACAAGAACAGTATTTTTTAAAAAAAACACGATTAATCGAGAAAAAATTACTGTTCAAATCTTTGATGCGAACGATCTAGACAACAAAATTTTTTTTGTAAAATAGAGATGATATTTAATATCAATAGCAACGGACCTAAATCAATAAATGTCACTTCTAGTATTAGACTGCTGTTTCTCTTTTTTCCTATAAGTTTCTATTAAACTCACGTTACTTAATGTTTTATTAGCAAATAGCCTTTTACAAAAATCTATAAAGAGGAGGTATTCATGCGATTAAATTGATTAAATTTTATTTGTAAAAAATATATACAATTCTATTGTATTAAAAACGGAACTTGCTAAGGAAATAGAAAATACAGAATTAGATGGTAATTTCAATAAAGTCTTCTATTAGGGGTGATAGTTGTTAATTAATAAATTAATATTTATTCCCAGTAAACCTGATATAAATTATTGACGCTTATAAGTCGTAGTAATAATGGTTGAGATGACAGAATTATCAAGAATTTGTTTTTTTCTAGATATTGCTTATTAGAAAAATTTATCTATAGAATTTCTATTCTCAAGACATATCGTAAATACTCGATTAATTAGTTCACTGACTTCAGTTTTGAGTACTTTTAAGTTGGAGTTATTTTGTCACAACACACCAGATTTAAATTTTTATCAGATACATTGAGTAATATAAGTATTTTTACTAACATGCTATTTACTCTGTTATCGTGAACAATTAAAAGTAGTAAAAAAACGATAATGTAAATCTATATAAAAATCGTAATATGCTGATTTCTACTTTATTAAAAATGAACCTGGTAATTATTTTTCCTCATTATCTAAAAATTTGCACCACAACTCCTAAATCAAGAACTTAATTTTTCAGTATCTCGGGTCGATGCTACTATAGTGCAAAAATCTTTGAATGAAATGTATGATTTTATATATTTTCCTGCCTTCTTAAATAAGGAATGTGTGGAGCTTCCTATTGAAAAAATAAACTAATTTCATATAAAAGTTAGGGTTGCGCCCTAGGCGCAACCAAACAAAAAACTGTCCTAGGCAGGAGCATGAGTGTAGCAATTTTTAGGACAGATACGAGCGCAAGCTTCACAACCAATGCAATTTTCCTTATTAGCAATTGTCATAACTTGACGTTCGATATCGTCCTCATCTTCATCTTCGTCAACGAATTCTCCGTCTTCATTAACCCCCATTAAGGCTAATACTTTCTGACCACAGACTTTGAAACAACGTCCACAACCTAGACAAGTATCTTTGTTGATAGAGTCAACAAATTGGGGAATCCATTCGAGTCCACCAAAAGTTAAAGCAGTTGCAGTTGCCATGTGTGTTCTCCTTTTTAAGATGATTTTGGCTTTGAGTGATCCTCGCTAGTTAACCTTAAAGGTTCACTAGGCGAGTATTCAAGGGTATGATATCCACTTGAATTCTGTAATAGCAGCAGACGCTGCGGATGAAGCTGAACCCGCCAAGGAAAAGGGCGATCTTTAAGTTGCTGCCATTTATCCTTCAACACCTCCACCTGTAAGTGGTAATCGTAGGGACTGGTAGGAGCGCAATTCAGCTTTAAATAAAGAGTCATCCGATGTTGGGTTTCACTAATAGTAGTTAACCAACAGGGAAAAATATTAGTGTCGTGAAGAGTAGAAAATCTTTCAATATCGGGAAAAGTCAGTTGATGGGCACGAATCCCGACATGTACTAAATTAGGGGCAATGTGATCAAATACCTCGAGGGTGCATCCCCAATCAATGGCCGTAATTTTGCGTTTGGCAACTTGTCTGACACGGGAGAAATTTTTACAGCCAGTCAATTGAGCCACCCTGAAGCTTTGGGGATGTTCGAAAATCGCTTGTTTGGGTCCTTGAGCAATAATTTTTCCTTCTTCGAGAATCAAAAGATTAGGACAAACTCGATATGCTTCCTCTAGGTTATGAGTGACAAATAAAGTAACACCTGGATAACGAATTAAACTAGTCCTGAGGAGTTTTTCGAGTTGATCTCGTAAGTAGGTGTCCAGAGCAGAAAATGGTTCATCAAGTAACAATATTTCCGGTTCGCTGGCTAATGCACGGGCTAGAGCAATTCTTTGTTGTTGTCCTCCTGAAAGTTCTGCTGGATAGCGACTGCCTAAGGCATCCAATTGAACACTGCTCAAATGCCTTTTAATCCTAGCGCGAGTGGCACTTGCCGAGAGGCCTTTAGGTAAACCAAAAGCAATATTCTGAGCAACTGTGAGGTGGGGAAACAAGGCATAATTTTGGAACAGATAACCCACGCGACGTTCATGAATGGGTATATTAACCCCCTGACGAGAATCAAATAAAACCCGGCCATTCAGGATAATACGTCCACGATCAGGAGTTTCTAACCCTGTTATACAGCGTAAAATCATGCTTTTTCCTGCCCCAGAAGCCCCTAATAAACCCAAGGGAAGTCCATCGGTATGAAAAGACACATCTAACAAAAATCCAGGTAATTGCTTCTGAATGTCAACAATTAGCTCAATTTTCGCTTTTGGAACCGGGTAATCAGTAGTGTCCCAAGTTAAACCTAACGCATGAGGATCGAGGTTTTCTCTTAACAAATTGGATTGTTTTAAAGAGGTTGCTTCTTTACTTTTTCGTTTGGGCTGCCAATCAGACCAATAATTAACAATGCTCATAATGCTAAGGGACAACACTAAGATAATTCCAACCCAAGCCAATGCTTGATCCATTGCTCCACTTTCGGCAGCAAAAAAGATGGCAATAGGAATTGTCTGGGTTTTCCCTGGAATACTACCAGCCAACATTAAAGTTGCCCCAAATTCTCCCAACGCTCTGGTAAAAGACAACAAAATTCCAGCAATAAGACCAGGTTTCGCTAGGGGTAGCAAGATTTGCCAGAAAACTCGCCCTTCCGATGCTCTCAAAGTTCTAGCACTAGCTAACAAATTAGTATCAATTTGTCTGAAGGACCCTAACATGGTTCTATACATTAATGGAAAGGCAACAACAACTGAGGCAATAACAGTAGCATACCAGGTAAAAATGACACTGATATTCAATAGAGCTAACAACCGTCCAATCGGCCCTTGTTTGCCTAATAAGAGTAATAAAACAAACCCCATTACCGTCGGTGGCAGTACCAAAGGAGCAGTTAATAACCCATCAATTAAACCTTTACCTACTCCCCGATATTTGAACATCCAACGGGCTGCAATCACACCGCAAAAAGAGGCAATTAGTGTTGCTGTTAAGGCTGTTTTTAAGGAAATCCATACTGGGGAGAGGTCAAGATGCATCATGATTTTTGTCTTTTTCTTTTGACTTTTTACCTGTAGTTGGGCATTTCTCAACTCATAATGAATGAAGTTGCTTAACCGTCTTCTACCGAGTTCGTCTTACATAAATGGCACGGGCTAAGGTACGATCAATGGCAATTCGCATTTCTCCAACTTTAATAACATATGAAGGAAACCGTTGTTCCAAGGTAATTCTAAGTCCAGGCATAATACCCATAGCGATCAGTTTTCGCAAGAGATTCTCATCATTTTTTCTAACTTGAGTAATAATCCCTGTATCCTTCTCTTTGAGAAGATTCAGAGCTAAAGACTCAACGGTGAAACTTTGGGCAAACATTTTAGAACGTGACCTCCAGAATGGATAAGAGTTGATTGAGCAAATACCCCATTAAAAAGGCAAGTACAATAACAAAACTTGTCATGGCTAAAGTGATTTTGAGCCCGTGCTGTTTCAAAATTAATTTGAACTGAGTTAAACAGGGAATAAATAAAGTTAAGGTAACTGCCGCTACGATTAATTGACGACCAATCAAAATACCTGAACGATGAAGGTCAAACATAGCTGCCGCTCCATAGTCTCGACGAAAAAATCCATAGAGAAAAATGGCGGAGGTTGCGGGAGGAAGTCCTAACCAAATCATAATTGGTTCTAACCCCTTGAGCAATATTTCAAAAAGTCCAGATAGTTTTCCTAGCCAAATTAATACTGATACTAAAATAAATATGTGAATAATTTCTTTTAAATACCATAGAGTTCTTCCATAAGTTTTACTCAAAACATACTGAACTCTAGGCATCCTTAATGGGGGAATTTCTAAATAAAAACAGGCACTATCACCAGGTAATATTTTGGCGGTCAATAATCCTACAATAACAAAGATCAAACTAATCGTTCCCACCCAAACAATTAGAGCAGTAGGACTTTGAGATAGTAATCCTAAAATGACTCCTAATTGAGGCGAACAGGGAACAACTAAGGCTAATAATAGGGTAGCAATCACTCTTTCTCGTTTACTTTCTAAGGTACGAGTAACCATAGTGGCCATCGTTCCACATCCTAATCCTAAAACTAGAGGAGTAATGGAACGTCCTGATAAACCTAAAGCTTTCAACAAGCGATCAGCTAATAGAGAAAGTCGAGGTAGGTAGCCACTATCTTCCAATAGAGAAAACATCAAAAAGAAAGTAGTAACAATAGGGAAAATAATAGCGATAACATATCTTAATCCCAAGGTAATGATGCCATGCTCATTAGCAATCAAATTCTGCAAAATTGTCCAGGGTAAAAGAGTTGCAGTTATCTGATTAACCAGAGGGTTAATAGTTTTAGTAAAAAAAACTTCGAGATTACTGACCAATACTCCTACGCCAAAGTTGCCAATAAACTGATATATTCCAAGATAAAGAATGATTATTGCTAGGGGAAAGCCAGTAATGGGATTCACAGTCAGCTGATGAAAAAATTCCTCACTTTCTTGGGATTTTTTTCTTATATTAACCACCGATGATTCCGCTATTTTTCTGGATAATTGATGGCGACTTTTTGCAACTACTAACACCAAAGGATCACTAAACTGAGACTTAACATAATCAATAACAGTTTGAATTTCTGGAAAATGGGGCTCTAGTTTTTTAGCCTTTTCCCAAAAAACGGGATCTCCTTGAATAAGTAATAGGGCTAAACTGCGCTTCGCAATCGGATATTTACACGAATTAGAAGATCCTTGATGGTCTTGTGTCAGCAGGGACTCAATTCTTGTCAGCCCTTCTTCAATAGCTGTAGGATAGCGCAGGAGTGGTGACATAATTACCGACCTTGGACTTTAACGTTTCAATGCCTCTTTTCTGGTAGGCTGATAGAGTGACAACGGGAATACCAAGAGAGGCTTCTAATTGTTTTTCATTGACCCAAATTCCCAACTTTTCAGCTTCATCAAGCATATTAACTGCTAATAAAACTGGAAGTTGTATTTCCATAAGTTGAAATGTCAAAGCTAACATTCGACTAAGATGTTTAGCATCAATAACATGAATAACTAAATCAATTGATTCTGTCAATAAAAAATCCCGAGAACACTGTTCTTCTTCTGTCATGGGAATCAAAGAATACATCCCAGGAGTATCAATGATAGACACTGTCTGTCCAGCAATAATTGCCTGACCTTGGGAAATATCAACGGTCGTCCCAGGATAGTTAGAAACAGTTGTGTAACTACCTGTCAACAGGTTAAATAGAAGACTTTTTCCAACATTAGGAGAACCGACTAAAGCAATAGTAGCTCGAGGAGCAATTAAGGGGTCAGAGGATTTCTTGAACTGATTTCTTGTCCAAAAACGATCCCAGATAGCTGTCAATTTACCTGGGGATATTTGGCAAGAATCCCGACAGTGATTGCACGTCATTTTCTATATTTAACTGAAGCCTATTCTCAGGATAGTTAATTTTTGTTTTATAAACAGTCAATTGAGATACACAATACCAATCTCTTTTAAAGAGAAAATCATAGCTAAATAAAATTTATTTTTATAGATATTGGGATAATAATCGGACATAAAATTTATGCCAATTTAAAAATTAAATAAAAAAAAGTGGGCATTACCCACTCAACTTATAGCATCACTATATTAGTAAGACTGATTAATATACTTTAGTTAGTTAATTTCATTGATATTTTATCTCTAATTTAACTAGAATTATTCTTCTACTATTTGACCAGGTTTAAAAAACCAAATAATCCAAATACTTAGCATCAATTTAAGAATAGCTGAAGTCATCATGAACAATAAAAATATAGCTAAACTTCCTGCCATAATCGCTGCTAGTTTATGAATTTCGTCTTGACCTTTTAACCTAATCCAACTAGCAGTGATTCCGACAATTAACAATAAACAGTAAACAGCAACCATAATTCCAATTCACCTTAATACTATAATGCTATATAGAGTGATTTAGTCTAGTCTATTCTGAGGCTCAATAATTAGTAGCAATCCAATACAATTCTAACCAGAGTCTAGGGTTCTTCTTTTTAAGATTAGACATGGGGTCCCTCACAATTCTTGTTGCATTTAGACAAACAACTTCAACCAATCCTAAATTTTCAGCAAGTTCTTTCAACTCCTTTCGATATGAAAGAATATTCTTTCCTGTTCTTGCAGAATAATAGATGGCAAGATAATGATAAAATTTCTCTTGTCTTTCCGCCCAACTATCAACAACAGTTAGATAACAACCACTCAATAAGTAGGAAATATGGGGATAATACTTATTAACAAGACAAACATATTCTTCAAGTAATTTCTCACGAATCACTGCTGCAATCCCTCCACTTTAAACTATGAGATAGGTCGGAAAATAGAGAAGCTTTAATGCAATGGTTTTTGATTTTAGTGCATTTATTAAAAAATACACTCTTATGACTGATACAATCCTTTAGGGGATACTCAGAAAATTGGAAAGCCACCTCATTAATAGGACAGTATTCGCTTATTTTTGGACAAAATTTAGGTTTAAGGCAAGAAAGTTTAACAGTTTTGTGATTTTTGCGAGATAATTCTAGTTCTTGCCCGAAAAGAAACTCACTATAATCGGCTACATTATCCAGACCCAACAAATTGAGCAAAATCTCTCCCATCATCCAAAATATTGTTTTGAAGACAAATGTTTTCCATTTGAGCATAGCCGAACCTCAGCAAAAATTCGCGCATCGTGTCCATAATACATAACTCCTAAAAAAGGATAAGAGGGGGAAAAAGTCGCAGAATTACAAGAACAAACTACGACTTCAATAGCAGATGATGAGTATAAAACTAGAAAAGATTATGACTTACCCTAAGTAAGGTTCCTGATGAGTTTTAATCGTACAATCAGAGCGAGGATAAGCTACACAAAGAAGCACCCATCCGTTCTCCACTTGTTCATCATCCAAAAAGCTTTGATCTTCTTGATCAATTTCTCCCTCTACCATTCTGCCAACACAGCTAGAACAACCTCCTGAGCGGCACGAAGAAGGTAACTCGATGTCGTTTTCTTCAGCAAAATCCAGAATATATTGATCCTCTGGTACTTCCAAAGTTACGTCCATTTCTGCAAATTCTTCTTTTTTGCCCGTCTCTTTATTTTTTCTTTTGGCAACTTTCATGAGACGAACTTTGTAAGTAGTAGTCATGTGTGTTCTCCTCCATTTAAGAACAGTAATTGGAAATTTGAATTAGCTACAAGGGGTGGCTTTACCACCACAATCTCTTGATGAAAAAGATTTGCCACACCCACAGGTGTCTTCAGCGTTAGGATTGGTAAAAGTAAATCCGCTTTGGGCTAAACTGTCTACGAAATCAATTACCACTCCCTTAAGAAGAGGGAAACTCTGGGAATCAACATAAATAGGAACATTTTCCTGTTCAAAAAAAATATCCTGGTCGTCTGGCTGTTTTACTAGATTGAGGGTATATTCATAGCCATTACAGCCGCCATCTTTGATCCCAACACGAATCCCAGTTACCTTAGCTCCTTTCCCCTCTAAGAAGGTACGAAGTCTAAAGGCTGCTTTTTCAGTTAAACTAACTGTCATAATTTGTCTCCAAGTTTCAGTTGATAGTTACCGACTGTAAAGTTGTATTCTCTGCTCACTATTTACTACTCACTACTTAGATGAGCACTCTCCGTGTGTTCTGGGCTATTGTCTCAGTCAAGTTTTTCAGGTGAAATTACCACAAACCGGACAGTCAGGATCATGATAAGGACGACGTTTAGCAAAAGTAGTGCTCGCCAAATCCATTGTCAATAATTGTCCGGTCAATGGCTCTCCTAGTCCCGTAATTAGTTTCACAGCTTCTAAGGCAGCTAAACAAGCTAGGGTTCCTGAAACAGCCCCTAATACCCCAAACCCCCAACGGTCCCAGGTTGGTTTCTCAGGGAAAATACAGGACAAACAGGGGGTTTCCCCAGGAACAACCGTGGTTAAGTAGGCTTCCATCTCACTCATAGCCGCTTCCACCATCGGAATTTTCTGTCGCACACAAGCGGCATTCAGGGCTTCACGTTCTTTGAAGTCAAAGGCACAGTCGAGGGCAATGTCGGCTTGTTGCATCAGGTTATGGACATTCTCTGAGGTCACAAATTCAGGGATAGCCTCAATTTCCACATCAGGATTGATTTCTAAAAGAGTTTTTTTAGCTTTGAATACCCTCGGTTTTCCCACCCAATCGTCGGTCATCAAAATCTGACGGTTTAGGTCGTCCCGACGAAGATCGCCCCCTCGAACTAGAATTAACTTGCCTATTCCGGCGACAGCTAAGTAAAGAGCGACAGTTCCGCCAAGCCCACCTACCCCTGTAACAATGGCAGTAGTGGATTTCAGTTTCTTCTGTCCTTCCTCACCAAAGCCGTCTAATTGCATTTGACGAGAATAGCGTTCTAATTCGATGGGGGTTAACTCCATAATGACTCTTAATCCTCAGTTTCTTTAGCTAAATCGTCAAGTAAGACTACGTTTTTAGGGGCATCTTTGAAGACCTTAAATAGCTTAGTTTCCAAAGGACTAGAAGTTTTGAACAACTCATAAGCTTCTTGAAAAGCTTCACCATACTTAGCTATTTTTTCTGACTCGCTGATATCAGGAAATGCCTTATCAACGGCGGCAATAAGAATGGAAAACTGCTTCAAAATATGAAGACGATTAACATTAACAAAACCGGGGTCATATTTAATGTCAAAAAACTCTAAAAAATCTTCTGCATTAATTAATTTGGAAAACTGTTCGTAGGTCTTTTTTGTACCAGCCATTTTAGAGTTCCTCCCAGATTTTGAGTTGTTTTTTCAGTTGATCTAGTTCAAAATAAATGTCGTAAGTTTTCTGAGCCATCTCTAGTAAGGTTTTGTAATTTGTCGGTAAACCTTCCGCTAGATCATGCAAATCCATTTTCTGTTGACCCGCTTTGGAATTGAGTCGTTTGATGGATTTTTTGAGAGCTTCTATATTTTCTGGTGTTGGTTTAGCAGTTGTTACTTCTCCCATTTTCACTCAACTCTTCCTTAACAAACCGTTAGCAATGAACAATTTTCACTTAATTATTGTTTAGGAAAATTAAAACAGCTATTTCTGACAAAGATTCGTCAAAAACTCTCGACTTAAGAGAACAAATCTTGATAGATTTTAGCCATTAAAATCTTGCAGCTTCAGGAAAACGCTGCACAACTTCGATTCCTGATTGAGTAATTTTTTCTCCTTGAACTGCTAACTTTTCTAAGGAGTCAAAACCAAAGCGATGAGCATCTCTTAAAGTCCGGCAAACTGTCATCAAGCGACCGCTCCAGACCAAGGCCCAACCAAATCCTTCATTATTTAGATCGACTACTACCTGACATAACTGAGCCGTTTCTTTCTCAATTAGACTAGCAACAGCACGATAGAAACAAAGAATTCTTAATTTAGTAGCTGGGTCGATATCTCCCTCTAGAGAAATTTCCCGTTTTTGTTTTTTACTAATTACATAAGGTCCGAGGACTAATTCATTAGTCCAACTTTTATAGACCCCATAGTGATCGTAGGCCCGAATTTGTCGAGCCACTTCTTGTAAAAAGGGACTATTCGAAACTAAAAGTGTTGACTGTTCTGAATTAGTTGTAGTCGTCATAGCAGCTCTCTGATGTTAATTAACGATTGACAATTGATAGTTAATAATGAACTCAAAACTATCCACTATATACTATCAACCATTAACTAAAATCCCCTCTTCGTCCTCATCTTCAAAGTTCAAAGGTTTAGACTCTTGTTGAAGAACTTTGCGTAACCAGGGGGGAGGATTTCCCTTCAAGGTTTTTACCAATTCTGTTAGCAGTTCCTCAATAGTTTCCGATTCACTCCTAGCTTTAACTGGGGTAACATTGCTGCGAATCAATCGAGCCGCTGCACTACCACCAATAGCAGCAACATAGATAATAGTACACCCTTTGAGGGCTTCAAGTTTTGGGTTTATTTTGTCTTCGTTACCATCTTCTTTTAAATCTCCTGAAAATTCTAGAGTTTTGTCAAAACTGAACCCTTCAGGTGTAACGTCATAAACGTCAATTTCCTTCGCCCAACCAAAATGGGCATTAATGTGAACCCTATCACTGGTAGTAAATGCAACTTTCATGGTAGTTTTCCTCTTAAAACTGAAATAAATTAGTGGAAAATTTCGAAAAGCCATTAAGCAAAGAGCTCAATTATGACTTAAGACTGATGGACAATGAGGGGCGTTAGCTTCTTCATTTAACAAAATATTGCCGACATCGAACAGAAACCGCATTGTTCCGCGATATCCAACTAAACACCGTTGACCATTACCTAATTGATCAAAGACTGGATAGCCCATACGATATAAGGGAGCATTTAAGCGTTCTGCTAAAACAGTTCCGTGAGAATTGGTAATGATTAAATCTGACCCAGCTGCCAAATCCTCTAAATCTTCCAAGTCGCCAATGGTAACAGTACCGATAGGTAAATCTTCCAAAATGGGGGACCTAGTGGTAGTAACCGCCGCGTAAACTTTAGCACCCATATCATTAAGTAACCAAGCAGTTTGATAGAGTAGGTCTGGTTCAAGAGCTAAAGCTATCTTTTTACCTCCGAAATAAAAATGAGTATCTAGGATAGTATCTTGAAGTTGACGGCGTTGACGTTGGAATAACGCAGGAATATTAGGAATAATGGGGAAATGGTGATCGCAACGAGAAGTAACAATTTGAGACAAACGCCACAAAAAGCTATCAACCGCTTCTAGACCAGCTAAACGAGGGAACACCTCATACTTTGTCCCGAAACGTTCCTCTAATATTTTAGCTGCTCCGCGCATACTTTCCCCAACTGCTAGGGTAAAACTTGAACGAGGCAATGATCTTAATTGAGCAACCGTTGTTCCTCCTCCAGTGATAGTTTGATATCCATCTTCAAGGTGTCCATCAAGAGATCTCGATAAATCTGGAATAGCTAAAGGGGTCAAACCAAATGCTTCAACAATTGCCTTAAGTTCTTCCATATCTCCTGGAGATATAAAAGAACCAGGCAAAATATTAACTTGAGGTTGGGGATAGACAACCGAACTGAGAGATGCTTTCCCAGGGAAGGCATTGTAGTCCAACGCGACAATTTGCTCTACTGCAGAGGCGAAACCATCTTGTAAAGAGCCGCTATAATCTGGGGTAGAAACATAAACAATGGGCAAACTGTCCAGTTCTGGGTGACGTTCCCGAATGGTTTTGAGAATGCGCTTCATATCATCTCCGCGCGTCTCTGTTAGCCCCGTGGTGAGCAACCCAATGATATCAGGGTTATTGTTCTCGACAATAGTCAAAATTGCCTGTTCAACGTTCTCCTCACCTCCTAAGATAGTCGTTACCTCCGTCATGGCAGTGGTTGATAGAGGAATAGCTTCACGGAAATGGCGTACTAGGACAACCTTGGCAAACGCGGTACAGCCTTGCGCCCCGTGAAATAGAGGCATCATTCCCTTCAACCCCAAAAATGCTAAGGACGCGCCCAATGGTTGACTCATTTTGAGGGGGTTGACAGACAGGGATTTGTTTGCATTAACAACAGTTGTCATTTTAGTTACAAATTAAGCATGTAATAGTTAAGCGTTGATGGTTAGTAGTTGAGAGCCGATAGTTGGTAGTCACTAACTGGAAAACTTTATGATCTTCACTATACTATTCACCACTCCCTATTCCGCTTCTAGATTCAGTAAGCCTTCGTGTTCCCGCTGCCAAATTTCCCAGGGAGCCGGTTTACGGACCTGTTGCCAAATAGGACTATGCACTGCTTCATCTAATTCTCTAGCCATTTCAATCATTCCTACATAGCCGGCATAGGAGTGATGACGTTCTTGGTTAATATCTAGGAAGGGGATTCTCGCTTTTAGTGCAGTATATTGATTGCGACCCCCTGCTACCAATAAATCTGCCTTCGTCTGTTCTACAACCTGTAAGAGTTCTGTTGCATTACCTTTTTCAAGCATCATGCCGTCTTTGCCTAAAAGTTTCCTTATTTTTGCTTTATCTTCTTCTGTACTCTTCTTAGTGCTGGTTGCCACTACTTTCATTCCTAAATCTTGTGCTGCAGAGACAATAGACCAACTTTTGACCCCTCCAGTGTAGAGAACCATTCGCTTACCCTTAAGGCGATTACGATAAGGGACTAATGCTTTATCTAATTGCTCAGTTTCAGTTTTAATCAATTCTTCAACCCGTTGTTGCAAGGCAAGGTCACCCAATTTTGCGGCGATATTGCGTAAACAACGATTCATGTCTGCAATGCCGTAAAATGATTCCTCAATGTAAGGAATCCCGTAACGTTCCTCCATTGCTGTCGCCATGTTAATTAAAGCTTTGGAGCAAATCATTACATTGAGTTTGGCGCGATGAGAATAACATACTTCTTCATAACGCGCATCACCTGTAATCTTTGCCAATACTCGAATACCGACTTTCTCAAACAGAGGTAAAACACCCCACATTTCTCCGGCAACGTTATATTCCCCAATCAAATTAATATCATAATCAGTAGTATATTCTGGCTCACGGGTTCCGACAACATACTGCAACAATGCATCCCCGCCGAGGCGATTCCCTAGATTTTTACTACCCACAAAACCAGGGGAATGAACAGGAATAACAGGAGTTTCATACTTAGCGGTAGCGGCTTTACAAACTGCATCCAAATCATCCCCAATTAGAGCAGTAACACAAGTGGAATAGACAAAAACAGCTGCTGGATTGTAGCGTTTTACTAATCGAGCAACCGCCTTATAAAGCTTTTTTTCACCCCCGAAAATAATATCATTTTCTGATATATCCGTGGTAAACCCCATTTTATAGGTCATGGGTCCACTGCTGAGGCTGCCACGACTATTCCAACTATTACCTGAACAAGCGATAGAACCGTGAACCAAATGAGCCGCATCCGTGATAGGAACTAAAGCGATAGACGCTCCGTCGAAGGCACAACCTCCCTGAGCCGCCCCAGGCTTAGCTTGTTGTGTACAGGACTTATTTTTTCCTTGACCTTCCTTGCTATGGTTATGTTCACAACCAGGTTGGGTGAGCAGTTCCGAGATTTTGCCTTTCGTGAGTTTCATGTTAATTGCCGCTTATTCTTGTTACCAATGACTAGTCTTAGTATAAAAGGGGATGAGTGGGTAAGAATGAAATCGAGCTACTGCCTTTTGCCTTTTTATTAAAAAACACATTTACTTGCATCTTCACCACAGACATTGAAAAGATAGGTGAGAGCTCTCGTAATATAGCGTCACAAACTCCAGTTAGGTTCGAGTGTGTCCTAAAGAAGTAATATGAAGCTGAGTACGTCCAAATACAAAAATATCCCGTTCAAAGGAACAGGCATAGGCAACCAACCCATAGTATGAGCAATTTTAGCCTGTTTGCACTTTCATCAACTCTATCTAACGTCTTAGAGTACAGAAAGACCCGAACCCAGGTTTGTTAACAGTCGAGAAATAATGGGTTCTAGTTACCGTAACTTTTTTTTCAGATCGATATCGATCTGAAAAAGGGAGGGGAGAGGAGAGGGAGAGTGATTACTCCCTAAATCTTCCTAAGTCTCCCTTGTTTTCAGATTTCCCTGTGATTAACGAACTAGATCGAAAGAAATATCCGTCACAGAAGGAGTATCAGTCTTACGATCTAACGCTTCAAGAACCCCATTAGCAATCCAGTTGAGTAGGTTGATAGCACCTTCATACCCAATAGTGGAATAGCGATGTAAATGGTGGCGATCAAAGATAGGATATCCGATACGGATTAAAGGAGTCTTGGTATCACGCTCAAGATACTTGGCGTAGGAATTACCAATTAAGAAATCAACAGGTTCAGTGAATAGTAAGGAACGAAGATGCCATAAGTCCTTACCACCCCAAACAGTAGCCTGTTGTCCGAAAGGACTAGATTCTAGAAGAGCTTTAGCTTCAATTTCAAATTCTTTGGTAGAATTATTAACCAGAACATGAACAGGCTCGATACCCATTTCTAACATGAACTGTAATAAGCCCATTACTAGGTCAGGATCTCCGTAAACCGCAGCGCGCTTACCGTGTACCCAAGCTTGGGTATCAGTCATTGCGTCAACCGCACGTCCCCGAGCGATTTCAAGTTCTTTAGGGATAGGATTTCCGGTCAGTTCGGATAAGCCCATCAAGAACTCATCGGTACCTTTAATACCCCAAGGAAGATAGTTAAGGACCTTTTGTTTCCACTCTTTCTGAATATATTCACGAGTCTTAGGAGTGGTGTGGGTTTGAAGGGTAATGGTTGCTTCAGCGTTGATAGAGTCAGCAGCGGCATCTAAAGGTGTTCCTTCTTGGTACATTTTGAACTCCCCTAAGTTGGGAGAATCAAGGTACATTTCGGTGTCACCTAAAATAGTGGCATTAACTCCCATTGCAGCCGTCAAGCTTTTGAGTTGCCGAAGGTTCCCCATATAGGTTTCAAAACCAGGGATAAAGTTGATGGTTCCGTTAGTAGTCTCTTTTTTCTTGCCTTCAGTCAAGGTGGAAAGGATTGCTTTCATCATGCTGTCATAACCGGTGATGTGGGAGCCCACAAAACTGGGAGTATGAGCGTAAGGCACTGGAAAATCTTCAGGGATAGAACCATCTTGACGAGCAGTTTCTACGAATGCACCCAAGTCATCTCCAATTACTTCTGCCATACAAGTAGTACAGACAGCAATCATTTTGGGCTTATAAAGAGTATAAGCGTTCAGCAAACCTTCAATCATGTTTTTTAATCCACCGAAAACAGCAGCGTTTTCAGTCATGGAAGAAGAAACAGCACTAACAGGTTCTTTGAAGTGACGGGTTAAGTGGGTACGGAAGTAAGCCACACATCCTTGAGAACCATGAACGAAAGGAAGAGTTCCTTCAAAACCGACAGCGGCCAATAAAGCACCAAGAGGTTGGCAAGCTTTAGCGGGGTTGATAGTTAGGGCTTCACGGGAAAAGTTCTTTTCGCGGTATTCCCAGGTTTTTGTCCACTCAGCAATTTCTTGGACCTTCTCAGGAGAAGGCATTCCTTCAAACTGTTTCTTATTTTCAAACAGTTCTTGATACTCAGGCTGGTGGAACAGATCAACGTGATCCTTAATGTTATCTACATTCTGAGCCATTTTGTTTGGTAACTCCTGTATGGGTAGGGTTGAATATTGATTAATTGGCACATTTCCAAGGGAGGGGGGCGTTAGGGAGATATGGAACAAAATATTCCTAGTCTCTCGTGTTTTCCTTAGTCCCCCGTGTCTTCTTTTATCCCTCTATTTATTCCAAGGGGTGCCAACTAATCCCCAAGTGGGACTGTTAAGGGCTAAGTCCATGTCACGGGCGAAGATAGCGAAGCCATCATAACCGTGGTAAGGTCCTGAGTAATCCCAAGAGTGCATTTGACGGAAAGGAAGAGCCATCTTTTGGAAGACATACTTCTCTTTAACCCCAGAGGCTACTAAATCAGGCTTGAGTTTTTTAACGAATTCTTCGAATTCATAAGCGGTTGCATCATCATAGATGAGGGTCGCATCTTCAACATACTTAGTTGTACGTTTGTAGTCGTCACCGTGGGCAAATTCATACCCAGTTCCGATCATCTTCATACCTAAGTCTTGGAAAGCGGGAACAACGTGACGAGGACGTAGTCCACCAACCATCATCATGACAGTTTTGCCTTCTAAACGAGGACGGTACTTCGCCAAAACGTCATCACACTGTTTTTGGTACTTTTTGATAACTTCTTCAGCTTTCGCTTGAATAGTCTCATCAAAACGTTCAGCAATGGTGCGTAAAGACTCAGCAATCTTGGTAGGTCCAAAGAAATTATATTCCAACCAGGGAATACCGTATTTTTCTTCCATGTGACGACTGATGTAGTTCATGGAACGGTAGCAGTGGATGAGGTTCAACTTAACGTTGGGAGTGGCTTTCATTTCAGTGAAAGTACCATCGCCAGACCACTGAGCTACAACGCGGAGTCCGATTTCTTCAAGAAGAATACGGCTAGACCAAGCATCTCCACCAATGTTGTAGTCACCGATGATGGCAACGTCATAAGGAGTGCTTTCAAATTCTGCGTTTTCTTTGTCGGCAGCGGGGAAAACCCAATCACGGATCATGTCGTTAGCGATGTGGTGTCCTAAGGATTGAGAAACCCCACGGAACCCTTCACAACGAACGGGAACAACTGATTTCCCGATTTCTTTACTCTTAGTACGAGCGACAGATTCAATGTCATCTCCGATTAATCCAACGGGACATTCTGATTGAACAGAAATACCACCATTGAGGGGAAACAACTCTTCTATTTCATCAACGATTTTACTGAGCTTTTTGTCTCCACCAAAAACAATATCCCGTTCTTGGAAATCAGAGGTGAAGTTCATGGTTCCGAAGGTATCAACCCCGGTAGTTCCGATGTAGTAGTTACGACGACCAGACCAGGAATAGTAACCACAACCAACGGGACCGTGGGAGATGTGGATCATATCCTTGATAGGACCCCAAACCACCCCTTTTGATCCAGCGTAAGCACAACCACGAGTGGTCATCACACCGGGTAAGGATTGCTTGTTGGATTTTACTCCACAATCATCTTTACCTTCTTCGTAAACGTTGAGGTGTTTCTCACGTTTTTTAGCGGTTTTCTCAGGGTATGTCGCTAGGACATCCTTAATAAGCTTCTTATTTTCTTCTACTGTTGCCATGATGTTCCTCTGTAGAGTCGTAAAGGATTAGGAATCTAGGAATCATCGAAAAAAGAGGGAAGGCAAAAGGATTAATAGTTGTCGGTTGTTTCCCTCATTACTATTTCCCATCCACTTTTACCTTGGTGTTCCTCTATTCCGACTAAGCGAGACTAAACCTAAGCTGTGGGCGCAGTTTGGTCAGCTTGAATAGCTTTCTGATACTCCTCTTCACCACCAAGGATACCGAAGTCGACCAATAAGGTTTCGAGTTCTTCCATGGAGATAGGAGTAGGAATAACTAAGTTTTTGTTGTTTTCAATTTTGCGAGCTAATTCACGGTATTCCTCAGCCTGAGGGTGATCAGGTGAGTATTCGATAACAGTCATACGACGTAATTCAGCTTCTTGTACTTGCTTAGAACGAGGTACAAAGTGAATCATTTGAGTTCCAAGACGACGAGCCAATTCTTCAATTAACTCAGCTTCACAGTTAACGTTACGACTGTTACAGATTAAACCGCCTAAACGAACCCCACCGGTGTGAGCATACTTAAGGATCCCACGAGCGATGTTGTTAGCAGCATACATCGCCATCATTTCCCCAGAAGTAACGATGTAGATTTCTTGTGCTTTTCCTTCACGGATAGGCATAGCGAAACCACCACAAACAACGTCTCCTAATACATCATAGGATACGAAGTCTAGATTTTCATAAGCACCTTCTTCTTCAAGAAAGTTAATAGCAGTGATGATCCCACGACCAGCACATCCAACTCCAGGCTCAGGACCACCGGACTCAACACATTTGATTCCTTGGTATCCTTCGAGTAATACTTCACTGAGCTCGATATCTTCAACGGTTCCCCGTTCTGCTGCTAAGTGAAGAATGGTGGTTTGTGCTTTGGTGTGTAGCATCAAACGGGTGGAATCTGCTTTGGGATCACAACCAACAATCATAATACGGTTGTTTTCGCCGAGTGCAGCAAGGGTGTTTTGAGAAGTAGTAGACTTACCGATACCGCCTTTTCCGTAAAATGCAATTTGACGCATTGTTGACTCTCGCTTGTTAGACAATAAGTGTGTACAATAGGGAAGTTTTGACCGTTTCTGACGTGAGAGTGGATCGCCAATTGATCATTAGCAGTAGGAATTATGTCCCATCGAACCCTTAATCTCTACGTCAGTTCTGGGATTTCTTCCACACAGAAGCTAACTCTTGGTTAAGAAAAGCTTACCCCGAGAAGAGCAAAAGCTATAAAACTTCACTCACGAGGTGGCGCTGTAGAGGGCAAAACCAGACCTAGCCAGGATTGTATCATGAGTAGGTAGATAAACTAATTCTCGTAATTATCCTTGATAGTGGTTTATCTCTAAAACGCCCGGCGAGAAGCGATACCTATGGTGGAGATCGCTCTCGACCTTTTTTAATTAATAACATGGGCTTTGGGTAGTTGATAGTAGATTAAGTGAATAGTTGATAGTTTGTTCTATTTACCAAGTTGTTATACAGAAACGACGATTAATTCTGAAGAGATACGATCACGCAATTTGTCCTCAATTATATTTTTCAGGGTGACTGCACTGCTCGCACAAGAATTACAAGCTCCTTTGAGAGTGACTTTGACTAAATCTCCTTCTACATCAAACAAGTCTACATCCCCTCCATCTTGTGCTAGGGCTGGCTTAACTTCTTCTTCAAGAACCTTTTGAATAAGAGTGATTTTTTGCAGATTTGTTAAAGATGTGGTAGTGACAACTTTTGATTTGGAGAGGGCAACTTCTGTTGCTGCTTCCACTGCCATGGTCTCTTCTTGCACAATTTCAGCTAATTCAGCTAAAATGTCATCGATATCGGTAAGACAGGAAGCACAACCGCCACCCGCTTTGATATAATTCGTAACCTGTTCAGCAGTATTCAAATTATTTTCAAGAACAATGCGGCGAATTTTGGAATCAGTTACTCCAAAACAACGGCATACTAAAGTTCCTCCGTCATTTTCGTTGTTATGTAAGGGGATTCCCCTATAGTTAAATATAGCTGCTTCCAACGCTTCTTGTCCCATAACAGAACAGTGCATTTTTTCTTCGGGTAATCCTCCCAAGAACTCAGAAATCTCTTTATTAGTTAAGCTAAGAGCTTCATCCAAAGTCTTGCCCACCAATAATTCTGTCAATGCGGAAGAGGAGGCAATCGCTGAGGCACAGCCAAAGGTCTGAAATCGCGCATCCAAAATAATCTGAGCACTTTCGTCGATTTTTAAGTGTAGTCTTAGCGCATCACCACAAGCAATACTTCCCACTTCCCCAGTTGTAATTGCTTCTCCCAATTTTTTCTCCGTGATCGTTCCCTGGTTTCGAGGATTGTAGAAGAGTTCCATGACCTTGTCTGTATAGTCCCACATTGTCTTTTCCTACCTGAATCGTTGATATCTGTTAATACTAATGACGAGTTGATAGCTGTTTTTCTTGTTAGTATTCACTATTTAGCTAAAGTTGCCTGTTGTCGTTCGACGAGCCAACCGGCATCATCACTAGTGAACGGAGACAAGGCACGGAGGCGATCAATAATTCCCGGCAGTACCTCAAGTACCTTTTGGACTTGAGCATAAGTGGTAAAACGAGACAAACTAAAGCGAATGGAGCCGTGAAGTACCGTATACGGAAGTCCCATCGCCCGCAATACATGAGATGGTTCTAAAGATCCGGAGGTGCAAGCAGAACCAGAAGAGGCACAAATTCCATGTTGATTTAGGGATAAGAGAATAGCTTCTCCTTCGATGAATTTAAAGCCAATATTTGAGGTGTTGGGAAGTCTTTTTACAGCATGACCATTAAGTACGGTATCAGGAATAGTTGTTAGTATAGTTTGTTCTAAATAATCTCGTAACTCCTTTTCCCCAGTTCCCATAATTAGATGAGACTCAGCTAACTCAGCAGCCTTTCCTAGGGCGACAATACCAGGGACGTTTTCCGTTCCTCCGCGACGACCTCTTTCCTGATGCCCACCGATCAGTAAAGGGCGAAATCTTGTGCCACGACGCACGTATAAAGCACCAATTCCTTTAGGGGCATGAATTTTATGACCAGAAAGAGTCAACATATCAATGGTACTTTCCCTCATATCGAGGGGAATTTTTCCTACTACTTGTACCGCATCAACGTGAAATATTGCTCCGTATTTCTTGGCCAGTTGCCCAACTTGTTCTATTGGAAAAATAACGCCGGTTTCGTTGTTGGCATACATCAGAGTAACTAACGCTGTGTTTTGGGTCAGAGATGCCTCAAACTCTGAAAGATCTAACTGCCCTTGATCGTCAACCGACAGGTAAGTGACAATGTAACCTTGACGTTCCAAACTTTTGCAGAGGTTAAGAACTGCCGGATGTTCGACCTTACTAGTGATGATGTGACGTTTGTTGGGTTGAGCTAAAAGGGCAGCATGAATTGCGGCGTTATCTCCTTCAGTTCCACAACTAGTGAAAACAATCTCAGAAGGTTCCGCACCCAACAAGGAAGCAACCTGTTGTCTACCAGTTTTGACCGCAAGCCCCACCTGCCCACCAAAGGTATGCATGCTAGAGGGGTTACCGTAATAGTGGGTTAGATAGGGCAGCATAGCTGCAAGAACTTCTTCGTCAACTTGTGTAGTAGCGTTATTGTCGAGATATACACAGTCTTTCATCGCAAGGTACCCATAAATAAATTCCGTGATCGAGCAACTAGCAGTTAAGTTAAAGGCAGGAGACAGATGTTAAAATCTTAGTCAAATCCTGATTGCGCTTTGGAATAACGAGAGAGCTAATTTTTGTGAATAAACGGCAAACCAATGTTCCCGACAGGACTGACTTTGTTTGGTCTTGAACTATTTTAATAAGGTTTGAATAACGACCGAAGCAATCTTTCCAAGAATAAGCCTGTAGCGGGCACGAGGCTAAAGAACCGCAGTGAGTACTGGGTAGACGACCCACATTTGTGGTGTATACAACAGCAAACTGAGAGGTTCCACGGTAGCCTCGGCAATGGTTACAAGTGGTAGAGTCAACGAGCAAGACATCTTTATCGGAGGAAACAGCATTGGTGGGACATCCAACACGACAGGAATGACATACAATACATTCAGATGTTATGGCATAACTCATGACACTACCCCTGTTAGATTTAGGTTCGCTGGTTGCTGCCTAGATTGGGTAAACAGCTATAATCTTGGGAAAATCCCGCACAAGGTGGTATACGATGGTCATTGACGCAACTATAACAGGTATCCTGAGTGTCATTGTTGGAATGGTGATCTATAGCACTAGCAGCAGTTGCTGAAGTGATAACAATAGAACTCATAATCTATGACACTCCCACCGATTCGCTAGACTTTGTAAACTGCTCGTAGAAATCCAGGGCTACTTTGTCGATGACATCGTAAGCCTCAAAGGGTTCTAAACCAGCCTTACGCAACTCCTCCTGAGGGCAAAGACCAATCTTAGAAGCAAGTACTCCTTTGCAATCAGCAATAGCTTTGATGATATGCTCGAGAGTCGCTTTCTCGCCGTACCCAGTTTGACAATAATGATCGACTTTGCGATGAGCTACGAATTTAACATCTACGCCATCAACTTCAAATATCTGAAATTCTTTGGCATGACCGAAGTGTTGGTTGACTAAGCGATTCCCCTTAGTTGCTACCGCTACAAGAATCTTAGGACCTCCTTTAGCGGCTTTAGCGGCTTTAGCGGCTTTAGCCGCTTTTACCTCGGCGGTGAATCTCTCGATATTTTCGTGGACTTCCTGACGGGCGGCTAAATCATATTCAGGCGTCATCTCGAGGAACTTATCTTTGGTGAACTCTTGAGAACGGTCTTCCCCTAAGAGTCCTACCGCGTCTGCCCGACATTGACGACAGTGACGCATCATTTTCATGTTGCCAGAACAACTGTCTTGAACCGCTTTAAGTTCCTTGGGGTTAGGACCGCGTTGTCCTATTAACCCAAAGTGGGTCCCATGTTCAGGCGCACTTATCAAAGGCATGATGTTATGAAGAAATGCACCCTTAGAACGAATAACTTCATTAACCTCTGCTAGGTGTTGGTCGTTAATTCCAGGAATCATGACTGAGTTGACCTTGCAAAGGATGTCTGCTTCCCTGAGGGCATCAAGAGCCTCCATTTGCTTTTCATGAAGGATCTTGACCCCTTCAATTCCCTTGTAACGTTTGCGGTTATAACGTACCCAAGGGTATATTTTTTCCCCGATTTCAGGGTCAACCATATTAATGGTTAGGGTAACATGGTCAATTTTTAGTTCTTTGATTTTATCAATATACTCTGTTAACATCAAGCCGTTGCTTGACAGACATAATTTAATATCAGGTGCTTGCTCAGCTACTAATTCAAAGGTGCGGAAAGTATGCTTGGGGTTCGCCAAGGGATCACCGGGACCTGCAATACCCAACACGGTCATTTGAGGAATCTTTCCGGCAATGACTAAAGCCTTGTGGGCAGCTTCTTCGGGGGTTAGAACTTCACTAACCACTCCTGGACGGCTTTCGTTTGCACAATCGTACTTGCGGTTACAATAATTGCATTGAATGTTGCAAGCAGGGGCAACTGCTACGTGCAACCTAGCATAGTGGTGGTGTGCGTCCTCACTATAACAAGGGTGTTTAGCAATTCGCTCCTGAATGTTCTCAGGAATAGCCTGAGGAGCAGAGGAATCGCAGCCACATGGGCCCGAAGCTTTTATGGTAGACGGGGTTACTGTCTTGGCCGCTGATGAGTCAGAGTTAGTTAGACCGGTTGATTGTAACATTGAATTCCGTGGAGTAAGAGGTGGCTAAAAAATGACTTAAGAACATCTAAGAGCATTTCTAAGAGCATTTGGTGATTCAGTCGCTTGCTGGAACTTATCACAACAGGAGTCAAAAACGATTGATTTTCGTCTTTGGCGTCTGTACAAGTTATATCACTTCCTCTGATAGTTCCCGATGTAGACGGATGAGTTGGGATTTATTATATTTATTAGAAAGTACTCAAGTGCTGAAACTACTTCTTTACACCGCATAAACGCATGTTATTTTTTTTTTTTAGGTCATGGTACCAGTATTTTCAGCATTAGGTCTAGGTATTTTTTTTAGGGGATACGAGCATTTATGCACTCAAGACAAAATCTCTTTTATAAAAGGAACTGAAACCATTCTGAGACAGTTAAGTTCTTCGTAATTTTCTTTATGATTTTGTACTCAACTACTCTTTACCCCTCCACCGAGAATGACAATAGACTCCTCGGCAAGATGTTGATATATTTTCTATGTTTGGCTTTTCTCTTCGTATATTTAGGTCTCTTTCCTGTTTTCTCTTCTACTCCTCTACTATAAAAAACCGGAGTAAGCGTTCTGAAGCTCCTCCAGTGCTGTCACGGAATTCAATTCTGTATCTAACGTAACACTTTTTTTAAGATAAAGCTGACTTTAATTTATATCTACTCTAACCTTTGTGCATCAAAACCCCTAAAGACCTTATTTCATAAGGTCTTTAGGGGTTAACTCATGATCAATTCTTGAGTTCTTTAGATGATGTCTTAAAATTTTCTTTTTATGTGGTTTAAATCCTTACCCTGATTGATGTCTAGATTGAGTACATAAATTCTTTTACCCATACCTATAAATACATAAGCAATGTACCAAAAATACTAGCACCCCATACTCAAAAAAAAATTAATTAACGACGTAAACGCTGAAAATATAAGTTTGTTGAAATTTTGAGTACATTAATAATTAATATTGATTAGTCTGACTCGCCACAATTGTCTTGAACAGTTCAGGGTAACTTGGTATAAGCATAACAACTAGGTCTATGTAGAATCACGGAATTCAATGTTTGGATCCATACCGCTTAGAGACGGACGTTCTGAGAGTCGAGATAATCCCCCAAACATCTCGATTACGACCTTGTCGGCGCCTTCCCATCCGACTCAACTGCCGTTGAAAACTCTTTGGGAAGACTTTCAGATAATCTTCGCCCGTGATCCAGCTGCCCGCAACTGGCTAGAGGTGCTGTGTTGTTATCCAGGGTTACACGCCCTAGTTTTACATCGTATTTCTCATTGGCTGTGGCACTATGAAATACCCTTTCTGCCGCGCTTTCTTTCCCATCTGGGGAGATTTTTTACAGGTATTGAGATTCATCCAGGGGCAACCCTCGGAGAAGGAATATTTATTGATCACGGCATGGGAGTAGTTATTGGGGAAACTGCCATTGTTGGTGATTATTGTCTAATTTATCAAAACGTTACCCTCGGCGGGACTGGAAAGGAACTCGGTAAGCGCCATCCTACCCTTGGCAATAATGTAGTGGTGGGGGCGGGAGCTAAAGTTTTAGGAAATATTACCATTGGTGATCACGTTCGCATCGGAGCTGGTTCAATTGTTCTAAGGGATGTCCCTAGTGACTGCACTGTGGTCGGTGTGCCGGGTCGGATTATTTCCCGCAGTGGTCGTGGCTGTCCCTTAGAACACGGCAAGTTACCCGATGTAGAAGCCGAAGTTATTCGGACCTTGTTAGACCGAATTGAGCAATTGGAACAAAAGATACAAAACCTATCCTAACCCTATTCTACCATTATGATTAGATCATCTCGTCCCGATGCGTTAATCAGCCAAGTTGCGAAGGTTTCTCGATGTGAACGCTGGTTACTCCATCGTCGCCTTGAAGAACTGATGATCCCCTGTTGGTGTCCCGACGACGGGTCTTTGTGGGTTGAAATTGAACACGGCATTGATGCCATTCTTTTGCGCAGCACCGTCTACCAGGCGAGTGCCTCTCGTCAAGAATTGGTGGACTGGCTCGGACGCTGCTGGGAGGCGGCTGATATCCTTTCAACTCAATTCTACAATAGTTGAGAATATTTTTCTCAAACTTATCGTAATTACCGTCTTGTTTGTTGCGCCCTTAACTCGTTGAGACCTAGCTCTGCTGGCTGATTGCGGAGTAATTAGTTTTTTAGTGCTGTCATGGAAGATCATCCAATCTCTAACGAATTCACTCAATTTCTACAACAAGAACTATCTCTTTCCTCCGATGACCTAGCGGTTGCCATAAACAATCGCCGACAACCGGGGGATCCTATTCCTATGTTGCTATGGCAATATGGATTAATTTCTAGAGGACAACTTCAACGAATTTGGGATTGGCTTGATGCTCAGATTCAATTCCAATTCCCTTGACTATCATCTTAGCAAGTTCTTACCTATAGTTGTCGAGACATTAAGCCATGGACAAAACTTATATTAATGATACCACCCTCAGAGATGGAGAACAGGCAGCTGGTATTGTTTTTACTCCCGAAGAAAAGATATCTCTAGCTAGTTTAATGGATACTATGGGCATTCCCGAATTGGAAGTAGGGATTCCGGCCATGGGAGGAAGTGAAGCAGAAGCCATTACAGCGATTACCCAGTTAGGGTTAAAAGCCGATTTATTAGGCTGGAATCGAGCAGTCCGCTCCGATGTGGAAGCTTCCGTTGCTTGTGGACTCAAACGAGTTCATATCTCCGTTCCCGTGTCTGAGGTACAAATTCAAACTAAGTTCAAGGGTAATCGCTTTCTGGTTTTTACCTATCTAGAAAACACCCTTAAATTTGCTGTAGATAACGATTTATTTGTTTCTGTAGGAGCAGAAGATTCCTCTAGAGCTTCAGAAGAATTTTTGCTAGAGGTTGCCTGTGCTGCTCAGGAATGGGGGGCATCTCGTTTTCGATTTTGCGATACGGTAGGTATTCTAAATCCTGTCACTACTACCAAAAAAGTTGGGAACTTAGTAAAAAAGTTATCAATCCCTGTAGAGATACATACTCATAACGACTTTGGCTTAGCTACAGCCAATGCTTTAGCTGGCCTTCAAGCGGGAGCTACTTCGGTAAATACTACCGTTAATGGGTTGGGAGAACGGGCAGGAAATGCGGCCTTAGAAGAGATAATTATGGCTCTGAAGCATCTCTATAAGGTGGACTTGGGCGTTGATACTTGTCATTTGAGGAAATTATCTCAGTTGGTGATTGCTGCCTCTGGTCACACTCTTCCTCCTTGGAAAGCTGTAGTAGGAGACAATGCCTTCGCTCACGAATCAGGTATTCACGCCCACGGAGTTCTCAAAAATCCCCAAACCTATGAACCCTTTTCCCCAGAGGAAATCGGTTGGCAAAGACAATTGGTGGTAGGTAAGCATTCTGGAAGACATCTAGTTGCTAATCTGCTAAAACAACATGGCATTACTTTAAATCGAGAGGAAGCCCAATGTGTTTTAGACGCAGTGCGCAGTTTGTCAGTTAAGATGAAACGAAGTTTAACAGTGGATGAATTAATTAATTTAGTACCTCATAGGAGAATATCTCATGGGATTATATAATCCTGGCGAAATCGAACTCAATGATCCTCCAGTTTTTCAAATGGAAGAAAAAGTCCGCTTACGGAAAATGATTCGTAATGATGGTACATTTCCAGGTAAAGAACTTGGCCAAACTTTGGCAAAAAAAGGTGATGTTGGCTATGTAGTTGGTATTGGAACTTATCTACAGAGTTATTATATTTATGCGGTGCATTTTATTGATAGTGGCTTTGTTGTAGGATGTCGCCGCAAGGAATTAGAATCAGCTGAGGATCCTGAAACCCTCGAACGTCGCAAGTCCGAAATGAGTAGCTATTGACTAATGCACTAAAAAAAATTGGAATTATAACTGTTGATTAGTGATCATAGTTCCGCCCCCTATATTAGTGTTTAGATTGTCATTTTTTGTTATTAGGAGTTATTTCATGAAAGTTATTTTAAGTCGTAACGATACCGGCAGTTTATCTGTCTACGTTCCTAAAAAAGACTTAGAAGAAGTGGTGGTCAATGAGACCCCCGCAGATGAGGGGAAAGTTTTAACCTTGGCTAATGGTTGGGATTTAAAGTTTCCTACTTTGACCGATGATACTAAGTTACCCCAAACTATGGAAGCGACAAAGCTGTAATTACTGTTAGCTTTTGGAGAAAGAAACATAGGTAAACCCTTTAGCGAATTTGAAAAGTAAAGGGAAAGAGGAGGAGGTTAACATTTTCCTCCTTTTTGTCTCATTTTTACTTTCTTGTTCTCTAATTATTGAGGATTTAGTCATGGATTCAGTGCATTACCAAACTTTATCATTTCGATTAGAGGGTCAGTTTGTTGGATTTATCAATAAACCCAATGGCCGATTGAAATCTCTGCGATTAATGCTCAATGGCAAAGAGTTACATATTAAATTGGATAAAGAATTACGGGAGTCCTTAGAATATGGTTTAGCTGTTGGTGATTGGGTTCAGATTGTAGGAAGACAAAAATTCAAGGGTAGTTTTAATGACTTTAAACTCAAAGCATTTCAAGTAAATCGATTGAGTTGTGGCTTAGAGTGTAAAGATGATTTAAACCAAAATTATTCAGCAATTTCTGAAAATCAATCACCAAGTTGCTCAAAAAAAGGAAAAATTCTTTTGTGTAATAAGTCTGATTGTGCTAAAAATGGTAGTGAAGAACTTTATCTAGAACTCCAAAAAACTATCTGTCGTTTGGGGTTGGAACACTCTGTAACTATCCAAAAAACTAGTTGTCAGAAACGCTGTAAAAAGGCGCCCAATATGATTTTAATGCCTGGGAAAGAAAAATGCAGCAACCCCCAACCTCAGAGTATTGCAAATCTTCTTCGTGATCATTATTTGGCTCCTATGGACTAAGAAAAAATGGCTAATGTTATTTTTTACGAAAAACCAGGTTGTATTAACAATACAAAGCAAAAAAAACTTCTCCAGAATGCAGGACATACCTTGGATGTTCGTAACCTGTTAACGACTTCTTGGACTTTGGAAAAGTTACGACCTTTTTTTTGTGATCGACCTGTTGAAGAATGGTTTAACCCTACTGCACCTCGAATTAAATCAGGAGAAATTATTCCAAAACAATTAGACGAGAAAACAGCACTTCATTTAATGATAGCTGATCCTCTATTGATTCGTCGTCCTCTTATTCAAGTGAAAGAAGTTTTTCAAGTAGGATTTGATGTAAAGCAAATTGACTCTTGGATTGGTTTAAACAGTTTAAATCCAAAAATAGAGGATTTAGAAACTTGTCCCAATGCTCGTCAATAATTAATTATTGGAGAAGCCATTAGAGATGTTAATTAATACATCTCTTTTTTTCTTAAAAGAAGAACAATAAAAACAGTCCAACAAATAGTGAAATAATAGGTTTAAGTAAATTAATAATTCAATTTTAAAACTTTATACTATTAATCTTTATATAAAGTAAAATCATAGATTATGATAGTTTTTACTATTTCTCTATAAGAAATTAATATAAATTAATTTGAAATAAACTTAGTAACTTAAAATTTCCTAAGTCAGCTGCAAAATAATTTTAATAAGAAACTAAAAGTCTACTTTACAAGGTTTTAATACCTCGACAACTCAGTTTTATATAAGTCAAGTTCTTAAGGTCGTAAATTTCAATCAAAATAAGAGTTTTGAAAATTATTATATACCAATTTAGTATTTTAACTTTGAACGAAATAGAAATCTAAACAGATAGTTATAGAACAACTCAACAAGATAAAGTTAAACAAGTTTAAACAGATTTAAGAATCTCTATAGAAAGCATTAAACCATGAGTTCAATAAATATAAACTAACTCTAGTTTTTGTTAAAAAGCGTAGGAATAAATTTTTAAATTATGTTTAACTACTTAAATATTAACTTTTAGTCAAAGTTATGACGTTGAAATAATGGTTTAAATTTGTAGATAATACTTGTCTTACTGAATTCATTTACTCACCCTTTTCATTAGTCATTATATAGCAATTTTTTTTAAGAAATAACTAACGATTAAATATTTGGTTATAAATTATTAATTCCGCAGTTATATCACGCTCATCGTTGTAACAAATGTTTTGTTCTACAGTTGTTGTCTCTTTAAAAACTTCTGTTAATCCTACGCTAAGAAACATTACACTAGTAGCAGCAATTATGTAGTTACGAGGGTTAATAATCTCGGTAGTAGTCGTTAACATGGTGAGTTATTTACCTTTCTTTTGTTATATTTATAATATAAAAATTTTAAGGGTTATGTCAGTCCCAAAATACTAAAAAAGTGTGGAGTCTTACAGTCTATTTAAGGGGAGTTATGTAGAAAATTTAGTTAATTTTATATTACGTTAGTTATGCTAGAAATTACTTTGTGTAATTCATTACATTATTATGAATTGTAACTAAAAATTTTTCCCGTACTTTATAACATATGGTATGAACGATGACTAATAGGTTAAGTTAGTAGACTCTATTGCAATATTACATTGAAGTAAAATAGATTGTTCAATGAAGTGTTATCTTTAAAAAAGATTGAATTGCTCCTAAGTTAATTACCTAATTCAAACAACAATTTAATTCTTAGGACCAATTCAAGATTAATAATTTAGTTCAGGAATTGTATGATTTTCCAATTATCAAAACTTAGATGTTGATCCCTCTGACTCGCCAAGCACTCGAGAAAATTATTCCCGCTATTGCAACAGGAGCACAATATGCATCTTGTTGGGGAAAAGCGCGGGATGTCTTAAGACGGTTATTAATTTCTGTGGTTGCTCTAACTATTTTCTGGTTAATTGGAAAACTCCTAGGTTCAGGAAGCGTAACCATTAAACTTATTTTCGACATTATTGCTGGATTATATTGGCTGTGGAGCCCTATTTACTGGGCAAATTTACGCAATAGTAGTTACCGTCGCTTTCCCTATAGTGGATTTTGGCAAGGACGAGTATTAGATATCTATCTCACAGAAGAAATTGTTGGAGAAGAACAAACTGTCAACAAGCGTGGGGAACTAGTCGTCATTGAGAACCGAGAACGGCGAATCAATCTCGAAGTTGGCGATAACGAACAGTTCAGGGCTAGGATAAAAGCTCCCGTCAAACGAATTTATAAGGTCATTAAGCCTGGAGACGTAGCAGAAATGATAATTTTATCAAAACAGTCAGATCTAAGCCAAATTGATAAAATTACAGATGTTTATCTTCCACAACATAATCTTTGGTTAGGAGAATACCCCTATTTACGAAGGGATGTTTTTACTCAGGTGAGTGATGAACTAGAGACAGTCAAGGGTAAAAGAACGTACAAAAGACATCATCCTCATCGGGTTCAACGACGTAGACGTTAGCTACAAAATAAGGAACAATATGTTATGGTTATTAGTCAATAAATAATTATTCAGCTGAACTAGATATTCTTTTTTTTTAAAAAAAACCAAAAATATTTTAGAAAAAACCTAATCAAGATTCTAATCATAAAAACCCATTAAATGGAACTTAAATCAACAGTAAAAGTTTACTTATAAATTAAGTTAAGAAATTATAAGCGTTATGTTAAATAACAGAATTCAATCCCTAAAATTTTCTTCAACTCACTACAAAGTTGCCGTTCTAATTCCTTGTCGTAATGAAGAATTGACAATCGCTCAAGTAGTGAAACAGTTCCGTCAAGAATTACCAGAAGCAGCGATCTACGTTTATGATAATCGATCCACCGATAACACTGTAGCACAGGCCCACGCCGCCAAAGCCATTATTCGCTGTGAACCTCAACCAGGAAAAGGAAATGTTATTAGGCGAATGTTTGCTGATGTTGAAGCAGATATTTATGTTTTAGTCGATGGAGATAATACTTATGAAGTTTCTGCTATTGGGGGACTAATTGAACAACTGATTACAAACCGTCTTGATATGATGGTAGGTGCGCGTCGTTCTGCAATCGAAGATAAAGAAGCTTATCGTTTGGGCCATCGCGGGGGAAATCTTTTTTTGACGAGTGTGGTTAAGCTACTGTTTGGAGCTCAACTCAAGGATATGTTGTCAGGGTATCGTGTTTTTTCTCGACGTTTTGTTAAATCATTTCCGGCCCTATCGAGTGGATTTGAAATCGAAACTGAATTCACCGTACACGCTTTAGAATTAAAGATTCCTTTTGCAGAAGAATATACATTATATGGGTCCAGACCGCCAGGTTCAGAAAGTAAGTTGAAGACTTTTACGGATGGTTGGCGAGTTTTAGGTACGGCTATCCTTTTATTCAAAGAAGCACGACCATTTTTGTTTTTCGGACTAGTTTTTATTGTTCTCGCTTTAATCTCAATTCTTTTAGGTTTGCCCATATTTGGGGAGTATTTAGCAACAGGGTTAGTTCCTAGATTTCCTACTGCAATTCTAGCGGCTTCTATGATGTTACTAGCTTTTTTAAGCTTGACCTGTGGTATGATTTTAGACTCGGTTGCCAGGGGTCGTCGTGAAATAAAACGAATGGCATATTTATCTCATTCATTACTAGAATTGAATTAATTTTCACCCAGATAATCTAGATGAAACCTTCATTTTCTTCCGAAAACTTAACTCTTAATAAGAAAAATTTAACTCCTGAAGTTTCAATCGTAATTCCTATTTTTAATGAGGAAGAAAGTATTGAACAGTTAATTAGAAGAATTATTGCAATCTTAGCCGATTGTAATTTATCTTATGAAGTGATTTGTATTGATGATGGTTCTCAGGATAAATCTTCTCATATTTTAAGCGAACTAGCTCAAAGATTTAATAACTTCAAAGCGATTGTTTTACGTCGAAATTATGGACAAACACCGGCAATAGCAGCCGGTTTTAAATATGCAAAAGGAAAAATAATTGTAACCTTAGATGGAGATTTGCAAAATGATCCTATAGATATTCCGAGATTGATTAACAAGTTAAATCAGGGTTATGATTTAGTTAATGGTTGGCGAAAAAATCGAAAAGATAATGCCCTAACTCGGTTGCTTCCTTCTAAGATTGCTAATTGGGTTATTGGTAAAGTAACAGGGGTGAATCTTCATGACTATGGATGTTCTTTAAAAGCCTATCGTTCAGAATTAGTCGCTGACATGAATCTTTACGGTGAATTACATCGATTTTTACCAGCTTTAGCTTATATTGAAGGAGCGAAAATTACGGAGATGCCTGTTTCCCATCACCCTCGCCGTTACGGTAAAAGTAAATATGGGTTAGGGCGAACTTTTCGAGTTGTTATGGATTTATTAACAGTTTTCTTTATTAAGAAATATTTAACTCGCCCTATGCATGTTTTTGGATTATTTGGACTTGGTTCAACTATTTTGGGTATAACATTAGGGAGTTATCTAATTTTTCTCAAATTAGTATTAGGGCAAAGTATTGGTCATCGTCCCTTACTGATTTTAGCAGTATTATTAGTGTTAACTGGGGTACAATTGTTGAGTTTTGGATTGTTAGCTGAATTAGTAATGCGAACCTATCATGAATCTCAGAAACGTCCAATTTATCGGGTGAGAGAAATCATCGGCAGCCACTAAGACTAATCATTCAAAACTAACTATTTTTAGGAGCAAATCATAAGCATAGGGACGATCTAGAAACTCGATGTTTATTCGAAATCGATTTTTAGATGAAAATAAAAAGGAATGTTGGGTAGTTCTTCTTTATAAAGCTTTTCTGTGTATAAAATAATAACTCAATAATTTGTTCAAATATAGTCAATTTTACTTTAATAAAACTTTTAATTTCCTTTGATCACGGGAAGCTATCGAAATCGTAATCGCCCAAGCAGGAGGAACCCTGAAAAAATACGCAGATGAATGATATTTTTGTCAAAACTTGTAAAGATAAGAGAGTTATTCCCCTGCTCAGTCGTCGTACCCATGCTCTGAATCAATGGTTAAATCAATTGGACCAAGATCCACTTTTATTTAACTCAACCTGGGTATCATAATAAAGTCGCCTAGGCGGCTGCTGTAGCCTACCCTAATGTTTCTACATAAGGGATAAGTCTAAATTAATAGGTTTTTGTTACCATCAAAATAGCTGCTTTAGCCGTGATGAATGAGTTGAGAATTGGATTTTTAGAAAAATTTTCCTTATCTTTGATAAGTGTTACTAGTGGGTAGAAAAATTCGGGAAAAATCATCTTTTCTGGTCGAGTTATTTCCTTCTCTTAATAGAAGTCTCTAATCTCAATTAGTTTTAAAAACTAGAGAATAAATCGCTTTTTTCTAAAATTTATTTATTTAATCTGTTTTATTATTAATCCAATAACTTCTTTAAGATTAGTCTCTTCAAGACTTAGCTTTGTTTAAAAAGTATTTTTTCAGACTTTCTCATTCTAAATTAGCTAAGATTAAATTAAATGTTTCAAAATTGGTATGATTTAAATCACCTTATCTTAAATCTAGTCTGAATAAATTGGTTCTTGTCTCTATCTTTAAGATTGATAAAGTGAGTTTTCTGTGACCACAAATAATCTTTTACCCGAGAACATGCTCCCCTAAGGTTGGCGTTAATTATATTTTTTTAATTTTAATTTACTTATTTTAATTTTAATCAAGAAAAAATCACTTAAATTACAGTCTTTTAAGTTAGCCCCTGATAATCTGAAATTACCAGTCAACTTGAGAAGTTACTTGTATTAACCAAGGATGTCCCCACCAGCACAACTCTATAAAAATGAGAATCCCTAGATAAGCTGGTTTAAAAAACTCCTGTAATTTTAGAGTTTGACGACCATCAAAAATAGCTAAGAAGGGAATAATAGAAGTCCGTTTTTTAACGTCAATAAAAGCCTCTCCATAGTGTTTTTCAAGACGATAGTCTCCATGCCAAACGGCAAATAAATGATGAGTAACTAACCCTAATGATGTCACCAAAGTAAAGGTAGTTCCTAGCCATAGAGTATGAGTAATACACCAAATCACTTGACCAACCATTTGGGGATGGCGACAAATTCGAAGAATACCTGTTTCATAAAGATGAACTTGGGGTTTAGAGATCGCTGCAATTTCCAGAAGATTAAAAGTAGCTGGATACAAAAATAAAAAAGATATAGCACTAAAAAGCCAAACGAGAGCTTTAACACCATGATTTCTTTGAAATTGCCATAGAACCAAACCATCATAACGATGATTGAAAAAGTAAATAATTAAAATTACCGCCAGGGGAATATTGATAAAGGCAAACATAACACGATAAGGTCTCGGTCCAATTTTATTTTCTCCCCAAGGACGCAATGCTGCTAGTCCACTATGAACAATAGCAAATACTAAGAGTAATCCTAAAATAATTCCATGACTTGGTGTTAACCAGGTTAGTAAAGCCATTAGTATTTTTGTTTTTGATTAAAAAAATCAGTCAAGTTTGGGACCTCTGTCAAAACCATACTAAAGGATTTTGATCCCCATCGTATGTTACTGTCATTTTCAGTAGGGATAAGTGTCCACTATTGAGGATATCCCGTCATCAAAATTAAGTTAATAGTTAAGATGGCTTTCTCGGTTAACTCCTTGCCTATTTTTTAAAAAACCTATGGTAGACATTCCCTTTACATTAGATCAACTCCGCATCCTTAAGGCTATCGCCTCTGAAGGGAGTTTTAAACGGGCGGCAGACACCTTATATGTTTCTCAACCGGCTGTTAGTCTCCAAGTTCAAAATTTAGAAAAACAACTCAATGTCCCCTTATTTGATCGAGGTGGCCGCAAAGCACGATTGACAGAAGCTGGACATCTTCTACTATCTTATGGAGAAAAAATCATTACTTTGTGTCAAGAGACCTGCCGAGTTATCGAAGATCTACAAAATCTTCAAGGAGGGACCTTAATTGTAGGGGCATCCCAAACCACGGGAACTTATCTTCTTCCTAGAATGATTGGCTTGTTTCACCGAAAATATCCCGATGTTTCGGTGCAACTTCAGGTTCATTCAACCCGACGGACTTCTTGGGGGGTGGCAAACGGACAGGTAGATTTAGCGATTATTGGAGGAGAAGTTCCGACTGAACTACAAGAAATCTTAAAAATCTGTCCTTATGCTGAAGATGAATTAACATTGATTTTGCCGGTTTCTCATCCTTTGACTAAGGTAGAAACTATTCAAAAAGAGGATTTATACCGCCTTGATTTTATTGGATTGGACTCCCAGTCTACCATTCGCAAAGTGATAGATAAAGTGTTAAATCGCTGTAATATCGATACCAAACGTCTCAAAATAGAGATGGAACTTAACTCGATTGAAGCCATAAAAAATGCGGTTCAAGCAGGATTAGGTGTCGCGTTTGTTTCTATTACAGCCGTTAAAAAAGAATTGGAAATGAAAGAACTTCATGTTGGCCGCATTAAAGATATAGAAGTCCAGCGAACTCTGTCTGTAATTACCAACCCAACTCGTTACCGTTCAAAAGCGGCCGAAGCATTCATTACGGAGATACTACCAGAATTTTCCACTTATAAAGAAACCTTGGATTTCGAACTTGTCCCCCCTTCTAATGAGGCTAATTCGTTAAAAGAACCTGTTTCTAAAATGTGATTTAGGGATAATCAATCAACATGAGGTCTTGTGACGATGATAAAGATAAATGATTTTGTCTGTCACTTCTTTTATTGTCAGTCCGTCAGTATTAATAGCAATAGCATCAGCAGCTTGACGTAAGGGAGCAAGAGAACGATGACTATCTCGATAATCCCTTTTTTCAATCTCTTGCTCAAGTTCTTTTAAGGTAATTCTATTGTATCCTTGATCTTGAAAGTCTTGCCAACGCCGTCTGGCGCGTTCGGCTACTGAAGCTGTTAAAAAAATTTTAAGGTCGGCATCAGGAAAAAGATTAGTTCCAATATCCCGTCCTTCTGCGACTATACCCCCTTTTTTTCCAAATTGTTGCTGATAACGAACTAATTTATCTCGTACAGCCCATTGTGCAGAAACTTGAGAGACTAAGGCAGTTACTTCGGGAGTACGAATCACTTCTGTGACATCTTCACCATTTATTTTAAGACGAGGAAGTGTGTCGTCTGTTGTGCAGATAAATTCTAAGGTGGCTTGAGAAACTAATTCCGCAATCTCTTCAGGAGCGTCGGGAGAAACTCCTGAACGTTTCACCAGCCAAGCAATTGCCCGATACATAGCTCCCGTGTCTAAATAAAGCAAATTCAAGGCTTTAGCCACTAGACGGGTAACGGTAGATTTCCCGGCACCAGCCGGTCCATCAATGGCAATAATAGGTTTACGAACCCGAAGAATGACATTATCAATTAAACGGGTTGAGCCAACATAAGCTGCTATCGCCAATAATCCAGTATCTTCAATTTTGTCTAGGATGGTTAAGGTATCAGGATCTACCAGAGAAACATATTGCATCTTAACCCCAGAATTTAATCCTAATTCTTGCTCAACGATATTAAGCAGTCGTTTTGCAGTACGTTCCCCCTCATCAAAAGCCTGTTGTACTTTTTTGAGTCCTTTAAATAAAGCTAGAGCTTGTTCTCGTCCTTCTTGACTTAAGTATTGATTACGGGAACTATAAGCCAGTCCCGACGGTTCTCTGACAATCGGACAGCTTTTGATCGTAACTGGTAAATTCAAGTCTTTAACTAACTGCCGAATGATTGCGAGTTGTTGAGCATCTTTTTCTCCAAAAAAAGCAACATCAGGATTCACAATAATCAATAATTTCGTGACAATAGTAGCAACTCCTGCAAAGTGTCCAGGACGAAAGGCTCCACATAAAGAGGAGATCATTGACAGAGGTGGTATTACTGTAGTGGTGGGCTTCTGAAGATTATTCTTCATACCCATCTCTTGGGGCGTGGGTGCAAATACTACCTTTACTCCTAATTCTTTGCACAGTTGACAATCCTGCTCCCATTGTCGAGGATACTGTTCTAAATCCTCATGGAGTCCAAACTGAAGAGGATTGACAAAAATACTAACTACCACAAGATCAGTTTCAGTGACAGCACGACAGATTAGACTGATGTGTCCAGGATGTAAAGCTCCCATCGTGGGAACTAAGCCCAAAGATCGCTCAAAGGGTTGATTTTTTAAATAGGCACGTAACCCGGCTACAGTTTTAAAAATACGCATCTTTATTTATTGGGTCGTCACGAATGGATTAGGACGCATAAGGTAGGGGGCAAAAGTTAATTTCGCCAAGGGTTGTGTTGCTTCTACTGATGTCAAACACCTTAATGTCTGCTGCGGTAACTGGAAAAATTTTTATTCACTCATTACTAATTATTATTTTAAACGTCCTAAAATTTCGATTTGTACTGGAGCTACACCGCTCCCCATCAAACCGATAACTCGGGCTGCGCCTTTTGATAAATCAATAATCCGTCCGTGGGCATAGGGACCACGATCATTGATACGAACGGTTATTGAACGACCATTATTAAGGTTAGTCACCCGAACTCTCGTTCCAAAAGGAAGATTTTTATGAGCTGCTGTTAAACCATTTTGATTGTACCGTTCTCCATTAGCAGTCAAGCGACCGTGAAATCCAGGACCATACCAAGATGCCATTCCTTTACGAGGACTAATTCCTTGTTTTTTAGCTCCTACTATTACCATTTCTGGAGCAGCTGATGGAATATTAGCAATGGCATTTAAGGGGAGTGCATCTCCCATCAACCGACGTAGGCGATTTGTAGCTTGTAGCGCGTCGACCGCCAAATTGTTCGTAGTGTCTGATAAAATTGTCTGACCGTCAATGGTAACAAGTTCTTTATCACTTAATTTGATTGTGTAGGATTTATTTTTAGCGTTTGTACTAACAGTGATATTCTTGGAGTCAAATTGTTTATTATGACTAACTTTGTTTAAGCGTTTAGCGACAGCTTTAGCCCGGTTCATAACATCGGTGTCAGCTGGGATTTGTTCAGAACTGTTTTCGCTGTTTTTAATTTTGATGAGCTCGGCTTTTGTACCGATAAAAGTGAGAATAGGTATTGTTCGTACTCTGAGCGTCACAACTAATTTAGATTTCCACTGATGGGGATGGAGAGTAACTATCGCACTTTTATCGGAACTTTCTGTTGTTGTTATAGTCTCTCCCCTTAGGAGTTCTCTTTGGTCATTAGTTTTATCTCTAAAATAAGATGCCACTGAGCTATTCAAGGACCCGCATAAAAGGAGTGGTGTCCCTAAACTGGTAGCTAATACTATTGCTGCTATTCCTTTCCAAGGTTTTTTTATCATGGGTGTTTTGTTAAGTGAGTAGTGTAATCCCTCGAAATCTCTATGATTCAGTGAATTGGGCAATGTCGACTCCTTACGGAACTGCTTTACACTTATTTAAACTGTTACACGGTAACACGAATTTTTTATAGAGTGTTTTCTTATAATTGGTTATATAGATTTCTATCAATAGTTTTTTATACTAACGACTTCATCAATTATTATGGTCAGCTTGACCGAGTTGACTCGGCATTGTCGATGATAGTTGTTACTTAATTGTTGAACAATCTAATGATAAAGTTTGACCACTCATTCAATAAGCGTTGTATGTATAGTATAAAAAATGTCAAGATAATATGTATAGACAAAAATACACAATATATTTAATTTAATCTTCAAAGAAGAAAATAACTCTTGGAGTATTTAATTAGAATTTTTAATAAATTTTTAAAAAAAATATAAGTAGTAAATGTAATTTATAAAAATTTTTACTATTTATAAATTACTAGAAATTAAGTATTAATTTGAACCTAGATATTAGTAATTGAAAATCTGTTAGTTTATTTTATTATTTTGTCAATTAAATTTTATTGATGCTGATATTTTTTTTGTAAAATTGTATTTTCTACTACTTAGATTTATTATTGATTTTCATCATAGCTGTAACTGAGACGGTAACAGTAAACATTTTTTTGAAAATTGATATCATCTTATTGCCTTACTTTAAGTTAAATAATTTTTAAATTTTATGTGTTTTATTAATTATTTTATGGCTAGACTATTCCATAATAGAGAAGCAGTGTAAATTTTAGGAGTAAAAGTATTTAATAAGTAAAATTAAGAATATTTATGAATATAAAATTGTTTTTACTACAAAAAATGTTTTATTTTCTATATTTTATCTTAAATAAGTCTAAATATCTTTTCTAAATTTATAAGTTGATTTAGACTTTTTTACTAAAAAAATAATATGAAGATGAGAATAGAGATAATTGTTTGTATAAAAATGTACAATACAAGTATTTTATTTGGATAGACAAAACACAATTGTTGTTTTATTTAATTCCATAGACTCTAATAAAAGCTGTATATATAGAGTTGAGTCTAATTGAAGGGATTAGGCATTGATTTAATTATTAAGAGGATATATACGCCTTACCACAACTTAAAGGATTAAGTTTTATCAATATGGATAACTTTTTCCTTGTAATATCATTAGAGATAGTAACCACCTAATACAAAAATTGTTATTACCGCAGTGATAGAACCTAAAAGCTACAAGGATACCGTAAACTTACCCCGGACTGACTTTAGTATGCGCGCCAACGCCGTCAAGCGTGAGCTTGAATTACAAAGATTTTGGTCAGAAAACAAAATTTATGAGCAGATGTCACTAAATAATTCAGGAGACCTATTTATCCTCCATGATGGTCCACCCTACGCTAATGGCTCTCTCCATATGGGTCATGCATTAAATAAAATCCTTAAGGACATCATCAATAAATATAAGCTATTGCGGGGTTATAAAGTTCGCTATGTTCCAGGGTGGGACTGTCACGGACTCCCTATTGAATTGAAAGTGTTGCAAAGTATGCAATCTAAAGAACGGGAGAGTTTAACTCCTCTTAAACTTCGCCAAAAAGCCCGTGATTTTGCTCTTAAAACTCAACAAAAACAGGCAGAAAGTTTTCAAAGATATGGAATTTGGGGGGACTGGAAAAACCCTTATTTAACCCTAACTCCTGAATACGAAGCCGCACAGGTTGGGGTATTTGGTGAAATGACACTTAAAGGCTATATATATCGAGGACTCAAACCAGTTCACTGGAGTCCTAGTTCTCGGACTGCATTAGCTGAAGCAGAATTAGAATATCCTGAAGGTCATATTTCCCAGAGTGTTTTTGCCGCATTTCCTGTTACTAAATCTTCAAAAATTGCTCAAGAGATTTTAAGTCCATTTCTCTATAATTTGGGAGTTGCTATTTGGACAACTACCCCTTGGACTCTTCCTGGTAATTTAGCTATTGCTCTTAATCCCGACCTTACTTATGCTGTTGTTGAACTAACTTCTGATCTTTGTAGCTATCAATACCTCATTGTTGCAGCTAATTTAGTGGAACGTTTATCGGAAACTTTTGGGACTTTTCTAAAAGTCAAAACAACTTTTCAAGGAAAGGCTTTAGAACATACTGTTTATCGCCATCCTTTGTATAATCGAGAAGGTGAAATTGTCATCGGAGGAGACTATGTTACTACAGAATCAGGGACAGGTTTAGTTCACACCGCACCTGGTCATGGACAAGAAGATTATATGGTTGGTCAACGGTATGGCTTAAAGGTTTTATCTCCAGTAGACGATCAGGGAAACTTTACAGAAGAAGCCGGACAATTTGCAGGATTAAATGTTTTAAAAGATGCTAATAAAGCTATTATTGATGAATTAAAAAATCGAGGATCTCTACTTAAAGAAGAACCTTATTTACATAAATATCCTTATGATTGGAGGACAAAAAAACCAACAATATTTCGTGCTACAGAACAATGGTTTGCCTCGGTAGAAGGTTTTCGTAAATCCGCTTTAGAGGCAATAAAATCTGTTAATTGGATTCCACAACAAGGAGAAAATCGCATTACTCATATGGTAGGTGATCGCTCAGATTGGTGTATTTCTCGTCAGCGTAATTGGGGAGTTCCTATTCCTGTTTTTTATGACGAAGAAACTAACAAACCTTTATTAACAGAAGAAACTATTAATCATATACAAGCTATTTTTTTAGAAAAAGGTTCTGATGCTTGGTGGGAACTTTCTGTTGAGGAGTTACTGCCAAAGAAATATAGTCAAGATGCTCATAAATATCGCAAAGGAAATGATACAATGGACGTTTGGTTTGACTCTGGTTCCTCTTGGGCAGCAGTAACAAAACAACGGGGAGAATTAAAGTATCCAGTAGATATTTATTTAGAAGGAACTGATCAACATAGAGGGTGGTTTCAATCAAGTTTATTGACTAGTGTTGCTGTTAATGGAATTGCTCCCTATAAAACGGTATTAACCCATGGTTTTGTCTTAGATGAAAAAGGACATAAGATGAGTAAGTCTTTAGGAAATATCGTTGATCCATTTATCATTATAAATGGAGGTAAAGATCAGAAAGAAAATCCTCCCTATGGTGCTGATGTACTGCGGTTATGGGTATCATCTGTCGACTATTCCTCTGATGTACTTATTGGTCAGAATATAATCAAACAACTTTCAGATACTTACCGAAAAATACGTAATACAACCAGATTTCTGTTAGGTAATTTAAGTGATTTTGAGCCAGAAAAGAATACAGTTACTTACTTAGAGTTGCCAGAGTTAGATAAATACATGCTACACCGCATCACTGATGTTTTTGCAGAGGTAACTGATGCGTTTGAAAAGTTTCAATTTTTTCGTTTTTTTCAAACAGTTCAAAATTTCTGTGTCATAGATCTATCTAATTTTTATCTGGATATTGCCAAAGATAGACTCTATATTTCTCATTTTGATGCGTTGCGTCGTCGTAGTTGTCAAACGGTGTTAAAAATCGTCCTGGAAAATTTAGCTAAAGTGATCGCTCCCGTATTGTGCCACATGGCTGAAGATATCTGGCAATCCTTGCCCTATAAAACTTTATACAAGTCTGTTTTTCAGTCAGGATGGGTAGAGCTAAAAGAACAATGGAAACGACCAGAATTAAAAGATTACTGGGAAAAATTACGGCTAATCCGTAGTGAAGTTAATCAAGTAATAGAACAAGCTAGAAAAGAGAAAGCAGTGGGGTCTTCTCTAGATGCAAAAGTGTTACTTTATGTCTCGGACCAAGACTTAAAAAAGCATTTAAGATTGTTCACCTCTAATAATACTTCAACGAGCAATCAAGTAGATGAATTGCGCTATTTATTGTTAGCTTCTCAAGTAGAATTAGTTGATAGTATTGAAAATCTTCAAAAGACAGAGTACCAAAGTAAGTCTGAATTAGTTTCTGTTGGGGTAATTAAAGCAGATGGACATAAATGTGATCGCTGTTGGAACTACTCAATAAAGGTAGGAGAATTTGGTGATAATCCTACTATTTGTGAACGATGTAATGCGGCATTAATGGGTAAATTTTAGAAACTTCTTAAGGTGCGTTAATTTAGTTAACACACCTTATTTTTAATATAAACAAATAGCGACTTATGCTAAAAACTCAATCTTTTAAAAAAAATTTTAAAGTTTTTTGCTCTATATATACTAGTTTAATACTTTTATATAAGTAAGATTTATATATTACTTATCATTAAGAAAATTATCAACAAAAACATTACTAAGTAAATTGATAGTAATCAATAAGATTTTAAAGTCATAACTATATGTTTTGCTGATTATTATTTTAGAATAATTATTAATAATTAAAATTTAAAGATATAAAAATAACTCTTATTTTCCGTATTTATAATATTTAATTAAATTAAACAATTACCTAATTATTTATTTAATAAATCTTATAAATTTAATTCACTACTAAAATTTTTGTCTTTAAAAAAATTTATAAAAAAGTATATTTAAGTTATTTAATTTTTTAAAAACTATTTAATAATAAAGGTTTTATAGTTTCTTGATATAGAGGAAAAATCATTTTTATTAAAACTTAATATAAAAAAATTATTTTGTTTATTTTACAATCAAAAACTATATTTATATACTTAGAGATTATCCTTGTAAAACTGCAAGTTTTTAATATATAAACCATTAACAATATACCTTTATAGATAATCCTTCAAAGGAGGAGTTCTATTTAATGCAGAATGTCTGTCTATGGTTTACTCTAAACCAAATATAATTCATTTAATTTATAGTAAATACACTATAAAAATATTCCAAAAAATACAAAAAAACAATGGTTACTATCTAGATTTTTATATAAAAAAATATTAGATATTTCCATAATTATATAATTAATTAAAATCTATCACAAACCTAATAAATAAATTAATAATTTTACTTACAATTTTTTATTTAATTAATTTTTAATATACTAAAAAACAAAATATTTAATTTTCAATATCGTAAAAATCATATGTTCTATAGCAGATAATTAAAAAAAAAAAGCTTATTTTATTTGCATAAAAAAAAGTTTATTTCATAGTTATAAATGATAGTTATTTATATTTTTTCTAGTAAAGAGCAGCTACTCAAAGTAGAGAAAATTTAACTTATTATCATTGCCTAAATTTTCTGTAATTTCTTCTTTTATTTCATAAAATACTCCAAAGCAGAAAATGTATAGTTAATTAACTCATTATTTAAAATAATAAGTTAATTATTTAATTAATAAAAAAATACTAATAATAAAGAAATAAGAAAGATTTTTTAAAAAAAACTAAATTAAGATGAATTATAGATCAACTGTAACTTGTTTAATTTTTTAAAAAAAAATTAGAACAATTAGTTATATATTAACACAATAATAGGTCGTTTAGAGTACTTTTTAAATTAAACTCATGGTGAGCATAAGCTAAATATTTTAAGTAGTTTTTAAAAAAATTAAAAATTAATTAAACAAGTAGATAGATCTAAATATTCTAAATTAACGATATTCAGTAGCTATATATTAAGCAGTCATATTGTATCAAAAATAAAAAACTACAGACGATATTCAATAAATAAAATTGTAAGTTAGTAAAAGCAATTAAAATCGAACAAAGTAAATTTATTTATATATAAATAGTTTTTTGCTAAAAATATAATTATTAAATTCAATCTTCTACGGACTATCTTAAAGTAGTAAATATTGAACAATAATTGCAATCAGTTAATAAAAATAAGTAAGATTAAATTTTAATTACACCTCAATAGAGTAATAATTTTTATATCGCAGTTTATTTAATTAAAACAAATGTATTGACTTTATTTTTTTATAAAATAAATTATCATAATCGCCAGTGATAGCCAATGATATTTATTTTGCTTCCATCCAATTGTTACCTGAATAAATATCAACCACTAAAGGAACTGTTAAAATAATAGCATTTTCCATAGTTTGTTTGATTTTTTTTTGTAATTCATCCCATTCCTCTAGAGGAACTTCAAAAACTAATTCATCATGAACTTGTAATAATAAATTTGCTTTATAATGACTTAAAATTTCTTGTATTTTAATCATAGCAGCTTTAATAATATCAGCACTTGAGCCTTGAATTGGTGCATTAGCTGCAGCACGTAGTAATTGAGCATCTGTATAATTTAGATGTAACTCGTTTAAATTAATATTTTTTGGATTAGTACCTTTAAGCTTTTTCAAACTGTATGTAACAAAATTAAAGTATCGTCTTCTTCCCAAAATAGTTGTTACAAATCCCCTAGTAATTGCTTCTTTTTTTGTCTTTTCTAAAAACTCAAATACCTTGGCATATCGCTGATGATACTTATCAATAAATATTTTTCCTTCTGCTGCTGTAACTCCTGCTTCTCTGGCAAACCTCTGAGCACCCATTCCGTAAATTACCCCAAAATTAATTGTTTTACCTAGATTTCTTTCTTCTGGTGTAATAGTTTCCTTATTAAATAATAGCTTAGCAGTTACAGTATGAACATCCTGACCATTTCTATATGCTTCTAATAATACAGACTCCTGACTTAAATGTGCTAGAATTCTCAGTTCGATTTGCGAATAATCTGCTGATACTAATAACCAATTTTCTTTCGGAATAAACGCTTGACGAAGCTTACGAGAAAATTGAGAACGAATGGGGATATTTTGTAAGTTAGGGTTAGAAGAAGATAACCTTCCAGTTGCTGTTACCGTTTGATTAAAGTTAGTATGAATTCGTTGGGTATCATCACGAACTAATGCAGGTAAAGCATCCACATAGGTTGATTTTAATTTAGATAAAGTACGATGTTCTAAAATATAATCAACAATCGGATGATCTCCTTGTAGTTTTTCCAAAGTAGCATGATCGGTAGAATATCCAAGTTTAGTTTTTCGGGATTTCTTGCGACTTAAATCTAGTTTTTCAAACAAAACTTCTCCAAGTTGTTTAGGAGAGCTTAAATTAAATTTTTCCCCTGCTTCTTGGTATGCTCGTTGTTCGATAAATTCTAAGTCTTGTTGTAATTGTTGAGACAATTTCTGTAAATAGTTAGTGTCAATACGAACCCCTGTATTTTCCATAACTGCCAAGACAGATTCTAAGGGTTGTTCCACTTCTATGAGTAATTTTTTTAAAGTTTCAATTGACTTTAATTCTTTTTCTAATTGATTAACTAACAAATAAGTAATATAAGCATCCATTCCACAATAATTTGCAACAATTTTAATATCTAAACTGGCAATAGTTTTCCCTTTAATAATTCCTAATTCTTTGTAACTCTGAGGACTGATTTCAGGTAAATATCGATAACATAAATCACTCAAATTATGACTCATTTCAGGATGCAAAACATAACTAGCTAACATGGTATCAAACACTACACCGGTCAGTTTAATTCCTTGATGATGTAAAACCAAACGGTCAAATTTCGTATTTTGAAAAACTTTAGCATATTGATCGTTCTCCAGAATTGGTCTTAATTTGTCTAAAATTACCTTTTTTTTTAGTTGTGTCCCTTTCGTATGTCCTGTAGGAATATAAGCTATGTCAGTTATTGCATGACCCCAACAACAGCCAATTCCAACTAATTCCGCATCTCTAGGTTCTAATGAGGTTGTTTCAGTATCCCAAGCAATAAAATGTTGAGATCCTATATATTGTTTGAGTCTGCTAACTAATTTATTTAACTGCTCTAAGTTTGTAATAATTTCAGGATTTATTTGTGACGAATTAAGATCGTCTTTAATGATTAATTCAGCAGGACTTTTAACTAATTTTTTACTAGGAAATAAAGAGAGTTGTCTGGGTTCACATCCGTATGTTTCTTGAAAACTTTCTTGAGAAAGAAAAATATTTTTTCTTTCAAAAATATTTTTTATCTTATCAATTTCTTTTAAGAACTTATTAAGTTCTAGCTTGTGTAATATTCTCTGTAAAGAAGATAGATCAAATCCTTTTAACTGGCACTGGCTTAAATCAATTTCAATCGGGATATTAGTTATGATTTCAGCTAAGTTACGAGAGTGCTCTGCATCTTTCATTCCCTCTCTTAATTTTTTATTATTCGCGCCCTTTATCTGATTTAGATTACTATAAATTCCTTGTAGATTACCGTATTTTTGTAAAAATCTTACAGCTGTTTTGTCTCCAATTCCCTTAACTCCTGGAATATTATCTGATCTATCTCCACATAGCGCCTTATAATCAATCACCTGAGTGGGTTTCACTCCTAGTTTGACTTCTACAGCTTTAGAATCAAATTCTGTATAACCTTCAGATGATAGATTCTTTATCGCATTTTTTTCTAAATACAAAACACTAACATTTTTACTTTCATCAACCAATTGAAAAAGATCGCGATCACCGCTTAGAATTTTAACTTGATATCCTGATTTACTCCCTTGATTTGCTAAGGTTCCCAATACATCATCCGCTTCATAACCTGGACAAGTCACAATTGTTATATTTAAAGCCATTAATAATTCTTGAAGATTTTCAATATCATGAATAAAATCTTCAGGAGTTTCTTGACGATTTGCTTTATAGTTAGCATCAATTTTATGGCGGAAAGTAGGTTCTTGTCGATCAAAAGCAATAGCTAGATATTGAGGTTTTTGATCTATAATAACTTGAATTAATGAATTTAAAAATCCAAAACAAACACTGGTAGGAATTCCCGTAGAAGTATGTAGAGGACCATGTTTAGCTTTAGCAAAAGCATAATAAGCCCGAAACGCTAGAGAATGTCCATCAATAAGAATAAAAAGTGGTAAAGATTGCTGAGCCTGCATTGTAAAAATTGTAGATTGGTCTCCTTCAATTTTAACGTATTTCTTTTTCAGAATAATTTTTATTAGCTTAACTTAGTAGTACTTGAGAACTGTAAAAATTAGCAAAAATCAGTAAATAACTCACTGATTTAAACTCTTATAGTTAAGTTAAATTGTATTAGTAAATCTTGATTTAATTTGGTAGACTTAATATTTTATTAATCAATAGTATATCGATACTAGCAAAGCTTTTATGTCAAAATTGAAAATATAAATACAAAGTTTATTTATCAATTAAAGGTTAGTCAAAAGTTATATTTATTAGACGAATAATAATATCGCATATTTTATATTTAAATTAAACTATATTAGGCTCAATATCTACATTTTATTTATATCTATGGCATCAAATATTCTACTAAGTTTAATGAATAAGATTTTAAATTAAGTAGTACTCACTATTCCTATCTAATCTAAAATTAGATAGGAATAGTTCTATTTATAGAAAAATAGACATAACAACAATTTACATTTATTTTGATTTAACCAATATAAAACTTAGTTGTAATAATGAGTTGACTATTAGGTATTTTTCTTAGATAAAGAAAGTAATTTATCTTTAAACTCAATTAAATCTCATTCTATGAAATTTATATAAAAATAAACAAAAGAAAAGTTAAGCTATCTCAAAAATAAGAAATATAGTTAAAAATAATAAAGTAATTGAACAAGAAATAGAAATAATGATTAAAAATCTAGGTTGATAATTATAAATATAAAAATATTAGAAATCGAAATGGTTATTATATACTGCTGATTTATATAAAGAAATAAGTGTAGTCACTATACACACAAAGAAATCTGAAGAAATAGTAGGATAGCTGGAGCTTTAGTATAAAGAAAATCTAGGTTTTGAAAACCTCTACAAGAATGTTGTGAATAAATTAATGTTAATGTCACCAATTGAAATAATATCAGATAGATTTTATTCTCTGAAATCATTTAAGACTCAATTAAACAAATCTTTAAAAAAGTTTAAACGAGAATTTTACAAAATTTTAAGCACTAATAAATAAGCAAAAATCATATCAATTTTAGATTATATAAAAGTAAAAAATTTTCTAAAAAACAAAGTAAATTTGAGCAAAAACAGAAGTTAAAATTAAATATAAGCATATAAAACTTTACTAGTCCTCTTAAAAATATATCCCTTAAAAAGAGAGTTTAAACAATTATTGACTAAAATTTAGACTGGTTATCAGATTTATTAAAATCGGCTGATTAATGTAAAAAAACTTATTTATTGCGGCTAAAAAGCTATGAAACAATTAGATTAAGTGTTGAGTCTGGAGAAATCATCGTCTATTTTGAATAAAAAAAATAAACAGTAGTAAGAGTAAGAAGTTAATAATAAATCGAAGTTGATTAAGAAGAGAACTCATAAGATTAAAAATTACGTGAAGCCTTATCTCCGAAGTCTCCCAATTCAAAACTAGTTCGGTATAACGAGTTTTTTCAAAAAATCAGTACGAAGAGATTATCATCATATGACTGTAAGATAGATAGTGTACCAAACTACAAAGTTTTGTAAACGCATCAATATCTTAACTCATAAGACCGAGTGTTATAAAAGTTCACAAGATTTAAAATTAGGTTTTAATTTCTATGCTCTTAACAATCTTCCTCTAATCGTTCATAATTCAGAGAGCAGATAAATACTAATCATAAAAGACTGATGAATCAAGTTGACCGTATTCGTTTAGGGTTAGCAGTGGCAGTAGCTAAGACGGTCACCGCCGTAGTTCGCTTGCTAAATTTAGGAGCAGCTAGCGTTTTACCTGGATCAATCGCCCGTCGCTTTCATCCCAAACTATTATCCTTGTTGTGTGAACAGGTCAAACAAGGAATTATCTTGGTAGTAGGAACTAATGGAAAAACCACCACTTCTCTATTGTTACGAACTATTCTTGAGAACCAAGGGTTCAAAGTTGCTCATAATGATACTGGAGCTAATTTAATTAATGGCTTGCTTACTGCTCTATTAAAAAATACCAATTTAATTGGTAAATTAATAGTCGACTATGCAATTCTAGAAGTTGATGAAAATATCGTATCTTTATTACTTAAAGAATGTCAACCTCGAATAATTTTAGGGTTAAATTTGTTTCGAGATCAACTTGATCGTTATGGGGAAGTTGATGCTATTAGTCAACGATGGCTTACAGCACTAGATCTCCTTCCTTCTAACACTACTGTTATCCTTAATGCGGATGATCCATCTCTCTCTTATTTAGGTCAGCAATTATCGCAGAAAATCCGTTATTTTGGCTTAAGTGAACCAGATTTATATCTTAAAGAAATTCCCCACGCTGTTGATTCTATTTACTGTCCTCATTGTGGTTGTACTCTTGATTATCGAGGTATTTACTTTTCTCATTTGGGAGATTTTAATTGTCCTAGTTGTGGATTTACAAAAAGTAAAACTGTCTTTTCTAGCAAAGCTTGGCCACAAATTCTGGTTGGAGTTTACAACAAATATAATACTTTGGCAGCTGGATTAGTTGCTCAGGAATTAGGAATTGAGATGGCACATATTCTTGACAGTATTAAAAACTTCAGAGCAGCTTTTGGACGGTCAGAAGAATTGTCTATTGATGGCAAAAATATCCGCATTTTGTTATCAAAAAATCCTGTAGGAATGAATGAGACAATACGTGTTGTTAATGACTTAAAAGTAATGGGAAAGGTTTCTACAACTCTAATGGTCTTAAATGATCGCATCCCCGATGGAACTGATGTTTCTTGGATTTGGGATGTGGATACGGAAAAATTAATTAATCTAGGAGGGACTTTAATCGTTAGTGGAGATCGTGTCTATGACATGGCGCTAAGATTAGAATATAGCAAAGAAACTCTTACTAATTACCAAAATCCAGTTCAATTAGTTATAAAAGAGGACTTGGAAGAAGCTATTCAAACTGCTTTAACCTTAACTCCCTCTAATGGAACTCTACATATTATCCCTACCTATTCTGCTATGTTAGAAGTACGAGGCATCTTAATAGGTCGTCAAATTCTCTGAATAAATTAATTGAACTTATGTTTTTTTTATAAAAATTTGGATATTAGTTTTTTAAAAATTAAGTTTTACTTAATTCATCTTATTTTTATAGCCTAATTTGTAGGATGGAATGTGTTTGTTACTATCTTGATACAAGTGAGTGCAAAATCAATCCTATTTATCTTAAGCTAAACTAGAGCATGACTCTAATAAAATATGATTAAAATACTAATTATTTAACCTTTGCTTAGAAAATTATTAGAGATGAAAGTCAACTTTTTAGTTAACTTGCCTTAAGAACTATAATGTATCCCATGATATTCCTTTTTTGTTAAAAAATGTTACTTAGTAATTTTAACAAGAGAGGTTTAACTCTATCTATTTTGTAAAAAATGTTAATAATTCTTATATAGAGTTTACAAATAAAACACTAGAATATTTTTTTTTAAATAAAAACGTGATAGTTATCTTTTATAAGAAATAAAAATTACAATAACTTCTCAAGAAGAAAAAGGCATTTTAACGGCAACCAAAACTTTAAAAATAGAAAGAAGTTTACCGCCGATAAAATTTACTTATCAGAACAAATTGATAAAAAAATAAAGTTAAGTGAAAAAATTACAAAGACTGGTCAAAAATAAAAAATATTATGAGGCTCAAATAAGGTAGATAAGAGATTGATTTATTTGAATAAAAATTTAGAACAATTTAAACAAACTTAAACTACATATCGGGACTATTGAACATCGCTGATTAGTGTCAAAAACTTATTTACTTTACATAAAAAGATATGAAATAATTAGGTTAGGCATTTAATAAAGAGAAATTATTGCCCATCTTAAAAAAAAACAACTCAAGAGATAGTAGAAGATATTAGTAATAAATTAAAGTCAATTAAGAAGAAAGCCCGTAAAATTATAATTTTTGTCAAGTTTAAACTCTGAAGTTTATTGATATGGTATTTAATTCAATTAATTCTATATTATTGGTTGGGTATGACCACAATTTTTAGATAAATTATTTAAGAAACAAAATAATTATGGGATTATTTAATAAGTATAATAAAAAGAGTTTAGAAAGTTATTTAATTTTATCTATGGCTATTTATATTTAATTTTTCTAAGTCAATATCGTTTAGTTTGTAAGATAAGAGTTCAAAAAATATTAAGTACTAAAACTAATAGATTTCTCAACTAAAAAATATTTTTTGGTAAAGATTATTATACATAAATAAATGGACTTAAAAAAAGGTAGACGTACTTGAATTAATATATTAACGGGAGTGTAGGAGACACACAAACTAACTCAAATATCTTAGGAGAATACAAACTTCGAATCATCGATCTTACCACCAAAAATCAAAGTTATCTCGTTAAGTAAGAAATTTTTAGCAATGATGCGGTAAAGAATTTTCCATTATAAAGTGATTCTATGAGGAAACAGATTAAGACGCTAACAAAATTATTATGTTTTGCCAATAATTTACTCTATCCATAGTCTGTCCATGTAAACTTCAAGGAACTTGAAAAAATAAATAATAGAACCAAATAAGCAGTTAATGATTTTCTTAAATTATTTAGTCAAGCTACACTTTTACAAAAAACTACGAACATTCTGTTGATAGGCTTGATTGTCTAGACCATCTCCTTGATATGATCGTTGATCATCAACGGCTCGATTTAATGCTCTTAATCGATCTGATGTAGCTGGATGGGTACTTAAAAAATCAGGAACAGAAGAACCATTTTTTTGCATTAATTTCTGCATAAAAGTGACCATTCCAATGGAGGCATATCCGGCATTTCTTAAGTTTCTTAAACCTAATCTATCCGCCTCTAATTCGGACTCTCTACTGTGAGGAAGATTGACCCCTAATTGCACTCCCAATTGAACAATCGTATTTTCCCTTAAACCAGCTGCTGACATTAACCCTTGAGAAAGAGCAACATCGCGCATTTGAGTGATAGAATGACGAGCAGTAATATGAGCAACTTCATGGGCAACTACACTAGCTAATTCGGCTTCGTTTTCTGCTGTTGCAATTAACCCAGTATTAATATAAACAAACCCCCCCATTGTCGCAAAAGCATTAATAGATATATCATCAACTACCTGAAAAGTATAAGGAAGGTTAGGACGTTCACTCGTAGGGGCTAACCGCTGTCCAATACGTTCAATAGTTTGATTTAATTGAGGGTTTTGGGAGATGTGAAACTGACCAGAACGAATTAATTCATCATTAATTTGCTGGGCAATTTTTACTTCTTGGGAGTCAGACATGGTAGTTAATTGAATTACCTGTACTCCTTGAAAGAGTAAATTTAACCAAGACTGACTATAACTTGGTTGAATATTGGTTAGAATAACGAAGGTTATCACCAATAAAGAAAGACAAGAGTAAACCCAGGAGCGATGGAGACGAAAAAAGACTCTAATCATTTTGACTAAGCTAATAAGTCAGATAAAGTGAAGGAATCAGTTATTTCTAGTATTATTGCTCTTCACTAAGTTAATGATAGTTTAGTTGTTACACCTACTATATTGTCTAATCTGAATTTAATCAAGGTAAAAGTTTGTCCGTCAAGAGTTTGAGCTTTTTTATTCCTTACAATCAACGTTAATGAAAGTCCCACTATTGATATGAATATTGATAATTGGTTAATTTATAAAGAGTTTCGCTTTGAGGCTGCTCATCGGTTGCCCCACCACGGTGGCAAATGCTGCCGTCTTCATGGTCATAGTTGGATAGGACGGGTTTACGTCAAAAGCGATAACTTAATTCAAGAAGGTGCTAAACAGGGTATGGTTATTGACTTTGACGATATTAAGAAGTATTTAAACCCCCTATTGGAGCAGTTTTTGGATCATTACTACCTTAACGAAACTATGGAACTAGAAAACCCCACCTGCGAAGTGATAGCTAAATGGATTTTTGAGAAACTTGAATTGGCAGGACTGCAAGGACTGCAAGGCGTAGAAATCAAAGAAACTTGCACTGCTGGAGCGAGATTCACTAAAGAAAATTGACTAAACCAATAGTTAAATTACCAATTGGTTCAGCCTTATAAAAAAACAGGTTTAATTACTATCGAAAACCTGTTTTCTATATCTAGAGAATTTGGTTTCTGATTGTTTTGCATCATTACTTTATTTCTTTACTCATGTTTTTTCATTCAAGATACCCCTCTACTATGATAAAACATCATAATTCTTTAATTCAGTTAGTTGACTCTATATCTTCAATATCAAAAATCAGTATTAGGAAGTTCCCCATTCCTAATACAAAATGAGGACAATGAAACGCACTTTCTAAAGTTTTATGAAATACGTTTATCGATGAGTTATCCTCAACATTGACACAAAGCTTGACGATTGAGCTAAGTATGGACCATGCAAAAATAACTAAGTTAAAACAAATCTTCTAATTGAGTACTTCTCGTCTTGTCTAAAGTATAGATAATTTTCTACGTTCTGGCTTTTCTTCTTCTTACTAGCTGATCCCAAAAGAGGTGCAGATCCCTTCATAGTAAAGGCAATTTTTGCGTTACTCTTAAAAGTCAAAGTAGATGTAGTGTTGTAATACACCTAATGAAAAGTTTTTGGAGTTAATGACTGGGGAAGACAGAAGATAAAGCCTACGAAGAGGCTAGATAGCAAGAAGTTAAGAAAATCCCAACAACCACACGAGAGATTCAATTGTAGACTAGATACAGGGAGCCTTAGCGTTAATTAAATCATAAACCTCTGGGGGTTTTATGTGAGAAGGCGCTTGTTAAATTTTCTCCTTTAGTCTTACTTAAGACTAGACTTTAAATATTAATACCCATCGATCAATCGTGAACTATGTTATCGACAGAACAAAGGAAAAGCCATTCAGGGCGGGACTATTTAGAGAAAGAAACTCTAGAACAGGGTGAACGATCACCAAATCAGTCATTGTTCCCCCTAACTGCCAATATTAATAATCATAATTGCTTAGAAATTGGCGGTTGCGATCTTAAGACCCTAGTTAAACAATTTGGTTCTCCTCTTTATGTTCTTGATGAAGTAACTCTCCGAAGTGCCTGTCGTCAATATAGAGAAGCTTTTAACCGTCACTATCAAGGATCTTCTCAAGTCATTTATGCCTCCAAAGCTTGGAGTTGTCTAGCTATTGCCAGTATTGTTGCTAGTGAAGGGTTAGGTTTTGATGTTGTATCGGGGGGAGAATTGTATACTACCCTCAACGCTTTGGAGAAGATGGGACGTACCTCTGAACAAATTGCCCAACAAATTTACTTTCATGGCAATAATAAGTCTTTTGCAGAACTAGAATTAGCTCTTGAGGTTAATTGCACTATTGTTGTTGATAATTGGCTTGAATTAGAAACTCTAACTAAACTAGGCAATCAAAATGCCTCCATGAGTATTCCTATCCTCGTACGCTTAGCTCCAGGAATTGAATGTCATACGCATGAGTATATTCGTACAGGACATCTAGACAGCAAATTTGGTTTTGATCTCTGCCAACTCGATGCCGTTTTCACCTATATTAGCCAGCAATCATGCCTTGATTGCCGGGGGTTACATGCCCATATTGGCTCTCAAATTTTCGAGGAACAACCTCATCAAGACTTAGGAGAAGTTATGGTGGAGTTGCTTCAAAAAGCGCAAAGTTATGGGTTAGTCTTGCAAGAATTAAATATTGGCGGAGGTTTGGGCATTCGCTATACGGAAGATGATAATCCCCCCAGCATAGAACAATGGGTTGAAGGAGTGAGCCGCTCCGTAATGAAAGCCTGTGATAGTTATCAATTACCCTACCCTAAACTCATCGCTGAACCTGGACGTTCTTTGGTAGGATCAGCCTGTGTCACTGGCTATACTATAGGCAGTCGGAAAGAAATTCCTCAACTGCGAACCTATATCGCTGTAGATGGTGGAATGTCTGATAATCCTCGTCCCATTACCTACCAATCGCTCTATTGTATGGTGGTAGCTAATAAAATATTAGAACCCTGCACGGAAACTGTCACTATCGCGGGCAAACATTGTGAGTCTGGGGATATTCTGATTAAAAATACTCAGTTGCCTCAAACCCAACCAGGGGATATTCTGGTAGTGATGGGAACAGGAGCCTATAACTATAGTATGGCTTCTAATTACAATCGTCTGCCTAGACCAGCTGCTGTCTTAGTTAAAGATGGAGAAGCTAATCTAGTGATCAAACGAGAAACCCATGATGACCTAATTCGTCAAGATCGCCTCCCTGAAAGGCTACTGTCTTAATTAAGTCCCTTATTGCTTGTTATTTTGATTGCTCCTTAATCTCTACCATCCTCCATCATGTCGGGTGATACTCCTGGCCCTCACTGGATACCCTCTGGGCTAATCCACAATGGCATTGATATTGCATTGGTGCTACTGCTGACTTATTTAATTCTTCTCGCCATCGGGGAACGTCGTACTCTCTGGATAGTGCGAGGGTTAATTATTTTAATGCTGGCACAAGTGATCAGCCAAAGGCTCCAACTTAGGCTGCTCGAAGTTGTCCTGGATAAATTAGTATTGGGGGCTGCCGTCGCTATGGCAGTAATTTTTCAGGGAGAATTCCGACGATTTCTTGAATTATTGGGACGCGGGCAAATGCTGCAATTATTTCAACGACGACGTCCAACTCCCAAGCCTGATAGTGTAGTTGATGAAATTGTTGATGCAGTTAAAGAACTCTCTCAAAATAGAACAGGAGCATTAATGGTGTTAGAAACAATCGCTTCTGTGGATACAAGAGTATTTGTGAATCCAGGGGTTACCCTCAATGGCGAAGTCTCGAAAGAATTACTTCAGACAATTTTTCAGCCAAAAACTCTCTTACACGATGGAGCCATTTTTATTCGCGGCTCGCGTATTGTCTCAGCAGGAGTGATTTTACCCCTATCCGAACGAACTGCCCACCGACAATTAGGGACCCGACACCGATCAGCAATGGGCATCACAGAACGGGTTGGTAATTGTTTATGTGTAGTAGTCTCTGAAGAAACAGGCTCGATTTCTTTAGCCCAAGGTGGAACGCTTGATCGTCCCCTGACTAGTAGTAAGTTAAAAGAACTTCTTGAAGAAAAATTTTCTCTACTTGTCGAGCGGGAGTCTGTGGCACCTGGTTTGGGACTTGTTAGTCGTACTCTTGGCTCACAAATACGGAACTTGCTCGCTTCTTCGAGGTCTCAAAATGATCGGAAGTGATGATAACTATATAAGTTAGTAACATCCAGCAATCAGTCCCTACAGAACCTGTTATATAAAGCCCTAATACTAACGTCCTGAAAGCCTTATACCGGAATTATTTAAGTTTCTAAAAGTCTGCCTGTTATTAACAGGTAAGATAAGACTATGTTGTAATCTTATGGCTTGCTGTCATTAAAAGTTCAGTTAAGTCAAAAATCATTTCTAATAATTGGTAAGACTTTAACTAATAGATACAAATCAGCAAACTTAATATAGCATTAATACCTAAATATGTAAACTTAATAGTTATGATTATACCAAATTTATGATTTAAAATCAACCAGTAAAATACTAAGTTAGACAATATTGAAGTTGAAGATAAATAAATTTTCTGAGTATATAAGCTATTCTTTTAATTAACTTCAATTTAACTTGTTGTTAATAAACAATACTATTTCCTGAATTTTTTACTTGTCAAAATAGATGACAATTTCTTAAACCCAACATATGGCTTCATTTTACAATTTTTTGTCTAGGGAAGAGACGTTTTGATATCAATCAGCTAATCTCACTCAACAGTCTTGATGTTCAATACAAAGAAAAAATTTGTTTTAAATTTTTTCTTTGTATTGGTCCATTATCGAGAGGACTAGTAACGTTTTTTGTACACTTAGTTTTATTCGAATTTTCGTTATTTTCTTAAGCCTTCTTTTTTTTATAAAAAATATATTCACTTTTATTTCAAATAAACTATTTTTTATAGTTTATTTGATTTATTTTTTAAGAGTTTTTATTTTATTACTTAATTTAGTATTAATTAATTTTATTAAATGCAATTTATTCGCTACTACTTAAATTGAAGGTATTGGTTTATTAACTCTAAGATTAGAAAATATATCAAAATATATATTATTTATTTTAAATTTAGTTAAAACTCTTTTAAATATATTAGCTATTTTAGTTTGAATTAAATTGTAGAATTGACCTTACTTATAAGGTGAATAAAATAATATAAATAATATAATACATTTCAAATATTAAATTATTTATATTATTACTTTTTTCAAAAAAATTAAAAATCTATTTTTAGAATAGCGCGCTATTTGTAGTAATAAACTTTTTTGATGGTAAAAAAATACAAAATATAATTACTTGAGAGAAAAAGTGGTTGAAAAATTTAAGAATAAAAATTTTAAGTAAAGATAACAAATAAATTCTAATTTATAAACTGGTTAAAGAATTAGTCCATTAATTAAAATTAATTCTAACAGATAGACTAATGTCAAAAGTAGCTTGTTAAACAGAAAAAAATTATCGGAGAATAAAGATTTATTAAGGTTTACTTTTAAAAGTATAAAAAAGTTTTTTTAAAAAGACTTAAACTTGGATTTAAACTTATTTAAAAATAAAGTTTAGAGTTTCATTTAATAATGACTAAGTGCTATATAAAACTAATCTTATTGATGTTATATATGTATTGTATAATCAAATGTTTAACTTAATAAAAGTTATCAAGTTAAACATTAATAGTAAATACAAAATAGCTTAATTTAAACGATAAATATCTAGCTAAAAATATCTTTAAAAATTACTAAATAAGCCAGAGTACTCTTTATAAGAAGAGCTAGTATAGAGCTAGTATAAAGATCATAAATATTAATAGATAAACCTTGAATTCATAAGTTTTTTATGAAAATTAATACAATGAGAAAATTATCAGTAAATTTTCGTAGTGCCCTCAGTAAAATTTTAAAAAGCTAAAAACTTAACTAAAAATAAGTTAAACTTTTAGCTTTTTGTGAGGTGAAGATTTGGCTATTAAATTTAGTATTATTGCTATTTTAGATATTTTTGTTGATATAGTTACTATACTAACTCTTTTTAAGAACTACTTAATATTGTTAATATTATATATTTTAGTATTTTTTTGAAAAAGTTTTACTCTTCTAGGTATCTAGTAAATATTGATTACATTCGATTTAATAACGATTAATTTCAATATGAACATCTTTCTTTTTCCTTTCTTTATTTAAGCAAATATTTAAGGTTAATATTTAATAGTTAACTTTATTTTTAATAAAGTTAACTAAACAGCTAAAACATGATTAATATAAGTTTTTTTACTCTATTTTTTTGGAAAATAAACTATCTACATCCTACTTAAAATCTTAAAATAAATAACAATTAGTCATTTTAAATTTAGAATTTTATTCATTAGATTAAGTTAAGTATATGGTGCCTTAGATTAAGTACAAATTAGGCAAAAATATTGAGTTCAGCATAACTCAATTAAAATACAAAGTCCATCAGAGTACTGTGTATATAATAATTATGGCTTTTGACAAGCCTATTGTCTATAATCAAACTTTGTCTTTATACTTGTAATTTGTATTATGATAAGTTTAGTATAACCATACTTGTCAGCAAAAAAACTTAAGCCACTATGATAATATACTATGGAAAAGCATCATGGACTAGTCTAAAATCATCGCCATTACCATTATGGTAAATCTCTAAAAATAGATTAAAGCAAAATAGTTGACAATATGGCAGAAAGCAAATTGGTAATAAAGAATAACTTCTTCCATATAAATTACGTAGACACACCCCTCAAAAGGTTTTTCAAAGTACGAGGAAATAAAATCCCATACAACAAATTGCCAGATAATAATGACTCTTAAACTCATTGTCTCAAAAGATTTACCCACCGATCTCGATCAGGTCCGTCTTCCTAAACACGTAGCGATAATAATGGATGGTAATGGACGCTGGGCTAAGCGTCGCGGACTTCCTCGTATGATGGGACATCAACGAGGTGTTGATACCCTTAAAGATTTACTTCGTTGTTGTCGTGACTGGAAAATCCCTGCACTGACTGCTTATGCTTTTTCGACGGAAAATTGGGGAAGACCTCTTGAAGAAGTAGAATTTTTGATGACTCTATTTGAACGGGTGTTACGTCGTGAACTACGAGAAATGATGGAGGAAAATGTTAGGATCTCTTTTGTAGGAAATTTAGAAGTTCTTCCTCCTTCCTTGCAATTAGAAATCACCCGTTCTATGAACGATACTCAAGATAATACAGGAATTCAATTTACAGTAGCCACCAATTATGGTGGCCGTCAAGAGATTATCCAGGCTTGTCAGGCAATTGCTATTCAAATTCAAAAAGGTCTTTTAGCACCAGAAGAAATTGATGAATCTCTATTTGAACGCCACTTATATACTTCGGGAATTACTCACCCTGATCTTTTAATTCGTACCAGTGGGGAAATGCGAATTAGTAATTTTCTTCTTTGGCAGTTGGCTTATGCTGAAATTTATGTTACTCAAACCCTCTGGCCAGATTTTAATCGAGAAGAATTTTATAAAGCTTTATTAGCTTATCAAAAAAGGGAACGACGATTCGGGAAAGTTTAGTTCGAGATAAAAAAGTTTTATCTCTAGTGAAAATACGATATCTAGTTTATAGTAACTGCAGGGTGTTCGTTATTTAATTACTTATGTTAACCTCTCGTCAGTATAAACAAAATACTATTGAAGCGATCAAACATCTTTCTAAACTCTCAGAATCTGAGCGATTAGAAGCTGAGCAGAAGAAAAACATACTACTTTTAATAGAAAATTTAATAGAAAGAGAAGAGGCAACTTTTAAGATGATTATTGATTGTCTTTACGATCTTGGTTCAGTAAACTTAATCAATAAGAAGTTTTCTATTTGTCCCTTCAATCAAATGATGAAGCTAATTGCTAAGTTTTCTAGACCTGGCTTTCGCTTCATTGCCTTTTATTGGGTTCATAAAAATACCCCTAAATTAATTACTAATTGGCTTTTAAAGAAAGTGAATAGATTAAGATAATCATTGTTAATTGTAAATTTCTTATCTTTTACTGAACTTGTTGTCGTCGTTTTGTAAACCATTTTTGTAGCTGTTGACGACATTCATCTTCATAGATACCTGAAATAACGGCTAAACGATGGTTAGAACAGTAACTATCAGGCAAATTCAGTACTGTCCGAATGGTCCCTGACTTGGGATCGTCACATCCATAAACTAGTAATCCTAAGCGAGATTGAATAATTGCTCCAGTACACATAGGACAAGGTTCAAGGGTGACGTAGAGGGTACAGTCCTTTAAGTTCCAACTATGCAATGTTTGAGCAGCAATACGGATAGCCACAATTTCTGCATGAGCAGTGGGATCTTGGTCTGTTTCTTTACGATTAGCTGTCTGGGCGACCAAATTCCCCTGACTATCAACAATAACAGCCCCTACGGGAACTTCTCCCATTTTTTCCGCCTCTTGGCTAAGGATGAATGCCTTTGCCATCCAGTAACGATGAGTGTGATAAGAAGTTTGGGTGATCAATTGAAGCAACGGAACGAGAAATACAAAAAGGGATAACAATAAGAGACGAAGATAGACAAAAGCTCAAGCTGTTCAAACACTTCTTGAAACAGCTTGAAACAGCTTGAGCGTTTACCAACTCAAATCTTAACAATTGAAGAGCAGTTCAACAGTATCTTTTTGTCAGAGATACTACCATCTTAAGACCATTAGGCTGAGTTTGAACAGCGTAAGCTTCCCATTCTAAATCTTTATAATGAACATTTATAGATCTTTTAAAAGAAGTAGTATTTAATTCATAAATTAAATGTATGATTTAACTATTTTTATAGTTTCTTAACATAAACGTGTTTATACTGTATAAATTAATCCATAGATTGATTTTAATCAAGCAATTTTTAAATAAAAAACACTAAATTAATTTAAATTTGACTAGGAGTTATCTGCAATGAAATATAGGGTTTTTGTTGAAATCAAAGTTCTATTAAATAAAGAAAATAAGAACTGAATTATCTTTAACTAAAGATAACTGGTGGTAGGTTTAAAGACTTTGTTTCTACTTTTAATAATCTAGAATTACAGTTCAATTTAGGAGGTAAGCCTCGATTATATGAAGATAAAGGCTCAGTTAATATTTGAGTGTATTTAGCAGTGATTGGTAATTCAATAGCTGTAGATTCTGTCTTAGTCCTTTCTATAACTTTGAATTCAAATTGATAAGAAAACTTATGTTCAGTATTAAATAATTCAATAGTATAATTAACCGGGTAGTGTTCCCTACTATAAATCTGAAATGGACAGTGGGTAATAGTAATTCCTGTTATGGTTTGTAGTAAAACTTCTCCTGATAAATACGGAAGATTTTCTAGTTTCTCAGGAACGACTAATGTTTGATTAAATGTATAGGGTAGGGTCTTATCGGAAAGAGTACAATCTATTTTTAGAATAATCTCATCAGTATAAGGGTGTTTTAATTGATAGCAAAGTTGTGCGGTTAAAGCTAATTCTTCTCCAGAACTTTGCACTTCAATTTTTCCTGAAATGGTAATAGATTTATCTGGATTGCCTCGAAATGTATCTTGCTCTAGGATAAGTTTAAGAGTTGGTGCTATCATTTTATCCGATGAAGATAATTCAAGAAAATTCTCTGAACTCTGCTGATAATTTTTCCCATAGTTATCAATCAATGGCTCTACTTTCTCCTGTACCAGTTTCTCCAATTGATGTAGATAAAACTGGGCTGTTTTATTAGAGGAGCCGTTAATGTAGGAAGTTCCGCAAATTTCCAATTTATTGGAATGATTAGACCTAGATAAATTTTTTGTTTCTTTTTCTAAAAAAATATCATTGATAGGAGCTCTTAAACAGTCTATTTGTGGATCAAAAAAATTTTGGTTAGTCACAGTATCTAAAACCTGAAGTTTCAGAGTTTTCCGCCAAGTTTCACCAAGTAATTCTGACATGATATCGTTACGACAGCGTATTTCCCAAATCCCAGCAGATAATTCTCTAAATGAAAAAATCATTACCAACCCCTGTAGATTGATATGACGAGAATAATGTTGAGTATTATGAGAAGAATCTTCGCCAGTTGGGGTTTGATGACTAATGCGAACTTCAATATCACTATCAAGGTGATTAGAATTAGCAAGAAGACGATAAGTACCCGATTCGATTTCGAAGGTTGATGTGGGAATAGAAACCCATTGATGATCGCCTTCTTTTTGAATCAGAAATTCCCAAGGTTTCATTGCAACTTACTCTATTATAGTTACCCATTTGTTTGTATTTGTCTGGCCAACTGTTCTTTAAGTTCCCCAACTTGACTAATTAATTCTTCTTGGGTTAAAGTACTCTGTTCTTTGCTAGCTAACCATTTAAGTTGAACGGTTTGAGTCTCAGCTTCTGTATTTCCCAATATGAGACAAGCAATCGCTCCACTGCGATCAGCTCGCTTAAATTGTTTCCCAAAAGCACCGCAACTGAGGTCTAATTCTACAGTTAATCCTTCATGACGTAACTTTTGGGCTATGATTAAGGCTTTGCTTTCGGCCTTTTCACCTTTAGATACAATGTATAAATCAGGAGACGTATTTGGAGTATACTGGATTTGTTTTAGGAGGATGATTAGCCGTTCCATTCCAATTGCCCACCCTATGGCTGGGATGTAGGGTCCCCCTAGTTCAGCTACTAAACCATCATAGCGACCTCCCCCACAAACTGTCGCTTGTGCGCCAAGATTCTCTGATTTAATTTCGAAGGCTGTATGAGTATAGTAATCTAAACCCCTCACTAAATAAGGATTTAGTATATAACTGATGTTTAGATCCGTTAGAAATTGTTGAACTTGGTCAAAATGCTTCCGAGATTCATCTCCCAAATAATCAATAATATTAGGGGCACTTCGGCTGATTTCCTTTGTCCGTTGATTTTTACTATCTAGAATGCGCAAAGGGTTTTTTTCTAGACGATTTTGGGAATCAAGATCCAATTCGTCTTTGTAAGAAAGAAAATAGTTAACTAAGGCTTCCCGATAGCTCTGTCTATCATTGCGATCACCGACAGAATTTAGATCTAATTTTAAATTTTGTAGTCCTAATGTTTTGAGGATATCTGTTGCTAAGGCAATCACTTCTACATCTGATCTAGGATCGCCACTACCGAATAATTCTAAACCGATTTGATTGAATTGCCGTTGACGGCCAGCTTGAGGGCGTTCATAGCGAAACATTGGACCTTTGTACCATAACCTTTGTACCCCTCCTATCGCATAGAGATTGTTTTGTAAGAAAGCACGCACCACGCCGGCCGTTCCCTCTGGACGTAAAGTTAAAGAACGATCTCCCCTATCCTTAAAGGTATACATTTCTTTGCCCACTACGTCGGTAGCTTCTCCTATGCCTCGTTCAAATAACGACGTTTGCTCAAAAAGGGGGGTACGAATTTCCTGATACATTGCTCTACCAAGAATTTCCGTGGTGACAGTTTCTACGTATTGCCAGTATCCAATCTCTGCTGGCACTATATCTCGTGTTCCTGGTACTGCTTGAATTATACCCATTGGGGTTGCACTTAAATTCTAAAATTTACGCTAATGTAACATCAATTATTATAAATCAATTAGCCTTCAACATGATGAAACTGGTTACTTAATTAACAGTTAATTTTTTTTTATAAATGAGTATTTAGACACAAATAAAAACATTCTCATTATATGGAGAACTTTCAGAAAAATACATAAAAAATAAAATTAACAGAGGTATTAATCAGTGTTAAATCTAAACTAATTTTTAGTCTAATTTAATTAGATTTAAATTTATGTTTTCAGTTTTGGTAGATTAATCTCTTTTATTTTCTAAACCAGAATAAAAACTGTCTCTATTACTCATCTATCTCTAGACATAATTATATTGTTTATATTACTGCCATATAAACATGTTCATCCTCTTTGATATTTTGCGATTTGTTCTCAATTCTGGGTAATAGGCAAACCATAATTAACAAGTAACTAGAGCATTAAATCTAATTGATTTAAATTTGTTTCATTTATAAATTATTTTTAAACCTGTCAAGGAAGCCTATTTTAAATGTATGGCAATTTTTTCTACGTTCTACTCTTACTCTTTTATTAAAAATCGAATTTTACTAGCTTTATTCTTTGTTATTTTAGAAGCTTTATTTCATTCGAAATAAAGCCCCTTTCCTCTTTGATTTTAAAAACACCCTAAAACAAGAAAATAATTTTAGTTAAAAAATAAGTTTATTAGAGTTTTTGTGGAAAATTATGTTAGTATATCTTGGCGTTTATTTATAGCGATTACTTTTAAATATGTAACATTCACTGACTAACATAATACTATTTTTTTCTTTTCCACTACTCAGATAAAGTACGGTAAGTAAGTAACAAATAACTTCCAAAACCTTTGTTGTAACTGCATTCAATAACTATGAAAATTAAGCTTGTAGAGTTGTTGAAGTTTTGCGAAACAAGACCTGTAGTGTTTATTGATTATGATTAAATCACAGCTAGTCTAGAAGAGTTATAATTCTCCAAGTTTATGACTGCTTAAGATTATAATGAGGTTATGGCTAATGTCCTGTATTTTTTTACAAAAAGACCTGTCCTTCCTGGAAATCTTGACTGTAAACTTAGTTTAGAAAGCAAGCACTACCTTTCTATTTCCGAAAGGAAATACGTCATAATGTTAATGTCAACAACTCGTAGCAATACGATTATAACTTTAAATTTTAAAAGTCAATCGTTTATCTATAAAAAATCAATCATAAAAAAATATGGAATTTTTTACAGTGTTTTTTTCAAGCTTATTAATGGTTTTTTCTCCTGTTGGTCTAGTACTTGATACAGTTGTTGCTGATGCTATTCGTTCTCAAGTCAATGATGTTGAAGAATTGGCAGTTAGGATTGATAATACTCCTAGTTATCAATCAACTCAAGGAAGAATTGATCGGGTTCGTATTGCCAGTCGCGGCATAGAACCAATTGAAGATTTTAGAATAGAAGTTCTTGAACTAGAAACCGATTCCATTGATATTAATATAAACAATTTACAAACCCAAAATATTCAAGGAATTAGACAGTCTTTACGAAAACCATTACAAGGGGGATTAAGTTTAATTCTTAAAGAAGGAGATATTAATCGAGCTCTAAAATCAGATAAAATTAGAGAAACATTACAAAAAACCATTAATAGTATAGTTCCTGAACAAGTTCCTAAATTTAGGATATTAACCCTTTGTGTTGAATTCAAACCCAAAGATCGCTTAGGAATTAAAGTAAAATTACAGCAATTAAAAAATTTTAATGAAGAAAATTTCCCTGAGATTATAGCACTGAATTTGGAGGCAGGATTTAAAGTCAAAGATGGACGATCAATCCAAGTCCTTGATCCAAGGGGTGAATTAAATAACAAAACTCTATCAAAAAAATTTTTAAGTCGCTTTCAGCAATTTGATTTAGCCTTTCTAGAAGGACAAGGCATTGTTACTAGACTCCTTAAATTAAAAGTAGATGAGGAAAGTCTCGCTCTTGTCTCGTTTATTCGCTTAGAACCCTTAAAATAAAAGGGAGAATCTAAAGAATGGTAACCTGATTACCAAACATCGCAAACTTTGATTAAAGATCATAACAGGAGATAACTATGGATAATCGCCATAAAAATCATGAAAAAAATCGTTTATCTATTGGGTTTATTGGTGGAATCATAGTTGCTATTTTAGCGACTGGGAGCATAGTAACATGGTGGTCCATAAACACTTTAAAAACATTCAACGACTCAACCAAAATTTCTACTGAAAGCTCAATAACTAAAGAAAATATTAAGATAGAGCGGGGACAAGTTTATTGGTTAAATGATAAAGGTAACCGTTTTGAATTGTCAGCAAATCCAGTGATTGTCAAGAAATCAAGTGACAATCAAGAGGTATTAAAAACTGCCTTAGAAAATTTATTAGCAGGTTCTAAAAAGCCTAAACAAATTACTACAATTCCTCAAGGAACCGAGCTATTAAATCTTACTGTAGATGAAGAAGGAGTAAAAATTGATCTATCCCAAGAATTTATTACGGGAGGTGGTAGTGCATCCATGACGGGCCGTTTGGCTCAAATCCTCTACACATCCACCAGTCTTGATCCTAACACCAAAGTTTGGTTAACAATAGACGGGCAACCTTTAGAAGTTTTAGGGGGAGAAGGGATAGAAATCGAACAACCAATCACTCGTCATTGGTTTAACGAAAACTTTGAATTGTAGTTTTGATTACCTGAACTATTTGAAGAATTAGAATCATTTATTCTTAAAGTAAATGAGCCGAGTTTCGCTCCAAAAATAAATCTGCATCCGAGTGTTTTCGTAAAATTGAAGCAGGACAATGGGTATTTATATGCTTTTTAAGCATTGTTTTAACAATTTTTGCTTTATTTCTTCCAAGTGCAAGACAGATAATTTTGCGAGATAATAAAATCATAGGAATAGTTAGAGTGATAGCATATTTGGGAACTTCATTTAGGTGAGAAAAATGTCCTTGATTAACTTGTACTTGACGGGTTTCCTCTTCTAAGCGAACTAATTTAACCCAATAAGAATCATCAAATCTAGCAACAGCAGGTTCATTAAAAGCTAAATGTCCATTGATTCCAATTCCTAAACAACATAAATCAATTGGTTTTTCTTGTAATAGTTCAGTATAACGATCACATTCTTCAACAGGTTCTAGAGTATTTCCTTGAATGTAATGAAATTGTTTCGGATAAACTCGTTTTTCTACTCGATTTTGGAGATAGTGGCAAAAACTAGCCTGATGTTTTTTGTTAATGCCTAAATATTCATCTAGATGAAATAGGGTTATACGATTCCAATCTATTTTCTGAGTAGCAATCAAGGCATCAAGAAATTGTAACTGTGAGTTCCCTGTTGCCAATATTACTCTCGCTTCCTCCTTTTCTTCTAATACTTTCAATAAGTGTTTTTGAGTGATCTCTGCCGATTTTTTAGCCAAGTCTTTTTCAGTTTTAGAAATATAAACTGAAAGGGTATCAACCTTAAATTGATGTTCAGATTTCATCAAGAATTATAAAATGCTCTCCAAACTTATTCTAACGTATAACTTGAATTTGAGAATTAACTTATTTTTTTTTGAACATCTTAGGGTACAGTCTATATCGCTTAGAAGATAATTTTACATTTTAATCTTATTAAAGAATTAAATTAGAATCAGTTTGAGTATAATTAGAGCCAAATATTTGAGATTATCTAACTTCTTTAAACTTTACCTCACGCTCTGTAATTTTGGACTTATGCATAGATACATCATCAGTTTACTACTATTTTTAATGGCATCAAATTATCATTAATATCTTACAAAAGGTAAGGAAACTGACTCGTTTTGATTTATCAATAGCATTTGTTCGATGGGTGAGGTATACTAGAATCTAAATTCGTTCTTAATACTTGATATTCCTAGATAGTGAAATTGACTGATGCCCTGTATGATTGGGAGCTTTCAAAGGGTAGTTCAAAGAAAGGAGGAGCTCTGTGTCTACTGAAGTAATTGAAAGGCGATCACCATTTAGTACAAGTATTCGAAAACCAGCCCCTCGCTATCGCGTTTTACTCCATAATGATGACTTTAACTCTATGGAGTACGTCGTTCAGATTTTAACGCAAACGGTGGCAGGGATGACTCAAGCACAAGCAGTTGGTATCATGATGGAAGCTCACAATAATGGGATAGCTTTAGTTATCACCTGTGCCTTAGAACACGCTGAGTTTTATTGTGAAACTCTTAAAAATCACGGGTTAACTAGCACTATCGAACCAGATGATTAATTGTCTTTGTAATTGCAAATTTTAACCCTTGAAGTCCGATCTTACTCGTATTAGTCATTACCCAGCACCAATTAGGCTGGGAGTTTTTGTTGTCATATTATTGTCACTGTGGATTCCAGTGGCAATTCCGATCTATTTGGCACTTAGGTCTGACCCAAACTTGACAACAATTATCAGTATGGGATTACTATATTTAGAGTTTGTTGGACTGTTATTTATCTGGAATAGAAACATTTATCGTAATTTTTATTGGTGGAAACAATATGGGTTAGTTTTAAGCAGAAAAAATGGATTCGAATTTTTCCAAGGATTAAGTCTTGGCTTAGGATTTACTTTTGGTTTATTTATTGTTGAATCAATTTTAGGGTGGGTCAGTTTTTCTACCCCTTCTCTAAAAATTGTTAAAGTAATTTTTGAAGGATTATTAAGTGCTTTAGGAATTGCATTTGCTGAGGAGTTATTATTTCGGGGATGGTTATTAGAAGAGTTAAACCGAAATTATACTTCGTTAACTGTGTTGTGGATTGATTCTCTACTTTTTGCTGGATTACATTTCGTTAAACCGTTGACAGAAGTTGTTAGAACTTTTCCACAATTTCCTGCCTTATTGTTGTTAGGATTAATCTTAGTTTGGTCCAAACGTAGTAATGGAAATCGTTTAGGAATTTGTATTGGTTTACATGGAGGATTAGTGTGGGGGTATTATATCCTAAATGTGGGTCAACTTTTAGAATATACAGAGAAAGTATCTCCTTGGATCACAGGAATTGATAATAATCCTATTGCCGGAGTAATGGGATTGTTTTTTCTTGGAATTTTAGGTCTTTGGATAAGAAGAAAAATCAAAACAAATTAATTATATCGATAGTTTGATTACATAGCAGTTTAGTTATCTTTTTAATATAAAAAGAAATTAAAAAATTAACTAAAATTGACTGTAATTGCCGTAAATTTAAAGATTTCTACAAGCAAAATTATTGACTATTGTTTGTCTATTGTTCACACATAACTAAAAATTTTTAGTTTTTGGGAAATGTTTCAGTTATCTCATAGACGATGTTTTTCTTCTCTATGGTATTTTTGACACAATGTTACAGTCAATTTTGCTTGAACCCCTAACAGTAGAACGTTTAAATATTGCGATTACTGATTTACCCGTATCCTTAGTGAGAACTAAAATCAGATGACCTAGTTTTCAGACTTACACTACGACTAATTGCGTTTATATGAAGACTTATTAACTGAGATAAGCACATTGAGTAGTCACAATAACCCTGATATAACACTACTGACTGGAGACTATATTACCGATCAACCTAATACTATAGATGAACTGACTAACAATTTTGAATATCTTAAAAACTGTATGGGAATTCATGCGGTGTTAGACAGTCATAATTATTGTCATCATCAGGCTAAATCTTTGCTGACTAAAGCATTAACCAGTATTGGTATTATAGCCGTTTGGAATAACATTGATCCCCGTTAGGTGACAACTTACCGATCATGGAACTTACTGGTTTCTGGTCACATGAATCCAATCCAGAACCCATCATGAGCCAATTGCTATCGTATACTTCTCATCTAGTATTGTCCATCAATATACTCTCAAATGTTTATATATCTGAGTTCTTTTTATTAGGACCTGTTTCAGAGTAGTCAAGTATTAACAATAGGCTCAAGGATGGCATCAAACAAAAAAATTAACTCTATATCAATCGAAGATTAAGAATCTACTTTCTTGAAAGACCATATTGTTTTCTAGAAGTGATAGTCATTACATTAACTGACCAGTAACTCAAGTTAACTGCAACAAAAATCACTAAATTAGATTAATTAAAGCATCTCTAACTGTAGGAGGAAGATGACGCATTATTTTTCCTTTTTCACGATCAACCGCCACTAAAGTTACCGCTCCAGTGACATAACATTCCTGTGTATTTGGAGATTCCATCCTACAATCAAAATTCATCTGTACTCCAGTAATTTGGTTTATCCGAGTTTTAATGATTGCTTCCTGTCCTAACTGTATAGAATGATGATAACAAAGAGATAATTCAATTACAGGAAGATAAAAACCTAATTTTACTAATTCTGCAAAATCAATGCCCATAGAGCGCAAATATTCAACTCTAGCTTCTTCTATCCAAGTTAAGTAAGTTCCATGCCAAACTGTTCCTGAATAGTCGGTATGATGAGGTTGGACCCGTACAGCATACTCAAACCACTGCTCAGTAGTTGCTTGCAGGATTTTTTCAGGAGCGATCGCTGCGTTGGGAGGTAGTTGGGGTTGAGATTGGGAAGACAAGTTAAACTAACTCCAATTATGGACTAAAGTTATCAATAATATTATCGTGTTTGCTTATTACTAGTTTAATCAATCTTTTCTATCAACGTCACTCTAGGATTAATGATTTTTTGTCCAAATCCTGAAAATTTAACGGCTAAGTTCATTTTTTTTCTTGATCCTAAAATATGAGTAACTTCTCCGATTCCAAAATTGGGATGAATTAGACGATCTCCCACTGACCATTGTTGATTATATATCTGAAAAGTTTTAGATTGAGATATGTTGGATTGATGATAAGATTTTAAAGTTTTTGGAAGATCATTTTTGATTAAATCTGAAGGTAGCTCTTTTAAAAATTGCGATGGAATTTTAGTTTCTTTTGATCCCCAAACAAACCGTTCTCTAGCATAGGTTAAAAATAATTGTTCCTGAGCGCGAGTCAATCCAACATAACACAAACGACGTTCTTCTTCTAAAGATAGAGGATCGTTCAAACTACGAATATGAGGTAATAATCCTTGTTCTAAACCAACTAAAAATACTACAGGAAATTCCAATCCTTTAGCTGAATGAAGAGTCATTAAAGACACCTTTTTTTCTTCTTCTTTTAAATCATCAAAATCAGACGAGAGGGAAACATTAGATAAAAATCCCTGTAAATTAATGTCTTCTGCATCTTCTTGAAACTGTAAAATAGCATTATATAACTCAGAAATATTTTCTAAGCGATTATCAGCTTCTTCAGTCCCTTTTTCTTTTAAATTATCAATATAGCCAGAAACTTCCATTATTTGATTTAAAATTTCTGCCCCTGATAGGCTAGTTATTTTTTCTTGAAAATATTTAATCATTTTAGAAAAATTGTTAATTGATCTTGCTGCTCTTCCTGCTAGAGTATTAACAGAAGTCGTATCAGAAATAATTTCCCAAAGAGGGATTTCTAATTCTTGGGCTGCTTTAACTAAAGACTCTATAGAAGTTTTGCCAATTCCTCGACGGGGTGTATTAATAATCCTTAGTAAACTAACGGTATCTGCAGGATTAGCAATTAGGCGTAAATAAGCCAAAGCATCTTTGATTTCTTGGCGATCATAAAATTTAAATCCTCCTACAATTTTATAAGGAATATTATTATAAATTAAGCAATCTTCAAAAGGACGAGATTGAGCATTAATTCGATAAAGAATCGCAAAATCTCCCCAATTTAATTCAGGGGTTTCTTTTACTAAGTTTTGTATTTTATCAATTACTATTTTTGATTCTATTTGTTCATTATCCGCCTTGTAGCAATAAATATATTCTCCTAGTCCCCGTGTAGCCTTCAAAATTTTATCAATGCGTTGAGTATTATTTTCAATTAAATAATTAGCTGCTTGTAAGATATTTTCTCTTGAACGATAATTTTCTTCTAATTTAACCATAGTACGGGTATCTTCATCGGGCAAACCATCTCCAAAATCTGATTGAAAATTTAACAGAATGGTAAAGTCTGCCATGCGAAAACTATAAATAGATTGATCAGCATCACCTACAACAAAAATAGAGCGATTTTGCCAATTCCATTCACTTTTTCTAGTTTCTCCATTAGTTGTTAATAAACTAATTAATTCATATTGAATTTGATTAGTATCTTGATATTCATCAACTAAAATATGTTTAAATTGGTTATGCCAATAGCCAAGAATAGACTCATTTTGTTGAAATAGTCTAACGGGAACTAGGATTAAATCATCAAAGTCCAAGGCGTTATTCGTTGCTAATTGTAATTGATACTCATTATAAACTTCAGCAATAACACGATTTTTATAGGAAGAGTCTTGTTTAAGATATTTTTCAGGAGATAATCCTAAATTTTTCAGGTTACTAATCTGATAGCGAACTGAGCGAGGATCAAATTTTTTATCATCCAAATTTAATTGCTTAGTTACAATATTTTTGATTAAACTTTGTACATCTGATTCATCAAAAATTGAAAAATTTCGCTGCCATTGTCGTCCCCGTTCATCTTTATATTTATTGATGTCAAAACGTAAAATTTTTGCACATAAACTATGAAAAGTTCCAATCCAAAGCCTTTTAGTAGTTGTTTTGTAAACTCGTGACACAAGTTTTTTTTGTTCATATTCAGAGAGAAGATCAAACCGTTGTCTATGATTTTTAATAGCCATTTCCTGGGCAAATAATCTCTCAATTCGTTCTTTCATTGCTCTAGCTGCTTTATTCGTAAAGGTAACAGCTAGAATAGAGTCTGGTTCAACATGATGATGACTAATCAGATGAGCAATTCTACAAGTGAGGGCTCTAGTTTTGCCTGAACCAGCACCAGCTGCCACCAATAAAGGTCCGCAAAAGTGTTCAACAGCTAGACGTTGTGAGGTATTAAGTTGAGCAAGAAAGTCATTATTAACAGTCATGGAGTTACATTTAAGGAGATGTATATATTAAAGATCTTAGTTGAGAGACTCTATTAAAATCAAACAATAGCAATTATCATTTCTGAATTAATGTGAAATTACCTGTTTAGGAGTTTCGTATTGACAGATGAACGTAAATATAAGCTATCTGAATAAAATAGGGAAGATGTTCAAAAAAATAGATATCTATTAAAACTTTTACAAGGAAATCGATAGTTAAGTGTAATTTATACCTCCATAAATCGTGAACCGTTTCTGGTTATAATCAAATTATAAAACTGTTGAATTATATTCAATAATATATTAACTTTGTAAATGAAATCTCAAGTATTGATAATACAGTCATTTTTTTTTTAAAAATTAATAGCAAAACTAATCAAAGTAATCTATTGATTATCTTGGATAAGATAATAAGTATGAAATTTTTAGATAAACTAATCAGATTATTTTATTATATTCAAATTTTTCTTGGTTAAAAACTAATTTTATAAAAAAAATATATCTAAATAATGATTAATGTTAACTAATCTTGTCAAAATTCTTATGCTAAGAATAGTTAAACATTAGAAGATTTAAATAAAAAATAAGAATACCTGTCGGTTAAAGGTCTAAAAACAGATAAAAGTTTAATAATTGTTTATATAAACATGACGCTTTTTAGTATTCTAGATTTTCTAGAAAAAAACTATGACTTAGTTTAAGTTAGTAAAAGTATAATGATTGACTTGAAAATAACTTATTAGGTTATTAATTTTTAATATTGATTCCTAAAGCAGTTCTGTAGAATCTATAAATTTAGACTTAAAAAATATGAGTTCATTTTGATTGACTTTTTTAAGTTTTTGTAAATTTTTATTATGTTTAAGTTAGAGCTGATAAAGGGAAAAAAGTTCATTGCCAATTAGCATTAAATCCAGAAAAAATTATCTCTTGAAATTAGTCATAATTTTATTTTGTGAGTATTTATATGTAAATACATTGAAATTAAAATTTAGTTCCCTTATTTCTTAAGATATTTGTTTATTATCTAAGTGATTTTGAGTTAGTCCAATGTTACAGCAATCAATTTATCTATTCAAAATAGTGCATATATAATGTAATTTGTCAATGCACAACTCTTAGCCGTACCATTGTAATATTTTAATTCTTAAAAAATTCCTTAACTATGCCAGAAAAGCTGTATCAAAATGCAAATTGTCATCTACAATAGAAGCAGCGGAGACAAATGTTTCCGTTCACTCCTCACACCACACTCCGCCCGAGCATTGTTCGGGCGGTTTCTTATTTGCCTAAGGTGCCAGAGAGATGTTCTTTCATTTCAAAAAATATTAAGTTTTCAATCACAAAGAAATAAATTATTTATAAAATTAAAAAGGCTCTTTGTTTGAAATAAATCAAGATAGTTTCTGTTATGGTAGAATTCTAGAGTATTCTAGAGAGGCGCAAGCAATTAAAGGAATTCTTTATTATGTCAAAGCCAGCCGAAGTTACAGATGAGAAGTTTAAAGACGACGTTTTAGACAGCGATATTCCGGTTCTAGTGGATTTTTGGGCTCCTTGGTGTGGGCCTTGTCGTATGGTTGCTCCAGTAGTAGAAGAAATCGCTGAACAGTATGAGGGTCAAGTCAAAGTCGTCAAACTCAATACCGACGACAACCCTCAAATTGCAAGTCAGTATGGCATTCGTAGCATCCCCACTCTAATGATTTTCAAGGATGGCCAACGAGTAGATATGGTGGTTGGAGCAGTTCCCAAAACGACTTTAGCCAACACTATCGAAAAGTATCTCTAAGAGATTTGTAGAGGGAAAAGACATTGTAATGTCTTTTCCTCCTGTGTTTTCTATTATTGAAAACGAACTCGTTGAGTCACTAAAGTTATACCATCTTTGCGTACTAGTAAGGCAGAAAGCCATCTGCTTTCCGGTTTTTCTGAGGCTTTAATTTGTTTAAATAATCCCCCAGCTTGCAACAATTCCAACTCCATTACTCCGGGGTCTAAATAACGATTGCTATCTACCCTTTCACTAATAGCCGTTCCGGCTAAGAGATCTTCATTAAGCGGTTCTTGGACAATGACATCAAAATAAAACTTTTCTCCTACCTGTACTATATCGGGTAGTTTGATATTCACTTTAGGAGGATTCGATCCAGAATTGAGTTCTGTCCGTTCCGTCAAAATTTCTTGGTGCAATAATTTTCCATTTTGAAATGTTTGACGTGCTTTAATAGTAGCTTTAAGTTGAATTACTCGGCCCGATGTTTCACTACTTCCTTCAATAATAGTTAGGGTTTTGGCTGTCCATCCTTTTTCTGTTTTATCCCAAGACTGAAGTTTGGTAGTGTATTGTAAATCAGGATAGTTTTCCCACAAAGATATTAGTGCTTTGGAAAAAGACTCGGCTGTTAACCCATCAGTTGTGGCAAACTGATCGCCGTATAAAGCCATCAACTTTTGATTATCACGACTGTTAGCCGCCGTGTTTATTTTTTCAATTAAACTTTTCAAAGCATTAGGGACTGAATCGGCACTTTCTGCACGAGGTACATAGATACTGCCTAAACTTAATCCCACGCCGAGTATTAAAGAGAGGAACCAACGCAATTGAATCATCTGTCTACATTACCTTCAGGCATCCTATTGTGAAAAATACAGGAGCCAGTCTTATTCTAACGTATCTATACTTATAGTAGTTTCTCTGTCCAACTCTAACTCATCACCAATATGGTTCGTCTATTAATTGCTGCAAGTGGAACCGGAGGTCACCTATTTCCTGCATTGGCCTTGGCTGAATACTTACCCGATTGTCACATTGAATGGTTAGGAGTTCGTGATCGATTAGAACAAACTCTGGTCGGTACTCACTATCCTCTCTATACTATTGATGTAGAAGGGTTTCAAAGTCGTAATCCCATTAAAACTTTAAAGGTCTTATTTGGACTGGTGATGGCAGTGTTTCAGGTAAAAAAATTGATTAAAGAACATCAAATTAATATGGTGTTTACGACGGGTGGATATATTGCTGCCCCTGCTATTTTAGCCGCTCGTTTGTCAGGTATTAAGGCAATTCTCCATGAATCTAATTTCATTCCAGGAAAAGTCACTCGTCTATTAAGTCGAGTTTGCGATGGCGTAGCTTTGGGGTTTGAAGAAACGGCGCAGTATTTACCCAGGAACAAGACAGTATGGGTCAGCACTCCTGTTAGATCACAATTTTACAGTCCCCAACCCTTAGACTTACCAATTCCTGACAATGTCCTCTTAATTGTAGTGGTAGGGGGATCTCAAGGAGCTGTCTTCATTAACAACTTAGTTCGTCAGTGCGCTCACTCTTGGCTATCTGAAGGAGCATACATCGTTCATTTAACAGGAACACATGATCCTGATAGTTCAAATGTACAGCACCCACACTATTTTCCTGTACATTTTTATGATAACATGGCGGGGTTATTACAAAGGGCAAATTTAGCGGTGAGTAGAGCTGGTGCGGGAACGCTAACGGAATTGGCTATAACCCAAACTCCAGCCATTTTAATTCCTTATCCTTTTGCGGCTGAAGATCACCAAGCCTATAATGCTCAGATTGTTGGGAAAGCAGGTGCAGCGTTGGTTTATCGTCAAGAAGAATTAACGCCTGAGATATTAGAAAACTCAGTATTAAAATTATTAAGGAATTACGAACAACTTCAAAAGATGGCAGATAAAGCAGGAACTTTAGCAGTTTTTGACAGTGCTCAACAGTTGGCTAAAATGGTTAAACAAATGATAATTCCTAATGTCTAACTTAAGCTGTTATTTTTTTTAGTTTCTTTACTTGTGAGGGTTGTCAGACAAGTACGTAATAAACATATAATGAATTGACATACTAGAAAAAAATAGATAGCTTAAATATAGTATAAATATACTATATTTAAGCTATAACTACACCAATCACTCCATGGACTTGAAATTTTTAAAAAAGTAAAAACTACTCGCGACTAGTTGATCCTCAAAATAGTGAAGATAAACAGACTGTGAGTTAAGAGTACTAACTAAATATATCCCTAGTAGAAACAAATAGAAGGAAAAACTGTTAAGAGTACTAATATAAAAATGTTTGATAAATATTGTTATATTGATTTTAGCTAATCTATTTCTTTTTCAAAGACAATCAGGATTTCATATTTATGGTAATGTTAAAAAACAATAAAATTCAGATAACAACTGCTATTTCTAGTACTCGAATAGAATCGAATATTTTAGTTTTTATAAAAAACAAGTTAATGGAAAATTTTAAGGTTTATTCGTAGTGCAAATACTAAATTTTATCAACGGTTACAATTAAGAGTGACAAATACTTCATTAGCTTCGATCCAAATACTATTCTGGATAATGCAAATAAGCTAGATAAGACGAAAGATTGTTCAACTTTCAAGTTATAAAACCCAAAATATGCATATATAGTAGTTTGAAAAAGACTACTTAGTATAATACTTATATTAACTTCCAATAAGGTAAAACTTTGGCATATTCACTACTGAGTATCAAAATTGTACTGATAAAAGTATTTTTTAATTACTATATAATTGATCTATTTCAAAAAACTTAGTTTGACTCTTTATAAGAGAGCTTCTATAAAAAGACTCTAATTTGTCCAAAAATTACCAATTTTTAATTTTTTAAACAAAAGTTTATGAATCCTCCTCCCTACTGGAAAAATGCAATCATCTATTTGTCTGATAAAGATAAGATTATGGCGCAATTAATTACCACTTACCGCAATGAAAGTGTAACTAGTTATCATAATCCTTTTCATACTTTAGTACGTGCAATTATTGGACAGCAAATATCTGTTAAAGCAGCTGACTATATTTGGCGAAGACTAGAATTAAATATACCAATTTTTTCTCCATAAATAATTTTAGAAATAGACAAAACTCAATTTAAAAAATAGGAATTATCTCGTCAAAAAATTAACTATATTACTAATATTTCTAACTCTTTTAAAGATGGTACTATCACCCCTAATTTAGGGTTACATATGAGTGATAAAGAGGTTTATAAACAGCTCATCTCTATCAAGGGAATTGGACAGTGGACAACTGAAATGTTTCTAATTTTTTATTTAAATCGACCTGATATTTTTCCCATTGCTGATTTAGCATTGATTAATGCAATTAACTATTATTATGCCCAAAAATCATCTTTATCAAAAGCTAATATTATGGACTTATCTGAACAATGGAGACCTTATAGGACGATGGCAACTTGGTATTTATGGCGCAGTCTTGATCCTGTTCCAGTACAATATTAAAACTTTTATAAAAAAATTAAACAAAAATGTTATTTAAATTATATGGAATATATACTATGATAATAGGTTATTTCAGATTAGTTTAAATAAAAAAATAAACTATAAAAACTATATATTTTCTAATTTTTTTAACTACTTACTAGTAAAATAGATTAAAAAAGAGAAAATTATTAATAGATTTATATTACCAGAATTAAAAATAATTTATATTAAAATTTATGAAGTCTAAGTCATTATTGACTTAGATAGTTATCCACAACATAAGAGAGTCTAGTTTTTCTAGGTTTATCTTCTAAGTCCAGAAATAGAATAAGAAAAAAATAGATTTCATGCAGAAAAAACTTTTATCTAGAAACATCAGAGTTAATTATTGATCGGAAAGACTAAGAAGTAGTGAGGTATTTATTTTAAAAGCAACGAAGCTAAAAGGTAAATTAAAGTTACTATAAATTTTCTTGAAAGCTGTGTAATTAATTTTAAATATTCTACTAAATCAATAGTTATCCCTATTATAGAGATAACTATTTTAATATGCTGTTTTATCTCTACTGATCTTTAGAATAAAACACTCAACTTAGTCTAATAAATAAGATTATGAATATGAAATAACTAACCATTACCTATTGTCATATTTTAGATTATATAGCAGTGATTTTTAAAAAAAAAATAGATTTAACAGTAACTTATATTTTATTTTATTCAACCTATTTAAAAATAAATTGTCGTCAAGTTAAGTATAATTAATGTGTAAATATATTCACAGAATAGTTTTGAAAGAAAGAAATGTAATCGAAAATTACAACTATTTAAAATTAGTTATTTAGTTTTAAATAATTAAAAAATAAATTACTTTTTAATTTAATGTAGAAACGATTTAATAAACATTAGAAAATATTAATGGTAAATTATAGTAGTATTGAGAGGGTATCTTCTAGTTTTAAGATTTTTTTAATTTTTAATTTTTTGACCTGGTATTTTACTAGTTAATCGTATCTAATTGGTAGAGTATAACTAAGCTGAAATTTATCAAAAATTAATAGACTTAAGCCTACTATCATCTTACAAGATACGATAAAAAACCTTAAAAAATTGCTCATAATCTAAGTAATATAAATAAGTAATTGAATTTTTAAATTAAATTTATGACAATTAAATCTTAGAAAAAAGATAATTTAACTTCAAAAAAAATTAAAAATAGTTTTAGGTAAACGTTACACATTATGACAAACTATTGAATATAATTTCACTTTATAAAATTTTCTTGATTAAAACGATTAACGATCAACTTTAAAATATCTCTCAAATTTAACATTTGAGAAGTTACAGTATTTATAACTGTTTTGTTTACCTTTTTACTTAATTAGTTGCTTACACTTATTTATCTAAAAAACTTTTTCTAAATTCAGATTTAAAAAATAAACCAACCCTAATTTATAGGCTAGGATTTTGCAATTGTTGTTGTTTTGATTGTTGAAGGTCACTGTTTGTATCTAGCCGTTAACCTTGTAGTGTGTTGACTTAAATGTTAAGAATTACAACAAATTTTTTAAGTTTTGTCAAAACTCTAAGAAATAGAAATTTCTTTCTCCATATTTTTATACAGATTCCAAAGTTTCCATTTTTGCATATTAATCATCCTCCAAATGGATGAAATTAACTTCATCTATTGAGGGGAGGTTGATTAAGACTTATGTCTGATTAAATGAGGTAAAGTAGGTTTCGTAACAGAAGTAGAGGATGACTATGACCATGACTCACAAGTCCCTAAAGCTGTTGATTGTTGTAGCGACCTTTTTCGTCTGGGTGCGGTTGTTCGTGGGTACTGTACAGACCTTGAATAGTACGACGGAAAATCACTGGAATAATCGAGCCTTTGCCACCGAAAAGGCCAAGTAGTAACTATTTGACAATTGAAAATGTGGTTTGGTCTAGCCTTTCGCGGAAGATCTCCGTGTCTTACCAGGCACCAACGGGGTAGGTACAGGGTAAGTGCAGGGTAAATGGATAAGAAGTACTTCGTACATCCATGTATAGGGACTGCTAGAACAGCGATATTATATTTTGATTAACCTAAGTTAAAGCCCGCATTGTGTGTCCTTTGTATACTTTCAACAGGGGGGAGTCACGTTGTATACTCTGAGTTGATTCTGACGTACTCGTAACTTAAATCACAACCCCAGGCAGTCCCCTTGCCAGAGCCATTCCCAATGCACACTGAGATCGAGACCGTGTCTTCTTTAAGATAGGCTCCGGCGGCCGCTTGTCTCAAGTAATTGCTTGCCTCCTGTCGGTTAAATTCTAGAGGCTGACCGCCCTCGAGCATCAAGAAATTTCCTAATTTTACTTGCAGATCTTTTTGACGGAAGGCAACCCCGGCTTTTCCTGCCGCCGCTACGATACGTCCCCAGTTCGGATCACGTCCAAAAATCGCTGATTTGACTAATGATGACCCGGCAATGGTTTTGGCAACACGCCGCGCCCCTTCATCATCTGATGCGCCTGAAACTTGCACCTCAATCAAACAAGTTGCTCCTTCTCCATCTCTAGCTATCGCCTTAGCTAAATGCTGACAGACTGCCTTTAACATGGCTTGTAGTTTCTCGGCATCTTTACTCATTGCCGTAATGGTAGGAGTGCGGGATTGACCATTGGCTAGGGCAATAAAACAATCATTTGTACTAGTATCTCCATCTACTGTAATCTGATTAAAACTTTCGTTAGCGACCTGAGTTATCATTTTTTGCCAGAGGGGGGTGGCTACTAACCCGTCACAGGTAATGAACGACAGCATAGTCGCCATGTTAGGATGAATCATTCCTGAGCCCTTAGCCATACCACCAATACGGACTGGACGACCATCAATAGTGGTTTCTAAGGCGATAGATTTAGGGACTAAGTCAGTGGTAATAATTGCTTCAGCGGCGGCATCTCCTCCAGTGTCGGACAGAGCACCAACTAAAGTTGGAATGCCTTGACGCATTTGATCCATGCGAATATTCTGACCAATCACTCCTGTGGAAGCTAAGAGAATCTTGTTAGGAGAAATATTGAGAGCATCTCCTAAGAGATTGGCACTTTCTAGAACATCTTGCCACCCTTGTTCCCCCGTGGCAGCATTGGCTTGTCCAGCATTGCACATAATGGCACGACTACTGGCTTCGGCTTGGAGACATTGACGACAGTAGTCCACACAAGCGGCGTGAACTTGGGAAGTAGTAAATACACCAGCTGCGATTGCCTCAGTGTCTGAGACAATGAGAGCTAAATCGGGAGTACCCGATGGTTTTAACCCTGCCGCAATTCCTGCTGCTTTAAAGCCTTTGGGGGCGGTAATTCCGCCACTAATTACCTGCCAGTCCGTCATAGTATTTACCTATTTTTTTTACCTAATTGTTGAGGTTAGTTCAAAAGCTGATTATAGCAAGTAGATTTTAAGTCGATCTGAAAATATTAGTTTGAAGATTTATTTTAACCTCATTGATGAATTAGGAATATTACGTTGAAAGTCCGGCAACTCATTAGACTAGAATGGGCGGCATTTGAATAAATTTTTCCTAGATGAATACAAAACACAATACCCAATCCCAATATAGACAAGGTTGGTCACTTGATGAGCGTGACCCAAAGTTTATAGCTTCACTAATGCCCTATTGGAAATGGTTTTATAAATACTATTTTCGAGTAAAGACTGACGGTTGGCATCATATACCCGAAAAGGGTCCTTTATTATTAGTAGGATCCCATAATGGAGGGCTAGCTTCTCCTGATACATCTATGATGATGTATGATTGGTTCTCCCGTTTTGGCATTGAACGTCCTGCCTACGGGTTAATGCACCAGTCTATCTGGACCATTAATCCATCAGCAGCCAATTTTGCCGTGCAAGTAGGAGCAGTTCGCGCTCATTCTAGAATGGGAATTGCTGCTTTAAAACGAGGGGCTAGTGTTTTAGTCTATCCAGGGGGGGCGCAAGATGTGTTTCGTCCCTATACAAATCGCCATAAAATTGAGTTAGCTGGACGGAAAGGCTTCCTTAAATTAGCATTACGTGAAAAGTCTCCTATTATCCCTGTAATTTCTGTAGGAGCACATGAAACTTTGATAATATTGGGGGATTGTTATCAACAAGCGAAGCAAATGAACGAATGGGGAATATTACCTTGGTTATTTAATGTTGATCCTGAAGTGTTTCCCCTCTATTTAGGGTTGCCATGGGGCATTGGCATTGGACCCCTTCCTAATTTTCCCCTTCCTGTCGCTATTCATACTCGTGTCTGTCCTCCCATTATTTTTAAACGCTATGGCAGAGAGGCAGCTAGTGATCGCTTTTACGTTGATGCCTGTTATGAGTTAGTTCGATCACAGATGCAACAGCATTTAGATCAATTGGTAATTGATAGTAAAAATTGATTAGTGACATTTAGAAAAGTTAAACTACTTTTACCGATTACAGTGGACTTCATTGTAATTAAATTCACATTCACTCATATAAATAAAAACTTCTTAAGTTGAGTACATACGCAACTTGTTTAAAACTTCATTAAACAAACAATTTAATCGGCGCTGGAGCAAACTTCCAAGTCTTTATCAACAAAAAAAACTATAATTTCTATCAAAAATAGTAGGAGGTAAAACTTGCTTATTTTTTAAAAATTCAAAATATAGATAAGATTTTTCAGGTAAATAGGGATAAGTAATCATTCGAAAAAAAAAGTAAATTTAACAATTTTAAACGCTTTGATTTCTAGCAACTTATAGTAAAAAAAACAATTTCATTTAATCTTATAATTGATTTTTAATTAACTCTTTAGCTCCGATTAACTCTAACTATATAAAAATTTGTAAAGTACTAAAAAAGTCACTTACAACCGCTTTATATTTTCTAAATGTTAATTTGTTAATTTCATATAATTACTACAGCAGTAGCTAGTAGTAATAGTTAATAAATTAATGATATATTTTGATTAGAAAAATAAGCTCTTACTAGCTTTGTTTAAATTTTAATTATATTAGCAGAGTACAATTAGACATTATTGATCATAAATATTATTTATAATCTTGATTTTTTCAAAGTATTTTAAATATACTGTTGTTTCAATTTTTCTTTTATTTTTAATGATTTAAACAACTGATACTCTCATTTTTAAATTGAGATTTATCTATTTTTAACTATTCCTAATATAAAACCTATTTTTTGGTCATCAAACAAATGATAAAATATCTCTGATAAATAATTTATTTTGACTAAAATCAAATAAATTAGCCTAAATCGGCAGCAACTCCAAGTAGTTGCACATAAATTAAGTAGAACCATGTTAGTGTATGTCATGATTTTAAATATTATTGTCATTATCTTTAAAAATAGACTACAAAATGTTTTAATAGAGCTAAGCATAAAGACTCTAACGAATTAATTTCATTTCTTCGTTTTAGAAGACTTATAAAAACAGAGTAAAAAAGGACTTTATTTAAGTTGAGTAAAGCCCAAACAGTTACTAAAATAGGTTATCAGCAATGGAGCAAAAAATTAGAAAACTGTCATATATTTTAATAAGTTAAGAATGAACAGACTCATATATTACTTTTTATAAAATTTAAACCTAGATAACAAAAAATAAAAACTAAGTATAAAACTCAATATAACAGTCTAAATATTATTTATCTAGATTTAAAAATAGTGTAATATTTATATTGATTTCAAGTTGTATTTGAACTTCTTATTATAAGAGATTTTCAAATTCCTTAGTATAAATCTACAGTTTATCTGCATACAAAATAGTTTTAAAATTATTCATTTTCTATAACTTAATTAATATTAACCTGTATATTTAATTTAATTAATTAAGTTTCTAGTAATAAATGCAATTTAAAAATCTAAAATAACTTTTTTTATAAAAAAAGTTTGCTTATATAATTATTTAATTAAGTTAATATTGCTCATAAATTTCTAGTTTAGAAAAACTCAGAGAGGATTCAAGTCGTTTGATTTTAATTAAACTGATATAGTATTCATTAATATAATATTGATGTGCTTCTGAATCAATATTAGGGTCAATTTTTTTATATTCTTCATAGGAATAATTCCTATACTTTTCTAGTTTAGCTTTTTCCATAGAAATTAAGGCACAGTGAATTTGTAAAAGACTACGGTGAATATTTTCTTGATGATTCTGACTTAGATAAAAAATATGATTAAATTGGTTTGTCGAGTGAGAAGCCTGTAAAATTTTTTCTTGCAATAAGGAAATAAGATTATTAGATGTATCGTTTATCTCTCCTTCAATTTCCAAGATTTTCTCCCATAAAAACCGATATTCAGATACGCTAAAAACTAGCTCCTTTTCTTTAAGTAAATTGAAAATTCCTTGACGGTGTTCAGGACAGTGACAATAAATTCTTAACAATAATGCTTCAGCTTGCTGGAGGGAGGTATCTTCAATATAAGGAAATTTTTTAATTACTGAAGATGAGAAATTTTTGATCGTGGAAGGCAAATTAGGTTTTTTGACTTGTCTTTGTAGATTTTTAATGTAAAGCGGCAACGATAGAGTATCTCCTTGACTCAAAATTTCAGCGCAGTAACGGATATAATAAGTCTGTTTATTACTATTCTCAATGCGGCTCAATAACTTAACCATTTCTTGCGCAATTTGTTCAAAATGTTCTGCTTTTTTGAGATCTTTATTCACTAATAATTGTTGAAGTTGCCAGTCAAACCAAAGGGGCGCATTATCAATTAATTTATGGAAAGTTTCAACTGAATTTGGATTAGATTTTAAAAATTCATCAGCATCTTTAGCATCTCTAAAGTTCAAAACCCGTAATTGTACTTGTCCAGAATAAATTAATGACTCAATATCAGTAATTGTCCGTTGTGTTGCCTTTTCTCCAGCTGAATCTGAATCAAAATTCAAGATAATCTGTTTAGAATCAGTAAATCTAAGTAATTGTTTTAATTGCGCTTTACTTAAAGCAGTTCCTAGGGACGCTACCGTATTGGTAATTCCCACGGTATGGAGGGTAATTGCATCAAAATACCCTTCTACTACCACCACCTTATCTAAAGAACGAATGGTGTTTTTAGCTTTATCTAGGGCAAATAAAGTATTATTTTTTTTAAATAAAGTGGTTTCAGGGGAATTAAGATATTTTGGCTGTTCATCTCCTAAAGTTCGACTTCCAAACCCAATTACTCTTCCTTGAAGATCAGTAATAGGAATAATCAGGCGATTACGGAATCGATCATAATAACCGCTTCCGCTTTTACGTAAAGAAATTAACCCTGCTTCCTCAACTAAAGCGATTGGATAACGTTTTTGTTCGATTAGGTAATAATAAAGAGTTTCCCATCCTTCAGGGGCATATCCTAACTTAAATTGCTGTATCGTTCCTTTATTTAATCGACGTTCACGTTCAAGATAATTAAGAGCAGTTTCTCCTTGAGGTTGATGAAGTGCGTGCTCATAAAAACTAGTCGTTAGGGCGAGAATCTCATAGAGTTGTTCTCTTAAAGATAGCTGACGTTGTAATTCTTTACGTTGTTCAGGTTCAAGAGTTTTGATGGGGACTTGATAGCGTTTTGCTAGCTCAAAAACCACATCACTAAAAGATTCTTTCCCTACTTCCATAAGGAATTTAATGGCATTCCCCCCTTCACCACAACCAAAACAATAATAAAGTTGTTTATGGATACTAACACTAAAACTAGGAGTTTTTTCATCGTGAAAAGGGCATAACCCAACATAGTCTTTACCTCTCTTTTTAAGAACTACATAATCTGAGATGACATCATAAATGTCAACCATTTGTTTTACCTTTTCAAGGGTGTCAGGATGAAGACGAGGAATGTCCATTGATTAGACAATAACTTAAATGACTTAAGTTTAAGTATAACTTAATTTTTGAATTATCTATCATTGAAGTAATATACTCAAATAATTACTGTTTTCATAAACTTATGATAGACAAATACTAAAGCTATCTTAATTGATTATGCATCGTAGATTCTTTGCTACTTTACAAAATAAAATCAACTATTTCAGTATAATTATAATAAAGAATAGTAAATAAAAGCTGATTTTTTTGTTTTACAAATCATCGGATTTAGATTCCAATTTACCAAACTTAGTCTAAGATACTAAATCTAATATTTTAAAGATAAATAAAGCTATTTTTACTTTAGTTAATATCCAGAAAGCATCCTACAAACACGTTATATAAATATCAATTTTTACTAGTGTATCTACTCTTATAGAGAGGAACAAAATTAAATTATTAGTTGGAAGATTTATCTAAAAAAATCGTAATTTACACTCAGATTTTTCTAAAATTTACCTAAAATATTCTTCCTTATGCAAGGTAACATTTTCAGAAAAAATAATATTCACTTGTCTCTATTGAAGATTAAAATTTGAGATAAATAAACTTTATATTGATCTCTATTACACTCCTTTTTAATAGTTAAATGAGTAATAACTATTCTCTCTTTTTTCAAAAAATATAAGCAGTTTTTTACTTTAAAATAAATCATATTTCTATTCTAGAACTAGAACTATATAGATATTTTTTATATTATTTATAAATAATTTTCATTTGAGCTTAAATTTTATATATACGTATTTTTTTTATAATTACTTAGTATTTTTAATACTTATAATTCAGCATTCTATTGAGTGATTTATTTTCCCATAATTTAGCAATCTTTGTTCGAGTTTTATTCATTAAATCGCTTGGTAAAAAAATTAATTTTTGTCTATATTAGACTTTATTATGTTTTTTTTGATTTGTAAGTTACTGCTATGCGATCTCCTATTTTATTGTTTTAAACAATAAATGTGAAAGTACTATACTTAATTTTAAATTGTTTTTCGCGTAAACATTAACAATGGAGATACTAGTACAATTAATAATGCCAACTTAACTATTAAATTACTTCTCTCTGATTACAAAACTTTTCTATGACCTTTAGATAGTACTACGGCTGTAATAAAATAACAAGAAAAAAAAATCCCGCTTTAAAATTTTTACGAAATAAAAGTTTGAGGGATTTTTAAATACTAAGTTAGTATACTTCAGTTTAGAATAGCCATTGTAATTAATAATAGATAGTCTATTTTATAGATAAAAAACTTTTATTTAATCTTTTTTTTACTGTGAATAGGAGTGTTCGATATTTGTCCTATAAGTTAAGAGTATCCAGACAATCTAAAAATATTATGAAGATATACCCATAATAGAATAAAAAAGTTTACAAAGATGTGACAGCAATAAAAACTATGAAGACTCCAAAATAATCTCACATGTCATTACTTGTTCAACTGCTCATGTCACCTTCATATCTGGCACTACACATTCCCGACGGTTTTTTAAGCCTACCTGTGAGTCTATTTACCTGGATTATTACTTTAATCTTGTTATTTGTTGCCCTTAGACGAGTAAAGGCCGAACTTGAAGAACAGGCAGTCCCTTTAATGGGGGTATGTGCCGCCTTTATTTTTGCTGCCCAGATGATTAACTTTCCTATCCCTGGAGGAACATCAGGACATCTTGTTGGTGGAACCCTGGCTGGAATTCTCCTGGGTCCGTGGGGAGGAACTTTAGTAGTGACTGTCGTTTTTATTGTACAAGCTGTGTTATTTCAAGATGATGGGATAACAGTTTTAGGCGCAAATATTTTGAATATGGGACTGTTCGGAACTTATGGCGGTTATTATCTCTACAAAGCGATTCGTTTAATATTGGGTCATCAACGTTGGTCAGCGATGGACACTGCTACCGCCGTTGCTGCTTGGTGAACGCTGCTATCATTACAGCCATTGAATTATCCTTATCAGGAACGGTTTTGTTGACTCTAGGACTGGGGGCTTTAGTGTTTTGGCATGTTTTTATTGGGCTCGGTGAGGCCATCATCACTGTGCTTACCATTGGCTTTATTTGGCGATCACGTCCTGATCTACTTTACGATCCCCCCCGTCCTTATCGTCAAGATCTCTGATAGTTATTCTAAGTTAAAGTTGTCTATCAATTTCCCCATTTCCATGATTAATAATTCTTCAATTGAACGTATAGGATTAGGAGTAGCACTAATGATTATCATTTTTGTCTCTCCTTTTGATAGTTCTGACCCTGATGGACTAGATAGAGTCTCCCAAGACTTAGAATTTAACAATAAGGCTTCAGAGAATATACTAGCTGAAAAGCTTCCTTTCCATAGCATTTTTGAAAAATATGCTCTACGTGGGTTTCCCAAAACTGTAGCAACTCCTCTACCGGGTTTAATTGGGACTCTGGCAACCTTCGGTATTGCTTGGGGGGCAGGGAAAATATTAATTAATCGCAAAGAGGGATTCTAACTATGGTAGTGGAAACACATACTTCCGAGACAATCAATAAATAATAATTCTAATTCCTGAATCTGGAATTCGAACACTTACATAAATTAAGCAATAATTATGCAATTATGCTTTTGCACATTTATTATTTTGTCAAAGATCAAGGACATCAATCCTGTACTCCATGGCATTCCCTGAACGCACAAACCTGCTTATTATCGGCATTGATTCTGATCTTTGCCATTGCCTTAACCCCTAACGGACAATGGATAATCTGAGGAGTTTATGGGAGCAGTGTCTTGATTGTTATTTTACTGAGTCAGGTTTCTTTGTTTCGGCTATTATCACGAGTGACCACGGAATTTGCTTTTGTTGGTATCGTTTTAGTGGGGACTTTATTTCGAAACGATGGCCAAGTTATTTGGTCTTGGAGAGTATTTTAAATTACCACCACAGGCGTTCTAGTATTAGGGAGTGTCACCCTTAAGATTTTATTGTCATTATTGACGCTTAATTTGCTTGTCCTTACAATAGCTATTCCCGACCTTTTCGAGGGATTATTGTCCTTGGGAACCTCACCCTTATTGGTAGCCATTATGGCTTCAATGTATCGTTATATTGGCGTTTTGGCGCGAGAATTTGCTACCATGAGACAAGCAGCTCTTTCTCGTAATTTAATGGTTAATGTAACAACAACTCGTCTAATTACGGGGAATATCATAGGTTCTTTATTTATTAGAACCTATGAACGAGGAAATCTGATCTATCAAGCAATGCTAGCTAGGGGATATCAAGGTTCATCTTCGAAGACAACTCCTCCTATTTATAAAAAACAAGATAAATTGGCTTTTGTTATAATGGTAATTATTGTTTTTCTAGGACAACTACCATATTTACATTAGTATTTTCGTTAAGTTAAATTAAATAGAAAGTTTATCAAACTCTATGCCCTCATATACTATTTGCTTACGTACTTTTAGTGAAATTATTTAGTTTTTACTAAAGCCGAATCTTGCAAATAAATTCATATAAATAATGTAATTTTATCTATTAAATAGATAGTTAAAAAAATAATTATTATTGCTAGTAAATAAGAGAATAAATTCATATTATGAAGTCGTGTATATTGTTTGTTCTAGGGTAGAGGTTAGCTTAATAATTTAAAGTAAATTCACAGAAAAGAACATCAAAATAACTGTACTTTACCAGCGCTGGCTTTTTACTAGAAAGCTTAAGCTGCACTAGAAAAGTTTTAGAGCATATTGAGTAATAAACTAGACAGAAGATCATCTAGTACTAAATCTTCTCTCAAAGAACACACTCTGGAATTAATTTTATAAAAACAAGAAATAAAAATGATGATCCAAAAAGAAGCAATGACTAAAAAACTTGCAAATGTTAATAACACATAAATCATAGCAATATCAAAAAAAACTAGAATAAATTGCTAAAAAATTTCTAAAAATAGACAGAGGTATCTAGACGAAGCAAAATTTGACGATCAATAAAATTGTCTATGATATGATTACAGTCCTGGAGGACAGAGATGCTGTGCCCTAGGATTCTAATAAAGAAAGAGATCGTTAGATTAGTTCTTTATTAAAAAGGGATAATTTTTGTACCTCTAATTGTTAGCGACGTGCAATAAAGGCTTATTTTAAAGATTGGTCTTAAAGTGTAGTCCCTAGATTTGAAAGTTACTTTCAAGAAAAATTCTAACGTTTTTGTGTCGTGCTATATAAAATAAATTATATTTAAACTCTGTTTTGTAGCTTAAAAGCCATACAGGTAAGGCATCGATGTTATTTTCGACTGCTTTAGTTTTTTATTCACCTAAAATATATTTCAGCGAAACTTGATGATTAGCTAATTTATTTGTTTGTTCAATTTAAATGATTATCTTTTTATAGTTGTGAGCCATATTCATATAATTCTGCGATTATAATATTAAGTATAATCTATTTTGATAGAAAAATGAATTTTACAGTAAGTTCAATGAACGGTAAGTTAATCCTGCTAGCTATCTAACGACAAAATTACTGATTTTTAGGCTTAAAGCGGTTAGCTTAATTTTTATCAAAGTGACTAATAATGCCCCAGTTCTTTAATCTTGCTAGTATTTTTATCGAAAAAGCATTTAATTATAGTTAAAAAGCTCAATTTTAAATTAAATCCTAATGAAAGCTAACTTAATTATTAAACCTCATTTAAGAAAGAATCCATTACAATAAATTTTAAACCTAATGGACTAGGAATTATGAGTAATACTATCCTCAACGTTTGTAACCTTCGTGTTGAGTTTCCTCAAGAGGGAAAATCTGGCCCTGTTGTTGCTGTAGATGGAATTAGTTTTCAACTACAACGGGGGGATATTTTAGGAATTGTTGGGGAGTCAGGTTCGGGAAAATCTATCACTTCTCTAGCAATTATGGGATTAATCCCTACTCCTGGTCAAATTATCAAGGGGGAAATTAACTTTTATCCGGCTAAAACTCCGGAAAAACTTAGCGAACTTAAACGGGATGCTAAAAAATGGCAAGATTATCGGGGCGGAAAAATTGCTATGATTTTTCAAGAACCTATGAGCTCTTTTAATCCGGTTTATACTATTGGTTATCAATTGATAGAAGCCATTCGACTTCATCAAGAAAAGATTACCAATCAACAAGCAAAGAATCAGGCGATTGCCCTTTTGCAAAAAGTTCAAGTTTTCCCTAGTGATGAACGATTAGAGCAGAAATATTTAACTAATATTTTTCCTAAAAAAAAAGATATATTTGGCTCAGTTAACAAACAAATAAGTAATTATATTACTCAGGAAAAAGAGGCTTTTCTAAAACGTTATCCCCACGAATTATCAGGCGGACAACTACAACGGGTGATGATTGCAATGGCAATTTCCTGTAATCCAACTCTTCTCATTGCCGATGAACCGACTACAGCTCTTGATGTTACCGTTCAAGCAGAAATTTTAAAATTACTGAAAGATTTATGCAAAAGTGAAGAACATCAAGATATGTCAATGATTTTTATATCCCACGACTTAGGTGTTATAAATAAAATTGCTGACAAAGTCATAGTAATGTACCAAGGAAAAATTGTTGAACAAGGCTATAAAGATCAAATTTTCTATCATCCTCGACACGAATATACAAAAGGGTTATTAGCTTGTCGTCCCCGTTTAGAACCTCAATTAGATCGATTACCGACTGTCGGAGATTTTCTAAGACCTTATAGGACTGATTCTCAAGGAGATAATCAACCCGAAAGAATAAAGTATAGAATAATTTCTCCAGAAGAAAAACAGCAACGTTTAGTAGGCTTATTACAAGAAAATGAACCATTATTAAGAGTTGATAACCTAACAGTTGAGTTCAGTAAATATAGATTTTTTGGACAAAAAAAAGATAGTTTTAAAGCAGTAAATGACATTAGCTTTGAGGTTTATCCAGGAGAAACATTAGGACTAGTGGGGGAGTCTGGTTGTGGAAAATCCACTGTAGCAAGGACAATTTTACGGTTAATTCCTATGACAAAAGGACAAATTCACTTTAAAAAACATCCCATTCATAAATATGCTAGCAGTAGCAAAGTGTTACGTCATTTACGTCGAGAAATGCAAATTGTCTTCCAAAATCCCTATAATTCTCTTAACCCTCGTTTGACTATTGGTCAGGCTATAGGCGAACCGATGGTTATTCATAAAACTGGAGGAAATGCTAACCAGAGAAAAGAACGCGTGGCTTATCTTTTGAATAAAGTAGGTTTAAACGCTAATTGGCGTAACCGCTATCCCCATGAATTTTCAGGGGGACAAAGACAACGGGTTTGTATTGCCAGAGCATTAGCACTTAATCCTGAGTTTATAATATGTGATGAGTCTGTATCGGCTTTGGATGTATCGGTACAAGCGCAAGTATTAAATCTGTTAAAAGACTTGCAACACGAATTGCAATTAACTTATATTTTTATTTCTCATGATCTAAGTGTGGTAAGGTTTATGAGTGATCGTATCATGGTAATGAATCAAGGAAAAATAGAAGAACTGGCATCGGCTGACACTATTGTTAATAGTCCTGCCAAGGACTATACTCGAAAGTTAATTAATTCAATTCCCCATTTTCCAGAAGAACCTTTTTGGTTAGGGAGTTAAATTTTTCAGAAAAATTAAGTTGCAAACGCATTATTTATTATTAAGATGAGTTGACTCTTTATGTGGTGTGTTATTCATCTCCTCTTTTTTAAGAAAGTCACTGATTAGGAGTCGGCACGAAGTCTACAATCGAACTTTATATTGTGTCATATTTGCTTTAGTCATTCTTATACCATGTATGATTATCCTTGAGAGCAGCCATTAGTAAATTATTCCAGAAAAAAGAATTTTGACGTGGACCTAAACATTTTCAGATTCTCTCCTCTATTCTTTTCATTTTCACCGAATAGAAATTAAAGAAAATTTTTAAAGATCGTAAAGTTTATTTTTTCGGGGATTTAGAATCAAACATCAGGGATTTATTAGACAAAGAAAATAGATTAATCATAGACAATACCTTCGGCGGCAATTTTAGAAAACTTTAAAAGTTAGTAGAGTAGTTGTCACACGTGTAAGACTTTGCAGTAGGACTTTATTGTGAGCTTAAGCTAAACAGTATATTAAAGTTACCAGTGCTACACCACAGTCAAGTGTTAGAGTTGCTTTGGTGGAAAAATCTCATAAGTCGAGACTATCTCTGGTATTCGGTGTTGTCGTTTTGAGTAAATCTTTAATTCATCTGTCTAGAATCGTTTATTAGTCCAAAAATAGGGGATATTTGGGAGTAAATACTGACCTCAAAAGCATTATCTTTGAAGGGATGATTTCCCATATTCAATAAGTAATTGTAACGATTGAACTTCATAATTACCCCCAAAGATTTTACTGTTCTTGATAGACCTAAGTGACAAAGCAAAACTCAGCGATAGGATGCCATATAACACCTTATTTAGGTACACAAAATTGCCATGGTATAAGAACTTGAAGTACAACGTCCTAAATAAGATGGTAGCACAGACGGGTTTGTCTTAAAAACAAAATTAACAGAAAAATATGCGATTATTTAGATTCGTAAAAAAGAGCAAGTTTTTGAAATACTTACTGACAACAGGGCTATATTAAAAAATAAATATACATTATATTTTTGGCTTAAAAAGAACATTATTTCTCTTTTAAGACTTAGTTAAAAACTAAGTTTAAACCAGAAAATAGAGACTGTAAAATATACTTTATATATCTCAGTAAAGAAGCAAAATATCTCCAGCCCGCTGATGGTTTATTTCCACAAAAAGTCGATTAAGTCCGGCAATTTAACAATTAGAGAAGGCATAAAAATTAATGATCACTTTGAACCAGCAACCCTGAAGTTTTCAGAAAAAGCTCCTTACGAAGTTTTATATCTTCCCAATAATCAGTTTTTCCAAAACCAAAATCATAATAAGGTTAAGTTGAACTAGTGGTCATTATCTACCAAAAGAAATTGCTTTTAGATCTAACACTTCAACATTATTATTTAGTGCAAGTGATCAATAAATAGATAACAGGTAACCATATCTAAACCTTTTGTATTATGTCTACTCATAGACGGTTGTTTTCAGTGCCTAGGTTACAATATAATATCCGTGGATAATTTCTTACTTCTGACTAGCTCATGATCCTCCCCGGTTTTGAAGAATTTTGCGCCTTAGCGCAACAAGGCAATTTTGTACCAGTCTATCAGGAGTGGGGGGCAGATCTCGAAACTCCTGTATCAGCTTGGTATAAGGTTTGTGGCGGTCAACCCTACAGTTTTTTATTGGAGTCAGTAGAAGGGGGAGAAAACCTCGGACGCTATAGTTTTTTGGGATGTGATCCGGTTTGGGTTTTAGAAGCTAAGGCTAATAGAACTACTCAAATTCATCGAGATAATTCAGTTAAGATCTTTGAAGGAAATCCATTTGACATACTAACCCAATGTTTAGTTTCTATTCGTCCGGTTACCTTACCTCAACTGCCATCCGGCATCGGAGGATTGTTTGGATTTTGGGGCTATGAGTTGATTAATTGGATTGAACCTCGTGTTCCTATTTATCCTTTAATGGAAGACGACTTACCCGATGGGGTATGGATGCAAGTGGATAACCTGATGATTTTTGATCAGGTAAAGCGGAAAATTTGGGCGATTGCCTATGCTGATTTACGGCAAGAAAACATTAACTTAGAAGAGACCTACCAAAAAGCTTGTGATCGTGTTACTGGGTTAGTCCTAAAATTAAAACTTCCTCTTCCCGTGGAAGCTAAAGCTCTAGAATTAGATCCTAAACTAGCCGAGTCAGATCTTTCAGAATATGATAGTAACGTGGGGCGGTCACGTTTTTGTAAAAATGTCCTCAGAGCGAAGGAATACATCCGTGCAGGGGACATCTTTCAGGTTGTAGTTTCCCAACGCCTTAGCGCGACTTATGATAATGATCCTTTCAATCTATATCGTTCTCTTCGGTTGATTAATCCCTCCCCTTATATGGCTTATTACAATTTTGGAGACTGGCAAATTATTGGCTCAAGTCCAGAGGTGATGGTTAAAGCTGAACGCATTGAAAATAAGATCAAAGCTGTCTTACGACCTATTGCTGGAACTCGACGACGAGGAAAAACTTCCATCGAGGATCGGGCCTTGGCTGAAGAATTATTAGAAGATCCAAAAGAAATAGCCGAACATGTTATGTTAGTCGACTTGGGACGTAACGATTTAGGCCGGGTTTGCGTTAAAGGGAGTGTCACTATTGATGAATTGATGGTGATTGAACGCTATTCCCATGTCATGCACATTGTGAGCAACGCAACAGGAGAGCTGGCTCCCGATAAGACTGCTTGGGACTTGCTTAAAGCTTGTTTTCCCGCAGGAACGGTGAGCGGTGCGCCAAAAATCCGAGCGATGGAAATTATCCATGAGTTGGAACCAGAACGAAGGGGACCGTATTCGGGAGTCTATGGCTACTACGATTTTGAAGGACAGTTAAATACTGCAATCGCGATTAGGACAATGGTCGTCCGCCCTATGGGTGAGGATCAGCATATTGTCTCTGTCCAGGCAGGAGCAGGATTAGTAGCTGATTCTGACCCAGAAACAGAGTACGAGGAAACTATCAACAAAGCCAGAGGGTTGTTAGAGGCGATTCGTCGCCTGGGCTGACTAACCGGATAGAGCCAGACTGATATGGAATCAGTCGTTTTCTTATTCAAACTTAATGGGGGCGGAGAGACTTGAACTCTCACGACCTTGCGGTCAACGGATTTTCATTCTCTTATAGCTTTCGCTACTGCCAAAACAGGCTTTGAGAATTGGACTCTCTCTTTACCCTCAGCCTTACCTGTTAGGGTAGCTCCCGTCGAGTCTCTGCACCTTCCTCGAAAAGTCCGAGGCTTGGCTCAGGATTGCCTTATCTGTATCTCAGACTTAGGTTTCCCTGAGTTTGAGAGCGGTCACTTGATAGATTTCTCTAACAAGGCTCAACTTTGTTAAGTCCGTAGCGTCTACCATTCCGCCACGCCCCCAAGATGTACTTCACTTAGTGTAGTTTAGCTAACTCACTGCCCTTCATCTTAACATAATATTCTCAATCAGGTAACTTTTTTCTTTTTTTTTAAAAAAAAGCATTCTAGGGCAATTTTTAGGATAAAAATCTCTCAAAATAAATTTACACGCATATGCTTAATTAGCCTAAATAAGTATAAAGATCAAGATTTTCTTTGTAATTACGCCATAAAATCTCAGATTCTTTTTGTGTAATCCGACCCTCTTGTACAGCTTGCTCAGTACGTTGACGAATTTGTTGGCTTAGTTTATTCGTGTCGTATTGAACATAGTTCAATACATGGGCAATTGTATCCCCTTGAACAAAATTATCAATCTTATATCCCTTTGAATTGGTGACAATATGAACTTGATTTAGATTACCAAAGAGATTGTGAAAATTACCCATAATTTCTTGATATGCTCCTACTAAAAATATTCCCAAATAGTAAGGTTCTTTCATGGAATATTCAGAATCAGAAAACTTTAGGGGAAGTAAATTATTATCTTTGTTCACTTTTGATTGCCGAAGCGGATGTAATTCTAAAACAGGTTTGCTATTCCGTAAATCAATAAATTGATCTATCCTACCATCACTATCACAGGTCAAGTCGGCTAAAGTTCCTCGTTGAGTAGGTTCTTCGTTTAAACGGTGAACGGGCATAATAGGAAACAGTTGATTAATCGCCCAAGCATCGGGAGTAGAACGGAAAACTGATAAATTAGCATAATAAATTGAAGCCATAGTTTTCTCTAAGTCTTCAAGATCATCGGGGATATAATCTTGATGTCGAATCGTGTCATAAATTTTTTGACAACAAACCCAGTACAACTGCTCTGCCTTTGCTCTTTCTATTAAATTCAAATAACCAAAATTAAATAGACTGATAGCCTCTTCTTTAAATTGAATGGCATCATGATACATTTCTTGGTAATTTCTCGGATTAATTGATTTATAAGTTTCCCAAAGATTACAAATAATCAAATTTTCTTCTTCTTCTCGAGGAGGAGGAACTATGCTAGAAACACTATTAGTGTGAAGTATATTAAAAACCACAACGGAATGATGAGCAGTAATTGCCCTCCCACTTTCACTAATTAAAATAGGTGCTGCAACACCAGCTTCTTCACAAGCTTCTTTAATTTCGGCAACAATGTCATTGGCATAATTTTGCATGTTATAGTTTTTTGATGCATAAGAGTTGGTCTTTGAACCTTCATAATCCACGCCCAAACCTCCTCCCACATCAAGATATTTCATGTTTGGATTAATTTTTGCCAACTGCACATAAATTTGACTCGCTTCACGCATGGCATCTTTGATAACACTGATAGAAGAAATTTGTGAGCCAATATGAAAATGAAGAAATTGTAAATAGAACAGAATATTCTTTTGTTTCAGATACTGAATTGCAGTTAAAATTTGAGGAATATCTAAGCCAAATTTAGCGCGATCACCTGTAGAATTTCCCCAACGTCCTGACCCTTTGGTGCTTAATTTTACTCGTATCCCTAAGCTTGCTTCAATCGCTAATTGTTCACTTATTTGTACTGTCAGATAAAGTTCTTCTAACTGTTCAATGACAATAACCAGTTTGTATCCTAGACGAACAGCTAACAAAGCGGTTTTAATATAAATTGCATCTTTATAACCATTACAAACAATGATTGAAGAATTACCGGATACACTTGCATTAGGATCTAGGGTGGCTAAAGCGATCATTAATTCTGGTTTAGAACCTGATTCTAATCCAAACTGATATGGTTTTCCATAACGAACAATCGATTCAATAATTTGACGATTTTGATGACACTTAATAGGATAAACTCCTTGATAGTGATTAGAATAATTGTAATGATTAATTGCATTTTTAAAACAATTATTTAATCGAGCTAGGCGATCAGCTAAAATTTCAGGAAATCTAATCAATAAAGGTAAACTAATATTTTTCTCTTGTAAAGATTCAACTAAATCAAATAGGTCTAGAGAATCATCCTTATTCCCTCGAGGAGACACTACCACATGACCCTCAGCATTAATAGAAAAATAAGGATCTCCCCAATCATCAATTTGATACAAGTTGCTACTATTTTCAATCGTCCATCTCGAAGAAATTTCTGATTTTTTCATAAAAATTAATCTGAGGTTAAATTCACTGAGTTATCGAAAAGCATTAACTTCGCCAAATAGCATCAGCTACTAGCGCTACATCTACTATTTGTGCTACGTCATGAACCCTTAAAATATCTGCTGATTGGGATATCGCTCCACAACAGGCTGCGGCAGTTCCCCAGAGTCGTTGTCTTGGGTTATTCTCTTGCAAAATATGACCAATAAAACGCTTACGAGAAACCCCTACCAGTATAGGCTGGCCTAAACTCCTAAACTCTGACAAACGCCGCAATAATTCTAAATTTTGTGAGTAAGTTTTGGCAAAACCAATACCAGGATCAATGATGAGGTGTGATCGCTTAATTCCAGCTTGTATAGCTAAATTCAGTTGATTATCTAACCATTGACTAACTTCTCCTATTAGATCAGTATAACCCGTCAATTGTTGCATAGTTTGAGGATTCCCTCTAATATGCATTAGGATAATAGGGACTTTTAACTTAGCCACCACTGTGAACATCTGGGAATCAAAGGTTCCTCCAGAAATATCATTTACTAAGTCTGCGCCTGCTTCGATTGCAGCATTGGCAACTGATGCTCTAGTGGTGTCAATCGAAATAGGAATAGACGTTTCCTGACGCAGTAATTTTATTAAAGGAATAACACGATTTAATTCTTCTCCAAAAAGAATTTGTTGAGATCCGGGCCGTGTTGATTGTCCCCCAATATCGATAATATCTGCTCCTGAATTAATGAGAGTTCTAGCTTGAATTAAAGCGGTTTCTAAAGTATTAAACTGACCACCATCACTAAAACTGTCAGGGGTTATGTTAAGAATCCCCATGATATAGGTTCTTTTTCCCCAATAAAAGGAATGTTGTCTTAGTTTTAGATCAGCCATAATAGATTCAGATACTTTCAGCATACTACTGCATAAGAAATAAGGGGCGATCGTTGCGCTCCCTTATTTCCGATAGACTCAGTTATTTATTGATAATTAACAATGCGTGCAAATCCTACCGGATCTAAACTAGCTCCTCCCACTAACACTCCATCAATTTCAGGTTGTGCCATAATCTCATCAACATTAGAAGGTTTAACTGATCCTCCATATTGGATAGTAACTTCTTTATTTGACAACTGAGAGCGAATGATACTAATAACGCGGTTAGCTTCAGTCGCTTCACAAGTCTCTCCAGTCCCAATCGCCCAAACAGGTTCATAAGCAATGACTAAATGACTTTGATCCAAATTAACTAAACTCTGTTTTACTTGGTTAATAATAACAATTTCTGTTTCTCCTGCATCCCGTTGTGACTTACTTTCTCCCACACAGAGAATGGGGGTTAATCCGTAGCGTTGGGCGGCTATACCTCGTAGATTGACTGTTTCATTAGTTTCACCGAAATATTGACGACGTTCACTATGGCCAACCACCACATAATCTACCCCAAGCTCTGTCAGCATTGTACCAGAGATCTCCCCCGTATAAGCTCCTTTGTCTTCCCAGTGGATGTTTTGCGCCGCCAAATGAATCAACCCACCACATAGATTTTTTGACATAACACCCAAAGCTGTAAAGGGAGCGCACAAAACTACTTCCCTTGTTCCGTTCACTTCTTTGAGATTTGATTTAAATTTTTGCAAAAACTCCAGAGCTTCCCCCTGAGTTTTGTGCATTTTCCAATTACCCGCAATAATAATTTTTCCCACAGCTATCTCTAAACATTAATTTCAACGTCTTTTGCAGTCTTCTAGTGTAATACCTTAAGGGGATCAGGGGGAAGAGTACACAAGGACAAAGTTTGGGAAAGAAGAGAATGTATTAAGAAACATGACTCATAATCACTTCTTTCAGTTCTTAATTCTTTTCTTTCTCAAACTTGAGATAAAAATCAATTTCTATTTAAATATTTTTTAATAGAAACTGATTCTTATGCTTTAACTATTAAATTTTTTCACCATATTTTTAAAAGAAGCTACAACAAACCTAACCTTTTTCTTAAAAAGATCTAAGTTTCTAACTCAGACAATCATATCTTTTTATTTCTACCGAACTTAAGATGCTAAAAATAAGCCCTACTCTATCATATAATTTTAAAAAAACTATAATCGTTAACAAATTATTCTAATTCTAAATTAGAAGTTCTAACACTATTAGAATAATAATGCTTTAAATACATTATTATTCTAATAGTGTTAAATAACAAGTCCTGGAAAATTTTTTTTAGCAAGAGATTGGTTTAGGATTAGAATAAAGTTTTACAGTTACGCTTATTCGCTAGAACTTGAACGGGAGATGATTCGAGTTTTAGAGAATATTTCAACAAGCAACTAAATGTCATCGTTATAGAGTTTTTATTGCTTTCCCTACTTAACTTTTATTGAAAGACAACTAAGACTTACTAGAACGACGATGGACAGTAGAGATTATTTACTTCAGGTCGCTTGAAACATCTAGTATGTTTAACTAAGCGATAATCTAGACTCAAAAAAACCCCCTCAGCAGTATCTATTCTAAGATTTTTCTAACGAATAAACTAGTTCAATTTAGATAATTCAAATACAAAACATCAAGGAAGAGTACACGCCTCTTAAACAGAGAAGATCTAAACTAAAACACACCTAACACACGTTACACACGTTTTAGTGAAGTATGTATGGACTAAAGAATATCCTGCATATTTATCTTCAGTAATCCCAGTTTGAAGAACAACGGCTTACTAGTCTAAAATCTAGTAATACTCTGTTAGATCATTTGCTTCTTTAAACTCTATACTCTATCAGATGTCTCCTGATAGATTGCAGAATCAAACGGTTGGACTCCAATATCGGGACATTCATCTTTAGTTGGACTAAAAATGCTATAAAAGCCTTCGGCAATATATTGAACTAAGCTTCGCAACATTTTATTAAAACTCATAACATCTGCCTCGTAACTTCCATGAACTTCATTAAAAACTTAACTTGCTAAGTTTTTATATTTTTTGGGTTAGAAGATCTTTCTTTAAATCTCCTCTGTTCCTGATTATCTAAGAAAATTTTAACCTTGGAACAAGTTTGTAATAAATATTGAAATTACAAGAATATACTTTGTATTTTTGTTTACTTTTATAAAGTAAAATGTTAGCTAGTATTGATTTATAAATAATTTAGTCTAACTATAATAGTAGTTTTTTTGTTGAAAAACCCCTAAAAAACTATTGTCTCTACTAAATCAGTTGATTTAATTCATCCGTATCGAGAAGAAACATTAGAGTGTCAACTGAGCTTTTTTCTTAAAAAAGACTTAAATATTAAGGAATTTCAATGACAACCCTTATATAAAACGAACAAGTTTAATCATTAATAGATCTACTCTGACAATTTAGGCATTGTAAGACAGTTTATAGATGTAGTGGTGCGTTGGATTTATTGAATCGTACTACGATATTCCTTTAATCCTATCATTCCTGTCCTAAATAAAAGCTAATCTCACAATTGCTGAGAATTTTTAGAGACTAAAGTTTTAACTAAGATGGATATTGTAAATTATATTGACATAATAGCAAGACTCCCAAAGTAAAATCTAATCAACGAAAGAAAAGTACATATTCAATCTATTAGGATACCATCTATGGTTGTTATGCACCTAGATTTAAACTTTTAAATCCAGTTAGTTTTTGTAGAATTTCCTTTAATTAAACGAAAGGACTCAGGATGATTGTATCTGATTTAGTAAACTCGATTGCCTATGTTTTCCCAAGACCAAGGATTGACTTTATCCTCTAATGATTATAGTTTGCTCATAGATTTGTACGAGCTAACCATGGTTGTTGTTACACCGGAGAGAAACTTACCCATCGTCGAGCGAGTTTTGAACTATTTATACATCATCTCCCAGAATTTTTTGGTTATTTAATTGCCATAGAACTCACTCAGGGTTTGAATTATTTAGAAAATATGTACTTTAGTCAAGAGCAACTAGAAAATTTTAAAAAACTAGAATTTTTGACTATTTACACTAAATTTTGGTTAATTCTAGCTTAAGAAGACTTTAAGGGAGAAGTTTAGGCAGTGCCTGAAGGAACGGCGGTGTTTGCCCATCAACCCCTATTGCGGATAGAAGCCCCTTTGTGGCAAGCTCAACTTGTAGAAACCTACCTTTTAAACACCCTCAACTATCAAAGTTTAATTGCTACTAAAGCTGTTAGAATACGTTATGTAGCTGGTAAAAACGCCTTATTACTAGAATTTTGGACCCGACGTGCGTTCAGTCCCCAGGGCTCAGTATGGGCGTCCAGGGCAGCTTTAGCAGGAGGGTTGGATGCCACAATGTGTTAGCGGCTCTGAAATTAGGGTGTAAACTTAGTGGAACCATGGCCCACTCTTTAATTATGGCTATCAAAGCTGTATCAGGGAATGAAGATGAAGCTTTTTATGCTTTTAGTCGTTATTTTCCAGGAGCTACTTTACTACTTGATACCTATGATACAGTAGCTGCAGCAGAAAGATTAGCGGAGAAAGTTAATAAAGGAACCCTAAATGTAACAAGAGTTCGCTTAAATTCGGGAGATTTAGCTGCATTATCCCAAAAAGTGCGTCGCTGTTACCCAATATTAAAATCTTTACCAGTGGCGATCTTGATGAATGGGGAATTGCCCGTCTCAAGAAAGCAAGTGCCTCTATTGATGGTTATGGACTCGGAACCAACCTTGTCACCGGCAAACCTCTTAACGGAGTCTATAAATTAGTGGAAATTGATGGAATTACTACCATGAAACAATCTAGCCAGAAAGCCACTTATCCAGGGCGAAAACAGGTTTTTAGGACCTACAATGAGGGCATAATTAAAGGTGATCGTTTAGGATTAGCCACTGTCTCGATTGAGAGAGCGGAAACTCCACTTTTACAGTTGGTGATGAAAGAAGGAAAATCTTTGTTTCAACCTGAATCTTTAGAGACTATTCGTCAACGAACTCAAAGGTCAGTTGAGAGTCTTCCCTCTGCAACTCGTCATCTTAGTCAACTCACTTCAATTGAGGTTAAAATTTCCAATGAGCTCGAATCGTTGTGTCAATCTTTAGGTTAGTTGATAGTGAATAGTTGAGCATTAATTATTAATCACATGACAAAAATTGCTCTGTTTGGAACCAGTGCTGATCCTCCTACCGCCGGACATCAATCAATTCTCCGTTGGTTATCTACTCACTATGATTGGGTTGGGGTTTGGACTTCGGATAATCCCTTTAAAACTCATCAAACTTCTTGGTCCCATCGTATGGCAATGTTAAAGTTATTAATTGATGATATCAATCTCCCCAGAAACAATATTTATCTTAGTGAGAAGCTAAGTCATCGATGTAGTTTGATTAGTTTAGCTAAAGCTAAGGAAATTTGGGGAAACAACCCTGATTATAGTTTGGTAATCGGGTCTGATTTAGTTAGTCAAATTCGTCGTTGGTATCATATTGAAGATTTACTAGATCAAGTCAATCTTTTAATTGTTCCTCGCTCTGGATACGATCTTATTCAAAAAGATTTAATAGCTTTAAAAAAATTAGGAGGAAACTATCAGATCGCTGCTCTTAATGCTCCTGCCGTTTCTTCAACTGCTTATCGAGAAAACCAAAATCAAAATGTATTGATTCAACCTATTCAAGAATATATTTCTCAAGAGCAGTTATACCGATGAATTTAGAGAAAAACAAACTCACTTTAGCAGCTTTTAAGGTTGAAGTAAACAATGTAATTTTCTCCATCGATTCTCACCATCATCAACTCTTAGTTTTATTGGTTAAACAGGAAGAAAAATTTTTTGATAATCAATGGAGTTTACCTGAAACTTTGGTAAGAAATAGGAAACCTCTGCAAGAGGCTTCCCAAAGTATATTTTTTGAAAAAATCAGAGGTAATAATTTATATCTAAAGCAGTTACATACCTTTGAAATACTAAATCTAGATCCAAGAGTATCTCTTGAGAGTTGTAGTGTTCGCTATATTTCTGTTAGCTATTTTTCTTTAGTTCGTTTTGAAGAAACAGAACTATTAAGTATTGACAATGATGATAGAACTACTTGGTACATAATTCAAAAGATTCCTCAATTATTTTTTGATCATAATCAAACTTTAAATTATGGTTATCAACGATTAAGTAATAAACTTGAATATATTCTTATTGCTTTTGAGATTTTACCATACTTATTTACTTTAAATGATTTTGATAAAGTTTATACAACTTTTTTAGAAAAAGAATTTGCTGATTATTCTAATTTTAAATCTCGGTTATTAAAATTAGGTTTTCTGATAGATACTGAAAGAAAAGTCTCTAGAGGTACAGGAAGACCTGCCAGTTTGTATCGCTTTGACGCTGAAGCATTTGCTACCTTTAAAGATAAACCTTTTATATTCATTTAAATTCAATAATATTAATCATGAAAATTGCCATTGCTCAACTTAATCCAATCATTGGAGATCTAGAAAATAACGCAAAAAAAATTGTAGAAGCAGCTCAATTTGCTGCTCATCAAAATGCTAGGCTTTTACTAACTCCTGAATTATCTTTATGTGGCTATCCTCCCCGCGATTTACTCCTTGATCCTAGTTTTATTAAATCCCTTTCTATTGAATTACAAAGTTTAGCTCAGAAGTCCCCCTCTCAATTAGCTATTTTAGTAGGAACAGTTACTCCTAATCATGGTGCTTATATGAAAGGAGAAAAGCCTCTTTTTAATAGTATTGCTTGGTTAGAAAATAGTCGGATAAAAAAGATATTTCATAAAAGACTTTTACCGACATATGATGTCTTTGATGAAGATCGCTATTTTGAACCAGGACGACAAAGTAATTATTTCGAATTATTCCCCGATTCCCAGTCATCTACTCCTTTGAAAATTGGTATCACAATATGTGAAGATTTATGGAATGATGAAAAATTTTGGGGAAAGAAATATTATGAGCATAATCCCCTAGAAGATTTGCTTAAAGTTGGGGTTGATTTTATTATAAATTTATCTGCTTCTCCCTATAATATCGGTAAGCAAAAGATACGAGAAAAAATGGTAAAATATAGTAGTAAATACTATCAAATTCCTATTATTTATGTCAATCAAATCGGTGGTAATGACGACTTAATTTTTGATGGAAATAGTTTTGCTATAAACAAAAAGAGTGAAATAGTTTTACGATTAAAAGCATTCGAGGAAAATATTGATTTCGTCAATTTAAATATCAAAGATAAAGATATTTCTTTATCAAAAATAAATGATGAAATAAAAATAGAGGAAGAAGAAATTTGGCTAGCTTTAGTTTTAGGGGTTAAAGACTATGTAAGAAAATGTGGTTTTTCTAAGGTGGTTTTGGGGTTAAGTGGGGGAATTGACTCTGCGTTAGTTGCTGCGATTGCTGCAGAAGCGTTAGGAAAAGAAAATGTATTAGCATTACTTATGCCATCTCCTTATAGTTCTCACCATTCTATTATTGATGCTGAAGCTTTAGTTAAAAATTTAGGTATTGACAGTTATAAGTTGCCTATTGGAGATGTTATGAAATCTTATAAGATTCTATTAGACCCCTTATTTAGGGGAACAGAATTTGGGATTGCTGAAGAGAATATTCAATCTCGCATTCGGGGTAATTTATTGATGGCTATTGCTAATAAATTTGGTCATCTTCTACTATCTACTGGGAATAAATCAGAAATGGCAGTGGGTTATTGCACTTTATATGGTGATATGAATGGAGGGTTGGCTGTTATTTCAGATGTACCTAAAACCCGTGTATTTTCTCTTTGTCGCTGGCTAAATTGTGACAGAGAAATAATACCTCATAGTATTTTAACCAAATCCCCTAGTGCGGAATTAAAACCTAATCAAACCGATCAAGACTCTTTACCCTCTTATGAGGTACTTGATGAGATTTTAGAGCGATTAATTCATCGCCATCAATCAGTTAGTCAAATTAATGAAGCAGGATTTAATTTAGCCACTATCGATAAAGTAACAAGATTAGTTACCAGTGCTGAATTTAAACGAAAACAGGCTTGCCCTGGATTAAGAATAACTGATAGAGCATTTGGAACAGGCTGGAAAATGCCTATCGCAAATCGTTGGAAAATTGATTAATACTAGCTAAGAGCACAATACTTCTATTGAATTTGAAATAAATTGAGGTAAAGTTGAACCATAACTTATGTTTATTAGGCTATCTAAAAAGTTAGCATCTTTTCAAGAACAATAAATATCAACCTTGCAATTTTTTTTGTTTAATTTACTGTCCTGATGATACGTTATTATTAACATATCTTTTGGACTTATATTGAAAATGTCTGTGTCTCACTGTATTGGAATAAACCTCCATGTCCAAGACCAGAATATTAACATTCTGACCACTGGCTAACAGGCGGTCCGATTCACCGCAACCAATATCATAAGCCCAACCATCACTGTCGACAATCTAAACATTTCTTGCTGCACTATCTTATCTAAGTTATTCTAGGTCAACCGTTGCTTCAATATAAAAATCAGTTCCTGTTGTTTAACGATATCTGCTTCGTAAGTCTGTTGTGAATTATTAAGATGTCGATTGCTAAACTTTTCCCTATCTTATCTGTAAGACTTTCAACTAGCTCAGAGGCAAATTTTTTTTTCTATCAATGGAAACACAAAAGCCTAAGCCAAACTCGGCATTATCTTCAAATAAAAATTAGACCATATAGGTCCGCGTCCTTTCTCGTTATGAATTAAAGGAGTAGTTGGCAAATTATCTCCATGGACGATAGTATGGCAGTCGCAAATGTGACTGCCATACTATCGTCCATTATTGGGTGGCTAATTTTATATAAGGGGTTTGCCTGCATTCTGCACAAGCACAAAAAAATTAAACAATGGTTCTTACATCTGTTGATAGCTAATTTTATTGAATTGTAAGGTATTTTGCTCCTGTATTGGTAATTGAAAAGTCATATTTATTGCTTTTAACTCGGATTAAGGTTTATTTTTTTCAGTACAAACATCTAGGCAAACCCAACACCAGATATAGTCCTCCGCAGTGACTTAGATAGTGAATTTTAATCAAGTTTTTCCCAGTTTAAATCCTTTGTATAAGTAGTTTTGAATATTTTTGGTACATTTGAGTACATTGGTCAATACTTATTTCTCATATACTTTAGACCGAATGACTACATAAGAATACACTAAGACACACTTACTATTATATTGAACACGGACATTGAGGTATCATACAAGTATTTATTGAATAACGTTGCAAGTTTTCCATTTTGCCATAATTTTTTTATTCCTCACAGATAAATGCAAATATGGTATCGGAGAGCAGATGTTCAATGTTGGCTGCGTCGTCATCTATCGTTGTCAGAACAGTTACTTAATGAAGATAATCTAACGCTAAGTCAACCGCTTTCATATTCATTTGTACAATTTGTTCGCCCTTTTTACCGTAAGTCTTACGACTATGTTTTTAAATTTGCTCGATAGTTTTTTATCGAAGTGACACTCCTAATCAAGCAGAAATACAGATTTGCTTTATTAGGAGTGTTAATAGCATAAACTTGCAGCTAATTATCAATAATTTTTTCTTAGAAAGAGCTAAAAAAATAACACTATATTTTTCAATATATAAAGACTATTTATTAATAAATAATAAGTTGTTAGTTAATTATTTTAAACAATGAATTTTTTGAAAAAAATTCATAAATGGTAAATACCAAGTGAGCGTTATTAACTAGGTTAATTAATTGAGCCAAGTAAATTTTAAAATACGAACAGATAACTGTTACAAAAGTAGATATTTTAGAGCCATATGCAAAGCATCATTGAACGTAATTATTAGTTTATTCTCCGATAGATTTAATTTTTTAAAAAAAATCAAATTTAGGTACAAATCATAGATTATAGCTATAATAACATTATTAGATTCTGTAAAAAAATTATAATTATAATTTAGACGGTAAAATAGAAACTATCTTTAATTATAAAAACAAAGTAATTTTTAAAAATTATTTGACACCAAACTATTACAAATTTGTTTAATACTTAAAAAGTGTTTTAGAAGAAAATCAATAGTGTTTCCCAACAACTATTTTCATATTTTGGATTTCAAATTTGAGATTAGTATCTGCTCCAAATCATTTTTTAAACCAGCAGAGACAACATCTAGACACAAAAGACTTACAACCGATTTAGGTTCTTTAATTCGGTCTAATATCGCTATTTATTTTACTATTTTTAGTAAAACTTTAATAAATTTTGTTACTTCAAATAGATAATCTAATATAATTTTGATGACTCCAACTTTTTTCCTTAGTTTAATAAATAATCCACCCCTCCGTGAGGGAGTTTACAACCAAAACCTATCAAAATAATAACTTTTTTTGCTTCAGGATTACTATAATCTTCAAACAAATGATATTTTCGTCTCGTTAGTTAAGCAAACTTATCTATTGCTTTTTGTAGCAGTTTCTCGACTAATCAGATAATCAAGAGTTGACGCTTGTTCACAGTGGGCAATCATCTATTTATCTTTAGTCAGTGATCGCAAGACACTACCCTCTAATGACTCCACTTTCTGCACTTAATAGAAAGTTCCAAACCCATCAAAAATTTTATAAAAACCTGTGCTTCAAAACTAACTGCTGTTGCTATTACAGCTAAATCTTGCACAGATGCAGAACTTAACAACACAAACCCGGTCCTACGAATAGCTATCATATCACTATGATCGCCGAAAATAGACAATGCTTAGGCAGCCAGAGATCGCGCTGCGACATAGAGTACCAATTGACGTGGTTTTTTCTGCTATTTTGTAGAGATTATAAATTATCAATATATAAGGTCTGGTAAGCGGTAAATCGGTTGTTGATACTCTCGTTTACAATGCTTCATTAATAACTTCTATTACCCATTCCTCGCTTTGCGTTCCGACGAAAAAAGGTACACTCACCCGGAGGTTTGGTTATAATTAAGAAGCCCAAGCATCCGCCCATTTTCCTCTAGGTGACGAAGATGTAATGGGATAAATAGAAATCACTTCATTAACGTGATAAGTAACTCTAGCAATCGCTTTATTTTTATCGAAAGTGACATAGACTTGAGTGTTCATAGCGTTATGGTGCTTGTTCTTTAAGTTCGACAATTAGTTGATTGGAGGGAAAAATTTCTGTGACAAATACGTGACCATTTGTGAGTTATAAGTGAGAATAACTCTTCCCTTGAAGGTAAGTCAAAGAACTTTAAGCAAAGTTTGTTATTAAATTAATTTAAAGTTTATAGCAAGCCTTTTAGGACTGAAGTCCCTCATGTTTTCATAATCGGGACTTCAGTAATTATGCCTCTGCTCTTATGATCCAACATAATTAAAGAGTTTAGACAATTTATTATCTTTTTTTAAGACGTTTAATTTAATAAAGATTTTGACATAAATAAAAAATTATAAAAAAGAGGAATAGTTTTTTAATGATTTTCAAAAAAAAGATAATAAATTGTGAGCTAAAAAATTAGACTAACTAGTCTACTTACTGACTATCCGTACCAACCCTAAACCTAGTTTTTTTTGCTAAAGTAAAATCGAAGTTATCTAAATTTTTCCTATCATCAGAGTAATCGCCAAAACAGTTAGGATATTTTTCTGTCTACTATTGCCTTGAAACAATGGTTCAGAATATATTAAGCAACCGCTAAGTTGCTATATTACTTAGTGTAGCTTAAGAATTTGATAAGTTATGTCCCCACTTTTTTATAAAAAAACTACTTCTACAGAAGTGTTTAAGAACCTTAGGGAAAAATTACTTCAGGTTTCACTGTAACAATATCTTCTTCTGATTGTTTTTTACAAAATTCTAAGTTATTATTATGACAGTCAACAATGACTTGATCACCACAAACAAATCTATTTTCTAGTATTTTTGTCGCCATAGGATTTTCCAATTCTCGTTGAATAGCCCGTTTTAAAGGACGAGCTCCATAGACCGGATCATAGCCAGAATTAACAATGTAGTCTAGGGCTGAGTCTGTTAACTTTATCCTAATTTTTTGTTCTTTAAGTAATTTTTCAATTCGTTTGATTTGCAGACGCACAATTTGCCGTAACTCTGTTTTTTTAAGGGTATGAAAAATAATCAGATCATCGATACGGTTTAGAAATTCGGGACGGAAATGTTTACGTAATGATTGCAAAACTTTTTTACGCATTTCCTCATAATCTGTGTCATCTTGTGTAAGGTTGAGGATGTGGCTACTTCCTATGTTACTAGTCATTACAATAATAGCGTTACGGAAATCTATCACTCGTCCTTGAGAATCAGTAATACGTCCATCATCGAGGACTTGCAAAAGAACATTAAAGACATCTAAATGGGCTTTTTCCACTTCATCGAACAACACGACACAATAGGGACGGCGACGGACTGCTTCAGATAATTGTCCCCCTTTCTCATACCCCACGTATCCAGGGGGCGCACCTACCAATCGAGAGACAGCCTGTTTTTCCATATACTCAGACATATCGATGCGAACCATTGCCTCTTCTGAGTCGAAGAGAAAAGCGGCTAATGCTCTAGCTAACTCAGTTTTTCCCACCCCCGTAGGACCCATAAACAAGAATGAACCAATAGGACGGGAGGGATCTTTCATTCCAGCCCTAGCACGGCGAATAGCAGCAGCAACAGCGGCTACAGCTTCTTGTTGTCCAATAACCTTTTCGTGTAAATGTCCTTCAAGTTTAAGAAGTTTTTGACGTTCGGTCGCTAACAAACGATTGGTAGGAATACCTGTCCATCCAGCTACAATTTCAGCAATATCAGAGTCAGAGACTTGTTCTCGGAGTAAGGTTTTGCCCTGCGCTTGAATATCAAGAAGTTGGGTTTCTTTTGCTTCGCGTTGCCGTTGAACCACCTCTAGTTTACCGTATTTCAATTGGGCAGCTTTGTTCAGTTCGTAAGCCCTTTCTGCTTGTTCAACTTGTAGACGTAACTGTTCTTCCTCTTCTTTGAGAGTATTAATATCATTAAGTATCTGCTTTTCTGACTGCCATTGGGACGCGAGTTGTTCGTGAGTAGATTCTAAATTTTTTATTTCTTTTTGAATTCCTTCTAAGCGTTCTTTGGAAGCGCGATCGATGATTAACATTCCTCTTTGTTCTTCTCCCTCTAAGGAAAGTTTTTCCATTTGTAACTGCATTAAACGACGATCAACATCTTCTAATTCAACGGGTTTAGAGGTGATCTCCATTTTTAACTTAGCTGCAGCTTCATCTACAAGGTCAATAGCTTTGTCGGGTAAAAAGCGATCAGTAATGTAACGATGGGAAAGAGTTGCTGCAGCCACTAATGCTGAGTCAGTAATTTTGACCCCATGATGGACTTCATAGCGTTCTTTGAGTCCCCGTAGAATAGAAATTGTATCTTCCACACTCGGTTGTTTGACATACACTTGCTGAAAACGCCGTTCCAGCGCAGGATCCTGTTCAATATGCTTCCGGTACTCATCAAGAGTTGTTGCACCGATGCAGCGCAATTCTCCGCGGGCTAACATTGGTTTTAAGAGGTTGCCTGCATCCATGCCTCCTCCTTCACGAGAACCTGCCCCAACAACGGTATGAAGTTCATCTATAAAGAGAATAATTTCTCCCCCAGATTGGGTAACTTCTCGCATTACAGTTCGTAGACGTTCCTCAAATTCCCCTCGATATTTTGCTCCCGCGATGAGACTCCCCATATCTAGGGAAATTAATTTACGATTTTTGAGAGACTCAGGAACGTCCCCGTTAATGATACGTTGAGCCAACCCTTCGGCGATTGCAGTTTTTCCGACTCCTGGTTCTCCAATTAAGACGGGATTATTTTTTGATCGACGGGAAAGAACCTGAATCACACGACGAATTTCTTCATCTCGGCCAATTACAGGGTCAAGTTTTCCTTTTTTTGCTTGTTCAGTAAGATCTCGCCCATATTTCACAAGGGCTTCATAATTCTTTTCTTGGTTAGGTTCGGTGACTTTTTGTGACCCTCTAAGCGCCCTTATCTCTTTTTCTAAATCTTGTGGATCAAATTGAAAACTCTTCAAGCAACGTCGTCCAATCCTTTCATCTTCAGCAAATCCCATCAACAGATGTTCAACGGAAATATATTTATCTTGCCAACTTTCACGAGAAGCTTCCGCACGATCTAACATCAAGTCTAAGCCTTGTCCTAAGTAAAGTTGATCGACGGTAATTACTTTAGATTGACGGTTGCTAAAAACTTCTAACTGTTGTTGTAATCGAAGGACATCTAGGTTAGCTTTTTCTAAAATGCGAATAGCTAAACCTTTTTCCTGTTCTAACAGGGCTAAAACAACGTGTTCCACTTCTAAGGTTTGATGTCTAAAACGCCGGGCTACGTCTTGTGATTTGACGATTGCGTCCCAGGCTTGTTCTGTAAACTTACTTGAATCAGTTGGCTGCATTATTGGCTTAATTCCCTGCGGGTAAGGCAAAAGTTGACGACAATACGGTTTCAACTTATCCTAGTACTCTTATTTTAATCGGTAGTATGATGAGCGGTAGGGAAGAGGACGGTCCTAATTTCCGATCCTGTCAAGTTTTATTAAGAACATATTCAAATTAGATTCTCATCAAACTTAACTAATAGGATATCAATCTTCATTGAATAAATTTTTAACTATTCGTTGGGCAAATGATTCAGAAGATTCTAATTATTTTCACTTAATAACTTTCTTAAGTATAGATTCGTTTTCTTTCTTTAATTGTAAGCCATCTCCCTTTTGGATAGATTTAATAGTACTGGGTAGACAATGACGCAACTATCCCTATTCTTTATAAAGTCTGTTATTTTAACGAACGATTTCTATTTTAAAAAACATACAACTTTTATTTATGGTATCTTCTTACGTAATTAAACGAATAATTAAAATCAATAAATTGCTCTAGTAAGATTTTTTTGATATAAACCAACTACCATGACTTTAATCATCTTAGTTTCTGTCCCATTGATATAATCTTTCTAACTCTCTTGCTAGTTTAACATACACAAAGTATTTAGTTGGTAGCAAGGTCTTGGCTCTGTTAGTAGACCCAAACCAAAAGCTTGTTACCAACCTAGATTTTTATGCACCATATGCACTATTTTAGCTGTGTCAATTGACTCATTTCTAAATTTATATTTCCTTTAATTTGTTGCCCAAAATCTGATAGCATACCAAAGGGCTTTCACCCCATCCGTCCAATTAATTTTTTTACCCTCAGCATAAGATCGCCCATAATAGGAAATTCCTGCTTCATATAAACGCCAACGACGACGAGACTTAGCTACCTTAACGGTGAACTCCACTTCAAAACCGAAGTCATTACAAGTCAATTCTATATCATCTAACACTTCCCTTCGGAACATTTTTGTACACACTTCAATATCTGTTAAAGTTGTGTTGCAAAGTAAATTAATAAAGTTAGAAATAACTTTATTACCTAAGAGGTGATGAAAATATAAAACCCGATGGGGTTCACCATAAAAACGAGATCCATAAACCACATCAGCCCACCCTTCCTCAATTAATCGCCACATCCGTTTCCAGTCTTGGGGATCATATTCTAAGTCGGCATCTTGAATCAGGATAACTTCTCCTATAGAGGCTTTAAACCCTGTTTGTAAGGCAGCCCCTTTACCTTGATTACGTTTATGGAAGATCACTTGAACACCGACAGATAAGGAGCCAGAAGGCGCTACTTCTGATTGAGGATGATGAGTTTCGCATTCGATAACTATTAATCGCTGATTACTATCAAGTTCAATTTTCATCCTCTGGCTATTTGCTTGTCCAAAGGTTTGTAATAACCATTCTCTGGTTCCATCAGTCGATCCATCATCAACTAGAACAATTTCTTTAGAAATCCCTGGAAGGGATTGAACTACTTTGGTTAAAGAACTTTCTATAGTATGAATTTCATTGTAAACAGGAATAACAATCGATAATTTCATAAGAGATCTCCTCAAACATCCTTTCAATGGTTAATTTTGTTTATTGACCTAACTTTACTCTTTTTTTCTCCTTGCTTATACCAGTTTTTTTTTAGTTATTGCAAGGTTTCTAAAAATTCGGGGTGAATCAATTACAGTTGATAAATAAAGTTCAACGTTAGATATTAGCGTAACTAATATCTATTGTCATCATAGTAAGGAAAATTTTTTAAAAATCAGATTTTAATAGCTAACGCTACTAGGATTTTTTTAAAAATTAGTATAGATTAAATAATCTTGTCAATTTACACAAATTAGCCGTTTAAAACTAAAAAACTTAAGCTTATATAAATTCCATAAAAATAATATTTATTAATAAATTTTGTTAACTCTCATTTTAGTTTTTATTTGCAACAAATAATTAATTAAAGTTTTTAATCAATAGAGGTTTTTCAAAGACTTCTTGAACAATATATTTTCGATTTCTAAATAATTTTTAAATTAAACACTACGTTAACTCAGGAATACATTTATGTCCATCTATGTTACCTGGAGTTAACTTTAAAGCCAATAACTTACCGCAGTCGTTTATAATCCAATGTAGTTTAAATTTATGATGCTATTTCACATGATTTCATACTAACTATTGAACTAATGCAATTAAGTTTTTAAAAACTCAGTATATTTAATTACAATAATGATGACTGATTTTTATCAGAGTAAGTTTTATAAAATCAATTCCTATTATTTATTATTTATAAGTCAGTAAAAACTAGAGTATTGGTATCCATGTATCAGAGATAATTTTTATAAAAAAATATATAACTTTATCAATAAATATTTATTTAAATTAGAAAAAATCGTAAAGTATTAATCTTTAAAATTTTGATATTCTGACCAATTACAAGCAGTTACATTGCTTATCGTTTTATCTATTTTTAAAAAAATGGCACTTTTTTCTTTAAAAAATACTGTCAGTTGATAAACAAGATAATAGTGCTGTTTTTATTTTTGATAGTAGTGACCTAGATTACAAAAGATTTCGTTAAAGTCAATATTTAGTTTTATGTCTATAAGTTTTTATATAATTTATTTTCAACAGAATAATTTTTAACATAACAGTCAAAATAATTAAGCTTTTAAATTTTATTTAAAGAGCTATTCTAAATTTAAAAAAAATAAAAAATACACTAAAAACAATTTTAATTAAACTTATTAACAGTTAAAGATAGAATAAGTACTCCTAGAGTTAAGTTAATTTTTTGTCTAAATTACCTGAGCCAATACTCATCTATTTTACCAAAGTTAAGCTGATAGTGACTAAACTAGTAATTAGGATAATAATTACGTCTAAATTATAAGTCAAGCTAGCTGAGTTTAACTTATAATTTCTTTTTTAACTACTAATTACTAGTAATTTTTTATATAAAAACCTAGTGATATGATTTATTAATCAGACAATAATTGTCTTATCAACAATCGTGGCAGTACTGTTAAATAACAATCGAAATATAACGATCTTATTAAAGAATATAAATACAAAGTAAAATTTAAAATAATCAATTAAACTTTGTGCTTGTTTTAATTTTAGGTCGATTTTTTTAACGGAGACAAAAAATTCTTAAAAGATTATTACTCAGTAGTATTTTTTACTAAAAATCCTTCAAGGTTTTGATAAGAGGTTATTTTGAGTTTTTTATAATCAATAAGTCATGATTAGCTTTTTTATAAAAATTGCTATGTTTTTGGTCTAGTCTATTTGTTAAAAATTTAGGTCATCTATGCTGTCTATTTACCTCAATTATCCAAATTTTTTTGCGAGACTATTTTTATCGATTTTAGAATCTTTGAAATCCTTATCGTACCCATATTATTTATTGTCAGCACGATTTTAAATATTTTTGTGTTATCGGCTATTACCTTTACTTCTACCTAAAGTAGTTTTCCTTAAAAGGAGACTATATTATCGTCATTATAATGGAAATTATTGTATTAAAGTTAACAACTATTTTTGAAAATAATTATTAGCAATAGTAGATATTAGTTTGACTATTAAAATTACTTACTTTTTACCCTTGCACGGTTAAAGTAATTTCCTTAATTTTACCATTTTATATATTTTTACAGTACGGTAAATTTTTATTTACTTAGGATTGTTGTTCTGTTTATTTAAAGCATTTGCAGGAACATAATCTATTCCTACTAAAGTTTGATTATTAATCCTGTTTATTTTAGTCTTTTACTATGAAAATTACTAATTTTAAATTAGTTACCTCTCTAGAAAGAGAATAGGTAACATAACATCACTAACTTCACAAGTCTATTGAGTAAAAAAATTATTATAGTGATATCATAAACCATTGTATTTTATTATTTGATAATAACAAAATTAGAGTTAATTAGCCTTCTAGATATCAATTATTATTTAATTGTTGGTTTTTATTTAAATTTAGCAGTTTTATTTAAATGATGTGATCAAGAATTTAATTTGTAAAATAAAATAGCTACTACTAAATTTTATCAGTTTATCTATCAACTCCTTTTTCATAAAACTCACTATCTTATTTTTATTGTATAGATTTGTATAAAAAAGAATTTAATTAGAAGTGTAAATCATGGATAAACTAACTACTGTTGTCTATTCAAGCAAAGAAATTCTTGAGTGTATTTGAGATTAAGTTAAATAGAAACTCAAGGTAAGTTAATCATAAGTTGAAATTTTTCTAAAAAAATTATGATAGATTCAAAGCTGGGAGTAATAACCTCAACTTTTTTCGTCGAGGGAATAGATAAGTGACTAGAAAAAGTATAAAAAACTTAAAAAATCAAGTTTGGGCGTTAATTGTTCTTTTGTTTGGTGCTATTCTTACCGCTACTAGATTATTTTTCAAGGTAAACCGTTAACTAACAAAGCTAATCTGATATATCAGATTAGCTTTGTTAGTTAACGATGGTAAAATTAAAGATAATGGATAGAACATAGAGCTAAAAAAGCTCATTTTAAATAAATTAACTTGTTGACTTGGGGTGTTGGGAGAAACAATAGTAACTCCTTCTGACTCTTTCTATGATAATGTCTCAATCTAATTCTCTCGAACAGTTCTTAAAACATTTTTTTGGTTATGATAGTTTTCGTCCTGGACAAGCAAAAATCGTCGAAGAAGCCTTACAAAATCGTGACTTATTAGTAATCATGCCGACGGGGGGGGGGAAATCCCTTTGTTTTCAACTGCCTGCCTTGCTAAAACCTGGTTTAAGTGTAGTAATCTCTCCCTTAATCGCCCTCATGCAAGATCAAGTAGACACTCTGTTAGATAATGGCATTGGGGCAACTTTTCTTAATAGTAGTCTCAGTTCTCAAGAAATACGGTCTCGTGAACAAGCAATTGTTCATGGCAAAATAAAATTGCTATATATTGCCCCGGAAAGATTATTAAATGAAAAATTTGCCCCTTTTTTAGGTTTTATTTTTCAAAAAATAGGTATTTCTGCTTTCGCAATTGATGAAGCTCATTGTGTGTCTGAATGGGGGCATGATTTCCGCCCTGAATACCGACAATTAAAGCAACTTCGTCAATGCTATCCTCAAGTTCCTATGTTTGCTTTAACTGCAACAGCTACCAAGCGGGTGCAAGAAGATATCATCAAACAGTTAGGATTGAGACAGCCAAGAATTCATATTGCTAGTTTTAATCGTCCTAACCTTTACTACGATGTAAAACCTAAAGAACGCCACAGTTATAATACATTACTGACCTATATTCGTGGACAGAAAGGGACAGGAATTATCTATTGTCTGAGTCGTCGTTCAGTAGATAAAATTGCCCTTTATTTACAAAAAGATGGAATTGAGGCTTTGCCCTATCATGCAGGAATGAATGATCAGACAAGACGATTAAATCAAAACCGTTTTATCCGAGATGATGTGCAAGTGATAGTAGCAACTATTGCCTTCGGAATGGGCATTGATAAACCTGATGTTCGCTTCGTTATTCATTATGATTTACCCCGTAATTTAGAAGGTTATTATCAAGAGTCAGGACGGGCAGGAAGGGATGGAGAACCAGCAAAGTGTACTTTGTTTTTTAGTTTATCTGACCTCAAAAGAATTGAATATATAATTAATCAAAAAACCTCCTCTCAAGAAAGGAAAGTATCCCGTCAGCAGTTACGTCAAGTAGTAGACTATGCTGAAGGTGTTGACTGTCGTCGCACCATTGTATTACGGTATTTTGGGGAAAGATTTTTAGGAAAGTGTGGTAACTGTGATAATTGTCTTAACCCAAAACCGACAGAAGACTGGACAATTGAAGCACAAAAATTTCTCTCTTGTGTTGTCCGTTGTAATGAAAAATTTGGCATGACTCATATTATTGATGTCTTACGAGGATCAAAAAAGCGTAAAATTGAACAATATGGACATCATCTTTTGTCAACTTATAGTATTGGAAAAGATAAAAGTTTAGCTGAATGGAAAATGCTTGGGCGGTCTCTAATTCATCAGGACCTATTAGATGAAACTAGCGATGGATTTTCAGTATTAAAACTCAATAAACAAAGTTGGGAAATTTTAAGAAAACAGAGAAAAGTAAAGATTTCAGTTAATCAAAAATCAGCCTTAAAAGTCTTAACAGATAATGAATACGTGGCAACTGAGATTGAATTACTCTTTGATCGATTAAGACTTTTAAGGAAGCAGTTAGCAGACAGTAATAATATAGCTCCCTATGTTATTTTTTCCGATTTAAGTTTAAAGCTAATGGCACAATTAAAACCTAAAAATATACAAGAATTCTCCAAAATTTCTGGAGTAACTGACTTTAAAGTCAATCAATATGGAGAGAAATTTTTGTTAGAAATTAGGTTGTTTTTTCGAGGACAAACTTCTATAAATTCTCTACCGACCCAAAGTAATATGGTTACTTTACAGCTATACCAACAGGGATTGGATACGGCGGAAATCGCTAAGAGGCGAGGGTTGAAAGAAAGTACCATTTACTCTCACCTCTCGGAATTGATTGAAGTAAGACAACCAGTAGATATCGATAAATTGGTTCTTCCAGTTAGACAAAATATTATTGTTCAAGCCATCAAGAAAATTGGGGACAGCACCCTAACTCCTATCAAAGAATATTTAGGAGATGATTACAGCTACAGTGAGATTAAGTTAGTCAGAGCTTGGTATCGAAGGAAACAACAACTTTGACACTCTTAGAGAATTCTAAAAACCAATCATTTTTACTTAACTTATGTTATTCGACTGTCAAGTTTTGTCCTAGTAGTAGATTTTTATCTGAAAGAAAAGCAAAGAGACCCATAATATCTAGGTCCCGATTTGTTTAGGAGATCTCAGTCTTTTGACCGTAAGAATTGATCAGCAATTCTATCTTAAGAATACTGGAAAGGTATTCTTATATATCTATTTATAGAAACTTCAAATTATTGTTTTTAGAATGGCGTCAAATCACAAAGTCAAGACACAGGAGAAAATTTTTTATTCTGTGTCTTGACTTTGTGATTATCTAGCTTTACCCAGGCTGCATTAGGAGAGTGATAGTTTCCACTCGGTAACTTTAAAACGTTTGAAGAACTTAAAGACTTCACCTAGTTGTATTTGACGATTCTAGATATTTAAGTCGGCAACATAATTCGCTTTCTTTTGCTCTACTCTTGTTACCAACAGGGGACATGATAATTATTTCCCCTGTTGAACAGCGTTCCATTGCAATGTTATTATTGGCCATGTATCATTCATAGAACTGCTTATGATTCAATTTTAAGACTAAGAATTCTAGATTTAAGTAAATGTTAATTTTATCGGTTTTTTTGCTCCTATTTTTGATTTTTAACAATGCCATATCATGGATTTGGTAAAATTTATAAAGATGAGTAGGATGTCAAAAATTTCTATTTTTTCAAAAAAACTAAACCTCAATTTAAACAAGACTTTCATTACTTTTAAAACTTACTTCACAAATTATCTCTAAGAAAGATTAGAAGGTGTTATCTAACAACAGGGATTTTAGCCAGTTTTAGGTTTATTTTCTTGTCATCACAATCTGTCATATTAATCAATAAACCTTTCATATCATTCATTAGAGAACTAGAAATTTTTAAAGCCTGCATTATTGGAAGGTTATTCATCGAATAAACTTTTTAACTCTTAATAAGATATTGCATTTTGATTATTAGAATCAGTAATTTCTAAACTCACCCCGCCATCCTGAATCTCAGTAAGGAAATTGCCTATTAATACATTTTTAGACTGAGAGGAATCTAGTTTATTTTGTGATGTTTTCTCGGATTTTTTTTTCTTAGTTTTTTTTGATGATAACTTAGAACCAGATTTCTTTTCTTGAGCATGAATATGGTCATAGACCTTAATCAAGATCATTTTCTCGTCAACCGGTTCAAATTCAGTGGGTCGAGTGGATGATTTTTTTACTTTTGTTAACTTTTTAGCTGGATTAGCAGTCGGTTGATCAACCCCTTGTAAGGCTTTATATCCAGCTTTATAGGCAATATAAGCGCTGGCTGTACTAACTCCAGACATAACCAACAAAAGTGGTATAGTCCATTTAATGGTAGAACCAATTGAGATTGTCATAATTAATAATCAAGTCAATATATCAAAAAGGCGAAAGAAAAACTTCAAACAAGGCTGACTAAGGACTCTTGTGCGAGCTATATTAGCTATAATAAGAGTATACTCTAACGATAAGCAAGTCAACCAAAGCAGTCGACTTCTTATGGATTAGGGACTGCCAGGGTTGGCCGAGCGGTTGAGGCAGCAAACTCATAATTTGCCCAAGGCAGGTTCAACTCCTGCACCCTGGACTTAAACCCTTCTAGGTTTCTGAGAAGTGATCGGGATTAGTTGCATTATGATGTTAATTTGAGCATAAAGTATAGTTGATTCATAGAACAGATAGGAAAAGGTATATTGTACCGAATTATTGACAGTATTGGCTGGATTCAGCGCTGAAGTTCCTGAGTCTGAAATTTTCCACCTCGAAGTATCCCAGTACACAGTTTCAAAGGTTTTGTAATTGTTAATTCTCGATTATATTCTTTAACGCCTGATAAGATTCAGTTAATAGAAGAAACATCCCGTAATTGTTTTATACTCTAGACTTGTTGTGAGGTTGTTTGATAATCCCTAAATTAAACTTAAGGTCGGTCCAAAGACTTTGACTTCATCAAAAGTATGGTTCGATAAAATATCAACCCATACTTCAATTGTCAGAGATCTTGACTAGAGCATTGCTTAATTTTAGCGAAAGTTCAAGCTATAGACTAAAGTGTTTATCTTTCAAGTCGCAACATTCGGAATCTAGAGACATCATTGTTGATAATTTTTCCTTAGGCTTTTGCTATGCAATCTAATTCTATCAATACCTTTTGTGTCAAAAAAGCTGATTTATCTGTATTGCGTCAATATCTTTTAAAATTATTCGTTGATCATGCCTACGCTGAAGGTAATTTTCTATTATCGTCCCAACAAAAAAGTGCTTACTATATCAATGGAAAACAGGTAACCCTAAGAGCTGAGGGGGCTGTGATAATTGGTCGATTGTTATTATCTATGCTACCTGAAGATACTCAGGGGGTGGCCGGGTTAACCTTGGGAGCCGATCCAATTGTTACTAGTGTTAGTACGGTTTCTGCCTATGAAAACCGTCCTATTCCTGCTTTAATAGTCCGTAAAGAGTCCAAAGGACATGGGACTCAATCTTATATTGAGGGTCCAACACTCGAAGATGGAGCTAAGGTTGTGGTTTTAGAAGATGTGGTAACGACAGGTAAATCTGTCATGCTAGCGGTGGAAAGGTTGCGGGCTGTTGGTTATAAAGTTGATAGAGTCATTGCTCTTGTAGATCGTGAACAAGGAGGAGCTTTTCGTTGTGAGTCCCAAGGACTAGAATTTAAAGCTGTCTTTTCAATTACAGAACTTCAAAAAGTTTATCAAGAAAAGCTTTAATAGTGAATAGTCAATAGTTGACAGTGCAATATCGCGGTTAAGATGGAGACGAAGAAATACAAACCAAAGGAGCGTAAATTGCCCATGCGGATATTGCACACTATGCTGCGGGTTAATAACCTGGACGAATCCCTTAAGTTTTATTGCGATATTTTAGGGATGAAATTGCTGCGTCAGAAAGATTATCCAGACGGCAAGTTCACTCTAGCCTTTGTAGGATATGGAGATGAGTCTGAAAATGCAGTCATTGAATTAACCTATAATTGGGGTCTGGATTCCTACGAGATCGGAAATGCCTACGGACATATTGCCTTAGGCGTTGATGATATATATAAAACCTGTGAAAAAATCCAAGAACTTGGAGGGAATATTACCCGTAAACCAGGACCGATGAAACACGGTTCAACAGTCATTGCTTTTGTTGAAGATCCCACTGGTTATAAAATCGAGTTAATTCAATTAAGTTCCCACAGTTCAACCCAAAGAGAAACCACCTTAAGAGATGCTAACCTTTTATGACAAGGAATTGTCTTAGGTTTTTGCGTAAAGTGGGCAGTGGGCAGTGCCCACCCCTCAGGTCAGTTGATGAAGTCTCTTACATTGCTTGTTGTCCGAATACTCTTTTCTATATTTTCGTTATAGCTGTGTTTATTCCGCAGACTCACTCCCTACCTTATGAATGGGTTGTTACAATTGAATCTAAATGTTGTTATTAATACAGTTCCCACTATAATAAACAAGACTTTTAGTTATTGTAAACAGTTAAACACTTGACTATTGATTACGTTGATCTTCTTGAAGAAGATTTATTAAAGTTGCCTTACATTGGGCTGGTAACAAATCTATTAAAGAAACTTCGAGTGTTCCTCCTCCTAAAGGAACCTTTATATCACGAAGAATAGATAATACTTTGTTTTCACTTAATTTATGGTTTTCTATGAGAGGATAAACCTTTTCCGCCACTTCGGTATGGAGATGGGCTTCTGCAAGATAGAGATGCCATTTTGCGATCTCGATATAGACGCTTCCGCCAATTTTTGCAGCGAGGGTTTCAATTGCTTGAGTAGTAGTGAAATTAGCCATAAGATTCTTCTGAATGATCTGTAACCATCTCAGTATTAAGTGAGACGACCTAACAACTAATAATATTATCGCTTATACTTCGGTAAACCAAGTAATCTGAGTTAACCCGGCTTGCTTGAAATTGTAAACAAACTGGATACTGGAGTTGGACAGCGAGAAAAATTCTGACACGAACCGTATAATTCATTCGATCATCAAGACAACAGAATTTAGGAGCAGTGCGATTAGGTTTACGAGACCAGAGAGAAAACATAAAAAATAATCAAATAGTTAGTATATGGCAACTATAATATACATCGAATTTCACCAATAGTCTTCTCTACAATTTGTCGTGAGGATAGTGCATCGAGTTTTATTCAGTGTTTAAGCTTTTGATATTTTTCTAGTATAAATTTCTTAATTTTTATATCTATTCGTGTAACCTTAATAAGACTAGTTTGAGGGAAATTCAAGAAGCCAAAGAGTGTGAAGCTCTTTCTTGTTTAGAAGAACATTCAGTTTTTCGTAAACTTTTTATAATTCTTGAAATTTTATAGAGTTAAGAGAACTTTCTAGATGAACCCTTTAAAAAGTTCTCTATTGATTTTCAAAACCAGAAGAATTTTTCCATTCTCATTATGTTTGATAAACAGGTATTTCATCCTATTGCTGATAATTTTTCACTTTTACTAAGCCATCGTGGCTGAAGCCGTCAGGTTTCTAAAAGTATCTGGTGATTATAAAAATTATTCATTCCAATATCACTTATTTTTAAATTTATTCAAGCTCATTAAAGCCATTTAATTTTATCAACTTTTAAGTAGAAATTGTAATCTAGTTATCACACTTTCTATTAACTTAGTTATTTTCTTGATATTCCTAAATAATTAAGTCTTGAAGACTGTAGAGTCGATAAACTAAATATTATGGTAGTTGCTAATTAAGTGGTTACTAAGAACTCGGAGAATATTGGTCTATTTACCTGTTGATGAATGTATTGATCAATTTAATAAAGTTATTTCACATAATCTTTACAGAAAAGTTAAAAAATCCTACTTTTTGAGAGTAGTTCCTTGTAGAGTAATTAATATCTATATCTTGCTCTTCTTTAGAAGAGCAAGATATAGATACAGAGAAATACAATAACAAACAATAAGACCGTTAGAAAAATTTATAAAAGTATAATATAATGGCTAATTGTAAGCTTAATTAGCCATTAAACAATATACTAGATTATATCTGATATATTTAACCATTATTTCCCAAATCATTTAAAACAAAGTTGATTCATAAAAATTTTCTCTTAAATTTTATTAAAAAATGGTCTATAAAATATAGTTAAGTAGTCACTTAACTATATTTTAAATTCGTGTTTTACTTCTATAAAAATAGGAAATTTTTTATTATTAAAAGTTGACTAGTAGCCAATTCATATATATTTTCAATATAAAACAATCTCCTTATTTACATCATATTTTACTCAAAAATATTAGATTTTTGATTTACATGAATTTTTTTAATGCTTTCGTTATGTCATAAATAATTAAAGTATCTATAAAAACAATGATGGTAGTTTTTACTTCCACTGTAATTCATACTGGTTTAGCAGTTGCTAAAACTTCTCCTTCCAGGAGATTTCCTGCTTCGATAGCAGTCAAGGTACTCTGGGACAATTCGTAATCGTTCGACGGAGACACTTGACGACAGGTAGAGATTTGAGCGTCTTTTTGAAAATTAAGACGGAAAAAGTGAGTATTAGAAGTTGACATATTATAGTTATTAATAGCGGGTAAATTGAGCTATAGGACGTATATTTCTCTTGTGATTATTTGATGTTCACTGCGCAAATTAAGATGGAATGGCGGAAAATCTCTGGGAGTTCAGTCTTGATTCCCTCTCATCCCATTATGATGGTTCATTTTCTAGGAGGAGCTTTTGTCGGAACTGCTCCTGATTTTACCTATCGTTGGCTATTAGAAGAGTTAAGTAAGTCAGGTTGCGCTGTAATCGCTACTCCATTTGTTAATACTTTAGACCACTTGGCAGTCGCTCGTAATGTTCTTAACCGTTTTGAAAGTATTTTAGATCGTCTCCATACCAGAAATGTTCTTGAACAACGTTATTTACCGATTTATGGCATAGGACACAGTATGGGGTGTAAAATCCATTTATTAATTGGGAGTTTATTTGAAGTTGAAAGAGCAGGTAATATTCTAATATCTTTTAATAATTATCCGGTACGTCGTGCAATTCCCTTTCTTGAACAGATTGACATTGACAATTCGTTAAATTTAGAATTTACCCCTTCCCCAAAGGAAACTAAGATTCTTATTGCTAAAAATTATAAAATTTGTCGTAACTTACTTATCAAATTTAAAAGAGATGATATTGATGAAACTTTAATCTTAAACCCTATGTTACAAGAAAGATTTTCGAATATGGTTACTTTATTACATCTTTCTGGGAATCATTTAACCCCTTTAGGACAAAGAATTAAGTGGCAAACAGGAGATTTTTTTTCTCCCTTAGATGCGATAGTACAATGGACACAATGTAATTTATCTCACGATTTATGTAAACTGAAAGAGGAAGTTTTACGCTGGTTAAATTTTGAATAATTCTATTAAGAATTGATTATAAAATTTTTTGTAAAACTTTATATTTTTTATGTTATGTAAGGTTAATAATCTTAGTTAGTTTTTCTTAAAAAAAATTAGTAAAAGTAGTTTAGAAATTAATCTTTGTAAGAGTTTACTTCTAAAATAAAAAAATATCTTCCAAAATTACAAACTCTTTTCTTTTAAAGACTTTACGTATACGAGACTGTTTTCTTCTTTTAAAAAAGCAAAATTTATTTTGTCCAGATAAATATCTAATACTTAAAATAAATTATCTTCTAATCTTAGACTGTTAATACTTTAATTGATAATCACTACTATTAAATATAATCTGTCTTAAGTAAATTGTTGATCGTAAGTTAACAAATTATTTAAACCCCGATTATATTAATTAGTAAAGTTTTTTATGTCTGAAGGATATTGACTTTACTCCCCATTCCACAATCTTTTAAGATGATTTTTTTTAGAAAAGACTTATCTAGATAATCTGATTAAATAAATTTAATCAATAAAAAAATATCTCGTGTATCCATACAGTAACATTTAAATTTTAAATTTCTCTTTTTTGTCAAAAGCTACTAAAATGGTAAGTATTATATATAACTAAGTAAATAGCTATAAGTAAATATCAGTAAACTAAATTATTTTATATCTCTACATTTACAGTTATTAGGATAACGTATTTAATAAAAATTCACATTTCTTACAAAAAAAATCTTACTAAATTTAGTTATCAAAATACATTTATAATAAGAAGTGAATAATTTAGATAAAGACAATGAATATAATTTTTACTGTTCCGTATCTTTGTTAACCAGAACTAAAAAATTTAGATATAAAGAAGATAAAATTACTTAAAAAAGCTCAGATACTTTTGCTAAAGTTTGAAATAAAAGTATAAATAATCTATCGTTTTTAATAAAAAATATTAACAATATAAAATATATATATATGTTTTTTATGAATCTAAAGTAGGATTAGAGTCAGTCATGGAAAACGAGACTCAATCAGTAAACACTCTTTCTCGGAAGTCAATCTTAAAATTCATATTCACAAAATGATTGTACTTATACTTGTGAAGATAAACTTACTTGTCTCATTTTTTACTGTACCATTCTCTTGATTATGTCACTTGTCCTATGGAAATGATGTGTTCAAGTCTTAGACTTGAAATAAAATCACTTCAAAAAATTTTTATATTACCCAAAGAATCAAAAAGTTTGAAAATACTATATAAATAGTGTTAGCCTCATTTGAGATAATGATAAATAATTGTAAAAATTATCGAATTTATTTTTCTAAATTTTGCAGATAACGAACTGTTGAAATATACCACAATTATTTATTATCTAGCCTAGATCTAGTGAATCAGTAACTAATAACTTCTAAGATTTTTATTATTATAAAAAATGTGTTTTATAACTTCAAATCAAAGAACTTAATTTTTATAGAAGTAAAAGTTTTGTGATTTCAAAAACATTATAAAGCAATACTTTTAGTTCTTATCTATTAAAAATTAATTTTAATTAGTCTAGAAAATTATTATCTTTTAGACTAATTATAGTCTTTCCAAAGCCCTATTTTTTTTAACTTACTTCGCAATTCTTCAGCTTCTTTATAAGAATCTTGCTCCTCGTAAAGACTAACTGCTTTTCTAAATACTTCTGTACTTTTAAGTATTTTTTTTAACTTAAATAAAACCACTCCTAAATTCTGATAAGCAGCTGCGTAATTCGGACTTAAAGATAATAATTTATTGTAAATTACTTCTGCATCAGCTAATTTTCCCATAGTATTGAGGCTCATGGCAAAATTATAATATCCTGTAATAAAACTTGGATCTATTTGTATAGTTGTTTCATAAGCTTTAGACGCACTTTTTAAGTCTCCCATAGCTTGTAAAACAACGCCTAAATTATTGTATGCTCCTAATTTTAAAGGAGGCATTATTTCTTGAGCTAGAGCTTTTTGATAATGTTTAACAGCCTTACCATTATCTTGTTGCCTTGCATAGGCATTACCTAAATGGTAGTGTAACTCAAATAAAATATGAGAATTAGCTTTATTGGATTTTAATGCTTGTTTTAGTAATTTTATTCCTGCTTTTTTTTGGTTTATCTGTAGATAAAGTGCGCCGAGTTTGCTACAAGCATAGGGATCATTAGGGTGATCTTTGATAAAATTTTCCATTGCTTGTCGCGCCCTTTTATACTTATCTAAGGAAACAATAGTTTTAGGATGATAACCATAATGAAACACTGCTATTGCCGGAAATTCCATAATTTTCCATCGAGATTCCCGTTTTAATAACTCGGTAACACTGTCATCAATAATGGCATGGTAAGGGCGAGAAAATTCAATCGCTGGATGCTTCCGAAATAACCGGGATACCAAAGAGTAAGGAGACTGAGACGCACCAATTTCATGACGAACTAAATTAATCACTAAATTATTTTCATCAGCAATTGCTTCTCTAACTTGAGAGGCAATTTTCCGGTTAAATACTTCGTCAGCATCTAGAATCAACACCCAATCTCCAGTAACATAACTAAGAGCTGCATTACGAGCAATGGCAAAATCATTACACCATGTAAAGAAATAGACTTTTGCTCCAAATTCTTGAGCAATTTCTATCGTTTGATCAGTTGATCCAGTGTCTAGTATCACCATTTCATCTACAATATCTTGAACGCTTTCTAGACATGTAGTCAAGTTTTTTTCTTCGTCTTTAACAATCATACAAAGACTGAGTTTTATCATGGCTTCTTAATTTTTCAACTATTTTGTATTAAGTAAACTGATTGATTGTGGCTTTTCTATAAAAGATAATTTGTAGTAAACAAATTCAAGCGCAATTGATCCTTAGTCAAGTACAGTTCAGAGCAAATTTATCTAAGTATAGAAAGTATTTACATGCTCAATTAAGGTTTTCTCTCTATTGTCATTTTTCTGTTGTTGGGTTATCGCACTCATCTTTAATCTTAATATAAAGAAGTATTAAACATAGTAAAAAAATGTTACGAGATTTGCCCTAGCCTTAGGTGTCAATATTTTTTAAATATATATTTTTCTTTCTCTATTATCTTTACTGTAGTTAAGATTTTCCAATGTCTCCCATATTTCTAGACTATTTTCAGTTTATCCCTAAACAGAGAATATTAAGCTGATAGAAGTTTTAAGTCTAGACCTAACTTACCATAGGAGTTTTGGCTCTCACTCAATAATTGCGATTATTTTGATAAATCATGATTTTCCTAATAAAGTAAAAAGGTTCATTTCTGGAATTGATGAAAGTCAGGCATTATATGACTTGGTTAGAAAACGATTAATTAAGAATTTTCTTTTAATTTCTGTAGGCCGATTAAACGATCAAATCCCTATGATTAAATGGACGCAACCTAATGCAGATTTAGCTACTAAAAATTTGATAAATTTAGAGGCTGATTGATCTTACTTGAGTGGAAATGCCTTATATCAACGAATATCTAGAATCTTGTTAAATGGCAGCAAATTAGGCAGGTTTTCATATTGTTGACTTGTTGAATAAGCAAGCATTAACGATAAATCCTTCGTTAGATTTAGGAAATTTGGAAGTCAACGACAATGATGACCATTATTATTACCAATTTAGCAGTTTTATTATAAAACTGAGCACTGTAAAATGATCCTAGTTATTTAAAACAAGAAAAAATCGATAAGTTATATTGCTACGCACAAGGCAGAAAGTATTAAGTAGGAGTCAATAGTTATTAACCTCTACTTGCTAGTTATGTTTTAAAACTTATGCAGGTGAGCTACCTATGATTTTTGCTTCATTAAACTCATCTAGTTTTCAGTCATTTCTTATAAAAAACGCGAGATTTCCGTCTACACGTATCTGTTCCAAATATTTGTTTAAAGTTCACTGACTATTCGACTATTCGGATTGCATTCTAAATCAAACTCATACAGGTCGGTAGACTCGATAGTTAATTTCAGGAAAAATATTATCAATATTCTCGACTTTTTCTAACCAACCTGAGTCAATTTTTTGTTCCTTAACATCATTATAAATCTTGTTAAACCGAAGTAGATGTGATCGTGTACGATGAACTGCATAAGGAACCATGGTTCCTGTCCGCATAATAAATGCCCAGTCGGAAGATTGAGCCAACAGTAGTTCTCGTGCAGCCTGATTTAACGCTCTCCATTGTAACTGATCAGAAGGTTCTAGGTGACTAAGTTCAATCATTCGTTCTGTTGCTTTGTGGAGATGAGGATAAATCCAGGCATTGGTATGATTCAACCAGTATTCATGAAAACCCCTATAACCCCAACTCGATTGAGAAAGACGACAGACTTGTTGAGTAGGATTATCCTGTAAATACTCCGCCAAATGGGTCATATTAAAAGTATTTTGATCGTACCAAGCCTTACGGAAAAGATAATCAATAAACCAAGGTCCTTCATACCACCAGTGACCAAATAACTCTGCGTCATAGGGAGAAACAACAATAGGGGTACGTTGCATGATTGCCGCTAAATTACTTATTTGTTGTTCTCGATTATGTATAAAGTTTCCTGCGTGTTCTGCGGCCTTTTCCCGCGCCCAGTAGGGGTCATAGAAAGTCTTATCTGAAAGTTCTGCCTGACGATCGGTAATTTTATGGTATTTGATGCCTGTATTTTTCCGTTGACCGTTAGGCATAATATAAGGTTTGATATACTCGTATTCAGCTTCCCAACCTAAATCCTTATAAAATTCTCGATATTCAGGGTCTCCTGGATAACCTATCTTAGAAGACCAGACTTGTTGAGAGGATTCATGATCTCGACCAAAGGCTGCTACTCCAGTTTCCGTAAAGATAGGGGCATAGGTTCCGTAACGGGGGCGAGGACGGGCATATAAGATACCATGGCTATCTACCAGAAAGTAACGTAAGCCAGCATCGGCTAACATTCTTTCTACTCCCTCATAATAGGCACATTCAGGTAACCAAATTCCTTGAGGGGGACGGCCAAAGTTCTCCTCATAATGCTCGCAGGCCACCTTAATTTGTGCCCAAACTGCTTCTGGATACATTTTCATCAAAGGAAAATAGCCATGAGTCGCACCACAAGTGATAATCTCCAGGTTATGGCTATCAAAAAATTGTTTAAACGCAAGGACCAAATCGCCGTTGTAACATTCCCAAATTTCCCGAATTTGACCAAATTCTCTAGCATAGTATTCAGCCAAATAACGAAGATGTCCGTTATGTTCGTTGCGGACAATTTCATTTTCGATCAGTTCTTGTAACCGAGCTAGATGTTCATCGTAGCGTTTTTGAAGTAAGGGATCTCTGAGCATAGAAACCAACGGGGGCGTTATGCTCATAGTCATTTTAAAGTCAATTCCGTCCCGTCTTAACCCTTCAAAAACATAAAGGAGAGGAATGTATGTTTCTGTAATAGCTTCGTAGAGCCATTCTTCCTCTAAAATATAGTCACTTTCTGGATGACGAACAAAAGGTAAATGAGCATGGAGGACAAGGGCAACATAGCCAAGAGCCATAATAATTTCGAAGATTTTATGATTTAAGTTTTTTCGGTTGAACTTTAAGAGCGAGTACCATATATTTTATAGTCTCTTTAGATTCTAAAATAGAAGGAGCATGAAAAAAATTATTTATACATTTCAGTGCGCCTTCTTCGATTATCTTTATCTGATGGGTGTCAGTCGGAGAGATTTGGATTTCTGGCTTAATTGTCTAACTATGCCAATAGACATTAGGATCAATCCAATTCGGTGTCTTCAAGTCCTGTTACCGATCAACTTGTTTACCTTGTAAGCCTATAGTCTTGACTTCCAGTGCTAGAACCTACCAACCTCGAAACAACATTTGGATCTGACATATCTTCATCGACGTCGATTCAGCTTTTGTTGTTTGTCGATGAGCGTCCAAGCTCCTATGAACACATTCAAAAAATCCAACATTACTTTAAACAGCTAAAAGCGGACTTTTCATATCAACTGCAAGTCATTGAAATCCCTAAACAGCCCCACCTAGTGGAACATTTTCGTCTTGTGGCTACTCCTGCCTTAGTGAAAGTGTCTCCAGAACCCAGACAAACCTTAGCGGGAAGCAATATTGTTAACCAACTTAAGAAATGGTGGCCGAGATGGCAATTAGCTCTCGAAGAAAGTCGTTCTGACGCTAATAACAATGGACAAATCCAGAAACCAATCTCTCCCAATCCCATTAACTCCCTAAGTCATTCGGTCGAACTGATGCGGTTATCCGATAAAATTTTTCGCCTCAATCAAGAAAAAGAGGAACTCATACGACAACTAAAATTCAAAAATCAAGTTTTAGCTATGCTTGCCCATGATTTGCGAAGTCCTTTGACAGCCGCGTCTATCACCGTCGAAACTCTCGAACTCGCTCAAAATCATCAAAATCTTCAACGCAGCGCGGAATTGAAAGAAGAACTTTACCAGCAAGCCAGAAAACAATTTCGTATCATGAACCGTTTAATTACAGATATACTACAAGCATCACAAACAACAAAAACGGGATTAGCTGTTCATTGCCATGATATTTTATTACAGGTGTTATGTGAAGAAATCCTAGAACAGTATACTAACTTATTTGAAGAAAAATCCTTAGTTTTAGTGAGGGATATTCCTCAAGATATTCCCCTAGTTTATGCTGATGAAAAATTGATTCGCCAAGTGATCGTCAATCTATTAGATAATGCAATTAAATATACTCCATTAGGAGGAAAGGTCACTGTTTCAATTCTCCACCGCACCACTCAAAAAGTTCAAGTCAGTGTCTGTGATACAGGGCCAGGTATTCCTGAAGGGAAGCGGGAGAAGATTTTTGAAGGTTACTTCCGCCTCAAGCGCGATCAAGAAAAAGAAGGTTATGGGTTAGGCTTATCTTTATGTCGAAAAATTATTCGCGCTCACTATGGACAAATTTGGGTCGATAGTGTCTTCAACCAGGGTAGCTGTTTTCAATTTACATTGCCTGTTTGTCGTCAATAAATACCCTAAAAATTAAGGTGTATTGATGAAGATTTTGGGCTCTTAGCTCCCTAAGCCTACCAACATATCGCTGTATTTTAAATCTCGAAATGCACAAGGTTATTGTTATTGTTAATGCTGAGGTAAACGCACAAGGAGCTATTTCTCTAGGTTCCCCTGCGACAAGAACTATGGTAACAGCTCTACAAAGAGCTATCTTGGCTGATTCTGACTCGACCGAGGTTGACGTTATCTCAGCGGCTTCCTTGTGGTCTAATAACTTGACTTATTCAAAGTCTAATTCTAATCTCATTTACTGTCCCCTAACCATTGAAATTCCTCCTAAATTTTCATTTCCTGTGCAAAAACTCTATCAGACTTGTCAAGATATCCCAGGATTACAACAATGGGTTGAACAAAATTTAGGATACAAAACCAGTATTCGAGATTCTTGGTTAGGAGATTTGTGGTTACCTATCGTTGTGACAGGTAAACAAATGTTGTATGGTTCAGTCATTGGTGAAGGAGCAATTCCTAATTCTTATGAGCAACCGGTTGAGTTGGACCGTAGAGTGGAGAAATCTCTTCACTCTCTAGCTCAGGAATTATTAACTTCCCTTGATGCTCCTCCCTCAGTCTATCTAGTCCAGTTTCGCTTATTGAGTAATGAGATTATTTTTGACCGGCTCTGGCCATTTCCAGCAGCTCCAGCTATCGCTTCTCTAAGATATCAACAACCCAATCTATTTATTTGTCATTGGTATTGTCTTACTCAAAAACCTATCGTACAGGTAACAACTTAATGAGTTAAATTTTTATAAGTTTTGAGAAGAGGAATATAGTCGATAATTTCGCTATTGTAAAGCTACAAATAATCCTAGAAAATCCTTTATAAGTATAAGTTATAAATCAACTTATACCTCAGATCCTAGTTCAATTTTATGAATCTTCTCCCTCAACGCGAAACAAAATTATTGCTGTTTTTGGGAAGGGCTTTTCTATTTTAATCGAGTTCATTGCTATCTTACTTTTGGGCTCGATTGTGGTTCTGTTTACTATGCAGGAAAGTAGATAAACTACTTAAACAATTTAACATTGATAACAGAATTACTAACTAGATTGGCAACCGACAAGAAGATAAATTAATCCTCATTGAAAAACAAATCATTGAATTGGTAAATTTGTGTATTGACTAGTTTTCTTATTTGCAGTGGTGTGGCTTATTTAAACACTCTCAATATACAATTGATATCACAATTACTCAATGTCTTAATCGCAGAAATCGCAACTTTTCCACCAAAATTTCTCAAAGCTAAAATTTTACCAGGTGTTGCTTAGTATTAGCCACTTTTAATAAAAAAATCGCGACTTTCTGATTCTAGTTTACTTAAAGTATTAATGAACGATTACAGTCACCAATACAAGCCTCAGACTAAGACAATCAAATTATATCGATGAAATACCATTAGCAATGTCCTTTATGAGTTTATCTCTCTTCTGTTTTTACTATCGCTCTTCAGTCTCCTCATATAGGGAACATTAGTCCATGTTCAGAAGTTCATTGACGATTTATGTTCTAGGGATTCTGCCTAATATTCTAGTGGCGATAACTTAACTTATTAGGGTAGTTAGTTGGTTGGAATCACTATTCAGATAATGCGGTGCGTTGTTAGGGATTTTGAGAACTATTTTTTCATACCTTAATCTTAATTCCAGTGGACATTATCGCTCTTGATATACTGTAGATTGCCACTATTTCCTAATCAGCAATCGCTCTATTTAATCAAATATTAAATCATATTACCTACATTAGTTACAATTACAGTATTTTTAGCAATTGCTTATAAGTGTAGATAATTTCCTTCGTAAATGGTGAATAATCTTCTAAATCAATATTGAGCTTAACAATATTTTGATTTTGCAATGGTTGGGACTAACTGAGTTGGAGGTTGTCTTTTCTACACCTGAAACAACAGCCATAGAATCTAAAGCAAGCAAAACCCGGTTAACAACTTCCAGTCAACCCTCTCAGACTTTTTGGAAATCATTATCTTAGTAGTGGTAATGTTAGAAGCTACCTGAACAGCCGTTAATATCCTATGAATAGAAATACTTGGAACTGTCTTTGGTACTTATATTGCTGATTTAACTTCAAGTATTTATAAAGATTGTCATTTTATCCTTGAAGCTATATTTATCCAATTTGGCTTTCAGTTTAATTATTAGTTCAGGGACCACTAAAGTTAATTTTCTCAACAATACAGCTCGAATTTCTATTATCATTTTTGTAGTTATTATGGCACTCTACAACAGATAAGACTGGCTCCTGATATTGTAAATCTAGTATTTTATTTATCAGTAAGATCACATTGTGGCGGCAATTATTCTCGCTTTTAGATTAGGAGGATATAAAGTAGCCGCGGGACAATTACGAAAATGGTTAAATAATTTAAAAAAAAATTAAAAAAACAAATAAGTTGATTGAGCATAACCTTTTCCAATTAACAAAGAAGTTAATCTCTAGCGATTCTGATACACTAATCCTAGTTGAAGCATTTATTTTTTGTCTTAACAAGGAATTTTATCAATGGGATTAGTGATTAGTACCGTCAACATGAAAGGGGGAGTCGGTAAAACGACCCTGACAGTTAATTTAGCCACCTGTCTGGCTAAATATCATGGAAAGCGAGTACTGGTGTTAGACTTAGATTCTCAAATTAGTGCAACCCTCAGTCTAATCTCACCTCATGAGTTTGCCAAAACAAGAAAAAAACGTCGCACCTTGAGCTATTTACTCAATAACATTATTAAACCAAATCCTTATAGTAAATTGGATGTTCATGACATAGTTCAACCTTATATTTGCAATATAGAAGGGTTGGACTTATTGCCGGGAGACTTAGAACTTTATGATGAATATGTTATCTCAGAAATTTTACATAAACAGGCAGCAACCGTTGGCAAACCTGATTTTGAAACAGTGTGGAACCACTTTGAACGAGTCTTGATTGAGAAAATTATTACATCGGTTATTGAACACTACGACCTAATTATAATGGATTGTGCTCCTGGTTACAATTTATTAACTCGAAGTGGTTTAGCCGCTAGCCATTATTATTTACTTCCTGCACGTCCTGAACCTTTATCAGTGGTGGGAATGCAGCTTTTAGAACGACGCATTGCTAAACTCAAAGAAAGTCATCAAAAAACTGATCCTTTAAATTTACATTTATTGGGCGTTGTGTTTATTTCATCAGGAGGAAGACTATTCAGCCGTTATTATGACCGTGTTATCAAAAGGGTTCAACAGGATTTTAACCCTTATCAGTTGTTTGATACTCTAATTCCTATGGATGTTAATGTGGCTAAAGCAGTTGATAGTTTTCGTCCCGTAGTAACAGCTATGCCGAATTCTAGTGGTTCCAAAGCTTTTATTAAATTAACTGAAGAGTTTTTAAGTAAGCTACCTTAATTATTAATGGTGTAAGTTTAAGAAAATTAATATGTAGTAATATCTTTTTTCCATAGAAATACTGACATAATCAAAGTTAATTTTAGAAAGTACTAATCTAAACAAAGCCAATTTAAACATAACTTTTTATCGTAAAACTAACTCCCACAATGTAGACTTTACCTCTACTATTTGTTTGAATGTCATGTTAAGGAATACAAACTTAAGTAATACTTTTCATATCAAGCTGGTTTAAGTAGATATGATTCAAAAAAGATGAATTTTGAGTAATGCTTATCTCATTAGGTTTTCCCTATCTAATAAGTAAGCAAGCTTAAATAAGTCTACAGTTGAAAAGTAATTAAAGAATAATAATCACTTAATATAAACTTTCTTAAAGAAAAGCTAATAAAAATAGAAAAATAAGTATTATCAAAGTTAATTTACGACTTCTTTTAAAAAAAACGAATAAAAATTATAATTTTATGTGTAGATTTAAGAGGATCTAAAGTTAGAGAAATTTAAAATAGGGCATGACTCTCACAGAATGTTATTAAGAAAATTATTTCTAGATAAATAATTTAAGAAATAGAATAATTATAATTCTATACCAGAAATAAAAACAAAAAATAAAGAATGTGTTTTTGATTTTTTAAAATGAGATTTAAAAATTAAAAATAGATAAAAAATATATAATTCTAAAATAAAAAAAGTTTTAATTAATCTAGGAAATAATTTACAAAATCTTTGGAAAGATTATAAACATAGAAAAAACTTTAAGACAGAGTTAAATCTTATGTAAATAAGAAGACTCAGTTGATAAACATAGAAGAGCTAAAAAAATTAATTGGGAAAGCAAAGAATTATATTTATATACTCTATTAACTCATAGCTCAGAACTAAATATAACGGATAATAGAATATAAATATAATTTGGCTAACGCATTCAAATAAAGTATTTATCGAAAACCTCTAGGAAATATAAATTCAAGGAATATAAATTTAACTTTGATTATCTGAACATAAAAATATAAATTAAGTTTAATTAAATAAAAACTAAAACTTTTTAAAAAAATGATTAGGAAAAACTAACTTAACAATAATTACTTCTAATAAACGAAATATTTAGACAAATTAATAAGTATTGAAATATTCAATACAGATAAGTCTAATTAAACACGGTTTAAACAACAATTAACTGAAATCATAAAAATCAAAATTGAAATTATAACCTCAGAGATTATCTGGAGAAACATTATTTATCTTTCAAGAATATACATACCATGAATAAGACTGATATAAAGCATAATTTTTTAGTATTTATTGACAAAAATTTATATTTCCTTATACTAGCTATTTCTGAACTTTCTAACTACCAATAATTAGAAGTTTTTACTATAGAGAAACTTCTTGGATTTCTTCAATTATAGATAGCCAATCTTTTTTTACTTCATTTAGTTTTTTTTCCTGAGATTGCTCAAAACCCAATAGCTGAAAATGAGGGCAGCTTGTTCGACAACTGGCAAGATGAGGAAAATTAATGTTTTCTTGAGTATATTCATTTAACCAATTATTGAGTTGGTTTAAAAGTATTGTTAAATCTTCATAATTTTTTTTATGTTTATCTCTATCATAAAAAAATGTCAAAGATTGCGGTTTAGTCGGAAGTTTCACAAACCAATAAGTTAGAGAAATGTCTTCAGGTGAATAGTTAGACGTTTCCACTAATACATATAAATAAAGTCGAGTTTGCCAATGATTAGCTAATTTTTCAGGATTTTCTGGTTTAAGATAGGTTTTCCAATCTAAAATCTCAGCTTTTTCTGGCTCAGCAATCAATAAATCATAAATAACAGTTAATAAATATCCTTTAAACTCAAAATTACGACAATGTTCAGCTTCTTTCCAACTATTTTTAGAAGGATGTCTCAGGTTAGGGACAGCATTAATTAATGCGTTTAAAGAATTCTGCATTTGTTTGTCTTGAGCCACAAGCAACTCAATTGGTAATCCTAATTCATTCTGTTGCATTAGCTGGTGAAATTGATTTCCCCAGGATAATTTTTCTTGTTTTTCTGGACTTAAAGGAGTACCCAATTGTTCTAGATAAACACGTTGGAATTGAGGAGGACAAGTTTCTAATAAATTCAAATGAGATTGAGACAGATGAATTAAACTAATATCTTTCATTAGATATAAAAATCGATAATTTTCTCGTTGGCGAATTCTAAAATATAAAAATCTTAAATTTAAGACTGATCCCTTTAATTTACTAGTACCTGAGCTTTTACTTATAACTTAATGGATACGGTTTTGACCACTAAAACAGCTAGCTTACTAATAAATTTTCCTCTTTTACTTTTATATAAAAAATAATATAATTTTCTGACATTCATGAATAAGTATCTTACGGCAATCCTCATCAATGATTTATTATATATTTTAATGATTATAGATCATATCACAATTATGGAATAAATGGCGTGATCAGATCATAATACTGACATTATTCTCTTTTTTTAAAAAAAAATCTTAGTTAGTTTGATTTCACCAATATTGACTTTAAATGTGCGAACATTTAAGACACTAATTTTTATATACAAAGCTAATTTAAGTAGGGTTTTCCCTCATAAGGCTAATTTTCTTTGAGTAAAACTGATCTAAAGTAACTTAACCTCAATAATTGCTATTTAAGATTTAGACTTAGTTGATAGTAATCTAAAAAAAATCAACTTATAAAAAAACTAATTTTAGTAATTAGACTTTAATTAGAGCTAATTTATCTAAGTGTTGATTAAAGTAATTATCTGGTTTTTAATAATACTCTAAAACAGACTAAATTAATAGCATTTATTTCTGATAATAAGGTATTGAATACCTTAACTAAGGGTCAAGTAAAAAAGTTAAAATCAATTGAAAAATAAATACTATCTCTAATTGTTATAATAAACAATTTACTAAAAAGAATTTTAGTTTAATAGATAAAATAAATTGTATAAACATCTTAAAACTTTTGATTTCAAAGTTGAAGTTATAATCTCAGTACTCATAATAAATACTCTGAAATAAACGCATTAAAATTTCACTTTTAATAATCTACGAGTCTATCTTGTACAAAAAGTTACCTTTTTATCAAAAGGCAACTTTTTAAAAAATACTGAAGCTTAAACAATTGTAAGATTTTAAGTGTTAACAGATAATAAATTAAATAAAATTTATGCTTCAACCTATGGGGTAATTAATTATATATTTTCGTATATTTTTATCTATATGGTTGGGGGAACTGGTAAGATTTTTAATCTTAAACCGATTGACTTTACTACTACAATTTATTTCTTTAAGTATTAGTTAGTTTTTAACCTTTAATATTGTATTTTAATACAATAAATATCTTTCCTTGATCTACTAAATGTATCACTTATACTTTTTCTATTTTTTATTTAGGTTTAGTTATTTATAATATTGACCACTACCATTCTAATCAGCCATGCTGACTTATTTTAATCTGAACAAGTTTACCTTTATCTATAAAGTAAAGAATATATTTTCTTTTAAATTTTAGTTTTTATCTATATTTTATATCTTTATACTTTGGTTGCTCGGTTAACAGTTTGTTCAAGATCTCGAACTTTCTTTCCCCTCCATAGTAAACGAATAGGAGTCCCCGGAAAACCTAATTGCTGACGGAATTGACCTTCAATATAACGACGATAATTATCATTAAATCGTTTCGGCTCATTTACAAATAAAGCAATAGTTGGTGGTTGACTCGATACCTGAGTTCCATAATAAATTTTTCCTTGTTTTCCTTGACGATTTGTAGGAGGAGAATGCCAACTAACTGCCTCTTGTAAAACCTCATTGATTACAGCTGTACTCACACGACGACGGTGTTCCTCAGCTGAATTTTTAACTAAATCGAGAACTTTTTTAACTCGTTGACCTGTCATTGCGCTGACAAAAATAATAGGAGACCATTCCATAAAATAAAGTCGAGAAAATATCCTTATTTTATATTCATAAATGGTATATGAGTCTTTATCAACAGCATCCCATTTATTAACTACAATTACAGCTGCGCGACCTTCATCGATAATTCTGTCTGCTAATTTTAGGTCTTGCTCTGTTATTCCATCGATTGCATCAATCACAAATAACACAACATCAGAACGGCAAATGGCTTTAAAAGAACGATTAATACTAAAAAATTCTGCTCCATATTCAACATTCTTTTTGCGACGAATTCCTGCCGTATCAATTAACCGATAGCTTTGTCCATCTTGTTCAACAACCGTATCGATAGCATCTCTTGTAGTTCCTGAAATAGGACTAACAATTGCCCGGTTTTCTCCTAAAAAAGCATTCAAAAGACTAGATTTTCCTACATTAGGACGACCAATAATTGCTACACTAATTTCATTGGTATCGGTTAATTCTTCGGGATGAGGAAGATAGGGAATTAAATCGTCTAAAAGTTCTCCTGTCCCACTACCATGAATTCCTGAGATTGGATAAGGATTTCCTAATCCTAATTCCCAAAATTGTGCCGCTTGAATAATTCCCTGTTCCACAGATTCACACTTATTGACAGCTAACAACACAGGAACGGATTGTTGACGTAACCAACTTGCAATTTCATGATCGCCAGCCGTGGGACCAGTTTGTCCATCCACGACGAAAATAGTCGCACTTGATTCCTTTAAAGCAGCCATGGCTTGTTCTCGAATTAACGGCAAAAACTCCGTGTCATCTTCGAATACCAATCCTCCCGTATCTACTACCTGAAAATCTCGATCTTGCCAAAAACAAAGCCGATAAGTACGATCACGAGTAATTCCTGGCTCATCATAGACAATAGCCTGCTGATCCCCTGCTAGCCTATTAACTAAGGTTGATTTGCCTACATTAGGCCGTCCGATAATAGCAACAATAGGTAGTGGCATAATTTTTATCTCAATTCTCAACAAAAATACTATGAGTTTTCTTAATTAACTAAGGTACACTTTGATTGATCTTTCATTTAGTGATTCTGTGAAAACCAGCAACTTGAAAATCAATAACATTTGTTTGCTACATATGCGGTATCTCCAGCACGGAGGGTTAATGAAATAAAACAACAAACCATAATGAGTAATGGAAGATGAGAATTATGTCTACCTAATAACAGACTAGTACTTTAATGATGCTTACCATTTATGGTTCTCTTAGCGAAGATTAATATAATGGGAGAACCCCTCAATAATCTTTTTTTATAACTTCCCATTTCCTTGAACCACATGTTTAAGGGTTGTAAATGTTTCCAAAGAAATTAAACCTCTATGGTGTCCTTTTTGATTGGAGACTCCTAGAAATAGAGATTCTCCTTGCTTAGGATAACGAGAAAAACGAGGAGAGGCATTAATATAAACCAGGGCACTGTCAACTTCCATAGCAAATTGACGACTTTCTGGGTACGAATCTGTCACTAGACAATCGGCATGACCACTACTATATTGATTGATCCAGCCAATTCCTTCAGATAAGTCGTTAACTATCTTAAAGGCGATAATCCTATCAAGATAGGGATTTCCCCATTCCGACGATTTAACAGGAGTGAGATAATCAGAAAACTCTGCCGATAACTCTTCATCACCACGTAATTGAAATCCTTTGCCTCGTAGAGTGTTGAATAACCTTACTAGAATAGACGGATTGTGTAAGGGGCTAATTAAAACTTTTTCAATGGCATTAACAGGGTCAGGTTCACTGGCGTGGCTATCAAGAATCACCCATCGTACTAAATCTAAATCTACCGTAGGAGACCAATAAAGATAACAATTTCCCATCGCCGACCTAAGCACAGGAGCCGTCGCTAAGCGCGTCACCTGATCGACTAGACTAGGACGGCCATAGGGCATCACTAAACTAAGATACTGATCCTGGGTTACTAAATCTTGAATGGAAGCCCCCTCATCCCCTGAAAGAACTTCCAGACACCCCCTCGGTAATTTGACCTGCTCAAGGGCAACTTGGAGAATTTCAGCAATAACGGTATTGGAATGAGTAGATGAACCACAACCCCGTAAAATAAGACTGTTGCCTGTTTTTAGACAAAATCCAGCCGTAATTGCCCCCAATTCAGGAAAGGTTTCGTAAATTAAAGTTATGACTCCTAAGGGCATCAATTGACAATAAGTCTGGGATGCACTCAGGGGATAAGGTGCGTGAAAAACTCGTCGAATTGGGTCGGGGACTTCAGCTAAACGCTCTAAAATAGAGACTACTTGATTAAGTCGTTCAGGGGTCAATTTTAGCCAATCAATTAGAAGATCTGGAACTGCCATCTCCCTGCTCATTTCGAGATCAAGTGTATTAGCCTCCAAAATGTCATCAAAGGCTTGGTTTATTCCCTGAGCCATAGCACGGATGCCTTGGCTACGATGAATACTATCACTTGTTTCCAGGGCGAGAAAAGCATTGTAAGCCCGTTGAACAGATGTCAGAAGTACGTTAGGAGAGCTTTCTATTGCCATAGAGTTTGCATCAACGCCGATAGGCTAACAAAAAAATTATTGCCGATAACGTTACTAATAGTCCCATAAGAACAATCCAGATTACCATAACTCCAAGATCGCCAGTACAGGCAGCTCAACGACAACCGTTCAATAATTTGTTTATTTTCTTCAAAAACGAATATCTGCTGACATCGATCACGGACGAAAGATTTGGTAAGAACAATTGGAAAGAGAGGATATTGCTGCCGACATAGACAGGAATAATCATTGCTTAAATCAAGTTTCGTAAGCTTTTGAGGTCGCACGAGCGTCAGTTCAGTTGCTTCAAAATTTCCGCTATGTGTACATAGTACAGCCCCCAATTCTCGGACACTAACACTAAATCTCCGCTTAATCAACCCCTTTACTCCCCCTCTCCCTCAAGGCTATAGTTAATGACCGTCACCAATCTTAGAAGGCTAGCAGTCGTTGAGCTTTGTCTTGAATGTTTTTTCAGACTCCCCAAAGCGGGTAACGCGATTCGAACGCGCGACATTCACCTTGGCAAGGTGACGCTCTACCGCTGAGCTATACCCGCAACTTCCCCCGTCAGAACCTTATTGTTTCATAAACCTTAGCAAATTGTCAACTCTTTTGAACTGCCTTTACTAGGAGTAGGAGCAAGAATGTTGCATGCATCATGATTCTCGATGGTAATGTGCGCAAAGTGTGTTTTTATGTTTCTTACCTTAGAACTTTCTATAATTTTGTATTTGAGAATAGCTGATAAATTCTTGTTGAGACATTTTCTACGGTGGAGAAACCTTACCCAGTTGAACTCAACAAAAGACGATAGCCTGTTTAATAGTGGGTTAATTCCAAGCTACTAAACACCCTAACAACACTTCAGTCTACTGTCAGGTGGTCCAACTTTGAACAAACACTTGTGGAGGGGATCTTGGATGGAGTTCTCGGTCAACAATAGCTAATAATTTAACGAACCTAGTTGAGTGTAATTTAAGTGGTAATCCTATGCTGTTCACCCATGATAGTATCAAGATGTCGTAGTGATTGACTGGAGGTATTCCATATGGGAGTCTGGATGATAACGGTTTGTATTCTTTTTGCTCTCATTCAATTATTTCAGTGGTTTCAGGGGTTTATGCTTCCTTTTCCTCTTTATATTTTAGCTGGAGCCTTTTTGGCGATCGCTTCCAACTACGAAAAGGGACTGGGTGCATTGCTTAAACAGATTCATACCAGATCTGACTCTTCCCAGTAATATTAAATCAGATTATTAACACCGACTTAAATATCAGGAGGAGAGCTTGGTAAGAAAATCAACTCTAAAAGTTAATAAGAGAGAATAACAATTGGGCTTAAGACAAAAACTAAACTATCGGGCTGGACACTGTCTGCCTTCTGGACGCACGTCATTGTTTACGAGTGGTGCGCTGGGCTGTCTTTACATCAACTAAAACTATACCTGAATAGAAAACCCGGCAGCAGCGGTTATTTTTTCGTAAATTTCCCTTATTTTAAGTCCCACTAACACTTGGAACAAACCTGTTCCGTTGTTAGAACCAGGATAATCTTTATGGTGAAGTAACAATTCTGTCATTTCACCATAATAATTTGTCCCAGTTTTACTAAGATGGCTTTCGATATAAATCATTTCTTCGAGATTATCAAATTGACCATCTAATTCTAAGATGGAAACCTCATTTCCCATAAAATTATCGGGACCATAGTACATCTTAATACCTGGATAGGCACAAGTAAGTTTACGACCACAGGGTCGCCAGTCAATAGTAGATCCTTCATCAAATAAGTAAGCAGGTTCGAAATAAGCGATCCCTTCTTTTTCGATCAAACGTACCCGTAAAAGCTTACTTTCATGATCTTCAAGTAGTTGAGTCGGTAAGACCTGAATAACGATATCCGCGTATTGTTTCTGCGGATCAATATAAGCGTTAAAATCAGGTTTTCTAGCGTTAATCGAGGCTAGTACATCTTCATAGGTGTGACCCCGTTCAGCCATATCGCGCTGAATTTTCCAATTAATTTTAACTTCATTTCCAATATCAAGATAAACACTAAAGTCAATTAACTCACGAACTCGCTGGTCGTAGAGAGGATGTAACCCTTCAATGACAACCACTCTATTTGGTTCTATCCGTTCTGGTGGATCAATTATTCCAGTCTCATGATTGTAAATTGGTTTATCGATGCCTTTGCCTGACTTAAGAGTTTTAATTTGCTCATACATTAGGTCAAAGTTATTAGCCTTAGGGTTCAAGGCTGTTACTCCGGCTTTTTTTCTCCCTTGGCGATCAAGACTATGGTAGTCATCTAGACAGATAACTGTCATAAATTCTGTAGTAAATAAATCTGTTAAACGACGTAAAAAAGTTGATTTACCGCAACCGGAATCCCCAGCGACCCCGATAAGAACCACGCGATCTGGCTGAGTGGACATAGTTCCCCCTAAATGCAAAACACCAACTGTTAACTTGGCTTTTTTCCCATGTCATCTAAATGCTCCAAACGGTGAAGTTTCAACCTGTGAACTTCGGATCGATACCTTGGTTATTGATTAATATCAGCCAATATCCAAGGGATTGGTTCAATAGAAAAGATTAATCCCACAAAACCCCAACAGGTTCGAGTAAGTTAAGTATATGGTAATGAAATACCGAACATTAAATTTTGCGATTTTGACATTGGCCTCTAACCTAGACATCTGCTTGCTGTGTTAGAAGACATAACAAGTCTTGCGATCGAACGATAGGCTGCCCCTTTGTTCTAATAGCACAAACACGGTGTGATCAAAAATTGATATCTATTTAGCTTGGTTTTAGCTGTCTACTTGCCATATCAGGATGTATGAATTGTATCATAAGCAACTCCCTACCTTTCGTGTTGACATTGACTTTTGAAAACCTCCTAATTTCTTAGGAGAGAACTAAGTAAAGACTATAAATCCCACTAAAATCATATTCCTCTTTACAAAACAGATTCTTCCAAAAACTGTTTTTAATTTATTTAGAAAGAAATATCTAAATTAGAGTTAAATCTAATTTTTTAGTTAAAGTTAAAATAGCATGTTTAAAACTCACTAATTCTAAGGTTATATAATTATTACAGTATTAAATCACACAAGATATCTGTAGTACTTCTTCAATAGAAGACGAATTAAATAATATTGATTTGTTACGTAACTTGTTGTCTGAGATTCAACATTGTTTTTTGCTAAACAATTGAGATCTCCACTGAACTACACTAATGATCTTAATTAAGATTAAAAAGAAATTTACAAATATTTAAATTATTGTCGAATTATCAAAACTGATCACAGAGATTATAAGATAATATATAAGACATCAATGATGAAATCATTTAAATCGGTGACCTATAAAAATCTATAAATTTGCAAATCACCATCGTTGATATCAACTTAGTTAATATATGTTCATTGTTCTATTCGACACAATACAAGACAAAATTAGCCCTGCAATAACAGCAACAGTAATAAACTGGATAATTTTCTAAATTAGAGTCCCTAGGATTTTTTAGTTAAACGACAGGAATTATAGCGAAAATGTGCGGCTTGTATGGTTTCTTGGGAAGTTTGCCAGATGTTTTTCAAGAATTTTCTCAAGTCTATGGAAACTGCTTACTTTACCTTGCCTTAGAAGAACAGATTTTTAAAACAGATCATTATTCCTTAGAAAATCTTATAGTATTAGTCAATATATTAGTATATATGAAAGCTAATCCCAGAGATATAATCGAAATTCATCTTAAAAGATTAAAAGCAAAAAACAAAAATATTCTCCTAGTAAAAGCAGCAATTTATTCAATAGTGGTGATGCTAATTATTTTAGAATTAATTGGCTATTTAATTTTATTAAATCGAAAAGTTTTATTTGCCCTAAGTGGTATTAATATGTTTTCCAAACAAGCTTTATTTAAAAAAAATAATTACACATTTTTTAGATCATAAATTATTGAAAATATTCTAGATATTTAAAAAAAATCTAATTACCAATTCATTTTAATTTTATAACAAAAAGTTTGATCGATAATATAATATCTATATTTTTAGTTTTTTTTAAACTAAAAATATAGATGTGAAAAAACTATAGTTGCTTTCATCATAATCAAATAATTTTTTTTTAGTTAGAACTGATTGCAATCAATTTATTTAGAATCTAAAAAATTTCATTAAAGTTAGATATAATTCACTATTATTTAATGTAAATCTAATCTTAAGAACAAGTTACTTATTTTTAATAAACTTATATACTGAATAACTTTTTCTAAAATTCTGCCGGTGAAATCAAAAATAAATGAATTTAATAAACATCAAAGATATAAAATTAACTACTATTAATTAAGTAATTTACAAAAAACTTACGAGTCAAAAATACAAATATAATCGCATCAAAAAATAGAAATTATTATTTTATATTTTAATTTTATATCCGTTAGTTTACTACCTAAAAAATAAGTAATTTTAACCATAAAAATAGCTAAAGAGTCTAATACAGTTTATGCTTATTAATTTCTTATAAAAGTTATCAAACTAAAAAAAAATAGATTATTTTTGATTTTAAAGAACTTTCTAAAACTAGACTAAAAATATGCTGGAGTTTTATTGCAATATTTTTAAGTAAGAAAAAAAACAAAAATAGGATGATTTGTAAATATTTACACTAACCAGGAAAATAGCCAGTGGTAAGAAGAGAATCTAATCTAGAGGAGTTAATTGTCAGTGTTAAATCTACTCCTAGTAGATTTAACACAATAGCTTAAAAATTCAAAAAAATTGTCGATTTTCAACCATAAATTTTCTTCATTTTGCATTTCACTAGTTGATTTTACATAATCAGTTATGGAGAATTTATTCTCCTAATTACCTTTAAATTATTGAATGATCTTTAGCGCTTATATAAATCTTTTTGTACTTACCTATTCTATAAAAAAAAACTTCGGTATAAATTACACAGTTGCAATATTAATGTCTTTTTACTAAAAAGTAAATACTTAGATAGAGTATATAACGATATAAAGTTTAAAAACATGAATTTTTCTACTTTAGAAATAATAATAAATAGAAGTTTAAATGACATTACTCTAGGAATTACAGTGACTAAACAAATTAGTGATAGCGTTTTTGCAAGAACTGAGATATAGCTCAGTAATCTATATAGATTTTTCTATATAGAAATTCGTTCTACCGATAGGAAGTTTAATGTGTTTTGTTTTGCGCTTTCTAAGAAATTTCAGTCCCAAAACTAATTTTGGAAGACTGATAATCCGGGGGTTCTATATGAATCACCACTCGTACTGGACTAAAACGTTCTTCTAATCTCTCTTCTACTATCTCTGTAATGTAATGGGAACTTTCTACGTCTGGAGAATTTACCACCAAATGCATTTCAATAAATACTTGTCTTCCTAAAAGTCCCCGCGAAGCAATATCATGACAGTTAAGTACCCCAGGAACTCCCATCACAATCTCATGGATCGCTTCAGGAGCGATCACCATGACATCTACTAGCCAAGGTACATTGCTTCGCAGCACTTGCCAACCACTGATAAACACCAAAAAGGCGACGGGAAAAGCTAATATAGCGTCTAGCCACTGAAGTTGCGGTAAATTTAATTGTTTTGCTTGCCAAATTCCAATTAGTCCTCCTAGTACCATAATTGTCACCCAAATATCGCTCATGGTATGATAAGCGTCCGCCACTAAAATAGGACTGTTTAATCGTTTTCCCACACGACGTTCATAAAAAGCAACAAAAATGTTAACGCCTAAAACAATTAACAAAATCCATATTTGTGCTCCAGAGACTCTAACTTCTTGACCACCGTAATAGATTCTTTGGATTGTACCTTGAAGAATTTCAAAACAGGCAATGCCTAAAAAAGCTACAATTCCTAAGGTAGCTACTCCTTCATATTTCTGCCGTCCGTAAGGGTGATAGCGATTAGGTTTAGGAGAAGACAAACTATTGGCAATTAACCCCAAAATATTATTGGCACTATCCGTAATGCTATGAATGGCATCCGCCTGTAAACTTAACGAACCAGTCATAATGCCTACTGTAGCCTTTAACCCCACCACAAAAAGATTGAGAAACAGAGTGATGAGCAAGACCTGACGAACTTGAGAATAGTTATCTTGTACCACGGAGGTTAAATAAAGTCTCCAAGTCTTTGAGCCAGAGGTTTCTGACCTTTGTTCAGTTTTATTATACTGAGATTTTGCACTTCCTTGAAAACTAGCTAGAGAACGGAGACAATACTTCAACGAGCTCAGTAACCAAGCAAAAATTTACACATCTCCCTGTTAAACTCCGTTGTAATTGGTAATCTTTTAGAAAGATACTCGTATAACTTACTGCTTTTTACTAAGTTTTTTCCCTTCAAAGTTTTATAACACATCGGATTAATTATATCTGGACTAACGCTAACGCATTTTTAATGGATTTGCCTTTACGTTGTCTTGACACTTTAAAGATAAACTTTACATAAACGTTCTGAACAATCTTTATTATGCTTTTTTTTATTTTAAGTATATTTCTCTGAGTTCTTAACTAAATTTCGTGGTCTACAACCACTGAGAGTCACTAGGAACAAAACCACGATTGAAACAATTAAGAGACATAATAACTATTCAAAAATAAAACTCTGTATTTTGCTAATTAATCCTAAAATTTCGACTAACTTTGATTTTACATTTGGATTGCCTTTCTGAGGTTTCCTTGATGGTTATCTAATAACTGTTGTCCTTGTTGAGCATCTAGTGCTTTCCAGTGCATTAACAATGCTAATTTCACTTTTTTCCCACTACTTTCTAGTAAGATTTCTGCTTCTTCACGACTTAACTCTGTAAGATCTTCTAACATTTTGAGAGCACGATCATGAAGTTTTCGATTAGTCACTGAAACATCCACCATACGATTTCCGTAAACCTTTCCTAGGCGCACCATCACTCCTGTAGACAGAATATTTAGAGCCATCTTGGTGACTGTTCCAGCTTTCAGACGAGTAGAACCGGCTAAAACTTCTGGACCAGTAAGCAAGCGAATATCAACATCGGCTATTATAGGGACTTGTTTGGCAGGAACGCAAGTCACAACAATAGTGGTTGCGCCACACTTTTTGGCAGCTTCTAGCGCACCGTGAACAAAAGGGGTGGTTCCTCCGGCACTAATTCCTACAACCACATCTTTATCCACAATCTGGCGTTGGGTGATCGCAAAGGCTCCATCTTCTTTACGATCTTCGAGATTCTCTGAACTTCTCACCAAGGCAGCAGCTCCTCCGGCAATAATACCCTGTACTAAGTCAGGATGGGTACAAAATGTGGGGGGACATTCGGCCGCATCCAAGACCCCTAACCGTCCACTAGTTCCTGCTCCAACGTAGAATAATCGTCCTCCTCGACCTAAAGATTTTGCACTCACTTCAATGGCTTGAGCTAATTCCAGTCTTGCTTGAGCAATGGCTTTGAGAGTTTGAGCATCCTCTCGGTTAAACAGATCGACCAACTCTACGGAACTTAACTGGTCTAAATTACTACTATTAGAGTTAATCTGTTCAGTTAATAGATGGTCTCGTTTTTCTAAATAATCCATAGATTTTGTTATATTAACCCTTCTAGTTGACGACGAATGCGGTCCAGTTCGTCAGAAGACATATCATAAGTCGTTTCTGGCGGATTGTTTTTTTGGGGAATTTTTTCATTTTCCCAATCAGTGTCTACATTTGTTTCCGGAGGAATGGCTAACATTCCTTCTTTAATTAATTCATAATCATAATCTGCTTTTCGACAAAACTCTTCTACTTCTTCTGAGTCTAAAGATTCAATGGATGGGGACGGGAAATCTTGAGCTTCGAGTAGCAAGGCGTAGCGGGTAGCATCGTCTTCAAACTCAAACATCAAAACTTTGGTGCGATCACCCATTTGAACAGTGTGAATTCCTTCGTTTTCGGTGCGAGCATTGTACAGTAGAACATAAACTTTAGCCATACAAACTCCTCCTTTCTTCAATACATTAATGACAGGTTCAAGCCTGATTCTACAACAACTTAGTTCCTGTTGCCGACTCAATGTTAATTTATGGATTTAAACTGAGTTAATCTCGTTGAATACTTTGGTTCCAAGCTTACTGCTAAAGTTTGGTAAGTCGCACAAATATTAGTAGAATACAAAGCTGAATTGTTAGACAGTTAAGAGTTTATTTATTCTTGGACTAAATTTTAATTTTTTCTAATTATTAATATTTTTTTGCAAACTTTATTAAGTTAATTTCTATTGATTTTAGTTTTAAAAAATCGGTATATAAATTTTAGTATAAATTTTTATTTTCACCCATAGAATACCTATTCTAAAATAAGTTTTCTACGTTTACAGAGTTATTTGTTTAGAGAACATAATCAAAAAAAATAAACTCGATTGAAGAAATAATGGCTAGCTTATCTTATGTAGTTTCAATCACTTTATATAATTTTAGCTAAACTTTTAAAATTAAAAGTTTAGCTAAAATTAAAGTCTTATGGACTACACCATGAATTGTAATGACATACCAAAGAAACCCCACAAAAATTAATGATAGAAAACGTATTATTATTTCACTAAATATCGTCGTGCTTTAGCCATCAATACTGAAAATGATGTCATCTTCACCATTAACAAAAGAATTGTAAGTATTTTAATTAAATCCAAAGCTTTAACTTTACACTCAATAAATAGTGATATTTTTAGCTATAAATTAAAGTTTACCCACCAGATTAATAACATAACATCATCAAAAAATTAAAAATCAAGAGCTATATTTTTGATACTCATACTGTCTTTATATCACTTGATCAAAAGCAAGGACGTAACTTATTAGTCTTCTGCTAAGCAATCATTAAATTCAAAGAAAAAGAATTGTTAGATTCTAAAATTAATTTAGTTTTTTTATCCAGATCTTGGAATTAGTTGTTAACTTTAAATTTATTTAATTTACTTAAAAAAATTGATAAAGCTTTATTTTCTATGGGATGCTCCCGATAATAGTTTTGAACTTCTGATTCACAATCGTTTTGTCACTGTCATTGACCCATCAACTTTCCACATCTCGACTTTTGCTAAAAGGACGAGATGTGATGGTACATTCAATATCTTTTTCTTAATAGGTTTTCACATTTACCATCATTTCTCGAAATTTCCTCTTATCATTCCACTAAAAACTAATTGTATTACACAATTATCTGACAACAAGGCCAATACTTGGGATCAAAAATAACTGTCCTTGTACCTTCTTAGGTTATAGTCTGTAGTCTCTAAAAATTATCTAAGCCATGATTGGAAGTCAAAATATTAAATTAACGGTCAACTACTCAGGGGCAATGCTTACTGCGAATTTATTTTTATTGATATAGTTAACTTAATATCTTAGTTCTACTGAACCTCTTATGTAAATATAAAAAATATAAGGATAAAGTTTAATTGTTAGTATTAGCTTTATCAAAAGTTTTAGTTAAAAAATAAACACTACTACAGCAAGTTTTGTTTAACAAACAAAATATGTTAGACTAGAAATATTAACTTAACTTATGTTAGTAGCATAAAATATTTAATTGAGTCAAATATTTAAAATTGTAAATTTACATCAAAAAATAGACTGAACAGCAACTTGTATTTATTGTGGTTAAACCACCAGAAAACTACATCAAAATAATAAATTAACTATTAGTAATTTGTATTGAGCCGAGAACCACGTCTATTTCAATATTATTTTTCTTCGAATGAGACGTAATTAATATAAATTAAGTTCATATAAGAGTTAAGTGGACTATCTAATATATTTAGATAAGAAATTGTATATAAAAAATTTTAACTCTTGAAAAGATTGGTAGTTGATAAAATCGCCGTAATTAAAAGGTAAATAATTTATTATGTGGTGCCAGTTGTTTCATATAAAGAGGTTAGCGTATAAATTATAGAAACAAAAACATCTGAAAAAATAATAAAATAGCTAGAAGCTTGGTAAAAAAGGTTTTGCTAAAACTAAATAGATTAATCTATATACTATAAAAATTTACGCAAAAATTATCAGTCAATTAACACTTCATAGCGAAGTATCAGCAGATATTTTTTAAAAAATAAAATTGGTTAATATTCAATTAGCTTATCAAAAAATAATCCTTGCACGAGAGATCAACTAGGTAAAAACTATATTAAGTTAAAGCAAAGATAAATATTTTTTACTGAAATGTTCTTAATTTTAAGTAAAAAAACAAAATTAAAATTACATAAAATTTATAAAAAATTAACAATTTAAATTAAAATTTAGACTAATTATAGTGATACTTCTAATTAAGAATTAAGTATTACTATAATTAGTCGATTTACTATAAAAATAGTATTTATCATGCCAAAAAAATATAGACAATTAGTCCTTACTTTTATAAAAGTGATTGTATATTTTGATTGAGGAACGGCGAAAAGTGTCAACAGTAAATTTAGTTTTTTTTTAAAAAAGAACTTATAGACAGAGGAACTTTATCAAATTTTAACTTCGAAGGTTTTTAAATTGGCATTCCATTGATTAATTTTAGATTGTCAGTTGAGTATAATCAGTATTTTTCTGTCTTGTCCTAATCTAATAGATTTTACAAATTTTAGTTAGGGCAATAACTATTAAAAACTAAATATTTACTTTTGAAAAAAATAATTGTTTAATTAGTTGAGCCCGATTCTTCTATCTCTTTCAAAGAACCAAATTTACTGGTTCCTTGGCGTATTCCTAGAGTAATCTTACTATGTTTTTCAATCTGATTCATCATTTGTTTGGCCCGTTTAATGACTGAATTAGGTAATCCAGCTAATCTTCCTACTTCTATCCCATAGGATTTATCTGCGCCCCCTGGACGGACCTGATGTAAAAAAATAATTTCATGGGGTAATTCTTGTACTGTCACTTGATAATTAGCAACATTAGAAAGAATAAATGCTAATTCATTTAATTCATGGTAGTGAGTTGCAAAAATCGTTCTTCCTTGAATTTCTGTTGCCAAATATTCTGCTACCGCCCAAGCAATAGATAGTCCATCAAAAGTAGCTGTTCCTCGCCCAATTTCATCTAATAAAATCAAAGATTTAGCAGTTCCGTGATTTAAGATATTAGCGGTTTCATTCATCTCCACCATAAAGGTTGACTGTCCTGTAGCCAAATCATCCACTGCTCCTACACGAGTAAAAATACGATCACTAATTCCTAATTTTGCGGTTGTAGCTGGAACAAAACTTCCAGTTTGTGCCATTAATTGAATCAGTCCTACTTGTCTTAAATAACAGCTTTTGCCACTGGCATTAGGACCAGTTAAAACAATTAAATCAGGAGCATCATTATCTTGATTTTTGCCTATCAAGGTTGAATTAGGAACAAATACACCTGCTGCCAAAGATTGTTCAACAACTGGATGTCTTCCATCAATTATTTCTATTACCCTTCCTTTGTTGACTTCAGGACAACAATATCCTTGAGAAACTGCTACTTCTGCTAACCCTGATAAGACATCAATAGCTGCTACTTTCTTAGAAACATTGCGAATTTCTTGAGCTTTTTCAGCTACTTTTGAACGTAATTCTGTAAAAACTTTGTATTCTAATTTATTGAGCTCATCTTGTGCTGTCAAAATACGAGTCTCTCGTTCTTTTAATTCAGGAGTAATGTACCTTTCTTCATTAGTTAACGTTTGTTTACGAACGTAATTATCTGGAGCTAATTCTGCTTTACTACGAGGAAGACTAATATAGTAACCAAAAGTCTTATTGTAACCAACTTTTAGATTAGATACTCTGATTTTTTGTCTTTCTGTAACTTCTAAATTAGCTAACCATTGACGATCATCTTCAAGACGATGACGGACTGTATCTAAATCACTGTTAATCCCATCCCGAATTACGCCTCCATCTTTTAAATGAAGAGGAGGAGATTCGACTAAATGGTTAATAACATGTCTACCCAATTTTTCTAATTCAGGGGGAATTTTTTGTAAATTTTTTAAATAAGGAGAAGTTCCTTGAGAAGCTAATTCTACTAATTTGGTTAGCCGGACTAAAGACTCGGCTAATGACAATAAATCCCGAGCATTCGCCGTTTCCGAACCTACTCTACCGGTAATTCTTTCTAAATCATAAATACTGCGTAATAACTGACGTAAATCTTGGCGCAATGAAGGAGTTTCTACTAACTCTTTGACTGTATTTTGTCTAGCATTAATTTCTTTGATATTTAGCAAAGGTTCGATTAACCAACGACGTAACGCTCGGCCTCCCATGGCAGTACAAGTGCGATCCAAAGCCCATAATAAAGAACCATGAAAGGTTCCATCTCTTACAGTTTGGGTAATTTCGAGGTTACGACGGGTTTGATAGTCTAAAATAAGGAAATCAACCTGATTGTAAGTTCTTAGTGGTTGTAGTAAAATTTGATGTACTTTTTGGGTATCTTCGATATATTCTAATAGCCCCCCAGCAGCTCGAATTGCTAGAGGTAAATGTTCACATCCCATTCCTTCGAGAGAACGGATACCAAAGGTTATTAAAAGCTTGGATTTGGCTTTATCTAAAGTGAAGGGGGTTTGTGATTGCAAGGAATAACAAAAACAGTTTGGCAACCCATCAATTAGATGTTCTGATTGTTCTCCAGGACGCAGTAAACTATTAATATTAGGAGCATTACTAGGAACCAAAATTTCTGAGGGTTGTAGACGTAATAATTCTAAGTTTAGATTAGTTAATTCCTGTCCTTGAGTAGTGAAAAACTCCCCAGTTGAGATATCAGCATAGGAAAGTCCCCAATGTTTTTTCTCTACTACAACGGCAGCCAAAAAATTGTTTCGCTTGGCTTGTAGCATCCCATCATCTGTTAGGGTCCCGGGAGTAAGTAATTTGGTAACTTTTCTTTCCACCATACGCCCTTGAGCGACTGCTTGAGAAGAGTCTTCTACTTGGTCACAAATAGCCAAAGCATAGCCTTTTTCTATCAATAAGCGACTATATCTTTCTAAGGAATGGTGAGGAACTCCTGTCATGGCTACTCGACCGATTTCCTTTCCTCCATCTTTACTAGTTAACGCTAATTCTAATTCCTGGGAGACTATTACGGCATCCTGAAAAAAGCATTCAAAAAAATCTCCCACCCGATACACTAATAAAGCATTAGGATATTGACATTTAACCTTCACATAATGTTGATACATGGGGGTTAACTTCTGGAAGTCAAGATGACGATAACTAGTATGAGGAGATTTGCTTGTTCCAAGTTTTGATTGAGAATTAGGATCAGGAGAAATGGTCATAATTGAAACGGTTAGTCATCTAGTTCAGAGTTAGTATCTTAAAGTTTCGGAGTAAAACTTTGTTATTCCCTCGATATTCCTATTAAGTAGGATCAGTCATAAATCCCTTAACTATGAGGAAATTTTTTTACGCTCCTCGTGTTCCCTAATTTCCAGGTCTTCCATTGTAACTTTGTGAGCTTCTATTGTTTCAGAAGATCGTTTAGAAAATCCCCATAAAAATAACAGTGCTATAGTACTAATCATTAACCATTCAGGAGGGACAAAATCAGTGTTAATTACCCGTATTAAGAGTCTAACTCCAACTAACCCCACGGTAATAAAACCTGCATCTTCAAGATGAGTATATTCCTCTAACCAATGGATAAACAGTTCGGCTAAAAACCTTAGGGTAATTACCCCAACTGTTCCCCCTAAAAGAATTAACCAAAGATCGTCAGCAATAGCGATTGCAGTGGTGACACTATCAAGAGAAAACGCTAAATCTGTGATAGCAATTGAAGGAATCGCTTGCCATAACGATTGAGATTGTGAACTGTGATGATCTTCTTCTTTTTTCTGGAAAGTAAAATAATTGAACGTCAACCACAGCAAATATAATGCTCCTAATAGCTCAAATTGCCAGAAATTAATTACCCAAGTCGCTGTTAAAATTAGGGCCATTCGTAGAATATAAGCGAAAACCAAGCCTAAATTTAGAGCATATTTTCGTGATTTTAGATTTGGTAATCCTTGGGCAATAGCAGCCAAAGCAATAGCATTATCGGCAGATAAAACAGCCTCTAAAATAACGATAACTAAAAATATTAGAATAGTTTTGAAACTAAATATAAGGGAAGAATCGACGACCTGGTCTAGCATTAAAAAATATTGACTAATATTGAGATTATTCAATGAGGGTATAAGCACGAAATCGATCTGGAACCAAATCGATATTAATTTGATCCTTGTTTCATCATAAAGGATCTTCTCTCGGAAAAGTAAAGAGGAAAACTGAAAGGGGAAAGTGTAACAAGTCCAGCAGGGATTTAAACCTAGAATAGGTTTAGAAAATATGTCATAATAACTTAAAGGGTTTTAATGTGTTAGCAGTTTTGCTTAGTTTGTAGTACCAACCACTGTAGAAGTGGCTAGCACTCAGGGTTAAGGAGCGGTGAGATTGACTCTCAAAAACTAAATTAGAAGCATTGCAGTTGAGTTGGCTATGCCTAAAATTACCTTTCAATTCCAATCTTTAAACCTAGAATATATACTCTATATTTGAAAATATGTTAGGTCTGAAAGTAATTTCTCTTGGTACAGTAGCTGTGACTTTGTTCCGTCGAGATTGGGGCAAACCATCTTTTCTGGTAACTTAATTTTAGAAGCCGAGGTAAATCATTAAAAACTCAGATTTTTACTCATAGAGCAAAGCTTTTTGATTATTTATCCCTCATTAATTGCTTTGTAGTGTTATTAATTTCCTAATTAGAAGATATTCTCTTTGTGAATATTGGCTATGTCGCCCATAAGATACAGAAACAGTTTCTAAAGAAACTAGTGCGTACTATTTCAAACCATCAAATGGGGCTGCTATCGTCTGCTTCTATTCTGCTCTTTGCAATGTGTATCTCGAACAAAAAACTGGTTATGAATGTAATTGCTGAAAACCCACCAAAAACTATGAGGAAAACCTTAAAATTAATTTCCTCTAAAGCCGTGTTTGAAAATAGAAACGATAATAAAAGCTCTTTACCTAACGAATTAGATGTATTTACAAGTTTACAGTATTTTTTATAAGTTATAGGTCAATAAATTAGTAATTGGACAGAAGAACTAAGAGGTACTTAAAATTGATGAATTCTAATCAGACTGTTTGGATCGCTAGACATGGAAATCGTCTGGATTTTGTTAACCCTGAGTGGTTTGATACGGCTGAATATCCTTACGATCCTCCTCTCTCTGAAGACGGAATTATACAAGCTCAACAATTAGGAAAACGGCTACAATCAGAAAATATCGTCCATATTTTTGCCTCACCTTTTTTAAGAACTATTCAAACTGCCCATCAGGTAGCGGAAATTCTTGATCTTGAGATTAAACTAGAAGCGGGACTCGCGGAATGGTACAATCCAGAATGGATGAGTGAACATCCAACAATACATCCCCCCGACTATTTAAATAGAGAATATCCTCGGATCAATTGGCATTACTCCTCAAAATTTATCCCCCAATATCCCGAAACTGAAACTAAAGTAATGCAACGAACAGGGGAAATCGTTAAGCAATTAATTGCTGAATTCTCCGAGGACATCTTATTAGTCGGTCATGGGATATCAGTTTTAGGAACGACTTGGGGATTAGTAGCAGGAACCCCTAAAATTAGAGCTACTTTATGCTGTTTAGTTAAAGTCGTTTATAAAGATGATCGCTGGCAATTGAAATTAAATGGGGACACTTCCCATTTGAATAAAAAAGAAAGTAAAATCAGCTTTTTTTAAAAAAAAATTAAAGATAAAGTGGTATTGTTGTACTTTTTTCTAAAAGATAAAAATACACCGAATAAATTCGGTGATAAGTGAAAGACTTCCTAGAAGAAATAACCATTGCATGGGAAGTGTTATAGTAAACTCTGAGTTTTAAATGGAATGTGCCAGACATAGCGTTTATACTTGTTGCGTAAAACGCTCAACCCAATAATTTACATTAAATTAACTTAATACAATGACAACTAAATTAAACATTAATTATGAAGCCGTTATTAGAATAATGTTAATATGTTTTTTCTATAAACATCCTACAAGAAAATAGCTTATAAACTCAGAAAATACATGATTTAGTGTCATTAGTTTTGTAGAGCCTTCAGTTTCCTAAATCTTGTGGGTTCGATAGTCTTAAACACTCTTCCGTAAAAAAAGAAAAAAACCTAAGATAAATCTTTCTTGTCTTTTACATTTGTGTGTTAAGTCATAGTTATTTTAACTTAACCTAGATAATAATTTTAATCAATTGTGCATCATTTTAGCTGGCAATAACTTGCTCATATACTAAAATAGTTTTTGTATTCCAGTAGTTAACATTATTTAGTGGGATTAAGTTACAGGTCCCAATCGTTAATTTTTTGAGACTAAATACAACATCTAGAACTCAGCGTAATGATAATTTTGTTATTAGCAAAATTTATGTCAGCAATGGAGAGCAAGCCAAAGCTCTGAAATATCAGAAAAAATACGTTGCTCTAACCCTATGTATGTCCTCTACTTTAAATAATATCGCTGTTATTTACTACTGCTGAGAAGAAAAAGCTAAAGAAGAAGCAGAAGCTTTGTTTTATAAAGCGGCTAAATATTGTAAACAAGAGATCTGTTTAGCTGCCAAGAATTACACTGAAGCTCAAAATTGGTTTAGAATATCAGGACGTTCAGAAATGAACGTTGTTCTCCAATATTTACCTATTTAGTGTTCCCCATTTCTAGAAAAAATAAATGATTAATCGTCAACAAGTTCAAAAAATTGCCCATTTAGCGAGATTAGATATAACTCCCACAGAAGAAGAAGAATTTGCCCCTCAATTAAACAGCATTTTAGAATATTTTGATCAATTAAGCAAACTTGATACCGAAAATGTCCCCCCAACCACTAGGGCAATCGAATTGAGTAACATTACCCGTAGCGATATTTCAACTGTTTACAATGACCGCGAATCCCTTTTAAATGGAGCTCCCGAACAAGAAGGAGGATTCTTCCGAGTTCCTCAGATTTTGAAAAGTGATGAAGAATAATCCTTATAGAACTTTAAATTTCTAAGTTATATGTTATGCTAATAACTAACTCGGACCCATGCGATTGCGACGCCCAAATCTTGTCAGGACCGGAAGGTAGCAGCAATACGGGATGCTTGCAGTAGGCGTGGACTCCGGGCCTCTGCCATTCATGTGACAACACATTATCTTCATCGGTAGCAGATTGGTGTTATGGAAATAACTTAATTGTAGTTGTTAAATACTGCTGTGGTTAAGGCATTACGGTAAACCATAAATACTCTATTTACCATAAAGTTAATATGTCTCGTAGTATTTGTCTAAGTTAGATTGTATTTCATCAAACTAAAATTACAACTTTAAGAGCTAAGAGCATTAAGCTCTAGATTAGACAAAGTAACACAACAAGATTATCGATTATATTTTTTAACCAAGGACGACTAATCAACCTATACTAATGATAACCTAAGTAGGTAGATATCGATAAAAATTACAAACACAAATAATTTTCTATATATATTTGGAGTTGGGTTTATATCGCTATAATTTTCCTAAAAACAACTATTTTTAGGAAAATTATGTTTGACTGTCATAGCTAAGTTATCTTCGTTTTTAAACATTAAAATAGCAATTTTATAGGCTTTTTTTGAAAAAAACTTTTCTTATATTGTATTGTATTTCATTCTCAGATTATAAGTTAATATAAAACATAGATGTAATTCTTTTTTCTCCTATTATTTTAGTTTAGTTTCAACTTAACTATTTACATGTACTGAATTATTTTTAAGAAAAATCCCTGCATATATGCTTTTCCATTTGCCGTATTTTTCAACTTCATCTATTTATGTGAAACCTTTTCAATATGTTTCATATTTTCTTCGTTTCAGGTTTTTTCTCACACCTGTCAGAGAATCAAAAAAACAATAATTTTTTTGTTTTCTGAAAGACACTGTCTAAAAATTGTTTTTATTATTTTTTTATAAAAGGTTATCTAACCTACAATTTCTTTAATGTTCAATCCTCTCATATTAGATAGAAGATCAAAATTCTACTCTTGTTCTTTTTATGGATAAAAATTTTAGGTTATAAGTAAACTTTAGATAGTTCCTGATATATTAGTTAGATTAGTTAAGTTTTTAGGTTATTTATTATTTAGTAACTGCTTTTTATTAATTACTTATTAATTCTAGACTGAATTTAAATAAGTAATTTAAGTTATAGAAATTTGTCCTAATAAAAAAATCTTTATTATTAATAATAGCATTTTGAGCAACTAAATCATTATTCATTATTTAAATCAACTGTATTTGAGATATTTATAGTTTCAAGAATCAAAATATCCTATGATTTTCAGTATTTCCGGAAAACTAAACAGATTAATGATACTCTTAGAGGGGGAATATCCTTAGTGTGAAAATAAAACTTAGTTTTCCTTTAGTTGAGCAGTTATTACTTCAGTTGACAGTTTTTTCATAGAAGTTATCGTCTTTTTGATAGAATCTACGGCATAATCAATATTTGATGTGACTTTTTTATTTATTCACTATGATTGAAGTTGAACGCCTGAGTAAAATTTATGGTTCCACCGCCGCCATCCAGGATGTGAACTTCGCTGTAAAAACGGGAGAAATACTCGGTTTTCTGGGTCCGAATGGTGCGGGAAAAACTACCACCATGAGGATTCTATCAGGATATATTCCCGCTACCAGTGGAACTGCTAAAATTAGCGGCTATGATGTCCATGAACAGTCAATGGAAGTGAGACGGCGTATTGGCTATCTTCCCGAAAACCCTCCTTTATATCCTGATATAACAGTAGAAGGATTTTTAATGTTTGTAGCAAGAATCAAAGGAATAGCAGCTAAGGATTGCCTTTCAAGAGTCAAATGGTCGACGGAACGTTGTCAACTCGAAGATAAACGCAAAGTACTTATTCGTAAACTTTCTAAAGGGTATAAACAAAGGGTAGGAATCGCTCAAGCGATCGTTCATGATCCCCCAGCTATTATTTTAGACGAGCCCACTGTAGGACTTGATCCGAAACAAATTATTGAAGTTCGCCATCTAATCAAGAGTCTAGCCGGAGAACGTACTATTATTTTATCCACTCATATTCTACCTGAAGTTAGTATGACTTGTGATCGCGTAGCTATTATTAATAAAGGAAAAATAGTTGCCATTGATACCCCAAATAATTTAATGTCTCAATTAACCAAAGGCGGTGGGTATGAACTAGAAGTGTCAGGAGATATTTATAGCATAAAATCCTTATTAGAAGAGATTCAAGGTGTTTCTAACGTTACTATTAGAGATAAAGAAAACACGAGGAATGCTCAATCAAATCACTATCTAGTTCATTTAACAGCCGATTTAAATACAGAATCAGGACGAGATATTGCAACCTTAATTATTAACCAAGGGTTAGCCTTATACGAAATGCGTCGTACTCGTCCTACATTAGAGGATGTGTTTTTAAATTTACTTACCGAAGAATCAGAAGTAGTCAATGACCAATAAATTTATGATTTTAGCTAATTTAACTGCCATTGTCCGTAAGGAATTTCAAAGTTATTTTTATACTCCTTTTGCTTATATTATTGCAGCATTTTTTTGGCTGATTTCAGGATTTTTTTTTAATGCAATTCTTGATCAATTAACCCAAGATATTAGCTTTCTCGAGCAAAGTGGACAGATTTCCCAGTCTGTTGATGTTGCTAGTCAATTTTTGGAAGCCTTTTCAGGAGTAATTATTTCTTTGTTCTTAGTGCTTCTTCCTGCATTATCTATGGGATTATATTCCGAAGAACGTAAACGAGGAACCTTAGAACTTTTAGCAACTTCTCCAGTAAATAATTGGGTGGTTGCTTTTGGTAAACTTTTAGGAGTTATTAGCCTTCTTATCGTATTGATGGTTCCTATCTGGATCTGGGAAACTATTGTGTTTAGTGCCGCCAATCCTCCAGTTAGTATACAAATTATTTTACTAACTCACTTGTCTTTATTCCTTATTTCTACAGCTATCTTGTCACTAGGAATGTTTGTTTCTTCTTTAACAGATAGTTCTGTATTAGCCTATATTCTGACATTCATTTTAATTCTTTTTCTTTGGATTATAGATTTGGTGGCCAATAGTATAATCGAACCTTTCAGTAGTATCTTATCTCATCTTTCTCTTTTTGATAGTTACAACAATCTCGTTAGAGGTGTTTTAGAACCTAGTAGTCTAGTTCTATTTGCCAGTTATATTTTTATCGGTATTTTTCTAACGGCTCAATCTATAGAGATTTTAAGGTTTCAACGAAGTTAGAATTTTCTGTAATCTATGTATTTTAAATGAAATAGAAACAAAAAATATGTTTAACTACCGCAAAGTCTTGAAATACTTATTGATTCCAGGACTAATTATGACTGTAGCAGGTTTAATAGCAGAATATATGACCAAAAGTGGGTCAATTCTATATGTCAGTTTAATCGTTACTGGAAGTATTTTCCTTATCATTTGGCTATTATCTCTATTGATTGTTAGACGAAGTTTCTGGCAAAGAAGATCAAGTCAAGCAGGAACTAATGCTTTGGTATCCACTCTGTCTTTAATGATTATTTTAGGAATAATTAACTTCTTAGCAGTTCGTTATTTAACCCCAATTGATTTAACAGAAAATCAACTCTTTACTGTTTCTTCCCAAACTCAAAAAATTGTAAAAAATATTAATGAACCTATCAAAGTATGGTTATTTGTCAAAGATCCTAATCCTAGAGATAAAGACCTATTAGAAAATTATCGTCGCTATAATGAAAAGTTTGAATTTGAATTTATTGATCCTGATACTAACCTTGGATTAACCAAACGATTTAATGTTAATTCATTAGGAGATGTATACCTAGAATATAGGGATAAAAAACAGTTAGTACAAACCTTGATTCAGTTTAATACTCAAGAACCTTTGTCTGAAATAAAACTAACTAATGCTATTGAAAAAATTCAGCGTAATTATATTCCTACAGTTTATTTCCTTCAGGGACATGGAGAATATTCTTTAGAAGAATCTCACGATAACAGTATTTTTATAGCTGTTAACAGTTTAAAAAATAAAGGGTATAATATTGAACCTCTCAATTTAGTAACGTCTTCTAAAATTCCTGATGATGCAGATGCAATAATTATTGCAGGTTCTCAACGCAAATTATTTGAACAAGAAGTTAAAGCATTAGAGATTTATTCAGATCAGGGAGGGAATCTTCTCTTATTACTTAATCCTAATATTGAGACAGGTTTAGAAACTATCCTAGAGAAATGGGGAGTTAAACTAGACAATCGTGTTGTAATAGATAGTTCAGGGCGAGGAAATTTAGTTGGTTTAGGTCCAGTAACTCCTTTGATTAATACCTATGGAAATCACCCCATTACGAAAGAGTTTAAAAATGGAATTTCGTTCTATCCATTAGCGCGTCCTATTGATACTATTAAAGTAGAAAATGTAGAGGCAACTTCTCTATTAATTGCCAGTGAAAAAATGTGGGCTGAAAGTAACGTAGAGTCTGAGGAGTTTACCTTTGATGAAACTCAAGACATCGCCGGTCCGTTTGATTTAGGAGTTGTTTTAATTCGTCAAATTGATCCAAATAAAAAGCAGAAACCTCAATTATCTCCTTCTTCTAGTCAACTAGATAAGGATTCTCCGATACCTTCTCAGACAGAGAAACAGATTGATAAAAAACTACCTAAAAAAGAAACAAAAAAAACCACTTTTTCTTTTCCCAAAGAGATAGAAATTCCTTCCAAACCTAATTCTTCCTCTATGATAACTCCTTCAGAAGGGGAAAAATTCTCTATACTTTCTCCTTATCTCAATAAGACGAAAGTTATATTAGTTTCTAATATTCTTGATATTCAAGATAATGATTATTCTTCTCCTTTAGAAAAAATAGAAACTCAAAACAATGATTTTCTTTCTGAAGAAAACCATAAGAAAACGATACTAAAAAGTCCTGAGACAATTGAATCTCGTTTAGTCATAATTGGTAATTCAATGTTCATTACTAATAATTTATTTAATCAACAACTTAATGGTGATGTTTTCTTAAATTCAGTTCAATGGTTAGTAAGTCAAGATGATAAACTTCTATCAATCCGTCCTAAAGAAGCAAAAAATCGTAGGATAAATTTGACTACGTTACAGGCAGGATTATTGACTTTTCTAACATTAGTATTTTTTCCATTAGGAGGGTTTATTGCAGGTTTCATGACTTGGTTACGTAGACGGTAAAAGATAGACAAAATATTTAACCGTAAATTAGGAATATAAATAGTTTAGAAAATTTATGAAGTTACAGAAAAAAACTTGGGGTTTGTTGATAGCTGCTGTCTTTTTATGCATTACTGTATATATTTACGAAATTAAATTTCAACAACAACAATCACAAATTAAATCAAATAATAATAAATTGTTTGATTTTACCGAAGAAGACATAAAAAATATCACTGTTAAAACTCAACAAGATACTTTAGAGTTTCAACGAAATGAAGATGATAAAAGGTTTTGGAAAATGACTCAACCTAAACAAGAAACTGCTAATAATGCAACTATTTCATTTTTAATTAATCTTTTAGTTACTGGAGAAAGTGAGCGCCGCTTTACAATTTCCACTAGTCAACAAAAAAATTATGGTTTTAACAAACCATTAGCAACTATAGAAGTCATACTAAATGATGGGAATAAGCATCAAATAGTTTTAGGGAATTCTGATTTTAATGATAGTTTTTTATATGCTCAAGTAGATCCTAATAATCAAGATACAACAGAGCTAATTATCAACTTAGTCCCTAAAAACTATCGATATGCAATTGATAGAGAAATAGATGAATGGTTAGAAATAAATGAATCATCAAAAAGATCGAAAAATACTGATATAGAATTAAAAAAATAGTTAATTAAATTTAAAATCTAAAAAATTTAGAAGTTTACTCTCATGTATGGACTAAAACAATTATTTTTTCATAAATCTGTCTATAGAATTAGATGTATTTTTAGTCTTAAATTAACATTTTTATTGAGTAATTAGATGTAGATTAACATTGACTATAAAATTAATTTAAGATAATCAGCTTTATAAAACTTTTCAAGAATGAAAATGGATAATTTATTCACTATATCAGAAATAAATATTGATTCTATATTGTACGAAGAAAGATCATTTAATCTGTCCTCTGAATTCTCTAAAAATACTCATGTCAAAAACTTAAACTAATATAAGCAACTATATGAAAAATAAAAATATGATTCTGAAATTTGTTGAGCAGAATTGACCGAACAAAAATTACATTGGTTCAAAAGGTAGAAGCAAGTTCTTGACTGGTAATCTCTCTTTAAAAGATAGTTTATTGGAGGTAAACTCAACATTCCTTACAATTTTCTTAATCGCCATTTAACCATCTTGTGGTAAAACAAAATGGCTATGTTAGCTTGTACAAATACGGGGACAAGCTAACATAGTATTGTATTCGAGGGATTTAGTGCCGAAACGTTGAAAAATTACTTGGAAGATGCTTAAGTAAAAATAGTCGTTACAGCTGACGACAGATTGCGCAAATATAAAGTAGTTTCCCTCCAATCTTAAGTTGATTTAGCCTTGTAACAGGGGCAAATGCTGTTGAAAAAATAATCGTTGTTGAACACACCAAAAAAGCCGTTACTATGGACAAAGAAAAAAATTACTGATGATATAGGTCTGAAAAAAAATACTTCTACAGACTGTCCGGCTAAAGTGATTAATAGTGAAAACACTCTAATTTATTCTCTAGACCAGTGGTAGTAATAGAAAATCCTAGGAAGTCGTGTGTATCACCAGAGAGTATAATCTTTACACTTAACATGACTAAAAAATGAATTTTTTATTTAAAGGATACGGATGTCCATTGGTGTACTGTGGCTGTTAGTTGGATCGCTAGACATATTTATGTTATCTATAGCCGCTATCTAGTGGCGCTGCCAGTTCAATACATGAAGGATTTCTCTGTCATTTTAACCCTGGTTGTTTCTAGGATGTAGTAGAAACAACCGTAATATGTTGTATTCTGCCCCAACCGCTTCCCAACTAGGATAATCTATCCTCCTTACGCTTATTAGGAACCTTTTACAATACCATTAACCCCGAAGCTTAGATCTGCTCTCATCGCGTCATTAGGGGTGAACAAGGTACCATCATTAATACATTGTGGCAAACGGAAACGGGAGGCATAATGATTGCGGTCTTACTCGGAGCTATTTCCATCGAACCTGGATCAGCAACTCCTCCTTATTTTCCTGGCATTGTAGCGGATGTGTTAAATAAAGCAGATAATACTGTTTCTGATAATATTGGATGATAATTAGTGGTAATTAGACACCATTGATCAAGTATGCTACGCAACATTTATAACAAACCTAAACGTTTCGAGATGACTTATTAGGGTCCCGTTTCTCTAGTTGACAAGAAGCATATTTATGCTACTGAAGATAGTGCGCGTCAAGATAAAAATGGCTATTTTTGGATCATGGAACAAGTTGATGATGTTCTGCATATTTCAGGTACCATGTTTAGGTCCAATGGAGTTAGAATCGGTGTTGGTGTCTCATAGTACACTTGCTAAAGTGTTGGTGGTTGGGGTTCCCCATAAGACTAAAGGGGAAGATATTCATGCTTTTGTCACCTTTGAAGATAACTGTAGTGCAAATGACTAAGTTAGCTAAGGAATTAAAACAACACATTTTTTAATGCTTTTGTATTTAAACACAACATTTCTTCTCTTATTCTCGTTCTGGAGAAGATGTTTGGAGCATAGATTAACTTTTATAATTTTCGCTCTTCTAATTTTATCAAATGAATTTTTAGGTAGGCTGGTATCTAGCGATTGCTCTTTCTCAGCTATTTTTTTACTCTACACTGATTTAAGCTCACTTAACTTAGTGTCTCGAATTTATAAATTACCTGAAATGTATTCATCCCATAATAAAAAATATATTTTTCTAGTTTATTATGGATCAACTCTACCAAACTTACTTTATTTAGAAGTAAGTCAATCGCTTGGCAAAAATTCAGAAATAAACCTTAGCTACAACTTCTTAAATATGTTTATCAATATTGTTTTTTTGAGATTTTGTTCTACTAAATAAAAACCACCAAATTTCTATTCCAATTAATCCTGCTCCCCCCAATGTTACCAAAATTTTTAATGTTAATGGTTGTTCTAGATGAGAGAATTGACTATTGGTTTCTCGAGGTTTTATCTTAGCGTAAGAAACAGAAATATTTCCTAATATCAAACTAAGACTTATTAGAGCAGAAAAAACTACTTTTATCTTGTTCATTAAGAAACTCCTTGTTAATAAAGAATAAGTAAATAAATGAGACAGTAATTTTACATTTAGTTAAAATAACTATTTTACTAACTTCCGTTAAAGATAGTTATTTTTAATAGTGCTCATATTACCTTACCTAAATTGCAACAGCTAAGACAATAATGAAAGACTATAATAATTGCAAATTAATGAGTTATTTCGGATTAAAGTTTCGTAATCTCAAAGCATTTATCACTACGGAAAAAGAACTAAAAGCCATTGCTGTTCCTGCAATCATAGGATTCAATAGCCAACCGCAAAAAGGATATAAAATTCCGGCGGCGATAGGAATACCAAGACTATTATAAATATATGCAAAAAAGAGATTTTCTTTAATATTTCTCATAGTGGCATGACTCAGTTGAATTGCCGTGACAATGCCTCGTAAATCCCCAGAAATTAATGTTAAATCACTTGCCGCCATTGCTACATCGGTCCCCGTCCCGAGCGCTATTCCTACATCAGCTTGTGCTAAAGCAGGTGCATCATTAATCCCATCTCCAACCATTGCTACAATTTTTGTTTGTCGTGTACAGCTATTTCTTTCTTGTTGAATTTGTTCAATGATACTAGCTTTTTGATCCGGACGCACTTGGGCAAAAACTCTTTGGATACCTACTTCAGAAGCTATAGCTTCCGCAGTTTTCTGATTGTCTCCTGTTAACATTACTACTTCTAAACCCATTCTTTGTAAGGATTTAACGGCCTCTAATGACGAAGGTTTAGTTGCATCCGCAATACCAATTAAGCCCTCAATTTGTCCATCTACAGCTATTAGAGCGGTTGTTTTGGCTTCACTTTCCCATTGTTGACGGGTGGCATCTAAAGATTGAGTATTAATATCTAACATATCCATCCATCTTTGTGTGCCAATTTGTACCAGTTTCCCTAAAACTTTCCCCTGAACTCCCATTCCGGCAACAGCTTCAAAATTTCTAACTTCAGGAAACGGTATCTTGACTTGTTGAGATTGAGCGTAATTAATCACTGCTTCGGCTAAAGGATGTTCAGATTTTTTTTCTAGAGCGGCCCCAAGTTTTAAGAGTTCTAGTTCATTACTGTTAGCCACACCATTAACAGTAGTGTAATTAGTAACACTAGGTTTTCCTTGAGTGATGGTTCCTGTTTTATCAAGAACAACCGTGTTTAGCCTATGGGCTAGTTCTAAACTATCAGCCCCCTTAATCAAAATACCATTTTCCGCTCCTTTTCCTGTTCCAACCATAATAGATGTAGGTGTTGCTAAACCCAATGCACAGGGACAGGCAATAATTAAAACTCCCACTGTTGTAATCATAGCTAGGGTAACATTCCCCATTGTATTAAACCAAATTACAAATGTAGCAATGGCAACGGCAATCACTCCTGGGACAAACCATCCAGTTACTTGATCAGCTAATTGTTGAATTGGAGCTTTACTCCCTTGGGCATCTTGGACTAACTTAACAATCTGTGCCAACATTGCATCTTTTCCTACTTTTGTCGCTTTTAATTTAAAACTTCCTGTCTTATTAATGGTTGCTCCAATTACTTCATCTCCTGCTTTTTTCTTAACAGGGATAGGTTCTCCTGTTATCATTGATTCATCAATGGAAGATTCTCCCTCAACTACTTCACCATCGACAGGAATTTTTTCTCCAGGACGTACTAAAATCACATCATCCACAACTACTTGTTTGATGGGAATATCTATTTCTTTCTCATTACGAATCACTCTAGCTGTTTTGGCTTGTAAACCCATTAATTTCCGTATCGCTTCTGAGGTTTGTCCTCTGGCTTTATGCTCTAACATTTTTCCTAATAAAACTAGGGTAATAACTACAGAAACGGTTTCATAATAAACTTCTGCAGCAACGCCATGAGACTTAAATACATGTGGAAATACAGTTGTAAATAAAGAGTATAAATAGGCAACTCCAGTACCTAGAGAAACTAGGGTATCCATATTAGCTGAATGAAATTTAAAGGACTTCCAAGCCCCTATAAAAAAGTCTTGACCTACCCAAAAAATAACTGGAGTTGTTAAGAAAAATTGCACCCAGAAATTATGTAAAAAGGGAGGAATCCAGGTTATTTTCAATCCTGTCATCATCGGGAGACCTCCGATGATTAATAAGACACTAATAATAGAACCGACAATTAATTTACGGGTTAATTCTTGTTGCTTGGCTACTTTCGTTGCTTTCTCCAAATTTTCTTCGTTCGTTCCTTCGAAAATGGGATGGGCATCATAACCCGCGTCTTTTACTGCTTGTTGAATAACTGATAAATTAGTTTTTGTCGGATTATAAGTTACAGTTGCTCGAGAGATAGCAAAATTAACGTTGCCTTGAGTGACTCCCTCCACTTCTTGAATAACTTTTTCAATCGCAGAAGCACAACCGGCACAACTCATTCCTTGTAGTTTTAAATGACAAGTTTTCATTCGAATTATAACTTTAAGATTCTTTAAAAAAGTATTCTGTCTAGCATTTGATGATTTACTCAAAATTAAAGGACAAATTTTGGCACCTTGGGCCAAGGATGGAGATTAGTTATCCAGTCAGTTTTATATCGCTCTAATTCAGTTTTTAAAAGGATCATTTGCTTGATGTTTATCTCTGGCTTCTTTATTTTACTATCTAGTAAACCTTGTGCTAAATCACAAAGTACTTTCCCATATCTTGTATACTGAGAGTTCACTTGATTTCTTTGAGGGTGAAGCTAAGGAATTGGGCTTTTTCATAAATTTTACCTGTTGACTCATCTCTAAAATAGAATGACAATAGTTATTTTTACCTTTTTTTACGGGTTCAAGAAGGCTTAAGTCGCTGTAATAGCGCAAATTTTCTGTAGAAAAACCTGTTTGTTGGGTGAGTTTACTAATTTTGAGATAAGGCATTGTATTCATAATTATAGGTATAACGAATATTTTTTTACTGATTGGTATATGTTTTTTAGTAAATTAATAAAGTTAGGATCTAAGAATTTATGAAAATTATTTCTTAATTTTTCTTTTTTAAAAAAAGCCCAATTATATTCAGTGATTATGCCTTATTTATTTAAACGACTATTAACTATTCTTTGTTCTTCATCATTTGCAGCTTGTATAAATCATTATACAGTCCTCCTTTTTTTAATAATTCTTGATGATTTCCCTCTTCAAGTAACTCACCTTTTTTAAATACAAGAATGCGATCTACATCCCGAATCGTTGAAAGTCGATGAGCGATAATAACGGCGGTTCTCTGATTTAATAAATGATTCAATGCGTCTTGAATTAATGCCTCTGTTTTCACGTCCAAACTAGAAGTAGCTTCATCCAAAACCAAAATACGAGGATTACGAATAGCCACTCTAGCAAATGCTAATAATTGTTTTTGTCCTCCAGACAAATTTGTTCCTCTTTCCCGAACTTTAGTTTTATAGCCTTGAGGAAGCTCGTTAATAAATTGCTCAATATTAGTTATATTAGCTGCTTTTTGCACCTGTTCAAAACAATAATCCTCTCCTAAAGTAATGTTACGCATAACGTCCCCTGCAAAAAGAAAATTTTCTTGTAAGATGACACCAATATATCGTCGTAGTTCAATTTTAGAAATCTCTCTAATATCCACACCATCAATAAGAATTCTTCCTTGAATGGGATCATAGAAACGACATAGTAGACGAATAATAGAACTTTTTCCAGCTCCAGTAGGACCAACAAATGCAACCTTTTCTCCTGCATGAATGGTAAAGTCTAAATTTTTGAGAACATACTCATCTTTTTTATAACCAAACCAAACATTTTGAAAACAAACTTCGCCATTTGCATTCCGCTGAGAAAACCCTGATAAAAAGTTTATTTTATCTTCAGGTTCAAGAATTTCAATGGGTTCATTCATCAACTCACTAATACGTTCTATGGCTGTAAATCCAGCTTGAAACATAGTTAATTTATCAGCTAGTTGACGCAAAGGATTAAACAAACGTTGTGCGTAGAGAATAAATGCAGATAAAGTACCAAAGGTAATTACTTCATCGACAATAAAAACTCCTCCTAACCATAAAACTCCTGCAATCGCTACTAAACTAATCCATTCTAAGGTTGCAGAAACAGCCGAGTCATGGAAGATTGTTTTATCAACTTCCTTGCGATATCGTTCATTGGTAGAACGAAATAATTCTGAATTAAAAAGTTCTCGGCGAAACAATTGAACAACGTTAATTCCAGCTATATTTTCCTGTAAAATAGAATTGAGTTTAGAAAGTTCTTCTCTTGCTTTGTAATTTGCTTTTCGATATTGATTTTGGAAATAGATGATTAATCCAGTAACAGGAATCATCATTAAGACCAGCATTAATGCTAATTTTACTTGTACTGTAATCATAGTGATAATAATTACAACAATATAAATACCATCACTTAAAACGCCAATTGCACCACTAGAAAATACATCTCCTAATGCCTCAACATCACTGGTTAATCTTGTTACTAAGCGTCCTACTGGGGTACGATTAAAGAAACCCATTCCTAATGAGGTAACATGAGTAAATAAATCTTTACGTATGTCTGCGGTAATTGTTTGTCCTATTTTTTGAACAAGATATCCTTGAAAAGAAGCGCAACAAACACGAATAATAACTGTGATTAATAATAATATACTCAGCCATGTTATGCCTTCTTCTATAGAAATGGTTCTTAAAAACCTCCATGTAGACTCCTGACGTAAAAGAGAAACGGCTTGTCCAATAATTAAAGGTTGTATCGCCCCGGCAGTAGCCAATGGTATAAGTAACCCCATCGCTAGTAACAATAAATGAACATGGCGACGGAAATAAGGGACTAGTCTAAAGATGAGTCTTCTATTACTCTCATTGAGATGGTTCAAGTTTTGTTGTTGACGTATAGGTAGGAAAACGGACATAGAGTTAATAGTTAAGAGTTTATGATTAAGATAAGTTAAAGTAACACACGCTTCTAGTTAGTATCTTTTCTCTCAAATAGGGTGTATCTTTAGGAAAACAGATATATCAATTGGTAAAATACCATTTTATGATTAATAAATCTACTAAATAATTAATGATTACTGATTATTGACTTTAATTAAAGTACCTATTTTTTAAATAGACCTCTTTTCAGCTTGAAATAACGGACTATTTTATATCAAATAAATTCATTGTAATTCAATTAGAATAATTCATGTAGTAACAATGTTTTTCACAAAATATTAAGCTGTAAAGATATGCTTGTTACAAGTCTTCACCCTTTAAATTAATTTCTCTAAGATCAGGGGCAACTGTTTGATTCTTTTGTCACCATGTTAGCCATCTTTTGTTGCCTTACTGTAATGAAGCAAACTGTTCCACATCTGCCATGAATGCAATTTTTATGTTAACTGTACATTACAGTTAGCCTATCAAAAAATAGAATCCTAGAAGAAAAGACAAAGTTAAAGCTTTTTGTATGATACAAGCTCACTAACTCTGGCAAACACTATATTGGATTATGAAACTTTGGTAGAAGAACTTGATGCATTAAAGGATAATACACTCTAATTTTTATGGTACTTGCTGTTTTCTAGAGAGAAGCAATCATAATTTTTACTTCTTCTCGCAATCTTGCCAAAGAGATACTCAACTTTTCTGAAAAATCAAATATATGCCAACTAATTTTCTTTATTTGTCCAAATCAAGAATTAGGGTTAAGCCTGGAAGATAAAGGATGACATTTTACCTACATCGGAAAATTAGTTTTTGGATTAGGTTATTACAACCATTATAAAAATATAAACCAACAATCATATCACACTTTCATTACAATTCAAAGGATAATTATAAAGAAGGAAAATCATAAAGGGAAAAAAAGATAAATTCATTACGGTTAAATTACTCAGAAGTTAATTACTAACTCAAACAATTGTATTAAAAATAATAAAAAATGAAGAAATCTGCATTCATAATTCAACGGTCTCAGAAGTTACACGTTGACAAATGAACTTACAACATGGTCTCTCTGAAAAGACAAAGAGTCTTGAAAAACCCAAATATTGAAAACCCTTTCAAAAATAAAATCGTTTGATTTTATGTTTTAGTTAAAATTTTAACTTATGCATATCTTAGAATAATTCAAGGGTGTATTAGCGTAGAGCAATACACCCTTGAATACCAGTATTGTTATGTTAACTTATTCGAACAAACAATTAACTCTATTTACTTACAGTTTTCACATAATCCCTGAACCGTAATTTCATAACTGTCTACGGTTAAACCAGCACGAAGAGAATTCAGATTGATGGATTGGAAAGTATACCAATCGATATCTTCTATTTTCTCACATTGCCGACAACGGAAATGATGATGAGGAGAAACATTCGCATCATATCGAGAGACTCCCTCTTGTAACAAGACTTCTCGAATCAAATTGACTTCTCTTAGGGTCTGTAAAGCACTATAAACTGTCGCTTGAGAAGAGGTGAAGATCTCTCTATTGAGATCTGTCAAAAGCTGTTCGGCTGTAGGATGATCTCCGCGCGATCTCAAATTAGCATAGACGGCAAAGCGTTGAGGTGTTATCCTCAACCCTTTTGATTTTAAGATTGTCACAATTTCACTTTTGTGAACACTCATTTTTGTTTTAAGACTTTAATTTTCCCAGATTGTAACGATTTCTATTGTAGCGTCAACTCTATATAGTAACTTTTCTTAAAATCTATATTGTTATAACTCTTGACAAATTATTATATAAGAATTATTCTTATACAAAGTTACAGCAAAAACTGTATACAATTACACTATATAACAGAGTGAGGCAACAAAAAATATGGCTGTCATTGAAAAAGTTCCCCATGCTGTCTTTAAGACTCGCGTCCGTGATGAGTCTGTTTCTGGACCCAATCCCTACCGTTGGCAAGATTTAACCACCAAGGAGATCTTTGCCGGCAAGAAGGTCGTTGTTTTCTCTTTACCTGGGGCATTTACTCCCACTTGTTCATCTAACCACTTACCTCGCTATGAAGACTTATATAAAGAGTTCAAGGCACAAGGAGTAGATCAAGTTATTTGTCTGTCCGTTAATGATGCTTTTGTTATGTTCCAATGGGGCAAGCAACAGGGTGCCACCAATGTATTTTTACTTCCTGACGGTAACGGAGAATTCACCCGTAAAATGGGAATGTTAGTTGATAAGTCTAACCTCGGGTTTGGAATGCGTTCCTGGCGTTATTCCATGCTGGTTAACGACTGCAAGATTGAAAAAATCTTCATAGAACCTGAATTCTCCGATAACTGTCCTACTGATCCCTTTGAAGTATCTGACGCTGATACCATGTTAGCTTATCTTAAAGGAACAAAATCTAAGGGTGTTTCTCAACCGAGTAAAGCATTTGTTGGTTAATCAATAATCGGACTTAAAATTTGTACAAAATCTAGAAGTAGGGGGGAATGAGTGTTCGCCCCTATTTTAAAAAAAAATAAAAAACTGGAGTAGGCTTCTCAGTCCTCTCCAGCGCTGTCACGGAATTCAGTTCTGTTCTATAGGTAGTTTAACTGCTTATTCATGGTACATCTTTTTAGTAGATGCTAATTTACTTTTGCTAATCCTTAAAACCTTGATCTTTATTGGCTTTGAGTGCTTTAGTTAACCTTTATGGAGTGAGTGTTCACGTCAGAAATGAAAAGAAGTGGCTTTTATGGCTTGAATACCTTGACATGAGCCTTATTAACCCTGAGTACATCAATGGTAATCCGTAGTTCCATAAATACTATACCCCTACAGTAAAAATATTAGTTCCCTAGCCCAAAATAAATTTTTCTTTTAAATCTAATCCTTGTCGGAACTGAATTCTGATGTTTGAGTACAAAACTGATCAGTTTAATAAATGTTGTCGAGGAAAATGTTGATTAAAAAGTTAATTAAACAAAAAACCAGTGACCACAATCACCGGTAGCTCGAAATAGTCTTGTTGTTGATCCTTATTGAACATTGTTATTTCATTATTTATGGAAAAAATTAATTTGTTGTCTCCCCCTGATTTTTTAAGTAAATTTGCGTTTTATGCGGTTGGCCCCATAGCAGTTTTTCCCGCTTATAGATAACCATTCCTGGTTTAGATCTTTTAGGCTTGTAAACATATTTGGGTTCGGTATAAACGATAGGGACATGCTCACTGAATCTAGCACGACTGTAATAAGCAGCCCAATCTGCGGCACATTGTAAGTCCACTTCATTAGGTTTTTGCCCTGGTTCTAAGCGCAATAAAACGTGACTGCCAACACTCCCTTGGGTATGAAACCATAAGTCATAATCCCCTGCAGTACAAAAAGTTAAGCGATCATTTTGTCGGTTATTACGACCCACCCAGACTTCTAGCCCTGATGGGGTAAGGTATTGATGAGGTTGAGATTCGTCTAAACGACTAGAATTACTTTGAGTAGAAGACTTCAGGTAATTTTGTTGAATAAGTTCTTCTCGGATTTCCTGGAGAGTTTGCAAATCTTGGGGAGAGTCATAGATATCTAATTGATTCAAATTTTCTTCGACCTGTTCTAAGTAGTCAATTTCCTCTTTAACCTCGGTTAATAAGGGTTCAACAATACTACTAGCTCGTTTTAATTTTTGGTGTTGTTTATAGAGATATTGGGCGTTTTGGACAGCGTTTTTTTCAGGGTTTAAGTGAATTTCAACTGTTTTTTCCGTTTCAAAGTTTTTCAAAAAAATAGACTTCATTCCTGGTTTCCATAAATGCAAATATGCCATCAATAAATCTCCTTGTTGGCGATATTGACCAGCTTCGATAGATTGTTGTAGTTTTTGAGTAAAGTTAGATTCTTTAACTCGCAGTTTTTTGAGAAGAGAACTGAGTTTTTGTAACAGTTGATGACGTAGTTGTTGAAAAGTTTGATAATTAATTTGCTCTTGATAGTATTGATTGATTAAGATTTGTATCTCAGAGGCAGGTTTAACCATTCCCCATCCTAAAACGGTATAACCTTTTTCTGTCCATCCAGGTTTAAAATCTGCTGTAACTAAAATAATTAGCCAGGTTTGCCACAAACAAAATAATCGATTCCAGTCGGATAATCTTAGAGTGTCCGTTGATTGTTTAGGGTCCAAATTAGCTGTTTGAATCATCGAATGGGCAACTACCGGACTTAGCCCGCAGTAATTATCTAACATTTGCTTCTTTAATGCCTTAGGAAGGAGACTAATTCTTTCTTGCCAACATTCGTAAGGTTCCTCTAATTTAGGTAAAGTCCCTATCAAAGTAGGAGGAAATTCGTAGGGTTGTCCAGTTTCAACAGTACGCACACTTGATTGATTAGCAGTTACTTGATGCCCAACAGTGATAATCTGTCGTTTAGCGTCGGTCAGAATGATGTTACTGTATTTGCCCATAATTTCTAAAAACAAATGCCAGACGGGGGGCTCGCCAGGGCGTTTGGCAAATTGTAAATCAACAACTCTTTCCCAGGGAGCAATCATCTCTAGAGAAGTTAGGGCGTATCCATTGAGTTGATGGCGTAATTGATCGCTAAAAGTAAAGGTATCAAGAGTATGAGGAGGAGGATCCCCAATACAAAGTCGAGCAGCCTGAGGATGCCAAGAAATAGTTAACCAACTACGTTTTTCGATGGTTCGTAGGGCAAGGGAAATAGTGTGACGGTCACGTTGATAAACTTGTTCAAGACGAGAGGGGATCCAATGGGTTTGGAGTTCTCGACAAATAGCGGTTAGAGTGGTGACATCAAAAGATTGCATAGTGTCTCAACGACAAAAATAAGTAGTGGCTTAAGTTCTCATTGTCTCTAATTTTTAGATTTACCCCAACTACAACAAACCTAAAAATTACATATTGGCAAGATGAACTTAAATATACAACTTATAAAAATATAAAGTAATTATTAAAAATAACGGATATAAAACTGATAGTAAGTGTTATTGAATCCTCTATATTTGCAACATGAGTTTAACAAAGATTTATAGAGAGAAACGGAAGCAACGACTCTAGACTCAATATTGAAAGCAGTATTTCTTGAAGTATTGTTTTCTAAATATAGAATCTCGTCCTGATCTTGGTGAGGCGTTTTGTGATGTAGATGACTTCTATCAAAGATCTGAACAGCATTGTTATGCTATTCCTAAATTGAAGGATTTGAACTGTGTTCAATTATACACAATCTCGATGAATCATTAATTTTTTTTAATTAGACTAATTGCCTGTACTTAATTTACCTGAAAAATCTTTCTCAAATTCTGGAGTAAAGAGTAGATTTGTCTTGCGTCCTGATATTTTCAAATATCTATCATAGTTTTAGATGTCACAAATAACAACTTTTTTTAAAAAAATCCTGTCGGACTTAACATAATTTGTAGAGTCATACTATCAATAGTAATAAATCCCAAGTCTTAAGTTTTCTTGAAACCAATAATTAATTATCCTAATGATCCTGATATTGATAGCATCAGCAAAAATTTTGACAGTAACCTCCCCTTTATTCCCAGAGGCTGTCTTGTCTAAGCCTGGAATATGATAGAAGTATCTCGGGGTTGACAAGGAATTAGCCGACAATTAATAAATAACTAAATTGAGATCACTATATGGAGTGATTATTTCCGATTAAATCGGAGCGGCGGGATTTGAACCCACGACCCCCACTACCCCAAAGTGGTGCGCTACCAAGCTGCGCTACGCCCCGCTATCTGCAGAGTACAATTGTAGACCATATTCCAATTACAATGCAACCTTTTATTGAAAGAAAAATTTTTGTTCTCTGTGACTTTCCCTAAGGCTTTAGATAAAGATGCCTGCGATTACCTCCAATTCATCTTGTAACACAAGACGTAGAATCAACCCCAGGCATCTATCAAAAACCCACCAGACTTTCTAAAATAATCCTAAGGTTAAAGATTTATCAATAGGGAAAGTTGCACCTGCACCCAACCACAGAGTCACAAGAGTTCCAAAGAGAAACATAGCAGTTGCTACAGGACGACGAAAGGGATTCTGGAATTTGTTGACACTTTCAATAAAAGGAATCAACATTAAACCTAAAGGAATAGCTGCTTGACAAGCAATTCCTAATAATTTGTTAGGAAGAATCCGTAAGATTTGGAAAACGGGATAGAGATACCACTCCGGTAGAATTTCTAACGGAGTGGCAAAAGGATCAGCCGGTTCACCAACCATAGCGGGGTCAAGAACCGCTAATGCCACTAGCAGTCCTATGGTCCCAAGAATCACCACAGGAAAAATATAAAGCAAGTCATTAGGCCAAGCCGGTTCACCGTAGTAGTTGTGACCCATGCCTTGGGCTAGTTTTGCTCTCAATTTAGGGTCGCTAAGATCTGGCTTTTTTTCAGTTGCCATTGGATAGATTTCTCCTTATAAAAACTGAGGATCAGCAGGATATTTGTCTAACATTAGTGACCAGTCTTTAATAACCAAAGATTTATAGTTGATTAATTAACTGTTCACTGGCCACCCTTAAACACTTTACAAAGGACCAGAAATCCCTTGTTTGCGGATCATTAAAAAATGCAGCAGCATGAAGACTGCGATTAGCCAGGGGAAAACAAAGGTATGTAAGCTGTAAAAACGTGTTAAGGTGGCTTGTCCTACACTTTGACCACCCCGGAGTAGTTCAACCAATTGATCGCCCACCACGGGAATAGCTGCAGGAACACCAGAAACTATCTTAACCGCCCAATAACCAACTTGATCCCAAGGAAGAGAGTAGCCTGTTACACCGAAAGAAACGGTGATGACAGCTAAGACAACTCCAGTAATCCAAGTTAACTCACGGGGCTTTTTAAAGCCACCAGTCAAGTAAACACGGAAGACATGGAGGATCATCATCAATACCATCATACTGGCAGACCAGCGATGGACTGAACGTATCAGCCAACCGAAGTTAACCTCGTCCATAATATATTTGACTGAAGAAAAGGCTTCAACAACCGTTGGTTTGTAGTAAAACGTCATGGCAAATCCAGTAGCAAACTGGACCAAGAAGCAAACTAAGGTAATTCCACCCAAACAGTAGAAAATATTTACATGGGGAGGAACGTATTTAGTGGTTATGTCGTCGGAAATTGCCTGAATTTCAAGGCGATCATCAAACCACTTATAAATGGGAGAATCTGTAACTTGTTTGGAGAACATTGAAGCTATAATTCGCTATCGTAATAAATGATTAAGGGTTGATTTGCTTGACTCCTTGAGTGAGATACCCCATGGAGGGAATCAATGTTGGCGACATGGAGAAAACAAAACACCTCATTAGAAAATCTAACATACTACTTTCCATTGTGTTCACCGCGATCACTATCTAAGAGGATGGATTGACACATCACATCAAAACTCTTTAACTAGTGTTTTTGATGATTATATAAACTGCAGCCTGACAAAGATAACAAAACTAGGTCAGTACAGTTTCTCTGAAAATTTCTATCTCAAACTATGGAGATGGTATAGTTGAAGCAATTTATCCTTGACATTATCGCTATTGTTAAGATGGGGACTACATTCAATCCGGCACGTTGTCTAGGCAAGGCACTAACTATCCATTTCGGCTCATGCAATGACAAAGTGGAGGTAAATTTTAGATTTTTTACCATACTGTCTTAAACCAAATAAAATGACATTCACTAGAGGGGTATCTACTCCGTCTAAATTTTTACAATTTCCGTATTAGAGTGACGAGTTGCTCTCTCTAAATTGGATAAAGCTAAATCTAGCCATTTATTTATGATGATATGGAAGTCGATGATCATATAATTACACACCTCCATAGTAACTAAATTCCACTAAGACAATCAACCCTAGAATAGGGTGGTTGTGATTTGAACCGACTATCACAACTTCAATATCCTAAACGGTTAATATTTCTATGCAATTTGTCCATGCAGGAAATTAATTTCCCGTTTACTTAGGAAACAATTTAACAATGAATGATGGTGTTTGAAACAGTTAAGGTAATGGCTAAATAAGATTTGTTCCATCCCTGCTGTTGGTTCCACCGCACAAATTTCGTGAAGGACAGGTTTTAACCAGATAACAAATAACAATGAAGTAATTCCCAATTTTCCCAATAATTTTGACTTTGTGCGTAAATAATAAACGCTATAATTCAAGGCTGACGTAACCACAAAGTTAATGCCCCAATTCCTATAGCTATCACTATAATAAAGCCTACTTCTGAAAAGATATTATTGAAGCTGATAATAAAATATTTTGATTTTTTCTTGTATATTCTGAAATATTAGTCTATTCTCTATTAAGAATGATCACCAGAACGATCAAAGAAAAAACGATGAGGAAAAATAATCCAATTAGGTGAAGTTTTTTGTAATCGTACTTTCTATCTTAATAGCAAGGAAGAAACGTTCAATAAAGGAGTATAAATTTATTTATGAGACAGAACATTTTCTTGACGCTGTCCATCGCTGTTCCCCTTATGTTCACGAGTCCGGTATTAGCCGGAAATCCAGCTCATATTCAACGGTTGCTAACAACTAACGAATGTATGAGGTGCGATCTTTCGAATGAGGACTTAAGATATGCTCATTTAATAGGAGCAGATTTAAGGGATGCTAATCTGTCAGGGTCAGCTCTAATCGAAGCTAATCTAGAGGGAGCGGATATGACAGGGGCCAACCTCGAGGGGTCTAATCTAACCGGGGCAATGGTTACTAATGCAAGTTTGAACGATTCGAATTTAGATAATGTGAACTTTACCCGAGCAATGATTTACGATGCTGATGTTACGGGTGCGTCCATGAACAACCTAGATTTGACTAGCGCTCAAATCTTTGACACAGGTATTGGAATTGGTGGGCAAGACCCCGCTTTTGATTAGAAACGGCAAGCCAGGAAAACTCAGCTGTTATAGTTGTTTATGTCAGAGACAATATTAGCTAACAATGTGGACATTTGTGTGTCTCGTATTATCTTTTCAATCTAAACTGCGTTTAGATTGAAAAGACATCGTAAATTCCAAGGTCAATAATTATGACCCCAAGCTTGGTTAGGTTAGCCTAATTAATTACCCCATAAAAAATTGCTGTATCTATGCTGAATTTAAAAAACGTCGTAAAAAGATATCACAACTGAAAAACGAGGTATTAATGCTGAGGTAGTCGTTTATATCAGGATTGCACTTAAGAATAGGTAAACACGGCAACTCTTATGCTTAAGAGTTAATCATTGGGATTGAGACTAATACTACTTCGATTTACTTATACAATGAATTCAGGGTCTATTATTTGTCCATTGCACTGTTATTTATCTAGACTAGATTGGATAAGTTATGGGTCTTTGTGAGTGCATTCTAAAATTATAAGCTTTTCTTGTTTTTATGTTCCATTATTAATGATAAATTATTTGTTGCTGATTGCTGTTTACCGGATTCTTAATACATGTTGTGTCTGAATAATTTTTGTTTTCGAATTGACGCTTAGGGGGCTTTAATAAAAAATTTAACAGTTGCTTTGTTGCCAACAATAAAAGTTGGTTTGCGTCAATCCAGTTGTGAAATTTTCGTTATAGCTAGCCAGAACATTACACTGACTAGTGTAACTATAATTCCAGAAAAATCAAAGAATAATTACTCAAATATTTGCTCTTATTTTTCCTAGAGTTAATTGTTAATTTAGTGCACAGATTAGTTACTTAACTTTATCTCAAAAATTCTTTGGATTCAACTCAATTAAACAAAGACAAAAAAGTAAACTAATTCAGTTGATAGTTTTTCTTTCATTAATCTATCAGTTCTGAGGAGTTGCTTCAAACATGAGAGTTGCTTACTCCTCTGATGGTTGAAGTTGTAGAGAGAGGGTTAGTTGACTACCATTAGCCAGAACTAGAGGGCGAATAATTTTGTACTTTCCTAAAAAATATATTTTTTAAAGTTTTCAATCAAAATCTAAAAGATTAGAACTAATAATAAACTCAATATTCTTGCTAAAGTTACTCTACAGAAAGCTGCCTAAAATGTCGTTTTAGCAATATTTGTTCCTAAATAACGGGTCTTTGTCAATTAGACATCAATCCAATCGATGTAATCAAAGCTACCTGGGTGAACATAATTTTTATTTAAAACTGGACAGATATCATTTTCTTTCTTTGAAAGAAGTTTTTTAAACACACGCTGTCCGCAACCAAATCATTCCTAACGCGCCTAAAATAAGCAAAAGTACGATGATAGATAATAGTAGACTCAAAGTTACTTTCATACTGAGCAACTAACACCAAGAATACCGTCGTAAAAGTAAGGTTAAAGACAATAGTAGCCACTCCTCCAGAGGTTTTCTCCTCGATGTAGGTGATTCGTCCACTCATAACCAAAACCAAGTTGTAGAGTTTCGTTGACTACTGTTTTCATTGCTTGGATAACCTGACCAATAACTATACCCAAGAGCAAGATTCAAAATAAATTTGATGGCAGAATAAATCTTGTGTTAGTTAATAATTGGGAGATCGGTATTTAAAGTTGGGGTGATAATATAGCTTTATTGAACCGTTTGCCCGTCACACGATTACAAAATGTCCAATCTCTTGAGGGTTTGTCCGTACATCTGCTTAAGCTTGGGCATAAATCCAATAAAGACGATCTTCATACACAAATTGATTGATAAAATTTGGCTAAATAAATATTTGAATAGTTCGCAAAATTTATTTAATAATTGTATTATACACCTTGATTTTTTTTTGATTAATCTCTTTAATTTTTATGGTAATCAAACGACTATTAAGGGTAAATAGAGTAAAATAAACCTCGATTTTTTAGTTGTTTATTAGCTGTCGATATTACTAGTTTAATAGTATTAATTAAGGCTAACAGTCTTTTTCCCTAACTATCTTAAATAGAGATTTCTGAGCTATTAGATTTAATTAACCCATCTACCAAGATGGTATTAGCTACTAACGTATGTGTATTTATCATCTTTTAGGTATAGATTTGATTGATATATTTCGTAATACTAAAAACTTTAACTTTTGGAATAAGACAGCTTTCCTAAGACTGCGACTTAACATAGTAATTAGATTTGTTGACATTTTTCCCTTCAAAATAAAATCTTTATAATCAGTATTAGTAATAATTATGAATTATTTTTGTTGTTTGTTAATCAAGTTGATTACTATAGTTGAGAGAGATTCCCGGGAAAGCCTTTATAATTCAAAAGAAATACTCCTATTCTTCAATCCGAATAAATCCTGATAACATGGTTCGGTAAATCTATGCCGTGGCAATTGACTCTGTAATAAACAAGTTCATAACCACAACACGAATATAGATTAGAAATTTGATAAAATCACAATAGCTTTTTCTGATTATTTTTCTAATTAGATCAAATAATTAGGTTTTTTAACAAAAATACTGCTAATGACCATATTTATCTTTGGAAACTTTCGGTAATACAACTTAACATAATAGGGAAAAAGTCGAAACGTTAAACGTCGAAAAAGCCACTGAAAAAATAATTGTCATGGTAGATCAACTGTAAACTACTTCTGTTGTTTCAGGATAAAAAGTCACAGGTATAAAAACTACCATCAATACTACCAAGGCGGAAATAGTCTCCTCAAATAATTAATCTATAGAAGTCTATCACTGCTTACATCGGACGCCTTTTTGGGGACAGTTTATTAGGAACTGTTTCTACATTTACAATCTCGTCGTCCACCACCAATCTTTTTTCTAAAACACAGACAAATAAATTTAACTGGTGAAGAGTATGGACAAAAGTATTTAAAACGATCATCGCCCATATTAACACCACCCAAATGGTAGTTCCGGAAATGACAGTAGTCTAACAATCTTGTAAGAAAATCAATATAATCAGGACCAATAGGATCATTGCTTGTGAAAAAGTAATGACTAAATCCTTAATCGAAGCATTAACAAATAACGTATTATCAAGACCAACAATAACTTTTAACCTAGGGAGGAAACTCGGTTTCAATTCCCAAATTGTTATCCTAGCAGCCTATATAATTCCTAGAATGTTAGTTCCAGGTAACTGATAAACCAAGCGACTCCAGGGTTATTATCCACATTAGCTAATGTATCGTAGTTTTTTATTTCTAGTTCAGCTCATCTCATATCTTTAGCCTCTTGTTTTTCTTAAAGTAATTTCGAAATGCGGATTATAATTTTTTTTTCTCTCACTTTCAATATCATATCTTTGGTTTCTGCTACAATTGTAAATTATTGCCTTTGTGGATGTTGTTGTTCAATTCTTCCTACGCCAGTGTCAGAATTTTATCCATCGACAATATCAATAACATTAGTTATAGTTAGTTCCCTAGTAGCTAATTTAGCAGGAAAAAGCTTAAATACAACACAAAATATAATAATATTGACCCACTTTCATTATAAAATCTATATATGGAAAATATATTTGATACTATAATAATTGGTTTACAAGAACTATTAAAAATAACAATTAAAGTTCTACCAACTTTTTTAGTAGCTTTAATTACTATCTTATTAACTCGCTATACTGCTAACTTTTTAAAAGGTTTTTCAGAAAAATTATCTAAGAAAACTTTGAAAAGTCAATCCTTGCAACTGTTAGTTATAAAAATTACTTACGTAGGTACTTGGATTATAGGAAGTTTATTGGTTTGTGTTTTTATTTTTCCAGGTTTAACTTTAGGAGATATTGTTGCTGCTTTAGGATTGAGTTCCGTTGCTATTGGTTTTGCATTTCAAGATATTTTTAAGAATTTTTTATCAGGAGTATTAATTTTAATACAAGAGCCATTTCGTATTAATGATCAAATCATCGTTGATGGACATGAAGGTACAGTAGAATTAATTGATATTCGTACGACAAAAATTAAGACTTATACAGGTGAAAAAATTTTAGTACCTAATTCTAAAATTTTTACCGATGCTGTTAGAGTTAGAACTGCTTATAATAATCGTCGTACTGATTTAAATGTAGGAATTGACTATAATACATCTTTGCCGAATGTAAAAGAAATCTTACAAGATACAATTACTCAAGTTGAGGGAGTATTAGAATATCCTTGTCCAGAAGTAGACTTAATTGCATTTGGAGATAGTTCTATCGATTTGATTGTACGTTATTGGACAACACCAAGAGAGCCTACAGTTAGAAAAGTACAAACGAAAGCGATTATTGCTATTAAACAAGCTTTTGATCAAGCTAACATTAATATTCCGTATCCCATACGCAGTATACATTACTATAATCAATAGTAATTTGATCAAAAACTTGTTAAAAATTTAACTTAACTATTTAGTTATATTTTGATTTTCTCTATTTTTAGATTATTTAATTTACATTAAAACTATTCTAAATTAATTTAAAATTAAAAATAAATTAGCAAATTAATTAAATTTAAAAGTCAAAAATACTAAATAATTCATTTTAAACCTGCATACACTCTAATACTGTAGAAGTTTCTCGTCAAATAAAAATGAATACAATAATGAAAATTATTGTATTCATTTTTATTTGTCTATCCACAGTGAGCGGACCCTCTGTTCAAAATCCTAAATTAACTTTTGAACTTTACAAAGGAGCTATTTTTAGCTTCTCAATGAGGGTTTAAAAAAACAAAAGTTTAATCAAGAACATCGTAGCGTAAATGAGTCATAAATAGTTGATGCATACTTATGTCACATGCCTCAACACATGCCCCAAATATCCTGTTAATCTGAAAGTAAGACATACATAATAAGGCTGTTTGTCTCTACTAACTTCGATTATTAAATTTCCTAAGAGAAGATGAACACTGCAACTTATAGTATTAAACTCTCTTACAGAACTAAAAAAAGCTTTTTGGCAGACCTTTCCATCTGTTGTTATTACTAAATTAGTTGACTTTTATGAAGCTGGTTAATAGTTCATCATAAATATCGGGTGAAGATCCTGTCTCAGAATACTATCGCAAGCACTCACATTCTTTAGATTGGGATAAAGTCTCGATCAATCAATAAACTACGTAGTACCATCATTGATTTAACTTTTTTGACCAAAAAATAATTATAACGGGTGTGACAGGACTCGAACCTGTAACCTACGACTTAGAAGGTCGGTGCTCTATCCATTGAGCTACACACCCATGAAGTTCATCATGACCGCCTCATAATTGTATACCCTCTGTTACTGATAACGCCAATTCTAAAAGTCATTAATTTTAAAACTCAGAGTTTTATGATACAGTCCCCCACAAAATCCTTTAGTTTAGGATTAAAAGTCAAATTCATTCAGCCTCTTCTGTAACATTTGGGGAAATTTGACGTAATATTTCCGATTGAGAGGAGATGGATGGGGTAAAGGAAGTAAAGTTACTTGTCGTCGGTGTTGCATACCTAAAGTATCAGTCGCGTGGAGAGTGACAGGTAATTTACTTTCATAGCGATCACTCCGTTGGAAAAATTCATTGACTTCCCCTTTATCTCCATAGGGAATGAACCACTTAAACGCCTCGGTTCCTAATGTAATAATTTGATTTCCTTGCCAATGAATAACTAATAATTTTTCGATAAAGGGACGGAAACGATTTTTAACTTCAGTAATATAAGCTTTATTGTCAGGGGGTTTATAGGGGACAGTATTAGTAAGAAGAACTCGAGCACAGATGCTTTGCAACTCTTGTCGAGTTTTCGCCTGTTGATGATGCATCGCCCAGTAAAACCCTTTACGAACTAAAGTGCCTGCAGCACCAATTAAAGGTTGTCCCGTTTGGACTTCATCTCGTCCAAGATCTCGTCCAAAAAAGCAGATCTGACTTTTGAGGTTTCCCGCATACAAAATAGGTTGAGTGGGATCTTTATCAGCTGCTTTATAAACGGTGGTATCAATGGGAAATGGTTTTCGTTTAGCTTCTTGATGAATTTGAACGATCAAGGTTTCAATATCTGACATTAATTCATTTAATCTGTGGTCACAGCAATCAGTACGATAGCATTATTTGTGACCAGTAAACTTTGCTACTAAAGTAGATATATCTAAATAAACCTTAAAAAAACAACTCATTTTAAGTTTTTATATTTAAGTAATTACAATGTTCTTATCTAATTAAGATAAGTATAATATATATTTTAAAACTGTTGATATTTTTTAAATAAATATCTTATTTAATTATTTGAAATAAGTTGTATTTATGTTTAAATCTTGTTCCAACAATTTGATGCTATTTTACTTCTATTTTTTAGGTAGAAACAAAAATATTGTAACAAATATAAGTATGACTTTTTTTATTTCCATTAATTTAGCTTGTCTATAACTAAACTATTTGTACCAACTGAATTATTATCAATAATAATGTTAGGTATCATAATAATTTTTTTGGTAGTTTAACCATGATAAATACAAGTTGTTGTCGGATCTATTTTTTCTATAAATTAAATTATCTCTATATCATTTAAAGTCTGATAATCCGCTATAGTGAGTGCTTCCAAATTTAGAATCTTATTCATTAAACTGAGTTGAGCATTTGATTCCATTAGTATTAATCAAGTTAAAATTCTGAGCATAGCATAATTCATTTTAAAGAGAAAACTAGCTACAGTTCTATCCATAGAACAGATATAGCCCTTAATAGACTTATGATTTATGATCAGACTCTGTACTTTATATTATTGATTTTTACATAACAGGTCCGGTAAAGCTAAACTCTACTTAATATTTTTCTAGAAAATTTAACTAGGAAATTGACTGAACTTGTCCTTCTTTTAATGTTAAAATACCTTGGGCGAACTGTTTAACAAGTTTCTTTTGATGATTTACCATGATTATAGTAGTTTGTTCTGTTTGATTCGAATTAATTAAAGTTTCTATTAATTGCTGAGCACGCTCGCTATCTAAAGCTGAGGTTGGCTCATCTAACAATAGAAGTTTAGGTTTCATCATTAACCCCCGCATAATACTTACTAACTGTCGCTGTCCTAAAGATAATTGCAATTCATTTCGAGTTAACCAATCATCAGGGATCGAAAGTTGTGATTGCCATGTATCAATTGCCTGTTCAATCTCTAGTTTAGATAACTGTTGCAATACTAAAGGGTAAGCAAGGGCTTCTTCTACAGTCATACCTAATAATTTTGGCTCTTGAGGAACTAGAACAATTTGTTGACGTAGTTTAACAATAGAAAGATTGCAAAGAGGCTGAGAGTCCCATTCAATTAACCCTGATGTGGGTTCTTGTAAACGGTTAATTAGCCGTAATAAAGTAGTTTTTCCAGCGCCAGAAGGACCGACAATTGCTAAGCGATCACTCTGATTCACTTGAAAAGAAATATTAGTTAATAACTTATTTTCTTCCCTAAAATCAGTTAAACTAACTTCGGATAATTTTAATAATGGAGTTGATTCAGAGTTCATGACTTATTAAATGTAGAAGTTATTTAATGGGGGTAATCATTCATTTTTTTCTTGTCTATCTTGAACCCTTCCAGGAACACTTTTCATAGAAGCTAACATTGCTTGGGAACCTGTAATAGTATCTCGTTCTTCTCTTCCTAAATATAACTGACCAACACTCCCAATAGCCGAAATCTGAAGAATATTAATTAAAGCAGCTTTTTCTGCTTCATTAGCCGCTAACGCTGCAGAAGCAGCTGATTGAACTTCCAAAACATAAAGATTTTGTCTAACTAATAACACTTGTCCCCATTGGTTACGATTGACTAATTGCGCTTGATATGAATCGATATCACGAATAATAATTTGACTAGAAACCACCTTAAGTTTTAAACAATCTTGTCGATTAACAGCTCAAGGCTCTAAAATTGCTCCTCCTGCAGTTTTTACCTCTTTTTGATTAGTGGAATGAATTTTTAGAAGTCCATCAAGACATTCGATAAATCACACTCCAGAATAAACTACAGCAGACTTTAAATCGACATCTGTAATGTAGTTAATTTTAATTCCTAGAGAAATTTGAACCCATAGTACAGCATCTTCAGGTAAAGGTAAAAATCCTAACGCTATCATAATGTAGGCGGCGTGTTGAGATTATAATCGGTCTAAATAAACATAGCTGCGTAATTCAACTCTCAAAATGGGATTCTCCAATGTTTTCCTTTAATCTTTATAAAGACACCTCAAGCAAATTAGTATAAGACTAGTGAAATAAGGAGATTATAGATTTTGCATAATAAATTAGTTTACTTTTCTAGATAAAAGTAGTTATAATCCTCTAAGTTAAATCATAATTTGATATTAATTATAGGTAAAATATCTAGATAAATTTTGGATTTTTTTTGTTAATAATTTCTAGAATTTCCTTTGTTTTTTTGTTAATCAACTAACTATAGATCAAAGAATCAATTTGTAAAATAGCTATATTTTACAAACTGATATTACCACTTGTAAATTGGTTCTTTATTTTCTCAATAGATTCAGCATCAATATAAATTTCAAAAATGTTATGTACGTCTTTGTTGAGCAAGATGGTGAGCGGTATAATGCTAAAGCTTTTCAGAAGACTTTATCAAATAATCAAGTTTTTTCAAAAAAAATTTGAGAGAATAGTTAATTATTAATAATTAGACTTTTTTTATAAAAAAATATTAGACTTATATATCAGGTTGGTTAGGAGACAATTAATAACTGATCAAACAATTTATCTTAGTCCACTAACTAGAGGCTGTTTATTAAACTTAAATTTATTTTCAAAAAATTATCTTTATAGTTATTCATGATTTTGTTAAGTTTATATAACTTAAGTATAATCAACATATAAAGTTAGCAAGCTTAGTAATATTTAGGTTGTAGCTGCGATGCTAACTGTATCAAAATAGCAAATAGCAATAATAATTAAAGTGTAAATAGAAACTCCACAAGAAACTAAATCTTTCCGTCTTAATTGAATAGTTATAACTTACATAGTAGTAATTGGCATAATAAAAATTTTTTAAAACTAAGTACTTATTCCCCATCCATTTCATTAAAAAGCATTAAATATAAATGCAATATTTAAGAATCGTAGTAACACTCATTCAGCTAAAATAAACAATAACAAAAAAAATCACCAACTATTATTTTTTTTAAAAAATTTTAAGGGAATAAATTTCAGTATAATCTTCAACCCAAGATAAAGCAAAATTAGAGGAATTAAAATGGCAAACCTTGCTACTGCTGACAATAAAAATAAACTGCATTGGAACAGAAGTCCTCATGCAGTTTGAGCTAAACTACTAATGGCTAAACAGTAAACCATCCTACGTAGACAGAAATGTTCTCTATATAATGGGTAAAACTTGATAGATAGCACAACCAATTAAACCCAGATAAACCAATCCCCATCTCGAAAACGCATAACCCGTAGCAAAAGTCAAGATCTCTTCCAAAAAAAGTTTGATAGATATTTTTCATAGTCATATCATTAACTGAAGCAACATTTGCTACACGATAAGTGTAAAAGCGACAACAACGGCAGTACTTTAAACCCATCATCTGATCAAATCTCGGTTAATTTTCCTAATTTTTGAGTATTTAGATCTTAGGATGGCTTCTCGCGTAATAATTTGATGCTACTACCTCAAGCACTTGCCCTGATTTAAATAAGGGAAAAATACAGTTAAATCGGTTTTCCCAGACTTTATTGGCAATTTCGTAATCAGGGCAACTAATGCGATACGTGGAATCAGAGATCACGGAAAAAGAACAGCCATAAGGGAGAACAAAAGACAGAAGCAACTCAAGAGTATTTTGATGTAACTGAGAATGGATCATATAACTTTATAGTTTGTTTTCCTGAGCCCTTTTAGACTAAGAATGACCAATCAGTAGCCAATAACCCCCAAAACCATTATTCCAACTACATTCTGTAAGTCCAAGAACTTGATTTTTTCAAAGACCAAGTTTTTAGAATTTTGAGAATATTGCAGAGTAATAATTCTAGCTTTTGTTTGTTATAGTGTTGTCACAGCTAGTCTGGAAGAGTTATTTTTTAGGACTCCTGCTCGATTCTATCAGGTATGTCGTTCTCTATTATCTATCTTTTTATTGAGATATATTAACTTTTCCGTGAGTTAGTCATTGACGCATTATGTAGAATATACACACTCGGAATAGATCAAGTGTTCACTATGACGTTAGACAGACTCAAAGTTCATTCCATCTAACTACTTTAGTGTCCGGTGGTAACAGTCAATAACCCAATGAATTGTTTTCATTCGAAGAAATAAACTTTTACAAACGTCGTCTGAGTCTTAGTTGTCTTACCAAGATAAAATATCAAATCTAACGATCTATTTATAAGTTTTAAATCAACTAATATTATCTTATCTAATTGAAGTAGATCTATAGATAAGCTAGTTTGAGCATTAAATATACTTTCTTTGTATGATATAAATCGTAAATTTTATAAAAAAAATTGTACTCTTAATATAAGAGTTTAGTTATGAAATGCTAAAAAATAATGGATGATAAACGAATCATACTTAATTATTGATTTTTAGTCAAAAATTTTGGTATCTAGCTCCTATTTTGACAATTTTCTATTTTAGACAGCTCATATTTAAGTTTTATGTACATAACCAGACTTACATAGAGAACCTTATATATCAATTCTATGTAAGGTTTTCGTTTTGACTTAACCAAATAATTGCTTCTCTAATCCACTCCTCGCTATTATTATTTTTTAACATTTGATTATCTTTACTAAGAATAGAAATAGCTTGATTAATTTCTTCATTGGTATAATCTAATGCTAATAAAGTCATTTCCAAATCTTCTAGTACCTCCAAGGACGGAATTGTAACAGTAGAAGTGGAAGATAAAGTTATCCCTAATAGTTTTTGCAATTGAGAGAGTTTAGTTTTGAGTTCCAAAATAATACGTTCGGCAGTTTTTTTCCCAACTCCCGGTGTTTTGGATAGAGTCCGAATGTTACCATTAATAATTGCTTGTACTAATTCTTCTAATCCTAATGTATCAATTAGCGTGATTGCTAATTGCGCACCAATTCCATTGACACTGATTAGTTGGCGGAATAACTCTCGTTCAGCCACAGTAGTAAAACCATATAAAATGGGATAATCATCCCTGATTTGTAGATGAGTAAAAACTTGAATGTTTTCTAGTTGATTCTGAACTAATTGTCGGGCAAATCGTGATGAAATTTGTATTTCATAGCCCATATGATTAACTTCTAAAATAAGAATAGTCCTATTCGGGATATTATTGAGTACTTTAACCGGATTGCCTTTAAGATAACTTAACACAGTTTATTATTAATGATTTAGGTGTTAATAAATGATTTTATGATTGACTTTTTATTTTTATTGAAAAGTTTACATTTTCAGATAGTCTATATTTGATAAGTTTATCTAGGCAATCTGTGACTTATAGAAGCTGCATATCATACTAATTTTTTAATTGATAAAATTTTTTATTTGTGAATTAAACGATTAGCGGTTCGTAAAATTTGTCCAGCTAAAATCGCAGCGCCAAAGCCATTATCAATATTCACCACCCCAATCCCTGCTGCACAAGAATTAAGCATTGTCAATAATGGGGAAACACCCCCAAAACTTGCCCCATAACCCACACTAGTTGGAACTCCAATTACTGGACAGTCAACCATTCCTGCTACCACACTAGGTAAAGCTCCTTCCATCCCTGCCACTACGATCAACACATCTGCCTGATTAATTAACTTACGGTGACTTAATAGACGATGAATACCTGCTACTCCCACATCCCACAACCGTCGTACCTCAAACCCGCAAAGTTGTGCAGTAATGGCAGTCTCTTCAGCTACGGGTAAATCCGCTGTTCCCGCCGTAAGAACCCCAATTACTCCTAATGCAGTCGAAGGTATTTCGGAAGTTTTTAAGGCACAAATACGAGCCACTGGATAGTAAATTAAATTAGGCACTTGGTTTTTAAGTTGTTTAGCCACAGTTGGCTCAATACGAGTTGCCATAACCAGAGAAGAATGACATGCCATCGTGAGCATGATTTGAGCAATTTGTTCAGGGGTTTTTCCTGGACCCCAAATAACTTCAGGAAATCCTGTTCTTAAATAACGATGATGATCAATTTTTGCAAACTCATCAACTGATTCAAAACTGAAATATTTGAGCTTTTCTAACCCTTGTTCGGGGCTTACTTCTCCTATGGCGATCGCTTGCAAAAGAGATTGAAGTGTATCTGGATTCATGGTCTTAAATTTTTCTTGAATTATTAACTATTTTAACGATTGAATACAATTCATAGTACAACCAACTTTATAAACTTTTTCTACAATCACCTCCTTAAACAAAAATCACAAAAACATATATTTTATCCCCTTATTTAAATAAAATTTCAGTACTAAGTTTAGCATTAGTTAATTGGGGGCTAAATTGATATTGAAGCAGTTCAGCAATGTAAGGTTCATTTAAAAGATAATTTTTGGGGTAAACTTTTTAATTAACCACATGAATAGTCTTTCTAAACTTATTGACCACTAGCTTTCACTTAATGTAACAATCAGCCAATTCAGAATCACTAGCTTTAATAGTTTCTAATTTGGTAAAAATAACAATATTTCCACAATTAGGAACATAGTTAGGGGTATTACTTACGAAAAATAACCTAACCCGTAAGGTAGATTGCATCAATTTACCAAAAATAAATTTATCAAATTTGGATTAGTCCATTGTAGTAAATTAGCCTTAATAAGGCTAGCAAAAAAAACTAAACTTATCATCGTGTGGGTAAACATTTAATCCGACTTTAGTAATAAAAGGTTAGACGTCAATAATAGTAATTTTATGATTGATTTTTTTTCATTAAAGGTAAAATATAACTGGGTAAAATTCGGAACAAAAATACAGCAAACCAAATATTTTTTTGTTTACGGAAAAATATTCCCGAAATTTGTACCTTTAGTGAGAAATAAACCTCAAGAATATTGACTTAGTAAATAATACAGTCGAGGGACTAATGTATTTAGCCCTTGACTGTATCCCCATCTACCACAAAAATATTTTATAAAACCATCGATATTGAAATCCCTTTATTTCCTAGAAATATAATTGCCCGTACGAATATCTTTTTGATAAAGCTGTTCAATGTATAAGAAAAATATATATAAGTTTTACAATTAAATAATCAAGGATCTTTATCAATTTTGAAGATTGAAATAAATACTTACAGCAATTATTATGTTTGTGAAATACACTAAATTTTAGTAGTAGCCAGAAGGCAAAAGCAATAATTCGGAGTATATCTTCTGACCATAAGAAAAACTATGTATTTAATTTCTCCTAAGAAAAGATGATTGTTTTTAATTATTAAATATCTGACTTAGAAATCTTTGAGATGATGACTCATGCACAATTTATGACCTCATGACAAACGTTAAGGTTAATTTGATAAATGGGGTAAGGTTTGCTGAATAAGATTTTGGACCAGAGCAGTGCGTTTATTTTTTTCGAAGACTCGTCTTATTTTTTGAGGTAATTTAGTTAAATCTATTTCCTCTATTGTCGATGAATCAAGGTCTTGATCTTGGAAATGTTCTACTAAACTTAATCCAGCTAAACGAGTTAAATAAGCGGCGCTTATTGCTTGAACTGTTCCTCCAGCAATATAGGTGATAGCATTATTTTTGAGAAAACTGCCAATAGTTTGAGTTGATAGTTCAACTAATCCCAATTTAACTATTAATTTACCAATTATTCCTGACAGAGCTTGTCCTTGAGAAAAAGATAATTTTTGTTGATAAATCACCCCCAAATCTATAACTAGTTGAGAACTAATAGCGGCAGTAGCTAACAAATCTAAAGCAGCTACAGGATTAGCAAAAGCACTGGCTGCTGCAATCCACTGATATTTTTCAATAATAGGTAGAGCACAATCACGTCTTATGCCATTAAGATTTGCTTTAGCCTGTTGTTTAAGAGATACTGCTTCACGCCATAGACTTCCCAAAACTAACATTTTCGTTTCGAGTTCTAACACAAGTTTTAAGCGATCACTCAAAGAGTTAATTTCAGGAGGTTGGGATTCAGTCCACTCCCGAATTATCCCATTCTCCTCATGCTGGCGAACCTTCAAAACTTGAGGGGCAGCACTGATGGCAATAACATCGGAAGGGGCAATCATCGAGTTGAGTTGTTGCCGTACTTGTTCTAAAATCAGGGATCTTTCTTCTGGAATGTACTGATCCTTTTTATTAAAAACCAAAATGAATCGTTGATGGTCTTGATTACACTTTTGTAAAAATTTCCAATGAGAATTGGTTAAATCTCCAGTAATTAATAATAATATCAAATCCGCTTTGATTTTAGGTATTTTTGTTTCTTTAAATAAAGATTCTATCTCTATTAAAGAGATATTATTAGAGATATTTTGAGCCAATAATATTTTTTTTAAAGTTGTTTTTCCAACTTTTTTACCTCCTGCTAAGGCAATAGTTAGTTCTTGACGATCAAAGCCTAAAGATAATTGAATTAATTTTTGTTTAAAGACAGAAATATCACAATCTGGCGCTTCAGTAGCTAAGGTATTAAGAATTAACTCTCCTTGGGTAATTACATCTCTGACTGATTGTTCAGTTAAACGTGTTACTGGCAATGGCTTATTTGTCATTTCTTTTTGTCCTTTTCGCCACCAAAAACCCAACCCCAAGGAGATTGCGCTGAGTAGTCCCCATTCTCCTACTTCTAGAATGTGTTGACTCAAGCTATTATAAAACCACAATATAAATGAAATACCGACACCTGCCACTAGAATTGGCTTGTTAACTTTTTTTCCCATTATTAACTCCGTCAAGCAAACCTTTCTTAAGAATTGTACTTTTTATAATCTATTTCCTCTTTCGATGTTTTTTACTTTCTTAAGATTGCCATGTCTTTTTTAACTTATCCCAAAGACCCGAAAGAGATTCTTTCATCTGTTTTTTAAGACTCCAACGTTGAAAGGCTTGTTCATAAGCTTCTCCCTCTGTTTGAAAGGTTTTCCAGGTATCTAGAGATAGTGGCAAGCCTAAGAGTAAGAGAGCATACAACGACCAAGATAAAGTTCCTGAACTAAGGAAATTTATAATCAAAAAAAATCCGTTGATAATAGCATAGCGAACAGCCTTTTGTTTCAATTGTTCCCGCCTATAACAATCAAATTCCTGCCGTTTACGTTCGACTATTTTACTATTAAGCCAATCGCGCTCAGCAGACCTAAGGGAGTCAGGATCAATGTCTAATTCAGTGGCAATTTCCCACAGTTGTGTTCTTGACAATTCTGAACCATCGGCTGTACGAGTGATCGCTAGGTGAAGAATTTCTTGGACATCATTTTGACTGTAGGACTCAGGGGGTTGCACGTTAGAAGTTGACATAATTTACTTACTTTAGACTCAACTCAGTGAACCAGCTTGTTTGACTATGATTGTCACCAGAAAATTAGCCAGTCCAAACCTCTTTAGATTCTATCTTGAATCTGAAAACAGAGAGTTACTAACTGTTAATAATCTATTCTCAAACCGAATTTTTAATGGACAATAAACAAATTTTACTAAAAAAAATAAGGTCAGTTTATGATTTTAATCATAAACTGACAATGTATTGTACTGTGTACCAACTTTTTGCATCTTAATAAAGATTTATAGTTTTTGAATATTTGTTGCTCAGTAGTTAAAATTACTTCTCAACTATGATGCTTGTCATGCCCACAAAAATTGTTAATTTTTCTAGTATAACTGTGAAAAGTCGCAAGAGGAAAACCCCAAAAGTTTCTTTTTAAAGGATTTCCAGGATTCCAAACACTTGACTTGCACAAAAATTAAGTCTTTAGAATTACGAAATATTCCCGAAATAAAAATTTTGGGATTTATTAGCTGCTAGTCTATCATTCTCAGTTTAGAAGAGCCAAATTATTTTCTGGTATGTTCCATCTTCATTGTAGAATAGTGAACTAGGGAACGCTCAAGCCTTTAGAATACTTTTTCGGGGCTTCTAAGAAGAATTGTAATTTTGTATAGCATTTGGAGAGAGTTAGTGGACTTATCCCTCATTCCAGCCCAACCTAAGCCTGGTTCAATCAACATTTTGATTGAAATTCCTGCAGGCAGTAAAAATAAATATGAGTTTGACAAGGATTTTAATGCTTTTGCACTGGATCGCGTCCTTTATGCGTCGGTCCAGTATCCTTGTGATTATGGATTTATCCCTAACACTTTAGCTGATGATGGTGATCCTCTAGACGGAATGGTGTTAATGGATCAACCGACTTTCCCCGGGTGTATCATTACTGCCCGTCCTATTGGTTTATTAGAAATGATTGATGGAGGTGATCGTGATGAAAAAATTCTTTGCGTTCCCGATAAAGATCCCCGCTACATTCAGGTCAAATCTCTCAAAGATGTTGCTCCTCATCGCTTAGATGAAATTGCTGAATTTTTCCGTACCTACAAGAATTTGGAAAAGAAAGTAACAGAAATTCTTGGATGGAAAGATGTTGAAGCTGTACTTCCTCTTGTTGAAGAATGTGTAAAAGCTGGAAGTAAATAACTTCTAAACACTTTATCTAAAACTTGGTGATTTATCGATACTCCCCGCCCATAGAAGGTGTGGGAAGTATTTAACTGCAAACTCTTAAAGACCATAATATTTAATTTATTTGTTATATTGCTCCAATAAATTCCTAGTTTTTTAAGAAAAGTATGGCAAATTTTTAAGGTTCTAACATAATTCAATTTTCCTAAAAAAAAACAATTTCACAAAAAACCTAAGATTTATTAAGAACTTGTATTTTCACTCTTTTTATTGGAGGTATATTCTCGATATTTTCTATTTTTAAGTCTTTAAGTTTACTAAGATAATCAACAATACATTCTACCAATAACTAAGACTGAACTTCAAGTCGCTTTAAATCATTAACCAGAGGTGTATTAATCACTACAATAGTGTGTCTTAAGTTCGATTAAGTAATAATCTTCAAACTATGTAAAAATCATTGTATATCTTAATTGTCTTACCTTCTAATTTTTCTTGTTTATATAATTTCTACACTTACTCTTTTATCTAAAAATATTAAAGTTATATAATAACTATCTTAGTAGTACTCTTTAAAAGATTTATAATCATATTTAATATATTAAAATTGATATTCTTTTTAAGAAAAGTTAACTGACCTCTTTTCTAAATTTATTTTCATATTAATTACATCTCATTCCATGACGATTAGACGATTAATTTTGAAATAGATAGTTTTCTCTTTTTAGAATAAATCTTCAATATTGTATTTATTTTTGTCATAAAGTTTTCTAGGAGTTGAACTTCAATCAATACAGGTACCTATTAAGTATATCTCTTCAAAAGATTAAATTATTCTTGTTTGATTTTAAATTTAATAATGGAGAGCAGCCAGTATTTTAAGATATAGAATATTATTTATCAAACTGATTTAAGTTTTAGTATTAGGTATAAATAAAGTAAAAATATTTAGTTTGATATAAACTAATTTAAAAACAAAACCTGTAATAGCTACTATGTAAATAGTAGCTATTACTTTTTAAAGTTCATTGTTGATAATTAAATCTCTTCTCTGTAAGTAAATTTTTTACATAACAGATGCAGTAGGATAAATTATCTAAATAAGTTAGATTTTAATTTATGATAAACTATCTTTTATTTTTCTAAAAAAAAATAAAAGTATTGAATAGCCCCAGAAAAAATAGAAAATTAAATATATATAGTTTTTGATAAATAAGAAATGTATTTAATTACACACTAACTTTAAATAATATATAAAACTATATAGATAGTAAGTTTTATATTAAAATCCTAACAAAATTTGAAAAAATCAAGAGTTCATTCGTAAATAACTGTATTATTTCCAATAACATAAATGCAGTTTATGTATATTTAATATCACCTATTTAATTACTTAAAAACAAAAATAATTAAGAGCTGATCATAAAAAATAACAAAAGATAAATTAACCGATTTTCTTTTATTTTAAATAAATTAATTATAGAATTGACAAAACATTAATTTTTACTCAAGACTAAATATTTTTACTTCCAAAGCATTTAGTCTTGAAAATCTAAAAATCAAGTAAATTAATGAAATACAAACTAAAAAAAAAAGTTTAAATACTATTCAATAATCTAAAAATTAGTATCAAATATAAACCAACTAATAGAGATATTAATTTTGAGCCTTATTTGAATTTTCTAGACTAAGTAATATTCCTACCTTTTCAGTGTAAGTTGACAGGTTTACTGTTTCCTTAATGGTTTTTAATATAAAAAAGTCATACTTTCAGCCTTTATTTATTAAAATATTGTCATACCTAGTCTAGAAGCACCATTAATTTAAGCTCGCCAATGACAGTGTGCCTTAGTTGTCAAGATCCAAGCGAAACTCTAAGTCAATACCACAATTACTATCATCCAAGCGGTTCAGCTATTAGTAATCTCTATAAGAAGTCAAACTGGGCAATCATACTCGACTGAGCTTCTTGCCTATAATTTTCTGTTATCCTTAAAGGTAAAAGTGGACTAATATTGATCTAAAGTATTGTCAACGTTCTACTAGCATTCAAGGCTATGCTCTTAAAGTCTACTACTCGTCATATTCGTCTTTATACAGCTGAAGTTAAAAACAGCGAACTGGTTCCTAGTGTTAATGTCTTAACTCTTGATATCGATCCCGATAATGAGTTCAATTGGAGTGAAGATTCACTGCAGAAAGTTTATCGAAAATTTGATGTCTTGGTGGAATCCTATAGTGGAGAAGATTTAACTGACTATAATCTCCGTCACATCGGCTCAAACTTGGAACATTTTATTCGTTCTCTGCTGCAAAAAGGGGATATTAGTTATAATCTTGGGAGTCGTGTTCTTAACTACAGTATGGGACTCCCTAAAATAGAAAGTCCAGAGACTGAGGGGAATTATAATTAATTCTTTTTTCGGCTCAAGCTAATCTAGATTCTAGACAGATCCTACGCAATAGTTTCTTCTCTTCCCCAACGAGCTGACAGGTGGGGAGGAGAGGACAGCATGGTTGGTAACCGCCAAACAAACTATGCCACGCGTTCTCAAACTAGGCATGATCCAAAGTACTTTTTTTAACCGTAGAGAATACTAACCATAGCATGAGAGTAACTTGGTAACTGCTTGGTGACAGTCTCATCTTAATTGATACTGCTATTAGCTGTATCTCGAAATTAGAATCAGTATCTAAGATGTGGATGATGTCCCTTTAAGCATTTCTCGTCAAAACTAAACATTTAGTCACGACGCCAGAAGCTAGTGCCATCAGAAGTGGACAGTTAAATCTCTTAGTGCAGTCCATAAAGCGGGCATGAAAGTGAATACGACAAGTTGGAAGTTTACCCGTTAGGGTAATTTCCATCCTAGTCTAGTAGGTTGCTGATAGATTTTCTTTAGTGTATTAATATCCCTTACAGAAATAGGAGAAAGACGGCGGACTTGGGAAAAATATAAAGCATCCGTTTCTTGATTGCTGTGTCCCCAAATTCCCAACCCGTGGCCGAGTTCATGACGGGAAGCTGATAAGGTCGATGATTGACTTAAACCGGGACTAATCTTAATAGTCATACGATGGCGCAGAATAGGAGAATTATCCTGAGTCAGATAAAAATTATAACTAGTTTGAGCTGATCGCGCCCTAGGAATTTCTAGTTGTCCAGTTTTGGGGTCAAACCTGGCATCTAGGGGAGGTTCAGTTCTTTCAATAACAATATCTGCTAGTTGTGGATCTTTTACTTCTACCAGAGGAAAAAAATCTTGCCACTCTGTAATTGCCTCCATAACAGCGTCTACCCACTGTCGAAAACGACGGGTACTTGCGGCGGCAGGATCATTTAGATTCGTAGGACGATCTAAATAGAATTTGACAGGAAATTGCGACCAAATTAAATAGCCAGCAGGACTCAATGATATTTGGTCGAAATAATCCCCTGAATCTTTTGGATCTTGCCACTCAACTAGGGTTAAGGGTAGGGGATGTGGTTGTAAAGGGGGCAAGGACCTTTCTAAGTCATTCTTTTGAGCATTCAAGGGATGAACCCAAAATACGACTAACATAGCCATCCAGGTTATGCCCAACAAAAAAGGACATTTCCGATATTTCCACAAAAAACTTTTTCTTTGCTTGAAAATATTAGTTATCCATTGCATCAGCTTACAATCTAGACAAGAAAAGAGTTTCCACTTCAGATTTACATCTTCTTAGTTAACCGACTTTCAACATCGAAACAGTCTGGTTATCTAAGGAGATGGATTTAACCATCCTGCACTCAAAACAATAGTTAGGGCAATAAAAACCGTACTCAAAGTCCAAGTAATTTGATTGAGGGTTTTTTCAGCACTTTTAGCACTAGTGAACAATTGCGCTTGTCCTCCAATACCCCCAATACCGTCCCCTTTGGGACTATGTAAAAGGACAGAGACAATCAACAAAGCAGCAGAAACCACCCAAATAACTTGTAGCAGTTGTCGAAGAGTCATAAAGTTCAATTATTAAGTAAACAATTAACGAGAAAGCCAAATAGGAGTACGATGAGTCTCAAACTCAACCGCAATAGGTTTAATCAATGATCGCCCTGTCATTTCTTCTGGCTGTGGTAATTGTAAGATTTCAAGGATGGTCGGGGCAACATCTGCGAGTCGTCCATTATCTCTGAGTTCAACAACTCCTCCGTGTCCAAGAATTTTCCGCTTTTCTCCTTCAACTATAATTAGAGGAACAGGATTAGTAGTATGGGCGGTCCAGGGATTTCTTTGCTCATCACACATTAATTCGGCGTTACCATGATCGGCGGTGATTAAGGCGGTTCCTCCCATTTTACTAATACTGGTTAATAACTGTCCTAAACAATTATCAACGGTTTCCACCCCTTCAATTGCTGCCTCTATATTGCCTGTATGACCGACCATATCAGGGTTAGCATAGTTAATTACAACCAAAGTATAAATTCCCTTTTCAATAGCAGTACGGGCACGGTTCGTAACGGTCTCTGCCGACATAGCTGGAAATTTATCGTAGGTGGTTACCATAGGACTTGGTACTAACTCTCGATCTTCTCCTTCAAAGGGCTTTTCCGATCCTCCATTGAAAAAATAGGTTACGTGGGGGTATTTTTCAGTCTCCGCAGTGCGAAATTGTTTTAATCCTTGACGAGCAACTATTTCCCCTAAAACATTATTGAGATTTTGGGGCTCAAAAGCTACTTTAACAGGGAGATTAATATCATATTGAGTAAAGGTAACAAAACTCAGGGGACGAATTCGTTGCCGTTCAAATCCATCGAAATCAGCCGAGGTCAAAGCATAACACATTTGCCGTGATCTGTCGGGACGGAAGTTAAAAAAGATTATTCCATCTCCCGGTTCCACCGCGCCTGGGGCAATGCGGGTCGGTAGAATGAACTCGTCGGTGATATTTCTACTATAGAAATCTTTAATCACCTCGACGGTTGAGCGTCCATCCCCTATGCCATCTAGAGTTATGATATCGTAGGCTTTTTTTACACGATCCCAACGGCAATCACGATCCATCGCATAGTAACGACCACTAAGAGTAACAATACGCCCCAATCCTATTTTCTTGATATAAGACTCAAGTTTTTGAATGGCATTTATCCCTTCAGTAGGGTTAGTATCTCGTCCATCAGTAATGGTGTGAATACACACCTGCTTTAGGGTTTGCTCTTTCGCTAAATCTAATAATCCCAACAGATGATTGAGATGAGAATGGACTCCCCCCTCGGAACATAAACCTATTAAATGTAGTTTTCCTTGACGAGAACGAACTTCTTGACAAATTCTTACTAACTGAGGATTTTTCAATAACGAGCCGTCTTTTACTGAATCGGAGATGCGAACTAATTCTTGAGGAACTATGCGACCAGCTCCAAGGTTCAGATGTCCCACTTCTGAGTTACCCATCTGACCTTGGGGCAAACCTACATCTTTCCCAGAAGCTTGAATTAAAGTGCGGGGATAAGTAGTCCAAAGGCAGTCCATAACTGGCGTTTTTGCTAGAGCAATGGCGTTGTTCTCTATGAATGTACTATAACCCCAGCCGTCTAGGACCACCAGTACCACTGGAGATACAGGTGCTTTTGCCATAATTGTTTACCTACTTAATTTTTAATTTTATGCACATCGATGATACCACCGACTTTTAGAGTCTGCCTATTCTTTAATATTTTTACTGGACAGTTTTAGGAAATAAATTTACTTATTTTAACTATTTTTACCAAAAAATCGATTTTGTCGTCTATCAAATCTGCGATATATTCTAAATTAATTAACATACCTTTATAGATTTTCTCATAAAAAATATTTTATGTTAGCTGTAGAGTGTATCATCTTTGATACTAAAAATACTTTTATCTATTTTGGTAGAAAAAAAGAAGAAAAATTATCTAAAAAACTGTATTTTACCTAACGTAGTCTAAATTAATATTTCGTTTAACAACAGTTTCTTAAAGTTTATTCCCAACTCACTTTTGTTAAATTTGCTACCCTTAAGGACTAAGGATACTCTATTAATTTAATTAATTCCTTTTTTCTAATTCTAAATACAATTATGAACTTAATTGTCCAAAAATACGGTGGAACTTCTATAGGTTCTGTGGAACGAGTTCAGGCAGTAGCACAACGCATCCACAGAACAGCCCAAAAGGGCAACCAAGTAGTAGTTGTGGTTTCGGCTATGGGCAAAACTACTGATACATTAGTCAAATTAGCTTCGGAAATTACCCCTGCTCCCTGTCGTCGAGAAATGGATATGTTGTTGTCAACAGGAGAACAAGTGTCTATTGCTTTAATGAGTATGGCTTTGCAACAATTGGGTCAATCAGCAATCTCTCTAACTGGGGCGCAAGTAGGAATTATTACTGAAGCTGAATATAGTCGTGCCCGCATTTTATCAATTAAACCTCATCGTATTCAACGCCATTTAGATCGAGGTGAAGTAGTTGTAGTAGCAGGATTTCAAGGGATTAGTAATGGAACTGATTTAGAGATTACTACCTTGGGACGAGGTGGGTCAGATACTTCTGCAGTAGCTATTGCAGCTTCATTAAAGGCAAATTGCTGCGAAATTTATACTGATGTCCCTGGTATATTAACAACAGATCCACGTTTGGTTTCTGATGCTCAATTAATGAACGAAATTACCTGTGATGAGATGTTGGAGTTAGCCAGTTTAGGAGCTAAGGTTCTCCATCCAAGAGCGGTGGAAATTGCACGAAACTATGGAATTCCGTTAGTGGTCCGATCAAGTTGGAGTGTTGCTCCAGGAACTCGTGTTATTTCTCCCATTCCCAAACCCAGATCCATTGATGGGTTGGAGTTAACTAAAGCAGTAGACGGGATAGAATTTGACCCTGATCAAGCTAAAGTAGCTCTATTACGGGTTCCTGACCGTCCTGGAGTGGCAGCGCGGTTGTTTGGGGAAATTGCTAACCAACGGGTAGATGTAGACTTGATTATTCAGTCCATTCATGAAAACAATAGTAATGATATTGCCTTTACTGTGGTCAAAAAGGTATTAAATAAAGCCGAAGCAGTGGTAGAAGCGATAGCTCCTACCTTAAGAAATTCTCCAACTAACAGTGACGAAGCCGAAGTTATGATAGAAAAAGGGACAGCTAAAATTGCCATTGTGGGGGCAGGAATGATTGGACGGCCAGGAATCGCCGCTAAGATGTTTAAAACTCTGGCTGATGCTCAGGTTAACATTGAAATGATTGCTACGTCTGAGGTAAAGGTAAGTTGTGTCATTGCCCCTAACAACGGCGATCGTGCCATTAATGCTTTGTGTAAGGCATTCGATGTCAAGTTGTCCAAAATTCCGGTAGCCCCTAAAACTGTTAAGAGATCTCTCCCTGTTCGGGGAGTCGCCCTTGACACGAAACAAGTTCAAATTGCTTTACTTCATGTTCAGGATCGCCCGGGGATGGCGGCCAGAATTTTTGGGGCTTTAGCTGACGAAAATATCAGTGTCGATACGATCATCCAATCTCAACGTTGTCGCATTGTCAATGGAATGCCCACTCGTGACATTGCCTTTACGGTTGCCCAGGAGGATTTACAGGCTGTCCAGACTTCCCTAGAAATCCTTTCAGATAGCTTTACTGAGATGATTATTGATACGGATATTGCTAAGGTGAGTGTTGTTGGAGCAGGTATGGTTGGACAACCTGGAATAGCTGCTAAATATTTTGAAGCTTTAGCCAAACAAAAAATTAATATTAAAATGATCGCTACCTCAGAAATCAAAATCAGTTGTGTGGTGGCTGAAGCGGAGGGTATTCAAGCATTAAAAGCAGTGCACAAGGTTTTTGGCTTAGCAGGGCAAGGAATCTTAGGAGTCTCTGTCTAATAATTTAGATAATTAAAATAATAACGGCGCAAACCTAAATTTTTGAGTTGACTATTAGGCTTTTATTTAAAGCACTTCTTAGAAAGAAATTAATACTACATAATCAATTAAACTAACTTATTCAAGTTTATATAAAGCTAATTATCTGCAATTGAAATAGATGAATTTAACTAAGTATTTTATAGAAAAATAGTTAAATAAAGAGTAGAAGATCGATTGTAAGATACCAAACTTCGTAACGATTATGGTTTTAAAATTAGAAGAGCAAGCACGATTAAAGTTAAATTTAAACCCCAAAAAAATCGAAAAAATAAGAATTAAGAGCAGAAATTTTATTCTTAAATATAAGAAAATAAAAAACTTAAAACAGTCTAGATTATATAAATCTATCAGAAAATATAATTTAAAAAAATAATGTTTAGATATAAATTTTTAGAATAAAAAAGATTATAAAATAATCTGATAATTAGAAGAAAAAAATTTGTGAGAAATGAAGGTATAAGATATTTGAAAGAGTCATCATAAAAAGATAAAAAGAATATAATAGTCAACGATTATATAGAATTGTTGAAAACATGAAATAAATAAAATTAACTTCAGGAACAATCTGTAATTTTATAAGAAAGAGCTGTTATATAAAACATTACAAAAGTAATAAAAGAAGTACTATATAAAAAAAATAACCTGAAAAACAGATAATTATAGAGAACATAAATATAAAATTGAATAATACTGCAAAAGTAAAGAAATAAACACAGTAATTGTTCTTGATAACAACCCAGTGTATATAAGTATTTTAGTTAAAGCAAAAATCAAATAATAAGAAGAGAAAGAATAATATCTATTTTTTTACTAACTTATAGTCCAGACCTAAATTCAGTAAAGAGAAAGTAGCGTCAAATAAAAGCTCATAAAATTTTCAGAAAAATATTTTAAGATGAATATAATTTAGCTAAAATAATTAAATAATAGTGTTCAACATTAATTATACAAGATTTAAAAACACAGTTTTTATTATCAATATATAAGTTGAAATACAATGAAGTTGACGATTATTATAAATAATAACTGCAAATAATCAAGACTATGTCTTTTTAAGAAGAGCATAAAGTAAGCTGGACTTACTTTTTATTTTAAACCGAGAGAATATTTTTTAAATAACTAAGTATAAATCATTAGTTGATCGTTAACTTTTTCAATAAAAAAATAATACAATTTTTTGTTGGTGACAATAAATTAATTAAAGTTATTGAAAGTTATGTTTAGTTTACTTTGTAGACTAAAGTTGTCAAAAACTAATATTATTGAGTGCTAGAAGCGGTCAATTCTAAGGTTAGAATCGTCTTTTTGATAGTCTGGATATATTCTTAGAATAAGGTAAACTAGTAATGAACTGACTCTCAGTGGCGATATCATAAAATATGATACTCGTATTAATGGTTGCTACATTCTTAAATTAAGAATGATCTTTTGATCAAGGTTATTAAGGGTAAATTAGAGTAAATAACTGTTGAATAACAAAAGATAACTCTAAAATGACACTTATACTTTGTTTTAATTATTACTCTGCATGGACAGTCTTTCCTAAGACTTAGATAGTAAATCGAAAAAGAATCTGCGAGGACTAATTATTTAAAAAGTTAAATTATCTCTCCCTAATGACTGTAAATATAGTCCAATATTTATTGAGCAATGTTATAAATTAATCGAGAAAAAGACATAATTTTAAATTAGAGTTAATATTTTCACTCACACTTTTATTGATTAAATCCGAAAGAGAAAGAATTAACTATGGTTAATAATGGCTTAACGTTTTGGAAAAAGATAGACTCATAGAAAAACTCCTAGAAGAATATCTTAATCGTCGCGATTGCACCGTTGTGGGGCAGTGTTAAGGACTTAGACGGCAATATCTTCACTAAGAACTAGACTATCTTCCCCAAACCAACCGATAACTTGCTTTGATTAACATTCAAGGAAAAGATAAACCCATTTCTAATAAGGTCTCATTCGTACAGCTTGCTTTAAACTTTGACGGAGTGTTAACTACTAGTTAGATATGATTTTCGCAGTTAGAGGATACTGTCAAACTAGTGAGGACGACCTAAGCGGTTTATGGAAAACTAACAATCAATACTTTTTTTCGCTTAATATTTTGATAGGTGTAATAGCAAGAGATACAGATGAAACCAAAATAATTACCTCACCCCAATTGTATGTTCATATGTTTAGGGGCAAGATCATAGCTTTCATCGTGTTTGCGCGTCTCTGTTCCTGACAATTACTGGAGGAGCAACAAAAAAATAATCACATAAAGGTTAATTTAGATCAAGGTTAATTTAGATCAAGATTGATTAAAATTAATCTTGATTGGGTGATAACTAGTAGATTTGACCATCTTTTTCACATTTTCTGAAAAAAAGGATTTATCTTAATTTTTTCTATAAGAGGAAAATTTTCTGAAAAATTTAAAGATTTGACGGTAAACTTAACAAGTTTTACTTAAAAATCAACAAAATCAATGTTATGTAACATCATAAATATGATTAAAATGGTGCGATTTATTAAACTATTGATAACTTTTTGAGAATAATTAGCTATCAATATAAATACTTTTAGTACTTTTGATTAATCTCTATCTTGAACCATTAAATACTATGGAAATTGTTTTCACATTAGGGGTTGTTCTCTTCGCATTAATTCTATTTATTGGTGAACGATTTCCTCCTGATACAACAGCTATTACTATTGTTGTAATTCTGATGCTTTCAGGAATAATAACTCCTGAAGAAGGTATTGCTGGGTTTGGAAATTCTGCAACTATTACTGTCATGGCAATGTTTATCCTAAGTGCTGGAATCACTCGCACTGGTGCACTTCAAGTAATACAAGATTGGCTCATAAAGTGGGGCGGAAAAAGCACTAACCAAAATATTTTTATTATAGGAATTATTGTAGGCCCAATTACAGCTGTTATTAATAACACAGCTGTAGTTGCTATATTTTTACCCATGATTGAAGAGTGGAGTAAAAAACAAAATATTTCTTCTTCTAAATTAATGATTCCCTTGTCTTATTGTTCAATATTAGGAGGAATGTTAACCCTTGTTGGTACCTCAACCAATATTTTAGCTAGCGGATTGGCTAAACAATTAGGATACAAAGAATTTGGGTTATTTGAATTTAGTAAATTAGGGTTAATAACTTTTATAATTGGCTTAAGTTATTTAGTAATTATTGCTCCTAAAATTTTACCTGACCGTAAACCTCCTAATAGTAGTTCATTGGGGGAAAGTTATAACCTTAAAGATTACGTTAGTGAAGTTGTTATTACACCTCGTTCAAGTTTAGTTGGACAAACTCTTTGCCAAAGTGAAATTCAGAGAAAGTTTGATTTAGATGTTCTTGAAATTATTCATAATAATACCCGTTTTCCTCAACCGTTAGCTGATAAAATAATTTCAGTAGGTGATATATTACTAGTCCGAGTAAATAAGGGAGACTTACTAAAGATCAAGGATGAGAAAGGAATTGAAATCTTTCCAAATGTTCAATTTAATAATGAAACTCTTGAGGAAGAAATTAACACAGGCGAAGAGAAAGTAGCTGAGATATTAATTCTTTCTAACTCCAGTTTAATTGGTTCCACCTTAAAAGATATAAAATTTCGTCAGCGCTATAATGCTACGGTCCTAGCAGTCCGGCGAGGAGAAGAACTAGTCAGAGAAAGATTAGGAAAAGTTTCTTTAAAATTTGGAGATTTATTGTTAGTTCAAGGTCCTAAACAAAGTTTTATTGGTTTGCAAACAACTCGAGAAATGTTAGTCTTAGAAGAGCGAAATTTAGAAACAATTAGACAAGATAAAGCTTGGACTGCTTTAGGAATCATAAGTAGTGTAATTATCCTAAGTGCTGTCAATTTATTACCAATTTTAGTGAGTAGTCTATCAGGAGTTTTAATGATGATTTTTACACGTTGTTTAAAACCTGGAGAAATTTATGGTTCCGTACGGTGGGATGTTATCTTTCTTTTGGCAGGATTACTTCCTCTAGGAACCGCTATGAATAAATCGGGGGCAACCGAATGGTTAGCCAATCATTTAGTTAATTTAGGGGGAAATATATCAGGATATTGGATATTAACATTCTTCTTTTTAATTACCTCGATACTTACAGAAATTTTATCAAATAATGCTTCTGTTGTTCTTATGTTTCCTATCGCAGTTCAAGTTGCCGAAACCTTAAACCTAAATCCTTATGCTTTTATGTTTGCTGTAACTTTTGCTGCTTCTAATAGTTTCACAACTCCTATTGGCTATCAAACTAATACCATGGTGTACACTCCAGGGGGGTATCGCTTTTTAGATTTTGTAAGGGTTGGTGGACCAATAAATCTAATGATGGTCATTTTCGTTCCCATTTTAATTATGCGTTTATACGGTCTTGAAATTCAATAAACGCTGGAGCGGGATGAAACTGTTAAATTATGTACTAAATTACATAGTCTGTTAGACTCTAACGTCTCTAGTAAATATTTACCAGTAAACAATTATCCAGCTTATGTCATCTCCTTTTATTACTATCAAAACAATTGCTAATCACCAAGATTTAATTGTTGATCTCCAGTCTTCGGAATTAGCTCTACAGGGAACTCTTAAAATTCCTGGGGATAAATCGATTTCCCATCGCGCTTTAATATTAGGAGCGATCACTCAAGGGGAAACCATCATTGAAGGATTATCATTAGGAGAAGATCCCCGCAGCACTGCCGCTTGTTTTAGAAGAATGGGTGCTGAAATTTCTCCCCTAAATAGTGACCGCATCACTGTCAAAGGGGTAGGACTAGCAAACTTACAAGAACCCCTAGATGTCCTTTATGCTGGCAATTCAGGAACAACTATGCGGTTAATGTTAGGGTTACTAGCATCTCATCAAGGTCGTTTTTTTTGCATCACGGGAGATAATTCTTTGCAATCACGTCCTATGTCTCGTGTGGTTGAACCCTTGCAGAAAATGGGAGCAAAAATTTGGGGGAGAAACAACAATTCCTTAGCTCCCCTTGCCATTCAAGGACATAATCTAACCCCCATCCATTACCATTCTCCCATTGCATCAGCTCAAGTTAAATCTTGTATTCTCCTAGCAGGATTGATGACTGAGGGGAAAACTACGGTTACTGAACCTGCTTTATCTAGAGATCACAGCGAACGAATGTTACAGGCTTTTGGAGCAACTTTAGATATTGATCCGTCGACCCACAGCGTAACCATTACAGGAGGAACCCCCCTAACTGGACAGAAAGTGGTAGTTCCCGGAGATATTAGTTCCGCAGCCTTTTGGCTAGTTGCTGGGTCCATTGTTCCACGGTCAGAATTAGTTATTAAAAATGTGGGGATTAACCCAACTCGAACCGGTATTTTGGAAGTATTGGATATGATGGAAGCTAATATTACCCTCGAAAACCAACGAGTGGTTACAGGGGAGCCTGTGGCGGATTTACGGGTGAAACAGAGTTCTTTGAAAGCTTGTGTCATTGAAGGAGAGATTATTCCTCGTTTGATTGATGAAATCCCTATTTTGGCGGTGGCGGCGGTTTTTGCCCAAGGGACAACTGTTATTAAAGATGCGGCAGAATTGCGGGTTAAAGAAAGCGATCGTTTGGAGGCCATGGCCTCCAAATTAAACCGTATGGGAGCTAAGATTACGGAATTACCCGATGGTTTGGAAATTGTTGGGGGAACTCCCCTAACAGGGTGTGAATTAGATAGTTATACAGATCATCGTATTGCTATGAGTTTAGCGATTGCCGCCCTCATGGCTAAGGGACCAACCACCATTCACCGTGCACAAGCGGTGGCAGTTTCTTACCCCAAATTTGTAACTACTCTACAACAATTGATAAGATGAGGACTCCGGGACGGGTAACACCCGTCCTACAATCAATTATGAGAATGTTTACTGCCGCAAACATAGACCTAATCAAAGTAATATTCAGGTCGATTTACCGAGGACATTGTTTCGCTCTGTGGCAATTTATTCAGTCGCTACAGGGTAAATGCTTACCTTTTTTTGACTACGGGTTTTATGCTCAAAAGTGACAATTCCATCAATTAAAGCAAAGAGAGTATCATCACTACCACGACCAACATTATTCCCTGGATGAACTTTAGTTCCCCGCTGACGAATTAGAATGTTTCCAGCTCTAACAATTTGACCACCATACCGTTTAACCCCAAGTCTTTGCGCTCTTGAATCACGACCATTTCGTGTACTACCTGTCCCCTTTTTGTGAGCCATTTTTTCCTATCCTTTTATATGAAGTTATTTCTATTTTAGAAGTCTATTCTCCGTCAATGGTGCTTGTCACCTCAGGGGTAATAATTTCTGTTGTAACCATCGATACACCCTCTGAGTTTTCTCCGATGACTCTATCATCAATTTTGATAGCGGTAATCATCAAGCGAGACAGTTCTTGGCGGTGTCCTCTTTTTTTCCTAGTCTTCTTTTTAGGACGCATCTTATAGACAATAATTTTACGTCCTCGCCGATGTTCTAGAATCTTTCCTTCAACGATCGCACCTTCAACAAAAGGCTGTCCTATCCTAATTTCTTCTTTATCATTGACTAATAAAACTTTGTCAATAGTATAAGAGCTGTCAGGGTCGACTCCGAGATAATTGATGTCGTAAAAACGACCCGGTTCAACGCGAATCTGTTGGCCACCCGCTTCAATAATAGCGTAACTCATACTCAATAAACTGTCCTTTTTTTTAGTTGCCGTACAGGTAGCAGAGTTTAGGTCTTGCCTGTTGATTTTCATCTATTCTGCTTTTACATCGATGTCTTAACCTGATCCGAGCAGGGATGATTTAGACACACTGCCTAACATCATCTAGGATTTAGCTATTTATGTCAATCTCATAAATTAAGAAAAATAACTAACAATAATTTAAAATTCTTGGTATTCACCAGGATTAATATAAGTGATTTCTAGTTTCTTATCAGTGAGCGATTTTTTCTGCTTTTTATAGATGTTAAATCTTCATATGAATTTAAAAAAATCTTTAGATTATTTACTGTTTCTTTAGTAAATATTTTTGGCGAATAGCTAGAATCACTTGATAGGCTCAAAACTATTTGAGGAAACCCCATAAGAAATTCATCGAACTTAATGGATGTAAGTCTGTATTGAAAAATACTTACACATTGAAGAATCAGAGAATGGGTTTTCGAAGTATTTCGATCTTCTAGGAAGACTAATAATGTTCTTCGGTTACTGAGAAATTACGCAATTTTTATCAGGATAATTTTTTAAAAAATTCAACATACAAAAATTATCTTTAAAGTCTTTATTCTCTTTTAAGTTTTAATCCAAATAATTCTGATAATTGTCTTTGTGTATTCTATCAAGTTTGCACATTCCACTAAGAAAGTTTAGCATTAGTATGCGCAGTTAATAATTTTTTAATAATTTTATGAAACTGTCATTTTGTCAATGTACTATGATGATAAAAGTAAAGTGAGGATTGATGAAATTTTTCTTTACTCCAATTCTAAACATGTTTTTTTAACATATCAATAGTAATGCTATCATAAGGCCCAATGAAATAAGATTAATACCTAAAAGTACAACCACGCTCACACGAAAAGGGAAGCAAATTTTTCTCGTGTGAGCGTGTTCACTATAAATCAATTGAAAACAAAGGTAAACAGATTCTTAAACTACTCATGCAACCAAGGTGTCATAGTAGGTTCCCAACTGCCTAATTCCTTGTTATTAAACCAGAGACTAATTTCTTTTTCAGCAGTTTCAATAGCATCAGAACCGTGAATCAGATTACGCTCAATACTTATTCCATAATCACCCCTGATGGTTCCTGGCGCAGCCGTTAGGGGATTTGTTGCTCCAATAACAATTCTAGCAGAAGCTACCACCCCGTTTCCTTGCCACACCATGGCTACTACTGGCGAAGAACAGATAAATTCGACTAAACTTCTAAAAAAAGGCCGTTCTTTATGAACATCATAATGTTCTTCAGCTAATTCCTTAGAGACTTGCACAAGTTTGAGTCCTACAAGGGTAAAGCCTTTGGCTTCAAAACGACTGATGACTTCGCCAATTAAGCCACGTTGTACTCCATCGGGTTTGACCATAACAAATGTCTGTTCCAAGACTAACTCCTTTTTGCTTGCCTGATAAGAATGTCTGTAAAACACTTAAATTAGTTTACCTTCATGGGTTAACAACGATCAATAATGGATAAAACTATTTTTTTGAAGAGGAGTTATCTTTAGTGTCTTTAAACGCTATTTCTATTGCACCTACTGATGGAAAAATTCCCCAGTTTCTTTTAATTATGTTACATGGTTGGGGAGCTAATGCCAAAAACTTAGCTCCCTTAGCTTCAATGTTATCTTTGGAGGATTGTCAGCTAATTTTTCCTAATGCACCCTTCCCCCACCCTGAAGTTCCTGGAGGACGAGCTTGGTACGTCCTAGAAACTCTAGACTATCAGGGATTATCTCAAAGTCAGAATCTTTTGCAAAATTGGTTATTTTCTTTAGAAAATCAGACGGGGGTTCCCCTATCCCGGACAGTTCTTGCCGGCTTTTCTCAAGGAGGTGCAATGTCCCTTGATGTTGGTTTAAAATTACCTCTTGCTGGTATTTGTAGTTTAAGTGGTTATTTACATTTTCGACCTCAAGCTACTCAATTTCCTTGTTCTCCTATTCTAATTATCCATGGGATACAAGATATAGTAGTTCCAATCCAAGCTGGCCGTAAAGCTAAAGATACTTTAATAGATATCGGTGCAATGGTTGAATACCATGAATTTAATGGAGGTCATGAAATTTCTTCTATTACTCTAGCTATTCTTAAACAATTCATTCTAAAAAAATTTGTTAAATAATTTTTTTTAAAAAACTCTATCTATTCAGAGAATTAATTCAAAATAAACAAGAAAAGTAAATAACAAATCGTAAACAACCATCTTATAAATACTAAACTTATTTTTGATATAAGAGTTATAACCCAGAGTTAAAAACTATCTATTCATTTTCAGATTGTATTCTATCTTGATTGATCCTAATATGTTCAGATGATCAGACACAAACAATAAAATATGCTATGATTACAATACTCCACTGTTATTGGCTTCAATCTATTCCTCAATAAAAATGATATAATTAATAATTACTTTCTAATCACTTTCTCTAAGATCTAGTTAGCCGTTAATACTGTTGATTAATCCTATCTATAAATCGTTGGCAATAAGTTATTCAGCAACAAAGATATGATTAATTTTTAATTAATTTTAATAATTATTTGTGTAACGGTATAATATTTTTCTTTTAAAATCTTACTTTTTAATTAGGTTATTTCTAAAAACTTTATAAATATTGCTAGTTTTTTCGGTGCTTATCTCTGCTAAAGATCGCTTTTAACTAAAACTAAAACTTTTTTTTCTAATAAAAGAGTTATTAAATTTAATGCCAACGTACTAATCATTTTAACAAAATGATTAGTACGCAAAAAAGTAAATACTTAGTTAAGTTACTTGGAAATAATAAATTGTCATTGACAATCAACAAAAATGTTAATAACTTTTAGACATAATTTAGGCTTATAAAATTTTTAGTAATTCTATTAGCTAAAGTTTCAGCTAATTTCTCTAGTATCAACAATTGATTATCTATTTTAAGGCTATCAACATAAAGTATTGTTATTAACAGAGAGAGATAAGGCTTTTATTTTTTCCGACATATAAAACGATTAGCTCAGTAACTGTCACTAGTTTTTTGATTGTTTTTAAAGTATATTTAAATTGATAAAATTAACTTAAATACACTATTTAGACCTTTGGTTATTATTTTATTTAGGAGATTTTTTCTTTAATTGTTTAGGAATTATATAGTAAAAAATATTTTTTTGATATTGGAAATTATATCTCTATTGTCTATGACAGTTTAATTAAAAAGTGCGTTTAATCATGGTTGCTATAAAGTTTTTTCTTAAAAAAGAAATAAAAAATTAAATCATGAAAATTAAAAATATATTTTTTATATTTTTTTATTTAGTAAATAACACTAAATCAGTTATAATGCATAACTGTTACTGCTTCTATTTTTAGCAAATTACTATAATTATTTTTCCTCTTTTAACAAAAAAAATTTTAAAAATTATACCTTAATACTTTTTTTTTATTCTAAATAAATTTTTTAAAAAATATTACTAAATTAAAAGATAATTTTATTTTTTATAAAAATATTTTTTGCTGAAATCAATCTAGATTAGAGTATTTTTTTTATTAAATTTTAATAAAAAAGTTTGACAATAAGACAAAATTATTCCACTCAAGAGAAAAACTCAAAATTCAAAAGAGTCCTGATAATATAGTGAAAACAGAAAGTTTTCAGGCAAAAATAAATAATAATTTAAATAAAAGTAACAAAACTTAAGAAAAACTTAGCTTCCTACAATATTTGTTACGACTGTAGACGATAGTCAACCAAGCATCTTTTTATATCAGTTCGGAAACCCGTACACAACCACCTGTTGCCACGCTCACCTCTATTTCGCTAGATTAGCACTCATGAGGTGAGAGTGCTAATTTTATAAGATACATCACCTTCTGAGATTTAACCTTAAATCAAATCCTAGAGGATTTATACATGGCAGCAATCAATATTAACGTTTCAACAGTTAAACCCCTTGGTGATCGCGTATTTGTCAAGGTCAATGCGTCCGAAGAAAAGACAGCCGGAGGCATCTTGCTTCCCGAAACCGCTAAAGAAAAGCCCCAAATTGGTGAAATCGTCGCCGTTGGACCTGGTAAACGTAATGATGATGGTAGCCGTTCTGAAGTTGAGGTCAAAGTAGGCGACCAGGTTCTTTACTCCAAATATGCTGGAACTGACATCAAACTTGGCGGAGAGGATTATGTATTGTTATCCGAGAAGGATATCTTAGCGGCAGTTGCCTAAGCTTAAAGCAAGGGTAATCTATATCCCCGTTGATTCATTGAAAAGTCAGTCAAGGTCAGCAAGATATAAGCTGCTTGCACCTATACGCAAAGATTGACATCTATTGTTTGTTTACTCAAAGGTTACTCACAAGAGGCATATTTATTCTATGGCTAAATCTATTGTTTACAATGAAGATGCGCGCCGCGCCCTGGAAAGGGGCATGGACATTCTTGCCGAAGCCGTTGCTGTTACTTTAGGACCTAAAGGACGGAACGTTGTTCTCGAGAAAAAATTTGGTGCACCCCAAATTATTAATGATGGAATTACCATCGCTAAAGAAATTGAACTGCAAGATCATATTGAAAATACCGGGGTATCTTTGATTCGTCAAGCTGCCTCAAAAACCAATGACGTAGCTGGGGACGGAACTACCACTGCCACTGTTCTTGCTCACGCAATTGTTAAAGAGGGCTTACGCAATGTAGCTGCTGGAGCCAACCCTATTGCCCTCAAAAGGGGTGTAGATAAGGCTACAGAATTCTTAGTTGCAAAAATTGCTGAATACGCTCAACCCATTGAAGACTCCAAGGCCATCGCCCAAGTGGGGGCTATCTCTGCGGGGAATGATGAAGAAGTAGGTCAGATGATCGCTAACGCCATGGATAAAGTAGGCAGAGAGGGAGTTATTTCCCTTGAAGAAGGAAAGTCCATGACTACAGAATTAGAAATTACCGAAGGGATGCGCTTCGATAAAGGGTATATTTCTCCCTACTTTGTGACCGACACCGAACGTATGGAAGCGGTCTTGGATGATCCTTGTATTCTAATCACCGATAAAAAAATTACCTTGGTACAAGACTTAGTTCCTGTTTTAGAACAAGTTGCTCGCCAAGGAAAACCCTTAATTATCATTTCTGAAGACATCGAGAAAGAAGCCCTAGCTACACTAGTGGTTAACCGTTTACGAGGTGTTCTAACGGTTGCTGCGGTTAAGGCTCCTGGGTTCGGTGATCGCCGCAAGCAAATGCTGGAAGACATCGCTGTTCTCACCGGCGGTCAGGTAATTAGTGAAGATGCTGGGCTTAAGTTAGAAAACACTAAAGTAGAAATGCTCGGTACTGCCCGTCGAATCACTATAACCAAAGATAACACCACCATTATAGCCGAAGGAAACGAAGTGGCAGTGAAGTCCCGTTGCGATTTAATTCGTCGTCAGATTGAAGATAGTGACTCTTCCTATGACAAAGAAAAACTTCAAGAACGCTTAGCTAAGTTGTCTGGTGGAGTAGCTGTGATCAAAGTAGGAGCAGCTACCGAGACAGAAATGAAGGATCGTAAGCTTCGCCTAGAAGATGCCATCAACGCTACTAAAGCGGCTGTTGAAGAAGGAATTGTTCCTGGGGGTGGTACGACTCTAGCTCACTTGGCTCCTCAACTGGAAAAGTGGGCTGATAGCAACCTAATAGCTGAGGAATTAACCGGAGCAATGATTGTATCCCGTGCTTTGACGGCTCCTCTCAAGCGTATTGCTGAAAACGCTGGTCAGAATGGTGCTGTTATTGCCGAACGAGTGAAAGAGAAAGAATTTAACGTTGGTTATGATGCAGCCACGGGTAATTTTTCTGATATGATCGCCGTCGGCGTAGTTGACCCTGCTAAAGTTACCCGTTCTGGACTGCAAAATGCAGCTTCTATTGCCGGAATGATCCTGACTACAGAGTGTATTGTAGTGGATAAACCTGAGAAAGACAAAGGCGCCGCTCCTGGTGGCGGAGACTTTGATTACTAAGTTCAGATTTTTCTTATATTTTCAGTCGGGTGGGTGTTTCCCACCTTTTTTGTTTATACCACTTACTTATTGGGCTGTTGTAAATTTAGGGACTTTTTCTAAAAACTTAGAATCAGGAACAATGATAGAGATTCCATCCCAAGTTTTAATTAGTGTACTTCTATCCTAGAGATTCTATCCTGTACCAACTAACTTTTCTAATCTAAGTAAAGATAAGTTCAACGCAACTTAAAAATGTGGTTGTAATTTTTAATATCTAAGTCAGAATTAGAAAAAATTGAAGATTATCTGAAATAGTAACTATAAACAATTGGAAATTTAATAGTTAGCTATTAAAAGAACACCAGAAAACGGGATAGACTTCTATCGGAGTGGAGTCATCAAACTAATTTTTATAATCTATACTTTGCAAGTCTGTAAAGAACAATACATTAACATCATTATCCAGGGCATAAGCTCCACAAAACGATTATAGCCAACTAGATTAGGTAGGAAATATTTTTCTGCAATGAGGGATGACCTATAATGTATTTAATTATTTAAAAGTTCAAGATACTGGATCATAAAAAGCGATTACAAGAATCATTATTACACCTGTTTTCAAATGAGAATGGAATCTTTTTATAAAATAAATGTTTTTAATTGAGTAGCAGAACAACAATGTTATTCAAATCTTTGGTAGAAGTTATCTAGATTAGACCTTACTTCAATGAGATCAAGACAGAATTTCATATTCATAGCACCAGACATCAATAAAATTTTGCTTCTGGTGTCGAACTAACATTAATAGAGCCTCTCACTTTAATTAACTTTTCTAACGTAATAATTTTTTGCTTTTTTATTAAAAGAAAAGTTATAAAAACAAAATAATAAATAATATGCAAGAATACGGAATAATTTTAGTTTGCTCTTCTGTTAAAGAAAATATTTATAGAAACAAAGCAAAAAACTATCACTAAGTAAACCGATGATAAGCCAACTTGGAAGCTAATTTAATGGCTGTTTTCATACTTGCAGCACTAGCAATTCCTTTACCTGCAATATCAAAAGCAGTTCCATGATCAGGGGAAGTTCGAATAAATGGTAACCCAATAGTAGTATTAATTGCCTGATCAAAAGCCATTAATTTTACGGGGATTAACCCTTGATCATGGTACAACGCTAAATAACCATCTCCTAGGTCTTTCCTAGTTAAAATTGAGCTATTACGTAAATTACTACTTGTTTGTATTAACTCTAATCGACTTCCATACCAAGCTTTTCCAGGTTTAACCCACATGGTATCAGGAGGAACTAACCCTACTAATTCAACATCTTCATGTTGCTTTTGTTGAGTCTCCAACCAAGAGAATAACCAGTCTTTTTCTTCGGTTCCTAACTGTCCTTGTTCCCCGTTATGAGGATTCAATCCGGAAATAACAATCTTAGGGTTTTTAATAGCAAAATCTTGTTGTAAACAGTTGATTAATAATTCTAATTTTAAGGTCATTAATTCAGGAGTTAAAGTTGCACAAACTTGGCATAAAGGAATGTGAGTAGTGGCTAACAAAGTTCGTAATGTCCATCCTGTATAGGGCGATCGTGCGATGAATAACATTCCAAACTTCTCTACACCTGCTTTTTGGGCTAATATCTCTGTTTGTCCAGGATAATTATGCCCTGCTGCCTTCCAACAAGACTTAGCAATAGGTGCGGTCACAATGCCTTGGAACTCACCTTTTAGGGTACGGTCAATAGCCGTCTCTAAATAAGCAAAACTTGCCCTACCACTGGCTTGATTTCCCTCTCCTAGGGTTATCTTGGATAAGGTTGTCTTATCGAGAGGAATATCCACCACAGACAAAGACTCAGGATCAGCTAATGACTCCCCAGTAGTCTGCAATAATTGATAAGTATTTTTTAATATAGACCGCGTACCAAACACTGTTAAACGACAATTTTCAGTAATTGAAGGATCGGCCAACGCTTTCAGGATAACTTCTGCCCCAATCCCTCCAGGGTCACCCATAGTTACGGCTAAATGAAGACAGTAGGAGTTAGGTTGGTTGATAATTTTAGCTGTTAATGGAGTTGTCAAGTTAAGAGGTTGCATCTGACAATGTCGCCTTGATGTTCTACAATAATATTGCATAGATAAGTCAATTTTAGCTTAACGTTTGTTAGCACCTTTGAGCTGCTAATTATGTTCGACCAAGATCGGAGAACTTATTGGCAGCTAGAATCACAGCAAAAATTGATATTTATCGATTCGTTAAGGAGCAATTAAGATGAGTGCAGAAAGTATGATGTTCAACGGAGCAATTCTATGTATTGTTCTCGTGTTGGTTGGTTTGGCTTGGGGGTTCCTGATTCTTAAAATTCAGGGAGGAGGAGCTGAATAATTTTCAGTTTTCACTGAGGGGTAAGAAAACAGATAATTTTGTTATTCCTTATCCCTATGAGTTTTGAGAAACAGATTTTATAGTTTGTAATTAATGAGATATAATTGCTATTATCAGCCATTTACTAAGGTTTTTAGTGGTATTCAAGGATGTCAGTCTATGCCATGGAGTAGAGAAAGTTATTAGTAGTATTTCAATGACAATTATAAAGTCTGAAATATCTAGAATAATTCAGTAGTTTTCAGGAACAAGTTTATGGAGATTTGCGTTTGATTAATTCTGAAGATTGAATTTATAATTCAACCTTTCTTACTCAAAAATAGTTTAGGCTGGAAATAGTGCTGGTGAGTTACAACGAGTGAAATGTGTATTTTGAATTGAACAAGATAATCATTGGGAGTGTTGAACATTTCTATGCGGATAGTTAATAGTATTGGTTGCAAGTATACTCTAAATTAGTTAAAAATTTAGTTATTTTATTACCTTTTTTTTTATGAAAATTGCTATTACTGGAGCCACTGGATTTGTTGGTAGTCGATTAGTTGAAAAATTAAAAAATGACGGGCATCAATTGTTAATTTTTACTCGTAATGCTAATCGTGCCCAACAACTGTATCCTGCTTCTCGATTTCCTAATTTGGAAATTATTTCTTATCAACCAATGGAATCAGGAGATTGGCAAAAAGCTATTTCTGGTTGTGAGGCAGTAGTAAATTTGGCAGGGGAACCCATCGTGGAACGGTGGACCTCAGAAAATAGAAAAGCTATTCTAGAAAGTCGCCAGTTAGGAACCCGAAAAATTGTCGAAGCTATTGCTCAAGCAGAGACTAAATTATCGGTTCTAGTAAATGCCTCAGCCGTTGGTTATTATGGAACAAGTGAAATAAGTATCTTCGATGAAGATAGTGACCCTGGGGATGATTTTTTATCTCAAGTCTGTCAAGTATGGGAGACAGAAGCTAACGAGGTGAAACAGGCAGGTGTTCGATTAGTTATCTTGCGCATTGGTATTGTTTTGGGTGATGGAGGAGTATTAGCAAAAATAATTCCTCCATTCAAATTGTTTGTAGGAGGACCGTTGGGAAAAGGTAATCAATGGTTTTCATGGATTCATCTAGATGATTTAGTTAATTTAATCATTGAGTCTCTTGAGCGAAATGATGTTGAAGGGACATTTAATGCTACATCTCCTCATCCTGTTCGTATGAGTAAACTGTGTAAGACTTTAGGGGAAATTATGAATCGCCCCTCTTGGCTACCTGTTCCAGATTTTGTTTTAAAATTCTTATTAGGAGACGCGTCAAAAATAGTGTTAGAAGGCCAACAAGTTTTACCCAAAAGAACTAAATCTATAGGGTTTAAGTATCAATATCCAAATTTAAAAAAAGCCCTAATGGATATTCTGCATTGAGTTTAACTAAAGTCAATTATTCTGAAAAAATCAAAGTAACTCTAAGAGTACAAATAAAAGGAGTAGCCTGTCTTTCATATTAGAATTCTTATTTAAGTTCCAATAAAAAATTTCTTTGACAATAAAAATAAAAAGGTATTAGCTGTTTTTTAGTCAGGAGAATTACATAGTTTTATTGTATAATCCATTGTTCAAGTAAAATCATAAATCACTGAATGATGGAATACTGAAAAGTACAATTATTTAGTATTCAGTGATGATATGAATATTGATATTTCAAATTCATCCCCATATTTTGCTCTAGTTGTAGGCAATTCTCGTCTCCATTGGGGGTATTTTAAAAAAGATAAACTGCAAACAACTTGGGATACTCCTCATTTATCTAAACCTATTACAACTAATAAATTACCTAAACATTTATTACTTCCCCAATTACCAGATGATTTACCAGTTTATTTAACTTCTGTGGTTCTTTCCCAAACCCAATTATGGGAAACTTATCCAAAGATAAAAATTATTACTCAAGCACATATACCTCTACAAAAACTTTATCCGACTCTAGGAATTGATCGTGCTTTAGCGGTCTTGGGTGCTGGGAGAACTTATGGATTTCCTTGTCTGGTAATTGATGCAGGAACAGCCTTAACTTTTACAGGAGTTGATGGTGATCAAGCTTTAGTTGGAGGAGCGATTTTACCGGGATTAAGGTTACAGTTTAAATCTCTAGCTAATAATACGGCTGCTTTATCTGAAGAAGTATTGCCGATAAGTTTACCTATCCTTTGGGGAACGACAACTTCTGAGGCGATTCAAAGTGGTATTGTCCACGCTATCTTAGCGGGAATTAAAACATTTATTAAAGATTGGTTGAAAAAATTTTCCGACAGTTCAGTGATTCTAACAGGGGGAGATTCACAACAAATCATAACTTATATAAAAGATGATAATGATGATTTTTTAGATGACTTAAAGCAAGATAGCAATCTTATTTTTTGGGGAACTAGAGAGGTACTTTTTTCATGTATAATTAGCAACTGTGCAAAAGCTAAAACCTAATTTTATATTATTATTTTTTATCTTTTATTGTTAATCCTATTTATTGTTGATCTATATATAGACTAATTTCCATAAATTTATTTTTTTAAAATACGAAAATAGGACAGTAATTTAAGGTGTAACTTTATTTTGTTATTTGACAATAATATCAAATTAATTAAAAAGCATTTTTTCTATTTTGATTAGCAAAATAAGTTTATAAAACTAATTAGCAATGGTTTTATAAAAGTGGCTATATATTAAAAATATTACTAGTTTTTTAAAAAATGTAATCATCCTATTCGAAATATATTAAATATAAACAATATTGAGCTACTTTATTTTCGATCTTTACAGAAAAAAAATTAAGCAAATGTTAATTATACAAAACCTTAGGGCAATACAGGGAGGCAGCAACTCTATGCTAAAAGCAGCACTTATTGAGGTCTCGTACTATGGATATAAAACATAGTCTTAATTTTACAGAATTGTCCTGTGAGCCAGACTAATTTTGGAAATTGTTAATTGATGAACAGCATTATTATATTAGTTTTTAATTAAAAGTATTTATTCTAAAAAAAGTACTAGTTTTGTACAAAATTGGTTAATTTAAAATGATTGGGATTGCTTTTTATAATTCATAACATTGAATTATAAAATTATCTTATATATTGTAGAGTATTCCCATTATACAAAAATATTTTCCATTGATTTGGCTACAATCGTATTGTGGAGCTTATGCCCTAGAAAATGATGTTACTGTACTGTTTTTTGTATATCTGTAAAAAAGAAAATATATAAATTATTTTCATTAATTTTCCTTCTTCTAAAAGTTTTATACTAGGCTTTTAGTAGGAAATACTTAGTTTTGAAAGACTTAGTTAGATGAGATAAAATTTTGTAAAATGGCATTGCAGATTTGAATAGAACTTAATTGTAATCTAGTACAGTAAATTACTAGCTTTTGAGTTGATTTAAGGTAACGTAAATAATAGTAAATTTGCTCATAAGTGAGGGTTAAATTAATTATAAAATCATAAAAACAAAGTAAAAGCTACTGGGTTATAAAATCCTACTTTGTAGGTGTTTTTTGATTGAAATAGTTAACAACCAACTGTAAAAAGTTTCTTAACTTAAATATTTGAGCAATCGAAGTGTTCAGAAGCTTTTTGCTTTACTGATGACTTTTCCTTACTTAAAAAGTTTTCTCTCGATTTAAACTTAAAAGATAAATTGCTCTTATACCCTATTGTTTTTTAACAAACATTGTAGTCTTGAGCATTGACGATTACTATCTTATATAATCGCTAACCTCGTCTCAATTTTAACTTATCTGTTGACAATAACAATTGTGTTTTTGAATTTTATAGAACTCACATTAAATTAAAGACAATTTAATTTAATGTACGATTGTAAGAAATCTGTACAACTATGAAATCTTTGTAAAGTTTAACGAATCGACCTTTAACTCACCATAGAAAATAGAAGAAGTGCTATCCTCATTAGGAGAACTTCATAAATGTCAGATAATCTCAGAAGCCGTGTCGTTACTCAAGGAAGTCAACGAACCCCAAATCGAGCTATGTTAAGGGCGGTAGGGTTTACAGATGATGACTTTACTAAGCCTATCGTGGGGTTGGCCAACGGCTATAGTACCATCACTCCCTGCAATATTGGCATTAATGACCTAGCAAAACGAGCCGAAGCTGGACTAAAAATAGCTGGGGCAATGCCCCAAATGTTTGGGACAATCACCGTCAGTGACGGTATCTCTATGGGAACTGAAGGGATGAAATATTCTCTCGTTTCACGGGAAGTAATTGCTGATTCCATTGAAACCGCTTGTAATGGTCAAAGTATGGATGGGATCCTTGCTATTGGGGGTTGTGATAAAAATATGCCCGGGGCAATGATTGCTATCGCCCGGATGAATATTCCGGGGATTTTTGTTTATGGGGGAACGATCAAACCTGGTCACTATCAAGGAGAAGATTTAACCGTTGTTAGTGCTTTTGAAGCGGTAGGAGAATACAGTGCAGGTAAAATAGATGATGATAAATTATTAGCAATTGAGCGTAATGCCTGTCCTGGAGCAGGTTCGTGTGGAGGAATGTTTACAGCCAATACTATGTCATCAGCGTTTGAAGCGATGGGAATGAGTTTACCCTATTCTTCGACAATGGCTGCTGAAGATACAGAAAAGGCAGATAATACAGAAAAATCGGCTTTTTTTCTAGTAGACGCTATCCGTAATCAAATTCTGCCAAGTCAAATCTTAACCCGTAAAGCTTTTGAAAATGCCATTACTGTAATCATGGCAGTAGGGGGATCTACTAATGCGGTATTGCATATATTAGCCATTGCTAATACGATTGGGGTTGAATTGACTTTGGATGACTTTGAAACTATTCGAAAAAAGGTTCCCGTATTGTGCGATTTAAAACCGTCGGGACGCTATGTTACCATGAATTTACATCAAGCTGGGGGCATTCCTCAAGTGATGAGGATGCTATTAATTCACGGATTTTTGCATGGGGATGCTTTGACAATTTCAGGACAAACTATTGCTGAAGTGTTACAAAATATTCCTGATGAACCACCAGCTAATCAGGATGTCATTCGTCCTTGGAATAAGCCCGTTTATACAGAAGGTCATTTAGCGATTCTCAAGGGTAATTTAGCCCCGGAAGGAGCTGTTGCTAAAATTAGTGGAGTCAAGAATCCTAAAATTACTGGACCGGCAAAAGTTTTTGAATCGGAAGAGGACTGTTTGAATGCAATTTTAACGGGAAAAATTAAGGCAGGAGACATCATTATCATTCGCTATGAAGGTCCTAAGGGAGGACCTGGAATGAGGGAAATGTTAGCCCCAACCTCAGCAATTATTGGAGCGGGATTAGGGGATTGTGTGGGCTTAATTACAGATGGTCGTTTTTCTGGAGGAACCTATGGATTAGTGGTTGGTCATGTAGCCCCAGAAGCTTTTGTTGGTGGAACTATTGCCTTAGTAGAAGGAGGAGATAGTATTACGATTGATGCCGAACAACGGTTATTGCAGTTGAATGTTTCCGACGAGGAACTGGCTCAACGTCGTCAAAATTGGACCGCGCCACAACTTCGTTACCAACGAGGAGTTTTAGGCAAATATGCTAGGTTAGTTTCTTCAAGTAGTTTGGGGGCAGTCACAGATTTGGATTTGTTCTAAATTATAGGGTAAGTAATGCCACTTACGGTTTTTTTCCTTATATTGGACTGATTGGTCGAGAAGAGACTGTTTGTAAACAAAACATTAACTAGATAACATTACTCTTATTATGTAATGTGTGAGAAACCCTGAGATTGCATTATGCTATGATGCATAATATAAAAATATCTAAGGATGTGTCATCAAATAATGACACATCCTTAGATATTTTTGAAATCGACTTTACAAATAGTTTCTAAATGTTAGGCTCAAAATGAGCGGTGAATTATCTACCTCTACTCTGGAGATAAACAAACTGTTTTAACTTTTGAAAATCAAATAGAAGAGTCAAAAACAATTAAAGTTTTCATAGAGAGAATAAATGTATTTTCTTTATGAAAATACGTTTATAAATAATAATTATGAATTAGTTATTATTCCCGCAGTTAAGGCTAAGCTAATCAAAGAAAATTAGTTTATTTCTAGATTCAGAAGGAGTATTTTGGATTTAAGCTAAAAATCATCTGCGATAGTGTTAAAGTCAAATTTTGATTCTTGGAAACATAAAAAAATTACTCCTATTTTCAAGGCTATTATTGATATAATTGTTCACGAAAATTATTAGATTGATTTAACTCTGGGTTTTAAAACAAATGGTTGACTTAGTAAAACTGGAAAATTAGTTTATGATTAATTTGAATTATATTTTAGGGAAGAAACAGAAGTAGGATAATAAATCCACTTTTGGGTATCAGATGCTCTCTTAGCTTTAATTACTTTTACAGCTAAGAGAGATTTGAGACAGGACTGTACCATTGAAACAGGACGATTTAAGCGATTACTCAATTGTTTTACTGTAATTCCTTGAGGATGGGTCAGAATTAATTCTTTAATTTGTTGGGTGGTTGTTGGTCCTGGGGTAGGGCGAATAATAGTAAATGGCAACGTTTGGTTTACTCAATCAATAGGTTTTCCATCAGAAAAGACATCCCTCATTTTAATATAGTTCCCAACTACTAAAATAAGGGATATCTTTTTAACTTTATTTTTGCGAGATAATTAGTGAATTATTTTAATAGATGTTCTTGAAATTATCAAAACTGGCTATCAAAAATTTTCTGTAGATAAACTTGCCAAATTTATATCGGTTTTATCTCTTACAAAGATAATATAAATAAATTAACTTTGATTTACATAGAATTTACCGTTTCTAAGATAATTTCCATACGAAATGGACTTTTCATTGGATAACTCCTCTTTCTTGGAAACGGTAAATTTCTATCTCAAGAAGAAGCGAGCCAATAATAAATAAGAAAAAACTGATCACCTCCCACATCGATTACTGGCAATTGTTCTCGCTGGGATGCAATTAAACAACATTTTTCTCTTAATCCCTCATAATAAAAATAAGTAATGTAAACTCTCTTAGAGAAGCCATGCGTGTAATCCTTATGACTGGTAAAGGAGGAGTCGGTAAAACCTCCGTTGCAGCCGCCACTGGACTGCGATGTGCAGAATTAGGCTATAAAACTTTAGTTTTAAGTACTGATCCCGCCCATTCCCTTGCCGATAGTTTTGATTTAGAATTAGGGCACGATCCCCGTAAAATCTGTCCTAATCTTTGGGGAGCCGAATTAGATGCACTCATGGAATTAGAAGGTAATTGGGGTGCAGTTAAACGCTACATCACCCAAGTGTTACAAGCAAGAGGACTTGATGGTGTTCAAGCTGAAGAATTAGCAATTTTACCCGGAATGGATGAAATTTTTGGTTTAGTGCGTATGAAACGCCACTATGATGAAGGGGAGTATGATGTTTTAATCATTGATTCAGCTCCTACAGGAACGGCTTTAAGGCTGTTAAGTATCCCTGAAGTAGGAGGATGGTATATGAGACGCTTTTACAAGCCTTTGCAAGGAATGTCTGTTGTCTTAAGACCGTTGATAGAACCTTTATTTAAACCCATTGCAGGTTTTTCTTTACCTGATGAAGAAGTAATGAACGCACCCTATGAATTTTATGAGCAAATTGAGGCATTAGAAAAGATTTTAACCGATAATAGTCAAACTACAGTCCGTTTAGTCACTAACCCTGAAAAAATGGTGATTAAGGAATCATTACGTGCCCATGCTTATCTAAGTTTGTATAATGTGTCCACAGATTTAGTGGTAGCTAATCGCATTATTCCTGATACGGTGACGGACAGTTTTTTTCAAAGATGGAAAGAAAATCAACAGATTTACAGAAAGGAAATTCACGACAATTTCCATCCTTTACCTGTAAAAGAAGTTCCCCTTTATTTTGAAGAAATGTGTGGGTTAGAAGCTTTAGAAAGGTTAAAATTAACCTTATATGAGGACGAAAATCCTACTCAGGTCTACTACAAGGAAAATACACTTAAAGTAGTTCAAAATGCTGAAAACTACAGTTTAGAGTTGTATTTACCAGGAATTCCCAAAGAACAAATTCAACTAAATAAAACAGGAGATGAGTTAAATATTCGGATTGGCAATCATCGCCGAAATTTAGTTTTACCTCAAGCTTTAGCTACTTTAAAACCTTCAGGAGCAAAAATAGAAGACGATTATCTAAAAATTTGCTTTTCTGCCTAAAACAAACCAACCTTTAGCTACTTTTACTAAGTTACCAGAAAAATAAAACAATAACCAAAGATTGAGTATAATCTTCTCCTTTGGTTATTGTTTATCTGAAAATCTTCAGAGTATACTGAACTGATGATATAGGGTTAACTAATGGAATACTAAATTAATAAACTTTGTAGTTTAAAAACTTCGTTAATTTTAAAATACGAAGCTATACTTTTAGTTAACTTCAACTCATTATTAGTATCTTCACTGTTCCTTAAGTTATTTTTAGGTAAAAATAGATGATAGTTTCTTAACTCTAACGCTTAATTATTTCATAGCTTTCCAGTCTATTATCAATAGGATTTTTGAAACCTGCCAGGTGATTCAAATAGTTCTGAACATGATTATTACTTTTCTCAAAAATCTTCTAAGTTTCTCTTACAATGGCAATTTTTAATACAATTAGTTTAATTCATTTTTTGTTCTTTATTTCAATCTTCTCCATTTTTCAAAAAGTATCTACACTTATTTATTATTGACAATCTTCAAACACTTGTGATGTATTTTAACTAAAACTAATATAATGACTTTTTTGAAATTCATAAAATCGGTAATTAAACGAAGAAGTACGCGCTTTTCTTTTTTAAGATTGCTTATTTAATAGGCCTAACATAATTTATTAATTTTTCCTTTTTTAGATTTTCTGTTGAGTCCCATCTAATTTAAAACAAGAGAAAATATCACCTCCTATTTAAACTTTGACTATTTTAAATAGATATAATTTCTTATATTAGGTTAATAACATTGGGCATTAGCTTACGGTAAAATTTTTCCAATTATTATTTTTTATCGTAAAATAAACTAATCAAGACATCCTAAATTAGACAAATTCTTGTTTCTCTTAAAAAGACTAATCTTTTTAAGAGAAAAGCTACTGTAATCCCATGTCTTGTGTATGAATAGCTAAAAATACTGAATTTTTAGCTATTCATATATATTAACCACTATTCCATCCACTACCATTAATTTTAATTAAAGAATATTTTCTGTATCAACATCGTGGCTAATAACCTAACTATTAATTCGAATCAATAAGTTATAATTCTTTATTTGACTACCATTGTCTATAAACTTGTTGTAACTCTTAAAATGAGATGTAAACATATATATCTCTCTGTAAGTAGTACTACTAAATTTTAGAAAAGTACCTCAATTCATTAATTTAACTAAAATACTAATTATGATAATTTAAAAAACAATTATATTAAGAGGAACAACTTAATTATTATCATTCTTTTTTTAATTAAACTTTAAAGTAATAAATTAAAAAACTGGGTCATTAAGAAATTTCCAGAACCCAGTTAATTTAAATAAATTTAAGATTATCTTGAACTTTACAAAAGATAAACCAAGGTAAAAAGGATAATCCAAACTACATCCACAAAGTGCCAGTAAAGCTCTGCTGCTTCAACCCCAAAATGGGATTCACTAGAGTAATGTCCTTCTTCATTTGCACGCCATAATACTGCTAAGATTAACAACAGACCAAAGGTAACATGAAGTCCGTGGAATCCAGTTAAAGCATAGAAACAACTAGCAAATAAATTAGTGGTTAATCCCATCTCTAGATGGAAGTATTCATACATCTGACCGATAAGGAAAACAATACCCATAACGGCTGTGATGCGAAACCAGAACTTTAACCCAGAAATGTTATTTTTCTTAATAGCAGCTTGACCTTTATGCATCACAAAACTACTAGCAACCAGAATTATTGTATTAACCCCAGGCAATAGTAATTCCAATTCCGGCGTTCCCTCGGGAGGCCAAACAGGAATGATCGTGCGATAAATAATGAAGGCAGCAAATAGTCCTAAAAAAATAGAACTTTCTGCTATTAGAAAAAGGGCAAGCCCAAAAAAGCGATGGTCTGGATGACCACTGTGAAGATTAACAGTTCCTTGTGACTGTTCAATTGCTGATCCTTGCATAACTATTGTTTGATGAAATAATAATGACAGAGTAAATCTAAGACAAAAAGAACGAAAAGAATAGCGATCACGTATTGTACAGATTAACCGTGATCGCTTTTGTTCATGAGCATTATCTCGATTGAGAACCGACTTCTGCTAACATGTCGTTGACAGTTTTTTCTCCATTGAGAACTTCTGAATCTGTACCGTAGTCGTAAGGACCTGCCCACAATACGGGTTCTTCTTCAAAGTTTTCAATGATGGGAGGAGAAGACGTTTGCCATTCTAGGGTATAGGCGCGCCAGGGATTACGAGCAGCTTTTTCGCCTTGATTCAAACTCCAAAGGATATTGATAACAAAAGGAAGACTAGAAACAGCTAGAATGTAAGCCCCAATAGTGCAAATTAAATTGATAGGTTCAAACTGCACGTCATAAAGGGCAACACGACGATTCATCCCCATTAACCCCAATTTGTGCATAGGTAAAAAGGTAATATTCAATCCAATGAACAAGAGAATAAAGTGCAATTTACCCAGAGGTTCATTAATCATCCGCCCCGTCATCTTAGGGAACCAATGATAAAATCCGGCAAACAGTCCCATTGCTGCCCCGCCAAAGAGGACGTAATGGAAATGTCCTACTACAAAATAGGTATCATGGACGTGGATATCAAAGGGAACAGAAGATAGCATCACTCCCGTTAAGCCACCCATGACAAAGGTTGCAATGAACCCAACTCCAAACAACATGGCGGTATTGAGGTTCAGTTTTCCACCCCAGAGGGTTGCACACCAACTAAAAATCTTAATCCCCGTGGGAACAGCGATCAGCATAGTAGCCGCCATAAAGAAGATCCGTAGCCATCCTGGTGTTCCACTGGTGAACATGTGGTGAGCCCAAACAATTAATCCTAGGAAGCTGATGGCTAAACTGGAGTAGGCGATTGCTCGATAGCCAAAAATCGGTTTGCGGGAGTGGACGGGGAGTACTTCAGAAATAACTCCAAAGAAAGGTAAGATCATGATATACACCGCCGGATGGGAGTAGAACCAGAACATATGCTGGTAAACAATTGGATCTCCTCCTCCTGTGGGGTTAAAGAAGGCAGTTCCGGCAATAAGATCAAAAGAGAGAAGTACTAATGCCGCCGCTAAAACAGGGGTAGAAAGTAGAATTAGAGCCGAGGTCGCTAATATAGACCAGCAAAACAGAGGCATGCTGTGGAGATCCATATCTGGAATCCGCATTCTAAAGATGGTAGTAACAAAATTAATTGCCCCCAAAATTGAAGAGGTTCCCACCAATAAAACGCTCAAAATCCAAATTTCCTCCCCCCAAACTCCGCTAACTAAACTCAGGGGAGGATAAGAAGTCCAACCAGACTGGGGAGCTCCATTAGGAACAAAAAAGCTGGCTAGCAAGAGAATACCCCCTGGAGGAGTTAACCAAAACGCCACCGCGTTGAGAGTGGGAAAGGCCATATCTTCAGCCCCAATCATGAGGGGAATGAGATAATTGGCAAAAGCGGCCCCAGCCGGAACGATCCACAAGAAGATCATAATGGTTCCGTGGATGGTCATAATTTGATTGTATAAGACCGGGGTAACGAAATCGGGGTCGGCGGTGGCTAATTCCGTACGAATGACTTCCGCAAAAGCCCCACCGATGAAGTAGAAAGCGAAAGAAGTAACGAGGTATTGGATTCCAATTACCTTATGGTCGGTGCTGAAGGTAAAATAATCCGTCCACTTCCTTTCTTTATGTGCCGTATGATTTGATGCGACTACTGTTGTCATAGGAAATTGAATGATACTTTACAATGACTTAGAGATGGAATAGCCCAAGTTAAGGATGATGAGTTGTAAGGCATATGGCAATGTGCACTAAAGCCAAGAAGTTGTTTTACTCAACGTTTTTCCTTCGGTCTTCTGCCTGATCCTTTAGGGATGGGGTACCTGAGCTAGGATTTCCTTGTGAATACCCATTTTATGGGTATAGGGGCGAAGGAACTGTCCCTCAGAGAGATTTTCAGGATTAACTGCTAATGTTTCATCCAAGCTCGCTTCTTGAATAGGTTTATTAGTTTCTTCCCATTGAGCATAAGTTTCTTCATCTTCAACGTGGAGAACAGATTTCATCCCACCATGGTAAGCCCCACATAGTTCAGCACAGACAATGGGATAGTCTCCTTCGCGATTTGCGGTAAATGCTAAAATCGCATTTCGTCCAGGAATCGCATCTTGTTTAAGACGTAATTGAGGAACCCAAAAGGCATGGAGAACATCAGCTGCAGCAATGGTTAATTGAACGGGGCGATTTTTCGGGACATGAAGTTCTCCTGAAATGATTCCCGTCTCAGGATAGGTAAAAACCCAAGCATATTGCATTCCCTGAACTTTTACCATGAGGGGAGCAATTTCTCCGCTCTCATTGGCAGAGGTTCCAATTCCTAAGGCAACTTGCTTTTGATTACCATCCATTGCAATTTGCTGAGGTGGGGTGTTAACAGAAATTACGGGGTCAAGTCCTCCCATGTTGCTATAGACTTTGAAACTATAGATAGCAAGGATGAAAACGATAACGGTAGGAATGGCTGTCCAAAAAATTTCTAAAGGAACATTGCCTTCGATGGGCGGCCCGTCAGTTTGATCGTTAGGACGACGGCGAAATTTAATCAGACAAAACACAAGGGTCCCTTCCACTAGTAAAAAGAGTCCGATGGCAATGCTCATCATAAAATTGAAAATACCGTCTACTTGTGTGGCATCGTAAGAAGCAGCCACTGGCATAAGTCCGTGATTTTGACCATACCAGAGGCTAATTAGAGTGATTACGACACCAACAATCAGAGTGATGATGTTACTGGGAATCTTCACGGTTGTTGATAAGGATATACAATTCGCTACTTAATCAACGGTAAAACATCCTTCTCAAAATAGCGGGTATCTTTATGAGATCTTCAACGAATCTTTTGTTTTTCTTTAGAATCAGATAGGCTCAGGGTTTTAGTGAGTTATACATTTTGGTTTAACATAGATCAAACGATATCGTCGAACCTCTTATGTAAAAATTAAAAATATAGAGACAAAACTTAATCTTTTAATTAAAGCTAAAAAAAAGCTACAAATATTCTATTCATAGACTACTGAGACATATTTTTTATTTAATTAAAATCATGTTAAATCTAATATTTTTACTTGATTTATACCCATAGCGTCAAATGCTTAACTCAGTTAAACAAATGAAATTATCAAATGGATATCCATTGTTACCGATTATTAAGTTTTAATGGAGATAGAACTAGTTTTACTTATTTTTTTAAAAAACTCAACAATAATTTTTACCTATTGAATCTGGAAAACTATAGGAAAATTAATATCGTATTTAAAAAAAAATTACCTATTTTGACAATAAAAATTAGAAGGTATCAATAATGAACTAAAGTTAATCAAAAGGAAAACTTATGGATTCAAAAAAATATCAAAGTTTAAAAAACTTTGATATTTTAGTAGTTAATTGAATATCATCAGTTTAGTATAGACAATTTCATTGATATTTAGAGGTAGTTTTTTTATTAAAAGTGTAGCTTTGCAACGAGTTTATGTCTCTCCTCAATCAGCAATTCAAACTAATTCTTCTTTAAGAAGAAATAAGGTGATTTGACGCAATGATGATAGTAGCAGATATTACTAAAAGCAAAGTTTAGCAATCTATCAAAATTAGAACAAGTTTTCTTGACCTATTGATAATAAATTTTATCGCAGTAATGATCTGGATAATTATAATATATATGTAGTTTTTAATGTTTAAAACATTCGATACACCTACCTAAGAGGTACTGTAGATTAATTAATAAAATTACTGGTTTTGTCTTTTATATATTCTGCTATGACTGTTGATTCATCAGATTACAAAACTCTATTGATATAAGTACAGCGGTGTTTAAATACCATCGCCTTACTTAAACAACATCGTTGCTATTTAAATATAATTTTTGATTTACGTCATTATGTAAGTAATTTAATTACTATCCCTTTATCCATTGTTAATGGTTTACCACTTTCAATGCTTCAATAAAAGTCAATTAGGTCCTCCCACTGTTTAAGAATTCATAACTATGTGTAATTCATAATAGAAAATCAAGCTAAAGTCAGAAGCCTTAGTATTTATCCATCATCCCCGTATTTTTTCGATTTATTGAGTTGTCAGCTTGATAGTCAAATGACTATTAATAGCAATTACAAATAGGTTAACATCTCCATGTTAATAATATCTTTCTGGCAAGATAACTGATGATATATGTCTCTTTTTTTATTTATTTAAAAGCTTTATTAAAAAAATTAAAATAGATCAAAATAAGCTTTTTTTTTTCTATATTATCAACTGTTATGTCATAGAATTGACAGAGAAAGTACTAAAATAATTTCAGGATAACCATTCACTTTTTCTTGATAAAATGCAAACATAATGCTCAATTATGCTGAGAGGGAGGAATTCCTTTCAGAAAGATTAACGCCTCAATTACCTTTTTTGCAATAGGCGCGGCTACCGTTGAGCCATAAGTATTTGCTCCTTGGGGTTCATCTACCACTGTCATAACCACATAACGAGGATTATCTACCGGTAAAATCGCCACAAAACTCGTTATCTTCGCACTGGGTAAATATCCTCCCCCAGGACCAGCTTTTTGGGCTGTCCCTGTTTTACCTCCAATCCGATACCCTAAGATTTGAGATGCTTTTCCTGACCCATCAGTAACTACAGTTTCCATCATCTCTGCTACTTGCCGACTTACATGGGGCGACATAATCTGTGTAACTTTATGCTTGGGTTTCCAGTGCAGATGACCATCAACATCAACTAATCCGCGAACTATATGGGGAGTCACTAACTTTCCTCCATTAGCCAACGCCCCATGTAATTGAACTAACTTGATAGGAGTTAAGGACAGACCTTGTCCAAAAGAGGCTGTAGCTACTTCGATTCCTCTTTTAGTGAAGATTTCCTCACTTTTGAGATAACCGCTCACTTCCCCTGGTAAATCAATTCCTGTTTTCTTATTAACTTGTAATTGCTGTAACCCTTGATAGTAATCTTTACGACTTAATCTCCGCATCATATGAACCATAGCTACATTACTGGAGGTTTGTAGAATTTGAGCAATGTTAATCGCTCCATGTCCAGTTCTAGTAGCATTGTAGATATTCCAACCATCCACCTGAACTGCTCCAGAATCGTAAATTATTGTATTTGGCTGGATCACTCCTGCTGTGAGGGCTAAAGCAACATTAATTGGTTTAAAAGTAGAGCCTGGTTCATAAAGATCAGTGACCGTCCAATTCTTGAATAGTTCTATCCTGGATTTATAGTATTTATTAGGATCAAAAGTTGGCTCACACACTAAAGATATCAACGAGCCATCAGTGCTATCCATAATAATTACCGCTCCCCGTTTAGCATTAAATTTGTTCAATTGCTGTTGAAGAGCAACCCTTGCCGCTCTCTGTATCCGCATATCTAAAGTTAACTGCACTCGCAGATCATTGGATTTCAGCAAATCTTGGGGTAAAAAAGCAGGAACAATCTCTCCTAAGGCAGTACGACGCACGTATAAACTTAGCAAATCCCGTTCTAGTAGCTTTTCCTGACTGCGTTCAATTCCTGCTTGTCCATTGCGATCACTATCGACATAGCCAATCACCTCAGACACCATCTTTTCTTGAGGATAAAATCGAATATAAGACTCGTTCAACTCTACCCCATCCAGACGCAATTTTTCAATTCTGGCCGCCTGACCTTCTGTTAAACCACGAGCAATGGGAATACCAGTATCACGTTGTTTAAACCGCTCAATTAGTTGTTGAGGAGTTTTATCTTCCAAGATAGGACTAAGCTTAGCAGCTATTTCTTCTTTAGTTATTTTAAATTGAATAGGATGGACATAAAGAATATGTGCGAGGCGATCAGTTGCTAAAACAGTACCTTGACTGTCAATAATAGATCGTCGCGGAATATAAGGTCTTAAATTAACCGTTTGTTGTGATCGCGCTTTTTTTTGTAATTCTGGTGCTTGAACAATCTGTAATTGATATAGTTTCACTCCCAAGCCAATCATTGCTCCTATTAAGACTCCCCACACTAATAAGAGTCTCAACTGAGGTAAGGCAGTCCTTTTTTTAGAACCAGAAGCTGGCAGAGAACGTCGGAGTCTACCGTTAGACGAGTCCGATTTTCGATGGAAACGACTTTTTTTGTCTGGATACTTAGATCTAGATGAAAACCGCTTGAAGTTAGATCTACTCATTGAGTTGTGGGAAGTTTGGCATTAGAAAATAAGCAATTTTGATGTTCTCCGTACTTTAATCTATTAAAATAAGAATTTCCCAGTCTCACGGATAGGGTTTTAGCATTTCAATATGTTATTGACTCCCTAAAAACCTAGTCAATCTGGTTGGTTAGTTTACCACAAACAATCATGTTTGACTATATTTACAGTAAATAGTAAGTATTTATGATACTCATGACAGTTCAATAATTATTTACAACGCTTAACTTAATCCATTAAAGTATCAAAGCAGCTACGTTAATTAAATTAATAAGCTATGGGACCTTCAGCCACCCAAAGGGTTTCCTGATTGGAAATCGTGGCATCAGTAACAGATAAGGGGATAACCTTAACATCCGGGAGAAAAATTAAGTCTTTTGGATGAAGTTGAGTTAAGCCAACTTCTGGTTTTTGGGCTTGTTGAGCTAATTGATGTTTTAAGACTTCATTAGCCCCAACTAAATAGCGTTCCTCCTGTTGTAGCTTAGTTAATTTTCTAAACTCTTGGCTCCAGAGGGACGGTACCCGAACTGTCCATCCATAAACACCTAAAGTTAAGGTCACTATACAAAAAGCAAAGATAGCAGAAACTTTGTTAATAAGTAAAAGAAATTGTAAATAATAATGTAATTTGTTCTTTTTACTCGATATTTTAGCAATTCTTCGGGAATTAACCGATGAATAAGTTGGCAAAGCTCTCCGTGATTTCTTCAAACGTGAGGATTTAGGGATGGGCTGATAATCACGTGCAGCAATCATAATCTAGTTAATATTTCAATTGGATAAGAAGTGACTTAAGAGAATTTTGATAAATCAATATCGGTGATTAATCCTTATGGAGTCTCGGATGAGAGACGAGGATAACCTTCTTTATGTTGCATAATGACCCAACTGTTCTGAAATAGAAGACTTATTATATATAGAGTCTATACTAATCCGTTTAATGATTATCTCTGTGATTTTTTATGGTCTATTTCTCGAAAAAATGTTGGTTTGGCTTCGTGGTGCTTACAACGCTCTCCCTTAACTTCAGATTTTACATCCTACCTGTTCAAGGACAGCCGCAATTATACAATCCCATTCCATTAGCTTCTAATAATAAAGTTATGGACACTCTCTCTGCCCAAGATATTCCCACCGGAGAAGGTGGATTTGCACGCGATTATTTAGTGGAACTTGAACATGGAGATCAGGTAGCAATTGACCTGATGTCTGAGGAATTTGATAGTGTTGTTTTACTATTAGCAGCTGACGGGTCTACCATTGCGGAAAATGATGATGGACCTGATGGTTCTACTAATTCCTTGTTGTTTGCTCGGATTACTGAAAGTGGAAAGTATATCATCCGAATTCGTGCCTTTGGAGAGACAGGAGGAGGAAAATTTACTCTTAAATTAGATCGTCTACGTCCGGTCAAAAACCTACGTAACAAACCAGCGAGTTAAGATACTCAAGATTAAGGCTTCACTCCATTCTACCACTGCACCGTAGGTATCCCCTGTATGTCCACCTAAACGCTGATAAAACCAGAACCCTGTGATAATAGCAATGGTGCTCCCAACCACAGCTACTTCAACTCCCAACCACCAATGACGAACATTGAATAGAATTAGCAATCCACTGATGGTTAATAAACCTCCTAATCCTAAAAACAGATCTTGAGGTAACTGAATGCTCTGTTTGTGAAATGCGCCTTTACCAGTAGGTTTTAGGTAAGGATAAAAAGTGATAGCAGCTACCTGTCCCCATCGTCCCCATCCTGCGGCTATCATCAACACTAACCAACGATAACTGGTTATCTCACTTAAAGCAATGGTTTTTAACCCTAATATAATTACCGCGGCCATTACGCCAAAAGCTCCAGCCACACTATCTTGCATAATTTTCAACCGACGAGTAGAATCAGTTGCCCCTAATCCGTCAGCTGCATCGATGGCCCCGTCTAGATGTAATCCTCCCGTTAAAACGAGCCAAACAGCGACAATTAAAGCACTACGGATAGCTATAGGAAATCCCAAAAAATTTAAGCCCACATCTGCTAGTCCTAACCATCCTCCGATTAATATCCCTAGTAATGGAGACCATCGAGCTAGTTGTTGAAACAACTGTGGCCATTGGGAAGGAAGGGGAATAATTGTGTAAAATGTAATTGCGCCTAAAAATGTCTTCAGATTATATTTAAGATGTTGAACAATTTTTTTGAGCATTTATATCCTGTTGAGCATTAACCGAAATAATTTCTTTGAATGTTAGTCAATTTATTTATTATTGGTGGTTTAGAGACCATAGCTATTCTATCGACTGACCCCTAAAATTTATATCAATCTGTAAGTAGCTAAACTTAAAAAAATCTAAAATGGTAAAAATAGTTAAAAAAGAAAGAGTACTAGATGTTAGTTTACTCAAGAGTTCAGCTACTGTAATTTAGCAGAGTTAGAACTATTAAAGTGAACTTATAACCAAAAGTTTCTTCCGAATTAAAATAAGAGCAGGAATTTTATATTTAGATCCAAAAGGATACAAAGTTAAATAAATTGCAAACTTAGTGAAACTATCAGAAGTTTAAAAAAAACAATTTATAGGTAGATTTTTAAAAAATTAGAAAGATTGTAAAATCCTCCAGAAAGTAAAAGAAAAGTAACCTGGAATTAAAGAAGAGATAATATATATTGAATATATCTGAAAAAAGAATCAAATAATTGCTCATTATAGCTAATAATTTACTTCTTTTTAAGAAGTAGAGGAAAATTAAACTAGATCTCGGGATATTTTTTAATTTTCTTAAACATAGCTAGGGATGAGAGCAAAAAAGTAAGTATAAAAATCAATTTATTTCATAAACAAAAAGAAGTAAAAAAGTAGAAATATTTAGAAAACCACACAAGCAAAGCTCATAAATAATGTAATAATTAAGGAATAAATACAACAATTATTTTAAATAATCACTCAATGCCTATAAGTAGCTGAATTAAAGCCTGATTAAAACGATATAAAATTATATTTATATCTACTGAATTAGAGTCAAAAAGTAAAGTTTAATAAAAGAAAAACAGCCAACTAAAAGCTAATAAAGCTAACAAAAATTTACAAAAAAAACATTGTTTATAAGTTTGTATAACAAAGTCTTGTTTGCTTAAGAGAGTTAATCTAAATAATATCAATTAAATTGATATAAATCAAACTCTAATTACTTAAGTATAAAAACACGAGATAATTCACTTTTTTAAAGTTTATTTAAAGCTACTTACTTAGCATAAGTGTAAAGTAGGTAACAATTCGAAGACAAGACTGCCTTGAGTTATCTCTCATCAAAACTTTAAGCAATAATCATGAGATCTTGGGTTAGGATTTTATGGTAAGGGATTACTCTTACTCGTATATCACCGCCCATTGATTATATACTGTTAGGTTGAATTAATGGTCGCACCTATAGGCAATTTCCCATGAGTCATAACCACACTTCACACCCATTACCTGCTCCTTGTATTGTTGACGTTGGTGTTATTATCAACAACGAAGATATGCGACGGGTTCTTAATGATTTAGGCCATGTTCATTATATTCATACCTTTGATGAAGAAGTACAGAGTGAAGGGGAGGGATGGGTTGTTGAAGTTTTTAGCGATTCTCAGCAGGGCACTATTATTGCTAACCGTTCCCTCTATCTTAATGTCCAAAGCTTCGACTATTTACAATTACGCCGTTCGCCCACTCAGAAAACTTACTTTGATCTAATGCAAGATCATCGTTGTCTAAGATTAATTCCCATTGCTCACTCTTCTCAAACTCCAGAATTAAATTCTAATCTGGATGTTGCTACTCTCGAGGCCATGGTTAGTCAAGTTTTGGCTGCTAAATGGGATGTTCAGTCGGACAACAAAGATGATGATTATCCTTTTTGAAAAAATTACACCGATTCAACCTGATTAGTTCTAGATTGGTGACTGCAGATTATGGTGTGCACCCGCCATTGAAGAGAGGATTTAGGATAATCAATTCGATAATGTCCTCCACGACTTTCTGTTCGAAACAAAGCACTTTTCAAAATCAAGTAGGCAATATCTAATAAATTTAAGGTTTCTGCACAAGTTCGTAGATGAGTGTGTGCTGTAGGAGAGTCAAAAATTATCTCCTGGCCAGGCTCTAAGTTCAGCACATATTGGCTACTGTCGATATGAGTTAATTGTTCGCGCCAGTCTTTAACTTGATCTAAAGCCGTTTCTAATAGACTTTGCTCTCGACAAATTCCGGCACTTTTCCAGAGTAAAATTGGCAAATTTCGATTAATATTCTTAATTAATTCTATTTCTGCAGTCCATTCTCCCTTCTTCCTTACAACCGAAATATTGTTTGGACTGATTGTCTGTGGTGAACTCACTTCGATTTTGGACAGCTGAGCCGCAAACACCAAGCACTCTAACAAAGAATTACTGGCTAAACGATTTGCTCCATGAACCCCTGTACTAGCAGTTTCTCCAATGGCATAGAGTCTCTTAATAGAAGTCTCATTCCTAAGATTTACACGAATGCCCCCCATCCAGTAATGCGCAGCTGGAGCCACAGGAATTGGCTCTTTAAATACATCTATCCCCCAATTTCGACAGACTTGAATAATATTAGGAAAACGACGGCGAATTCGTTCAGATTCGATAGGGCGTAAATCAAGGTAAACATAGCCGTGGGCAGGATCTACTGCAGTCCTTTGTAAGTGGCTAAAAATAGCACGACTAACTACATCTCTGGGCGCTAACTCCCCATTTGGATGATAATCAAAAGCAAAGCGTCGTCCTTGGTGATCAATTAGGTGCGCTCCTTCTCCCCGCACTGCTTCACTAATAAGAAAATGAGGAGCATTATGTTTAATTAAAGCTGTTGGATGAAACTGAAAAAACTCTAAGTCTTTTAGGATTGCTCCTCCTCGCCAAGCTAAAGCCACACCATCCCCTGTACTAACAGTGGGGTTAGTCGTTTGAGCATAAACTCGACCACCTCCACCGGTGGCTAAAATTACCGCAGATGAACGAATCCAGTGAATTTGTCTTTGATATAGAACGCTGACTCCTAGACATTGTTTTTGCAGAGAATCAAGCCACAATTTTAAAGCAACTGCTTGAGAAATAATTGTAATGTTGGGACGTTCTAACACCTTCTCTGTGAGAGTACTAACGATTGCTCGTCCTGTGGTATCTGCTGCATGAAGCACACGAGGATGAGAATGGGCAGCTTCTAGAGTCATGGCTAATTGACTATTTTTTCGGTCAAATGCTACTCCCATTTTCACTAAAGAATCAATCGCGCTAGGAGCTTCATTGACAAGGAATTCGACAGCACCATAATCACACAATTGAACACCCGCTTTGAGGGTATCTTCTAGATGAAACTGTGGAGAGTCGTTAGGAGCGATCGCTGCTGCAATTCCCCCCTGTGCCCAATCGCTGGCTCCTGTTTCTAAGGTATCTTTAGTAATTAATCCAACTCGATACTTTGGGGGCAAACACAAAGCACCATAAAGTCCAGCTGCCCCTGAACCCACCACTAAAATATCAAATTGGGTTGTCAGAGGGTCAGCAGAAATAAAACTAGCTGATGATGTCAAAGTAATAAAAAATGGTTGTCTATAAATCTTTTCTATTCTAACTTTTTTGTCCTAACCACAGCTTTCTCCCATTTTGGTTTGTCAATTAAATAACTTAAAAAAATACTCAGTTAAGAGTGAATTTATGAAAAAACGATTATTTTAAGTAAAGTTTAGTAAAGAGTTGTGCCTAAGCGATTATCCCCTTCAGTAGATTCACTAGCAAGAAGATTCACTAACATATTTGAACGTTTTCCTGATTCTTACTGGGTCCAGATATTTCTAAATTCTACTCTACTTCTATAATAAGGGAAGTTAACAATAATATTACTGGCTAGGTCGGGATAGAAGTCACTTAATTCCTAAAACTAACAAATATTGCCGTTGTTTAAATTTAACTTTTGAGCATATGGGGTTAACTTTGTATATACTAAGTTGAGAGTGGATATGGCTAATACCTATTTCACAAATCCTAAACAACTAATTACTACAACTGAGACAATAATACAAACTAAGGTTTTCATTAATTTAATTCCTCTCAAGAAACTAAGATAATTTACTTTCTTGAAATATACGCAAAAGATTCGGTTTATCAATGAAAGCAGATTAAGATGAGTTTAGTTTGTATCATGCTAGTAATAAATCCGATAGCTTCGAATTTTTGCTAGATTAGGAGTGTAGGGTAAAACACCGACTAACTAATATAAATTCTGAGGACGTAATGATTTAAGAAAAAGTAAAAAGGGGTCTCGAACTATTTTTCTCTCTATGTATATTGTTGTTTTATATAATGTTGTTTTCTTGAAATAAAGTATATTCTAAGACTGATCAATTACGCTCATTCGATTCCGCAATAACTTAATCTAAAATTAGCCTGTTTTCACTCTTTCTCATATTTGAGAGTAATTTTCTTTATTAAAGAACTGTAAATTCTAATCAAAGTTAGTTCGTTGACTTCTATTAGTTATAATTTTTCCGACGCCGACTTAAGCATACAGTGCGAACTCCTCTAACTTAATATAAAGACCTAATCTAATTTAAGATATAAGAGAATTAATTTTACAAACGGTAGTGGATTACTCTGTTGGTAAATTTAAAAATAGAAAGCCATTTTAATCAAGTTTTAGGAGAATCAAGACATTCTTACCTAGGACAATCCCGTCAATTGGGTAAAAATCAAAAAATTTTAGAGCACATGTTTAAAATCAACTTGTTGCTGATAGTGTTTTTAATCTGGATATATTTAAAGTAAAAAAAAATATTAGTAGCTCTCAACAATAAAACCGTCCTCTATAGACGTTTCTATTACAATCATATAAATTAGCCATAATCATAATTAACTCGACAACTAGCAGAGTGTTTTCAAGTAAATTATAGTTTTGTCAATTCCTTAAACGTTAAAAAGTATAAAACCATTGCTTTATAGCTAAAAAAATCTTTTGTAAGGATTAAAGACTCACTTACACAGAAAAATAAGTGTAACGGTTAATACTTTTACTATTTGTTATTTAGTTCAAAAACTTAAGTAAACAAAAAAATATTTCATGCCGTGGAAGCTTATACAGATATATTTCAAACTCTAAGACAAGAACATTCGATAAAACCGGTACAATTCTAACTTTTAGACCTAGTTTTGAGTTATAAAACTAAAGTTTATCTAGTTACAATACATAAGTATGTTGAAGTAATTCAAAAAAAATGACCTTATGGAAAGACGAAGAGACAGTTAAAATAGAAGAAATAACAAAGACTTTACTAGTCCTAGGAAAGATATCTAGAATAAAAAAAATTACCAAATAATAAGTAGCTGAATTGATAAAAATATAAAATATTTCGATGATCAAATTTTCTAAGGAGTGGAAGAAGAGCTTAATTAAAAAATTAAATTTATTAAGAAATAAACTTATAACTGAACTAACCTTGATTCTATTAAAAATAAAATCTTATTCAAATAATATTTTTTTTACTAATTTATTACACTTTATCCCCAAAAAATTTTATATTTCTCCTATAGATAGGTAAGTTTAAAAATTAAGTAGATTAACTCATTCAAGAGTAAAGTTTGATAAAATTTTAAATATAAAAGTAAATCAAATATAAACAATATATTGCAAAGGAAAAGGACTAAATACAATGATCATTTTTAGTAGAAAATATTAGTTAATATATAAAAGTGGTTTAGTTAAAATAAAACTAAAATTATAGGAATAAAAAGAGCTATGTATATATATTCTACCAAATTAGTTAGATCCAGAATTAAACATAATAGGAAGAGAATAGTATAGAATAAAAGTTCATAAAACTGCCAGAAGGATATTTGAAGATAAATACAATTTAGCTAAAACAGTTAGACAACGTCTTGCTAAAAAGAGTTAGTTTAAAAAATCAATTAAAGTAATATAAATTCAATTCTAATCGCTCACAATATAGAGATACACAATAATTTACTTCTTTAATATTTCTTCAGGGTTACCCACTCATAGGTTTAAGAAAATAAAATATCCTTGCTGAACCGACTGTGGTAAGATGTGGCAAAATCATAATAAACGAGAGCTGAAAATGAAGTCTCCAGTTAATAATTTGTCATACATGGTCTATGCAGATCAATAAAACTGCTCAATATAAGTTAAATATCTCAATATTTCTTATTTCTATCTTCTCTCTGCTCGCCACTGCTGTATAACAACAGCGATGTCTGGCTTTTCTGTTAATAAAACACCTACTTGGGTTTCATTCCAACGTACCATCCAAGAAGGTTGAAGTCCCAAAACCACAATGCACAAAGACAAGATAAAAGCAGGAATTCTTTCTGACCATAAAACACGGGGTAGTTGAGCTAGTTCAGGAGTTAACCGACCAAAAAAGACACGGTTAACCATCAATAAAAAATAAACTGCCGTTAAACCACTTCCTACTAAACATAATAAAGTTTGAATCGGGAAAATAGGAAAGCTTCCGCGAAATACCAAAAACTCTGCAATAAAGCCGGCCATCCCTGGAATTCCAACGCTCGCCATTACTCCTAAAATCATTAAACTTCCTGTAATCGGTAAACCTCGTTGGGGGTTAAGCAACCCCTGTAAAAAGTCCACATCACGGCTTCCAGTCTTTTTGTAAACCACTCCAACTAACAGAAATAATAGAGCAGAAATTAACCCGTGACTGACCATTTGAAAGGTAGCGGCAGTAATACTTAAGTGAGTGGCAGCTGCCGCAGCTAACAAGATATAGCCCATATGAGCAATGGAAGAATAGGCGACCACTTTCTTCATGTCTTTTTGAAGAATTGCGCATGATGCTCCATACAAAACACTAATAGCGGCTAATGTAGCTAACCAGGGAGCAATAAATACCCAAGCATCGACAAATAATCCTATCCCAAAACGCAATAACCCGTAAGTTCCTAATTTTAGGAATATTCCTGCTAACAAAACTGAAATAGGAGTCGAAGCTTGCACGTGGGCATCAGGTAACCAGGTGTGAAAAGGGAAAATAGGTATTTTAATCCCTAAGCCAAGGATAAGGGGAGCAAGTAAAATTAACTGAGTTGATAAAGGTAAGGTATGGGTGCGTAATGTCTCATAATCGAAGTTATATAACTCTGAGAGCCATGCTAGTCCTAAAAATGAAGTCAAAATTAGAATTCCTGAAACTGTCGTGTAGAGAAGAAATTTCATCGAGGCATAACCCCGCTTTGTTCCTCCCCAAATTCCAATGAGAAAATACAATGGGATAATATCTAACTCAAAAAAGAGAAAAAAGAGTAAAACATCTCGGGCAATAAATGCCCCCATTACTCCACTATTAAGAATTAAAATCAAGACATAATAAAACCGTGATCGCTTAATATTTTGACTACTGGCATAAATTGAGATTAAGGTCAGCAAACTGTTGAGAAAAATAAGAGGAAATGATAGGCCATCAATCCCCAAATGATAATTTAATCCAATCCTCGTAATCCAAGGTAAATACTCAGTAAATTGGACGTTTGGATTAGTAGGGTCGAAATTAAAGCTGAGAATAATATTGATAATAAGAGGTATACCTGCGATTACCATAGACAATAAGCGACAATGGACTGAATTTAACTTTCCTGGCCAAAAAGCGATTAGGATAGCCCCTACTAATGGAATCCAAATCAAGGCGCTGAGTATCATTAATACATCGACTCCTTACTTTTACTAAAAACTTAAACTGACTTCTCTAAATTAGAGATGACCAATAATTGATAATCATTCCCCACTCTTCACTAAGAGCAAACCACATCAGTAAACTCATTCCAGTTAAAATGGTTAAAATATAAAATTGTGATTGTCCAGATACATTATATTTTAAAATATTGCCACTAAAAATAGTGGCTAAACTTACTAAATTAACCGCTCCATCTACTATATAGCGATCAAACCAAACAGCTAAATAAGACATTTTTTCTATTGCTGCCACCACCGTTATTTCATAAACACGGTTGAGGTAAAAATTGTAAGCAAATAAATCTTGAAAAAACCGCAGATAGAATTGAGTCGGCCGAGTCCAAGACCTTCGTAGAGGACTAACAATTCCAAGGACACAACCAATGATTCCTGACCCGATTGAAAGAGGTATTGCCCATTGAACAATGATGATATCTTTATCAGTCAAAGGTGATACAGCTGACAACCAAAATGGCCAGCGAATTGGAGCAATAGAAGAAATTAGAGTTGTTAGGGTTAACGTTACCATCGGAAAAGCTATCGGCCAGGAAACTTCAGGAGTTCGACGAGTTTTAGGTTGAGGATTTCCTAGAAACACTAAACGGAAGACGCGGGTTAAATTCCAAGAACATAACAAATTTACAAATAGGACAATTGCACATAACCATCCAGGGACATTCCAATCACCATTAAACCATCGTTGTAATGTCCAAAACATTCCTAATGGTAGCAATGCAACTAATCCAGCAGCACCTGTCATAAAACTGGTGGTAGTAGCGGGCATCCGTGACCAAATTCCTCCCATTTCTGTTATATTCTGATTATAAGTTGTTGAAATAACCGCTCCTGCACTCATAAATAATAAGGCTTTGGTGATCGCGTGGGTAAAAACTAATAATAAAGCAATATCGACTTGACCTAATCCAACAGCAATAAAGACCAGTCCCAAATAAGCACTGGTGGAATGGGATAGGGTTCGTTTGATATCAATTTGTGCCAATGCCATCAACGAAGTTCCTACCGCCGTCACTGACCCTAATATAATCAGTACGTCAGAAGACACTGGGGATAGGGTAAACACGGGTTGTAATTTAATTAACACATACGCTCCAGCAGAAACTACTATCGAATTTCGCATAATTCCGGCAGGGTTCGGTCCTTCCATCGCTTTATCAAGCCATAGATTAAGCGGAAATTGGGCACATTTACCTGTAGGACCAGCTATCAACGATATTCCTAACAATGCTGCGGTTAAAGGGGCTAAGTTTGAGCTAATTGCCCATTTTTCTAGTTCAGAGAAGGTTAACCCTTCTCCATAACTAGAAAGAGTAACTAATCCCATTAATAAGATGATATCCCCAACACGCTTGGTTAAAAACGCATCTCTGGCCGCGGTTACTACTAACGGTTGAGCGTACCAGAACCCGACTAAAAGGTAGGTAGACAGAGTGAGAATTTCTAAAAGACCATAACTTAGTAACAAAGAATCACTGAGAGCAATTCCGCCTAAAGCTGCTTCAAATATCCCCATCAATCCGAAAAATCTGGCTAAAGACCAATCTTTTTCCAGATAGCCCAAAGCATAGAATTGGGCAAGTAGGCTAATTCCGTTGACTAATCCCAACGCCCCTAAACTAATTGGAGACAGTTCTATGGTCAAGGACAAATCTAAATCAGCTACCTGAAGCCATCGAAATATTAATTGTTCAGGTTGGCATCGCCAAATAATAGAAAAAGCTAATGAACTGTGAATAAAAGCAAATGCTATCATTAACAAATTTAGGTAAGCTGCTGTCCTAGGTCCTGTGCGACGAATAATTCCTAAAGACCAGGGTAGAGTTAACACCGAACCAATTAGACTATAAATCGGGATCAACCAACTACTGTGTACAATAAAACTGCTCATCTAAAGTAGATTATTTAAGGGTCTTTACTCTTATAGAGCATATCAGTTTTTATCCTTAGTTTCTACTTCAGATAAACACGAAGTCGCGATTTTTAAGTTAAATAAAGCCAAATTTATTCCCGTTGATTATTATATATTACTGAATAGGTTTCTAAAAAGTTTTTTGGACATTGCCATTGTTTATAAGTTTTCTTGAACTTTTAGTTGTCCAATTCATTAAACTGATTGATGAGTGTAATTAGCTATCCATACCCCTTCTAAGGTATAAATTCTAGAGGATTAGTTAATGGCTTAATTATTATTAAACTTAGTGAAAGACATCCTCATCATAACTAAATTAGATAGAGACTAAACTAATTATTATTTATTAATTTACTTCATTAAAAATCTAGTATAAATAAATAACAAAATAGTCTAATTTTTTCTAAAAAATAAGCTATTGGTATAAGCACATCTTTAGAATTTTTATTTTAAATAAAAATTTAAATTGACCATAAGATTAGAAAATATAATGTTGATTTCTATTGTTAGAGGTACCATGGTTGCCTATTCTTTATGTATAGGTTTATATGTCAGCTACTTCCGTTGGGTTTCTTTTATCTGCATCCTTGGACTAAAAATATAACAGGTTCAGAAGGATAGATCATAACCGATAGAAAATTGGTAGGATAATTCACTCTCCTATTCCTGTCTCAATTATTAATGCAATGAAATTGTTCACCGACGGGAAAACAGTTCATAGCTATATGATTGATTTATTTTATACAGTTGTTTAGTTTAGCGATCACGAGGGCATCTAGTATGCCAATTGCCGTTGGAATAATTTAACCCAAATGGTTCCCCACCGTTGTAGAAGAGGTGGATACTATGGTCAAGACTGCTGGTGTTACCCTAGTTGAGTCCGATAAAATTGGAAGCGAACGTGTCACAGTTATTGTACGAGGTGATGGATCTGAAGTACAAGCTTTAGTATCTGCAGAAGTCGATGCGGCTAATCGAGTTAATGGAGGAAAAGTTCTCTCAAACCATATGATTGCTCATCTTCACAAAAACCTAAAATACTTATTGCCGATACGCTACACCGAATTCGTAAAACAATTCCGTAAAAGCGTCAATCTTCCCCTAAGAGAGAGTATAAGCGACAACTAGTAATTAATCATACTGCAAATCATTAAAGTCAAAAGCACCGTCGTCAGCAGCTATAAAACCCCTAAAAAAGGACTTAAGCTCCTGTTAATACAGTTTATGGATGCCAAAGGTGAACCATTGTCCCAATATGAAGTAGCAGGGACATGATGGGTGCAGGACTTGACGAATGGGTCTTAGTTTCAAAAGAAAGTGCTACTCGAAATAGAAGACGGACAAGAATATCGTCCACTCGATGCGATAATAGTGGGGATTATCGATACCGTAACGTTGGAAAACCGAAAACTATACAGCAAAAAAGACGAGTATCGAAGCTAGTTATTATTGTTCACTCAAGGAACTCGACCTCACTTAATTAAGCCGAGGGGGTCTGTCGGCTTAATTAGGTGATAATGGCTTGTTCAATTAATTGGGAGGACTGGAATAGCAATGGTAGTCCGCAGAAGAGTGGACCCCGACGCCTTGGTCGGAGACCTTAGGCGAACCACAAATTGATAATAGTGCCTATTATTTACATTTCTTCTCTAACCTAATTGGGGACGTAAAAATTAGCACTAATATTCTTATTACTCCAGGAATCTCAATTCGCGCCGATGAAGGCGCATTTTTTCCTATTGGTGAATCCATTAATCTACAAGAAGATGGGGTAGTCATTCACAAACTTAACGGAATTAAACGAGGGCGAGTAGTTGGTGATAATCATCAAGAATATCCTGTTTGGATAGGCAAACAGGTATGTATTGTCTACATGGCACTGATTCACAGTCCAGCCTATGTTGGGAATAAATGCTTTATTGGCTTTCGCTCAACTATGTTTAATGCCAAGATTGACCAAGATTGTACAGTGATGATACACATCTTAATTCAAGATGAAGAAATTGCTCCTAGAAAGTATATTCCCTAATGCACGACGACTTCATACCGGTGGTTTGACAGCGAACACCACCTTAGCGAGATATTGTTCTAATAATCGATTATCACTGCACATTCACCGTGCAATGCACGCAGTAATTGATCGTCATAAAAACCATGGTATTCACTTCCACATTTTAGCTGAGTGTTTACGTCTATCTGGTAGTGATCATCTTCACTCTGGAACTGTTGTTGGCAAATTAGAAGGGGAACGAGATATCACTATGAGGTTTGTTAATCTGATGCGTGAAGACTATATTGAGGAAAACCGTACTCGTAGTATATTCTTTACCCGAGACTATGCATCTATGCCTGGAATTATGCCTGTTGCTTCTAATCGTATCCATGTATGGCATGTGCCCGCCTTAGTGGAAATTTCTGGAGATGATTCTTGTTTTCAGTTTGGTGGTAGCACCTTAGGACACTCTTAGGGCAATACAATGCACCAGATGCAACTGCTAATCGTGTGGCTCTCGAAGCTTGTATTCAAGCCCGTAATGAAGGCCGCTCTTTGTCTGGCGAAGCCAGAAACCAGGTGATCCGTGAAGCTTGTCAGTGGAGTCCTGAATTAGCTGCCGCTTGCGAATTCTGGAAAGAAGTCGAGTTCGAATTTGAGGTAATGGATACACTCTAATTTGGAGTATAGTTATTAATTGTGAAGACATCAAAAGTACTCATGTAAAAATACTCATAACTGACAATTGTATTCGAATTGGAATAAGGAGTAATCTATGAATTATAAATAAGTAGTCAAAGAAACAGTTCTAGTTTTTAAAAATAACCTAACTTACTAAACAGTTTGTACCATTATCAAGCAGTTATCCGAAACTAACCCGAATCAAGTTCTTTAGCTGACTCAATATAATTCATCTCATAATATCCAAAAGTGAGAAGTATATTTAGGGGAGTTAATAGCTCAAAATATAGAATTAGTATTGCGGATTATGTTAGCACGATAGCATCTAGCAAAAATAATACTAAAATTTTTACCATCTTTGGTAAAAGCTGGAATTGGTAAAGCAAATATGTAACACTGTAGTCAGTTATTAATACGACTAATTAAGTTCCAAGCAGTAATTTTTAACTCTAATCAAGAAATCTATGAATTTGAAGATAGATGGCTCAAATAATCATTAAATTGGTTAATAAAAAAATAGATAACCCATGGAAATTTCACCTAAAGAGTGTTGTTACGAAACCCTTTCTTACCTACCTTCATTAACTGATCAACAAATTATCAAGCAAATTGCGAATGTGTTAGATCAAGGGGTTACTCCTAAGGTTGAGTCTGAAGAAATTCCTGATATCACAACCTATTTCTGGACAATGTGGAAGTTACCTTTGTTTAGTGCTTCTTCTGTCCAGAAAATATTAGCAGAAGTGCGTGAATGTTGCTCTGAGTATCCAAATTCCTATATTTGTGTTATTCATAGTTTGACAATATCGAACAATGTCAAACTATGAATAACAAAGCTCATAATTTGACATTGTTTGATATTAACTTTTTGAAACTAACTTGAGATATTTTTTCAGTTAGTATCTCAGAGCCTATTTCCTTAAATAGTAGATTGGTTCTAATTTTTTATTTTTTGTGGAGGAAGAGTAGCTGTCAAAAACAATTTACTTTTAATCAACTTTAAGTGAGACTAACTAATGTACTGGATAATTAAAAAAAAATTTACTTTTCTATCGGTTTATTATGCTTACATGATAGAGTATCGTGCTGAAATATTTTTTTGGATTTTGTCAGGATCATTGCCTATTATCTTGATGGGGGTTTGGATAGAAGCAGCTACTCAAAGTGAGTTGAGATTGAGTCCAATTGAATTTGCTCGTTATTTTTTTTGTATGTTTCAAATAAGACAATTTACTAATGTTTGGGTGGTTTGGGATTTTGAGAGAGAAGTTTTAGAGGGTAAACTATCTTTTAAATTGTTGCATCCCCTTGATCCAAGTTGGCATCATGTAGCAAGACATGTTACGGAAAAAATTACTCGATTGCCTTTAGTTATCTTTTTTACTATTTTATTTTTTTTGTTATATCCTCAAGCTTTTTGGATACCTGATTTATTCAATTTTCTGTTAGCCTTTGTAGTCATAGTTGCTGCATTTTCCCTGAATTTTTTAATTCAATATACTTTCGCTATGTTCGCTTTTTGGACAGAAAGAGCCAGTGCTATTCAACAGTTTTGGAATTTAGCCTGTGTTTTTCTTTCAGGAATGACAGCTCCTTTAGATTTATTTCCTGATGGAGTTCGTGAGATAGTTATGTGGACTCCTATTCCCTATATTGCTTATTTTCCAACAGCCTTATTAATGGCATTACCTGTGAATATTATTCATGGTTTATTGATTATGATGGGATGGTGTATTATCTTTTTTGTTGTTAATCGTTGGTTATGGCGACGGGGAATAAAACAATATTCTGGAATGGGAGCTTAATTGAAGAGGCTGCTAAATCATAAGTTCAATTATATACAAGAAATTTAGCATAATCTACTTTTTTTAGACTTTTTTATCTAAATTTACTCTAACAATTGAGGTTTGATCATCAGTAGATAAAATATTTTTTATGTTTTAAGAGATTGAACATCTCCTCCAAATTTTAATATTCTCGAAGTAGAAAAAATATTGAAGATCTAAGACAAATGTGGAACAAAAATGAAGTCATACGTTTTCCTCAAATTAAAAATTTATATCCTTCATTTATTTTGTCTGATTTTTTTCGCTTTAAAAAGAAAAAAATAGATATAACTCATCGTCAAAATACTCAAAAAATCAAGCACAATATAATAACTATTATTATTGAAAATAGTAGCTCAGAAAAACTTTCTTTTAAAGAGAGTAAATCCTGGAATGGACAGACAGGAATTTATCAAATACCACGGGATATAAATCCTGGAGAGTTAGTCACCTTTGATTTCAGAAAAGATTCCCTTCAAAAAAATCAAGGAGTTGTAGTTTACCAAATAATGGACCACTATTATCAAGATTATTTACTGATAATAGGTTGGTCAAATCTTAACAGTTTTAAACTTCTAAATCATGCTTTTATTAAACTTATGTTAATGGAAGATTACCAACAAACAAATTTTGAAAAGATTAAAACCTGGATTAATAATAGTGAAAGTCAATCTTATTCAATTGTTAATAGGTATTCAGCTTACGCTAAAGCGATCACAAAAGGAAGTTTACCCCTATGGGTTAATTGTCTCCATTGAATTTTATGTTAAAAGATTTTTTAAAAATTTTTCTATCATTATGGCTAACCAAATTTAATTATATTTTCAAACTATTAATTTTTTGTTGATGAGTAAACCTTCTTTTCAGGGTAGTATAGGCTAAATAACATCAATTTCTTTGACAGCTTTTCTTGTTATTTTATACCAACTCTTTTTTTCGGCGATTACCTTTTTATATTGCGGTTTGATTTTATCCAAAAACATTTTAATATCACCTCAAACTTTTCATAGTAGCTATTGAGTATCTTTAGACTTAGCCTTTTTTAAAACTTGTATCAAGCTAACAAATAGTATTATTAGTACTAATATTTTCAAAAAGGACGAAGTCTTTAATTTAAACACTACAATTAATCCTTATTTAACACCAAGTAGCAAAATATTTAGACTCATTAAACAAAAAAACGTATCTTCTCGCTTAAACGAGTTTATGATTGACGTATAATCACATTAAGGTTAACACAAAACTCATAAGAATATTCTCTCGGATAAACTTGATGTTCCCTAATATAGTGTTAGCAATGATGTTTGTTCTATAGTCTCACTAGATTTACGATACTGAATAACAATTATCACCATCATAAATGCCGTGATGTTTATAACCCCCTTAAAGTGTTTAATAATTCTCAATATACATAAATCCGATTTAATCACCGCGTGTCATAACATAGTCAGTAACGACTAATTATTCTTCTCCTAACCCCAATTCCAGTTTGAGTAGCTGAATTGATTTATCTCCAATGTAATTTTCAGAACAAATGACATGAGGAGGACGAATGATGTCATCTCTAATAGCTCGGATAGCTTGTTTAACAATGGGATAACTAGCGGGATCACTAATAATTGTTTGGGCTGAACGAACTAATCCCCTAAGTTTAACATGGTCGCTTGCCTGAGCTGAAATTAACAATAAATCATCTCCACGCAAGCTATGAATAAGAATTTCTGCCACAGTTAATATTCCTGGACTGAGACTAACAATACCTAAACGGGTGTCTAGAGGTAAGTATTTAATAATATCTAGTTCTTTACTGTAATCGTAAATGTTTAAAGGAATAACCCGGATGGACAGCGGAGACGCAATAGATTCAGCCTCAGCAAAAAAATAGCTACTTGTAACTACAGTTCCTAATTTAGTTTCAACTAGAACTTGAGCTAATTCTTCGAGAGGAACTAATTGTACGGGAATCGCTAAAGCTTTCTCTAATTCTTGTAATATCAACTCCCCTGCTCCTAAATCCTTAGTAGGAACTGTGACCAATACCTGCGCACTACAACGCAAACGCCAGTCAAGAGCTGCTAGAAATAATTCCTTAACCTGAGAAATTGTTAATCCTTGCCACAACAACTCATCAAGGCTTTTTTGGACTAACTGACTAGCTTCAGGATATTGAGCAAATAGAGGAGAAGCAGGAAGTGTTCCCCCTTCATTTCCTTGAACTTTAACATAAATACCTGATCCAGCAATAGATTCAACTAGACCAACTTCCTCCAATTGTTGATAGACTTTACTAATCGTGTTGCGATGAAGTCCTGTGATAGTAGCTAATTGTCGCGTACTTGGCAATCGATGGCCAGGAGGGTATTGACGAGAAGCAATAGAAAAACGAATTTGGTCAAATAACTGCTTAGAAGAGGGAATATCGCTGTCAGACTGGATTTGAAATTGAAGCATGTCAACTAAGTCGAGGAAAGAGTCAACAAGACATAAAGCTTTAAAAAAAAATATAAGGCTTTCAACCTTAAGACGTTATTTTATCGTGAACAGTTCCGCGGAAATATACTTAACTGAATGTAAAGGCTAATCTAATATGTATATTTAGATATATATATTAGAATTTAAGAAAAGAAAAATGAGTTTGGATAGTATCAAAGATGGAATGGAAACCTACCTACCTTCAAGATAAAATTGGTGTTCGCTTCAAAAATAGCGCTCTTCTCTTTGAATCTCTGATTCATCCGTCTTACGCTCAACAAGTCAACCGATCCGAAAATAATAATGAGCGGCTAGAATACTTAGGGGAGAAAATTCTAGAATTTATTATTACAAATTATCTCTATCAAAATTGTTCCTATTTAGCAGTAAGCAAACTGACTACTTTGCGAAATAAATTAGAAGAAAAGGAAAAGTTGACTGACCTTTGGTTTAAATTAGGGTTAGGAGAAAGTTTCCCTTTTTTGGCTGTAAAAGATGAACGACATTACCTCCGGATCAAACGAAATAATCCTTTCGAAAAGGCTCTCAAAGCATTAGTAGGAGCCATGCATCTTGACCGAGGTTCATCTCAAACTTTTAATTGGGTTAAAAAACAATTAATCGCTCCATTATTAGCCCGTCACTTGAAGAATATTAAAGATAGATTAGACCACGAAAAACAACTTGAATTTTTAGGAGAAGCCCTATTTAACGCAATAGTTGCTGACTATTTATATCGACTTTTCCCTTATGTCAATACTTGTTTTTTAAGTAAAATTACCAAAAAGTTAGTAGTCAAAGAACAGCAAAATAAATATATTAATCAACTCACTTCAGAAGATTGGAAAATTATTGATACTGAAAACGAAAAAATAAATAGAAAATCATTTACCAGCTTGTTAGCTGCTATATATATTCATTTTGATCAACAAAACAGTAAAATAAGCTTTCGAGAAACAGGTAGTTGGTGGATTAATAAATCTATTGATGAAGATGAAATTTGGCGTGAATTGATTAATTTGCTCATCAAAGATGGAGTTTCTCAAAAATGGATTATTCGTCAGGTAATGGGATATGAAAGTAAAGATTATAACGAAGGACGTGAACGTTTTCACGAACTAATGAAATCTTCGAAAATCGATAATGAAATAAAGATCGGCGATCATTACTAATAAAATAACTAAAGAATTTTACTCTTATGTTGCCGTAAATAAAGTCAAGTTCTAAATATAAATAGGATACTCATTTGTTATAAAATTACTGTAAAAATGACTAGAATTTGAATGTTATTTATGGATAAATAGCCTACTTTCAAGATGAATTTATGTTTATGGCGATCATTTATTAGACACAATAATAGTAACCACCGTTAAAAGAATAAAATATTTTGCTAGTAATTTCCCTCTTTCCGAGAACTTAGGTATTTGGGACTATTTGAACTATTTTAAACTATTTTGTCGGACATTATCACCTAAAATCTTTGTTGTCAATACATTCAAGAGATTCTTAAATTAGTTTAATTAACTAGTTACTCTAACAGGATTTTGGTCTTATAATAACGGGATTATTAAAAACTCTATGTTAGTTAGTAAAAAATGGTACATAAATATCTTTGTCCAGGATACAAGCTCCACAAAATGATCTTAATTTACTAAGTTGGTAGATATTTTTTACAATAGAGAAAAATTTTTAATGTATAAAATTATTTAAAAGCTCGATATCACGAACCGCCAAAATAAATTACACTAGTCATAGTTTTACTTATCATTAAATAAAAAAGTGTTGATTCAAGAAAAAATGCTGTCAATTGATGAACAGAATGACAGTACTGTTTAAATCGAAATCTTTGATAGAAATAATGAAAATCACAAAATACTTAGATAGAATCTCGTCTCAATTTTACATTCATAGCACTAAATCTCAACAAATACTGATTTTAGCATATAGCTGTTGCTTTCCTTTCTTTTGATAACTTTTCGTCGAACTCAAGTTTTAGTAGGATAAAAAAATAAATCTACCGAACTCGGGATAATCAAAGTCTGCCAAACTCTAATATAGACTAATTTAATATCATTATTAATGATAAGCAAACTATAATAAGAACAATTTTAAAATAGTGCTTTCGAGACGTTAATATTAATAACTATATTTGTCATATTTAGCAAAAATAAAAAGACAAGGATCAAAAGCACGGATTAATATGTCATTTTCCCTTGTCTCAACAGCTACAAACTGGTTGTTAATATTTTTCTAGTCTACTTAAATAGATTTTTAAACCATTTAAATAGATTTTTAAACCATTGAACTAGGGAATAAGTAGATTCCGGCTCTAAAGTTGAGGTAGGTTCGTGAGTTGGCTGCACTGAAGTATTTTTGGGAGATTCGATGGGAACCGGTTCTGATTTTCTTTGAACTGTTACTAAAAACTGCCTTAACTTCTCTTTATCAGAGACAGAAGCTTCTCTAGCTTGTTTAGCCTTTTGAGAAAAATTAACTTCCCCAATATAAGTTAGCCAGTTTTCCAAGTCTCCTCGGTTTAAGTAATTAATTCCCTCCTGGGGATTATCTTCACAGATTTTAATTAAATCTTCCACATTATTAGCCTGTTGACCATTACTAAATCTAAAAGGTTCTGTCATTGTTTTTTCCTAATTTCCAAGAAAGCGATAAATCTCACTGCTAATCTTAACGATTTTCCTGAAAATTAGTTATAGTCAGATTGAGCAAAAAAGTATAATCCCATTATTAAGTATTCAACTTAGTTTTAGAAAAAATAACGAGCCCACCATCACATTATCTTTTTGTCCTCATAAATCGAGTTTTTTTGTTCTGTAATACGTTACTTTAAACCCAAGATTGAACCAACCTCCGAATTAGTTTACGAGTACAAAAGATTTCGATTATTATTCATACACGGAATATTCACTATTTCCCCATATTATAGGGTGTTTTTCTAATGAAGTGAAAATCTACAGCTATATGGTGTCCCTAGAAATAGATCTATAAAAAAACCGTAAGATTCTCTTACGGTTCAAAAATCATCAAGGAATTATTATTGCCCAATTGACCTCATTAAAAATGGGGATAAAAGAAACTAATTTAGTTTTCATAACTAATGTTCTTCTCCAACTGAAACTTAATATTAGCTAATAGACGTCACTGATTTATGTGTATCACATTGTTAATTATTCAGGAAACTAACTTAGGTAAAGTATATGTAGTTTAGGATACCACTAATGGTCAAATTATATTTTCAATCTAATGCTTCTTTGTCCGCCTGATGTGTGGGAACATCGACATCGGTTAGTTAGTAATATTTACCATGAGTTGCAATTTTCTCTAACGGTAATGTCCGGGTATTTACACAGTAAACCTGTGACAAGACACGATAATCTCAGCGGTATCCAAAAAGAAACTCTCGAAACTGCCGCCTCTGAAGCTGACCGCATGACTCAATACCGAATTTATTAGATTTGGCGCGAGCTGGTGGTGGACAAACGTACTTTTATTTAGAATCTATGGTTTTTAATAATTAACTTGAAGAGGTGTGGCAATAACTCGTTTATATAATAACTATACCATTTATTTTCATATTCTATCAATTTCCATTGTTATTAACAATAACAGTAATTGTATTAAATAAATAATCTTCAATATAATCAATAATTTGTTAAAATACTCCGAGGTAACTATATTGTTAGTGTTAGACTCTATCAGTTAAAAAAAATGTAAAATCATAAATATGCGATCACTGTAAAAAAATTTCTCTATCAGAGTAAGCTCGAATTTCTGAGCAATTTGATATGGGAGATGAAGCTAGAAGTATAATCACCAGAAGAACTCGACTAAGACTCTTTATTATTAGAATTTTAGTTTAAGGAATAGGATAAACTATTGAAGTAATTTCTCAAGTTAGTAGCAATAGCACCTTTACTATTATTTTGTTTATCTTAGAACAACAAAAATTAGGATTAGTCAATTAAATAAAATTTCTGACTAAGTAGACTTTAATAAGTCTAAGAGAGAAAAGTGTTTTAAAAAGAACAAGCATTAGATACCAGCCTGCTTAAAAATTAAGCTAAAATAATTAGTTCACCTAACACAATCATAAGATCAAGAACTATTAACTTTAACTAAAGAACAAATTATTACTCCGGGGATAAAAACAAAAACATAAAATTTATGTTTAAATAAAAAAAAGTGGAAGTTCAAGAAAATTATAGACTGGTAAAATTATCAGACAATACAATTTATAGATATATCTTTCATGGCTAACAATCGTCTAAGATTTTTAAAAAAAAAGAAAAGTCAAATTAACTCGCAGAAAAATTTTAGATAATGAGGTTATATAAAGCTTAAAAGTATTGTTTCTCCTTTTGACTGAAATGACTAAGACTTGTTCGCCATCTTAATTTAAGACTTTAGTTAGTACTCACATATTAATAGCAATACAAAAATAATAGATAAACAGTTCACTACTTAACGATCAATAATTATTTAGAACTAAACATTTGTCTGGACACAGTTAGAGTTTTTTTTAGAAAGTTGCTTAATAAATTCAATCATTTTCTTTCACTAACAGAGGCGCTCTCTAGTGAAGATGGATCAGAGTTAGCAACTATCTAAATCAAATTTATTTGAATCGATAACATTATTTTTTACAACCAGGATTAACCCTACAATTTTTAGGAACTTGATATTATAATTCTAGAAGAAAACGAGATGTTACGCTTTTATTTGCATTAAAAAATAATGTTGTCGATAATAACATACCTTATCCCAAGTTGTCTGGCCTTGTTCTTAAAGATTCAGTAATGCTATAGACTTGAGGTTCTGACTCCATTAACCAGTATTCTATAACAATTGATTTGCAATGACCCTTCTCAAGCCTGCTGTCTACTTCATTGGCGCTGGACCGGGTGATCCAGACTTATTAACCCTCAAAGCACACAAAATCATTACTCAAGCTGATGTTATCTTTTACGCAGATTCTCTAGTCCCTAAGCAGATTCTACAGGATGTTCGCCCTGATACTCTATTAATCTCTACAGGCAGCAAAACTCTAGAGGAAATTATGATCCTAACTCAAGAACAGGTAAAGAACAATCATGCTGTCGTTCGTCTCCATTCTGGAGATTTAACTATTTATAGTACTATCCATGAACAAATGCGGATTTTAGCAGAGAAAAACATTCCCTTCGAATTAATCCCCGGAATTAGTGCCTTTCAAGCGGCAGCTGCTAAATTAGGGGTAGAATTAACTATCCCTAATTTAGTACAGACTATTATCCTAACCCGTATTAATGGTTTTGCCTCAGTCGTTCCTGAAGCTGAAGAATTAGCCAGTTTAGCCTCCCATAAAGCCAGTTTATGCTTGTATTTAGCTGCTCGTCACGTCGAAACAGCCCAAGAAAAATTACTAGACCATTATCCCTCTAATACCCCCATAGCAGTGTGTTTTCGTATTGGGTGGCCAGACGAGAAAATTTGGTTGGTTCCCCTAGAAAAAATGGCACAAGTTACACGGGAGGAAAAGTTAATCCGAACAACCCTTTATTTAATCAGTCCAGCATTAAACCCTAGTTTCTCAAGTCGATCTCGTCTTTATCATCCTCAACATTCACACTTATTTCGTCCACGAATCTAGAGAAAAATAGTATTAAAATGAAGGGTGCAACAAAGATCTCTATAATCGTTGATAGCAAAGATTACCATGCAGGGTTTACTCAAACGCATCTGGCAGTGGATTCAAGAATTTTTTGAGCAGCTTTTTGGAAAACGAGCATCCAGTATCAGTATTGATAGCAACTCACAAGAGTCCAATCGTTCTCTGACAGATACGGATTACGAGTTTTTGTTTAGCCAGTTATTGGAAGGTATTGCTCACGGCTGGCACGAAGGGCGGGTTCTCAAATATTTTGAAGATTTAGGAATACGAGGAAAATCGAAATTCTGGGTGGCTTGGTTAGAACGCTTCGGAGACAAAGCTATAGCATCTTCAGCCCCTAATCTACAATTAGCTGCCAGGATGATGCGTTTAGGAGAATTGGGCCAATCTTTTCGAGAAACTGAAATGATTGGCAAAAAGTCTTATGAGATTGGCCGGAAAATCTATAGCCAAGAAGCAGAAAGTGGAATTTGGGAATATGAAGGTCCTGATATCGATGAGCAAATTATCTCAAAAGATAGTTCCCAGAATAATAGTTCTCATTTCCAAACTGACTCCTCTGACGAAGTCACTCAAACCTTGACCATAGAAGAATTGCGCGAGCGTTTACAGCAAGATACAACCTTAGCCCAACAACTCGCTCCTCAACTGGGGATGAAATCGAGCAATCCTGAACAACTAGTTGATACTTTACTTGAGCGGTTTCAAAACGAGGCTGCTCAACCTAAACAAATTAACTCTCCTAAAACAGAACAAGAATGGTTTAATAAAGGATTGCAGCAAGCTAATCAAGGGGATTTAGAAGGGGCTATTGCCAGTTGGGATAAAGCTTTAGAAATTAATCCTTTACTCTCTCAAGGATGGCATAATCGCGGCAGTGCTTTGGGCAATTTAGGACGATTACATGAGGCGATTGACAGTTTTGATCGGGCAATTTTTCTCAATGCTGACGATCTTGAAGCTTGGAATTCTAAGGGAAATGCCCTATACGGACTAGAACAATGGGAAAAAGCAATCACCTGTTGGGATAAAGGGTTAAAATTACAGCCAAACTGCTATCAAGGTTGGTACAATCGTGGCAGTGCCTTGGGTAAATTGGGCAAAATAGAAGAGGCGATCACTAGTTACCGTAAAGCCTTGGAAATTGAACCCAGTTTCACGTTAGCTCAGTCTCGACTTGATGAATTATCTAGAGAGAGTTAATAGTTGATATTTAAATCTATAAATGTTTGTCGGAACAGGTTATGATGACCTAAGTTGAACATTTCAACAGTTTAGTTTACCTTCATGACTTTCCAACTACGCGTTTATGTTCCCGATCATTCTTTGATTAAGCATTGGTTAGGGGTCGCTCGTGATGTTAATACTCCAAATATCCTTTTCAAAACAGCAATGACAGAGCTAGGACGTTGGTTGACCTACGAAGCGACTCGCCATTGGCTGCCTACCTTGGAAACTACTATAAAAACTCCTATTACTGACTCTCAAGCCACCTTGATTAATCCTCAGGTACCCATCGCTGTTGTTCCCCTTTTACGGGCAGGATTAGCCTTATTGGATGGAGCACAAGCGCTTCTGCCTCTAGCTTCAACCTATCATCTAGGGTTAGTTCAAAACGAAGAAGCCCTAGACGTTAGTTGTTATCTCAATAAATTACCCCAACAATTTCACCCCGAAACCCGAATCGTCGTCTTAGAACCTATGTTAGCTACTGGGCGATCAATCACCGTTGCGATAGATGAAATAACTAAACGAGGAGCAAATCCAAAATTGATGCGGATTATTTCCGTAGTAGCAGCCCCACCTGCACTGCAAAAATTAAGTCAAAAATACCCCGATCTAAATATTTATACCGCTATTATTGATAAAGGAATTAATGACAAAGGATATATTGTGCCAGGGTTAGGAGATGCGGGTAATCGTGCTTTTGGAACTTAGAGTGATTAAGAGTTTATTTGACCCAGTTTTTTCAGAGATTGAACATCATCAAGGTTAGAAATTATGAGTCAACGAGATGGATTTACCGGCGGATTTTTGGTAGGAACAATTGTCGGTGGTATGGTCGGTGGCATCATTGGAGCGCTAGTAGGATCGCGTATTGAAAAGAACCCTAAGGAAGACAACTCTTCCTTACTCAAATCAGCAAAAGATGAAAAACTGGACACCGAGGCTAATATTGAAATGGCACGTCGTCGCCTAGAAAATAAGATAGCTCAACTTAACTTAGCTATTGATGATGTACGAGAGCAATTTGGACAAGTTGAACAACAAACTCTTGAATCAGAAACATCGACTGAAGGAGGTTAATAATCAACTAAGTTGAGCCTTTTTTGGGATTTAAGACTAATGATTTGCATATTCTCTAAAATTCCTCCCACTAAACCTTATGGAAATTACCTGAGAGTTGGCTGTATCTCCCGAAAATTTCTTAATACTATAAGTCTTAAAAAATTGCTAGAATTGCCACCGAACTGTCCCTAAAAGTGTAATCATTTTTGTCTTGAAACAGTCTTTGAACTCTATGATGTTTTATGTAATACCCGTGATAATCTTAAGATTAGAGCAGTATTGTTAATATGGAGCATAGTCTTATACAAATGGAAAATATACATTCTCTTTAAAGAATGATCAAGGTATTAGGAGAAAAGCGAGATATATCAATGATATTAGGATTTATAGTTTGAATATTCTTGACTTATAAAATTTAATTCATTCTACGTCTAAAGTAGTTATTGCTTTAGTGGCTGATTATGTCATTAGTAGAGGTCATGTTTTACATCTAATTTGTGCTCTAAATTAGAGTAGCTGATGATACTTTTCGGTAAAACTAGATCTAAGGTTCATAGTTTTGACGGGAGGAGTGAAGCAAGTTATTTAGCCAGCGTCGTAGAGCAGGAAAAAGCTAGAAAATTTAGCATTATGCTGTCAATATACTGCTTAACAAACTTTAGAAATGAGGTTAGTTATGTAGTAGAAGTTGATCGACTCAAAGAAGAAGTTATTATTTGGGCTACTGAAATTTTACGTAAAGTCTATTGTTATTCTTCACATAAAAATTGCTTTTAGTTTTGATTGCGACGATCAAGTCAAGTTACAGGGATTAGAAGAAAATATTATTGTATGACTCAAAAGAGAGCTGAAGAAAAACAAACTTGTTTAATAAATCGTTCTTATAATTTTGGTGAATATCATTGATATCCTTAAGTTTATATCAGTGTATTCGAAAAACAATTTTTTTAAAAAAAACTATTTTAGTTAATGGGTTTTGATAAAAATCAAGATATCATTTACATGATATCAACTCTGAGTGTACAGAAGTATTTGATTGAGTAGATAAACTTATTAATTATTGGATACTAGACAATTTGGAAGAATATATTTTGATTTGTACTCAACATCAATAATTTTAATCTTTTCAGATCAATGAATAAGAGTCATGAGTGTTAAAGTTTTATATACCAGATCAAAAAAATCAGTTAAACATTATTAATAATTAGTTAAGTTTTGATTTTTTGTATTTTTTATTCACTTTATATTTTTAATAAAGATATTATGTTTAATTTTTTAAAAGATTGTGTATAAGCTAACCCAAAATTTGTATAATAAACAGCATGTTATCCATAAATATAAATGAGAAGATGTTAAATTTTTTACTAAAATTTAGTCCAAGTTTGATTCAATAAATTCAACTTTACTCCCCATGAAATATTTTCTAACTAAATTTTCCCCTAAAGTTATTAATTTACTGATTACTGTTATTGTTATAACCGTAGTTATTCTTTATTTATATTTTATCAGATTTCAAGGGAATATAACAGGATTTTTTCGTATTGGTTCAATCTTAGAACTTTCTCCTTTTCTTAATCCTGAAACTACTAAAATTTATCAAGGAGAAATTGGCTATGATGGACAGCAATTTCTCAGTTTAGCTCTCGATCCTTTTTTGCAAAATCCTGAAACTATCACCACTCTTGATCATCCAGTTTATCGCTATCGTCGAATTTTATATCCTCTAATTAGCTATCTCTTTAGTTTCGGTAATCGGATTTTGATTCCTCATATAATGGTTGCCATCAATTACCTATCGGTTATAGGTATTATTTGGATCATTAGCTTATATTTTCAATTTAATCAAGAGCAAAAATGGCAACCGTTGTTAACGTTATGTATTCCTGGCGTTTGGATAGTTCTTTCTTTAGGAACTGCTGATTTACTTAGTAGTTTATTATTAATATTTTCATTCTATTGCTATCGATATAACAAACCAGTTTTGACAGCTTTTGCTATTTCTTTAGCTTGTTTAGCTAGAGAGACTTTACTATTAATTTGGTTAGCTATTTTGTTGACTAGTTTTAGTCAAAATAAAAAAGAACAAAGCAAACAATTATTATGGGCTTGGATACCTCCATTTTTATGGACGATTTATATTAATTCTTTGGAATTACCAGGTGCGGTTAGAGTAAAAGCTAACTTTGGTTATCCTTTTATGGGTATTTACAACAAATTTATTTCTCTATTAATGGGAGGATTTAAAGGAGAAAATTTATTTGAAGCTTATTCATTTGTTCTGATTTTTATTGTTTTTGTAACTATATTGATAATTAGTTCATATCATCGTAAAGATAATCAATTAATTCAATATAGCACCCTCTTATATGGTGCTATGTTTGTAATGAGTAGCACGACAATATTGAGCTATTATTTAGATTATTTACGGGTTTTTATAGATATTTATTTTTTCTTATTGTTGAGTATTAATACAAATAAAATTCCCATTAAATCAATTTTATTTGCATTTATAGGATTAGAAAGTTTTATATTTTTAGCTTTACATTCTTAACTATAAATTTATTTACAAAAATATATTTATACTTTTACTATTTAATAGTATCTATTGAATATTTAAAAAAAATTTTAGACAATAAACTTAAAAATAAATATTGATAATTTATAGATTTTGATCATTATTTATTATTAAGTTATATATAAAATATATAGATTTTTTCTGCCAATAAACTAAATACAGTAATTTTTTTGCATGGTTGTATAACTTTTAATTATCTTAATAATATATCTTTTAGTAGTTTAGTTTTTTTACTATTGAACTTTATCTACTTAATAAATATTTCCTAAAGAATTACTTATTATTGTTATTTACTTCTAGAAAATTTCTGGTACTAAAATTACAATTATTTATTTTAAAAATAGTTTTTTATGATTAATGGAATATTTATAAGGTGTATTTAATTACAATGTATAATTGACTAGTAAAATGTTAAATCAATAAACTTTGAGGTTAAAAACTAACAAAAATGATAAATTTTATGAAAAAATATCTAATTATTTTACAGTTTTTAGCGATTTAAATTAAAATTTTTAAAAAAACATTCTAAATTTTTATTTAAGTCGGCTTTTTTTAAAAAAATGATATCTTGTATACTCAATTTAATTTTTTATTTCTAAACTTTTTTACTTCACCTTAATTATTTTATTATATCTTGTTTTTTATATTAGTATTTTAGGAAATTTTACTTTTCATCTAAAAGGTTTTATTTAATCATCAAATTGAGTATTAACTTATTTAATTACAGAAATCTATCTGCCAATACTACGATTTATAATATTAATTTACTTAAAATGTTTTTCTGCAATTTTTAAGATATATACAAACTTTTTTAACTTTACTTAAAAGTTTTATTTCTATAATTTCTAGTATTTTAATTGTCTTAAAAAAAGATTTAATTTAAAATATTTACTTTTGTTGAATAAAAGATTTTTTTATTTTTTAACTACAGCTTTAAATTCAATATCTTATATTCTTTATCTGTAATACTTGCCCTAAATATTTGAGTATTATCTTTATTTCTTATCTACTAACTCCATTATTTTTAGCCATATATACTATTATTATCACAAGTATAAGACTTCTTCAATAATTCTTGTTTAAAATTTTTTAGTATATGTCTTTTATGAGAAAGAATTAACTCTTACATAAATGTGTTTCAATATCGGCTACGTTTAATTTGAATACGATCTATCTTGAGATAGACAGCTTTTTTGCCAACAATAAATAAAAAGTACTTTTTTGTCTATTTTGTTAGCCAACAATAAACTTTATATTAAAAAATAAATCTAATAGCAAATAATATTTTTTCAAACTTAAAATTTTCAGGTAATTCAAAAATTATTCTATATCCTTGAATAATTTATCTTAAAATTATTTTTCCAATTGTATTTTTTAAAAGTTTCGCCTGGACTGTAATTTATTTTGCTTTTTATACTCTTATATTTAAACACAATACTTCTCTGTTTGTTCTAGTCGCGGAGATGGTTTTTAGGTAGCGGGTCAATTTTAGTAGTTGTTACCATTTTAATTCTATTGGCTTAATTTTTAAAAAAGTTGATATCTAGCATGCTCTTTTTTAACTATTTTTATATTTTACACTTCTTTAAATTCACCTACTTAATCAAACGGGCTAAAGATTTTAGTCAAGAGACTTTTAGCTACTATAGAGACATTTTTGAGAAAAGCGTGCTCCTTACTTAAGAACTTGAGAATGATTAAACTAATGGATTTATATTTCCCTACAAAAGTAAAGCTGCGGTTATTCATCAGTATATTGTGTCTCTCATAGAGATTTTCTTAAGGATTTCTTTGTAGATTTCCTAAAATTTTTGGTAATTTTAACATTTATTGATAGAGAATTTCCCTGGCCAAACAACAGTCTTGGACTATTTGGTCTTTCAGTTTATCAAGGGAAAGAAATTGTTGTTCAGGACGTAAAAATTTCTCCAATTCGACTGTTAAAGATTGTTGGTATAAGTCCCCTGACCAATCTAATATATGAACTTCTACCATAGGAGTTTCTCCTGCAACAGTGGGGCGACAACCAAAATTCATCAATCCTTTTAGTGTTTCTTTTTGGTTTATTTTTACCCGAACTGCATATACTCCCTGTCGAGGCAACAACTTATCTAAGGGAAGTTTGAGGTTAGCTGTTGGAAAGCCAATAGTTCTTCCTAATTGCTGTCCTTTAACCACTGTTCCTATCAAAGAATAGGAATAGCCCAACATTTGTTTTGCTTGTGTTACGTCTCCTTCCGCAAGACATCGACGAATTAAAGAACTGCTAATGCGCTTTTTTAAACCTGAATAAGTTTTTAAGGGAGTAATATAAACTGGTATTCCAAAAGAAGCGGCAATTTTACTTAAATCTTTAGCTGTTCCCATTCGTTTATGTCCAAAGCGAAAGTCTTCCCCAACACTTATCTGTCGAACTCGGAGGTGTTTGACCAATATCTGTGCCACAAATTCCTGGGGACTTAAGGTAGCTAATTCTCGGTCAAAGGGTAATCTAACTAATTGTTGTATTTCTAGAAATTCTAGCCGTTTTATTTTTTCGGATAGAGGAGTAAGAAGTTGTCGAGTTTGTCCAGTGAAAAATTCTTGAGGATGTGGGGTAAAGGTAACAACAGTGGAGTAAGAAGAGATTGTTTCAATTGAGGAAAGACAAATGGGTTGTAAAACGTTTCTGTGCCCTAAGTGGAGACCATCAAAATTGCCAAGAGCGATCACAGTTGGTGTTAGGATATTAGCAGTTGATGAAGTTACCCACACACTTGATTGAGTATACATTGTTGCTGAAATTTAAGCTAGAGGAGAACTCTGAATACGCACCGATATGGAGCGCAGTCTAGATCACTTTCTAAATAGTCTATCCCAGTTTCACTAATTAGCTCTTACCCAAGTCATTAAGAATTAGATTCTCTTTATAACTCGTCTTTTAAAAAGTGAATTTAAAGAAGTGTAAAATATAAAAATAGTTAAAAAAGAGCATGCTAGATATCAACTTTTTTAAAAATTAAGCCAATAGAATTAAAATGGTAACAACTACTAAAATTGACCCGCTACCTAAAAACCATCTCCGCGACTAGAACAAACAGAGAAGTATTGTGTTTAAATATAAGAGTATAAAAAGCAAAATAAATTACAGTCCAGGCGAAACTTTTAAAAAATACAATTGGAAAAATAATTTTAAGATAAATTATTCAAGGATATAGAATAATTTTTGAATTACCTGAGAAGTGAAATAAAAAAACGTGAACTGAGGAATACTATAGAATCTATTTGAGAATTTTTTAAGAAAAGAAGATAACTTAAGAGATGTTTGAATATGAATATTATCGAGCTAGAGCAATTAAACAAAATCTTTGTCAAAAGCTAACAAAAAAATATTAGTTAAAATAATATATATTGGACTCTAGCTATTAAAATAGTTTTCTTAACGTTTATTTAAAGCAACCTGTACATTATCTCACTGTCTAATTATTGAGATTGGTCTTCAGAGAAAAACAATTGTAAAGAGATTGCTAAGATCAGTTATGGTTAATCTGTTGTAGCTTAGAGTAACTAATGTTCAAGACTTCCTGGTCATCTATCTGTTCTCGATTCAATCTGCTTTCCGTCATCATTATATTGGCAATCTGCTTTTGGTCTATTAGTATTGGTTGGGGAATTACTTGCATTTTGCATACATTTACGAGAAATGCACCTATGGCGATTGCTGCATCTCCTGATGATGGTGTTTATGCACGATACCAAGCAGGACAGGAGTTTTATCTTAAAACCTGTTCAGCTTGTCATATTGCTTTACCTCCAGAGGTTTTACCTAGTGAAACCTGGAAGAAATTATTAGAAAATCCTAACAACCATTATGGAACTTCAGTTCCCAATTTGATTCGTCTGGGGCAACTATTGATGTGGGACTATCTGCAAACGTTTTCTCGTACTCTATCCGCTAAGGACGAACCAATTCCTTTTTATGTGGAGCAATCACGTTATTTTAAGCTCCTTCATCCTCGAGTTAAGTTTAAGGAAACTGTCACCCATAGGAGTTGTATAATTTGTCATCCAGGAGTAGAAAATTTCGATTTTCGGACATTAACCCCAGAGTGGGAAAACTCACCTTAGACAGCAAGACCCTTCGATTTTGTCAATACTTCAACCGTAACACCTAATACAATATTTTCCATAACACGATCATTAAAAAATTTTTCACTATAAACAAACAAGAAATATTTAATGAAACATTTTTCAAATAATGCCAAGTTAAAATAACGTGAGTCTGATTAGATTTAAAGATACTGTTATTATTCTCGATATCTAAACTACATAAAACGAAGTTGACAATTATTTAATATGGTAGTCGCAAACACTCAAGACTACCAAGAGACTATACTGTCCACATATTGGATAGAGATTATCTACATTACAAAACACTTTTCTCTCCATAATCTTTAAAATAGTTCAAGAGGCATTAAAAACTTTAAGGTTTATTTAAATATCTTGCCTAGCTTAAAAATTTCTCTCGTATTAAGGCTTATTATTAATAATAATTAATAGACTAGGAGTTTTTGCAACAATTGGTTGAATTTTCTAAACACCATGAATATTCATAAACATTAAGGTCTGATTCTAGAGATACTAATTTGTAGTTATTTAAAAGCTCGTTAGTGAGCACCCTACCCATGTGGTAATAATAGTGTTCTTTTGAAAAGATTCCTTATCTAAAACATTTCTATCTTTAAACAAGAATTAGAACTCAATAAATAACTTACCTACCGATAATTTTTAGTTAGATTAATCTACGCTTATTGTCTTGATTGTATGGAGATTATCTCATATAGTCAATTCAATAAGCTTGAAATATTTATTGAAAAATAATAGTATATCTTTGAATAAGTAGATGAGATTGAATTAGAAAAGCAAAGATTATCAAAGTTGACTTGAGCCCAGAAATTTTCTCCAGAACTAAACCAAGAACAGAAATATTATGTTTGAATACAAGAGAACAGAGAGTTGAAGAGAATATGGATTAGGTAAAACTATAAAAAAATACAATTTAGAAATAATTTCTAAACATATTCTTCAAGAAAGAGAATAATTATGAGCTTCTCCGAGAAGTAGAAAATAAAGAACCATATAAAGTGATTTCATATGGTTAAAAAAAAAGAAACCGACTAAATTTAAGATAAACATTCAAATTGAATATAAGTTTTGATTATGCTTTATCAAAAAGTACTTTAAAAGGTAAAGTTTAACATTTTTTAGATAAAAAGGCAGACAGGACTCAAATATACTGTAGTTGTAAAGGAATAGATACGATAATTATTCTCAATAATGACTTAGTGTATATAAGTGATTTAGTTAAAGTCAAATTTAAATAACAAGAAGCAATAAATATAATCAAATAAGAATGGTATCGAATAAAAGTTCGTGAAACGACTAGAAGAATATTTGAGGATGAATATGATTTAGTTTAAGCAGTTAAACAAAGTCTTGCCCAAAGAAGTTTTCATAAAAAAATCAATGTAAAGTATAGAGATACAAAGTAATTTGCTCTTTTGACATTTCTTCGGGGTTACATACTTATTTTGGTTGCTCTCAATTTTGAAACTATCATTTATATATCTTTCATCTATTCCATTGCAATTTCTTAAAACTACTCTTAATCCTGTTTATTTCTGATTTGTTAACTAACAGCAGACGGTTGACTTTTAGCAATGGGTAAAGTAAACCAAACTTGACATCCTTTTCCTGGGGTACTATTAACGCCAATTTTTCCTCCGTGAGCTTCAATAATTTGACGACATTGATAAGAACCTAATCCAATTCCTGTCCTACGTCTATCGTGTAAACTACGGAGGTATAATCTAAACATTTGGTTACATTGTTTCTCTTCCATTCCTACCCCATTATCTATTAAGCAACAATGAATCATTCCGTTATTAAATACTGCTTTTAAAACTAAATTAATTCCGGGAGTATTATGTTTGAGAGCATTACTTAAAAGGTGTTCAAATACTTGATTTAATTGATCAGAATCAGCAAATACAAAAGGTAAATTATCAGAAATTTCTAAAATTAAAGTAGCTTTATTTTGAATTAAGCAAGATTGCCAACTTTGAGTTAAATTTACAACAATCTCTTTTAGAGAAATTGCTTGCAAATTCATATTCATATTTAAAGAAAATTCTTCAGAAAAATGATCCTTAGAGAGGGCGTTAATCAAAGTTAATTGGCGATCACTACTTTTAATCATTCGATCAAGAATCCCATGAGAAATACTAAGATTTTCCCCTTGACGATTTTGGAGATTTTTTAATAACATCAACATGCCCATAATTGAAGTTCTTAAATCGTGAGAGACTGCTTGCAAAAAAACTGCTTTCATATCATATAACTGCTGCACCTCCTGAATTTTATCTTGCAATTGGTGAGTATGTTCTTGCACTTGTTTTTCTAAATTATTATTAAGTTTTTGTACTTTCTGATATAGTTTTGCTTGACCCATCGCAATCATCATTTGATCGGCTAATTGTTCTAACAGTCGAACCTCTTCTTTTTGCCAGTAACGCCTTTGAGAACATTGATGAGCTACTAATAACCCTAAAGGTTGACCATCTACATGAAGGGGAACCACTAAAGCAGCTTTAATATCGTAACGTTGGGTGTATTGTGCCATAGATTCTGATAGATTAACAGAGTCGATATCAGAAACTATGAAAGTTTGACCTCGGGCAAACAGAGATTGAATATCCGTCAGTAAATCATCCTTCGCACTCCCTCCTAAAATACTTGAATAACGAGGTATAACTGACTCTGCGACCACATCAAGTCGTCCGTCATTGTATAGAGTCGCAATAAATACTCGATCAGCATGGATTAATCCGCGAATTTCAGCGACAGTTGTCTTAAAAATCTGTTCCATATCCAAAGAACGACGAATTCGCAAGGCAACCTCTGCCAGCAGATGATCTCGTTCTACCGCATCTCGTAATTGTTTTTCAACTCGTTGGCGTTCCGTGACAGCTACTGATAAGAGTAACGCTGTGGCACTGACAATGATAATAAAAATTTGTAGTGATAAAACCGCTTGGGACAAGTTATGGGTTTGAATTACAAACGGACCAATTCCTTCAATAGTCCCCGCAATCGCTAGAATAGCCACAAAAATATTGGACAACACCGCTCCCCAAGTCTGAAAACGAAGAGCAGCCCAGACCACTACGGGAAAAGGTAAATACTCTAAATATTGAGCGGTAGTTAATCCTCCCCCTTGCACACTAGAAGAACTACCTTGACAAATAAATACTAGCCAACTTAACACCAATAACAATCCGCCACAAATAAACAATTCAATAAGACGGAAGTGTTTTTGACGATTTAAAAGTCGACTTCCATGAAATTTGAATCGTAATAATAAGGGAGTTGTCACCAAAATCCCACTACAATCTCCTAACCACAACAACCACCAACGTTGACTAAAGTTAGCCGACGAAAGGTTTCCAGCGACCAGTTGAACCAAGGTATCAATTGAGGTATTTAGCAAGGGAGAAATAATTGCCCCCAGAAAGATTAATTCCGTTACATCTTGAATCCTTGAGAGTTTGGAAGAAAATTTTCCGCATCGTAGCAATCTAACGGCAACAACCCCCGACAAGGTACTACCGAGAGCTGAACCCAAAGCCACTCCATAATTTTCCCCAGAGAATACCATTAAGATAGCATCTCCTAGAAAAATGCCAAACCACACCCCCTCTCCATAAACTAACAGTGCCGTTATAGCAATTCCTGCTGGAAGCCATAGAGGAGAAGCTTCCGCTGCTATCCCCATCCATCGTAAACATATCCATCCCCCACTCCAGTAAGCGATCGCAACTAAAGCAAGTTTTACTAAATTTGAGCGAAAAGCGGTCTGGGATAAAGTCATAGGGACTTAATTTTCCTTGTTAAAACAGCTTAATCTGTCTATAATACAAGCTATCTAAAGGGTGCCTAATTTAATCTTCTTTTTACTTCCTCCACCTGGGTGAACTCCCAGTAAAACCAAGAAAACAGGGAAAAAGCACCCTAAAGTATCTTCTGAATTTTTTTAGTATAATTTATATCTTGATTGACAAACCAAGTTACATCAATTTTACATATCATGTCGTATGAACCTAAAATGAGAATTTTAATTGTAGAAGATGATCCTCTAATGCAATTGGGCTTAGAACAAGCTCTCAGTGAATATCCTGATTTTGAGATTATTGGGCAAGCTGATGATGGTTATGTTGGAGTTCAACAAGCTTTAGATCTACAGCCTGATTTAGTTGTTATGGACATTGGACTGCCTCGTTTGGATGGAATTGCTGCGACGAAACAAATTAAGGAGAAATCACCGCAAATTCATGTAGTAATCCTTACGTCTCATACACTACAAACTGAAGTTATTGCCGCTTTATCAAGTGGAGCTGATGCCTATTGTATTAAAGGGGCGAGTTTAGAACGATTATTAGCTGCTATTGAAGCAGCTAAGGATGGTGCAACTTATTTAGATCCCCAAATTGCTCGATTAGTATTAGATAATTTAAAACCACCTACTCCAGAATTAAACCAAAATATTGCTTTACTGTCTGAGAGAGAATTAGAAGTTTTAAAGTTAATTGTTGAAGGAAAAAGTAATAATGAAATTGCTGAAGACCTCTATCTTAGTGCCAATACAATTAAAACCCATGTACGGGGAATTATGAATAAGTTAGCAGTTGATGATCGAGTCCAGGCCGCTGTCGTTGCTTTACGTTCCGGATTAGTTTAAAATTATTTAAAGATTTCTATAATTTATTAATCTAAAAACTTTTGCCAATAAAATAACAACCTATACCTTGATTTAAATGTTAAGTTAAAAATCAAATAAAAGTCACTTAAAAATATTTTTAATACTCAAACTTGTTTGATACTTAAGCCTGCAAAAAAATGCCTACCTCTTCTCAAAGAAATTAAAGAACCCCAAAATACTACTCTGTCATACTTGATACTGTTCACTTAGTAGTTTTATATACTACTAATGTAGAGCAATTACTATATCGATAATGTTGATATAAAAATTTGTTATCAAAAATAGGGTAGAATTTAAACAAAAAAAAGATCAGATAAAAAATGAATCTTTTACTTAATTACCTCTAATTATTTTCCAATACAAATCGATTAATTGGTTTCAGTATAATTAAGTTAAATTAATTTTTAAGAGTATTATAACATTAGTAATACCGATTTACCTGACTATTCTTCTGTTAACACTCTTAAAAAAGGAACTCTTAACAGACCTCCACTCATTATTTAAACCTTAGTTTATTTAGTTTATAAAAACAATTAAATTCTACCTTTTTTTACTATAAATGATATTATAGGTTTCACTATTGGATATCCTAGTTAAGGAGACACTAGCAAATATCGTTATTAACGAGTTTTAATTTTACTTTAAACATACTAGAAAAATACTAGATTAGCTTGTATTTTTAAATACACTAAATGCGCTATTATCTATTTCGAGTTCAAAGAGACTATTGAATTAGTACAAGAATATATCAATCAATAACATGAATTTGATATCTCTATCGAGTTCAATTACAGTACCAGTCAAAATTGGGATATTGTAAGATACTGACCAGAGAACTCCACCACAAAAAAATATTATAGTGCATTAGAAAACTGACTAAGCACTATAATATTTCTATGGGTTTAAGGTTAGATAGAATTCAACAAAAATTTAACTTTAAAGCGTATTTTTATTTATATATAAGTCTCTACACCAATCCAAATAACTTCTAAAATCATGAGAGGACTCTAGCTGGAAAATGATCAACCAGTAATATACACAAATTTACTTACTCCTGAACTATTTTCAGGAAAGAAATTAATTAAGGTTCCTCAAGTAGGTATTTGTGATACGGATTTAAAATTAACTTAGGGTTGCTATCTTTATTGAGGGATAATTGATCATAAATTCGCATGAGTGGTTGGGCAAAGACCCCCTCATTATCGTTTTTACGACAAACCGCTAATTCTCAATTTTGTTTAAATCTGAAAAGTCTGGTGGAATGGACCATAGTTCACATCCAAATTATTCTGCCATTTACTTGATTATTTCTTTACAGATGAAAAGTATAGTACTCAAAAATTAATCATGTCTCCTAGTCCCGATTTAAAGAATTAAATTTTAGGATGACTAAGCTTCAGGTAAATCTCTATCGAAACCCCTCCCAACAGTTAGAGGGGCAGAAAGTTCTTTCCTCTTTTAAAGCACTAATCCAACTAGCCCCTTCCCTTTTTTTTAGATTTCAGAATCTAGCATTCTTCTATGCTAGGACTATAACCATATGAAGCGTTCTCTGTTTTTAGACATCTCTTCCGGCCTTATTCCTAATAATGCTTATTCTATTTTATTTTTTGTTTAAAATTACCTCTTAATTTTGCTCTTTTAATCACAAATATAAAGTATTTGAATAAATTCAAAATAAACAATAGAATCCAAACTTTAATATCTCTTTTATACTATCACAATCATTTTTATCATAAGTCACAGCTATCATATACCAGCATAATTAATAGTGCTAACTCAATCATTCAATTACTTCTTTTTTTTAAAAAAAATTACCTTAATATTTTTGTGTTATTGTATTTCATTACAAACCTTAAAAAATAGACAAATAAAACAGTGCCAAATTCATCCTAATCCTACTTTTTATAAGATATCCTTGACACTGCTCTATTTCAGTTTTTATCGTATTCTAACGCCCTCTATGATGACTGACTGTCTTACGATCTAATTTTTTTCCTGAGTTATTACGACGGGGTTTGGAATTATCTTTGCGATTTTTACCCTGAATAATTGGTTTAGATATTCCTGCTTCAGGGACTTCCCAATCAGTCTTCATCCAATTGGGGCAATCTTGATCATAAACCATCTGTAAAGCCGCAGCAGCTATTGCTTGGGGATCATATTCGTCGCTAAGTTCCCGCACAATAGGTAAAAACGAAGCCATCCGTTCTCCTGCCAAGGAATCTTGAATTTGCTTTTGTAGTTTTTCCAGTCGCTTAGCTTCCACTTGAGAGCGATTAGGAATACTACACAATTCTATTCTCTGTCGAATTCGTCGTTCAATCTGACGTACCATGCGGCGGTCAATTGGTTCCACTAAAGATATTGCTGTCCCTTTTTTTCCTGCCCGGCCTGTTCGTCCGATCCGATGAATATAAGTTTCTGCATTATCCGGCAAATCGTAGTTAATGACGTGGCTTAAGTTCTCAACGTCTAACCCTCTTGCCGCAATATCTGTGGCCACAACAATCCTAATTTTACCATCTCGAAATCGATGGACTAACCGTTCTCGTTGGGACTGACTTAGATTGCCATGGTATTCATCAACACTTTGCCCGGCTTCTTGTAACTTGCTGGTAAGTTCAGAAGCCGTCTGTTTAGTCCGAACAAAAACAATGGCTGTTTCAGGGGTTTCAATTTCTAAAATTGGTTGTAACGCCTTGAGTTTTGACCAACCGCGAGGAACACCATAAAGATGTTGTTCAATTTTATCAGGTGCAGCTTGAGGCTGGTCTATAGTCACTGTAACAGGTGATTTGAGGAACTGGTTAACTAATTCTCGGATTTCACGGGGCATAGTTGCTGAGAAACAAGCAGTGTTGCGTTGGTCAGGGGTTTGCTTTAGAATTTTCTTCACATCGTCGATAAAACCCATACTGAGCATTTCATCAGCTTCATCGAGAACGGCCCATTTTAAATTATCTAGAACCAACTTTTTGCGCTCTAATAGGTCGATAACCCTTCCTGGAGTTCCAACAACAATTTGGACACCTCGTTGTAAACTCCGAATTTGCCTGTCAATCGATTGACCTCCATAAACAGTCAAAATGTACAGTCGGCGTTCAGTGGAAAAGTCCTTAAGGGCAAGGGCAACCTGTTGAGCAAGTTCACGGGTTGGAGTTAGAACAAGTGCCTGTATGTTGGAATCGTTTGTATCAATCTGCTCCATAATGGGCAAGGAGTAAGCTGCCGTCTTCCCTGTTCCTGTCTGAGATTGTCCTAGAATGTCATGTCCTTCCAAAATTAAAGGAATTGCTTTAGATTGAATCTCTGTTGGACTCGTAAAACCTAGGGTTTCTAGTTTATTAACACGGTCATCAGAGAGTCCTAAGCTATTAAAAGAAATGGTCATAAGAAATGTTAGTTAGTAACTTAACTGCGAGATTAATTTAATACAAAGCGGTTAGTAAGCTTTTCCTGCTGAGGGAAAACTTATGGCGTGTTTTCGATCAAGAATCTATTTCTAGAACATTGTGTTGTTGCACAATCTTTCCATATAAGTCGTAGGTATCAGCATAGGTGATTTTAACAGACACAATTTCGTTTAAGGGAGCTTCTCCTTGAATATAAACAAGACCGTCTACTTCCGGCGCAAATCGCCAAAAACGCCCTATTTTCTCCCTAGTTTGAGGCCTTTCTTGTTCAATTAAAACGTCAACGATTTCTCCAACATAATCTTGATTTTTTTTGAGAGAAATTGGCTGTTGCACCTGCATCAAGATTTCTCGTCTTTGTTGGGCTATTTCTGACGGAACCTGATAGGGCATCTGATAAGCAGGAGTTCTTTCTTCTGGAGAAAAAGTAAATACTCCAACGTGATCAAATTCATTACATTCGACAAAATTAACTAAATGGTTAAAATATTCCTCTGTTTCTCCGGGAAAACCCACAATAAAAGTTGTTCTCAATACGGCTTCAGGAATAGACCTTCTGAGCTGTTCAATGATGCCATTATTGACCTGTTCCTGCCAAGGACGATTCATCGCTTTTAAGATAGCCGGGTGGGAATGTTGCAAAGGAAAATCGAAATAGGGTAAAACGTTTTGGGTGTCTCTAATTGCGTTAATCACCTTATTGGTGAGTCCTGTAGGATAAGCATAATAAATCCGAATCCAGGGTATGTCTACTGTTCCCAAAGCCCTCAATAATTGGTCTAGTCTGGGTTCTCCATACAAATCCAATCCATAATTTGTGGTGATTTGGGAAATCAATATTAATTCTTGTACTCTTTGCTCAGCTAATTGTTGTGCTTCGGCGACAATCGATTCAATAGAACGTGATCGCTGATTTCCTCTCAAGTGAGGAATGATACAAAATGCGCAACGGTAATCACACCCTTCTGCTATCCGCAAATAAGCCACCCCTTCAGTGGTTGTACGGTAGCGAGGAACTGTTTCGTCCGCGATAAAAGTAGGATTAACTGAGACTTCTTTAACTTTTTTTCCTGTTTCCACCTGTCGGATAACATCAACAATTTTTTGATAGTCTCCCGTTCCTATCACAGCGACGGCCTCAGGAATCTCATCAAGAAGTTCTACTTGAAAGTGTTGTGCCATACAGCCAGAGATAATAATTTTTTTCTTGGCTTCGGCTAATTCTACCAATGTACGAACTGACTCTTGGCGAGCCTCCTGTATGAAACTACAAGTATTAACAATTACGTAGTCTGCTAATTCTTCACTACTATCTATTTGATAGCCCGCCTGCGCCAGCAAGCCTAGCATATGTTCAGAGTCAATACGGTTCTTTTCGCAGCCTAGGTGAGAAATCGCAATAGTTGGCTTACTGCCCATGAATTACTGTTCGGTCACATCCCATTGTTGTACACTTGGGCTATAAACCACGCTAATCCTTCCGTGTAGCCTGATGGCTATAGTCTAGGGTTCAGGTGTGGATTCGCCCCCATTTATCTGTTAAGTTATTTTAACAGATTTTATCCAATAAAGAAAGTAGTTTGGAGAAAATTGTGAGGAGCGCTTGACTCTTATTTGTTCAAAGTTTTTATAAATAGAGATAATTTGGTTTTATTGTATGATTTTTCTTTAAATTTAAAAATAACTTCAATTTTAAGGAATAAATGATAATTACATCAAAACCGTTAGAGTTTTACCTAGTTTTTATCGTTAGCCATCCACTTTTATAAGTGAAAAGTAATATCTTAATAATTGGATAAAAAAAGTATTTTTATATTTATTTTAAATGTAGATCACTTAGTCTAGTTTTTTTATGAAGTAATGAAATTACTTTAAAGGATTAGAGATTTTACCCACTATTTTTATCCATCCATCTTCTAATAAAGTATAAAGGACTGGAACTATAATTAAACTTAATAAAGACGAAGTGATTAATCCTCCAATAATAGCCACAGCCATAGGTTGTCTTAATTCTGAACCTGCTCCCAGTCCCAATGCAATAGGCAACATTCCTAAAATTGTAGAGGTGGTCGTCATGATAATTGGTCTGAGGCGTACTTCTCCTGTCTCCAAAATAGCCTGATGACGATTTATTCCCTGTTGTCTTAATTGACTAATATAGTCCATTAATAAGACAGCATTTTTATCTAACAATCCTAATAAGAAAATTAACCCAATTAAAGAAATCATTCCGAAATCATTCTGGGTAATTAATAAAGCTAACATTGCGCCAATAAGGGTCAATGGTAAAGACAAAACCACCACTAATGGCTCTAACCATCGTCCAAACGAAATATACAAAACGGCTATCATACAGACAACTGCTAAGATTAAGGCAATGGCAAATTCACTAAAAATCTTACGAACTTGTGCCGATGCTCCTTGAATATCAAAACTCATATCATGAGGCAAATTCGACTGAGTAATAGAAATTACCTTATTAGTAACATCCCCTAATCCGACTTTTTCTGTTAAATTAGCTGTTATGTAAATAACTCGTTGTCTTTGAAAATGTTCAATTACAAGAGTTTGTTCATCCTCCCCAGACATTTTGACGTCAACTAATCCAGGAACTCCTTTAATGTGAGATTTTAATTTCTCTGCTGTTTGTCGTAGAGATTTAAAGTTATTTCCTAACAAAGCAACTTTTAAAGTACTGTCATCACCTGTTTCTACAAATAAAATATCTTCAATGCTAGTGGTTACTCCTCGCAATTTAGGTAAAATATTTCTAATACGTTCTTGAACTTCACTAGTACTAAATTGGCGATCACTGTTTAATTTTATGTATATTTTTCCCTTCAGGGGATCACCGTGTACTCCAGCAATAGTATAGGCAGATTTCACATTAAAATCATCTAAAATTAGCCGTTCAAACTTTTTTCCCACACGACTATTGATTCGTAATAAAAATTGTTCGGGTGATTGAGCTAAATCAGAAATCCATGAAGAAGCGTCACTATTAAAACTGGTACGTAATCGTTGAGGAATTTTGGGAACTGGTAAAGTATAAATAATGTTGAACTCTCCCCGGTCTAATTTAGGGACAAATCCTCTAGGAATTAATGGAATTAAAGAAAGCCCTAAAATTAAACTGATTAGAGCAATACTTATCACAGTCTTGCGATTTACCAAAGACCAATTTAATAAATTACGATAAGGATGAACTAAGAAAAAAACTCTCTTTTTTTTGGCTTCTTTTGTCCTGGGTTTCATCCAATACATAGCTAAAACAGGAGATAAAGTTCGAGCAACCATTAAAGAAATAAAAACTGCGGCAGAAACCGTTAGCCCAAAAGGTTTAAAAAAGTGCTCAAGATTACCTCCAATAAAAGCAATAGGAATAAAAACAGCTGCAATAGTAATAGTTGAAGCTGTTACTGTCAGTCCAATTTCATCAGTTCCTTTGATAGCTGCTTTCTTAGGATTTTCTCCACGGTCAATGTGACGAGTAATATTTTCTATATCCACAATGGCATCGTCAACAATAATGCCAATAACTAACGCCAATGCTAATAAAGTAAGGGTTTCAAGATTAAACCCTGCGATCATCATCACAATAGCAGTTCCTAATAAGGAGATAGGAATGGTCAAAGCAGTAATTAAAGTTGCCTGAAAATTTTGTAAAAATGGAAAGATAACTAATATAGCTAAAACAATTGCTCCAATTAGCCCCTGAATAGTTGATTGAGTAGCTTCTTCTATGTAATCAGCTTGAGTTTCTGCCAAAATTAACTGTACATCAGGTAAAGTAGTTTGTAACTCGTCTATTGCTTTTTTTGTGAGATTTACTACATTAAGGGTGTTAGCATCAGCATGCTTCACTATTCGTACTGACAAGACATCTTTTCCATTAAAGCGTACCAGTGTTGGAGGATTTGTCTCATCAGATTTAGTGTTCTTGACTTCCCTAAAATTGCCATCTCCCAATAATTCCACCCGACTTACCCCTGGTAATTTTTCTAATGGGGGGATAATTTCCTGTCGAGCAATATCTGCTAATGTCTCCAGGGGTTGAGTCTCACTTTGAATTGCATAGCTGATAGCTGCTGATTCATTAATACTGAGAGTCCTAACCTTTACACTAGCATTAGAGGGCAAATTAGCTTGTTTAAGAGCAGATTTCACGATCTTAGTAGACTTATCTAATTTTAATCGTGCATCAAATGCTACATTAATAATACTTTGTCCAGGATAGCTAGAAGAAAATAACTCAGCATTGTTAAGTGATTGCAAAGATTCTTCAAGAGGATTGGTTAATCTTAATTCTGTTTCCTCTGCAGTATTAAAAGGCATAGTAGCCTGTATGACGACTATTGGAAAGGAAACATCAGGAAACAAGGCGTATTTCAAAGAACTAAAGGCAAAAATACCAGAAACTGTTACAATAACCCAGAAACATAGGGTCAGTCGTGCATATTTAATAGCAAGACGAGAAATGTTTAGACTCTTTCGAAGGGCTTGTTTCATCAAGTTACTACTTAACTGTCATTTCCTTTGGTTATACCAAGTCGTCTTTTTGAATGACGATTTCTTAATCTTCAAATAAGAGATCTCCGAGAACCTCATCAAAACAAGCCGTTCCATAAGAGGTCAAAATTTCTTTAGCCTTAGGATCTCTATTACGATATCTAGTTAATAAATTTTGAAAGTCATTGAATGTGTGTTTACTTTTCAGTATATTAACAGTGCAGTTACATAACTTTCTGGATTCCTCCTTGGTCAGACCGGATGCTTGTGCTTCCGGGACACAATTTTTTTGATAGAAATCTGTAAAGGGATCTGGTGCAGCGTTTACGTTTTTGGAAATAGGGACAACTGACCCCGATCCTACGACCAATAAAGTTAATAAGGCAAATAGATAACGAGTATTTTTAATCATAAATTTAGAGTCGACTCTAGACGAGCAAGTAAACTAACAAACAAATAGAAGTGAACTAACAAACAAATAGTCCTACCCTCCGCCCTGAGTGTACACTTGCCTGAGGTTAAAAAATAGCTTTCACTATGACAGTTTTAAGAATTGCATAAACTCCATGATCTTTGATACAATGGCAGGGTCTATAGAAATGGCGGCATAGCCAAGTGGTAAGGCAGAGGTCTGCAAAACCTTTATCCCCCAGTTCGAATCTGGGTGCCGCCTTTAAGGATCAAACTTGGTTCAGTCAGTTTTGCTCCAACTATTATGTTTTTGTGGAGTGACCTCTAGTCGTTTTGCTGGTTTACTAGAGAAATTATTCCGTGCTATGGACAAGAATGTTATAATTAACGAATGGTGGACATATACGAGAAAATTCTGGATATTTTAGCTTAAAAATCAAAAATATTTAAAAATAAAAAGCTCTCAAAGATTGCTTATAGACAAACTATTAAAGTTTTTTATTCCTCCACACTATTAAAGATAAAGCAGCATAAACAAAATAATCCGAATGACATCAACAAATTATCAAAATATTGACATTGCATTAACAGCAACAATAAAATTGTTGCTGTTAATGCAATGTAGTCCATGAAACTCTATCAATAGATAAAAGACTTTGTTAGTTAAATAGCATCAGGTCCAAAAAGTGTACGGTGCTATTCTGGGTTTTATAGTATTTAAGTAAAATTCAATAGAGCTATTAATAGCTACAGTCAATAAAAGCTAACTAACTTACTTTGTTTTAGATAATCTCCAGCAAAATAGAAAACTCCAATCTTGAAACTTTAGAGGGTAATTATCACTTTTTTAAACACAAGATAATATAAGCAAATAACAAAAAAGTGAAGCGATAATGATAGATGACTTCAACACAGTAATCATAAACAAGCCACTCGATCTTCAAAAAGTAAACCTATCTGCTTTTTAGCTAGGTTATTCTTTAGATTGAGTTTAACTACTTATTAATTATAAATAGATGTATTAACTACAAATTAATATAAACTTTTTAAGTTTCACACCAAAATTCAGTTGAAATTGATATTTCGTATTTCACTTTAAAATAAATTATTTTGTTCTCTTGAGTGATTTTATAAACTTAATTTTTACAGCGACTTTTAAAAATCTAGCTGATAGGAAAATCAGCATCTAAGTTTGGATTCTTGGTATACTTTTTTCTATTTTAAATAAAATTAATTTAAAGTCCAATTTATGACTTTTAACAAAACAAAATAATTAAGGGTGAAAACTATTCACCCTACATTAGTTATATTCCTACTTTTGACTACTAATTAGTTACTGTTGAGTATGAGGTTAATTCTTCTTCAGAAGCAAGATTAATTCTACGGAGATTAGCCCCTAATTGGCGTAATTTTCCCTCTAAATTATCATAGCCACGATCTAAATGATGTAACCCCTGTACTAACGTCTTTCCTTGAGCTGCTAAGCCTAATAATACTAAGGCAGCGGAAGCCCGTAAATCTGTTGCCATGACTGGTGCACCTGAAAGGAAAGGAACCCCCCGTACCAAAGCAATGTTACCTTTAACGCGGATATCTGCTCCCATTCGTTGGAACTCTGCCACGTGGCGCAGACGGTTTTCAAATACAGTTTCGGTGACAACACTGTTGCCTTCACTTAGGGTTAATAAGGCCATAAATTGGGCTTGCATATCAGTAGGAAACCCAGGAAAGGGTAAGGTTTCAATGTCAGTTGCTCGTAACGGTGCAGGAATTAAACGTAAGCGATTAGGCTCCTCGATGATGACCTGAGGTCCGATAGCTCTCAATTTAGCAATAGCTGAAGCTATATGCTCAGGAATTACAGGAAATAGACTTATTTCTGACTGGGTAATAGCTCCAGCAACCAAAAAGGTTCCTGCTTCAATGCGATCAGGGACAACACAGTAGTCTGTACTATGTAAACACTCAACCCCAGAAATAATAATCTTATTAGTTCCTGCTCCTTGAATTTTAGCTCCCATGGAACAGCAAAAACTTGCTAAATCGATAATTTCTGGTTCTTGGGCTGCATTTTCGATGATAGTTTCCCCATCAGCTAGAGTTGCTGCCATCATAATCGTTTCTGTAGCACCAACGCTCGGATAGTCCAAATAAATTTTTGCTCCGGTTAAGCGATTATGACTCCCTTTAACAGAAGCATGGACTTCTCCATGTTCGATACGAACGTCAGCGCCCATGGCTTGTAATCCTCGGACGTGAAGATCCACCGGTCTAGCTCCAATAGCACAGCCCCCCGGTAATGGTACACGAGTCATGCCTAAACGGGCTAACAATGGACCTATAACAAAGAAACTTGCCCGCAGTTGGGATACCAATTCATAAGGAGCTTGGGATTTGCCAATACTTTGAGCATTGATATCTAAAATGTCACCGTTTCTTTGAAGCTTAACTCCTAAAGACGCCAAAACTTGGGTCATGCGGTTGACATCAACTAGAGAGGGAAGATTCCTTAAGCGACAGTCTTCAGAACACAAAAGAGAACCTGCCATCAGGGCAAGAGCAGAGTTTTTAGCTCCACTAATGACGACTTCTCCTTTAAGGGGAGTTTGACCCTGAATTTCTAAAACCGGTTGCTGTTTTTCAAGATGAGAGGGCATAGACATTAAGATATAGTTAATCTTTATGATTGTTTTTTCAAAAACTATAAGAGATTATAGTTTTTAATTAAAATTTGTCTACAATTTAACCCTAAATAACTAAAAAAGTCTAGGTTAACTCTTATATATTCGCTTAAACTTGGCAAAAGAGGCAAAAAAAGAGTATCGACGATTATGGATTTTAATTCTTGACTTAATTAGCTAAATTAGCTACCATCAGGAAGCGACTTTGTCAAATTGCGGGGCTGGCGGAATTGGTAGACGCGCTAGACTCAGATTCTAGTGTCCGCAAGGACTTTCGGGTTCAAGTCCCGAGTTCCGCATCAGATTAGGATCAAGGTGAGTACTTAAAAGATCCCCAATGATTACTAGTATTAAGAACCCTCTTGTTAAGCAGATTAGAAAGTTACATCGTACTAAGGGACGGCGTGAACAGAACCTATTGCTTTTGGAAGGGACTCACTTGTTACAGACGGCTTGCGAGTCTAATTGTTCCCTGGTGACATTATGTTTTACGGAACAATGGCAAGTTCGCTATCCTCAATTATGGACAATTGCATCGCAAAAGGCGCAACGCATCGAACTTGTTACAACAGAAGTGCTGCAGTCAATGACAACTACTGTTAAGCCTGATGGCGTGGTTGCAACAATGGTTTCCCTTAAACAGCCAGAATCAGTGATCGCTGATTTCCAGTTGGGTTTAATCCTAGAAAAACTACAAGATCCAGGGAATTTAGGAACAATTATTCGGACTGCCGTGGCTACTGAAGTTAATGGAATCTGGCTGACCGATGACAGTGTTGAAGTTGATAATCCAAAAGTATTAAGAAGTTCTGCGGGTGCTTGGTTTCAAGTTCCTATGATAGTGAGTTTTGATCTGTCTACTGTTATTAAACAGTATCAACAGACAGGTGTACAAGTTATTGCAACTTTACCAACCGCAACCCAACCTTATTGGGAGATAGATTTGACTCAACCTACTTTAATTTTATTGGGAAATGAAGGGGCAGGGTTATCCAAAAAATTGGTGACTTTAGCTGATGAAATTGTTAGCATCCCTTTAGGAAAAAGAGTCGAGTCATTAAATGTGGCTATAGCCTGTGCCGTACTTTTGTACGAAAGAAAACGACAACGAGTTAACAATAGAAGATCTTCTATGCTGAACTAAGTCTACTAAGTCAGTAGCTAATAACTATTAAAATTCTTATTCTGAGTGTATTTCAATATTTTTTCTTTAGAATTTTCCTAGTTTCTTTTTAGTTAACGCCTTTGGTTCTATACATTAAAAATTTTTAATTGCTCCTCATTTAGATTGGATTATATTGAAAATTATTAATTTTAACTAACACCATATCTCAACATACTAGATTAGTAGGATAAATTTTATCTACAAATGGTTATTCTAGCTGATTGTTGTTAGTTTTAAACTTTAAATACTTTAAGAAAACATTGTATTTACTCGGACGGACAAATACTAAATACCAGTTCACTTAATTGATATAAATTTATGGTTAATCAATGATGTAGTTTAATCAAAACTAACTGGACTGGCTATCATACCATTGAGTTGGTTAATTTAAATCTTCTTTTTATAGAAAATTTGTGATAAATTTTCTATAAAACTGGCTTTTTTATGGGTTTAATAGCATTAAACCCTCTCTTATAAGATGATTCTAGTCAATCCGGTTTCATAATGATGAAGATTTTTTTAATAATCTGTTAAGATTACAAGCAAAGTTTTTATAACGACACAAAGGTATGACCTTAATAGTTATGTGCTACTTCATTGCCTTCATAATTTACACAGTAAAGGTGATTTTATCAAAATCCTCAGCATGATCTACATTTAAAACAGTGATAATACGCTTCTCTTCCAAATATTTCCGTAAATAAACTGCAAACCTACTTTTTTGGATTTTGATACTGCTTTGGTCTCTTATAACCAAATAGAAGATTTGCTATTCTTCTAATTTAGACTATAAAAATTCCATATATTGAGATAAATTCGAGAAAGAGCTATCGAAAGAAACAACATTTTTTATCTAAAGAGTTTGCTCTGTAGTCAAGCAAGAATGGGAGAAGATTTATTAATAGTTAATCGAGGTGTTGAGAATAAAGGCTACTCTATATAAACTTTTAATAAACTGTCGAACTAACAGATGGACTAATACTGTCTAAAATTGTAATAATTTTTCTCTGTTCTAATTTATGTCCAACAGCTCCTGCTGTTTTAGTCCATGTCTCAATCCTCACTTTTAATAAAAATATTGGAAGAAATCCTTGAACAAAAATCATATTTACCCACATCTTAGAAGATAAGAGGACTGTTAAAGTTTTAAATAGGATTTTTACAGAGCCTCTCAAGGATACCTTTTCTAATAAAAACTGTATATAGTTTGCATCTCTAGGTTGGTCAAATATTGAGAGGGTTTTTGAGTCACAGGAAAAGTATGACGATCTAATTGAACTTGCAACCCTAACATGGGATCATCCCCTGATGAAATGAGAAATTCTAGACGTTGAATACTCTTCCAACCAGAAAGTTCATCAAGGATCTCAGCGATCGCCTTTAAATAAGGATGTTTTGAGTTTCGATACCAGTGGGGATTAACCATTTTTCCTTGTTCAAACCCTAGATGAAAAATTAGTGAAGGACTACCAAACAAAGCGATTGCGACGGGTCTAACTTCTTCCTGTAAAAGTAATTGAGCTGAACGACCTAACTTTCGTAATTTCTCTAAATTAGCATAACGTTCTTTAGCTGATATCTCCTTTACTTCCCAATCAATAGCAACTGTAATTAAATAAGTATTTAATAATAAATGCCCTAGTTTTTCAGCTTTTGTCGCCAAATAACTGGAATTATAATTATTGGATTCAATTAATAAAGGAACTCTATCTACTACTTCTAAACCATATCCTTTTAAACCAGCAATTTTTCGGGGATTGTTAGTAATCAAACGAATTTGTTTAATACCCAAATCATTTAACATTTGTGCTCCCATACCATAATCGCGTAAATCAGCCGGAAACCCCAATTTTTCATTAGCTTCCACCGTATCGAGTCCCATATCTTGTAGGGAATAAGCTTTTAATTTATTAACTAAGCCAATACCTCGCCCTTCTTGGCGTAAATAAACGACGACTCCTAACCCAGCCTCCTCAATCATTTTCAAGGCGGTTTGCAGTTGCATACGACAGTCACAACGCAGTGATCCCAAAGCATCTCCTGTTAAGCATTCTGAGTGCATTCGCACCATGACCGGTTGATCCATAAACTGTGCAGGATCTCCCTTAACAATTGCTATGTGTTCAGTTCCATCGAGAACATTACGATAGGCATAAACCTGAAATGTCCCAAATTGACTGGGAAATTGACAGACTGTTTCACGATAGACGAAGCGATCATGTTGAAGGCGATAGCTGATTAAATCAGCAATGTTAATTAGTTTTAAATGGTGTTTTTGGGCATATTCGAACAATTGAGGGAGTCGTGCCATAGAACCATCAGAGTTTTGGATTTCGCAAATTACTCCAGCTGGATATAGTCCTGCTAACCTCGATAAATCAACGGCTGATTCCGTATGTCCAGCACGTTTAAGAACCCCTCCTTCTTTGGCTCGGATTGGAAAAATATGCCCTGGACGGGTTAAGTCGTCAGGGTGAGTATGGGGGTTAATTGCTACTTGGATAGTGCGGGCGCGATCATCGGCAGAAATGCCCGTCGTTACCCCTAAATGAGGTGCAGCATCGATACTGACAGTAAAAGCAGTTTGATTACTATCAGTATTTTTTGTAACCATCAGAGGTAAATCTAGGGAGTCGAGGCGTTCCCCCATCATGGCTAAACAAATTAACCCCCGCGCCTCTACTGCCATAAAATTGATCATATTTGGAGTGGCAAATTGGGCAGCACAGATTAGATCTCCTTCATTTTCCCGATTTTCGTCATCTACTACCACAACGGAGCGACCAGCTTTAATATCGGCTAAAGCAGCATCGATAGAATCAAATTTGGTAATTGAGTTTGGTGAAGCGTCCACAGGCAATTGAGGTATTGATAGAGTTTTTAGTTAATAGTTCTATTTTGACATTTTCATCAGTGAACTATTTAAATTTGTTGCTTGATAGGCTCTAAAAACTTTAGAGATCTTCGTCTGCAATTAGCTCACGGTTTTTAACAGAAAAAATCACCTGAGTGATTCTCTCAGAGAAGATGACCACCAATTCCTTCTTATCCATGCGACCCAATCCTATTTCAACATCCACAACTTCATCCAACAATCGCTTTATTTTGAGTTTCAGAATTTTTACGTCAAATTTCTTTGATAATTAAATCGACAACTTTTCCGTGATTACATCCGCACTCACAATTATCTTCTCTAAGAAGAGTGCGGTCAAACACTTAAATAGCAATTTTCTCCTAGGGATTCCGGGGAGAAACAACACACCCAATATGGACACTGCAACATTAGTTAGTGGACAACCCTCAATTGAGGAAAACGTGCAGACGGCAGCTCTTTGTACGCTACAGATAAACAGTCTAACCTGAAGTTAGATGTTGAACCAGACTGTGTTCATCGTACAACAACTAGTATTATTAGTACACTATTTTTCATAAAAATCTCATTAAATTACGACGTAATCTTATGATAGAATTTTCTTCTGCTGGTTTTATCTCGACGTAAGTAGACGACTATCAGACAACATTTTTTGAATATACAGAATTATTCTTGTGCAAATTGATGTTATAACCTTATTCCCTGATTTTTTTACTTCTCCTCTTCAAGAGGGACTCTTGGGAAGAGCTTTGATTAAAGAAATTGCCAGAGTTAATCTCGTTAATCCTCGTAGATTTGCTTTTGATAAGCACCACCGCGTAGATGATGAGCCCTACGGGGGAGGAGTGGGAATGCTTCTAAAACCTGAACCTATTTTTTCAGCAGTAGAGTCTTTATCGGTATTGTCTAAACCCAATATTATTTTACTGACTCCTCAAGGAGAACCTCTTAACCAACCTTTATTACGAAAATTGGCCACTGAGTATGATCAATTGATTCTCATTTGTGGCCATTATGAGGGAGTAGATGACCGTATTCGCCACTTAGTTGATCAAGAAATTTCTTTGGGAGATTTTGTTCTAACCTGTGGAGAAATTCCCGCATTAGCTTTAATTAATGGAGTGGTTCGTCTTTTACCTGGAACAATTGGCAAGATTGAATCTCTTAAATCTGAAAGTTTTGAAACTGGGCTACTCGATTATCCCCAATACACTCGTCCTTCTATTTTTCGGGGTTGGGAAGTTCCTGAAGTGTTAAGGTCAGGAAATCATCAAGCAATTGAAAAATGGCGGTATCAACAACAACTTAAAAGAACTCAAGAACGCCGATCTGATTTGTGGAAAAAATGGTTGAAGTCTTCTCAAAACAATAAGTCAATCTAAGATTCAGACTTTAATTGAATTTGGCTGATCAACTGCCCTATTAATTAGGATAACAATCTGAATCAGAGTTAGCCTATTGATATTGATATTCTCGAAGATTTCCTTAAGAAAAGGCTAAAGAAGTTCCGTTCGCGCTGCATCACTTTTAGCCAATTCTACCTCCTGGACAAACTTTTCTATAGAACCAGTTAAAATATGACAAGAGTGGTGGGTAAATAACCAGAAATTTGTCCCCTAAGTCATTTTCTATCAAAAAGTTAACACTAGTTCTTTAGCGGTCATCACTGTCTGCTTATCCTCAGGAACTACAATTAATTTATTCTAGAGTTCAGAATGGGAGAGTAAATGACTCCGATAAAAGCAAACAAATAGAATTAATTCTAAAGCACTGTATTCTCATTGAGAGTTTTGTATTTGTCCACAAAACCCTCAACTAGTAAAAATTCAGTAAAGTTTTTGCAAGTTAAAAGTTTTAAAGATTACTCAATCTTCTAGGTGATTACCAAAAGATAATAGAATTCTTTCTTCTTTTTAAGTAGCGTTTAGTTCATTATCAAGAGCTCAAGAATCTAAACAAGTTGCTCGGTTGTGCAGGTTATTATCTAACTGCTCAGTTAACAGTCAAAAACCAGCCGTTATAAATTTTCAATAAAACCTTGTATATACAGTTCTTAGGCAAGAGTATAACCTATCAAGTTAGAAGCCGATCTCTGTTCATTTTTTTGGATCAACAAAAAAAACTTTTCTCACTCGTACTATGACCGTTTTATTTCATCCTTATTTAATAAGGTGGCGCAAAATCTCAAGTGTTGCTTATATCTTGACTATTAAGGTTATAAATTAGAGTCATTTTGTTGAGATTGTTGGGAGCAAAGCTAAAATATTTCAACAGACCTCCCATTCCCATAGATAATTGGCCATGCGTACTATCCGAGAAATTAATGACAAAATCCTTCGCCAACAAGTGGTGGTGTGGACTGTCGAAGAACTGAAAACACGAGTACAAAATAGTAGTGTAGAACAAGCATTTGAGGAAGTAGATGTTATTTGTACTGGGACTTTTGAACCGATGGAATCTTCCGGAGCAATTATTAATCTAGGACATACCGATCCTCCTATTAAAATTCGTCAATGTTGGATCGAGGGAATTCCAGCCTATGCAGGATTTGGAGCGGTGGATTTATACTTAGGCGCAACGGCGATGATTGATTATCCTGTTACTGGAGAAGGAGCTGATGGAGATAATCGTCAGGGAACAGCTATATCAGAACGAGGGGGTGGTCATGTTATTGAAGATTTAATTGCCGGTCAACCTGTTTCTTTACGGGCAGTTGGACAGGTGACTGATTGTTATCCTAGAACTTCTTTTGAGACCACCATTACCCGTGAGACTATCAATCAATTCTATTTGTATAATCCGCGCAACCTATATCAGAACTTTATTGTAGGAGTTAACGGAGGTGATTATTCCCTCTATACTTATCTTGGCCCTTTACAACCTGGATTAGGCAACGCTGTTTATTCTAATCCAGGAGCGATTGGACCGCTAATTAATGATCCTAACTTAGAAGTGATTGGCATCGGAACCCGTATTTTCCTTGGTGGTGGTGTTGGTTATATTGCTTGGGAAGGGACTCAACATTTTCCTTTACAAAAACGCTTACCTAACAAAACTCCTATTGGACCGGCAGCCACTTTAGCTTTGATCGGAGATGCTAAAGAAATGTCATCCAAATGGGTTCGAGGGTGCTATTTCCACAATTATGGACCTTCCTTAATGTTGGGAGTTGGAATTCCCTTACCGGTTCTTTCTCCCGACGTAATTAAACATTGTGCAGTTAACGATCAGGACATTGTCGCTCCTGTGGTAGATTTTGCTATTCCCCGTCGGGTTCGTCCCACTTTTGGCTTAGTCAGTTATGCTCAACTCAAAAGTGGAAAAATAAACATTGAGGGGAAAACAGTCCGAGTCGCTCCTTTGGCCAGTATTTCTCGTTCTCGACAAGTTGCCCAAGAACTCAAGCAATGGATTAAAGCAGGAGAATTCACCTTAACCGAATCCGTGGTTTCTTTACCCAAAAACCGAGCCTTTATTCCCCAAGATTTATGGGGATCTCGTATTAGTTTAGATTAGATGTTGGATTAAATGGGAGCAGAGACGTTACAAGCAACGTCTCTATAAGTTTGGTATATATGGTAATACCTTTGCTAAGCTAGAATCTAGCTTCCCCACATTTTGACCATAATAGTTTCTGGTGGAATATCAGCCACTTTATCAGTAGAGGATTGAATGCCAATATAACGCTCAGATCCCGATGGTAACAGTTTTGTCGAGTCTGTAGGTCCAAACAAAGCAAAAGTATAAGTCCCTACGGCGACGGCTAACTGAAGAGGATCACTATCAGTACAGAGGATCGAATTAGCCCCGGCGATTATAGCTGCCAGTTTACCGACATCACCAGGTCGAGTTACTTTGAGCATAGGATAATTTTCTTGCATCAAGATGGTTTGCTCTGAATTATTGCTATCTTGCAATAATACTACTGATAAATTTGGCTGTTTTTGTTTAAAACTATCGATAATAGTCCTCCATTGCTCAACTGGATAAATAGCTTTAGACTCTTGAGGAACTCGACTCGAACCGTTGTAGATCAGCACATAATTGTCTTTCAGGTCAAGTCGTTGCTGTTCAGCTTGCGCCCAGTCAATATCTTCTGTCGGGACGGCAATTTTTAGGGGAGGACAAGAAGATTTAATCCCTAAACCGGTTAGCAGATCGTGGGCAACATGGGAAGCGTACTGTTCTGTTTTAAGAGGAACAGGGTTAGATACAAACCAGGAGGTTTGGCTTCGATACCCAATTCTTAAAGGAATGCCATTCAACCACAAAAGTAGGTCAATGGTCCACTTTTGTCCTAAGTTAAGAGCGATATCATATTCACGATCGCGGATTATACCCAAGACGTTCAAATAATCAGCCAATCCACTGTGAGCTTGATAATCAAAGATGAGAACCTCATGAATACAGGGACACACCCGATAAGCTGATTTAGCACGGGATTCAACTATGACATCAATTGTGGCGTTTGGATATTGGGTTTTGAGATCTTCGAGGGTAGGAAAAAATAAGATTTGGTCGCCAATTCCCCCAGGAACAAGGGCTAGTATTCGCATAGATACGATCCTTAGATTAACAATCTATCGGCTTAATCACAAGACAACAGATTCATTCTAAGGGAAGATGTCCCTAAATCCCTTATCTGTTCAGAATAAATTCTTTTTATAAGTAAAAGTTATTTTGTTTTTCCTTCTCAATCATAAGTTAAACTTATTGAAATTTTCTGAATCTATTCAGGAGTATATAAATATTTAAAATATAGAGATAAAGTTTTATTGTCAATAAAACTTTATCTCTATATTATTACTGTAAATTCTATTTTTAAATTAAATAATCTTAATTTTAAGATTTAAACTTAATTTTTACTTAAAGTGCCAAATACTCAACTTAGTTTAATAAATAAGATCCTAAATTTAGGAAAATATACTTTCCTTAGGAAAATATACAATTCCGCATAATTCAGATTTGAAATAAGATAGAAAGAGTATAATTTTTGAAAAAATAGACCCAACAGCAACTTAATAATATTTATGAGTTTTTTAACTATTAGAGATGTGCATAGGGCAAAAAAACTGTTTGTTTTAAGGTTAATTATTATTAAGTTAATCTAACTTGTATATAAATACATCTAAAAAAGAGTTAGGATCTTTTCCTATGAAAAACTTATATTATAAGAACTTAAGACAAAAATTTAAAACCCTTAGTTAGTAAAACTAAAATTCCACTAAAAATAATAGAGTTAGCTAACAAAAAACAGAAATTTTTATAAAAAATTAAAACAATAGTCATAAAATACTCAAATGTTAAAAAGGTTGACAATCGATTTAATGTACTTACAAGAGAGATAAATTATTATTCAGCTTTAGTAGTTTTGGATAAATAAGTGAACATATAAAATTAAAATGTTAAAAACAGCATTAAGCTTATTTTTTTAAAATTTATGTAAATGAATTAACAAGTCTGACTAAATTAGTAGTAAATATTTTTGCAGAAAATAAATTAAAAATTTTCAAAAAACTAGATTATAAAAATATTTTAGATTTAGAGTAAAAAACAAAAATCTAAATCAACTAAGCGTATAAAATATATACTTTATTATAATTTTTTCAAAAAAGCGCTAGTTAAAAAAATCTATAATAAGTGATTTAATCAAGATAAAATTGGGTATTTTAACTATTTAAATTACTTTTCTATTAAAAATAAGTATTGTTTTATGGCACAAAAAATATAATTATTATATTTTTTGTGCCAAAGTTAATTAAAAGTAAATTTTATTGATTTATAAATCATGTAAATTCTCAATTTCAAGTTTTTTGACTTTATATTTCACTAGTTAATTACACATCACAAATATGTTTTTAGATAAACGTACAACATAAAAGTAGTTAGAAACAGCTAATTCTTCGACGTAAATCTATCTAAAAGATAATTTAATAGAATTAAAAAATTAATAATTATCAAAGTCTATTTGCGATCTAAAGATTTACTCAACAACAGTAATAAGACATCTAATAATAGATTAAACTAATCTATTATTAGATGTAATTTAACTTAAATCTAAAAACGTTTTACATGGATTGTTTAAGTAGCAAAAGATTTAAAAAAAAAAAAGAAGTGAATTAAATATTATCAATAACTTTTTGGAAAATATAAAAACAATGATAATCATCTAAAATCTTAAAGAAAGAAAAATAATTACTAACGCCCAGGATAACTAGTAGGATATTTAAAGAATGATTTGAAATAGAATAGAAAAGAATATAAATGAGAGTAAGAATTTATTGATCGTCTAAAAAAAAATTAAAAAGTAAATTATAAAATAATTCATTAAACAATAAGTATAGGAGTACACGAACTAGATTAATTAAAAACTTAATTTTAATTAAGTTTTTAATTAATCTAAATACATATCAACTTTAAGAAATACAGAAAAAATAAATAGATAAACACAGTACTTATTAAAGATAATTATTTGTTGTTTACAAGTAGTTTAGTTAAAGCAAAACTAAAATAACTTATTGTAAGTTAACTTACAATAAAAAGCCTTAATTTATATTAATTAAGGCTTTTAGAGTTTTATTTCTTGATATATAGTTAGTAGTTTTTCCTGCTGAAACCCGCTCTGAACAAGTCAGAGAAATAGATTTTGAAATTTTTTTATAAAAAAACACAGGTATTTTCTATAGAATTCGTATTAACAATCTACACACAAAAAAAATTGATTTTTAGGGAGAAAGTAGTCAAAAATAAGCTTAATAGCGATAATTATTAGTATATCAAATTCCTCAAACAGGAAATTTTGATGTCTCATAATAGGGATAATTATGGTGGAAAAGAAAAAAAATAGTATAATTAGTATAATTATAGGTTGAACTATACAAACTATACTAGTGACCCTGTGCAGTCATTATCTCTATGATTTTAGGCGCGGTTTCCATGATCGAAGACTATTTTTTAGTTAATTATCTTAAAATAATCCAAAAGTGAAAAATTTCCATTTTATCCAAATTAAGTTACTTATTGAAGTTTAATCCTCTATTTTAGAGATAAAAGTATTATTATAACTAAGGGATTATGGTACTTCCTTTATGATAATTGATAAGTCTATGGATTAAAGTGCTGTGACACCCAAAGTTGTAGCGGGATTATCTATCCTGGAATGGAAGTTTTATCCGGGTTTAACTATCTATGGAAATTTCCAATCTTTTATTCAAGCATAAAGTATGAAACCACAAGCAGATTCACAGTTTGACTACGTTAAGATCAATTTAGCCTCTCCAGAGCGTGTTCGTCAGTGGGGAGAAAGAACTCTTCCCAACGGTGTGGTGGTCGGAGAAGTTACTAAACCGGAGACTATTAACTACCGGACTCTAAAACCAGAAATGGATGGTTTATTCTGTGAACGTATTTTTGGACCTTCCAAAGACTGGGAATGTTGGTGTGGTAAATATAAGCGAGTACGTCACCGAGGAATTGTCTGCGAACGGTGTGGCGTAGAGGTAACAGAATCTCGCGTACGTCGCCATCGTATGGGTTTTATTAAATTAGCGGCCTCTGTTACCCACGTTTGGTATCTTAAGGGGATTCCAAGTTATCTGAGTATCCTTTTAGATATGGCTTTACGGGATGTGGAACAAATTGTTTATTTCAACTCCTATGTTGTCCTTGATCCAGGTAATGCCAGTAACTTATCTTACAAACAACTTTTAACCGAAGATCAGTGGATTGAAATCGAAGACCAAATTTACGCTGAAGACTCTGAACTACAAGGGATTGAGGTGGGAATTGGTGCAGAAGCTATTCAACGATTATTACGAGAAATTAATTTAGATGAAGTTGCTGAAAAACTCCGAGAAGAAATTCTCGAAAGTAAAGGACAAAAACGAGCCAAATTAATTAAGCGGTTACGAGTCATCGATAACTTTATTGCGACAGAATCTCGTCCGGAATGGATGGTATTAGAAGTGATTCCAGTAATTCCTCCTGATTTACGCCCTATGGTTCAACTGGATGGAGGTCGCTTTGCTACCTCTGATCTCAATGACCTTTATCGACGAGTGATTAATCGGAATAATCGTCTCGCCCGTTTGCAGGAAATTTTAGCGCCTGAAATAATTGTTCGCAACGAAAAACGGATGTTGCAAGAAGCAGTTGACGCACTAATTGATAACGGACGGCGAGGACGTACGGTTGTCGGTGCTAATAATCGCGCATTAAAGTCTCTCTCGGATATTATCGAAGGGAAACAAGGTCGCTTCCGTCAAAATCTCTTAGGAAAACGAGTAGACTACTCTGGACGCTCAGTTATTGTCGTTGGTCCTAAACTAAAGATTTATCAGTGTGGCTTACCAAGAGAAATGGCAATCGAGTTGTTCCAACCTTTTGTCATTCACCGCTTGATCCGTTTAGGGTTAGTTAATAATATTAAGGCGGCTAAAAAGCTGATTGTTCGTGAAGAACCTAGCGTATGGAATGTACTAGAGGAAGTCATTACGGGCCACCCTGTCATGCTTAATCGTGCGCCAACTTTACACCGTTTAGGGATTCAAGCTTTTGAACCAATTTTAGTAGAAGGTCGGGCAATTCAGTTACACCCGTTGGTATGTCCGGCGTTCAACGCCGACTTTGACGGCGACCAAATGGCAGTTCATGTCCCCCTTTCATTAGAATCTCAATCTGAAGCGCGACTACTGATGTTAGCATGTCATAACATTCTATCTCCTGCGACAGGTAGACCGATTGTGGCTCCTTCTCAGGATATGGTATTGGGATGCTATTATCTCACTGCTGAAAATCCAAAAGCACAAAAAGGAGCAGGTAAATATTTTGGAAGTTTTGATGATGCACTAAAAGCTTACGAACAGGAAAAATTAGATTTACATACCTACATTTGGCTCCGTATTGGTGTAGATGAACAAGTAGTAACTCTAAAACCTGATGAAGAGGTTCTCAAAACAGAGACCCTAGACGATGGAAGTTTGGTCAAACATTACCGTGAACGTCGAACACGGGAAAAAGATGGGGAAATTCTCGCTCAATTTGTTCGTACTACCCCAGGTCGAATTATCTACAATAAAACTATTCGGGATGCACTAGTTACTATTTAATTGACCGTCTTCTCAACAAATTGACTTTTTGTAATGTAGTGGTTGGGGATCTAATTCCTAACCACTTTTTTAGTAGTTGTATTCTCTAAATTAAAATGACTGTATTTAACCAAGAACATTTACTATTTACTCCTGCACCTCCTCAATCTGACGCCATACCTACTATTTTTGCCTTTCCTAATGAGTACACTATAGGAATTACTAGTTTAGGCTATCAATTAGTTTGGAAAACTTTGGCGTTAAGATCGGATGTTGATATTAGTCGTTTATTTACGGATATTTATGAACCTTTACCGCGGTCACCTGAACTCTTGGGCTTTTCTTTTTCCTGGGAATTAGATTATATCAATATTCTTAATCTGCTGGAATCTTTCGAGATTCCTCTTTATAGTAATCAACGAAATAATTATCAACCTTTAGTATTTGGCGGAGGTCCGGTGTTAACGGCTAACCCTGAACCGTTTGCTGCCTTTTTTGATGTAATTTTATTGGGAGATGGAGAAGAGTTATTAGATAATTTCATTGATGCTTATCAAGAAATAAGAACAGCAGATCGTAAAATTAAATTACGATATCTAGCCAAGATACCAGGAGTTTATATTCCCAGTTTATATGAGGTGACTTATTATAGTCTTGATGGTGGAGTCAAATCGATTGAACCTATTGACAATGATATTCCAGCTGTTATCAAAAAACAGACCTATCAAGGGAACATATTGTCTGCTTCGACAGTAGTTACAGAGAAAGCTGCTTGGGAAAATATCTATATGGTAGAAGTAGTGAGAAGTTGTCCCGAAATGTGTCGTTTTTGTCTTGCTAGTTATTTAACATTACCCTTTCGTAAAGCTAGTTTAGAAAATTCTTTGATTCCCGCTATTGAAAAGGGTTTGACGGTAACAAATAGAATTGGATTGTTAGGCCCATCTGTCACCCAACATCCTGAATTTGAAATTTTACTAGATTATTTATCTCAATCTAAATATGAAGATATTCGCCTTAGTATTGCTTCGGTTCGAACTAACACAGTTACTAAAAAGTTAGCTAGAACTTTAGCTAATAGGGGAACTCGTTCGATTACCATTGCGATTGAAAGTGGATCAGAGCAAATTCGTGAAATCATCAATAAAAAGTTAACTAACAAAGAAATAATTCAAGCAGCAATTAATGCTAAAGCAGGGGGATTGAAAGCAATAAAGTTTTATGGTATGGCTGGACTTCCTAAGGAAAAAGACTCAGATATAGAAGCCACTATTAGAATCTTAGAAGATGTTAAAAAAGTTACACCGGGATTGAGGTTAACCTTTGGTTGCAGTACTTTTGTCCCTAAATCTCACACTCCGTTTCAATGGTTTGGGGTTAATAATGAAGCTAAAAAAAGACTGAAATATTTAGAGAAACAGTTGGGTCAAAGAGGAATTAATTTTCGTCCAGAAAGCTACAATTGGTCCTTGATTCAAGCTTTAATTTCTAGGGGGGATCGCCGCTTATCAAAGTTATTAGAGTTAACCCGAAATTATGGAGATACATTAGGAAGTTATAAACGAGCATTTAAAGAATTAAAAGAAGAATTACCTTCCTTAGATTTTTATATTCATAGAGATTGGAAAAGAGAGCAAATATTACCTTGGCATCATTTACACGGACCCCTGTCACAGCAAACTTTAATGAAGCATTTAGATGAATCAATGAGTAATACTTAAAGATTACTTATTGAAGTAAGTAGAGTGAAATAGACATTATGTTATTATTTTTTTAATAGAAAATAAGCTTATCATTAAGATATACAAATTTTAGTTATGTAAAGATAGCTCAATTGTGAAATAATAATATTATTGAATAATATATATACTATATATATCGAAAATTAGAGATAATCAGAGAAAAAGATTACAGATATTAAGCAATAAGTTAACTGGCATAAAAAGTTTTATAAAAAAATGTTAAAAATAGCTAAGAATAGAATGGTGTGTATAGATGAATTAAGATCTAATAATAGATAAGATTGTCCACAGGCAACAGTTAAATATAAGTAAAGCTACTACACTCTTTAAGATATAAATACACAAATGAAAAGGCTAGTTTAATTAGTGCTTTAAAAAAGAAAAAAAATTCACTTATTTAAGTATTAATGGGAGGAATAGAGTTTTATTTAAAGCTTAATTGTTTCGAAAGTTTAATCCATCAACTAGAACTAGGAAATATCTCAACTTAATAGTGAATATCAATTACTTTAACAATAAAATCACCAAATTTAGACAATATATAAATTAGTCGTATCGTTAAAATTGTCTTGAAAGATTGAAACCCCTTCAAGGTAATTAAGTAAATATCCAGTTTGGTATGAGAGAAGAATAAGTCATTGTCTTAATGCAATGTACTATGGTATGGAAACATCCAGTTTTGAGACATTGCCAAAAAGAGTTGCTGGAGATAAAACCAAACACCAACTCAAAAGAAACTTTTTTGCTGGTATTTTCAAGTCAAAGAATAAAAAAACATAGCTTCTTTTTTTTTACAAGGTAAATCTATGTAATCATTCAAATTTAAAATAGTCGAAATAATTACATCGCACTAATGTTAGTCTATTACAGAGCATGTGTAAATATAATTTATAGTTGTATTGTCTGCTATAAGTTTCGAATATCACAATAATATTTCTTGATCTATATTTTAACTAACTTGTTTATGTTAATTAATAAATAGTTTGATTTATATTTTTTAATATTACTTATTGAATAACTAAGAGAAGAAGATATCCCACAAATAATATATAGAATAACCGCTGGTAGCAACTAATGCAATGAATAGTATCTTCCTTACTGACTAGAAATAACAGAACATCTTTCTAGATAAAATCCTAGCATTATTGAAATAATTACTTGAGTCTTATAGATGATTTTAAACTTCAATCTTTTCTCTAAAAAAACTGATAACTTTACCAAAAGCTCGATAGCATTTCAGTACTGATTTGATATTTCTTAACTTTAGTTAGATTAATCACTGTTCTTATTGCAGATATTTAGCTAAATTTATTTCTATAATTACCAAAATTGTCTTATACAAGGTTTTATCATCAAAGTATAATAAAACCTTGTATAAGATAGTTCTTTCTTGATTTTTTAACCTGTTAATTGCACTTTTATGTAAAATATAAATTTATTATAAAATAATTAATAGATTTTTAATAAATCACTTCATGAGTCAATTAGCGACGCCAAAGAAAAATATTACCGATAATTTTTTAAAAAATTAATTTTAATCAGTGTAATTTTTTACCACTAACTAATAATAGTATTGCTTATATTAAGAGGTAGATTAAAGAAGATAGAAATAATGCCAAAAGACAATAATCTTTTCATTAATAAATTTTCTCTTACAATTGTTCTAATACAACCCCAAAATTCTGACAAGGTCTCTCTTTAGAATAAAGAGTATAATTCAATTCAGAAAAACTAAAAACTGTAGATAATATCCCACATTCAGTATTAGTATCTAATATTAGTCCAGATAATCGATATTCAGTTCAAACCATCCACCTTGCAAATGAGATTTAGATTTAGAGGTTAGACTTTTAGCATAGATGAAAGCTATGTAAAAAGTGATTATATTCTAGAATACAGCTCACAGTAACAACAGCGTCGGCCTTTAGGAAAAATTTCCCTAAATCAATCCCCAGGATATTTATTGTATTTGCTAATAAGTGTTTTATTTCAAGTCGTTAACGATTAATCAATTCAATGATACCATTTTTGATTAGTACAACTCCCAATTGATAATTGAGACTCATATCAAACATAGCAAATTTTTGTTGTTCGAAATTCTTCCCTTTTATAAAAAAAACAAGTTAATTCAAAGTTACCAGTTATTTTCTAACCAAACTGGATGAGTAAACAAAGAAGCTGTAACCCGAACTCCTCGTAATTGATTTAATAGAGGAAGGTGTCCTACAGGCGCGCTTAAATCCCAGATAAACTCATTGGGATAAAACGTCCAATTATTATCTTTTTTCCAGCCAATTTTTGGCCATAATTTAGTAAAATCTTTTCCTACAGATAGCCAAAGTTTCCGTTGTACTGAGAAGCCAAATCTTCCTTCTGAATAAACCCACCATAAAGAATTAATGGTATGTAAATCGGTAGTAGGGAATTGTTCAACTTCAGTAAAATAAATCCATTTGCGCTTGACTGATGCCTCTCCTGCCAATTCACATAGTTTTTGTCGTGTAATAGTATCAGCGTCTTTAAATTTTTGATTGATGAGTAGGTCCTTGAGGAGTTGATAATCAGTGTTGCATTCTGACTCGAGAGGGACAACCCCATAAGGAAAATTAATTTGTAAAAATTCTTGAATTTTTGGTATTTTTATTTGGTAAAGGGCTTGATACGCTTTCCCCATCACTATATTGGGGATTCTCATCTCCGATAACAGCAAAAATGTCATCAATACCTCCCAACTTGCCTCCCCCATATTTATTAACTGGGGAATCGTCTGAAGCTGTTTTTTAGTGGACTCTACTAAAAACTTACTCACCTCTGGTGAAAAATCATCTCTTGTATTCCAAACTGCAGCGATGCTTTGCTCAGTCATAAGACCACCTGTCGACTCTTGCCTTCACTATTAATATCACTAATTGAGATTAATTAACTTAAGGTTTAAAGTTCATCTAGATATGTGTAGACAAATTGGGGTTAAAGAGTAAAAGCTTTTTAAATTCACTTTATCTCCTAAGATTTCATGTTTTATTAATTCATAAGACAGTTTCAAATACAACACGCATAATCGGTTTCATCATGAAAGTATCTAAGGTATCCATCTCTTTATAGCGACAACGTTTAGCTCGTCTGGCTATTTAGCATACAACAAGATAGCGATTAAAAGCTACACCTATTAACTTATCAGTAATGTACACTGTTTCTGGTAAAAATAAAGAAAAATACTTATTCATTCTCGATTTTTTAGTTGTTTAACCACTGAATTTTTCTAAAATTGTCAAGCTAAGTATAAGTAAAGGACAATCCAAGAAAATCATAGGAAAAGATTAAGTTTATTTAAACAGAATATTTATGCTTTCATTTTGAAGTTATTTTGTTGTAAATTACTTTGACAGTGTTTATTATTCTAATTTTATTAGCTAAATTTTTAGTTTGATTTATATTCAGATTTTTTAAACTACTTTTTTAGTCTACACTTGTTTTAAGCTTAGCTATCTAACTATTAACTATAGTAAATGTATTTTTTTACTTAAAAACTTAATTTATAAGCGTTTCAAATACTTTGAAAAGTTTATATATCTTTTCATGTATATGGTCAATAGAATTTATATAATAAAAATATATACCCAAGTTAAAGATTATTTAATTAACGGTTTATCTAAAATAATGTAGTTTTCTTTTGAAAGTATAATTATTATTTCGTTTAGCTCCTTCTAGCTAATTCAAAAGCTTCTTCTATCGTTGAAATTTTTCCTTCAATACAAGCCAATTTAATTTCCGTTAATAATTCCCCAATTTTGGGACTTGGCTCTATATTTAACTGTTTAATTAAATCATGTCCAGTTACTAAGGAACAAGGATAGACTACTTGATCTGTAGGATCAAGATAACGATTAATTAAAGAAAAAATAGCCTGAGAATCTATCCTTTTTGCTAAAGTTAAAACAGCTAATACTGGAAAAAAATCTCCTACTTTTGCAAAGAAGAAATACAATTCTCTTAGGTTCATAATACCTTGATTGTGTTGTAATTCAGGTAAATATTTTAGAGCGTTAGTTACAGTACGAATGTCAACACGAGAGTACTTTAAATTAACTAATTCTAACTCAGCTTTGTTGGGAATAGAAGAAGTTAAAATTGCTAACTTTGCTTGTTTAACAGTTGTAGAATAATATTTATAATCATTCAAATGATAGTTTAAAAACCGGCAAAATTTATCTGGAGTTAGCTTCTCTTTTAACAAAGAAACTACCTGATCTATTTCAATAAACTGGTATAGTTTTTCCTCGGTTAGTTGTTTAAACCATGGGTCAAATAAACCATCTTTAGCCGCATTAATTAAATTTTCACTTCCCCGAATATTTGATAATAAGTGATTTAATTCATTTTGTACTCTTTCTACCGCAACTTGCCCAATCAAAGGAGCTAACTTACGAATAGTTTGTCTAGTTTCATGTTCAATGGTAAAATTCAACTGAGTACTTTGACGATATGCTCGTAACAATCGTAAAGGATCATCTTGAAGATTTTTTGGGGATACCATTTTTAAAATCCCTTGTTTTAAATCTTGTAATCCATGTAAAGGATCAATCAATTTCTGCTCATGAAAATTATAAGCAATTGCATTAATGGTAAAATCGCGCCGCTTTAAATCAATTTCTAAACTATTCCCTTCCTGTTGAGCGAAATCTACTGTTCCTTGTTTGAATACAACCCTAGCAATTTTTCTTTTTTTATCTAAAATTACGAATCCAGCATGATAATGATTTGCCATAGTTCTGGCAGTTTCTATAGCTAAATCCGGTAAAACAAAATCTAAATCTAAATAATTTCTCGAACAATTAAGAAACGCATCACGAACCGCACCTCCTACTAAACAAGCAGTTGGAGGTAGCCACTTTAAACTAAATGGTAAAGAGTCTGCTGATAAATAAGTCAAACTATTTTGCTGAATCATTAAAATTAATAAAGATAAACTTAAGAAAGTCGCTTATTGTAGCGTTGCCTAAGTTAGATTAACAATAAGAAGATAGATAGAAGAGAGGGAGTGTGTATTTACGTTAACTGCTATTGCACTGATCGCCGTACGGCTTATCATACGGTGTAACTTAAAGACGAACAACTAAAATTTAACCAGTCATCCAACATTTGAACTGATTGAACCCATCATCAATGTTAACATTTCTTCCGAAGATGATTATATCGAAATGGAATGGGATGTGGTCAATTGTGATAGTCTTCAACAAGAGGCAGGTAAGTGGTTAAAATTACGTCTAGGAAAATTTGTTCCCACGTAAATCAGTCCATCTTAATCTACATTATTTTTTATAAAGGTTGGGTTAGCGATTTTTAAAACTCCGATTTATGACGTATTTACTGTCTACTGATTTATGAAACAGCAATCAGTTATTGGAATTGATTTAGGGGGAACTGCTATCAAATTAGGGCAGTTTCTCAGGGATGGTACCTGTTTAAAGTCTTTAACGATTGCAACACCCCAACCCTCTAGTCCAAAGATAGTTCTGAGGACGATGGTGGAGGCTATCAAACAGCTTGAATTTCATCAAACCTGTCACGCTTTGGGAGTGGGGACCCCTGGTCCGACTGATGCTCAAGGAAGAATTGCTAAAGTAGCTATTAACTTGTCTGGGTGGCAAGATGTCCCTCTCGCGGATTGGTTGGAGACAGAAACCGGACTTCCCACCACCATTGCCAATGATGCTAATTGTGCAGGGTTAGGAGAGACTTGGCTAGGAGCAGGTAAAAACTTCAAAAATCTGATTTTGTTGACTCTAGGAACTGGCGTAGGAGGAGCTATTATTCTCGATGGACACCTGTTTACTGGGCATTTAGGAGCCGCAGGAGAATTGGGATTGATTACCCTTGATTTTGACGGACCCCCATGTAAAAGCGGAAATCAGGGGTCATTAGAACAATATGCTTCAGTTCAAACAATTCGTCGGATGACAAAGAAAGAACCGATCGAATTGGGGCAACTAGCTGCAAAAGGCAACCAAGAAGCCCTAAAGTTTTGGGAAAATTATGGTTGTTTATTAGGGGCAGGATTAGCCAATTTAATATATATCTTAACCCCCGAAGCGGTTGTTATCGGAGGTGGGGTGAGTGCGAGTGCCCCCTATTTTTTCCCAGCTACTCTCTTAGAAATTGAACGGCGAGTTATTCCTAGTTATAGAGAAGGATTACAATTAGTTTCTGCTAAATTGGGGAATCAAGCGGGAATGATTGGGGCGGCTAGATTGGCTTGGGAAAAAATTGATGGACTCACAAGTTAACGCTTATTTAAAAACATCTTTAGAAATTAAGAAAAATAGGAATTACGATAGATGACTTGCTTATGTTAGTTCTTATTTTTTTATATAAAAATATTTAAACACTCAGTCTAAATGATTAAGTAAAGTTCCTTACAGTGATATAAAAACATAATATCGCTCGTTTGTAATTATTAATTATCTTATCGTTCATAATCTGGAATAAGTTCGTATTTTTGATAATAATTTAAAAAAAATTCTGTTATATTTGTATCTACAAGATGTATCGTATAATTAAAATACTAATTGTCATTCAAATATCATTATTTCATTTTTATAAAAAAAGTCTAAATTTTTACAAATTTAGACTTTTTTTTGAGAGTAAGTTTTTTCTATTCTTATTACAGAAGAGTGTCTATTCTACTAGAACTGCACGATTTACTAATAATTAAATCTCCAATAAGAACGTAAAATTATCAAAATTCACTTTACCCCAAAAATACTACTTTTTCTCATTATAGATTTAATCAACAAAGTCGATTTAGGTTCAAACTACCATTTTAGCTAGCTATAAATTTTTAATTATAATAAAACTATATTGGCTAAAGGAAAACCAACATTTAATCAACAATTATCAAGTAAAGATTTTACACTGGTTATTGTTAACATAAAATGAACTGAGAAAATCATCTTAATTTATCAAATTTTTGTTAGTATATTGTGGCAGCTCTGACAATGCTTTATATTTTTACATCAACGAAGAATACTTTTATGAAGTGTCTTGACGAAATTGCGAAGAAATAGAGTAGAAATTCTTAATTATCCTGGTAAGATAAAAACAAGATTACCCGTATACAACAGCTATAAGTCAAGAAAAAACATTTGAGTGAAGCGATGTCACGAGCTAGTAAAATTTGCTGTTGTCGATGGTAAATATCAGACAATTCTTTATCAGAATAATTTTTATTGTTTAAGTAAATTGAATCATAATAACTGCGTATGTATGACCAATTATCTAAAATAAATATCTAAAATAAAGTGTAGTAAAATAGGGTATAATATAATACCTAATAACTAGTTTTCAGTATAAAAAATGGAATGAATTACCCTGAATCTTACTTTTGCTATTTTCTAAAAAAATAGAGTTTCTATTGATTAATTTTTACTTACAAATATTTATACTGTTAACAGTACTGTTGATTGAATAATCTCCTGAGAATAATATGGAAAATTTTTTTATATTTATTTCTGTAAAAAAAGATTGAGAGCAAAATCAGAACAAAAATAAGATATAATAAGAATTATTTATTTTTATTATTTTTCGTTATTAACATTTAGACATTCAAGTTTTTTAATGATCAAGATTTTTTAAATATACTTAAATATCGAATACCTGATTCTGAGATATTTTAAACTTCTATAGTAGAATAGCAAAACAGTAAATTTAGGTATAAGTTTATAGTTTAGAGATGTGTTATAATTATTTTTTAGTTATCTTTTCGTTAAAAATTATGATATCTTCCTCATTTATAACTAAATATCACCTAGTATATTTTGTCACCAGTAAAGTTTTAAATATTTAACTTTTAGCTAGGTTTCTTAAATATTAGTTCCGCAAAGTAATTACTAATCTGGATAAAAAATAGAAGTTACTAACCGAGAAAATATACATCTATTAATCTGTCATAACTGAGAAAATAATTATAAGGATAGAAAATCTAGGATTAATTTATCTTACTTATTATTTATATTTTTTTCACATTTATGAAAGTGGAAATTTGAGATCTAAATTAGCTCTAGAAATAGAATTGGCAGCTTATATAGTTCATGTGGAGATTTTGTATGAAGTAGGTGTGAATGTAGAGCCTTATTTACATAATAATTATTACGGGATGTTAACTGAATAATGAAAGAGCTCTTTTCGAAAATTTTATATATTGGTTGCAGTGTATGTGTTTACATTGCTCAAGAATACCGAACCCTATTTAGATGAATATTTTACTTGAGATTTAACTACTGCTTTAATTGATGCAAGATTTAATTTTATTTAAATTACTTCCATAAGTTCTCGTCATCGGACCATTATTATACAGGCGAAATTATAGATATTTTATAACTAAAAACTTGAGGAAACCTCAGTTTTTTTAATTCTTTTAAAGTAGAGATATTTATTAAATTATTGAATATGGAGTCTCCACTAATTGTTTGTAGCAACTGGGCTATAAGTTAACTATAAACAGCTTTTTTAGAAATTCTCTTAACAGTAATAACTGCCGGTATAGGTGGATTATTGGGCTGTTTACTCAACCGATTAGATCCCAGAAGGATTGTCTTTTCTTGAATGAACTTTCGAGCTAATGTAGTTGACAAAGCAAACTGACGAACTTCTGAAGCTATATCAATACGGTCCCTATTTCTTTCCCTAGGAAATTGTACCGAAAAGAAGATAGTTCGTCGATTTTGGGTAAACTAAGGTCCAGTCATTTCCACTTTCATTAGACTGATCACAAAAGGATAAGCTTCACCTTGATTGACTCCCGACAGGAAAAGATACTACATTGCATTGTTATCAAATAATCCTACCTTATCTTTGATGCTTAGCAGTTGACTATCTTTAGTTAGACTAATGACTTTTTGATTCCGTTTAGTGGTGGACATATCCATCACCATCAACAGATTACTATTTTTATCAAATTCTAAGTTTTCAAGGTTAGAAAGCCCCAGTCTCCTTTCAGTTATTTCTCTCCCTACAGGTAATAATTCCTATAAAAAGCTCATAGAATTTAAATCATTGTTATCTTCTTGTCATAGTAGAATTAATCCAAATTCATAATTTGTTTTCTTATTAGGACTGCGGAAAACTTCCATATCTGGACCCTATCTCTCACTTAACTCCCAGCAGCAAAGGTGATATACACGCTTCTATCCAGAGTAACTTTTATGTCTTTAGTCTGAAATTGTACAGATAATTATAGCCGTATTTTCTGCAAAATAAGCATTTATTAGAATTAAAGCTTGTTTTTATTGAAAATTACCTAGATTAAAGATCATTAAGCATTTTAATTTTTTTTAAACGTAACAATCCCTTGATTATTTATAACTTTAATTATTCCTCCTTCGGTTCGATTCGGATTAAGTAAAGTAACTAAATCTACTTGGACTTGGCAAAGCAATACATGATCAATTTTAGTATTTGGATTTAAGGAAATTCATTATACTGTCTCGTTAGGTTTAAATAATGTCCAATAGAGAATTAAATGTTCCATTGAGTGAAATTTTTATTCTTCATAAAAGTAATTACCTTATTAGAAACAAATTTATGAAGATGTTCTCCTCGGCGACCATATCCTGAATAAACTACTAATTTTTGTTCCTTAAAAGCTCAGAACGCCACTGTTTCAGGTGAAATCGTCCTAAAGAAGTATGTTTAGTTCCATAGTTAGAAGGATTTGTCAGATCAGTTTTTACCACCAATCTATATTTATTTAACGCTAACCCAAAGATATTATCATGTCCACCTTTAAGAAATTAAAAATAAATTTATGTTATTTTTATTGATGTTTTTTAGAACAACTTTTTTAATAAAAAAAGTGATAGAAAACTAATTATATAGTACCAATTAATGATACTACACCAGATAGCTATACCTTTCTGAAAAATTAAAGACTTAACTCGTTGTTATTGGTTAAATTTTTGATTTTTTTTTATTTGACTGAGTATATTATACTAATTCAGTAAGACTTCTTTCATCTTACTAATTATTTAAAAAACTAATGAGCTCAAGGCTGATCTACAATAATGTCCAGATCAAATTGGACAATTACAGATAAAAAAAATTAGTGTTTTAGTCGCCGTTAGATATCCTTTCCGTACCGAAGCGTTTACTGATGGTTTAAGTTCCTAGGTCGGATATTGGCTTTTATACAGAAGTAACCGCTCATATTTTAGTTATAAGGTCGATTAAGAGACCGATAAAAAGGTTTTTTAACAACTTTTGTCGGATATAATTTACCCCGAACTTCTATCTCAAGAGTGCTTCCCACTTTACTTAAAGCACGAGGAACATAAGCAAGAGCGATAGCTTTTTCTAAGGTGGGGGATAAAGTTCCACTGGTGACTTCCCCAACCTTGTTACCGTCTGAAAATACTGGGTAACCATGACGGGCAATATGTCGTCCTTCCATCTGTAACCCCACCAGACGATGGTTGACTCTTTGAGCTTTTTGTTGCTCTAAAATCCTCCGTCCGATGAATTCTCCTTTAGAATCAAGATGGACCAACCATGCTAAGCCAGCTTCTAGAGGAGTCGTACCATCTCCGATATCCTGTCCATACAAAGACATAGCCGCTTCCAACCGAAGAGTATCCCTAGCTCCCAATCCACAGGGAGTGACACCAGTTTGACATAGTGATTGCCAAAGTTTTTGTCCTGTCTCCGGATCAACCATCACCTCAAAGCCATCCTCTCCCGTATAACCTGTGCGTGCGATAAAGGCAGATTTTCCTAAAACCGTTCCTTCTAGGTGTCCAAAAAACTTGAGTTGACTTAGATCTTCTTTCACTAAGGGCTGTAATTTCAAAATAGATTGAGGACCTTGAATAGCAATTAGAACTTTTTCCTGGGACAAATCTTTAAAAGTAATCGTTTTTTTATCTAAATGTTCTAAAAACCAGATTTTATCTTTCTGGGTTGTACCTGCATTCACAATAATGACGACTTTTTCTTTCCCTGTCTCCGTTTTTCCCTGATTATATATAATAATGTCGTCAATAATGCCTCCTTGCGAATTTAGAAGTACTGTATATTGAGCTTGTCCTCGTTGTAACCGTTCTAAATCTGAAGGGACCAAGGACTGTAATGATGAGATTACTTGGGTTCCTTGGAGAACAAATTTGCCCATGTGAGAGATATCAAATACCCCAACATCAGTACGGACTGCTTGATGTTCAAGTTTAAGCCCTCCAAATTGAACCGGCATTTCCCACCCAGAAAATTCTGTTAGTTTGGCTTTTTGTTGAATGATCAAATTATATAGAGGGGTACGTAGGAGATCAACAGAAGAGTATAATTTAGCCACAATTTTATAAAAGAAATTAAGATGCAGAGACCATTATTATAATTTAATTTTACTGGTCTTTATTAATTTTAGTATTCAAAGAATGTACAACAACATCCCCTGGAATCACTTTGAATATTATAAAGAGGAAAGTGAAAATTCCAACACTATTGGCTTCGATGGTGAAGACATGTTAAGAAACAATTTGATTTGCTAACTTTCTGAGTTTGACTACGTTTAGTTCAAGAATAGATGCTGAGAAGTACTCGGCAAAATCAATTCTTTCCAGAAGATTTTAATAGAGTACCCTAAACAGAATTATAATAATGTTCTCCTCTAATTCGTTTAACTCTCCTTCATAAACTGTTAGTTTAGCAGACAGTTAGAGGAATTTATCCTCAATGGGCAGTTCAACTAAAGTCTCCACGGCGGAAGAATGTGACTAATAACGATTGTAAAGTTTTTTTGAGTTAGTTAGATCGGCTAAATTAAGTGGGGAGACTATTAACTAATATAATATGTTGTAATCATAGATTACCGATAAGTTTGGTTATATTACAGTCATCATTATGCTCATCTAAAAGATAGAGATCTATGAATTGAACTGAAGACAATTATGTTAATTCCAAAATCACAGAGAAATTAAGCTCTAAAGTGAACTAGTGTTTTTCCAGCAGCAAAATTGGCTAAGATTTCGACATCAAATGTTCTTCCTTGTGGAGATCAACCAACATTCTCTTTAAGAAGAATATAGAAGAGTTGTCCCAGCAAGACTTTGAACTGATAGAGGAAGAAAATTACGGCAATAAATCTAAGTGAACATCACAGGCATAGGCTATGTTGCCATCCACTCAGGTATTTAATATTTTGTCTCGTAAATTGATATTTGATGTATGGGAGCACAAGAACCTTAAAACTCCTTGTTCTAATCTTAGGAGAAAACCCGGTAACAGCATTCTCCTTCTCTGAGCAGAAGACTCATGAATGTGCTTTAGTTGGATATTCTTCTTACTGACGGTAATAGAAAATGCATAGATAGGTACGTCGAAGTACTCGATAAGATCAAGAATAAGACCCTCTCTCCTGGTAGGTGACTCACCGGTAGTAGTTTAATGATTAGATTTTCAAAAAGTCTAATTGGCGATCACCGGATAAAATAGTAACAGTACAAACCAATTGAATAAACAGTAGAAGTTAGAGCTTTCGTATTCATGAACTCTTTGAGTCAGTCGTCTTAACAGAAAAGGTTTAAAACAAAAATCTGCCGGGGGAGTTATTTATTTTCGTTCTTACCCCCCCCAAAGTCCTTTAGTGAGCCGATCCATTGCCATTGTAGTCATCAGAGTTATAGAATCCATTTTTTGTTCCGAAAAAGAGGCTCGAAACAATAAATAAACCGGTCAAAATTACTAAAACTAATTTAACATCCATAATATATTGAGTGACTTCCTACTCTAATTCTTTAATGTCGAACAACAAATAGTATAGCTGTTGATGTTTTTGATGCCTTCAAAAGTGATAACTTTCTTAAGAGTTCACGGTCTGTTGAAAAAAGTTCTCCCTAGTAGATTCATCCACAGGGGAAGCAATGGGGACTTCTTCGACTTCTGGTAAAGGCTCTACTACCAACTCTTTCAACTCCTTAGAACTTTTAATACCACCGGATAGGCGTTTAAGCAGTTTGGGACGAGGATCATGAAGTAGATAAATAATTTCATCATCTTGTTGCCAATCTTGAGTCGCTTTAACCACCTGTAAGCTTCCTTGTCGTTTGATTAATAGAGGTAATAGTTCTCCTGATCGAATCAAGGCTTGAAAATGAGCTTGTTGTAAGGAAAGTCCAGGTTCTTTAAATTGGGTTTTCCCTAACTTCATTTGTTCTTCCCGCAAGTATTGATTCCAAGTTTTAATTAATTGTTGGTCTATGAAAGCTGCATTAACTTTGGTTTTGTTTGTCGTAGAATTATTAGGTGTATTACTCGGAAAGACTGCAAATACTCTAGGGGGTTGAAATTCTTCCACCGCTCGCTGAGCTAAGACAAGATTGACTTCTCCATTACTGGTCAAAGCCATAAAATTTCCCATTGAATCGATCCCTGCTTGTTCTAGAACGTCAGGATCTAGTCCACTGCTTTGAAATACTGATAAACCTTCAGCTTCAGCTTGCTGACATGCTTCAGGATCTGTATCAATCAACACAACAGACTCTCCCTGTTGTTGAAATAGTCTTCCAATTAAGCGTCCTATATCGTTACCCCCGACAATAACTGCCCCGGTAGCCTCTATAGAATTAATCTTTAATGCTTTGGCAACCCAACGGGCTGATAATCCTTGAACAAAGACAGTCATCATAATCGTTAAGAACACTAAGGCCTTAATCGACTCTCCACCGTTAATCCCCTTTTCTGTTAGTAAAATGGCAAATAAGGAAGCAACAGAGGCCGAAACAATTCCTCGTGGGGCAATCCAAGCTAAAAAGAGTTTTTGCCGCCAATGAAGATCACTGTTCCATGTACACAGAACAACACTGAGCGGTCTGACCACTAACATCAGGATGAGAACGGTGAACACACTTCCCCATCCTAAAGCAAAAATACTATCAATGGAAAGATCAGCTGCCAAAAGAATGAAGAGAACCGAGACACAAAGAACAGTTAATTGTTCTTTAAACCGCCGTAATAAGCGTTCTTCTGGAACAGAGGAAGCTCTAACTACAATTCCGGCAACCACGGTAGCCATCAGTCCCGATTCACTGCGACTGAGTTGAGCTAGTCCAAATAATCCCCAGACTCCCGCTAAAACAACCAGATTTTTCAAATCTTCTGAAATAAAACTGGTATTTTTAAGGATAAAGCCCAGTAAAGCTCCACTAAGTCCCCCAATAATTGCTCCAATCCCTAATCGTAGGAGAACGCTACCAAAAATTTCTACCGGACTTGCATTACTGTTCAGAATAGTATCTAAAACTACCACTGCTAAGATGGCTCCTACCGGATCAATGAGAACTCCTTCGCTTTCGAGAAGAGTAGCCACTTGACGATCCACTGAAACCTGTTTAAGTAAGGGACTAATTACTGTAGGTCCGGTAACTACCACTAACGCCGCGTAGAGAAAAGCAATAGACCAGGGAAATTCCGCCAACCAATGGGCTGCCATACCGCCACCAATTAAGGTAACAAGAATACCAATGGTGACGAGATTTTGCAAGCTACCTGATACTTTTCCTAAATCTCGCAGTTCTAGGCTTAATCCTCCTTCGAATAAAATAATAGCCACAGATAAGGCAACCAAAACTTCTAGTCCTACTCCTAGTTGATGAGGATAGAGAAAGTTCAAGACATCAGGTCCAAGTAAAATTCCAAACAGTAGCAAAAAAACAATACTTGGAACCTTGAAAAATTCAGCGGTCACTTGGGCAGTAATGCCAGCAAGAACAGCGATCACAATTTGCAGGGTCAGTTGAAACGATCCTTCCATAGGCTTACTTCAGTGGCCGGCAATGTTTAAAGGGACGATTACTATCGATGACTTTCAGCTTCAAATTAATAGCTTATTGCAGCCTCAAATTTTCCCTAAATATTAAAATAATAGGACTTTACAGTTTCATAGTCACTCTGGGTATTCTAACATTTAGATTCTAGAAGCCGTCATCCAGTCAACAATTAAATTAAATGATGGACCAATACTAGATATTGAATCCGATAAATGTGATTGGTTCAGCTTCTAGGGAACACTCGATCATCCTAGTATTCTTTTTGTCTCTTATTTATCACCTTTATTTCCCTAAGATGAATCATCTGACATTTGTTTGGAATAAATCACAGGACCAAGGACCACCAGAAAATCACTGGCGAGAATTTTCGGTTTGGGCTGGATTATTCTTAACAGCTTTCCCCCTGTTTAGTTTTAATTTAGCGTCCCCTTTTCTCGATGGGCAAGAAAGTTTAGTAGCTCAGATGGCTAAGGAAATGGTCAATAATAACTTTTTATCGGGTCGATGGCTCTTTCCGACTCTTTGGGGTGAATCCTATCATCAGCACCCCCCTTTAGGTATTTTTTTTATTGCTCTTACTTATCTTTGGGGAGGGGTCGGAGAAGAAACAACCCGCTTGTCAGGTGGAATACTAGCTGCTCTTTCCATTCCCTTGCTCTATGGTCTCGGACGCGAGGCGTTTGGTAGACGAATGCCAGCTTTGTTTTCCGCCTTGATTTTTTTAACCCTATTTCCTGTAGTGCGCCAAGGGCGGTCAGCTTGGTTGGATGGAGCAGTTATTTGTTTTGAAATTCTCACAATGTGGTGCGTTTTGCGATCACGCCGAGATCTTCGTTGGTCTATTGGGGTAGGTTTAAGTCTTTCGTGTTTATTCCTCACCCAAGGAGTCATAAGCTTATGTGTGAGTGTTGCTATTTTGCTTTTTCTGGTATGGGATACCCCACGACTGTTAAACAGTGACTATTTCTGGCTAGGAATCATCTTGGGGTTAATACCAGCGATTACCTGGTATGGTTGCCAATGGATCTTGTTTGGTTCAGCCTCGATTGAGGGAATCTTTCTAGTTCCTTTTCAAGAACACCAAGGAATCTTTCGAGGATTATGGAGTCTCTATGGACTACAATTTGTCACTTTTTCCTTCCCTTGGCTAATTTTCGCCTATTCTGGACTGGAGTTAGCAAGAAAATCTTTGATATGGGGATGGGCAAAATTAATTTTAGTTTGGGGCGGCAGTTATTTAATAATTTTTACTGTGTTACCCTTGCCTGGAATAAGCTATCTGATACCCCTTTATCCTCCTTTGGCTTTAGCAGGCGGACTTGTGTTGGCAGAAGTTTTTGATGGGCCAAGTAAACTACCTTATCCCAAATTTTGGCAAATAGCCTTGTTTATTTTATTTGGGTTAGTTAGTCTAAGTTTTTTTAGTTTTTGGCTTAATTTTCCTGTCAATTTTGGCAATTCATCCTACCGCTTGTCTTTAATGCTCGTTTTGGCTGTTGCAGCTTCTACTTTTGCCACAACAGCAATTTTCATCACTTGTCGTAATCGTCAGTTTATCATCATATTGTTTTGGGGGATGTATGTGTCGTTGATGTTGTTAGTGAATTCTCCCTACTGGAATGGGGAAATTCAGTCTCAGAAATTCATTCAACCCTTAGCGCAGATGTTAAGGAATAGGGTTCCTCCCCACAAAGTGGTATATGCTGATTTAGCCCAAGAAAATCAAGCATTAAATTTTTATAGCGATCACCATGTTATCCCAACAACTCCTGAAACTCTTTTGCGGTACTGGCATACTCTACCTGATCCCTATTTTCTCATTACCTTAGAAACTTGGCAAAAACTTCCCCTGGAATATGTTTACCCATTGGATGAAGTCTTTCCCAATTGGTATTTAATTACCAGAATTCAAAATTAAGTCTTCGGATACAATTTAAGTTAGGCATGAGAAGAAGGAAATTAAAAATAGTGGTAATTTTCATTTTTATTAAATTTTTTTAGTATCAAGCCGTTTATTTTAAATTCGACTACTTATGAGTTATATAAGTGCTTTATTGACTTATAGAACTTTCCGAGGCTGGGTCTAATTGAGTTGAATATAAAAAATACCAGTTTAATAAGACTCTCCTTATAAACTTATTAAAGTTGGTTAAGCCATAAGTTTGTATTTAAATAAATTTAATTTTTTATTGATCTCTTCCACCACTTCTTGGGTAATTCAATTACTATGATAAATTTTAATTTCGTAAGTTCATCCACTTATTAGTTTAAAACTACTCAGAAAATTTTGGTAATTAGTTTCTGTCCACAATAGGAATTGAACGAAAACCTTATCACTCATTGTTTTAGTTTCAATAAAATCTCTTATTTTCTCTAAAATTTAGGATATTTTTTTCTCTATTTTTGTTCATTTTTTCTGCCCAAAATCTATATTTTTTAATTTAGGAATACTTATTTATAAGTTATCGTAGCTAATTTCTTATTTCTTTTTCTTTTATTTTTTAGTTTTTTTCTTGCTCTTTCACTCAGACTCTTTTTTTATTTAACTCTTTATTAATCTGTTTTATAATTAGAGGTCTATCCGATGTTACTTTAATATTAAAAAGCTTTTCAAGATTAATCTTTTTATAGAAAATCTACAAATTTATATTGACATCTTTTATTTAGCTAAGTAAATCTGAACTATAACTGAACAAACACTCTGCCACTATCTTTTTATGTCTACCAGTACTGTTATAAAATTATTTCTCTAGTGTTTTAGATTTTTCCTCTAAATAAATCTGTTTTTAGTTTTTTTTAAAAAATTTAGTTTTAAAGATATTTAAAAATATAGTTTTCATTCTTAATATCTAAGTAAAAATACAACGAGGTTAACAATTATCTAAAATAATAACTACCAACAATCAAGACTATAATGGTTCTCTAAAAACAACAGGAAACAAATCTAGTTAACCTTTTAACCTCAAGTCGAGAAGTCAAGCAAAAACGTTAACAAAACATTTACACACACTTCAATTTATCAAATATTTGATATGAATATATGTTATCAAGTTGGCGGATTATTTTTCTAGTTAAAAAATACTTACAAAGTAAAAAGAAAGTTTTGTTAATTAGTTTCACTAACTTTTACTTCATATTTTATTGATGACGAGTAACTAATTAAAATTATTGTTAACAATAATTTTAATTAGTTATTAATAATAACTAAAAAATTGGTTTATAGTTATCTATTTTGCCTTAAATTAACTTAAAAATCAATAATCTAAAATGTCGTCCAACAAAATTCTAATCTTGTCTAACTAACTCTTTAAAAAGATACCATAGTCATATTATTGCTCAGAGCATAAGCTCTGCAAAAGAAGTCTAATTGACTAGATTAAGAAATAATTTTTTACGTTGAAAAAACCTGTAACATTAAATATTCTTTAAAAGTTCGGTATCCTTACTTAATAAAAGTAATTTTCATAGCCATTGCTCACTTTGAATCAAATGAGAACTATATTTTCTTCTGAAAAAATTCTATCTGTCTAATTAAGAAATAAAATAATAATGTTGTCTCCATCAAAAATAGGAGTGATTTAGATAACAAAATACTTCAGTAGGACCGAGATTAGATTTTATATCCATAGCGCTAAAATTAAGCAAGATGTTACTTCTCTCATAAAGCTGCGACTTCTTTTTCTCTCCATAAATTTCCTTCAAACTACGTTTAAGTATGGTAAGTCACGTAAAACATTTATCTTGAACGAAAACCAATAAATTTTTATTCGTGCTGTAATCGGCCAAATCAGCCATCATGTTGATAATATTGAAAATCAATAAAATCTAAAAATTGCCACCTTCATTGGCAGCAATTATAAAGATTCAACTATTTGATAAAAGCTTAGACATCATAGTACAAAGCAAACTCATAAGGATGAGGACGTAACCGTAAAGGGTTAACTTCATTATCAAGTTTGTATTCAATCCAACTTTCGACAAAATCCTTAGTGAAAACTCCTGTATTCGTCAAGAATGCCTGATCTTTTTCAAGGGCTTCTAGCGCTGCTTCAAGAGAGCCGGGAGTTGAGGGAATCTTACTTAACTCTTCAAGGGTAAGATCGTAGATGTCCACGTCTAAAGACTGCCCTGGATCAATTTCATTCTTAATTCCATCAATCCCTGCACATAGCATCGCTGCAAATGCCAAATAGGGGTTGCATGTAGCATCAGGACATCGAAACTCCAACCGTTTAGCTTTAGGGTTGGGTCCCGATAAAGGAATACGGATAGAGGCAGAACGGTTCCCTTGAGAATAAGCTAAGTTAACAGGAGCTTCAAACCCAGGAACTAAACGCTTATAAGAGTTAGTAGTGGGATTAGTAAACGCTAACAAAGCAGGAGCGTGCCTAAGAATACCGCCAATGTAATTTAAGGCCATTTTGCTCAAATCCGCGTAACCGTCACCCCAGAACAGTGGCAGTCCATCTTTCCAGATAGACTGGTGAGTGTGCATCCCAGAACCATTGTCATTGAACACGGGTTTGGGCATAAACGTCACGGTTTTACCATATTTCCTAGCCACATTTTTTATGACATATTTGTAGGTCATTAAATAATCTGCCGCTTCGACAAGGGTAGCAAAACGAAAACCTAATTCGTTTTGTCCTCCTGTAGCTACTTCGTGGTGGTGTTTCTCAATTGGTACTCCACATTCAGCCATAGTCAGCAGCATTTCTGTACGCATATCCTGTAGGGTATCTGTCGGAGGTACAGGAAAGTAACCCTGTTTGTAGCCAGGTTTATAGGCGAGATTTCCACCGTCTTCTTTGCGTCCTGTATTCCAACGTCCTTCCACACTGTCTATGTAGTAATATCCTTTACTCTCAGTTTGGTCAAAACGAACATCATCGAAGACAAAGAATTCAGCTTCAGGTCCAAAAAAAGCAGTGTCGCCAATCCCCGTAGTTTTGAGAAATTCAACCGCTCTAGCAGCAATGGTACGAGGATCGCGGCTGTACCATTCTCCTGTACGAGGTTCCTTGATACTACAAATCATACTGAGGGTAGGTTCTTCATAAAAGGGATCGATCCAAGCCGTCGTCGGATCGGGAATCATGACCATATCAGACTCGTTGATGGCTTTCCACCCCCGAATACTCGAACCGTCGAAGGGAACCCCATCGACAAAAGAACTTTCGTCAATTTGATTGTAGTAGAATGAGCAATGTTGCCAAATCCCTGGGGTATCAATGAATTTCAGGTCAACAATTTTTATGTTGTTGTCTTGAACTATTTTCAAGACTTCTTGAGGGGTTTTAGCCATGGACAGACTCCTATTTTATTCAGCCTCAAACCACCAACCCTAAAGATAGGTCACAAGATATTTTGTATTCCATGATACAGGCATCCTTGTTTAAATCTGTAGATAATGCAAAGTTTTGAAGCTACTCTGCAACCTAAGTAGTCGGACATAAATGGACAACACTATGTTAACGCGAATTTGACAAGTTTTGAAAATATTTTTATTTTTCTCCTATTTTGCGGAGCATACTCATAATCGTAATAACCCCATCAACCCAATTTTGTTCAATCAGTAAATTGTTGTAGAAACTGTCGAGAAAACCCCTTTTAAATAAGTGGCAATTTTTTTTATTTTCCACATCATTACTAATAATTTAATTGTATTAGTTCTATAATATTTTTTTAAATATATTTTTAGGACTTCACTTTACTTACATAAAGTCTTTTTCTTCTTAGTGTTGAGAAATACACTTAAACTAAAAAATAATATCAGTTAATAATAAAAACTCTAATTAACTAATATTAACATAACTTTAGAATTTATCTATGGCAATTACTTTGAAATAGTTAGCATGTATTAATACATTACTATTTAATCACTGTTCCACCCTTTTTAGAAAAAAAGACCAAATTCTTAGATAAAGAACATCTCAATAATTAAATATATTTTTATTCTTTAAAAAACTTAGGAAGTAAATTCAAATAAAGGTTCAGCCTTGTTAGATGACATATAGAAAAAAACATTACTACTTCATAGTAGTCTATAAAAAATTGTTGACGCAGTTACTAATCTAATTAGAAATTATGATCTGACCGTACGTTATATGAGTTGGAACGCGATGGATAGACTTAATGACTATTTCCTAGTATATCTGGTATCAATGCGGCTGTGGTCATTTATACCAATTATCCTGAAGTTTTTAAGACAAGCAGGACTTCAATTATTTGAATAAGTATCTGAATTAGTTTTTCCTGGAGTAAATACTTATACTAATCTTTTTTATTTAGCTTTTCTAGAGTCTATAAACTATATATCTACGCTAGACTAGTTATCCTTTGGTAGCTGGTGATTTCAATGTTCTTGATGAATGGGAACTATCAAAAAGTTACGTTAAATCTATAACTTTTTGATAGTTCCCATTGGCTTAACAATTAAGGAAATCTAAATTATGAAAGATATGTTCAAAAACATAGTAGCTGATACTGGGGTTAAAGATATGTCATTCATCGATGAATTCTCTAATCACAGAATTCGTGGTTTTAGTGAAATTTCTGTTTAAGTTCGTCAAAAATTAATGAGATTCCTAAAGACAATCACTATTTCTCTATCAACAGTGATTACTTCTCTAAATCAAAAAAGATTGTTAGGATATAAACTTAGTGTAACTAAAATTATTTGAGAAGTACCCAGTTTGGACATTAAGAGCAATGAGTATAGGTCCGTCTATGGGAGTTAAACTAAAATTAATGGTGGCTGTCCCCTCGGTTAAACCCAAAGGGTCAACCTCAATTATACGAAATGTTTACCCTAACTATAAAGTTATAGTACTTAATGATGATTTTAATACTTTTGAGCATGTTGCTAACTGCTTAATGAAGCACATACCGAACATGACTGTTGATCACGCTTGGGAATTGACATACCAAGTTCATTATGAGGGACAGGCAATTGTTTGGGTCGGTCCTCAAGAACCTGCCGAACTTTATCACCAGCAGTTACGGCGGGAAGGATTAACTATGGCTCCTTTAGAGGAAGCTTGAAATTATGGCCAGATCTAAAGGACGGCTTGTTTGGAATCATTCAACTCACCTTCAGGGACTGATTCCTGTCCTTGAAAAGCTGATTAATTGCACCGGAATTATTACGGTTACTCCCGGGGTAATCGGCTGTTCTAAGAGTAACTATCCTTATTTAAAGTTGCGGATCTCTGTTCCCGTTCGTGGCGGTTATAAGGTGATCGCGAGACAAGGAAAAACAGTTCAAGAAGTCTTTATCGTTACAAAGTTAAGTCGTCAAGAATTGGAAACTGCTATTAACACAGTTCTTAAATTAAGAGTTTAATAAAAAAAGTAACACTCCTAACATAAGTTGGTGATGTTAACTAGTGTTCTATAGTATGGATAGTCATAAATTCTTCCAAACTACTGAACTCTGGCGAGTTTGACATCAAAAATTAAGTTTTAACCCACTATGGGATGATTGACCTCAAACTTGATTTTCGAATCATCAATGTCAGTGGCAATTACTGAGACAACTTAACTTTCCGTTTGATAAATTAGTAATTGTCGGTTCGTTGCGATTACTAATTTTTTTTGATAAGGGCCATAGGCTCGACTCTAAAAAATGGTAACAGTTATGTTTTTCCCTGAACTTATTTTAAACAACTGTCTTTTCAGACTTGGAAATAATATTACTCTAACTTAGAGAAAAGTATAAAGGCTCACAGTTAACTAAAGAATTAAAGCTACAATAATTTTGTATTTATTTAATCTCTTTGTAAAGATTGGGTTATTCATAACACCAAAATATCATTCATTTAATGAATCACCTTCGGAGAAACCCGGACTACTCATGATTATATATTTCTTGTTAAGAAAACAATTAAAATTTGTTCTTTTTGATTTTCTTGAAAAAAAATCAAAAAGAATACTTTACTCAGTTAGTAAATATCTATTACTAATAGTAATAGATTTTGTATTTTAAGAAAAACTAAATTCTATATCTTTGGACATGAATTAATAAAACCATGTTTGGAACATTTAAACCTTTTAAGATATTAAATATATTGTTTGCTTATTCTTAAATAATTAGGAAGTTATTCTGATAAAAAAACTAAGAAAGGTTTAAAATCAATAAAAAAACATTAGTTACTGTCAATAATATACTGATTTTAAATCTGGTCTAATGAACTTTTAACTTTCATATTTACTTTTCAAGTAGATATATACAAAGAAACGTTGAAAATATAATTTGTATTACTTAAATTAGTATTTTTATGATTTCTCCTTGAAGGAGATTTTCTTTTATCATCTTAGCTAAACAATATTTATATTTAAGTATATTTATGATAAGCTTATAAGCTTTTATTTGAAACTATCCCCTTCTATTAGATTTAATATATAACTAACAAAACATTTGTATACACTTAAGAATCATCAATAACAATTACTGTGTCTATAATTTCCTAATTCTTAACAATAAATTTCTCCACTTCCAAACTATTTTATTCTGAGTGTGATTATATAACTTATGTTACTGCTATCGTCAATCCATATTTATCTTAAATGTTAGATCGACTAACCAATAGTTAATCTAAACTTGATATTATAATTTTTATAAAAAAATAGAATGATTATTTGTAATCTAATCTTTAGATATAAGACATTTTTTAATAAAAAACTAATTAAAATTACTTTCTTTTTTTTATGTTTTTAATTTAACTTATGATCAGCCTAATATTTTTTAGAAAAAATCAATATCTAAATAAAAAAATAGCTACTAAATAAATACATATAGTTTTACTTACAACTATCATGGCAGTTACTTCTTTAATCCTCATCTACAAATATAGATATTTATTTTTTAAATAAAAAGTTTATTGAAACTATATATATATTTTTTATTAAATATGTATTTATACATATATAGTTTTTGCGTAACTTAATGAGATTAACTAATTAAACTAAATAGAGGTAGGATACCTATATAAGAAATTAGATTATAAATGAAAATTATAAATAAAAATCAGTAACTAACTTTTAGTTTAGAGATCAAGCCATCCCTGGTTATGAGAATATGAATTCAGTTAGTCCTAAATTTATTGAACAAAGAAGTTCAATTGAAACAGTATCAAAAAGGTACAGAATTGAGAGAATAAGTAAATCAACAATAGAATTAAGTTTAATATATTTATAGTATTATTGATCTATACAGACGGAATTAATATATAGTACGGTGCATTAGATTACGAAGTTATTAACTTAAATAAGTTACAATCACATTTTCGTATAACAGATAAGTTAAGGAAAAATTTTTTGCATATCAGGGCAACATATAAACATTTCCGTCCTCAATAAATTTGTTGAATAACTGAGGACCATGCTTCAGTATTTGCAATGGCAGGTGTTTAAATTTGTTTAATTGCTGATAGCATAGTTACGCCAGAGGCGTACTTGCTGAGGTTTGCAGGTTCAATTCTTTCCAATGATCTTCATCATAATGAATGAGGAGATAAAGCGAGATGGTAAAAGGTAGTTAATGAGTCAAGTGAACAGTATTTACTCTAATAGTTTATGAGATACTATAAAAAATTTTGAGAAGTAACAATCACAAATCACTATATACAAGTGATTCTTTTAAGACGTGGCGCAGTTGCACAATGTATAAAGTGTTTATATAGAAACAGTATTTGTCAAACAAATAGCGGTAAACAATAATCTTAAAAAGATAGTTATTGTTGACATCTAGGCAGAAGATTATGAAGTTAATGCAACTTGAAAATATTTTGAAATCTTAGCGAGAAACACTCAATAAAATTTTTTTTCTAGATGAGTAAGAACTAGTCATTCAGTTTACAAAAGGTGAGTTAGTAACAATTGAAGAATTGTAAGTCGATATAAATCGATTAATCGCTCATCATTTGTTTAACTAATTCTTCTGCTTCTTTCTTAGTTTGAATCTTCTTATCTAAAGAAGCACTTAATAACCTATCTAAAATAATTTTGTATTTAGGCCCTGGTTTATAACCCATTGTTTTTAAATCATTGCCATTTAATAGAGGCTGAACATTCGACCATTTTGTAATAAATTGCCAAATTGTGCGCCGAATTTGTTTAGAAAAACGAACCGCTACTAAAATTAAAACCGGCAATTGATATGAATTAAATAGTCTAGTTATTTCACTTGTTGTGTTATATTTTAGTAGCTTATCTTTGATATCTAATTCAATTTTTGATAATGTTTTTAAGCGTTGAATACTATCTTTTGGTAATTGAAAATCAAGAGCAATTTTACTAGATTCTGCTATCTCTAGTCGACTTATTAATACTTCTAAACGAATCAACCAATGCTCTAAATTATTTTTAGGATCGAGATATCTTAACCAGCGAGAAATATAGCGAACTTGCCACCATAATATATCATCTAAAATTAACCTATTATGCAAACATGATAAAGCGTTTAGATCAGCTAATAATTTTAAAGATGGTTTCCAATAATTAGCTTCTAAAATATATTTTAATTCCGTTTTTAATCTAGTTTTTAACGCAGGAACTGCATAATTTTTGATTATTAACTGGTCATAAATACCGCTTTTAACTGCATTGTTAATATAAGCTTTTGTTTGGGGTTCAATTTCAAATCCCAACCGCACAGCAAAGCGTACTGCCCGATAAATTCTGGTAGGATCTTCAATGAAACTATTAGCATGAAGTGCTCGAATTTTACGCAATTGCAGATCTAACATCCCCCCAAAAAAGTCTAACAACTCCCCTTCCCTTGGGGACGTCAACCTAACCGCTAGAGCATTGATTGTAAAATCTCTTCGATATAAATCTTGACGAATAGAACTCGCTTCAACTTTCGGATTAGCTGCAGGATAAGGATAAAATTCCGTTCTTGAAGTGGCAATATCTACCCATAAGGACCCTAATTGGGGATCTCTATGCCATGATAAAGCAGCCGTTTGGAATTCTCCATGTACTGATAGCCTAGAATTTGGGAAAGTTTTTCGTAGGGTTGAAGCTAATTCAACCCCAGCTCCCACATCAGCGGAATGACGAAACCCATCGACAACTAGATCAATATCCTGTAGTAATAAAAATTTCTCTTCTTTTGATAAAAAAAAATCTCGGACTGCCCCACCAACTATATACAAATGCCAGCCCTGTTTTTCTGCTTCTTTTGCAGCAAATTGCAAAAATTTCCAAATAGGAGAAGATAAACGCTGACTAATAGAAGGTAAAAAAGAAGAAACTAAGGGAATTAGTTTACTATTGTTATCTTGTTTTTTTCTTCGATCTTGATAAATTTGCCGTAATAAATCGGTTCGCGTAACAATTCCTAATAATTTATTGTTTTCAACAACAGGTAATCTTTCCACATCATTAGTTACCATCATTGATTCAATTTCAGGTAGCATAGTATCAGGAGTAATAGTTTTAAGATGTTGTGCTATATATCCTTTTACTGGGGTATGACTAAGTCCATGATGAAAAGCTAAATCAATATCTCGACGAGAAATAATGCCTACTAAGTGATCACTTTCATCTACGACTGATAATCCCGAATGACCATAGCGAAATAATATTTTTTGCGCTTGTTCTATAGTTGTCTCTGGGCGAATTGTCCTAACAGGAAAAGACATTAAATCTCTAGCGGTTAAAGGGTAAGGGATTTGGGTTATCAATTCTTGAAATAACTTATCTAAAGTGCTTTTAGGTTCTACCCCGTGGAACTTTAAATAAACAGCTTGTTCATGTCCTACTCCCCCATAAACTTGAAATAATTGATTAAGATTAATGCCCTCAATTCTGGTGCGACCAATAATCGTTAGACACCCTTTTTTATAAGGTTTGTCATTACGATTTTTATCATAAAAATGACCTAATAATAAGGCATCACTTTTAGTTAATTTAATTAATTTTTTAGCTAAATTAGATAACCCAGAAATAAGAGTTTCTGTTGTTAATAAAACTGAAGTGATAGTGTAACCATTAATGTCAGTTTTTTGAAAATTTTCTAACGCTTCTTGTAAGAATTGTTGTAATTTTGAAGAAAAACCAGAATCGCAATATTCAGCAATGGTTTTTATATTTGCCCCCTTTTCCATTAACCAAGCTAGGGCATAGGCATCACGGGGAGTAGACTGAGAAAAAGTAAGAGAGCCCGTATTGACATGAATACCCAAAGCCATCACCGTTGCTTCGATAGGATTAGGATAAACGCTTTCTCGTTGCATTCTCTCCACTATAAGGGTTGTAGTTGCCCCGACAGGTTCAATTTCAGTGAATGTAGCGGGAATGTCTAAACCTGAAGTAGTGTCAAGGTGGTGATCATAGATTTCAATAATTTTAATATGAGGTAAATCAAACCAAGAGGACACTGTTCCTAGGTGATCGTATTTTTGACTATTCACCACCATTAAAGTACGAATTTGTTCAGGATTAATGCTAGACAGTTCAATTAGGGACAATTTGTCTCTGTAAAGGGCTAAAAAATCTTTAACTGCTGGATGTACGCCCCCCGCAAGGACAATTCGACTATCTATTTTAAGGCAAGAAAGTCCTACGGCTGCCCCTAGTGCGTCAAAATCTACGGTCTGACGACATAAAATTAAATCCATAGTTGGCTTAGATGCGTTTATATTGATGAATATAAATTAAAAGATAATCTATCTTTAACCTCAATTGTTAAAATATAATCTATAAGGTAAATATTTTTTAATAAAAATTTTTCTAATTAAATAACTGGGAGTTAGCGATCAGTTTAATTAATTGTCGATTTCCGGATATAAAATAATCGGCTTGACCAACTTGAACTGTTGAACATATAAAAATATAGCTCTTCTAGGCTGAGTTCTGATGCATACAGAATTAGTGACTAATGACTTCTGAGACTTTCATTATAGCTGTATTTCAAAACTCCAAAAACTTGGCTATTACAGAAATAATTGCAATAAGTGTACGATTTAGTTCACTCCAGACCTGAGTAATATTTTTCCTGACCGATTTTTACTATTTAGTCTTTTTCCTAGTCGTAATCGCAAAAGTTAATTATCAAATTAATGCTTAAAAAATCAAAAAAGAAAAAATAGAAATAAAATTTATTCATTAATTCTATTTATTAATAATAGGAATAAAACTATACTATGGATATAGTATAGTTTTATGAAACTTGTTTGACTTAACTTATGTTCACAAGAAAGTACAATATTGACTGCTTCTTTTCTGGACATTTAGTTCATAAAGCACTTAATATTTTTATTTTTTTAGTTAAACGTTTATATTTTATTATTATAACGAATCGGATAAAAACCTGTTAAAATATCAAAATGGTTTCAATCTATATAGTAATCTGAGACTCCAGTCCTAACGGGGATCATAGTTAATATGGCTAAATTAACAATATTACCGACTAAATGAATTTTTTTTTAAAAAAAGGCTACGTATTATTGATTCGAATCCATAAACAACAACAGAATTCATAATTGATAACACAGGTATTTTGTCTAATAAATCTATTTTGCGATTTTATTTAGTTACGCTAAAGTACTAGTGCCCAAACCATTCTGGGGAATTTGACTTGTTAACAAAAATCTCCCTTAAAAAATCCTAGAACAGCTCGTGTAAAAATACTTAAAGTGTAAGGTAAGACTTGACCAATCAACGATATAGTGAACATCAGAACAATTTTTCGTTAGGCTACCTCGGTGACACAGGTTTCATTTCAGTCTAGACAACCCCAGTATCTTCTCTCACCTTCATTGTTGAAATGTTTCAAGGATTCAATAATGACTATCCTGAGCCAAAGAAGATGGCGTAAAAGGGGATTATGGTTAATGGGGTCAACCGGTCTAACCTTTATGGTTGCTTGGGATTGGAAACTAGTACTAGCAACCACCACAGGTGTTCTCTTAATGATACTAATGTATCAAATTCAAGGGGGAAACTGGCAACGTCGATGGTCGTACTACCGTGAATTTCTCAGAGGATTCTCAGGTAAATTAATCCTAGCAGTGAGTAGTGGAGGTTTAGGTGCTATATTAGCCTACATTGCTGCATCTGTCTGGGCTAATTCAGAAAACCGTTGGTTAGCTATAGGATTTATTACACAAGGGATAGGAACCCTAATCAGTCTTGGACTGTTGCTCTGGCAAATCGTTCAAGTTAGAGAGGAGAGTTATGAAAATCAATTTAATCAATGGAAATTAGATTTAACTAGTACTGATCCTCTTAAACGATTAATTGCTGTTAGAAGTTTGGCAAATCTTTTAAAGAAACAGTGGTTTAACCATCATTACCACCAGCAGCTTAGAGATTATTTTAAATTAATGTTAACCAAAGAAACAGAATCATTAGTTTGTCAAGGAATTTTAGAGGGATTGGCAACGTGTAATGAACAACAAGTACCTAATTTGAGAAAAGATACAAAAACTAGTCTGAAGCAAGAATTTAGGATTCATAAGGCGTAAATCGTTTTATATATAAAGTAATTATTATTTTATATAAAAGATTAAATAATAGAGATTAGTATTGTTATTCCTGTATTAAATGAAGAAACTTTTATCATAAAAACCTTGAATAATATGCAGAAAAATGAAGCTATCGAAGTAATTATTGTTGATGGTGTAAGTAAAGATAATACCGTTCAATTAGTGCAGAATATGGGAGTAAAAATAATAAAGCTTACTCAAGCTAGTCAAGTATTACAAATGAATCAAGGGACATTATTAGCAACAGGAAATATTCTTTTATTTCTTCATGTAGATACTATATTACCCCAAGGATATGATGAACTGATACTTAATAGTTTTTCAAACTCAAAAATCGTTGGGGGAGCGTTTCAATTAAAGATGGATCTTTCCCTATTTTCACTCCGTTTAATTTAAATTTTAGTTAACTTGCGATCACAAATTTTCTCTATTCCTTATGGTTATCAAGCAATTTTTGTTAATACCTCAGGATTTCGAGAAATAGGAGGGTTTACAAACTTGCCCATCATGGAAGATTTCGAGTTTATGCAAAAACTCAACAAACGAGGTAAAATCTTCATCGTATCAGCTAAAGTAGTAACCTCTATCCGTCGTTGGCTAAAATTAGGAGTAATTAAAACAACGCTCATTAATCAACTAATTATTCTAGGATACTATCTAGGAGTTCCTCCGAAGAAATTAGCGCAATGGTATCGAGGGAAATAATGAATCTATATATCTAAACAATATTCATAATTAAAAATTAATATCTCTTAAAATTAACTTTTATAAGATAGAAATTTTTGAAATATATCAAAATTGATATTGTTTATTATGACTACGAAAATATCAAGGATTTTGATGCCAAAATCCTTGATATTTTAAAAATAAACAAAACTTTTAAAGAATAAAAGAACATTCTAAGCTAGATTTAAGAGTAAGAAATTAAAAATATGAGTATACTTTTTTGATCTTGCTCTTAGGATTAGTAACTAAAAATATTCTGGACTAAGACATATTGCCTTTAAAATCTAAAGTTTATAGAAAATTATTGCTAATTTAGATTTTAAAAAAGTTAAGATTATAAAGAGTTATGATTTATGAATTGATAAGTTAAAAACGCAATTTTTAACGAAAAATACCAATTATATTTTAATTTATACAAAAAATAAAGATTAGAATAAAAAAGTAAATATCTAATAACTGTAGACTTTAACTACTGCCGTAAATAATTAATGATTAAAGAATAAATAATAGAACTATTAATTGATATATTTTGTATAATCAACGGTATAATACCAAGAGTACAGGAATATTTTTTAGTCAAAAATTTTCTCAATTTTGTAATTAAGTTACATTAGATAAAAATACAAAAATATATAAATAAGATAGCTTAAAATAAGCTCTAAATATAACCATTTATATGTTCTATATGCTTGTCTATGAACTTACCTTATATTAATTCTTTAGGCTATTAAAGAACTAATATATATGATTTTTATCTCTATTTTTCATGAGTTTTTTGAAAAAATTGACTAGATATTCTAAGAATTAGAAGAAAAAATTCATGATTTAATCAATGGTGTTTAATATTTACATGAGGTGTACATCAACTCTAATTGTATCTATACAGAAAGGGTTATATTTTTCGTCTTTGTGGTAAAATAACTTATACAATTGTTAGTAATCTATCCTCAAAAATAATTCAAATGTTGAATAGCTTGTTTTATAAGCTCGTAGCAAAATCTATAGATTTTTATCCAGTATAATTAAGAAAAAATCGATGCTATTAATAACCGAATTTATAATATAGGCAATAATGGGATTTATAAAATGGAATTTACAACAACTAAAGAGGCTCAAAAATAAAATATTATTTTTCCGTCTTAAACTTTAAATTGGTTTAGAAAAAAAGTAATTTAACTACTACAACATAGTTAGACTATCTAATTAATTGAAGTATACTAGCAAATATTTGCTAGTATACTTCAATTTTAAGTCGACATATATTAGTTATTTTAAATATGAAAATTGTCGTATTTTTGAGTACGATAGTTTATTCGTATATGTACGGTAACTACATCAGTTTTTTAACATCACTGAAGCGATTAGTTTTAAGCACATTAAAAGTTACTTTTATAAAAGTCATATAGCCATCAATTCCACGGGAATTGTACTCATTAAACCTAGGATTGATTCTACTGAATCTTATGAAAGAGATTATAAACTTATTTTGTTAAAAATCTCAATATTATAAATAATATATAAAATAATCAAATGAGAGAAACTAAAAACAGCTATCTTTATCACCCAACATAATAACAACCCTTAACTTCTCCAGTATCTACCTAACTAGGATTAACCTTTCCAGTTGCGAGCAACGATTTCAGCTAAGTCTACAACCCGTTGAGAATATCCCCACTCATTGTCATACCAAGCAACGACTTTAACCATGTCGCCACTCATTACCATGGTTAAGCTAGAATCGATAATAGAAGAATGGTCAGTTCCACGATAGTCACAGGAAACTAAAGGTAAGTCGTTGTATAAAATAATACCCTTCATAGAACTCTGAGAAGCTTCTCGCAGCACGTCGTTCACTTGTTCGGCAATGGTGTTTTTCTTAACCTGTACGACTAAGTCCACAACAGAAACATTAGGAGTAGGAACTCGCATCGCAATCCCATTAAGCTTACCTTTCATCTCAGGAATGACCAAAGCAACTGCTTTAGCTGCTCCTGTGAATGTAGGAACAATATTAACGGCAGCAGCTCGCGCTCGACGTAAATCACGGTGACTAGCATCAAGAATGCGTTGATCTCCTGTGTAACTGTGGGTGGTGGTCATAGTTCCTTTGATGATACCAAAATTATCATGGATAACCTTTACCACGGGAGCCAAACAGTTGGTAGTACAACTGGCATTACTTATCACATTATATTTATCATGATCGTAGTCTTTATGATTAACCCCAACCACATAGGTTCCTACCTTATTATCCTTACTCGGAGCAGTGATCAAGACTTTTTTTGCTCCTGCGACTAAGTGCTTAGAAGCACTTTCTTCAGTAACAAAAACCCCAGTAGATTCGATAATCAAATCAACTCTCCACTTAGTCCAAGGTAAATTTAGAGGGTTGCGCTCAGAAACACATTTAATCGTTTTTTCGTTAACGATGAGGGAGTTTTCATCAACCTGAATATCTGCGTCTAACTTACCTAAGATCGAATCATATTTAAGTAAATGGGCATTGGTTTTAGAATCAGAGATATCGTTGATTCCAACCAATTCTAGCTGACTATCTCTCCGTCCCAACCAACATCGTAGAAAATTACGTCCAATACGTCCGAACCCGTTGATGGCTACTCTAATCACTCTATTTTTCCTTCTGTGCCTAAGATCAATACATTAAATATTTATTAATGACCCCAATCATACCGTTAAAGACTGAAAAACTCGAGCCTTAAATTACAATTTTTTTTAACCGGACAAATTTAGTCATGAACAGTAAACTTCCAAGATAATAATGGCAAAATATAGAATAAATCTAATTTTAACTCCTTCTTAGCTACCCTGATTAAGGTAAAAAACAGTACCAAACACCACAATCAATAAAAACACAATTGATGACCAAGTGGTCAGTTTTTGATATCATAGCCCGTAATTAATAAGCAACGACGTTTTGCGGTAATCGTGCGGTGTGTCAGGAGATGTAACGGTGAAAACGGTTGATTTTAGTGGACGGCCTTTCCATTTCATCGGAATCGGCGGAATAGGGATGTCGGCTTTAGCTTATGTTCTAGCTAAGCGTCAGATTCCCGTGTCTGGTTCTGATTTACGATCAAGTCATATTACAAAAAGATTGCAAGAAATTGGAGCGCATATTTTTAGTCGTCAAGAAGCGACTAACCTAGAACTCTTTCACTCCAACAACGGACAAATCACTGAACCTGTCCCACCTTTGGTCAATAATTCGACAACATCTTCGGTTAATCAAAATGGACATGATCACGAATTGAGTTCGAAAGGGATTTTAACTAAACAGTTACCTCAAGTTATATTTTCAACAGCGATTGCTCAAGATAATTCAGAATATCGGGCTGCCCAGGAAAAGGGATGTCCGATTTTCCACCGTTCTGATGTCTTAGCCGCTTTAATTAAAGATTATCAAAGCATTGCGGTGGCCGGAACTCATGGGAAAACCACTACTAGCAGTCTTTTAGGTTACGTGCTGCTCAAAGCAGGACTTGATCCAACTATTATCGTTGGAGGAGAAGTAGATGCTTGGAAAGGTAACGCTCATTTTGGTTCTGGCAAATACTTAGTAGCTGAAGCCGATGAATCCGACGGCTCTCTAGTGAAACATTTTCCCAGTATCGGAATTGTCACTAATATTGAACTTGATCATCCGGATCACTACAAAAGTCTAGAAGATGTAGTCAAAACTTTCAAAATTTTTGAAACTCAATGTGAAATATTAGTAGGGTGTGTTGACTGTGAAACAGTGAGAACACAGCTAAACCCCACTATTACCTATAGTCTTGATATTCATCAAAAAGCAGATTACATTGTTAAGGAAATTACTTATAGTCTTGAGAACACAACGTTTGAAGTTTGGGAAAGAGGGCAGTTTTTGGGGCAAATGTGTCTAACCATTCCGGGAAAACATAATGTTAGTAATGCTTTAGCTACTGTAGCTGTAGGGCGCAAATTGGGACTGGAATTTAAGATAATTGCTGAAGCATTAGCTACCTTTACCGGGGCAAAACGGCGTTTTGAATACCGGGGTCAAACTCATGGTATTACGTTTATTGATGATTACGCTCATCATCCTAGTGAAATCCGAGCTACCCTCTCGGCAGCTCGTTCTAAGGTTGAGCAAAACTCTCGTGTGGTTGCTGTTTTTCAACCTCATCGTTATAGTCGCACCGCTACATTTTTAGAAGAATTTACCACTTCTTTTCAAGATGCAGATTTTATTGTTCTAACTGATATTTACAGTGCAGGGGAAGCTAATGTTGCTAACATCACAAGTCAAGACTTAGCTAATGAGATTAAACGTCATCATTGTGAGGTGATTTATCAACCCTCTTTAGAAGCTTTGATTGAATCTCTTCCTAAACTCTTGCGACCTGGAGACTTAGTTTTGTTTTTAGGCGCGGGGAATCTTAATCAAATTATTCCCCAGGTAATCGCTGGTTTTTGAAACATCCTATCAGTTTTAGGGTTTCAAGTTTTTTTTAAGATTTAGTCTTGACTCCATTTCTCAGACCCTTGTGTCTGGAAACAATTTAAATGATTTTCAATTCACCGTCTTCAATTGACCTCCCATTAAACTAGCAAACTAATGATTAAAGCTTTATCTTCTCCGATCCGACTGCCAGCAGCCAATTGTCATATTTTCCCTAATTTTTCTCTAGCTAATCAAACTTCCTATCGAGTAGGAGGTGAAGCTCAATGGTATGTGGCTCCCCGTACCTGGGAAGCTTTACAAGCAACTTTTGAATGGTTTCAAAAGCAAGACATTCCTCTAATATTATTGGGGGCAGGTTCTAATCTTTTGATTAGCGATCGTGGAATCGATGGCTTGGTGCTAAGCACCCGCTATCTACGTTATCGTGACTTTAACCCCGAAACAGGACGTGTTACTGTAGCAGCTGGTGATCCTGTTGCTAAAATTGCTTGGGAAGCTGCTAGACGGGGCTGGCGTGGCTTGGAATGGGCGGTAGGTATTCCGGGGACTGTAGGGGGAGCAGTAGTGATGAATGCGGGAGCTCATCGTCAGTGTGCTGCTGATTGTTTGGTCAGTGCAATGGTAGTATCTCCTGATGGCACAGTAGAAACTCTAACCTCCAAAGACCTTAACTATAGTTACCGCACTTCTTCCTTACAAGGAGCTGAAAAACTTGTTTTAGAAGCTACTTTTCAATTAGAGATGGGATTCAGTCGTCAAGAAGTTATGGTAACTACTCAACACAATCTCCAACAGCGCAAAAGTTCTCAGCCTTATGATAAACCTAGTTGTGGAAGTGTATTTCGTAATCCTACTTCTCATGCTGCAGGATGGTTGATTGAACAATTAGGCTTAAAAGGATATCGTATTGGCAACGCAGAAATCTCTCATCGTCATGCTAATTTTATCCTTAACTGTGGTCAAGCTAAAGCACAGGATATTTTTCGCCTGATTTATCATGCTCAAGAACAAGTAGAAGCTCGTTGGTCTTTATTACTGGAACCAGAAGTCAAAATATTAGGTGAGTTTTCTGCTTCCTAAGGCTGTCAGAAACACCACAGGAATACTAAGATTAACTAATGGAGTTCCCCATTAGGCTCTAGCTCATTATCATTAGAATCAATACTCTTAAAAGAATATGACAAAAGGACAAGGATTTGGGTTCGGATTAGGCAAAATTAGAGAATTGCAAGAAGCTTTCCAAAAAGCACAACAAGTTCAAGTTGGAGCACAAGAACTTCAAAAGCAATTGGAGGAAATGGAAATTGAGGGAGCTTGTGGGGGAGAATTGGTTAAAGTTGTCATGAGTGGCAACCAAGAGCCTCTTTACGTTGAAATTACCCAAGACGCGATAGAAAAAGGGGCTGATAGCCTTTCTCAATTAGTTACTGAGGCAATGAAAGATGCTTATGCTAAGTCTGCCGAGATGATGCGGACTAAAATGGAAGAACTTACCAGTGGTTTGAATCTTCCAGGAATGTAATTTTTAATAGCTTACAGTTTATATAAATCCGTCCGAGCAATTCAATTACTATCTATTTTCTACTGGTAATTGCTCGGACGGATTTATTAGATTGCTTAGAAGTCACTGAGAAGCACACAAGATACCGTTTAGGTAGTTAATATCGAAAGTATGTCACTTCACAAGATAAAAATCCAGCGTTAAATTGAGGTAGAGTATAGAGAAAAATTGTTAATGCGTAAGGTTATATCAAGAACAATTGGGAGATAAAAAGCCAATTTGTTATAATTTACTTTTGCTAACCTTAGTTATGTATTTTTTCTACGCCTAATACCTAGTATATACTTTAACCCCTTGTAAATCTGTCAAGTTCATCAAAAAAGATAATGTAGATTATAAGTAGATTAACTATTAGTAAAGAAATGTGATCATAAGTAGCTTCAACAATTATATTATTAATGTTAAAAATTATTGCCTTTATGAAACTGAGATACTTATTTTAAAGTTGAAAACTTGCTGCTAACGTTAACTCATTTCGATGGAATAGTTAACCTATCATTGTTATTACCATTTACGATAGACCTGATACTAAAATTTTTTTTAAAATATTTGATGCCTTAGCTAAATATTAAGCTTCTCCCACTTTTTCTCTTAATTAGTAAACAAATTTTGAAATGAGTAAATAATAACTACAACACTCCAAAATAATTATGAAACTATGAATAACATTGTTAGAAATAAAAAGAATGTTTATCTGAAAGTTATTTAGTATTAAGAAATAGTTTTTATAAGTTTGACTAACCCTAAATAAGTGACTAAATAACAATAAAGGTTGTTTACTTTTTTTAAGTACCAGTTTTGATCAGATTAGTTGGCTTTGTCTTGAGAAAGAAAAAAATTAAAATATTATAGAAATTACTGAAAAGCATCAATATAAAATAGTTCGATGCAATTTTATGTATATAAAATTAGCATTTATTTCTCTAGGATAGAATAGCAAAAATATAAAAATTTGAAAACATTAAAATTTATTTTTATCTAAAGAGTTTAGGGTTAAATATTCTTGATTTTTGACTGAAAATAAGTAACCACTAAAAAGTGTGGCTCTTTTAGGTTAAGTTTACTAAATTAGAGGTTAATAACTTCCAAAATTTTTATTCTGACTATATTCTATTATTTTGAATATTTATCCTTTTATGAGGATTAAGTTTTTGGGATATTAGAAAACTTATTCGATAGGACTTTTAGCTTTTATTTATTGTAATTTTATTACAGCTAAGCTAGAAAAGCCAAAGGTATTTCAATAGTAAATCAGTATCCTTTTAGGAATTTATTTTAAATTATTTTTAATCAGCTAGAGATATTACCTCTTCAAAAAGAAGAAAATCGTCTTGACTAAAATCACATTTATCAGATGTTGCTTGAACGACTTCCGTTAGATCGGTATCTGTATTCTGCCCTTAGATCACTTCCAATCATTGTCTCAATTTTTGTTTATCAATTTTGCTATGATTATTTTTGTTAACTTCCTATAAGTTTTTTTAGATTTTTTATTTACTTTTTATTTAAAATAATTTTTATCCTATTACTAAGTTCTTAGTTCTCAAATATTGTTAACTGAATTAATCTATATCTCAGATAATGCTGTGATGTGAATTTATAGAGATAAGCTAAATTCTAAGATTGCACTGATTATAGCTTCCGAGTCTAATATTAATACAATTGTCTGATTTGATTAACTATCAAAGTAAGTATCTGTTCAAAACCTTATTCAAGGTCTATTATCAGGATGGAAATAACTTATAATTATCACTGTTTTTATACCAAGTTAAGAATAATCAAGAATAGCTCAGACCTCTAAGAATTCTTAATATGATTGATCTTATTTAGAGTCTGTTTCCTCACACTCTTAGAGAACTTTTAAATTTAATCTTAAAATATTGAAAAAAATCAAAATAAACTTTTAGCTCAAAGGATATTTTTTTTATTCATCAAAAACCGATAGACCCATATCATAGCAGCTTTTTTTTAAAAAAAACATGAGAAACTATTGTTCTAATAAGTTAACTGGCGCGAAAAACTAGATTATTTTTAATCTTTTTATTAAATTTATTCTATTTAATATTAGCTGAATTTTACTTTTTGATCAAAAGCTTATCCAATTTAATTTATCAAATAGAGTACTTCAAAGCATTAATATAACCAATCGTGTAGAATGATTTTATTTAATAAACAAAAACTAAAACTGACGATTATCCGTTCTTTATTAAGTCAATTTAGTATATTTTTGTTTGACAAAGAAATATATGTTATGGACTCATAAGCCAAGTTTTTAATTTCAGAAGTATTATGGATGTTCAATCTTTCAAGAAACTATATCTGTTCTTACTCATCGCTTCTCTGTTGTTGATTAAGAAAACTAAATTTTTCTTTTTTCTAAAAAAAATTGTTGTCAGTAAAAACTATCGTAAGCTTCTTACTTAAGATAGTTTTTACTTAGACTCCATGATTTTCAAACAAATATAGCTAGTCAATAAATTGTAAAATAACAGTCTTATTTTTACTGGACTTTAACTATCTGTTAATATAGTTTATAGTTTATAATTAAATTAGCTTAATTAAGAATAACCGAATACAAAAAATAGGTTGTAACAGAAATAAAAGACTCTAGCCTGAGCGAAAAACAAAACTTTTAATCTGTTAAGAGCAGAAAATGATGATAAAAATTTCCAGAAAAATCTTATAATAGTCAGTCGTTTTTTGTCTATTGCTTAAGCAGTTCTCTTTATGTAAGAATAAAGATTATTTAATTTCACACTTAAATTAAATAATCTCCAAGACACTTATGCAAGCGTTACAAAAACTAATGTTGTTAACACAGCTATTGTCTTTAGAAAAGATCTTAGAAAGACTCTATATTATGAAATAATGACAAAACTCTTCATTGTGACTGATCTAGACTTGGAAGTAGAATACACAGTTGAATTGTTTACTTATACGTAGATTTATTGTGCTCCAATGTTCTAAAAGATAAACTTCCAAGGATTATTTCATATATCTGTTTTTTAATAGCAAATAATTTTATTTATAACCTTAAAGAACAGCTGTTTACTTGATAAATTAACAGATACATTACCGGAGTTCGTAGTTTTTGTGAAAAACTTAGCCATCATTCTCAAGTTTGCAAAACTGCTCAGAAATTAGTATCCTAGTAGAAGTAACCTATCAAAAAAGGGAAAAGTAAAAAAAAACAGCCCTGTCAAGAATATTTACAAACTGACGTAGCAGATAAATTTTACTTTTATTATATACACAACATAATTTATGCAAAAAACTATATAGAAGTACAGGAAAAGATTATTATATTACTGCAATACGAGCAGTCTATTGACCTACAAGGTTTTGTAACCCTATCAATATTTTAAATATATACGTCATTTTATAGAATTCTTTAAAAAAGATTCAACGGAAAAAATGTTTTTAACATTTTTCTCACCTTCAATAAAAAGATAATGTGTTTCAATTTAGAATTAAGTTCGGAAGGGTAAGGACTCTCAGCTAATTTAGCTTTAATCTCAGCATATTCTCCGGCTGTTAAAGGTTTTCCATCAATGGGTGATCGCCCTTCAGTCACAATTTCTGTCCGCAAAATTTCTTCAGGTATATCTTCAGGAGGAGGCAAGGCTACTGCTGAATTTAATTTAGCTACCAACCCAACTAGGTTAACAAAAATTGACCATTTTAACAGATGATGATTCATAGAAACTTTCTTAGTTAGTTCAACCCTGCTGGTAGCTTTTCTCCACAGATTTCATGGATTGTGATTATTTTTTTAAACAACCAAGGATAATTTTTACGATACTCAGGAATTAATCCTAAAGGACTCAATAGAGCTGAAGCTGTTAAATCAGCAACACTTAAGCGATCACCCACTAAATAGGGCTGATGTTGCCAATAGGATAACACATTTATGGCATTTTTTAACCGTTCTGAGGCTAATCTTACAGTAGCAGGGGTAATATTATATTGATGACGGACAATATTAATCACTATTTGACTAAACAAGGAAGAATCAATAGATTTTCCTTTTCCTGCACGAAAATGATAATAAATAAAACGAGTGGCGGTTCCGATGCTCTCATCTAACCAGTCTTCTAACAACCAAGCTTGAGTTTGTTTATTGGCATCAGGTAGTATTAATGGAGGATTATTTTGATAGGTTTCGAGGTATTGAAAAATTCGAGTTGAGTCAGCAATAACTTGAGGCTCTTCTACTTTTTGAGGTAATAAGACTGGAACTGTTGTTAACCCTGTAAGAGGTCTTAATTTAAATAAATGTAAGCCTGGTGTTAGGTTTTCAACTTGATAAGAAATTTTTTTATAACCTAATGCTAATCTAGCTTTACGGCAATAATGAGAGGTACTAAACTGTAATAATAACATAAGCTAATCAGTGATCAATATTAAACAGAAGAATTAACTACAAACAAGGACTTAATTTTACAAGAAATAATTATCCCAAAAGGAACTAGATGTCTCGGAAGGATAGCAATCTTGATTTTCTTATCTTAATCTTTTATAGTTAAGAATTACTTTATTTGCAGCACTTTACAATAAAATAACACATTTTAAAAAACTGTTATTTATAACATACTTTACTAATTCAAAAAATACAATTGTAACTAGGAAGATACAAAAAATGTCTTCTTTAAAAAGACTATCCTCTATATTTAATTATTATTTATACTTAATTACTAAAATCATGGACATAAATACATAACTTATATTATATGTATTTGTGAGCAAAAATAGTAACTTTTAAGATTAAAATTGATTAAAATAATCATAATTTTCTAAAAAAAGTACAGTATTTATTTATTCTAAGCATAGAATTTAGTTGATAATTAACTGTACTTTTTTGTATTCTATAACAAATACTTTAAAAAATAGTCATTCAATTAATTCACATAAGTTAAAAACGATATTTGTGGAGTTTAAGTATTTTAAAAAAATATCGACAGCTCTACTATAATATTCTGCTACGTTATTTATTTTTTTGATTTACATTAATGTTAAACAAATCTGTCTTGAGTTTATTGGACTACAATTTTGGTTTAAAAATCATAAATCTTGACTTTTTTTTTAAGTTTCGTAGGCAATTCATAGTTAATTTATACTAGCAGTATTATAAAGTTTCGCTTTTTGTAATTTTTTTAAAAAGACAGATTTTTATTTCCTCAAGAGTTTAGCACAAGCTATGCAAGTAGCAACGTAGGACTGAGGGTAAATAAATCTTCGATAATTTTATAGCTAGTTTGATAACAGTTACACCTAGTTAATCATATAAATCTTTTTTTAGTGAAGGAAAAGATAATAGGTTTATCAGTCAAGGACAGAGTTTCACTCTAGACGGCTAATTGTAATTTGGTTCGTTGTAAAAGATTTGTAGTTTGATTTCGAGCAAGATTAAAAATAATTATCGTTTTTAGGAGATAAGAATAAGGTTAGAAGACCATACTAAAATGGTAGATTAACTCAATTTTAGTGAAGGTTTTATGGACTATTTTAATTATTTTAGCCATAAAATTAATTATAATTCTGCCAAACCTAGGATAGGGAAAGTCTGCTGGCTCTTAAGAGAGTTTAGTTTATAACAGTTTGCCTCTTATTAAAACTGTTATAAACTAAAACAATTTTTAAATAATTTTTTAAAACTTTAGTAGTAAAAATGCTACATAATAGGTTCAATATAATTTTGATTATTTAGAGATTAGCTTAAGGCTTTAACCTATTTTTGATTAAAAAGTTATGTACCACTTCAGTAACTGATCCTTGACTATTGTCTACTTGATAATTTAATTGCTGCATTGCTGAGGTAGAAATCTGTCCAGCTAATTGTTGAATTACTGTTTTTATCTGGGGATATTTTTGGAGGGTTTCTTTGTTAAAAATGGGAATTGCTTCATAAGGAGGAAAATAATTTTTATCGTCTTCTAATATTGTTAATTTTAAAATAGGTATTGAGCCATCGGTAGAGTTTCCAGCAACTAGATCCACTTTTTTATTAGCTAAGACACGATATATTAAACCTAGATCTACAGTATTAGGGGGAAGGTCAAAATTTAAGTTATAAATTTTAGCTAATCCTGGATAGCCGTCTTCTCTAGTTAAAAATTCATAGCCGAAACCAGCTTGCCATTTAGGAGTATATTTACTAACTTCCGAAATAGTTTTTATATTATATTTCTCTGCATCCTGTTGACGAATTAAAATAGCGTAGGTATTTTTAAATCCTAAAGAAGGCATAACTTCTAAATTAAATTTTTTATTGTAAGCTACTTTGACTTGTTGATACAGTTGTTTGGAATTGCTAATCGGTTTTTGATTAAGAATTGCTGTGAAAGCAGTCCCACTATATTCGACGTAACCATCAATTTGTCGATTTTTAACTGCTTCATGGCAGATAAAAGTTCCTCCTAAATTAAATTTACGTTCCACATGAAGACTAGTTCTTATCTCGATATTTTGAGCTAAAAATTCTCCTAGAATAATACTTTCTGTAAAATTTTTAGAGCCAATTACTACAGTTTCACTTTCCTGACTTCCTAAAAATAACTGTTTGTAGATTATCCCAAATAAACTTAATAAAATTCCTACTACTACGCCCCAGATAATTAAAACACTTTTTTTAGATTTAGTTCGTGATTTTTCATACTGCGTTAGGGATTTCTCTAACGAACTAATTCCCCAATCAGCTACTAAGGCAATTAAGACCGCTGGAATTGCACCCAATAAAATTAATTGATTATTAACCATTGAAATTCCTCGAAAAATAAAAACCCCTAAGCCTCCTCCACCGATAGCAGCAGCAATAGTGGCAACACCCACACAAATTACTATAGAGACTCTTACTCCTGCTAGTATCATACCTACAGCAAGTGGGATTTCAATCAATAACAATGTTTGTTGATCCGTCATACCCATTGCTTTTCCTGCTTCTATAACTCCTTTATCAACTTGTATCATTCCAATATAAGTATTCTGAATAATAGGAAGTAAAGCATAAAGAATTAAGGCAAAGATAGCAGGTTTTTTTCCGATTCCTCCTATCACAGGAACGGTAATCAAAAAGCCAAACATGGCAAGACTAGGAACTGTTTGAACAGAGTTCACGATAAAAAAAATATAATTTGCTAATTTAGGATATCGGGTGATCAAAATACCGAGAGGAATACCTATCAAAATCGCTATTCCCATAGCAATGAGAACTAGAATTAAATGCTCTACAATTCGTTGTAGAAGTTCTGGAATAAAAGAAATAAAGAAAAAATCAGTCATTACAAATAGGTAAGTAGTCGAATACTATTTAAAGTTAACAGAAATAAAAAAATAATAAAGAGATGAGTCTATTCCAAACTGATAGTATAAAATCAATTGGTAAAATTCTCTATTAAGAAACTTCGGCGTTAAACTTGATATTTTTTTGCTCTATAGGCTTTTCTTTTAATTAACTCTGATTTATCATTAATACTTTCTATTATCTTCTGAGTTATTAATGGTACAAAATGTACAATATTTTCTTTTGTCCAATAAATGACATTTTACATCAATGATATCCTATGTTTTTTAACAAAAAAATTGCTTTTTTTGTTAAAATTAGCTAATTCAAATGTCCTTAATAACAGGGTTTGTGTTTTTTTGAAAAATATCTTTAGCCTTTTTTGATTAACATAGACCTAAAAAAATAGTTTTCATGAAGTTTAATTTCTATTTTTTATTTGATATTTTTTTCCTTAAAAAAACATATTATCTATTATTTTACTCAGACTTTTTTGTCTAAAATTGTCTAATAGCTTAAGCTACTTAACTTTTAGATCACGTTTTTTTTTATTATCTAATTAAGCACCAACTGATCCTATCATATAAAATCTACCCGCTATTACTTCAGTCTGTGGCATTAATTTACTCACAATAAAACCTATAAAACTTTTTAAAACCTATGTTAACTTCTTTAATTGCAGTAAAAACTTTTTTTCCTCCTTCTCCTTCAAACACAGCAATTGTATCAATTGCCAACTGTTCTAATTTCTGAGGTTTTCCTCTATATAATTCTTTAACTAAACTGTTGAGCATCATTTATTCTTCACTTACCCTATGCTACATTAATTACGTTTAATTTGACGAGAATGTATCTCAATACAGACTGCTCTTTTTGTCCAAGGAAAATCTATAGTAGTTAGTTTACTATCTTATGAAGAACACTAAAACAATAGAAAGTTTGGTTCAAGGATATTGATATCTAACTGTTTAGTAAAACTTAAATTAAAATTTGTAATGGTTATTTAAAATTCAATGTTATATTTTTCTATTCTGATTCTTCATCAATAGGGTTCAAGGGCCGACTATCGGAAATAGCACGAGTACAAGCCCAGTTACTTGGAAGGGAAGACGGCCACCCCATGCGAATCGCTTCTGAACAAATTGTCATTACTGTAAGTTGACAGTCTATTAACTGAAACCCTTGTTTTTTACATTGTCTTAAGCTGTGTTCTAGGATAGATTTATTTTTAAATTCAATAGTTTTATTACACTGAATACACACCATATGATGGTGATGGTGAGGAAAAGGATGGTTTAGTTCATAATGTTTATGACCTTCGGCTAGTTCTAATTCTCGTAGGATTCCCATACGAGACATTAATTTGATGCTGCGATAAATCGTTGACAAACTAATCCCTTCTTTTTTTTCTTCAAGGAGTTCATAGAGTTCTTCGGCACTTAAATGATTGCCCCTGGGAAGATTTTGAAATACGTAAAGAATTTTTTCCCGTTGGGCAGTTAAACGCCAACCTCTGGCGTTTAACTCGGCCTTTAGGGATATAGAAGTATAGGGAGGCATAATCAATCACTCTTAAATAACGTTCTCTAATTCACAATCATAATCTTTCAGAACCCTAGTTAGCAATAAATATCATTTATTACTATTTGTTTCAAACAATATTAATAATAGAAAAAATTAAAAATCTAAATAAAAATTATGTTACTTATGTACTAATCAAGTTTCTTGCTGATTTAAATCATATTTAAAGAGAAAACTATTATAGACATAAAGTCTATGTCCACTAAGTAAAATATTTTAATTGCAGCTTTTTATTCTGTTCTTAACTCCATAATTTTTATAAAAAAAATATAAAATCAGTCAACTAAACAGAAACTTCTTTAAATTTATTCAAAGAAAAAAAACTAAAATTGCTCTAACAGGGTTTTTAATCTGAATTACCCCCAAAAAATACGAATAAAACTATTAATATTTCAGTAATTTTCAATAAATTTTATTAAAATTTATTATTTTATATTTAAGCAATTAAAGTTAAAAAATATTAGTTAAAATGATATTTTTTAGAGTATTCACTTTGAGTAATACTTCATCTAAGCTGCTTTAACTAAATCGTATTTATCCTTAAACATCTTTCTGACAATTGCCTAAGTTTTTATGTGATAGAATTTCCCTTCTATTATATTTAGTCTTGGACTGTAAATCTGTAGAAAACATAAGTATAATTATTATTTTTATTGTTTTATTTTACTTTAGTTAAAATTTGAATATTTATATATAAAATATTATCTCCAAAATTAGGTTATTTTTTTTTGTTTTTTTAAGAATTGTCGACTATCACATTATCTATATCTATTTACTTATGAAAATTTTTTTGTAGATTTTATTATACTTTGCAAAAAATTAATATTTCTAATTTCATTTTTTACTTATCATACTAAGTATGAAACTTCTTTGATTTTCAAGTTTCTTGTATTTAAACATAATATTTTCACTATTGTTATTGTTCTGAAAGAAATTGTTCAGTTGGAAGTTAACCATAATAGCGCTTACTTTTCTAATTATATTAGTTTATCCCAGTTGAATTTCAAGTTAGGTTGATATCTAGTAAACACTATTTTTTAAAAATATTTCCACTTTAGTTTAGCTTTATATAAACTCAGTTACTGTATGTTGAGGTTTTTATATTTAACATTTTTTTTATAAAAAAACTTTATTTGATTGATTGTATAGTGATGATATAACTAAGTTAGTAGAATGCTTTGATCTTTATTATTATACTAACTTATTTTGAGTAAAATAATTATATATTTCCCAGTAAACCTTCCTTAAAATTGTTTAATAATTAGAAATATGCCATCTTACTTTTTATTGATATATATAATCTAGCTCCTAATATTTAGAGTGTTATTATTCTCGATAGCTGTCATCATTAATCTCCTCATTTAAATAGAAATTTATTTTTACAGAAATATTTGCAATCAAAATAGCTTAGCAATAGAGATAATTAGTTCATAAGTTTCTTACTTATATATTTAGTAATATTAGTCTTAGTTATTGTAACTTGAGTTATAAATACACTAGTAAAAAACAATTTATATATAAAATATATCATTTATATATAAAAATATAAAAGCTTTAGTTTTTAATTAAAATTATTTAATACTTAGCAGCTAAATGTATTGAATTTGAGGAAGTCACCCTAATTCTTTTTAAGAAATATAATTCATTAATATTTCTATTAACTTAGATAGATATAGTATGTCAATTATATCGGTAACTAGATTTTGTCTAGCCAAAAATTACCAAACTAAATTTAACTGGAAAAACGTCACAATGGTGAGTTTCTAATAAAGGTAAGTGAGGTAACCTAATCTCATACTTATTTGAGTAAGAAAGTTTGTCTACTGAATCAACATACAGAAAAAAAGTGCTTATTAGTCTTCTCAAATAAAAAAGCAGTAACACTCATAAAAAATTATAGACTACTTTATATGTTCTAACATGTACATAATAGAACATGAACTTTTTCTAAAATTAAGGCAAGAGATAAATTTAAAAAACTAAAAATTTAGTTATCGATAAACAAAAATTAAGAGATGTTTAAATAAGCATAAAATCAGCAAATTCTTCCATTGATAGAATAGCTAATATAGGTCTTTTATCATTTGTTAAATTTAAACTATAACCTTTCTTTCTAGGAACTTATAAAGATGAACTTCTTATCCATAACGATAACGAGTGATATTTTTATAAATCTAGTTTTTGGTATCGGTGGTTTGCTTTTCTTTGATAGCTAATACTTCCAGCAATGTGGGTTAACTTTCCCAGTAAAATAGAAACATTATAGAAAAACTTGACTAAGTTGAAGGCGATATTTCTTTGAGCATAGACCACAAAAACAATTATTATAAAAAATTTATTTACAGTAAACTCCACTGATACTAATAAAATTCTTGATAATGTATCAATTTTTTATAAATGTGATTACTCCAAATTTTATTCTCCTTGTTTAGAGAGAAAAAAGAAGTAGAGAAAACCTATAATTGACTATTAGGCTGCTTTCATCTTAGTTAAGATTGTACTATGCCATTAAAATAGACTTCTTTGTTTGGGTAGAAAAGTTTAATGTTCTAGTGTAGAAAGATACGATTGATTATGCTAGGATGAGTTCTAGTTTTAGGAAAGTGCTAATGAACCCAGATACTATTCGAAAAAAGGTTAAAGCTATCGAAAGTGAGCGAGAATTTTTAGTCCAACTTCTTAATAAACCCGATTTGGGAATTTTAAGTATCGATGTTAAGCAGGCTATTGAGGAACTCGATGAGTTAATTGACGAATTTGAATTTACTTTTCCAGAAAAAACATGAATTAAGTCACTAATATAGTAAGTGAAAGTCAGAAAAAGCTTAACTCCATGATATTTTGAAAAAGCCGTTTTTATAATGGCTTTCTTTACTTGCCTGTTTAAACTTTAAATCAATTTTTTTAGAAAAATCTCCCACAATTAATCAAAAGTCAATAAGTTATTTATTCCAACTCTTATAGACTGAGTGTGATTAGCTTGGTCGCTAATCACTTATCAAACTATTATTTTGAACTATACTTTATAGCTTCAAGAACTTAGTTGCAAAAATAAAGTTTTCGCAAGTTTATAATCTTTTACCTGGTAAAATTTTTAAGGTTTATTTAGTGAAATAATGTGACAACTAGTCTGGAATATCATTTGTTTTGAGTATCAAAAAATAAAAATAATTAAGATAATTAAAAGTTTTATAAATAGGTAAAATTAAATGACTATAATATAAAAAAATGCCTACCATATATCAACCTAACTAAAAATTAAGTTAATATAATTAGAAGAGCAAGCATTATCAAAATTAACTTGTAACTGAATAAATTCCTTTACAAGGAGAATAGAAGTATTGTATTTAAATACAAGGGCATGGAAGGTTAAAAAAATTTAAGATTGAGTAGAATTATAAAAAAATACAATTAGGAATATAATTTCTATATAAATTCTTTAAAGAATAGAAAAAATATAAGATTATCTAAAACATACAAAAACTTAGAACTAGGAAAATATAAGATTTCTTAAATATCTCTCAGTAAATTAAAAAACAAATTATTAATATTTATCTCAGTTTATCTAGTCATAAAACCTTATCATAAGGATAATATATAATTAAGAATGTAGAATCATAGTGGATTTCAATTGGGTATCTCATAAAGATCTAATAAGAGTAGATGAAGCAACTAGTTATATCTTTATCAGTCACTAAATCAATCGCTTTATTAAAAGTTTTACTGAGATTTATAAAATTTTAAGATTATTGAATTTATAAATATTATTCAGTTTTTTATTAAAAGTTTCCAGTGAGGTTAAAATTAAGATAGTAAGAGAAATAAGATGATAAAAATAAAACTTTTGCTTCTATAGATTCCATCAGTTCTCTAACTTTTATTGTTTTACTAGTTTATCAATTATTTGCAGTAGCACAAGTATTTGACAAAATGTATGGTATCAGTACTTTTATTTTATTTGTCTATTGTTCAAAAATAAAAGCTACTACAAGATCTGATATGGTAAGCACTCCACTTAAGAGGAGATTTTTTCTCGATTATTGAAATATTTTCTATAAGCTTGTTTTTTTTGAGTTGCTTTAGTGAAGTGAAAAGTCATGGCTAGCTAAACTCCAGTTCTGTCAATTATAACTAAATCTTGAAATTTAAACTTCATTTATGTAACCCGCTAAAATATAAAGTTTTATTTCGGGTTTACTGAAGTTTTTGGATTAGATAACATATAGTATAAATATTAACTTTAATACCTATTTTTTGTGTGAACGAAGTACTTCATTATTTTATGATAGTACTATTATTTATTTTTACAAATTAAAATACCGTAATTATTTTAATATTATAAATTTTATATTTAAATTGAATTATGCAGACATAAAATAAACGAACTAAATTTATATATAAAATGTTAAATTTTTAACTTAGTTAATTATATTTAATTTTGAATTAAGCAAAATTTATACATTGTTAATTATCATATTTTTAACAAACTAAAAATAGTTTAATGGTAAAAAACAAACTAAATATTAACTTATATTAATTGTGGTTTAACCACCCCTAAAATTTATAAAAATAATCGATTAACTATAAAATATTTATTTCTTAGAGATAGATATATCTATATCAATATAAATACTCATAAGATAGAATACAATCAATTTTAAAATGGATTAAAAGAAGATTTTAACGTTTGATAAAATTACTTTTTTAAAACCAGAAGTTAAAAAGTCTAAAAAAATTATTTAAAATTTTTAAAATTTTAAGTTAAATTTAACAGTAAATATGTTGTTATCAACAAATAAATAAAACTTAAGTAAAGAAATAAAAAACTAAATTAAACTAAATATATAAAGTTCAAATTTTTTCCTAAAAAAACTCACTAACTTTAAAAAATATAGTTTTTAAATAAAAACATACTGAATATGAAGACTATTAAAGTTAGTTATGGTTAAAAATCTATATAATATTAGGCGTTGAGAAAAAATGCCTAACATTACCAGGAAGCGACTCAGAAAATAGTAAAAAAAGTATTTAAATTTAGAAGTTTTGTTAACTTTTAACTTCCAAGTTTCTCAAACTAAAATTTTACTATGTAATTACACATCATTAAGTTAGTATAACTAGAAAATGTATTATTGATTAATATAAAGTCCAGTCATGAGAATGATCTCAAACAAATTATAATGACAATTATTATAGTTATGAAAAAAATAAATTTGTCAATTTTAAACAAGTTAAGTTTGAGCTATTTTATTTACTACTGCAATTTTGAACATTTTTAGTTTTAAGATAAATCTTTATATTAAAAATTATTAAGATTACTTTTTTTGTAGAACCAAACTTAGATTTATCTAATTAAAGAGATAACAGGAAAGATATAAAAATTATTTATTTTAAAATAAAAGCTTTTATTTCTATCACCTTTTTAAAAAAAGTTAATAATGTAACAAAATTTACTACAGTTTTAAATGACTCGATAATTGAATCACATCTTGCCATTCTTTTGAGGATAAAGGTTGAGAAATAAAATTTATATTAAAATATTGTTTTGCAGTTTCAATCAAAATATTAATAATAGTTTCTAAACAACAGTTTTTAGGTAATTGTTCAAGGAGTCCTATACTCCAAGGTGCAGCTTGATTAAAAACAGTTTTAAATAGTGTTTTATCAGTTGATAAAACCATAGATCCATGTTGTAATACAGATTGTTTTCCCCTTAGTTGTGCGCTTCCAATAAGTTTACTTCCATCAGAAGTAATTAAATCAGAAACAGTCACTGTATTGAAACAACTAGGGTTATGAATATGACCTCGTTTAGCTATTCCGTAATCTAACTCAATCCCTAAAGCTGACCAGCCTTTAATTAAAAACTGACAAATTTGTTGATAAATATCTATAGTTTTCCGATTATTGATTGGAGTAATTATCCCATAAGTTAAGTCTCCTTGATGAAGAACTGCTCGTCCTCCTGTGGAACGACGAACTAGTTCTATAGGACGTTTTTCCCAAGTCAAATTACACCAGGATAAAGGCCATTGTTTTTGTAAACGACCTATAGAAATTGTAGGTGATGACCAAGTATAAAAGCGTAATGTAGGAGGATGTTGTCCCTTTTCGTGTTGGATAAATAGCCAATTATCAATAGCCATTTGGATCATTCCTGATGCTTCAATAGGAGGGATTAAACGCCATTTCATAACTAATTGAGTTACTCCATAAAAATTACAAAAGACTATTCATATTTCAGCAAAGATAAGAGTATTTTAATCACGATGTTCATAAAGTAACTTTTTTAGTAAATTAAATAAAAATATATCTACTCATTGAGTCAAATAAGTATAATTTAAAATATAAATTAGTAAGTCACTTATGATTTATACCCGATTTTATAATCGGAGGATGGCTAATTCAAGAAGTTGTTAAAAACCGCTATCTCTAGCAACTTTTACAAATGACTCTTTTAGAAGAGGTGAAAATATGGTATAAATCACTTTCTGAGCATCAATCAATTGAGGTTCATTACGATCACCTTTATTACCACGAAAGACTTCAGAAATAGTTGATGGATTTCCAAGTTCAGCAAACATCGACATTAAACCTAGCAAAACATTTTGACTAGTTAAAAACTCACGGATCCTCATAGTAATACTTTATAAGGTTTAAATTTATCATAAATTTCTACTTGTTGATCAACAAATAACTAATCTTTATTAAATTTTGCATAATCACAAAACCTAATCCTAGAATTATAATCACCAATCCCAATTGTACGAATTATGATTTTTAAATTTTTCAATTGTGTTAACTACTGTTGTATCTACCAAGCGTATTTGAATCTATCAAAATCTCCTAGTTGTGATCAGACTAAAATAGTGAGTTGCTCAGTGAGCTTAAAATTGCTTAGAACAGAGACAATTTCTCTATAATTAATTTGTATACATTGGATTTAATTAAAAATTTGATAAGCATTTATTTTATATCAAAGATTGATCTTAAATTTATTACTGCTCTTCTAAACAAACAATACTAAATTAATAGCTAATAGTTTCTAATTTTATCGTTTTGACTGTATTGTAAAAATACAAAGCCCCTTTTCTTAATAAAGAGATGTTTTTGGGGAACTAAAAATTTTATAAAGGACAAGATTTTTCACTTTTATAAAAAATTAATTATAGTTGGTTTAAAAGGACTATTATTTTTACTTAAAATTTATTATCGATATACTGAGATCATTGGCATATCAAGACTAAGCCAGGGACTTTATCATAAAATTCAATCCTTTGTGTCTGAAATATTCACCTTAGGTTAAGATAAACAGAAGTCTTTGGTATTGATTAAGTCAAGGTTATTCAATGCTCTCTCTATTGCAGATTAAAAACTTTACCTTGGTAGACCAGCTAACCTTGGAATTTGGTCAAGGGTTAAATGTCCTTACAGGGGAAACTGGAGCAGGTAAGTCCATTATTCTCGATGCGATTGATATTGTTTTAGGTGGAAAAATCAATCATCGTTTAATTCGTCAGGGAATGCAACAAGCATCTATTGAAGCAACTTTTGAAATGAATAATGCTTTATACGCGTGGCTAGAGGAACAAGAAATTGAACCGTTGGAAGATAAAACTCTATTGTGTTATAGAGAGCTAACCCTCACAGGGGAAACCATGCGATCACGCTCACGGATCAATGGGGTGGTAGTGAATTTACAACTGATGGGAAAATTGCGTGATCGCCTTGTAGAAATTACTGGACAGGGACAAACTGTTCAACTGATGGACTCTATACGACAACGAGAATTACTAGACTTGTATGGGGGGATAAATCTTCTTAAACAGCGAGAATTAGTAGAGTCAGCTTACAAAAAATGGAAATTTACGGATAAAATACTCGAAAAACGCCGTAAATCAGAGGAAGAAAGATTACAACGCCTTGATATAATGGAATATAAATTGAGAGAATTAGAAGAAGCTGAATTAATCAATCCTGAAGAACTTGAACAACTTAACCAAGAACGTGACCGCCTCTCCCATGTAGGAGAGCTACAACAGTTGAGTTACCATACCTACCAACTGCTTTATCAAAATGATACTGGAGAACCAGCGATCGCCGACCAATTGGGAGAAGCTGAAGGTATATTGGCGAAAATAGCAGAATATGACAAGGAAATAAAGTTTATTTTAGAAATGATAAGATCTGCCTTGACTCAGGTAGTAGAAGCAGGACAGCAGATTAATGGCTATGGGGATAGATTAGAAGCTGATCCTGAAAGATTAACAGAGATAGAAGAAAGGATTAACTTGTTAAAGCGTATTTGTCGTAAATATGGTCCTTCTTTAGCAGAAGTGATTAATTATCATCAGAAATTACAGCAAGAATTAGAAGAATTAACTGACGATCAACAGTCTATTGAACAGTTAGAACAACATACTAGAGTTGCTAGAGAAACCTTCGATAAAACCTGTAAAATACTAACAGAATTACGTCAGAAAGCGGCTATAAAATTAGAAAAACAATTAGTTGAAGAATTAAAACCACTGGCAATGGATAAGGTAATCTTTGTCTGCCAGATCACCCCTTCTTTACCAAGAAGAACGGGAAGTGATGAAGTTATCTTTTATTTCAGTCCGAACCCTGGTGAAAAAGTAAAACCTCTTTCTAGTACAGCATCAGGGGGAGAAATGAGCCGTTTCTTATTAGCCTTGAAAGCTTGTTTTGCAAAATCAGAGAAGAACCCTCGAACATTAATTTTCGATGAAATTGATGCAGGAGTTTCGGGAAAAGTTGCCCAGGCTATTGGCGAAAAGTTACATAAACTTAGCCAAAAATATAAAGTTTTATGTGTAACTCATCAACCTTTAGTAGCTGCAATGGCAGATAATCATTTTCGAGTTACTAAGCAAATGATTGAGGAATCTTCCAAGACTAGAAAGCTAGAAAATGAGCAACTAAGTTTACCCAAAATTAGAACGGTTGTTCGAGTTACTAATTTAGATAATCGAGAGACTAGACGAGAAGAATTAGCCCAATTAACAGTAGGACATTCAGAACAAGAAGCGATTGAATTTGCTCAATCATTATTAGTTAGCGCGGAAGCGTATCGTTTAAAGAAGAGTTAAACTAACTTGGATATTACCTAACTTGGATATTGCCTAAGAAAAAAGATAGTTCTTCTATACTTAGAATAATTAAATGATAGCTAGGAATACGGAGCAGAGAATGGGAAATAATAAAGATAAAAAATCAGAGAAATATTCAGATATTTTAGTGATCTTTAAGAATTAATACTTCAGTAAAAAGGAGTAAATATTGCCGATAAATACAATTTAAAACTGAATTTTTTTTAAAATACAAGCTGTTCTGTTAATTAGCTATGACAATTTCCTTTAGCCGATTCTTAAGCATAAAAAAAGCGGTATAATCTACTATTTTGGTTGCTTGTTGTATGTCATCGATGACAACATTTGTATAGTTTTCTCTTAACTAAATAATTAAATCTTTTGCTTTATGGGTAGAAGAAAATATATCAAGAGAAAAAGTAAGTTCATACATAAATTAAAATAAGTTCTTCTTTAAGGCGAACAATATGAACAATATATAATTGTTATTTCTGTCGACTGAAAAATATAGTTTTTTACTAATTAATCTATATTTTTTAATATATAATTAATGCTTGTATCGTAGGCAATATTTTTATATATTTATGAGTTCAGATATTGACAAACAAACATAAATATAGTATATATAAAAATATAAAGTAATCACTAAAAACCAAAGAGTAAAAAACTATCTAAACTATTTCTAATAAATCAATGACTAAGTGTTATTAAGATCTCTATACTTGGTGTTTGATTGTTGAGTCTCAATATTCAGGCTGTAAGAGTTTATCCGAGATGTTTAACAACTTATATCATAATCAAGAGTTAGATTTAATTATGGTAATAGTTAAAAATTGACAAGTCTCAATCCAAAGAAGTAGTATATCACTCAGTTGAAAGTTTAGATATAATTAAATAATTTTTAGTTACTGCAATCATACAGTGCTCACTTTATCTATCCCAGTCCAGGAATTATATATTTGATATATATTTGACACAATTTTTTTTTGTTAATGCGCACTCCTTAAATCTTTTAACCTTCCTACCTCACGAAAATAAAAATTAAGTTTGAAGACACAGGATATTAATGAAGTCATTACAAACAATCTCATTCCAATTCTTCATTCACAGCAATTAAAAGAAAATAAGCTTATACGGAATATCTCAGTAGAAGAAAAAATATTATCTTAGAATTAAGGTAATCGCCACATCGTTCTTTTTGACTCCTCTTGACTTTGTGAAGAATAGACGAATTTAAATAAACTTTTTTCATTGAAAAAACAGCAGTTTTGATATCATCAATCCAACTTCAAAAGCTATTAATAGAAAATTAGAGAACATTAGCAAATTCAAGAATACCGTAATTCTAGAGGCTTTAGTAAAATTCTCAATAGAGCGATTTATTTAGCAACTGATGAAGACATAATTGGCCAATTCATCCACTGCTGTCATTATCGAGCTACCCGGTTTAAAACCGCTATTAACACTAAAACTTGGATTGCTTTACTACCAGAAAATGGATTGGCTAACTCCTACTCCAAAGCTTTCTCTGTTTCTTTAGTTTATTTTTATGGTTGACTTTCGATGCTTTTTAAACAAAGATCCCGTGATAGAGATACAACTTAAACTCATATGGTTACTGTATCTCCCATCGAATTTTTTAAAAATAAACCATATTCAATTCCTTCAACAACTGCCTCATAGGAGGCTTCCAAAATATTGGGGGAAACCCCGACGGTAGTCCAACGTTCTTTGCCATTACTAGACTCAACCAAAACTCTTGTTTTAGAAGATGTTCCTGATTCTCCATCTAGGATCCTAACCTTATAATCCGTTAGATGAAACTCTGCAACTTCCGGATAGAAATTTTCTAAAGCTTTCCGTAAAGCACTATCTAGGGCGGCAACGGGACCATTCCCTTCGGCTACCTCCAATCTATCTTCTCCATTAACTGTAACTTTAATAGTTGCTAAAGCATTACTGTAAGATATTTCTTGTTCTTGTAACATATCACAATGTACTTGAAATCCTTTAAGTTGAAACATAGTTTTTCGTTGTCCCAATGCTTGACGCATTAAAAGTTCAAAACTAGATTCAGCTGCTTCAAATTGATATCCTTCATGTTCTAATTTTTTAATCCGTTCTAAAATATCGCGACAAGCAATATCTTCTTTTTTTAACTCAATTCCAAAGGTTTTTGCTTTTAATAAAACATTACTTAATCCCGACTGCTCAGAAATAACAATACGCCGCTTATTTCCAATTTTTTCAGGTTTAATATGTTCATAGGTTAGGGGATTTTTTTGAACAGCTGAAACATGAACTCCTCCTTTATGGGCAAAGGCAGAACGCCCTACAAAAGGAGCATGATCATCCGGTGCTAAATTGACAATTTCACTAATTAAACGGCTAGTTTGACTTAATTGCGTTAATTGAGTATCTCTTAAACAAGAATATCCCATTTTAAACTGTAAATTGGGAATCAGGGTACATAAATTAGCATTACCACACCTTTCCCCATATCCATTGATTGTTCCATGAATCATTCTCACACCTTCTACTACCCCAGCTAACCCATTCGCTACGGCAGTCCCTGAATCATTATGAGTATGAATACCTAATTTAGGAAAGGTCTCTTTATCAGGACCTACATCTAACTCTTCTACCACTTCTTTAACAATTTGGCTCACTTCTTGAGGCAAAGTTCCACCATTGGTATCGCATAAGACTAACCAAATAGCCCCTGCATTTTTAGCAGCTTTCAGCGTTTGTAAAGCATAATCAGGATTTTGTTTATAGCCATCAAACCAATGTTCTGCATCGTAAATTACTTTTCTTCCCTGGCTGCACAGATATTCAATCGTATCTCTTATCATTGCTAAATTTTCTTCCAAGGTGGTTTTCAACCCCTCAATAACGTGGAGATCCCAAGACTTGCCAAAAATAGTTACCCAACGAGTTCCGGCGGCCAAAATCATTTGTAACATTCGATCACGATCTGAGGAAATATACGGACGACGGGTGGAACAAAAAGCGACGACTTCGGCTTGAGTGAGAGGTTCTTCCCGTAACTTCCAGAAAAATTGTGCATCTTTCGGATTAGCTCCTGGCCACCCTCCTTCAATAAAAGGAATCCCTAGCTTATCGAGTTGGTGAGCAATTTTCAGCTTGTCCTCTAGAGATAGGGAAATTCCCTCCCGTTGCGCTCCATCTCTTAAAGTTGTGTCGTAAAGCAAAACCTGATTGGCTATACCCATATAATTATTACTACCTAATAGTAAATGTCCGTCAACTTCAAACAAGTTAAAATAAACGAGATTAGTTTCGACTATCACAGTGCAAGGCAAAAAGACCATTTGCAATCACAACACTAAACTAACCAAAGCCGTGTTTTTGTACGGCACCACACCTCGCTCTACAATGATAAGCCAAAATCTAGGGAGTAGTCAGTACAATGAAAAGACTAAAATTAAATTGATATTTCTATCGATGAGTAACGCAAGTACACGGTGCAGGCTTCCCTACGTCAGTATAATGTGTTACTATTCAATCGATTTTTTCTAGATAAAAAATATTACTATCCATCTAGCCCTCTACCAAATACTTCCATAATCAATACTATCGACTATCTATCGGCTGTAAATTTATAGTTGAATCACAAGAAAAACTTTCTTACACGTTTCAAGCTTTCTAGCATTGTTGATTGTTTTGCACAACTTGAGGATACACATTATAATAGCCAGTTGAAAAATTTAACCCAAATGGGTGAGCTATCTGGGGGAAGTACAAAAATAGATAAACTTCTAAACTGGATATCGTGAGAGGTGCTTAACGACACTAACTAAGTCACGGCATCAAATAAAAGTCTTTCGTTCTCATTTTTTATTGTCTAGTCTAAGCAGGAGAACCCCCATGGAGCTTATATCTCTTTCCCTTATTTTGGCTGGGACTTTTCTGGCAGATTATCTCCTTTACAGTTGAGTCGGGGGTGAACTCACTTTCTGGGATACTAACTGCAGTAGGTAAATAAAACTAAGGCACAGCAGCTGTACCGCAAAGGCAGGTTCGAGACTGTCCCTGCAGGTGGTGCTGTTATTTTTTTTGCTGTGATTGTAGCAACCTTTTTAACAACCTTAAGTTCCAAGAGAAGTTGAGGTTGATTTTTTGGGGTTTTGACTTTCTTCGAGGGAGATGCAACTATCTTTATATGTAACTAAGTCAAACCAGAAAGTTGTTCCAACGCCGACCTCACTAATTAAATGAATCCGACTATGGTGTTTATCAATAATGTTTTTAACAATGGAGAGTCCTAGTCCTGTTCCTTCTAGTGTATGAACACGGTTTTCCACACGAAAGAAACGGTCAAAAATCGCCTCTTGATCTTCAGGATCAATCCCAATTCCTGTATCAGCAATCTCTATTCTTACCTGAGGTTGATAAGTAGGGTTATGAGCGCTTTTCGTCATTTGGTAAGCTCGAATCACGATTTTTCCACCCGCCTCGGTAAATTTTAAGCTATTACCGACTAGATTAGTCATAACTTGGAGTAAAAGGTCGTAATGTCCTAAGATAGGAGTTAAATTTGGTTCTATCTCTTGAGTTAAGGTTAATTGTTTATCCTTAGCATTTAGTTGGTAAGTACGCAGAATTTGTTCGACCACCTGATTAATATCAACCCGATCAAGATGATAAATTTTTGAAGATTCTAAACGAGATAGATCAAGAACATCATTCACCAAACGAGTGAGGCGATCGGTTTCGTTGTTGGCAGTTTCTAAGAACTCTCTACGTTCGTTTTCTGTTAGATCTTTGCCAAATTCACTTAGAGTTTCAATAAAAGATTTGATATTGAATAAAGGGGTTCTTAACTCATGGGAAACATTACTTATAAATTGGCTTTTAGCTGTATTTAGCTCCACTTCACGGGTAATATCTTGCACCGTCATCGCAATGCCTTTGAGGGTTTCGCGGTATTGGTCAAAAACTTGGGTTAAGAGAACCCGGATAATACGCTGGGTCGGCTGGGTTAGCGTAATACGAAACTCCCAAGGAGGTTCTCCTTGATGACTATCAGAAATTTCAGAAAGTAATTCTGAGGAGTTTTGGTCTTCGTTTGTGTGAGTGTCTTCCTGAGCCATCTCTTGAAGAGGAGCTGTCAATTGCCAGGTTAATTCTGGGGACAAAAGTTCAAAGATATTAGTTCCAATGACATCTTTTCCTTCCCAACCAAACATCCGCCGTGCCCGTGGGTTAACTAATAGTAATTGCAAGTTAGAGTCAAGCAGAATGGCCCCATCAACGATAGTTGAAACGAGGGTTTCCAGCTTAGCCTTCTCGGCGGTTAATTCTTCAATATTTTGTTCTTCATAGCGTTCGAGACGTTCAGCCATTTCATTGAAACTACAGATTAATTCTCCTAATTCTCCTTTAAAAGGTAGATTAATCCGTTGTTTAAAGTTTCCGGCGGCAATATTTTTGACCCCGACTAACAATTCTTTAATTGGTCGGGTAATGGTTAAAGCGTTAAAAACGGCCCCTAAAATAACCATAGCCCAAATAGCGACAAAAACCGCAATTGTAACATCTCGAGTAAGGTTGGAGGAGTTTACCACTGTAGGATTAGGATTAATGCCAATAGCGAGAATTCCTAAATAGTTACCGTCATGTTTCAATGGAATAAAAACATCAGTTACCTTTCCATCAGGACCGAGATGTTGACGGACAAGAGGAAAATTAGCATTTGTCAGATCAGTTTTAGGTAACTGGATATGCCGTTCGATGGTTAGAGAATTTCGAACTTCTGCGGCGGAATAGGGAATACCGAACAAAATTTGACCATTGCGATCAGCATATATGATATAACGGACGCTAGAGGTGCTTTGATAGAAACGACTGAAAATGTGAGCAACATCAGTTAAGTGATCTTCAGCGATCAGGTGAGCAACGTTAGATGCCAACAAAAGCCCCAAATCTCGGCCGAAGCGAGTATCATTCAACTGGGCTTCTTGCTGAATGCTATTGACTGCCCAAAAGGTTAACCCACTCATGAACAAAGAAACAGCTAGAGTAGCTCCTGCCATTAATCTGGTTTGCAGGGCAAACTCTGACCACCGGCGTCTAATAATTTCTTGAATTGTTGTCAAAAGTATCAGCAAGATAGACTCAAAATGGATAGTTTTACATCTCTATTGGTTTTACCACCTTATTCTAAATTGTAAATGACTTCTAAGCTTAGGAAAATGGTCACTTCCTATGCTTCATAATCATCAATTTTCGTAAAAAACACTCTACTACATATGGTAATCTTGTAAGGTGTGATAAATGATAATACAAGGGGTAAAGTATTCTTAGATTAAACATCATAAATGCGGTATTCATCAGCTTCGGGGTATTCTCGACAATACCGTCGTAAGTTAGTGGGTTCTTATCGATGAAAACGTAAATAAGGAGTTTCGTTATCTTATCCCATGCCGTAGCCACTTTAGAGTTATGTTTGCAGTCTAGTTGATGAGCTTTGATGATAGATTGATCAATTCTTTATCGAAATGCATGAATTCATGAATTATAGTTAGGTTTCCTTTTTACATCTGTATTTATTTACTTGCCTTATCTTGTTCTAGGTGGAGTTCTAGCTTATGCCTCACTTACTTTGATCATCCATTTAAGTGAAGTTTAGCTAAAACTGATTATATAGGTTACCAGTCATAAATTGATAGATAAACTTGAATATAGACTATATGAAAGCATAGGTAATCGCTAAAATTAAAGAGCATAAAACTGATCTAAAAGAGTAGATTATCGAAAGAAAAGATAGGTGTGAAGACTTTTGTCTAGAAATTAAGTGTTATTTAGACTTCTACATTTTTTTATAACTAAACTCAATATTCATGCTATGACAATTGGTCTAAGATGTTTGACTATTTATCCTATAACCAGGAATATGATCTTATGATTAGGAATAGCTAAAAATCAACGAGTCTTAATTAACTTAAGAAAGTACCAGTTATTTGGAAGCCTAGAAATTAAGAAAGATGGAAAACCTATTTATTTAAAATTCAAGGTTTTGAATTCTTTTTTAAAAGATATCGTCCAGTTTTTAGACTATGTCTTTTCAAGACAGTCAAAACATAAATAATGAGGCTAAGGAGTTAATCGATATATGGTTGTCTCTTAAAGTTAACTTTTACCCTATTTTAGTTTCAGAGTATTTGAACTAAAATTTAATTCTCTCATTTTGATCTACTTATTTTTTAAAAAATTAGTTGTTATTAAGCAATTTTAAGTCAATACAATATGTTGTAATTGCCTTATTTATTCCGGACAACATATTTTGTGGAAAACCGAACAGAATGTGACTCCTACAGACATTAAAATGAAGAAGTCGTTATTGACTGATGAAACGAAAGAAATGAGTTAATCCTCTTCATAATGTTAGATTATTGTCTTAAGTGCTGCTTCTAATGCGATGGAAATATGAGTCCAATGGGTTCCCCCCTGGCAAAAAACAATGTAAGGTTCTCGCAGGGGTCCGTCAGCAGAAAGTTCTGAGGTACTTCCATCTACAAAGGTTCCTCCAGCCATGACTAATTGACTTTCATATCCTGGCATTATGGCGGGAACAGGGTCTAAATAGGAACCTACTGGAGAACAGCTTTGAATTGCCCGACAGAAGGAAATTAATTTCTCTGGAGAACCTAATTGAATCGCCTGAATAACATCCCGACGGGGAACTAACGGCAGTGGATTAACAGGATATCCTAATTTGTTGAAAACATAGGCAATTAAATGACTTCCTTTGACTGCTTCCCCTACTATTTGTGGTGCTAAAAACAATCCCTGAAATAACAACCGATTTTGATTAAAAGTTGCTCCTCCTTCTGTGCCAATTCCTGGAGCAGTTAAGCGACAAGCTGCCATTTCTACCAACTCTTTTTGTCCTGCAACATAGCCTCCAGCCGTAACTAAAGTTCCCCCAGGATTTTTGATTAAAGAACCTGCAATCAAATCTGCACCGACAGCTGTCGGTTCAATGGTTTCAATAAATTCCCCATAACAATTATCCACAAAACAAACTGTATTAGGGTTTTGCCGTTTAATGACAGCAATAATTTCTTCAATCTCTGCAATCGAAAGGCTTTTACGCCAAGAATAGCCACATGAACGTTGAATCAAAACAAGTCGAGTATTGTCACTAATAACAGTTTTTAGAGTTTCCCAATCGAGGGTTCCTGAATCAAGTAACGGCACTTCTCGGTAATCAATGTTAAACTCTTTCAAGGAACCTTGATAATTCCCTCGTAGACCAATAACCTCTTCGAGGGTGTCATAGGGAGAACCAGCAACCGACAACATTTCATCCCCTGGACGGAGAATACCGAATAAAGCACAGGTAATCGCATGGGTCCCTGAGACGAACTGTACTCTAACGACGGCTGTTTTAGCTCCCATAACTTCTGCAAAAACCTTGTCTAGGGTTTCTCGTCCTAAGTCGTTGTGTCCATAGCCACTAACACTGGCAAAATGGTGAACCCCAACGCGGTGAAGGCGAAAAGCACTTAAGATTTTTTTGAGATTTTGCTTGACCTTGGCGTCGATTTCCGAAAAAATCGGGAGGAGAGCTTTTTCTGCCTCTTCTAGAATCGTTGTGCTTTTCATTTGTTCTCCAAAAAGACAATTCTGTTGCTGATTACTGATTCTAAAGACGAAACAGTTATTTGTGTCAAATAGGGAAATCTAGACTAGTTCAATTATGGTAAAATACGGAGATGACCGTTTTCGTGAAAAACCTAATAATCTAATTTTCATGACCGATTGTCTTTATACATGATCGATTGTCTTCATAATTGAAAGGCTAGTTTTTAAGTTACGCACTCTGGCGTAATCTCGTCTAAATACGTTTACATTTAGGTTACTACATGACTGTTGCTACTTCTCAAAAACTTCCCCTCGACTGGACAGTTATCATATACATGGCTACGATTCATCTAGTAGCATTACTGTCTTTGTTACCTAGCAATTTTAGTTGGGGAGCAGTTGGTCTTGCATTTTTTCTGTATTGGGTAACAGGGGCTTTAGGGATTACCTTAGGGTTTCACCGTATGGTTACTCATTGTAGTTTTCAAGTTCCAAAATGGCTGGAATATATACTCGTTTTTTGTGGAACTTTAGCCTGTCAAGGTGGACCCATTCGATGGGTGGGGTTACACCGACTTCATCACAAATATTCTGATACTGAAAATGATCCTCATGATTCCAATCTAGGATTTTGGTGGAGTCACATGGGATGGATGCTACATGAGATTAGTGCTGATAATGAAGTTCCCCGTTATACTCAAGATATTGCGGGAGACCCCTTTTATCAATTTTGCCAAAAGTATATGATTTTAATTCAAATGGCGTTGGGATTACTCCTTTATTTCTTGGGAGGATGGCCTTTCGTTATTTGGGGTATTTTTGTTCGTCTAGTAATAGTTTTCCACTTTACTTGGTTTGTCAACAGTGCTACCCACAAATTTGGCTATAAAAGTCATGAATCTAACGATAATTCTAAAAACTGTTGGTGGGTAGCTCTTCTCACTTTTGGAGAAGGCTGGCATAATAATCACCATGCTTATCAACATTCTGCCCGTCATGGTTTAGCTTGGTGGGAGATTGATATTACTTGGATGACTATTCAGGTATTAAAGTCACTGGGGTTAGCAACTAATGTTAAATTAGCTCCAAGTCGAGAAACTAATTAACTTTTAAAACCACCTAAATTCTCTGGGGCAGATATCACCTGCCCCAGAGAATTTAGGTGGTTTAGGTAATAATCTTTCCAATTACAATTAGAATAATCCCTCATAAACTTCTCCAACGGATAATTCTATATTTTAATCAACCCCATCAAGGAAAGTAAGATTAGTATAAATGCTCTAGATAGTGCTAAATAAATTTGGTACTTACTCAGGTCAATAGTTAGGCTTTAGTAAATTCAAAATAGGCAATTATTTTGCTATTTTAGTAGAGTTTGGCATTGTTTCTAACAACTATAATAATTTCTCCTACGTGACAATTATTTCCATCCTATTATAAATAATAATATAGATTTTTTTAAAAAAACTTTCGTCTGTTTGACATTAGAAAAACTAGGAAAAGTATAGATATTGCACCCAGATTGATTGACATAACGCGTTTTAATTGATGTCCTACATTTTTCAGGGATTTTAGTTATTTATTTAGATTTACCTCCAAAATAATGTGATTTTGCAAGAAGTTTACTTAAAATTAAGCTCTGTTGTTGAATATTTTAATTTAATTGATGATAATTTGGATGTATTTACTCTGTTAAATCTTATTCCTAACATAGGATAGGATTCTATCTCCCGTCTCTCAAACAAAACTTCGTAATAGACCAACTTCATTAATACTAGCCATCATTTCTAAAATTGCCGTAAAACTATATTTAATCAAAGCCAGACTGAACATTGATCTGTACTTGATAGTGTAATTAATGAGGGTAGATTAAAATTTTTTGTTTAAGAAAAGGGAATAGTTAGTATTAACAGGAATCCAAAAGTAAGGTCATTTTGTGAATATCTTTTGAGTGATTGAACAGGATTAATTTATAATTATATCTCAACAATTTTAAGTCTGAATTTAAATGAACTCGATTTGTTTTAGTTTCTTTAAGTCTTGTTTCATTACTATTCAGGTAATTTGTAAGCTCTTTAAATATTGTTTAATACATTTAAGTAATATAGGGCTTACCCATTGTATCGTTAATATTACTTACCAATAGGTGCATTTTAAATTTACCAATTTATTTGGATAAATAAACATTTAATTAATGACTAATTAAGAAAAAAATAGATATTGTTTGACTGTTATCCAGCAGAGATAAACTCTTCTTTAAGAGGATAAAATAAGAACCTCTGTCAATTTGTTAAAATCGAAAAGTATTTATTAAATAAATTTCAAGAGTAGTGAAAAGTCTTTTAGCTAGTGGTTTATGGCGAATTGTTTAATCAGATATTATGATTAATTAACAATGATCGCCTACCTACTCTACACCAAGGCTTAACATTTTGCCGATAAATAGGCTTTAAGATTGTATTGGGGGTATTCTTCCTCCCTTCTTCCTCTTTTTTTCCACTTCTTTATATGCAGGTTATTCTTTTTGGAACTCCCCAATTTGCCGTCCCTACGTTGCAAAGATTGCTAGATCATCCTGACTGTAAAGTTATAGGAGTCGTTACTCAACCCGATAAACGACGGGGACGGGGTAAGCAATTAGTACCCTCTGCTGTCAAAAAAGTTGCTCTACAACATAATTTACCTGTCTGGCAACCTAAAAGAATCAGAAATGCACAAAAGACCCTATCTGAGCTTAAGGAAGCCCGGGCAGATATTTTTGTTGTTGTGGCTTATGGACAAATCCTGTCCTCTGAGATCTTATCTATTCCTAAACTGGGCTGTATTAATGTTCACGGCTCAATTCTGCCTCAATATCGCGGAGCAGCCCCCATTCAGTGGAGTTTATATAACGGAGAGCAACAAACGGGAGTTACTACTATGTTAATGAACGAGGGAATGGATACAGGAGATGTATTGCTTAAACTTATCAAACCTATTGGTTTATTAGATAATTATCAGAAAATTGCCGAAGAACTAGCTCAAAATGGGGCAGATTTATTATTGGAAACCCTACAAAAACTAAAAGTTGGGGATATCATTGCCACTCCTCAAAATCCAACAGAAGCCACCTACGCTCCGTTAATTCAAAAATCTGACTATGAAATTGATTGGTCTAGATCCGCAATCGCGATTCATAATCAAGTGCGGGGATTTTATCCTAATTGTATTACCAATTTTCGTGATCAATCCCTGAAAGTCATGACGACTATTCCATTAGAAAATATTGATTGGGAGTCTTTGCCCTTAACGTTTCAACCCCTTCGGCAACAATCAACAAATTTACTAAATCTTCAAGGAAAACCAGGGGAAATTCTGAGTAAGATTAAAAACTTTGGACCTGTCGTACAGACAGGAGAAGGACTGCTTCTCTTACAAGAAGTACAATTATCGGGAAAACGCCGTCAGTCAGGGTGGGATTTTTTTAATGGAACTCGTGTAAAGGTGGGAGAAATCTTTTTATGACTAGCTTTCAGATGATTTATTGGCTTATATAGATATTATTCCTTAATAATGTCAATTTTAATTTACTAAACAGTGTATTGTCTCTAAATAGGCGGTGAGACAGTAACGAATATTTTCAATTATCAGAGGGCCATCCAATAGTTTTTTTCTAGGGGGTTAAGTTGATTAGACATAGAAAAAAACTTTACGCAAAAAAACAGCCATTAACCTTGTATTAATAGTGATAATGGTCTTCAAGAATCGTATATATTTATCCTTTTAATTCTAGATAATTATCAGCTTGAAGTCTCCAATCAATTTGGTAATTATCTAGGGTTTGATGAGGACATGTTAAGATTACCTGTGTTGGTAAAGACTTTGTTTCCACTTTTGAGTGGTACTGCTGACTACATTAGTTAATTTTAGCGTGCTCTTTTTACTTTCTAATCAATCTAGCTCATATCGTGATAGCTTTTTTTAAAAATTATCATCTGTATAATTGCCCTTAGATTGAAGCTTAAATCTAGATAAAAATAAGGTTAAAAGATTTCGTTAAAGATAAATAAGCTTACTAAACTAAACGCTAAAATACAAGCAGAAAGACCACTGCTGCGGACATAGTGTTCATGGCTCCATAGCCAACAGTTAGAATAAAGAGACTGACACTAAAGACATTTCCTATTGAGACTGCTAATCTTTTCCGAGATGACGAACAAAGTCTTGTAGTGGTACAGTTTTTTATTTTTTCAGGTAAGAGTATTTCTTTTTTGATAAGCAACCATTGAACGACCGATAAAGTGAAAATTAACTTTGGCAAGAGATATTATGGTAAGTAATTAAGTCCAAAGGATAAATTCTGAAACCTGAAACAAAATAATCCCTAGTTAATAGAACAAAATAACTCCTGAATTATTCCTATACAAAAGTACGAAGGATAAGTAGACAGTAGTTAAATATTGACAGGTAAACTTAAATATAATCTAGTCCAAAAACATAAAACGATTGTAAAAAATAAAGGACAGAAAACTATCAAAATAGGAGATGGCTATCGGCACTTTTATAAAGAAATCAATAGCTAAGTGTCATTGTACTTGATCACTGAATCTCAATATTTGGACTGTGGCTATTTATTTGAGATATTTAATAATATATCTCATGACTAGTAATTAAGTTTGACGATAGAAACATCCAAAGATCTACTGGTCTCAGTAAGAAAAAGAAAGATAATTTTGGGTTAAAAACTTAGATATAAAGAAAAATATAACGACTGTTTATTCAAACAAGTTATAAAAAGTTAAGGTTTTGAAAAGTTTTCATAAATAATCTTGTTCTATTTTATTTAGCTAAGATGATTAAAACTTAAATCTAGAATTATTTCTTAAAGTCAACTGCGATCTTATATTAAAGTATTTAAATCGAAATCTAATACCTTAAGTGACTATTTTTTCAACTTCTAATCACAATTGGCAAATTTCCCTAACCTAATAGAGTAAGAGGAAAATCTGCTCGAAATTTGGTTAAAATCCATTGATCTAAATTCTCTAAAGCACGATCACGGTATTGTTCGTAGCGTTCTCGTTTATTGCGAACCTTTTGTGGTAGTTCCGGCATGATACCAAAATTAGGCGGCATCGGTTGAAAATATTTAGGAGATGCATTACTAATAAATTCAAATAACGCTCCCATCATAGTCATTTTAGGAATAGTAACAGGATTTAATCCTAAAACTAACCGTGCAGCATTTATCCCAGCTAACCAACCTCCAGCTGTGGCCGCTGTATATCCTTCTGTTCCTACCAATTGACCAGCTGCTAATAGAGTAGGACGAGATTTAAACTGTAAGGTAGGTTCAAGTAATTGAGGAGAATTAATAAAGGTATTGCGGTGCATAACCCCCATACGAATAAATTCTGCCTTTTCTAACCCTGGAATTAATCTAAATATCCGTTTTTGCTCTCCCCAATGCAAATTGGTTTGAAACCCTACCATGTTCCATAAACGACCATGTTTATCCTCTTGACGCAGTTGTACCACCCCATAAGGGCGTTTTCCTTTATTTTTAGGATCACGGAAGTCTCCTAAACGTGGATCAAATAGTCCCACCGGTTTTATCGGTCCATAGCGCATGGTATCTTCTCCCCGCCTAGCCAATTCTTCTATAGGAAGACAACCTTCAAAAAATTTAGCAGTTTCTTGCTCAAAATCCTTTAATTTTACTTGTTCTGCTCGACATAATTCCTCTCGAAAGTGTAGATATTGTTTTTTATTGAAGGGACAGTTAAGATACGCCGCTTCTCCTTTGTCATAACGGGAAGCCAGAAAAACAATATCACGGTCAATTGAGTCCCCGACAATGATGGGACTAGCTGCATCAAAAAAGCTTAAATAGTCCATTCCTGTAAATCTTCGTAAGTCTTCTGCTAAAGCAGAAGTGGTCAACGGTCCGGTAGCAAGGACAATTATCCCTTCTGAGGGAATTCTAGCTGTTTCTACTCTTTTTAAAGTAATTAGAGGATGTTTAGCTAAGGCTTGAGTTAACTCATGGCTGAAGATCCCTCGATCTACTGCCAATGCCCCTCCCGCAGGGATTGAATTTTTATCGGCGGTTTGAATGATAATTGACCCTAAACGGCGTAATTCTTCGTGGAGAAGTCCAGAAGCGCGATCGCTCGACATTGCCCCAAAGGAGTTACTACAAACCAATTCAGCTAATTCTTCGCTATGGTGTGCTGGACTTGTTGTGTGGGGACGCATTTCATAGAGGATAACAGGAACCCCTGTTTGGGCAATTTGCCAGGCCGCTTCGGTTCCGGCTAATCCTCCTCCGATGACTTGAACAGTGGACATACATTTTATATTTGACTAAGTTGCTTGGTTTGGTTTAGATGTCATCGTCCGGTAGAGGCTGAACCCTAATTGTAGGTTGGGCAATACCCACCCCACAAGATAAAAAATGTTAGAGAGGCTAATTTTTATTATTACTACACATTTAGTACTATTCAACTATTAGTAACCACGTCCTAATTTGGGATAGTGAACCGCCATTACCCCATCATATAAAACCTTGTCTTTTTAGTTACTCTATAAATGATCCAGTGATAGTTACATTCCATGCAATCTCCTATTTGACACTCTATATAGAAGAATAAGGCATCTTTCAAAATTAGAAAACTATTGTCAGCTGTTTTAATTTTTATCTCCTCAAAACAATCTTCTCTAAGTCTAAAGAGTTCAAAAAAATACCTCATTTTTTATTTTGAGACTGTAATGGTAGAATCAGGGGGATTAAAGGTGGCTCAAAACATATAAAAGGCCAACATGCTCCCCAACTTTTTTGTGTCGACAAGTTACAATATACAATGAACTCAAAATACACCCTAATACTTGCTCTGTTTTCACTTTTTGGGATTCTATCAACCAAAATTTTGGTTTAAAAGCTATCTTTTTCCTTAATTATTTTCAATAACTTCAAGTGTTCTGAAAATTGAAATAATAAAATATTGGATGATAAGATTGCTCATAATTAGAATAAATAAGGGTAATTTATGTGCTATTTATAATAAGGCTTTTAGGGCTTCTGTATAGTTACCATTCACATGATTGAAGATGACATAATTAATAGTTTTAGAATAAATACATTTTTTTAAAATTTGTAAAAGATTTCAATAAAAGATTTTTTAGATAGATAGAAATGATGAGTGTGAATTTGCTGTTGTTCCTTAGCATGGGCTTGCAAGCATAACTCATAAGTTCCAATAGAAAAAACAAATACCTTTAGTCCTTATGATTAACTTTCAATAGATAATCAAAAAGTTTTGTATATAATTTTTTTAAATTAAATCTAGTATTTTATAGATAGTAATTAACTGATTTTTGTATTATTTAACTTGGTGAATTGAAACAAATTAAAGATTAGCTTAAAAAATAGTAAGCTACTCGATAAGTCATTAATATTTCTGACATATATTGGATATTGTTTTAAAAAACAATCAAAAAAATAACTATTTTAAATACTCTTAATTTTCCAAAGACTGTACTAATTAATCACAAATACGGCTGTTAATCTTATGTATATAAATACAGAAAAAATAGAATGTGAGATGTCTAGGTTGATGACAAGTAATAAACAGACTACCCCACAAACTAATTCCTGATCAATGGCAGAAAAACAACCAATCACAATTAAATTTTATAGGAGGAAAACCTAATAATTTTGTATTTGAATCTTAGAAGAACTTTTCAAATATATTCAACAGTAAAATAAATAACTACAAAAAATAATCTTAACAGAATCGAATAGAAAATCTAGACTAAAAAGAAAAAGCTAACAGCTTGAACAGAAAAACTATATTACTGACGGAGAGTAACACTAACTAAAATATTCAATAGACAGATAAAGTCGACTGAGTAATATCGATCTTAGATATTTTTTAAACAATGTAGAAACGACAAGAAATTACTGTTTATAACAAAACATTTAATCAAATGCTACTACTAATAGTACCAATAAATAAATGCAGTGTAGGCAACTGTAGCAGGACATCAGACCTAATCAACATGTTGAAATCTTAAGGGATCATAGCAAATTATAGTTAAATATCTTAACCATGTTGCAGCGATTTTTTTACTTGATGGGTTGTCAGAACAGTTTGTAAATATCCTAAAATACTTTGTAAACTATAATTTTTAAATTTATCAAAGACGATTTTAGCTGAAACAGATGAAGATAAAACAAAGAAAAAAATAGTTTTCACTCCAAACAAAGTCTAATCAGAAAAAGATTTCATCAAATAATCAAGAATCACAACTCCACAATCTAACAGAAAAACAATCCCTTGTTATTAGATAACAATATCAAAATATTTATTTCTAAAAATTCCGACTAACTGTAATAAGAAGATAAAACAATCCCCTCAGACTAAAGAGGGGAGTTAACGAGTTTAATTGTGACTAAATTATCAACAAGTTTTTAGTCTTTCTTTATTTCTTGGGGGTTAAGAACATCATCATGTTTCGTCCCTCCCGTTTAGGACTTTGTTGAATGTCAGCGATGTCTTTAAGATCTTGAGCCATACGGTCCAGTAAATCTAAAGCCAAATTGGAATGTTGAATTTCCCGACCTCGGAATGTAACCGTCGCTTTAACTTTGTCACCAGACTTAAGAAAACGTTTGGCTTGATTAATACGTACCATATAATCGCTTTCGCCGATTTTGTAGCGCATTTTTACTTCCTTAACATCGGCTGTATGTTGCTTTTTCTTGGCTTCCCTGGCTTTTTTCTCCTGTTCAAATTTATATTTGCCATAATCCATGATTCGGCAGACAGGAGGTTTAGCCGTTTCACTCACCAAGACTAAATCAAGCTCTTTTTCTTGCGCTATAGTTAACGCTTCATCAGGAGTCAGAAGACCGACTTGCGCGCCATCGCTATCGATGACCCGGATTTCAGGAAAACGAATTCTTTCGTTGATTTTGGGGAGATCTCGTTGGGAGCGTCTTTTATCTATCACAGGCGTTTGTTGTTGTATCTTAAATAGATGGACGAACTTAAATGAATATAGATGAATAGAGTGACCAGTTTTATTTTACTAACTTTTAACTAGGTTCTATTTTAAAATAGAAGCCACCTATTGAAAAATCATGTCAAAGATGCACTATCTAGAATGGATAAAGCAATCACTAATAAAACTACGGTCAACCTCAAAGAATAATTTCCTTTCAGTTTAACACCAATTATCAATCAATTTTTTAGCCCTCATTAATTCTAATTAGATAAAAGCTCACAGAACACTAAAAAGGAGAGTCAAGATAGTCTCAGACTTTTCAACTAAGATTTTATCAGTTCCACATTATTGTTTTAGGACTTAGAGGTAATATTAAATAACCTAATATTTTGACTGAAGAAATATGTCTTTAATAACTGCATTTAAATTTCGATACTTTTTTTTAAAAAAAGTATTGAGTAGTATTGTCTGTAAATTTTTTAAAAAAAATTTAGACTTTTTCAAACTCTTTTAAATGAATGATTATCTTATTTTCCTTTATATTTAGGCTTTCAACTGACTGGTACACTCCTTTTTTGATTGAGACTTATCTATGTTTAGCTATTCTTGTCAACTATTCTTGTTGTTAACCCTAATTTCTAGTTATTGTATAACCTCTTAAACGTATAGAACAAACAATTACAGCTCAAATGCTGAGATTAAGGAGTAAACGCCAAACGTAGGAGTCTAAATGACAATTAGCTCTTGAATTCCTTCTGATAGTTTGGACAAGTATCTCCTTTTTTCTATCAATTTTCTTTTTTTTAATTCTAGCGACCGCTCTATATCCTAACACATCTTATGTTCAAGTTTATCTCTTAATGCGTAACTCCTAAAACTTATCAATGATTTAAATGAAAACTATTGAAAACCTTGATAATACTAGGTTTTGTGATTTTTTCTGCTCATCCTTGAAATTTTTTCAGAATAAACAAGGTTCAAAGATGTACAACGGCAAAGATTGAGTGTCTCAGATGAAATCTTGGGAGTTTGGGAGCAACGCATTGGACAACAGCTAGACTGGATTTGGCGCGGTTGGAAGATTCGATATGCTTATTTTCGATCTTCTCTAAATTTAAGCCCTGAGCAATATCCTCCTCTAATCTTATTGCATGGGTTTGGCGCTGCTATTGAACATTAGCGACATAATATTTCTATCCTAGCCGAACAGCTACAGTTTACACTTTAGATTTATTAGACTTTGGTCGCTCGCAAAAAGCAGCTACGAACTACAGTATCTATTTGTGGACAGAATTAGTTTATTATTTTTGGCAGACTTTTATTGGTAAACCTGTCATTTTAGTGGGGAATTCAATCGGTTCCTTAATTTGTTTAACGGCGGCAGATAATTATTCTAATATGGTGACATAAATTGTTATGTTGAGTTTACCTAATACTTCTTTGCGACAAGAAATTATTCCTCGATGGTTGCAACCAGTAGTTACAACGGTAGGAAATTTAGTTTTTTTCCCTTTATTACTCAAAGGATTGTTAATAATTAATTATACGCCGTCCTGGTGTCATCCTTATTTTTGGTTAAATTAGCTTATGAAGATTATTCAGCAATCACGGATGAGTTGGTAGAAATTATAACGACTCCTACTTATGACGAAGGGGCTGCTCGAACGTTATGTTTGTTAGCATAGAGAGCTAGAACATCTAATTTTTATCCCTCTGCTCAATATATTTAGCCTGAATTAATCATCCAAATACTATCAATCTATAATCTTAAAAATCGATTATTTTCTCTATGTTTAACACCAATTCTTGTAAAATACAATTATTGTATTACTTTAATTCAATTAGAGATAATCGGCTATTACTGTCATGATAAATACCCTAAATAATTTAACTTTATTTTGCTGAATTGGAGTGCAATATTAAACAGTAAATTAGTTAATTTATAAGTAAATAAACAAGAATCCTTCTTAAGGATTAGATGCCAAATAAAATATTAACCGGCAAAATGTTACGTAGGAAAAGTTAGATAAATTACAGTATTATAAGTAATTTTTTTCTTTTTTTTAAGTAATGCACTAAAAAGTATTTTTGTGTCTTATACTATGCTACTATTCTCTATAGTTTAGGGTTATTTTAATATATACAGCATACCGAACTGATGATATAAAATTAACTGGTCAAATACCAAATTAAAATACTTAAGAGTTAAAAATTAACATAATTTATTAATCTATAAGCTTTCTTTTTAATTAACTTCGATTTATTGTTAATACTTCTACTATTACTTGACTAATTTTTTAATAAAAAGAGGTAATTGTTCTTGTAACATAACGCTTAATTGTTTTATACATTTTGAATATGATAAAGTTAGTTTTCCTAAAAATTAACTAATCTCAATAGTTCTGATACACTATATGGACTTTTTTTGTAAAAAAACAATTTTTTAAAATAGGTATATTTTTGAGAAAATTAGTGAAGTTTTATACATCTTATTATTTTGATTTTTGATTTTTTTTAAAACTTTAATTTGATTGTATAGTTACAATATAACTGATTCAGTTATATTGAATATATATGCCAATAATTCAGTTTATAACACTTATTTATACTAAGGTTTTCAATAATTATATTGAGATATTTTTAATATATATTTTTTTATTTAAAATACTTAAATTTTCTCTAAATTTGTTTTCACATCGAACTTCTCATAGTTAATCTCTCCTTTAGATGAAGTTGCCTGGTGGTTAAATTAAAATAAATACAAGTTCCTCCTTAAATCCACTTGTTTGATAAATCAAATTAATTCTATTTAATCTAAAATCTTATAAACGGAAATTGAAGTACTTCTTAGCCTGAATATATAGACTATTAAAAGTTTATATGTCTCTTAATAAGATGGTCAGTCTTAAACTAATTTTTAAATCTAAATAGATCATTTTATCAGTACTATTTATTACTTATATTGTTTATATATATCTTAGTATATTAATGTACAATCAATTATATTAATAACACCATTAATATAATTGATTTTTAGTTTTTATTGAATTTTTAAGCAGTTTAAATCACTTTTTGTATATTATAAATAAGGTTTTAAAAAAAACTAAATATAACTATTTTTTAGGGATAGAACAAAAAATAGTTTAATATGTATCTATGATAAGAAGTTTACTTTTCTGACATCAACAAATATTTTTTTACTAAAAAGGAAACTATTTATATAGTTTAGTCAGATTTTAAATAAACTTAACACCTGATATAAAATCATTGATTAACAGTTAATTAACCGTGGTATTAAAACCCACAGAAAAGCTAACATTCGTTCCTCCTAACCCACAATAACCGTTAGGATTTTTAGCCAGATACTGTTGATGATAAATTTCTGCATAGTAAAATTCAGAAGCATCTAAAATTTCTGTAGTAATTTCACCATATCCCGCTCTAGTTAATGCTTTTTGGTAAACTTTTTGGGAGGCTTCTGCTTGTTGCTTTTGTTCGGGGGAATAAACGTAAATTCCTGAACGATACTGAGTTCCTATATCATTTCCCTGACACATTCCCTGGGTAGGATTATGACTTTCCCAAAATATCTTTAACAGTCTTTCATAACTAATAACTTTGGGATTAAAAATTACTAACACTACTTCATTGTGACCAGTAAGTCCAGTACAAACTTCTTGATAAGTAGGATTCGGAGTTAATCCGGCTGTGTACCCTACTGCAGTAGTATATACCCCTTCAAGTTGCCAGAATTTACGTTCCGCTCCCCAAAAACATCCTAACCCAAACATTGCGGTTTTCATTCCTTCAGGAAAGGGGGGTTTAATAGGATTTCCATGAACATAGTGGAAAGCCGAGACCAACATTTTCGTTTCTCGTCCAGACAATGCTGTCTCAGGAGTAGGTAGGGCTAATTTTTTGCCAAATCCGGATATTTTCATAGTCTTTTTACCTAAACAAATATTTTATTCTTAATCTTAAACAAAAAAAACAGTTTGTGGTTAATCACTACCACATCCACTATGTCTATTGTAACTACTGCAGCAACCATGCTCTAATCTACGAGAATGGTAAATTTCACCTATACGTTGATTTCCCAAATGAAAGATATCACTAATATGAATAACATAATATTCAAGACATTTTTTAGATGTTTGATTTATTTCATAAAAGTAGTATGTTAGACAACAAAAAATTTTGTCTAGCAAGCTAACTTACAGTTCTATTTTATTTCTAGTTTAATTTGTGTGTAACTTTTTACAATTTATGTTAAAAATTAACATAGATAATCATTAAAAATCAGAGTAATTTAACCTTAAATTTCGTAAAAAAACAAATATATTTAAAGTTCTATCTCCTCTTTAAGAAAGTATCAGAAATATTATATTCCTTCTAAGATTAGATTGTCACTGTCTTAAATATAATTAAAAACTTTGATAGATAAAAATAATTTTATTTTAATTAGTTTAAATGAAGAACAAAAAAAGCTCGCTATTCTCTTTCAAGGAGCAAATCAAAGAGAAGACCGAGTAATTTTAGCAAATAATTTTTATAACTAATATTTGAGAATATTCTCTATTTTACAAATAAATAAAATAACTTTTTTGAAGTAGCTGGTTAATAATCTTTTTTTTAAAAAATATATATTATGTGTTTTTTAAACCTTTATTATATACAATATATTTTTTTTGTTAAAATTTTTTATAAAGTAAAATATATAACCTTTATTGTAATTAGAAGTTGATTCTTATATTGATTTAAAAAATAGTCAAAGATTTTTTATAAAAAAATATAAATATTCTGGTCTAGATAAATCAATCAATTCACTTTTATTTAAAAATGGTTTTTTAATAAAATTAGATATAGCGTATCACTTTTAAAGTAATTAACTACAATTAAATTGTAAAAAAGTAATAAAACAACAAATTTACTAAGATTTACTACTCTAAAGTTTAGAGGATACTACATTTGAGTAATTCAAAGTTTTGAAAATTGATTCAGACATAATTAACGTAAAATTATCTCATTATTGAATGTGTTAGTGGGATAGAATCCTTAAATCATTACGAGTCTACTATGAGTTTAGATAGCTTTCAACTTGTCAATATTTGACGAAGTTTTTCTTTAAAATTATCTAAACAAGATTGTAAATCGATAATGTAATTACTCAAATCAAACAAAATTAGTAAAAGAACAAATATTTTATTTGCTGAAACTTGAGAATAACTTATCCTAAATATACTTATTGAGACTTTATTTGTGGGCGATTCTAAGCTATAAATAGTAAAGATAAAAAGTTCATTAAACTTATAAAACCATCTCAAGAGGAAATTATGATTGATTAGTTTGTTTTGATTGTTATTGGACTTATTTTAGATTGTGGTAAGTTAAGCAGCATTTAACATTTTTTCTGCAGACCTACAATAAGTTCAACAGTTCTTAAGCCGCAAAAGCTCAATTTTCATCTTTGGATTAAAAATTGACCGACCGTTTCCGAACTTAGAGAACAGTCTGCGTTTTAAAATAGAAAAGTAAACGAATGGTAGCAAAAACCGGAATTTTATACGGCATCAGTGTAGGAACAGGAGACCCTGACTTGATTACAGTTAAAGGGGTACGCCTATTGCAACAGGCATCTGTTGTTGCTTTTCCCATGGGGGTAGGGAATCAGTCTGGAATTGCTCAAACAATTATCTCCCCGTGGCTAATTTCTGAGCAGGAAACTTGTCCTCTGTCTTTTCCCTATGTCCAAAATGAAGAAGAATTACGATTAGCCTGGAAACAGTCTGCTGAACAAGTCTGGTCTTACCTTCAACAAGGAAAGGATGTGGCTTTTGCCTGTGAAGGGGATATCAGCTTTTATAGTACCTTTACTTATTTAGCCCAGACACTCACATATTATTACCCCTCAGTAAAAATTAAAACCGTTCCAGGGGTTTGTTCTCCAATGGCTGTGGCTTCGGTTTTAAACCTTCCTTTAACGGTTAGGAATCAACGGTTAGCTGTTCTCCCTGTTCTTTACACCTTAGAGGACTTAGAACAAACATTGGGGTGGGCTGATGTGGTAGTTTTGTTAAAAGTTAGTTCGGTCTACCCTCAAGTGTGGGAAATTTTGCGGCGGTTAAATTTATTGGAGCATGCTTGGGTAGTGGAACGGGCGACTCAACCGGGGCAAGTGATTTATGATGAGTTAGAGAAGCAATCAAACCTTCGACTTTCTTATTTTTCCCTCCTCATTGTTCACGTTAAGCCTTCCGATCCTCATAGCTAAATCCGACGTCTTATAAACCTTTTCTTAAAGAGATTTAAATGTTTTATCTAAAAAGATTGTAGCTTTTGTTACAGCAAAAATTATGTTGATTAACTACTGACTTCGAAAATAGTAGATATTGGACCTCATTGACTTTCTTAACCAATTGCTATGAGTGTTACTGCTCTTCCTGTCCTTAAGTCCTCTTCCTGTACTCATTATACAATCAGTATTATCGCTGATGAAGTCTGTCAACTTAGTAAAAAGAGAAACGACAAATTATCGTAAGCCTATTCATGTCGTTTGCAAGCATATCTCCCCTCGTGGATGGGCGTATGTGGAAACAGAATTAGAGAGACATGATTATTTACTAAGCGACCAAATCGGTGATCCGATTCCCTGCACGACTTGGGATAATGACTAAAATCAAAGACTGTTGGTCAATTAAGTTCAAATTTTATACTTTACGATTTTAAAATTATTCTATCCCTACCTAATTGTTTTTAACTTATTTGTTGTTCAGATAACAAATAATCTTCTAAAAAAATAGGTTTCATGATATCCCAGAAGTTATTGAGAATAAAAGGGATATTTTTATGTAATTAGGATGAGAAAGGTCAGGATATATGTAAAATACAACCCCAAAAAACATAAATAGTTATAACTAATTGTCTGTATTCATAAATGGTTTGGTTATATCAAAAATAGTTTAGGTTAAATTCCTTGAATGGCAGATCAACAATGATCTATTCCCTACATCATTCCTGAACCTTCCCAATCAATGCTTTTGCTTGTTAATTAATCAGTCCCAGTACTAGCCAACTGGCTTAAGATATTGTTCCAAGTCTTCGATGACGCGGGTTAGTTCAGCTTCTGTGGTCAGTCGAACATGGTCATCTTTGACCGTCAATAAAACTTTAGCTGCAAAGGGATTTGGATAAATATTAGGATTACAAAATAGTTCAACAAAAACCTCTCCTGTATAAGTATATTCCATAGCCCTTTGAGGCTGAGTCCTACCTCCACTGACAGACTGGGTCAAAATAGCTTTAAGACCCATCATTAACTCATCAATTTCTCCTTTAAGAGTTTGAGCAGCTTCAGGACTAAAATTAAAGCTAACGGCTCCTTGAATTAAGTTTAGTGTCAGTTGCGCCATTGATAAAAAAGAAACAGTACAAAAAACATCTTTAAAATTACTATATACTCCCCAATTGGGAAAGAGGATTTCACTAAATGAAGATTAATTGTAAATTATCTATCATGTCAACTCTACTCACCCCTCGTCGAGGGCGACATACTATAGTTTTACCCTATTTGTTTATGTTTTTAGGGAATGTTAACAACCTTTGTTAGAAATAAGTTAACTTCATAGCATGGAGGAAACTGTCATTAACATCGACAGTTTCCTCCGTTTTCAGTTTAAGTTAAGATCTAAGCTGTTTATTATCTGAATCAATATATTGAGACTAAGAAGATAAAGGAGTGAGAGGGGAGAAATTGACGGTTTTTATGGGTTTAAAATATATCCAGTCCAAATCGATAAAAACCCTGCTTAGGCTCATCTATTAAACTTGACAAGCGTCGATGTTAGTGTGGTGTGCTTGAGTACCCTATAATAAATATATAAATTCAGTATAGTTGGTGTTTTAACTAATAACTCCTAAGACGACTACCCCAATTATCTAAGCACTTATAAATCATGTTAAACCCATCTGAGACAACTACTATACTCTTAATTATTTTGGTCGCCTTGGGAATTATAACCTGGGGTTATAACCGAGCTAAATTATATGGTAGGTTAGCAATTTTTGCTGAGTTGCAGTCGTTGGTATTGATAGTTCCTTGGCTAGTATCTTTCGGATTATTCGCTGCCGGAATTTATCTTAATTTAGTTGCAATTTTACTGTTGTTGATCACTTCATTAGCAATATACATTTATCTAGGAAAAAGACTAAGAGCCGAAGGTCAAGATGTCATTCTACAAAAAAAGGCCGCTAGGCGCTTACAAGAACAAAGTAAGACTGAGAAGTCTCAAGTAAATCAATCTGAAAAGTCCTGCATTGACTCTAACCCCAAAATTGTAGCAGATGCTCTACCCATTCCTGAAGAAGATCTTAAACTTATTAAAGGTATATTTGGCATTGATACCTTTTTTGCGACTGAAACGATTTCTTATCAAGAGGGAGCAATTTTTAAAGGAAATTTGCGAGGGGAACCTGACACAGTTTATGATCGCCTTTCAGAAAAATTAAAAGCTCGTTTTTTCGATAAGTACCGTCTCTTTTTAGTAGAAGGAACGGAAAAGAAACCTGTGGTGATAGTGCTTCCGAGTATTGTTGACCCGCGACCAACTACTTTAGTTCAAAAAAATGTTGCTTTGGTCCTGTTTGTAGGAACTATTTTAACTAGTTTAGAAGCATCAGGAATTCTGTTAGGATTCGACTTGTTCAGTGACTGGAGTCGTTATCAAGAAACTATACCCCTTAGTTTAGGACTGTGGACAGTTTTAATTGCTCATGAAATTAGTCATCGTCTTATTGCAAAACGTCATAATGTGCGCCTGAGTGTTCCGTTTTTTCTTCCCACCTGGCAAATTGGATCTTTTGGGGCAATTACTCGCTTCGAATCTTTGCTGCCTAACCGAAATGCCTTATTTGATGTGGCTTTTGCTGGCTCGGCTGCAGGATGGGGACTTTCCTTTGTATTGCTGACGGTTGGACTGGTATTGTCCCATCCAGGAAGTTTGTTTCAAGTACCTACTCAATTTTTTCAAGGCTCAATTTTAGTCGGCAGTTTAGCTCGGGTGGTGTTCGGAGAAGAGCTGCAAAAATCGTTAATTGATGTTCATCCCTTAACGATTATAGGATGGTTAGGATTAGTTATTAATGCTCTTAATTTACTTCCTGCTGGTCAGTTAGATGGGGGACGAATTGTTCAGGCTATTTATGGACGAAAAACTGCAAGGCGAACTACAATAGTGTCCTTAATTGTCTTAGGAATTGTAACGTTAATTAACCCAGAAAACTCCCTTCCTCTTTATTGGGTAATTGTGATTCTTTTTCTGCAACGGGACTTAGAAAGACCAAGTTTGAATGAGTTAACTGAGCCTGATGATACTCGTGCTGCATGGGGGTTATTAATTCTGTTTCTTATGTTAGCGACTTTAATTCCTTGGCTTTTTTAAGCTAGCCGTGATAAAGTAACAATCGACGAAAGTTAAAAGTTTCATTTTACAAAGTTCCCAACTTTACTGAATGTTTTATTTTTATGTAATTAAGTTTTAGAGTCATAAAACATAGTTGTAATAAAAATTCTAGAAGTCATTGGCTGCTAATTTATCAGACCCAGTATAGACAAGTAAACTTCTTTAGGTTTTAGCTAGGATAAGAAAAAATTAGTGGCTATGAAGATTAATTTATTGATTACTATCAAGCTAAAATCATGAAGTATTGTCGACAGTTACCATTAATCGCAGGAAAGTATCAAGTCTGAAACTTTCCTTATTGAGGTAGACGACTTTCTTATATAATCTCTTTGTCAGTAATAAAACTGTCACTTTTTATTTATCTGGATCAACAGTCCAATATTCAGGAACAAGGATAATCTCCAATTTTGTTCTGGACTAACAATCTTTCTGAGAAGAATAGGATCGATTCTATAACTGCTTAAACACTTAATCAAACTGTGGTTAGTTTTAAAAAATGAGCCACAGTTTGATCAGGAATACGGTAATTATTAATCGTAGTATGACAAAAATTACTTGTGAGCAAGTAGCTTTAAATAGATTTCAAAAAAGCCAATTATTTTATATCTTTATATTTAAGTAATTTAAATTATACTTATATTGCTTTAATTGACACCATTTATATCAATCACTTTGAGCGGTGCCTTATTTAATCACCTTAGCTAAGGCATACTTACCCTTAAAATATTTTTTCGACGATTTTATAAATTTTTATTTAAAACCATCCTACCTCTATTATATCCATTTCTAGACTATAAGTTGTATAGAAAAAATAGATATAATTCTTTATTTTCTCATTGTTTTAGTTCGGCTTTAACTAAACCACTTGTATGTACTTAGTAAGTGTTAAAAAACAATGACTTAATCTATTCTTTTATTTTTGTCATATTTTCCAATTTTTTAAACTTCTTTCTCTTCAGGATATGGTGACTACTTATACGTACTTCCATTCTCGTTTTTGGGAAATTTTTTGTCTATAAATAAACCTCAATAATTCTTACTATTTTTGAACTATATTTTCATGGTTCTATTATCTAAGCTCACTTAGTTTAATCTTATCTAAGAACTATTAATATAAAATGGTATAGAAATCTAATAGTTAATTCATAACAACATATTAGTATATTTATTAGTAACAAATCTCTATTTTAGAATCCATAAAAATTACCTATTACATCATCATAAATTAGATAATTTGAAAACCTTTAGTTTTTATTGATTAGTATTTAAGTCACAGTTTTACTATCAGTTGAAGTTTCTGTATCTTTTATTTCGCCAGTTGTATTCCTGGAAGATGTCGATATTTCACATAAAATCCAATTAACATCAATAAAATAATTCCAACAGTTCCAATTCCTAAATAACTAGGGACCCAAAAAGATGCTTCAATAGTATTGATTTGACCAGGTTTTAATTCCCAAACAATCTGATAATTTTTCTGCTCAAAAGAGGTATTACTGGCAATATTTTTAAGTCCAAAAGGAGCCTTTAGAATAAATTCTAAATCTACTAGCGATCCTGTACTAAGGATAACATTGCCTTGACTCGACAAAACTCCTAACGTTCGTAAATCTACTTCTAGATTAAGTAAATTATGTTCTAGGAATAGCCAATTACCTTGTTTTAAAGACATTTTAGCTTTAAGATCCACTAAATCTGAATCGTTGTCCTTAAAGGACTGAGTTAGCCTAGACGTAGGAGGGTTAAAAAATTCATTGAATTTCTCAATCAGTTCTTTACCATTCCCGAAAGGGATTTTTACAATGATCTCTTGAGGAGATATCCGTTTAGTTTTTCCTTGAAGATTTTTCGCCCGTTTTTCAATACTGTCTAACCATTTATTGGCTTCTGTTTGACTTAAGTTAGTTAACTGTTCAGCCAAGCTAATATGTTGTACAATTTCTCCTCGATGTTGTTGAAAAAAATCTACACTCACACCATAGTGAACACAGCCACTTAATAGGGTTAATAAACTAATGACTAGAGGCGCCAAAAAAAAACTTAACAAACCTCTAAATGCCTGGTTTTCACTTTTTTGGTTGAAATCCTGTTCTTGATTTTTCACGGTTAACCATTAACTTTTAGCTAAAATTAGTCATCGTCCCAATCATCATTTCTAGCGGAGCTTCCGCCCCCGACAGTTACTAAATCGATCTGCTGACGATAATAGTCTACACTTTTTACCTCTACTTCAACTTCATCCCCTAAACGATAAGCAATGCGGTTTTTTCGTCCTACTAAACAACCGTGACGGGCGCGATATTCATACCAATCATCTTTCAAAGAACTAACATGAACGAGTCCTTCCACCAATAGGTCTTCAATTTCGACAAAGAAACCATAGGATTGAACTCCCGTAATCAAGCCTCGAAAAACCTGGCCAGTGCGTTCTTTCATTTTCTCAGCCTTTTTCAAGCCATCGAGATCTTTTTCTGCGTCTTCAGCTAACTTTTCACGGTCGTTAAGATGAGAAACTAAGACGTGAAATTCTTCTTCAAGACTTTCTTGCATTGCGGGGGGTAAAACATTCCAGTTAATGTCAACGTGACAACGACTGCTGTGGAGATCCACCCCCGTTTTAGTTTGTTTGGTACGACGATCACGCCCTTCACTAAACAATAACTTAATCATACGTTGTACTAATAAATCCCCATACCGTTGACCAGGAGAAACACAATGAGTGTAACAGTCATGATAAGCCAAGCCGAAATGAGGAGCCGAATGACTGCTGTATTTAGCAGATTTTAGGGTATCTTTCAAAAGAAAATTTAACACCCGCACCGATGAACATTGATTAAATCCTTGAGTCAAATTGTAATAATCTTGAGCGGTAATCTCCTCTTCGGAAGACAATTGTATATCTATTCCTAAGTTGTCTACCAGTTTTAGTAAATCTTCTAATTCTTCCCAATCTGGCTCAGGTTGAGCGCAATAAAGGGAGGGAATTCCTAAAGCGTAAAGATGATCTGCTACCGATTTTCCTGCTAGGATTATCAACTCCATTAACAGCGATCGCACAGGAACCTTGGATGAAGCAATAATGACTCCTAAACGTCCTTCATCTTGACAAGGTGATCGCGGCTCTAACTGTAGTTCAAACCCTCCTCGTTGCAACCGTTGTGCTTTAACTAAGGGACTAAGGGTAAAAAACAGTTGGTTAAGACATTGAGCTAATTCCTCTTGTTCGGCAGACACCTGGGTAAGATGGACTAATAACCCTTGAGCTTCTTGGTAAGTCAGTTGTTCATCAACATTAATAACTGTTGGCTGAATTTCGAATTCAGTCATTTGACCATTTTTATCAAAGGTAATTAACACTGAGATGGTTAAACAATCTTTTCCTGGGACAATACAGCAACAGTCAGTTAAAGCTTTTGGCAATAAGGGAAGAACTTTTTCACCCAAATAAATTGTTGTCCCTCGTTTTTTTGCCGTTTTATCGAGGAGCGAATCAGGGGTCACATAATGAGCAACATCAGTGATATGAACACCTAATTGCCAGTATTGATCGGGAGTTTTCTCAAGGGTAAAGGCTGTTTCAACAAAAGGAGGGTGGTCTCGCTGCTCATCTTCAACAAAGGTAAACGTAAACTGTTGACGCAAGTCAACCCGCTTATCAATTTCAGCCAGATCAACAGTTTTTGGCAAAGTTTCCGCCAGTCGTTCCACCGCTTCGGGGAAAACTTGAGGCAAATCGTGTTTACAACAGACAATATCTGTATCTGCAGCTTCTTCAGCATCACTTCCTAAAATGCGGGTGATAGTTCCCCAGGGAGGCTGTTCTCCAATCGGATAGCGTATTACCGAGACGTGAACTAGATGGTTAACTGCTTGTTCTAAACTATTCTCATTCTGTTTAAGTAAAAGTTCAAACAATAAGCGATCATCGAGAGGAATCGCTCTATAATCTCCATCATCTTTTTTTACCTGAGCAAGTAAAGATGGATTTGCCCGCTCTAAAATCAGTTTCACTTCTCCTTCTGGAGAACGACGACGAGTGCCTTCTTTAATCACTTTGACAAGGACGCGGTCACCGTTCCACGCATTGCTAAGATGAGTTTCTCGTACATAGATATCGTCAGCGTCTTCTTCATCTTGAATGGCAAAACAAAATCCCTTGCTTGAACAGCGTAATTTAGCTTCAACCAGATTTTTCTCTATAAAACGGCGATATTTCCCCCTCTCCTTAACTAGAACTCCGATTTTTTCTAAAACATCTAAAATGATTTGGAGCTTTTCGATGCTTTCTTCGTCTTCACACCCCAACTTTTTTTCCAGAAATTTAGCCGCGACTAATTTGTCATCTGTAAAATTGGACAAAAGTGTAGCGATTGAAAATTCCATTTACCTATTAATCTTCCTTACTAAATGTGAGTGGATTTTATTGGTGGCTGGAATCATAGAAGAAGAGTTGCTCGACAGCTCCCTAAACTGTTACGTCTTCTATATCCGACACCATGAAGCAAGAAAAGTTCTTTCTTCGATGAGGAGATTGCCTAGTTAGTTAGGGAGCTTGGCTAACTAAGTCGTGGCTCAGTTAAGTGATTGCCGTCTTTATTCTGTCTTTATTCTTAAGATTCAAATCTTTAGAACAGCTAAGTTAGCTTTCCCAATTATACCTCTGTTTACAATCAAGAAGCGACCCCTGATATATCCGGATTTGCCGCATTATTTATTGTTAGAAATCTATATTAACAGTGAAGTTGCTCCTAGGAATCTTTGATTTTGTACTTGAAAAGTCGTGTCCTACGAGAACAGAATGAGAGTCGTATTATCTAGTGAGAAGGACTACTCTCATTGGACGTCAACTCTGTCCAAGGTGGGTGTGAAGAACTAATACGCTAACACTTCCCTTTCAAAAACTTATCCAGGCTTCAATTTTACCAAGGTTAAGTGACACTTGCGAGGTTTGTCTTTGACGAAAGTGAAAGCCAGTGTTGATTTTTTATCCTAGATTCCCCTAACGAGTCGCGTAAGCGCACGGTGCAGCTTTTCATATCCAAACCATAGGATTTTACTGCTTCACTAACTTTGTTCATATAAAAAATGTTGCCATTTATCCACCTCTATTCAGATATTTCCATAATTAGCGTTACCGAATATTCATCAGCTGTAAATGTATTGTTTCTTAACTATCAGAAAAGTTTTTCTACCAATTCTAATACTTTCTCGTACTTTTGATTGTCCGGCAAAATTCAGGCATTTTTCCCACCACTAGCTAGGGCAATGAGGTTTATCCTCTAATTGTCTAGCCTGTTTTAGGTATCGATTGGACTTTACTTTATCTTCTAGTTTTTCTTGCTTTGATGTCAAGCCCTGAGCACGCTTTTATCAAGCCGTCGCAGGTATTCCTCTACGGCTTGATGCGTTCTGTTCGTTTATAGCGCGGTGGGACCTGCGCTATAAACGAACAGTGTGAGAGATAGGTTCACTCAGCCATAGCAATCTCTTTTCAAGAGAAATACAAATATTTCCACAAAGAAGAATTCTAAACTTCACGAATCCATAAAATCAAGGTGCATTTATAATAGTTGACTTGTTTGTCTTCAATATTTTCCTACCTTTATCCTCTAAAATAGTACAAATAGACTAAGTAAAGATAGTAGCGGGTAGCTCAAAAAATTATGTTGACTCAATTCAGAATTCTTTATCCTCAAGGCGGTGTAATCAGTGAATTAGTAACAATTAATCACGGAAAGTATATTGTGCGAGTACTAATACAAGTTGGCTCAATTACTTTAGGAACAGGTTTAGCAGGAGCTAATACTGTTGAAGAAGCTGAAGATGCTGCGAGAAACAGAGCCTTAAGGGTACTAAAACTAGATAGTGTTTCCTTGAACCCTAATGATTTCAACACTTCTCAAACTCAAGAAAACTACGATTTAGGCACAATGGCGACAAAAGTTAAAATCCATGACCCATCATTTTCTTCTGAGGTTCCGAACATTTCGGTAGTTGCTCAAACCTACTCTAAAACACCATTGCCTGAGCAACAAGTTCCGTTTGTGACTTCTGTAAAAATTCCCCAAACTCCTATAGTAGAAGCGAGCTCCTCTAAACTATCAGCTCTTACTGAAAAAACTATAAGCCAATCTTCAAGCAAAATATTATCCATTTCCAACATCAATGAGTTCATAACTGAACCAGTAGATAAAGTTTTCCTCAAACCCTCCTTAGTAGAAGAAAATTCTACTAGTTCTAATGAGAAATTAGCTGAACCGATAGAAGAGGTTTCCCCAAGCTCTTCTCAAGTACAAGAAACATTTATTTCAAAACCAGAGATAGGTAAAATTTCAACGCCAACGACTATCTTGAGTCAAGAGCTTCCAGATGGATCTTTTTCTGAAGAACAATCTTCCATAACGGCAATTGAAGAACCTCTTGAGTTTTCGGAAATTATTGCCCGTTCTAATGTAGAAATGAAGCGTTTAGGCTGGACAAAAGTACAAGGACGCGAATATTTGATTCAAACTTATGGGAAGCGATCACGTCAAGTTCTCTCTGATGAAGAACTCCTCGAATTTCTTTATTACCTAGAAAGTTTACCAACTCCTTAATTTTTCCTAAAAGTTGAGGGAAAGAATTATTTTAAAAAATAACTCAGTAACGCTTGTTAGCTAAACTAATTTAGGGGTCAACGGCGACGGTTAACCCCTAAATTAGGTTTTCCCCTAATTCCCTAATTAACAGCAGAAGGGGGAGAATTGCTAGCCGAAGGACTACGGTTAATCACTTGGTCAATTAATCCATATTCTTGAGATTCTTCAGCGGACATGAAAAAGTCTCGTTCCGTGTCTTGAGCGATTTGCTCAAGGGGTTTCCCTGTATGATGTGCTAAATGACTGTTGAGTAGTTGCTTTAGATAAAGAATCTCTTTAGCTTGAATTTCAATGTCTGTGGCTTGTCCCTGGGCTCCCCCTAAAGGTTGATGAATCATAATACGAGAGTTAGGCAAGCTCATCCTCTTTCCTTTAGCTCCTGCACTGAGAAGGAAAGCTCCCATACTAGCAGCTAACCCAATGCAGATGGTAGAGACATCAGGGCGGATTTGATTCATGGTATCAAAAATCCCTAGTCCCGCCGATACAGACCCCCCTGGAGAGTTGATATAAAGATAAATGTCCTTCTCTGGATCTTCTGCTTCGAGGAATAATAACTGAGCAACGATAAGGTTAGCATTCTCGTCTCTGACCTCTTGTCCCAAAAAAACAATACGTTCGCGTAACAGACGAGAGTAAATATCAAATGCGCGTTCACCACGGCCAGAAGTTTCAATAACGGTAGGAATCATAGAGTCTCTATCTTTTGGTGTCTTCCTCTTGATTTTAGCGAGTTTACTCGTGTTTTGAAGCTCCTATTTTCTAAACGAGACACTCACAAGCTTTATCGAACACGTTCCGTATTTTGATAAGTTACAGTTGGAATACACTAATAATTTTAAGTCAAACTATATCTATATTCATTCAAAATTTTATTGAATTTACTTGTATATCCATTACTCAGTAAATTATAAGTCTTGATTACAGTTCATCTAGGGCTAATGCGTATCCGATAAAGTGCTAAACAAAAACGGAAAGTAGAGTTTCGAGAACGACAATAAATAAAATTTGGTTTTGGTTAATAATTTTGTAAAACAACAGTCTCTACACTAATTGCTGTTTTAGCTTTAAACCCTTAATAGTCGCCTTGACTAAAAAATCTCGTTCAGCTGATAAGAATAAAGTTTCTGGTGTTTGTAAAGCTCTCGACAAAACTTCATAATTGGAACCACATAGAAGTAATATCAACAAGATTGCTAAGTTTAGCAGTTTTTTCGTTTTTTTATGAAAAAATTAAAAAATATCTTTATTTCACTAATCTGTCAGTTATAGCCAACATTTTTAAATTAGATAAACTCTTTTTAGAGTAATACATTTTGGCTTTTTACATTGAGCGAGCGATCTAACCCCTTGGTTCTACTGAGTCAAAAAAGTTTAACATTTGTGTAAATATAACCGTTATTCAAAAATAACTTATGACTTCAACTTTGTTTAAAACCTCGGCGTTCGATGCTCCTACAATTCGTCTTCTTCCCAATGGGTTGACCATCATTGCCGAACAAATACCAGTTGAAGTGATCAACTTCAACCTCTGGTTAAAAGTAGGATCTGTGTTGGAATCCAATGAGATTAATGGGATGGCGCATTTCCTAGAACATATGGTTTTTAAAGGAACTTCTCGTCTCAAAAGTGGAGAATTTGAACGATTAGTTGAAGGACGAGGAGCACTGACTAATGCGGCGACTTCCCAAGATTATACCCATTACTACATCAATTGTGTGCCTCAAGATTTCAGAGACCTTGCCCCATTGCAATTAGATGTGGTGTTCAATCCTAGTATTGCTGATGAGGCATTTGAACGAGAACGATTAGTGGTTTTAGAAGAAATTCGTCGGTCAAATGATAATCATCGTCTTCAGACTTTTTACCGAGCGATGGAGACTTGTTTTGAAGTCTTGCCCTATCGTCGTCGTGTACTAGGTCAAGCATCCACCATTGAAGGCTTAATTGCCCAACAAATGCGAGACTTTCACAAAACTTGGTATCAACCTGAATCAGTAACAGCAGTGACAGTAGGTAATCTTCCGGTAGAAACGTTAATTGATATTGTAGCGAAGAGTTTTAGTCAAACCTGTAGGTTTTCTAGTATTAAGCCAAAAAATACACAAGAGAAAAAAGCAGTTAAGTTTTTACCTGAAGTTTCTTTTACTAAAATTATACGTCGGGAATTTGATGATTCCAGCTTACGGCAATCTCGCTTAATAATGATGTGGCGAGTTCCTGGGTTGGTTGAATTAGATCGAATCTATGCCTTGGATGTATTAGCAGTTATTTTAGGACAGGGAAGAATGTCGCGATTATTCCGGGACTTACGCGAAGACAAGAAGTTAGTTTCCCGCATTAACGTTAGTAATATGACCCAAAAAATTCAAGGAATGTTTTATATTTCAGCTCAATTACTATCAGAAAATATTCTGAAAGTGGAACAAATTATTATTGAGCATATTACCAATATTAGGCAAACATTGGTGATGGAAACTGAATTGAATCGTGTACGAATTCAGGTGGCTAATAGGTTTGTGTTTAGTAGTGAAAGTCCGAGTGATCGTGCTAATCTTTATGGTTACTATTATTCTCAGTTACAGGATTTGGAATCAGCTTTGATTTATCCAAATCGGATACAATCTCTGAGTTTAGAAGATATACAACAAGCTGCTCTTGACTATTTGTCTCCTGATGCCTATGGTATTACGGTAGTACATTCTACTAATAAATAATTATTAATTACTAAACAAAAATGTGGACGCAAATCGCTCAACACATTTCTCAGTCGACCCAACAGGAGTTTCGGACTAAAAACCGACGTTCTGTTAATGGAGGCTGTATCAATCAATGTTACTCCTTAATTGGGGATAACATTACTTATTTTGTCAAAATTAACCAAGCTTCCCAAGTGGAAATGTTTGCGGCTGAAGCATTGGGTTTGAAACAGATATCAGACACTAAGACCATTCGTGTTCCTCAACCAATTTGTTGGGGAATGTCCGAAAAAATTAGTTACATTGTACTTGAATGGATACAATTTAGTCTAGGGACTAATCAATCTTGGGAGGAGATGGGGCGTAAATTGGGGACAATGCATCACTATCAAGGAGCTGATCAATTTGGTTGGGAACAAAACAATACGATTGGTTCTATTCCTCAGATAAATATCTGGACTGATAGTTGGGCAGATTTTTTCGCAGAATACCGTATTGGTTATCAATTGAAGTTGGCAAGACGACGTGGGGGTAATTTTCCTGAATGTACTCAAGTTGTGGAGATGGTTAGGAAGTTATTGTCCAATAGAAAACCCCAACCTTCTTTGGTCCACGGGGATTTATGGTCTGGAAATGTAGCGGTAACTCAGGAAGGAGAACCGATTATTTTAGACCCTGCTACTTATTATGGCGATCATGAAGTTGATCTAGCGATGACAGAACTCTTTGGTGGATTTTCAGGTAGATTTTATAGAGGCTACAATGAAGTTTTTCCTTTAGAAAAAGGTTATCAAAAAAGAAAAACAATTTATAATCTTTATCATATTCTAAATCATTTTAATTTGTTTGGAGGTGGATATGGCTCCCAGGTTAATCACATGATTCAGAGAATTCTAACTAGTGGATAATACTGAGATACTGAAAGTGCGTACCTAAATTAAGGGAGATGTTCTACTTTATAAACAACTATTATTTAGATTGACAATAACTATTCATTCTATTTCCTAATTTTGGTTCTTTCTGACCTAATTGTTGTAGTTGCTGTTGCATTAACTTAACCGTGTTGATATCCCTTTTTTGTAATGCAAGTATGAATTTCCGAGTTGTTTGAGCGTATCCTTGGTAAATATTAGCAAATCCTAGCTGATATTTAACTAAATTTTCATCAGAAATAGATAGATTTCTCATCTCGGCTGCTGCTTTTTCAAAAGAGTCAGCCACTTGTAGTGCTTCTTGGATATCTTCTGTTTTACGATTAGCTTGGCTTTCTTTAGCAATCTCTTGAGTAATTGAGATTATTTTTTTACATTGATAAACTCTATTTTCAGAACAACTAACCAAAATTAGATTCGATAAAATAACTAACAATGAAGCGTTTATAAAACATTTTTTTGAGAAAGTCATTATAACTAATTAGAAGAAGTAGTATTGGTTACTAGAGTTCGGAGGATATTAGTTAGCCGGGTCAACTGCTCCTTTGATTCACTTTGGCTATCCACTAAGGTTTGTACAGATTCAGTCAAAGCAAATACTTGATATCCCTGCTGTTGTATTTGATTTTCTTGTAGTTCTATTTTTTCAGATATATCATTTATTTTTTTAGCTAATTTTTCTACTGTATTTGTAGTTGCAATTATTGCTTCTCCCATATGTTTTACGATGCTGGTTAATTGCTCAGTTTTATCACTCATAATGTGGGTTACTTAATTGAACAGATTGATATTATATAATAATTTTCCTTCTTATGAAGGATGGAATTTTAAGTTGTGAAGTAGTAGTTTAACAAGTTTATTCTTTTGGTAAGTTGACACTGAGGACAATCTACGCAAAACAGATATATAGTTTACCTCACTTGCCCGTGAGGTAAACTATATATCACTGGCTGAATACCTCAATTTTCTACTTGAGTCATTATCAATAAATATAAACTCATCACAAATCCGTAAGTTTGAGGAATTTTGATCTAAAAATTAGATATTTTTCTTACTTATTCAAATTTCCATGGCGTTTTTGATGCCAATACCAAGCATGATTCACAATGGTTTCTAAGTCTGGATACTTAGGTTTCCAACCCAAAGTATTCCGGGCTTTTTGGCTACTTCCGAGCAGGATAGGAGGATCTCCTGGACGACGATCACTTTCTTGAACCAGAAAATCAATTTGCGTTACTTTTTTAGCGGTTTCAATCACTTCGCGTACGGAAAATCCATTACCATTACCTAAATTAAAGATATCACTTTTTCCTCCTTCCAAAAGGTATTCTAAGCCTAGGACATGAGCTGAAGCTAGATCATCAACATGAATATAATCTCTAACTGCTGTTCCATCTGGAGTATCATAATCCGTTCCAAAAATAGACAGAGAATTCTGTATTTTTAAGGCTGTTAATAACGCTAAGGGAATTAAGTGAGTTTCAGGATGATGATCTTCTCCTAATCCTCCTTGAGGATTGGCTCCTGATGCATTAAAATAACGGAAAGCTACGGACTTTAAATTATAGGCTCGATCAAAGTCTTGCAAAATTTGTTCTATCATTGCCTTACTAACTGCATAGGGACTCAAGGGATTTTGGGGATGGTTCTCCATCATGGGAATTTGTTGAGACATTCCATAGATGGCGCAAGTAGAGGAAAAGACAAACCTTTTTATGTTGGCAGCTAACATAGCTTCTAATAAAGTCAAAGTGCCAACTACATTATTACGATAATATCGATCAGGATTAGCTACTGATTCCCCAACAGCAATATAGGCAGCAAAGTGCATCACTGCTGCAATGTCGTGGCGAGCGAAAAGTCTATCGAGTAAGGGACGATCATTCATATCTCCCACAATCAATTTAACTTTTAATACATCTTCAACAAATTCAGGGTGTCCTTCGCTGAGATTATCTAAGATAATTACGTTGTATCCCGACTCTTGGAGGGCAAGTACAGTATGGGAACCGATATACCCTGCTCCTCCTGTCACTAGAATAGTAGGTTTTGTGTCCATGAGATCTCCTTAAAACTTGATGATTAATAGGACAGAAAACACAATGGTGAACATCTCTATTCCTTCAATGGTTCTCTCTCTTAATTTAAGATAAAGTATCAAGTTCATTAAGAAAAGCAGTTATAAAGAGTATTAAGTCGAAGAGAACGTATGTTTAATTTTTTTAAATTAAAAAATTTATCCCCAAGAATAATTATCAATTAATTCCTTTGAACTGATGCTCAAAAAGCAATTTCTTTTACTAAAAGCTGATTAATAAAAAAATAGGTGAGTTTATAGCAGTAAGATTTGCCAAATTAAAGATAACTTTAATAAGTTAGGTTTTATAAAACCTATTTTCTGTATTTTTCTAGAGACAAAATTGTTTTTATAAATTAAATTTTAGACAACTAAAATTAATTTTTTTGATCTTAACAATACTTAAATTAATGCTGTTAATCAGTGATCAACTTAAGTATTATTAACTTGACTTTTTTGACAGTGAGGTTGTAACCTTCTTGATAGTTTTTAATCTACAAAGGAGAGTAATTTATAGAATCTAATCTGTCTTATAGAGGACAAACCATTTTGGCAATAAATAGATAGATTCTCAACGTAGTTCTGAGATTGAACTCAAAGTTGAATAATAATCTAAAAAGACTCGTGCAAAAATGCTTAAAATAAATCAAAGAATCTAGAGAAAATAACTAAACAGAACAATGTAATTAACTTTTAACAATATATGCAAATTACTAATCGCATTCACTTTAGAAATTTACGGGGCGATATCTTTGGCGGAGTTACCGCAGCTGTGATTGCCCTCCCCATGGCACTTGCTTTCGGAGTAGCTTCGGGCGCAGGAGCGATTGCCGGACTATGGGGGGCAGTAATAATTGGCTTTTTTGCTGCCCTATTTGGCGGAACACCTACCTTAATTTCTGAACCTACAGGTCCGATGACAGTAGTGATGACAGCCATTGTAACCAAGATGATTGCACACAATCCAGAACATGGCCTAGCCATGTCCTTTACTACAGTAGTGTTAGCAGGGATTTTTCAGATCATCTTCGGTTTGTTAAAGTTGGGAAAATACGTCACCCTCATGCCCTATACGGTAATATCGGGGTTTATGTCAGGAGTTGGACTAATCCTCATCATTCTTCAGTTAGGACCATTTTTGGGTCATGTAAACCCTAAAGGGGGAGTCATTGAGGCATTGAAAGCATTACCTTCTTTTGTTACCACCCTAAGTCCAACTGAAACAGTTTTAGGATTGTTGACAATGGCCATTCTTTACTTAGTGCCCTCTAAACTTAAAAAGTTTGTTCCCTCCCAATTAATTGCCCTCATAGCAGGAACTTTAATTACAATTTTCTTTTTATCGGAAGCAAATATTCGTATCATTGGCAAAATTCCTACGGGACTTCCTCAGTTGCATTTTCCTGTCTTTTTCCTCGACCAAATTAATGAAATGTTGATGGATGGTCTTGTTTTAGGGATGCTTGGTTGTATTGATGCTTTATTAACCTCTGTCATTGCTGATAGCTTAACTCAAACTCACCATGACTCTGATAAAGAACTAATCGGTCAAGGAATTGGGAACTTGGTTTCTGGGCTGTGTGGGGGACTTCCTGGGGCAGGGGCTACCATGGGAACGGTAGTTAATATCCAAGCAGGGGGACGCACCGCTTTATCTGGTTTGAGTCGGGCTTTTATTTTGCTGATTGTAGTACTTTGGGCTGCTCCTTTAACCAAGAATATTCCCTTAGCGGTTTTAGCTGGTATTGCCCTTAAGGTGGGGATTGATATTATTGACTGGAAATTCTTAAAGCGCGCTCACAGACTTTCAGTTAAAGCAGCGGTTATTATGTATGGGGTAATGCTGCTAACTGTATTTTACGACTTAATTACAGCAGTTGGTATTGGAGTGTGTATGGCTAATATTTTAACTATTCAACATCTAGCAGATATTCAATCTGATTTGGTTAAAGCAATTGATACAGCGGATGATAAGACCCTACTATGTGATACAAGCAGACGTCTTATGGAAAAAGCTAACAGACGAATTATGCTCTTAGATTTGAGCGGTCCTATGAGTTTTGGAGCCGCAAAAGCGATCACTCAACGACAGGCAATTCTAGATAATTATGATGCTCTGATTATTGATTTAAAGGGCGTCCCCTTATTGGGAGTAACAGCAACTTTAGCTATTGAAAAAATGATCGATGAGGCCGCTAAGAAGTCAATAGAAATTTATATTGTTGGGGCTAATATCAAAATTAAAGAACGGTTACAAAAGTTTGACATTTTTCAACGCGTTCCTCTACAAAATCGCTTTGATAATCGGGTAGCTGCCTTGCATCTTGCGGTTGCTAAACTCAAAGGAGAAACGCTGAAAGAAATTAATGAATAGATAAATACAAGTGAAGTTCAGTTTTTTAATTGGAAATCTTCTATCAAAGGAGATTCCACTGTAAGTTCAGAAGTTTTATCGGAAGATCACTCTGTTTAACGAGATTAATAAGTAGATGTAAAATAAAAAATTGGGCAGTTATTATTTCATTGTTCCTTCAAAATCATTGTTTTAAAAAAAAATGATTACCAATTAATAAACTATTTTTAATAGATAAAAAATAATTATGAAAATCTTTGAAGATGAAAAATTTTTAGGCTTTATTCACATTATTGAAAATCTTGTCTCTAAGGTATTGTCATTAGCTTTAATTGTTGTTATTTTTGTTTCTCTTTTTGAACTTGTTTTGATTCTTTCAAAAGATCTATTTGCAAAGGAACCTGTTGGCTTTTTTGGTCCAACTATTATTGAAATTTTTGGTCTATTTCTGAATGTTCTAATTGCGCTGGAACTTCTGGAGAATATTACTGCTTATCTAAAAAAACATATTGTTCAAGTAGAATTAGTGGTTGTAACTGCCTTAATTGCTGTTGCTCGAAAGATCATAATTTTCAATCCGATTAAACATCAAAAGTCAGATTTATTTGCCTTAGCCGCAGCAAGTTTAGCACTTTCTATTAGTTATTGGTTAATTAGAAAGGTTAATCAAAAATAGAATGGATTATGGCAGTACATTTTAAAATCATTTCATAGATCATTTACAAAGTAAACTTTAAAAAAACTGCAGAGTGCATTAGCGTAGTACTTTACAATAAAAAAAATAAACACCACCCAAACTACCCTATTTTCTAAACGTACTTCGCTTGATATCTCTTCTTAAGAACACTCTCTTAGACTAGCAGGAGATTTTGATTTCATCATATTAATTCTCTCTTAGCTAAATAATCTCTATATCTTTCAATTATGGAGTAATACTTGTCTATTCTGCCTAGTAATCTCCTGATACCTCTTATAATTCAGGATTAGAAAACTGAGAACTATCAAAAGTTGATTGACTACCAAGAAACCCTCTCTCAGCCAAGCAATAAAAGGCATCTACTAGAGAGAAAATCTGTTAGAGGTAATTCTGTCGTTTAACAAACATAATTATGTATTAAATCTTTTAGGTAATACACATTGGCCTCTTGATTAACAATTTCATACGACCCAGTGATGAAAAAGATGGGCTAAAATTTTCCCTGAGTAATCCATAATAAAAGAATATTTAGTTAACGAGTTACGAGGGACTATTGCTGTACTAGGCAAGCAACGCCGTCCGGATTTATAGGGCATAGCGTAATTAAACCATCATTGTAAACAAAAGCCATCAATTATCAAAATAGTTAACTGTCAAAAGTTGCTTTCTTAAGAAAATCAGAAAGAAAATAGTTTAATCGATGATGTTGTATTGGTATTAGTTGACAATTAGGTTTATTCTGGTGACTAACTTTTTGAATCAATGGAATTTGTTGATAAGTGATTGCTTATAAGTATTTTTTGTTGATTTACTGATAATTAAATCCTTTAGCTCAATGCATTGAGTTTTATATATTAAAGAGTTGAATTGTTAAAAAATTTTTTATCCCATCTTCATGGACTGACTTAGAACAGCAAACTGCCATCACCACCAGCTGTTAACAGATTAGTTACAAAGCTCGAATAGACCAGTAAGTACTTTCTATTTTAGAGATTACACATTCGGTTAAATTTACTCTGTTTTGAAAAAAAACGAATATGCCTTGTCATAAACAACACAACTGTCTGCCATTGTTATTGACAAACGAAATACTGAAATTTAGAAGGAATAAGGATTTATGAAAGAACATGTTTAGTTAAAAGACGTAAGAATCACTTCATATAAACTTTTTACTAAATTTTACGGTAGTCTGTATCTAATTGAAAAAAGTGAGATACAATAAGAAATTGTGAGTTTTTGCTATGGTCATGAGCGCCCAAGAAACTATCAAGTCAATTGAAACCGAACACATTAAGACGAATTTGCCTACCATTCATGTAGGAGATACTGTTCGTGTCGGAGTCCGTATTATAGAAGGGGGTAAAGAAAGAACCCAGCCCTATGAAGGGACGGTAATTGCTATGCGTAATGGTGGAATTAATGAAACAATCACTGTTCGCAAGATTTTCCAAGGCGTAGGAGTTGAACGTGTCTTTTTATTACACTCTCCTAGGATTGCTGACATTAAAGTTATACGCAGAGGGAAAGTCCGTCGTGCTAAGCTTTACTATCTACGTGATCGCGTCGGGAAAGCAACCCGCATTCGTCAACGTTTTGATCGCCCTTTATAAATTTCTCCAACAACGACGCGCACAAATAAAAGCGTAAAATTTGATCGAATTGCGCTATGATTGAAAGGCGGTAAGGCGTAACTGTCAGTTACCGCCCAGACTGTGCGCTCTTAGTTCAGTTGGTAGAACGCAGGTCTCCAAAACCTGATGTCGGAGGTTCGAGTCCTCCAGGGCGTGTTTTTGTGCGAATCAAGTGAACTATCTATTTATCGAAATAACAACAAAAACTTGATGATGGGTAACTGCTATAGGTGAGTAGAGGTAACTGTGGTTAAAAAGGAAAGCTTAAAAGTTGATCAGACAAAGCCAAAAACCAACAATGACGAAGCCCAAAAATCCAATTTTGTTGGGAATACTCAAGATGAGTTGACCAAGGTTGTCTGGCCGTCTAAACAACAACTACTTAGTGAATCGGCGGCAGTCATCCTGATGGTTAGTTTAGTGGCTACGGTGATTTATCTTGTTGATAATCTTTTCAGTTGGGGAGCAGGGAAGGTATTTTAATGAGTTTTGCCCAAAATAACTCACCGGAAATAGAACAGCTCGAAGAAAAGAAAAAAGCGGCTCGTTGGTATGCTGTTCAGGTTGCTTCTGGCTGCGAAAAGCGGGTTAAAGCAAACTTGGAGCAACGAATTCATACCCTTGATGTAGCTGATAGAATCTTGCGGGTCCAAATTCCTAAAACCCCTACGGTCAAAGTTCGTAAAGATGGTTCTCGTCACCATGGGGAAGAAAAAGTCTTTCCCGGTTATGTATTGGTGAGGATGATCATGGATGATGATGCTTGGTTAGTTGTCAAGAATACCCCTAACGTGATCAACTTCGTTGGGTCAGAACAAAGGCGTAGCATCGGTAGAGGAAGAGGTCATGTTAAACCCGTCCCCCTGAGTCCAGGAGAAGTAGAACGGATCTTTAAGCAGGTAGAAGTCCAAGAACCCGTCGTCAAAATCGATACAGAAGTGGGAGATAGAATAATCGTTCTCTCAGGGCCGTTTAAGGATTTTGAAGGAGAAGTGGTAGAAGTAAGTCCAGAACGTAGTAAAGTCAAAGCCTTACTTTCCATCTTTGGACGAGATACCCCAGTTGAACTAGAATTTAACCAAATAGAGAAGCAAAATTAGCGATGGCCAAGAAAGTTGTTGCAATGATTAAACTTGCCCTTCCTGCGGGAAAGGCTAACCCCGCCCCTCCCGTAGGACCTGCCTTGGGTCAACATGGGGTGAATATTATGGCATTTTGCAAAGAATACAATAGCAAAACTGCCGATCAGTCCGGAATGATAATTCCTGTTGAAATCTCCGTCTATGAAGACCGTAGTTTTACTTTTGTCCTGAAAACGCCTCCAGCCTCAGTATTAATTCGGAAAGCGGCCGGAGTTCAAAAAGGTTCAAGCCAACCCAATAACGAGAAAGTAGGCAGCATTACTCGTAACCAACTACGGGAAATTGCTCAAACTAAAATGCCTGATCTTAATGCCAATGATATTGAAGCGGCAATGAATATTGTTGAAGGAACTGCTCGTAATATGGGAGTTACCATCGACGATTAATGGATAGTCTGAATCACTAAAAACTAACTTAGGGGAGAAGTATTACTTCGTTATTGACCCAAGGAGAAAATTGCTCATGTCCAAAAAACTCTCAAAACGCTTTAAAGAAGCATTAGCTAAGGTTGACGAAGATAAACTGTATGAGCCTTTAGAAGCTCTACAACTGCTAAAAGAAACGGCAACGGCTAAATTTAACGAATCAGCAGAGGCTCACATTCGTTTAGGCATTGATCCCAAGTATGCTGACCAGCAACTAAGGACTACGGTTTCTTTACCCAAGGGAACCGGTCAAGAAGTTCGCGTGGCTGTCATTGCTAGAGGGGAAAAAGTTCAAGAGGCTAGCAATGCGGGAGCGGATATTTACGGTTCAGAAGAATTGATTGAAGAAATCCAAAACGGAATGATGGACTTCGAGGTTTTGATTGCTACTCCTGATATGATGCCAAAAGTTGCTAAATTAGGACGTATACTCGGTCCTCGCGGTTTGATGCCTTCTCCCAAGGGGGGAACAGTAACAGCTGATCTAGGAAGTGCAATCGTCGCATTTAAAGCAGGAAAATTAGAATTTAGGGCTGACAGAACAGGGATAGTTCATGTTATGTTTGGTAAGGCATCTTTCACACCCGAGGATTTGCTGGCCAATCTCAAAGCCTTGCAAGAAACTATTGACCGTCAGCGTCCCTCCGGTGCAAAAGGGCGTTATTGGCGCAGTGTCTTTGTATCGGCTTCTATGGGACCGTCTATTAGCGTTGACATTAGCGAACTAAGGGATCTAAAATTAGCTGATGTTTAAGATTATCGTGATTGAAAAATAACTATCAGTTAATTTCAGTTAAAAAGCAATCCACTACAACTAAATGCTTGTTTGGCTTATGCCGCAGACAGCAGGGGCGATTTGCTTAATATCCTGCCGAGGTTGAGGCCTGAAGAAAGTTAAGTAGTAAAGATTTAAAGGATTAATTTACTTTTTGTCTTCTTCTTATCCAACCTCAGCCCCGGCAAAACGCTGGGGGTTTCTTTTTTTTGCTAATTAGTTAACGTTCCTAAATTTAAGGAGGTGAAAACATCAATGGGAAGAACCTATAAAAACAAAGGAACAGTGATCACAGATCTTAAGGGACTCTTGAGTGAAGCTCAGCTGGCCTTTGTGATTGATTATCAAGGGTTGACAGTCGCCGACATCACTGATCTACGTGGCCGATTGCGTCCAACAGGATCAGTGTGTAAGGTGACGAAAAACACCTTAATGCGGATTGCAGTCGAAGAAGATGAAACCTGGAAACCGATGATGAAGTTTCTTAAAGGTTCATCAGCTTTTGTTCTCGTCAAGGATGATGTCGGGGGTGCAATTAGGGCTTATCAAAGCTTTAAAAAAGATACCAAAAAAACCGAATTTCGCGGTGGTGTCATGCAAGGCCAAGCCCTTGACGAAAACCAAGTGAAGGCGATCGCTGACTTACCCTCGAAAGAGGAACTGATGGGTCAATTAGCTGGAGCGATTAATTCACTAGCTACAAAACTAGCCGTTGGTATCAAGGAAGTGCCTTCATCTGTGGGACGAGGCATCAACGAAGTTCCAAGTTCTTTGGGTCGCGTTATCAACGCAATGGCCAACAAAAAAGATGGCGATGTAGCTTAAGCGTCTGCTTCCATTTAAACTATTGTTTGTCCAATTGTCCACTTTTTTTATTTACTTTCAAGGAGTTAAATTATGTCTACTGCAACTGATGAAATTCTCGAAAAGCTAAAATCTCTGACCTTATTAGAAGCCTCAGAATTAGTAAAACAGATTGAAGAAGCCTTTGATGTTAGTGCTGCTGCTCCTGCGGGCGGTGGTATGATGATGATGGCTCCTGGGGCTGCGGTTCCTGGGGCTACGCCCGAACCTGAAGAGGAGAAAACTGAATTTGATGTTATTCTCGAAGAAGTCCCCAGCGATAAGAAAATCGCCATTCTTAAGGTAGTTCGTGCTATTACTGGTTTGGGACTCAAAGAAGCTAAAGATATGGTGGAATCTGCACCTAAAACCATTAAAGAAGCTACTGGTAAAGATGACGCTGAAGAAACCAAGAAGAAACTTGAAGACGCTGGTGCTAAAGTCAGTGTAAAATAGTTTCTTTGACGAGTTTCCGAGTGTAGCAGGGGTTAACGATGGTTAACTCCTGCTTTTAGGTTAAAAGTTTAAATTTTAAAAGTTCAAAAAAAATGCGAATTCTAATAATGTAACGATTATGTTTTTCCTTATAATTTTATTGTTTATTATTCGATCAATAGTGCTCATTACTTGAATGAAAGTGTTGAAACTTTTGTTGTTATCTATTAGCATCATTTCTATATGTTCGATTGTAGCTAAACAAAAAATAACTGTGATAATAGTGCGATAAGATATTACAACTGTATAGTAACTAATTTAATTTTTATTAAAATGTTTTAAATTACTTTTAATATTTTTCTGGTGTATTTACCTATATTTTTAGCTTATAAAAAAATCTATGAAGAAAAGCATCTAAGATCAAAATCATCTTACTGTTCTATTCTAAGGATTAGAGTAAATCTAACTAATGATAATAAGTTAGATTTCTTTCTTCTTTTACTTAACTTAGACAATAACAATAATTAAACAATACTTTTTATATTTTATTAACCATTTCAAGATACTCATGAACTCGAGGCTTATCTACTAATATCTTTAATCTTTAAGTCAGCTTAATCTCTATACTTACAAAAGTTAAGTTAGCAAATATTTGCTAATCATTTTTACTAAAAAAATTAATGTATTAATTTTCAATAATGAGTTTTGTAAAACGTACAGTTACTATATCAGGTAATTTTGTTTGTCAATTACAATACACTAGACTCAATGTCTTGATTTTAATTTTATTTATCAAAAAATAGACTCACATTGATTTGCATTTATTGTAGTTTAACCACCAGTAAATTTAATTAAACTAATGAATTAATTATTAATAATTAACCTTAAACTAAAAAAGTTGTCTATCTCAAGATATATCATCTCAAAACTTTAGATAAAATGTAGTTAACATGGAAGTAAATCGAAAGAAAAGAACATGATACTAAAATATTTGAGACAAAAATAATCAAGAAATATTAAATTTTAAAAATAAAAATATAGTCGGAAAAATAGAAATAATCTTTGAATATTTAGAACAAAAATTGCAGATAAATAAATTTTAGAATATGATTAAAAAATAAAAAAATAAGCATATAGCATGAGTCTATTTAGATAGAATAATGAGCGTATAAGTCTATAAATTATAAAAGTAAAAAGATCTAAATAAACAGTAAAATAACTAGATTTTTGGGAAAAGGGGTTAGTTTATATCTAAACGAAGATTATTATATATATAATTTTATTATAAATAAATTAATTTTAAAAACTAAATAGTTTAAAAACACTTTTTTTCAGAAGATGTCAGTCTTAACTATAAAAAATTGCGTTAATTTTTTAACTCTTGGTGGTTCTAACTTTGCCTGCTACCAGTTAACTGCGTACCATCAGTTCAGTATTATAAAATATAAATAAAAGCAATACAAACTAGACCTTAAATATTAATATCTAAAGAGAAAAATATTTTTTTACAGTTTTACTTCAAATAAAATTTGACAAGAAAAATTATGGCAGTTAGTAAGTGCTAATTTTATTAAAAATAAGAGGCTACACCTAGTCAGCTAACATGACAGGACTTTATTTTCCAAGTAGGCTAGGAGAATCAAATACAAATATTGATCCTAGTTTAATTATTAACTTTGCTAGTGGCATAGGATCCGTGTTTACTCTTGCTCCTTTTTTTAAAAGAATCAATAACATAAAATTTATATCAAGTGAAAATTTCTGCCGTAATTATCTTGAAGTGTCCTTGTCTTAATTTTGCATCATCCTTTACAGAAAAAAATTATAATTTCTACTGAGTAACTACAATTTATGTTGTTGGCAATAGTATTTAAATCTACCCTAGATATCCTAAATTAAAGAGATTAGTTTTTTTACAGCAATAATCTTATTAAGATTTTATATAAAATAAAAGTTGAAAATAAGACATTTATAGTTAATGACTAAATTAAGCGTACAATGCCCTTAAAATTCAAACGGAAACAACACCGAGGTTTTGCCCTAATTGATTTGATCATTGGAGTGATAATTCTCACCATTATTGTTGTTATTGCTCTTCATAACCTCTTAGAAACCCAAGAGAGCCATCAAATTAGAAGACCAGCTATCAGAAATTTGAGAACTTTCTCTCACGGGAACAAATTGAACGCTTTGAAATGTGAAGGACAAGACAGAGATAAAAATGGGTTAGTTTTGTGTAAGGCAAAAGACAGACGGGGACAAACTGTGATCCTCCAATGTGGTTATGATCAAAGACACCAATATTGTACAACCCAGACGGTAGGGAACGGGGAATAGAAACTTAGCCAAGCCCCCAGTGCTTAGTATATTCCCCTGAGTCCCAAATTTTTAACTTTTATTTGATTCGGGAATAGTAATATCAATGGTAGTGATAGTTTTCTCTAAACGAGAAAGAGGAGGTTCAATAACTTCCCTATTACCAACGACTAAGATAATCATCTTTTCAGGAATCAGGTATTTTTGAGCAACCCGTTGAACATCTTTAATAGTAGTAGCCTTGACTCCTTGTTGATAGCTAAAAATAAAGTCTTTATGGTAACCATAATATTCATAGGTCATCAAACGGGATAAGACTTGACTGGGGTTCTCAAACTTAAAAACGAAAGAATTGAGAATAGATTCTTTAGCCTTAGAGAGTTCTTCTTCAGTAATAGGTGTTGTCCTTATCCGTTCAATTTCTTGCATAAAAGATCCTAAAAAAGGAACTGTGGTCTCAGAACGAGTCTGTCCTCCGCCATAAAACATTCCTGAATGGTCATAAGCAGCACTCCAATAGCCATAGACTGAGTAGGCAAGTCCTTGACGTGATCGCAATTCATTAAATAACCTTCCTCCAAATCCGTTAACCACACCATTTAATACACTCAATGCTGGATAATCAGGACTATCAAATTGTCCTCCTAAATGTCCTACTAGGACACTACTTTGAGTCAATTGAGGTTGATCGACCAAAAAGAGTCCTCGAGTATATTTCTGTCGAGTAGACGGGATTGCAATGTTTGGTTTAGGAGTTAACGGTTTCCAATCTCCAAAGGTTTCATTAATCAACGTTTTCATAGCTTTGGGCTCAAAATCTCCCACAATTCCCAAAATCATCCCATCGGGGCGCACATAATTTTGATAAAAAGTGATGATATCGTCACGAGAGATATTATCAATGGTGCTATATTCCTCCGTTCGTGCGTAAGGACTGGTCTCGCCATAGACTAACTTACGAAATTCTCTACTGGCAATATCTTTGGGGTTATCATTGCGTCGTGCAATTGCCCCTTTATATTGGGTTTTAACTAATGCTAGTTGTTCTGGAGTGAATGCTGGTTCACGAATCACCTCTTTAAATAAGTTAAAGACAGTTTCAATGTCTTCAGTCAGGGCATTAAAACTTGCTTTCCCTGATGCAGTACTAATACTGGTTTCTACGTGAGCTGCTCGTTTTTCAAGAAGTTCATTTAACTCTTCGGGGGGGTGGTCTTTGGTTCCTCCCGTTCGCATAAGTATTCCAGTGATTTCTGCTAATCCTACTTTATCTGATGGTTCCAGTCGTGAGCCAGTACGAATGATAGCGGTGCCATTTATCAATGGCAACTTATGATCCTCCATCAAATAGACCACCATTCCATTATCAAGTTCATAGCGTTCATAATCAGGAATAGTAATTTCAGGGAGAGGAGGAAATTCCAGTTCAGTATAGTGTTTTGGAATTTGGGCGATCGCGGGTACCCGCCGCAGTATCAATACTGAGAACATGGTAATACAAATCAGGCTAAGCCAGCGAAGACGTTTCAATGATTTTTTCTGGGTCATGGATAGATTAAGTGATGTTAATCCTTTTCATTGTGATACATCGAGGCATCAACTCGTTGCAGCCGATGTCCCTATCTTTTTTACGCATGTTTTAGCAATTATGTCAAATATATCCAGAAAAAACTTCACATAAGTGCATTAAATACTAATCAAATTAGTTGCACTTGAGAGTTTTTTTCTAAAATTTTAGTTAAATTTTTATGCAATCTTTTAAAGATTATTTAAATAACAAATTAATAATTACCAGAGATAAATAATTGCAAACAGAAAAATAAAATATATTTATATATTACCATTAGAGGTAAATATAGTTTAGATCAAGGCTTACTAACAACTTTTTTATTAATTAAAATTTAAATATTAGTAATCAGTATATTTTTGATAGTTTCCTGATTTTCTCTTATAAGCTGTCGAAACTTTTATTTTAATATCTAAAACTTAAAATTGTAAAAATATAATGACTATCCTTTTTTTTAGATAATTTTACTAAAAATTAAAATAGTGACAGGATGTTTAGCGATGATGTTTTTAAGTTAATTAAAAACATCATTGCTAAAATTTATAAATTAGTACACACTACTTTGGCTATAATGCTACTTTGGAGATTAAAGTTAAAGCATAACTATCAGTAACACTGTTAACTAAATAAGTGAGTTTAAAAGGTTAGTTATAATAAATACAAAAAATAGCTAATTAAGAGTAATTTTTAGACATAAACTTATCCAAGTTTTAGACTAGTTTAATTTAAAGAAAAAGCATAATACAAAGTTAATTTACCGCCAAAAGTTTTTATATAGCTAGACAATAGCGTAAATTTTTTTTAAAAAAATAATTTCTGGGCGGATCATTCAATAATAGAAACAGAAAACTATAAAAAATAAGATATAAGATAGTTTGAATAACTATCATTTTCTTTAAATGGATAGAAAATCTAATTAATTTACGAAAAAATTTAGATTTAAAAAAGCTAGAGATGGAAAGAAGCAAAAGTGAATGTGAAAATTAATTTTTATCGTATAAAATAAAGTTAGAGAAGTATAAAAAAGTAGCAAAAATAAAAGAATGCATAATGAGTGACTATTAATAATAGTTACTCATTATGTAGAAATAGTTTAGTTGAAGTAAATGTTAAAATAGTAGATAAAAAAAATGGCATCAGGTAAAAATTTGATGTTTGAAGATAGATATTATTTAACCAAAACAGTCAAATAAAGTTTTTATCTCAATAGTTACTTTAGAAAATTTTAACTAAAAACCCTCTTTGCTTGCGCTTTTTATATCTAATTAAGTAGATATTAAAGATCAAGTACGATACAGAATTGTCTATTTCCGAAGATAGTTACACCTAAAAATATTATAAATGCACTTTAATATCATAGTTTATAGATTTAAGATGATTTCTTTTTGACCGCACAAAATTTTAATGAAAACATCGAGATATTCATGAGCTTCTCTCAAGAGAAAAAAATGAGAACAGGCTTCATAAATATTACCACTAAAGTAATATATACTAACAATAATACCAATAAATAAACTTAACAACTAGCAGGGTGTCTCCAGGTCGATTATAATTTTATTAGTCGTCTTTTTAGACCTTTATTAAAAATAAAAAGTAGACAAAGATGCCTAACAGACTAGGAAAATTCTCTTTAATTGAGACAATTACTTAATGTTATAGAACAATTATTAATATAAGATAACGGTGCTCTTCTATAAGAACTAAGTACTTGCTTATACAGAAAAAATCGATATTGAAGTTCAGATCTCCAACATATACCACTTCATCCAAAAACTTAATTTAACCTAAAAAAACACTTCATACTATGGAACTTTACAACAATAGGATTCAAATTTTTAGATATAATTTTGATTAATGAAACCGGAGTTTATATAGCTAAGAATCATCACTCTGTCATAGCAACTAAAGGAGAACTAGCTTATGGAAAACTTCTTAATAATCTAAAAATAAATATTACATTAATTGGAGCGCTCACTACATCGAGCTTCTTGCTCTCTTATCCTTTTGAAAGATAGATAGACAAAAGAGGTTTTCTTATTTATGAAACAAAAGTAACTACCAGACAAGCCTATGTCCATAAGCTTGTGTAATCGTTGATAGTTTACCGACTCATAAAGTAACAGACATTAAAAAGTTAATGGAATATAAGGAACGTAAGTCATATTTTTATCTCTTCATAATCGCTCTTGTTTAACCACTTTTCTATTTTAGATTTATTGTAAGTTAACCTACTAATTTGTACTAGAAATTTATTTATTTTACGAGAAATACTAGAAATACCCCAAATATTTAAATTTTATTATAAGGATATTTATATTGGTGATAGCAACTTAGGGTTATTTCTTTTTGTATTACTTCAGACTCTTTTTGTTATCTTGTCACACTATCAGAACAGGAAGTCAATTTTTTTTAAAAATAACAGATAAATTATTTGCTGGCATACTAACTTTTTTCACGAACTTTAATCCCTGCTGTTGAGAAATATTGATAACATCCTCAAGATTACGAACTCCCCAAGCTTGATTTTGAATGCGAAGAGACTCATCAAACAACTGATTACTAGGAGCAGTATGTTTGCCTCCTTGTTTGTAGGGTCCATAGAGATAAAGAATACCTCCTGAAGGTAATAGATTGCCTGCTCCTTTAATTAACCCTAAACAAGCCTCCCAAGGACTAATATGAATCATATTAATATTTACAATTGCTATGATTTCGAGATTTTTTAATTCCTCAGTCCAAGTAGGATTTAGTACATCTATATTTAGAGAAGACTGACAATTAGGAGAATGACAAAACTCTCGCCATGCATCGATACTTTTCTGTTGCATCGCATCAGGTTCAGAGGGTATCCATTGATAATTTTTTAGTTTGGGAGCAAAATAAACGGCGTGTTCCCCTGTGCCACTAGCGATTTCTAAAATATTACCTTTGGGAGGTAAAACACTCACCAGAGTCTCAAAAATAGAATCACGGTTTCGTCGTGTTGCGGGAGCATACTGTCTTAAATCATTTTCGAAAGTCATAATAATCTGCTTGAACTTAATAGACGTTTAATATTCGATAAAAAGAATAACATTAAGGTAGCTACAAACAGGACATTAATTAAATGAAAGGAAAAAAATAAAATGAGTCAACAAACAACGGCACTGATCCTCGGTGGAGTCTTACCAGCATTAATGTTTGGGTTTTCTAATATTCTTACTAAAGTTAGTATCTCTGGCGGAATGTCAACAAGTGCCTATATAACCATTGTTGGAATAGCAGTTACTTTAGTAGGAATCATTAGTGGCTTTACGGCGGAACAGCACTTTATAGCTAACTTTCAATCAACTTTTTCTGCCTTATGTGTTGGAATAACATGGGCATTGGGGCAATTAATGATTGCCATAGCTATTCAAAAATTTTCAGTTCCTCTCTCAGTTATATCTCCCATTTATAATTCTAATACTTTAGTGGCTGTCCTCATAGCTCTGATTATTTTTAATGAATGGACCCAAGTATCTATGATATGGTTATGTGCGGGATCTTTTTTAACTACTATTGGGAGTATTTTAGTTGCACGTTCACTTATTTAGGATAATCAAATAAACGAGAGTGCATGATATCAGTTGTGCTGACTTATTGTCAATAATTGATTTAGATTAGTGGATAGTTAAGCTATATAGATAAAAGTTTCTACACAAATAAGATCAGTATTTGCTGACTTTATTTGTGTAGAATAGGGGTTTATTTTTTTATTAGTACTTAGTTAAATACTTAAAGTATTGCTTGGCTTTGAACTTATTAATCAATAATTAATCATACTTGAATATATAAAAGCTATATGTTTTGCGTAAAAATTATTCTCAATTTTTATTTTAAATTTATCTTTCATTTAATGAGTATATCTTAAAAAGGAGTGAAGTTTTATATTTTAAGTCTAAACCTATTCGCTATTTTGTGATTAAATCTTATTTTTAAGCAATAGGTTTTTATTTGTAATTTTTAATATCAAGATCTAGATAATTATTTTGATTTATTTAATTTATTTGTTTTCTATATTCTTAATATTCTCTTTTTAAGATCTCTTAAGAGCTTTCCACACCCAAGAAAATTTTCTAATAGTTATTCATTATTTAGATGGAAATTTTCGGCAGTTTAGCTATAATAAACATGAGTTTAAGTTACGTATATTTTTTATATTAATCAAAGTATTTCTATCTCGATTTAAGATTTTAGTAATAAATAATAATAAACCCTTGTAGATTTACAATCTTATTCGTTGAACTGAGTTGAGCACTCGATGCTATAAACATAAATTCAGTAAAAACATTGAGCTTAGCATAAGTTAATCTAAATATAGACTCTACTATGATAGTAGACACACTAATGATAGTTTTTTATAAAATTATCATTGGTAATCAGATTCTTTCCTTACACTTATACTCCTAATATTGACATGCTAGTTGTGACAGAATTGTAGTTCCTGTAACTTCTCTCAATCAGTTGAAATAAATTCTACTGTTCCAAACGAATTTAAATTCTCAAAATGGGATTTAAATATTTTTAATTATTCTATCATATATAGAATATGCTACTTATTGTTTTTACACTTTGCGATGTAGTTTAAATCACAAAAATAGAAATTTTATTACAAACACATTCAACTATACTGACCGACTTGATTTGTCTAAAACTAAGCTTTTAAAATTGCAGAATGCACTCATAATAAAAATTATAAGAGTTATTAGCCGCCAGTCTGTCATTTTTAGACTAAAAGAGCAGAAGTCTTTAAATGTATTTACTTAGTTAAATTCATAAAATAATTACCCTTCATTGTAGATTAACAATCTATATTTATTTAGAATAGGCAAGAAAACAGATCGTCAAGTTCTATGTTCTATCAAATGATGGACATTAACCGTAATACTCACTCAATTAGGTTAAAATCAATAGTATCTTATATTGCTCTCTATCCCTAACCGTTAATAGACATTCAACAGATAAAAACGAACAATGGCAAAAACCGAACGCCGGACCTTTCTTTTAGACTTTGAAAAACCCTTATCAGAATTGGAAGCCCGTATTAGCCAAATTTGGGAGCTTGCCGAAGAGAATAATGTTGATGTATCTGAACAAATCGCTCAACTTGAACGACGGGCTAATCAGCTATGCAAAGAAATTTTTAGTAACCTTACCCCATCCCAACGGCTGCAATTAGCTCGTCATCCCCGTCGTCCCAGTACCCTTGACTACATTCAAGCAATTACTGATGAATGGTTCGAATTACATGGTGATCGCGGCGGGTACGATGATCCTGCTTTAGTGGGAGGAGTAGCGCGTTTAGGAGGTCGTCCTGTCACCATTTTAGGAGAACAAAAAGGACGGGACACTAAGGATAATGTCGCCCGTAACTTCGGAATGGCTTCTCCTGGAGGTTATCGTAAAGCAATGCGTTTGATGGAACGTGCCAATCGATTTAATCAGCCAATTTTAACTTTTATTGATACTCCTGGGGCTTGGGCAGGGGTAGAAGCTGAAAAATTAGGACAAGGAGAAGCAATCGCCTACAATTTACGGGAAATGTTTTGCTTAGATGTCCCCATTATTTCTACTGTTATTGGAGAAGGAGGATCAGGTGGGGCATTAGGTATTGGAGTAGGTGATCGCCTATTAATGCTTGAACATGCTGTTTATATGGTAGCTACTCCGGAAGCTTGTGCTGCCATTCTCTGGAAAGATGCCAAAAAATCTCCCCAAGCGGCCACAGCCCTAAAAATTACGTCCTCAAATCTTAAGGAATTAGGTATTGTAGATAGCATCGTTCCTGAACCTTCTGGAGCAGCTCACACGAAACCGCTAGAGGCCTCAGCTATACTGAAACAAACCCTTCTAGATACTCTCGATGAACTCTCTGCTATGACGGCTAAGGAGCGACGAGAATTACGCTATCAAAAGTATAGACAAATTGGTAAATTTTTTGAGAATTGAAGAACATTCCCAACGAATAATGTTTTTTTTTCGAGTAATAAATTATCTATAACCTAAAATTTGCTTCCTGAAATTTAGGACTTCATAGTCTTAGGATGTTATAATTACTCAGATGACGATCCATGAAAGTATCTGAAGCAAGGCGAGCTCGGCTCGTTTTCGCCCGGGTATCACTATCCCCCTGTCCGGGGTCTCATCTCCTAGGCAACTGAAGATTTCTTAACAAATCAATTCCTATTGTTTTCTGAATCTATACAAGTTGCTTGGAGGCTTAGCTTAGTATAATTCTAACAACTTTCAGCCAGGGAGCAGTGTAGATACTGATGCAGAAGCGTATCATGAGTTTTCCCTCAAGTCAACTTCGAGCTATTATTACAGGAGCCAGCAGTGGTATTGGGGAAGCCACCACCCTGACTTTTGCAAAGGCTGGGATAGATCTCGCCCTAATTAGCCGTCCTTCAGATAAATTAAAAGCAGTTGCTAAGGCAGCCCAAGAGTTAGGAGTATTAGCTCGAGCCTACGGGGTCGATTTGTGTAAATTAACCGAGATACCAGTAAAGGTACAACAAATTGCCGATAGTTTTGAAGGTATTGACATCATTGTCAATAATGCGGGAATGGGTTATACCAATCCCCTGGCAGATACCTCTCTATCAGACTGGCAAAAGGTGATGGATTTAAATTTGACCAGTGTGTTTCAGTGTGTTCGGGGAATTTTACCCCAGATGCGTAAGCAGGGATATGGAACGATTATTAATGTATCTTCGATCGCTGCTTCTAGTACATTCCCTAAATGGGGAGCCTATAGCGTCAGCAAAGCTGGCTTAGCCGCTTTTTCTAGAGTTTTAGCAGCTGAAGAACAAGTTAATGGTATTCGTATCATCACCATCAACCCTGGAGCAGTTAATACCCCCATCTGGGATACAGACACTGTTCAAGCCGATTTGAATCGTTCTGCTATGCTCGACCCCTATACCGTCGCTCAAACTATTCTTCAGGCGGCACTCTTGCCAGCAGAAGCTGTCATTGAAGAAATGACTATTTTACCTAGTGCTGGAACTCTGTAAGCCCAGATAAGTGTTTTTACTTTAATCATGACAATAGCGTCTTCTAAAGGATTCAATCCCCTTGATTCTAATGACTTTAACGATCGCAGCCCCGATCTCAGCCCCAGTCTGGTTGAGTGTGTTTCCAGCCGACCTGACCGTAATGCTCACAATGGAGAACAAGTAGATTTCCGTCCAGCAGAGGAAGCCAATAAAGAAGAAATAATGGCGGCTGTCCGAACTATGTTAGAAGCACTAGGGGAAGATCCTAATCGAGAGGGATTATTGAAAACTCCTAAACGAGTTGCAGAAGCCATGGCGTTTCTAACTGATGGGTATAATCAATCTCTAGAAACCTTAGTCAATGATGCTATTTTTGACGAGGGACACAATGAGATGGTTTTAGTGCGAGATATCCATTTTTATAGTCTATGTGAACATCATATGCTTCCGTTTATGGGAAAAGCTCACGTTGCATATATTCCTAATAAAAAAGTAGTCGGACTCAGTAAACTGGCGCGGATTGTGGAAATGTATTCCCGTCGTTTACAGGTACAAGAGCGCTTAACTCGTCAAATTGCGGAAGCAATTCAAGAAATTTTAGATCCTCAAGGAGTAGCAATCGTAATGGAAGCAACTCATATGTGTATGGTGATGCGAGGGGTGCAAAAACTAGGATCTTGGACTGTTACCAGTACGATGTTAGGAGTTTTTCAAGAAGAACAGAAAAACCGCGAAGAGTTCCTAAATTTGGTTCGTCATCAACCTAGCTTTTTTTAGCTTAATCTAACAGCACTAGCCCTGACATAAGAACCACTTAATTCAATTAAGAAATTCTTATGTCACTTCCTTAGTTCATCACTAAATTGAAGTTAGATAATCTTATTTATTTTTGTCTTCTAATTTCATCATAAACTCATTTTTTTTGTAAGCTTTAGCAGAAGCTTTGATCCAAATCGTTGCCGCCAAAGTAAATGGGAAAAACATTACTCCAAAACCAATCACTAAAGGATGCTCTCTAGCAAACGGAATACTCCTTAAAACTGCAATAATTCCACCGCAGTAAAGTAAGCCTAAAATGGGAAGTCCTAACACTAATAACGCAAATCGAGTATCTTTATCCATATCAACAGCTATCTAACAAAAAACTAAACGGTAAATAAAATAAGCATCATGACAATTTTTAACAACCTTTTTTCTACAGTTATATTAGTATAATTCATACTTCAGACAAGTGGGGAAGTAAAGCTTCAAATGCTTGGCCTCGATGACTCACTTTACATTTAATATCTGGCGGCATTTGGGCAAAGGTTTGTTTATATTGAGGAACATAAAAAATAGGATCGTAACCAAACCCTTCTGTTCCTCTCGGACTGGTCAGAATTTCTCCACGACAAACACCTTCACTTTGTAAGGCAATCGAACCATCCTGACGAGCGATCGCAATAGCACACACGAATCGCCCCTGACGCTGGTCTGTCTTCCCCAATTCTCTTAATAACCGTTCAATGCGCTCTTCATCTGTTGTACCATATCGAGCTGAATATATTCCTGGGGCACCGTTTAGGGCATCAACTACTAACCCTGAATCATCAGCAATCGCCCACTCTCCTAAGGCTTTAGCTACTTGAGAAGCTTTCAAGCGGGCATTTTCAACAAATGTCGTTCCTGTTTCTTCAATTTCTAAGGTATCTGGCTTTAATTCTAATTTCCAGTCTAACTCAATTAAATAGTTTTGTATCTCTTTAAGTTTTCCTGGATTACTTGTGGCAACAATTAGTTTTTTCATTGAAAATTAACGGATTATTAATAGCTATTTACTCATAACTGTTTACTGAGCTCTAGGGAACTATTATCAATCGATTTTCTTCTTCCAATGCAGAGGTTCATTGCTCTTGCAAGAACTTCTCTTGTCACCAAGAATTACTCTATACTTCTGGTGGTTTATTGAAGTCACAAAACTCTAGTTTTCTTGAGGTTGTTGTCTTCAACACCACCAGGGGCTTTTTTAATAATCCTTAAGAAAAAAGAAAAAAGTAGATCCACAAGCCTATTCATTTTTACGAATTACAGCATAATCTCACCCTAGCTTAGGTTACCATCAGAACAGTTAGCCTAAGTTACATCATATACTCTGTTCACACAGTATATTCCAAGAGAACTGTAGGGTGTACTGCTCTACATCAATACACCAAAAGAACTATTTTCATACGTTACGACACGAAAAATAAAGAAGTTACCCAAACTACTATAGTTTGTGCCCGATGCATCTGCTTAATGTTTTGTTAATAAATAGTCTCTAAGATTAATAGCTGCAATCTAAGCATTCCAATTTTCGGTTTCTCAATGAACTATACGTCCATATAATTCCGTTAAAAATCGTAAATGCTTAGTCAATTCTGGAGTTAGTACATCAGAACAATATCGCCATCCCCAATTACCATCAGCTAAACCAGGGGTATTCATTCTTGCTGTTTCCGTCAAACCGAGTAAATCTTGTAAGGGAAAAATGGCTTGATTAGCGACAGATCCCATAGCTAAGCGAATTAGGCTCCAGTGAATTCCTTGGGGACAAATACCACCCAAATAGTCTGTAATTCTCGCATTTTCTTCGAAACTACGTTCTGCAAACCATCCCACTGTAGTGTTGTTGTCGTGAGTTCCTGTATAAACGACACAGTTATGGTTGGTGTAATTGTAAGGGAGAAAAGGATTAGCACGGTCACTATCAAAAGCAAAATGGAGAAGTTTCATCCCTGGAAGATTGAATTTATCTCGTAATATTTCAACTTCTGGAGTAATGACCCCTAAATCTTCAGCAACAATGGGCAATTCACCCAATTCGTTTTTAAGATACTGAAAAAATTTTTCTCCTGGAGCTTTTAACCATTTCCCCTTCTCAGCTGTGGTTTCTCCTTGGGGAACTGCCCAATAAGCTTCAAAACCTCGGAAATGGTCAATCCTAACAACATCAAGATATTCTAATGTTCTTTTAAACCGTCTAATCCACCATTTAAAGTTGATTTCTTCAAGTTTTTCCCAATTGTAAACCGGATTTCCCCACAATTGCCCCGTAGCACTAAAATAATCTGGGGGAACGCCAGCCATTAACGATGCGGCTTGAGTTTTTTTATCCAAACAGAAAAATTCAACATTAGCCCAAACATCAACGCTGTCGTAAGCGACATAGATGGGAATATCTCCAAAAATCTTAACGTTGCGATCGTTGGCATATTTTTTTACTTTTTGCCATTGACGGAAAAATTCAAACTGAAGGAACTTATGGTAAAAAATTGATTCAGCCAATCTTTTTGTCCAATGCTGTATTGCTTCAGGTTGACGAGTAGCAATATCTTTTTCCCAGTGTCTCCAAGTCTTTCCTGGATGGGCTTCATGGAGAGACATAAAGAGGGCGTAGTTTTCTAACCAATAGGAATGATAATCACAAAAAGTCTCGAAGCTTTGGCGTAGTTCATATGAGGCATTAGTTTTAAAAGCATTACTAGCTTTTTTTAAAAGAGGAAACTTAGTTCTAATGACGAGGTCGTAGTCGACATAATCAATTGGAAAATCTGGAAAAGAAGCCAAATCTTCCTTGTTAACTAACCCATCCCCGTACAAAACATCTGGGCTAATTAATAAGGGATTCCCTGCTAAAGAAGAATAAGATAAGTAAGGGGAGTTGCCGTATCCAGTTGGGCCTAAAGGAAGAACTTGCCAAATAGTTTGACCGGTTTTTTCCAAAAAATCAATGAAACGATAGGATCCCTCTCCCAAGTCACCAATACCAAAGCGACTGGGTAGAGATGTTGGATGTAATAAAATACCATTGGCTCTTTGAGAAAATATCATGAATTGCTCACTTTTTATATCTCACTTAAACAACAGGAACATATCGTCCCACACAATCCAGTTTTTCTTAGAATTTGTACTATTTCTCTTCAAGTTTGCTCTACCTAAGAAGCAAAACAAGAGATTATTATCTTAATAGATAAGAATAGTTTTACTAAACCTGTAATGTAAAACTATCGATGTTAACATTTTGAATATCTTATTTAGGAATAATTCTAGTTTATAAAAATTGCTTATTATCATATTGTTGCTAAACAAAACTAGGTCATATATAGACATAATTTTAACATTTAAACCTTAATAAGATCATAATAATAAAGATTTTTATAATCAAGATCAAAGAAAAATAAAAGAAGATTTTCTTTAAAAAACTTGCAAAATAAAAGTATATAGATCGACTCAAAAAAAGTGATTCTATATCTAAAAGTATTTTCTCTTCAAATACTGAATAGTCGAACAAAAAAAGATTTATGTATCGAATTATATTCACTTATCAATCCTGAAATAAATGCTTCTTATCTAAAAGAACACTTCTCATATAAAGAAAAAAAAATTTTAAATTTAGTTAAAAGCTTAATGCCTTAACTACTAAGATATAAAACATCAATATAACTAAATTATTTATGGTAAAATTAATACTTTTTGGAGTCTTTACAATCGTCATATATTGCTAGTTTATAGATAGCCTACCGCACTGAGCACTTTATGATTATTAATCATATACTTGATAATTTTTAATAGGCATAGTTTATAAAAAAATATAAAAATTTTTAAAAAACTTACTAATATAATCAAAAAAAGTTTATTTTAAAATCATCTATTTTACAGTAATTTGAAATACATCTGATGATTCTAGAGTGACTTTCCAAGAACAGGTGAGTTTACGTTAGTAATTCTCTTTCATCACTCACAAACCCGTTTGAAGATTTCTTGGTGTATTAAAGCCCGATCTACTAAAGATTGAAGGTGATTGCGGTTTAGTGTTTTCCCATTAGCATAGTATTCTAACCACACGCTACTAATAATACTGGAATCATCAGGAAGTTCAGTTAATTTCCATCCAGGTAAATTAATTTCTTCCATCAAACGGCTAACTTTAGGATCATAACTCAGTGCAAAACACCGAGATTCTTCAGCCACTGCCATAATTAAACTATGAAGACGCATTCCAATAGTCATTTCAACTTCACGAAATAGTCCCTTCAATTCTCTAGGATCTTCTAGGTAAATAATCTGATGAGAACCAGGTAATTCTGAAGCAAGTGAATGAGCAATTGATAAGTCTTGGGAGGCTTGGAAAGGAACTAATAATAAACAAACATTAGCAGCTTTTTGAAAATCAATTAACGCTTTAGTCAAAATTTTTAGTCTTTGGGGAGTTAATTGGGGATGTTTCCGTAAATTAACCGCCACTCTAGGGGCAGGGATATCTACTAACCCTGGGATTGATTTCCCTGTCAAAGCCCAAACTGGGTCAGGAGCAATTAAAGGATTTATTTGCCATTGAGATACTAATTTAGCCGAAGCCCCATCTCTCACACTAACAGCCGTACAACCTAAAAGAACTTGGTGGGTTAACCAACGGGTGAAAGGACGTCGTAAGGGGCCAATTCCTTGAGCCCAAGCGATAGTTTTTAAGCCTTGTTGTTGAGCCAAAGCCATCAATACAGCATAATAAATAGGACTTGTCCAACTTGTGACATCTTGCATTAAACTCCCTCCACCCCAAATAAACAAATCAGAAGTTTTTAAAGCTTTTAAGATGGCAAAAACCGAACGATTAGAACAACTTTTAACTCCATAACGTTTATGGGTTTGCCGTGGGTTTGCTGAGAGAACAATAGGCTGCACTTGAGACGGAAGCATCTGCAATAAAGAGACTAATAAGGCTTCATCTCCACCGTTTCCTTGACCATAATAACCACAAATAACCGCTTTTTTCATGTTTTAACGTCAGTGTTTATACCAATTCTATAGGTTTATACTAGAATACGATGGATTAGATAGCTTCTGACAAAACACTTAAAGAATGACTCATACAATTGTCTTACAACCGGATCATCTAATGCGATTGGATTTATCTCCTGTCACTGCCATTGTTGAACCGATTTTGATACAAACAGCACAGCCAAAGGCTTCCCAAAATGGGATTGTCTCCTATGAACAAACTCTAAGTTTTGAAATTAATTATCCTCGTAGTCCCACTGATCCCAGAGAATTATCAGAAATTCCGGAGGTTCGCCTGTGGTTTGTTCGTTTAGACTCAATTTATCCCTGGATACCTTTTATTTTAGATTGGAAAGATGGGGAATTAGCCCGTTATTTCGCTATGTTGGTTCCTCATCAATTTAGCCGGACTGAGGGAATTCAATATAATCCAGAAGCTCTAGAAATTTTTATTATGCACAAATTGTTTACCTTGTCTGATTGGTTAAAATGTAGAAAAATTCCTAGTATCGCTCGTCTTCAGTCGATGGCAAAAATGTTTGGCTATGATCTTGATGAAAAATTTTTTCAATTAATTTCCTGAATTTTCTTTATAGAATCTATTTCGCTGATGGCGAGACATTCTAAAGATTAGCCATCGCTATCACGACTTCTTGAGAAATAAAAGGAATGATCGTTTTATTTTTACTATTCTGTCCTTCCGTAAAAACAACTAATAAATAAGGTTGATATCCAGGAATTTGAATATAAGCTGCATCGTGGCGAACTCTACTAGTCCAACCTGCTTTTGACCATGATTGGGCATTTGGAGGCAACCCTTCCCCTAAAAAACCAATAACTTGGTTTTCTTCCCCCGTCATATTTAAATTTTTCGCGGTCAGATTTCGTTTGAGCAGTTCCATCATTTGTTGTGATCGCTTTGAAGAGACAGCTACCCCGCCAACGATACTATATAACAATTGAGCAACGGCATTGGTCGTCAACATATTACGATTTTCCATCATTTCCCCTACAAATACTCGTTCTCGACCATAGGGACCATCACACCAGGTTTTCTGATTAACATTGATAGCAGCTAATCCTTCCCATCCAAATGATTGAAAATAACGGTTGATAATGTTACGCTGATGTTGCCAAGTGTCAAATGGACTAGCCGGTAACTCCGGTCCACTGGTGGTTCCTGTCAGTACGTCAACGACTAAACTAGTTGCATCATTGCTAGAATCTACTACCATATCCCGAATGGCTCGGTTTAACTCCACTGACTCGGGAATCATTTTACTTTCTAGCCATTCATGAATCGCTACTAAATAAAATAATTTGACGACACTTGCTGGGTAGACGCGTTCAATTCCCCGATAACTGAATCCTCTAACAGAATATTTCCAGAATTCTTCGGCAGAGATTGCGCCTCCTGTATTAGCAATCACCGGAGGATCATAAACAATCCAAGTTAATGCTAATTGATCAGGAGCTAATTGTGGGAACTCGGACCGCGTAACCTCCAAAATTTGGTTGCCGATTTGTTGTAGAACGTCGTCTGAGTTAAAGAAAGCCATTGTAATCACTCTTTATATCTAAAAGGTTCTTTTAGGCTGTTTCAAGATGGGCAATGCCAACTTTAGACTATCTTTTAAAGTTGGCCAAATCCTTTTTTCTTTTTGACCCTTTTCTTTTTTTTCTTTGTATCACCATGACCACGAAACCCTGGAGGTATTTGTTCACCGATGCCCCCAAACATTCTGCTGCCTATTTCAGACATAGCTGGCATTCCTCCTTGTCCCATTTGCTGCATCATACTCCGCATACGTGTAAAATTCTTCACCAGTTCTCCGACTTTGGTTTCAGAATGGCCTGACCCCTTGGCAATACGACGGCGACGACTGGGGGACTTAGCCAATAAATCAGGATTTATTCGTTCTTCAAAAGTCATGGAACTGATAATCACCTCAGTTCGCTTAAGTTCAGTTTCTCCTTTCTCAATATCTATATTATTGAGTTTATTCATCCCTGGAATCATCTTTAAAAGACCTCCTAATGACCCCATATTTTTCATCATGCGCATTTGTTTAAGAAAGTCATTAAAGTCGAATTTAGCCTCAATAATTTTCGACTGCATTTTTTCTACATCTGCAATATCGATTTCTTCTTGGGCTTTTTCAACTAAGGTCAAAACATCCCCCATGTTTAAAATACGGGATGCCATGCGATCAGGATAAAATGGTTGTAGTGCTTCTACCTTTTCCCCAACTCCAATAAATTTAATTGGTTTGTCTGATATTTGACGAATTGATAGAGCTGCTCCTCCACGCGTGTCCCCGTCCATTTTAGTCAGAATTGCGCCGGTAATGCCAATTTGTTCATGAAAAGTTCGGGTTAGGTTAGCCGCTTCTTGACCGGTCATAGCATCTACCACCAGGAGGGTATCATCAGGTTTAGTGGCGTCTTTGATGCGGACTAATTCTACCATCATACTTTCGTCAATTTGCAGTCGTCCGGCAGTGTCGATAATGACAGTATCGAGTCCCATTTCCTTGGCTTTTTCTACCCCTTGACGAGCAATATCAACTGGGTTCGCTTCACTTCCGAGTTCAAAGACAGGAACATTAATTTGTTGTCCAAGGGTAATTAACTGAGTGATAGCTGCCGGACGGTAGATATCGGCAGCCACCATCAAGCAACTACGCTTTTCTTTACGAAGATAAAGAGCAAGTTTAGCGGTAGCGGTGGTTTTCCCTGTTCCTTGCAACCCTGCCATCAAGATGACGGTGGGGGACGTTTCAGTTTTAGCAAGGGAAACATTACTGGTCCCCATCACTTTAACTAATTCGTCATAGACAATTTTTATGAGTTGTTGATTAGGTTTAACCCCAGCAATGACCTCTGCACCGACGGCCGCTTTTCCGACATCTGCGACAAACTTTTTGACGACTTGGAGGTTAACATCTGCTTCTAGTAGAGCACGACGCACTTCTATAAGAGCTTCTTGAATGTTATTTTCAGTGATTTTGTCTTGACCGCGTACTTTTTTCCAAGCGTCTTCTAAATGTTCGGCGAGAGCATCAAACATAGGATGTTGTTTTTGTAAAGTTGATAACTAACTATAAATAGTCAAGGATGGTTTCCATATTTACCTATTGTAGACGGGGTTCAGGCTCTTCATCAATCCTGTAAAGTTCATTTACTGAAAAAATATGACAAATTTATTCGACTTCCTATTAGTTGAAGAATTTTTAATTATTCGCTTTAATAATTTGGCTCTTTTACCAACATCTTCAGTAATTTATTTAGTTGCTGATGATGTTCACTGAATTTGTTGTGTAGGTTCATCGATTAATAATCAAACTGAGTTTAGAACCTCATAAGCTATTTTCTTTGAAATTAAGAGAACACTACTTGAAATTATAGATAATTTCGAGTTCCTACTGGAACGATTTCTGAACAACAACCCGAAATTATATCTATAAATCTATACCATACTCAAAGAACTAGAATAAGAAAAACAAAGAATAAAAACTAGTATTTATACCTTAAACACTTCTTATAAACAAAGACATAGAAAAATTAACATTATAAAATTGCTATAGTCTTACCTTTTCAGAGAGAGTATTGGAAATATTCAACTGCCGTCGACTAATTAAAATATAAACTCAAAAAACTCCAAAAACAAGAGAAAAGTAAAAAAATAGCCAAGGTGGCTAAAGTTTCTATTTATCCCACTATTCAAAAGAAATTAACTGTAATTAATTTTTCAATCAGATTGGGGTGGAATTAAGTTTTTTTGACTTAAGCGACGAATAGGTAAGTTAGCTATAAGGGCGGTAATTCGTTGATCGCTTTCTAAGGCAAACTCCATTTCTTCATGATCAATATCTACATATCGACTTACCACTTCTAGGATGTCTTGACGCATAGATTCAAGTATTTCTGAACTGAGTCCAGCGCGATCATGGGCAATAACTACTTTTAGTCGGCGTTTGGCTTCTTCTCCACTTTTTGGGAGACTTTTCCACGGAAAAAGTTTTTCTAGTTGTTCAAAAATCATAGGTTTAATTTTCATAGAAAGGACTTAACTACCGAAAAAGTGGCGACGAATACGAGTCATTAAGTTATCATGAGCCGCCATCAAATCCAGATAAGGAATCGCTTGACCATCCAAGCGTCGGGCAATATTGTTAAAAGCCATAGCTGGAATAGAAGGAGGTTCTTCTAAGACTAAGGGTTCTCCTCGATTGGTCGAGACAATGATTCGTTCGTCATCGGGAATAATTCCAATGAGAGGAATAACCAAAAGATCGATAATATCTTCAACGCTAATCATCTGATTTAGTTTTATCATTTCTGGTTTAACTCGATTAACTATTAAGTGAATTTTTTCGATCTCCTCACTTTCCAATAACCCAACTATCCGGTCTGCATCCCGAACCGCAGCCATTTCTGGTGTCGTGACGACAATAGCTTCTTTTGCAGGGACTATAGCATTACGAAAACCCATTTCAATTCCGGCTGGACTATCAATCAGAATATAGTCAAAGTGCTCATTAATTTGTCCTACTAGCTGCTTCATCTGATCGGGGCTAATAGCTTCTTTAGTTCGATTTTGGGCGGCTGGTAACAGTACCAGATTAGGTTGACGTTTATCTTTAACTAAGGCTTTCTCGATAGAACATTGTCCTTCTAAAACATCGATTGAGGTATAGACAACTCTCTGTTCGAGTCCAAGTAATAAATCTAAATTCCTTAATCCAAAATCTGCATCAACTAGAGCAACTTTGTGCCCCAAATTGGCTATAGCCAATCCTAAGTTAGCAGTGGTGGTAGTTTTACCAACGCCTCCCTTACCGGAGGTGATTACGATAATACGACTCATAATTTAATTTTAATGTGCAATTTCAATGACCGATGATAATTTAACTTTCATCGATATTATGACGAATTATTAGTTTTTTAGCTCTACTCTTTTCTTTTATGTTTTAGGATATGGGTTTTACTGAAATTTGGGGCTAGCTTCAAACGAATTCCTTCGGAAGTAACATAAGCAACTTCAGGACTGAGAAATTCAGGGGTTCCTGACGGTGCTCTGGCAACCAATTCTGCAATGCGTAGTTGTGTCGGTTGCATTTGTAGTGCCATAATGCAACATTTTGAGTTCCCTTTTGCTCCCGAATGGGCAATTCCTCGCAAACATCCCCAAATTAGAATGTCGCCATCAGCAATGATTTCTCCTCCAGGATTAATATCTCCTTGGATAATAATGCTCCCAGGATGGCGAATAGTGACTCCTGAGCGTACCGTTGTTTTTAGGTAAAGAGGCTCAGCTAAGGGAGATAAAGTCGGTTGTCTTTCAGAAAACAATGATCTTCTAAAAACTTCTTGTTTTACTGAGTAACCTGCAATTGCCGCTGCTACAGCGGTTTGACGGCGACTAGTGTGAATACTACTGAGTTTTAGATTAACATTTTCAATAACCTCACCAATACTTTGTAATTGTCTACTATCGAGTAAACGATTTTGTACTACTAAGTGTACTGACATTCCCGATACCCACGTTCCTTGATGATAGGTTAGACAATGTTTTAGATCCTGGAAGATCTTCGTCCAATCTTTCAGAGGATCTTGTTCCTCTTTAGTTATCTTGGGCAATATCAGTAGGAGTTTTTTCCCTTCACTCTTTAAATGAACTTGAGAATAAACTCCAGAAGAGGAAGAGGATGGTTGGGGGTTTGTCCCTTCTAAGACAATATTTGGCTCGGCGGTCATCGGTTAAAAGAATGAAAAATTTAAGTTTAAGCTTAGCATTAAGCTGTTGAAATGGTTAGGCTAAGCTCTACGATGGAAGGTTGGAGGTCAAATGAGAAAAAAAAATTATCTAGATCTTATTAGGGTTGTTCTAATTGACATTTAAAATGTTTATCTATCTCTTATTTCGTCAGACTAAATAACCTTGAATTTTAGGATTCAAAGAGGGATGATCATCATATTTTAGTTATAAAGGCGATATTCTTGTCTATACACAGTTTGAATTAAGGTGAATCTACTATCTGGTGAAATTTTGCACCGTAAAATGAAGAATTAAAACAGCCACAACATTACTACTGGTTTAATTTTGTTCTTATCCGTAGATATTGGTAAGCTTATTTACGGATAAGAAATTGTCCTGGATGTTGCATGAAATAGGAGATAAGCTGAATTTATTTATTTGATAAATTTATTCTTTATTTTTGATCGTAAGTGATTTGAATTTTTTCTAAAAATTCTAGATATGCTGATTTTAGTATGGGTGAATGTATTTATTTTAAATATAAGGGAGAACGATACAGTAAGACTTAAACTCGCATTAATAACTTCCGTAATTTAAAAGTTCTAACTAGATAATAATCGGCCCACGTATCTAAAGCAATTATCTGATCATTGATAGTGTATTTAACGACTAAAAAAAGGACAGTAGTATTATTTGTTTGTGATCACAATATTTAATAAATCACTATTGATTGCTTACCCAAAAGTATCCAATTAATAATTAAAAGTTAATATTAATTATTTATAGATAATTCATGATCTAGCCTTCTATTTTTTACTAAGAAATTGATATTTTTTTTAGCGTTAAATATGTTTTAAACATCTAGCTAATTTAGATCTATTGTTTACAACAATATTTCTTATTAATTGATATTTAAATTAATTTAATGTTTTATCTTTTATAAGAAACGTATAAAAAATAATCTTTTTATACGTTTCTTATACGTCTTTTCTCAAAAGCTAACTTAAGTTACAACAAAAAATATTATCTGTTTGTAGAGGTATTACCCACGATTTTAAAATTGGTATATATTTTGAATATAAACAAGTATGAAATATTTTAAGTATTAAATATTTTGTATTTTAACAAATTTGAAATAAAGATAGTATTTTGTTACTGTAAGTCAGGAATAATAATAGACATATTATGAATAATTTATTGATATTTCTTTAGTTACATACTTGGCAGCTAAATCTTAATTATTTTCTTAATGTAGACTACTTTTTTTATGCTCTAATTAGTTATACATACATAAATAATACTATAAGTAGATAAGCCGTTAACTAGTACTAAAAAAAATGGAGAATTTCCTTACCAAATAAACATAAATTTTCAATCTAGTTCAATAAAATATTAAACTCAAAGTCTAGAACTATTACCTAAGTAGTAGTCAAGGACAATCTTATTTAATTGAGTAATTGATACAGAACAACTTAATGCTATAAAAAAATTGCTAGAACTAGATAAAGAGACTTTTCTACAAGAAATAAGTACTTGCTTACACAAAAAAAATACTCTATATCTTGAAAACTTATACTAATAGGCTTTCAAGGTATGGAATATTTGACTACATTTAGATAAGTCAAACTTTCAGACCTAGTTTTTATTGATGGAACTGGGTTTTGGCTAACTATTACTCATCACTTTGCTGGAGCAACTACAGGAAAACGAGCTTATGGAAAATGCACTAATAATTGGGGAAAAAATATTACGTTGATTAAATCAATCACTCATCGTCTTTTTACGAAACTACCTTTAAAGTATATACAAATTAAAGAAACTTTTCTCACTTATATAACGCAGGTACTGACACAAAAAATATTGCTATGAACTTGTACTTTATGGATTATTTATAGGCTTTTAAAGCAGTAAAATCAGATAAAATATGGAATCTATAGAAGTAATGGTTGTATTCTATCTTTTTATCTTCTTGATTTAAACCTCATTAAAAACTGTAGAATAAAAATCACTTCATTGATTGATTTAGTAACATGTTAATACATAATTATTTTTTTTATAAACTGCTGTTATTATTAGCTATTCAACTGAAACCAACCATTTAATAATCAAAGAGAACCTCTTAAACAGGAAGCTAAAGAGCTTCCAATAGTAGTTTAAAAGAAGAACCGCGAGTATAAAATAAGAGTAAAGATATTTGCTCTAAAATAAAAAATATTTAAGCAAAGGACAAAAAGCTAAATTAAACTAAGTGTATAAAAACTCACTAATCATATCAAAAATACTTCACTTAAAAATAAATATAAGTTTAGAAACCTTTTTATAACAACCCATACTTGGTATCAAAACTATTGAAATTAGCTAATTAGTTTTAAATAACTTATTTATTGCACTTAAAAATACCTGATTTTTCAGATATTGTATTAGAGAAATTGTTGCCAATTTTAATAAAAGAAAAATTCAATCTCGTCAGTCTAAGATAACCATTTATTTTTACCTATCTACTTATCAAGAAATTTCATGATAAAATCCTCACCCTAAAAAAAATCTACCTCTAAATTAGGAAAAGGTAGATTACTTTACTACTATTTTTACTTAGTTAGAAATCTGAGGAGCAGTAGCAACATTAGTATTGGGGAATATCAGGATCAACTTCTTTACTCCAAGCTGTAATTCCACCTTTAACATTAACTCCTATAATCCCCTTTTCCTTGAGAATTCCTAGCGCCCTAGCTGACCGTCTTCCCGTCTTACAATGAGCAATAACTTTTCTGTTTTGTGATAATCCGCGGATTTTTTCTACTCCTTTTCCATCTTCAATATCTGGCAAAGGAACTAAAGTTGACCCTGGAATTTTGGCTATTTCGTACTCGTTGACATTACGAACATCAATCAAGACAAAAGTACCTGTACCATGATCAATTAATTTTTTTAATTCTTTAACAGTAATTTCAGGAACAGTTGCTTTTTCCTGCGCTTCCACTGCCTGTGCTTGGGGGATTCCACAGAATTGTTCGTAGTCAATAAGTTTATTAATTAGCGGACGTTCAGGGTTAGGTCGTAATATCAACTCACGGAATTTCATATCCCAGGCATTATAAAGCAACAAACGTCCGCTGAGAGTATTTTCCGCTCCTAAAACAATCTTAATAGCTTCAGTGGCTTGGATTGTCCCAATAATGCCACAAAGTACACCTAAAACTCCTCCTTCTGCACAAGAAGGAACCATTCCAGGAGGTGGGGGTTCGGGATATAAGTCACGGTAGTTAGGACCTCCTTGGTAGTTGAAGACCGTTGCTTGTCCTTCAAAACGAAAGATAGACCCATAGATGTTAGGTTTATTAAGTAAAACGCAAGCATCATTAGTTAAATACCGAGTCGGAAAATTATCCGTCCCATCGATAACAATATCATAGGGTTTAAGAATTTCTAGTGCATTTTCTGAAGATAAGTGAGTTTCATATAAATTCACTTGACAGTAGGGGTTAATCTGTAAAATCCGGTCTTTTGCTGATTGAATTTTCGGTTTTCCTACCCAAGATGTTCCATGAATGATTTGACGTTGCAAGTTAGAACTATCGACAATATCAAAGTCAACAATTCCAATACATCCAATTCCTGCGGCCGCTAAGTATAAGAGTAAAGGAGATCCAAGTCCCCCTGTCCCTATACACAGAACACTGGCGGCCTTGAGGCGTTTTTGTCCATCTAGTCCTACTTCTGGAAGAATAATGTGACGAGAGTATCTTTGAAACTCTTCTTTGTCGAGTTCGATTTCTTGTAAATTGGGATTTAGCATAGGCGTCGCCTGACTAATTAAGCGTCACGTTTTAAGCGTCACATTGGTTTCTTGATAGGCGCTCAACCAGATCATTGTAGCAGATTTTTTTCGACTGAATATCTACAATATAGAAAAACATTAGCTTATGCTCCTACTTTTATTAACTTTCATTAACATCTCTTTGCTCAATCATTCAAAAGTCAATTTTTTTCCTAGTCTAAAATCAGCGATTGTTTTAATAGCTATTTAATCTTTAATAAATTTAAAATCACTTATGCTCAGCAAAGAAAAAAAATTAACTTTCCATACAAAATTTTTCTATGGAATTGGAGAATTAAGTGGAGCTCTTCCTAGTAATATTTTGATTTTCTTCTTTCTATTCTTCTTAACAAATGTAGCTGGTTTAAGTCCAGGTTTGGCGGGATTGATGATGTTGGTAGGTAAAGTATGGGATGGGATTAATGATCCAGTTATTGGTTGGTTGAGCGATCATACTTGTTCTCGTTGGGGGAGACGCTATCCTTGGATGTTATTTGGATCAGTTCCTTTAGGAATAACTTCTATTTTATTGTGGGTGGTTCCTCCTACTACTAATCAGATACTTTTATTTGTTTATTATGGAGTGGTTTCTTTTTTATTTTATGTATCTTTTACAGCAGTTCTTTTACCTTACGGAACTTTATCTGCTGAGTTAACACAAGAGTATGATGAACGTACAAGTTTAATTAGTTTTCGCTCAGCTTTTAGTATTGGTGGTAGTATTTTCTCTCTAGTTTTAGCACAAATAATTTTTACAAAAATCTATAATATAAAACAACAGTATTTGTTAATAGGATTAATTTGTGGATTGCTGGCAATGCTGATGATATACATCAGTGTTTGGGGAACTTATCATCGTTACCATCAAGTTCAACAAAAACATCTAAAAAGCAACAAAACTTCTCCCCTATCTTTTAAAAAAGAATTGTACTTGGCATTTAATAATCGTCCTTTTCTATATGTCATGGGAATTTATCTTTGTTCTTGGTTGGGTATTCAAATCATTGCATCAACTCTTCCTTTTTTTGTAATTAATTGTATGAAATTACAAGAAACTCATGTCACCCAAATGGCTATCACAGTTCAAAGCACAGCATTATTTGTACTAATTTTATTAAATTTTATGAGTAAGAAAATTGAAAAAAAGTATATATATTTATATGGTATACAGTCTATAATTATTGCAGGATTAGGACTATTTTTTCTACAATCAGGACAAGTAGTATTACTGTACATTCTTGCTTTTATGGCTGGTATCGGAATTGCAACTGCTTATATTGTTCCTTGGTCAATGTTGCCTGATGTTATAGATTTAGATGAATTAAATACTGGAGAAAGACGAGAGGGTATTTTTTTTGGAGTGGTAGTACAGTTGCAAAAAATAGGAGTTGCTTTAGCCTTGTTTTTTGTCGGTCAAATCTTAGATTGGTCAGGGTATATTCCTTCCGGTGAAGGAGTACAAACTGAATCAGCTCTATGGGCAATTCGGATTATTATCGGCCCTATTTCCACAGGGATTTTACTCATAGGATTAATTTTAGCCTATTTTTATCCAATTACTCGACAAGTTCACCAGGAAATATTACTTAAACTCAGTTCTCATTATACCCATTTTAAATAATCTTAAAAAGATACTTAAAACTAAGCTACTTTGAATTTTAATAATTTTAAAAAAATAAAGAAATTAACTGACATCAACTTACGTACTAATGCAGTAAAAGATAATATCTACTGTCGTTAAATAATTTAGAGTTGACTTAGTTTAAATGGACAATATCTCAATTGGAATCAATTCTTATAATTTTTATATCTTCAGGTTGGAAATTTTTTGTATTATCTAATTGCCAACTTGTAACCCCATTAACTTGATTTGAGGTAATTGAAACAATAATATATGAATATTCAGCCCAAGCGACTGCCCGATCTAATTCTGAGGGAACGGCTATATGATCAGGATGAGAATGGTAAATACCAATAATCTGTAATTGGCGATCACGGGCTTCTTTTTGTATTTTTACAAGTATTGACGGAGCAATACTGAAACGGTTGTGTTTACTTAAATATTTTTCATGATTATTAGTGATATTGGGTAATATTTTATTTTCTTCTAGACTCCAATTATTTTTTGTTGGAAAAACTTCAATTACATGTTTTTGATTATCCTTGATAACACCAAGAAGCAAACCACAACATTCTTCTGGATAAATTATAAAGGCGTGGTTATAAATCTGATTTAGGTGCTTTAAAGTAATAAAAATCACAACGTTAAGTTTGAAGTTTAATTAAAATCATTGTAGTGTAAATCAAAAAAAATTACAGTCTTTACTTCTGAACTAATTATTGGTTAATTATTTAACTTTACATACCTCACCTAACTTTAATTATCAACGGAGAGATCAAGTTATCGAAAATTTTGGTATGGTTACAATTAGTGAGTCTTTATAACTATCAGTTAGGAGTACAGGAGCATGATTTCGGAGGTAATGAAAATTCATGGATAGTAATGACTGGATGAAACAATTATTGTTGGTAGGAATCGGCACAACCTCACTAGTTGCTGAAAAAATCAAAGAAGTGAGTGATCAGTGGGTTAAAGATGGCAGAATCGATTCGGAAGAAGCTCAAGGATTTGTTGAGGATATAATGCAACAGATTAGAGCAGGACAAGGTAACTTTGAAAGTACGATGGAACGTCAACTGCGAAACATGCTACAGAATTTAGGCGTTCCTCGTCAGTCTGAAATGGATGAATTGCGTGGGCGTATTGATCGTTTAGAACGTCAGATTAGAGATTTAGAAAACAAAATGTGGCGTTAAGTAAGGCAAGTAAAGTTTAACAAAAGAATTATACTGGAGATTTATATTGGTTTTAGGGTTATTGCCGTTTTCAGCTTATTGTTGTCGGGAGGATCTTTGTTTAACACGCCAAAGAAAATACAGGCAATCACTGAAGGTAAGCTTTCAATGATTGTCTCTTTAACGAGTAGAGAATTTTTACAAATAGCCCTAAACACTTTAATTAAGGGAATTAACGAAATGGAGCTAGACAATGCTGTTGAAACTGATTCTGGACTTCAATACGTAAAAATTAAAGAAGGGATAAGAGATTTTAGAAGTAAAGGACAGACAGTAAGGGAACATCAGACAGAAACCTTAGAGAATAGGAAAAATTTGATAATTCCTGTGATCGTGTCCAACCATTCTTCTTCAAAATTGCTGTGGTACAAGTGATTTAAGTATAGGACGGAGGAGTAATAAGTACAAAAGTAGAGAGCCGCCGTACTCTAATTCCAGTGGAATTAGAGTACGACCTTAGTTTTTAATTTAGGATTGTTGGGGAGAAAATTAGCTTTTCCTATTTAGATAGACATTTAAAACGACTTAAATTGTTACTCAATCTTTTCAAAGTTGAAGAGAAGTCCAGGTAACTTCCCTTTCTTGTTCTGTAATCTGGATAGGACAGAAAATTTCTCCGAATCTATTAAAAATGTATTTCTCTATCATTGATATTTTGTACATAAGTCTTACGATAAGATTTCGACGTTGAACAACCATATTGTTAAAGCTACAATCCTCTCTTTAGCTTAAGATTGTGTAAATTCTCCGCGACGTTACATCTGCCCGTTAAATGCGAGAAAAATATTACAATTCTAATCAACTCCTATGTACTAAAAGCGATGACAAAAAACTGTCTCAACCCTTTATAAGGAAGCTGAGCTTTTGTTTTGAGTGTGGCATATTTTTTAGAGTCTCGTTGAGATCAAAGAGAACGTAGATTTTGATTAGAAGATATAGTCATTAGAGGGCTCTAGTGATAGTTGTTGCTGTTCAGTCTAGTCATTTGCGATATACTGAGTAGTTGGTAGTGCCGATGTAGCTCAGTGGTAGAGCATTCGATTCGTAATCGAACGGTCGGCGGTTCAAGTCCGCTCATCGGCTTTAAGAGAAAATAAAGACTTTACTAGTTTGTTGCCATGAAATTGAGAGCCGAGTAGAGAAATCAAGAGATGAGATCTTTTTTAATCAAATAGAGATAGAAATTAAGGTTGTAGGAGTAAAAATTAGTGACTAAACGATCCTTCAGTCAATAGCTAGATTAGAATCATAGGCAAATTTTTCATCATGGAAAGTTAGTTTATTTCTTTGAGATGGAGTTCTCTCGTTCACAGTATCCTCAAAATTCTTGTTAAATCTCTTTAGAAGAGATAATGGAAAAGCAAAATTTTCTACAATGAGCTCTACAAGGTGATCCTAACGCTAGTTAAAATTATAAAATCTTAATTTGAAAATTATAGTGCTACTTTAGGCTGTTGTCATTTTCAAATTTAATTTTTAAAACAGACTATTTGGTTAAGATTATATTTATGTGATGTTCGTTCAGGGTTTATTGGAGGGGCGTTAGATTATATTTTAATGAGATCCATGTAGAAGTATTTTGCGATAGTCAAATTCTATTATCCCTCACAGATAATCTTATTCCTTAGAAATATGTTATTAAAACTATTGGGGCAAGAAATTTTAGTTTATTTATTTACTCAAGTGATAAGAAAGGATTAAAATTATATACTTGGTTGTTTACCTATAACTTCGGTCATGTTTATGTACAACGCAATGGTCACTAATCGATTTTAGCTCGTGATGAAAGAGGACAGAATAGCATCTCTTTGACTAGTCTTAAGTCTTTATTGACCCTTATAACAAACAAGCTCATTCAACACTATAGCCTATTACAAACCATCTCAAAACACAGACTTTATACAATTCTCTTTGAGAATGTATGCTGTTTATTCAGCAATTCCTTAAATTTGTTTTTTACAAAAACCAAAAGTTGATAAAAAACAATAATTTTATAAAGAATGGAACAGAAAACTCAAAAATATAATTATCTCTCAAAGAGATTAACAATAATTGAGACTGAGACCGTATGAGAGTAGAAATGAAGTATCATTTATTTTGTATGCAATGAGTAATTATCAAAAACAATTACTGTATTTATTTTTATTTTTTTTGTGGTATTTTTAGTTTTGCTTACTTTTTTATTTATATATTTGATTTTTTTACTTTGACTCTGTTAAACTACTTCAGTTTTATAGCTTTTATACAAATACCAATTATTATTGTTTATAGAACATAAGTTTTAAAGGCAAGTATTTCGGACTATACAATTATTTTTTTGTTAAAAACACAGCATTTTTTTATTTATTTTTATTTTCAATAATTTCTTGATTTTTACAGATTATTTTAATAGTTAATTTTAACTTTTATCTCTTCTTTAATTACTATTTTGAATATTTATTTATTTAGTGAAGATGATGATACTTAAATTATATAAAAATTTATCTAGTATATAAATTATATGAAAAGGCTATTGCTTCTGCGACATAAGTTGTTCAGTTGATTAGCAAAAAAATATTGGCTCCGTTTTTCTACCCTGTAGAGTTTCAAACATTTTTTCTAAAATTAGAGAACCTTATATAAGATTTTTGATAGAGAAGTTAAAGTGAACTAAATTGGATTAGTGTCCATTGGACGCAATGAAAGAGAAAAGCTCTGTCGGTGCTTAGAATCAGCGGTTAATTAGATAGATTTTTTAGCTTATGTTAATTCAGTATCAACTGAATGGTAGTGTAAAATTAGCGCGATTACTAGGAGTTGAAGTAGTTGAATTAGATTTATTATGTCTCCTTTACTGCCGCCCGTGCTAAAAAAATCATGGTTTAATCGCTGCCCTGCAGAAATTAATACAAATTGAACAAGTGTTAAATTTGTAGATAGAAACTGTGAAGTTGTTGACAGCTGGCTAAACTCGGTATAAAAAAACTGGGACAACAAGAGCAAGTAGTTGTAGTTTGCGTCCGCCGAGGAGAACGCTATCCTGAGCAGTTTATGCGATATTGAATGAGATATTCCTGTAGGAGAGACCAAGGACTGTAGAAGAGATTCTAATGATGCGAGTTAAAGCATTTCAATACGTAAAAGCTTTTAACTTGTCAATGATTGCTGGAGAAGAATCTGAGTTATGTATGAGACGATGACAACAGAGATGGAAAATTCTTTGTATTGAGGGGGAAATGACCTTACACAATGCTCAAATGACTAAGTTTGGTCAATGATGGAAACGGAGTATTTGCACTAGTCACCCCTACGGAAAAGGGGCTTGGTTACAGGGAAAACTACTGAAAATCATTCTTGTTAAAGAAAGTCACAGTATTTGGTTTTGAGGAATAACTTTGCCCGTGATAGCTTTGGTATTAGCTCCTATAATGACTAACTTGAGTTTACTTCTATTTGGTGGTTATCCTGTCCTAGCTTATCGGATTTATCGTTGTTAACAACAAGAGCGATTGAGTTCTAAACAAGCATGGCTTTATAGTATTTTGCCTTTTATGGGAGTTTGCCAATGTTCAAGGTCAGATGGCTTTTTACAAAAGTTGTTTGTTATGAAAAAAGACAGCATTAATTGAATATAAAATAGCTACTTCGAGTATTTTCCCTCTATTTTAGATATGGAGTAGATAGTCTCCATAACAGATTTTGTACTTATAAGTTCTCTGAAACAAAGAATTCTCGATATCTTTGTGTCGCTAACATTAGTATTTTTTTCTCGGTATTAAGTTATTTAGTAGGTTTTCTATTTTGTAGCATACATAACTTTTGGTTTTTAACCATCTCAAAATTGCAGCATCGCACTTTATGATTCTAAAAAACTACATATTTTAATTACTTTTTCTAAAAAAAATAGAGTTAAGTTGCACAAAATTTCAAACTTAATTTATATGTTTAAATCCGATTATATACAGATAAAACAAACTTTCTAGTTTAAGATAAATATAGTTAATATTCTTAATATTGTTGTTTATATTTTCTCTATGTCAGAGTTTTTAGAAAATTTTGATATTTTTGGAGGATTTATCGTTACACCTAAATATGGATCATTTAATAAAATTACGCACGAATCCCGAACTAAAATAGGCTTATCGACAGTCTAATTAACGAGTGTGCGACAGCAAAATTGTTCAATATGCCTCTAAACTTTGGGGAACTCCTCTTGTAGAAAAATTTTCCGGCTCGGACTTATTTCCTACTTTTTAGAAAAAAATAGAGATAATTCAAGTATTAAGATATTTCTACTAGGGTCTAAAAAAGGAATTGCCCGACAAGCCCAAAATGAAATCAATCAAAAACTAGAGCGTGAGATTATTATTTAATTGTTATTCTCCCAGGTTTGGTTTTGAGAAAGGTGATAGAGCATACAAAAATTTCCTAGAAAAAATTCGTACCTCAGGAGCAACATTTCTGGCTGTCAGTTTAGGAGCTCCTAAACAAGAAAAGTGGAGCGGTAAATACAAAAAATAACTATCCAATGTTAGAGTCTTTCTGGTAATTGGAGCAACTATTGACTTTGAAGCGGGTTGTAAAAGTCGCTCACTAAAATGGATCAGTGAGGTAGGACTAGAATGGTTATACAGTCTCCTCTCTGAACCTAAACATCCTTTCTTTTAGTTAAATTTTAAACAAAAACCACGATCAACTGAAAAAGCTTCTTTTTACGAGATTTTTAGAAGTATTCTAACCTAAACTTTTGAGTCTCGAAATAACCAACTTATTAGATAAAAACAGAGCAGGGTTGGCAGTGCCAACCCCTATTATTAGTCTAATCCACAAAATGATCAATAATTGCCTGAGCAAACTCCGAACATTTTAAAGGAGAATCAACAGGAGGTTCCATTAACCTTGCTAAATCATAAGTCACTTCGCGGTTAACGATCGCGTTTCCAATGCCTTTTTTAATCAAATTTGCCGCTTCTTGCCATCCTAGATACTCTAACATCATTACTCCAGATAAAATTACTGAACCAGGATTAATTCTATCTAAACCTGCATGTTTGGGTGCGGTTCCGTGAGTAGCTTCAAAAATAGCACAAGTATCCCCAATATTAGCACCAGGACCCATTCCTAAACCACCAACCACAGCAGCAGCAGCGTCAGAGAGATAGTCTCCGTTCAGGTTCATAGTTGCAAGAATAGAATATTCATCGGGACGGGTTTGAATTTGTTGGAAAATACTGTCAGCAATACGGTCGTTGACCATGATTTTATTCTTCCATTTTCCATCCCCGTGACTATCCCAAATTGACTGTAAAATCGATCTAACTTCAGCACATACTTCTTGTTTCTTTGCAGAGGTCAAAGAATCGTAACCGGGTTCGACTTTGCGCGCATTATCTTCAATCCTAATACTAGGATTACCTTCTTTATTACCTAAAATCCATGATTCCCGTTCTGTAACGCAGACATCTCGAAATTCTGTCGTAGCTAGTTCATAACCCCAGTCGCGGAAAGCTCCCTCGGTGTACTTCATTATATTCCCTTTATGGACTAAGGTAACCATTTGTTTGTTTTTTGGGAGACGTAATGCGTGTTCCATAGCACGGCGAACTAGTCTTTGGGAACCCGTTTTACTAATAGGTTTAATCCCAATCCCCGCGTCAAGGGGAATACGTTTTTGTCCATGTTCAGGGGTTATAGCAATTAACTCATCATTGAGATATTTAATCAAATTTTGAGCAATTTCTGTGCCCTCACGCCATTCAATTCCTAAATAAATATCTTCGGTATTTTCTCTATAAACAATAACATCGAGTTTTTCAGGCGACTTATGGGGAGAAGGAGTCCCATGATAGTAACGACAGGGACGAACGCAAGCATAGAGGGTAAAAATTTGCCGTAATGCAACGTTAAGCGAACGAATCCCCCCACCGATGGGAGTAGTTAAGGGTCCTTTGATAGCGATACCATATTCTCCAATAGCTTTAAGAGTATCATCGGGTAAGTATTGATAGGTTCCATACAGGTCACACGCTTCATCTCCTGCATAGACTTTAAACCAGTTAACTTGGCGTTTGTCTCCATACGCAGTGGCGACCGCAGCATCGATTACCTTTTTAGTAGCTGGCCAAATGTCTACACCTATTCCATCACCTCGAATGAAGGGAATGATGGGATCATCAGGAACAATAGGTTTACCGTCTTCATAAGTAATTTTAGAACCGGTGGTTGGAGATATTAGTTTCTCGTACATAGAATTGTTTTATGCTTAATGTCGTCTTTTAATTACACTCCTCTAACGAATCAATTCGTTCATCTCTTAAGGAAATCTATGTAAGTTAGAGAGAGGAATTGCTCTTTTAAAAACTAATATGTTAGGATGAGAGTCTGCGCGGACGTATAGCTCAGCTGGTTAGAGTACATCGTTGACATCGATGGGGTCACTGGTTCGATTCCAGTTACGTCCATATTTAATAAGAAGAACTCGTCTAAAAAAAATATTAAATTCCCTGCAGGAATGGCACATTTTGGACAAGAGTCAATGGTACTGTATGAAAAAGCGTGTTAAGTTAACATGTACTGTGTTGCTTATGCTAGATCATAAATTTGAACTTCTGCAAACCATATATTAGGCTAAAAAGATTTAGACTATTAAAATGTAGTCCCACTAACGGCATACTGAAAAACAATGGAATGGGATCGGCGGACTTTTCTAAAGACCTTGCTCATCTGGGGAATTAGTCAAGCAGGGCTTGAATGGTTCTCTAGACAACCAAAAATTAAACGTTACTATCAAACCTTAGCTACGCCAACCCCCCGTAAACTGGCATTGTTGGTAGGTATTGATGACTATAGTAGTCATTACAAGTTGAAAGGATGTGTTACCGATGTTGAGCGACAAAGAGAATTACTAATTTATCGCTTTGGATTTGCCCGTAAAGATATCTTGACCTTAACGGAACAGCAGGGAACTCGTGAAAGAATAGAACAGGCTTTCACCGAACATCTGATTCAACAGGCGAAAGCAGGCGATGTTGTACTGTTTCACTTCAGTGGCTATGGCAATTATGTCAAAGAAAATCTTCATGATGGTTCCCCTCTCTCGTCAACGCGAAAACGGGGTCTAGTTCCCAAAGATGGAATTTTCCTAACTAAAGGTACTCCTACAACCAACGATATTCTTGAAGAAACTCTCCTACTGTTAGGTCAGTCTTTAGCTACTGATAAACTGACCATGGTCTTGGACACCAGTCATCAGTATTTAGGAAGAGAACTCGAAGGAAATCTACAAGGACGTTCCTTTCCTTATGAGGCTCAACAAGCTAGTCCAGGAGAAATGACATTTCAAACTCAATTAAAAGAAATACTCAAAGCTAAAAACGTTCAAGCTAAACCATCGCAAATAGTTGGCACTCTGCTAAGGGCTGCTCAACACCAGCAAGTAGCCACCGAAATCATGAGCAATGGCTTTAGTACTGGTTTATTCACCTATCTCTTAACCCAATGTCTCTGGCAGGCAGTCCCCACCAGTAAAACTATAGTTTTTCTGGAAAATTCCAGCGAACACATGTTTCCCATCAGGGGACAACAACAACAACCTCAACTCCAAGCAAACCAAAAACAGTCTCTTTTTACCTACTACCTACTTCCAGTCACCCCCCAGGGAGCTGAGGGAGTGATTATACAAGTAGAAGAAAGAACTACCGCCACCATTAAACTAACTGGACTGCCCCTATCGGCTATGCAACATTACGGACTTAATTCTTGCTTTAAGGTGGTTGGCTCCCAATCTTTACATCCCATTATCGTACAATTATACTCTCTTGAAGGACTAACTGGTAAGGTTCGACTGCTTCAGATACCACAAGACCAAACTGATATATATCCCTTACAAAAGGGGCAATTACTTCAAGAAACCTTGCGTGTGATTCCCAAAACTCTAGGACTTAATGTTGCCCTCGATAAAAACTTAGAGAGAATTGAACGGGTCGATGCGACGAGTGCTTTTGCCTCTGTAAAAATTGTCTCATCAGTCATTACTGCAGGAGAGTCAGGAGCTGACTGCGTCTTGGGACGACAACAAAAGACATTAATTTTTGATGAGGGAGATTCGTCTGAATTAGAAACAAAGGGAGGCTATGGACTCTTTTTACAAGGAGGTATTCCCGTTCCTAATACCTTCGGTCAATCGGGAGAAGCCATTAAATCAGCTGTCGAGAGGCTTCAACCCGCCTTAAAAAAACTTTTGGCTATCAAGTGGTGGAGGCTTACTCTTAATGAAGGTTCTTCTGGATTGGGGCTAGGGGTAACACTAAAAAATCTTGATCAAGATCCTTCCCTAGTGCTACAACGACAAACTCTACGCAAACTACCATCGGTTAAAACATCTTCAGATCTAACTCAGGCTAATTTCTTGCCGTCGACAAATTTTCCTCCCGATTCCCTACAACTCCAGCATTTACCTCAACTACCCCAAGGAAGTCGTTTCCAATGTCGATTAGAAAATCGAGGTGATTGTCCTATCTATTACCTAATTTTAGGAGTAGATGCCAGTGGACAAACCACCGCCTACTTACCTCCCCAACAAAAAAATCAAACCCAACAGACAGCCCACCTATCCCCAGGAGAAACCAGGCTTGTCCCTTTTTCTTCGCGAGGACTTAACTGGACACTAGCCAGTAGTCAGGGATGGGGTCAAATGATGATTGTCGGGTCTAAATTCCCTTTTACGAAAACTTTAGAAACCTTAGCAGAGTTTTCAGGATTTAAACTTGATCAAGGGCAAATATTTACTCTAGAGGAGCCTCTCAAGATCACACAATCACTCTTAGGAGACTTAAATACTCCTAGAGCTTTTTCAAACGAGTCAGGAGGAACATTCGCTGATAGCTATGCTCTTGATAGCAGTGCCTGGGCCACTCTAAGTATTGTATATCAGGTTGTTTAGAAGATGACTTAAATTGAGATAAAAGAGTCGATTAAACTCACATGTATTGTTTTTTGAGCTTTAGCTCTTAACGTTTTCCTCCAATTGTTTAGATTGAAATTGAATTGGATATAGGAGTTTACGTTGAAATTTACTAAATATAGAGTCAAGATAAGAAACTCGTTGTTGTATGGAAAACTAGAAAGCACGACTCTCTATGTAAATTAGCCATATGAATCATTTGCCTCAAATGACAAAACCTCGAGTTTAACACATTACCCAGATTCCCAATATTTTGGAAAATAATCGCCGTTATATCATCGATTTTAGAGGCTCGTTAGACCAAGAAAAAGAAAGATAAGAGGAATGTCTCCTGTGAATTGATAGTTCCTAAGAACTTGTCAAGGCTATGAATATTATCTATTCTTATACAGGTCCTGAAGCTGTTATCCGTACTTTGCTACGATAGGATAAAAAAGTAAACTAGCCTTATATTCTGCTTTTTTAGAAACCCTATTATAGTCTTAAGCGTTAGCGGTTATTATTTCAGATAATCGATAATTTTGTATTTATATTGAAGTTAATAATGATAAGAGTTTCTTTAAATATAATCGAACTTATATTAAAAAAACTTGACGATTCTATTTTGTAAATGGAACTGAAAAATATAGAACCGTGTGGTAATTATTATGAAATTAGGGCAGTATCCCTATCATTAAGGAAAAATTGAGCTTACATCCATTCTGGAAATAAATTTCGCGGGTAAATTTTAATTAATCTTGAGTTGATATAAGTTTTTATCAAGCAAGTACTTTTAAACAGATTTTTTGGGGATTTAATAAATCTAGTATTTTGTTTTAAACATAAAGACAAATTATCGTTATAAATAACAGGCTTGTTAACACCCATAATTATCTATTTTTACACCATTTAGTATGCCTGTGTAAATTGCTAAAATTTATTCTAAAAATTCTCTTTAAAAGAGATAACTATATTATTTATATGATTGAGATTTATTAAGGGCTTTAATTGGTTTAAAAGTATCAGATTAAAGGAGTTCCTGGTATTAAATAACTCTTGATAAAGTAAATAATATTAGCCTTGATTGAGATTTTACCTGAACTAGAAATACGAGCGTTACTCGAAAAGTTTAATCTGCAATTAGACTTATCCTTAAACTTGAAAAAGTCTATGCTGTAATCAGCATTACAAATGCTACTAGAACTAAATAAATTTCTTTTGTTAAATTTTTAAAAAAATTAATAAATTTAACAAAGTGAATCAATTAAATCTTTAATAAGTTAGTTAAAAAAATTAAATAGAAGACTAAAACAAGAATCAATTGTATTTTATTATCTGTAAAATATAATCGTCAGTATCGCAATGATGAGGGAATAAAAATTATAGTCTAGATTTTAAACTTACTGAAAAATAAAGATTTTTTAACCCAAAAATATCAGCATTAACTCTTGCTAATATGTATTGAATTTTGTCTATCTCAAAAACTATGGTAATAGGGAAGTTAAATCCTCTCCTCCATTCTCAGCCTCTTGTTTAGAACAAGAGGCTGAGAATGGAAGACTGAGAGAAATAGTTATTCCCCGACTGACCATTTACCGATAATATAGAAAATGCTCACTCCAATTAATTAGTGACACAGACCTTAGGGAATGGCATTACCCGCCCCATTTCCTCCCCATGACGACACCCTCGGAAGGGGTACCTAGCGGCAAATTAAGGATTAATGAACCAAGAAATCTTTGAGAAAGTTAAAAGCATCGTTATCGAACAACTTGAAGTTGAGCCGGGAACGGTAACACCGGAGTCAAGTTTTGCTAATGACTTAGGAGCAGATTCCCTAGATACTGTTGAGCTGGTTATGGCATTAGAAGAAGCATTTGATATTGAAATTCCTGACGAAGTGGCCGAACAAATTGACACAGTTGGCAAAGCTGTTGAACACATCGGTGAAAAAATTACAGCAACCACTTAACCTTACTTGTTGGGAGAGGTTGCTGTCCCCATCCCTTACTCTCTCTATAATCTGTGGGGCAGAGTTAGCCTAATATCTTTAAGCGAAGATCATGACCAATTCAGAATTAAAGCGCGTTGTCGTAACAGGACTAGGTGCAATAACCCCCATTGGCAATAACCTGATGGAATATTGGGACGGATTAGTTAGTGGCCGCAATGGGATTGGTTTAATTACTCATTTCGATGCCGCCCAGCATGCCTGCCGTTTTGCCGGAGAAGTCAAAGGATTCGACCCCCACGATTACTTAGACCGGAAAGAAGCTAAACGGATGGACCGTTTTGCACAATTTGGGGTAGCGGCGAGTTTACAAACCTTGTCCGATTCCCAGTTAGTGATTAATAAGCTTAACGCAGACCAAGTGGGAGTCATTATTGGGACGGGGATTGGCGGTCTAAAGGTGCTCGAAGATCAACAAAAAATCTACCTTGACCGTGGACCCAGTCGTTGTAGCCCTTTCATGATTCCCATGATGATTGCCAATATGGCTGCTGGATTAACAGCAATCCATACGGGAGCTAAAGGACCAAATAGCTGTACGGTAACTGCTTGTGCTGCTGGTTCTAATGCTGTGGGAGACGCTTTTCGCCTAGTGCAACGAGGTTACGCCAAAGCGATGATTTGTGGGGGAACCGAAGCTGCTATTACGCCCTTGGGAATAGGCGGATTTGCGGCAGCTCGAGCTTTGTCAACTCGCAATGATTATCCAGCAATGGCCTGTCGTCCTTTTGATCGTGATCGCGATGGGTTCGTGATGGGTGAAGGGGTAGGAATCCTAATCCTTGAAGAACTCGAACACGCTCTTGATCGTGAGGCTAAAATCTATGCTGAAATCGTCGGCTATGGCATGACTTGTGATGCTTATCATATGACATCCCCCGTTCCTGATGGTTACGGCGCAACCCGAGCGATGGAACTAGCGTTAGCTGATGCGGGACTGATTCCAGAACAAGTGAGTTACATTAATGCTCACGGAACTAGTACCCTAGCCAATGATGTAACGGAAACTAAAGCTATTAAAAAGGCTTTGGGAAAACACGCTTACGAAATTCTCATTAGTTCTACCAAGTCAATGACAGGCCATTTATTAGGGGGGTCTGGAGGAATAGAAGCAGTAGCCACTGCCATGGCGATCGCTAAAGGAAGAGTTCCTCCTACAATTAATTTAGATAATCCTGAGCCTGAGTGTGATCTCGATTATGTACCTCATGAAAGTCGCTCTTTTGATATCAAAGTTGCCCTATCTAATTCCTTTGGATTTGGTGGACATAATGTCACTTTAGCTTTTAAGAAATATCAGTAAACAAGAAGGATAAGTTATGAATCTCCTTACTGTTAGTAAGGAGATTGTCAATTAGGAAATCGACTAATCAAACTAAAAAATAGTACTCTTACAGAGCAACTGTGACAACATTATAATAGACAAAAGCTGAAAGTCTTGTTTAAAGCATGAGTCCAAATATACTTAAAAACGTAGTTGTTATCTTTAATATTTTAAGTATAAATCTGACGAAGTTTATGAGTATTTTAAACAGTAACCGCAGGAACTAAGATTAAAATTTTTGTCTAAAAACATTAATAGACAAGGCCGATAAACATTTTTCCCCAACTTCTAGATAAGTTTTTTTGTCTAGATGAAGTACAAGAAATTAGTCGAGTAAAAAGGTTAATAAAAAAGTTACAAATATTTAAATTCATCAAATGTTCAATATGAGCGGTATTTTTGAGTGATTCATTGGTTGTTTCAATCAAAGAACGTTTAGCAGATTAAATTTTATTAATCAGTTTCACTAACTGTTGCTCCATCTCCTATTGATTACTGGCAATTACTTAAAGTTTTGATTGATAGATCTCGTCAAAAAGTTTTTTAGAAAAAAATTCCAGTCTCCAAATAATTTACTAGTTGAGTCTTACCTCAAATCAGAAACATATTAACGACCATGTATGTTGCCTATAGTTAATTTCAAAGTTAATAATTCACCATAGTTATTTGCAACTAAGTGCGATTTAAATTTAGAATGCAATTCTACGGATTTTTTATGTTATCTAACTAAATCTTTAAACAGTCAATTACTCTACTATAAACCTGATAATAGACTCCTAAGTTAATTGTAATTAGTGAAACTAATTCTGGTAATTTTGCCTTTGTAAGTCTGTAGGAGATAGGGCAGGAAAATGATTACCTTGAGTATAATCTCTGCAAAATGATTCTGGTTACCTCTGCTAGTAAATTCCTTTTTGTAATGGGAAATAACTTGCAAAGGATTTTATACATTACAGGTTTGAGAGCACGACTGATAAAGAGCGATTACAATGGTCACAAGTTAGCCTTTTTTTAAACGAGAACGGCATTTTTTATTTAAAAAATACTGTCAATTAGAAAACAAAATAACAATGATGTTAAAGTTCTTGATATAAGTGATATACAACATTACAAAATACCTCGGTAAGCTCAAGATAAGATTTGACATCTATAGCATCAACTCTCAATAAACACTACTTCCAACAGCATTACTCCTCCCCTCTCCATCACTTTCTGTTGAGCTCTGTTAATCAAGACTTTTATTTAGTTAGTATATTTATATTATATTTAGTTTTGTAATTTTTTCGACTCTATATAATTACTTTCTATTTTCCTACTTTTATATAAGTAAAACTTACTTAACTCTGTAGACTAAAATTTTATTGATATAAATTTTGTAGTCTTATACTCACATTGTTTTTAGAGAACACAGTATTCTAAAATTTACTTTTTTTGCTTCTTTATCTCCAGGAAATAAGTAAATACTCATCTTTACTTTTGTCTATGTTTATCTTCAGTATTTTTTTAGATATTATCGGTTTTTTAGGAAGTTAATTTTATTTTTCTCCCTTTTTTAAATTTTAGTATCTATCGTTTATTCATTTTTTTTACAAGGGGAAACAGGTTAAAAAGTTTACTTAATTAAGAATTGAATTACTTGAGCTAACGTAGTTTTATCTCGAGGTAAAGTAGTCGGTAATATAAATATATTTTTCTAAATTCATTAATCTTAAGATTTTTTGTTATACAAAATTGAGTACAGAAATTGTTCTTGAGTCATCTCGATGTATATATAAAGTGATAAGCTCAAAAACGTTTAAAATTTTTTCAGTAAATAGATGGTTAACAACGCGTTTATAATTTCTTTCATAAAATCCAGCTAAAATGGACTGAGAGTAATGAAATTAACGATGCATCACTAACTCCATTAAAATAAAAATTTTGAACACAATGCTTAATAAAGACATCAATTCTGTAATTTTCTCCTAGTTTTCAAAATAAATTGGTAGAGCATGTAAATGACTCTTTTAGGGGGATTGTCTCGAAAACCTAAATTTTAGTTTACAAACGTTCCCAGTTGATAATTAATTTTAAGACAAAAACTTGTCAGTAAGAAAACTTAACACTGCCGATCTCATAACTTTATATAGACTTTTTTATAGTTAATCATTTTCTCAATTGAGAATTTTAGATATTTAATTAAAATTTAAACGATAATTATTCAAAATTCATTAAATATTGTATGCAAGTAACTTCTCATCTTTATTTAGTATCTTTACAGAAAAATAAAAATTTTTGGGAAAAATTAATGTCTTTTTAAGTATTTAATATGAAAAATTAATCTAACAAGATTATGATAGATTTTGCCGAGTAAATAGCTATCCTTTCTTCTCATGTGATAACTCTTTCTCAATTTTAGGTTAGACTTAAATATTTCCTTATATAATCCCAGTATTATCGCTAATTTCTAACAATTCTAATTTTTTTTATTTTTTCAATTATTTTTGTTAGAAAATTTTCTACCCAATTAGCTAACAGTTTTGTTTTGGACTAGATTCCTGTATCTCCGTAACTTTTAGCTTTACTAGATGCCACTTCTAGCTTGGATGAACAATTGAAAAGTCATCTTTTACTTCTTTGTCTCGGATTTTCTATCCTGTTATTCCTTGCTAAGCTTTTTTAAATCTTCTATACTCATTTTTATAGAAAACAAATTCCACGGTCAATTTCACTCACAACATAAGTCAATAACGATATCACTAGTTCCCCGTAACTTGATACTTTGTGATTGCCATAATTTTAGAGGAAATCATCTATTTGTTCTAACTACATCTAACTATATTTGCAACACAGTTGATAAACTGATTGTTGTTTAAGACTTGACTAAATGACGATCTTAACTTTTCTTTCTAACTCCACCTTTTCAATATTAAGCAAAGAGTCAGTTAGATGATTAAATAGTTGTTGATCATCATTGAGTGTTTTGTTCCTTTTTGAAAAATTATTCAACAAAGTTAAAGTTAACGCTTTTTTTAAGTTTTTTCTCTTCCACTTCTTCAGAGAATTATAAAATCTTTCTTTTCTTTGAAGAAAAGATAAAAACTAACCTTTCAATCAAATCTTAGTATAGATTCAACACGATCTGCAATTTCTTCAACTTTTCATTCTCTTATATTTGAATACAAAACTCCTGATTTTATTTCCGTTCTGGAGATAATTTCAACAGAATTAGAAAGGCAGGCTAGTATCTAGCAATCACTTTTTTTTAACTACCTTGTCATTTTTCACTTATTTGAACTCACTCACCTACCTAGTTCAGGGAGAAAAATATCAACCTGACCAAAAAATTCGAGCAAACAAACAAGCAGATAAAATTCCTGAAGTATCTGCTAACAAAGCAGCTACTAATCCATGGCGAATATTCGTAATCCCAATTGATCCAAAATAAACCGCTAACACATAAAAAGTAGTTTCTGTACTACCCATAATAATTGAAGAAACAAAGGCACTGTAGGAGTTAGGATCGTGTTCTATCGCCTCAGTCATTAAGGCAAATGCACCATTCCCAGACAAGGGACGTAATAAAGCCATCGGTAATACATCCACTGGAAGACCAATCCAGTTAGTATAGGGACTTAAAAAATAAATAACTTTATCCATTGCCCCCGATGCACGAAACATGCCAATAGCCACTAAAATTACTACTAAAAAGGGAATAATTCGGATAGCAATCTCAAACCCTTGTTTAGCTCCCTCAGTGACTGCTTCATAAACTTTAACTCCCCGTCCGACACCATAAACAACAATTAATAAAATTAACGCAGGAAGTAACCAATGAGAGAGAAATTCTTTGCGGATAAATTCTCCTAAATTATCACTATTGATAGTCCGATAAAGAATGGCTCCTAAAAATACTCCAAAACATCCCCAGGAAAAAAAGCGAGATAATAAGTTAGGGGAATACAAAAGATGGTCAAAATTGTAGCTTTCTTCTGTTTCTATTAGGCTATCTATTTTAATAGATTTCTCTTTTATCTCAGATGTCTGCAGAGAAGGTTGAAACGACAATTTAGCGTAATTCTGATCTCTTTGTCCTAACCAAGCTGAAACCAAGATTCCTAACACTGTTGAAACCGTTGTTGCCAAGAAAGTTGGCATCCAAATTGCGGCAGGAAGGGTACTTCCTGCCGCCGCACGCACCCCAATGACCCCTAGGGGTAATAGTGCAACACTAGAAGTATTAATCGCTAAAAATAGGCACATAGCGTTAGTAGCTGTCCCTGGCAGAGGATTGAGTTTATCAAGTTCGGCCATCGCCTTTAATCCAAACGGGGTAGCGGCATTTCCTAGTCCTAACATATTGGCAGAGATGTTTAACAACATTGCCCCCATCGCGGGATGAGTAGGAGGAACACCAGGAAATAACCGAATCATCAAAGGTTTGAGCCATTGTGCTAGAGTTAACATTAACCCCCCAGCTTCTAACACGCGGATTAATCCTAACCACAGTGCCATAATTCCAATTAACCCAATAGCTAATTCGACAGCACTTTTGGCTGAGTCTACGCTAGCTTTGGTTATAGCTTCCATCCTGCCCGTATACCCTGCTAAAAGGATAGAAATAGCCATAAGGCTGACAAAAACAAGGTCAATTGCGCTGGGACGTCTAGTATGGGAATGCAGAAAGGTCATAAACTATTAGAGTAAGAGTTAACATCCGTGTAATTTCGTGTCTAAACATTATCCCCGATTTAAGTTCCGCGTCAAATAATTTAAATTTGAGATTTTAATTGTAAAGTCCTAAAAAACAAGGCTAGTTTTTTAAGACTTATACGAGGTCCTAAATGTTTTCTAGAAACACTTCAGACTTTAGCAAAGAAGTTACTGCTTAATTGCTCGTAATGACGATACAATCACAGTTACTCCATATCTTAATTTATCTATTAGTCATCCATATTATGGATTAACTTTTTGCTATCAGTGATTACATTGTTTTTCTAGTTATCTTATCAACCTTCTATGGTATTTTTGCATTAGGGTTAAACCTACAATGGGAGATTTACAACAGTACTCACCAACTTCGGAGTGGTTGTATTTATGACCTTTGGAGCTTACACTACAGCTTTGCTAAAGTCTGCTCTCTTAACGATTAAAGGCTTTCCTATTATTCTGGCTGTCTTAATTGAAGCGATTTTTTTTGCGATTCTAGGGTTAGGAATTGGTCTATCGATACTGCGTTTAGGAGAAGACTATTTAGCAATTATTACCATTGGTGTATCTGAATTAATTTGCCTAATTGTTAATAGTGATGAATGGCTGACAGGTGAGAATTTTGTGGCAAAAAACTATCTACTCCCTTAGATTTTAAAGAAAATCTATTGACTAAATTTATTTTGCTCACTGTGTTAACCTTATTAACAATTTATACTGAATGGCTATTATGGAATAACCTGTCTTAACAATGGTGACAATATCAACGAATTCAAGGAAAAAGTATTGAACATAGAAAACCTCTGAGTTTGATTGTTTGGAGAGTTCTAACCACATTATTTATTACCTTATTTTAAGTTCCTGGGACTGTTACTATTTCTAACTATACGTACAGAGCTGGATTGATGGTGTTAGCTTTATTGACATTAGCCATTGTTCATGCAGGATTATAATTTTTAGTTTATTCCCCTTGGGGACGTATTTTAAAAGTAATTAGAGAGGATGAAGATATTACCAAAGCGTTAGGGGAGAACATTTTATTCTATAAATTAGAATCCTTCCTGTTAAGGGAGCGATTTTAGAAATTATAAGATCTTTCTTTGTTTAGCAATTAACTACTATTTATCAAAAAAGTTCTGAACTGTTATTAACTTTTAATACTTGGATTTCTATTATTTTAGGAGGTATAGAAAGTAACATAGGGATAATCTTAAGGTCAATTATTATTTGGGGTTATGATTATATAAATTGTTTTATTCTCCCTCAATTAAGAAGGTTTACTCAGAATCAGACAGGTGTATTTCGTGTGATGGTTACCTGCTTAATTTTAATTAAATTAATGGTCTTGCGATTCCAAGGAATTTTGGGTAAAAAAAGGAACATACTCTAGGGAAATGATTAGAAAAAATTTTAAAGTTAGTAAAATAGCTTCTTCTGTAAGGGATGTAATAAAATTACAATAAACAAAGATTTAAAGTCTTGATTTTTATCAAAATCAAACTTATGTAGTTTATAGAATACAGTCATAAAAAAATTAGGAAGTCATATTTCAATAACTCGTCACACTTAGTCCAGAAGAGTAGTGAAATATAACTCTCACCAACTTTTTGTATATTTGCAATTATCAATTACTCAAGCGAAAATACTAAAATAGATGAGAAGAGGTGGGACCTTCCCACCCCAAAAAACGCAGACTGTCTTTCATTATCACATAATTTCAGTGAAAAAATCAATCGTTTCTTTTAAAGCTAAAATAAAGCTGTCAATTTCCTCAAGGGTATTATAAAAATATAAACTTACTCTGGCACTTCCTGAGGCATTAAATAGGCGATGTAAGGGTTGAGTGCAATGGTGTCCTGATCGAATGGAAATTCCTTCATTATCTAATAAGGTTGATAAATCACTCCCATGAATTCCTTCGACATTAAAGGAAGCTAATGCTGCTCTTCCTTTACCGTCTAAATTAGACTTAGATCCATAAATCCGTATCTTAGAAATTTCTGTTAATCTTTTAAACAAATAGGTAGTCAATTCTTCTTCATAAACATGGATTTTATCCAATCCAATAGTTGTTAAATAATCCACTGCTGCTCCTAAGGCTATAACTTCACCAACAGCAGGGGTTCCTGCTTCAAATTTATGGGGTAGTTTTCCATGGGTAAACCCCTCAAGAAATACCTCTCCTATCATTTCTCCTCCACCAAGAAAAGGAGGCATACCTTCTAAAATCTCTTTCTTACCATAGAGAAACCCAATTCCCGTAGGAGCACACATTTTATGTCCACTAGCCACCAACCAATCACAGCCAATGTGCTGCACATCAATAGCTAAATGGGGCGCACTTTGACAAGCATCAATTAATACCTTTGCTCCCACTTGATGAGCTGCAGAAGTGATTTCTCTTACTGGGTTAATACAGCCCAACGTATTAGAAACATGGACGATAGCTACTAATCTTGTCTTACGAGATAACAAGGATTTAAACTGATCTAAATCAAATTCTTCTTGTTCAGTTAAGAAGACATATTTGATTACTGCCCCTGTTTTTTGAGCTATCATTTGCCAGGGGACAATATTACTATGGTGTTCCATGACGGAAATAATAATTTCATCTCCCGGCTTTAAGTTGGTTAATCCCCAACTATAAGCGACTAAATTAATGGCTTCTGTAGCATTACGAGTAAAAACAATTTCTTGAGATGATTCGGAATTGATAAATTTTGCTACCTTGTCTCTCGCCCCTTCATATGCTTCTGTTGCCCGCACACTCAAACTATGCGCCCCTCGATGAACATTGGCGTTATATTTTTCATAGTAATGACGCAGGGTATCGAGGACAATTAAAGGTTTTTGAGAAGTTGCAGCATTGTCGAGATAAACCAATGACTTTCCGTTAATTTCTTGGTGTAAAATTGGAAAATCAGAACGAACTTTAGCAGCGAGAGTTTTTTCTTTTACAGAAATCATGACAAATTCAAACGTTAAGAGTTAGTTAGAGGCTTGAACATCTTGAAATATTTCTACATAAGTTATTAAGGCAATTAATAATTTATTTAGGATTCTAAAGTGCGACAGGCAACACATTGAGCGAGTCTTTGACGCAGAGATTTAAGAGGAAGTTTATCTAAGATTTCGGTGGCAAAAGCATCAATTAAGAGGTTACGGGCGTCGTTTTGACTTAACCCACGACTTTGTAAATAAAAGAGTTCATCAGATTCTAATTGACTAATAGTTGCCCCGTGAGAACATTTAACATTATCTGCAGTAATTTGTAATTCTGGTTTAGTATCAATACGGGCTTTTGAAGATAGCAACAAATTTCGGTTTAATTGGGTTGCATTAGTTAACTGTGCTGGTTTTTGAACGAAAATTTTACCGTTAAATATCCCATGCCCATGATCATCAATGATACATTTGTGTAATTGATGGATTGTTCCATGGGGATAGTCAAGATAGACTGCGCTATGAGTATCTGAAATCTGTAAACTTCCGACCATTGTCAGACCACTCAGGTAAGTTTCGGTTTGCTTTCCTTGTTGAAACACATTAAGAGTGTGGCGAGAGAGTTTTGCACCTAGACTAATATCATTACAAATATAACGACTCTCTTGATTTTGGGTAATTGTGGTTTTTCCGATGTGAAAGCTATCTCCTAATTCTCGTTGAATTCGACTATGATTAATGTGGGCATTGTTTTCCAAAAATATCTCTGTTACCCCATTTACTAAATAAGGTTTGTTCTCTACAACACTGGAACATTCTTGGGCAATAGCCGTATAATTTTCTACAAAAGTAACATTTGACCCTGTTTCGGCTATCATTAAAACACGAGGTTGAATTAAATTATGAGAATCTGTAGGAACAGATACAAAAATTAAATCAATAGGAACGTCGACAATAATATCTGGGTCGACCCAAACGATAGCAATCTGATAAAGATCTGCCGTATTTGTCAGAGTGAAAAAGTCTTTTTCCTCGTTATTTTTCCCCAGATAATGAACAACTTTGGCTTTCTTCGATTCGGGAAGCTCCATTAAATTTCCTACATATACCCCTTCAGGTAAAGCAGATAAATTTGATAATTCAGGGACATACTCTCCATTAACAAAAATGAGCCGACTTTCTTGTACCTCGGGTAATATGAAAGGGGATAAATTTTCTAGAGAAATGGTATTAGCCGATTTTGTCGGTTTAAACTGAATATTAGACAATTCAGACAAGTCAGCAAATCTCCAATCTTCATCCTGTCTTGTCGGGAAGTTCAGTGTCCGGGCCTCAGATACTGCATCTTCCCGCAATTTTGATAGAAATTGCAGCTCACCTACTGCTTGAGATTGACGTTCTTTTGACAATCCCAGTAGAATATTCTCCCAAATTTGGTTGATACGTGCACTTTTTTTTATGATCGATGTTGTCATATAATCACTTCCCTTATGAAAGATTCAGATATGGGATAATTTATTAAGTTGTTAGGGGATACTTTTAGGCGTTAGCCAACAGCTTTTCTTCGACAAAGTCATAACCGCTTTCTTCAAGCTCAAGAGCTAACTCTTTTCCTCCTGTCGTTACGATTTGTCCATTGTGCATTACGTGGATATACTGGGGTTCAATGTAGTTAAGTAACCTTTGGTAGTGGGTAATCAACAAAAAAGCGTTCTCATCAGTAGCCAATTTATTGACTCCATTAGCAACAATTCTTAACGCATCGATATCTAGTCCAGAATCAATCTCATCTAAAATGCCTAGGGTAGGTTCTAATAAGGCCATTTGTAAAACTTCATTGCGTTTTTTTTCTCCCCCAGAAAACCCTTCGTTTAAACTTCTTTCCAAAAAGCTAGGGCTCATCTTGACAACATCTAACTTTTCTTCTACTAAGTCTTCAAAATCAAAGGTGTCAATTTCTTCTAGCCCCTGATATTTCCGATGAGCATTGTAAGCCACCCGCAGGAAATCTAAGTTACTTACCCCTGGAATTTCTAAAGGATACTGAAAAGCCAGAAAAATTCCCATATTTGCCCGTTCAGTTGGACTTTTTCCAATAATTTCTTCCCCTTTATAAATTATATTTCCACCAGTTATTTCATAATCAGGATGTCCCGCTAACACTTTTGACAGAGTACTTTTACCAGACCCATTTCTTCCCATAATCGCATGAATTTCCCCGGCTTTGATTTCCAGGCTAACACCTTTTAGAATAGGTTTTCCTTCAACATTAGCTGTTAGATTTTGAACTGATAGGATAACTTCACTCATTGATTTTTGTAAGAATTAATAACTAGACTTTGTGTGTTTAAAACTTGAAGTAAAGTGGGCATTATCTACCCTAGCTTAGCCGACAGATGTTTCTAATTTAAGACCTAGAAGTCTATCAGCTTCGGCAGCAAATTCCATCGGTAACTCACTAAGGACATCTTTACAAAAACCACTCACTAACATAGAGATAGCATCTTCTTCAGGGATCCCTCGTTGGGCGAAGTAGAATAATTGGTCCTCTCCAATTTTAGAGGTTGAAGCTTCATGTTCTACCGTAGAAGTATTATTATTTGCCTGAATGTAAGGAAAGGTATTAGCTTCAGCTTTATCTCCAATCAACATTGAATCACATTGGGAGTAGTTTCTTGACCCTGTAGCTTTTGGTCCCATTTTTACTAATCCACGGTAACTGTTTTTAGAACCGCCCGCAGAAATACCCTTAGAAATAATAGTGCTACGAGTGTTTTTGCCAATATGGATCATTTTCGTTCCTGTATCTGCCTGTTGTTTATTATTAGTGAGAGCGATGGAATAAAATTCTCCAACCGAGTTATCACCCACTAAGACACAACTCGGATATTTCCAAGTAATAGCAGAACCTGTTTCTACCTGAGTCCAAGAAATCTTAGAATCAACCCCTTTACATAAACCTCGTTTAGTAACAAAGTTATAGATTCCTCCTCTACCATTTTCATCCCCTGCATACCAATTTTGGACAGTAGAATATTTAATGTCAGCATCATCTAAAGCTACTAACTCTACTACGGCAGCATGAAGTTGATTACTATCATACATCGGTGCGGTACACCCTTCTAGATAGCTAACAGAAGCTTTTTCTTCAGCCACAATTAATGTCCGTTCAAATTGCCCTGTATCTCCGCTGTTAATCCGAAAATAAGTAGATAGTTCCATAGGGCATTTAACCCCTTTGGGTATAAATACAAAAGAACCATCACTAAAAACTGCTGCATTGAGAGCAGCAAAGAAATTATCATTGGCTGGAACTACTGAACCGAGATATTTTTGAACCAAACCAGGATGTTCTTGTAAAGCTTCTGAAATGGAACAAAAAATAACCCCAGATTCAGCTAATTTTTCTTTAAAGGTTGTCGCTACAGAAACACTGTCAAAAATAGCATCCACTGCTACGTTTCCTAATCTTTTTTGCTCAGATAGAGGAATACCTAACTTCTCGAAAGTTTCAAGTAAAGTCGGGTCAACCTCATCAAGACTGCCTAATTTTTCTTTCTTTTGTTTAGGGGCAGAATAATAGATGATATTCTGATAGTCAATGGGCGGATAAGTGACATGAGGCCAAGTTGGCTCTGTCATCTTTTGCCATTGTCGGTAAGCCTTTAGACGAAAAGACAACATAAAGTCCGGTTCTTTTTTTTTCGCAGAAATCAGACGAATAATATCCTCATTAATACCACGAGGGAGCTTATCGGACTCTATATCGGTAACAAACCCATATTTATAGGGTTGGTTAACCAGGATTTTAACTGATGTCTCACTCATAAGTTGTTTGTTCTCCGTTTCCATTTGATAATTTCTCTTAGGATATCTAGAGAGTCCCCAGCTTCAAGGGTGAAAAGTCTACCGCACTCGGAAGTAGATGTTTTGGGTCTCACAATTTTATATATCGTCAAAAACGCGCTTTAGTTACATGCGGTCGACAACGACGGTCCAGACAGAGAGGTTCTCTCGCAAAAGTCCTTGTGTTTACTAAAACAATTTTTGTATTGCTCAACCTTATTCTACAATAGAATAACAACGTGATTGTTGTCAAAGTCACATTAAAATCTTTTTTGAAGATTTATTGACAACGGCGCATCAGGAATAAAGCCATAATGATTAAGATATTCCTAGCGTTTCTATACCACTGCTTATCCCAGTTCCACCCAATTAGCCAGTGACCGAAACGATGACTATTATTCATCCCCCTTCAACTAAAGAAGATATTCTGAATTATTTGCTTAAACATGGTCAAGCCAAGGCTTCTGAATTAGCCCAAGCTTTGGAAATTACACCTCAAGCAACTCGCCGCCACCTCAAAGACTTGGAAACTGAGGACTTAATTCAACATCAATCTCAACAAGTTGGTTTAGGAAGGCCCCAACATATTTATTATCTCAGTAAACAAGGACGCGATCACTTCCCTAGTCGCTATGGAGAATTTGCAGTTTCTTTCCTTAAAACTCTCACTGAGACCTTAGGGGAACAACAGGTAGGAGAAGTTTTACGCAAACAATGGGAACGTAAAGCTGAAGACTATCGCCAGCGCATTGGTAATGGACCACTTGGAGAAAGGGTAAGTAAGTTAGTTAAATTACGGCAAGAAGAAGGTTATATGGCAGAAATACACTTATTTAATCCTAAAAATAGTTGTCAATCCTTAAAAGAAGGGTATATCTTGGCAGAGCACCATTGTGCAATTTCTGAAGTAGCTGAATCTTACCCCACAGTCTGCGGTCACGAATTGGAAATGTTTGCCGAAATTTTACCTGATTGCACTGTTGAAAGAACCCACTGGATTAATAAAGGAGAACACAATTGTGGGTACTTAATTCAAGCTAACTAAATTAACTATTAATTTCCAGTTACTATCTACACTGATATTACGAAAAAATTACGATCTTGAGCTCAATTTATGACTTCTAAAAAATCCGTTCATGCTCATAAAGTATTGCTTTCATCCCAAGATAGATTATTAAATGAGAATTTAATCTATATTCTATGGATAAGATTTTTTGAAGAAATAAAAAATAAAGTAAAATTTATATAAAAAATAGTACCAAATATTCAGCTTTAAACTAGTAATGGCTATCGTATAGTTAATAGTTATTAATTAATATAGAAATATTATATTATTGACGATGATCTTTATTTTATTTAGATTGAGTTATAATTTGGATGATCTCAAATATATTACGATCCAGTTGTGCTATGAATATCACATTCAAAGTCCCTACTATTGCCTGTGAAGCTTGCGCCAATACTATCACTAAAGCAGTCCAAAGTGAAAAGCCGGGGACTACCGTATCTATTGATGTTTCTACAAAAATTGTTACTGTTGAAACAACGGTTTCTGAAGAAACTATTAAAAAAATTATTGAAGGGACAGGGCATACTGTTGAATATTAATTAAGGTTCCGTCGCCAAAAGTTTAAAGGTATACAGCCATCGTACCATATGCCAATCTAATTTTTTGGAGTGTTGGTTATCATCTTCACTCTTTTATGATTTTGTTCTCTTCGACTATTTATATAAATTTCCTGAAGTTTAGCTGCATATTATCTGTAGGAGTCAATGGTCATTGACTCCTACAGATAATATGCAGCTTTAGTCCAAGTTGATGAGAATATAATTAGACATTCCGCTTGTCTTAATTTACTATCTTTATTCAGGATTTTTATCTTTTTAAGGTTTTTAAATAGCTTAGATATAAACCTTGTTTTTATATAGATTAATTACTTTAGATTGTTTATTATGTTCATGGTTAACGAAGTTAATTACAAGGTCTTTTAGCCACTTGTACGGTTTTTTAGCACTCAGCATAAATTCCAAAGTATTTCCTTTACTATAAACAGCCTAATATAAGTATTTATGCTCTTATTTTACCCTAGTGCAAGGTAAATTTAACAAGATTTAGAAACACAGTTGTTATTCTCAGTATCTAAGTTAAAATAAGACGATGTTGATGATTATCAAAAAATAGCAATTACTAACAATCAAGACTAAAGTAGTCACTTACAAAACAGCATAACACAAAACCAGTTTACCTTTTTATCCTCAATTATGAGAAGATTTTTTCAGTAAATCAGTATAAGCAATCAATCAAGCAAAAAGGGTAACAAGACAGATTGAACATTCGATTTCTCGAATGTTCAATCTGAGAGATATTTTTGATAGAAAGCTTATAAAGCAAGATTCTATCACTCAGTTTGACTCACTCATGCTTCGTATTGTGTCGATGACAAACCATTAATTGAAATCTTTTTTGACAAAGCTTTTCAAAGAGTTAGTAAACAGTATGTTTTAAGTATTTAAATCGTTTTATGATTAAATATTGCGTTAACTCATAAATATATTTATTTTCATCGGCATTTTCTGGAGTTAACTGAAAAGTCAATAATTCGTCGTGGTTATTTATGATTTAATCTGGGTTAAATTTCTAATGCTATTATGCAGAATTCTGATTCCATCAAATTAATTCTTCAAAGACTCGGTGTCTTCTGCTAAAGGTATTATAAATAGACTCCTGTCTCAGTAAAATCAATAGGACTAATTCTTACAGTTTCTTCTTTGTGGATCAGTAAAAAATAGTATAGAAACACTACTGTCTAGGATATAAGCCCCACAAAAAAATTAGAATTTCTCATAGATAAGAAATATTTTATTACAATTAAAAATAATTTATAATATATAATTTAATTTTTAAATTAAATTATATACCCTATAAAAACTACATTTTTTTTTAAAATTTTTAACAAGAAAAAAGAATGACAATAATAAAATTATTTATAAAAATGATATAAATCATAAAATATTTTCTAAATATATAATCATCAATAATCTGCCTTTCATACTAGTAACTGATCAATTTTCTTGATCAACTTTTCTTTGCTCGATTCAATAATGTAAAGTAGTATCAATTACTACTTTACATTATTGAATTTTTGAGTCAGAAGGAAAAGTAAACTCTAATGTATTTTGTTCAGCATTAAATAATAAAAGAAAACCAGCATCAATTATACAATTACTCTCGATATTAAGGGTTTTAATTCCTTCTCCGTTGAGGAAAATGCTAATTGCCCTCACCTTTCTGTCTTCCCATTGTTCCTCGGTTATCTCTTACCCTTTAGGATTAAACCAAATAATTCCCTTACGTCTGATCCGTGAAGTGCTTTTCCTTGAAACCACTTACGCCGTCGAAAAACAGGGTGTTGATGACGAAACTTAATTAGTTGTTGGGTAAACAACAATTAATCTTGCTTAGTCCTGGTATGAGTTAAACTTAAGAAAGTAGAAAGGTTAAAGACCTGACGATTTTTTTATGATTGTTTCCCGTAATCATAATATGACATCTTGGGGGATTAGCAGTTTATTTTTTTAATAGCATTAAAATTATTTTCTAAACTTTTTAAAAATTCTATTTCTGTCTATTATAAACGTTTCTTGACCAATAAAGCAATAGAAAAATGTTATGATAATTTCCCTGGGAATGAGGAAATATAAGGCATATACTAGAAAAATATAGCAATTACTAATTATTTATTGCCGAGAAGTGTATGATTTTTGTAAAGTAATTTAAGCTAGGATATTTCCACACTAGTTATTTTATAGTCCGGGTATTTTTATCAACTAAATTGGTTATAAAACTAGATGTGATGATGATTGTGGTAATGTTATTTTGATGTTTGATAAAGGTAATTAGATTTTCTCGATATTGTCTGATTACTTCTATGGGAATATAGGATTTTGTCGAGAACTAGCTAAATTTTATTTTTTAGTTTATAAAACCTGATTAATTGTTCATATTTTTAGTTATTCATCTTGATAATTAGCCATTAATTGCTAAATTAATCCTAAAATATCTAGTTCTACCTAATCTGTAATGTGAAAATAAAATATATGAGGACAAAGTTTGATCATAGAATCGTCAAAAATATTAAATTGAATTATATAAACAGTATCGCGATGAGTATTATGTTTTAATTAAATTATGCTAAACTAAACGATTTAATGAATGAGATTGTCAATAGAGCAAAACTAACTATCAGTTATTATCATTTCATTTAAGAAATGATAATAACTGATAGTTAGTTTTATTTAAAAATAGACTCAATAACAACTTATATTTATTGCGTTTTAACTACCTGGAAACTTCATTGAAAGAATAAACTAATTATTATAAATTTACCTTAGGCATAAAAAGCCGTCCGTATTAATATTAATTGTTGTTAAATTAAATCTAATCAATTTAGTAACACATTTACTATTTTTTAGTATTATAGTCTTTGTAATTAGAAACAATATTATACAACTATACCATTCTCAACTATTGTAGTTTATTAGTTAATTTCTCAATTTTTTTGAAGTTTTTCACTCTGGATTAATTCGGTTGCAATTAACTGCATAATAACTACAATCACATCCTATTTTAAGTCCATAAAATAGGATGAGTATAGATATATTAAATTCACAGTTGATTTAGATCATAAATCATTTTTTTAAAAAAAATAATTTATTTAATTTAGGTTTATAAGTGTAAATTGGAATGTTTATTTTTTATCTTAATCAAATTCATAAGTAACTCTAGTTAAAATATTTAACATTTATATTTTTTAAAAAATAAGATTATGCTCTATATAATTCATATTTCTTTTTTAGGTTATTTTGAGATAAAAGTAATAATCCCTACTTTTTATTATCTAAAATAACTAAAATTTTTTAAAATAAATCACCTTACTTATAAGTAAGGTGATTTATAATAGTAGGTATTGTATTGATTTTAATCAAATTAATTTAATGTAAAGATAAATATAATAGAATTATTCTAATTGAAGTAATTTTTTTATCGTACCTTTTTTGTTTTAACTAAAATTAGTTTAGATAATTTTAGTTAAAAGATTTTCATACCAGTTTAATTTTAGTTTTAACTACGGATGACTAATTGAAATGGAGGGTAGTAGGCATTAATTACATAATATTATTGGTAATTGATAAAACAGTCCCAGTCATAAACAAATCTTTCTGAATAAGATTTGATATAAATTATTATAACTACAGAAATAAAGATACTTGTTAAACACTTATTTTTAGTTTTTATTATGTGCAAAGAGTGAAGAGCATCACTCCGTTAGATATCTATACCATAACTTCCTAATTCTTTGGGATGAATCACCTATATCACTTTCTACTTTTAAATAAAAAGGACAGCTAATTTATTCAGAGAAGTTATAACCATTAGAAGTATAAAAATAACCAGTTCTCCCTATTTCATTAGTTAATGTGGTGGAACTTCTTTAAGATAGGATAGGTCATCTATAGTATGAAAGTATAGTATGAAAGTATAATTGCTGTTTGTAAGAATTAAGGAGTAAAATTAATGACCAAATTACGGGTAGGGTTATTGTTTGGGGGACGATCAGGAGAACATGAAGTTTCTATAAAATCTGCAAAGGCAATCGCAACTGCCTTAAACACTGCAGAAAACTACCAAAAATACGAGGTATTCCCTGTGTATATTCAAAAAAATGGAGTTTGGCAAGCAGGAAATACCGCACAACAGATACTCGATCAAGGAACTCCCTTGCCTTGTAAAGATGCAACCACACAACAATTATGGCAATTTCCTCCCCAAGTGAGTGAAGTGGATGTTTGGTTTCCCATTCTTCACGGACCAAATGGAGAAGACGGGACGGTACAAGGGTTATTGACCTTAATGCAAACTCCTTTTGTAGGGAGTGGGGTTTTAGGATCGTCTGTAGGCATGGATAAGATTGCAATGAAAATGGTCTTTGCCCAGGTAGGATTGCCCCAAGTTAAATATATTGCGGTAGACCGAGCTGATATTTGGTCTAATTCCTGCACTTTTCCAAAACTTTGCGATAGAATCGAAGAAACTATAACTTATCCCTGTTTTGTGAAGCCTGCTAACTTAGGGTCATCTGTAGGAATTGCTAAGGTGCGATCACGTTTAGAACTTGAAGCAGCCTTGGATGATGCAGCAGGTTACGACAGACGCATTGTCATTGAGACGGGAGTAGCCGCTAGAGAAGTTGAATGTGCAGTTTTTGGCAATGAAAACCCCAAAGCATCGGTGATTGGGGAAATTACTTACAATACTGATTTTTACGACTATGAGGCGAAATATACAAGTGGTAAGGCGCAGTTATGTATTCCGGCTGAACTTCCTGACCACATTATCACTCAAATTCAAGAAATGGCCATCCTTGCGTTTGCTGCAGTAAATGGAGCGGGACTAGCTCGGGTAGACTTTTTCTATGTAGAGGATAGCCAAGAAGTGTTTGTAAATGAAATTAACACCCTTCCAGGGTTCACTATTTTTAGTATGTATCCGCGACTGTGGAAAGCAACAGGAGTTTCCTTCCCTGAATTAGTCGATCAATTGGTTCAATTAGCATTAGAAAGAAATAATTGAAAGACTACTTATCAAAAAAATATTAAGTTAAGATACATTAGACAAATTTTTGTTATTTCGAGATGAAACGGACTACAATCCTCATTGCACTGTAATGTGGTATGTATACGGTTTTTTAGTATATTATGCTGCGCTAATACACCCGATAGCTTTCTCAAGATTTACTTTATAAAAAGTATCTGATACTTTCACTACTAATTTAAGAAGCAATTGGAAGAAAGAATTTATAATACTGACTGTGATCAAATTAACTTTAGATAGCAATCTTCTGAGGGAAAAAGAAAATTTTAATTAATTGAAGATTTGTTAAGATTAGATAATCAGAGTGTACAAAAATATTTCTGGATTTTTAGTTACAGGATTTTATTTAGAAAATAAATATCTGGAATTAAATTATGTATTTAAGTGATAGTTTTACCGAAACTATCACTTAAATAAGAAAAGAAAAAGTCATATTCCTAATATCAGTATTATCAATTAGAGAGTTACCGTTGACTGTAATAGAAATTCTTGATATTTTCGGAATCAACAAGTTAAATTGATAATAATTATTTTGATCTTTATTTAGTTTTAATTTTTAATCTTTTCTTGCTCAAAATACATATACAAAATATCGTGCTATTGCGCTTTATTTGCTATATTTCTTCGCTATAAATTACGGGTTTTAATTTTTCTAATCTTTTCAACCCAAAAACTAATCTGATCGCAATTCAGGCGATAATTTAGAGGATGGGCAATTAAATGAGCGGTACTTTCAAACAACGTATCAATTTCTACCAAGCCATTTTGTTTCAACGTTTTTCCGGTAGAAACTAAGTCTACAATTGCTTCTGACATTCCGGTTATAGGTCCTAATTCAACTGATCCATAAAGGGTAATAATTTCTATGGGCAAATTTAAATTATAAAAATAACTTTTAGCACAATTAACGAATTTAGAAGCTACTCTACCATGAGGGGGAAGATCAACAGGACGTTTATAAAGACTAGTCTTAGATACCGCAATACACATTCGACAATAGCCAAAAGCCAGATCGGCTAAATCCGCTACTAAGGGAGTTTTTTCTAGTAATAAATCATAGCCAACAATGCCTAATTGTGCTTGTCCGTATTCAACATAAACTGGGACATCAGTCGCCCGAACTAATAATGCTTTAGCGGTGTTAGTAGAGTCTGTAATTTGCAATTGACGATTTTTGGGGTCAAGAAAAACACCAAAATCTAATCCAATTTCTTGGAAGAGTTTAATACTATCGGACAAAAGTGCACCTTTGGGGATGGCAACAGTTAACATAAACTATTAATTATGATTAATGGCCAGATTGTCTCACATATTTTTTGAGTTTAGGATACTTTTTTCCAGAAAATTTAATAATCTATTGTTGGTTAAAGAGAAAAATCGATGAAATACTGGAAACAATGTTAACTCTGTTTAAGTTAATAAATTGTATAAATACAAAATAGTTAGGAAAAATCATACAATCGGTACTGAACCCCTGTTTCAAAAATCCTAACTCCACCCCCTTCAGCAATAGTCTGTCGTAAAGCGTTGGGATCAATAACGGTCACCCCTGCAAGGTAATCTATCCCAAATTCGGCTAACTCTGCTAACCAGGGAACTGTTGGTCCCATTAACACTAATTTTGCATCCCTAGAGAGTTCTACTAAGCGAGGAAAGGTTTTATTTGGTATAGAAGTTCCCGTTAGAAATACCCAGTCAGACTCGGGTAATAAGTATTCTGATGCAGATGCGGGAAAGTCGCCAGACCTTGGTTTGAGTTCAATTATATTGATTGCCATTTCAGTTTCGTAACGGTTTAACCCTGGGTAGCGCCCAATGACTGAAACCCGTTTTCCTCGCAATTGAGGTAGAAAATGCTCAAAGACTGCTAAATTAGCTGGACCAGATGAAAGAACAGGCTGACTTTTTTCCGAGAGATTAGACTTAGAATTGATTACAGCATTAATTGCAGCCATTCCAATCGTTGCTTGATAGTCATCCCAAGATCGCAACCAGGGGGCTATATCTGCTATAGTTCGATTAACTAGGGTTCCTGACCAAGAAAGGGTACGTGTAGGAATAGTCGGACTCATACACAGTCCAATCTCTTCACCATGACAGATGGTCCAGGTTAAACCGATGATAACCTCTCGGATAGGTGTAGTGTCGGTACCATAATCTAGGAGTAAATCATAAATTTCTTGAGGATTAATCATTTCAGAGTAAGTAGGGGACATTTAATAGAATAATCTAAAAAAATACCTCATGGTACGATGCCTACCAAAAAGATTAAAATGTGAAGTTCAAATGATAGGATAACAAGTGCGCTCGCTGGTGAATGTATGGCAGAAACTTTATTATTTAACGCACTCCGCCAAGCCATTGATGAAGAAATGGCATATGACAAGACAGTCTTTGTTTTAGGAGAAGATGTAGGCCACTATGGTGGTTCCTACAAGGTAACAAAAGATCTCTACAAAAAGTATGGAGATCTAAGAGTCCTCGATACTCCGATCGCTGAAAATAGCTTTACAGGAATGGCTGTTGGTGCTGCTATGACAGGGTTACGCCCCATTATCGAAGGAATGAACATGGGTTTTTTACTCCTAGCTTTTAATCAAATTGCTAACAATGCAGGGATGTTACGATATACCTCCGGAGGAAACTTCAAAATTCCGATGGTCATTCGTGGTCCAGGTGGCGTAGGACGACAGTTAGGAGCTGAACATTCTCAACGCCTCGAAGCCTATTTCCATGCGGTTCCTGGGCTTAAGATTGTTGCCTGTTCTACTCCTTATAATGCCAAGGGACTCCTTAAAGCAGCCATCCGAGATGAAAATCCTGTTCTATTTTTTGAACACGTTCTTCTCTATAATCTCAAAGAAAAACTTCCCGATACAGAATATATAGTGCCCTTGGATAAGGCCGAAATCGTTCGATCCGGGCAAGATGTCACTATATTGACTTATTCTAGAATGCGTCATCATTGTCTTCAAGCGTTGAAAAAATTAGAACCAGAAGGGTATGACCCTGAAATTATTGACTTAATTTCTCTCAAACCCTTTGACTTAGAAACCATTGGGAATTCTATTAGTAAAACTCATAGGGTGATTATTGTGGAAGAATGCATGAAAACAGGGGGAATTGCCGCTGAATTAATTGCTCTAATTAATGATAATTTTTTTGATGAATTGGATGCCCCTGTTATTCGCTTATCATCCCAAGACATCCCTACCCCTTATAACGGCAACCTAGAAAATTTAACTATTGTTCAACCTCCTAAAATTGTTGAAGCAGTGCGGAAAATAATCGCATTGCAGGTTTAAATGTAAAGGAAAGACTAGGAGTCCATCTTTTGCGGTCTGCCCCTCTTCCCTAACTTTATAAAGGAATTATCATGCAACAACAGCGTTTAGTCCTTGGTTTAATCGCCGCCCTAGCTATTGGGGCGATCGCCATTTTAGTAGCTATTCCCCTACAATTAGGGTTAGACCTTAAAGGAGGGGCGCAGTTAACTATTCAAGTTAAACCCACTGGCAAGATTCAAAACATCAGTCCAGAAGACTTGGAAGCACAGAAAGTTGTGTTGGGGAATAGGGTTAACGCTTTGGGGGTAGCTGAACCCATTGTGCAAACCCTAGGACAAGATAAAATCGTTATCCAGTTACCAGGGGTTACTGATTCTCAACAAGCTGAACGGGTGCTAGGAGGAACCGCCCAATTGGAATTTCGAGAACAAAAACAAGGAACTGAAGGTCAGTTTCAAGCGGAATTTACGATTAAACGACAATTAGAAGTAGAATTAGCAATTCTAAGGCGTGATGGCACATTAGAGGAAAATTCTGAACGTGTTATCGAATTAACTCAATCTATTAAACAATCTAACCTTGCTATCTTAGATTTGTTTGAATCAGTCGATTTAAACGGAAAAAACCTCAAGAATGCTCGTCCTAGTCCCACCCAAGCAGGAACTAGTTGGGAGGTGGCTATCGAATTTGATAATGACGGGGGCAAAAAATTCGCCGAACTCACGAAAAATCTGGCGGGAACTGGTCGTAGTATCGGAATTTTTCTAGATGATACACTGATTAGTGCTCCAATTGTAGGTGTAGAGTTTGCTAATACTGGGATTACGGGAGGTAGTGCTGTCATCACAGGGAATTTTACTATTGATAGTGCCAATGAACTCGCCGTTCAAATTCGCGGGGGATCTTTACCATTTCCGGTAGAAGTGGTGGAAAACCGTACTGTCGGGGCAACTTTAGGACAAGAAAGCATCCGAAGCAGCATTTATGCTGGGGTGGCTGGGTTGATCCTTGTGTTAATCTTCATGGCGATTTATTATCGCCTTCCTGGGATGATTGCTAATTTGGCCTTGGGGGTTTATACCTTATACACATTAGCTTTTTACGCTTTGATTGGCGTTACCTTAACGTTACCTGGAATTGCCGGATTTATCTTAAGTATTGGTATGGCTGTAGATGCAAATATACTAATTTTCGAACGGACTCGTGAAGAATTAAGATCTGGAAATAGTCTTTATCGCTCTGTAGAATCTGGATTTAATCGCGCATTTTCTAGTATTTTAGACAGTAATGTCACTACTTTGATTGCCTGCAGTGCTTTGTTTGGATTGGGATCGGGATTGGTTAAAGGATTTGCCCTCACCCTTGCTATTGGCGTATTGGTAAGTATGTTTACGGCAGTTACTTGTAGCCGAACTCTTTCATTACTAACGGTATTAGGATTGCCCTCAGTCCGTAAAAAACCTGAACTATTTTGTCCTAATCTACCTAAAACCGTTAATTAATTTTTTCCTCGAATTGAATTTACTAGTGAGAACCTCAAAGGAGAAGAGAAAAAAACTTTGTTTATGAATTTCCTAACTGTTGCAGTTTACTAATTTATTGATTACCAAACAATGAAATTACATATTCTTAAATGGGAACGCCTATGGTGGTCGATTTCAACATTTCTTATTCTTGGTGGAATCATTGCGATGTTAATTTCCTATTCCACCTTCAACTCGCCTGTACGTCCAGGGATAGACTTTATAGGGGGAACTCGACTACAGTTACAATTAGTCTGTGCGGCAGAAGGGACCTGTGACCAGCCCATCGATACAGGGAAAGTTCGAGAAATTCTTGTTCAACAGGGGTTGAATGGCAGCAGTATTCAGGTTTTAGAAAACAACATTCTATCAATTAGGAGTAAAAATCTCGACGTTGACCAACGTACTCAGTTACAACAAATCTTAAATAAGAAAATTGGACAATTTGACCCTGAGACCATTCAAATTGATACAGTAGGTCCAACAGTGGGACAAGAGTTATTTAAGTCAGGAATCCTAGCTTTGTTAGTAGCTTTCTTCGGAATCATTGTCTATCTTACTGTTCGCTTTCAATTTGATTATGCCTTCTTTGCAATTATTGCCCTCTTTCATGATGTTTTCATTACAGTGGGAGTCTTTGCTGTGTTAGGGCTAATTACAGCAATTGAAGTTGATAGTCTATCTTTGGTCGCTCTATTAACAATAATTGGGTTCTCAGTTAATGATACTGTAGTCATTTATGATCGCATTCGAGATAATATAGAAAAAAAACCTGATATTTCCATCAACGAAGCGGTAGAAACTTCCGTCAACCAGAGTCTTGCCCGTTCCATTAATACTAGTGTTACCACCATATTACCATTATTAGCTATTTTCTTATTTGGGGGAGAAACCCTAAAATATTTTTCCCTCGCCTTGATTATTGGTTTTCTTGCTGGGGCTTATTCAAGTATTTTTATTGCTAGTACCCTATTAGCTTGGTGGCGTAACCGAACACTTTCCTCAGTAGGATCTTAAAGCAATCATTAACTTAATTCTTGACAGAGTTGTCGAAAATGATCACCACGATGTTCAAAACTTTGATACTGATCAAAACTAGCGCAAGCCGGAGAAAATAATACCACTTTCACCTTCTGTTTCTGTCCTAATTCTAATCCTCGTTTAACAGCATTTTCTAGAGTTTCTACTATTTCATAAGCTTCATATCCCGACTCTTGTAACTTTTGAGAAAATATTTCGGCTGCCTCTCCAATTAACAAAACTGTAGAAACTTTTTTTTTAATTTGTTTAATCCAACGGTCATTGTCCCCTTCTTTTATTTTTCCCCCCGCCACTAAAATTACTGGAGATTTGACGGAAACTAAGCCAACTTCTGCTGCATCATAATTCGTTGCCTTACTATCATTAATAAAGTCAATTCCCCGCACATTACAAATTAATTCTAGGCGATGAGGAACTCCTTTAAATTCAGGAATTGCCTGAGCAATCGCCCCTTTTTCAATTCCTGCTAATCGTGCTGCTCCTACTGCCATTAATAAGTTTTGTTGATTGTGAGACCCCACCATTTTAAAGAGATTCAAAGGCGCGATTAATTCCCCAAAAGCGACTATCCAATTATCTTGAACGTAGATCCCCTTAGAAGGAGTGCAGAGTAAATGATCCTTTCCTTTAGTAGTCGTCCAATAGGCATTGGCCCACTGATTTAATCCCACTTGATGTAAATGAGGATCATCTCCATTAAGGATTTGATATTCACACCGATGTAGGATAGATGCTTTGATAGCATAATAATTATCTAGGGTTTTATGACGGTCAAGATGATCAGCCGTAAAAGTTGTCCAAATACCAATTTTTGGGGCTAATCTTCTCAAAGACTCTCCTTGATAACTACTAACTTCAGCTATAATCCAATCAAATTTCTCTAAAGATAGAACAAGCTCGCAAGCAGCATGACCAATGTTGCCGCAAGAGGGGGCATTGAGTCCTGATGTTTTAAAAATTGACGCTGTTAGGGCCGTGGTGGTAGTTTTCCCATTGGTTCCCGTGATTCCTACCCAAGGAAACCTGTGTAAATATCGCCAAGCTAATTCCAATTCTCCAATAACATCAATACCGTGAGCGCGCGCTTCTACCAAAAAAGGAATATCAAAAGGAACCCCTGGACTGACTACAATTAAGTCAGGTGAGTCTGTCGTTATCAACGTTAGTTCATGTCCTAATTTAACCGTAATCCCTTCTTGTTCTAAGATCCGTCGAGTTTGTTGTAGGGGTAAAGAGTTAGCGCGATCACTCAGAACTACTTCCCATCCGTCTGTTTTCAGTACTCTAGCTGCGGCAATTCCTGATCTTCCTAGTCCAATAATATAAGCAATGGCCATAAGCCTAATGTTGCACCTATCCCTGATTAAAGTAGTCTTGATTTTATCAAAATAACTATCATTTTTACTATAATTTTTCAGCAATACTATTCAAGTATTTTTTCTGATTAACTGATTAATGACTATTATATTACTAATAATTGACTAATAAAATAACAAAAAATAACCTAAAAATTTTAATATTTTCTATGTATATCATTCCAATATAAACTTACCAAGCAATATATTTTTTGAACGATAATATATAGTTATTTATGATATAAAGTAAGTTCTGTATAAGATAAATTTTGATTTATCTTATTGTTAGACTAGAGATACTTAAATATCTAATATATGTAATTATGAATCTTTTAAAAACTCAACAATTAATTCATAAAAAATGTAAAATCGCTGCTAATATCATTAATATCGAAAGTTAAAAACTAATAAATTAAAAACTTTTCAAATAAAAAGATATAAATTGTATTATTTAACTCTTGATAAGATTTCAATATCTATAATCAGTAATTAATCGAAAATAAACTAATAAAAATCAGAGGTTCTAATAATTTTAGAAGGATTAACGCAATGGGTAAACTATCGCCGTATAAAAAAAATAAGTTAAAGAACAGTGTAAAGAAAAAGTTTGCTTGCTCGTAAATTATATGTTATTTATAGATTATTTTAAACTGTATAATTATTTTTATTATCGTCAATAAAAAAATTATTAGCTATAAATTATTTAGAAAACCATTTGTGCAGTCGTCAATTGTCCAGCAGATTTAGTAGTTTACCCTAAAAAAAGGGAAAATCGCTACTTTTTCACAAAATACTCATGGTAATAAGGTAAACACCCGACATAAATTAATACAACAACAGGTAAACACTACAACAACCCTTCATAATTTCTTATCTGTACAATAATCATGTTACTATAAGTCTAAGGGTGGTAGCTACGATTTTGGGACAGGAAAACATTAACGGAAAAGTTGATAACTTAAGATGGATAGAGCTTTCTTATTTAGCTAAGGAACGTAAACGTAATCAAGTTGTCTGTGATTTATATAGTCTTGAGTAGACTGCCTTGAAATTTTCCAGTTGACTTTGGCACTATAAACAACATTAGTTACATTGTAAAAACAGAAGTTTTTTTATTTACTATTCTTACGTTAAGTTTTGATTCAACAAGAAACCTTAAACCTTCTCGAATGGCCTCGACTCTGTCAACACCTGTCTACCTTTGCCGAGACAAAACTAGGAGTGTTAGCCGCCAGGAAACTATCGATTCCCGATTCTATTGAAGAAAGTAAGCAATTATTAGCCCAAACCAAAGAAATTTATCGTTTAGAACAGAGTTTAGAAGTTCAATGGTCTTTTGATGGGATCACTGATATTGGAGACTCTCTAGAACGAGCTAAATTAGGAGGAATACTTTCTGGACAGGAATTGCTTAATATTGCTACCACTTTAGCCGGGGTGAGGAGACTGCGGAGAATAATCAATAATCAAGAAGATTGTCCTATTTTGGAAAAATTAGTGGCAGATATTCGGACTTATCCTGAATTAGAGCAGAAAATTAACCATTGTATTGACGAAGCAGGAAAAGTCGCTGATCGCGCTAGTGTCAAATTAGGAGAGATTCGTCAAAATCTTAAAGACGTCCGCGATCAAATTTATCAGAAACTCCAAAATATTATCCACCAACAAGGGGGAGCAGTCCAAGAAGCTGTTATTACCCAACGGGGTGATCGCTTTGTAATTCCTGTAAAAGCTCCAAAAAGGGACCAGATTAGAGGTATTGTTCACGATACCTCTAGTACAGGAGCAACTATTTATGTTGAGCCAAGTTCCATCGTACAATGGGGTAACCAACGCCGTCAATATTTACGTCAAGAACAGGTAGAAATAGAAGCTATTTTGCGTGCTTTAACCGAACAAGTTGCTCTTATTTACAGTGAACTAGACTATTTACTTGGAATAGCTACTGTTCTTGACTTAACAACGGCTAAAGCTCTTTATAGCTTATATTTAGAAGGAAATGCTCCAGAATTTATTGACCCAACTGAAGGAGAGTTGATAACTCTGCGGCAACTACGTCATCCTCTGCTTGTTTGGCAACAACAGCACGAACAAGGTTCTCCTGTTGTTCCCATAAATGTTCAGGTTGATCCAAAAATTCGAGTTGTAGCAATCACCGGACCTAACACAGGAGGCAAAACCGTTACTCTAAAAACCATCGGTTTAGCTGCTTTGATGGCTAAAGTAGGTTTATTCATTCCTGCCAGAGAACCTGTAAAAATCCCTTGGTTTAGACAAATTTTAGCAGATATTGGAGATGAACAGTCAATTGAGCAAAGTTTATCCACTTTTTCAGGTCATATCCGCCGCATTGTCCGTATTCTAGAATCTCTGACAACCACTCTCTCCCTTGCCCCCTCTTTTTCTCTTGTCCTCCTTGATGAAGTAGGTGCAGGAACTGATCCTGCAGAAGGAAGTGCATTAGCGGTCGCTCTTCTTCATTATTTGGCTGATCATGCTTTACTTACCATTGCCAGTACTCATTATGGGGAATTGAAAACGTTAAAATATCAAGATGACCGTTTTGAGAATGCGTCAGTAGAATTTGATGATCGAACCCTTTCTCCTACTTATCGTTTATTGTGGGGGATTCCAGGGCGTTCTAATGCCCTAACTATTGCTGGTCGATTGGGGTTACAAATGGAAATTATTGAAGAGGCTAAAACTCGCATTGGAGGGTTCTCTGAAGAAATTAATGAAGTTATTGCCGGGTTAGAAAAACAACGACGAGAACAGGAACAAAAAGCACAAGAAGCTAGTAACTTGTTACAACAAACTAAGAAGTTTTATACAGAAGTTTTAGAAAAAGCTTCATCGTTGCAACAACGAGAACAGTCGTTGAAACAATATCAAGAACAAGAAGTTCAAAAAGCGATTGCCCAGGCGAAAGAAGAAATTGCTCAAGTTATTCGTCAATTGCAAAAGGGAAAACAAACAGGACAACAAGCACAAAAAGCTACGGCTACTTTACGAGAAATTGGTGAACGTCAATTATCTAAACTGGAACAATGTAAACCTGCTTATAAGCCCCAAGTTGGGGAAACAATTAAACTACCAAGATTTGGACAGACAGCAGATGTATTAGCAATAGATGAAGCACAGGAAGAAGTTACTGTGCGTTTTGGATTAATGAAAATGACCGTTTCTTTCACTAAGATTGAATCTTTAGATGGGAAAAAAGTTGAAGTTATTGCGAAAAGAAAAGTCCCTATTGCTACTTCATTAAAAACTGAAAAATCTCAATATATTCCGATGATTAAAACATCCCAAAATACTTTAGATATTCGAGGAAGTCGCATTGCTGAAGCAGAATCAAATTTAGAAAATGCAATTTCCAAAGCCACTAAATCAGGGGTTTTATGGGTTATCCATGGCAAAGGAACTGGAAAACTACGTCAAGGGGTTCATGAATTTTTAAAGCTACATCCCCAAATAGATAAGTTTGAATTAGCACCTCAAAATGAAGGCGGCTCAGGAGTAACTATTGCTTATTTAAAATAGTTAATTATTAATATTTAAATCCAACTTATCATATTAAGTATCATCAGAATTGAGCATTTCGATGGAATCATTAATTCTAAGAGATATTAAAAGGTTAGGTAAATAAAGAACAAAACCTGTCTAAATTTTCGTTAGACCAAACTGATCATACAAAATCAGCCAGTAACATGCTAACTCAAGAAGCTTCATAATTAAATATTGAAGATGTTTCTCGACCTATTAAGATCTACTTTTAATTAACTTCAAGTTATTATTAACACCTTTTACTATCTTTTTAGTTGTTTCTTAGTCAAAATAGACAATAATTTCTTTGATTTTATTTAAATTAGGATATTTATAAAAGGATTAGTGAAATTTTATACATCTAGCTTGCTTTAGTCCTTTGTTATTTGCTTAAATCTTAATCTTAGATAAGATATATTTACTTTTATTTAATCTTGACATAATTTTTTCTTTTTAAGAAAAAAAATAATATATACGAGCTCTTTAGCTTCTAGTTAAAAATTTTTTTGATGATCTAATTCGGCATTAACTTATTTCATCAGAAAATATATATCTACTATGCTACTACTCCAACTTACTTAATAGGATTAATTTATTCATGATATTTTCATAAAAATTTTTAAGATTTATATTCACCTTCTCAATTTTTGTAAGAATATTTTTCAATAAAACTTCTGACAATTTTACTATTTCTTCAGATATTCTTGTTTTTATAAATTTTACTTGCACTACTTTATCTAGATTTACTATCATTATATGATTTAAAAAAAATCATTTAATGATAGTAAATAGTTAGCAATTTACTTTAATTACATTAAATATATCAGAGTTTTTTTTAAAAAACTAAACTTTCTTGTGGATTTATTTCCATATTGATTAAATTTTATTTAACTACAATAATTTTTTTTAAAAAAATAGTTTTTATCTTAAGATAATTGCTTACAATTAATTTATTTTTTAACGATTAAATTTTAATAAAAACTCACTTACTGCTATTTTTTTAAAAAAAATTAAAAGAATGAAAATACAATAATGGGTTATATTAGTATTTTCCAAATTTAAAATTTCATTTATTAAACTAAGTTTAGTATTTGATGCGATAGCAATAAACTAAGTGGAGGTATTGAATTTAGTTTGATTAAGTTTAAACACAAAACCTATTATAATAGTGTTTATACACTAATTATAGTTTTTGACAAGCTAATTATTAATAATCAAACTTTATCTTTATATTTTCGACTTTGATATTATTAGGGTTAGTAAAACTTTAATAATATCAAAATAGCTGGAGAGTACTAGGGAAATAAAATGGAAATAATTTTAACTTTCTTAAAAGAGGAAAGTCAATTAATTATTGATTTAATCAGAAAACTAGAAAGTTAAAATCTATTCTCTGTTATTTCTTCATTAGAGTGTTAATTTTACCCAAATAATAGATTAGGTAGAACCTATTATTTGGGGTGTAGTTATGTTAAAATATGAAAGGATATAAAAATAAATCTAATTATCTGAATTAAAATTAGGCCTTTAGTTAGGCCTTTTTTGTCTCTTTTTAAGACAATATTCTCTTAATCTGCAACCTTTAATGGAGTTGATTACCCTATGACTGCCTCTCAAGATCGGATTATTCTCACAGACTTGAGTAATGAAATGTCCCGTTCTTACTTGGAATACGCCATGAGCGTCATTGTAGGACGAGCATTACCTGATGCTAGAGATGGGTTAAAGCCAGTCCACCGTCGTATTCTCTACGCCATGTACGAACTAGGGTTGATCCCTGAACGCCCTTTCCGAAAGTGTGCAAGGGTGGTCGGAGAAGTCTTAGGAAAATATCACCCCCACGGGGATACAGCCGTTTATGATGCACTAGTAAGGATGGCGCAGAATTTTTCCATGCGAAATCCACTAATTGAAGGGCATGGAAATTTTGGGTCAGTAGATAATGATCCCCCTGCAGCTATGCGTTATACGGAGTGTCGTCTACAATCGTTATCAACGAATGCTTTATTAAGAGATATTGAATCAGAAACAGTCGATTTCGCTGACAACTTTGACGGTTCGCAACAAGAACCTGTCGTGCTTCCGGCTAGGATTCCCCAATTACTACTTAATGGTTCTTCTGGAATTGCAGTAGGAATGGCGACTAATATACCTCCCCATAACTTAGGAGAATTGATCGATGGAACCGTAGCTTTGATCGATGAACCAGAAATAGAAGAGGTAAAACTGAGAAAAATTATTCCTGGACCCGATTTCCCCACTGGAGGACAAATATTGGGAAGATCAGGTATTAAGGATGCTTACACCACTGGACGTGGTTCAATTACCATGCGAGGGGTGGCTACTATTGCCACCGTTGAACAAAAGGGAAAACCTGATCGCGAAGCTATTATCGTCACCCAATTACCTTATCAAACTAACAAAGCAGCTTTAATTGAACGAATTGCTGATCTAGTTAACGATAAACGTATTGAAGGGATCTCTGATATTCGAGACGAGAGTGATCGCGAAGGAATGCGGATTGTAATTGAACTCAAGCGGGATGCTTATCCCCGTGTTGTTCTCAATAACCTTTATAAACAAACCCCAATTCAAAGCAATTTTGGGGCTAATATGCTGGCATTAGTCAATGGAGAACCACAATTACTTACTCTAAAAGAGTTTCTTCAAGTTTTCCTTGATTTTCGTATCGAGACCATCACTAAACGAACTAAATACGAGTTACGCAAAGCTGAAGAAAGGGATCATCTATTACAAGGGTTACTAATCGCCTTGGATAACTTAGATGCAGTTATTCGGTTAATTCGTCAAGCTGCTGATACAGTCACTGCCAAAGAAGAGTTAGTTGAACAATTTAGTCTTTCTGTGGTTCAAGCAGACGCTATTTTACAAATGCAACTGCGTCGTCTTACTGCTTTAGAAGCTGATAAGATTCACGCTGAACACAAAGAACTGCAGACAAAAATCGCCGATTTACAAGATATTTTAGCTAAGCGCGAACGTATCGAAACTATTATCAAAGAAGAACTCGGGCAAATTAAATCTATCCATGCTACCTCTCGTTGTACTGAAATCATCCGTGACGACGGAGAAATCATTGATACTGATTTAATTGCTAATGAGCAAGCTATCATTCTCCTTACAGAACAAGGATACATTAAACGGATGCCTGTCAGTACCTTTGGAGCGCAAAGTCGGGCAACGCGGGGTAAAGCAGCAGCAAAAATAAAAGAAAATGATGTAGTAGAACATTTCTTAAGCTGTTGTGACCACAATCAAGTGCTATTTTTTAGTGATCGCGGTGTCGTCTATGGTATTCCTGCTTATCAAATTCCCGCGGCCTCTCGAACCGCCAGGGGAGTGCCCATAGTCCAAATGTTACCCATTCCCAAAGACGAAAAAATCACCTCTATTGTAGCGGTCAGTGAGTTTAGCGAAGATATATATCTCATTATGTTGACTCGTAAAGGATACATCAAAAAAACAGCCTTAGCCGCCTTTAGTAATATTCGCGCCAACGGGTTAATTGCTATTTCTTTAGGAGAAGGAGATCAACTGCGTTGGGTAAGACTGGCCAGGGCAGAAGATAGCATTATTATTGGGACACGCCAGGGAATGGCCATTCATTTTCACGCTAATCACCAGCAATTGCGACCCCTAGGACGATCCACACGAGGAGTTAAAGCCATGAAGTTAAAGTCAGACGATAACTTCATTAGTATGGATATTCTTTCAAGTCAAGTGATAGTCGGAATAGAGAATGCACAAGAGGAGGAAGACGAAGAATTACTCGAAACCGAAGAATTACTCGAAACTGAAAAAACCACTGGTGGCCCGTGGGTATTAGCTATTACTAATGGAGGGTATGGAAAGCGGGTTCCTGTTAATAAATTCCGTCTTCAAAATCGTGCAGGAATGGGGGTAAAAGCCATTAAGTTTAAATCTAAAACTGATCGTTTAGCATCGTTGCATATTGTGAATGAAGATAACGAGTTGATGATTGTGTCTAACCGAGGGATTATTATTCGTCAAGCGGTTAATGCTATTTCTCTGCAATCTCGTATGGCTACGGGAGTTCGGGTACAAAGGTTAGACGATGATGACGCAATTGCTGCTGTTGCGTTAGTTCCTCAAGCCGCCCAAGAGGGAGAAAGTAACGAAGTAAACGAAGGTGAAGAGGAATAAATTTATGAGTAGGGGTTAACGATTCTTAATCCCTACTATAAGTTAAGCCTTTACAAATTGACTTAAATATAAGATTTTTTAAGAGAAAATAGTAATTATTCTGAATCGAAGTGATGAAAATTGGCGTAACAATAACAAACTTATAATCATAATTTATAATTACATATTTTTTTGTAAATCTTTTAAAATAAAATTCATATTAACTTCAAGAAATAACTCGTGTTAGAGTTGGTACTAGTTATCAATCAATTTTTATTGATTCTAATTTAATAGATGTGGATTTTTACATTTATAGAGCCTTTAAAAGAGTTAGTGAGTAATATATTCTCGGTCTCTAAATAATTTGTAAATTAAATTTATGCGCTGTGTTGTCTGAAACTTAAAAGTCAATATTTGCCACAATTGTTTGGAATCAGATTCAGTTTAAATTATTAATACTATCCTACAGGATTTTTATCTTATCTAACTAAGTTTTTAAAAAATAATTATGCTTTACTTTGAGCCCAACAACAGATTTTTCTGGAGTAGAATCAATAAAATTAATCTCTACAATCTTATATAATTTTTTTGTTATAAATCTGTTAAAAATAGTATTTTAGTATTCTTGTTCAAGATATAAGTAAGGAAAATCAGTAAGACTGAAAAATCAAAAAAAGAAATAAAAAGCTAGCTAAAATAAGCTATAAAAAATATTTATTACTTAATAAAAAAAGATTATAAGTTACAAAAAATTAAGATATAACAAGTAAAAAAATGTCTGTAGTATTTAGAGAATATTTATTAAATATAAAAAAAATTTTTACTCAAATAATGAGTGATGTGACTTTCTATAAATTTCCAGAATATACGGAAACTACCTATCAATATTTTCCGAATAATTGTCGAATCATTTTGATAATCGAGCTATCTGAGTAGTGACAGAAGGAATCAAGAAGAAAATTCAATTAATTAAGCTATGAGCTCATAGCTTAATTAATTTTGATTAAATTAGAAAGATAGTCTGGTTTAACTGGTATTTTTATTACTAATTTATAATACTTAATCCTAAAAGTTGTGAAAATAATTAACCTTTTAAAAAAAGTTTAATTAATCAATATAGGGCAATTATGCTCTTTTTTGAAAAAAACTGAAATATGGAATAGATTTGTACTGAATGTTCATTGGTTATTCACGCTGTACCGAACATTCAGTACAAAGGTTATATATCTAAATCAGTTAGATTTAATTTAGGTCCATAGATTTCGATAAATTCTCGTCGTGGGGCAACACGATCACCCATTAAAACAGTAAAGATACGATCAGCCTCGGCAGCATCCTCAATTTCTACACGTTTCATAGTACGAGTTTCAGGGTTCATAGTGGTATCCCATAGTTGAACAGGCATCATTTCCCCTAACCCTTTAAACCGTTGAATAATGTAATTAGCATTAGAGGGTAAACTGCGGAGATGTTCTTGTAATTCTCGCTCATTGTAACAATATGTATGATTGCGTCCCCTTTCTACTTTATATAAGGGAGGGCAAGCAATATATATATAACCACGGTCTATTAATTCCCGTTGATAGCGATAGAAAAAGGTTAATAAAAGAGTTCGGATATGTGCACCATCCACATCGGCGTCAGTCATAATAACTACTCGATGATAACGCAATTGAGAGTCATCAAATTCTTCTCCTTTAATGCCTAATCCTAGAGCTGTAATTAATGATTGAATCTCATTATTCTTGTAAATTTTGGCATCATCGGTTTTCTCAATATTCAGTATTTTTCCTCGTAGAGGTAAAATAGCTTGAAAACGACGATCACGTCCTTGTTTGGCACTTCCTCCTGCGGAGTCTCCTTCCACTAAATAAATTTCTGCTTCTTCAGGATCTCTAGTACTACAATCTGCTAATTTTCCAGGTAAGGGAGAAGACTCTAAAACCGACTTCCGACGAACTAATTCTCTGGCGTGTCGTGCTGCTTCTGCTGCTTTGAAAGCCTGAATTGCTTTTTCAAGAATGTTATCAACAACATGGGGATTAAATTCCAAATATTCATTAAGAACTTCCCCTACCAAAGAATCAACAATTCCCCGAACTTCTGTATTACCTAATTTCGTTTTTGTTTGCCCTTCAAACTCCGGTTCAGGAACTTTCACAGAAATCACCCCTGTTAATCCTTCTCGGATATTTTCTCCCCCTAAATTAGGCTCATTATCTTTGATTTTGTTGCGCTTGCGAGCAATATTATTCATAGTCCGAGTCAGAACTGTTTTTAACCCCTCTAAATGAGTTCCTCCGTCGATCGTCCGAATATTATTAGCAAACCCCAACAAATTATCACTATAGGCATCAATACACCATTGCAAAGCCACTTCTACTTGAACTCCATTTTTCTCTCCCGAAACATAAATGACATCTTGGTGTAGGGGTTCTTTTTGCCGACACATATAAGTGACATATTCTTTGATCCCTCCCTCATAACAATAGATTTCAATGTGAGGTTCTTTAAGTCGATAATCACTGAAAGTAATTTCAACTCCTGCATTAAGGTAAGCTAATTCTCTCAATCGACCGGCTAAAGTACTATAGTCAAACTCGATGCCTACCGTAAAGATTTGGGTATCAGGTAAAAAGGAAATAGAGGTTCCAGTAGGATGGCTAGGATCAGGTTTAGCTTCTAAGGAACCCATGGGAATTCCCCTTTCGTAATGTTGAGTGTGAATTTTTTTGTCTCGCCAAACCCTAACATTTACCCATTCCGATAAGGCGTTGACTACAGAAACTCCAACTCCATGTAAACCTCCAGAAACTTTGTAACCTCCTCCTCCGAATTTGCCACCAGCGTGGAGAACGGTCATTACAGTTTCTAAGGCGGATTTGCCCGTAGTAGGATGAATATCAGTGGGAATCCCCCTGCCATTATCTATAATGGTGACAGATCCATCGGGATTTAGATCAACTCCAATATGAGTACAATAGCCTGCTAAAGCTTCATCTATAGAGTTATCGACGACCTCATAGACAAGATGGTGAAGTCCCCTCGGTCCAGTAGTCCCAATATACATCCCTGGACGCTTGCGGACGGGGTCTAACCCTTCAAGGACTTGTATCTGTTGCGCGCCGTAATCACTTGTTGTCATGAATCTTTCCCAATAATAGCTTAGTAATAGCTTACAGGGGAACTTCTAACCCCTCGATGGCAAAATCTTCAAAAATTCTAGCACATAAGGTTTAATGACTGCTTTAGAGAGGTCTGGAGAGAGTTTTTTATTTGGGTATAGACAATGATTGTAGAGACAAATTTAGAGGAGAATTTTAACTTTTGACTGAATGTATAGGTCAATAACTGTTGACCTATACTCTCGACTTATAAAAATAAATTGGGAAAATTTACTTATTTTTAGGTTATTCTAAACTAATATACTTAATTACTAATTTTGATAAATTTCAAATAAAAAAACAAAGTATTTTGATTAATCTTATTGGTAGTGTCTTAAGATATTTTTGTATAGAAAATATCACGTTTTTTTTAAAAAATTTAAATATTTGAGAATATAAAATAATATATGGGTTAAAAAACTGTATTATTTGAGCTCAATCATGTTTAACTTCTCAATGGTATGTAATCGCTACTTATATCAAAATAGTAATTATCCTAAATCATTAGATTAGATAATAAAATTACTTACTATAAGCTTAACTGAAGCTACTATAACCTAACCGCAATATTCTAAAGCTATTCCTCACAGTCAATGTGTTGTTATCTTGAATTCTATAATTATTGTTCTAATCTTGTTTTTGCCATTACCTATTGAAATATAAAAGTACTAATAAGAATAAAAAAATATGCTGAAAAGCTATTAATGTAGATTCTTACTATCGTAAAATTTAATTTTTATAACAGCTGACAAAAATAAGATCTTCTTCTAAGTTATTAAAATAATTTAATATTTTTAATCTTTTCAGTATTAACTTATCGAAAATAGATAAACACTATTCTTAGTAGATATTTTTTTAGAAAAAATTATCTAAAAACAGTATAAAACTAATTTTTTTCAAAGAAAGCTAATTATAGTTAATTTGTATATTTATCAGTGATTCTATGCCGCAACTACTAATTTTTAAAATTAGAGCGCTTACAGTATTAATTTAGTAAATACTAATACAAAATCATACTTAAATATTTAAAATAAGTATCATATATATCTATAATTAGACGAAAAAATTAATAAATTTACAAATTTAACTGAATACTTTATCATTTAAAATCCTTCTATTTTAGAATTGAAAATGATTGCACTACTTGTTAAATTAGATAATCCTATTTATGCTAAAAATAAGTGTCATTGATAATTTCAGTATTTAATTTAATTTATTTTAAATTCTTTCACATATCTATTTTTTTTCTACACCTCATTTAACCATGAACAAAGAAATTAATTTACCCATTACTAGACTACCAGAACTAAAAATAAAATTAGAAGTAACACTAATTCAGTGTAGTAAAAATAATTTTTTTTAAATAGAAATTATAATTATTTAACATGTAGTTAAAACATTGAGATAGATTTTTTAAAAAAAGATGAAGATAATATTGTCGATATTAATCAAGCAAAAATAGGATTGAAATTAGATTTTTAGTTTGAGAACTTACGTTAATAATATAAGCAGTTATGATGTGAAAGACATCCTACCGTTCAGTTACTTTCTACTATAGTTAATTACTGTTATTATATAACAGATTTTATCTAAGCGGTATTCATTGGTTCTGTTGTTTTTATTATAAGTATTAGTATTCTCCTAATGGAGAAAATTAACCTAGTAATTATTTCTATTTTCGTGGCAAATTTTTAATAAAAAATAACAAAAATTGTACTAATTTTGATAAAAATAATTATTTTTAAGGGGTTTTCTTGAAAAGCAAAATTTTCTGATAGAAACCAATCAATACTTCCGCCAATATATTCCTTAATTTTTTCGAAAATGAGTAGATTTAAATTTAATCAAACTTTCACTTCTAGAACTTAAATTAAACATTTCCACAGATATCTGAGGAGTTAAAATAACCCGCATAGAATCGTATGATATTGTCCCCTCAAAAGTAGTTCGAGACTCTATAAAATCACAAACGACTGCTGAACGTCAAGAACAGACAGCTATTTTAAACTCATAAGGTAAACGAGACTCTAATATTAATTCAGCCCAAAGAGAAATTCAAGCAATGCTTTTAGAAGCAGAAGCAATTGCCAAAACTTTGGCGATTGTATCACAAAACATAAGCACCGATAATGTCCATGAAGCTCTACAATTTGTTTTGGCTCAGAACTATTTAGACATAGAAGTTAGTATTGGCAATAATGAAAGTAGCAAAGTCATGTTTATAGACTTTCATAATATAGTTTCTAAACTAGAAGTGATGTGTTCTGTCGTAAAAAATCTATTTAATAGAACACACCTCATTAGAACAGTAGCTAGGAAAAACTTACCGCCATTCTGCTGGGTAAATTGTTTTAATTACTCTTGGTAAGAGTACTATAAGTAGTCAAAACATGAGTTTAAAAATACTTCTTGCTCGAATCTAGGTCTAGAAGAGATTTTGATCCTGACTTGAACACTTGCTAAGTTCTGCTATACCCTGTATTACAGATAGTACACTTTAGTATCTAAATTTAGACGGAGAATCATTATGCTGCGACTAGAAAACATCAGTAAAATTTACCAAACTGCAGAAGTGCTAAAAAACATTACTTGGGAAATCAACCCAGGAGAACGAGTCGGGTTAGTTGGAGCAAATGGGGCGGGGAAATCTACCCAACTCAAGATTATTATGGGACAAGTAGAACCTACTTCTGGAGAAGTAGTTCGGCCAGGAAATTTAAAAATCGGTTATTTAACCCAAGAATTTGAGGTGGAACCAAGTCGGACTGTTCATGAAGAATTCTGGACTGCATTTGAACAAGCTAATCAAGTCTACCAAGAATTGACCAGAGTTCAACACCAGATGGAGGTTGCAGATACTGATAAATTAGATAAACTAATTCATAAACTAGATAAATTACAAAGAGAATTTGAAGCCCTTGATGGTTATTTTCTCGATGCGGCTATTGCCAAAATATTACCGGAAATGGGCTTTAAACTTGAAGATGGTGAGCGTCTAGTAAGTTCCTTTAGCTGTGGTTGGCAAATGCGGATGAGTTTAGGTAAAATTCTCTTACAGGACCCTGATATTTTACTACTTGATGAACCAACAAACCATCTAGATTTGGAAACCATTGAATGGGTTGAAAAATATCTCAAAGGACTAAATCTTCCAATGGTAATTGTTTCCCATGAACGGGAATTTTTAGACCGCTTATGTACAAAAATTGTTGAAACGGAGCGTGGCGTTTCTAGTACTTATGTCGGAAATTATTCTGATTATCTTCAACAAAAAATTCTTAGTCGAGAGGTTCAAGAGAATACGTATCAACGGCAACAGAAAGAAAGACAAAAACAACAGGAGTTTGTTGACCGTTTTCGAGCCAGTGCAACTCGTAGTACTCAAGCAAAAAGTCGTGAAAAGCAACTTGAAAAAATGGAAGTTGTAGAGGCTCCCACGGCTAATGTTAAAACCTTACAGTTTGAATTTCCTCCAGCTCCTACTAGTGGACGTGAGGTTGTTATCATTAAAGACTTGGTCCATGGTTATGAAAATAAGATTCTTTTCTTAGGGGCAAGTTTATTCGTAGAACGAGGTGATCGTATCGCCGTACTCGGTCCCAATGGAGCTGGAAAATCAACTCTACTACGCTTAATTATAAATATAGAAAAAGCTGATGGGGGAGAGGTAAATCTAGGAAAATATAACGTTATTCCAGGATATTTTGAACAGAACCAAGCTGAGGCATTAGACTTAACTAAAACTGTTATAAATACGGTTCATGATGAAGTCCCTGATTGGACTAATACAAAGATTCGTTCTTTGTTAGGTCGATTTCTTTTTAGTGGAGAAACAGTGTTTAAGAAAGTCGAAGGGTTAAGTGGAGGAGAAAAAGCCCGACTTGCCTTGCTTAAAATGTTGCTGAAACCTGCTAATTTATTAGTTCTTGATGAGCCAACCAATCACCTAGATATTCCAGCTAAAGAAATGCTTGAAGAAGCATTATCTAAATATGAAGGAACGGTTTTATGCGTATCTCATGATCGCTACTTTATTTCTCAAGTCGCTAATAAAATTGTTGAAATTCAAGAAGGAGAATTAATAGTTTATCCAGGTAATTATCATTTTTATCTAGATAAGAAAGAAGAGGAAAGACAAAAAGTAGAGAAAGAGAGAATAAAAGCCGAAAAAGCAGCTAAAGTAGCAGCAAAACGAGATAAACAGAAAGAAAAAGTTAAACCTAAGAAAGCCAAGACATAATCGACATTTCTTGTAAAAATTTTCTATTGAGCTTTTCTTTAACTTAACCTCGAGGAACAATAACATTCAATAAGACAGCCTCAGTCAATATAACTTCAATCAGTCAACGTAAGTTCAACAGGAAGTTATAGGAAAATAGGGAAGTAGCAGCTCTATACTAGAGGCAGTATTTATTGAGGTGTGGTGCTATGGATATAAAACCTCATCTAGATTAAGCTAACTCCAGACAAAACAGATAACTATACACTTATTGCTAAGTTAATGTAAAGTTTGATTAGCAATTACTTGGAGACCGAGGAAATTTTGTTCAAAAACTTCAAACACCAGTGTACTCAATAGTCATACAATCAAGTCCTCTTGATAGAGAGTGTTAGATTAAACTCAAAAAAAATTTAACGAACAATTCCTGCTGATTGATTAACACAAATTGGTTTGTAAGTACAAAAATACTAATTACTACGCATTATAAGCAGAGAAAAGCAATTAATGTAACAGCCCGATAGATACAAAATTATTAAACATTTGAATTTCATGTAATTTCTGATTGTTTCGCACACAAATTTCTAACCGTTCATAGAAATTGGGATTTTTCATATCTAACAAAAATAAGAAAACCTCATCCGGCGATGTCGTTAGTCTGTTCGATAACAACATTTATCGTACTTTCTATGTATCTAAATCTAGAGTGGAAATACAGGTAGGGAAAGAACAGCTAATTTCTTAATAGAGGAACATGGTTGAAAAACTGAGGAAAACCAATAGTTATTCTGAAATGCCAGCAACGGCTCATTTGTTTTTTTAATCACTTTCATTGGGATCATATTCAGGAGTTTTTTTACATTAATCTTTAACACGAACAATTGTTATTGTGTCTATGTTTTAACATCCTTTGACGAATTCAAGTAAATGAACTGGAACAAATATAAAGTATAAAAGTAGTTAAATAAAGAACAATTACTAGATAGAAATCTGTATAATAACTTAGTTTATTTAACTTTAAAAGTAAAAACTATTAAAGTTAACTTACAACCCCAAAATTATTTCTATTCAACACAACAAAAGCACAAATGCTATCTTTATATACAAGAGAACAGCAAGTTAAAAAACTTGTAAATAGGGTGAATCTATCAGAAAACATAATTTTTAAAAAATTTCTAGACGTCTCATTCAAAAATAAAGAATATTTAAGAGTTACCCATTAGCAGATTAATTAAAATATGATTTATGAAATGAATATGAAGTAATCTCTAAAAATAAAGAGCAGAAAACCGATACAATATGATGATTTATAAAAATAAGAGGTAGCTATCAGAACTTTTACAAATGATGTTACTTTTTTGCGTTTACAGAAAGGTCAGATATCGATAAAACTTTACAGTTTATATTTTAAATTATTCTCATTATGAGAATAACTTTCATTTCTATACCTTGTCCTCATTATCAGTCTAATAATGTCTTTAAATATAAATTTTTAACAGGAGGAAAACAAAGACATCGTTTTAAAAACTAAAATATTACGCAGTGGCAGTGGAACTATGGACGCAGCTAGTGTGCTTATAAGTAAATACGAAAATAGTAATTAACAAATTAAAAGAAGCACCATTTATCACAAGAGTCAATAAACATTTATTGAAACCCATTAATTCTGAAGAATTATGAGTGCTAATTGAGGTAAGGCTAAGAATCAAATAGAAGTTAAAATCATTAATAAAGGATTTAGAACTATATAAGATACGGAGTTATGTAGAAAATAAAAGTAATTGATAAGAGCTAATATTCTCTCTATTACTCCTTAATAGAGAGAATATTAGCTTAATTTATTTAGTAAAAGAAAGGGTTAATTATTCCTGAAACTTTAAAAAATCTTATAAGAGTTTAAAATCGAATCCCATTGTAGGGACAGATTAATAACCTATGGAAAAAAATACCTAGAGATAGATACGAAAATAGCAAGGAGAAAACTTCAAAAATTGATAAAAAACATACTATTGATTATCAACATCAAATCCAAAGAGAAGTACCTCTTGAACTTAATCATAATTTTATTGATGACAGCTTTGTAGCGAAAACTGCCTGATACTCCCAATCATGTTTTTATTCTCGATAGAATATTGTCAGATATTAACAGATTTCTAGTAGGTTTTTATGCAAACTCGTTTAATTGTTATCTGTGGTGCAACGGCCACAGGCAAGTCAGGGTTAGCCTGTCAATTAGCTCAACGCTTTAATTCCTTTATTATTAGTGCTGACTCGCGTCAAGTTTATCGAGAATTTGATATTGGAACAGCCAAACCAACTTTGGACCAACAAGCTTTAGTTCCCCATTATCTGATTGATATCTGTGAACCAACACAAACATTTACGTTAGCTCAATATCAAGAACAAGCACAATCGTTAATTAAGTTAGCTTCTCCTCTATCTCCCCCTTTCTTAGTAGGCGGGACAGGTTTGTACATCAAATCGATTGTACGAGGGTTGAAGATTCCTAGAGTGGCCTTTCAACCTCAATTACGATCACAATTCAATGTTTTAGGTCAATCACAATGTTATGCAAAATTAAAGCAAGTTGATCCTATTGCTGCCAGTAAAATTCACCCCAATGATAAAGTAAGAACTCTCCGTGCTTTAGAAGTATTTTACGTCACAGGGTACCCTATTTCTGAACAACAAGGGGAGGATCCACCCTCTTATCCTATCGTACAAATTGGGTTATATTGTGAGTCAAAATATTTACAAAAACGAATTGAAAAGCGAACTGAAGACATGGTTAGCATGGGGTTAGTTGAAGAAGTTGAAAAAATTACTCAAAAATACGGTTGGAATTTACCATTATTAAATACCCTAGGATACTCGGAAATCAAACGATATCTTCAGGGAGATCTGTCTTTAGCCGAAGCTAAAACAGCAATTGTTTTACACACCCGTCAATTTGCAAAACATCAGAAAACTTGGTTTCGCGCCTATGGAGAAATTGAATGGTTTGATATAAATTCACCCAGTTTTGTAGAAGAGGTTTGGTCTAAGTTAATATCTTACTAAATGAAAAAAACAAATAATATATGGTTTTATTTTAGTCAGCTTATGGAAATAATTGTGCGATATTTAAGAAATAAATTATGATTTTTTATTAATTGGATTAATATTTTTTTACATCTCTGCAAAAAACTACCCAATCTAAATGTAAGTGATGAAATAACATTAATAGGGAGATATATTTCAAGAATAGTTGTTTAAAAAGTTGGTCAAGAAGTTGGTCAAGAAGTTAAAGCTGTTCTAAATAATTAGTTCGATTCAAGACCCAATAAGGTAATGACAATAAAGAAAATAATATTGTAATAAATTTAACTTCTTCGAACTCTCAAAGAGAAAAAACTACGACTGTATAGTTAGGCTTGTCTATTCTTTACTTCAGCTATTTTTCTTACAATGGCTTAGACTTTACCTTGATATTCTCCATTTGTTAAGATAACAAAAAATTCAAAATAAAGAAGAAAGTTCGCAGTATCCTGAAAAAAAATTATTACACTTAACCGAAAAACCGCCTTCAATTAGTAGTTGAAACAGCGGATAATCTATAGATTTTTTTGTAACCAAACACCAGTAAATTACCTTTCAATTCTGTATATACTCATAAAAACTGGATAGTTGTAGTATAGTTTTTTTCCAAAAAAGAAGTTCTCACGATTTTAGTGATAATGATGATTTGAGTTTAAGTCTTGGTCTTTAATAACTTATCTCTAATAACTTATCTCTTTTCTCTTAATTTCTATCTGATACTTTCTCTGAGTTGAATCAGGAAAAAAAGTAAAATTTGAGTTGTCTTTTCCATAAATTAATTTTGGCTTATCGTCCCATACTAACTCTAGCATAAACTCATGCAATATTCTTTTTAGAAAAAGTTAAAGCAATGATTTATCCTTTTAATGTAAAGTTATGTAAAGCAATTGTTAACCGAATCTGGAATATATCAAAACCTTTATACTAATTGATGCAAGAAAGATAAACTGTTCAGTAGAATCTGACTAGCTGTATTAAACCAAACCTATCTTCAAAGAGAGTAAACACTCACTATGAAGACATAATAATGTTTAACAAAGCATTAGGATGCTATGACAGATTCGGTTATTCAATCCCAAATCAAAGTTACTGGCGACTGCCCCCGAGTCCAGAAATGGATGCGTTTTCTTATTTGGAAAATCACCATTGCTACTTTACTTTTGATGGCAGTGGGCAGTGCTACACGAGTAATGAATGCAGGTCTTGCCTGTCCTGACTGGCCATTATGCTATGGTCAATTGGTTCCCAGTCAACAGATGAATCTACAAGTGTTCCTAGAATGGTTCCATCGTCTCGATGCCTCTCTCATTGGCTTGAGTACTCTTGTTCTTGTCGGACTTTCATGGTGGTTTCGCAAAGAACTCCCCAAATGGCTACCTTGGGCATCGGTAAGTGCATTGGGGTTAATTGTCTTCCAAGGAGTTTTAGGAGGACTTACAGTGACTCAATTGCTACGGTTTGATATTGTCACAGCCCATCTTGGAACCGCCTTACTCTTCTTAGGAACTCTTATTGTTATTGCTGTGTGTCTTATACCCTATCAAGGAACTACCAACGCCAAAAAACTAAGTTGGGGAGCAACCATCGCCGTTACTTTAGTCTACCTACAATGTTTGTTGGGAGCCTTAGTGGGGTCTCGATGGGCGGTACATCAATGTTTTGGAGGTTCGCAACTATGTGCCGTGATGAATAGCCATATCATTGGTGTTTTTCCAGCTACTGTTGCTACCCTCAGCGTTGTGTTTATCGCTTGGCGTACCTCTGCCCTCCATCCTTGGTTACGAAAACTTGCTTGGGTTACTGGAGGCATTGTTGCCCTACAAATCTTGTTGGGGGTTGCCACTTTCCGATTACATCTACAAGTAGAACCTTTAACTGTGGCTCACCATACCTGTGGTGCTGCCCTCTTTGGTACGTTAGTCGCCTTGACAACGTTAGCCATTCGCGATGTCAGAAGTTCCTCGCTTCCGTGCGGTGCGAATGCACAGAAGTTAGAAGTTAGAAGTCAGAATTAAAACCTTTGACCGATTTTAGGTTTCAAAAGAAGTTCTGTTCTCATCAATGCTTCAAGAACAATAACTGACAAAAACTCAAGTAAATCAACAGAATTTGGTGTGTATTAATGATTGGGACTGATGTTGCCCCCCGTAATGAAAACTGGCTACAAGTTGTAAAAAGCTATTATCAGCTAACCAAACCCCGTATTATTCCCCTATTATTGATCACCACTACTGCCGCCATGTGGATTGCTGGTGGAGGCCGGGTGGATCTATTTACCTTATTTATTACCTTATTAGGCGGAACTCTTGCCGCTGCTTCAGCCCAGGTAATGAACTGCATTTATGACCGTGATATTGATTATGAAATGTTACGGACTCGGGCCCGCCCTATCCCTTCTGGACGAGTACAGTCACGCCATGCCTTCATTTTTGCTGTCATACTTGCCATTTTATCTTTTTGCCTTTTTGCTTTATTTATCAATGTTTTCAGTGGTTTATTAGCTATGTCCGGCATTATTTTCTATATGCTGGTGTATACCCACTTTCTCAAGCGTAACAGTACCCAAAACATTGTCATTGGTGGGGCAGCTGGTTCTATCCCTCCTCTGGTGGGTTGGGCTGCAGTAACAGGGGATTTAAGTTGGGCCTCTTGGGTTTTATTTACCATTATTTTCCTGTGGACTCCTCCCCATTTCTGGGCGTTGGCGTTGATGCTCAAAGAAGATTATGCTCAGGTCAATATTCCTATGATGCCGGTAGTAGAAGGAGAAGAGTCTACAGTCCGTAAAATTTGGTGGTATACTTTGCTGGTTATTCCTTGCACTTTCCTTCTGGTTTATCCCTTAGGAGTATCTGGAATAATTTATGGGACGATCGCAGTGGTTTTAGGGGTAAAATTTATCGAGAAAGCTTGGCAGTTAAAACAAGATCCCTTCAATCAAGAATTAGCGCGATCACTGTTTAAATTTTCCATCTTTTACTTAATGCTTCTGTGCACAGGAATGGTTCTTGATAGTCTAGCTGTGACTCATCAATTGGTTGCAACTGTCGGAGATAATTTGAAGACGTTGATTAATTTAATTTCCTTCGGGTGATCTAAGATTTTTCTGTCAGAATACCCTACCCTGAGAAGGTATAGGGTATTCTGACCGGTGACTTCTTTTTGTCTCAAGACCAGTTTCTGTGTCGGAAAAAGTATGTATCAAGATTTCGGGCGATGAACATGAAATTTTATCTTGATAAAACCAAAGTGTTTTGTGATATGGACTATTTCTGTCGAAGATTTGAGTAGAATTTTGATCCTGTTCTCTTTTGAAGGATATACTTGAAAACCATCGAAAATAACTTTAATTAATTTTTGTCACAAATATTAAGATGAAGCAGAAGTTAGTAAAACTATTTTAATAAAATTACACTTTATAAGACTTTATAAGTATTCTTGAAATTGAAATATCTGAGACAATCCTATCAAACTTTTGGTTTAGTCGATAGCTCATATCTAGCCGATAGCTAATATCTATTTATTACCTAAAAAATTTCTTCTATGTTAAGAGCAAAAGATGAGCTGACTTTACCTTATACTCTTTATCAAGCAACAATTTAAGTTCTGATTGTTAGAGATTATTATTTTTATATAATCATCAATCCCTTCGCGTTTTGACTTAAATATTGAGAATAACGACAGTGCCCATGACCCATAAATCTTCTCGAATTTAGGTTAACAAGTAATCTTCATATTCTCCCAATTGTGGGATTATTACTATAGTGACCAGGAATGATTCATAAGAAATTTCAAATGTTCCATCCTAGCATTCTCCTAAACTTAAATATAGTTTTCACAACTCATAACTTATTGCTGTCTGACTGTAAAATTGTCTCCATTTCTTTAAATTCAGCTAAACTTTTTTGCGCAGCTTCCTCATCCAAAATACTGAGAGCAAATCCTACATGAACAATCACATAATTACCTACTTCAACATTAGGAACATAAGCTAAGCTAACTTCTTTAATGATTCCACCAAAACTTACTCTTCCTTTTTTCATCAAAGGTTCATCACCAATGATACTGATAACTTTCCCTGGAACAGCTAAACACATCTTATCTCGTCCTCCAAAAAAAACTACCCACTAACAGACTTTAGAAATAAAATTGCTCTGTCTCTAAACTGTTAAAATCTCCTTATAAGGTAAACCTTTATTTTTTCATAGAAAACTGTTGGCGAGTACAGTCCGCTAACTTTTTTTTAGTTTTTAACCAAGCTATCAATTTTTCTCTTAATAAGAAGAAATCATCAATAAAAAAATAGATAAAGATGAAACTATGCTTCGTTTTCAACTCAGATGAATAAAAGTCTTATCACTACAAAGACAAGAGCAGCAGACATGGGAACCAAAACCACGGGCAAGTAAGTAACTGGGGAGGAACATGTAACTTGCATCTTGTTCTGCATTTACTAATCTATGAGTATAACACCATGATTGTCCAGTAACGGTTAGCATCATAACATAAAAAACGTTACTATTAATCTTAGCTCAATAGAACAATTAAAGTAAAGAAGTTTAAAGAGAGCGGTACATTGAATATACTTCAGGAAAGTTTAACGACTTACATCGAAGTGAAGTATTGACATGAGAATGGACGCAGTTGGCATGGCGGAGACTCCCAAGTTAGCAACCTTGCCATTCCCCTTAATTCTTAAGGTAATTCTTGAGGGTTTTCCGTCACGTTTATCAGAAACATACGTGCCTATCGCTAAGGATTATCTTCTAACTGTCTTGGGTTAAAATTGGCTACGGTTATTTCCTCTATGTCTCTTTTGCTTTGCTAGGTCTTTTGCGGAACACTGAGATAGTTAGTAAAATAACGTTATCAGCTATTGTTAAGTATAGTAGCTATTTTGACAATTTTTTTATCTATATACGCTTTTGTGGGGATTACTCAACTTACTGAAACCCTACTAACCACTTCGAAAGTTTCTGAAGAACTCGGTATCTAAGAAGGTTTTATAGAATTTGCTTACGTTTCTTTATTGGCAGTTATGGCGGTGTATTTTTAGTCTATTTTATTTGCCAAATTATTTATATTAATTTCGTACAAACCATATTAGGTTAAGTCAATTATGGCAACACAATAAGAAAGTAACAATTCCTCGTTAATTATTTCTAAAAAAATGTTAGCCAACATTGGATTTTATTGGTTTAGTGTTCGCCTTATCCCTGCAATAATTTGTCCTAAAGCAATTCCACCATCATTTGGAGGCACTTTTCGATGCCATACAGGAATTAACTGTTCTTGATTTAATCGACTGATTGCTTGTTCAGTTAAATATTTATTTTGAAAACATCCCCCTGTTAAAATAACTTTTTTTTCTGAGATAATTTGAGAGATTTCAATTATTATCTCAACTAGGGTATTCTGAAATTTAGATGAAATTTCTTCAATAGAGGAATGCACTAAAAGATCGTCTAAAATTCCCTTTATAATTAGTTGCCAATCAACAATTAAAGGGAAATCGTCTCCTAATATTTCATAGGGATAGATTTTATCTGTTTTATAATTGATGGCTCTGTATTCTAAATCCATCGCTCCTTGCCCCTCAAAACTAGTCTGTTGACAAATACCCAAAATAGAAGCCACCCCATCAAAAAGCCGTCCCACACTTGAAGTTAGCGGAGCATTCAAATTATGAGATAACATCTGCTGAATTAATTTTAATTCTTGATTAGAAAAATCTTTGAATGATGGAAATATTTCTAAGCCATCAAAAGACCCAAAAACTTCATAAAGTATGCCTAAAGCAATACGCCTCGGTTCTTTAACTGCCCGATGTCCTCCAGGCAATTTAAAAGGTCGAAAATGAGCAACTCGTTGGTAACTATTATCAGTAATTAACAAAAACTCTCCCCCCCAGATAGTACCATCTTCTCCATAGCCTGTGCCATCCCAAGCAACTCCTAAAACAGGTGCAGTAATTCCATTTTCTGCTATACAGGAGAGAACATGAGCATAATGATGTTGGACCTTGACTACTGGAAAACCTTGGGACTGAGCAAATTGACTTGAAAAGTAATCCGGATGTGCATCACAAGCGATAATTTCAGGTTCAAAATCATACAGTCTTTTTAAACTATCTATCGCCTGATAAAATGCACTTAAAGCTTGACATTTACTTAAATCTCCAACATGTTGACTAATAAAGACTTGATTACCACGTAAAATAGCTACCGTGTTTTTTAACTGACTGCCGGTTGCTAGAAGGGAGATGGATGGAGGTGAATGTTCAACTTCTGTATTTTGCCTTTTGCTTTCTAACTCCAGAATAATGGGAAAAGGTGTATATCCTCTTGCGCGACGGAAGACTATTTCTCGCCCTGCCATAACGCGAACTACAGAATCATCTACAGGTCTTAGAATAGGACGATTGTGGACTAAAAATACATCTGCAATATGTCCTAGTCTTTCTATTACTTCGCCTTCATCAATACAGATGGACTCATCGGAGATGTTCCCACTGGTGGCAACTAAAGGAAATTTTAGATTTAAAAGTAACAAATGATGTAAAGGAGTATAGGGTAACATAACTCCCCAATAGGGATTATTCGGAGCGATAGACTCCCATAAGTTGATACAATCCGATCTACGTTTGAGTAAAACAATAGGAGATTCAGGAGAGGTTAATAATTCTTCTTCTAGAGGACTAACCTGACAATGGTGTTTAATTAACTCAAGAGATGGATACATTAAAGCAAAGGGTTTTTGCGGGCGGACTTTGCGCTGTCGTAGTTGCCTAATAGCATCAGGGTTACTTCCATCAGTCATTAGATGGAATCCTCCTAACCCTTTAACTGCTATGATTTTTCCTTCTTTTATAGAATTTACTGCAATTTTAAGGGCTGAATCTTGAATAGCTATACTATTTCCTTGTTTATCCCAAAGAGCTAATTGAGGACCACAACAGGGACATGCATTCGGTTGAGCGTGAAATCTACGATCATGAGGGTTTTCATATTCCTGTCGACACTCAGAACACATAGAAAACTCTTTCATGGTAGTTTGAGGACGATCATAAGGTAAAGTTTCAATGATGGTATAACGCGGACCGCAATTAGTGCAGTTAGTGAAAGGATAGCCATATCGTCGATTTTGGAGGTCAAAAATATCTCGTAAACAGTCAGGACAGGTGGCTAAATCAGCTGGAATAATGGCATTTTTTTCTCCACTGACGCTGTGATGAATGTCAAAGGTGGTGTACCCGATATAATCTAAATAAGTGGTTTTTATTGATTGAATGTGTGATCGCGGTGGCTTTTCTGTTTGTATTCTTGATAAAAATTCTTTTAGTATCTTGGATTCTCCTTCTACTTCAATAGATACCCCTGACGAAGAATTATAAACCCATCCTGTAAGATTCAATTCTGTGGCTAATCGATAAATAAAAGGGCGAAATCCTACTCCTTGAACTGTCCCAAATATTAGCAATTTTAATCGTTGTTTAATCATTTACATTCTAAAAACTAGCAAAGAAAATTCAAAAAAAAATTAGCGGCTCTCATTCCCGGGACTTAAATAAAGCTGACGGCAACCGAAAGATTGATAAATTATTGCATACTTAACTGTTTGCTAATCCTGTCTACCTTAATCATCTGACTTTTCTATTATGTCTCTAGACTTTTTATATTTTATTCAAGTTTAATCTGCTGTATCTTAATTTATCAGTGAAATCTTTGTGTGGTTTGTTTGACCTGATCTCACTTTATTTCAAACTTCTCATCTACTTAATCTAAGTTACTGTTTCTATATTTGAATAGTTCCTTAGCAAGGAATACATTTTTATCTATTACTAAACTTTGAGTTACTTTCACTATGCCCTAATTATTTATTATTTTGTATCGACCTCTGATTATTTTATAGGTAACCAAATATCTAAAATTTAGAAGATAAATGGGGATAAAGATTATATTTTTTCTATTTAAAATCCCCAGTCACTTAATTAATAATGTTTTAACTTATCGTCCCCCAACAGTAATTTTGTCAACTTTTAAATGGGGTTGTCCCACGGTAACGTAGATGCTTCCACTGACAGAACCACAGAAGCCAGGAGCTAACCCTAAGTCTTGGGAACACATGGAAATCTCCGTCATAATATCTTTGGCGGTTCCAATTAAAGTTGCACCTTTGAGGGGTTTGGTCACTTTTCCCTTTTCAATCAGATAAGCTTCAGAAACGGAAAAGTTAAACTCACTAGTAGGTCCAACACTTCCTCCCCCCATTTGCTTACAATAAATTCCTTTATCAACTGACGCAAACAGATTATCAATAGAATAATCACCAGGGGCAATATAAGTATTCCGCATCCGTGAGGCTGCAGCATAGGCATAACTTTGACGACGACCACTTCCTGTACGAGGATGTCCGGTACGGACTGATCCGGTACGATCAGCTATAAAGTTTTTTAAAATGCCGTTTTCAATTAATAAGGTGCGTTGTGTGGGCATTCCTTCATCGTCAATGTCCAAGGTTCCAAACTCCTGATCGGATAATCCCTCATCCCAAGCAGTTAAGCTTTCGTGGGCAATCTTTTCACCTTTTTTCTCCATAAAAGGAGTAGTTTTATGTTCAATTTGGGTAGTTTCTAACAAATGTCCGCAGGCTTCGTGGAAAATGACCCCACCAAACTGATTAGCCATAATAATAGGATAATTACCTGATTCTACATAATCCGCATAGAGCATTTTACCCGCAGATTCAGCCACTTCTTCGGCGGCAGTTTCGTAGTCCCACTCCCGTAGGAAATTAGGATCACTGGTATTGCCAAACCGTTTACCCATAGAGGCACGATGTTCCCCATCAGAACATAATAGTGAATTGCCCACAGATTGCGTCAGACGAATATCTCTAGCGAAAACTCCGTCACTGGCGGCAACTAAGATTTCCTGCCAGTCACGAAAATACATAACCCGACGAGATTGGACATGATTGGCTTTTTGTCCTAGTTTGGCGTTAGCTGACAAAAGAAGATCTCCCATTTCTGCCATGGAACTACAGTTATCTAACCAAAACTCCTTATCTTTTATTTTTGCGTAGTCTCGCATCATTTCTAGGTTAATTTCAGGAATGTAAGCGTTAGGGGAAGGAAAGGTTAACTCTAAAATAGATAATGCTTTTTCTAAGGCAGCTTTTAGCCCGGTAAAAGAGATGTCATTAGTGCTGACATAACAATCTTCTTTACCTCGAAACATACGGATACCAGCCCCTGTGGAGAGACGAGGGGATAGACTCGTGACGGTGTCTTGTTCAGCTAAACAACTGATATAGTTTACCCGTTCGAGAAAAAATTCAACAAAATCTGCTCCTGCTGCCCGTCCCAAGCCTAGTAAAGTAGATAAGGGGTCCTGCCAGCTTTGGTCAAAGTGATCTCTGCTAGAATGATATGTCAGGTCGGAGAGTTCTTTAGACGTTAATGGGGTGGGTGCCATAAATTGTGTTCCTTAACTAGCTTTCGATGATATTGCTGATTTATAGGGGCGCATTTGTTAGTTTAACTCATCTTTCAGCAGGCTTATCTTGTATTTGTCAAGGATTTAATGAAGATTTGATGAATCAATTTTCTACTGACAACTGCAAAGTTTCTTTTAAGGTTTTCTCATCAATGCGAAGATCTGCTTTCGACAATGCCGATATCAATAGTTCAATTTTGGAGATAACTCTCTTGCGCTTCCCCCGCAGCTGCTTCCCACTGTTTCTAATGACTTTCAAATCAAGTAGTCTGGTCAAGTAGTCTGGCAAAGTGATAGGGTTTTTTGTAATCAAGAATCAGCAAAACATCTTTTGATTTTATTACTACAGCAATTGCTTTAGCTTTTCTAGCATACATTAAAGTTTTCAACGTTGCCACAACAGCGAAATGCTTAAAAGTTAAAAATTTCAAGCAATTTACAGGCGATCTTAATCATAGTAATTGCGTTTATTCAAAACTAATCATAAAAAATTTATAGAAAGTATAATTTTTTTATGATTTATTCTTTTAAGGTATATAAAACAAATAAAGATATTTAAATTAAGTAAGATAAGGCGAATTTAATTATTTTTTATGCTCAGATCTAGCTTATTTTTTAGTAAATTATCTATCCTAATTTCGATCTTTTATGATATCTCTTAAACAGACATTGCTCAGATCAATTTAACATCAATTGCTTTTTTTTAAAAGTATCGGCGGTAGATTACCTAACTTAAATAGACTAATATTAATAATTTTACTTGTGTTTATTTATATTAAAAACTATTTATTGTTCGCAAGTTACCTTCAAAAGAAATTAACTTTTATCTGAAAAACTACTTAGTTTAAAATAATAACTGTTGTCATCAAACAATATTAACAATATTTATGTTAATACTTTTTTTTGTAAATAGTAAGTATTAACAAAATCGTATGTTGAATTTACTATTCAAGAATTTAATCTTATTTTTTATAATAGAAAAAATTATGTGACTATAAATATAAGTTAGAAATTTAGGAATATTATAAGGCTATTTTTCTTAGTTTTTGGTTGATATTTTCTGGTGTTTTTATATAATCTTCAGTATTAATATATATTTGAAATTAAGATAACAATGATAGTTTATTTTTTATAAAATCTACCTAAGAGAATATTTACAATAATTTTAAAATTAAAGCTAATAGAGCTTTTGATTTCTCATAATTATTGATTCCTGGTAACAGGCTACTTAATTATTAAGCTTATAGTTTTTCCATGATCTATCATTATATTTTTATATTTTTTTAAACTATCTATTTTAAAAAGTTGGTCTTAAAATTAATAATTTTTCTATCAATTATAGTTGTTAACTAGCTTTCCAACGATCAATCTATCTTGAAGATTAAAAGCAAACTTTTTATATAGAATCTATTATTTTTTACTTATTTAAAAATATAGTTTAAATTTTACTAACTTGAATTGCACAAAAATGTATGTTACCATATTCATGGTATTAGAATATAAATGACAATTTTGTTGCGTCAGGATATTCACGTTGCCTGACTATGATTGTAAAATTACCTACTGACAACCTAAATTTACTGGATGGACTCGAATAAGTATTTTTTTTAACAGCAGAAGTATCTTATGGAGGACATGTAGTGAGTCACTATATTTTTCCCAACCCTGCAGAAAGTCTCCTGACTGTTTTAATTCTTGACCACACTGAGGAGGTAGAAGAATTTTTGGTCTGAAATTTTGCTCCGAATATTTTTAATTTATATCATTATTGATGGTTAAGAATTGACTGTTTCTACTTATAGTTTAGAGCTATCGAGAATTCTCATCGATTAACCATTGAGATTTTGGAAGACTTAAAATTTATGCCATTACAATTCTGCCGTGGAATTAATCGACACAAAGGGTTTTCCAAGAATTGTCGCTGCAGCTGATGCCATGGTAAAAGCAGCTCTGATTATCATCATGGGTCAGATTAGAGACGGAAGCGTACGTTTTATCTTAAATGTACCTTGCGGAGATATTCAAGAAGTTAAAACTGCAATGCAGGCTGGAATCGAAGCAATTCAACTTACAGAAGTAACAACCCTAGAAACTTAGATAATTTTCCTTGCCCTCATAATAATGTGGTTGAAGTTCTCTCCATCGATTATAGCGAAGCGGCTGAGTCTTTCCGTGCTGCGGCTGAAGGAATTACTATTCCTGGTGTACCTTGGTAAGCAAATTATTAGTCAACATTTTGAAAAGTTCAAATATACAGATTAAACCTGCGTAAGCAGGCTAATTTTTTAACAATTAGTTAATAATCAAGTAGTAAATAACTAGAATTGTTTCAATTTTATATTTTTATAGCAACTACTTTAATCAAAACTTCATTGGAATATGTTAGCTAAATCAGATTGGTTTTTAAATGTATTTTTAGCGACTTTATAAAATAAAATTTAATGTTGTCTCTCTTCTATTTAATTTAGTTCTAGACTAGAAAATACCAGTAAATATAGATATAACGATTTTAATTTTTGTTGTTTTAATTGGGCTTTAACTAAACTACTTGTATGCACTTAGTCATTATCATGAACAATTACCGTTTCTATTCCTTTATCTTTGCTGTATTTTTTTAGCTAGATCTATTTCTCTACAGATTTTTTTAGGAAACTTCTCTTTTTCAGACTATCTATTGATCAAACATAATGAAAACTTTTACTTAATCCTTAAGTTACTATAATATTTAGTCAGTTTTATTTTTTTTAAATCGTAAATTAATTTACAATATTCTAATTATTGATAGTCAATGATTATTATCATTTATGGATTCAAACCTGTTTTATTAAAATTTTATGCTCTCTTTATTTTTTAAAAAAATTATTTTTAAATTTATTTTTTAGTTTATATTTTTCTATAAAAAAATTTAATTATTATATTTACTTCTATTTTTTATTTATATCTTATTTAGAAGATGTAAATTTTACTTCGTGCTCTTTTTTTGAGGTATTAGGTAATTATCAATTAATGTCTATACAAGGTTTTTTCAAGAAGTAGAAAGACCTTATATATTTCTATTTTTTTAAAAATTTATATAGAAATTATTTGTATAATTAATTGTATTTAAATACAAAATTTCTATTTTTGTTCTTGTTTTTTAAAAAATTTTTGGGCTACGAGTTAATCTCAATAGTTTTCCTTTTCTAACTCTGTTAACTTAATTTTTAAGTGATTACCCTTCATAACAATACTTCTCTGATTTACATTTATTTAAATTTATCTATTGACTAATAATCTTTTATTAGCAATATGTATTTATATTAATTAATATAAAATTCTTCAATTTAGTATTGAAATAAACAGAGTTGATCACCAGTTATAGGGTACAATAGAAAAAGTAACCTCTATAATAGTTTTCCATTTTTTTCTCTTATGCAACATATTATTAAACCCTTTAATCCAGATAAACTCTATGAAGTAATTATTAGTGCTTGCTTTTCCATTAAAGCAACCTCAAAGGAAGAAGCTAAACAAAAATTAGAAGCGTTACTCAGTGAAATTGATGCAGATCACTGGGAGTTCGAACGTATTAATGAAGTTGAACATTAGAGTTAATAATGAATAGTTTGGTCACAGCTAATAATTTCTCGAATGGATGTGATGATGTGGAGTTGACTTTTTAGTGACCGAATTGGAGTGACTAGAAGCTAAAATAAATTAACTTATTGTGGTTAAATCTCGCACAGTTCCTAATAGTTAACAGTCTTTTAGGGAAATTACTATCGAAAATTATATGATAAATTGGTGATTTAGGCGTTTGAATATAAAGAATGTGGTTCTCGTTATATATTTAATTGACTTTTTACTGAGTTGAACAAAATGAGTCGATCAGAAGCATTACAAAAAGATATTCTTATCACTCTAAAATAAAAGCGATAAGAATATCTTTAAAATTCAATAATTCATTCAACTTTAATTAGTATCTTCCATTAATAAATGGAGCCTTTTAAGTTTTTGATTAATTTATAAAACTTTTACTTCTAAAATTTGTCTTGTCGTAATAACTTATTTAGGATCATTAATGAAATAATCAGCTATTATAAGAAACGTGAACTAGTCCATCTTAGCGAGTCTAACATCGATAAAGATACTCGAGTAAAGTAAACTATATTGGATGTAGTTATTTTTAATAAAATTTAATTCTTTCAGTTCAATTAATAGCTTCTGTTATCTCCTCTTTAAAAATTATATACTTAAATTTTTCTCTAAAATATCGTCTTATTATTTCCGATAATGTAATAATAAAAAAAGCTTATAAAGTAAGTAATTTACTTGTTTTTAGTCAACAAAAGAGATCTGAATTTTAGATATTATTATATTTATGTTAATTTTAGTAATTTTAAATAAAAAAATATAAAAAATTGTAATTTTATCTTTAATAAATAGTTAGCTTTCAGAATAAATAGCCGTATTATCTTAAGTGTTATTTACTCCTCTCATTCTTGTAGATTCTATTTCTTACTTAAGATATTTTATGACCAACCAAGAAAACTAAAAAAATCTTTATTAAGAATTAATCTCTAATCGCTTTATTTTGCAAATAAACAATATTATTAGCACTTTTTAAGTTAATGTCAGAGACAAAAATTATAAGTTAGCTCAATTTTATTGAGAAGTAAAATTATAAAATATAATCAATAATCAACGTAATTTTTAATATAAATAAGTTTTTTTGGATAAAACTTATTTATATTAAAAAAATCCTACATAGAGAGACATTAATGATTATTTAAAAGTGAGTCTCAAAACTTCCAATCGATTCATAATCAACCAGATTTTTGTATTCTAAAAAAATCAATCGCACGTAATAAAGTTTTAAAAAATAGTCAAGCTCATTTTTGATTATTCTTTGATAAGAAGATTTAATCAATCTTTAATTATTTTATTTTTTCCCTATAATTATTATTTTTTTGCCTAGATTCTTGTAAAGATAAATAGTATAAAATAACTAATTTATTGGACTCAATATTCAGACGTAAAATATAAATTTTTTAAACTAAAAGTTTAAATATGCTGAGATATCATATTTTTACTTCTAGTTAAGGATTACAATATATTTTTCATTTATTAGCTTATTAGCAAAAATATTTTTTGACGTTATGAACAAAGTCTCTTTCATTCATCAAATAAGCTAAGAGCCAAGTTGAAATATAAAGAAATAAAATACTTTTTACTAAGTCATTAGAGTTAATACTGATTTCTTGCTAAGAGTTTTATCTTCTTATGTAAGAATACTTAGTTATTTTTTATGGATTAAATTAATTTTTTATTCATGTTATTCAATAGGAAATTTTGTATGTTATCTGAGCTTATAAAGTATATATAAATTTTCTGGTTAAGTTTTATATAAATAAAATTTGATTTTGTTTTTTAGTTTTTCAGTAAGTTTTTTTATAAAACTATCGCTTTCAATATAGTCTGTTTTCATTTTTAAAATTTAATTAGATAATACCGAACTGATGATTTAGAATCAACTAGTCAAATATCAAATCAAGGAACTTAGAAGTTAGAAATTTTATAAATTTCCAAATCTAGAATATATTCTCTTGATTAAGATTAATTTAATAATTAATATCTCAATCTTCTTTTTTTTTAAGTAAAAAATATTTATTTTTATTTAAATCTTACATTTTTTTTCTTGACTAGTATTTTGGAGCTGTTTTACTTTTTATCTAAGTTTTTTGTGATTATATAATTGAGTATTAACTTGTTTTGTTATATTAAACATATTTGCTGCTACTTCAGATAGTAGCATTAATTAACAAAATCATCATCAATTTAAAAAAAAATAAACTAACTTCTTTAATCTAAATTAAATTAGATCCTCTATTTTTTAGCCATCTTTTATGAAGCTATCAAACTTTACCTAAAAGGAAATATTTTTATTTATAAAATATTTCTTTTTAGGACTCAAAATAACAAGGAAGTTAATTAACTAAGAACTAAATATAAAAGTCTAAATGTTATTTAACTAGGCTGTATTTAATAATATCAAATTTATGCTGACTACTATTTCTATTATTTTTAAATTTTGTTTGATTTTTTTCATATTAGTTGAAAGTTTATCTACGTTCTCAAAAGTTTTTAACAAAGTGTTGTTCATTTATACCTAATTGTCTATGGTGTAGATATTTTTATAATATAAAAAGAACGATGGATATAAAAATCAACCTAGGAGAAACCCCTAGGCTAATTTAAGAGAAAATTATCCAATTTCTAAGAATTTATTTTTGATAAACCTTAAGCACTAAATAGACTTTCCAAAGCACGCCCCACATTGGCGAATTTTATTGCATCTACAGCTGCAGTTGGTTCATAACCACAATGTACCATACAGTCAACACATTGGGGATTATCACTCTTGTTACCATAATTATCCCAATTAGTTTCTTCTAACAGTTCTTTAAAGGTTTTATAATGACCCTCATTCAAAAGATAACATGGTTTTTGCCAGCCAAGAACACTATAACTTGGACTTCCCCAGGGAGTACATTCATAATCTTTCTCTCCTAATAGAAAATCTAAAAATAGAGGATTGTGATTAAAATTCCATTTCTTTTTGCCCAACTTCCAAGGACTTAGGATTTCCCGAAATAATGCCTTAGTTTGTTCCCGTTTTAAGAAATGATCTTGATCGGGAGCCCATTCATAGCTATAACCTGGAGAAATCATCATACCATCGGTTCTCAAGGTTTCAAGAAAATCAAAAAAATCCTGCATTTCTTGGGGATCTGATCCTTTAAAAACTGTTGTATTTGTAGTTACTCTAAATCCTCCTGTTTTCGCTGCTTTAATTGCGGTGATTGCTTTATCAAAAACCCCTGGGCGATCAACACATTCATCATGTTTTTTTTGTAACCCATCAAGATGAACACTAAAAGTCAGATAGGGAGACGGTTTGAACTTGTAGAGACTTTTCTTTAAAAGGAGAGCATTAGTACATAAATAAACGAACTTTTTCCGTTGTATCAATCCTTCGACAATTTCATCAATTTGCGGATGTAATAAAGGTTCTCCTCCTGGGATAGATACTACCGGTGCGCCACATTCTTCTACCGCAGCAAAGCATTCTTCTGGGGTCAGGTTGCGCTTAAGAATTTCTGGCGGATGTTGAATTTTCCCGCATCCTGAACAGGCTAGATTACAACGGAATAGGGGTTCTAACATCAATACTAAGGGAAAACGTTGACGACCCAATAAACGTTGACTGATGATATAAGTCCCTACCTTGAGTGCTTGTCGCAATTGAATAGCCATAGATTTCTTCACACCTCTGATTTCTCAGTATTATAGACACAGTGGTTACAAATTGACAAATTGTGTGGAATATAAATTCTCTAGAATAAAAAAATAATTATTATAATTTTGGGAAAACTTTAGAACTGCTTAATTGAAATTAATAATTTTATCAGTTATAAAATAACTAAATTGAGTTAAAAAGCCAGAAATATTTAGTGTTAATTAATTTTAAGAGAATTGCTAAGCTTTTACTAAATAGGTAAATTCAAGTAACAAGTAAGTAAAAAATATTTTTAAAATTATTTCTGAGTAATTTAATAATCAGAGAGAAGTTGAATTTTTGCTTTAATGCTGTTTATTTAATTTTACTTAATGTTGATTAAGTTTATTTTTTTAGTAAAATTATGCTTTTTTCTAAAAAAACGGTATTTTTATGGATTTTAATTTAAAATTATTAAAATTTTTTATAGAAAATTGTTAATCATGAGTAGGTGAAAAATAGATTTATAAACAGAAGTTAGTTTGATCTTGAATAAAATACTTATACGTACTTGGTGATTGTTAAAAACAATTACTATATCCGTCTTATTTTTTCTACAAAAATTTTAATTTTATCTATTTTTAGTGTCTATCTTGTTTTCACTGTGTATATAACTTTATATTTTGGGGTTATATTTAGATTTATTTTGCTATTTATTATGGTTTAAATTTACTTTTAGTTGGCATTTTATTCTTAAAGTTTGTTTTTGTTCAAGTATTTTTATATTTACTTTTTAAAACTTTTTCTTTGATCAAAGAACTAATTTAAGTCTTTATTTATTTATATTGATAGTTCTTCTTTTAAAGGTATTTATTTTTTCATAAGTTGATTTATTTTTTTTATTAAATTAGATAATTACTTAGGTAAGATAAGTTATTTAATAATTTAAGATGGCTACTTGAAACATTTAACATCTTTTTCTTAATCCTTTTTTTTCTAGAAACAGAATAATTTCTTTGTTTTTGACAAATTAATTTAGGAATTATCTTTCCAGATTTTCTTATAAAAGCTTTGCACAATCTACAATCTTTTGACTTTACATTCTCTTGGATTTTAACAGAATATTTATTATTTTTATAGAAAAAAATTTACATAAATCAATATTTATTATAATTATTACTCTTCCAACTTTTTTGGAATAATTCTTTTAGAAAGACTAATATCTAATGATCACCATTTCTTAATTACTTTTTTATTTTAGATTTATTTAAGTTTATCTATAATGAGCTCGTAAAAAGTAAGTTAAGATAACCTCAGATTTTCTTTTTATAAATTTACAGATGCTCCTACTTTTGACCGGTCGAAATAAAATAACATAATTAAATCAATTTTTTGCCAAAAAATTTGATGATTCTACTTAAGTTTGCATTACCATAGCTGTATTACTAATACTTAAGATTCTACCTATAATATCAATATATCGTGTTACTTTATTGTGTAAACAAGTTTGCAATTTGTTCTTAGCCAGCAACGATTCACATTCTCATGAAACAAGTCGTCGAACATCTCGGAGCAATTATTACAGCTTGAGTATTGGAGTTTAGCAAAAATACTAGGTATGGAAATATGGGTGAAACTTAGTATTTTATTTTTGGGAATGATCCCGATAGCTATTTATATATTTTGACACATTCTCTATTTTGTTCAGTTGTCTGTTCTTTAGTTTATTTCTAATGATTTCCAGTGATTTATAACAATTATTTTAATGTTTTTGAGTCTTGCAAAATTGCAATATAAAAATGTAGTACATTAAACTTTGTTTATACGACATATGACTCCTACCTAAAAAAATAGGGAACTTTTATGATTTTTAGTTTGATATATGAGAAGATGAGCAAGGAAAACTAATCTTTAAGAATACGATCGATCCTTAACCCTAGGGTCTTGATATCCCTATGCAACCGCGACCCCTATTTCGTCGAACTAAAATTGTTGCCACTGTCGGCCCAGCTACCCAGGATAAAGAGGTGCTACGACAGCTTATCTTAGCTGGTGCTACGACTTTTCGTCTTAATTTTTCCCACGGTGATCACGATTACCATCAACATACGATTCGCCTCATTCGTCAAACAGCCTTTGAACTTAATGAACCTGTGGGTATCCTACAGGATTTACAAGGGCCTAAAATTCGTCTTGGTAAATTTACCTGTGGATCTATCAATCTAAAAAATGGTGATCTTTTTATTCTTACTAGTCGTCAAGTTGAATGCACTTCAGAAATTAGCTACGTTAGCTATGAACATCTAACCGATGAAGTCCCTGATGGAGCAAAAATTCTCCTCGATGATGGCAAAGTAGAAATGCGAGTGGAGAAAATTGATCGCGTCAGTCAAGAATTACACTGCAGAGTAGTAGTTGGGGGTATTCTCTCCAGTAATAAAGGAGTTAACTTTCCAGGAGTTTACCTGTCGGTTAAAGCGTTAACCGCTAAAGATAAAACCGATTTGATGTTTGGACTTGACCAAGGAGTTGATTGGGTTGCCCTCAGTTTTGTTCGTAATCCCCAGGATATCCTGGAAATTAAGGACTTAATCGCTAATGCGGGGAAAGCAGTCCCAGTAATTGCCAAGATCGAGAAACATGAGGCGATCGAAGCAATGGAAGAAATTCTTACTCTCTGTAATGGGGTAATGGTTGCTAGGGGAGATTTAGGAGTAGAGTTACCCGCCGAAGATGTACCAATTCTTCAAAAACGCCTGATTCTCACTGCTAATAAATTGGGAATTCCGGTGATTACGGCCACCCAAATGTTGGATAGTATGGCCAATAATCCCCGTCCTACTCGCGCTGAAGTCTCAGATGTGGCTAATGCTATTCTCGATGGAACTGATGCAGTAATGCTTTCCAATGAAACCGCAGTGGGTAAATATCCCGTCGAAGCAGTAGCTACTATGGCTACTATTGCCGAACGTATGGAACAAGAACCTGTCTTCATTAAATCTTCTTCTAATCCCAGACAATCAATAACTAATGCTATTTCTTCGGCGGTTAGTCAAATTGCCCAGGAATTAGACGCAGCTGCTATTATGACTTTGACAAAAACGGGATCAACAGCACGAAATGTTTCTAAATTTCGTCCTCCTAAACCAATTTTAGCTATCACGGCTCATGTAGATGTAGCTCGACAGTTACAGTTAGTTTGGGGGGTTAAATCTTTGTTAGTTCTCGATTTTCCCTCCCCCAGTCAAACATTTCAATCAGCTATTAATATTGCTCAGGAAAATCAGTTAGTCCAAGATGGAGATTTAGTAGTGATGACAGCTGGAACTCTTCAAGGGGTTTCCGGATCAACGGATTTAATTAAAATAGAAATGGTCAAGGCTATTTTAGGAAAGGGAGTAGGAATTGGCCAGGCTTCTGCTAGTGGACGAGCGAGAATCGCTCATAATCCTCGTGAATTAGGGGATTTTAAGGCTGGAGATATTCTGGTAGTTCCCCGAACAAATGCCGACTTTGTGGAGATGATGCGAAAAGCTTCAGGTATTATTACCGAGGAATCCAGTCTTACCAGTCATGCGGCAGTCATCGGAATTCGGTTAGGAGTTCCTGTTATTGTTGCTATGAAAGATGCTACCCAAATTATTCGTGAAGGGGCAATCGTAACTTTAGATGCTGAAAAAGGCCATGTTTATTCTGGAGCTGTAGCTAGGGGCAATGGAAACGAATTGTTTTAAGTGGTTAATCGTTTTTGCTTAACCTTACTTAACTTGTTCTATTAATTTAGAATCGTAAATTATGTTCTTATCTTAAAGAGAGCTTAATCCTTAATGACTCAAATTCTAGAAAAAATCAGTTCCATTGATAACGAACTGTCGAAACGTTTTATTGCTCTTGATCCTGGTGGCTACTTTATTATTTATCTTGAGCGTGAGGATAAGTTGATTTGTGCCGAATATTTTACTAATGTTATTAATGAACAAGGGTTAGCTGCTGATCCTGAAACCGGTGAAATAATTGCTTGTGAAGGAGAAGTTGAACGTACTTTCGAGAAAGTTTATAAGGGGAGAACAGCTAAAGAATTGTGTGTCAAAATATTTGAAGAAATTAAACCTTGTCCAGTCACTATGTTAGACCATGCAGCCTATTTAGGGCGCGAATTTATTCGTGCTGAAATTGCCTTAATTAATGGGACGGATTATATACAAGATTAATATTCAATGAGGAGAAGCTAAAGTAAACAAACTTACTGAAAAATGAAAAGGTTTAATTAAATCGTCAAATAGCGAAGTTAGATTTTTGGTTAAGAATTCTAATCACCAACTGCAGCTGCTATCCTGCTGTGGATGTATTATCCTAGGTTTTATTATAATCTATCTACACTTACATCAGTGTCCGGTTTGTTTATTGTATTTTTTTCTAAAAACCTATATTTAAAAAGGTCTTGTTTTTTAATCAATGAATAAAGTATCTACAACAACATTAGTCTAGGACCTTGATTACTTTAACTTAACAAGAGTTGTTGAAGCTTTAACGTTGATTCTTTGAGCTTAATTGAAGATAATTTTGTATTAAACTTAAATAGTTTTATGTTTGCACTAAGTTGTTTGGACTTAAGTGTTACACAACGTAAATCTGACAAAATTTAAAAACATAGTTATTATTCTTAATTTTTAAGTAAAAAATACGAAAAAGTCAACAATTAGTAAAAATACTAACCGCCAATAAATAATTAAAAACTATATTTTATTTAAGCGTGAAGTGAGACTAGATTTATTTATAAATAAAAATCTAAATCTAGTCGATAATCTATAAATATTTGATTTCAGATATGTTTCTAGTTTAGTTCTTAACTATTTATATCAAAAAACAGTTTCAAAGAGTCCTTGTGTAAAGAATACTCAATATAATTGACCATGAACTTTTTCCTGTGTTAAGGAAAAAGTTCATGGTCGTTTGTGTCTCCTAGAGTTAACTTAAATACTTTTTTGCAATGGGGAAGAACTGTGATTTATAAAAATCTCTAAAAGATTTGTATTATGATCCATTTAAAGCAATAAAAATGGTCAGAACTTAACCTCTTTTAATCAAAAAAACATTATCTTTTTCCTAGAAAATCTGTAAATTAAGGAACAAAATTGCAATACTGTTAAAATTCTTGACAGAAGTGATCTAGATCACAAAAAACTTCGGTGCGGTTAGGATGATATCTTAGTATCCTTAGTACCAGACTGCAACAAATGTTACTTTTGGCATGGGACTGTCGTTTCCCTTTCTCTTCATAACCTTTGGTCGAACTCACGTTGATATAAAGTAATTTGTATAAAATTAGCAATATTAGGAGTATTTAGCCTAAATTTCGCCTAATTGAAAAAATACTAGTTGAGTATTGACTTAATCAAACTTCGATCTAAAAAAGTTACTGAGGTCTACTTTTTGAATCTAAACTATCAAAAAGGCCCTGCTGTTATCAGCAGGGCCTTTTTTTAATCTACACTAGATTCAGATTTAGAAGGAAAAGGTACCTCTAAGGGTTCCGATAACTTCACCGTCAGACCCTTGCATATTAACAAATTGCTCGGGTTTGGAAATCCAAATCACACCAGGAGTCAGAGAAATATTGTCTGTAACCTGATAGCGATAGAATACTTCAACTGTTATGGGGTTTTGTAGAGGTAACTCGTAATACCCCGCAGTGGTAGGACGATCACTATCACCCTGATAAGGTTGAACCCCGGCAAACACACCTAATAAGTTGCCTTCTTTGAACAAATCGGGGAAGGCGAATCCACCGCCACCAGTCCAAAGTTCACCACTCATACCACGACCAAGATAACGAACGTTGTGGAATGAACCAAACGCACTGAAGTTAACCCAGTCATAAGGGCGCCAAGTACCAGCAACACCGTAACTGTTAGTGACTTTACCACCCCAGTCAAAAGGATTAACTTCCAACCCATCTAGAGAGTTACGTCCGCTTCCATTAAAGGAGCTAGTACTAGTTCCTGGATCTCCTACGCTTCCACCAGCAAGGGCATTACTTAGAGTAGAACGAGAACCATTAGCAATGGAAGTACCAACAATTCCAGGCCCCTGGTTAATACCTTCACCGAAGATGGGGCTGTCGGGTTTGTGGTAAGCGTGAACATAGGTAAAACCAATGTTCACACTGTCAAAAATATTGGTATTGATCTGAGCCAAAGCACCGTAGTTACCATTGAACAGACCGTTACCACCATCACTTTCAGCATAGGGTTTGCCGGTCACAGGGTTAGTACTTTTTCCACTGTTACATTTACCGCCACCATCACCATTCACACAAGGACTGTTGGGGGTTCCTGCTAAATAACCGAAGCTGATAGATGTGGGACCGAGAACGTTATTTAACCAGTCAAGCTGAACACTCGCACCGGCACCAGCACCACCCCCAATCCGGTAAATGGGGTTACGTTGAGAAAAAGTACTTAAAGAACCTTTACCACCGTCGAAATCCTCGAAGAAGGGGTTCAAAGTGGGCACGAAGTCGTACCATTTACCACCCCAAGCCGATACGTAGGTATCAACCTTGAAGTTATTGAAGATTTCGATTGGAGCGTAATAACCAACCCAGTCAATGACAACGTCATTATCTTCTTCATTTCGCCGTGGTCCAATGTTAAAGGTTTGGGTGGCAGTAGGGTTGATGACAGTATTTTCTTCAAGAGAAATTCCGATAGGTTGACCTGTATCGGGGTTAATTACCCGTAGATCAGGCTGGTTCATAGTAAAACGATTACTTCCAGTCCCCGTACTAGCAGATAAACGAGTTACTAAAAGATCTTCCCCACTGAAACTGCTGTTGAAGCTTAAGCGAATCCTATCTTGTAGAACAGCTTGGTTATCCTCAGATGAACGGCTACCACCTGCTCCAGTAACAGCGAAAATGACCTCCCCGACCAATTTTGTAGTAGTGGAGAATTGATGATCTTCTAAGAAAGCTACCCGGCCCTCTAAGTTGTCGACCCGTGCGCCTAAAGCAGCAAGTTCTGCTTCAAATTCTTGCATTAACCGCTTGAGTTTCTCGATATCTTCCCGTAGAACCGCGACGTTCTCTTGGATTAGACGCTCCATGGTGTTTAGACAAGCGTTCAAACCCGCGGCAAATTCCCAACGAGAGGTAGCACGGTTACCTCGGAAGGTACGGTCAGGATAACCAACAATACAACCATAACGTTCAACTAAACTACGAAGAGCTTCATAAGCCCAGTCAGTAGGAGACACATCCCGTAGTTCACTAACGCTGGTTACTTGTTGATTAGTTTCCAGTCCATCTTCACCGCTATAGGTTTCTAACTGTTCTATCAATTGAGATTGCTCAACTTGAGCAACCTCAAACGCCATTGTCTCGTTCCGGGAAACTCCAGCCTGTGACTTGGTTTCGGCTGCCGTTGCAGCGGGTGAGACGGCTAAAGCCATTCCCAACAGGGCTGGACTAACTAACAATGATTTCCAAAATGGTCTAAGCATTTTCAGCTTTTCCTCACACCTTATAGATTGACTACAAAAAGTCTCATAGTCTTACTTCTCATTTCATTATACACAGCTTTTTTGGATAACAATGTACATAAGTTTATCTTTTGTTTTAGCTATCTTATGATTATCTTTTTTGATATTAAAATTTTTTAAATAATCTTGACTACCTTTACCGAGAAAGTCAGAACCCCAGCTAATCTTACTCATTCGTGTTAAGGAGTAAAACTAGCTGGGGTTATTGGGGTTATTTCAGAGGGGGATCTTTTGATCGAAACCTAACTGCCGGAAGGAAAACTAACAACAGTTACACTATTGCGAAACTAACTGCTAGAGAACAGCTCCGGCGCACAGCTGGCTAACTTCAATCGGGAGACCCATACTTTCACTACTTTCTGTCATGGGCATCACCTCCTTTACTGCCTAAATGGTTTATCTCAAAACCTAACTGTATTCAGCCTAGCTTACTTGACCTCAAAAAATCAAGACAGTGACCTAAAAATTTTCTGAGAAAATCAGAATATTCACCAAAATGAAGATGAATATAGGAAGCGTGTAGTTTATGCATTTTCCAGCCTTCTTTCACTTTAAGCGAGTTATATCTCCAATTTTGCATAGAAAATAAGGGATTTTTGGATACAATAGTTAAGTGTGAACGGTGAAATTCGTGTCCCCAAATTGTCTGTCCGATGGTTAACAAAGGACTATTTTGTAGAGCAGTGGCTTGACGATAACCCAAGATCAGATTTTTTTTCATTATGGCCGTGGTTGGTAGTATTCCTACCATTGGCCATTTTTGGGCTTGAAAATCAATGATTTGCTGACAGAGATACATCAACCCCCCACATTCAGCATAGGTAGGAATTTCACTAATAATCGCGGCTTTTACTGCTTCTCGTCCCCGACAATTCCTTGAGAGATCTTGAGCAAACATTTCAGGAAACCCTCCCCCGAAATAGAGACCATGAATATTTTTAGGTAAGTTTTCATCCTCTAGGGGGCTCCAAGGAATAAGCTGTGCGCCTAAGGTTTGTAAAATATCTAGATTGTCTTGATAGTAAAAATTGAAAGCTTGATCGCTAGCTACGGCAATTTTTATGGGAGGGGAATGAATGAGAGGATGAAGGGGTGAAGAGGTAAGGAAATCAAGAGGAGAGGGGGTAAGTAATGGTAAGAGATACTGCCAATTAAAAGAAGTTTGGGCTAGGTAGGCAAGTTGTCGAAATAAAGACTCTAAGTGAGTTAGTTCAGTGGTGGGGATTAAACCGAGGTGTCGAGAAGGAATTGTTAGATCGTCCTGACGACGTAGGGTTCCCAGAATAGGGATATTAAGGGTATCTAGAGACTGTTGGAGTAAGTGAAGGTGGCGATTGCTACCAACCCTATTTAAAATGACTCCTACTAGATCAATATGAGGATCAAGAGAACTGTAACCGTGAGTGATTGCGGCTACTGACCCCGATAAATGAGAACAATCAATCACAAGAACCACAGGGATGTTTAAAAGTCGAGCAATATGAGCCGTACTCCCATAATCTAGCGATCTTATTTTCTCAGAAGTTTTTCTCATTGCTCCCTTAAGCCTTGTGTCATCTGTCTTTTTACAAGGAATACCGTCAAATAAACCCATTACTCCTTCGACTAAAGCATATTCAACCCCCTGGCAGTGTTTAGTAAAAGATAATTGAACATAAGTTTCGGAGGTTAGAATGGGGTCTAAATTACGACAGGGACGGCCAGTAATGGCAGTGTGAAACATTGGGTCAATATAATCAGGCCCTACTTTAAACGATTGTACTTGGTGTTTTTGAGATGCTAAAAAAGCAAGTAGTGCTAGGGTGACCGTTGTCTTTCCTACGCCACTGCGATCGCCTGCAATCATTAATACCACTTTTTCATCTACCTAAATTTTGTATCTTCATATTTATTCCTTTTACACAAAAAGTTCAACTATTCCGATAGTGGTGTTAAAATTCCATAAATATACATATACAGTAGATATACATATATAAGTAAAAATTTACTACTTTTACGAGGTATTAACTTTATTTTTGCTATTGAAATACCATTTTTAATCATTTATTTTGGATAAATCGTCTAAAATGTCGTCTTCCAACATCGACTAATTTTGTCTTCTTTTATTCCTAAGGATAAAATGTTTAAAAATAAGAAAAACAAAGATACTTTAACTTTCAAAGAATTAGTTTATTAGATATTTTCTAGTCAAAGTTTAACCATTATGATAAATATTTACAGGCGCAGCCGGCTTTATTTATTGGGACTCAGCCTTCATTTGGTCAGAGTAAATGTTAATCATTTAGGTTACGAAAATTCCTTTTTGAAAAGATATATTCTCCAAAGTTGTTTGAGGATTTAAGGGAATTAGAGGTTATGTATTGAAAAATAATGTCAAATATGTATTTTTTGGAACAAATAAAGCAACCACTATGTATTATGAAACTAACTCAAAGTTGCTTAATTAATGAATAACCAAACTTTTTAAAAAATAAGGAGACTAAATTCCAGTTTAAATGCTCTAGAATAAAATTACAATTAACTTGATTAGCCTCAAGAGATAATCCTCTTTGAAAGTGAGTTGCTCAATAGACCCCGTGGAATCTGTGCTACAGTCTGATAACAAAACCATAACCCAAATGGCAGTATTACTAGACTGTTACGGATTTGATCTGCAAGAACGTTCTCCAGCTGAGTATATTGACTACTGGTTGACCTCTTGTTCGAAGTACTGGGTTCGTTTGGCAATTATTGAAGCTTTGTATCAAGGACGTTACAAAGCAGTTTCTGTTGATCATATTCTTCGTCTGTGGAAACGAAGAGGACACCCTACCTTTCACTTTCCTCATGAATTTGAACGATTTATCTGTCGAAATGTTTTTGTTAATAAAGAAAATATTGACAAAATTGAGCCTCAATCTTCAACCACAAAGTTTCAAGAAACTAAGAAAGTTGATCAACCCGATAAAAAAGATATTCAGCGTAAACTTTTAAAAAACCTAAATTCTTTAGCAATACGCAGATTAACTCAGTTTTCTCAAGATATACCCCAAACATTGGAATTGTCCCCTACAACTATTAATTTCAATAACGGGACTTTAGAGAGAGAACTGCCAGTTGATGAATTTGTTTCATTAAACACAAAGTCAAAAAAAATAAAGTCTGAGCGTTCGATTCACCAATTTATTCCCCATTCAGACTCTTCCCAGTTATATACTAAGCTGAGAGCTGCTGTTTATCAAAAATTAGCCCAGTAAACTTAGGGTTAATCACAATTGTAATTAACCCCCTTTAAGACTTAAAAAACTTACCTAGACAGACTTTATTTATCTGGTTTAACTATCGATACTAAGGAATTGAGTCTATTCTTAATCTGAATTTATCTAGATCTAACATCCAAAGACTAGAGGGGTTTGTTCGAACAGGAGTGGGAGTAAGAGCAGGAGTGGTGGAATTATTTAGTAGTTTGAAACCTGTTCCTCCATCACTTGGATCAAGAAAAGGTCGTAAGTTGATGGCATTATTTGAGGGAGATAAATTATTCTGTCGGGATAAATTATCATTAAAAATTCGACCAAATTGATTGATGATCGACCCACTAGTTTTACTGTCAGTAAAAGCATTAACGCCTTGGGTATATTGTCCTTCTTCTGCCGCTATTAAAGTTTGGAAAATTTTATTGCGAGTAATCTCAGGATTTTGATTAGGAGGAATGGTCAGAACAATCCTACACGAGCGGTCTTGTTGAGTGGTAACACAGATAGTGTCGTAGTTATTTTCTCTTCCTGTTTTTAATTCTAATAATCCATCAGGTCGATACATTTCTAGACGACGACTAATTTCATTACAACGTCGTTGTGCCGTCCAACCATTCTCTAAATCACTGGGAATTGCCCAAGGATAAGGCCAACGGTCTTGATTTTGAGGATAGTACATAACGGTATATCTACCTCTTTCTAACTGACAGATAAACCGTTCGTTTCCTGAATTAGCATTAAAAGGTGTAGGAGAGGAAGAATTCGATGGAGCAGTTTCAATAATAATGTCAGCGGAGTTCGTAGGTACATTATAGTTATTAGACTGAGCCATCACGCTTGATTGTACGGAAATAGAAATAACAATTAAAGAAAAGCCTATTGTTTTAATTAGAAAATTGCTATCTACTTTTACTGAATTTGTCATAATTTAAGTTTACCTAAAAGGTAGTATAAAGTCGAAAGTTCCTCCGTTACAAGTAACTCCCTACACTAAAGGTAGTCCTAATTTAGGTTTTTTAAACATAAAAACGTGACACTTCAATTACTGCAACAATTACTGATTATCGATGATTTATTTAATAATTTTTCCAATTAATTTGATTTCTTTTTTAGACAGTAAGCCACCGCATTCAGTTAGTAAACATAAATTCTGGAAATTCGAAAGAGCATAAATCGCTTTTACTAAATGGTTGTGGTTAATCCGCTATTATAGTACAATATTTTTCCAAAAAAACAAATATAGTTGCTTTTTTAGACGGTTTTTGGCAAGTTTATGTATAACTACTTTCTAAAATCAGGTAACTTCCAAGGCTAAGAGTGGTTTCGTCAACTAATTTTATTAGTTTTGCGTGAGCCTACTCTAAAAATTAGACTGTCATGATGCTTCCTAAGATATGGTCAGTATTATCCAGTTTACGATTACAATAACGTCACTGGGAGTCTCAAATTGCGAAAGATTTTTGAAAAAATTTGCAAGCTAAAGTTCCTGACGATAACTGAGAAATTTGTATAGTTGTCATGGATTGGTAACTTTTTAAAAGTATGGATTGTATGGGGTTCTCTCGATAAAAGCAATTGAATGTCAATTTAAAGCTGATTAATCGTTGTATTTTCAATATATTGTTGAATTAATTCAGAGCAGCAAATATCCATCGGTTAATTTAAGGATTTAAAAATGTATTTTAAAACAGTAAATATTATTTTTTTTAATAAAAAAACTTGTAAAATTTGTGTTATTGCTCATATTTTTAGCCAAATTTCATAAGGAAATAATGACTTGACAAGATAAAAAATTGAACATACATTTTTCAAGATACTCAACTTTTTAAAAGTTAATTTCAATAACATAAAAGTATTGTAATACTTTTATGTTAGAGGTTATATCACGGCGGAACTAATCTATCATCATCTTACCTGTAATAACTTTGAGTAATTACTAATATAATTTGCAATTAATTCTCTTATTCATAAATAAAATCATGAAGGTTATTATCATTAATAACTATCTACTTAGTGAAAAAATATAATTATTTTAGTTTTAGTTTAAAGTATTAAATTAATTATAATAAAAGAAAATAAGTTTTCGGACTGCTAAAATTATTGTTTATTTTTTTACTTTTAAAAAAAACATAATTTCTCAAAAATTAAATTAATTCCTAATGTTTTAATAGATGTCGACGTTTTTGAAAATATAAATTTCATCTAAAAACTTATTGTATAGTCTTTCTGGACTGAATGTGATAAATGGGTAGCCAATAATTTCCAAAATTTTTATTTATTGATTATCCATGTTGTTGCAGCTAGTCTAGAAGGACTAAAAGTTTCGTTACATTCTTTCCAAAACAGAAATACCCAACAAAGACAAACCTAATTTTAGAGTTCTTGCTGTTAAATCACACAGTAATAAACGAGATGTTTTCAAAACTTCTTCTGATTTAAGGACTGGACAATTTTCATAAAACCGATTAAACTTTTTACTTAGTTCATATAGGTAATCACATAAACGATTAGGGAGTAAAGTTTTTTCAACTTCCTTAATCACTTCGCTTAACTGTAATAAGTATTTTCCTAGATCAATCTCAGTGTCTTCATTAAGAGTAATCTCAATATCTTTTTCTAACTTCTGAAAATCAATTTTTCCCTCTCGACTAATACTTTGTATCCTTGCATAAGCATAAAGCATATAAGGGGCTGTATTCCCTTGCAATGTTAGCATTTTTTCATAGCTAAAAACATAATCACTAGTTCGATTTTGACGTAGATCTGCATACTTAACGGCACTAATTCCAACAACTTGGGAAACGTTATCAATGAACTCTATAGACTCTTTTCTTTGTTCTTTCTTCAGTCTTTTTTCAAGATCTTGACGTGCATGATTAACGGCTTCATCTAATAAGTCTCGTAGTTTTACTGTTATTCCAGAACGAGTTTTTAATCTTTTGCCATCTTCTCCTTTAACTAAACCAAAAGGAACATGAATAATCTCCAACTGATCAGAAATTATTTTAGCTTTTCTAGCCACCTGAAAAACTTGGGCAAAATGATTAGCTTGTCCAGCATCAGTAACATAAATAATTCGTTCTGCTTTATCTTCTTCAATGCGGTATTTTAAGGCAGCTAAATCACTAGTTGCATAGTTATAACCCCCATCAGACTTTTGAATAATTAAGGGAAAAGGATCACCTACTTTATTAGTAAATCCATCTAAAAAAACACATTGCGCTCCTGCATCTTCTTTAAGTAACTCTTGTTTGTCTAATTCTTTAACAAGATCTTCCAAGAAAGGATTATAAAAAGACTCTCCTCGTTCAGTTAATTTAATATCTAAACGATCATAAATGACCTGAAACTCCCGACGGGACTGATCACATAATAATTGCCAAGCATGACGTGTTTTTTCATCGCCGGCTTGTAATTTAACTACTTTATTCCTAGCAGTTTGTTTAAAGTTTTCATCTTTATCAAAGCGTTGTTTGGCTTTTTTGTAAAATGCTCCTAAATCTCCAATATCTAAAGCATCTGCTGTGGTTAAAGCATCAGGGTAAACTTCGCCTAAATAAGCAATTAACATCCCAAATTGTGTTCCCCAATCTCCCAAATGATTGAGTCTTAGAACTTGATGACCTCTAAATTCTAAAGTTCGGGCAATACAATCACCGATAATAGTAGATCGTAGATGTCCAACATGCATCTCTTTAGCAATATTGGGACTAGAAAAATCAACAATTACCTTTTGGGAAAGGTCAGTTCTCTCTATGCCTAAACGAGGATCAGATCGACTTGCTTTAAGCTGACTTTCAAGATAAGTTATCTTCAGCCTGATATTAATAAATCCTGGTCCAGCAATAGTGGGGGGTTCTCCTAACTCTTCCAATGCTAAGTTATCAATAATTTTTCTTGCGATATCTCTCGGATTTCTCCCTAATTTTTTAGCTAAAACTAGAGCAATATTCGATTGATAATCTCCAAACTTAGGATTACTTACTAGAACTACTAATGGATCAATTTCAGCAAAATCAGTCCCGAAAGCATTAATTAATGCTTGACAAAAATATTCGGTTAATTGTTTACTAATAGAGGTCATATTTTATACAATAAAAGGTTGTCAAATAAACACTCCAAATCTAGATTAGAAGAAACTTGAGCTAATCTATTGAGATCATTTATATCTGGTAAATAAGGTAGAATTCCTAAGACTCGGACTCCCGTCAATTGTTGAATTAACTCTATAGGAATCCAATCGGTTAATTCCTGTTCAGAAACAAACTCAGAACAGCTGAAAACAATGCCTTTGAGTTTAACATTACTTTGACGGGCTAAGGCTACATTAGCCACTGCTTTGGCGACCGCTCCTAACTTCACCGGAACAACTAACACTGTCAACAACCGCCATTCTCTCGCTAAATCAGCGACTGTTAACTCCCAAGTTAGTGGAGATCCCAAACCCCCTAATCCTTCGACTAAAATAAAATCAGATGTTTGCTGCAAGGAAACTAAATCTTGCCAAACTTCTTGTAAAGGAATGGATCGTCCTTCGCGTTGGGCTGCGATGGGTGGAGCCACAGGAGTTTGAAAAGACAAGGGATTAACTACTTGTACCAAGGTGAAATCAGCAAACAATCGCTGATAATATTGGTAATCTCCTTCTCCTGTTTGCAACAGTTTCATTAACCCTAAAGGTTGATGGGAATAATATTTTTGCCAATAAGCCGCTAAAGCAGCTGTAACAATGGTTTTACCGGACTCTGTATCTGTTCCTGCAATTAACAATGTTGTCATTTTATCAATCAAAAAAAGCTCTTGAAATTTTCTAATAATTGTTTAGTTTTGTTTAAGTTTAGGGAACAATAAAAACAACTCTTCTTAATTGTCTCATTAGTTTGCTAACTTTTCAGAAGGATTACCTAAAATTTTCAAGTATAAAAACTATCTGTGCATGTATATCTATCGAGGGGAGCGTTCGATATGATCGTATGTAGAGAAGAAAACTCACTCAGGCAAGTAAAAAACCTGAGATGATAGATTTGCCATAATTTAAAGGGACAAGAGTCTGCTGTGAGTCATACTCCTATATTAACTTTAGCTCCGACAGCGCCAACACTGTCAGAGAACAATCGTCTAAGTCTTTTTTCAGGGTCTGCGAACATTCCTCTGGCGCAAGAGGTTGCCTGTTATTTAGGAATGAACATTGGTCCAATGGTTCGCAAAAAATTTGCTGATGGGGAACTCTATGTTCAGATTCAGGAATCTATTCGTGGATGTGATGTTTATTTAATCCAACCTTGTTCTCATCCTGTGAATGATCACTTCATGGAATTGCTGATTATGATTGATGCCTGTCGTCGGGCATCAGCGCGGCAAATTACTGCTGTTATTCCCTATTATGCCTATGGACGGGCTGATCGTAAAACCGCCGGGCGCGAATCGATTACAGCTAAATTAGTAGCTAATTTATTCACTGAAGCTGGGGCCCAACGGGTATTAGCCATGGATTTACATTCAGCCCAAATACAGGGTTATTTTGACATTCCCTTTGATCACGTTTATGGATCTCCCGTGATCATTAATTATTTAGCAAGTAAACAGCTTTCTGATTTAGTAGTTGTCTCCCCTGACGTGGGAGGTGTGGCTAGGGCAAGGGCATTTGCTAAAAAACTTAATGGAGCTCCCTTAGCAATTATTGATAAACGTCGTCAAGCTCATAATGTGGCTGAAGTGTTAAATTTAATTGGGGATGTTCAAGGAAAAACCGCCGTTTTAGTCGATGATATGATCGACACGGCCGGCACCATTTTAGAAGGGGCTAGACTATTGCGTAAAGAAGGTGCAAGACAGGTTTATGCCTGTGCAACTCATGCTGTCTTCTCAGAACCAGCCATTTCTAGGTTATCGAGTGGAATGTTGGAAGAAGTTATTGTGACCAACACAATCAGTGTTCCAAAAGAACATCGTTTTAAACAATTAACAGTTCTCTCGGTTGCTAACTTGATCGGTGAAGCTATCTGGCGCATTCATGAAGATACTTCTGTTAGTAGTATGTTCCGCTAGTTATCTAATCATTTCTTATTGCTTTAAAATAATCAGCAATTGAGTACCAATTGCTGATTACTAATTGTTGATTATCGGTTACTGATTTATGAATTGCCATCAGAAGAAACTATCTATTACGACCAGAGGAAAAGATTTTCATCGCATTACCCGTACGGTGGAAGAAGCGGTTGCTGAGTCTGGAATTAAAACAGGATTGTGTACTATTTTCGTACTTCATACATCAGCATCATTGGTAATTCAAGAAAATGCTGATCCTGATGTTTTAATAGATTTATCTAATTTCTTTACCCAATTAGTTCCCGAATCAGGACGATATGTTCATAGCACCGAAGGACCTGACGATATGCCTGCCCATATTCGCTCGGCGTTAACAAAGACCTCTGAGCAAATTCCTATTAGTCAAGGTCGATTAATGTTAGGCATTTGGCAAGGTGTTTATCTTTGGGAACACCGATCAGGTAGTCATAAACGGGATATTATTATTCATATAAGTGGAGTCTGAACGTAAACTCTAAGTAGATTGATTAGTAATATTTTTTTTGTATTGCTAGTCAATCTATGATCAAATTTTAAAAATTAACTTCTATAAAAAAACTTTTGATCGATAATTATGCTTAATATACAGTCCATTCAATTGGAATTTAAGCTCCTGTTTTCTCTAAGTAGAAAGATAGCCTGATCCTACTAATAATCCAAATTTATAATGCTCTATTGAGACTGGATTTCTATGTCTATCTAAAAAAATGATAGATGTTACTATTTCTGATAGTTTTTGACTCTTTATATTTCCCGTATTTTATTGATGTGAAGTTACGAATGTCATATGTTTGATGAGATAAATAAAGTACTTTTATACTAACCTTAGAAAGGTTTCTTAAACGCGACTAGGGAAATATAGTTAAAAAAAAGAAAATTATGACGAAAATATCGAAAAGAGCTCTTAGGATTTTATAATCCATAATCTTTTACAAAATTATTGGCATGATCCGCAGGGTGAACAATATTTTACCTCTCAAGAATAGGCAATAAAAGTTTAAAAATTAGAATAATAACTAGAAAGTTTAGGTATTAAGCCTATTTAGCTACCTAATGTATTATTCACTCTAATACATTAGGTTATATCCTTCGATTACTCTAATTTTAGATTCATTTCTGTGTTCATTTTGATTTGATCAATAATTCCGGCATAACCTGAAGCTAATCTAAAGTTATTGAGCAAAGCAGCGATCATTGATTAAGATCGATCACAAGCAATATAGATGAAGTCAAACTTCTGACTTCTTAACTTTTGACCGGATGACTTCATTATGACTAGCTTCCAGCCTGTAGCTGTTCCAGAATGCAGCCTAGATCGTGACTGTACTACTCTTTCTCGCCACATTCTCCAACAACTCCAAAGCTTTTCCCCGGAAGCCCAGGATCTTAGTGCTATCATGACCCGCATTGCCTTGGCTGGGAAACTGATTGCCCGTCGCCTTAGCCGTGCCGGTCTGATGGCCGATGTTTTAGGATTTACGGGAGAAACTAATGTTCAGGGAGAATCCGTCAAAAAGATGGATGTCTACGCTAACGATGTATTTATTTCTGTATTTAAGCAAAGTGGCTTAGTTTGTCGTCTGGCTTCTGAAGAAATGGACAACCCCTATTATATTCCAGAAAATTGTCCTATCGGACGCTATACTCTTCTTTATGATCCCATCGATGGTTCCTCTAATGTGGATATTAACTTAAACGTGGGATCTATTTTTGCCATTCGTCAACAACAGGTAATGAATGAAGATGAAGCGGATTTATTGCAAGATGGCAAAGGACAACTAGCAGCCGGATATATTCTCTATGGTCCTTCGACTATGTTAGTTTACTCCATTGGTCATGGGGTTCACTCTTTTCTTCTTGACCCCAGTTTAGGAGAATTTATCCTTGCTCAAGAAGATATTAAGATTCCCGATCATGGACCGGTTTACAGTAACAATGAAGGAAATTTTTGGCAGTGGGATGAAGCTTTTCGAGACTATACTCGTTATGTTCACCGCCATGAAGGATACACCGCTCGTTATAGTGGAGCTTTGGTCGGAGATGTACACCGAATTTTAATGCAAGGGGGAGTATTTCTTTATCCAGGCACAGTTAAAAAACCTGAGGGAAAATTACGATTGCTTTATGAAACTGCGCCCCTCGCTTTTTTGATTGAACAAGCAGGAGGAAAGGCTAGCGACGGTACCACAAGAATCTTAGATATCGTTCCCGATAAACTGCACGCAAGAACTCCATTAGTGATCGGTTCTAAAGACGATGTTAAGCTCGTTGAGTCATTTATTGAAGATCGCAAAAATCGGGAAAATTAGACGGCAAAGGCGTAATATTTTGGTCTACTCCTTATAGAGTCTTTGTATTGAGAGGCTTGTTCTTTTTCCTAGATAGTTAGAAAAAAAAGCTACGGATGTGGGTTATCCCAACTCTGATAGCAATTAGCAAGAACCCTACAGCTCTTAGGTTTTAGTCAAAACCTAAGAGCTGTAGGGTTCTTGTGGAAATTTTTAGGCTTACTAATTACCAGAAGAGCAGACTTTGCAAAGATTTTACTCGTTCAAATTTATGGGATATAAACATCATATCAGCATTGAAAAAACAAGAATAACAACAATACAAAAATTTTTAAGCAAAAGACAACATAAATTTTTAAAAATTATTTTTGCTACTCATTTTCTCTAGGAAAGCTAGTTTCTAACAAATTAGTTCTATTTTCTAGAAATAAAAATGTAATTGTTCACACACAATTGAGAATAAAGTTCATTAAAAAAAGTTTTTAAGTTTTAGCAAAAATTAAAATAAAAGTTAGTAAAAAAGATTAACAATTTTTATAAATAATTTTTTTTAGTTAACTTTATTCGTATTAATTGATATTACAGTAAAAAAAATAGAGTATTAAATACTTAGGTTGTCAACACTTATTAAAGCTAGCAATGATAAGAAATTAGATTAATTTGATACAATCAAAATTAAATTTTTTTATAAATTATTAATACCAATAAATAGTTATCTTTTTTTTATAAGAAATACAATAATCTTTCAAAATAAAACTTTAAACTATAAAAGAGCTAAAAGCTAGAAACATTCAAAAGTTGCTTTCTTTGTGTTTTCTTTTGTTTTCTACCACTCTTCCCAAGATATCTGAATACAGATATAATAACCAAAGCTTAATTTTCTGTGATAAGTTCCCTGAAATCAAAGAAGTTCTCAGTACACTGGAGATTAACGAAGGAGCATTTGAAAACTCTATGGTAACGCTGCTAGAAAACCCCTTCCGCGTAGGACTACGCCAAGAAAGAACCCCAGAACCCCTAATACTCGTAATTTTTGGGGCTTCTGGCGACCTTACTCAACGGAAACTCGTTCCCGCCGTCTATAAAATGAAACAAGAACGGCGACTTCCCCCAGGACTAACTATCGTAGGGGTTGCCCGTCGGGACTGGAGTCACGATTTTTTTCGGGAACAGATGCGTAAGGGAATTGAAGAATTCTCTGATGGTATCGGCAACGAACAACTCTGGAATGATTTTGCCCAAGGGTTATTCTATTGCCGTGGCAACATGGATGAGTCAGAAAGCTATCACAAACTTAAAGCTTTCTTAGAAGAACTCGACGATAAGCGAGGAACACGAGGCAACCGCGTCTTTTATCTCTCGGTTTCCCCTAGCTTCTTTCCTCCTGGCATCAAACAACTAGGGGCGACAGGAATGCTAAGTGATCCTGTCAAACACCGTATTGTCATTGAAAAACCTTTTGGTAAAGACTTAAGTTCAGCTCAAGTTTTAAACCGGATTGTTCAAAACGTTTGTAAAGAAGAACAAGTTTATCGCATTGACCATTATTTAGGGAAAGAAACTGTTCAGAACTTGTTGGTTTTCCGCTTTGCCAACGCCATTTTTGAGCCCCTTTGGAACCGTCAATTTGTAGATAACGTTCAAATTACTGTGGCTGAAACCGTCGGGGTTGAAGATCGGGCGGGTTATTATGAAAGCTCTGGGGCCTTGCGGGACATGCTGCAAAATCACTTAATGCAGCTGTTTTGTCTAACGGCGATGGAACCTCCTAACGCTCTAAGTGCTGATAGTGTTCGTAATGAAAAAGTAAAAGTATTGCAAGCGACACGCCTCGCAGATCTTCACAACTTAGAAAATTCAGCAGTTCGTGGACAGTATAAAGCAGGATGGATGAAAGGAAAATCTGTTGCTGGCTATCGGGAAGAACCAGGAGTTAACCCCAATTCCACTACCCCCACCTACGTCGCCATGAAATTAATGATTGATAACTGGCGTTGGAAAGGGGTTCCTTTTTATCTACGGACAGGAAAACGTCTACCTAAAAAAGTCACTGAAATTGCCATTCAATTTAAGGAAGTTCCCCTACTTATTTTCCAATCTGTTGCTCATCAGACTAATGCGAACATATTGAGTATGCGAATTCAACCCAATGAGGGTATTGCTCTAAGGTTTGAAGCCAAAATGCCTGGGGCAGAATTGAGAACCCGTACAGTGGAAATGGACTTTAATTATGGGTCTTCCTTTGGCATGGCAACCGCTGATGCTTACCATCGTCTCCTCCTCGACACTATGTTAGGGGATCAAACCCTATTTACTCGTGCTGATGAAGTGGAAGAAGCTTGGCGTGTTGTCACTCCCATTTTATCTGCTTGGGACGGCGAAGCCGACCCGTCTACCGTTCCTCAATACGAAGCCGGAACCTGGGAACCCGAAGAAGCTGAATTGTTGTTGAACCGCGATGGTCGGCGTTGGCGACGATTGTAGTTGAGGAAACAATTGTTAATTGTAGAATGTAAACGAAGAACCCACCATGACTACCCAAACCCCCCCTCTAGTTTCCCTACAAGATCCAAAGGATGTTTCTATCGATGTCATTGAGACTGAACTAGCCAGTATTTGGCAAAGTTACGGCACAGATGGAGATGGGATAGCTGCTACTAGGGCAACCACTTTTACCTTTGTGGTTTATGAACCTGAACCCACCCAACATTTATTAGCTACCCTAGGCTTTTATACTGGTCCAGTAGATGGCATCGCTGGACCTCGGACTATCGCCGCGGTTAAATCAGCCCAGAAAGCTTATGAGATAGAGGTAACAGGGAAATCCAGCCAAGCCTTACTCGATAGGTTGAAGAAAGAACTTGAAAAAGCCAAAGCTGAAGGAAGACTAACCGATGTACAGCAACGGGCTTCTCAACAGTACACTCCCGATTTGGAAGGTACAGGAATTGCCGATACCATCGCTTCGGCGAATCCTTGTCGAATCATCACCCTTTGTCCTACCGTTGGCGAGGATAACGGAGTCAAAGCTCAAGTTTCTGCCTATTGTCCAGTCAATAAACGCAGTCAAAATACTTTAGTTTGTTGTGAGTATATCACCTTACACGGAACCGCAGAAGCTTTGGATAGAATTGGAGGGATTATCTCTGATTTGACTATTAGTGGGCTGTCTACTTTTGTTTGGTGGAAAGCTGAACCTGCTCCTGAATACAGCTTGTTCAAACGTCTAGTATCCCAAGGGGACACCCTGATTATCGACTCTAGTATTTTTAGCGATCCTGAAGGAGATTTATTTCGCACTATTGAAATGTTAGCCGATGATGTTTCTTTAGCCGATTTAAACTGGGCGCGTTTAGGTGCGTGGCAAGAGTTAACCGCTGCTGCATTTGATCCCCCGGAACGTCGTGATGCTGTCCAAGAAATTGATCGGGGAACTATTGATTATGAGAAGGGGAATCCAGCCCAAGCATTGATGTTCCTTGGATGGATCGCCAGTCGCTTACAATGGAAACCTGTTGATTATAAGCACGAAAGTGGAGAATACGATATTCGACGAATTGAGTTTATCAATGGTGAAAATAGATCTATTGAAGTAGAACTAGCAGGGGTTCCTTTAACAGACTGGGGTGAAGTTTTAGGGGACTTAATTAGTCTTAAGTTGAGTTCAACTAATCTTGAAGCAGACTGTTGCACAGTTTTCTGTTCAGGAACTACTGGATGTATGCGGATGGAAGCTTCTGGCGGCGCGCAAGCCTGTCGTATTGAACAAGTAACTTCCTTAGCAGATCAAAAAACTGACCAACTGTTGAGTAAACAATTGCAACGCTGGGGTCAGGATCTTCTTTATAAAGAAAGTATGGAAGTTGTAGACCAAATTCTTAAATTGGCGAGTCAATCTTAAGGGTTAACTTATTCTCAATGTTTGAGGGCAAGTTTAAAGGTAAATTTATCCTTTAAAACTGCCCTTTGTTTATGGTTAGCATATTTTGCATGATAAATTTTTGGAAACCTTGCAAAATAAAACATTTAGCCGGTAATTTATCTTAAAAATAGACATTTTTATCTATCCAAGACAAGGATCTAATAGTCAATTGACTATTTTTATAAAATTTTCTAATGGTTAGACTACTATGAGTAGATAACTCTAAACATCTTTCTAGTAATTTTATAAATTTCTATTTTAGAACACTACTTTTATATCAGATTTTTTATATCATATTTAGGTCAAGATTATAAATTTATAAGTTAAACAAATATAATTCTTTTTATTCCCATTTTTTCAGTTTAGCTTTAACTAGATTAGTATGTGAACTGAGTCATTATCAAAAATAATTATCGTCTCTATTTCTTTTTTTTTAAATTTTTTAGTTTTACCTACTTATTTATCTTGTTTTTTTATTGATTAAATATCATCTAAACTTTTATCTTGTTCCTATATTCTGAGCATATTTAGTTGGGTTTCTTTTTTTAACTTTCCATTCTCATTCAGACTGAACTTAGAATAGTTAATTTATAGTTAAAAATAGGGAGCAGGGAATGGGAAAAAGTTCAGAGAAAAAAAATCAAAGAGATGTCAGTCATTAACAATTTTAAAAAATTAAAAATTTTGTAAGGATATTATAAATACAGAAAAGTACTGTTTATTCACTAAAACATTTCTCAATACGAACTATATAGTCTAATTTAATAGATTAGAAAAATTAATAGCTCAATTTAAGCTAATGCTTGTTCATGATAGTAGATATGCTATTTATACCCTCTCTAGACTTTCTTTTTTATGTTTATAGACAAATTACAATCCAGAAATTTGAAATTCGTCAAGATAGTTAACACAACTATAGAGGGAAAGAAAACATTATTTACACTGTTAATTTTTCTCAGCGATGGATTCAAAAGTGACGAGATGATATTTAGACAATGTCTAATTTCAATTATCCTAAAAACTCATGTAGCACTAAATTTTTTAGCACCAATATATTACACAAAATGATACACCGTTAAAAACAGTACCTTTACATAGTATGTAAAAGTATCGTGTATGATAGCTAACAATAAAATCTTGATTTGATAAAAATTTTAGAAGTTGTTGACTGTAACTCTGTATATTCTTAATCTAGAAGAGCTATAATCATTTCTTTTGGAGATTATACTGAGTACAACCTTTTCTGGAAAGCATTAGACTTAAACAACCTAGATTTAGACTATTTTTGGGAGCAACTCATCTAAACTATTTAGCTAAACCAAAAGATTTTCTCTTCTCATGGACAGGAGTCAGTATGTTATTGTTAAGATGACATTATTATGACTGAGATGTATTACCTGCTAAGGAGAGACCTATGCTACATCGTAAGATTTATCAAATCTGTACAGAGGGTCGTGAAGTCTGTCTTTTCTTGCGGGATCAACAGCGTTGGATTGAAGGAGCTACTATAGTCTCCCTAGAAGGAGACTTAGTCACAATCCGTTATGAAACCGAAGAAGATGACGAGATTAGCTCCTGGGAGGAAATGGTCCGACTCGAGAGTATTGGTTCTCTGAGTCAGAAACTAGCATCCGTCTCAAGATACAATTCTGAGCTCCCTATTGCTGATGAATGTCCTAGCGAGGAACAAATTCATCCCCATTCTCCCGAATCAAATCAAGAGTAAATCCCTCGTGGTCCTTCGTGTACAGTGCAGATTGTTTGACCTTATTCATGAAGTTGTCTGAATGATAGATTGTCGTGTCCGGTTCTACATCTTAATCAAAAAAAATCTATGTTGTACACCTGCGCGGTTTATATAGAAGAAGTTTACTGTCATCAATGACTTTATTAACTTATTTTGGGTAAGTCGTTCGAAGAATTCAAATCTGATAAGAGTGATTACGTTACTCCTAAACACTGTTTAACCAAAAGTTTTCCAGTGTTAATTTATGGAGATATCTCTTGAAATTAATCTCCAATATTGGGGATTTTGAATCTGGAGATCAGCTGTTTCTAAAACATTCAGTTAGTCGGACTTGATGAAACTTACCCATCAGGGATGTCCTAAAGACTTTTACCGTATTAGAAGTTGAGTGCAAAGGAATTAAAGTCATTCGTTTTATGAAATTAGTGGAGCTTGCAGAGTAAATAGTCTATACAGTGCGACATTTTTATGAAGGATATGCGATCAATCTTCCACTTTAAAATTTTGTATTTGAAGAGAATAAATTTTTAGTATTTGAATTACTTAGAGAATTTATGCTTCCCAATTATAATAAGCAAATGCTATCAATAGTTTATCATTTATTTTTGTGAAAAAAAGCTAAATAAATTAATCGATATAGCTATCCCTGACGGGGATAGCTTTGGTAGAAGGAACGTTATGCTGGCTACTTATATAATTAAAAATTAATTGTAGCAATATCAATAATTGCTACAATTAATCAGAAATTATATTAATGATTATATTTCATACTTTACCCTAAATATCATGATTTTACTTCTCAATTAGAATTTTTTTTTGACTAATAATTTTCAATTTTTACTAAATTTTTCAGAGAAAATTATCTTAGATAAGATCTGTTTTATTATTTTTTCTGTAGTTGAACTAATATCGAGAATAATCGCGTTTTCTGGTTCTTCTAGATCTTTAAATTGAGACTTGAGCATCTGACTTTTCATAAAATGTTCTTTTCGTTTGTCAAGTCTTTCCATAATTTGTTCAAAACTTCCTTTAAGATAAATCCAAACTAGATCTTGATGATTACCTTGTAATAATTGTCTGTAGGATTTCTTGAGAGATGAGCAGGCAATAATAGCATTTTTTTTGTGTTCTTGTAGGTTATTAATTAAGTAACTGAGAGATAGTAACCAGGGCTGGCGATCTTTGTCATTAAGAGAAATTCCCTTACTCATTTTTTGGATATTTTCTGGTGTATGAAAATCATCTGCATCATAAAAATGATATTCCAAATGATAGCTAAGTTGTTTTCCTATAGTTGTTTTTCCCGAACCAGATACACCCATTATTATATAAATCATAAGATTATCTTTTATTTTTCTATAAAAAAAGTTAATTAACGTTAGTTAAGCAAGAACTTAAAATCTAAATTATTTCAACCGATGAAATTACTAATTTTAGTTTTAATATTCCTAATATTTAACTGGATTTTTTTTCATGTTTTAACGATCATCCCTATTATCTTGTTCCATAACTTTAAGTCATTATCCTTGAGTTTACTAAATATTCTATGCTTGATTATTATCATTTGGTTTTTTGGAGAATAATTTAAGAGTAAACAAAATTATCGATAATAAAACATGGGTTTATTTAGAAGTATTTAAGATAAAATTATTGATTATAATGATATTCATTTAAGGATCTGTGGTTAAATCTTACTGTTTTATGACAAAAAAAAACCTACTGTAAAAATTACGTTAAAATAATAGAGTAATTTAGAAAATGTGTCTAATCTAAATTGAGTCTTTATTTCTAGATTTTTTGTCAAAAGATTTAGAAATACTTTGTCTTGCCGATCAATCATAAGAGGACCCTAAAGTAACCTTAGGTATCCTTCTGTATGTCGATAAAGTAGTTGAATATACGGTTACCCATCCTAATTGCCTTTTACTCTTCATAGAGTTGTCTTCTTGCCAAATCTTTCTAGTGAAATGCTAGACTCTGACCGCAGTTAGTTAAAAATCTCTGAACCTCTTAAATTAATTTCCATTATTAGCCATCTCTTCTAACTAAACTACTTGCAGATGAAATCAACCTTACTTACTCCTAGTAACCATACAACCTCGCAGACAAAGTTAAGATCGCAGTCAACTCCGGGGGAAACTGACCGAACGAACACGGATTCTGATGAGAACAGTTCGACAACTATTCTCTCCAGTCATGGAAAGAAAAATCATGATGTACTCCCGGGAAAACTTGCTCATAAGTTACAACAGACTTTAGAACACCATCAAGGAGAATGTCAGATTGTTGTTATTCAGGATTTTCCTGATCCTGATGCCCTCTCAAGTGCCTGGGCTTATCAACTTATTGCCCAACCCTATGACATTAACTGTGATATCGTCTATGCCGGAACCTTATCCCACCAGGAAAATATTGCCTTAGTCAAGTTAACTGGGCTACCTGCTAAACGATGGAGTGTTAATACCCTTAAAGAACGAGATCTTTCTGTTTATCAAAGTTGCGTGTTAGTCGATAGTCAAGGGAATACCAGTCAACTGATGCCGTTGTTGAAACAAGCTAACATTCCCATTGCTGTTGTTATTGATCATCATGGCAAACAAGGAGATATTAGAGCAGAGTTTCTTGACTTGCGACCTCAAATTCGCGCTACCGCAACGATTATTACTCAATACCTGCAGGCAGGACTATTAGACCTTGATAGCAGTGATAACGTTCATGTGAAGTGTGCAACTGCTTTGATGCATGGCATTCGTTCGGATACTAATAATTTACTCCAAGCTCAAGAACAAGACTTATTAGCAGCAGCTTATTTATCTCGGATTTATGACTCTCAGTTACTTAATGCCGTGCTACAATCAGCGCGCTCACGGAGAGTGATGGATGTGATCGAGCGATCACTGAAAAACCGTTGGACTCAAAACAATGTTTCTATTGCTGGAGTAGGTTATCTACGTTACGAAGATCGAGATGCAATCCCCCAGGCTGCTGATTTTTTAGTCACAGAAGAGAATATTCATACCGCCGTAGTGTATGGCATTATTCACGATCAAGATAATGATATTGAAGTAGTTGTCGGTTCCCTGAGAACCAATAAGCTTACCCTCGATCCTGATGAATTTCTACAGGAAACTCTGGGAAAAGATGGTCAAGGTCGATACTATGGAGGAGGAAGAGAAATGGCTGGTGGTTTTGAAATTCCTATTGGTTTTCTTGGGGGGGGCAACGATAACACTAACTACACTAAACTTAAATGGGAAGTCTTTGACTCCCAAATTAAGCAAAAACTTTTAAGGTTAGTAAATCCTGAAAATAAAGTGGTTCATACCTGACCTCTCATAGGGTGATCTAGAAGATACAAGATGACCTTCATCTCAATAAGACTACCGCTGCTAGCAGAGAATAAACTAGCTCTATCTCAATTCTTCGCCTATTTATTATAATTAGTTCAAAGTAGTCCTAGCTCTAAAAATGATATAACTGACCACAATCAAAAGTTCAGATTTTGTACACCTCTAGTAAGTTTCATTAGCTATTTCTGAGGAATTCTATGGTAGTTAACTCACTATCTATTGTTTTATGGGTAAATTGATCGCCAGAATCTTTGCTTCCAAAAATATATACATATCTTTATTCTTCTCTACACATCGATTATGACAGAAAAACCTCATCCAGTTTCTCATAGTAATTCTTATAAATCTAAAAAACCAACAATAAAAAAACAAAAATCTTTATTGAAAACAAATATTCATCCCAAGGCTCCACAGAAAGATGATGACGCTAACGATCTAGTTTATGGTCGCCATTCTGTTCTTACGTCCTTAGAAAGTGGTCGCCAGTTAAATCGAATTTGGATTACGAACAAACTCCATTATGATACTCGCTTTCATTCCTTACTCCAAATAGCGAAAACTAAAGGAACAGTAATTGATGAAGTTAACATTCAACGTCTAAACCAAATAACTCATGGGGGAAATCATCAGGGAGTAGCAGCCCAAATTGCTTCCCATAGTTATCAAGATCTAGACGAGTTAATTTCTCAAGCTAAAGCTAGTATAGATGATCCAGTAATCATCATTGCCGATGGCATTGCTGATCCCCACAACTTAGGGGCAATCATCCGCACGGCTGAAGCATTAGGATCGCAAGGATTAGTAATCCCTCAACGACGGGCAGCTGGAGTGACTTCTACTGTAGCTAAAGTGGCCGCAGGGGCATTGGAATTCTTTCCTGTGGCTAGGGTTGTAAATCTCAGTCGAGCTTTAGAAACATTAAAAATGGCTGGTTTTTGGATTTATGGCACTACAACTGAGGGAGGTAAATTATTACACAGTATAGAACTTCGAGGCGCGATAGGATTGGTGATAGGCTCGGAGGAGAATGGATTGAGTTTATTAACTCAACGCTTTTGTGATCAACTTATCTCCATTCCTTTAGAAGGAAAAACCCCAAGCTTAAACGCTTCTGTAGCGGCGGCTATTACCCTTTACGAAGTCTATCGTCAACGTTGGTCAGGTAAGCTTTATCTCGGGTCTGAACTAGACTCTAAAGTTAAAGAACTAAATGTTGACTCATAACTAACACACCATAAGGGGTTAATGAAACGCTAGAAATTTTCTTACGAAGAGAACGTTACAATAGCACTTCAAAAACGATCAAAATTGTTATGAAGAGAATGAGGATAAAACAACTTATGCTTAAAATGTTGAATTTTCTCGGACTAGCTTACTGGATAGAAATTATTACAAAAACTCCCCAATGTACTTACTATTTTGGTCCATTTGTCCGGAAAGAATCGGCGCAAGCCAGCTACGGAGGTTATCTCGAAGACTTACAATCTGAGGGAGCTCAAGAAATTCAAGTAATTGTTAAACGGTGTAGGCCAAGTAATTTAACGATTTTTAATGAGAAAGAAAATACCCAACAATTGAAATAGATGTCTCATTTCAATCGTCAGTCTTCCTAAATCGCTTTAATTCCCTACTCCAAAGTCTTCTAGTTTTTTGGATGGGATCTTTAGGGGTCATTAATTTTCTCAGATTTTCTCAAGTGTTCGGTCAATCGCCGTAAAACTCCATTAATAAAACGATAACCCTCATCGTCAGAATAGCGCTTAGCCATTTCTACTGCTTCATTAATGGAGACTTTGCGAGGGACATTGAGAAAAAGAATCTCTGCCGCTGATATTCTTAAAATATCTCGATCAATTTTGGGCAAACGGCTTAATTGCCAGTCTACGAGAACGGACTCAAGCTGCTGGTCGATCTCGAGTCGACGATGATAAACAGTTTCGATCAACTCCAATGTATACTCTCGCACCTCGTGTTGACTCGAAAGCTGAATTATTTCTGGTAGTTCAATTGCATGGACTAAGCGGTTAATAGCTCCTTGGGCTAGTTCAATAGCTTCGGACACCATAGCTTTTGCACTTTGAACATCAGCCGCTCGAGTCTCACTTTTTAGCAACCGTTCATAACTACGTGTTATCTCTGCTGCAGCAGTTTCCAAAATATCTTGTCCTTCAGTGGTTAAAGTACGAATTGCTGCTAAGACTAAATTGCTCAACTCTTTTTGTTCAATTTTTTCGGAACCTCCCTTAATTTGACTTAGACTCAACAAGGCCAATTCACGGGATATTCGGCGAGGTTTCTGATTAAAATGCATAGTATGATGGTATCAGGAATCAAAAGTGAGAAAACAAGAAAAATTCCAAAGTAGACTGTACAATTGCACTCGTGTTAATAGGCAATAGACTCGTACTCAGGAATTCATAAGGCTATGACAAACTATGAACCATTAACCGTATAGTTTATGATGCACATTTATTAGGTTTCGTCTTCCGTCGAAATAGTATGAGCAGATTCTGGAATGATGGGGTTTTCTAATGAAACTAACTTTTGATCATGAGATTGAGATACAGTAACTGAAATCGATGCTGTGGCATGAGGGCTGACTATACCGCCAGAAATCAGCACTTTGAAGGCATCTTCGATGGAAATCGATAAGTTAATCACATCATTTTCAGAAACAATAGCATACCACCCAGAGGTAGGGTTAGGAGTTGTCGGAATAAAAACACTAAGCATCGGCTCATTCAGATGAGATTGCAATTGAGCACTCAACGCTCCAGTGACAAAACCAAGACTCCATACCCCTTGACGGGGGTACTCGATCATGACGACGCGGCGAAACTTACTTTTAGAATCCTTAAATAGGGTTTCTAGAATTTGTTGAAGGGTTTTATAAACAGCTCCAGCCAAGGGAATTGATTGTAAAATTCGTTCTCCTAAATCCAACAACCAACGGCCTGCAATATTGCGGGCCATTAAGCCAATAATCAAAATACAGAGCAGAGGAACGGCTAATCCCACGAGCAAATTAAGACAGTAGCTCAGAATCGGATCAAGCCCGTCAAAAGGATTAAGCTGTTTAGGAATTTGCGTCAGCAAATTAACTACCCAGCTAGCAACAGTGATAGTTAGCCAAATGGTTGTTGCTAGAGGAATCACCACTAACAAACCGGCAATTAGATCATTTTTTAGATCTTGCTTGAAGCCTTGAAGCACGTCCGCAAACTCTTCAATAAGAAGGTAATTAATCCCATTTATCGTATCATAGTTTGTTCAGAATTTAGGGGATATCAATCTAACCAATCGCACTGAGTCTAGTCATCGTAGGCTTTTTAGGCATTGCTGAAAAAGTATTTGAGTCAGAAAGACAAAAGGAACATCGGCAATTTAGCTATGATGGTTTGTCTTCTTGAAATTTAAGAAGTTTTGCTCCCCATCACAACTTTTAATCCAATCCAGCCAACAGCACTATAAACGATAGCTAGCATCAAACTACTTAACCCAATACGTAAACTTTGCTTAAAAGCTTGAGTTTTGGCTTTATTTTCGGCTTGTCTGCGTTGATCAACTAACTGCGCTTCTAATTGTTCAGTCAACTCATCAATGCGATTTTTGTATTCTGTTGGATTTTTAGATAAATCCTGTAATTGTTTGAGTTGGGTACGTTGTTGTTGTAATTGTTCTAGCTGTTGAGCATTGAGAGATTGTCCTTGAACTTGTCCTGACTCAACTACTTGATTTAACTGTTGAATCTGTTGGCTAAGACGTTGGGGATTTTTAGATAATTGATCGATTTGACTTAAAAATGCTTGAATTTGCTCAGATCCCTGTCCAGCTCCTTGTTCAATTTGATTAAGGGCATTGACTTTAGCTTCATTAAGATTATTGAGATGAAGCGGAACAATTAACAAAAACATAAGCCCCATAATGGTAGCCAGGACATAAATAGGGACTCGTAGATCGAATTCAGAGGGTTTATGAGGATTAGCATCGTTCAAGTTTTCGATAAAATATCCGACCAAAATCAACCCTATCCCCACCAAGGGAACGATTCCACGATCAACAATACTTGTAAGCAATCCAATTTGCCATTGAGAACTTTGCAAGTTTAAAGGAATAGCTAGAGTAATATAGTCCAACAAGGAAGACAGGAGCAAAACCACTCCAATGAGTTTAAGCGAAAGAGAGGTAAAGGCACGGTTATTCATCGTCATTTTATCTGCTTGGCTGTTGATTTATTCAGTGGGGATTGATGAAAGAGGTTAAACCATACCTGACAATAATAGAGTTCACCACCATTTCAGAGGCAATTTAAACACCGAAAATAGCTACGGGTCATACCCTTTTCGGCAAACCCTCTCCCCAAAAAATGGATGTTGTTGGGGAATTGACAAGTAAATCTTTCTCCTAACCATCCTGTTAAAACATTAGGTACAAATTTGTCAGGATAACAATCACTGTCAATATGATAGTATTTAGTGGTCCGATTAGTTTGTGCTAAAACAGCTAATAACTGAGAACGGGTTTAGAATTTGAAGAAATTTGTTCCTCTCAGTTGTTTTAGGTTGACACTGCGTGTTGGTGAAATCCCATCGAAAATATAGATCCGGTGTCTCCTTTTACCTTCTATCTAAAAGCCTTGCTCATAAAGAGTCTACATAGGTTACAGTTGAACACGATTTAAAAGCAATGAAAAAATTGATTGAAGTCTTACCCAATAAAACTGCTCTAATTGAGCGATCTCTGTCTCTGACGGTGGAAAAAATAACTAATGCTATTCAAAACAAAGGAAAATGTAGCCTCGCTCTATCTGGGGGCAGCACTCCTAAACCATTGTATGAAGCCTTAGCTAAGCAATCTTTACCCTGGGAAAAAATACATATTTTCTGGGGAGACGAACGTTACGTGAGTCGTGATCATTCAGACAGTAATCAACGAATGGCACGTCAAGCTTGGCTCAATCTAGTCCCTATTCCAGCAGAAAATATCCATCCTATGCCCACAGAGTCAGGTGATCCTGCTGTTGATGCCCAAATCTACGAGGCTGAATTAAGAGAGTTTTTTCAGGTTTTTCCAGAAGAGTTTCCCTCTTTGGATGTCGTATTACTTGGTATGGGGGATGATGGTCATACAGCTTCCTTGTTCCCTCAAACAGCAGCCCTCGATGTTCGTAATTGCTTAATCACTGTAGGTAACAAAGATGGACAACCTCGTCTAACGTTTACTATCCCTTTGATTAATCAAGCTCATTGTGTGATTTTTATTGTGGCTGGCGAGAATAAACGTCCGGCTTTAGCTCAAATTATGGCTCCTGAAGCCGATGGAAAAACTTATCCCTCCCGTTTTATTAAGCCCCAAGACGAACTCTGGTGGTTACTTGATCAAGCAGCCGGGGCTGAACTAAAAGGTTAACAGAAGCTGACAAGTTATTCTTGATAAGGTTTGAGGGTAAGCAGGGTAAAGACCATGAATGTTTTATTATTTTCTTTCCACCATAGAGGTTCTGTAGTTTATATTTAAGGTGCTGTAGCTTATAGTTTGCACTTAACTATTAGTTCACACCCCTCTGAAAATTCTTGTTGTAGATGATCTATCGGCGAGCTCGCAGCTAATAAGACTTCCCTTAATTATCTACTGACCCTAGCTAACTTCACCTCTCCTGAGATCTGTACAAAAAAATGGTAAATCGGCTCTTTGTTTAGGAATCTTTATATATCTTGATTCCTCTTAGTTTTGGCTTTTAATTGTGATTTTGATCGCTCTTGTTCATGCTCAAGGTCTTATAAGCTAAGAGTTGGCGAGTAGTATCCCTGGATTAGGATGGTTAACTTAGCTAATCAATTGTTTTGTTACTATTTAGTTCGGCCTTACTTCATTAATTAGGGCATAGCTTAGTTGATTGCCCTCAAGGTATTAAGTCTAATTCCATTACTCTATTCTTATTTAGGTGACTATCGTCGGTCCTTTGTTTAGTTTGTGCTTGTGTGTTCTCTTTCTTAGTCTTACTGAATGGAAAGATATTGAGGGATCGTTAGGGTATATAAAGGAAAATTTGGACTAGACTGAATCGATTTAGTCTTAGGAATTTTTAATCTAATTCCAAGACTACCCCCTAATGGGGGGCAGGTTTTCATATTGTATGGAAAATAACCAATGATCGCTTAAAGAGATCTTTTTTGTTCTGGTAATTAATATATTAAGTCCGATATGGATCGATTGAATTGATTGACTTATCGTGTGTAACTCCAACAATTATGAATACGATACCTGTCTACAACAGAGTTAAGATGACCGAAGAATCCAGGTTATTAAGATTGAGCGCCATGATTTCTGAAACTTATTGTATTTGATGCATAAGAGAAGAATTTATTTCAGCGTATAGAAGTTTTAGATGTTAATTCAACACTTGAAGTCGTTGAGGAACTTGAATCATAATTTAAACTGGCTACCTCGATTAATTTAGTCAATTTTTGACTGTTATCAGTATTCTTATTCAGAGAATACAAAAGACTGAGGACAAATGTAATTTCTCAAAAGGACAAGGCTAACTTTTGCCTACAATTAATTTTAATCAACTGATTTTTCAAAAAATCAGTTGATTAAGAACATTATTTTCTAAATTCTAGATTTAATTTTAAATAAATTTAAAATTAAATATTTCAATGAAGAGAAATAACTGGACGTCCTATGGTTGCTTTGGAATCAGTTCATCCATTAAATAATCTGCTGACTATAATTTACAATCTCTGTTCGTACTCCCCACATTTCCTAAACTTCCAATACAATAAAAAAGGATCGATATCAAACATCGGTTCACAACAACTAAATAAAGTCATCTATTGTACGGCAATAACTATCAGAATTTGCGCCTACGGGAGATATTCCCTAAGGTGTGGCTGTTGCTCAAAAATGGCACACCGAGGATGACATCAGTTCGGAATCGAACTGAGCCAAGGAGACCTCATGCGAAAGTAATGAGGTTGTTCGTATCGTTACTTCCCAATTATAAATCGGTTATGATCCCTGCCATTGTTATTGAGTCCCTCAAAAAAAATTATGGTACTCTTGAAGCGATTAAAGACATCTCCTTTAAAGTACAACCGGGGGAGATTTTCGGCTTATTAGGTCCTAATGGAGCGGGAAAAACCACTACCATTCGCTGTTTATGTACTTTGTCCAAGCCTGATGGTGGTAAAATTGAAGTAGCGGGAATTTCCGTTCTTGAGCGCCCCAAAGCGGCCCGTCGCCGTTTAGGATATGTAGCCCAAGAAGTAGCCTTAGATCAAGTATTGACAGGACGAGAATTATTAGAATTGCAAGCCGCCCTTTATCATCTTCCCCAAAAGAAAGCCAAAAATCGTATTGCTGAATTAATCAGCTTGCTGGACCTAGAAACCTACGCTGATCGCCAAACTGGAACGTATTCAGGGGGTATCCGTAAACGCCTAGATTTAGCAGCTGGTTTGCTCCATCGACCAGAGGTATTGGTACTAGATGAACCTACCGTAGGGCTAGATATAGAAAGTAGGTTTATTGTTTGGGAATTCTTACGGAAATTACAACAAGCTGGCACAACTATCTTAATTACTAGCCATTATCTTGAAGAAATTGATGCCTTAGCTGACCGCTTAGCCATTATAAATCAAGGGCAAGTTATTGCTGAGGGAACTCCTTCTCAGTTAAAAAATCGAGTAGGTGGTGATCGCGTTACCCTAAAAATCCGGGAATTTTCTCCAGCCGAAGAGGCCCGACAAGCCAAAACTTTACTTCAAGATTTACCCTTTGTTGAAGAGGTGATAATTAATCACTGCCAAGGCAATTCTCTTAACCTTGTGGTGACCATAGGAAGTAATTGTTTAAGTCAAATTGAACAATCTTTAATAGAGTCAGGACTACCTATTTTCAGCTTAGCTCAATCTCGTCCTAGTCTTGATGATGTCTACTTAGCCGCCACTGGTCAAACTTTGATGGATGCCGAATTGGAGTCCGCCAGTATTCGAAATCTAAAAGCTGAGAAAAAACAACAAATGAAATGAAGTGATCCTACTCTTTAGAGTAAACATTGCCCACCTTGCATTTAAGTTCTACTTGTTTATTAAGACAGACAATAGACAAAAAAATAGGTTAATTCGTTTTTTAGGTGCAAATTGTATGTCAGCATGTCAATTTTTAGATATTGTGTATCGATGAGGAATAACCAATATGAGTCAAACTATGATCTCTTCTAAGGTTAAATCTGCTTTATCTCCGAAAAAACAAAAAACAACCCCCATAGATGAAGACGGCAATATTTTGGGTGAATTTATTCAAGAAACCCTTGCTATGACAAAGCGTCTTTTTATTCAACTGCAACGCCGTCCATCAACCTTAATTGCTGGTATTATTCAACCGTTTATGTGGTTAGTTTTGTTTGGCGCACTGTTTCACAATGCTCCTCAAGGGTTATTTGGAGAAGAGCTTAATTACGCTAAGTTTCTTGCTCCTGGTATTATAGTTTTTACTGCTTTTTCAGGCGCATTGAATGCGGGTTTGCCCGTAATGTTTGACAGAGAATTTGGTTTTCTCAATCGTTTATTAGTTGCGCCATTAGCTTCTCGTTATTCGATTGTGGCTGCTTCTACCATCTATATAATTATCTTGAGTTTAATCCAGACAGCAGTCATTGTGGGAGCTAGCACTGTTCTAGGAGCTAGTTTGCCAAGCTTAATTGGATTAGGTACAATTTCCCTAGTTGTCTTTTCTATCGTCTTAGGAGTAACAGGATTAAGTTTGGGACTTGCTTTTGCTTTACCAGGTCATATTGAATTAATCGCAGTAATTTTCGTGACAAATTTGCCTTTATTATTTGCAAGTACCGCTTTAGCTCCTTTATCATTCATGGCCAAATGGCTACAGATTATCGTCAGTTTAAACCCCCTTACCTATGCCATTGAACCGATTCGTTATGTTTATCTCAATGAAAGTTGGTCTTTGAATAGTTTGGTACTACAAACTCCTTGGGCAGACCTAAGTTTTGGATTGGTTTTGTTTCTATTGTTAGCCTTCAATGCGTTAATATTAGTAGCCATTCAACCTTTGTTGCGTCGTCGTTTTGCTTAGGGTAGTCTCAATTTAAGATGTTTAATGTTTGGTTGTATGTAGAAGTGAGTTTTAATGATGTCTATTAACGTGTCTTTGAAACAATTATTTTGTGTTTTAATTGGTTTAGGAACAGTAAATGGAATTCCTCGGATAATATTAGCCCAGTCTGTTGATGTTATTAATGAGGAAAATCGTTATCAAAGTAACGAACAAGATCCTGCTGGGGAACTTGGTAACATTTTTAATCCAATGGATCTAATGCACCGTTCTAATTTACAACGAAGTCGTAACGCCGGCGACTTTGCTGAAGATACGAATAATAATCTCAATAAAGCAGCTCAGGAATTTAAACTAATCCAACAAAGAAGATTACAACAAGAACCTTCTGAGGCTGTTTCTGATTAGACCGGTGATTAACTCTGGCCCTTCTAGACTAGCCGTGACAAAACCATGACAAACAACAAATAGAAGCTGAAAGTCTTGTTTCCCAGATTTTCCAAGACTTCGTCAAATTGGTCTTGATAAAGATCTGGTTTTTAGAGTTAAAGGATACAGTCGTAAAAAAAGTTTTGGAAGTTATTAGCTGCTAATTTATCATGTTAGGTCTAGGAGAGCCTTAACTCAATTCTACTGAAACAGTCATATAAGATTTTAATATCAATTTTCTGAAAGCATTAACTTGGAAATTGTTCAAACGTTTAACAGTTTGCTAGTTGTTAAAATTTTTGTTAATCTTCTTAAGATTGGTTCAATACAAAAAAAGGTCAGTACAAAGTTTTAGATCATAATCAATGTTGTGATACTGAATTAGGCGGTGTCATAAAACATCCATACCTATAAAATTCTATGACAAACACCTTCATTGTAGATGAGTACTCTTCTCGTATCAGCGTGAGTTAGACGAGATTTAAAAACATGGTTATTATTCTTAATATCTAAATTAAAATACGACAAAATTGACAATTATCCGAGATAGTAATAGTAAATGCCAACAATATAAGACTGCAATAATTGTTTGAAAATGGCAGAAAACAAGGTTAGTTAACCTTGTGATTTTAAGCCAAGAGAAATTTTTTCAGGTGACTAGGTATAGGCCATCAGTTGAGCAAAAAGGTAAACAAAACAATTCCAAACACTGCAATTTCTCTAATGTAATATTTAAGAGATATTTTTAAGTTAGTCGTTAACCATTTCGATTATAGAATGTTTAGGAAGTAAGTTCTGTTACTCAGTTCGACTAAGGCCTACAATCTTCCCGTTGACTTTAATTCTGAGAGTAATCTCTACTTCATTCGATTCAGTGTTTTATGTATAAATTATCTCTCATAGTAAAAACCAATTAATTACTCTCCAGTAACAGACAATTCATCAACCCAAACTCGCGGACAAATTCCCCCAGGAAGGACTTTTGTTTCAGACTCAATATAAATGATTGACTTTAATACATCTCGTATATCTCCAGCTATCGTTGCCGCATCAATACTGGTTAATTCTCCCTTATTAACTAACCAACCATCAAAAGGTAAGGAAAATGAGCCCTGTAAGGAATTAACTCCCGCATGAAGTGCCTGTAAACGATCAACTAAAATAACTCCGTCTGATTCTTCTAAACTTAATTTCTGGGCATATTTTTCCGAAGCAAAAACATGATAAAAATGAGGGCTAACTGTAACTTTTGAGCCAATATTTGCATTACCTGTGAGTTTTGCGTTCATTTGTTTTGCAGTTCCGGCACTGTGCAATAAACCCGACAGTATTCCATTAGTAATCAATTCTACACGACGAGTGGGAGTTCCTTCTCCGTCGAAAGTTTCTGTTGCAACATTATGAGGATGAAGGGCATCATCACATAGACACAGAAGAGGGGAGGCAATCTCTGTTCCTAGAGAATCTCGGGTAGAAAGACTTTGGTTATCTAAAATATTTTGAGCATTAAAGATATTAGAAAAAGCATCAATCAGGCTTAAAAATGATGTAGGAGAAAGAATAATTCGATATTTGCCCGATGGAATAGATTGATAATTTATGTGACTAATTGTCTTTTCAATCACTTCTTTTAAACAACCGTTAATGTCTAACTCTGGTAAGCTGTGACTAATTTTAACTGAACTAGCCCCTCGCGGTTTTCTACCTTCCTCCTCAGTACGACTGTAGAGGTAAATCGAAGAATAAGACCCTTCTTCTTGGCGAAGGGCTCCCTCACTGTTGAGATAGAACCGCGCTATACTTTCTTGAGATAAGCCATTGTAGGGAACTCCGATAATGGCTTTATGTGCTTCTAAAAGTTTTTTTTCGGCTTTAATTAAAGTATCGACAAGAGTAGGAACTGGTGCATGGCTCACCAAACTATGGGATAACTTAGTAACAGGACTTTGAGCTTCTGGACTGAACTCAGGAGTATTATCTTCACGGCCAAATTCACTCGCTTCTCTAGCTGTTTCTAAGGCTAATTTTACGCCTTTGTTGTCTAGATCTGTGGTAGTTGTCACTCCCACTGCTTTTCGTTTATTCCAGACACGAACAATAACACTTGATCGGTTTGATGCTTGGACTTGTTTAGGTTCACCACTATCAACCTCAACACTGGTCTCGTCGATAGATAAACCATAGATATCATATTTATCAATTCCCAATTCTTTCGCACTTAATTGGGCGTATTCGGCAATCTTTTTAATATTCAGCATATTGAGGATAACCAAGGATTGTTAATACATCTATCTTAGAATGTATCGAGAGTTAACATAACTCCACGCACGCACAGAAAGCAGATTTGCCCAAACTTGTGTATAAGAGTTCCTGAATCATTCATACCGCTTAAGTATCTCTGCTCTCGTAGCAGCTAACCATAAGAAGTGTTATCAGTTGTCTAGATTGGTTAGCTCTTCAGTTTAAGGAATGTTCTCCGCCACTAGAGGTTTCTAATTTTAACTTTTCCAGATGCTCTTTTTGCATAAACCACGCTGCAGTGAGCAGGGTATTTTTGCTATGCGTGATTGTACCACAAAATTTTTCTATAAGAGAGAGGTATTAAAACTATTTTTTTTGAAATTAAGCGATTTTTATGAAGTAAAATCGCTTTTTTCTTAATTTTAAAATATTTATAAATATTATCAGCTATTTTATTTAAAATAAGCTATTGTTCTCTACCTTACCGATCTATGTCCAATGGATAAAGAATCCTGATATAGTAACTTTGTCTGGGCTTGCTAATCTTTGTGTGTTGTGTATTGATAATAAAGATAGTTTATGAGCTAATAAAAAAAGTTGAACTGAAACACTAATTATAATTTTGTCTATAAAAAAATTATAATCATCAGTTCAAATAACTATTTTTAGTTTAGCAGAGGAAGAATTATAGAAATGACCCCAAAAAACTTTAATTGCTATTCTGTAATAATTATGATCACAGTGAGTACGTTGATTTTATTAACTTGTAGTAGCTTAAGACATATATTATTTCAATCTACTGCTTATGACTTAGCAATTTTTGATAATGGTATTTATTTGATTAGTCAGGGAAAAATTCCTTTCGTTTCCTTGCGAGGTATACACATATTAGGAGATCACGCTGCATTCATTCTTTATGCAATTGCTGGATTATATAAGATTTACCCTAGTGTTTATTGGCTATTTGGATTACAAGCGATTGCCCTTTCTTTAGGAGCATTACCAGTCTGGCAACTAGCAAGACACGCAAATTTAACCCCAAACTTAGCTGTAGTAATCGCGTTCTCTTATCTTTTTTACCCCCTAATTTTTAACCTAAATTTGTTTGATTTTCACCCCGAAACATTGACACTGCCTGCTTTTTTTTGGGCATTACTAGCCGCAAAAAAAAACAACATTTTTGCGTTTAGCTTAGCACTAATTTTTATTTTGAGTTGTCGGGATGCTTTATCTTTAACTATAACAGCAATGGGAGCTTGGCTAATCTTAGGAGAGAAAAAAATAAAGTTTGGGGTAATTTCTTTAGTAATAGGAATAGTTTGGTTTGTTTTAGCCACTAAAGTAATTATTCCTCAATTTAGTGGAGAACAGGTGGCTGCTGTTGCTAGATATAATTTTTTGGGGGTATCTTTACAGGAGATTATTTTAAATCTTTTTTTTAAACCACAAATTGTTCTAAGTCATCTCTTCACTTTAAATAATTTAGAGTATTTGTTGTTGCTTTTATGTCCTTTTATTTGGGGATTACTTCCTAGACATTTTTCTCCATTAATCGGTGCTTTTCCTATTTTATTCTTAAATTTACTGACTGAAAATAAAGAACAAAAAGATTTATTGCACCAATATTCTCTTCCAGTTTTACCCTTTTTAATCCTAGTGGTGATTGCAACTATAAGTGCAGGACAAGGATGGTTACAAAGACCTAAATATATTGTTTTGTGGTCATTAGTTACTTTTTTTGCTCTAGCTAAAGTTGGCTATTTTACCTCTCGCTACCTTGAATCTATAGATACTTGGTCAGCAACCAGAGAAGCCTTAACTCAAGTGACAAAAGAAGGTAGTGTGTTGACCTCAGCTAATATTGCCCCCCATGTTGCACATCGAACTAAAGTTGAATTAGCAATTGAGGGTTCACAAGAAATTAATCTTCAACAATTTGATGATATATTGTTAAATAAACGTCATCCAGGTTGGAATAGTTCACCAGAATTGGTTGACACTCTAATAGGAAGAATTGAACAAATTCCCGATTTTCAATTAACCTACAAAAAAAACCAAGTTTATCTATTTGAACGTATCTCATCTCAATCAAATTGATTATGGACAGATATTGATTTTTATTAGAAGCAACTAAACTTATCAATGTCTGCTTAATTAATAGCTGGGTGGCATTTTTAGTATATTTGTAAGTAGGATGATCTAGATAGATATAAATATAAAAAATATTCTTTTTTTGGGATTTATATTTAGGTAACTAAAATTGAATTTATATTGCTCTAGTTTTTTTTAAAAAAAAGCTTATTTAATAAGTACTTTATTTACCTATCTTAACTAAACTGTATTCATCTTCAAAATCTTCATAGCAATTCTGTGAGCTTTTGTTTTCTGTCATTCTCTTCCTATTATATTTAGTCCTAGACTATAGGTTAGTAGAAAGTGTATATATAATTCTTTCTCTTTCCATTGTTCAAGTTTAGCTTTAAATAAACTACTTGTATGCACTAAGTCAATGTTAATAACAATCATCGTATTTATCCTTTTATATTTACAGTATTTTTTAGTCTTAGGTACTTAGACAGTTGTTGACTATTATAAATATTTTCATATCTTCTTCAATTCAAAGTTTTTCTATTTATCAGAAAAAAATACAATATTTATATTGTTTAAATAATTCATCTATAAATTGTTATTTAATGAAATCTTCTAAATAATTTTATATATAAAAATACATTTTTTTGTAGTTATAAATCAATTTTAGTAGTATTTACTCTTCTAATTTTGTTAGCTAAATTTTGGGTTTTGTATACAATGATAGCCCTTTTTTAACTACGTTTCTATTTTAGGCTTTTTTAAGCCCACCCAGTTACTTTTAAAGAAAGCCTTAAATTTAGTCCAATAGAATTGGATTTAAACCTATTGTTAGATATAGTCAGAAGCGATAGTCTTTCAATAAGAGTCCATGAGTCAATATTTTTTAATCGAGTCAAAAAGTCCTTTCGAGTCTACAGAAGTTATACACGATTATCAATTGGCATCTGATCTAGCTAAGTCAGGGCACGAAGTGACTTTATTTTTAGTGGAAAACGGTGTACTAGCCACCCGCTCAACTATTATTCCTTCTGAATTAGCCAACCTGAATTCAGTTAAAGTCTTGGCAGATAGATTTTCTCTCGAAGAAAGAGGAATTGAGTATTCTGAAGTGAATTCTGGTATTCAAATTTCTACCATATCTTCAGTAGCCGATGCTATGGGACAAGGACAAAAAACCTTGTGGTTATAAATATCGAGGGTCGACAGGCGATAGCCTATGACCAGAAATTATCTACTGAATCACTGTTTATTAGTAACTGACAAAATAATGAGTACAACAACCCTTACATTTCTCTTAATGGATGCGCCATTTGAACAAGCGAGAACAACCACCGCTTTTCGGCTGATGGATGCAGCATTAGACAAAGGCTACAATGTCAATGTTTTTGCCTATGAAGGAGCAGTTTCCTTAGCGTTTTCTCACCAGAGACCTCACGCTAATAGTATTCATGGCCGTACCTTTGAGGAAGAAAATCATCCATTAACTAAAGATTGGGTGGCAGCGATGCAAGCAAAAGCACAAGACAAAGGCTGTAGATTTGATTGGATTAATTGTGGTCTTTGTGTTGATGAAAGGGGTGTACAAGAAGCGATCAAAGGATGTCGTCGCGGCGGACCCAAAGATTTTTGGCAATGGGCTACCGAATCCGCATCAACGTTAGTTATCGGCACAAGATAAGCTAAAACCTATTTAAAACAAGTTTTAGTAAGGCAAGGAGTAAAAGGATTCTAAATTTTTAAGGAGTATTGACTATGAAAGCATTACAAATTATTGAATCAGCTTATCGTTGTATCGTTGAAGAACAAGATGATCCGGCTATTTGGATAGTTCAAGTTTTAAAGACAGCCGGTGGCGAAGTCGATATTTTGTTACGAGGCAGTGCCGTTAACTATGCTGTTAGTGGACAAGGAAATGATGGTTTGACATTAGGTTCTTGGCAACAAACTTGTCCAGCCAAAGTTGATCAAGATTTACAACAAGCTCTTGATAGTGGATTGAAAGTGTATGCAATTGCAGAGGATATCGCCCAAAGGGGTATTCCCGAGGCAAAATTACTTAGTGGAATTCAAAAATTATCTCGTCGTGATTTACCCAATTTGTTTGAACAATATCAACAAGTTTGGCGTTGGTGATTCAGTGATTAACACGCATTTAAAGGATACCACAACTTCTATTTCTCTCTCCAAATAAGCTGAGCTCTTTATTTTGATAAAATTTACGTAATTAATTAGGGTTTGCTGGAAAAACATGAAATATTTTTTCTTTCCTAAAGACCCTTTTCAGCAATTCTTACGCTCAGAGTTCCGGTTTATCAACTAACTTCCTAAAGGAAAAAATATATATGATTACCAATCATATCTGACGACGGACTAAATTACTCATACTGTTTTCTAACACTTTACAAATATTCCTGAAAACTGAAAAAAGAATGTGGATGGACTGAATTTTGAGATGTTTTAGAAAAAAAATGACTCTATGTCAATCGATCGATTCATTAAGTTATTCTAAAAGTTATTCCAATAAATCCAAAATTTTTCTGGGGTCCAGCTTATCTTTAAACCAAACAATCTTCGCGGGAGTATCTGTAAGTTTAACTCCTGCCTTTTCTAGATTCAATCGTTCAGAGATAGCTAGAATTAGATTATCTACATCGGAATTTTGTACCTGATAAAATTTTTTTTGTAAGTATTCTGGTCGCCAATATCCAACAATTTCTAACAAAATATCTCGTCCATCGGGATGTACTAAACGAAAGTCGGGGATCATTACACTCCCCCGTAAAGGAATTAAATCCACTTCTCTTTCTAGTCGCCATTGAGTTCTCAATTTCGCCCATCGTTTGGCGAAGGATTCTTCTAACATACTATCATAGGTTTTTCCTTTAGAATAATGACTCACTAAACCACAGCGATCATCTAAACTAAAATGACTAGTTTTAATTTTTCCGGTATAGTTGTCCTTGATTTGTAATTTAGTTTCAAGACTCCATTTACTAACATGGAGTAGTGCCGGAATCATTTTAGCTAAGGCTAACCCATAACGGGTGTTAGCTTTAAATAGACTTGTAGGTCCATCCATCATAATGGTAAATCCCGTATCTGCATCTCCTTCGATATAAGCCATTAATTGAAATAATTTAAGATAACGGAACAGCAATTTATATTCCCCTGGATCATTGCGATGAGCATTGATTATAATGTGACTCGAACGATAGAAAATTCCTTGAACTTGTGATAAATTATAGCGATGGATTAATTCTTCTGAAGTAGGAGACTCAAAATCAGTTAGGATACGATTTTCTTGTAAGTCTGCATAAAGTCCTCGTTCAATTTCAATAGGCAAGATTTCCCTATTTAATTCCTCACTTAATAGACTAGCAATGTTGTCTAACAGATAGAAACGGTTAGAGGGAATAGGGAGGAATTCTGCCGCACGACTAAATACCCGTTGTCGTAGTTCTTGGGGTTCGAGAGGACTGACAATTTCAAAAGTTGAAAAGTTATTTTTTAACAGATGGGCTAACCCTCGTTTAATCCGATAATTTGGATTATCTGCTTCTAGTTCTAGAAGCTTTCGGTTTAGTTGTTCTTGAGTACTCCCTAGATTGTTTTGAAAACAATTAATTTGTTCAGAAGCAAGGGTGAGCGCGTTGGAATCTAAAGGCAGTTTTCTAGGAACTATAGACTTGCCACTATAACGATAAATTAATAAATCAGAAGGCAACATAATATTCGATACGTGTTTGGTATGTGTTTAATAACAACATATAATTTTTATATGGTTATTGATAAATAAATCATAAATTAACTGTCAGTCACTTGAAACTCCAATGAAATCTATACTAATAACTATTGGATTTGGTTAAACGCGGTATGAGGCTAGAAAAACTCGGATATCATGGAAGGGCTGTTGTCGGCTACCAAAAGGTTCAACCGAAGAATTATGGGGTAATGCGAGCAAGACTGTGTCTGTTTTAAAATAAAACAATCGAGGGCTTTATTATATTAATCAATTTATAAAACATTGTTCTGATGATTGTTGAAAACAGTACCATAGGAAAAGCTTTAGAAATTAAATCGAACGATTATTGTTCATGGTATTATCAAGCGCAAATTTGATCACAATTGTACCTTCTCTATGAAGAGATTAATTTTTATAAAAAAGATATGAATACTATACTAAAAAGTGACTATACTTGATAGTAATAAGTACGTTGTCAAGTTAGACTAAGTTGCTAACATAAAGCCATTGTTTATTTAGAAGAAATAATCAAGTTTTGTCCAGAAATTTATATTAATTTGATAAAAATTTTAAGTTCACTAATTCAATTAAAAATTAGCTAACTATCAAGAAAATATCTACAGTTAATTTTCAGGTAACTAATGCCTTAAATATCCCTTATTAGGATAATAATTTTGACCTAGTCTGGTTCCTTGAAAGTGGCGAACATATGCCCGATAAAACTAAACTACTTGAAAAGTATTATGAAGTACTTAAACCAGGGGCGATTTTGATTTTAGCAACTTGTGGTTATTTTTCTATTAATTCTCTTACAATTGAGTTAACTTTGAATGAAAACCAATACTTGGTACAAATTTATTGGGTTTATTATTTATCTTATATCATTACTTTACCTAAATACAAAGAAACTATAAATAATTGTTAACTTGAAGTAATCAAATCTGATGATTAGTAGATTTCTGTTGCTTCTTTGTGGGATAGAATTATTGACTATACTTTTGATTATCAAGCAATTACTGGGTTTTTATAAAGTAGTTGAATTACTATAGAATAGGCATTATCTTTAGGTTTAATGAGTTGAAGACATGAACGAGTTTAAATTTATTTATGGCTACTTTATTTTTTTAAAAAAAGTATAACTATTAGTAATAATATTTTTTATTTTAAATAAAAAAAATAAAGTTTTTATAAAACAGTCAAAATAAATAAACTAAATTTATTTTGACTATTGACATTGGATTGTCACTAAAGTGAGTATATTAGCTTTTTTATTAAAACAATTTAAATATTATTAGTTAACTTATTGATGAGATTAATAGAGAGTTGATCAAAAACCTTTTCTCCTAGAAGTGATAGAGAAGCAACCTGTTCTAAATTTAGAAACAAACTCTCTGGTTTAGGAAGGCTATGAATTTATTTATACACTAATTTGGTTGATAATTAATGGCTAATTCTGAAATAATTACATGATATAAAAACTGTTGGTTAATGGAATTTGGCTAACTTATCTATCCAAAATTAACCTTTATTAAATCTAATTTTGGATATTTAATTAAATTTTATTGAGTCAGTTCAGTTTTTATATCTAAAAGAACCAAAAAGTAGTGTTTTCTCTTAGGAAAAAATTGACAATTTGTAATTGAGTTAAATAAATAATTTTTAAGATTACGTCAAGTAGTTCTTCTTCTTAGGCAATCTGATTTTTAGACTTTAGATTATTGTTAATTAGGTATAAATTACTGACTATTTTTGATTATAAATTCTGGTTTTACTGAAATAATAATGTAGAAATAATTAGTAAAATATCAAGTAAAAAAGTTTTAGTATAAAAAAATACAAAATTTATGATCCTATAAGTCTTCCTTTCAATTAACTTAGCTTTACCATTAATATTCTTTACTATTTCTTGTCTAAAATAAGTAATAATTTTTTCAAAATTAAGATGAAAGTATTACTATTTTACAAGTATCATAAATAAAATATTTGATATTAATTAGCCAATTTAAATGGTCTTGATATCATTCTTGATATCTTAAATAATTTTCTTAATTATTCTGTTGATTAGTATATATCAAGAGGGCTACTAATGTTTAACATATATTGTTTAATTTTACTTTATTTTAGTTTCTAATTTAGAAATTATATGTTTTATACCATTAATATTTAAAGATTTTTATTAACTTACTAAAAAGTTTTTTATAGCTATCTGACTTAGCGTTAATCTGTTTAATTTCATGATATTTATTTGTTAATAATTTAGATTATTATGTTAATTAACATGCAACATTATTATACTTTTTACCAAAACATATAAATATATTTGATATAGTTAAAAGCTAATTATTTTAATATTTTTAACTATTTTAGTAGTAATTTATATTTTATTGTTTCTGTAAACTTACCCTCACTCTTTGTATCTAAATACATTAACACTACATAACAATTTTATTATTTATCGATTAAGATGTTTTTAGTAACTGCCAATTTTTTCAATATCTAAGGTTTTTTTATTTGTAATTTTTACACTAAATCTTTGAGCATTGTTTCTAGTTGTTGTGCACTCACTTCATTACTTTAACTAGATTAAACTATATGATGTCACTAGTTAAAATTGCTTCAATGATTTTTATTTAAAATTTTTCCAGATATACTCTTTTTCTTTTAAGAGACTTAACTATTCTTTAAATTTATTTAAATGTTGATTATATTTAACTTAATAAAGATTAATTCTGAGATAGACTGATTTTTGTGTACAAGATAAATCTTTAATAGAATTGATTATTTAGATGAAGTTTTCTCATAGTCTAATTTTAATAGATAAAAGTAAATATTATACCTATTTTTTCGATAAGTAAAACTACTCCTATCTCATTTAAAATCTAATGATGGATAGTGATAAGTATTTAAAAATTTAGAATCTTATCGATTAAACCGAGTAGAGTATTTGATGCTATATGTGTAAGTCGAGTAAAAACCTTAGGACTAGTATATTTAAATTTAAACACAAAACCAGCTAAAACATTGTCCATCTAAATGAGTTAGCTTTTGTTACACCTATTATTGATAATCAGACTATAGTCTTTATATGCTTAATTTTTACATAACAAGTTTAGTAGAAACTCAATTTTTACGTTAAGTCTCAAGCTTTTGCTAGGAGACTAACAGGAGGGACAGAAAAATTCGCGTTCTCTTGAAGTAGATAGTCTAAAAACGCTTGAGCTACCACTGATAGTTGTTTATCTTCTAAATATGCTACATACCAACGACGTCTGATCGGAAAATGTTCCACATCAAGTATAGTTAGTTCACTATCCTTTCCCTCAGAAATAAGCGTATGTTGAGAAAGAATAGAAATCCCTAGGTTACCTGCGATCGCATGTTTAATCGCCTCATTACTTCCTAATTCTAGGCGTACTTCAACAGATAAACCATGTTGATAGAACAGCTTTTGTATTGCCCGTCGAGTCCCTGAGCCTGATTCACGCATGATGAAAACTTCATCATCAAGATTGGTGATAGGAATATTTTGTTTTCCCGCTAATGGATGGTTTTTAGGGGCAATCACTACTAAATTATTATCAAGAAAAGGTTGAGTTGATAATCCCATGCCATCAGGAGGTTCACTTACAACATACAAATCATCTCGGTTTTCCATCATACGTTCCTGGATATGTTGATGATTGGTGACATTTAAGGAGATATCAATGCCGGGATATTGTTGGCAAAATGTACCTAAAATTCGAGGAATAAAATATTTTGCTGTGGTAATAATTGCTAATCTTAATTGTCCTTGTCGGGTTCCTTTTAAGTCCGCTACTTTCATCTCAAAATTTTCTAACCTTCCAAAGATCTCCTGACATGTTTGAAGTAATTCTTTTCCGGCTTCAGTTAGATAAAGACGTTTGCCAATTTGTTCAAACAACGGTAGACCAATGACTTTTGTTAGTTGTTTAATTTGACTTGATACTGTAGGTTGAGTAATTAACAATTCTTCTGCTGCACGGGTAAAACTCCCATGACGGGCCATAGTCTCAAAGACTTTTAACTGATGTAGGGTGGCTTGAATCAATGGGCGTTTCCTCTAGTGCGAGATTTTAAGTCTGCTGAAGTATTAAGTAACCTACTCAAATCATAGATTAACTTTAATGGTTTTTCAAGTTTAATTTAGCTAATTTCTATGGTAATCATCATTAACTTTTATTAGTGAGAGTTCCGATGGCAACAAGTATCATTGTCTCTTTTTGAGAAAATCGCTATTTTTTGTCAACCTAAATAAGGTTTTAGCAATAGATATTTATAGGAAAATTTTGTGTATAGAGCTTGTCCAGGTTGTGAAATCAAGACTTAAGGAAAAGATAAGCTAATTTGTCCTCTGATCTGATGAGATCTCGTGTCCATCTCCGGGCAGGGGTTTGTAATTTGCTTAAAAGATCAGATTGCATTGACTAGAATAAAGAAACGATTCAGAACGGTTGGCAAGAATGATTATTATTGACTGGTTTAATGAATTAATTGATAGAGGGCATAGCTCCATATACAATTTCTCTGACCACTTAAAATAAATTTGACAATTTTCGGTGAGGATGCATTCTTTATCAATGATATTTTTGGTTAAATTAGCTTTTTCTAAGTAAGCCTGATATGATCACTGACAAAATAAACCCATTTCAATAAAGTTCAGCTCACGATTATAGATAATGCAGTGTTCAAACAAACTGACATCAAAATTACTATCAGAACGCCAATTAAGATAATTGAGAATGTTTAAAATAAAAGCGGCTGTTAACCCTCATAAATAATTAGAAGCTACTTCAAGAACCTCAATCATTTTTTGAGATAAACCCCTAGTAAAAAGTAATACCCAGTGTTTAAAGCTGAGGCTACTTATTGAGAGAAGTGATCGCATTGTTGAAAGTTAAAATTATTTAAAATACCCCTTAAAAATACAATAATTTTGCCGGAGATAAGGTAATTTATAGTTTTTATAAAGCTAAATCAGAAGTAATCACTAACGAAGACACTTCTAGAAAAGAATGGTCAGTCAACTAATTCTCTTTAGCGCTAGATTTCTAAAATTAACTCACTTATATTTACAGAAACGAGAAATAAAAAGTATTTAATTTATTAGTAGAAATCAAATTAAATATAAGTTTAAAAAGATATATTTACTGATTTTATTGATTAATAATTTCCAATTATATTAGTAATTTTTACGAATTTATCTGTAAAAATTTTGTTTAAGTATGGTTAAGATAATATTCAGATAGCTCACAAGTTTTCTTGAATAAAATAGAGCTTTTCTCACAAAACAAACTTTAAATTTTTACAATTTTTGGATCAAATTTTAATTCTATTTAACTCTATGGAATCATTTTCTATTTCCTAATTTTTATATAAGTACAAATTACTGTGTTTTATAAATATAAACCTGCTTCATCTAAGTATTTTAACTTTATACTTTTATTTTTTTTGAATAACTCAATATCTTCTAATCTTCTTTTTTAGCTTCTCTTTTTGTAGATTATTAATTATAATACTCACTTTTCTTTATTTCTATTTCTTACCATTTTAAAAAAAATCGCGAACTTATTTAATTTAAAAGTTAGTTTAATTTATTCTCTTTTTTAAATTCTAGATAATCCTCCACTATTATATTTTTTTCTTCTATTTTTTCTTTTTTTTATTTGTTAAAACCAAATCATTTAATTCCTTAAATTATCCATATATAAATTGTTTTTAAAATTTCATCTTCTAATCGTTTAACCTATTTTTCTTTAACTTTTCAGCCCCTTAGATCTAAACAGAAGGTTTCTGTTTTCATTCTCATTTTAGAGTAATTTGTGAACACAAGTTAACTTTGATAGTTTTTACTTTTATAATTGTATTTGATAGACTTTTAGACAAACTAATATCTAGTGATTGCTCTTTTTAAACTACTTTTATATTTTACAGTTATTGAAACTTACTTGGTTATAAAAATACGAATATAAGTTGGTAATCGCAGTAATATAAACTATTAAATTTTACTCAAAAAAAATAGTTTAAAAGTAGAAATATTTCTTGTTAAGGATTACAAAATATAGTAAGTTCATTGACTAATAATTAAAGAGAAAAGTCTAAATATTGTCTAAGTATATTCAAAATTAGTACCAAACTTACACTCACTAATCTTTCTATTAGTTCTGAACTTTATTTAAGCCTTTTATTAAAAAAGTATTTTTACTTTAGTAAAATTTGAAAACTTACATGCTTTTTTAAAAGTTTTTAATATAGGGTTGTTTATTTATCTGCAACTATTTATATTCCTGTAAATGAGACTAAAAAATAATATAGTTTATAAGACCTAATCTTCCTACCCTGTAGTTCATATGGGAGATGTTTTCTCAAAAAATAAAGAACTTTTTATTAAGTAAATCTTAGAAGAACTATAGGATGTATGAGCGCAACGCGACACACCCTACAAACCATTTTGGTGAGTTACGGTAGAAAAAAGGGGAAGAATCACCCAAGAAACTTTAGTTTCTCTAGCGTCCCATACCTATTGCAGTAGTGATAGTCCAGCCATCTACTATTATTAAAAATAAAGTTAATACTAATAAAACTAAATACATCCAAGGTTGAGGTAAGGGACGAATATCAGTGGTATCAATTTCTGTTTTTTCGGTAACAATATTTACCAAACGGGAAAATCCAGCGATTCGCATCGGTAATAAATACGCTGTTTGAGCCTCACGAGAAACAAAATAGTAAACAAGCCCCCCCTGTCCAGTAGTGCGCAATCTTAAATCTTTAATTTCTGACCAAGGCAAAGACCATCCTTTACAGAGAAAAGAGGGAACCCAACTAGGATAAGTCACTTTTATAGTATCCTCATCCACAATAACCCGTTCACTTAAAGCTCCTACTAAAACTATGAAGCCCATGACGATTCCTGTCCATAACATAAAAGGAGGAATAGAAACGGATGTAACGTCTACAAGGAAGGGAAGGGGAAGAGTCAGGGAAAAATAAAGACTAACTAAAGTGATACGGATAAGCGAAGAAATACGAAAGGTTAACGGAAAGTTGAAGGACACGTTAATATTTTTCACGCTAATATTTTTAAGGAGACTATCTCTTAATTCTTAACAGTTTCAGCTTTATTTTGCAAAATTGTATATAGTTTAACTTACTATCTTGGGTATGTGTGTGCACTGAAATTGTCAGGGAATAGTAACGAAAAAAATGATGTTCCTACAACATAGCTCAAGTGATGACTGGATTGAAGTCTTGACGGTGGACAATCTTTACGACCTTTGTCACGATCGAATTGTGCGACAATTTTACTGCGGTGAGGAAATACAGGGTTTCAATTTGTTACCTAAATCTGACATTATTTATTTTTCTTTCAGGGAAGCTTGACCCACTTATGGGATGACTCCTGACTATCATCGATAAACTGCTCCCATGATCTTTTTAGGACTGTTCCTGATAAATTCCTAGACCTTAGGGTCAACAGATATAAAACTATCTTAAATGGTTATATATCACCGAATTCTCGTCTACTCTACAAAATGATAAATCTATATCAAACTCCTCCTTTATTTTCTCTGAATGAAGAGTCTCTAAAAATATCGAAAAGTATCTCCTAAAATGCTATTTTTTCTCTATTTCTAAGTTTTGGTGATTAGAGTTGGTATCTATTGTTTCAATTTTTACATTTTTTTCGAAAATCGGGATTGTATTTTTTAATTCCGGCAAATTTACTAATTAACATCGTCTTTCCTTGATTGTATTAGACATCAGCATTGGTAGAGGGTCGGGATATTCGATCCAACGAGTAGCTACAGGAAGAGTATGTTCAAGATCTTCCAATAGTCAAGGAATAATCATTGCTGGTCGATCATAAAACTCAATTGATTGGAAGATAAGCTAATCGCTTAATTAACTTTAATAATCTTAGAACGAGAGTTTAACTAGACTGTTTGTTCTGCTTACTTATCATAATTAATTGAAAATAAATACTGTTATTAACATTTAATAAATAGTTAATTTTTATCCAAAAAATATTCTAAATTAACAACAGAATTTATTATAAATTCATTAAATAACTCTTATCATTAATACGTATATTATTTAATAATAAATCTATCTTCAGCAAGAACTTTTAATTAAAAACTTCAAATAAACGTTCAATAGTAAACATAATTTTTTTTAAAAAATTCAAGTATAATATTTATGCTACGGTTATTACCAATTATTTTTATATATTAAAATTATTTAAATTCACCTAGTTAATTGGTAAGTACTGAAATTTAGATAGGTATTAACATTACAGTTGCCTTAACATCAATACGTATAATAAATTAGTTAGGATTCAGAAAGAGTGTATAATTTTTTCTAAAATCATACATATTATTAATAATAACCAACCTCAAAAAAATTTTTTAAAACTTTCTTTTTATCATGAACATAGCTTCTTCAATGAAGAGAACATAAACATAAAGAATCAAAGAAGTTACTTGAAAAAAGATATTCTATTGTTACTTAAGTATTTGAAAAATAATACTAAAGTTTTAAAAAACTGATTAAACTTTATGATGAGATTCAGAATCTATTTGAGTAAGTTTTAAGCACAGAAGAAATAGGTAATATAAAACAATAAGATACTATAAGTTTTTATAATAATCTTCAATTTATATGAGTAATTAGTACAAAAAGAAAAGATAAAAATTAGGAGTTTGACAATATATTTAATAATTATTTTAATGAGAATTTTGACTTCAGCAAAAATTTATCAAACGGGCTTTCTAATTTATATACTTATAACTCTTAAAAAAGAGATTTATTAGAATTTATTTGAGAATCTGCTACTAAATTTTATAAATCCACAAAAATTTGGCAAATTTATTTAAAATATACTGCTTCTTTTTATTTTGATTAAGAGAAAAGATACTGAAACTAAAATACGCCATTATGAAGTTATAAAGAAGGTTAACTGAGCGTATTAAAAACAAAATAGACCACTACTTATAGGAATTAAAAGACAATATTATCTTCTTGAAGATATTAATATTAATAATTTAACTAAAAATTAAGATTGAGAAGTAATGTCAGTATTAAAAGCAAGATAACCAACTGTTAAAAACTAAATATAAAAGTTTTTTAAAATTATTGTACTTACCTACAATAGAGAAACCTAGAGAGAAACCTAGTGATGTAAAAGAAATTAAATCTCAAGTTTAAAGTTTAAAAAATATTAGTAATCTTCTATAAGATTATCTCTATAAAAAGATAATAATTAAACATTTTTTTATAAAACTGGTTTTTAGAATAAATCCTATTCCTTAAGAAGAGAAAAAATTGTTGAAGTGTAGCTATAAATTTTAATACAAATTAAATCTTAAAACTTATTCTAAGATTTAATTGTTAGTCAAGCATAGTAGGTAGGGTGAATCTAAAAGTTCTTGGACTTATAAAAACTCGTTTTTGGTTAACACCCTACTTTATCTATTACTTATTTGATTAACTTATTCCTTTTGGAATTTATAGCAGTTACCAAAACGGTTAAGACATTTTCCCGTTCTTGATTTCTTGATTGTCAAAATTTTCCAAACTGACCAAAAAATTACGTAAAAGTTGTTTTCCTGATGGAGTTAAGATACTTTCCGGGTGGAATTGCACCCCTTGAAGGTTAGGATAACCTTTATGTTGAAGCCCCATAATGGTACCGTCTTCAACCCAAGCAGTTATTTCAAATACTTGTGGTAAGCTATCTCGATCTACCACTAAACTATGATAACGAGTGGCACTAAAAGGATTCTCTAAACCTGTAAACACTCCGACTCCCCTATGATAGATCTGAGAGGTTTTGCCGTGCATTGACAGAGGTGCGGCTACAACCTGTCCTCCATAAACTTGACCAAGACTTTGATGACCTAAACAGACCCCTAAAATGGGTAGAGTTGGTCCTAACTGTTCAATTAACGCGAGGGATATTCCTGCATCATCAGGACGGCCTGGCCCTGGAGAAATCACAACTCCATTCGGTTGTAGATAACGAATCTTATCAAGAGTAATTTGATCATTACGGTAAACTTGGATATCTAAAGCCACGGGAAGTTCGGCACCCAGTTCTCCTAAATACTGCACCAAATTGTAAGTAAAACTGTCGTAATTATCGATAATAAGAATCAATACTTGTCTCCTTGAGGCTTACTGGGGGAGCAGTTAGTCTCCGCCCAAAATCTGTCTTTGACCTTAACGCAAAGTCTTACAGGGTAAGAAGAAAAGGAACCAAAGAGGGTAACAAAATAAAACTGGCGACTAAAACCGCTGCCATTGCCCCAACCATTACCGCTCCGGCAGCACAATCTTTAGCAATTTTAGCTAGCATATGGTAAGACTGACCTACGGTTAGATCAACCACCGATTCTAAAGCAGTATTCAATAACTCTAAAACCATTACGAGAGCGCAGGTTAGAGAAACAATAGCCAAGGCTACACCAGTGACTTGTAAAAATAGTCCTAGGCTAATGGCAATCACGGTCATGGCGGTATGAATACGGAAATTACGTTGAGTCTCAAAAGCGTAACAAATGCCAGCCCAAGCATATTTAAAACTTAAAAACAAGTTAGGGGCAATTTGCCAAGCCAATTGCCGTTGGGAATGTAATTTTAATTCTGCAGTTGAGCTTGTCTGAAGACTAGGATAGCTCCTGAAGGAAACACCAGAAGGCAATGGGGAAGGGGCAACTAACTGAGTACAGGAGGATTGGTTCAAGTGTAAATTTGTTTTCATTATCTTAAAATTTTACGATGGAACTGTTAAATCTTATTGGAAATACTGTGGAATTGAAACAATTAAATTAATTCAATATATCAATTATTTGGCTGAAGGCCCACAAGCTTTAACAAAGTTTCTTGTTGTGCAAGCATCTGTAGTAAACTTTCTTCATCTGGATGATCCCAACCTAAAAGGTGTAGAAGTCCATGAGCCACTAACCATGCTAATTCTACAGTTAGAGAATGATGGTTTTGTCGTGCCTGTTGTTTAGCTGTATCCACCGAAATGATAATATCGCCTAAATATAGAGATTCATCAGCACTTATTTTTTCCGATGATTGAGGAACTTTAACTTCAAGAGCGGCAAACGCTAAGACATCTGTGGGTTGGTTTTTATGACGATATTGGTTATTCAAAGTTTGTATTTCGTAATCGCTGGTTAACCTTAGACTCAGTTCGTAAGCCCCGGATATAGTAATTATTGAGTGTAGTTCTTCTAACCAAGTTTGAATCCACTGTTGCCAAGTTGCTGTAATAATGTCAGAGATATCTGAATCATTTGATGCTTCGCAGTTAAAAACATCCTGAAGATAAAGGTCAACAGTTAAGGTTTTTACGGGAGAAGGTGCCATGATACCCTCGATTTTAACGAGTTAAATAGGAAATGCTAATAAGAAATCCTAATAAGCCTACCGTTGTTACTACAAAGTGCTTAATGGAAGTTCCTCTTTTACGAACCATGTTACGCATTGCCAGTCTGACGTAACTTGATGATGTGTCACTAGGAGTAGCATTAGGAGATAAAGATGGCATGTCAGTAGGTTGAGGGGATTGAGGTAAATTACTCATGAAATCTATTGAGTTTATTCCAATGACTGTTGTTGTCTTAAATTTTAGAGGCAATTCCTTTATAATGGAACAGTTCGTTGCTAAAAATAAACTTTTTTTTAAAAGGCTCCTTGTTTGTTAATTGTCTAGGTAGTCAAGCTATTGCCTAGTTTTATTTAAAAAGGTTGATTTTAGAAAATCATGATAACTAATTTTTTTATCTTTTTTCTCAACGTTAATTACCAAGCTTCGATTTATTTTGCTCTTTTGAACGTTTTAAAAAAAATTTAATTAGTCTATATTTACTACTTTTTGATATCTTTTAGATAACTGAATTGATTGTGTTTCTATTTCGTATCTGAACATCTAATTTTTTAGATTTTTCTTTTGTTTAATAAACATATATTTTCTTAATGTCCCTAGATTGAAAAATTAACTACCACATTCTATTATGTAGTCATATTATATGGTGTACTCTTCAAAAACTTCTTCACACCACTGTTTCAGTATTTTTTAATTTTTTTCTTGATTTGAGTTGTTAATCAAAAACGATAGCAAAAGGTAAAGTTAGTTTCTTACTGCGTTCCATAACAACATCTAAAGCTGGTGCAGCTGCTTCTAGAAGTCACTCATCGAAGGCATATTGATCAACTCTAATCACAAAAATAGCTAATAACTCCTGGATGATAACAACAAAGACTAACATGATTGCATTTATAGACATAATTTTAATTAAATTCAGCATAGATTTGTAGTTCTCTTTCATAAGAGAGAAACATTAATAGTTTATATCTTCATTTGTAAGTTTGACTATCAATGATAGTACTAGATTTAGTTTCTAAAAAAGGAGTTAGACTACTACTAGTGCATCAAATAGAGGCAACTCTGCTATTATCGCTATAAATATAGTTTCATATTTTTTATCGTTATTTTCAATATAGCTCAGAAGATCGCTAATCTATTGCGATAATTGTAACCAGATAAGGATTCCTAGTTTATTAGGAAATAGACCCGTAATAATTTTATGAGTTTTTTATAAACCATTACTAATGGTCGATTACAGTTAATTTTTTATAAGATATCGATACAATAGCCCTAGGGTTAATTTATACAATCACCCCCTATCTATAACGTCTGTATTATTTTTTGTGTCTCATGATAGAACAATCCTTCGGATCAGTCATTGAAGGTTCTCTTAGTCAAGGATTAGAGGTTCTCTTACATCCTGATGTTTCCGTCGAGCAAATGCGGGTAGGTAAGTTTCTCGTCGTTCAGGGAATAAAATCGCGGTTTTTCTGTCTCCTTACCGACGTCTCTTTAGGAACTACTAACCCTCGTATTCTTTCCAATCCTCCTAGTTTTGAAGATAGTTTTATGCGCGACGTCCTGGCAGGAAGCGGAACCTATGGAAAAGTAGAATTAGCCCCAATGTTAATGTTTACTCCTATCGAAAAGGAAGTACAAGTTAATGCTAAAACCAAAAATGGGGATAGTTCATTAGGATCATTTGAGGTACAAACAAGTGGTGATATTGAATTACTCCCAGTTAAAACTATTCCGGCTCATTTTAGTCAAGTTTATGAAGCTTTAGAAAAGGATTTTCGTTGTGTTTTTGGCTGGGAAGATGATCTCACCCGTCGTAATTTTGCTATTGGAAAACCGTTAGATATGGAGGTTCCAATTTGTATTGATTTAGATCGATTTGTAGAACGAAGTAATGGAGTTTTTGGTAAGTCAGGAACCGGAAAGTCTTTTCTCACTCGTTTGTTAATCTCAGGGATTATTAAAAAGCAAGCAGCTGTTAATTTGATGTTTGATATGCATTCGGAATACGGTTGGGAAGCGATGCGAGAAGGTAAACACGTTTCTACGGTGAAAGGGTTACGTCAACTGTTCTCTAGTGAGGTAGAAATTTATACTCTAGATGTGGAGTCTACTAAACGAAGGGGAGTTAGAGATGCTCAAGATCTTTACCTTAGTTTTGATCAAATCGAGATTGAAGATATTCGCTTAGTTGGATATGAATTAGGCATTTCAGAAGCCAGTTTAGATAATGCTGAGATTCTTCGGAAAGAATATGGGAAATCTTGGATTATTAATTTATTAGATATGACCAATGAAGACATTAAAATTTTTTGCCAGGAAAAACAGGGTCATCCAGGATCACTTATGTCCCTGCAACGGAAGTTAATGCGCTTAGAAAAACTAAAGTACTTACGTACTGTCTGTCCCTATAATTATATTTCGCAAATTTTACAATCTTTAAATGCAGGAAAGCACGTGGTTGTTGAATTTGGTTCCCAATCGAATATTTTATCTTATATGCTGGCAACCAATATGATCACTCGACGAATCCATGCAAGTTATGTAAAACAATCAGAGAAATTTCTTCAGAGTAAAAATCCAAGTGATCGACCTAGACAACTAGTCATTACTATTGAAGAAGCACATCGTTTTCTTGATTCTAAAATTGTTCATCAAACAATTTTTGGTACTATTGCCAGGGAGATGCGAAAATATTTTGTAACCCTATTAATTGTTGATCAAAGACCATCAGGAATTGATAATGAAGTTATGTCTCAAATTGGGACTCGAATCACCTGTTTGTTAAATGATGAAAAAGACATTGAAGCGATTTTTACAGGTGTATCTGGAGGACAAAATTTGCGGTCAGTTTTATCTAAATTAGATTCTAAACAACAGGCATTAATCTTGGGTCATGCTGTCCCCATGCCAGTAGTTGTTAGGACCCGAGGTTATGATCAACAGTTTTACAGTGAAATTGGAGCAACTGATTGTTCAGAATGGTCTGATGAAGAGGTTTTAATTGCAGCTGAAGTCGCCAAAGCAGATTTAGGGTTTTAGGATTTAATCAATCCAATTTTCTAAATAAAATCATAGTGAGATGATATATCTATATACTATAAAAATATTCCATATGATTAAGTATTTAAATTAAGTTCAACCTTTGAACTGATTCCTAGTTGTTAGTTTTAAAGCTAATATGTAATTTTGAGTAGATAGATTTTTATCTGTAGGATTAATACGCTTATCATTTTGATTAAAAATTGCTAGCTCTATAGCTAAATCCTATAGTTTTTTGCATTTTATCTTATAAAGATGTATAGGTTGTTAACCCTTTACAAAATTTGTTTTTTTTGATATAAGTAACTTTATACATACAACAAAGATCGTGGTTTAAAACATGGTTAAGAAACAATAAGTTTATGTTTATCTTGCTTTGTCTTGTAAGTTTGATCTCTGTAATTATTAATAGTTATAGCAAGATTGCAATATAAAATTAACTAGTGAAACGTTAAGTTAAAACAACTGCGAAGTTAAAGATTTAAGAACTTTCTTAATCCATAAACTTTCTTTTTGATTAACTTCGATTTATCATTAATACTTTTTACTGTTTCTCGAGTTATTTCTATAAAAAAATAGATAACTATAATATATGTAATTTTTTACCTAAATTTTAGAGTGTTATTTCTATTTTTTATGTTTTCAATATTTTTTTCTAAAAAAACTTAATAATTTTTATCTTATTTTTTCTTTACTTTTATATAAATTTATTTCTATATTGATTACATTTAACATGATGACGATTTTTCTAAGTAAATAGCTTTCTCTGGTGGTTAAATTACAATAAATACAAATTGTTGTTAGGCTATTTCTATGAAAAATCAAACCATTCCTATCTTATTTGAAGATATATAATAATTAAAAGTGAGTTTTGCTAAACTTAGCATCTTATTAGCTAAACTGAATTTAGCATTAAATGCCATGAGTATAAATTAAGTCAAAATGTTGAGCATAACATAATTTAATTTAAACGTAAAACCTGCTGTTGCACTGTTTACAATTGTAGTTATGGTTTTTAATAAAGTCTATTACTGACACTGTTATTTTTTTTTATTTTCAATAAAAAGATGACATATTTATCAAAGTTTTATTGATATTTAAATAATCAATATTAACCGGGGAAATATTGTTATATAGAGATTTAAGATTATTTTCTATGATTTTCAATTGTTTTAGTAAGACAATTTGCATGTTGAATAACTTTTAATCGCTCACTTTTATCACCGCTTTCAATTTTAATATCAAATGCTAGTTGATTTAATCCTTTTAAAAAGTTTTCAAAAAAATTAAATTAGTCGTATTGTCTTTTAAGCATAATTAATAGTAATAGCTCTTCTTGATTGAATATGATTAACTATTTATTAACAACTTCTAAAACAAGATTGTTAAATTTTTTCTATTGCTCTAGAATAGTCTTAATTTTTAAGTATTAATAAACTTAATAAAGTTACTATTTTTTAGGTTTTCTAGCAATATAACCATAATTTATAACCACTAAATACACTTAGTATTGTGTTTAACTATCTTTGTGTTTTTTTAAATTGTTTGAGTAAATGTACTAAGTTTAATCTTTAACCTTGAAAAGTTATCTTGACACAATAATTTAAATTTTTTGGGAAGACTTAATAAAATACAGTTATCAATTTTAAGAAAGAAACAAAAACTTGGGTAACTTTAATTAGTCACCCAAGCATTAGATATTAAATGACAAGTAAAAAATTTTTGCCACTCAACCTCTATACAGAAATAGTCTTCCTAAGACCAGTATCTAACTCTCCTTTAGCATACTTAGTGGCATAAGCCTCAATACTTTCTTGCTTGATCTTACTAGCATTATCAGCAGTCCAGAATTGCTGATAACGCTCGGAACAAACTTGCTTCATGTACTTTATAGAATGTTTCATGAAATGGCGAGGGTCAAAGTTGCTAGGATCCTTATGGAATTCTTCTCGAATGGCAGCTGTTATCGCTAAACGATTGTCCGTATCGATGTTAACTTTACGAACACCACTCTTGATCCCTTTTTGAATTTCTTCAACAGGAACCCCATAGGTTTCAGGAATTTTGCCCCCGTATTGGTTGATCATGTCTAACCATTCTTGGGGAACGGAGGAAGAACCGTGCATTACCAAGTGGGTATTGGGTAAACGGCGATGAATTTCTTCAATGCGGTTAATAGCGAGAATTTCACCGGTGGGTTTACGAGTAAACTTATAAGCACCGTGGCTGGTTCCAATAGCGATGGCTAAAGCATCAACTTGAGTCCGCTCAACGAATTCTACCGCTTCATCAGGATCTGTCAGGAGTTGCTCCTTACTTAAAGTTCCCTCAAACCCATGACCATCTTCTTTGTCTCCTCGACCAGTTTCAAGAGAACCTAAACAACCAAGTTCACCCTCAACACTAGCACCGACAGCATGAGCAACTTTAACAACTTCTGCAGTAACATTTACGTTGTAATCAAAGCTAGCGGGTGTTTTGGCATCCTCTTCTAAGGAGCCATCCATCATAACACTGGTAAAACCATTGCGGATTGCGCTATAACAGGTAGCGGGGCTATTTCCGTGGTCTTGGTGCATAGCAATGGGAATATGAGGATAGCTTTCTGATGCTGCCAAGATCAGGTGACGGAGGAAGTTTTCTCCTGCATACTTACGAGCACCGCGAGAAGCTTGTAAGATAACGGGGCTATTAGTTTCGTCGGCCGCCTGCATGATTGCTAAGATTTGCTCAAGATTGTTGACGTTGAATGCAGGAATACCATAACCATTCTCGGCCGCGTGATCTAGAAGCATTCGCATTGGGACGAGTGCCATAGATGTCCTCCTAATCTATCTTTTGTTTTGTGTGAGTTAATCTTCAAGAAAATCAATTCTCTTATTTTTCAATACTAAGATAGATTTCACCTTTTGACGAGTTGTTTTTTATGCTATGCACTACACATCATTTTTTGCCATACACCGCACATTATTATTATAATGTCAATACCAAGTTTTCCTAGGACTAGTCAAAACTAAAGGTAATTGATTAGGTGGTCGCCATCTGAACTTAATCTCCGAAGTTGCCATCCCCAGATAAGTAGTGATGATCTACCAAATCCCTTGGAAATTTATTGTACAAGCTTGTATCACACGAGAGTGTCTACTCGACGGATTATTATTGTAACTATCCGATAAATTACATTCACACTGGAATAATTTATACTTCTCTATAGATCTACATACCATGGAATTTTCTAAAAGCCTGCACAATTTTAATTTTAGCCTAAATATTTTAAAAGCGACACAAACTGAGTTTTTTTAACTACATACACTTTACATAATTTACCAAGCTAGACTGTCATTCTGACATTAGAAAATAATAAGATAGTGGTCAAAGAAATTGCTCTTTCCTACTGAATAGGATAAATTGGAAGGATAGGTTTAGATAAATATAAGCAGAAAAAATGACTAAGTGTAGCAAAGCAAAACGTTAAATAGAACTTATAAAATTGTCTTCAAGAGGTTTGAAGATCAATATAATTTAGCTAAGGTAATTAAATAAGGTTCTTGTCAAGGTAATTGTCTGAAAAAACACTAATTAAAATGATACAAAGTCAATTGCAATTGTTGAAATTTAAAAATTAGGGATAGTTTGCTTTTTTAGCGTTTACATTTTAGCTGCCCACCTATCTTGTCTTGAGGTGATTTTGTTATAAAAATGTATCTTGTTTACTTTCTAATTCTGAAGGTAGGTTTTTCATGAAAATGTCTGAATATCTAGTATTTGAGAGTACTATACCCAAAAAAAGCAAAAATAGAGATAAGTTAAACTAACTCTTAGATTAAGACAAAGAAGAATTTTGTAGATTTTGACCAATTTTTGGTTCTTTCCCCTCAAAGAGACGATTAATATTTGTACTATGACGAATAATGACATAGAGTCCTGCTACCAAAGCAAAAATACAATAGGGTAAAGGTTGATGTAGCCAAATCATCAAAATATTGACTGCAAGTACTCCTGTTAAGGAACTCAGGGAAACAATCTTAGAGAAACTCAGCATCAGCAAAAAGCTAGTTAAGCTTCCCAAGGCAACTAAAGGGTTAAGGACAAACAAAACTCCTAAACCAGCAGCTACTGACTTACCACCTGTAAAATTAAGAAAAATCGACTTACTATGGCCAAATACAACAGCCATCGCCGTAACTATCATTAACCAAGGTTTCCAGTCTAAAGTAATCAATCCTGTAGGGGCTAATAGATAAAACCATTTGACCATTGCCACAGACAAGATGGCCTTCCCCAGATCTGTAATTAATACAAGGACAGCTGCTGTTTTGCCCAGTATTCGCAACACATTTGTCGCTCCCGTAGAACCAGATCCATGTTCACGAATGTCAATCCCTTTGAGGACTCTTCCTACAAGATAACCTGTAGGAATCGAACCTAGTAAATAGGCCACCATACACAAAAATCCACTAATTACCCAAGCCATATTTCCTAATTCATTCCGTCATTATGTATAGTTTACAGATCTATATCGTTAATATAAATAGCTTGACACTTGTTGAGGATCAGGTGCAAATGCTAACAGAAGGGGAAACTGTAGGAGAGAAAGATTTATCTGTTGTTCGGTTTCGTCAATAATCACCAAGGGAATTTTTTTATCTTCGAGTAAACGTTCTGCTTTCAGCACTAAAGCATCTGGAGATTCAAAGAGAACTACTCCCTTTTCTGGACCAAAATCACTGCGGGAAATTCCTAAACAATCTTGTAATCCTCTACGCCATTCTCCGAGTCTTTCGGGACTGTTAGCTAGGATTAGAAACCGAGAGCGATCACCGTGAAGACTATTTAATACAGAAATAATTGCCGACGCAATCAAAATATTCTGTAGGCGAGTCCCCATAGATAAGATAGCTCCCCGTCCCCCTTGAGAAAAGAACCACGTTTGTACCCGTTCTGCATGAATTGGTTCAAAAGTACGACGTAGTTGCCAAGGACACCCATAGTAATCAGGGTTATTGCGGTATTGCTCCAATATTTGCTTAATTTTTGTAGTTTGTGCTTCAAATTCTTGGGGAGCAAACTGAATCTTACCTGAACTCGAAGATTGAGAAGGAATTGTTTCTGAAGAACTCCAATTTTCTTGGGTGGGTAATTCTAACTGTTCAGCCGTTGCCGCTAAATTTTGTAAACTGCCTACTAGATAATCCTTAAATCCCTGAACCCGAACCGCTAAATCTTGAGAAACTCCTGCAAATGTTGTTTGCATTTCTTCTTTGATTCTATCCCGACGACGTTCAAGTTGTTCAACGGAAATTTCTAAGGCTTGTTTTTGCTGTTTAAGTTCTTTTAAACCTTCTTTAACTATCAAGCGAATATGTTGCTCAATATCTTGAATTCTTTCCGCCATCATTTTATGTTCACATTCTTGTAGCTGTTTTATTTCTCGAGTTAACTCTTGTTTTTGTTGTTCTAAGGACTGAACTTGTGACGTTAACTCTTTAACTTTACTTTCAAGATTTAATATTGTGTTAGAAACTCTAATCATTTCAGGTTCAGAAGTACTTTCTTCTTTTTCCCTTTTGACGTAAGCAGACGTAGTTGATATCGAAGTAGATTTTGTTGGTTCTGAAGTTGGGTTTGAGTTCTCAAATGCGACTGCATTCTCGGCAGTATTGTCAGTTGACTTGTTGGTTAACTGGGTTGGGGGAATTTGGTTATCGTCTATATTCATTTTCTCGTTACAAATTTACAGTAATTTTGAAGGTAACTTTTATGTTAATAGTTCGACGTTAATTATCGAATCTATCCTAGTTGAATAATGTTCTAATTCTAGATTATGAGTTTTTATGTTACGAACATACTTATCTATGGTTGAGCCATTAATCCGATGAGTAACAAGAATTGATTTATATAGTATTTTCCCCAGACAATCTAGCTTATCTAAATGATGTTAAAATTATACACTAATAGTAATCTTCTTGTAAAAGACAGTATTGTTATAAACAGTTTTTCAAGGTTTTAAAATTAAAAGTAATAGGCAAAAAGTGAATATTATTAACGTCTCGAAAATAAAATTGGTCTTGAACTCCAAAAAATTGGCTAGTTTTTCTATTCAGCATAAGAAAAACAGTGAATCAATTTACCCTAAGGATAAATATCTAAAACGATTGGAGTAAACTGTAAACGGATACTGACGATTTGAAATAACAGAGATAAATCAAACTAAAGATAGGGATAAACTTGCCCGAGGTTGTGTCACGCTCAAGACAACAGCCACTCCTATTAAAGCTAAGGAAATTTTATAATTGGGAGGAAGCAATTTAAATATTTTTACAGAGAACAGAGGAATAAGTGACAGATATTAAAGATAATTATAGATTATAGCAATAAACTTGTCTGTTTCAAACAGATAACACTGCTAGTTTTTTTAAAAAATAAAAAAATGGCAAAACAGCATACAATCAAGTCCCGAATGTAATAATTACCGTTTTTCTTGACTATTGTCAATCTTCCCAGTTTGGGTATCTCGATGGGGTTAAAGTGGAAATTAGGCTTGAGAAAACCAGTATCGGCTCCGATGATGACCTCTTTTATCCCTTTTGGAAGACAATTGGGATTTAGTTAAGCTATTTAATGATTTAACTAATATTGAACTTAATGTTGCTTGCTTAAATTCTATGGGAAAAAATATAGTACAAGTATGATTTTACAATCGCAGGATTCAAAACTATATAAAATTTTTGCTTGGAGTAAAAAAGAGCCAGAGATAATGCCTGCTCAATCTTGGTTAGCATCTTCTAGAAAAATTTATTCGACAAATTTCTCTAGAAGATGCTTATAAAATTTTAAAAATCGTAAGAGAATTTGACTTAAATCAAGAAACAATCTCAGAATTAACTATCTATCAAGAACTCATTCAGAATTTTTCTCAAACTTTAATATTTTTAAGTAAAAAAAGCTTAAAGATTCTTCTTCAAGGATTTCGTAGTTTTTTTGAGAAAAGTAGGGAAATTGAATTACATAAGTTGAGTATTAAAACTCATAAAATTATTATTCAACTGTTTCAAACACATAAACTACAAAAGGATTTACAATTAGTTGACAGCGAGGAAAAATTAATACGAATTGTTAATAAACTCAAGGATTTGGGGCTATTATCTCCAGAGATAAATTCTCTAGATTGGGGAAACTTTAAAAAGTTGGTTCCCATTTATTACTTATTTGGTTTAACGCGAGGGACTCTTATTGATTGTTACTATCTAAATCAATTTATTGAAGAAATTAGAGAAGAAATTCAGGGAAAGATCTTAGAAATAGGAGGAACTTCCAAAGATCGAGATTTTTATGAAGTGACTTCCCAAGATTCTTATCAAGTCCTGAATTTGGGACCAGGGTTAGGAATAGATATTATGGGGTATATTCATGATCCTTCCGTAATAGAACCAGAATCAGTAGATTCAGTGATTATTTTTAATGTTTTAGAACATTGTTATGATCCTTGGATAGCGGTTCAGAATATTTATAGATGGCTAAAAATTGGGGGGAAATATTTCGCAATGGTTCCAAATACTGTCAGAATTCATGGTACTCCTGTTGATTACTGGCGACCTTTACACGATAGAATAAAGTATTTATTTGAAGATTTCTCTGAGCAAAAATTATACATTTATGATAGCCTCATTACTCTCATTGCTAGTTATCATGGTATTGCAACTGAAGAACTCTCTTCAGAAGAAATCAATAATTTTAATCCCGGTTATCCTGTTATCACCTGTATCGTAGCAGAGAAATGACTACCCAATAAAGCTAGTTATTTAAAACTGTTTTTATCTTAATACCTGAACTATGAATAATTTAAATTTTTCTTTTATTCCTGAAGTTTCCGTAATATTAGCGACTTATAATCGAGCCGAATATTTAACAGTATGTATTCAAAGTGTCCTCAACCAAACTTATCAAGATTGGGAATTTATTATTGTTGATGACGGCAGTCAAGATCACACCTTTGAAATTGTCAATCCTTATCTTGAAAATTTTTCTAATATTCGTTATATAAAACATAAAAATAGGGGAGCAGCTCTATCGAGAAATATAGGGATTAAAGCCTCTTTTGGAGATTATATAACTTTTATTGATAGCGATGATCAATATCTTTCCAATCACTTACAATCGAAACTAGACTTTTTTAGAAAACATCCAGAAATTGAGTTAATTGCAGGGGGATTCAAACCCAATCAAGAAACATGGGTGACAGACTATTATAATCCTGACCAAAAAGTTAATATCCAAAACTGTGTTATTTGTCCAACCCTGTTTGGCAGAAGATATGTCTTTTTTGAATTGCAAGGTTTTCAAGATATTCACTATGGAGAAGACACAGACTTATGGGAACGTGCTGGTAAAAAATTTAAAACACAAAAAATTGTCGAGCCTTTAACTTATTTATATACTAGAGCAGCCGATAGTGTTTCAAGACAGTTTTCTCATGATTTTTAATGATCCTCGGCGTAATAAGCAATTACGAATGTTAATGCAGAAACTGGGGTTATCTGACACCTCACAGATTAATTGGTCATGGTTAGATATTGCCTTAACTCATCCTACTATTTCCAGGGAAAAGAACTATCAACAACTGGAATTTGTGGGGGATTCTGTCGTGAGACTTGTAGCCGCGGAAATCCTTTTAGAAACCTATCCAAATGAGTCTGTAGGGGAATTTGCTGCTCTACGTTCTATGATGGTCAGCGATCGCACTTTAGCCCAATTTGCCGAGAGTTTTGGGTTAGAACGCTATATCCTGATGGCTGATCATGTAGTTAAAGATGAAGCCGGAAGGGTTTCTCGTTTAGCAGATGCCTTTGAAGCGGTTTTAGGCGCACTATATTTAAGTACCCAAACCATGAGTTTAGTGCGTCCCTGGTTAGACGATCTTTTGAAAGCCAAAGCTGAAGAAATTCGACAAGATCCGGCTCGTCAAAATTATAAAGATGCGCTACAAGAATGGACTCAGGCTCAGTATAAACTTCTACCAGAATATAGAGTTCAAAAGCTTAACTCTTTGCCGACTAGTCAACCGAGTTTTCTGGCTGAAGTTTGGCTTGTCAACCGTAAATTAGGATCAGGCCAAGGTCGTTCTAAAAAAATTGCTGAACAAGCTGCGGCTCAAGAAGCTTTCTTTAAGTTTGTTAATGTTTGTGAGACTTAGGTAAATTCAACGGAGAGTTAAACCCCAAAATTATTTTTCTAAAGGAAACAGAGTGGTTCAAATCAATGAAAAAAGTAGTGAATCTTTAATCAGGAGAGGTTTCATTACAGAAATAATTTATTGCCAATGAACAGTACTATGGAATGGTTTTTAGGTTATTGACTGGGTTAGTTTTGTTTAAAATCACAAAAGCTACCGAAGAACATTGAGGGAGTTACCCATAAAGATCTAAACATTTGATGAGAGTAAAGCTCCATTTGGGTTAACAGTAATACCTGTCAGCAGAACGTAAGTTAGTATTAATGAGTTGACTAAAATATATGAAGAAGTTGTGGGAAAATAGAAGAGTGAATTGAGCCTCATCTAGCATATATGTGATATGATTCGTTTATGGTTACATTTTGTGTTGACAACTATTTTAATTGGTCTAAGTAGTTTAATTATTGCCTGTGATTCTCCAACTCCTCCAACAGAATTTGCTCCTGATGGAGAGATAGTTGAAAAAGCGATTGTCTTACAACTAACTCAAAATTTACAGCATTTGAGCAATCAGTTGGACATGACTCTTCCCCAGCTTAAAATTAATCAAATTCAAGTTAAGAAACTCGACTCAACTTTAGTTGCACAGTTGTCCACTTATCACCTTCAGGGAACTTACAATTTAAAATTGATGTTTCCTCGTCAAATAAAAGAACAAAAAGAGAATCGATTTGACATTTATCTACAACGACAGATAGAGGGGGAAAGCTGGAGGTTACTAAGGAGAGAATATAGTCTGTACTATGAAACTCCCCAATGGAAAAGTTATTTAATAAGATAGGGGAACAAAAAAGTCTTGAGTTAGGTGGGTTTTATCGAATTTTGCGAAGCTTAACTACATCTTTCAAGACGCTTTCTTCGGGATTTCGTTGTAAGGTCCGTGACTAATTTCAAATGGAGATAATGTTGACTAACTAAACTGTTTCCCCCGTTATTCAACATTAATTTAAGGACACCCCCTCTCCATAACTTTCATACAAAGATGGGTTAGCTACGGCAAAAAGACATCAACTTTTTTTCTTTGAGAAGTTTTAAAAAAAGAGGTAATATAGATCGACTGCACCATGCCCACAAAAAGGGTGATAAATTTCTTCTGCTAAACGATCAGTTACTGCGATACAATCAAGCTAAGCTTTTTTGTGGATCCTACCAATATTAGCCGGGCAGTACACATTTTTGATATAAAAAGATAACTCCCCCAAGGTTGTGAAAGAATAGAAAAAATTAACTTTTGTAATAGATTGGGCTTTTGGAATGGGAGCTTGCTGAAAGAACCCGTACTGTCCAGACACAACAATCCGGATTGTTGTGTCTGGACATCAAGCCGCTAAAAATTAAAGCAGCATATTTTGCCAAGAAATTGCCTGCCAACACCGCCGGTTATTTGATAACCTCTGTAATAAAATTTTGCGACTAATTGCGCCTATAGTAGTAACCTTTGGCTACATTCAACTTTGCGGAGTGTTCGATCTATCGATAGATTAATTACCTATACCTCAAAGTATTCTTGTAATTGGTAATTGGGCAATTGGCTAATATTTTTACGCCAGCGATTCGGATAGAAGCGTTAAATTCATAAACCAGAAATATTGAATGACCTTGCCATCGTGAATAGTTTACAGGGACCGAAGATGTTGATATGACAGAAGCTAACTGCATAACCAGATCACAAAACATTAATTAATATTAACTTATTTATCTTGACCCGTATTGTTCGAAGTGTCTTCCTATTAACTAAAACAGGGTAGAATGAAAGAGTCGTACTCGGTAGAATATTAAGTGATTGAGCGTTACACTATTCCCGAAATGGGGGAACTATGGACAGACACTTATAAACTGAAAACTTGGCTACAAGTAGAAATTGCTGTCTGTGAAGCACAAGCAGAATTGGGTCATATTCCCCGAGATGCAGTAGAAGAGATAAAAGCCAAGGCTAATTTTAATCTCCAACGGGTTCTCGAAATTGAGACCGAAGTCCGCCACGATGTAATTGCTTTTTTAACCAATGTTAATGAGTATGTAGGAGATGCGGGGCGATACATTCATCTAGGGTTAACCAGTTCCGATGTTCTTGATACAGCCTTAGCTCTTCAAATGGTAGCCAGTCTCAATTTGATCCTAGAACGTCTAGAAGATTTAGTACAAGTTCTTCGTTACCAAGCACAAGAGCATCGTAATACGGTAATGGTGGGAAGATCACACAATATTCATGCCGAACCTATTACTTTTGGCTTTAAATTGGCAGGATGGCTGGCCGAAGTCTTGCGGAACCGTGAGCGTTTAGTAAACCTACGCAATAATGTTTCGGTAGGAAAAATTTCGGGGGCAGTGGGAACTTATGCTAACGTCGATCCCAGTGTAGAAGTCCTTACCTGTCAGAAATTGGGACTTCAACCTGATACCGCTTCAACTCAGGTAGTCTCGCGTGATCGCCATGCTGAATTTATCCAACAATTGGCCTTGTTAGCTGCTTCTATCGAAAGGTTTGCAGTAGAAATCCGCAATCTTCAACGCACTGATGTCTTAGAAGTCGAGGAATTTTTTTATGAGGGACAGAAAGGTTCTTCTGCTATGCCCCACAAGCGTAACCCTATCCGTTCAGAACGCTTAACGGGGATTGCCCGTATTATTCGAGGATATACAGTTACTGCTTTAGAAAACGTCGCTTTATGGCATGAAAGGGACATTTCCCACAGTTCGGTGGAACGGATTATGTTACCAGATGTCTGCATCTTAACCCATTTTATGTTGTTTGAAATTACCAATTTGGTGAAGAACTTATTAGTTTATCCCGAAAATATGAAACGCAATATGAATGTTTATGGCGGAGTTATTTTTAGTCAACGGATGTTATTAACCTTGGTAGAAAAAGGTATGAGTCGGGAAAATGCTTACAAAACTGTTCAAAGATGTGCTCATCAAGCTTGGAACAAAATTGATGGCGACTTTTATGGATTAATTAAACAAGATGTTCAAGTGACTCAATATTTATCTCCTGAAGAAATTGATAGTTGTTTTGATCCTCAATATCATTTACAGAATTTAGATCGAATCTATCAACGACTAGGAATTTAGGAATTATCTTTTCATACTCAGAACTTTTACCTTAATTCAAGATAAATCTTCAGAACGTTCCGTTCTTAAAATTGAGAAAAGGATTTTCGGATCAATCGATATAAGTAACTGGTCCAGTAAAATCGTTAACAAAACAGTTCCAAATACTTCTACTTCGATTTCTTAAATGTTAAGTCTGAAAGATATTTTCGATTTTTTCGTTAACTGTTGCAATCAAAAAATACTTACGAAGTAAAATTATGTCAATTGGTTTAATTAACTTCTACTTAATCTGATAGCAAGGAATCAATTAAATTCTTTGCCTATAGAGCCTTTCAAGTTATTTTTAAACACTTGACAGACTTTCATTAAAGTAAGATATATCAAATTGATTGCTATAATTTTTGGTTTATAAGTCTGCAAAAACACAGTATAGTAACATCATTGCCTAGGGCATAAACCTTACGGAACAATTGTAGCTCACTTTTTTAAAAAATGCAGTTTTACTTAATCTTTATCTGTAATTTAAAAATTAAAAGTATAAAGACAGAGTCTAATTATTAATAATAGGCTTATCAAAAGCCACTGTTATTATATAGTTACCATATAAATGGTATTGTAGCAAATTTTATGTTTAAATTAAATTGTGTTAAGCCCGATATTTTTACTTAGTTTATACCTATGGCATCAAATGCTCAACTCAGTTTAATGAATGAGATTCTAGATTTGGAAGGACTCAGCATTACCCATTATCAAATTTCAAATGAGATAGGAATAGTTTTATTTATCGAAAAAATAGACCCCACAGCAACTTGTATTTATTGTGGTTCAACCACTAGGAAACTTCATCAAAATAATGAATTAACTATTAGAGATTTACCTTGGGCAGAGAAAGCCGTCTATCTCAAAATTAATCGTCGTCAAATGAGATGTAACCAATGTGGAAATAAGTTTACAGAAGAGTTAAGCTATGTTAGAAAGAAAAGAACATATACTGAAAGATTTAAAACAAAAATTATTGAAGAGGTTTTAAATAGTAACATGAAAAATGTAGCTAAAAGGAATGGAGTGAGTGAACAAGAAATAGAAACAATGCTCAAAGATTTAGGTCAATAACTACAGATGAGAAAATTTCGGACATTTAAATAGTTAACAATTTTTGACAAAGATTGAAGCTGAAGTAACAGTACATAGGTCTAGTCTGATAAATTGAATCAATACTCAATATATAGGCGTCACTGAATTTAAAATGGTAAAATCTGCCAAGCCTTAACATGGTCTTGTTTAGAAATCATGTTAATAATCAACAAATTCTTAGAAACTAAAACAATAGTATTGTATTAACGATTATGCATAATAGGTTCGCTGAAACTGAATTAGATAATCAACAAAAAACTTCTAAATTAGAAGCTAAAGAACTAAAAATACTAGTAAAAAATCAAACAATATATTAGTCTCTATATAGGGAGTGAGTATTTTTTATATAAAAACAAAAAAGATTAAAGTAAAGAATAAAAAGCTAGATTAAATCAAGTATATAATAACGTCATTTATTCTTTCGAAAGTGCACAAGTTTAAGGATAAATCTGGAATATTTTTGATGAAAATTAATACTAGATATCAGGACTATTAAAATAACTGTTTTGGTTAAAAGCCTATTTATTTGAACTAAAAAGCTGTGAAAATTTATTTAATTAAATAAATTACTATCTATTTATGTAAAAAAACTTGAAAACCGTTCTGAAGATATTAATAATAAATTTAAATTAATTAAAAAGAAAACTAATGAATTTAGAGTTTTTATCAATTTTTAACACCTAAGTATCTTGACTTGACATCTCATCAGTTAATCCTATAGTAGGATCCTGTTCTTACCAGTAAATGTTGAACGAATAAATTATTTTGTATTTCTATATAAAAGAAAATATAGTTATATTTATGGGCTTGATAATAATTTTTGAAGTTATTCTTAACTAAGATACTAAACTTAGTATCTTAGTTAAGAATAACTCCTTTAATAAGGACTTTGTTTAACTGCTTTGGCTAAATCATATTTATCTTCAAATATTATTTTGGCAATTTCATTAACTTTTATTTTATGCCATCCTTATCCCATTATATTTAGTTCTAGACTATAAGTTTGTAGAAAACAGAGATATAATCTTTTTTCTTTCCATTGTTTGAGTTTGGCTCTAACTAAACTACTTGTATGCGCTGGTTCATGAGTCATTGCTAAAAAACAATTTTAAGTATCTATCTTTTCGTATTCGCTGTATTTTTTTTGCTTAATCTACCTCTCAATCTAAAGTTTTTCTGCCTTTATCATTTTTTTTGTTGATGGAAAAATTTTATATTTACTTTTTTTATTTTCATTATGATTCCTTTTTTTTAGAATCTTACGGATTCTTCTGAGAGTGAATTTGATTTTTATCTCTTCTTTTTAAGATTAAATAATTTCTAACTATTACAAGTTTTTATATTATTTTCTGAGAGCTATTTAAAGTATTTTATACTCTTACAATTAAAGTTCTTTTTCTTTCATCTCTTGAAAAAGTTAATATTTCTTTACTCATTAAATAATGAATCATAAAGTTATTTTTCTAATCAAATTGTATGATTATTTTACTTAAAATACAATTTCTATAACTTTTTATTCTTTTGGATTTAAACATAATATTTCTACTCTGATTTCGCGTTCTGAAGAAAATTTTGTGGTTGCAAGTTAACTTTAATAACTTTTAATCTTTTAATAGATAGAAAAGTAACTAAGAAGATAGTTGACACCATCTGTGCTAAGTTGTACATGAATGGTGATTGAATAAAATTTACCAAGAATTAATTTATCGTTAATAACACTAAAGTAATAAATAATATTTACTTCAAAGATTTTAGTATTGTCAATACTATTACAGTAAATGAAATATTCAAAAATAGATGATTACAATCTTCTAAAAAATAGAAATTATTAAGCTCAGGACAAGTCATTACAACTGCTATTTCTCCAGATCAGTAAATACTAGGTTATGTCATCATCGTCCTAATAGTCAGTTTTCTAAAAGTTTTAAAAACTAGCTAGGATTAATCCACATTAAAGTTTGTCCATATTCTACCGGTTCCCCATTAGCGATCACAATTTCCATGACCTCTCCGGCTACTTCTGCATCAATATCATTCATCAACTTCATCGCTTCAACAATACAAACCGTTTGGCCGTTACTAATGCAATCACCTACTTCGACAAAAGGAGACTCGTTAGGGGCAGGAGCTCGGTAAAATGTCCCTACCATAGGAGAAGTAATCTCTACCCACTTCTTGTCGATAGGAGAAGATACAGAAGGTTTAAGAGATTCAGGTGAGGAGGACATAATAGAAGTTTCCGCCGTCGCGAGAGAAGGGTGAACCGTAGCCGTAGAAGATAACACAGTTGACGCAACCGGAATGTTGCTGTTTCCTCGGCGTACTGTCAGTTCAAACGTTTCAGTTTTTAGGGTAACTTCTGCAATATCTGTTTGAGCGATCGCTCCTAACAGTTCTCTAAGTTCATTGAAGTTGATCGACACAAATCATCCATCCCGTAAAATTAATAGAAGGGCGGTTATCCAAATTATGACAACCGACACAGGGTAAATTCAAATATTTCAAGGTTATGTTCGTCCTAAATAGGATCCGTCGCGGGTATCTACTTTAATTTTTTCCCCAATCGAAATAAACAGAGGAACCATAACTTGCGCTCCTGTTTCAAGGATAGCTGGTTTTGTCCCACCAGTTGCAGTATCTCCTTTAACCCCTGGATCGGTGTCAATAACTTCTAACATCACTGATGTTGGAAGTTGAACTTCCAGCACCTGATCGTTCCAGAAAAGTACATCGGCCTCCATCTCTTCTTTTATGTAATTGACGGCTGTTCCCATCTGTTCTGGAGTTAAGCGCGCTTCCTCAAAAGTTTGCATATCCATAAAGACGTATTGTTCACCTTCTTTATAGGTATGTTGCATGGTGCGTTTTTCCAAGTTGGCTGAGGGGACAGTTTCCCCAGCACGAAAAGTACGTTCCACAACGCTTCCAGTTTGTGCGTTTTTTAATTTAGTTCGCACAAACGCCGAGCCCTTACCGGGTTTAACGTGTAGAAATTCTATAACACGCCACACCACTCCGTCCAATTCAATAGTAGTACCTGTCCGAAAATCATTACTAGAAATCATGAAATGCTTTGAGAGCCTAGAAATGTCAAGACTAATTGTACAAGAGATTGGGATTAGGAACTAGAGATTAATGGTTGATCTCCATTAATGGAGGTTAAATAAACAGAGTGATAGTCAACCGCAGCCCTAACAAAGCCTAAAAATAACGGATGAGCATTGTTAGGACGAGATCTGAATTCGGGATGAAATTGAGTCGCAATAAAAAAGGGATGTCCGGTTAATTCAACAATTTCCACCAATCGGCCATCGGGGGAAGTACCACTAATGAGATAATCAGTTTCTAATAAAAGACTCCGAAAAGCATTATTAAATTCATAACGATGACGATGACGTTCATAAATTACCTCCTGCTGATAAAGGGAGTTCGCTAAAGTGTTCGGTATTAAACGACAAGGATATAGTCCAAGACGCATAGTTCCCCCTAAATCAACCACATCGTGTTGTTCTGGTAAAAGGTTAATTACTGGGTTGGGTGTTTCTGAATCAAATTCAGCACTATTAGCTCTTTCTAGATGAGCTATATTTCTCGCCCATTCAATAACTGCGCATTGCATTCCTAAACATAATCCTAAGAAGGGAATCTTCTGTTGACGGGCATATTCTATGGCTTTAACTTTACCATCTACTCCCCGAACGCCAAACCCTCCAGGAACAATAATGCCGCTAACATCGTCTAAGAGTTTCTCTGGACCCTGTTCTTCAATATCTTCAGCATTAATCCATCGTAGTTTGACTTCACTTTCAACAGCAATACCACTATGTCCCAACGCTTCTACCACAGACAGATAGGCATCGCTCAACTGGACGTATTTCCCTACTAAGGCTACTTCAATTTGTCGAGTAGGAGACTGCATTCGGTCTATCAAGGTTTGCCACTGACTTAAATCTGGTTGACGGGGCTCGAGGTTTAAGAGTTTTAGAGTTTGCTGTGCGAGTCCTTCTCGTTCTACGATCAGGGGAACTTCATAAATACTGCTGGCATCTTGGTCAGTAATAACAGATTCTACAGGAACATCACAGAATTCTGAGAGTTTTTCTTTCATTCCCTCTTTTAAAGGGCGATCACAGCGACAGACAAGTACATCAGGTTGAATGCCAATCGACCGTAATTCTTTAACAGAATGTTGTGTAGGTTTGGTTTTCATTTCCCTAGCGGCAGGAATCCAAGGAATTAGGGTAACATGCATATAAACGACGTTAGTGCGTCCCACATCCTTACGAAACTGGCGAATAGCCTCTAGAAAGGGTAAAGATTCAATATCACCAACGGTTCCCCCAATTTCAGTGATTACTATATCAGGATTTGTGTTTTTGGCCACCCGATGAATTCTTTCTTTTATTTCGTTGGTAATATGAGGAATTACTTGAACTGTTCCTCCCATATAAGTTCCCCGTCTTTCTTTGTTGATCACCGCTTGGTAAATTGACCCTGTAGTGACACTATTAAGACGGGACATGGAAGTGTCAGTAAAGCGTTCATAATGTCCTAAGTCTAAGTCAGTTTCTGCCCCATCTTCTGTGACAAAGACTTCTCCATGTTGAAAAGGACTCATAGTTCCCGGGTCAACGTTAATATAGGGATCGAGTTTTAGGATTGATACGGAATAGTCTCGTGATTTGAGAAGACGACCTAAACTAGCTGCTACGATCCCTTTTCCAATACTGGAGACTACTCCTCCAGTAACAAAGACAAATTTGGTCATAAAAACTTACATATACTATGGCGAACGTCACTATCTCACCGGCTATTTTAACCTGTTGTTTGGGGTTGAGAACCTATGGTCTCCATTTTTAGGTGATAAAACTCACACATTATCTATGAGTTTTATCTCTTATTTTTCTAAAATTTCAGACAACAAGCCTATTGTTTGAAACACAAAAAATTGATTATTTTAAACATCTGTATAGATAATCAAACTTAAAACTTTAAGAAAAAAGTTAAGTTAACTATAAATAAATTGACATCCTCTATGGTAGTTAGTTTCGATTTCATTAAGTTAATAGACTAATCAGTATTAATAATAATATAAACCAATTCATAAAAATCAAGTAAAAATCTTGAGTTATATATTTAAGGATGGTGAAGAGTTAAGTGAGTTCTCTAAACCAGGTTAACAATTAATACAAAAATAGCTATCATGTTTCAAAGTCAAGAAGTTATAGAATTCATAAGACTGAGTCAACGGTATTAAGCTTGTTAAAGAAGCTTTCAGAATCTTCAATTACGTCAATTGGATTTGAATATAATCAATCTGAAAAATGCTGATTGAAGTGAAGCTAATCTCTAAGGTAACAATTAGTAAAAATCCATAAAAGTCTTTCAAGATAGAAGATTTTATAGCTAAAACTAATTTTAAAAATTAAATCTAAAATGTACTTATTTAAATAAAGCTAACTTAACTAAAAATATAAAATTTTATCATAGTGAAATAAATTTTTACCAGTTATTATATCACATTTAAATATTAATAATTAAAATTTGAAAAACAAATCTAACTAAATTAAATCTATTAAAGAAATTACTATTTTTTTTGCCAAAGTCGAGGAAATTATTATTGAACAGCTATCAAGATTTTTGGTTATTTAAATAGTTTAAGTAATTTCTATTAAAATGAAAATATTGTATTTATAATTTAACTGCGAGTTTTATTAATTTCTTAATTTAAGATTCTGAACTTATAAGTTCAAATTATCTTGTTCTAGAAAATTATGAAAAATAGGAATAAAGATACTTTATTAGCATTCAAACTCACCGTAAAAATATAATGCAATTTTTATTCTTTTTTGCCAAATACTGTTTAGTAAAAAAAATAGTCTTGCCGAGGTAACTAAACGGCTTCTTTCAGTATTGGTAAAAGGATCTTATTGTAAGACGATCACCCTATGAGAAGAACAAAAACTCTTTTATCAGGTAAACTACAGGAAGAGCAACACGCTTATAACTGGTAGTGTTAGCGACTTAAATTACTAATATCTACTTCCCATTGATCAAAAACTGTCCGTACAACAATGATGTTGGGATTAATGTTTCCGTATGTATTTAGCATCTAAAATAATGAGGATATCTTGGGGAACAGTGGTGATGACTCCAACTAATAATCATGACTATGATATTTCTAATCTTTCATAAAATCCGATATTCGGTTTATAAGTAAATATCAACTTAGAGCTTTTAAAGTTAGTTTGTTTGAGTTAATTTTCCTAGTTTTTCAATAAAAATCTTATTAGTAAATCGATTTTTTTTTAAAAAAATGTCATTTATAAGTTCAGTTAAAGTCTCACACTCAGTGAAGTTTTATATTGAGCAATTACTTAGTTCAATTTCTAAAAAAACTCATAATTAGCTTAAACTACAAATAGTAAGACATAAAAAAGTGAGGGGAATGGTTTTAATAAAGCTCAATTATTTTTATCGCTTAATTTTTATTAAATAAATGAAAAATAATAATAATTTCTATGACTTAGATTATTTGTTGTATTTTTTATGAAATTTTTACTTATAAAAACAAATTCTAATTATAAGCTCTTAAAAATTAAATTAGACTGAAAAGTATTGCATTATCGATTTAATTACTTTATATAAAAATGTCTAATAATAGAAGCTGATAATTTATCTATATTAGCTCTTAATCTCATATAATATCTAAATTTAATTAATATTTTTATTATAAAATAATGTATTGATCATTATTAAATAATATTTATAATGTCTAATAAAGACTCTAATAAATTTTTATTATTTTTTTTAATAAAAAGAATATAAAATTTTTACTAAACTCATGACAATCCGCCCCCATTTATTTAATTCAACCTTGAGTAGTAAATTCTATAATTGTTTATATTTATATACTTCTTCCCATCTTATCGTTAGTTACCTAAAATCAATGACTATTATTTCGAAAATCTTTGCTTATAGATGGTATCTCTTGCGGCGGAGTGAGCTATGATGCGTGGACTCGAGCTTAGGAGTTAGCCATTACATTATTGTCTATTCAAAGATAGAATCAAGTTGTTATACTATGGTACTTGTTGGAAGTTTTCCATAGGTTTTCTTTAGTTAAACTCAGCTTATTAGGCAACTTGTCATCTTATAATAGTGTGGAAAACTCCACTCTAAATGTTTATATGATGGACTAAGCTAAATATATCCAGCTTAAAATGAAAAGTAACATCTTCCTCACTAGTTACGCAGGCGTACAGTGTGGATTTCTTGATTTTCACCATTGGGCACTCCTATGAAGCAGATCTTAAAGATATGGACTTAATTACCCTACAAAATTTTCTTGACAATACCTCATTTTTAATATTGTTCTTCACCATGCTCGTTTATTGGACAGGGGCAGTTTTTCAAGAAGTTTCTGTTTTGCCTACTTTGGGAACAACAGGGATAGCAATGGCAAATCTGTCAATGGCTGCATTATTAGCAGCCCGTTGGCTCGAAGGAGGTTATTTTCCGTTAAGCAACCTCTATGAATCTTTATTTTTCCTTGCTTGGGGCATAACAATTGTTCATCTAATGGCTGAGAAAATGAGTCATAGTGGGTTAGTTGGGGTGGTGACAACCCCTGTAACGATGGCTATTACTGCCTTTGCTGCGTTGTCTTTACCAGCAGATATGCAGACTTCAGCTCCTTTAGTTCCAGCCCTTAAGTCTAACTGGTTAATGATGCACGTTAGCGTTATGATGCTCAGTTATGCTACCTTAATGGTCGGTTCAGTGCTAGCGGTTACCTTTTTAATAGTCACCTGTGGACAAGATGTAGAATTACGGGGAAGTTCAGTCGGGACGGGAAGTTATCGTCATAGGCTAAACCGTCTACAACTTTCCCAAATCGATAACAATGAAAAAGTTTCTGTCCCGACAATGGCTGACCAAAATGGCAGTGGAGAAACAGTAATTCTTGATCGCGTCGACTCTCGGGCTTCAGCGACTGATCTACATCTTCTATCCCTCCAAAGGCTAAGTCTAGCTGATGTCCTAGATAATATTAGTTATCGTATTATTGGACTAGGTTTTCCGTTGCTTACTATTGGTATTATTGCGGGGGCAGTTTGGGCCAATGAGGTTTGGGGATCGTATTGGAGTTGGGACCCTAAAGAAACTTGGGCATTGATTACTTGGTTAGTATTTGCTGCTTATCTTCATTCTCGCATTACTCGCGGTTGGCAAGGGCGCAAACCCGCTATTTTAGCGGCTAGTGGTTTTATTGTAGTCTGGGTTTGCTATTTAGGAGTTAATTTATTAGGCAATGGTTTACATTCTTATGGTTGGTTCTTTTAATAAACAGGAAGAGTGAATTCTCGCGCAATTAATCATCTTACTTGTATGGTTCAATTATCCATTTTAATCTTTTTAAGAATGAGGTAATTTGACATGCCAGGGCTTTACAAATATTTAAGCTGGGTCCGAGCGATGATGGCCACCGGTAAGTATAATTTATTTAGTCGTAAATAAAATTTCTGTTCGCTACTTAAGTATTTGGTGCTAGAGTTGCTATTGATTTAGGTATTGGTTTTGAGGCTTATTTTATGCCACTTTTTTAAAAATTTTTCTTACTTTTATTCACTTTCAGTTATCTTTACGTCAGCTTTTTAGAAATAACTTCTGATACTTAAAAATTAAGTTCTAGAATAGTGTCAATCTTTTTGGCTTTAATAGGTTTAGTCAAGTAAGCTGTTCCTAGAGAAGTCTAACTCTAAGAACAACTAATTTTTTCTGCAACTATATTTTTTTGAAAAATGTTTATAAATATCTCAAAAAAAATAATCAAATTTGACTAAATTAATAAACTTAATTCTAGTTATCCTAATACTCTTTCTCACTGTACTACATTGGTCCGGACAACACTTATCAATCGTATGTAGATTATAAGATAATAGATGCTTTCTTTACGATAAGGTCACAATTAAGTCCGCCAATATTCAAAATTTCTTGAATCGAAAACTTAATTAGATACTGTAAAACTTCATAATAAATTATGAATAAGTTGAAAAAAGATTAAAATAAACCCATTCATAAATATAACATAAGAGAGGTTACAATTAAAAGGACGTTACGTAATTTCAAATAAAGGAAAAAAGCTCAACAGCTAAACTAATAAAAATATTATTTTTTGAATAAAAATAAAAATATATACACTCCAAGTCAGATGTACGTAAACTAGCACTTCTAAGATCCAATCTCTAAGAAAACATTCGAAGAATATCACCTACTGAGGTTGTAGCTGACATTTTTAATAAGCTAAATTTCTGATGTAATGAATAAATTAAACATAAATAACTGTTAAATAATCAGAAAGTTGGAGTTTAAACAGATGAGTTATAGAAAAACTATCTTTAATTAGGGCATAAAAACTTAAATTTTGTAGAACAATTTCTAAAACAAGATAACGATATTTCTTTATAAGAACTAAGTACTCGTTTTCCCATTGAAAACTGTTGGCAGAAGATAGAAAAACATTTGCTAACTTAAGAATTTCAGAACTTTAGAGGTCTCAATAAAGTGATTGATTAACAGATAAAGACATAATTACTGGTTTACCTACTACTATTATTCTTAGCTACTTAATTGAAAAAAGCTATTATTTAGTCCTAACACACAGATACGTTGTTTAAATTTAGTTTAGAGAACTCATAAAGAGGGATGCTGTAGGAGTTGGATCTTAATAGGTTAATTTAAATACAAAACTTCTAAAAAAAGACTATAATAGTGGGTAATAGCTAAAAATCAAGAGTAATAAACTAATAAAATAGAGAAGTTTATAAAAACAGCAGATAGTTATCGAAACTCTTACCAAGAAATCAACGGATAGATATTATTTGGTTCTTGTGTTTGATTGCTAAACCCTAATATTTTAAGGATAAATATTTATCCTTAAAATATTAGGGTTTATATCATAACCAAAAATTAACTCTTATTCTATTAATAGAATAAAATAAAAAGTTTTAGCCTAAAAAAAGAAGTATTAGTTAGTTAAGAACATAGAGCTCTAAGATAGAAATTAGACAGTTTTTTTATTTTAAAAAATTGGTAAAATAATAACCTTCAAAATTAAATTATTACTATAAAATATATTATTTTGCTAAGAGAATTAAGACTAAAATGAAGTTGATGATAGTCTAGGTTTTTGTTTTCAGAACTTAATTTAATCATTGATATTACTGTAAAGCTTCAAAAAAATTGGATATATTTAAGAGATATATAGTAAAAGGATAAGATCCTTTTAACTTATTTAATAAGTATTTTGTAAACTCTAATTGAGTTAGATATGATGATAACTAAAGAGTAAATTAGTAATTGGGATTAAACCTAAATAAAATTAGAGCTTAAATTTAATAGTGATTTTACTTAAGAGCATTTAAAATAAAATTCAGTCCTCACATATTTGTTGTAATTTGTTAGTATTTAACCGCTATAAATATGACAATTATTAATGAATTACTAATGGGACATATTCAATCGGTTCAACCTGTGTAGAGGATTTTCCCAAAAAATTGGGTTAGAATTTCAAACGGGACGTTACAACGATATACACCTACACAATTATTTTTAGAGAGGAGCGTATGGATATTCGTGGGATAGAAACACCACTATTGAATTGGACTGGAGATGCCTTAGCGTTGGGTCTTTTTGAAGATGTTATGGAATTAACAGAGACCTTACAGGAATTAGATGAGAAATTAACCGGAACTTTACGAGAATTAATTACAGAAACAGAATTCGAAGGAAAATCTAGTAATAATGCAGTGACTCGTGTTGGTAGTGGTAGTTCTGTTCGAAAGATAATCTTAGTAGGATTGGGAAAAACAAAAGATTTGACTTTAGATACCGTTAGATTGGGGGCTGCAACCATTGCCCGTCTTGCTGAACAAGCTAAGGTCAAAACTCTAGGTATTAACCTCCCGGTGGTTAATGACGATGCAGCGAGTACAGTTAATGCGATTACACAAGGAGTCATATTACCCCTGCATCAAGATAACCGTTTTAAGTCTGAACCAGATAAAAATGTACTTAAAATCGAAAAAGTAGAGATTTTAGGCTGTGGAAAACACCAAGAAGCCATCAATCAAGCACAGACCATTTGTTCCGGGGTTATCCTAGCACGGGAATTAGTAGCTGCCCCCGCTAACAGTGTCACCCCTGTTACTTTTGCTGAAATTGCCCAAACTATTGCCAAGGACCACGGACTTGATATTGAAATTTTAGAGCGCGAAGAGTGTGAGAATTTAGGGATGGGCGCTTTTTTAGGAGTTGCCCAAGCCTCTGATTTTCCTCCGAAATTCATTCACTTAACCTATAAACCGTCTGAGACTCCTCAGAAAAAATTGGCTATTGTCGGTAAAAGCTTAACCTTCGATTCTGGAGGACTTAACCTCAAAGGATCAGGAAGTGGTATTGAAACCATGAAAATGGACATGGGAGGCGGGGCAGCCACTCTAGGAGCGGCCAAAGTGATCGGTCAATTAAAACCTGATGTGGAAGTTCATTTTATCTGTGCAGTAACTGAAAATATGATTAGTGGTCGCGCTATGCACCCTGGAGATATCCTAACTGCTTCTAATGGGAAAACCATTGAAGTGAATAATACTGATGCAGAAGGACGATTAACTCTGGCAGATGCTTTGGTATTTGCTGAAAAATTAGGTGTGGATGCGATTGTTGATTTAGCAACCTTGACAGGGGCTTGTGTTGTAGCATTGGGGGACAATATTTCTGGGCTATGGAGCACTGATGAAACCTTAGCTGCTCAAATTAAGAAAGCTGGAGCCATGGCAGGGGAAAAAGTCTGGGAAATGCCCCTAGAAGAGAAGTATTTTGAGGGATTGAAATCTCCCATTGCAGACATTAAAAATACAGGACCTCGTGCTGGTGGAGCAATCACTGCAGCCTTGTTTCTCAAACAGTTTATTAAGGAAACCCCTTGGGCACATCTTGATATAGCAGGACCTGTTTGGCTAGATAAAGAAAATGGAGTCAATAATTCTGGGGCGACTGGGGTTCCAGTGCAAACTCTAGTTAACTGGGTCTTAAATCAGTAGAAAATCAGCAAAACAAACTATCAAGTCTCGCTGCATGGACTTCATAACTAACTAGACGAGCTTTACAAGGATTTGCTACCAATTTAAAGTTAGTTAGGTTTGAATATCATCCAAACTTAACTAACTAACCTAATTAGCTGATTTTATTTATAGGGGTGAAGTTCATTGTAGTTAAACTCGGACCAGTACAGTACCATATAGGTTGGCACCGCCTAAGTCTACTAAATAAACTTCTTTTAAGTTTGCTCAAGTTAGGTTAGCATTGTGTAAATTAACATACGTTAGGTCAACCTTATTTAAATCAACTTCTATTAAGTTTACACTCGTGAAATTCGCACTAATGAGGTTGACTTGTGCCAAGTTTTTCCCTATTAGATTGTAGTGATATACATCAAAATCTTTTAGGTTAGCTTGAACTAAATAAGTCCTGTTCAAATTTTTTTTTTAAAGCACCATTCAAGTCAGCATAGGTAAGATTAATTCTTTCTCAATTCAGTATTATTAAGTCAACTTTATTTAAAAATACTAAATTTGTCAGATAATCGTAACTTTTTTTATTCTTGCAAATTTATAGATTTTATTTCTCCTTAAATTAACAACAAGGGAAAATCTTTTTTAACAACATTTAAGTTTAATTAAAATTAGAATATAATTATTAGATGATTTAATTATAAATTAATAACTTAGTTCTTTTGAAAAATTTTAATAATTAAATTTACAAGAAGTTGAACGAAACTTATCTAGTTTACGCAGTTGAGCTAACATTATTTAATATTTATATGCGTAGAAATATTGAAAAAATTTCGATTTTCTTCTAAAAGAGTAGTAATAGCATGAGGAAAGATAATCGTTATTTATCCATTTTTTTTAGACAAGGTGAACCATCTTAAAATCATTAGCAAGAGACAAAAAATGGTATTGCTGGAATTTGGGGAACAAGCGAACAAGAAAGTGTTGAAATAATGATGGATGCTTTAATTTATCGAGGGACTGATACTAGGGGAATGTTTATTGTTCCTAATGGTTCAGGAATTCTTGGTCATCAAAGACTTAGTATTATTGAGCTTGAAGGGGAGACCAACCAATTTACAGCATTGATCAAACGAAAGCAATTATTGGGAATGAAGAAATTTATAATTATTCTCAACTGTTACTAGAGTTACAGCAAAAATATCAGTTTTTAACTAAAAGTGACACGGAAGCAATTTTGTACTTATATGAGGATAGGAAAATAACTGCAGTAAAAGAGCTTGATGGAATGTTTACCTTTGCCATCATTGATAAAAATACATTCATCGCTGCCCGTGATCCAATTGGAATTAAGTCCCTTTATTATAGTGAGAAAGATGATAATTTTTGGTTTGCCTCTGAACTTAAGTCCATCACTAAAATTTGTGAGAAAGTGGAAGAATTTCCCCCTGGTTCTTTTTTTCCTCAGAAACCGTATTTTCTACTTATTACACATTGCCGGATATTCCGCCTGAAATCAACGTCAAGCTAGATGATTTTATCAAAGAAATACAAGAAACTGTAACAGCTTCAGTTGTTCAAAGGTTGATGTACGATCTTCCTTTAGGAGCCTTTTTATCAGGGGGATTAGATAGTAGTATTATTGCTGCGATTGCTAAACTACCAGACATCATTTATTTCTTATAATCCTTTGATCAAGATTTAGTAAGAAGTGCTATCCCATGTTACTTTACCTCACGTTTAGCGTTTAAATATGTGAAAGTTATTCTAACTGGAGAAGGAGCAGATGAACTATTTGCAGGTTATACTTTTTATAAAAGTATTCCCAATGATAAGATTTTGCACACAGAATTAAGACGTTCTGTTAAGAACTTACACAATATTAACTTACAGCGTATTGATCGTTTAACCATGGCTCATTCCATTGAAGGAAGAGTGCCATTTTTAGACCTCAAAATGATTGAATTAGGACAAATAATTCCTGCTCATTTTAAGTTATGGGGAAAACCACCAGTTTAAAAATGGATTTTAAAAAAAGCATTTGAAGACATTCTACCTGGTGAAATTGTCTGGCGGAAAAAAGAACAGTTTGATGAGGGAAGTGGAACCGTCGACCTACTGACGGAAACGTTAAAAGATGTCATGAGTGAGGAAAAACTAAAACAATATCAAGAACAACACTTAGATATGAATTTACGTTCTGCTGAAGAATGTTATTATCATCAATTGTTTATGAATGCTTTTGAAAATCCATCAGGAATTGTTAATAATGTTGCCCGTTGGGCCGAACGTCCTGTTTAAGGATGGGGAAATTAATCAGTTCAAAAATATGTAACCGAAGATGCCGGGATAATTCCTCGCAAACTTTAATCCCACGAATACTATTCCCCCATTTATCTAAAAGGGAGAAAATACCCCAATACCCATTACCCCTCAAACTACAGCTAAAATACCACCACCAATCCCACTTTTAGCTGAAGACCCCACTTTATAAGACCATTGTTCCGCAAAGTTATACATTCCACAGGTAAATATTACCGTCAGTAAGTCTTGGATAAAATCAGAATTAGCGGAGTAAATATGAAATTGCCCAATTGCGATCACCGCTAGTTTGTTCAGAAATTAGTGTTGACGTATCCATATAAACCCGACGACCCACATAACGTTGATACATTCCTAAGACAAGGTTAAGTTTATGGGCAGGACTTCTTCCTTCAATTAAATTCGTAATGGCAGTCGCCCCTGTATTGACCATGGCATTGTAAGAGCGCTTAGAATTTTTTTCTACCTTAATAATAGAATTGTAAGCATCTGGGCTTTCAGAGCTAGCAGTGTTAAAACTATGTAACTGAAAGCGATGGGAAAGCTCCTCAAAAATTTTTACCCCTCGTACACTTTTATTATCTTCTCCAAGAGGAGGAGATAAGGCAGCAATGCCCATTTAATGAGGAACGACAAATAATAGCTCCTGATAATCTACTTTTGGCTGGCAGACTTACTTTATAAGCCCATTACCCCAAAAAATCATACAAGCTACTAGTAAATATCACACTTATTAGATACTTAGAGTACTTTCCATAAAGGGCTTGTTCTCCTGTAATAGGATTAAGCCCATCATTAGCTAACGTGGCAGCTATCAAGGCTAAATCTTGATAATTAACCATCACAGAACATTGTTGAAAATAAAAATCTAAAACTTCTTCAACATTGCTCTCAATAAGCCCAAAATCAAGCATCATATAAGCAATAGCTCGATTCAAATTATCTTGAGTTTTTTTACCTAAAAAATTAATTGATTAACTTCTACTTCTCGTCCAACATACCGTCGAAACACCTCAAATAAACGTTGCTGTTGTTCAAGTAACGTATTTCCTTTTACTAAACTGGTGGTGACGATTGCGCCCGCATTAACCGTCGGATTATATTTACGCTCTTGAATTTCTTGAGAATTGATAATTTTACTAAAAGGTTCTCCTGTGGGTTCAACCCCAATTTTATTCAGAACATATTCCCATCCCCAATCTTCTAAGACCATTCCATAAACTAATGGTTTAGTAATCGATTGAATTACAAAGAGGACTTCTGTATCGCCAGCACCATAAATCCGTCTCTTAGTAGTCATAATACTAATTCCAATCTATTGGGGATTGGTATTATGCTAACTCCCGAATAGATTGGGATTTTGTCTATCTTTTACGAGTAAATAGCGATCATATAAACTTTTGAGAAAAGCCGAACCTGACCTCTTAACCCCTAGTTTTTCAGTAGCTGAAATCGGCCAAGTCTCTGGGTTGCTAATGTCTAGCATGTATAAATAATCCCCGAATTATCATTATGTTGACCACAGTTTACTTCTCTTTATAAAGAAACAAATTAATGACAAAGGTGTTAGACAGGAGTAAGCTACTAGAGAATTAAGAACTCTCAGGCTATGTATTACCCTTGAGGGGGACAATCACTGTTTATTAGGAAAAATCGATGAAATCAGCGCAATTAAATGGATTAAAAACCTATACACAAGCTGTCCAAGAGGGAAAATACGATCTGTATGTTGGTAATCTATTTGGCAAATATGATAATGTCCGTACCTATTGGGAAGATCAATTAACTCGAATTGTACTGCGCCCTTTTTTGAGTGACTTAGTAGACAATCAACGCAAGAATAATCAAGGTATTAGAATTGTTGACTTAGGCTGTGGTGCCGGTCAAGGCTATGATATTCTAACCAAAATTGATCGTCATAATCTAGACTTAAGTCTACAACATAAGCGAATTTTACCTAATGATGACCTATCCCTTTTTTTAGGGCTAGATATTAGCCAAGCAATGGTAGAAAAGGGACAGGTTTTGTTTGCCGATCATCCTCACGTCCGATTCAAACAGGCTGACTTAAGTGAAGGACTCGGTGAGCTAAAAACAACTGAGGCTCCTTTTGATCTATATTTCTCATCCTACGGCTCATTATCTCACTTAGCCAGAAAAGATTTAGTTAATTTATTACAAGATATTTGTCATCATGGTAGACATGGTAGTTTAGTCGTAATGGACTTAATTGGAAGATATTCGATTGAATGGCCTGATTTTTGGGATGCTCAGTCGGAAGAAGAGAAAGTACGTGAGTATAATATGAGTTATCTTTATTCCGAACCAGTCCGTCAAACCATAGATATTGAATCGTTCCCGATTCGTTTTTGGACCGGAGAAGAAATCAGAGAGTTAACCCAAGAAATAACCGCTGACACAGGAATTAACCTTGAAGTATTAAAACTAGTAGATCGCTCCATCTTAGTAGGTCGTCATACCGATACTCGGGCATTCAATCCTAAACTTAAGCAGAGTCGTCGGTTAATTAATTCTCTCCATGAAGACTATTTGCGAACCAACCTGGAAGAATTGATATTAGATGCAACTATTTTTCCCAATCATCAGTTTATCACTCCTCTGTTACATGAACTGATCAACTCTTGGAACATTTTAATTAAGTTTACCCGGCATCGTTTGTCCCATAATTATTCTCTTTCTGAACTTAAAGGATGGGATAGTTTTCCCAAACCCTTGCAATTTGCCTTAATGACTATGGATCGGGTTATCTCAGACGTCGGTTGGATGTGGTATTGTGATCCTCGAGCTAATATTATTGAACCCCAATTAGGATATGCTCTTAGAACTTTAGAATATGAAATGCAACAAGGATGGGGTTGTGGTCATGGTTTAATCGCGGTCCTTAGAATTGGGTAGTCCATAGATCAAAGTAGGGCTTAATACAATTCATTAAGCTCTACTTCAAATAGTTGATTCTTTAGAAATTAGCGGCCAGGCATCGTATATTTGAAATTCATTGATCCTTCATATCCAGAAACTTCGGCTAACTTTTTAGGAAGTTGGGTTCCTCGGAGGACTTGTCCCTTGATCTCCCAGGTAGGATAGGACTTAATACCAGCTGCAACACAAGCCTGTGGGTCAGGATTTTTCCCATTAGGAGAACATTCTATGTAATCAATTTCTTGAAAGGCTTCTTTGCCAAATAATTGCTTTTGTTCAAAACAGTGAGGACACCAAAACGTCCCATATTCTTTCGCGCCGATCGCCGTGAGATATTTGGCTAAAGCAATTTCTGCTTCCCCTGATGTGGTGGTGATATTCCATCCATTGGGGGGTTGAGGTTGAGTGTTCGGCACTGGAATGGGGCTACTGCCATCGGCGGTAGGTTCATTGACACCAGCATAGACCCCCAGAGTTCCTACAAGGGTGATCATAGCTACTATTATAGGAATAAAAAAAATTTGACCAGTTTCTTCCCATTCTCGCCCCAAAATAGTCAATCCCATCAAAAACAAAGAAAATATTGCTGAACCAATGCAGTAATAACACAGAGTTTGCAGTTCCGTCGCTAGAATATACATTAAATAGCCACTAAAGATGGCCATTGAAGTTCCCCCAGCCAACAAAAGTGACCAAGTCCAATCTTCAAGCTGTTTTCTAAGACGTTTATTATTATCAGGTTTGACAAATAGAGGTCCTAGAGAAAAGGTTCCCATACTTATATACGCCAGAAATCCAAATAAACTGAGAGGTAAGCCAAAAACTGTAGCATAAGGACTATCCAGGACACTTTTACAACCTGTTGATCCAGTTGTAGCAGCTTCTACCCCGCAGGAAACCTCTCCTCCCATCAGTTTAGTAATGGTTAAGTAGGCAGTCAAAATAGCCCCAGCAACAGCGATCACTCCAATAATGGGACGTGACCAGCGATAGATCCAAGGTGTAGAACGTCGGCGACTCATAGTAAGATTTGTTAAAATTCAGTCTGTATCAGTGATTTTAACAATACTCTATAGAGTCAATTTTAAAGAAGGCTGAGATTGTGACCTTTCTTTAGATACGTTGACTTGTTGTGCAGCTTCTACAAATCTAGCAACCCGAATAGGATCGATTGATTCTCTAATCCTACCGTTACGTTTTAGTGAACTAGCTACAATTACGCCGTCGGCAGCTTGCATTAATTTTCCGATATTGTCCCAATTTGCTCCACTGCCGATAAAGACAGGGGTTCCTTGGGCGGCGGCTGAGGCTAATTCTAAGTCTTCGAGACTAGGAGGACGTCCTGTTGCCCATCCTGATAAAATTATTCCGTCAGCCAGTCCTCTTTCGAGGGTATCTTCAACGGCGGTAGTTAGGTTTGGGATTCCTACTAGAGAACAGGCGTTTTTAACCAAGACATCGGCTAAAATTGCGACATCAGCCCCTAATTCTCGTCGATAACGAAGTAATTTATGGGCATTACCTTCAATTAATCCTTGATCGGTTGCCATAATTCCCGTGAGGACATTAACCCGAATAAATTGGGCATTAATGGTGGAAGCGATTGCCATTGCCCCGATAGCGTCGTTACGGAGGAGATTAATCCCGACAGGAACGACTACTAAATTTTTAATGCGATCAACGATCAAGGTCATGGCACTGATAATAGCCGGATCAACTTGATCTTTTGTAAAAGGAGCATCGAAAAAATTTTCGATGATAATACCATCTACTCCCCCTGCGACAAGAGCAGTTGCTTCTTGTTCAGCCCGTTCGATTACTGAAGTTAAACTACCTCCCCAACGGGCGGAAGTGGGAAGGGGTAACAGGTGAACGACACCAATAACCGGATATGTTGTGTTGAAAATTTGAGTCAAGTCCACTGAATCTACCTTGATGGTCGGCTACGGTTGGTGCCGTTGCGAAATTGAGATCCGATAACAAATTGTATCGTAGTTGGGGAACCTCCGGTAAGAGAAGGATGAGGTGAGAGAATAAACCTTTTAACTTTTGTCTTAGTTATTTGAGATGCTGTGTAAATGTAACGATTTCACTGTCGAAACACCTCCAATTCCTCAATACTCTTAGTCCTTAATCTTTTTTTCAAATTAAATTTTTGGCTAACTTGCTTAAAATACTTAATTTCCCCCTGTGCTACTTTAGCGATCCTAACGTTTAATGCGATTAAATTGGTCATTTTCAAAGGCTGAAGTAACTATGCTCAAATCCATGAAAGTTTTATAGCATAGTTTACAGAAAACTGGAGAAGGTTAAAAACCACAGAAAAAGACATTGTTTGATCGAGTGTTTTCTGTAAAAACTATCTAAAATTGCTGACTATAGCATGAAAAAATTCCAGGTCATCGGCAAGATGAGATACCCAACTATTTATCAAGTTGATAATACGGGTTTGAGGTTTAAAATATTCTCGATATAGGTTAGTTAATAGATAACAAAACCAAGAAAAGTATAGAAATTAATTTTTTTGGTACAATCAAGTTTTGTTTATTGTTAGGTTATAACATTATTCAGTGTAGTCAGGGATGGATTATGATTTTAAATTTTAATCATTTTAAGCTTAATTTTTATGTTTTGTTTATTTCGTTATTTAAGTTACCTCATACAATTGGATCAGTTACTTTCTGATCCAGGATATTCTCTAATTGCGCATACTAATCAATCACGTAAAATAACTGCAGAACTAAAGATAATTAAATTTATACTGATAGTGTAATGGTTGCTTTTAATCCTCTATTTAAGAAAAACTATAAACGTTGTAAAAACTATCTTTCAATTTTACATAAAAAAATAAAAATAAAGGAAATTCTACTGAAAAACTCTTAATTAACTTGCTAATAAAACAGAGATTTGTTGATGATTTTACCTTGATTAAAGTCTATTATATAGAGCTTACATATAAACTCTATATAATAGACTTTAATTTACTCATTTAAAAATGCAGATTTATAAAATTAATTAAATATATAATAAGAATTTTTTTAAAAAGTCTTTATTCCAGAATTTTATCTGTTTATACATAGTGTTTATGTTTACTTTTAAAAAGTAGAAATATCTGTTAAATTAATTATTTCAAGGAAACAATCAATATTATTATCAAATAATATTGATTGTTATTATGTAATTGCATACATGAATCAATAATCTTGATTATATATTTAATTTTAACTATAATTTTTTTCAACTTCAAATCTAGATGAAGTGATGCTAAAAATTTTAAATAAAGTATTTAGAATAAGAAATAATAATCTTGAAAAGTAAGATAGTGAAAAATTTTATAAGATTTACTTAAAGTATTAATATTTAGGTATTTATCCTACAACTTGTGTACAATATCGAAAATTAATTAAATATAGAGGCTATCAAAAATATCAGTCTTAGTCAAAGAAAAAAATAGCAATTTTTAAAAAAGTTTGTTTCTAATTTTTGGAGTTCGCTTAATTTTCCAGACTAAGATAGTCATCCTATTTATTGTTTTTTTTTATAAAACTTAAGCCTATACTGATTTTAAACAAATAACTTATCACTAAAACAAAATACAAAAAAACTCTAATTTAAATACTATAAATCAATAAAAATAGTCTTTTTTTAAGAGAAAATATCTTTAAATGACAACTTTATAAAATTACTATTAGTATTAGTAATACAGCTAAAATATATGTTTATAAGTTTAATTATAATCTCTATAAAGATTTAATTATATTTGAGAGTTTAGGGGAATATACAGCTTATTATCTTAGCACTTATCTTAAATTATATTTTTATTTAGAAATACACTATTTTTTTTTTTTAAAATAGTGTATTAAAAGGAAAGAGTTATATAACTTATCGTCATAGGTTACAAAATAGTTTATGTAATTGATATAGTTTTTAGTCTTTAAAGTTCTACTACAATTAATAATTTTAAATTTAAATTAGATAAAATACCCAACAATTTTTCTAGATAAGTTATATATACTAATCAATAAAGATAAAAAAATAGAAATTTAAAAGATATAAAATACTTGAATATAGTTTATCTTTTAGGTTTTAATTTGTATGTATTTTACATTTATCTGTTTTTTAGATTTATTTATAAAAATAAATTTTGTACTTATTTTTTGTATCAAAAAATAATCCACTTAAATTGAACAAGTAAACCGTTAGCTAATTAATAGTTTATTGATTGATTTATTGGCTAATTTAGTTTTAATATTTTAGTGTAATTATTACAAATTTTTTCTATTTTAAACTCATAAAAATATTTGATATATTACTATTTTTTAGATCATATTTAGCCGTTAATTTTTGAAAAAATACAGTTAAACTAATTTAAATTATTCCAGAAATACAAATTATTAATTACTATTATTTATTTTTTGATTTTGCGAATAATTTTCTTTAAAAGTTATTAGGTAACAAGTGTAAGGATTTAAAATGCCCTTTTTTTAGATAAACTATTTATTTTTCTTATTGAACTATTACTCGTATCGCAACTATCAGTAGTGATGATATTTAGTTTTCGTATAGACATTCTATATATACTAACAATTACTATTTAAGTACAATTGTAATTGTCTAGATGTATCCTTATATTTTTGTTATTGGTAATAATGTCTACTTTATTAGTGATTTTAACGTTTTTAAAATTAATTATTAAAATGTAATAACAATTTATATAAACCTCATAGAGACTATAAAAAAACAGAGAATTTTCTTTAAGATTTGCTTTTATACTTTTAATTTAAAAATATCTAAATCTTACCTAAAAATTACTTATAAATATAAAGATATTTATAAGTAATTTATTTAAACATTGTTTTTCTAGTTAAGAAAAATCTCCTAATTTTTAGATACTAAAAGTAGTGATGATGTTCTGATAATTAACTTTTTTTAAAAAAATTGTTTAGTAAGGTAACTTATGACATACTCAATAGATCTTAACAAGCCCAATTGATGACTATATAGATACATAGATAGTCTCTATGTTAGTTTGCTACGATCAACCTATTCTTCTGGTGGTGATTATTTAATATTTATTTTTTAATAAAAATTAAGTAGTATCAATAGTTATTAAATCAATTTATATGACTAAATAAAAAGCAATTTCTAAACAACAAATATGAGAAATATCTTTATTACTTCATAATTTAACATTAAAGATATTTTTTTAAAATTTTAAAGCTTTTAATTTTACGAAAATTTTTCCAAAAGATAGAAACTCTAAAATGTATGAAAATATAGTTATAAAATAAGTCATCTGAGTTTCAACCAATTGAAAATTTTTAAATAAAGTTAAAATATATGTTGCAACTTGAGTTAACTTATAGTTATTGTAAACTTTCACATTAACACCGGCAACATAATGTCCATCTGTTAAGTAATCTTCAATCTATAATTTATTATCTAAATTTATGGTGGATTTATTCTACCTCTTCAAGGGATTTAGGAACAGAAAAATTAATGTTAATTTTTATTTCAGTTTTTTTAAAAAAATTGTATAATTTAGTAACTTATTATTTTAAAAAAATTAACTAATAGTCGAAAGTATAATGAAAATTTTAATGGTCAGTAATGGTCATGGAGAAGATGTAATTGCGGCTTGTATTGCTGAACAATTACGAGCTCTATCTAACGCCCCTCAAATAGTAGCTTTCCCCCTAGTGGGAGAAGGGCACGCTTACAAAGATTGTAATATTCCTATTATTGGGTATGTCCAAAAAATGCCATCAGGGGGGTTTAATAAAAATCCAAAACACCTACTACGAGATATTAGTGGAGGACTAATTAAATTAACTTTTTATCAGTATAAAAACATTCATCAATGGGGAAAAAATGGAGGTAAAATCTTAGCAGTTGGTGATTTAATACCCTTATTTTTTGCTTGGTTGAGTGGGGCAGATTATGGATTTGTTGGAACTGCTAAATCAGAATATTATTTACGGGATGAAAAAGATTGGCTGCCTCAAACTTCTTGGTTAGCGCGTTGGTTTGGATCGATGTATTTTCCTTGGGAATGTTGGTTAATGAGTCATCCCCGATGTCGGGGGGTTTTTCCCAGAGATCGGTTGACCTCCAAAATTTTAGAACAATGGCCAATACGAGTTTTTGATTTAGGAAACCCGATGATGGATGGTTTTGAGTCGAATCCAACAGTTAATTTAAACTTGAAATATGATTCATTAACTATCGTGCTACTTCCTGGTTCTAGAAGTCCAGAAGCACAACAGAACTGGAAAATTATTCTGGAAGCAATTCAAGAAATAATAAAAGAAAAACATAAAAATACTTTTACTTTTTTAGGTGCGATTTCTCCTTCTCTAAATCTTGATAGTTTTATTCAATTTCTAATTTATAAAGGTTGGATTTTTCAACCCATAACAACTAGTAAATTATCTTTAAATGATCCTCATAGATTAGTTTTTAGTCAACGCCAGACTACCCTAATATTAACTCAGTATTCCTATAAAGATTGCTTACAAATGGCTAATCTGGCAATCGCTATGGCCGGAACAGCAACAGAGCAATTTGTTGGATTAGGTAAACCAGCAATTACTATCCCTGGAAATGGACCACAATTTACTTTAAATTTTGCTAAACAACAAACCTATCTTCTAGGAGAATCAGTCATTTTAGTTGACCATCCGCAACAAGTCCCAACTGTCATCAATTCTTTATTAAGAAATCCTCAAAAACTACAGCGTATTGCTGACAATGGACGCAAAAGACTTGGAACATCCGGAGCTGCCAAACGAATTGCTCAATGTTTAAGAGACTGTTTTTAAGTGGTCGTAATGTGTGAGGTGCAGAAATGATTTTGGAGCTCCACAATTGACAAAAATCATTTAATTTTGTGAACTTTAATGTCTAATCATCTTCCTAAAATAGGACAATGAGATAAGCGAATTAAGTAAATATACTACGGGAAATATACTTATGGTGAGTGAGAAGTTTCAGACGGTAGCCTCTCTGTCGAGTCGGGAGATGGAAATTCTCGAACTCGTAGCCACTGGTTTAACCAACCTCGAAATTGCAAAGAAGCTCAAAATTAGTAAACGAACCGTCGACAATCATATCAGTAATACTTTAACAAAAACAAAGACAGAAAACAGAGTGGAATTGTTGCGCTGGGCGTTGCAGTGGGGTAAAGTCTGTCTTGACGATGTTAACTGCTGTTCCTTACCTATGTCCCATCAAGTAAATGTTATTAAGATTGATGAAGTGGCCTCCTAACACCTTTATATAGATAAGTGGTTAGAGATTATAGTTAACATCCTGATCTCTAGTTTAAGTCGCTGTTAACAAAGAAATTTTACTATCTTCCCAAAACAAAACTTCAAATCAGGTTTAAATACACGGTCAGCAGAAGAATATTCTCATTTTTTCTACGATGGCTAATATTTAGTGTTTGCTTCAGACAGACGAGGAAAAAGAAGGATCTGACTTTATGATTTTCGAGATCGTCGTCTTCTACCTTTACTAGGATTAAATCAGCCAGGAAGTAGTTAGGATGAACCTAATATTAGTGTCGCCTTATTCCCTTTGAATTAAACCGAGGAAGACAATAGGATATTGTAATTTATGATCGGGGATTAAATACCTCTTTATTTTTTCCTAATCGATTATTAAAAAATGATCGCTAAACCCCAAACCAATTTGCAAATAACTTATTACAAATAACTTATTATTTTTGCTGTATTTTTTCTAAGGCTTGTTTGACTCTTTCTGGAGCTTTTTTCATCACCTCATCAAAGTTATCTAAAATTTCCCCAGGATAATTTTCTAAGATTTTAGTAGACAAGGAAATACGGCTTTTGTATTCATCAATATTAAGAACTACCACCTGAATTTCTTGTCCAAACTTAAACAGTGTATTTAAAGAATCAACCCGTGAACCGCTAATTTGTGTAATATGTAATAATCCTGTTAATCCATTTAAATCTACGAATATTCCATAGGGTTGAATTCTAGCTACCTTTCCAGCGATTAATGTTCCTACCGTAATTTTATTCATTTGTACTGCCATAATGGCACGGCGTTGGGACAATACTAATTTATTATTCTCCTGATTAACTTCCAAAAAATTGGCAGTTAAAGACTGACCTACTAAAGACTCTAAATCTTCTTTTTCGAGGAGATGTGATCGCGGAATAAACCCTCGTAACCCTTCAACTTTACCTATGACTCCCCCTTTATTGGTTCGAGTCACAAGCATTTGAACTGTTTGTCCGGTCTCAACCAATTCTGCCACATCATCCCAAGCTTGTTGTAATTGTAGTTGACGGACAGAAAGTTTAACTTGACCTTCAGCATTTTGATCACTGATAATCAAAAACTTACATTCTTCATTTAAAGGAAGAACCTCAACTAAATCAGAGGTTGAGTCTAAAGCAGCTTCTCTTAAGGGAACAAATCCTGTAGACTTGCCTCCGATATCAACATAAGCTCCGTCGGAGGTGTGTTGAAGCACCATTCCGCTAACAATTTGTCCTTTCTCAAAGGTATAATCGTGCTGGTCTAGAGCTTTAGCAAAGTCATCCATAGAAAAGCCAATCTTGGATGATTTAGAGGGGATAGATTCTGGAGTCATGGTGATTAAATAAACAAGGGAAAGCAATAAACAGTTAGTCATATCATCGCGGTGACAACAACCCACTGATGACGATAAACTTAACTAATTTTAATATCTTCTTAGGTGTAGCCGGCTTCAAATTTAAGAACGAGACATGGGTAAGTAGTTGGAGTGATCGCCACATAACGTTATTTAGCAATCTGTTCAGTTACTCCTCGAAAACATTAGTATAAACTCTAAAAGTTTCATGAACTATAAAAATGCCAGGAAAGACACCTTTTATATTGGCATAGCTAGATAAACATCAATGATAGCCAATTCTACATTATATGCTTGAGTTCATCGAGTTTTAACGTATGATATCGCCATAGTTTAGAGGCTAAAATAACCCATAAGACAATTCTAGGAAGAATCAAGTCGCAAAAATCAATTATCTTGCAAAAACTTAAGATAAGATTCACAAAGTTCTTCAACCGCTAAATCATATAATTGCCGACCATGTTCTGGAGTCGCTAATGCAGGATTTGAGCCTATTCTGCCATCAGGATAATGGTGGCGAAAATCCACTGCCCCATAGATCGGATAACCAGATGCCACTTTTTCAGATAGAGGGACATTTTTAATAGACTCAGGATAGATATATTGAGTAATGGCTACTTCTGAGGGGGTAGCATGAGATCCTTCTTGATCACCGTACAATTCATGGGACTTTTTGTATACAGAACGACACATAAACCAATTTTCCACTTTACAGCGGACTTGATCCGCTTGGGGAAAATTAAGATTAGCTAAATAATTATAGTACTGGGAAAAAGCCCCTTTAAGAGAAGCAATATTACCGCCATGCCCATTAATAAAGAAAAATCTGGCAAATCCTACCTTAGTTAAACAGATTAAATAATCCTCAATTACTTGAATTAAGGTTGTAGGACGCAAACTAATTGTTCCAGGGAAAGCCGTATGATGCAATGCCATACCTACATTAATGGTGGGGGCTACCATCGCTTGAATCTCCGCCCCAACCCCTTTAGCGATAACCTCTGCACAAATCGAATCAGTTCCTATTAACCCTGTCGGTCCATGTTGTTCCGTCGAACCAATAGGAATAATCAGTCCTTGAGAGGTGTTCAGATAATCTTCAACTTCTGGCCAGGTGCTTAAGTTTAGTAGCATAAAATATTTAAATGTCTAAGAAGACGATGAGATAAAAGGAGAAAAAACTATACTCAACGGCTAACTTTGTTGTATATCTTAACCTAGAGTCAACGTTAAAAGTATTTTTCATACTATCTCTAGACTTACCTCAAGCTTTGTCTTCCAAAGAAAATATCAAGCATCATCGAATTTTGGTAGTCGAAGACAAAGATGTGATTCGAGATATGATTCTTATTTTCTTAGAAGGGGAAGGTTATGAGGTGGTAAGCGCTCCCGACGGACGCACCGCATTGAATTTTTTCCAAAATAAGGTTTCTTCAGACACTAGACCAGAGTTTTACTTGGTGGTTTTAGATTTAATGCTACCTCGGATTAACGGTTTAGATATCTGTCGTCTCCTGAGACACAATAGGAACTTTGTCCCTATCTTAATTCTTAGTGCTAAAGCCAGTGAAACTGATCGAGTTTTAGGTCTAGAAGTTGGAGCAGATGATTATTTAACCAAACCCTTCAGTACACGAGAATTAGTAGCTCGTTGTCGTGCCTTAATCCGTCGTCAAGGGTTTAGTAATGTGTTATCAGTCCCTGTCCGTAAGTTCCGCGATGTTACCCTATATCCCAACGAATGTCGGTTAGAGGTTCGTGGTGAGGAGGTGAACCTTTCTCCGAAGGAATATCGCCTATTAAATTTGTTCATGAGCTATCCTCGTCGGGTTTGGTCTCGCGAACAATTGATCAAGCAGATATGGGGACCTGATTTCTTAGGAGATACTAAAACTGTTGATGTTCATATCCGCTGGTTAAGGGAAAAGCTAGAGCATGATCCGAGTCAGCCAGAATATTTAATTACGGCAAGATGGTTTGGCTATCGCTTTGGTTAATTACATAAAGTGATTGGCTAACATGAAGTCAAGCAATAGTCAACAGATTATTAAAAGTCAACAGACAATTGACAGTAGGCTATCAGTTTATTGATTTTTTTTATTTTTGGTTTCTTATTAGGGATGGTCATTTGGGAGTGTAGTTACTACCGTTTTAAATACCAATTGCAGAAAATATTGACTGCTTCGCCCGATACAGAGGATTTATTTAAATTTTTATCTGCAACATCCCTAGTGCGGCGGGAAATTCTTTATCTTCAAGAAACGTCTCAACAGCAAGCTATAGAATTACAACGACAACAATATATCCTGGAGTTGGACCCAATTGGTTATTTACATATTGATCGGGATAATCAATTGCTGTGGTGTAATCGACAAGCGTAACAATTGTTCCATATTAATCGTTAGCAACCTGGATAAGTGAGTCTTTTGCTAGAGCTAGTTCGTTCCTGTGAACTCGATCAACTAATTGAAAAAACACGTAATACTCAAACTGCTCAAGTAGAAAAGTGGGTGTTTGATAAAACACCCTATGTCAATCAAGTGCTTGTAAATGGTGGAGCTATTACCCTAAAAGGGAGAAGTTATCCCCTCCAGAATCAAGCTGTGGCAGTGTTCTTGAAAAATCAACAATCATTAACAGAACTATCGCAATCGCGCGATCGCGTCCTTTCGGATCTTACCCATGAACTACGAACTCCTTTACCCTCTATTTTTTTAGTGGCTGAAACGTTACAAAATTCTGAACGTCGTTGGGTTGAACAAGTATTGAAGGAAACCGCTCGCCTAATTCATTTAGTTGAAGATCGGCTTGCTGTGAGTGAAATAGAAAATAATCTTCATCAAAATCTCGCTTATGAATGCCTAGCTTTAGATGAATTAATTTTGTCAGCGTGGCAAACTTTAGATCCTTTAACGCAAAAAACACAAGTCACTCTCGATTTTAATGGTAGCTCGGAAATTCAGTTTTTGGGTGATCGCTCTCGTTTATACCAAGCATTTCTCAATCTGCTAGACAATAGTTTCAAACATAGTCCTTCTGGATCTACTATTCAAGTTAATTTGAAATTATGCGAAATTAATCAAGCTATCGAAGTTGATATTATTGATTGCGGTTCGGGTTTTTCTGGGGCGGATTTGCCTTATATTTTTAATCGTTTATATCGAGGCGATCCTTCACGAGTACGTGCTGGAATCTATCCCCAATCTCCTCGTCAAGGAAGTGGTTTAGGTCTAGCGATTGCCCAAGAGATTGTTCATGCTCATGGTGGCTCTATTACTGCTAAAAATCATCCTGATCCCCACGGAGCTTGGGTAAAAGTGATGTTCCTAATTTGAACGACCCAATTCTATAGAGAGAGCCTAAAGTATTTATTCATTGTTATAAATGGGTAATTTAGATTATTTTCAGTTTAAACGGACGATAGCTTAGAACTGAAATTTTGTAATCAGTGCAATAAAACCAGACAGCTAGACTATGCATAGTCAAATTCAGGGAGATAATCGTCAAATTTTATCACTATTGCCTTTTCCATCTTATCTTCCTTCCTTAGACAATCTTCAAAAGATGTGCAAGGTCTGAGCTCATAAATTATGAGAGAGATTTTTAAGATAATCGCGAATAACTTCATTCAGCATTAATAATAAAGAATGAATGGAATAGTGAAAAAGACAAATAATGAATATCAATAGCGCGCTCAAAGTGGGAGTCTTAGGATTTGGAGGACTAGGACAAGCGGCTGCCCGAATTCTTACTCCTAAACAAGAAATGACTTGGGTAGCGGCCGCCGATCTTAAAGGTTATGGTTATTGTGAGAAAGGATTAAATCCTGATCAAGTAATATCCACCTATCATGAAAAGGGGTCGATTGGCTATTGTAAGCCCTATGGAACCTTCAGTAACAAAAGCATTCAAGACTTACTTGAAACTAAGACGGTTGATGGCTACTTCTTAGCTTTACCTAATCTTCCTAATACCTTTATGGCGGATGTGACTAGGCAATTTATCGCGTCAGGATGGCGAGGAGTGTTAGTAGATGCCCTTAAGCGTACCAGTGCAGTAGAACAATTACTCAAATTACAACACGAATTAGCTCAAGCCGGAATCACTTACTTAACTGGATGTGGGGCAACTCCCGGTTTACTCACCGCCGCCGCAACCATAGCGGCCCAAAGTTACGCCGAGGTTCACCGTGTTCAAATCTCCTTTGGAGTCGGTATTGCTAACTGGGAAGCCTATAGGGCTACGATTCGTGAAGATATTGCTCATTTGCCAGGGTTTGACCTAGAGAGAGCCGAGGGGATGAGTGATGCTGAGGTAGAAGCCTTTTTAGACAAAACCAATGGTATTTTAACCTTAGAAAATATGGAACACGCTGATGATATTATGCTAGAACTAGCGGGGGTCTGCGATCGTGATCGGGTAACAGTTGGGGGTGTAGTTGATACTCGCAATTCCAGAAAACCCTTAAGTACTAATGTTCAAGTAACCGGGCGTACTTTTGACGGAAAGATCTCTACCCATACTTTTGCTCTGGGAGACGAAACCAGTATGGCAGCTAACGTTTGCGGACCTGCTTTTGGTTATCTTAAGGCAGGTATAGCGTTACATCGTCGGGGAATTTATGGACTATTTACCGCCGCGGAAATAATGCCTAAGTTTGTGAGATAAAACACTTGTATCAAATAACAGGCGATGTTCAAAATTCTGGTTTTTAAACAGGATATATGATACATAATGTGATATTTTTATCTAAATTCAATTCAATACTGCTCAACTCAGTTAAGTGTGGAGATAGTAATGGTTCGCGTTCGGTTTGCGCGAACTTCTTCCTATTAATATTTATATTTATTTTCTTAGAAGTAGGTGTGAGTGGGCTTAAATAAATAGAAAATAGATTTGACGGTGGGGATTTAGGAGTCAATTCTTCTCTGCCCATCGGGTTCGATTTCCTTTGTCCAGGGGAATGGGAAAGGCAATCATTTGGTTACTATTGAATATCCTTTGCTTGATTTTAGAGGTATTAGTTTTTTGATAGTTGAAGAAAGAAATAGGAGCGCACCCAGATATGTAAAGAAACGTAAGGGTAATAGCGGTGAAGAGCTTGGGCGTATTCAGTGGTGGTTTGGAGGACTCTATAAAAGGCGTCAAAGATTAGGTCAAAGTGAGAGTCGGGAGATGTATACCAATTCCGGGACTTAGAGATAGTAGTAAGATGTTAAAGTTCTTAATAACTTAGCAAAAAATATACATTTCAATAAAAGTTATTCAATAAAAGCCATATTTTCAGGGATCCACTATTATTTTTCTGTACGGTAGGGAGAACGGCAAAAATCTGCGCCACTAGTTGGCTACTGTTTAAATCTTTAATTAGGAGTATTTTATATGATTGTTAGCCTCGTCATATTTTGACTTAGATATTGAGAATAAGAGCAGTGTTTTTAAATCTCGTTACACTTACTTCAGAATCTAGTTATGATAAGAATTTTTGAATTTATTAGCTACTGGTATAGTCATACCAAGATTGAAAAATCCTTGATTGATAGTATTAAAATAATTGAGAAATAATTGAGAATAATTTAAATTTACAAGACAAAAAATCACTCCGTTTTAAAATAATTTGTACAAAACTAAATTATTTATTGTATATCTCTATACTAGATATCTCTTTAGAAGAAAAATGTAAACTATTTCACTAATAAAAATCAGAAGAGGTACAATAATTAAAATTGACAATTTAATAAATAAACTATATACTCTATTACTTAATATTATTTTTTAATTAATTAATATTAATAACTTAAAAGGAGCTAATTCTTATTTAAGTAAACAAATGTAATTTAAAAATATCAATAATAAAATTTATAAAAGAATATGTTGATATTTTATACTAAATTAAGTAATTGCCAGCTATTATTTCAAATAAATCGTTGTTAATTTGAATATACTCAATACCATAAAATTTTCAGCAAGAACTAGTGTTAAAAGTAGTGCTATAAATCTTAAAAATTAATATCGTAAATATTACTCTAAGTATAGAAAATTTGATTTATATATTGATAGTTTATCAAAACAAAAAAAGTATTTTAATGGTTCTCTTTTTAAGAAATTAAAATAATTATGCGGTAGTCTTAGTAAATTTAGTAGATATAGAAATCAAAAAATCTATAGCGTGATTATAAAAAAATAAAGAGGAAGTAGAATAAGTTAGTATAGGCTTGTGAATTATATTATCAAAGTTAAATAAATGTTTTCTAGTAACCAAATAGCAGTAAGTAAATTTATTTTATGATATAGATTAATGAATACCTAGACTTTTTTTAAAAAAATAAAAATATATAAAACACTAAAAGTGCTATAACTTTTAGAAAACATGTTAGATAAAAGGAAAAATAGCAAATGCTTTATAACCAAAATAACAAGTTATTAGACTTTATTTTTTTAAAAAAAGACAAGAATTACTTTTATTTTTCTAAAAAAATAGTAAAAAAAACAATCAAAGTCAGCTAAGCTAACTTTGATTGACTTGAGAGTTTTATTAAATTGATGTTTTCTCTACCAACTTATTCACAATTAATTTAGGAAAACTCAACTTTTTAAAAGTAAATATTATTTATTTAAATAAATAATACTTCCTCAAACTGTTCTCAAAGAGAACAGTTTGAGGCTAATCTGAAGAAGAGTCAATATTTGTTGAAGGTTCTTTACTATGCTCTTTTCTGTCAATCCGATTAAATTTGGCACCGATGGCTGGCGCGGTGTCATTGCTGCTGAGTTTACTTTTGAACGAGTCGCTTTGTTAGCCCCGCTCGCAGCCAAAATCTTAGCTGATAATTATGGAACCCCTGATAGAACACGCCAAGTGATTGTAGGATATGATCGTCGATTTTTAGCCGAAGAATTTGCTCAAGTTGCCGCTGAAGCTATACAAGAAGCGGGATTTGATGTTTTATTATCCCAATCTTATGCCCCTACTCCCGCCTTTAGTTGGGCAGCCAAGCAACAAAATGCTCTAGGTGCGATTATCTTAACTGCAAGTCACAATCCCGCTAAATATTTAGGATTAAAGGTAAAAGGAGCGTTTGGTGGCTCAGTTTCTCAGGAAATAACCCAGCAGATTGAGACTTTACTGCTTAATACTCCTATTCTAAATTCTAAATCAGGAACTTTGACTTACTTTGATCCTTGGGAAAGTTACTGTTATGGGTTACAACAAAAAGTTGATATCGAAACCATTTGTGGGGCTATTTCATCGGGTAAATTAAAGGTGTTTGCTGATGTGATGCACGGGGCTGCTGCAACAGGCTTAAAACGATTGTTAAGCTGTGCTATTGAAGAAATTAACGGTGATCGCGATACCTTATTTGAAGGAGGTGCGCCTGAACCTTTACCTCGTTATTTATCGAAACTATTTAATGCCATCAAAACCCCAGCCTGTCAGGCAAATAATAGATTAAAAGTTGGTTTAGTTTTTGATGGAGATGGTGATCGCATTGCTGCAGTGGATGGACAAGGAAACTTTCTAAGTTCTCAAGTTTTAATTCCTATTTTGATTGATCATTTAGCAAAACGTAAGGGCTTGACAGGGGAAATTATTAAAACTATAAGTGGTTCAGATTTAACTTCTCGTCTAGCAAAAATTTATGGTCTTTCAGTTTATGAAACCCCTATCGGTTATAAATATATTGCGGATCGAATGTTAACTACTAATACCTTGATCGGGGGAGAAGAATCTGGGGGAATTGGTTATGGAACTCATATTCCTGAACGGGATGCTTTATTGTCAGCTTTATATATCTTGGAAGCTATGGTAGAAAGTGGAAAAGATTTAGGACAATATTACACCTATTTACAAGATAAAACCAATTTTTATAATGTTTATGATCGTCTTGATTTACCCTTGGCTAATATAAACGTTCGGGCAAAACTCATAGAAAAACTACAACAAGAACCGTTAACTGAAATTGCTGGACAAAAAGTATTAAATTGTTTTACAAAAGATGGTTATAAACATCGCTTAGCTGATGGAAGTTGGTTATTGATTCGCTTTAGTGGGACTGAACCAGTATTACGGTTATATTGTGAATCAATAACCACCAAACAAGTCCATAAAATTTTAAATTGGGTAAAAGATTGGGCAAATTCAGTTTGACTTAACGTTAGTTTCGATTAAGAGTACTTTACTACTCATTTTACGGAAAAATTACATATAAACCCGAGAATAGAATTAGACAGTTAGCCTGACCAAAATTTGGAGGATACAAAACTATCTTTTCATGCGCTATTATGGAAAATATATCTCCAAAATCTCAAGTAATTTAGTTGACAAATAACTTATTGATGTTATTAAAGCTACGCTTGGTCTTATGATAAAAGATCACAACTTTCAATTCAGGAGATTCTTACCTTTTATTAGATTAAGCTAGGTGGGTGTTGCCCACCTGATAATTTTAAAAAAAATAATCCTGTAGTGCCTTAACTTCTAGAGGTTGAGTTTGTAGAGCTCGAATAGCTGAAACAGTTGCTTTTGCCCCTGCTATTGTTGTAATAACCGGTAATTTATAATCCAAGGCAGTGCGACGAATTAAGCGACCATCCACTTGAGATTCTTCACCACTGGGAATATTAATAATAAATTGAATCTGTTTATTTTTAATCCAATCTATTACATTAGGACGACCTTCATTGAGTTTAAAAACAACTTCTACATCTTTAATTCCATTGTCGGATAATATTTTTTTAGTTCCTGAAGTTGCGACAATTTTAAATCCTAAAAGAACTAGGTCTTTAACGACTGAAATTGTCGCAACTTTATCTCGATTACTCATGGAAATAAAGACCGTTCCGGTCGTAGCTAAGTCAACTCCAGCAGCAATTTCTGCTTTAGCAAAAGCTTTTCCAAAGTCATCATCTATTCCCATTACTTCCCCAGTAGATCGCATTTCTGGACCTAATAAAGTGTCAGTTTCTGGAAATTTTTGGAAAGGTAAAACTACTTCTTTAACAGCAATATGACGGGGAACAAATTCCTTAGTTATTTTTAACTCTTCTAAAGTTTTTCCTGACATAAGTAAAGAGGCAATTTTAGCCAAAGGTCGTCCTGTTGCTTTAGACACATAGGGAACGGTGCGAGATGCACGAAGATTTGCTTCTAAAATGTAAACAGTTTCCCCCTGAATAGCATATTGAATGTTCATTAACCCAATCACTTTTAATCTATTTGCTAAGTTAGTTGTCCAAGTTCTAATAGTATCAATAACTGTTGCAGAAAGAGTAATGAAAGGAAGAGAACAAGCTGAGTCCCCAGAGTGCACACCCGCTTGTTCAATATGTTCCATGATGCCGCCAATAACTACACTTCCAGTCATATCACACAAAGCATCAACATCAACTTCGATAGCATTTTCAAGAAACTTATCAATTAAAATAGGATGGTTAGGTTCCGCTTGTACAGCGTATGTCATGTAGTGTTCTAATTCTTCATCGGAATAGACAATTTCCATGGCTCTTCCTCCCAACACATAGGAAGGACGTACAACGACAGGATAACCAATACGAGAAGAAATAACTAATGATTCTTCATAACTGCGAGAAATTCCGTTAGGAGGTTGTTTAATATCAATATCATGTAATATCTTTTCAAAGCGCTCCCTATCTTCTGCCGTATCGATCGCGTCTGTAGAGGTTCCCCAAATTTTGGTTTGGACAGGGCACTCGGGACTATCGAGGTATGCTTGCAATGGAACTGCCAATTTCAAGGGAGTTTGACCTCCAAATTGGACAATGATCCCCACAGGGTTCTCAGTTTCGATAACGTTTAAGACATCTTCTTTAGTTATGGGTTCGAAATACAATCTATCGCTTGTATCGTAATCGGTGGAAACGGTTTCAGGGTTAGAATTCACCATAATGGTTTCAAACCCTGCATCGCTGAGGGAAAAGGATGCATGACAGCAACAATAGTCAAATTCAATTCCTTGTCCAATACGGTTAGGACCTCCCCCTAAGATCATGACTTTCTGTTTCTCACTAGGAGTTACTTCTGTTTCTGAAGGTTCATAAGTGGAATAAAAATAGGGAGTAAAGGCTTCAAATTCTGTCGCGCAAGTATCTATAACCTTATATACCGGAATGATGCCTAACCTCTTGCGATAGCTTCTGACTTCGTCTTCATTAGTTTTCGTTGCAAAAGCAATTTGGTGATCGCTAAACCCTTGTTGTTTAATCAACCGCATTTTTTGGGTTGTAATGTCGGTTAAGGGAGTTTGTTTGAGGAATTTTTCGCTTTCACTAAGTTCTTGTAACTTATCCAAAAACCAGATGTCAATGGCAGTCAATTCGTGAATTTCGTCTACGGTCATTCCCAGTTGCAATGCATGATGTATACTATAAACACGGTCAGGGTTGGGGGTTCGTAGATTAGCGCAGACTTGAGATAGAGTGGGTAGTGTTTCTTTTCGGTCACAGCCGAAGCCATGTCGTCCTGTTTCTAATGCTCGCAAGGCTTTTTGAAAAGACTCTTGAAAAGTTCGTCCTATAGCCATTACCTCCCCTACAGATTTCATTTGGGTAGTTAGAATGGGCCGGGAACCATGAAATTTTTCAAATGTAAAACGGGGTATTTTTGTCACTACATAGTCAATGCTCGGTTCAAAGGATGCGGGAGTTTGTTTGGTTATGTCGTTGTTTATTTCATTGAGAGTGAATCCCACTGCTAGTTTAGCGGCAATTTTGGCAATGGGAAACCCTGTTGCTTTGGATGCTAATGCAGATGATCGTGATACACGGGGATTCATTTCAATGACGATCACATCTCCATTGACAGGGTTGACAGAAAATTGAATATTAGACCCTCCTGTTTCTACGCCAATTTGGCGGATAATTGCTTGAGAATAATCTCTTAATCGTTGATATTCTTTATCGGTTAATGTCTGTGCAGGTGCTACTGTTATAGAGTCCCCTGTGTGGATTCCCATCGGGTCAAAGTTTTCGATTGAACAGATAACGACCACATTATCAGCTAAGTCCCGCATCACTTCCAATTCATATTCTTTCCATCCTAACAAAGATTTTTCGATTAAAATTTGAGAAACAGGAGATGTATCAATCCCAAATTGCACCATTTCTTCAAATTCTTCTTGGTTATAAGCAATACCTCCTCCCGTTCCTCCTAGAGTGAATGCGGGGCGTATGATCAAAGGATAAGGTCCAATTTCTTGACCAATTACCTGTGCTTGCTTGAGGGTACTGGCAATACCCGAAGGACAAACAGGAACTCCAATTTTAGCCATCGCTTTTTTAAATAACTCCCGATCTTCTGCCATTTCAATAGCTGGCAGTTTCGCACCGATTAACTCCACATGATATCTATCCAAAACTCCAGTTTTAGCTAAAGACACCGTTACATTAAGAGCAGTTTGACCTCCCATTGTCGGCAATAACGCATCAGGACGTTCTTTGGCAATGACTTTTTCTACCATATCGGGGGTTAGGGGTTCGATATAAGTGCGATTAGCCATTTCAGGATCGGTCATAATCGATGCAGGATTAGAGTTGATTAATACAATTTCATATCCTTCTTCTCGCAATGCTTTACAAGCTTGAGTACCAGAATAGTCGAATTCGCAAGCTTGTCCAATAACAATGGGTCCTGCACCTAAAATTAAGATTTTTTTTAAGTCGTTGCGGCGTGGCATAAGCGTTTTTGTAGAGTAGATAGAATAAACCGAGGTTATTGTATCTACTGTCTGTAGGATTTTGTGTTTACCCTAATCCTTTATTCAGGTTTAAGGGGTTTTGGAAAGGCAATAAACAATAGGTAAAAATCAAGTTTTTTTTGATTTTGTATCTTTATTTCTATTTAATTAACTAAAATTAGTAACGGATGTATTAGGTCCAGTTTCGTTTATAACTTCTAATACGATACGTCGCAATTTACTATTAATCCTTTAAACTAAGTTTATCATAAGAAATTGTATAATCATTTTTTGTCTCTAGATATCAACAAAAAAAATGAAGCATAATAGTTTGATCCACTTGGCTGGAGCAGTATTAATCTGAAATCAGAGAGTTTTGGTGATTTAAAAAACAAAAAAAATGTCTATTGGCGTCATTATGAAACCTATTAAAACTAGTTATTTTGAAAGTTTAAAGATATTTTTATATCCGCTTATTATATTAATAACTAGGATACATAGTTCTTACTAATACCATTATTGACCTGTTAATTACTAATAATTATCCTTAGTCTATAAGAGCCAAATTTCTATTTAGAAATTAACAAGACCTTTCTAAAAACAGTCAGGAGATTATTTTATTGAGACTTCCATCGTACAATTAGCTGTTTCAGAATTTAAAAAATTATTTTTAATATTAAGTCTAAAATATAGTTACTTTTGCTTCTAAAGAAAAAAATTGTACAATTATCTCTCGTTATTTTAACATTACATTGTGTCTTTCTGCCTGACTTTGATAATGTTTACGTTAAACTTCTTGATTAGAAAAAAATTCAGGTAGTGTTAATGCTCAATATTTTTGTTCAATTTCATTGACGCCATTAATTTTCTACTTTACCTCGCCCGAATATTTCTGGGAATTATCTAAACAATTCCGAAAAACCGATCTCCTAAACTCCTCAAAATTTGATAGTCTAAACTAATACTTATAGGGAACGGGATACAAATTCGTGGATATAGTGATAGGTCGAGGTAAAGTTGCCCGACGAGCCTACGGAATAGATGAAATCGCTCTTGCTCCTGGGAACCGGACTTTAGATCCGAGTTTAGCACAGACTAACTGGACTGTTGGCGGCATTGAAAGGAACATACCCATTATCGCTAGTGCAATGGATGGTGTCGTTGATGTCAAAATGGCGGTATTGCTATCCGAGTTAGGAGCTATGGGAGTTCTAAACTTAGAAGGAATACAAACTCGCTATGAAGATCCTAACCCCATTCTTGATCGCATTGCATCAGTCGGGAAATCAGAATTTGTGGGGTTAATGCAAGAACTATATGCTAAACCTATCGAACCAGAACTGATTAAAGAGCGTATCACTGATATTAAAGACCGCGGGGGCATTGCAGCAGTAAGTCTGACTCCAGCGGGAGCTTCTCAATATGGTCAAATTGTAGCCGAAGCAGGAGCAGATTTATTGTTTGTTCAAGCGACGGTGGTTTCTATTGCTCACTTTTCCCCTGAATCCATCAGTTCCCTTAACTTAAAGCGATTTTGCCACGAAATGCCTATGCCCGTGGTTCTGGGCAATTGTGTCACCTACGAAGTCGCATTAAGTCTGATGAAAGCCGGAGCAGCCAGTGTTTTAGTAGGCATAGGTCCTGGGGCTGCTTGTACCTCCCGTGGTGTGTTAGGGGTAGGCGTTCCTCAAGCAACTGCTGTAGCTGACTGTGCCGCAGCACGCGATGAGTATTACCAAGAAACTGGACATTATATCCCTGTAATTGCTGATGGGGGTGTTGTGACAGGAGGAGATATTTGTAAATGTGTCGCCTGTGGGGCCGATGCGGTGATGATTGGATCCCCAATTGCTCGTTCGATAGAAGCCCCTGGACGAGGATATCATTGGGGTATGGCGACTCCCTCTCCAGTATTACCGAGGGGAACTAGGATTGATGTGGGAACCACTGGAACAATTAAGGAAATTCTCACCGGACCTGCTCGGTTAGACGATGGAACCCACAACTTATTAGGTGCACTTAAAACCAGTATGGGAACTTTAGGAGCAAAAACTATCAAAGATATGCAACAGGTTGAAGTTGTCATTGCGCCGTCTTTATTAACGGAAGGAAAAGTATACCAAAAAGCTCAACAGTTAGGCATGGGTAAGTAATTTATCCCAATTACCATGTTAGGGAAGCATACAGTTTTTGTTATGAGTAGCTTATGAGTACGAAAAGTTCTATCATTAATGGTTAGGAACCATAGCTCTTCTAGACTAGCTATGACAAAGTCTTGATGAAAAGATCTGAGATTCTTACTTTGCAAGATTTACAAGATTCTTGATAATTGATTTTTAATAAAGATCAAGTTTTTGTAGTGATAGAACACAGTCAGAGCAACAGTTGTTGAAGTTATTAGCTACGGATTCATAAGACTTAGTTTAGAGAAGCCAGAATTGTCTAGAGAGGCTAGAATCACCAGTTATTCAAGACACAAAAATAACTAACTGTTCTTTTTATGTTTGTACCTATTTCATACTTTTTAGATGAATGAGACAATCAATCTTATTGGAAAAGTATATTGACTGATTTTCAAGTGATCTTTGTTTAAGTGTGTTGAACCTTACAGTAACCTAAATTTTAGGTTACTTGGACTTTTTATACTTCATCTTTAGTATGACGCTTGGTACAATGAGATTAGCGAATGATAGCTACGGATAGGAGGTGTGATACGATGCAATCCCTATATATTCCCCATTTACTTCAACGCACCGAGAGAACCCAGACTATTCTCATTGATGATTTTATCCCTGGCTTGGATACTTTGATGCCTTTTCGTGGAACCCTGAGCATTCGTCATGGGGGAACATTCCTAGACATAAAAGTAAAAGGGGAAACAATTATTACGTTGATCTGCGATCGCTGCGTGCAACAATACAATCATCGTATTGTCGTCGACACCTCGGAAATTGTCTGGCTCGACAAAAACTTAAGTTTGCCTGACATTCCCCAAGAAACTTCTCTCTCTGGGGAGGATTTATCGGAGTCCCTTTCTCCTGATGGACATCTTAATTCTGAAACCTGGCTTTATGAACAATTATCATTGGCAATGCCTCTTAGACAGTTATGTGGAAAGAATTGTCAGCAACCTATTTCTGATTGTTCTCAAAATCCATCTCCCATTGATAATCGTTGGGCTTCGTTAGAATGTTTAAAACAAAAGCTTTCACAATGATGGTGAAGCTTTTGTGAATTTTAATACATTGCAAATATTTATTATTTTTAATAGTAAAAGGGTGGATAGCGGAAACCATCCAACACTGTCAATATCTAACTTGCTTAAGTCTATTTTTAACTCATTTTGTAGCACTACGTATTTATATTTAGCGCAACTTATAATCAATCTCTCAAACCTTCTCTCAACAAAATTGTTTATTCTTGATTCTACAATTGCTATAAAGATGTTATTTTCGAGTTATTTATGGTTGTTTGCGCCCAGCAATGGCAAAAAAGGGAACTGAAAAATTAAAATAATGGTCAAGACAGATTTACTAACTTGGAAGCGGTTTTAACTGATCGGTCCCAAATACTTGCGTAAATAGGGAGAAAACACCTCATAAATCAAAGTTAAAGGTTTACGATTATGCCAAAATAAATAATGTCTACCCCAAAAAGGACCTTTTTCTCCAAACGCCTCTTCTAAAGCAGAGGAATTGCCATAATAAATCCCTTGAATATCACGGTACAGTTCCGTATATGATCGCGAAAGGCTATCCCAAATGGGTAAGGAGCGATTATGTAAGTATTTGTCTATATGATTTGCATTCCACCAAGAAGCAGCATAAGCTAATATTTGTCCTGATGCTGTTCGTAGCCAAACCTGTCGTCGAAGACGAGGTTCAAGTACTTTTTCGATCTGCACCGGAGCGCCATCTCCACTCTTATCAATCAAGGACATGTCAATAAGATCAATTTCTGTGTTTTCTGTCGTAAGTAGTTGTAAATTCCGAGTTGGAGAACCATCCCCTAACAACAGAATCTGCCATGCAGGAGACAATTGATGATGAGGGAGTCCCCGTTTGACTTGTTCTTCACCACCTTTCCAAATAATGTCGAGAGCGTGCCATTGATGAGTTAATATTGTGTTGTTATCAGACTTCAAAATTGCTGTCACTGGTTTTTAAAAAAATTTTGTAACTTCTAGGATTATAATAACAAAACTAAACCTTTGTAGGAGCGGATGTTTGGATTTATCGCCTTAAATAAACCCTCAGAAATTACGTCTCATGACTGTGTAGCCAGAGTTAGAAAGATTCTTAAACTCAGAAAAGTTGGTCACGGTGGAACCTTGGATCCTTTAGCAACGGGAGTTCTACCTATTGCTGTGGGGAAAGCCACTCGTTTGTTACAATTTCTTCCCGAAAATAAAACTTACCGTGCCCTGATTCGCCTGGGAGTGCAGACGACCACTGATGACCTCCAAGGGGAAGTCGTTAAGTCTCAATCCGCTTCTATGTTAACTTTAGAACAAGTCGAACCTCTACTGAATCAGTTCATTGGAACTATTCAACAGACTCCCCCTATTTATAGTGCTATTCAACGTGATGGTAAACGGTTATACAGTTTAGCAAGACAAGGAAAAACGGTAGATATTGCGGCAAAAAAAGTTTATATTAAGCAAATAAACTTAGTTGGTTGGTATACTGGGGAGTTTCCCGAATTAGAAGTTGATATTGCTTGTGGTCCGGGGACTTATATTCGAGCAATCGCCCGCGATTTGGGAACTATGCTTAATTTGGGGGGAACTTTGGCCAGTTTAACTCGTACTGAAAGTTGTGGTATGAAGTTATCCGAAAGTATTACTTTAGGACAACTAAAAACAGAGATTGAACAGGGAAGTTTTAGCTTAATTTCCTCAAATGTTGCCCTACAACATTTAAATCAAATACTTTTATCAGAAACTGACGGAAAACGTTGGCTTCAAGGACAAAAAATTGTTCAAGATTTACTGCCATTATCTGTTGCCGGAGTTGTTAGAGTATATCAACAAAAAGATAAGTTATTAGGCATAGGAAATTTAGTAAAATTTAATAATTATCAGGTCTTGAGTCCTAAAGTTGTCATTTTAAATGAATAAAATTTTTTAATTTATAAAAAAATTTCTATTTGAATTAGTCGATAAGTTTGATTTACTATTTGTTGAGTAAATCTTTAACTCTTGGTGAAGATTATAATGACTTACTTGAGTTGAAAATAGAGTGGAAAACATATTGGCTTTAATAAAAGAAATTCCACTTTTTTCCACTTAGGCAAAAAAGGAATTGTTCATTATTTGGGACTGACATTCCCTAGTTAGGGAAGCTAGGGTTGAAGTATAGATAAGAAACTACTCTTTTATTAAAGGGGAGTCGTAAGGAGATTTAACATTATGTCCAACCTAAGTTATAGTAAATCTGGGATAGCTACAGCAATCTCGTTATTAATTGGAATAAAGGCAGTAACTACCATCTATTTCTTAAAACCGGTAGCAGCTCAACTATTTCCTAGAGAAAGTAACAATAATCCTGGTCCCATTTCTAATGATGTAGTAATTCCTCTCGGGACTCGAATTCCCCTCCGACACCAAGATGTTAAGAAAATTCTTGTTACCAACGAAGAAAGTCTTGATTTAATCCTAGAAACTGCGGCGAATATTAAAGATCGCTACGGTAATTTTTTGGTTCCGGTAGGTAGTAAAGTCATGGGCTTTATACAACCGGCTAGTGGAGGAGCGCAGTTTGTTACACGAGAAATTATCATTGATAATCAACGGTATCCTCTTTATGCCCGCTCTGGGGTTGTGACTCGGATAGAAACTATTAATGAAGGGGCAAGTGTAGAGGAGATTTTAGGGGGAACTTTGGCAGGTTCTGCTGCTGCTGCTATTATTGCTGGAACGACGGGTGATCGCCGTATTGATGCCTTAGAAGTCTTAGCAGGTGCTGCGATAGGAACCCTGGCCGGGTGGGGCTTACCAGAAACTGGTATTATTGGAGGGGGTGAAACTCAAGTTATCTCTATTGATCCTAACCAAGATTTAGATATTATTCTAGAATCAAATTTAACTTTAACGGGGAATAATAGGAGTAATTCTAGACACTTTTAACAAAAATTGTTTTCAAGATTGAGCTCAAATTATTTGTGTATTTCATATTTATTTTTTAACATGAGGTGAGTTTGACAGAAAATTTTAGAGAAAAGTAAAATCAGTTAGTATTGAATTATATGGGTTTAAAAACTCAAATAAACTTTGCAAACACAAAATATTTGCGCTTGAATTTCTTTTCGAGAGTATACACTAACTTCCTAATTCGAAAGAAATAAAATAAACTTCTCGAATTTGAGCATTTTATCAAAATAGATCTTTGATTCTCTTCGTTCGTAATTTTTTTGAAAAGCATTACGATGGGTAATAATTCTATGCTCATAACGGGACCGTGATTATGAGCATCAATCAAAACTTGATGCGTTGATCTTCAAGCATTGAACAACGCTTCCCGCAGTTCAGCAAGATCTTCGGTAACGTCGATAATGTCATCTAAATTGATGATATCAGCAGAGATATGAGAAGTTTATCTGCAATAATAGGAGTTTTATCCTTAAATTTAACTTTTATATTCTGTTTCAGCAAAACTATCAATCTCCCTACTAGTAATTGCATCCATAGTCAAAAAAGTTGATTATGGAGGTGAATAATCTTACTTTTAGGACCAAACGAGTTGGCTTTAAGGAGTTTTTTTGTTTAATAACTGCGTTATTTCGTTCAATTTGGAGCTGTCTGGTTTTTGTTGGAGTGAGAGTATCAAGACGAGCCGAGGAATATTCTTTAAAAATTAATATGATGTTGCTTTAATTGTCTTCCCATGCTAGACAGATTTCAATGAGACGTGACAAACTCAATAAATCTAATGTTTTCTCAATATGGGTTAGGTGTTAAAAATTTTATTATTAAGGATAATTTTAAAAAATAAAAGTTTTTTACGGTGAAGAATGGGAGGATTGTTGTTGTTATACTGATAACAACAATAAATAGTTTGTTAAGTTTTAATTATACTAACAATATTTAAGGTTAAGTTTGGGAGATAATCTCGATCAAAGTCTGGATAAAAAAGATAAAGTACTTTGAATTTATCGGTGCTAAATTTGACTAGGATTACTTAACAATTTTTATTATTAATTTTAAGAAATTTTTATTTTTTAAAATTAAGTCGAGAAATACTATTTTCCTTCTATACATAGAGAAGATGTTTAGCTTAGCAAAATTTTATCAACTATACTATTTTGTTCAGTACCAATAACATTATTAATATAATCGGTAGTTAAAATAAATAGGTAATTATTGATCACTCATTATTTACTATTTGCAGTTATTTACAATAGTTAAAGCACAGATCAATATAGTCCTTTTTACTTTTAGATATTTTTGTTTTGTTTTTTATCTAAATAAGGAAATTTTACAACAATCTATTGATATTATTGCTGTAACGAAGTGCTCATCTCAGCTCTATACTTTGTTACTTATCATAACTAAGTTTTTTTAGTAAAGTTCAATTTCTTGTTTTTATTTAACTAAAAATATAGGATTAACCAGTAAAATATCAAGTCAAACAACTTCAGAGTTAAAAATCGACTTCAGTTTTTTATTAAAACCCTGTACTTTTTTAGGTTAGATATAAAAAACAAACTTTTTGACACCAATTAGCTAATTTAAATTATCCTAATATAGGATCTAAGTTTTTTCAAAAAGTTACCCTGAATTATTCTTTTAATTGATATATACTAATATTAGTAATGTTTTATATACTCGATTTATTTTTTACTTTTCTTACTAAAAAGTAATTACTTTTATTTAAGTACGACATATTTTTTCTGTTTTGCTAGTTTTTTTAATGTCTTTAACTTCTCATCTAAGGTAGCTTTTAATTATTTAATTAACTTCTGATTTCTAAATCATATAAAATCTATCTGCTTTTTTTTAAAAAACTATTGTATTAACTAATTGATTAACAATACTTTACAGTTTTTTTAAAAAAACTAACTTATTTAAAGTCAATAAAAACTTCTTTCTCAAGACTTTAATAAAATTTACTACATCTTTAAATATTTTTTTTTATATATTTTTTATTATTCAATAATAAAAAATATATAAAATATCAACAGTTTTAATGCCTAATAAGGCTAATTATTTTCCACTCTTAAATATTAAAGTATATATTCTTTATCAAATAGATTTAACTCTTCTATAAATTTACTTGCACATTAATTACATCTCATTTAACGAAGATTAATCTTTAAAATTCTAAGATAGATAGATAATAAGATAGATAGATAAATATTTTGTAAGACAGCTCTCTAATAGTTAATCACCATAATTTTAATGAAATTTGATTATTATCATTTAATAAAATAATCTTTATAGATATTAAGTTGTTATTAAATATTTTTTTAAAAAAATAAAACTATTACTATCTCATTTAAGATCTAACATTAGATAATTGTGAGTACTTATAAGTTTATAATTTTATTTATTAAACCAAACTTAGAATTTTATATTTTTAGTATAAATCAAGTAAAGATATTAAGTTTAGCACAATTTAATTAAAACACAAGATATGTTATGGTACTGTCTATATAGCTTTTTCTATAAAAGTTTACTGCTGATAGTAAAATCTTATTTTTTAAATTTTTATAAAAAAATAAAACAGTTTATTCGTTCTTTAATACTTTAGCTATTTGTCTAGAATTCATATTTTCTTAAGTCTTATCTATAAGACTTGATTGGCTCCACTTATACTTCTAATTTTAGTTATAAAATTTAATTTTGATTATCTTTTATTAATCAATAAAGATAATTTTCTAAAAAAAATACCTGTTATTTTTAATATATATATTTCTCTTTTCTATTTAAAAATTAATATTTTAAACTTAAGTTTTTAATTTTCTTTTCATCTATGAAATAACTTGAGTCACTTATCCTCTCCCAATTTCATGATTATATTGTCTTTCGGATTTTACATAAAAAAGTACTATAACCTCAGGAGTGACTCACATTTTTAGGAAATCTCTCTTTATAACAAACAAATCAGTTAGCTATGACAGTAATTTATTGACGAAATTAAGAAATTAATTTTACTAAAGTGGTTAAAATAACACAAATTTAAGCCTAAACTTAGATGGTAAATCACCCATCAAAAATAGAATATATAATATCTATTTTTAACATAAAATTGACTATTATATTCCTAATTTTTACTCAATAAGATTGATATAGACTGCATTAGTTAATAGTTTGTCTAGACTAGTTACAAAAAACTATAAAGTAAAAATTTGAAAAAATTAATAAAAGCTATCTTGGATTTATTAATTTTTAATAAAAATTTCTTTTCCTTTTTTAGCTTGTACTTGTTTATAATTGTTCATACCATACTGAAATTCCCAATCGATAATATTAAAATTTTTGAAGTTGTTTTTGATTTCTTCAGAGTTGTCATAAGTTATTAACCATTTATGTTGACAATTGACTAAACTTTCAGCAAATCTTTGATGATCGAAAGAAGTATGTAAATCACCATCTTTCCCATATAATTTAGACTGAGTAGTAGCCAAATAAGGAGGATCTAAAAAAATAAATACTTGATCTTCTCCTGCATTAACGACTTCACTGTAATCTAAATTGGTAATTCTAACATCTTTTAAAATAGGTTGTAAATTTTCCAGGCGATCAATAGAAGAATCCGTAAATCTAGTCAAAAAAGATTGATTTGAAAATCCTCCAGATTCTACAGTTCCTGAAAAAGTAATTCTATTTAAAATAAAAAAACGAACTGCTCTTTCAAAATCTGATAATTCTTCAACGTTAACTGAAGTTAATTTTTTAAAAAGTTTTCGTCCATCAGTACAATTGAATTTAATTTCACGCAAAGCAATCACTAGTTCTTTTAGATCGGATTGAGCCATCTTCCAAAATAAGTATAATTCGTGGTTTAAATCATTAATCCAAATATCAAGATTAGGGTAAGTTTGTTTAAGATAAATAAACATTGAGCCCCCACCAGAAAACGGTTCCCGATATTCGGTATATTTAGATAAATTATTAGGAAGATGTTGAATAATTTGTTTGATAGCCTTTGATTTCCCTCCGGGAAAGCGTAAAGGACTTTTAACCAAACTATTTTTTTGAAATGTTCTCATCATATGAATTAATATCAATTAACTACTGACATACCATAAAAGGGTATCACATCTGACCAATGAGGGCGTTTTCCCTGTTGCCAATCATAGTAAGCTAATTCGAAAATACTGGCTACAGTAACCCCTAATTTTTTAGGGGTTACTAAAGGGTTTTTATTAATTTTTAAATCCTGTATTTTTTGTTTCCATATATCCGGATAAATGACCATGTCAGGTAAAGTAAGAATAAATTTTTGATTCTGATTTTTGACTTCATAAATAGCGACGTACAATTGTCCCCTTGAAGCTGACATTTGAACAGGAATTAAAGAGTTAACGGAATAGTTGTCTTTATTTTGCCAAGCAAAAGCTTCTAAAGTTGAAATCCCAAAAAGAGGAATATTCAACTGCTGTGCCAATGTCCGTGCTGTAACCACACCAATACGAGTACTGGTAAAACTACCTGGCCCTTTTGCAACAGCAATAAATGCCAATTTATCCCAGACTTTGTGGCTAATAAATTCAACTAAATGTTGATGTAAGTAGGTAGATAGTTCGTGATCAACATCCCAGGTTTTAAAACGGGTTTCTCCTGAAAAATTACTAATACTTAATCCAAGCTGAAAGCTAGTTGTATGTAAAGCAAGACCATACTGAGAAGAAGTCAAGTTAGACATTTGATGTTAATAATAATCAAGACTAAGGATATAGTAGATTAAATGCTAAGATCTTGGACACAATGCAAATAAATTATTTATTAATACAGATCAATTTACATAATCGAGTTAATCATAACACCTTATGATATATAGTGATTCATCAAGACATCCCTCAACTTCTAGCTATCACTTAAATCAATAAATTTTATTTTTAAATAAATTCTCTTTTTTATTTTTCCAGTTTTAAAAAAAAAAGATCAAATTCAGGGAAAATATAAATCAATCTCGGACGTCTTTCTGACTTTGATTTATAATGATGCATGAAGCTTGACTTAACTTTACATAGGAGCAGATTGTGAGCCACTCCGTTCTTCTTGACACCCTCGCTCAGAATTTTAATTATAATGAGTTTGATACCTATGTTATGCGCACCTATGGGCGTTTACCCATTGCTATCGAAAGGGGGCAAGGATGTCGCCTCTGGGATACTGAAGGACGGGAATATTTAGACTTTGTCGCAGGAATTGCCGCTTGTACTCTTGGCCACGCTCATCCTGCTTTGATCGAAACGGTTACCCGACAAATTCAAAAACTTCACCACGTCTCGAATTTTTACTATATTCCTGAACAGGGAGCTTTAGCTAAGTGGCTTGTGGATCATTCCTGTGCTGATAGCGTTTTTTTCTGCAATTCTGGTGCAGAAGCCAATGAAGCAGCCATTAAACTAATAAGAAAATATGCCCATACAGTACTAGACTCCTTCGAACAGCCTATAATTATAACCGCCAAAGCCAGTTTTCACGGGCGCACCCTAGCTACTATTAGTGCTACCGGACAACCCAAATATCAAAAAGATTTTGAACCCCTAATGCCTGGGTTTGTTTATGTCTCCTACAACGATATCAAAACGGTGGAAGACACGATCACTGACCTAAATAAAAGAAACAGTCGAGTAGTTGCTGTCATGTTAGAACCTCTTCAAGGAGAGGGAGGGGTTCGTCCAGGAGATTTAGAGTATTTTCTGCGGTTGCGGAAAATTTGTGATGAAAATAATATCCTCTTAGTATTTGATGAAGTCCAAGTTGGCATAGGTCGTTCCGGCAAATTATGGGGTTACGAATATTTGGGGGTTGAACCAGATATCTTCACTAGCGCGAAAGGACTAGCCGGAGGGATTCCCATTGGAGCAATGATGTGTAAAAGATTCTGCGATGTCTTGAGTCCAGGAACTCATGCAAGCACTTTTGGGGGAAACCCCTTTGTCACTGCTGTAGCCTTGACAGTATTAAAAACCATTAAGAAAGAAAATCTTTTACAGAACGTTCAAGCTAGAGGAGAACAGTTAAGAACTAGCTTACGAGCGATCATTCAGAAATATCCTACTTTATTTACAGAGGTTCGAGGATGGGGCTTAATCAACGGAATGGAATTGAAACAAGAGATTAAATTAACGTCCTTAGATATCGTTAAAGCAGCAATAGAAGATGGATTATTATTGGCCCCAGCAGGACCCAAAGTATTACGGTTTATTCCCCCTTTAATTGTCTCTGAAACAGAAGTAGAACAAGCGACAGAAATCCTAGGACGGGTGTTAGAAAAAATAAGTTAATAGATGAGGGAACGGGGAAAAGAGAATAGAAAATCTCGGAGAGGCGTGTAGCGGAGGATTGAACTTAACTTCAACTCTCGCTGCCTTTTGATGATAAGAGTTGAAGTTGTTGCCAAAGCTAAAATCCTCTCCTAAAGAGAGATAAAGTTTAGATCAATCTCGTTTTTTACTAACTTAACCTTGCGCCATGATTAGATATCCGATGTGTTTTTTCCTATATCGTATCCCTCTGCTATTCTAGCTTGAATTAGAGCAATACTCGTTCCAAATTGTTGAACCATATCATATAGTTAATTTTTAAGTGATATCTACTCTCTTTGCCAAATTTTCAGTACTTTAAAATCATGAATATCTGACATTCGTTTAAATTTTTACTCTTAACTGTTTCCTGTCCTCAATTCCTAAACTATCGGTTTATTATCTTAAGTTCTATAGAACTTATGTTATTTTTTTAAACTTAACTTTTCTGTAAATTTATTTCCGTATTGATTAAATATTATTTGATAACGATCTATCTTGAAATAGACTGCTTTCTCTGCCCGATGCAAATCTCTAATAGTTCATTAACTATTGATGATTAATTTTCTTCGTGGTTAAACCACAATAAATTCAAGTTACTACTTACACTATTTTTTCTGATTAATAACGGATTTTATTTGAATAGGTCAAAGTAAAGGAATAAAAAAATACTAATTATCAAAAAAATAAAGCAGTGCTACATAGATATTTATACTAAAATCATAGAAACTAACAATAGAATCAATCAAGCAACTCAACAATTGGTAAAACGTTTTCAAGTCAATCATAGTTTTGTTAATCGTTTCCCTAGACATTAGGAAATAATAAAAAGTATAGAACTCTTCTCTTGTAGCTGATAAAAAGTCTCTTTAATCGAGATAAAAAAACCTAATTTTTTATAAAAATTGCTAGAACGAAATAATAATAATCTTTTGCAAGAACTGAGTACTTGCTTACACAAAAAAAGTATTATGACTAGTATTTATACTATGTATTGTGTTATCTAACAAACTTTACTTGCCTAAAAAAATATAAATTATTCAAAATAGCTATTATCTTCTTATATCTTTTATTAAAAATTAGCATTTAATTGAATTTATTTTTTTATGTATTTTCTAAATTATTTATTGTAAAACTAATAAAAAAAGATTGAAAATCTTATAAATTAAGCTTTTCAAAACTACATAATTTGACTTTTAAAAAGATATAGGATATATTAAGGATAGTTTTTCTCTTTTTTTAGCTAATCACTTACTGTCTATAGACTAAGGAATTATCTCTTATTAAGAAATAAAAATTTTAATTTCTTTTAATTATTTAAATATAGTAATTTAGAATATTTTTGGATAATTTATGGCAATCTTAGATTTTATAACTGGTTAAAATTATTGTCATTGTATTAACTTAATAAATGGGACTTTAACTCCTCTATTCCATACTTAATTCTGTTATTACTGCCCAAATTCATCATGGTAATTACCAGAATCCAACTTAATTATCTCCCTTAGAGGAATTAAGATAGAGCAGACAATCTTAAAAGTTAATAAAATACAAAATTTTTTGTCTTAAGACCAAGTAAAATATTTACAATAACTATTAATTACAAAAACGATTGGTTTCAGCCTTTAAAGTTCAACTATTGTCCACACCTGAAAAGAATACAGTTATTAATTAACACAAGATGTTTTCTTCAACTAATACCATTCCAGTAAATAACATTCGATACAATGAACAAGGATTAGTCCCTGTGATTACCCAGGATTATTTAGACGGAACAGTTTTAATGATGGCTTGGATGAACCGAGAGTCTTTACAAAGAACCTTAGTAACAGGAGAAACATGGTATTGGAGTCGCTCTCGACAGGAATTATGGCATAAAGGGATGACCTCTGGACATATTCAAAAAGTTAAAGAAGTTCGCTATGACTGCGATAGTGATGCTTTATTAATCACGGTGGAACAGCTTGGAGATATTGCTTGTCACACGGGGGAAAGAAGTTGTTTTCACCAAGTAAATAGTCGAAAGGTAGCCCCCCCAGCTGATACCTTGTCGGGGGTGTTTGAGGTAATCTGTAACCGTAGAGATCATCCTGTTAAGGAATCGTATACCTGCAGTTTGTTAGAGGGAAAAGACAACAAAATTCTCAAAAAAATAGGAGAAGAATCAGCCGAAGTAATAATGGCTTGTAAAGATGACGATCCAGAGGCCATTGCCTCTGAAGTGGCTGATTTGTTCTATCATACTTTGGTAGCTTTATCTTATCATCAAGTTGATATTAAAGAAGTTTACCGGAAGTTACAAGACAGAAGACGATGTAGTTCTGATAAACTTGTCATGTAAAAATCTAAAACATAAGAACAAATTGTGAGTGTAAATCAAAAGCTTGTCAGAAGGTATACTGTTAGCTACAATTGTTCTATGGCTGATAATACAGCTGGTTTTGTATTCGAATTAAATTATATTGAGCTCAATATTTTTATTTTATTGATATCTATAGAGTAAAATACTCAACTTATTTTAATGAATAAAACTTTATATTTAAAATAATTTACCATTACTCACTATCATATTTTAAATAGAATAGGAACAATTTAATTCATCGAAAAAATAGACCCGAAAGTAATAAAGAAGGAGAGCTATTTATTTCAGAACTAATCCTTATTAAATGAGATCTAATTAATTTAATAATAAACTTAAATAAGAGTAAAAAAAAGAACATATGCTGAAAAGTTTAAGGTAAAAATAAAGGAAGTTATTGTATAGTGTTAGTAGATTTAGATAAAGAAGCAAACTTAGGGATTTTATCAATAAAAACATCTAAAGAAATATTAAAATAGCTAAAAGTTTGAAAGGAATGTTTTGACTTAAATTGAATAAGTTAGTATAGACCTTAGTAAATTCTATAAGAATGTTGTGAATAAACTAATGCCAAAAGCTGAGATGTAGTAACATAGTTTTCATATAAAAAAATAAGTTGGTGCTTAATTTAGATAGTCAAAGAAAAACTTTTAGACTAAAAGCTAAACAGCTTAAAAATACTAATCCAAAATAAAAATTATATTAAGGTTAAATTAAAAGAGTGTATTTTTTGCTAAAAACATAGAGATTAAAGAAGAAAAAAGCCAAATTAACTAGGTATATAAAACACAATTGTTATTCTTAAAAAAACAAATTAAAGGAGTACTTTAGAAAAATTATAAGAAAAAATAATATTTAGATGCCAAGACTATTAAAATAGTTTAATTTATATTAAAAAGCTGTGGAACAACTAGGCTTAGATTAGGAAAATTGCGGATTATTTTTCCTAAGCAACTACTTGAGGAACAGTAGGAGGCGTTAATAACACATTGAAGTTGATTGAAAGGAAAGCTTATGAATTTAGAAACTTCGTCAATTTTTAACTCCTAAATTCTTAACTTGGCATTTAACTGGTTAATTTCACATCATAAGTTCGGTATAACTAGAAATGTTAACTATTAACGATTTAATCATCAACCATTTGAAAGATTAAATTATCTTGGTTTAGAAAACTATAGGTAAAGTGATCAATAATATTCGTATCACTTAATTTTAAGATATAAAAATCGACAAATTTGTAATTAAAACAGAGTCCAGCGTGCCATGTTCTTATTACTCAATCAACAAAACAATTACCCAGAATTATAAAAGCCTTTTATTGAAAAATATCAAGATAATCTTTTTTAGAGGAAGGGACAATTGCTAATAACCATTATTTTCCTTCAAGAGACTCTAAATATTGGGTACATTGACTATTATGAGTAATTTTAGAGAATTTATGACCCCGTTTATATAATCGCATCATATAGATTCTAGCAATTCCCTTTTCTAGTCTTAATTAGACATCAGTTTTATCACAAAGGTTATTCTTTCCTAAAGAGATAATAAGCTGTCCGTAAAATCTAAAAGTTTCAAAGCCAATTTGAATAATTTTAAGTAGTTTTAGACTATGAGAGTTATTCTTAATTAGGTAATTTCAACTCATTACTACACCATCAATTTAAACGGGCTCAAGCTTTGATCATCGACTCAAGACTCTCATCAACAACTTAATTTCGTATATCTTAGCGTTCTTCAAATAACTTTACCTGAACTGATAGAAAACATCTTTTGCTGAGAAATTTTCTTGATCATAAGTACTATCTTTTCTTCAAAAGCTAATAAATTAAGTTGAATCAGTTCAGTCAGATAAGCATTAATTTTTTTACCTTCAGAATGGTGATGGTCTATAGTCTTAATCATAAGACTGTTAAAAATATCGATGTCATAAAAACTTAAAGCAAAAGTTTAGTAGAAAGCCTCGATGTAGACACGATAGAAAAATAACTTTGAGATTTAACATTAGAAATAAATTATTCTTTAGTTAACTTTAAAGACTCTAAAGTATGGTTAAAACATAGTTATCTCTATATATTTAAACTCAAGTTTTAAGATGAGTGATCAACTGAATAAACTCTTCCTTTCCAACGGCCTCCTTTTCCTCGCAAATGACGCAATGCGGAGTCTATGGTCATTAACAAATAGAAAAAGGAAATTGCAGGTAAACTAATTGACCATAATAACGAGGTTTTATATAACCGCAAAGTTGGTAAATAAGAAATACTCATTAATAGCCAGGTAATTCCTCCTAAGCCAGTAATCAACCTATTGCCAACGGTTAAACCCCAAATTAAACTAACTGGAGGAACAATATAAATTAAGGTTAGTCCCACAACAGTCCCTATGAGGAAAAGTAGAGAATGATTTAATTGAGTATAAGCAGTTCTAGCTACCATATCCCAAATAGTTTGTAGGGAATCATAAGGTCGTAAACTACAAGTCTTTTCACTTAATCCTAACCAAATTCCTTGAGGGGGATTGTCTGAAATGTCTTGTAGCTTTGATTTGACGGCTGCTGCTAGAGAACAATCATCGATCAAAGCCTGACGAACAATTTCAAGGCCCCCTACTTGTTCTAAAATGTCTTGGCGAATTAAAATACAACCTCCTGCAGCGGCTGCCATTTTATGATGAGGATCATTTACCCACAAAAAAGGGTACAGTTTTTCAAAGAAGAAAATAAAAGCAGGGATCAAAAACTGTTCCCAAATACTTTGACAACGCAACTGAACCATTAGGGAGGTCAGGGCTAAATTTTCTTGTTGAGATTTACCTACTAACTCCCGTAGATTGGTCTGATGATGTTCAATATCAGCATCGGTGAAGAGAATATAATCTGGGTGTAGATTTTGCTCTTTGATGTATTTAATTCCTTGTTCCATTGCCCATAACTTTCCTGACCACCCCGAGGATAATGGCTGTCCAGAAATAACAGTTAGTTGATCAGTTTTACGAAAAGTTGTGGCTAATTTATAGGCGATTTCTGCAGTTCCATCATCACTTTGATCATCAACTAAAATGACTTTGAAATCACCTAAATAATCTTGATTGAGTAATGATCTTAAACTAACGGGTAAAACATCCGCTTCATTTCTAGCAGGAATAACTGCACAAACAGACGGATAAGTAGTTAACGATATTTCTTTTGGATCTATTCTTTGATCAGATAACCAGAATTTTCCTCTAAAGAGCAACAAGTATAACCATATTATTAATGATATTGTGGTAATAATAGTTATTATTAATGTATTCTCCATGATTTTAATAAGTATGGCATTCACATTTTAGTTTTGGAATAAACTCTTTTGGTTTCGGGGAAAATTTAACAGGGTTCAAAGAAGCAACTGAGCTTGGGAATTAAAGAATTTACGATAAACTCCTTCTGTAACTAAAATAGCCGTCAATAAATTACTAAAAACAATCATAAATAGAATCAAAATTTGATAGGAAGCAGCATTTAAGGGATCAATTCCAGCCAAAACTTGTCCTGTAAACATTCCAGGTAAACTGACGATTCCTACTACCATCATTTGATTTAAAGTTGGAATCAATCCGATACGAATAGCTTCTTTACGATAAGAAGCTATAGCCTGTTTTGGTGTTGCTCCCAAACACAGATGAGTTTCCACTTCTAAGCGATTTTGAGCAATCATACTTCCTAATCTCTCCCCAGTCAAAGAAGCACTGTTCATGGCATTCCCCAAAATCATACCGGTTAAAGGAATTAAATACTGGGGGGAATACCAAATATCGGGTCGAATAATAACAATTAGAGCATAACTTAAAGTTAATAAGCTACTCACTAGCAATGCTCCTAAAACAACGGGGAATAACCTTTGTTTTTGATGAGTAATACGATTATTAGCTGCCCTGGCAGCAATGGTTAACATAATCCCTAAAATTCCTAGAACGGCGACAGGATTATCCAACTCAAATATGACTAATAAAACCGAGCTCACTACTAATAACTGTAGAAGTGCTCTCCCCGCGGCTAAGATAAATTGTCCTTCTAATTCTAGTTTTTGCCAATTTGACAAGACCATAGCCATAATAATAATGCCAGATGACCAGATCAAGTCCGTTGTATCTAGTGTAATAAAATCATCCACAATAAATTGACTCCCATATTGTTGAAGAAATTAACTATAGTAGGAGGGTTCATTCCCAGGTTTCCATTTGATGCTACAACCCAGACTTGGTTTTTGGTCACTGTTAACAGGTTTTTTCTCTAAAACAGCTTCTATTGCCGCTCTTAAATCTTTACCCGTGACGGGGATATCATTCCCTGGACGACTATCGTCTAATTGTCCCCGATAAGTTAACTTAAAGTCACTATCAAAAAGGAAAAAATCAGGTGTACAAGCTGCGGTATAAGCTTTAGTTGTTTCTTGACTTTCATCATAACAAAAAGGAAAATTAAACCTTAATTGTTGAGCCATCGCTTTAAGATTTTCAGGAGAATCATCAGGATAATTAGAGACATCATTTGCACTAATAGCGACAATTCCTAACCCTTGTTTAACATAATCTTTGCCTATTTTAACTAGTTCATTTTGAACGTGCTTAACAAAGGGACAATGCTGACAAATAACCATGATTAGGAGGGCTTTTTTCTCAGCAAAAGTATTTAAAGAAATAGGTTTCCCTGATACTACGTCAGGTAATTGAAAATTAGGGGCTTTTGTGCCGAGGGGTAACATCGTTGAAGGGGTTCTTGCCATAATTTTAACTCCTTAGCTTTAGGTTAAAGCTAGTTTACAGTTCCTCTAGCAATTTATCAACTTGCTCAACCCCTTTAGTATTATCTTGCTTTTCATACAATTGGCGGGCTTGTTTCAAGGCTTCTCTTGCTTCTCTTTTCCTTTTGCGTTCTTTATAAGCTAAACCAAGATAATAATACGGTTCAGGAGCTTCTGGTAACATACCAATTAATTCTCGATAGGTAATAACAGCCCCTAAATAATCTTCTGTTGCCAACTGAATTCTTCCTACTCCAGCACGAGCTTCTGTTAAACTAGGATATAAGTATGTAATACGTTTATAGGTTTTGAGAGCGTAGTCGAGCTTATCTTGTTGTTCTAAAAGTCTACCAATTTTTAACTGAATTTTGACTATTCCTGGAGCAAGTTTTTCAGCAAGTTTCAACTCTTTAAATGCCTGTTCAACCTTTCCTTTTTCCAATAAAGCCGTTGCAAATAACAACCTTAAATCACTATTATTAGGAAATCTTTTCACGGCATTATCAAGATACTTAATCGCTTCATCAATTTGCTTTTGTTGAATCAAAGAAGATCCCATAATGTTGAAAGCTTCTGGATTATTGGGATTAAGAGCAATAACTCGTTTATAAGCCTGTGCTGCCCCTTCATAGTCATTTTGACGCAACAACACAACTCCTAAACCAATATAATTTTTGGTTACTTTAGGAGCGAGTTGAATCGCATAATAATAAGCCGAGGCGGCGTTGGCATTATCATTAATATTAGCTAGGCTAAATCCTAGGGCGTAGTAGAATTCTGCATTATTGGAATCAAGAGTGACAGCTTGTTGATAAGCTTTAACTGCTTGTCTATAATTTCCTTTCTTTGCGTATAGAAAGCCAATTCCTGAAAAAATTCTGGGATTTTTTCCATCGAGAATTGCAGCTTTTTCATACACCACAATAGCATTGTTATAATCTTTGGCATCCACATATTCTCGACCTAAACGGAGGAGTTCTTTTAGCTGATTACTTTGGGATGATCGCTGGACAATAAATTGGGGAGACAAGGGACTTGCGATGGCTGGAGAAATTGGGCCACTCACTAATACACTTATTATCCAGGGTAAAGTTGTCTTGGGAAACATAGTGTTGTAACTTTTATGACAATTGTCCACAAATCTTTAATCGTAAACTATACTAACCTACTTGCTTGATGATTCAGTATTTACCAAAACGTTTATCAATTCATACAGTTAGGTTAGATTGAGGCGATTACTCTATCTCGTACAATTAGTGACCTTCCTCAAAAGTTACCCTGATACTTGTTTCAAGGCTTCTAAAAGCGATAAAGCATTTTCAGCGCAGGAGTTGTAACCCATTGAACCAATAGTCGAGGTTTCTGTATTTACTAAAGCTAGAATTGCAAGACCATAGATTTATGAACCTCTCCCCCATGGCGACTGGCCATATCTACTAAGCAATGACTAAATATTCTATGACTCCTACTAAAACCCTATCCTCAGGCTCAACTACCTTGACTAAGGTTGTTTATGTCCTTACGCTTCTCGTCCCACTCATAGAAATAGTTAGAGGGTGATTGGTTTGCCATACGTAGCGCAACAAGGTTTATATTTTATCTATTAATTGGAGATAGAATTGGTACAAGTGACCGGTGGAAGAAAGACTCATGGCTGCGGGGGCACTATGGTTTGCATTAAAAATACCAGGAACTGATAAAAGACAGAGAGAAAAGTGAAAAGATTAGGGTGGGAAAGAAATAATAATATTAACAGTGATCTTATCAATTCTAATATTATCTCAACTTTAAAAAAAGGTTGTTTTACTTAAATGGTAATAGTTTTTAACGACAAAGTTAAGAGATATAATATTCATTATGTACCTTAATCAAAAGAATAATTAAGGTGTATGATGGGCTTTTTGGCTAAAAATAGACTTATTAATTTTTTAAAATCTGTAGATTAACATTCTAAGATAACTCATATATAAGTTATCTTAGAAATCTAAATTTATTTATAAAAATAAAAATTTTAGTTAGACTAATTTAACTACTGTTTTATTTTTTTTTGTTAAAATAGATAAAAAATCAATTAAATAGAATAAACAAAGTTAGATAAAACTATTTGAATTTTGATACATAATTATAGAAAAATCCCTGTCTGTATAAAACTATAATAAAATTATAAAAATACATATAATATGATTCATCCTTATATCTAGCATGAGTAGTTAATATCATTTATGCAGATATTGAGAGTTCAAGTCTTTTTAATTTAGCTAAATTTTTACACTATTCTGAATAATTTTTTCTGAACTATTAATTCAAATAAAATAACTACAAAGAAGTAAATATAAGTTATAATTTTACTTTTATAACTTATATTAGATTCCACTAAATACGATTGTCATGCTATCCCAGTAAATTACAGACAAACTAATCGATGATGACGAGTTAAATATTTTATTTTTTTTTTGATTTGACTGAGTATATCAGAAGTATTTAGTAATATTTTATATTCCATCAATTATGTCAAAATACTTATAGACTCAAGGCTTATTTACTAAAGTACATAATTTTTTCTGACTATAATTCTGGAGAGTAAGTTTGCAAATTTTCTCTAGTAATTTATTCAGTAATTTTTTTCTATCATGCTATCCTGGATTATGTTGTATTAACAAGACTTTTTTTTAGACAGTTTTACATCTTTAGCTAAATGTTTATAAATTCAGTTCAGCCATTGTATGTTCACCTTTGGAATTTAATTTCATACAGGCTATTCCGTTAGTGATTTGACAAGTCCATAGACATAATAATTATTTATAGTTTTATCTTACTAAAGCAGTTGGTCTTTCCAAAATTTGAATTCAAACTTTTTATGTTATTGACTTCAATTTTACTCTAGATTCATAAAAACACCATATATCTATTTAAGTTTCTATATATCTTTTGTTCAGTCTTTTTTAGGTGTTAAGGTTTATTTCTAATAAATATTTCTTGTTTGAAAGGCTCTTGTTTTTTAGATTTTAGTCTTAAAATCTTACAAGAGTCTATAATCTTTTCTAAGTAATTTAAACCTCTTGTATTCTCAACATTCTCAGTACAATTGTCTTTCTTTATTCAACGAGACATTAGCTATTATTGACAATAAATTTACTATAAATAAAAATTATTGTTACAGTGAGGGCGCTTTCCATTATTATAGATGGGTTTCAACAACTGGATTTGGTTTTAATTTAAATAATTTATTTAAATTAATGTAAATTACATTTTGATTGTTTAAATACAGAAATACAAAACTGTTTTCAGTATTAACGTTTATTTATAACTATCTACTGCGAGATTTGTGAAATACAGAAGTTCCTAGTTTTAGCTGGATTTTTATATTTTATTGAATGAGTTTAAATCAGGACTATTCTCTGACTTAAACAGTATATAGTAATAAATCAAAGATAATTTTCACTGATAACTTTTAGTGTTTATTTTCCTATACTTTTGGTACTTCTTCTTAACTTCCTCGGAGGTTTTGAGGTTTTTATGAAAAAAATTAGCATGATTAAAGTTATTTAACGCCATCACAAACCCATTTTCGTAAAGGATGACTCGGTTTGAGTTGCCGGATTTTTTTGAGCTGATTTTTAAGACGAACTTTCTCCCTGGGAGAAAGACCACGAATAATATGGCTACTATGCCAAGTCAAAACAACTCCAGTGATTGCAGTACAAAAAAATAAACCAAACACAGGAAATAAATTAAAGGCCAATCCATAACGTAGTGCAATCCAAGTAAAATGTTCATGCCATAATTCAAATTCTCCCCATAATTTCCAAAGAGAAAAAAAACCCAGGGTAAACCAACATAAAATAATAAATGACCAGCGACGACAAAGATTAAGTTGGTATAAACGTTGAACTTGTTGATTTAGGATAGTATCGGAATGTTTCATTGACTTTTTTGGGACTTAAACATAGCAGTATCCAATGATACTAGGTGTCCTTGGTGAATCTTCCAACAACGATCAGCGATTGTAAATAACTCTCCTGGATCATGACTTACAACTAACAAAGTCCAATGTCCTTTCAGTTTAGCTAACAACTTAGCCAACTGATGGCGCATAGACCAATCCAACCCAGCTGTGGGTTCATCTAAGAGCAGTAAATTGGGTTGACGAATTAGCTGTACGGCTAAGGCTAGCCTACGTTGTTGTCCGCCACTGAGGGCATGAGGAGACTGATTTAAGGGGATATGTTCTAATCCTACTTCTTGCAAGGCAGTTTTGATGCGATAAGAAAGAATTTCTGGATGTCCTAAACGTAATTCTTCTAGGATGGTGCTACCACAAAAATGCCGTTGGGGAAACTGAAAGACCAACCCTCCTAATTGTTGTAATTCTAGAGATGTCAGTTCTTGATCTCTCCAGAAAATTTTCCCCTTAGTTTTTTCAGCCAACCCAGCTATTATTTCTAATAATGTTGTTTTTCCTGAACCACTTGGACCAATAATCAAACCTAATTCTTGGGGGGCAAGTTCTAAGTTAGCCTCTTTCAGGATAGGGGTCATGGTTGCTGGGGGATGATAAACCACATTTTTAAGATAAAGCATTCAAACAGCAAAGTATAAACTTATACTAAAGACAATTGGAAATTATTCTTTTATTTTGACAGATTTTTGCTAGCATCAATATTAATACTCAGTGTCTATACACTAAAACTATAATTTTGTGTTGTTAGGAGTGAGGCTATGATAGCGCGATTCATTAGAGTTCAACAGATGTCTCTGTCTATATCAGTGGCCTGTACGGTTGTCTTGAGTATTTGGGGAAGTCCTTCTTTAGCTGGCGACCCCTTCCGCAAGGATAATCCTCGTAACATCGGGGGTCAAACAGAAGCAGCTTTTATCGCTGTCTTTCATGAAGGAAATTATTCTAAAGCTCAAATCTATCTCAAAGAAGCCGTTGAGACAGAAGCCAATGAACCTTTAGCTCATGCTATGCGGGCATCGTTAGCTTATTCTGATGGAGACTTAGGGTCCATGAATACCTATGCCCAACAGACGTTAAAAGCTGCTAAACAACTAATCGAGGAAGATCCCTTACGAGGAAATCTTTATTTAGCTGTGGGACATTTCCTCGAAGGAGCTCATACGTTTAAAACAAAAGGGGCTATTGGAGCAGTCAATAAACTCCCCCAGATATTTAGTTATCTTGATGAGGCAGAAAAACAAGCCCCGAATGATCCTGAATTAAATTTACTTAAAGGCTATCTTGACTTGATTCTAGCTGTTAATTTACCTTTTTCTAGTCCCGAAGATGCGATCGCTCGTTTTGAACGATATGCAGCCCCTGACTATATGGTCAGTCGAGCCCTATCTGCTGCCTATCGAGATTTAAAAGACTATGATAAGGCTCTAGAATCTATTGATCGAGCATTAGAAAGTAATACTGGAAATCCTGAAGTTCAGTATCTTAAAGGTCAAATCCTTCTTAATATAGGTATCAAAAATCAAAATTCAGAAAATCTTCAAGAGGCTTTCACCTATTTTGAACAAGCAATGGTTAAGGTAGAACAATTGCCGATTTCTGTACAAACTTCTCTGCGCCACGATCACAATAAGGTACAACTAGAAATGGATAAACTAGCGACTAAACCAAATTGATGATAAATCCTAACTTTTAGGTTATCGCTACGCTACTTGCCGCTACTAAGGAACATTATCTGAAGCAGCCAATCGTGAATTTGACTATCTTTATCAGTACTAACCTACTGATGAGGTTTTTATGACCGCTTCAGTAGGAGCCTGTTATCCTAACAGTATCTTGGACGCTAGGGGATACCTCGAGTAACACTGGAGTTGCACTAGGTGTCTTTTCTGTACCGCACAGTAAATATTAGTACCTCAAAAATTGCCCAAAATATGGGACACAAGGAGATTCTAGTTACCAGAGTTATTAGGAAAATCTGAAACGCTTAACCGACTAGTTACGACAACACCAGTAATGTCAAGTTGTTGGCACTTCGTCGTTTTTTCTATGACTGTTCTTACATACCCGATGCAGTTAAACGCGGTGATATTTAGATTCCAATTAAATTAAAAGAATTTTAATAGAAGAATTTTAAATTTATTGGCACTTATTTACACGATCACCCATCATTATCATTACTGATGATCTCGTTTAACAGATCAATTAACAACTAATTACCAAACTCATTGATAACTGTGAAAGTTTTTATTTTACTTACTTGTCTAGCATTTACTCAGGTTTCTGGAGATATATTACTCAGTTTTGGAATGAAGAATTTTGGTATTTTTGAGTTTTCCAACCCCTTAATTATACCTCATTTAATTAGTTACATTTTAACTAATATTTGGATTATTTTAGGCATTACTGTTCTCATTATTTCATTGTGTCTGTATTTGACGGCAATTTCTAATCTAGATCTGAGTTATGTATTACCTATTCACGCATCAAGTTATGTTTTGAATGGTGTATTTGCTTGGTTACTTCTGGACGAGAAAATTTCTATAATACGATGGTCAAGTACTTTATTGATTGCTTTTGGTGTATTTTTTGTTGGGTTGAGTGGTAGTCAAACTGCCCAGGTTCCTCACAACAGAAATATAACCCCCCAAAATTTTCCTTTATTTCTATTTCCATTAAATGCAGTAATTTCTAAATCATGGTTAATAGTTTTAGGAATTTCTTTATCAGATTCTGCAGGAGATTTACTCTTAGCACTGGGAATGAAAAAAATAGGTAAAATAGAGAATTTTACTTTTCAATCTATGGTTAATTTAGTCATTAAAATCATTACTAATCCTATGATTATTAGTGGTATTGCCTGTCAAGGAATTGCTTTCTTTTGTTTTATCACTGTGTTAACTTGGATGGATATTAGTTTTGTTCGCCCTGCAACAGCTTTGACTTATCTTATAAGTATGTTTGGAGCTAAATACATACTACAAGAAGATATTAAAGAACGTAAATTAATTGGTATTACTCTAATTGGGTTAGGGATCTTAGTACATAGCTAGTGCTACTATTTTGGTCATTAACTTCACTAACTTTAAGAAAGAGTACTACATAAAGTTATTCTAATCTCTAAATTAAAATTACGGCGAAAACTAGACTAAAATCAATGTTTTTTTGTTAATTACAGTTTTTACGGATATTACTTACTGCTTTTACTAAGGGAACAATTTTTTAAAAGACATATTCTATAACTGATGGAAGTATAGGTATTCGTAGTATTCCTGATATACTTTGTTATTGCACTATATCTTCTACACGCTTAATCCTTTTACTTTAAAAATAAAATCTGTCTAAAGAGATTAACTATAAACCTAATAAATTGGAATTTATTCGTACATTTTTATCATTTATAGTTTTTTATTTATCTCATTAATACAGCTCGTCCAAACTAGCTATCATACAATCATAATAAGTAAAATTCAAAAGTATTGAATCTATTCAGGATAAAAATTTTATAAATTATTAGCTATTCATTTATTATTCTAAGTCTAGAAGAACTATTGATTTTTTACCCAAAATGATTTAAACACATAAAGTCGTCAAAACTTGGCTTAGACTTTATACAGTCTCTCTGCATTATTCGTTAAAAATCTACGCAGTCTCGAATAAGAAAATGATTACTATTAGGTACTATATTTATTATAGTTACTATCAACAACTTCTACCTCAATCTGAATATAAATATCTTTATTGTTGCTGATACTTTTAGGTCGAAATCAAGCTTAGACAATTGACGAATAGCAGTTCAGCTTTTATCAAATAAGTATAGTTATAAACTTTGAAAGTTTATCGTAATGTTTGACGCGATTGATAAATAGAAATAGTCATAGTCCGATGTATTTTTATAAAAAAATAATAATCTTTTCTTGACATATTGATTATATTTAACTCTTTTATAATGAACTAAAATATAAACAGAGATCTTTATTAACTCTTTAAAACTGAACTTTAATGCCACTATTATTCCTAAATAAATGATGTCATCATTGATGGTATTTTTATTACAGTTCCAGATATAATAGCCGATTACAAAAAGAATTGATCAATTGTTTAACCTTTTCAACTAAAGAATATTTAGACTTATTGATGAGGTGATACAAAGCCTTAACTAAAATAGAAATTAATAGAACTGTCCGATTAGGAAGATGACTTAATGTAGGTAAACAATGAATAGTTCTTACTTGCAGTATTTTAAAGTTTTATTCAGAAACTTGATTAGTATTAACAACTATTCAGTTAACTTTATGGAGAATCTAATTTTGAGACTTAGTCCAACTGCTAAGAACTATTGATAAAGACTTGTCAATTTCTAGAATTTTTTGTTATTATTTTAATTCTCCTAGGTTAATTATCTAATTCTAGGTAGTTCGTCAAATAGTATTTGTTGAGTTTAATACATAAAATATTTAAAATATCTGATAAATACGTAAACAATTTATATTTTTTAAAGTTCGATAAAGGTTAATAGCTTCCCGAAAATCAAAAATAATTATCAGCAATTAATTGCTCTATTAGAAGAATTTCCTTTTCATTAAGATTTTGAAATCTGTCCAAGCTAATTTTTTTTTAACGCATAATAATTATTATATCCCTTAATAAGGAAAGTTTCTTATTATAGATTTATATGTTTAATATTTTTGCCAAAAAAGTACCTTAAATAAATAAAACTTCAAAGAATTAAAATAAAATTAACATATATTAAAGTCAATCTTATTTATCATGAGAACTAGATTTATTTAGTTACTTACTCAATAGATAAAGGTTCTAATACAGAAGCTAAAGTTGAGACATCAGGATTTATATTATTTTTATAAGTTAACTTAGCATTATTTTTTACTGAGTAATCAGTATCAGGCATATATATCAATATATTATCTTTTTTAAGAAAAAATAACTGCAGTAATATTCTATTTCTTTGAGTAGTTCACTATTATTTTTTAGGTATATTAGAAAAGTTAAATTGCTCTATAAATATGAGTTTATGTTAATATTCTAGACCAGGATGAATAATATACAATTTTAATTTTCAGTGTTTTAAGCCTTAAATAAACAAAAAAATAGTTCCATTTTTTGATATACAACTTGTATTTATTTTTTAATTTTTTTTATGCAAACATATATTTTAGCTAGCTTACAGTTAAAAATTAGTTTTAATTTTTTTAAAAAATATTTATATTTTTCTGTTTATTTTTTAGTTTATTAACTTTTTTGTATGTTTATTTTTAACGAAAAACTCTTCATTTATAAATCCTCTATTTCTAAATTATTTAGTCCTAAGTATAATTCGATAGTTTTTATTACTGCCATTATTAACTTATATTAATATCATAATATATTGCCAACTTATTTAACTTTTATAATTCTTTTTTATTTATTAAAAAAAATATCTAATTCGAATAATTTTTTGAAAAAAATAAATATATTTAATAGTATTTTTTAATTTTTATTTATACCCAACTATTAGTTACAGCTAATCGAAGAATATAGTCTAATTAATCTAGATATTTTATGATCCTATTAATATAATTGTTTTTATTTACAAATAATCATATGAACTGCCATTACTAACAATCTAATTGAACTAACTCTATATAGTTTTCTGATATAATCAATCATTAGGTTACTTTTTTTTATAAAAAACTCATAGTTTAAGCTAAAAAATATTGAAAAGCTACTAATTATTTTTATAATACAATATGAGTAGATGACAGAGCTGATTTTCTTACTAAAAGAAGAACCTAACTCTGATTTTTACTCAGAAAGGCCGCGTTGCCGGTAGATTTTTAAGCTTCAATGGTAATTTTCTATTTTTTTAAAAAATTTTGGATACCTACTATAGTAGGGGAAACTTTAATAGACTATGGCAAATTCAAGATTTTTTCACAAAATCCCCCACTTTTAGTAAAAAAACCTTAAATTTTTATCGAAATGGCAAATTTGCTATCTATACTCTGACAAAAAAATTCAATCACTGTAACCAGTTTAAAAAGATCTTTACGATTTATAGATTTCGTCACATAACAGTTTACACAAAGTTTGTAACGGTAAAAAGTGTCTACCTCATTACCATACACACCTAAGACTACCATTGGAATGCGTTTTAGATATTGATTTTGATTTCTACTAGGACTTCTCAACTATTTTCTTGTGGAGAATCAATGTCTAAGATAATCAATTTAGGATGGAGAGCTTAAGTAAACTTTTCTTGTTATCGTAAATAAATTATTGCATAGATGCAATAATTTATTTACGATAACATTTCGGAATTTTTTACAAACTGCCAGTCCCATTTCCTTCCCTAATACTGAAATTAATGGTAATTTAAATATCTCTTGTCAAGAAAACCTAATAGTACTTTAGTTTTTGGCTAGAATTATGAACATCTGTGGTATCTCCGCTAAGGAACTTAAAACTTTGCTGATTGGATTAAAAAATAGTTGTATTAACTGGGTATGGTCAGCCATAGCTGTCAATAATAATTATTGGGGAATAATAACCTCTGATGTGTCCCTTTTGGTTAGCAATCGTCCGCTCTAAAGAGATTGCTGCTTAAAAATGAGTAAAAACATCATCAATTCCAATTGACCGTTTGAATCACTAGTAAGGTAGCTCAACTATTTGATTATTGTTTTAAACGTCTTAGAAAGACACATTAATGGTTGTAAAAAAGTTCAAAAGTGAGATTTTATTACGCGACAGTACAGAATTTAATTTAAACTTTTATAGCCACACTCACTTGCTCAAGTCTTGCTACTTTCAATGGAAATTGAACCCTAAGTTCTAGCTAAGGTAGGAAATGTAATATTAACGATAATTAAGGGACTTTATATGAAAAAATAAACTTTGACGTTAGATTAATTAGACGACGCCTCATAATGATTTATAGAATGACTAGCTGTAAACCTGCAGCTAGTAAGTTGTTATACTAAGTATTTTTTTCTGTAATCTTTTGTTGCTTTTCTAAATTAGAGTTTCAATCTTCTTAAATTTTTGTTTAGTCTATTCCCTTAATCCAACCTATCCTACAGAATAAAATATAACTAAAAATCATATATTTTTCTTGTTATTAGATTTTATTATATAAATAGCTATAAATAAATATTTGATAATTAAATTATCTTGTATTCCTATATTTAGGTAGTTTAAGTAAAATTAATATTACTTTTATTGATTTTTAAATGTATTTTTTTGTAAAAACCTTGTTTAATTATATTCATTTTTAAATATAATTATGACGATTTTATGAGTTTTTATTTAATGCTATTTATCTTCTATAATATTTAGTTGTAAACGATAAATCGATAGAAAACATAGATATAACCATTTTTATTCTCATTGTTTCAGTTTGGTATTAACCTAATTACTCGTACATACCTAATTATTATTAATTATCATCTTTTTTAGACTTATTTACTTATTTATCTAAAAGTATTTTGTTCTTTCAAGTTCTTTGATTTCAGAAAATATATCAATTCTTATCCTCACCTTGATTCATTATCATTTCTAGCAAGTTTAAAAAAATCTTACCGTTTTTCCCTAGAGAACATCTGACTCCCCAATCTTTATTTTTAAAATTTAGATAATTGCTGATTATTATAAATTCTTTCATCTTTCATCTTTTAAAGAGCTCTTTAAAAAATTGAACACCCTTTTAATGTCAAGTTTTTTTCTTCCACTTCTTAGATAATTTTACAACCTTTCTGTTCTTTGAATAACTCATATAGAAATTATTTTTTGAAAATTTTACCCAATCTGCTAGTTATTAAACTTTCCATCATCTTGTATTCAAGAAAATATTTTTATTTCTATTCTTATTCTAGATGAGATTTGTGAGTCGTGAGTAAAATTTAATAATGTTTACTCTTCTAATTTTTTTAAAAGACGATCTATGGGTTTGTTTCCTAACACATTTAAGAAAACTTATCAAGATTGAACTTAACATAAATATATTCATTAAATTTTTGTTACTTAACCTAGTTAAAACAAAGAGAAAAAAGATTTAAATGGTCTTAATAAGTAGAAAACTGGCAATCAATTTTATGTTTATAAAATAGAGATATAAATAATCACTATTTTTATTTTTTTCAGATTACCTCATCTTTAACTTCTATAGTTTTAAATTACTTGCTAAGTCGTAGAGACACAAATGGCATTGTAGTTTATCATCTATTTATAGTTAATAAAACTTTATTTATTTTTATGACCGTTGCCTTTCCCCGACTCAGTCAGATTAAAGACACTTTTGTTGATACACTTTTGTTAGGCAATAAATCTACCCCTGAACTCTGGGGAATTTTAACCGTTTATTTTGTCCAAGGGATTTTGGGTTTAGCCCGTTTAGCAACTAGTTTCTTCCTCAAAGAGGATTTAGGACTAAATCCCGCCCAAATGAGCGCATTAACCGGTATTGCTGCCTTGCCTTGGGTAATTAAACCTGTTTTTGGGTTCATATCTGACAGTTTACCTATCTTTGGTTATCGTCGTCGCCCCTATTTAATTCTATCGGGGTTATTAGGTAGCGTCGTCTGGATAATACTAGGAACTATTGTTGATGATCCTTGGTCTGCCACTGTCAGTTTGCTACTAATCTCCTTATCTGTCGCCATTAGTGATGTTATTGTAGATTCTTTAGTAGTAGAAAGGGCAAGAAAAGAATCTTTAGGAAAAGCAGGTTCTTTACAATCTTTAACCTGGGGAACTTCTACATTAGGGGGATTAATTACTGCTTATCTAAGTGGTTGGTTGTTAAAACATCTGAGTAATCAAACAATTTTTGTTATTACGGCTGTTTTTCCCTTAATTGTTGCAATGGTTGCCGGGTTAATTACTGAAAAATCGGTTGATCAAAATTATGCTAATAAAACAGCTTCCGAAAAGTTTCCAATTAAGCAACATTCACAAAAAGTCTGGAAAGCTTTTAAACAAAAATCCATCTTATTCCCCGTTGTCTTTATTTTTATCTGGCAAGCAACACCTAATGCTGATTCAGCATTCTTTTTCTTTACCACCAATGAATTAGGATTTGGCCCCGAATTTTTAGGGCTAGTTCGTCTAGTTACCAGTGTAGCTGCTCTAGTTGGAATTGGACTCTATCAAAAATTTCTTAAAACCGTTTCTTTTCGGCGTATTTTAGGTTTTAGTATTGTTATTTCCTCCGGCTTGGGGATGACGATGTTACTGTTAGTAACTCATGCCAATCGAGTGATAGGAATTAATGATCGCTGGTTTAGTTTAGGAGATAGTTTAATCCTCACAGTCATGGGAGAAATTACCTTTATGCCTATCCTTGTTTTGTCTGCTCGTTTATGTCCTAAAGGTATTGAAGCTACTCTTTTTGCTCTACTCATGTCTATTCTGAACTTATCAGGGTTAATATCTCATGAATTAGGGGCATTATTAACCCAATGGTTGAGGGTAACACAAACGAACTTTGATAACCTCTGGATATTAGTTATTATTACCAATCTTTCGACCCTTTTACCTCTCCCTTTTTTAGGTTGGTTACCAGCTACCGATCCTCAAACAGAAGAACTATAAATTAATATTCAATAATATTTAACCTCTTATAGAGAGCTTAAAATCTTACAATTTATGATTTTTTACTACAAGCTAAATTTTCTCTAAATATTACCATTTTTTTGTAAAATTTACTTAAAAATAATTTCTAATAAAGTTAGATAGTTATGAATAATTTGTCAACTTAAATAAGCTCCAAAAATTCTAGGTTTCTAAAGAATTAGGAGCAAGAGTATAAATCTTAACCTAATTAATAGAACTATTATATTGATTATTTTAAAAGATAAATTTCCTTCTAATAGCCAGTAACTCTCTTTTGTAAAGGTCCTAAACTACTAAATGTACTTGTGATCAAGATGGAGTCATTTATTTTAGTCTATTTTACCTAATGTACGGATTTATTTTTATAATTGTTTTGTTTATAATGAAAGCTTTTTCTAAAAAATCATAAAAAAACTTGATCAATAAGTATTTATTATACAATAAATAAAGAAACAGTTGAATGATATTCTTGACCTAAAAATAGAAAGTATTGCTAATATCGACGTAATTTACCGGGGAGTAAACTCCCTGCCCTTCGGAAGTAGCTACACTCCAGACTTTAGCTACTAGAATATTAGAAACCTTCAGGTTTGATTATCTAAATATAATTTTATAACCTGAGGAATTAACTACTGCCTATTCTTAAGTTGAGCTCTATTGCGAATTAGATAATAACCGATCTAGTTTAGTAAAAATTTTCATTAAACTAAGACTATCGAGTAAAATCACAGTTTATGAATTTAGTCCTCAGAGATAGTTATTATGCTATCATTATTGTGATGTTATATATATTTATTTTTCATATTCCTCATATTTTTGAAGTTGAAAAACAGATCTACACTTTATTGAATTTGTCATGGTAATTTACCGTTATACCTAAGTTAATTAGGGCAGTTTATCATTAATTTAGAGGGCGATACAGTCCAACGTCAGATGTTAAAGAATTGCTGTTATAAATTACCAACTTTGACATCCCAACAAGGTAGGAGAGAATTACCGTTGTTTATATATTGATATTACCCACGATACGACAGTCAATAATCCCCTACAAGCCATCCTAAAATTGTACCGATGTAGATAGCTCTGAATTAGACTAAAAAAAGTAAATTATTTCGTATCTGTACATTTAATCAATTAGAGTCAAATTTATACAGACGGCTATTTAATTAATTTGAAAGTAACCTATATATCTTTAATTTGATTAAAGACCTATGTGACACAGGTAAAAGAAACTGAAAGCTTGACTTCATTACTCTCATAAACTTTTTATAAAAAAAATTATCAAAGGAATGTTTGTATATTACGCTGCGCCGATGCACAAAAAAATATTGTGGCGTGTTGAGGTAAACAAAAAAATGGAAAACTACCCAAAAAATTGGAGTTTTCCCGATTTACTTTCCTGAAGTTTTGTTTGGTAATAGTTTTTCGGCTTTAAAGTCATCCTACTGAAAATTATTCAGCTATTCATACAATTTGTATGTACAGTTAAGACAAACTTCTAATCAAATTCTGTCCCTGGTATTGAGAGATTCAATTTAAATCTAACTTAGATATTTGCTAATTGTCTTTCCCCATTCTTCTATCCAAATTAATAATGGGGATGAGTCACATCCCCATTATTTCATAACCAGCATCTACGTAGAGTACCTGTCCTGTAATGCCACTAGCGAGATCACTACATAAGAAAGCTGCTGCATTACCTACTTCTAATTGGGTGACGGTTCGCTTAAGGGGAGCAACTTTTTCCACGTGGTGAATCATATCGAGAATACCTCCTACTGCTGATGAAGCTAAAGTACGAATAGGACCTGCAGAAATAGCGTTAATGCGAATGTTATTAGAGCCCAATTCAGACGCCAAATAACGCACACTCATTTCTAAACCTGCCTTAGCCACTCCCATTAAATTATAATTAGGAATTACTTTGACCCCACCTATATAGGTGAGGGTGACGATACTCCCCCCATCGATCATTAAGGGCTTAGCATATTTAGTCATGTTGGCCAAAGAAAAGGTACTAATTTCTAAAGATTTGGAAAAAGCTTCACGGGACACCCCACTAAAATCTCCTGTTAATCCTTCTTTATCTGCAAAGGCCAGACAATGGATAAGAATATCGAGTTTATCCCAAGTATTTGCCACGACTTGAAAAGTTGCCTTCACTTGAGATTCATTTTGAACATCACAGGCGACAAAAATAGATGGATTTAGAGGTTCTACAACATCCCGGACTTTTCTTTCAAAACGACCCTTTTCATCCGGTAAAAAGGTAACACCAAGATTTGCCCCGGCTTTATGAATTTGTTGGGCAATACCCCAAGCAATAGAGCGACTATTAGCAATTCCGGTTACTAGCGCGTTTTTTCCAGTGAGATCTAACATAATTATTATCAACAATTGTGCAATTTTTAGCGAATGAAGTCTTCCACTGTTTAAGATGGGTAAGTATAATCTTCACAGAACTGGGAACTTTTCATCCCAATAGAAACATTGTGAAGCAAAACGTAGCAAAAACCTCTGAAGATAGATTAAAGTATTGTGTCTATACTGAAGTTAACAATCACCTGTCTGTTAAATAGAGTCTATAACTTACCGCCCTTAATATCAAAGTGTGATGGAAGTATCCTTGTCTCAAGATAAACCCCTGGCAGCCGTTTTTCGCCGTATTGGTGGCGGTGCCTATCCCCCTTTCGTTGAAGCCTTTGAACGAGGTAAAACAATTTTTTTTCCAGGTGATCCGGCCGAAAGAGTCTACTTTTTATTGAAAGGAGCAGTCAAACTTTCCCGTGTTTATGAAGCTGGGGAAGAAATTACTGTAGCTTTGTTGCGTGAGAATAGTGTCTTTGGGGTTTTGTCCCTAATTACGGGACAACGCTCAGATCGCTTTTACCATGCAGTCGCCTTTACTCGTGTAGAATTATTGTCTGCTCCGATCGAGCAAGTGGAGCAAGCTCTCAAAAGAGAGCCTGATTTGTCTATTTTGATGCTTCAAGGGTTATCTTCACGGATTTTACAAACAGAAATGATGATCGAAACCTTGGCACATCGTGATATGGGTTCACGTCTTGTCAGTTTTTTGTTGATTTTATGTAGGGATTTTGGGGTTCCTACTTCTGAGGGAATTCGTATTGATTTAAAGTTATCCCATCAGGCGATCGCTGAAGCTATTGGTTCAACCCGTGTTACTGTTACTCGTCTTTTAGGAGATTTACGTCAAGAAGAGATGATTTCTATTTATAAGAAAAAAATTACTGTTCATAACCCTGTCGCCCTCAGTCAACAATTTACCTAACCCATTCAATCATCCTTGATCACCAATGACCAGTGCTTATATCTTAATTGCAGCGATTCTCATCCTCGGGGGTTTAATCGCTGCCTTGGGCGATCGCTTAGGCACTAAAGTAGGTAAAGCTCGACTTCGTTTATGGAATCTCCGTCCGAAGGATACAGCTATTGTCGTAACAGTATTAACTGGAACCCTGATTGCAGGATCTACTCTAGGTATTTTATTTACTTTTAGTAAGTCATTGCGCGAAGGGCTGTTTCGTCTTGATGAAATTCTCGAACAGTTACGAACTGCTCAGTCCGATTTAGAAAAGGTTTCTCGAGAAAAACAAGACGTAGCCCAAGAATTCAGAACTGCTCAAGAATTACAAAATATCGCCCAACGACGTCTTCAGTCCATCAACGAGAATTTCAAAGATGCTAAAGCTAAACTGAAATCTGTTTCCGATCAAGCGAAAAAATTAAAAAAAGATATTCAAACTCTTCTTAAGGAACGCAAGGAACTTTTAGAGAGTAAAACTAGGCTTGATAAACAAATTACTCAACTTCATGAACAGGTTCGTGCTAGAGATGAAGAACTAAAAAAAGGTCAGAAAAAAATTGCAGTTCAAAATCGAATTCTTCAACAAAGACAAACTCATTTACAAGAACTTGAAACTCGTTTTAAATCTCTAGAAAACCGGCAAAATCAATTACAAACTGAAATAGAACAACGAGATAGTAAAATTGCCAAACTTGACAAAACAATCAATCAAAAAGATTTTGCTTTAAGAAATAGAGAATCCCAACTAAATAAATTAGAATCTCAATTAACATTTCTTAAAAGAGCAGTGCAAGTTTTAGAGCAATACTATCAAACATATCAAGAATTACGAGGACGCCAAATTGCTATTGTTCGAGGACAGGTGTTAGCATTAGGAGCCGTTCGAATTGTCTCTCCTAACGCAGTTCTTCAAGTAGTGGATGAACTACTTAGACGTGCTAATGAATCAGCTATTGAGGCGGTTGGCAGTAATGATGTCAAACCATCAGAACGAGTAGTAAAAATCACTAAAGCTCAAGTACAACAATTAACTCAACAACTCAAAGAAGATCAAAATTTTGTAGTAAGAATTATTTCGGCTGGTAATTATGTCGAAGGAGAGAAAGAGGTGAGAGTTTTTGCTGATATTGTAGTTAATCAAAAGATTTTTAATCAAGAAGAAACGATTGCTAGGGTTTCTATTGACACCTCTGATATTACTGAAGAAAATATTCAACAACGTATTGATATCTTATTAGCAGCAACCCAATTTCGTGCCCGTCGTGCTGGCGTAGTAGGTAATATTCAGGTTGAAGATGGACGGTTAAAAACTATTGTTAATTTCATTGAAGAAATCAGTGCCAGGGAGGAAGGACTGGATGAAATTAAAGCGATTGCGGCTGAAGAAACCTATACTATTGGACCTCTTAAAATTCGCTTAATTGGGACTAAAGACGGTGAAGTTATTTTGGGTACTTGAATAGTTGATGGTTAATAGTTAATATTTAATAGTTAATATTTGAAGAAACCTAAGATGATTATTGGATTTGACCCCGGACGAGATAAATGTGGTATTGCAGTAAGGAATGATCAAGGACAATTCCCTTATCATCAAGTGGTCAATTCTAAAGATGTAGTCGCTACTTTACAATCTCTTTGTAAACAGTTCCCAATCACCTTATTAGTGATGGGTAATCAAACGACATCTAAACAGTGGAAAAAACAATTAGAAAGTGAACTTTCCTCTTCCGTTTCTATTGAAATGGTTGATGAACGTAATAGTAGTTTAGAAGCTCGTGATCGCTATTGGGAAATGTATCCACTTCAAGGACTTACTCGGGTAATTCCTCTCGGCATGAGGTTTCCTTCCCGTCCTATTGACGATATTGTGGCTATTGTGTTGATTGAAAGATATTTGAAGAAATGTAACTTGTAAAAATTGAATTATTAAAAAATTTTTGAAACAATTAATATTGTAGGGTAGACAAATATAATAACTATCTTTAGTAGTCAAATACGATCAAATACTTGCTCGCTCTAATAAAATAGGAAAAATCTTAACTATTTTTTTATTTATTCTCTAATTTTTATCCTAAAATTTAGTTGTCAAATAGTTGTCAAAAAATCTTTTTAATAAGAGGCCAATACTTTAAATAGAGACGATGCATAGAAAATATCAGTTAGCTCCACATATTCGTTCACTTAAAACAAAAAGTAAACACCTAAAAAATTAAAATTATGTGGAATTAAGTAGATACAATGTACTTGAAAAAGTGTCCTAGGGGCGAACTCTTAAAAAAGCGCTATTACTATAGAAATAAACTCTAATTATAAGTTAGATAATTTCTAAAAATATGATGAACTAGAAAAAAAGGATTAAAAATCTTAAGGGTAAGAGTATGAAACAAAAAGAATGAAGAAAAAACCTATTGACTAACAAATTTAATTAATTAAAAAACTGGACTAAAAATTAAAATCTAGATTGGTATAGATTTAGTTTACCGTCCTTATCAATTAACTAAATTTTCTCTATCTACTAAAGGAAATTGTCTGATTAAATCGCGAGATATTGCCAATCTTATAGAAGGAAGAATTTTCAGGAAAACTCAACTAATTAATCGATGTCAAGTTTTTATTTGATAAGGAAGTTTGACTGAGCAGTTTTTCCGTTTGGTTCTTTTGAGCTTACTAATTCATTGTATATCATTGCAGTTTAATATTTAAGACATATCAGCCGAGTCATAGTTGTGAAATTCGCCATTGAATGCGAAACGAGCATCCGCACAGATTATATGTCCATACATAGTGGACTAGAGAACATAGGGCGTGAGGACAATCACATAGGCAATAGCTTCAGGTATTTCAACAAGAAAATAAAAGACCGCTACCATAATTTATGGTATGTGTTGGCTATGTCTAAGGAAATGACAGTCGATTCTGCTATTGCATCAGAGTCATTATCAAAGAATTGTTCAGTAAAGTTTAGTACATAAGTCGATTGTGTTGTTTCTATATCCGACAAATATCATCTAGTCATCGGTATGAGATGCTGAACACAATTAATCAATCATCTAAAGGCAGTAGACTAAACAGTCAACTTCAGCATGTTTGTATTACAGAGCACAGAGGTCGGGATTATTCTTATATTCTTAATTGTGGCAAGTGGGTATTGTTTTATGGACATGAGAACCTAACTTTTAGCAACAAAACCTAATGTTAGGTTTCGTTGCTAAAAGTTTCATATAACTTAATTAACTCTAGGTCTGATTTAGTTTGTACAAAGTAGTTAAAAGGAGTCTTCATCCTTAGATTACTTTCACCAAAAATACATCGATACTATTTTTTTAAACATAGAGTGTTATAACTTTGGTTTTTAACTTTCTCATTCACTAATTTCTTGAACTGAGATATTTTCAATATTCCAAAATGCTCCTCCCAACGGGGAATATTCAATTCCTTTAAAGCGATTTCTAACAGCCTCTAATGAATAAGGATTAACTAAATAGATAAATGGAACATATTGCGAGACTAATTGTTGTGCCTTGCTATAAATTTCTTTGCGTTTTTCTCGATCTAATGTTTGTGCCCCTGCCAAATATAATTGTTCAATTTCTTTTTCCCAGTCTGTAACAACCCGTCCAGTAATGAGTTTTTGCCCTACTTGGGGTTTTTGATTAAACATATGTAAGTTGCCGTCGGTATACCAAATATTAGGGGCGTGAGGTTCATTTCCACCAGTAAATCCAATGATATGAGCCTCCCAATCCAAGGAATTACTTAACTTATCAATCAATACATTAAACGCTAAAGGACTAAAATCAACTTTTATTCCCAGTTTTCTTAAATCCTCTTTAATTTGCGCTCCTATTGCTTCTCTAATTTTATTTCCCGCATTGGTAATTAAACTAAACTGAACTCTATTACCTTTTTTATCAAAAAGTTCTCCTTTTTTATTTAAAAAAAAGCCTTCTTGTTTAAGTAATTCTCTGGCTTTATCAAGATTAAACTCATAGCCCTTAATAGACTTGTCATAATAAGGAGCTTGTACAGATATTTGAGTATTTTGAGATGCACCTAACCCACGATAAATATTATTAATAATACGGGGACGATCAATAGCATAAGCAACTGCTCTTCTAAAATTTAAGTTGTTAAACCACTCTGATTTTATGGGATTTACTAAAGGTTTACCTTCTCGTTTTCCTTTATTTAGATTAAATGAAATAAATGTAGTTCCGTAAGCAGGACCTCCATTGTAAATGGTGAAATTACCTCGATTTTCTTCCCGTTTTAATAATGGAAAATATTCGGGAGTGATACCAATAGAATCTAAACTTCCTGAGCGAAATTGCAACAAAGATGTGTCAGTGGACTCCACAATTGCAAAAACGACTCGATCAATATTAGGAAGTTGATTTCCTTGTTTATCTTTTTTCCAATAAAAAGGATTTTTTTCAAAGATAACTCGTTGACTTGTTATATAATCTTTTAGTTTATAAGGTCCATTGACAATAATTTTTTCAGGAAGTGTATCGGTTCCCCAAGTTGAGAGGAAAGCTAGGTTACCATCACTTCCTCTTTGAGTTAATGTTTTTTTTAAAATATGAGCTGGTAAAATTGGAACACTTGCATTATCTAAAAAAGGTGCAAATGGTTCATTGATTTGAAATTCAATACGCCGGTTATCAAGTTTTTTAATCTTAGGGAATGTTCCTTCCCGTCCTATTCGAAAACTATCTCGATAATTATTAGGTATTTCTTTATTGAGATATAAGTCATTATAAGTAAAAACTACATCATCAGCCGTTAATGGTTCACCATCTGACCATTTTAAATCTTCTCTTAAGGTAAAGATAATTCGTAATTGATCATCGGAAATATCCCAACCTTCTGCTAAAGCAGGTTCTTTAATACCAGTGATAGGATTTTCTGAAATTAGTCCTTCATAAGTATATTGAAAAATGCTTGGAGAAGAACTATTAAGCACAGCATTAAAAGTTTTAGGATCACTGATCCAAGAGAAGACTGCTTGATTAGTATTGCCTGTTGTGATGCAACTTGTTAGAGGTAAAAAACATAAAAAAGTGAGAATAAAAGTTAGACCTCGTTTGTACATAAAAGTAACTAAGTTCTGCAATCCAATAAAATTATTCATCTAATGATTTTCCCCGGCTTATCATTCTATACTTATCAACAGGACTCATAGCTAAAGTTGCCTTAAAAAGTAACCAATTAAATAAAGAGAACCACAAAGGATAATCGTATGTTCAGAATCATCAACAGCTCTATCTAACGCTTGAAAAACATCAAAAAATATTTTAATATTGCTCAACTGAGAACAAATTTGATTTGCCAACAAGGCTAAGTCTTCTGGATTTGCAGTTTGATGATCAGGAACAGGAACTAAATATAAATTATCCTGTGGTCGCAATAAAGCTTCGAAGATTTTATCATGATCTTTTGTAGATAAAATTCCCATTACCCAAGTGATCGGTTTATTTAATGTATCTACATAATCTCGTAGAGCGGTGGCTGCTGCTCCATTATGTGCTCCATCAATTAAAATAGAGACATCACGCCATTTTGTCCAATGTAACCTTCCCAACCACTGAGTATTTTTTATTCCTTTTTGAATAGCAACTAATGGAATTTTCCATCCCTTTTTCTGTAAGACTTTTAAGGTTGCAATTGCTAAAGCAGAATTCATTAATTGAACTTTTCCTAATAAGGGTAAAGGATAGCTGATATCTTGATATTTCCCCCAATTTTCTTTAATAGCTATGGCAGGTTTAACCCAGAGTGAAGGACAATTTAACGCTTTAATACGAGCTCTAATGACCGTTTCTGCTTCTGACGGAAGTTGTCCAATAACGGCAGGACATTTGGGTTTCAAAATACCTCCTTTCTCGTAAGCAATATCAGCCAGCGTTGGACCTAGTATTTGCCAATGTTCTCGACTAATAGATGTAATAACTGTAACTAAGGGATTGTTACAAATATTAGTTGCATCTAACCGCCCTCCTAATCCTACTTCAATAACAGCAATTTCTACTTTTTTCTGAGCAAAATAAACCCATGCTGCTGCAGTAATTGCTTCAAATAGACTTGGTTTATTTTTATAGAAATAGCTAAGATTTTTAATTTTAATAAGAATTCTTTCAAAGTCTGTTTCAGAAATAGGTCGATTATTGATACAAATTCTTTCTGTGGGGTCAACTAAATGAGGCGAAGTATAACGTCCAACCCGATAACCAGCTTCAATTAATGTAGAAGAAAGATAAGCACAAACAGACCCTTTGCCATTAGTTCCCCCAACATGAACAATAGGAAAACAATGGTGAGGATTATCCAAGGATCTCAATAGGGATTGAATTCGGTCTAACCCCAGAGTCACTCCCATAAGTTTAAAAGATTGTAGTAAGGAATTAATAGTCACCGAATTTAAGCATCCATTATAATTTATGAGTAGGCAATAATTACATTAATACTTTTGAATATCCTTAAATATTATCAGAATAATGTCTCCACCTCTAGTTCCCAGGCAATTAAATTTAGCATTTTTTATTTATTAAAATCGAAGTAAATCTTAGTTTTGTTACTTAAGTTGAGTACAATTAATATTGAGAGGTAGATAATAAGTCAAACAGAGGAGTTTTTTACAAAAATCTATTAATTACAGACATAATAAAGATATTCGGAGTAGCAAAATTACAAATATTCAACATTAACTTTGGGGAGAGGACTGTCGATATTTTAGCCAAACCTGTGGAAAATTTAGTCTATTGGAAAGCATGACTTTACTGAGCGACAAAACAGAAGATGGTCTGTCATAAAAAGCAAGATATAGCCTCTGAGAGAAGTTTTCTATATTAAGACACAATAATAATTTAACTGGTCTCCCCCGATCAATTTATTGAACCTATAGGGAAAAATTTTTAAATTAAATTCTTTTTTAAGAAAAACTCTGTATCTACTTTTTACTTGTCATTACTTTTAAGAGCAACAAGTTGAGTATTTAGAATTTTGATAAAAGCCTCAGATTTATTATTGGGGTTAGCAGGTAAATCGTACAATACAATTCTTTAATTTTTAACTTACAAATTGATTATGACTGTGTAAAATAATGCAGTTTTATGACTTTTTTAGACTCGCTGTGACAACAGCATAACAAAAAAAGTTAAAAATATTCTTTTGAAATTATTACGTAAATCCAGTTGATATGAGAGTTTTTAAATCTGTTTGTCGCCAACCTAGCATACTCAGTCTAGAAGAGCTAATATTATTTACTATAAATCATAGATTCACTACTTAAAAAAAATATGAAGTATAGACGATTTGGGCGTACTGAGTTGAAAATGCCTATTTTCTCTTGTGGCGGAATGCGCTATCAATATAAATGGCAAGATCTTCCTTTGAAAGATATTCCTAACGATAATCAGCAAAACCTAGAAAAAACTATTCGTCGTTCTTTAGAAGTGGGAATCAATCACATAGAAACGGCGAGAGCTTACGGTACGTCTGAAGTCCAATTAGGAAGAATTTTACCTAAATTACCTAGAGAAAAATTAATTATTCAAACAAAAGTTGTTCCAGAAGGAGGAGTGACAGAATTTCGCAGCAAGTTCAATCAAGGACTCTCACTACTAAACTTAGAGTATGTTGATTTATTAGGAATTCATGGAATTAATACTTTAGAAATACTCGAATCTTGTATACGCTCAGGAGGCTATGTAGAAGAAGCTAAAAAGTTGCAAAAACAGGGAAAAATAAGATTTATTGGGTTTTCAACTCATGGTTCTATAGATGTTATTATGAAAACGATTAGTACTGATTATTTTGATTATGTTAATTTACACTGGTATTACATTAATCAAAATAATTGGCTAGCCATAAAAGCTGCGAGAGAACGTGATATGGGGGTGTTTATTATTAGTCCTTCTGATAAAGGTGGTAAACTCTATGATCCCCCACAAAAGTTAGTAGAACTCTGTCAACCTTTGAGTCCTATTGTCTTTAATGATTTATTCTGTTTATCTTCTCCTCAAATCCATACATTGAGTTTGGGGGCCTCTTGTCCAAATGATTTTGATGAACATTTAAAGACATTATCTTATTTAGATAATCCTCACGAGATACTAACCCCAGTTCTTCAAAAGTTAGAGCGGGAATGTATTAACGTCTTGGGAGAAACTTGGTATAAAACCTGGTATATTGGCTTACCAAGCCAAGACAAGACTCCAGGGAATATTAATATACCAGTAATTTTATGGCTGAGAAATTTAGCCCTTGCCTATGATATGATCGACTATGGAGTTATGCGGTATAATTTGTTAGGAAATGGGGGACACTGGTTTCCAGGTCAGAATGCTGAAAGAGTCAAGGAATTTAATTTAAAACCTTGTTTAGCTAATAGTCCTCATCAAAATAAAATTCCTGAATTGTTAGTAGAAACTCATCAATTGTTAGGGGGAAAATTAGTACAACGTCTGTCTCAGGTGTAAACAGTCTATATTACTATTACTTTGCTTTAACTAGCTAATAAACATGACGAGTGCTCAGGAGCATCAGCCAGCTTTATGGATGAATGAATATATTACCCCTTGGGATCTTTATATTCATGGAATTAATCAAATTTTAGCTCATACAATCACTCCTTACCACGAGATGTATATTGTAGAAACAGAGGCTTATGGCAAAGCCCTCATTCTAGATGGTAGATGGCAGTCTTGTAGCATAGATGAGTTCATTTACCACGAAGCTTTGGTCCACCCAGCTATGATATCTTATAGGTCCCCGAAAAACGTACTTATTTTGGGGGGAAGTGAAGGAGCAACATTACGGGAAGTTTTGCGATGGAAAAATGTCGAAAAAGTATGGATGATTAATCCTGATGGGGAAGTGGTAGAAGCCTGTCGTCAAAACCTTGTAGAAATGCACCAAAATGCTTTTGATGATCCTCGTGTAGAGCTAACTATCACTGATCCCCTATCGATATTAGAAACTACTTCTAAACAATGGGATATTATTATTTCTGACTTAATAGAACCTATCAATAAAAGAGTATCTTGTTCCTTATTTACCCAAGACTATTTTAAGAAATTAAGGCAGGTTTTAAGTCCTGGGGGATTTATGATGGTCCAAGCTGGGTCTGTTGCTCCAGCAGAATTAGATACACATATCCGTTTAATTAATACCTTGCGAACAGTATTCCCCTGGGTCAATTCTATTTCTAATTGTATTCCTGCTAATGGTTATTTTTTGGGATTTGCTCTCTGTTCAGAACATTCTGTCAATATAAGACCTAATCCTACTATAGTAGACCAACTATTGGCTGAAAAAACAACAGGGGGTTTGCGTTTTATAGATGGAAAAACTTTATTAGGGATTTTCCAAACACCTACCTATGTTCGTCATGCAATTGAAACTAAAACTTAGATTCATAATACTTTTATTAAAGTCACTCAAGATCATTGAGTTTATATAGAAAATTCTGTTAATATTTTAGTCTAGATTACGACAAGAAGAAGTACTTGAAAATTTGAATTATACATTTTTTGGTAAAAAATACAAAAGTAAAGTTAAGAATCAAATGAGGTTAATATCTATTGGGTTATATGTAATTAATGAATTGTATTTTTTATACTAATTTATAGTAATTAATGAATTATTAATTAATAAGAATAATACGAAAATATCTTAGACTAAGTCTGATAAATTAATAGCTAATAACTACCTAAATTCTTATTTTAAATATTTTTTAACTCTAAAAACTCAATTTTTTTCAAATCAAGTTTTGAGAATATTGGAAACCTTACAAAGCATAACTTTAAATTTTTATTTATTATTGCGTTGTTACAGATAGTCTAAAAAAGCTAATATTCTTAGCCTCAACCTTATTGTTGACACAAATTAAATCTTATCACCTGAATCATCAAAATTAATTTTAATTAAAATAGATTTACATTAATTTATTATTTTAATTTTAATGATGTATTTGTAAAATTTTACTTTTGCTGAATTGTTCAAATTATGTAGTATATAATCCATAATTAGCATTGTTTTTGTTAGAAACATTAGCTATTAAAAATTATGGTCAACAATTATAGATATAATGTTAAGTTTATTGAACAAATATATTACTAGTTACATGTGAGAATAGTTAAGATTTTTATTGTTATTTATTGTTGAACACATTGTTTATGCTTAGTATTAGTAGGAATTTAGAGACTATTCTGAATTGTTAGTTTCTTTTTAGATAAAAAATATATTAGGATAACTATCCTATTGATCTATCAATGTATTCATTAATAATGAGTTGATTAGTCGGAATGTGAGAATGAGTCATTTTTTTGTAGAAATTGTATGAGTATAGTTTTCCCTTTGATATCAAAATTTTTTTATTGAGGTTAGAAGATAATCTGAATTAATATATTGACTATATAGCATCCTACTTTTTAGTAACCAGTTGCATCACAATTTTAATCAGACAGCTTTCTTAGTTTAGTTTGTAGTATCTTAAAGTTGCTATTTGTACCTTTCCCAAAGACCAGTTTTTCTTACTTCCTGACTCTCCCACTCTCTTATCTATTCTCGTACTTTACGACTCTTACGCCAGGCCTGCCAGCCCACATAAACTAACAAAAAGGTTGACCCCGTTGCAAAGCCCCAACCACTAGGAATATTAGAAAATCCCAAGGCTAAACTTCCCACCCATAATGTCAATGCATAGATAAACAACACCGTCAAACGATGGGAAATTCCCGCGTTAATCAAACGATGATGTAAATGACGTTTATCCGCACTAAAAGGAGATTTTCCCTGACTTAAACGTGAAATAATAACCGCTGACATATCCACAATGGGGACAGCCAATACCAGAAAAGGCAATAACACTGCCGTTACTGCCACCGTCGTCACGGCGGCTATTTTTACCAACCCAATCACTCCTACTCCAGCAAGGGTAAATCCCATAAAATAAGCTCCACCATCCCCCATGAAAATTTGAGCTGGGTTAAAATTGTAACGAAGGAATCCTAACGCCCCTCCAGCTAAAGCTGCTGCAATTAAAGCAGCAGCCGGCTGGTCCATAAATAGAGTTAACACTAACATCACAACTGCAGAAATTCCACATCCTCCAGCTGCTAAACCGTCTAATCCGTCAATCCAATTAATGGCATTGGCCATCCCCACTAACCAAATGACCGTCAGCAAAAGACTTAACCCATCGCTAATCTGAATTAAACCGCCAAAGGGAATAGAGAAGAAGTCGATACGAACTCCTACCCCCCAAGCAGCACTGGCGACAACTGTTTGAATGATCAAACGGGACAGAGGACTTAAATTAAATAAGTCGTCAGCTAATCCGATGAGGAAAAAGCATACCCCTCCTAAGGTGACTCCCCAAATTTCCCATTCCTTATTGGGAGGTAGCCAGCCAAACCCCCCTAACCCCCAAACTACGAGCAACGCGGCAATAGTTCCGGTGAAGATAGAGACTCCCCCTAAACGCACCATGGGACGTTCGTGCATCTTTCGCTCATTGGGTTTATCCACATAACCTGTTTTTAAACCGATACGATTGATGAGGGGAGTCACCCACCAAACGACAATCATAGCAATCAGGAAAGCAACAATATGGAATAATTCTGCTGGTGGGATGGGCATGAGTTTAGCTAACGCGCCGGGAGTCACATCTGAAAAAGTTTACCCTACGTTACTCTATTTTCGTTAGGGGTGTAAACGACCTTAGAAATCGGAAGGGAAGTTAGGCTAAAACGGAGACGGGGATAGTTAGATGGGGATATAATGGAAAGTGCTCGCACAGAGATTTAACCCGATCTAAACAGGTTTGTTTAACCCTTTTATCTCCTTGAGAAAGAAGATAATCAGCGATAATGTTACCAATCTCCTTAAATTCTTTTTCCTTCATTCCCCGCGTTGTTAATGCAGGAGTTCCCAATCGTAATCCACTGGTGACAAAAGGGGATTCAGGATCAAAAGGAACAGTGTTTTTGTTGGCAGTAATGTTAATCTCACTAACTAAACGATCAGCTTCCTTACCGGTCATTCCTACAGAGCGTAAATCCACTAATATTAAATGGTTATCTGTGCCGTTAGACACTAATTTAAACCCCCGTGTCATCAATTGATTAGCCAAGGTTTTGGCATTAGCAATGACTTGTCCTGAATAGGTTTTAAATTCAGGTTTTAGAGCTTCTCCAAAGGAAACTCCTTTAGCAGCAATTACATGTTCCAATGGACCCCCTTGAATTCCTGGAAAGACTGCCTTATCAAATCTTTTCCCTAGATCAACATCACGGGTTAATATCAATCCTCCCCTGGGACCTCTGAGGGTTTTATGAGTGGTGGTCGTGACGACATCGCAATGGGGAATAGGGTTAGGATGATGTCCACTGGCCACTAATCCGGCAATGTGGGCAATATCAGCCATTAAGTAGGCTCCAACTTCATCTGCGATCACTCGAAACTTCTCAAAATCAATAATTCGAGGGTAAGCAGAATAGCCACATATAATCATTTTTGGACATTTTTTGAGGACTAACTCCCTAATTTGGTCATAGTCAAGTTGTTCTGTCTCCGGGTTAACTCCATAGTGGCATGTCTCAAACCATTTCCCAGAAACGTTAACAGGGGAACCATGGGTTAAATGTCCTCCGTGAGATAAGTCCATCCCCATAATAGTATCGCCAGGGTTAAGGAGAGCTAAAAAAACAGCGAAATTAGCTTGTGCTCCCGAATGGGGTTGAACATTAGCATGAGCGGCTCCAAATAATTTTTTAGCCCGATCAATGGCTAGCTGCTCCGCGCGATCCACGAACTCACAGCCACCATAATACCGTTTTTTTGGTAGTCCTTCTGCATATTTATTGGTCAATACGGAGCCTTGAACTGCTAAAACGGCTGGAGAAGTAAAATTTTCACTTGCAATTAACTCCAGATGTTCCCGTTGACGTTGGAGTTCTAAGTGAATAATTTCAGCCATCATTGAATCACTTTGGGCTAAAAAATCTAAGTTAGTATTAGTCACTGTTGCTTAATCCTTTTTACATTGGAAAATAATATCCCAGAACCATCCATTATAGTAAATTTAAATTTGCTGACAAACTAAGTCAGAAAAATTTAAGAATACCTAGAAAAATTATGAATATAGAGAATTGATAGCTATCCCAACGGGTAACACTATCATTTAGAGTTGCCTAGAAACTCTAAAAAAAATAGTTAAGCTATGTGGCGATCTAAGAAATTAAGGTTAAAGTTTACTATTTAATCTACTACAATATATTCAATATAATTGGGGAGCGATGGGGGTTTTTATATGTTGGTTATCCTGACTCAGGAAAGTGTTTTATCAGCGCAAACAGTATGTCAAGACTGCTTACTAGCGAATCATCAGGGATTACCTCGCTGGAAACAGGGAAGACTTAGTTGTGGATCTTCTGTTCATAAAAACTTGGAAAGTCATCAACCGAAACGTTATCAATGTCAGATGGGCTTTCAGATCGCCGAGGTCGAAGAAATTTTAAAATGATTAAATTCCAATCACATACTTGCGCCATTCGTGATTGAGATTTCCTCTAGTATATTTAACGAGTTCAAAATGTAAACTGCTATAAGGACGACGAGGAGTGCAGTGCAGGGTCATGTTCGCTTCTCTTGGGGTGCGGTTTCCTTTTTTTACATTACAACGAACACAAGCAGCAACTAGATTTTCCCAAGTTTCTCCTCCACCTCGTGAACGGGGGATAACATGATCCAGGGTTAATTGTTCCCCTCGATAGTTACAATATTGACAGGTGTGACGATCACGTTCAAGAATGTTGCGTCGAGTTAAGGGAGTTTCTTTGTAGGGAATTCGAATATATTGACGCAGTCGTATGACTGAAGGTAGAGGAAAGTCACTATAAATTAGCCGTTCACTATGTTCTAATTGCTCAGCTTTCCCCTTGAGTAACAAGACAACTGCTCTTCGCCAACTAGTAATATTGAGCGGTTCGTAGGAGGCATTTAACACTAGAACCTTGCCCATAGGTTATCGAGGAATATCGGGTTAATTTACCCCAGATGCTAACATGAAGGATGTCCATCAGTAAACTAGTTGCTCTTTTCATTTTTGTAGGAATAAAAAAAATAAAAATTTATAAAAAACTGGACGGTAAAAATATTTAGATAGCTGATGAGTCACGGCACAGATAAAAAGTTACGAGTTTCCTATCTAAAGTTAACTTTGTACCTAACCAATACTGTAAAATCCTACTGCGGATAAACTTAAAATTTCTAGGTTTCTAAACCATCAATACAGGCTAAAACTTCAGTATTATGAATGACACGACGTACCCATAGAAACTGTTTCTGTGAAATTCATTGAAGATAAATGAAATAAGAATGACTTTAAGAAAATCTCTTCAAAAACGACTAATATGTTTTACTGACTTCGCCTTTTCTATCTGCCAGTAAAGGAAATTTCAAAACTTCTGAATCAAAGAATCGAGAATATAAATTGACATCATCTATACTGAATCCCATAATATAAGTATTTTGCGCTGGTATTTATATAAATTTTGGTTTAAATAGCTTTTTTTATGATGTAAAACCATTATTACTCTCTTTAGAGTAGAAATCCAAGACCTCTACTGTTCTTTACAGTCTTAAAAAATCACCTCCCTATTTTCGCTATTGGTGAGTAAATTAAAATTAGAAGCAAGTTGATCAGGAGGAAGTTGAGATTCACTTAAACCTCAAGCTGGAAAATTCCAAAGACTCTAACTCACAACGGTTAAACTAATGGTGGGAAATCAGGTGAATTAAAGAGTAACTAAACATAATTTTAGTGATTATTGCAACAGTAATTAGGATTAACTTACTTTTGATAAAAGCTAAATATATTAGCATTGAATAAACCATATTTTTGTTGTTTAATTTCAATTAAAAGTAGTTTTTTAGAGTATAAAGTCGAAAAGATTTTTATGTTTCTCTACTGAGCATTTTAGGTAATACAAACTCCTATTACAATCTAGCTTTTTCAAATGCCTATAATCATACTCCCTTACTTCATCAATAGTTAACTACCTCAAGCTATACAAGCTTTTTTAACTCTTAAAGAACTGATGCTCCTTCGGTAACTGGGGAAGTAACATCGCTTCTTAAAGCCGTACTTTTTATATAATCAATAGTTTTTGGGAAAATTAACTGGATTATTTTGATGTCAATAAACTACCCACCATCATTAAGATAACTCACAATAGTTTGACAGAATCCTCCCCTGGCGGGGATAGTCCAGAAGTCGTACACTAAAAACTATGTAATAGAAAGTTAGCGGGCAATAATGTTTGACATTGTCCCACTCAAAGAAAATATGCTCATCGACTAATATATTTCATTCAAGCCCTATCATACCTAACGAAAGAGCCGCACCATGAATAAAACTTGCTAATTTGTAGAAACATAACTCAGTGTAATGACCCGTACTGCAGGGCAAACTCGATAGCCTATCCTTAACATCAAAGGTATCATCGAGGGACAACTAACTAGCCTAGCCTCTTTTCATAGATCTGGATTAAACTATCGCATTTTGTTTCAGTGGTTGGTACCATATCTGCTAACGTCGTTAATGTTCATATATTTTAATTATTGGGATAAGTATTTGATACACTTTTAAACAAAGTACTCAATTGTCCAGTAAGGTATTCAGGTTTAAGTAAAATTTTTTTGCGTTGATAAAACACCGTTGGAAGTAGTTTAAATGTAGAATGATTGAAGGTAAAGAGCCTGTTGCAATGGTTTATTTGTCCAGCACTAAGACATTATTTAAGTATTAATACTTTGTTGTAATAGAGTCCCTAAACGAAGGCAAATATTATCTTTAGAAAAGAATTCGAGATAATCAGAGATCAAAAAAGATTTACATTAGATAGTCCGAAGCGTGAGTTGTCGAAATAAATATCAAATTAGTCACTTTTATCCCCTGTGGCACTAGTTCAACTTCACCTCCTATCACCTCCTGTACTAGAATTCTACGGGCAACTAGACTATAAAAATTACTCATATACAAAATACTTGTATGAATAGCTCCTAAAACTGAAATTAAGTATTTCCTTCCTGAGAGTTATTAAAACAGCTGTATTTTAGACTAAATAGTGGATATAATCGATATTATCTTCTTCTAAAAGAAGTATCAGAGTTAAGACAGTGACTTTTGAAAGGTTTCTGCCAAAAATATTGCCGATAATTGGATTTCAAGCAATGACTTGTTTAATGTGGAAATCTTTCTTTAGGTCTTCCGCTTCCGTAGGGAAGTTTCGCGGCAGCACATTGGAAGCAATCAGCTGGAGAACGCCCCAAAAGAGTGACCCTATGGCAGAACTGCTGTAATAATCTGAAGTTTACCGACGTATTTGCTAAAGCTAAAGCAGTATATCCTTAAAATGGACAACTGTAGTGAGCTGTTAGGTATTAAATTTCTCTGTTATATGAAAGTATTTTTGATTAAACACACTCAATTTAGTTAAAATTTTCCGAAAAAGATTAATGAATTCTGTCGATAGCAAAATTTGACTTAATTTAAGATTAATAGAAGTAGTTTATTTAGAGCGTTAATATCACTTCTAGGATGTTCGGTTGAGACGGCTGCCTACCACAAAAAACGAAAGATAACAACTAGAGGTTCTTGGCTATTTTTTTGTATGGCGAATACCAAGAAAAATTTTGGGGTTTTGACTGTGATAACGCAGAACAAAAATATCTCGATGGCAAAGTCTGTTTGAGTTCTTGTAGAAGACTTTTAGGTAATGTTTGATTCATGTGTTGAAGAAATTTTTTCCTATTCCCAATTTTGAAAATATCTCACAAAAATTGCTCATAAACGTGAGGATAAACATAGAAATGTTGCCTTGACAGATATTGAACTTGTAGGTTTAAGAAAAAACTATAGAGTTTAAGGTCTTTAGATGATTCTTCAGTGTCGGTTAACTTTTCTAAATCCGTGACTTTATGTTGTAAGACACCAATTTTTAAGATAAATTTTGCGGCGGCTGAAGCTGGAAAAAGTTCCTCTTGGTCTGGGAAAAAACTAAGAATCGATGACCCTCCCTATCAATTTTAGAGATCAGGGGTAACAACTTTCGAAAAAGTTTTATAGTAGTATGAATAAGGAAGAAGTTATAGATATCCTTGTGAGAATAAACTCTCCATGTGGAGAGGAAAAAAGATTAGCAGAGTTTGAAATTATTTCTAAATTCATTACCATTTCTTATAGACTTCGTTACCCCTTTATCGAAGCCCATTTTTATAACCCCTTTTATTTGACTACTTCAAGTGTATTTAGGATATATACCCGTTAAGGTCAACAATAGAATAACTTTAGACACCATTCCCGACAAGTTTAAGTCAATCTGACAATCCATACTACTAAAAGTTGTGTGTTTAATACACCTATTTAAATAACCTTGACTCCTTAATGATAAAAACCTCTAGATATAATGATAAAATAAAATAAGGACTTGTATTGTTACAATAGGAGACTGTTGGTGCTATCTTCTCTCGTTGTTGACTTTCGCATCATCTTTGAGCGTGACCCTGCAGCCCGTAATTGGTTAGAGGTTCTTGTTTGTTATCCAGGTTTGCAAGCCCTAGTTTGTCATCGCTTTGCCCATTTCTTATATTGCCTTGGTCTTCCCTTCATTCCTAGATTTATTTCCCATCTAGGTCGTTTTTTGACCGGAATTGAAATTCATCCAGGAGCGAAAATTGCCGAAGGAGTGTTCATTGATCATGGTATGGGGGTAGTGATTGGAGAAACCGCTGTTGTTGGAGATAATAGCCTGATTTATCAGGGGGTTACTTTAGGGGGAACCGGTAAGGCAACAGGTAAACGTCACCCCACTCTTGGTAAGAATGTAGTAGTTGGGGCGGGTGCTAAAATTCTCGGTAATTTAGAAATTGGTAATAATGTCCGCATTGGTGCAGGATCAGTGGTGTTACGGGATGTTCCTTCCGATTGTACTGTGGTTGGAATTCCAGGGCGCATCATTCATCAATCAGGGGTTCGAGTTAATCCTTTAGCTCATAATAATCTTCCTGATTCAGAAGCTAAAGTAGTACGATTGCTGCTAGACCGCATTGAGTCGTTAGAACGGGAAGTTCAAGAATTGAAACAAGATATTAAGAAAGATAAATCTAGAGATTGGGATTTGATAACTGCTACAGTGGACTCATCTTCTTCTGTTCCTAGTCAAAGTTCCAGTCTGAGTAACAAAGAGATTGAAGAGTTTCTCAACGATGTGGGGCAATAATTGTTTTCCTCAATATCAAAATAACTCTATAAAAATAGAGAAATATGACAAAAAATTTGAGGGCAAAAAGAACAGAGGTCTTGTCAACAAATCTTTTTAGATTTGATAAGTCTCGAACGGAGTTGTGATAAATTCAATTCCTTTTCATGAAAATTTTTGTAAAAATAGTTTTCTTTATCTTAAAGCCTAGCAATTCATTTAATTGTCATCGTCTGTAGTAATAATAATAAATTTTTTGTCCTCCCTAATTAAGAATTGTTTACATATATCCTATCAAAACTATTATCCATATTTATGGACAATTTAATTTTTAGTGACTTTACGGATTACTCCAAAACTGTATACATTGATAGCCCAACTCTTCTAACATCTGTCTGAGCAAAGGAAGACTTAAGCCAATGACATTACTGTGGCATCCTTCGATTTTGTCAATGAATAAACCCCCTTTTCCATCTAAGGCAAAACATCCAGCACACTTGAGCGGTTCTCCACTATTAACGTAAGCTTCAATAGAAACATCATTTAAGTTAGCAAAGTAAACTTGGGTGATACCGCAACGAATCAAAGTTTTTTGTTGTTTTTGATCAAAAATTGTATGACCAGTATATAATGTCCCTTGGTTCCCCCGTATTTTTTGCCAACGGATGATCGCTTCTTCAGATGATTTAGGTTTTCCGTAGATTTCCCCCCGTACTACTAATAGAGAGTCACAGCCTAAAATTAGGCAGTCTTGAAAATAAGGGGCAACGGTTTTAACTTTAAAGTGAGCTAAGATTTGGACTAATTTTATAGGATCTTTGCATTGTATTTGAGATTCGTCAAACTGACTATGACGGACAATCGGATCAATCCCAACAGTTTGTAATAGTTTTCGACGTGCTGGAGACGCAGAAGCCAGGACAAAATGGGGAGTGGTTAGGAATGAAGATACAACCATTTTTAATAGTAAATAAGATATAGAAATTTTTTAGTAAATCTTAAAGTTATCAGTTAGCAGAGAATTTACAAAATATATCAATTAGTTTCCTCTTGAAGAAGTTTTATCTAATTTTAGATAATTCATGAATTTTACCATACCAGTATAAAAGATTGTACTCCAAAATAAGCTATTGTTACCTTGAGTATTAAGTTCCCCTTAGAAAAAGAATGGCTGACTTTTTATTTTTCTTTAACTGCATCATTCAAGCACTGTTAAAAAATCGAGAAATTAAAAGTAGAAAAATTTTCTCGTATAATAGAAATATTAGTAATACTATGAGCCTAATAAATATTAGGAAGTTTAATTTCGTATTGTATAATACAATAGTTTTCCTATAGTTTTTTTATTCAGCATTAATGAAATTAATTTCTATGTTTAGATAAAAGGTTTGATTCTTTTTTTGTAAGAATCGATAAATAACATCTGTAGAAGTCACTAAATTTGTTGTGATCTTATTTTCAGAAAAATAACTAATAATTACACTGAGGTTATTCATACGTTTAATAAAATCTTACAAACACCGAAACTACTCTTTTATGAACGTTACTTACGTTAACTTTAACCAAATTACTGAGATAGCAAATTAATAATAATCCCTACTGTAAATATAGTTTTAAGATAATTTTATTTTTGTTTTACAACTGATTAGACTACTAACTTTCACAATAATTAATCTAGATTTACACTAGGTTTAAAAAACTTATATTTTTTTAATTTTATTTTTTAAAAAAATCAAACTATTCCTATTTTATTTAATATCTAATAGTGAGTAATGGTGAGTTTTCATGAATTTAGAATTTCATTGATTAAACTGAGTTAAGCATCTGATGCTATCAGTATAAATTAAGTACAAATCTTAAGTTTATACGTAAAATACTTTGAAACACTGTCTTTCTAAAGAGAAATAGCTTTTAATAAGCTTATTATTGACAATCAAACTCTATCTTTAATATTTTTGATTTTTACAGAACAAGTTTAGTGCAACTAAATCATCACAAGTTTTTAAATTTAGTTCAAACATTACTAAAATATCTATATTACTATGTCCCAAATTGATATGCCTTAAATGGTTTTAAACAAATTTAAAATTACTGTAATAGGTAAATTTAATTCAATTTAACTATTACCTTTGTAATCCAATTATCTAAAATTAATTGACTCTTCTAGACTGAGTCTTATCAATGAGTAGCTATCACTTCTAAAACTCTTACTTTGAATGTATCCTATTACTCCAAAAAATAAATTTTTATAAAAGTTAAAAACTCTGCAAAGTAAGAATTTTACATTTTGTTTATTATGATTTCGTTATAGCCAGTCTAGAAAAGTCAATTAAACTAAGTTTGGGTTAATTCTATTGAGATAAAATCTTAATTTTTTGCACTTAATTGTCAAATTATAGCAACTCCCATACTTATGAGATATAAAGTTTTTTAGTTTTTGGGAACGCCGGAACAAAGAATAGATCAAAGTTTACCTCATGAGTATAAAAAACCCTCTAATTAATTGGAAGTTAAACCGATACTAAATCTCTATTTTCCGGATTATCTTGGAGTAATCCAGTAAGTAAAGAAGCAGGATGTTCTTTATGGGGCCAAGCAAACGCATGACGGAAAGCTGAATCTTGACAAGCTTGTAATTGGTGAAAATCAATAACATCTTGAGTCAATAGATTTTCGTATTCAAAGGGGAGACGGACATTATGTAACCCTGCATTATCTGTACAAATTGCAATATCTACTCCTGCTTTAAAACAACGATCAAAGACAACTTTTAATTCTTTTAAATCGTCCAATGTTCCTGTCTTTAAATAAGTAGTTGGACAGATTTCTAAACATTGTTTTGATTGAGCAATTTCTGGTAATAATTCAGGATACTTTAACGGTATTTGAATCCCGTGACCAATGCGCATTAGATAGGGGAGAAGTTCTCGATAACAACCATCTGGGGTTTCATAAAGGTGTCCAGTAGTTTTTAACCCTAAAGAATGGGCATACTGATATAAACTAATAAACTCTTCTAATCTTTCTTCATAATGAGAGTCTCCTCCTGCTATATCAACAGCGCAGACATAAACTTTCATATTAGCTGCCAAATCAATAATTGCTTTATTAACTTCATAGGGTAAACGGGAGTGCATACAAAGAATCTGGCTAATAATAATCGGATATTCTTTAACTTGAGTCGCTTTTCCAACAATTTCAACAATATTTGCCATTCTGTTAATACGTTCCGATTGGCTCAGATGGTCCGGGGTCCGTAAATAAGGAGTGTAACGTAACTCCAGGTAAGCTAAATTTTCAAAAATATAAGCCCCTCGAATCAATCGATAAATAAAATAGGGAAGAGTTTGTTCGGTTTGAACCTTTTCTACGAGAGTGTGTAACTCTAGATATTCATCGAGGGTATTACGTTTACGGGTGTAAAATTTTTCAAATCCTGGATATTCAGGAAAGCGCCGTGCCATTTCTAAGTCATGGCGTTTAAAATATCGCCAGAGAATGCGAGGAACTACAGATCCTCCTAAATGACGATGTAAGTCCGCGTATAAAGCCACAGAAATCTCCTGATAGATTGGGTTAAGATTATTCTAGTGTGTCTAAGGCTATATGACATTAATTTTTGCCAAATTCTTCAGACGGTTTTATTACAATGTTCCTAGTTCCTTCAATGAAAAAAAACTAGAAAGATAAAAGATAATCCCACATTAATTTTCGATATTAGACATTATTTTTAATGATAAAACTGAACTAAAAGAATCACCTAGATTATTTGTAGTATAACACTAATCATGGAGAAGGTTAAATATAAAAAAATATCTTAAATTTATTATAAATATCATTTTTTTTTAAAAGATTGTTCTAAATATTTATTAGAATAGGTGTATTTTTGAGAAAATTAGTTACTTTTTATAATCCTGTTTTAATTTGAGTTTTTGTTCTTTACTTAAATCGACCTAATTTTTAAGTAAAAATATTTGCTTTTGCCTAATCTTAATATTTTTAAACTATATTTTTAAAATTCTTCAACTTATTACTTAAATATTCTTTTCTAAATCATCTAAATTAAGCAGTAACAAATTTTATCACATATAATTTATATTACTATTTTAGCTTTTAATATTAACTAATACCATTTCTATAGAATTTTCTAAAATTTAGACTAACTTTTTTATTAGATCTTCTTTATTTATTATAAAAATCTAAATTTTATGTTAATTTATTTCTATTTTGACTATGTTTAGTGTAGCAACAATTGATATCTAGATAAAATACTTTTGCTGTTCTATTCTAGTAGTCTTAGTAATTCAATTTATTGAATGATTTGGCAAACTCCAGCAGAACAATAGTTTGAAAAGTTTAGAAAACCTAGTTTTGTTGAGTTTCTGGCTATTGTTAATTGATCGTTTTACAAATTATGATATTTTGGTAAAGCCTTAAAATGTTTATCAGTTTGTCCGCTGACGGCAATATATGACCCTAATTTTTGGTAGCTGACCTCAAGTGAAAAAGGAAGTTAACTCCGTCTCTGGTTACCATGTAATAAGGGCGGTCTCCACTCCCCTTATTCTTAACTATAGGATATTCAATATTAATTCTTATACCAATAGATAATCCGAAAGTAATGGGGGATTTCTGACTGGACTTTTTATCTTATAGTTAAGATTTACAACAGCCTGAGAAATCTGAATCAGATTAGATAAATTTACTTTTTCGTGTCTATGGAACCAAATGACCATCACTGCATCCCCAATGTATTTATAAACCTAACTCCTTACTTGACATAACAAATTTCTAATTAGAGAAGACAGTAGTTTGTAATCAAATTGCCTAGCTAAGGCTATAGAACTTCTCATATCTACTACCTTCGTCGAGATTAAACGGCGTCGATGTAGGAGTATGATGTCCCTTTGTTAGGTTTTTTCATTTATTTCGAGAACGCAATTGTATGGTAAGAAAAAAAATTTAACTTTCATCCGACTAAAAGCAATAGATTCCTATTTTTAGTAGCAATAGGAACACTGATACAACGCTTATCAACAATAATTTTGTTACTACTTTCTAAATCAATGAGAATAAATTTTTCTGTCTATGTTGATGGCAAAATCGTGCAATCGTGAGAAACATAGTTATCATTTACCATACAATCATTATCTTTACTTCGTCTAGTATCCCAATAGCTCTTCCCTACTAAAAATTAGTTAACATTTATCCCTTTTGGTAAATAAAAGTACATGAGGGGTATGAGCTAGATTTTCCACATATTTTTTAGGAATGATAGCATAACGCTAATCGCACAAATTGGAAATTTATTTCAGACTGAATTCCCTTAAGCAAAAGAAGCTACTAGCAAAAATAGACTATCCGCTAAAATCGGATTTAATATTGCACCTGCTAAAGCCCACTAATGATAATAGAATTTTTTTATTATCCATAAGCCGACCGCCGCTAAGAGAATTTTAACAAAAACCACTACCTGACTCATCTCCCAGAGGGTTTGGACTTAAGCTAATGTTTTTTGAAAAATTAGTATAGCTAAAATAGGTCTTACTTGCGTTAGTTGTCGCTAATCAGAAATTAATACTGTCATACAAAAATAAAAATCCGCAATTCCCATTCCCAACAACGACTTCAAATAAAAAAGGTTTTTTATGTTACCCCAACCATGACAGAGTCCCCAAATTACTACCGGAACTCCAATTGACTCAATAGGAGGATGAACTAAGGATTCCCAGCGTGACCAAACCCAATAAATAGAGCCATCAGATAGCCAACTTCAAGTAAGCCCCCAAACTAAATCTCCCTAGTTATGGGTGCATTAGTATTTCATCAGGTAATTTCTAACTAAAGCCATCGTCCGTCATTAATAAACTAAGTTGGGGATATGAACGAATTAAGAGAGCTTGAATAAAAACTGGAAAAGACATCAAAAATCCAGCAGCCTAAAATATTGTCCATCCTAAGAATACTTGTGAACTTCTGGGAATTAGGCTTAGAAACTGTTGGTGTGAATCACCAAGATAATCAGGAGGCATATCGAAAAGCGATGAAATCAATATTCTGTTAACCTAATACAACTATCAATTGTGAGAATTCTTTTTAATTAACTTAACTTAACTTAACTTGTCATAAAGTTTTTTCTCGTACATATCCCTCCAGGGAGTATACAATTTGTCGTAACGAATATTCTACAGAGAATCAATTTACCCAGTGGTTAAATTATTTTTCAAAAAAAAAGTGATTTTTAGCAGCTATGAACGAAGAACTCCGCACTATGATTTATGAAATATTTAATAAGCTTTTGCTTAAAACACAGTACTATAGCTACGGTACAGTCTAGTCCTCTTAATCTGCTTACTAGTCCAGAAAATGAGTACACACCACCTAATAGACTACAAGGTTTTTTAGTAAATTTATACATGATAAGTGGTTGGAGATATAATAAACAACACTATGTTAATAACTATTAAGAAAACAGGTAAATTTATACTAAAAAAATTGGAAACTTCTTATCTTAAAAGCTCAAACAAAGGTCGAAATTAATAAATATATCATTCCAATTTAATTGGATAGCAATTTTAACCTATTTTAATAAAATTTGGAGTCTTTTGCTTAATTTTTAGTTAATCAACTTCCTTACTTTTCTGATTTTCAATAAGAGGTATCTATACTTCTAAACCGTTTAGTCTTGACCGCTTCATCTTGAGTGTAAGCTAATAACCGGCTTCTATCATTGCTATCGCTAATCCATATTTTGTCTCCAAAATACTATCCGGTTAATTTATCCTTTTTTATTTTTTTTAACTCGTTCTCAACTCTGAGGAATAAGAATATTACTATCACTTTTAAACTATCTCAAGCTAGTCTATATATAACGATTTTTCTCGACTTAGAAATAGGAAAATATTCACTTTCGATTCCATTGCTGAAAATTCAATCGCACCAGATCTATATTTTATCTTTAGATAGATTATTTTAACTTTACTTAACTTGAGTAAATTCTTTCCCTGTTCCAACTTAAACAATATTCTTAAAATAAGGAGATTATGTTAGTTATATCAAAGTTATTATTGCTACTTCTATTCTTAGAAGACCTCAGCGTCTATTTGTGATGATCGCTTTTTTTAAAAAACCATATACTAACATAGTGTTACTTATTTGATATTACAATAATTAATAATAATTAATCATTAAATTTTTACCAGATAGATGACCATTGATAGAAGGCTATTAATGTAACTATAAATATTTGTAATATTTATACTGTAATCGTTTGAGGAAAAAAATGAAATTCAACCAATCTGTCAACGATGTTGGTGAACAAGGGTTATTAAAAAAACTTCAGCCCTTTTGTCCTGGAAATATTATTGGGGATGATGGAGCGGTTTTATCGGTCAACTCTCAAGAGCAATTAGTAATAACTACTGACGTTTTGGTAGATGGGGTTCATTTTAGTGATCACACTACTCCTCCTGAAACTGTAGGATGGCGTGCTGCTGCAGCTAATTTATCGGATTTAGCCGCCATGGGAGCCACTCCTATTGGCATTACAGTAGGATTATCCTTACCAGGGGAATTGAGGATAACTTGGGTGGAAAAGCTTTATAAAGGATTAACCGATTGTTTGCAACGGTATAAAACCCCTATTGTTGGTGGCGATATCTGTCGTTCTCCGGTCACTACCATAAGTATTACTGCTTTTGGAACTGTCGTGCCTCACCGTGTTATTTACCGTTCCTCAGCTCAACCTGGAGATGCTATTCTAGTGACAGGGACTCATGGAAAATCTTATGAAGGATTACAATTATTGCTTAATCCCAAATTAGGCGATAATCTATCACAATCTGAACGAAACGCCTCAATCGAAGCTCACCAACGCCCCAAACCCCGCTTAGACGTCCTTCCACTGCTTTGGGAAATAGTGGAAACAGCATCGGTAGCCGGAATAGACAGTAGTGATGGGTTAGCTGATGGAATTCTGCAAATCTGTCGTATGAGTAAAGTGGGAGCAACATTAGAGCGCTCGCAAGTTGAGTCCCCTCCCAGTTTATTACAATGGATGTCACCAGAAGAGGCTTTGCATTGGACTTTGTATGGGGGAGAAGATTTCGAATTAATTCTCTGTTTACCCTTAGGATTGGCTGAGAAATTGGTGAAACGGTTAGGAAATGGGGCTGCTATTATTGGAACAATTACAGAAGAACTAAACGTGATTTTAGTTGATAATCAAGAACGACATCCACCCCAAAAACTAACTCTCACTAAAGGATTTCAACATTTTTGATTGTTACCAATTCTCTAGTTTAAATTAAGGAAAAAGACTAGTAGTGATATTCTCTACCAGTACAAAAAAAATTTGAGAAGAAACATAAAAAAAATTAATTAGTGATTAATAAATGAGCAATTTTTCTTAGGATCTTCTATTATCTATTTTCGAGTAGAAAAAATCTATTTTTGAACGCTAAAGGGGTTTGTTCCGAAATCATAAATAGTGGACGACACCATTCCCCACATCACTAAACACCAGTTCCACGGTGGTTATATTAGGGATAACTAACTACATCCTACCATCACGTACCACACAAAGAACCTCTTTTCGAGCAATGGCTCCTCCAACATCAAGTTTACCGATAACATTGGGGGCAATTCCATATAGAGACAGTTCACACAAGCTCATACGGTTCCATCTAACTCCGAGTCTGCCACAAAGCCTTGGTCTATCACATTAAAGGCGACAACTATCAACGGGAGAATCTTTTCACCTCGTACTTGAGGCAATTGTAATAACCCCGATGTCATTCACGCTCTCAGAGCGGCTGTAGCGATATTTTAAGAGAGATTGTATCGTACTCTTGCTTCTTCGGTTAATCGATTCGAGATTACGCCAACGGTTTTAATTCCCTTTTCTGCTGCGGTAACCTTGATCCATAATATCTGCTATGAACATCCTTATATTTCTTAATGTCTGTTTTCTTATCCCAATCTAGAGGTCTATATTCTAAAAGAAGAAACAATGGTTTGGTATGAGGAGTTTCTTCCTCCGAAAATATTACCTAGGAGTAATTTGTTAAAAAGCGGATAACGTCTTAAATGAACATTCAATTCCACAACTTTAGCCTAATTATTCAACATCCAATTAAGGATGCCAGAACTGGTATCAAAATTACTGAAGATTAATACTTTGGAGTTATGTATGATTCAAATTACACCAGCCGCAGTTAAAGAAGTCCAACGAATGCAGAGCAGCCGTCAAAAAGTCAACAATTACTTTCGACTCAAGGTGAACAAGGGAGGATGTTCGGGACTATACTATATTTTTGAATTGTCTGAAACCCGACAAGAAAGCGATTATCTCTACCAACTAGAGGGAATTTCAATGCTGATTGATCAGGACAGTCTTCCCTATCTTGAAGGGTTACGTTTAGACTATGCTGAAGACTTGATGGGTGGAGGGTTCCGCTTCTCTAACCCCAGGGTTGCGGCGACCTGCAGTTGTGGTCTATCCTTTACTATTAACCATTAACCAGAAAAAAAAACACACCTTCAGGAGTTGACAGACTATCTCCGGTATAGGTATCATGGTAATTTGTCAACGATTATATAAATGATTAAGGGTTGGTTGTAACCCTGATTTGAGCTTGCCCATGCCCACTATTCAACAACTTATTCGCAGCGAACGTTCAAAACTGAAAAAGAAGACGAAATCGCCAGCACTCAAACAGTGTCCTCAACGTCGGGGGGTTTGTACTAGGGTTTATACAACTACCCCCAAAAAGCCCAACTCAGCCTTGAGAAAAGTAGCACGAGTTCGTCTTACCTCCGGCTTTGAGGTCACTGCCTACATCCCTGGGATTGGTCATAATTTACAAGAGCACTCTGTTGTCCTTATTCGTGGAGGTAGAGTCAAAGACCTGCCTGGAGTGCGCTATCATATCATTCGCGGAACATTAGATGCGCAAGGGGTCAAAGATCGCAAACAAGGGCGTTCTAAATATGGAACTAAACGACCCAAAGGATAAAATTATAGATAGGGTGTATCTAAATTATTAATTATCACTAAGTCTAGAAGTATGATTTTCTTTAGTTAGGCGATTACTGTGGTTTCACCTAATTCTTGCCTTTATTCTTGCCTTTTAACGATAAACGAACGATTGTAATTTTCTTAGAGAGAAATCGGATTCAGAGGCAATGTTAAACAATGTAGGGACATAAACAACGAATATCTCCCAAGCATACTATCCTCTTCACGGGAAGAAGGGGACACTATGATCACTATCTTAAATTTAAGAGGAAAACCCGAATATGTCTCGTAGAGGAAACATAAAAAGACGACCGGTTCCCCCCGATCCCGTTTATAACAGCCGTTTACTCAGTATGACAGTCCGTCGAGTAATGAAGAGCGGCAAAAAATCCGTAGCGGCTGGCATTATCTATAATGCGATGACGTCGATCAGTGAAAAGACGGGAGCTGACCCTTTAGAAGTTTTTGAAAAAGCTATTAAAAATCTGACTCCCTTAGTAGAGGTTAAAGCGCGTCGGGTCGGAGGTGCTACCTATCAGGTTCCAATGGAAGTTCGTTCCTCACGGGGAACAACCCTGGCGTTACGTTGGTTAGTCCACTATGCTCGTGTTAGAGGAGGTCGTACCATGTCCAGCAAATTGGCCAGTGAAATTATGGACGCAGCTAACGAAACCGGGGGGGCAATGAAAAAGCGGGATGAGACCCACCGTATGGCTGAAGCAAACAAAGCCTTTGCCCACTATCGCTATTAAGGGCTAGTTTTGCCAGGGAGCAGTGGCTAAAGCCCAATAGAACGCCCATTCTCCTATAGTGTGAACAGATAACCGATGAAACTAGTTTAGACAAAAGCAAGGAGGTAGCTGTGGCACGTACTATTCCACTGGAGAAGGTACGAAATATAGGCATCGCAGCCCATATAGATGCAGGCAAAACCACCACGACCGAGCGGATTCTGTTCTATACGGGAATCGCCCACAAGCTTGGCGAAGTTCATGAAGGGACTGCTACCATGGACTGGATGGCACAAGAACAGGAACGAGGCATCACCATCACTGCTGCTGCCATTAGTACGAGTTGGCTTGACCACCGAATTAATATCATTGATACCCCAGGTCATGTGGATTTCACCATTGAAGTGGAACGCTCTATGCGGGTTTTAGATGGTGTAATAGCTGTATTTTGTTCTGTGGGAGGTGTTCAGCCCCAGTCAGAGACAGTATGGCGACAAGCGGAGCGCTACCAAGTCCCTCGTCTTGCTTTTGTGAACAAGATGGATCGCACCGGAGCTAACTTCTTTAGGGTTTGCGAACAAATTAAAGATCGCCTCAGAGCTAATTCAGTACCGATTCAAATTCCTATTGGGAGTGAAAACGATTTCCGTGGAATTGTAGACTTGGTTCGGATGCGGGCTAAAATATATCAAGATGACTTAGGTAGAAATATCGAGGATACAGATATTCCTGAAGAATTTTTAGAGCAAGCCCTTGAATATCGAAGTAAACTCATTGAAGCGGTAGCCGAAAATAATGAAGATCTTTTAGAAAGATATCTTGAAGGAGAAGAATTAACTGAAGCTGAGATCAAACATGGACTACGCTTAGGAATTCTTAAACGTTCTATTATTCCTATCCTTTGTGGTTCTGCTTTCAAAAACAAAGGGGTGCAACTGCTTCTCGATGCTGTAGTCGACTATTTACCCTCTCCTCTAGAAGTGCCAGCAATTAAAGGACTATTGCCTGATGGAACTGAGGAAGAGAGAAAAGCTTTAGACGATGAACCCTTCTCTGCATTGGCATTTAAAATTGCCGCTGATCCATATGGACGTCTGACCTTTATGCGTGTTTATTCGGGGGTTTTGGCTAAGGGGACTTATGTATATAACTCAACAAAAAATAGTAAAGAACGGCTTTCACGCTTAATAGTCTTAAAGTCTAATGATCGCATTGAAGTTGATGAACTAAGAGCCGGAGACTTAGGAGCCGCCATTGGCTTAAAAAATACTACCACAGGGGACACCCTATGTGATGAGAATAAGCCCATAATCCTTGAATCTTTATTTATCCCAGAACCGGTTATTTCGGTTGCGGTAGAACCCAAAACCAAACAGGATATGGACAAGCTTTCCAAAGCCCTTCAATCTCTCTCTGATGAAGATCCCACCTTCCGAGTGAGTGTCAATCCTGAAACCAATCAAACAGTTATTGCTGGGATGGGAGAATTACACTTAGAGATTCTTGTTGATCGAATGCTGCGGGAATATAAAGTAGAGGCAACAGTGGGTAAACCCCAAGTAGCCTATCGCGAAACCATCCGTAAATCCTGTGAGGCGGAAGGGAAATATATTCGCCAGAGTGGGGGAAAAGGTCAATATGGACATGTCATCATTCACCTTGAACCAGGAGAATTGGGAAGCGGTTTTGAATTTGTTTCCAAAATTGTCGGGGGAACCATACCTAAAGAGTACATCACCCCTGTAGAACAAGGAATAAAAGAAGCTTGTGGATCAGGTATTATTGCAGGATATCCCGTCATCGACCTTAAGGTAACGCTGGTTGATGGTTCTTACCATGATGTTGATTCTTCAGAAATGGCCTTCAAAATTGCCGGTTCAATGGCCATTCGCAATGCGGTCACTAAAGCATCCCCCGTTGTGCTAGAACCAATGATGAAAGTTGAGGTAGAAGTCCTTGAAGATTTTCTAGGAGAGATTATGGGAGATCTAAACTCTCGTCGTGGCAGCATCGAAGGGATGGAATCTGAAGACAGCCTTGCTAAAGTTTCTGCTCATGTTCCTCTGGCAGAAATGTTTGGTTACGCGACCGATATCCGGTCAAAAACCCAAGGTCGGGGAATCTTCTCAATGGAATTTAGCCATTATGCCGAAGTACCGTCCAGTGTCGCCGAAGCGATTATATCAAAAAACACAGGGAACGCTTACTACAGTGAATAGTAAATGGTGAAAAGTGGATAGTAAACCCTTAATAGTTAATAATGAACTACGGGTAACTGATTACTAATCACTGAAATTTATCACTGTGATTTAAACAGAAGACAAAAAAAGGAACAATTGACTCATGGCACGCGCAAAATTTGAACGGACAAAACCCCACGTTAACATCGGCACCGTCGGTCACGTTGATCATGGAAAAACCACCCTCACAGCAGCTATTACCATGACTTTGGCTGCTGCAGGTAGTGCTAAAGCTCGTAACTACGAGGATATTGATGCAGCACCTGAAGAAAAAGCGCGGGGTATCACCATTAATACCGCCCACGTTGAATATGAAACGCCAACCCGCCACTATGCTCACGTAGACTGCCCAGGACACGCTGATTACGTTAAGAACATGATTACCGGGGCTGCTCAAATGGATGGAGGCATCTTGGTAGTATCGGCAGCTGATGGACCTATGCCCCAAACTCGTGAACATATTTTGTTAGCAAAACAAGTTGGGGTTCCTAGCCTAGTGGTCTTCTTAAATAAAGAAGATCAAGTTGACGATGAAGAACTTCTCGAATTGGTAGAACTTGAAGTCCGTGAACTCCTTAGTGAGTATGATTTTCCTGGAGATGAGATTCCCATCGTTACTGGATCTGCTTTGATGGCCGTAGAAGCTCTAAAGGAAAATCCTAAGCTTGCTGCCGGGGAGAATGAATGGACAGATAAAATCCTGAAGTTGATGGGAGAAGTCGATGCTTATATACCCGAACCCGAACGAGAAATCGATAAACCCTTTTTGATGGCAGTTGAAGATGTCTTCTCCATTACTGGTCGGGGAACCGTTGCTACCGGACGGATTGAACGGGGTAAGGTTAAAGTAGGCGAAACTGTTGAGATTGTTGGCATTCGAGAGACCCGTAACACTACTGTTACTGGAGTAGAAATGTTTCAGAAGACTCTTGATGAAGGAATGGCAGGAGATAACGTGGGTCTGCTTCTGCGGGGTATCCAAAAAGAAGACATTGAACGGGGAATGGTTCTGGCTAAACCTGGTTCGATTACTCCCCATACCCTATTTGAAGGTGAAGTTTATGTGTTAACAAAAGAAGAAGGAGGTCGTCACACGCCTTTCTTCAAGAACTATCGCCCTCAATTTTATGTCCGTACTACCGATGTAACTGGGACCATCCAAGACTACACCGCCGATGATGGTAGTGCAGTGGAAATGGTAATGCCTGGTGACCGGATTAAAATGACTGTGGAACTCATCAATGCTATTGCTATTGAGCAAGGAATGCGTTTTGCAATTCGCGAAGGTGGACGTACTATTGGTGCGGGTGTTGTTTCGAAAATTCTTAAGTAGGACAACTTAACCTTGATTAGCGGCCAGTTATCAATTCCTGACTGGTCGCTGACGGAATAACGGCTTAATCTATCAATTACGACTGAACCTTGACAACTAAAAATTATGGCTACACTGCAACAAAAAATTCGGATTCGCTTAAAAGCTTTTGATCGTCGCTTACTTGACACCTCCTGTGAGAAGATTGTTGATACAGCTAACCGAACAGATGCCACCGCAATAGGACCCATTCCTTTACCCACTAAACGTCGAATTTATTGTGTTTTGAGATCACCTCACGTAGACAAAGATTCTCGTGAACACTTTGAAACCAGAACTCACCGAAGAATTATTGATATTTATCAGCCCTCTTCCAAAACTATTGATGCTCTAATGAAATTGGATTTACCGGCAGGGGTTGAGATTGAAGTTAAACTATAGTACTCAACGATTGAGCCTATTCTTTTGATAGAAAATAAAAAAAAAGCTGTACTTAGCAAACCGATAAAATCTAGGGCTATTGTATAGCTACCAATGATATTCATCGATTTTAGTTTTTAGAGAGAGCACACGAGTATCTCTCTTTTTTTCTTTTGACAACAGTTCATCATTGATACTTTTACGAAGAAAAGAAGAAAAGTAGTGTTTGGCTGTTTTTTACATGTTCAAAAAATCATTGTTATTTTTAAGCGCATTGTTCCTCTTAAAAAAAACAAGAAAAATCAGTTACACATTACTCTCTAGCATAGTAGATTTAATCATTAATACATGAAATAAATAGAAACAAACTTTAGTAAGCTTATCAATAACACCTGATCAAAGCAGAAGTATTTCAACACAACGCTGGTTATACGAAGAGTTACGGATAAGAAAGAGAAGCATTATTTATTGATATTTGGTGTTTTAAAGATAAAATTTCATCTCGGTCCTACCAAAGTATTTTGTCATCTAAAGCACTTTCACTAAAGATTTAAATAGCATTAAAATACTACAGCTAATTATTGCTTTTTAAGTTAACTCCAGATAATAAAGGTGACCGTAAACTTGTTTTCGAGTTAAGGTAAAGTTTAATTGATAAATTATTTGGAAATCCAAGATACATTGCCCAAGAACTATTTAAAGACTCTATTAACGAATATGAAACAAAAGTTAATGAAACTGATTGGGAGAATTGTACATCGTAAGTATTATTTAATCGAAACGGTTAAGGACTCCGACTAGTTAGTGAAATTTTGGCAGATTAGTGCAATATTGTTTTCCGTGGACTTACTAAGTCATTGCCAGTTGAATTCAGATCATTACAAGTTGAATTCAGAGAATTCTAATTGATATTTATTGCTTTATTTCTGGGATTTGTCTCTTCTAAAGATTTGGATGACTCAGTCTTTGATAATATTTGTGGTAACAAATAGCTCATCCCAGAAATTAGTGTTGCAATGACAGCCACCCAAAATACTATTGAACATAGAGTACTCCACTGAGGACTAAGAGGAGCGATTAATAGAGCAATGGCTATTATTTGGCTGACAGTTTTTAATTTCCCCCACGGATTTGCTTCTTGAACTTCTCTAGTTTGAGTAAAAATTGGATTGACTCGCCAACCAGTAATTGCTAATTCCCGTCCCATAATCAAAAAAACACCCCAAGAGGGAACCTTTTCTAATTCAATTAGACTTAATAACGGTGCAAGGACTAATAATTTATCTACTAAGGGATCAAGAAACTTTCCTAATTCTGTAACTTGATTTAATCTTCTTGCTAAGTGGCCATCTAACCAGTCTGTCCCTGCTGATATTAAAAAAATTGCTACGCTAATCCAGCGATGAGATGGGGTAGGATTATGCAAGAAATAAAACATAAATGGCAATCCTAATAAACGCGATAACGTAACTAAGGTGGGAATATTCATCTTTATTTAGCAAGCATTTTCAACTGAATTACGAAAACCTAGCAGACAGATTATTAAAGTTACTGACCTAACTTAGGCTACCTTGCTTTTCATTAGCAATTAGCTTAGCAGCTAAGACTCCGCCGAGAAACCCAAATAGATGGCCTTCCCAAGAGATTCCATGGCGAGAAGGTAACATTCCTAACACTGATCCACCATAGAGAAAACTTACAATAACGGACAGAAAAATTGAGACGAAGTTCCGTTGAAAATATCCTCGTAATAGCAAAAATCCCAAATAACCAAAAATAAGGATACTAGCCCCAATATGAACTGATCCAGGAACTCCAAATAACCAAACCCCAAAACCACCTACTATCATCGTTAGTAAAGTAACAACCCAAAAATCACTGGTTTCTTGTAACATAACAAACCAGCTTAAAACTACAAAAGGAATAGTATTGGCAATCAAATGATTTAACCCGCCATGCAGAAATGGAGCAAACAAAATTCCTCTTAATCCAACCAAGTCATGGGGAATAATGCCAAATCGGTCTAAACCTCCTTTAAAGACTAACAGATCTAAAAGTTCTGAAAACCAAAAAACACCAATAAATTTTCCCAAGATACTGACACGGTTTTTTATTTCATAGGAGATACTATTATCTTTGCGGTAATTCATGGGATTTGTATTTGAGGAAGTTTTCGCTTTAAATCAACTTTGATCTGACCACGCTAAAGTATATTAACGATAATTTTTTCTAAAATCAAAATTTTACTGTAAAAGTATTGACGATTAAATTGAAAAAAACTATGGAATTCATTGAAATCACCAAAATTAGGTCTTACGGCTACACGGGATATCTGCCAGAAGAACAGGTATTAGGTCAGTGGTTTGAAGTTGATCTAATCATAGGACTTGATCTAACCTCTGCCGGAAACAGCGATCAAATTGAAGACACATTGGATTATCGTCAAGTGATCGCTATGGTGAAATGTCTTATTGCTACCCAAAAATTTGCTCTGATCGAAAAACTGGCTGAGGTAATCTCTCAAAAAATATTAACCCTAAACAAGGTTCAACAGGTTAGAGTTCGTTTGAGTAAACTGGCAGCTCCTATTGCTGATTATAGTGGTAAAATTACTATTGATATGACAAAAAGACAAGAAAATTCCTAAAATTTTACTTTTGTTAGTAGAAAAGCCAAGTATAAATATCGATAATCATAAATCTACAAAAAAATCTTGGGCTTTAGGAGAAAAGTTAATGGCACAACAGCCATATTTTCCTAAGCAGAAATATCTAGTTATATCAAAGATTACAATATCTTTTTAGAAGAAAATTCGATGAATTTATAATAAACTACTGAGTTTTTGTTAATACGAGGATAATCTCCTGAACTGTCAACCAGATGCAATAAACACAAGACCTGTATAGTAATTTAAAATTTTTTTTCTTTTAAATAACTTTTTATACTAGAGAAAGACAATGACGTATCAAGTTAAAGTCTGGAAAGTTAAATAGGTTGGAACGGCTATGTGACAATATTTCAATTAGTTGTTTTTTAAGTATAAAATATCAACAATTTGGAGACTTATTTATTTCTGATATTCTCGTAATATCTCATTATTAGAAAAGTTCAAAAAAAAAACAGCTTATTGACGAAGAGATTATACTCAATAAAGAGTTTTCTTTAGATAGAGTTCTTGTATGAGTGTTGAGTCTGAGATTAGACGATTATTGGATCTTATGCCAGCTTCTGGGCGAATGTTAACCAAAATTATTAGCAAGCCTCAGCAGTCAAAGGTAATTGATGCGCCTATTTCTCCTCCTTGGAGGAGAAATAGCCGTCCTATATATATTAACTTTAATTTATGGTGGAAATTACCAAAAAGACAACGAGATTTACTACTTTTAAGAGCAACTACCAGTTTAATTGGAATTAAATGGCTTAAGCCTAATTTATATCAAGGAATCACCGTAGCTGGATTAGTAGGACTGACAGTTCAAACGGCTCAAGGAGACATTTTGGGAATGATAGTTTCTGGAGGATTAACCGCGATCGCCGCCTACCAAATTTGGCGCAGTAACTTAAGTGTGCAACGGGAACTCGATGCTGATGAAGAAGCTATTAAAATTGCTTTTAGACGGGGCTATAATTTAGTAGAAGCCTCGAAAAATCTCCTTGACGGGCTTGAAGCATCTTCCCAATTAGAAGGGCGTTTCAGTCTTAATTTCACGGAGTTAATTCGTTGCCAACAGCTTAAGAAGCGCGCAAATATCTCCCCGATTGGCGTTCCTGATATTGTAAAAACAAGAGAATAATTTATTTACGATCAATTGCTCAATATATAAATTAAGGTTACTCAATTGAGCAGATAATTTTGTTTAAGATTTGATAATAAACTAAACTCTATCTTATAGGTATAGACATTGCTGTCTCAATTTTCTTGAACTGACTCTTTGACTGAATCATTCCTAAAAAATTGGTATTGTTTTTTGACAACTAGGTAAAAAATCACTAAAATCCTTCAAGAAATATCAAACTAGATATTTTTACTGAAAACTTCAGTTATAAAAATTTAATTATAAAAAGTTTTTTTTATGAAATTCATGAAACCTCTTCCAAAGATTAAGTAATTTTACATTGATCATTAATCAGGATTGATAAGTTATATTAATAAAATCACGTTATTGAGGAACTGTTAATGAACTCAGGAAAAATCGTTGCTATTATCACCGGAGCAGTTTCTATTTTCTTAGCGATTGCTTATCTTATCCTAGTACAATTACTAGACATCAGGGGGGAAATGATTCCTGTCTCAAACCTCAATAATAAACAGATATCGATTTATAAAATTGTCAACAATTAGATAAATAATGGTGAGGTTTTAGATGAACAAGCTAGAATTGTCTAGTAGCTATTAGATAGACTAAGCAAAAGGAATAGATAACTTTTTATTTAAAAAATACTCTCAACAATTTTAGAGATTATAGGAAATTGTCCATTGATAAGGATTTGAATGATTCCCCTCGAACTCACTCTGAAAAACTTTCTTAGCTATCGAGAAGCAACTCTAGACTTTCGAGGGTTACATACAGCCTGTGTCTGTGGTGCAAATGGTGCAGGAAAATCATCTTTACTCGAAGCAATTACCTGGGTGATTTGGGGTAAAAGTCGCGCCTTAGTTGATGATGATGTTATTTATACAGGATGTGACTATGTGCGAGTTGATTTTCAATTTATTAGTAATCAAGAAGTTTATCGAATCATCCGTAATCGTCATCGAGGACGTAGTAGTCATCTAGAATTTCAAATAGAAAGTTTAGGAGAATTTCGTTCATTGACTAGCAAAGGAACACGAGCTACTCAAGAAAAAGTAGTTTCCTCCTTAAAACTGGATTATGAAACGTTTATTAATTCAGCATATTTACGTCAAGGAAGAGCTGATGAATTTATGCTACGTCGCCCAACAGAACGGAAACAGATATTAGCAGACTTATTAAAGCTTGAACAGTATCAAGAATTATCTAATCGAGCGAAGGATTTATCTAAACAATGTCAAGGACAAGCTCAACAAATTGAATTTAGTCTAGTATCTATAAAAGAAAAACTAGAAAAGAAAAAAGATATTCAAGAACAACAAGAAATTCTAGCAGAACAGATACAAAAACTTAAACTTAATCAAGAACAACAAAAAATTAAGCTCGGGCAACTTCAAGGAGAAGAACAGCAGAGAAAAACTTGGTCTAACCAACTAGATTGGCAAGAACAACAATACAATAAACTAGTCAAAGACGAACAAAGATTGCAAAAGGAAAAGGATGAAATTAATCAACATCTACATCGTATCATAATAACTACCAACCAAGAAGATAATATTATTAAAGGTTGCCAGCAGTTATCAGAATTACAAAAGAAAGAAAAAAGCTTATCTCTTAAGTTTGAAGTTCATCAAGATAAAACTAAAAGACAACAATTATTAACCCAAAAACTTAATAAAGAACATAATGTAATTGAGTTACAAATTCATCAAGCTCAAACTCAATTAGATATATTGGAACAACAGGAAAAAGAACTGCAGCATATTCTGAAGAATTCTGATGAAGTTAAAACTACTTTGCAACACCTATTCAATCGTCGTAGATATCTATATGAATTAGATAAGTTACAGCATAAAGTTGCACCAATTCAACAAAGATACTATAATTTACAATCTGAAATTGAACAAGTTAAAGCTAATTTAAAGGCTCAGCTAGAACAGCTTTATATTGCTGAAACTGAGTGTTTAAAACAAGTGGATAAAATCCCCAAAATACGAAAATATATATCAGAAATTGATACTAATATACAAAATCTTAATAACAAAAAAGTTTATAAAAAACGAGTGGAAGAAAAAGGTCAAAAACAAAGAGAGTATCAAGAAAGGCTCAGAGAAAATCATCGAATTTTTAAAGAAAAAATTGAAGAACTAAAGCAAAAATTGCAAAAACTAAACATCCCAAATTCGACTTGTCCTCTATGTGAACAGACATTAAATGAAACTCATCTTAATCATGTCATTAGTAAAACTCAATTGCAGGAACAGGAAATCAAAGATAAAATTTGGATGTTACAAGAACAGATGTCCCTTGTAGAAAAAGAATTAAAAACACTACGAGAAGAATATACTAAATTAAACAAAGACTTAACTGCTTATCCTTTATTACAGAAAAAGTTTGGACAATTAGAAGCACAACTAGAAACTATTGAAGCAGTCAATTTTAAACTCAAACAAGTTAGAAAAAAAATTCAAGAAATCGAACAAAAATTGACCCAAAATAGCTATGCTGTAGATTTACAATCTGAACTTAATACTCTAAATAAAGAATTAAAACATCTCAATTATGACGAGCAAACCCATGCTCTAGTTAGAGGAGAAGTCGAACAATTACGTAAAGCAGAAATTATACAAGCTAAACTAGAAGAAGCGAATCACCGTCAGTCAATTATTTCACAACAAAAACCTCAACTTATTAAAAAAATATCTGCTCTTAAACAAGAAATCAAAGACTTGCATCAAACCTCAAAGATTAAACAAGAAATTAAGGAAATAGAACAATTAATTCAAAATTTAGGCTATAAAAATTCGGATCACCAGAAATTACTAAAGTCTCTTCGCGAGTCCCATTTTTGGGAATTAAAATTTCAAGAATTGCAACAAGCAAAACAACAATATCCCCAATTACAAAAACGGTTAGAAATTGTAGAAATACGATTAAATGATAACCTGACTGAACAAAAGAAAATTAAACAAGAAATTGATGTCTTATCTTTTAAGATAAAACACACAGCAGATCAAAGAGAAGTAATTGCTTTTTTAGAAAAAAGTATTCAAAGTCAACGACAAAAATTAGATGAGTTATTAGCAAACCGAGGAAGATTAGAACAATCTATTTCTCAATTAGAAAGCGTTAAACAACAATTTACTGATGATAAAAAACAACTTAAAGATATCTATAGAAAATATCGTGTTTATACAGAATTAGCTAAAGCTTTTGGGAAAAACGGGATCCAGGCATTAATGATTGAAAATATTTTACCTCAATTAGAAGCTGAAACTAATCAAATTCTTGCTCGATTAACAGATAATCAACTCCATATTCAATTCTTTACTCAAAGAAAAGGACGTAGTGGCAGTTCTCGAAAGAAAACTACAAAAGTTATTGATACTTTAGATATTTTAATTTCTGATTATCAAGGAACTCGTTCATATGAAACTTATTCAGGTGGGGAGGCATTTAGAATTAATTTTTCTATTCGTTTAGCTTTGGCAAAATTACTAGCACAACAGGCAGGAACTTCTCTACAAATGCTTATCATTGATGAAGGATTTGGAACCCAGGATGCTCAAGGTTGTGAGCAATTAATTGCAGCAATTAATGCCATCGCTTCAGAGTTTTCTTGTATTTTAAGTGTTACTCATATGCCACGATTTAAAGAGGCTTTTCAATGTCGTATTGAAGTATATAAAGACAATCAGGGATCTAAATTAAAGTTAGTTAGTTAAGTAACTATTTTAGAGTAACTTTTCTTAATAAATGTGGTTTTACTGAACTGCTTATATAGAATGAACTGGTTAAATACCAATTTAAGAAACTTCAGAGTTAAAAATTGGCAAAATTTTTGAATCAAGAAACTCTTCTTTTAATCAACTTAAATTTATTGTTTATATCTTCTAATATTCTTTTCTAAAAAAAATAATATTTGTCTAATCTAATATATTTTAAACAGCTTTTTAACTGTAATTAGTAATTTTTTTTACATCGATTAGTTAATTTTAATAGTTCTGATACCCAGTCTAAATTTTTTTACAATTGGTGTATCTCTCAGGAACTAGTTATATTTTATAAGTCTAATTTAACTTATTTATTTCATTTTTTTGTTTTTAAATTCAATAAATTAAATATTTATACTCTTATTTAATTCTTGATTTATTTAATTTTAACTTAATTTTTAAGTTCTATAGCTTCTTATTTGAATTTTTTTTGATCATCTAATTAAGCATTGACTTGTTTGATGACATAAAATATATATACTGCTATTTAAGTTTATAACATTAATTTATTCATATTTATAGGTTTTTATAAAATCTAGACAAATTTCTTTAATCTCCTTCAAAGTCTTTTTCTCCTAAATTTTTCTCCCAAAATTATAACTATTTTGCTCTTTCTTAAAATTTTCTTATTTCTTAGATATCACCGTTATTACTTTATGTAAATCTACTGACACTATATAATACTAAGTATAGTTATGAAAATTAACTTATAATAAGAGGGCAATAGTCTAAATAGAAGTATTGTATAGACAATATTAAGTTCCACGTTCTAGTTTACTGAAATAAAAAAGATAGCATTTTCTTTTGAAAGTATCTTGGCAATGGATTCTCAAAAAAATTTTTTACTATAATCATGGTTGATTCTTATAGTAAGAAAATTTTAAAAATAACTAATTAAAAATTTTAAGGATAAGAATTTGAAACAAAGAGGCTAAGAAAATTATCAACTAATAAACTATCTGAAAAATTAGCTCATAAATTAAAATCCAGACTAGCAGATAGGTGAATATGGACATAACCGACAGTAGTCAGTTGGACAGGTAAAGAAAATAATTTTACTAAAAAAAGTTTAGATACTCTTGTCAAAGTCTAAGATCAAAATATAGAGTCTCCTGAATAGAAAATATTTCTTAAAAATCAAACTTTTTTACAAAAAAACTATATGAAAGATATTCAGAAGTAAAAATAGGTATATAGCTATTTAATGAATTTAAAAGAAATGAAAAATTTTATCAATAATCATAAGTTAAATTTTCTGTATTTTTTCAGGCTAGTATGGCAATCAAATTTAGTATAATAATTTTTTTGTCTTTTAATCATAGCAATTTAATCAAAAGCAAACTCTTTTAACTTCTAAGGTTTTGATATCTGTAATACTTGATCAAAATTTTTAAGTATTATTTCTATTTCTTGTTTGATTATTTCATTGATGATCATTAAGCCTGATATATACGCCTCTTTCTCCTTAAGGCAAATTTTCGATAGTCAATTTATTGTTTTAATAGAATCTAAGGGCAGCTGACTAAATATAAATACTAATTTATATTTGGTCAGTTTTTTCGATAAATCAGACTATTTTTAAATTAAATTTATACCATAATTATGTTTTTTACGAACTCATTATTGACACTCAAAATTTGTCTTTATTTTATATTTTTGATTTTCAGATAACAAGCTCGGTATAAAATTTTTTTAAAAATTAAATAATTGTTAGTGATTATTAGTTTTTTTATCTTTTTCCAAGCTTTCCCTCTTTAAGAGATCTTAATATCTTTTTCTTTCCAAATTATTTCTTTTCCTTTTATAATCAATCCAAAAATTGTTTTCCCAAAATACATTTTTTTATAGATTTATCAAATCTGCAATTTCTCTGCCTTTCCATCTCCTTAAATTTAAACATAAAAATGTTTCCACTGATTATTTATAGCAAACTTAAAGGGAATTTTATCTGTAAAGTTTCAAAACTTCTTGGTTTTATTTAATTATTGAGAATAATAGGATAAGTCTACTAATTATTTTTAGGTAAAAAGACTCATACTGTTGCTTCTTCCACAAGGAGCTTAGATCGCTTAATTATTTCGGGAATGCTAACAGGATAATCTCCAGTAAAACAAGCAGAGCAGAAACTATTAGGATCTTCTCCCGTTACTTCTAACATTCCGTCCCAACTCAGATAAGCCAAAGAATCTACTCCTATTTGTCTTGCAATATCAGCAACAGATTTGGTGGCTGCCACTAGCTGAGTTTGGTTGTCAGTATCAATGCCATAAAAACATGGATGAGTGACAGGGGCAGAGGAAATCCTCATATGTATTTCCTTAGCATCAGCATCACGTAAGGCTTTGACAATTTTACGACTAGTGGTTCCTCGTACAATAGAATCATCTACTATAATCACTCGTTTGTTTGCCAGTACATCTTTAAGGGGATTCAACTTCATTTTTATCCCCGACTCTCGCATCTGTTGAGTAGGTTGGATAAATGTTCTTCCTACATAACGATTTTTTATTAACCCTTCCCCGTAAGGAATTCCTGATACCTGGGAAAACCCAATAGCTGCCGGAATACCAGAATCAGGAACTCCCATCACTAAATCAGCTTCAACAATAGATTCTCGTGCCAATTGTCGCCCTAAACGCACTCGATAACTGTACAGAGTTTCACCGTGCATTATGCTATCAGGACGAGAAAAATAAATCATTTCAAAAATACACAATTTCCGTTTCGGTTGAGTTACCCAGTGGAAAGATGATAAACCATTTTCAGTAATCCAAACTAATTCTCCTGGTTCTACATCCCGTAGATAGTCTGCCCCAATAATGTCTAAGGCACAAGTTTCTGAGGCAAGAACATAACGAACAGGATTTCCTTCTAAAGTACCGATAACTAAGGGACGAATACCGTTAGGATCTCTTACTCCCATTAATCCCGCTGGAGTTCCAATAGCTAAGCTATAGGCGCCAGAACACAATTGAAGCGAACTAATAGCTGCTTCTAACCAGTCTTTGCCCTCATCAACTTCTTGGGCAATCGCTACTGCAATCATCTCTGAATCGGTGCTAGTGTCAAAGTGGCAGCCTCGTTTTTTTAGTATCTGACGTAACTCTAGAGTATTGACAAGGTTGCCGTTGTGTGCAAGAGCTAGATGACCTAGACGGGTGTTGAGAACAGCAGGTTGAGCGTTAGCTTTTTTACTAGATCCTGTAGTTGAATAGCGGGTGTGTCCGACTGCTATTTTTCCAATCAATTTATCTAAAATAGATTCTTTAAAAACTTGGGAGACTAACCCCATGTCCTTGTGAATGTGAACACCATCCTCATCTAAAGTTGCAATTCCGGCTGATTCTTGTCCTCGATGTTGTAGGGCATAAAGTCCAAAATATGTTAGTTTTGCAACGATTTTTTCGGGGGCATAAAGTCCAAAAACACCACAGGCTTCTTTTGGTTTTCCAGAAGGCTGATAAAGAGGGTCAATGGTAGCAGTCAGTTGCTGATGAGAATTAAGAATCTGGTCGTTAGCAGTCATGGATAGGATTTTGCTCCTGAAAGAGGCGGTCTGGCAATTTTAGCTGAAATCGGTCTAGTTAAGAATACACGAACATGCTTTAACAGTTTTTTATCTAGTTTAACCAAAACTTTTATCTAAGGTTAAACGATTATAAAGCGCAGCCCTCTAATTTGTATAGACCAGTGATACTAATTTAAATTGTTTTTAATTTAAAATTAATATTGGATGTTTAGTTTAAAAAAACTGATCATTTCTTCATAAGAACCATTATTACGGTATTCAAAAATCTGCTACTAACTGTACTTATGCATATTTTTCAAAAATTTTATGACATTTAATTAATGAGTTTATTAAGTTTTATTTAAACATTAAAAAATAAAAGTATAAACGTCTGCTGCAGACATTTATACTTTTATTTAAGTCTAAACTTTCAACCGTCTTTCAATTGCTGTTGACCAGGTTTTCAGCATCTGCTTGATATCTAAATTAATCAGAGAAAAGTTGTCATAAACAGCGATGTTTAAACTCTTAGCAGAAGTATTACCTATTTTTTGCCAATTTTTGCTCAACTCTTGATTCAAATAGCTTTCCAATTTATTTCGATTTATGGGACTAACAGAAATAATTATTTGTCCAGTTACTTCTCCAAATAACAACTCATCAAGTCGTTTCTCATCTTCCACTTGTAGGAAAATCTCCGCCCCTAATCTACCACTAATGCAACATTCGGCTAAGGCAACAGCTAGTCCGCCTTCTGAACAATCATGAGCAGATTTTACCCAACCTTGACGAATGGCATTACGGCATACTTTTTGTACTAAAATTTCAGTATTAATGTTTACTTTAGGTGGCTTCCCCGCTACTATCCCATGCGAGCTAGCTAAGTATTCTGACCCTCCTAAGGTAGGCTTATTGCCTATTCCCAAAATATAAATTAAATCCCCTACTTTTTGCCACCCTTGACCGCATATTTTTGTAATATCAGGAATTAATCCCACCATTCCTATGACTGGAGTAGGATAAACAGGTTGAGGTTTTCCGGCAGAATCAATCGTTTCATTGTAAAGGGAAACATTTCCCCCAGTCACTGGAGTATTTAAATCTCGACAAGCTTCAGAAATACCCTCACATGCTAGAGCCAATTGCCAATATCCAGTAGGGTTTTCAGGACTACTAAAATTGAGATTATCCGTAACTGCTAAAGGTTCGGCTCCCACACAACTCAAATTTCTAGCAGCCTCAGCCACAGCGGCTTTTGCCCCTTCGTAGGGGTCAAGATAAACATAGCGTGAATTACAGTCAGTGGTAGCCGCCACCCCAATCTTACAGGTGTTTGGGTTTGCTTCAATAGGACGAATACGAATTATCGCCGCATCAGCCTCTCCAGGCAAGATTAAAGTATTATTCTGAACCTGGTGATCATATTGACGATAGACCCATTTTTTTGAGGCAATAGTAGGAGTATCCAATAATTCTAAAAGAATTTCATTCCAGGATTTCAATTGACCGTTAATCTCAATCCCATTTACTGTGCAATCAGGTAAACTTTCAGTCGTCCACTGCCAAGCTATCTGGGCATATTCAGGGGGATTTTCTGGTAGTTTTCGATGATAAATAGGAGTATTGTTGGCTAAGGCCGTAGCTGGAATTTCGGCAGCAATTTCTCCTTCAAATAATATCCTAACAATGGGTTCACCAATAACGGTTCCAGCAACCACTGCTTGAAGTTCCCAACGGTGAAAAATCTCAATTAATTCTTGTTCCCTACCTTTTTGGGCAACAAATAACATTCTTTCTTGGGACTCCGACAACAGGTATTCATAGGGAACCATTCCGGTTTCTCGTACAGGAATCTTATCTAAGTCTAATTCAACTCCTACTCCTCCATTAGCTGCCATCTCTGAAGTGGAACAGGTGATTCCTGCTGCCCCCATATCTTGAGCGGCGACAACTGCACCAGTTTTAAAGGCTTCTAAACAGGCTTCAATTAAAGATTTTTCTAAAAAAGGATCTCCCACCTGTACTGCAGGGCGATCAGCCATAGATTGGTTCGTAAGTTCCGCACTAGCAAAACTCGCTCCTCCCATGCCATCTCTTCCAGTAGTTGAACCGATGTATAAAACTGGATTGCCAATACCTGACGCCCCGGATTTAACAATTTCGGAAGTTTCCATCAACCCCAGGGCCATAGTGTTCACTAGGGGATTGCCGGCATAAGTAGTATCAAAATAAATTTCACCTCCGATAGTAGGAACTCCAACCGCATTACCATAATGAGAGATTCCTTCAACTACCCCAACAAATAATCTTCGTGTTTTGGCGTCTTCCAAATTACCAAAGCGCAGAGAGTTCAAACAAGCTATAGGACGTGCTCCCATGGTAAAGATGTCTCTGAGAATACCACCAACCCCTGTGGCTGCTCCTTGAAAAGGCTCGACCGCAGAGGGGTGGTTATGGGATTCAATTTTAAAGGCTAATTGTAGTCCATCCTCCAAATTTACGATCCCTGCATTTTCTCCTGGACCAACGAGAATGCGATCACCCTTTGTCGGGAATTGTTGTAGCAAGGGGCGAGAATTTTTATAGCAACAGTGTTCTGACCACATGACCCCAAACATTCCTAATTCCGCCTTGTTAGGATGGCGCCCTAGTCTTTGAACAATTTCTTCATATTCTTGGGGTTTGATACCTTCTGCGGCGATTTCTTCTGGTTCAAAGGGATTAATCATAGAGGACTGCCTAGGAGAACAGGGGTAATAGCGATCACTGTTTAAAATTTGCCAGCAGGATCAATCACTGGTCATTTAGTTTAAACTCATTCGTTTGTTATTGTTTAATTTTCTAGTCCAAAATTCTCATTACCCTATCTGAGACAAAATAAGAATTTTATCAACAAGAATCACAACAATATATTATTGATAATGTATTCTATATGATACATCATTAATTACCACAATTACATTATAGTTCAGTCCCACCATTAGTTTAGTAGGGTAAAATCCTATATTGCTGATGCTACATATTGACGCTGCTAATATTTTGGTTGTATATAAATAAGTTTCTACTTTAAATAAATGTTGGTAGATTTTTTTATACATGAATATACTAAGAATGTATAAGTTTACTTTGCCGTTGATGTTTTAGAAGTATAACTTAAGCCATTTTTTATAAACTTACTACTTGAAAATAAAGAAAAATACTATTTTTTTATTTTTCATACTTCTACTTATTAAAAATTTACATAATAAAAGTTTTTAAAATTTTTAAAAAAGTAATAAAAAGTGTTAGAAGATAAAACTTCAATAGTTGAATATAAAATAGCTTTAGCGATTTTTTTGCAGAAGCTGTTTATTTATATTTATCCATAAAAGGTGTTAATAATTTAGCAGAGAAAGGTTTTAATAAAGACGGTGACAAAATTAGTTATTTGACTATTTTAAAATAAAAAAAATATTTACTACTTCATGAAAAGCAATAATAATAAATTGGAATTAATTAAAAAATTATAGCAGCAAGGTCAGGAGTATTACAGTTAAACTACTAAGTTTACTAGAAAGTTTATTGTCTAGCGGATTTTAAAAATCTAACATAAAGACTACTGAAATAAAAATGTCGTTTTTATAGGGAGAACTGACTGCGTTGAAATAGATGATGATATTTTATACTGAAACATTTAATAACTCAGTATCACTACATAAGCTAGAATTTTTTGCAGATAAACAACTGCAATAGTGGGTAAAAAGTTATTGCTTTCACAAATTAATATTTAGTAAATACTAAAATAAAAGAGGAAGTTTTGTTCCTATTTAATTTGTTTGTAGAAAACAATTAGTTAAGATGTTTAAACAGTTAGATCCAGGCTTAAAATCCACAAAAATAGTATGGATAAATTATGTTCACGTCAATATAAATTATAAAAATGAGATCAATATTGTGATTTCAAAAAGAATATAGAAGACTTGAGATTCGAGAAGCTAAATGTAGAAAGAAAAGGAATAACTTTTGATAGAAAGTATCTGTAATACTCTAATCACTTTTGAATAAATGTTCCCTGAACCCGTAAGATAGTGTTTAGCAAGATACAATTGGAGAGAGTAATCATGGCAGATAGTCAAGTAGATTTAACAGAACAAGTTTCGATCGTTACAGGAGCATCACGGGGAATTGGTCGAGCGATTGCTCTGTCTTTAGGATCTACAGGACTAAAAGTGGTGGTTAACTATGCTCGTTCTAGCACAGCCGCCAAAGAAGTAGTACAAAGTATTATTGATAAAGGAGGAAAGGCAATTGCAGTTCAAGGAGACGTTTCCAAAACTGAAGAGGTTAATACTCTAGTTGAAACTACTTTAAATCAATTCGGAAGGATTGATGTTTTAGTAAATAATGCTGGAATTACCCACGATACTCTTCTTATACGGATGAAGCTTGAACAGTGGCAAGAAGTGATCGATCTTAATTTAACAGGCGTGTTTCTCTGTACGAAAGCGGTCGCTAAACTAATGTTAAAACAGAAGCGTGGACGGATTATTAATATTGCCTCGGTTTCTGGGCAAATAGGTAATCCAGGTCAAGCAAATTATAGCGCAGCTAAAGCTGGTGTAATTGGATTAACAAAAACCGTAGCCAAAGAATTAGCTGGTCGTGGTGTGACAATTAACGCAGTTGCACCAGGGTTTATTACAACGGATATGACTAAGGATGTTAAGTCTCAAGAAATCATTAAGTTTATTCCCCTTGGTCGTTATGGAATGCCTCAAGAAGTAGCCGGAATGGTTCGTTTTTTAGCCACTGATCCAGCCGCTTCTTATATCACTGGACAGGTATTTAATGTTGATGGCGGGATGGTAATGGCGTAGGAAATGGTTGATAATTAATAGTGACCAGTTGTCAGTAATACGGTGACTGGTCAACTTATATTAAACAGCAAATCTATGATAGAAAGACGGCTAAGTTAATTGATGATAATAAAAAAGAGAAACAGCACAAGTTCCAGAATTCTTCAATGATGAAGGGAATCAATTTGAGCGATTCTTAGATCTATTTAAGATAGATATAAATAGAGTTATTTCTGATAAAATGTTAATGGTAATCTGAAGTCAGATTTTAGGGGATTATTAAGAGATAATATGGTATGTCATTGATAGTAATAGAGAAGTTATTAATTATGTTACCTACGATAGGTTTAGTTAGATAACTTCTGAGACGAAGAGTAATGTTTATTTCCGGTTGAGATATGGGGACAGGAGTTAAATTAGAAGATGAGACTTTATTATTTTTTCATTAATCTAAAACGTGACGGTTTATTAGTAAAAATTCTATGGGGTTTAAACGTGGAAATATGAATTTCTATCAAAATCACTGATTCTAGCGAGCTTGTCATGTCAAAATCAAAAATATAAAGATAAAGTCTAATTATCAATTCTATAGTAGAATTAAAGCCAATCAGAAGATAAAATTTAGAGTCAGATTGGGAGGAAACTGCTATGCGAAGCTCAGGCTATGAATAATCACTTTGAAAAAATATTATTAATAGAATATAATTACGGATTGCGTAATAGTAAAGAGAAAACAATCTCTTCTAAAATTTCTTTTATTAAAACTTCTTTTTTTTAAAAAAAAAGCGATTTTATTTATTAAAAAATATTTCTATATTTTAGTTTTTTATATTTATAATTATTGATTTAACTATTTTAATATTATTTTTATTTATTGTTTACTTAATTTATTTATTATTCTTCTATTTTTCTAAAAAATATTCTTTTCTTATCTAAGAAGATAACTATTGTGAAGATTCATAAAACTGTATAAAGATATTAAAGAACTTTGCTAATCAGAAAAAAAATAATTAAATAGTCGATAATTTGGAATGATTAGAGAATGTACAGAAACTACTTTTAAAAACTGCTAAAATATTTTTGCGTAGTGCTATATCATAGTACTGATCATATCATATTTTATAAAGATGAATTTTTATATAGATAATTTTCTTAGTCCAAAGTAAATTTCTAATAGTTAATTTATCATTTTAGTCAAGTTTATTATAGCTTTAAGCAAAACAAATATAAGTTGTTGTTTGGTCTATTTCTTGAAAAGTTAAACTATTCCCTATCTGATCAACGATTTCCTCATGATTAATAGTGAATTATTCCAAATTTAGAATCTAATTTATTAAACTGAGTTGAGCATTTAGTATCATAAGTATCAATCAAGTCAAAGTAAATATCTTAACTTGATTTAATTAAAATAAAAAGACTAATATAACGCCGTTTATATAAAAAAATTACAGCTTTTTATTTATAAGCTTATGATTAATAATCTAACCTTGTTTGTATATTCTGTATTTTTACACAAGAGGTTTAATGAAATTAAATAAATAAAAATTTAAAGTTTTGCTCTATAAAGCTCACAGAATCCCAAAAACTTAATTCTTATAAGAATTAAGTTTTTGGGATTCTGGAATAATGAAGCTATCATTATTAGTCTATAAAAATAGATAAATATTTCAACTTCTAGCTTCTAGTTTTTATTTTAGAGGGTGAATATTACACACTCTACAATACAATTTAAACTATTTGCTTGTCATCAAACAAACATTTAAACGTCAGTCGTTCATTTTCTAGATCTACAAAAATAGTATCTCCTGCTTTAAATTCTCCCCGCAAAATTGACTTAGCTATCGCAGTTTCTAAATATTTTTGAATTGCTCGTTTTAATGGTCTTGCACCATACACTGGATCATAGCCTATTTCTGCTAGAAAATTTAAAGCTAATTCCGATAAGTTCAGGCTGATTTTTTGCTCAGCTAATCGTGTTCTTAATAACTGAATCTGCCTGTCAACAATCTTTTGTAATTGACATTTCTGTAACCCGTGGAAGATGATGATTTCATCGATACGATTAAGAAATTCAGGACGAAAACTATGACGCATTGCATCCATCACACGGGAACGCATTTCCTCATAAAGAGAATCATCTCCAGCCACATCTAAAATGTATTGCGACCCAATATTACTGGTCATGATGATAATAGTATTCTTGAAATCTACTACATGACCTTGAGCGTCAGTTAATCGCCCATCATCGAGAATTTGTAACATGACATTAAAAACATCATTATGGGCTTTCTCGATTTCATCAAACAGAATTACAGAGTAAGGACGACGACGAATAGCTTCAGTTAATTGTCCTCCTTCATCATAGCCAACATACCCCGGAGGCGCACCCATTAAACGGGATACTGTATGTTTCTCCATATATTCAGACATATCAATGCGGACTAAAGCTTCTTCCGTATCAAAAAGATTCTCGGCTAATGTCTTGGCCAATTCCGTTTTACCAACCCCTGTAGGTCCAAGAAAAATAAAACTTGCAGTAGGACGGTTAGGATCAGAAAGCCCAGCACGTGAACGTTGAATAGCTTCTGAGACAGCTGTTACAGCCTCTTCTTGTCCAATCAATCGTTTATGGATTTCATCTTCTAAATAAAGTAATTTCTCTTTCTCTGATTCCACCAATTTGCTAATAGGGATTCCTGTCCATTTAGAAATAATCTCAGCAATATCTGATTCTAAAACTTCTTCTCGTAATAAAGTTTTTCCAGTCGTTTGACGTTCTGCAATTTTTATCTCAAGTTCCTTAATCTGTCGTTGTAAATCTGTTAGTTTTCCATATCGTAATTCTGCTGCTTTATTAAGATCATAATCTCGTTCTGCTTGTTGAATTTCTAAGTTGATTTGGTCGATAGTCTCTTTGATCTTACTAATTTCATCAATAGCCTCTTTTTCTGATTGCCATTGAGCATTAAGTTGAGATTGTTCTTCTTTGAGATCTGCAAGTTCTTTCTCAAGTTTTTCTAACCTTTCTATAGAGACGATATCTACTTCTTTTTGTAAAGATAATCGTTCCATTTCTAACTGAATAACTTTGCGATCCACTTCATCTAATTCTTCAGGTTTAGAAGTGATTTCCATTTTTAATTTAGCGGCTGACTCATCTACTAGGTCAATAGCCTTATCTGGCAAAAAACGATCACTAATATAACGGTTAGATAACATGGCCGCAGCAACTAAAGCGGTATCGGCAATTTTTACTCCGTGATGAACTTCATAACGTTCTTTAAGTCCCCGTAAAATAGAGATAGTATCGACTACATTTGGTTCATTAACTATGACCTCTTGGAAACGCCGTTCTAAAGCAGCATCTTTTTCGATATATTTACGATATTCATCAAGGGTTGTTGCCCCAATACAGCGCAATTCTCCTCGTGCTAATCTGGGTTTTAGGAGGTTCCCTGCATCCATCGCTCCTTGTGTTGCTCCCGCTCCAACGACGGTGTGAATTTCGTCAATGAACATGATAATATTCCCTTGAGAATCTGTAACTTCTTTGAGAACTGCTTTAAGACGTTCTTCAAATTCTCCGCGATATTTTGCCCCGGCGATTAATGCTCCCATGTCCAAGGCAATTAACTTTCGGTCTCGCAAAGATTCAGGGACATCACGGTTAATAATCCGTTGTGCTAACCCTTCAACAATAGCAGTTTTACCAACTCCAGGTTCCCCAATTAAGACAGGGTTATTTTTAGTTCGACGAGAAAGAATTTGAATAGTTCGACGGATTTCGTCATCTCGTCCAATAACCGGATCAAGTTTACCTTCTCGCGCTAATTGGGTTAAATCCCGACCGTATTTTTCTAACGATTCATATGTCTCTTCAGGGTTTTGACTAGTCACTTTTTGATTTCCTCTGACTTGTTGAATAATCTCTTTTAATCGAGTTTCATTGATACCAAATTCTTGTAGTAAAGCCTGACCAAAACGGTCGTCTTTAGCATAAGCTAACAGCAAATGCTCAACAGAAATATAATCATCTCCAAAGTCTTTACGAAATTGTTCAGCCCTGTCAAGAAGACTATCTAGGCTCCGTCCTAAATAAATAGATTTGCCAAGGTTAGATACTTTGGGTTGACGACGGATAAATTTTTCGGTCTGGTCTTGCAGACGTTGAATACTAATATCCGCTTTATTAAAGACGCTGGTAGCTAACCCTTCTAGTTCGAGAAGAGATGCCATCAAGTGTTCGCTTTCAATTTGTTGATGACTATGTTGTTTAGCAATATCGGGAGTTCGAACAATAGCCTCCCATGCCTTTTCGGTAAATTGATTAGGATTAGTCGGTTGCATTGTTTAGGAGCAAGTATAGTAAAGCCATACCAAATATTGTAAGTGCGATAAATTTCTAGGTTAAGACGGTTAACCCTACTATTTATGGTTGGGTTTATATGAGCAACATTAAAAGATTAATATATCAATTGTGGACTTTATATTTATTAATAAGTCTTCAATTAGTAGAACAAATAAAAATTAACATCTAAACAAATAAGACAATTAAATAATATTTTTATATAGTCTTTTGACACAGATTAAATATAAAATAAATAACTTTTTTCTTTCTAATAAAAAATAATTTTCATAACAAAGGAAAATGAAATATTTAAAATTCTAAAAAGAGAATACCTAAAAAGATGTTAAAAATCTAAACTAAGAAAGTAATAACATCAAAATAACTAGGTCTTAAACAAGAGAGGGTATAAAATTGAATAATAGTAAGTATTTTGGACTATTCTATATTAACTATTTTTCAATAGTAAACTTAAATCCTTACTTTGAAAAATCTCTAATTTCCTAAAAAGAATGTAAATTAGATTTATAAAGTTAAAGAATACATTAATAAAAAAATTTTTTGGAGTCATCGACTATTGATTTATAGTACTTCTTCTAAAAGAGCTATTTATTTCACTTAAAGATAAAAAAGATTTACACAAACAGTAAGGTCTAAATTAGACTAGGTGTATAAGGTATCATCGATAAGATAAAATACTTACTAAGTTAAAAGCGAATTTAGAAACATTTTTGAAAAACCCAAGATAAGGTATCGTGATTATTTAAGTTAGTTAGTTTGTGCCAACTTTTTATTAATCGCACCTAACTGTAAAGTAATTATTTTCTATTTTTATTTAAAAAACAGTTCAATAGATGGTAAAAGATATTAACAATTAATTAAAACTTATTAAGAGTAAAGCTTATTGGTTTATAAATTTTGTAAGTTTTTAGTCTTGAAGTGTGAGACTTAGTATGTAACTAGTAACTAGTTGATTCTATATCCTAAATCAGGTGCAACTATTAATTTTAAGTTAATTATCGTTCTATCAATTTCAAACAATAAATTAGTTCTCCTAAAAAATTTATTATTTTTTTATAAAAATCTTTTTGGGACTATTAATTCTTCGTTGTTTTTTTGGATTATTAAATTTATTTAAATTAATTAATGGCTAAATTTTTGAGCTTGAGCAACCAGTCCGGCACTCACATAACGTCCGTAATTATCGAGACGATCTTGTTGAGCAGCACGAAAAGGAGATACAAAAGTATCAACTAAGCCAGAACTCATCATCATGACAGTAGCCGCGAGAATGATATAGTTACGAATAACGATGACGTTTTCGTTAACAGTAGTTATTTTGGTAAACATCTTGGTGGTTTCTTTTTTATGTGAACGCTTTTACTATATAGGAAACAAATTGGTGATGTCAGTCCCAAAACCCTGCATATCTGGGGTCGTAGTAGTTCTCTTTTTCTCCTTAAAAGTGGAATTAAGTAGAAATTTTTCTATCCTCAACACAATTACCCGATAGGGGATTTTAGAAGCCTCTCATTGAGAAGGAGTATCCAAGATGAAGGCATCGCTGTCATCGGAGCAGTCCGTACTACTATACTGATTTAATATGAGATGACTATGAAATCATTATTTATTGTATTAGAAGGAATTGACAAGGCAGGGAAGTCAACTCAGGCAGAATTATTAAAAAACTACTTTCTTACTCACCAGCAGCAAGCTGTTATTAGCTCTGAACCTACTGATGGGCCAATTGGTAAATTAATTCGTGAAGCTATGCAAAGTAAAATTATTGCAATTAAACAGAAAGAAAGCTTTGATGAACAAATGGCTTATTTATTTACAGCCGATAGGCATTATCATTTATTTAATGACATAAATGGAGTTTACAAATTAATTAATGAAGACCATACTCATGTCATAGCAACCCGTTATTATTTTTCATCTTTGGCTTATAATTGCGATGCTCAAAATGAGTTTATTTTTGTGGCAACACTAAATCAAAGATTTCCTGATCCTGATGTAGTTTTTTATATTGATATTCCCTTAAAAATTGCTTTATCTAGACTCAATAATTATTCTCTTAGAGAAATATATGAGACAGAAAAAAAGCTCAGAAAAGTCAGACATAACTACGAAAATATTTTTAAAACTTATGAAGGAAAAATGTTCAAATTAGATGGAACTGGATCCATAGAAGAAATACATAGAAAAATTTTAACTTATCTTAAAGAAACTTTTAGTAGTTTTTAACTTATGATATTACACTGAACTGAATAATGTAGAGTCAACTAATAAAATGCTAAAACCAAACACTTTAAAGTTTAAAAATACTAAATTTTCTTAATCTATAAACTCTCTTTTTAGAAAACTTCAATTTATTATTAATACCTACCATTATTTTAGGTAATGGTTTCTTCAATTCAACACCTAACTATCCCACAGTTTTTTAGTTACAATAATTTTTAGCTATAGTAAATGAGTTTTTTAACCATAAAGCTAGTTTTAAGAGTCCTAATACCCAGTTTAAAGGTTTTTCAAAATTTGTTCTAGATTACTATTTAGATTAGTGTATTTTTGAAATAAATAGCTAGTTTTTATATAGTTATTTTAACTTATATTTTTATTTTTGTTATTTTTTTGTTTTTTAAATTAAAATGTATTTGTTTTTATTTACTACATTTTTTCTTTTTGACTAGTATTTTTAAGCTTTTTAGCTTCTATTTTAATTGTTTTTCCTTAATTATCCAATTGAGAATTGACTGGGTTCATTACACGGAATGCATTTACTACTACTTCAGCTTGTGATATTAATTTATTGATAATTTATTTATAGAAAAAGTTTTTCTAGATCTATATTTAGATTTTTACTAAAATTAAAAATCTATTTTCCAAAAAACTTCTAGTTATTTTGCTATTAATTTATTCTTATTTTCTGATTTCTATAAATATTATGCTCACTTCCTTATTTAAGTATCATAACGCAACAGAATAACTATTTATTTCTTTGACAAAAACAATTCTATTAATTAATTATTGTTTTTAGCTATAATTAATTATTTAAATTTATTAGTATGATCTATATTTTTTGTTTATTTACTTCATCTTCTTAAAATAAGTATTGCTTTAAATACTTTAGTTTTTTGTCTAAAAAACAACAGTTAAAATTTTCTTTAAATTTATTTACGCATTGATTGTATCTATTTCAAGATAAATAGATTATTTATAGAAAATATTTTTATAGTTATTAATTCATTACTTAATAAGTATTTTGCTAACAAAAAAACATAAATATAAGTTATTTTTATCTCTATTTATCACTCATTATTTAGATCTAAATAATGAGTGATAAATAATAAGTTTTTCTAAATTTAAAATCTCGTTTATTAAACTAAGTTAAGTATTTAATACTAAAAGTATAAGTAAAATTAGAACGTTTAGCTTAACATAATTTAACTTCAACATCAAGCTTACTAGAATATTAGCTGTATAATAATTACAGTTTTTATAAAGCGATTGTTGGCAATCAAACTTTGTCTCCGTGTTTTAATTTTTTATATGACAGGTTCGTTAAAACTAAATTAATTACTCATAATTAATTCATGAGAATCACTCAATCAAAATGTAAAGTTGAATACATTCCTCATTATCAACCTAATCAACTGATCTGTGGTTATGGACGGACTGCCATCATCACTGGATGGACAGTTCGACAGTCAATAGCTAAACGTTTAAACTCAGAAGACTATGCAGTTATTGGTAATTTGTATAGTCCTACTAGGGGAATTAGTCCCTTAATTCGTAATTTATTAGCTAATCCTCATGTCCGGTATTTAGTAATTTTGCAGGCAACAAAAGAAGATAAAAATGCTGGAGGATGTCGATGTTTATTGGATTTTTTACGACAAGGTTTTAGACAAGGAATTAGCGATACAGGCAGAAATATATGGGTGATTAATTCTAAGATTACTGGATATGTTGACATTGAAATTCCTGCTGATATCTTAGAAAATTTACGTCGTTCTTTAAAATACCAAGAAGCAATATCAATTGAAAAAGCAATGAATATAATCCAAGAATTTAATCAATTGAAAATAGAACCTTGGGGAGAACCGTTAACTTTTCCTGAAAGAGAAAGTTATCCAACAGTTTTACCAGGTCCTAGATATGGTCATCGAATTGAAGGAAAAACTATTGCGGAAACCTGGGTTAAAATATTACATAGAATTAAAACAATAGGAACAATTAGACAAACAATGTATGGACAATGGCAAGAATTAATTGATCTAATAGCTATTGTTACCGATGAACCACCAGAGTTTTATTTTCCTGAGCCTAATTATTTACCTATTAAAAGAAGTTTTCTCAAAGATTATATTGAACAAATCTTAGACGACGCGCCCCAAAGAGAAGGAGTAAAGTATACATACGGACAACGCTTAAGATCATGGTTTGGACGAGATCAAATTGAACAACTAATTAATAAATTGGTAGAAGATATTCACTCATCAAGAGCCGTCATGTCATTGTGGGATGTAAGCGATTATGAAGATAGCGATAGTCCTCCTTGTCTCAATCATATTTGGGTGAGAATTGTTGATAATGAATTATCCTTAACTGCTACATTTCGTAGCAATGATATGTTTTCTGCTTGGCCAGCTAATGCAATGGGATTAAGATTTATGCAGCAATTTATTCAAGATAAAGTTATCAAAAAGTCAGATCATAATTTAACTTTAGGTCCTCTAATCATTATTAGTCAAAGCGCGCATATTTATAATGACTGCTGGGAACATACACAACAAATTATTGATACCGAATATACGAAGAGGAACCAGAAAAGAAATTTTGATGACCCCAGTGGTAGCTTTTTAATTTCGGTCAAGGATAATCGTATTGTTGTTGAACATTTAACTCCAGGGTCAGGAGAAATTGTCAACTGCTATTCAGGTAAACTTGCTCGTCAACTGTATCAGAAGATAGCCTTAAATTCCCCTAGCATTCAAATTGAACATGCGATGTATTTAGGGACAGAATTACAAAAAGCAGAATTATGTTTAGTTAACAAACTAAATTGTTATCAACAAGATATACCACTAATTTTTTAATCAATAAATACGTATTATACTGTTTTTTTATAAAAAAGAATAACAGATATTAAATATAATGATCTCAAGTTAAATAGAAGTAGTTTATATTCTTTATGAGATAATTTTAAATTTTAAAAATTAAAGTTATCAAAAGAAAGTCAATAAAAATTATTTTTTAGTAACTTACAAAAAATACTAGTGCGCTCTTTAAAAAATAGTTATTAGGTAAATATAGACAAAATCGGGAATATTTTGTGATCAAACATTTGAATTAAATTTAATAAAACTTAGAAAATAGTCTAGCTTTAAAAGCTTATATTAAAGTTTTGATAAAATTATTAGATTTTGAAAAAATACACACTAAAAAAATAATGCACTTTTCAAAAGTTTTTTAAAAATTTTCCCTTTTACTGTAAGACTAGAATTGTAACCTTTGATTTTTTTCAACAAAGATTATTCTAAGAGATAAAGACATCTGTCAAAAACAAAAAGAAAACATAAGTAAATGAAACTTAAAATTATAAAATTAAGAGAACAAGCAGTACTTCCTAGATACGAACATAACAATGATTCAGGTCTTGATTTAATTTCTATAGAAAATGTAGAAATTAAATCGGGAGAAAGTCAATTAATTAAAACAGGAATTTCTATTGAATTACCTCCAAATACTGAGGCACAAATACGTCCCAGAAGTGGACTGGCACTAAAGCATAAAATCACCGTTTTAAATACGCCAGGAACTATCGATGAGGGATATCGAGGAGAAATTGGGGTTATCTTAATTAATCATGGAAAAACATCTTTTCGAGTTACACAGGGAATGAGAATCGCTCAAATGGTTATTGCTCCAGTAATTCGAGTTAGAATTGAAGAAGTAGATGATTTAAGTGATACAACCAGGGGTCCTAGAGGATTTGGTTCAACTGGTTTTTAAGTCATTTTCTAGGAAATTAAAATTAATAACTCATTCATAAAATAAAAGAGTTAATTATAAAGAATAACTCCATAATAGCAAATGAAACTATTAGAAGAACAACGACCAACCTGGGATGAATACTTTTTAATGATCGCTAAACTGGCAGCGACGAGATCGACCTGTTTAGCATTTCCTGTCGGTGCAGTTATTGTCAAAGATCGACAAGTATTAGCCACAGGGTATAATGGTTCTCCGTCAGGAGCCGTTCACTGTACTGTCCAAGGTTTTTGTTATAGCGAATTAAGTAGCTGCAATGCCTCTAGCGGCTTGCCATCTCGTGCGGTTCATGCAGAAGCAAACGCAATTGCCCAAGCAGCAAAACATGGAATTACCACCGATGGTTCTGTTGTTTATATTACCTTGGAACCCTGTATTTCCTGTTTGAAATTAATCATTTCTGCTGGTATAAAAAAAGTTTTCTACGAAACCGAATTTAATAGTGGAGATAAACTTTTGGTTAGAGATTCTTTTGTTAAAGATGGTTTAGTGACTTTAACTAAAATTAGACTTTCTAAAAAAATGGCACAACGAGCCTCATTATTCCTATTAAATCCGATATCAATTTCTAAGTAAAAATAGCAATTTAAGCGATTACTCGCAAATTGTATTTTTACAATATACTTTAGATCTAAGTCCTAAGAGATTGTAAGTAATATCGCTTCCTCTTGAACCCTTAGCTCTGAACCTTTACCTCTAATTTAAAACGGAGAGAAGTCTTGTCGTGAGTATTTTATTAGCTGGAGATATTGGTGGGACCAAAACCAGTTTACGTATAGTTGAGTCAAAATTTCCTGATAATACGAACAACCTACCAGAGCAAACAACCTTATATGAAAAAACCTATCCAAGTCAAAAATACTCTAATCTCGTACCGATGTTACAAGAATTCGTCCAAGAGGCAACCGAGAACTTAAATCAATCTTTTAAGCTAGAAAAAGCTTGTTTTGGGATAGCAGGACCTGTGGTGAATAATACTTCAGAACTAACCAATTTAAATTGGTATTTAGACGGTGATCGCTTACAACAAGATCTATTCTTAAACAAGGTGACCCTAATCAATGATTATGCTGCTATCGGCTATGGTATTTTAGGACTAACTTCTGACGACTTGTTCGTTTTACAAGATGTTCAGTCTAATCCCCAAGCTCCAATCGCCATTTTAGGAGCTGGAACTGGTTTAGGAGAATGCTTTTTAGTGCCTTTAAGCGTAGGAAATACTCGTGTTTTTGCCTCAGAAGGAGCTCACGCAGATTTTGCTCCTCGTTCCGCCCTAGAATTTGAATTGCTTAACTATATCAGTGAAAAATATAATTTAGAGCGGGTATCGGTAGAAAGAGTGGTTTCTGGAAGGGGAATTGTCACTATTTATCAATTTTTACGTGATCGCTATCCCAATAAAGAATCAGAAGTATTAGCTAAAATTTATCAGACTTGGCGAGAGGAACCCTACAAAAATATTGATTTATCGGCTGAAATTTCTAAAAAAGCCATAAAAAAAGACGATTACCTTTGTCAGCTAGCAATGCAATTATTCGTTGAAGCCTACGGTGCAGAAGCAGGAAACTTAGCACTAAAATTATTACCCTACGGAGGATTATACGTTGTTGGCGGTTTTGCGTCCAAAATTTTACCCCTGATGCAACAGGGAGACTTTCTTAAAGCATTTCATTCCAAAGGACGGATGAAAACGTTGATGCAAAAAATTCCGGTGTATATCGTTCTAAACTCTAAAGTTGGCCTAATTGGTGCTGCCTTATATGCGGCGAGATGAATTAATCGACGCGGTTACCACTGCTAATAACTGATAGGATTGTTTGAGTTACTCTTTATTACAGAATTTTACCTCGCGTTTATGGCAATTGTAACCTTACTTCCTAACGCACCTGATATTTCAACAGATGATTACTGTGTTTTTGGCCTAGCAACATGTTATTTGAAAGAAGATGGAGAATTTTTTGAAATTCAGGTGATAGAACCTATTCCTTCTGCCGCATTAGAAACTATTTTGAAGGGTATTCCTACTTCCTATCAATTAGCTTGTGCAAGATCGGTAGGGGAAGTTATAGAAATAGAAAAAGAAGTATTACATAAACCCTCAGATTTTCCTGATAACGCCAAATTTTGTTTTAATTTTGCTGAAAGAGTCGTAGCAACAGTACGAACTTATAAGACACGAACGGAAGTAAGAGCTCATATTCCTGAAGGAACTTCTAGAGATGATTTTAACTATTCATTAGAAAGAAAGCGAGTTCTTAATGAGGTTAATATTGTACGGAAAGAAGATAATGTGAAGCAGCATTCTCATGCACGTCAAATACTTTAATTAGGGAGGTAGTGCAGTAATCAAAACTACGAATCTCCCGTCAAATTGACGATGCTTAGCAGGAGATTCGTAGTTTTGATTTTGGATGACTAAATCTAAGTTTTACTTGTACTTAGTTTTTGTTCCAACCGACGACTTGTTAAGGACATCAAATAACAGAATACCCAATAAATTACAGCAATAAATAAATAAACTTCTGCATAACGACCAATAAACTTAGGGTTCGCTAGAATTGATTGAGAGATTCCTAATAAATCGACTAATCCGACAATAGCTAATAAAGAAGTATCCTTAAATAAACTAATAAATTGACCAACAATAGTAGGAATAACAGCTTTCAATGCTTGAGGTAAGACAATTAATATCGATATAAAGATTGTATTAAATCCTAATGCTTTGGCTGCTTCTATTTGTCCTTTGGGAACTGATTGTAATCCTCCTCGAACATTTTCTGCTAAATAAGCCGAACTAAACAACGTTAACCCTGCAATCGCTCGAATCACCCGATCAAGACGTACTTCTATAGGCAAAACCAAAGGTAACATAACCTGAGCCATGAAGAGAATACCAATTAAGGGTAAACCGCGAATTATTTCGATATAAGCAATAGATAACCATCGAATTACAGGTAAATCACTTTGTCGTCCCAAGGCCAATAAAACTCCAAAAGGAAAAGATAATGTAATACTTACAATAGCGGTTAACAGAGTTAGAATTAATCCACTTAAGTCATCCAGCCTAACAGTTTGAAAAAATAGTCCTCCCTGAATTACCCAGAGAACAACAAAAAAGGTTGATACCCAAATTAATCCTAACCAAGTTTTTAGAGTGGGAAGTTCTTGTCCTAATTTTTGTCCCTCCCAACTACTGATAATTGATAAAATTAGTAGTCCTAGAAGTAATAAGCTAGATTGAGTACCTACAGGAATAGCTAATAGAGAAAAAAACACTGCTAACAGAGAAAGTAAACTAATAGTAGTTATATTAAACAGTTTAATTTTGCAGTATATAATTCCCCAGGAAAACCCAGCTAAAGTAATAATTATTCCCAGACTTAACCAAGTGCGCCACAATAAATTAATGGGATATCTTCCTACAAAAAATAACCGCAAGTTTGCTTCAACAACTTCCCATTGTGCTTGGTTGAAAGACCAATGAATTAAACTTGAACTAGTCCAGTATAAAAAAAGAATACTAATGAAAGTGAGAAGGATGTTATACCAAGTACTAAAAAGATTCTTCTTTATCCAAATTAAAATACTGGTATGATGTGCAGGAGGTAAAACAGAATTAGGCATAGGTTATTTTTAGATATAAATTGGTTTTACCAAACTTGTGTATGGTAGACTGATAGTTATAAATCTGGAACATAAAATAGTATAAGGGAAAAGATCAAAAAGATGTCGTATATTAATTATTTTAAAGACTTAAAAATTTAGTAAAAAGGTTCGGATATTACAGAAAAATACTGTCTCTTCACTAAAAATATTCCAGAAAGTCGATGTACGGTTTGATCTAAAGAAAAAAAAGTGCTATCTTAATTTCGGCCGATATAGCAGGAAGATGTAGAAAACTATATAGGGTGGAATACATTAGATAAAAAAGTTAAAATCTGTTCTCTGTTACCTCCTCTTAAAGTATTAGTTTTACATGATGGGTTTGATTGAATATATAAACATTTGAAACTTTAAATAACTTAGAAATTATTAATTTGTTTCTAGTCAGATATATAGTTGTTATTCCATAAATAAAATCTTTTGTAATGTAAGATTCTAGTGACCAGTGAGGGGCAGTAGTAATTATAATTAATAAAGCACTAAAATTTAAGGTTTGAATAGTAACAGCTAAAGAAGATAGACAAACTGCATAACCACAACTATGACCGACTTCAGCTAAACAGATCATAAGTTTAGCTATGGTATCAAGTGTCTTGACTCTGTTGATACATAAACACAACTATGTCAACTTAATCATATTGACATTTAACTGGTTTCTGAAATGAACACCTGTCACAGCTGACAAATATTTTTTTTCATCGCATCACCAATGGGTCGCCTGGGATTCGAACCCAAGACCAATCGGTTAAAAGCCGAGTGCTCTACCGCTGAGCTAGCGACCCGCTGTGTTTTTTACACACTGTGGCAAATGATAACATCGATTTTAAAGAAGTGCAAGCCCCATTGAAGAACTTGCCTAAAAACCTCTAGGGGATTAATAAAGTTAGATTTAGAATACACTAGGAAGTTGTAACTTTTAAAAAATACTTAAATTGATTTGACACTCATCTCAAACATTGCCTCGCAGGTTGCCCCAGGGTCAAGTTCCGTTAGGTTATTGCCTGTATTCAAGGCATTACGGGGTGCTGTCCAAGGTTCAAGACATACATAATCCTTTCCTTTAAGAGTCCAAAAGACAAAGGTAGAATAGATATCTGACCAACTGAGAACTAATTTTAACTTTCGGTGATAATCAGTCATAGTAGCTAAAGAACGACTCAAAGAATGAAACCCCACATCGATTTCGTTTTGGTCAAAGTCAAAGGTTCCGTCATAAGAAAAAGTTTTTTTGGTTGTTTGATCTTGATATTCTGAAGAGGGGATATCGAAGAAAACTTTGCTTTTATTAGGAACATAATAATAAGGATGAAAACCAAAAGAAAAAGGCATTTTTTTCTCAGATTTATTAGCATATTTTTGACGAATAATTAAAGAGTTACCCTTAAGTTCGTAGGTAAAATCTAATTGAAACTCAAAAGGGTAAACTAGGCGGGTTTGTTCATTACTTTTCAGGGTTACGGTTAAACTAGCACAGTCATCTGTTCCTTGTTGAGTTACTTTCCAGGGTAAATCCCGAGCAAACCCATGTTGTTTAAGAATGTAAGTTCTATTGAGATAAGTATAGGTATTATTATGAATATTTCCGCAGATAGGAAAGAGAACAGGAACTCCACCACGAATACTCATTTCAGGTTTGGAAAACCGTTCCTTATCTAAGTAGAGAATATCTTGACCTTGAATTTTCCAAAGGAGAATAATACCTCCTCGTTCAGGAACAACTGTTATTTGAGAGATAGCTTCAGAGTCTGAGAGAGTATAGGTTAAATATTGCTCTTTTTTGAAAGTAACTGAAAATGCCATAACTTTTCTTGTTGACTTATTTTATGAACTAGACTTATGTCAAGAGCTTTATTATATAATGAACTGAAAATAAATCAAAGATAAGAATAGGTAAATAGTAAACAAGATCATAATAATATTATCTCTTCTAGAGTTTACACTCTTTATTTAAGTTAATTAAAGGAGAAGTGAGGACAACATCCTGTTACAAAGTTTTAAAAATTACGTTTTGATAAATGGTTAAAAAACTTATGGTGAAAGATTCTCGAGTAAAAACTTTGATTGTACAGTATGTTTAGAATCAGTCAAATGTCAAATCTCATCACAAATCTCGTTACATTCCTTCAAAAACTATCGCCGTTGATAATTATTTTTACCGTACACTAAACAATCATTTGTGAGATTTCTTCACACTTCTAATCTATGTTTGTCCATCACTCTCCATATGTCCATTACTCCCCAAAGTAAAGCCAAAGCTCTCAAACTAAGAAGTAACCGTCCGGACAAAGAACTCTGTAGTGAGCGTGGATTATGCGATACTCACTACGTCCACCATGGTAAAGAAGCTTGCGCCTTTCTTAATCGACAAATCAGCAAACTCGAAGAGATAGCTCATGGTCGCAGTCGTAATTTAAATGACGAAAATGACCTGTGTTTTGGAGTTTATCAAAGTATGACAGAAGTGCGGAAAAAACAGCCTATTGAGGGAGCACAATGGACGGGTATTGTTAGTTTGCTAGTGAAATGTTAACCCAAGGATGGGTAGAGGGGGTTGTCTGTGTTCAGAATATCATAGAAGACCATTTTCAACTCATGCCTGTGATTGCTAGGACGAAAGAAGAAATTTTAGCCGCTAGGATGAATAAATTCACCTTATCCCCAAATCTTTCCATTTTGGAACAAATTCAACAATCAGGAATAGAATTATTATTAGTAATTGGAGTTAGTTGTCAAATTCAAGCATTACGAGCTGTACAAAGAAAATTGTCTTTGGAAAAGCTTTATGTTTTGGGGACTACTTGTGTTGGCAATGTAACCCGTGACGGATTACGAAAGTTCATTAAGACCACGAGTAGATCTCCTAAAATCATTGTTGATCATGAATTTATGCGGTACTTTTGTATTTATTTTAAACACCAAGATGGGTCAATTGAAAAAGTAGATTTTTGGGGCTTAAAAACCAATAAACTGAAAGATGTTTTTGTTACTTCCTGCATGAGTTGTTTTGATTATGTTAATGTTTTAGCCGATTTAGTGGTCGACTATATGGGGGCGGGATTCGGTTGGCAATGGATTACCGTTCGCAATGAAACTGGACAATAAATGTTAGGGTTACTCAAAAACTAACTAGATACTAAAGCCCTAATTGCTAAGGGGGATAGAAAACAGACAGTACAAAAAAGTATTTTTGCCTATGATCAAGAAGTTACTCTGTCCATGTGGGCAGCAAAGTTAATAAGGATAATTGTAGAAAAAATTGCTCCCAAAGGATTAGAGTATGCCCGCTTTTCTATAGACTCCCATTTCACCCGTAATTATCTTTATATGAAACGCAACTATCCCCGCAAATTACCTTAGCATGTTCCCGAATTCGCTAAGCCAATTCTTTGGCAATTGATATTGCCAAAGAATTGAAAATATCTGATTTAGTCACTCAGGAACTTAGTTATTAATCCCACTGCTTAGATTTTATTCAAAGTTCAGTAGACACGTGAGTATTTTAACTTAGTAAACCATCGTTAACGACCTAAAATTTGTCTGCACCAGCCTTACCCGTTCACTCATATCTGTACTGACAAGCATATCTTTTGAGTATTGACATCCGTTACAATGCCTAAAATAACAATTCTGAAAAAAAGATTTATTTGGTCATTATCCTATGCCCAAGAGCCATTTAAAACAGGTAATACATAGACTTCGGTCAAAACAAAGAAAATGGGCGGCTGTTGGTCAATATACGCCTAAACAGGTAAATCGATGGTTTAAATGGTTATCTCCTGGCCTCTTGGTCAAACGCTGGTTACTTATCAGTACCACTGGTCTAATCTTAACTTTCTTAGGGTTAGCTGTTTTTCTTAAGTTAACCCCAGTGTATCGCTTGTTAGAGTTAATCTCTGCCTTACTAGAATTTCTGACTACTTATGTTCCCAATTATATTTCTGGTCCGTTAGCAATTCTCTCAGGGCTATTTTTGCTGTTATGGGGGCAAAGTCGTACCGTGGGATCAATTACCGAAGCATTATATCCTGAAGGAAATAAAGAACTTGTTGATCGTCTTCTAGCCCACCGTCGTCGAAATCGAGGACCGAAAATAGTAACTATTGGAGGAGGAACTGGCCTTTCAACTCTGTTGAGAGGACTTAAACAATATAGTAGTAATATTACTGCTATTGTCACCGTAACCGACGATGGCGGCTCATCCGGACGACTTAGACGGGAAATTGGTGTTCTTCCTCCAGGAGATATCCGCAACTGTGTTGCTGCTTTGGCAGATGAAGAAAAACTTTTAACGGAATTGTTTCAATATCGTTTTCAGGCTGGGGATGGACTCACTGGGCATAGCTTTGGTAACTTGTTTCTTACGGCTTTAACCGACATTACCGGAGACTTGGAACAGGCAATTGCAGCCAGTTCTAAAGTTTTAGCCATACGAGGTAAGGTTTTACCCGCTACTCTTAACGATGTCCGTCTCTGGGCAGAGTTAAGTGATGGACGGTTCATTGAAGGGGAATCTAATATTACTGAAGCCAGGGGAAAAATTGAACGTATTGGCTGCATTCCTGCTCATCCTTTAGCCTTACCAGCGGCTATAAATGTTATTAAAGATGCAGATTACATTATTATCGGGCCTGGGAGTTTGTACACAAGTGTAATCCCCAATCTTTTGGTTCCGGACATTAGAAAAGCTTTGATTGAAGCAAAGGTTCCCCGGATCTATATCTGTAATATTATGACCCAACCTGGGGAGACTGACGGCTATACTGTTAGTGATCACCTAAAAGCTATTGATTACGTTTGTGAACAACGGTTATTTGATGCGGTTTTAATTCAACGTAGACCTCCGTCTCCGAAAGCGTTAAAATGTTATGCTCTAGAAAACTGTCATCCTGTTTTTCCTGATCGTGAAGAGGTGGCTAAATTAGGATGTCGTATTATTTTAGGCAATGTGATGACCGAAGACGAAATTACCGGAAGAGTTAGCCATGACCCTCAGCGATTAGCTAAGGTTTTGTTACGTTGGTATAGTAGCAAGTAATTTTAATTAAAAGTGATTATTGAGTTACCCTCAACAAAGGCAACCCTGCGCCTAGGAGAGCAATTAGGAAAATTATTACCAGCTCGAACGGTCATTCTACTAGAAGGGAATTTAGGAGTAGGAAAAACTACCCTAGTACAAGGAATTGGGAAGGGTTTAAACATAACAGAACCAATTGTTAGTCCTACATTCACCCTCATCAACGAATACACCAGAGGACGGTTACGATTGTATCATTTAGACTTATATCGTCTAGAACCTCTTGAGGTCGAGAAGTTATATCCCGAACTTTATTGGGAATATCAAGAGGTTCCTCAGGGAATTACCGCAATTGAATGGGCGCAACAACTTCCCTATCAACCATCAGATTATTTAAAGATTCAGTTAATCAACTTACCTAAACTAGGCCGTCAAGCTATCCTCAAGGAGATAGGGAATCTCTCTTTAAAAGCTAGTTTTTGGGGCAGTTTAAGGCAATTATTATGAGACTGAGGAAATAAATAAGGTATCACCATGATCGACGACGGGGGTCAACGGATGTTGACCCCCACTTTTGTCTTTAGCTTATTCTAAAGAGCTTTTACACATTATTTAAATTAAATTAATCAAGACTAAATTTATTACCGCGTCTGTATTGTAAGTAAGCCGCAACAAATAAACCGGCTAAGGTGATGGGGATTAATCCTAAAACAATACCTAGCAGTAAGGGTTCAATCACAGTGTTTCTCCTTAATCAGACTTAATAGACTGTCCTCCATTGTACTGGCAATTGACAAATCATAAAACCAGAAATAGACAATTATTTAAGCTTCTAGACCCCCTGACGTGAATCACTAAGAGTGTTAAAGTAGAAAACATGTAACCCTGAAAAACAGGCGACCCCCATTTTTGGAGTTCTAATGGCATTCAACTTTGATTTTTTTGCTTCTGAACAAGGAGAACAAGACGCTAACGCCCTCATCCAATACCTACGACAACAGCACCCCGAGGCATTAGCTCGTATAGCTCAATCTGCTAGCCCCGAAATCAGGCAGATCATCACCCAAAACGTGCAAGGACTAGTGGGAATGCTTCCCTCTGAGGATTTTAACATTCAAGTAACAACAGATCGGGAAAGTTTGGCTAATCTTTTAGCTTCCGCTATGATGACAGGCTATTTTTTAGGACAGATGGAACAACGAAAAAACTTAGAAGCTAACTTGTCTAATACAGACTCTTTGTAGTCGAATAGGTAAACAGTGGACAGTCAACAGTCAACAGACATAAGTATTTTAAATAGATGACTGCTGACTGATAGCTGACCTATCCTCCTTTTGCAAAACTTCCCATCACTAGGGCAGACAATAAAATTCCAGGGAATAATAAGGCGATCAGTAAGGCGAGTTGACCAATTGTCATTGTTTTTCCTCTAATTCAAAGTATTGTTCTGTTAATTTAACCTATTTTTTGGGGAATTTTTACCTGTTAATTATATTTTAAGCTCGACTTTAACCGAGTTAACCATCGATTGCAATAACACTATATCCTATTAATTTATCCAGTGAAAATATTCTATTTTTAGTTGGTTTAAATCATCATTTAAACAACTACCTATCCTATAAGAACATGAAATGCTGCTATTCATTCATATTTTTATAAGTCGCTACCGCAGAAGGTGATATACGATTAAGATAACGGAAGATCCAATACTTCAAAACCGTATCTAATATTACAGGAAAGGTCGCAATAAATAGGAAATTAAACTCTTGATTTTCTGGGAGTCCAAAGTGACGAGAAACTCCTTGTAAAATTACTTCCCATCCGTGGGGAGAGTGAAACCCCACAAACATATCGGTAAAGAGAATAATCAAAAAAGCTTTAGCTGGATCACTTAAACCATAAAGGATTTCATCAAGAAAAGATTTAACCACTTCTATTTCTTTTTTACTAGTTACTATGACTACAAAAAAAGAGACAAAAGAGAAAATATCTGCAAATATATTGGCAATAGAATCAATTCCATGATGTCGATATTCATCGGTTATTTCTTCGGCTTTATGTTTAATTTCCTCCCTAATTTTTTCGGGGGTAAATTCTGGTCCTAATCCAATCAGTCCCCTAAATCTTAAAGTTTCTTCGTAATGTTGTAATTCACTTAATGCTTCTTCCTCTAAATCTCTATTAATAAAAATTACTTGTTCATGACTTGTAAAATATCTCTCAACAATAGGTGTTAAAAAAAAAGTTTTAGTTAATTGATGGGTAAGTAAAGGAACAATAATCAACAACAAAATAAACTTAATTGATAAAGCAGTTCGGTAGCGAGATTTACGGTACTTAACTAAAACCTCTTCTTCAGTTTCTCCTGATTTAGGATCAATTTCCTGTTTAATTCGGTTGAGGGTATTAATAAAAGATCTCGGAAGTACCCCAGTCTTTTTTGAAGCAGAGGCTAAGTTAGAATTGTCATTATTTTTTTTCCGGCTAATGGAAGCATTTCTAAATTCACTGAAGTTTTCATTATTTGTAGAACTTAGCTGATTTTTGTTTATTTTTTCTCCAGAAGTTAGTCTTTTATTCTCAGACTCTACTTCTGGATTAAGATTAGGAGTTTGATAGTGATTTGTTACTTCATCAATAAACTCAAGCTTATCAAAAATAATAGAAGTGTTTGTCTCTTGATCCTGGTGATCTCGTTGATCTCTTAAATGGGGTTGTTTATCTTGTAAATCAGATATTTTTAAAAAAAAACGGCTAGCTTTAAAAAAAGCTAATCCCGTGTTTATCTTTTGTAAATAGCCATTAACTTCTGTTTCGAAATAAGTAAGAATGCTTGTTCCATAGTTAGAATTTTCAACAGATACTTTTTTTCCTCCAAAATGTTTATTTTCAATCTCTTTGATTTTCAAAGCAGATTTATAGGCGCTGCTTAATGATTTTTCAGGGATTGCTAAGAACCAATCTGAGGTATTTTGAATGAAGGATTTAAGTTTCATGGGAATAGGAACTTGCAGTCTTAAAATAAGGAGATTGTATATGTTATGTTAACAAATCGGATCAAGGAGTCTGCGTGAACAGTCAACCCCTTTGGATTGAAGGAATAACCCGCAGTGGGAAAACAACTCATCTTGCTAAGGAATTTTGTCATTGGCTCAACCAAAAACATGATTCCCTTCAAACAATTTCGGTTCCTAATTTCGTCCCTCAAAATTTAGCGTCTTCACTCCTAATTTTGTCAGCAAACAGTGACAATTGCCGAAAACTTGCCGACAGACTTTCTCTATCTATTCAGGGCAGTTACCCCATTATCTGCAAAACTCCTCTAGGATTTATTACCAAGGAGGTCACCCTTTTTTGGCCACTTCTATTTGAAGAATTAACCTTGAAAGCTCATTTTCCCTTACTATTGCGTCCAGAAACAGAACAGGAATTAGCTCTCCAGCTATGGCGGTCACATTTAGAGCCAGCAAAGATTCGACTAACCGAAACCAGTGAGTCCCGCTTTGTCCGTCAAACCTTAGATTTATTACATCTTACAGGGGCTAGTGGTATTCCGATTGAAGATATCCCCTATATTTTAAAACAGGGTTTGCTCGAAGGTGATCGCTATAATAATTCCTTAAATAACCCGGAACTTTCTTTAGAATTAGATTGGCAATTGAGAGGAAAGTTGATTTTAAAATGGCATAATTGGTGTTTGGATAAAGGTTTACTTACCTATGGATTAATCTATACTCTTTATTGGCGATATCTTCTTCCTAACCCCAGGTATCAACAACATTTAATTAATCGTTACCAAGGTGTTTTTGCTGATGATGTTGATGATTATCCGGCGATAACTAAAAATTTATTCGACTTTCTCCTTGACAATGGAATATTTGGGGTATTTACGTACAATTACGATGGACAAGTTCGTTTAGGACTCGACGCTGATCCTCAATATCTATATAAATTAGCCTCTCGCTGTCGGGTAGAAGTATTGCCTTCACGTTCAGGACTAGTTACAGACTGCGGGGAATTACTAGTTAAATTGGCCACTGATCCCTCAGAAATCATTAATTTGCCTGGGTATATTTCATCAATTCAAACTATTTCCCGTGCGGAATTATTCCGTAAAACTGCACAACTAATTATTGAAGCAATTAAAGTTAACCGAGCTACTCCCGAAGACATCGCTATTATCGCTCCGGGATTAGATGAAATTGCCCGTTATACTTTAATTTCAATTATTTCAAACGCCGGAATTCCTATTCAACCTCTAAATGAACAAAGACCTTTAATTAGTTATTCGATAGTCCGTGCTTTATTATCCTTATTGGGGTTGGTATATCCAGGGGTAGGAAGACTAATTTTGACTGATGATGTCGCCCAAATGTTAACGGTATTGAGTCAACAAACCATAGATAAAACTCAAACTTTAGTTCCGGTAATCGATCCAGTCAGAGCAGGCTTAATTGCAGATTATTGCTACCATATCGATCCGGAATACCCCAAATTACTATCCATTGAAACTTTTTCTCGTTGGGATCGTCTAGGACATCGTGCTACCCAAGCTTATCGAGCAATTTGTCAATGGATCACCGACAGTAAAACTCTGTTACAGGAGAAACCATTGACCACTCCAGTAACTATCTTGGATCGAGCAATTAAACGCTTTGTGAAGATCAAGAGTCACATGCCTTACGAGCAAATTGCAGCATTACGGAAATTAATGGAAGCTGCCCAACATTTTTGGGAAGTTGATCGCCGTTTGCGTCAACATAATGCCACACCTCCATCACAGCGGGAAACCCTAATTAAGTTTATTCAATTGTTGCGTCGGGGAACCATTACAGCAAATCCTCAACCCGTTTGTTATTTAGGTAAAACACCTGGTTTTGTTACATTGGCAACGATTTTTCAATACCGTTCGTTACGTAGTTCCCACCGTTGGCAATTTTGGCTAGACACGTCTTCAATCTTATGGGAGAAAGGAGGGGCATCAGTGTTGTTTGGTGCACCTTTATTTGCACGAGGATGCCCGAGAAAAATGTTAACTCCTGAAGATGAATTTAAAGCGGATAAAGCCCGTCTAGGAAGGATTTTAAAGGACTTGTTGGGACGCGCTGAAGAAAAAATTATTTTATGTCACAGCGATCTCAGCATAAAAGGAACCGAACAAACTGGACCTTTATTAACTTTGGTTAATAGTTCTTTAGAGTTTGTCGAGGAGTGGTTAGGGAATGAGGAGAAGAGATGAAGGAAATAGAGGAAGCAATGCCGACTACCATCATTATTATAAGTTGAAAAATCTTTAACTATTTAGTCGCAATTAAGGATTTCGTAATTAACTAAAATTGTTCCGTACTTTTTCAGACGGAAGATAACCAAACAGACAATACAATCAACCATATATATAGTAAAGAAAAAATTTTATCAAATGTAAAACTTGACATGATACTGAACTCGATTGCCATACTTTACTGAAGAAATACAGAAGATTTAACTTAATATATTAAGTTAAATCTTCTGTATTTCTTTGAGTTTACTGAGTAGATCATGACGATTCAGTAAGAATTTTTCCATTTTATAGATTTTTTTAAAATACTCATTAACTTAAGGTGCATCTATTAACCTCTATACTGGATCTAATTATAGAGAATAATATGGAAAATATTTTCTAATAATTACCTAAAAAAACTTACTATTTTTTTCTACAAAATTATCTGCTATTATTATTCCATTTTATTCCTATCATTACTTTTTTAGTATAGCTTTTTTTAAACCAAGTATTGATAAACTCAACTATTTTATATTCACTTTTATTTTGTATTCACTATTATAATTAAACTATATAAAGTTTTTTTAGTTGGTGATTTGACAAATTCATATATATATGAGCATTCATAGTTTTGGCTTACCATAGTAGTTTATCATTGTTAAATGGGCCTCTGAACTTGTCTTCTTATTATCCTTAATATAACTCTATTTTTTTTAAATAATCATACGTATACTTCGACTTATGGATATCTTTTTTATGATTTTTAAAACTTTAAAAGTAAATCTTTCTTGTTCAAAAAGCACTTACTTTCTAAATATTAGTCTCGGACTCTAACAAGAGTAGATGAGTCTTTTAGTAAAATCATCCTCTTTGTTTAGTCACAATTTTTTCAACACAATTTTATTTTTCTATCCAGTGAGTTAGTCTCAGTCCTTTCCAGATTATTCTATCTACATAGTCTTAATACTAATTGGTAGGTTAGTTGTTTAAGTAGTTTATCAATTAATCAGAATTTCTATCATCCCCTTTATTTCAAAATCTTATTCCTTAAATTTGTAAATTATTTTTTTAATTTATTATCTTTATTAAATACATTTTTTATATAAAAAATGTATTTAATAAAGATAATACACTTTGTTTAAGTGTTAATTTCTGAGATTTTATTAAAAATAGATGTGATTTTGAGATTTAAGTAAATGAAGATTTGGAGAGGACCAAGATTTTCTAGACATCGTTTTTATCTAGATTATTTATCTATTATTAGGAATTGATTCTCACAGATAGATTCAGTACAATTTAAAATTATCTTAACTTTTAAAAAATTATCTTAATTTTTTCTGTTAAAACAGCCTTAATACGCATTTGCATTAAAACCTAAGCTAAAATAGACAAAAATACTCAGTAACATAGTCTGAACTAAATCTATAAGATTTATAGACAATGGAATTATAATTTTGCCAACCCCACTTTTTTAGTGTAGTGGGAATAGTGACTGTTTAATAATTCTGATTAATAAAAAAATATGTTAAATATTGATTGTAATCGATATTATTTTTAATAATTAAAGTTGTTTTTTATTAAATTTACTCTCAATAAATCAATCATTATATCTCTTAAAAGATACAATAATTGATTTGTATAAACAAAATAATCTGAACCGACCAGTTTATGCTAATTTTACGGAAAATTTTGACAAGGAAAAATAACTAATCATCGTATAAAAATATGTATTAAATAAAACTTATGCAAAAGTTATTTAATACATATTTTTTTCTAAACATAAAAAAACTTAATTTTATCTCTATTTTAGAGATAAAATTAAGTTTTTCTTAAATAAGAACGTAAAATATACTCAAAATATATGTAGAAAATTATCCGATTATTCAATATTTATCCTAATACTTTTCTTCCTAAGCTAGTCATGATACTATGATTGAATGAAGACTAAAGCAAACATCATCTTATATGGTGTAGAATTTTTTCTTTATTTATCTCCTATTCTCCGTAAATATACAGAATAAACTAAAATTTTTAAAAAACTTAAGAAAACCTTAAAACAAGCTATTATAGTTCTTAATAAAGACTTTCACTTTAAAATAAATTGGCTCTTTCAGGCTAGATATGATAAATTGGTGACTAATAACTTCCAGAATTATTATTCTGACTGTATCTTGTGATTTGCTTTAAAAAAGTTTAATTTTTTAAAGCAAGTTTTTATAAAGTTAATAGCTTTGTACAAGAAAGCTTTTGCTTAATATTTAATATTTATTGTTTGTAGATTTTCTAAAAAAGCTAATTTATTAACTCAAGACAGTTATTAGATTGACACAATGCAATTAGTTATCGGAAAAATTGTCGGGTACGGTGAATATTAAGATATATAAAGAGAGTAAATCATGGAAATTAATACAATTTACAACTCTAATTCAAGAAGATCTGAACCATCAATACAAACTCAAGGGAATCATTGGCGTTCTTTAGTTCTAAGTTGTTCAACAGAGCATCAGAAAATCTCAGACCAAGGGTTACGGGCGTATATCAGAGAAAAAGCTGAACAAGAAGACTATCGAGGAGCTATTACTCTGCTTAACCAATTGATTGATCGTCATCCCAACAGTGCTATTGATTACAATAACCGAGGGTTAATGTACTGTAAACAAGGGAACTTTCTTAGGGCTATAGAAGACTTTGAACAAGCTATTATCCTTAACCCTTACCTCGACAAAGCTTATAATAATCGAGGTAACTGTAATGCTGATTTAGGTAACTTAGTCAAGGCGTTAGAAGACTATCAAATATGCTTAGATTTAAATCCTTATAATCAAAGAGCATGGATTAATAAAGGAATTACTTTACGAGAATTGGAATGGCACGATCTAGCCTTGGAAACTTTTGATTTTTCCTTGGTAATTGGAAAACCCCTTAAAGGAAGAATTTATGGAGAACGGGGATATACCTATTATCTTTGTGGAGATTGGAATTGTGCGACTGCAGACTATCGTCGCGCTTTATCAGAATTATTGATCGGTGATCCCTACATCAGTAAAGTTCAACGGCGGTTATCAGAACTCCTCAACTTTTAAGGGACCGATTACTTCAGAGTGGTTGCTTACCGTTATACTTATACTAATCACTCAAATAAAATATACGAATTTCACTAAACAGTGTTGGAAGACGTACAAAAACTAGGTTTAATCAGCCAAACGACTGAAGACAGCCCCACCTCTAGCTAGCTACTGTGAAAGTAGAGATGGTTAAGCGGTCCGGATGGGTCAGTGGTGCCTGGATGCGATTCCGGGATAATTCGCTCAAGAAAAATTATACAAAACCGTCCGACAGACCTTTCCCTATCAGGGCAAACCGCATTGGTATGACTAGGGCTAGTAGGCTTTTTAGCAACTAATTGTAAAGTAAGTAGTAAGATTCACTAGGGCAGTTTTGCCTTTGGAGTTTGTTAAAATTGGTAACTGAATGACCCCAACTATTTCCCCTTATCAAGTTAATCAAATTGTCTACAACCTACACCATGATCCCTTTGAGGTGTTAGGTTGCCATCCTCTCAATAGCGATAGCTCTTGTCCTCGATGGGTGGTCCGCGCCTATTTACCAAACGCTCAAGCCGCTTGGATAGTATGTCCTACCGAACGCCAAGAATACGAAATGGAAGCGGTTCATCACCCTAACTTTTTTGAATGTATTATTGAAACTTCCCAGTTAAACAATTATCAATTGCGAATAAAAGAAGGAGAAAACGAGCGGATTATATATGATCCTTATGGTTTCTGTTCTCCTAACTTAACTGAATTTGATTTACATTTGTTTGCTGAAGGAAACCACCACCGCATTTACGAAAAATTAGGGGCGCATTCGGCGGAGGTTAATGGGGTAAAAGGAGTTTATTTTGCCCTGTGGGCTCCCAATGCTCGTAATGTTTCTATTTTGGGAGATTTCAACCAGTGGGATGGACGTCAACATCAGATGCGTAAACGCTTCAATAATGTTTGGGAATTATTTATTCCCGAAATTGGTGTGGGAGCCCACTACAAATATGAAGTTAAAAACTGGGAAGGTCATATTTATGAAAAATCTGATCCCTATGGCTTTTTTCAGGAAGTTCGTCCCAAAACTGCCTCTATTGTTGCCGATCTCGAAAGCTATCAATGGCAAGATGCTGACTGGATGGAGAAACGCCGCAACCGAGATCCCCTCAGTCAACCAATTTCAGTATATGAGGTTCATTTAGGTTCATGGTTACACGCTTCTTCGGAAGAAAAAACCTCTGTCTTTAATGGAGAATTAGATCCTGTCCAAGTCTCAGAATGGAATACAGGGGCGCGTTTTCTTAGCTATTATGAGTTCGCGGATAAGCTAATTGCCTATGTTAAGGAATTAGGGTATACCCATATTGAATTATTACCCATTGCTGAACATCCGTTTGATGGTTCCTGGGGGTACCAAGTAACCGGATACTATGCTCCAACCTCGCGTTATGGCCGTCCCGAAGATTTCATGTATTTCGTAGATAAATGCCATGAGAATAGCATTGGGGTCATTGTAGACTGGGTTCCAGGTCATTTTCCTAAAGATGGTCATGGGTTAGCCTTTTTTGATGGCACTCACCTCTATGAATATGCTGATTCTCGTGAAGGAGAACATAAAGAGTGGGGGACTCTCGTCTTTAACTATGGCCGTAATGAAGTTCGTAACTTTTTAGTGGCTAATGTTCTGTTTTGGTTCGATAAGTATCATATTGATGGCATTAGAGTAGATGCAGTTGCCTCTATGCTTTACCGTGATTATCTGCGAAAGGACGGGGAATGGATAGCCAACGAATATGGGGGACGGGAGAATTTAGAGGCGGCTGATTTCTTGCGACAAGTCAACAGTGTTCTTTATAACTACTTTCCGGGAGTATTATCTATCGCTGAAGAATCTACCTCCTGGCCAATGGTTTCTTGGCCTACTTATGTTGGGGGACTAGGGTTTAACCTCAAGTGGAATATGGGATGGATGCATGATACACTCGACTATTTTGGGATAGACCCTTGGTTTCGTCAATTTCACCAAAATAATATCACCTTTAGTATGTGGTATCATCATAGTGAAAACTATATGCTGGCGTTATCCCACGATGAAGTGGTACATGGCAAAAGCAATATGATGGGGAAAATGCCAGGAGATGAATGGCAAAAATATGCTAACGTACGCGCGTTGTTTAGCTATATGTTTACCCATCCTGGAAAAAAGACCATGTTTATGAGCATGGAATTTGGACAGTGGAGTGAGTGGAATGTTTGGGAAGATTTAGAATGGCATCTGTTGGAATATGTCCCCCACCGACAGCTTAAACGGTTTTTTACTGAACTGAATGCCCTTTATAAAAGTGAACCCGCCCTTTATGACCGTGATTTTGAAGAAGAAGGGTTTCAGTGGATTGACTGTAGCGATAACCGTCATAGTGTAGTGTCTTTTGTCCGATGGAGTAAAAACCCTACAGAGTTTGTGATTGTCGTTTGTAATTTTACCCCTCAACCTCATAGTCATTACCGAATTGGTGTTCCTGAAGGGGGATTTTATACTGAGTTATTTAATAGTGATGCTAAGAAATACGGCGGCAGTAATATGGGAAATTTAGGCGGTAAATGGACCGATCAATGGTCATTCCATAGCTTTCCATGTTCTCTTGATTTATGTTTGCCGCCTTTAGGAGTTTTAATTCTGAAGTTAGATAGAACCAAGACTCAAACGATAGTAGAATCTAAGAACTTATTAGGTTGATGATGAATAATAAATAGTAGATAAAGAACTAATCTCGGGGTCAACAGTTATTGATTTCTCCTAATTTTTGAAAGTCGTTCATTTCAAATTTTACGTTCTGCTATAACTTTGCCAGGCTTGCCAAAAAGTATAAGCTGCTAAAACGACTAACAGTCCATAGAAACAAGATCGAGCGACTCTATCTGGTAACTTCGGTAGGATACTAGTGCTTATTCGCGAGCCGACTAATCCTCCGGCTCCTAATATAAATCCAGTAGGGAATAAAACATTTCCTTGTAGGGCGTGGCCTATGGTGGCAGAAATGGTGGTAATTACAATCACTCCTAAACTTGTCTGAATGGCAATTTTAATGGTTTCTCTTAGAAATAAGATTTGTAGCGGAACCATAATGACTCCCCCACCAATACCGAATAAACCTGCTAGAAATCCTGCGGTTCCTCCGGTTCCTAAACGAGCTATTATCGGAAGGATTTTGGTGGTTTTAGTAGGAGTAGGAGTTGTTCTGGTAGCTAACTGTTGACGTAAGTTTCCTAAGAAAACATTAATAATTAGTAAAATCCCTAAAGTAGTTAACAACATATAATCGGGAAGTAGATTAGCAGTATATACTCCAAATTGAGCTGTGATTAAGGCCGGAGACCCTAAGAGGATAACGCGCTGTAAATCTAAATAACCCATACGCCAATTCTGAAGACTTCCTGATAAAGAGGTAAGAACAATTGCTAAACTACTTGTGGCAACAGCCTGTATAGGAATATAACCAAGGGTTACTAATAAAGGAACTAATACAGTTCCTCCCCCAATGCCTAATAGTCCAGATAACAACCCCGAAAATAAACCACTAACAATTAAAATTAATATATTATCTAGCATCTAGCGATTTTAACACTCAGCTAATTACAATTGATTGTAAGCATCAATAGTTATTATCTGAGTTATTAGTTTAAAATGGACTGTTAGCTATTAACATTTTCAAAAATTCATGGACATTGGAGCCTTAAGAGAAGAGTACACCCACAATGGTTTATCTCGTGAAAACCTTGAAACTGAACCGTTTAAACAATTTGAAACCTGGTTTAAACAGGCTGTTGAAGCTGAACTGCCTGAACCGAATGCTATGAGTCTAGCAACCGCTTCAGCTAAAGGCGAACCTTCATTAAGAACCGTTCTTTTAAAATACTTTGATCCTCAAGGGTTTGTTTTTTTTACGAATTATGAAAGCAATAAAGCTAAACAGATAAAAAGAAATTCCTCTGTTGCTCTCTTATTTCTTTGGCTTCCTCTGGAACGTCAGGTCAAAATCAAGGGAAAAGCAGCTAAAGTTTCAACGGCAGAATCCCTTAAATACTTTGTTACTCGACCAAGAGGCAGTCAACTAGGTGCTTGGTCTTCTTCTCAGAGTTCTATTATCTCTTCTAGACAACTTTTAGAAATTAAATTTAATGAGATGCAGCGTAAGTTTGATCGAGGAGAAATTCCTCTTCCTTCATTTTGGGGTGGCTATCGAATTGTTCCTCATTATTTTGAGTTTTGGCAGGGTAGACCTAATCGATTACATGATCGCTTTTGCTACAATTTGCAGGATAATAAAACTTGGGAGATTTACCGTTTAGCTCCTTAAGGCTTTACGTCTTATGAAGAAGATTGTTAAGATTAGCTAACTTAACTAGAAAAAACTTAAAGATCATAGTCCAATATAGAATTTATATTCTGTCGCTTTAGTCAAAATATATTAAAGGTGATGTCATTAAGGGTTATCGTCAGGGAACAATTCTAATTTTTAAGTTTTATTTAGAACTTTGCTTATTAGTTTAGAGATATATTAGTTTTCTCCTCGTCGCCGTTGAGATATTCTTTCCTCATTAGTATCTTCAGCTACGACCTCATATAAAATAGCTAATCCGTTTTTTCTGGTTCCTTTGCGTAAAATTCGGCCTAATCTCTGAATATACTCCCGTGCAGAACCTGTCCCCGATAAAATAATTGCAATCTTAACTTCAGGAACATCTACACCTTCATTGAGAACATGAGAAGTGACCAAAGTTGTGTAAATTGCTTCTCGAAACCGAGTTAAAATATTGTAACGTTCTTTCACAGGAGTTTGGTGAGTAATAGCGGGTATTAAAAATTCTCGGGAAATTCGATAAACAGTGGCGTTATCATTAGTAAAAATCAGGATAGATTCTTCGGAATGTTGGCAAATTAAATCCGTTAGTATTTTTAGCTTTCCATCAGTTCCTGCTGCAATTTCTTTGGCTTTCCTATGAGCCAACATTGCCCGTCTTCCTGAAGAAGATCTAGAACTTGTTTTAACAAACAATTGCCAACCACTTAAACTCCCCAAAGAAATATTAGACTTTCTTAAAAATTCATTGCGAATAATGATCGCTTGTTTATATCTTTCTTTTTCTAACTTGGATAATTTAACTTTAATTTGAACAATCTGATGTTGTGCTAAAGTTTCTTCCGCTAGATCTTTCACTCCTTTGCGATAAACTACCGGACCAATAAGAGCTTCTAAGTCCCGATGACTGCCATCAGCCTTTTCTAGCGTTGCTGTCAACCCTAACCGATAGGGGGCAATGGCGTATTCAGCGATGACTCGAAAAAAATCTGTCGGTAAATGATGACATTCATCAAAAATTAGAAAAGCATATTGATTCCCCAATATTTCTGCGTGAATAGCTGCACTATTGTAAGTAGCGATTAAAATGGGAGTGCGATCACGCGAACCCCCTCCTAATAACCCCACCTCGACATTAGGAAACGCCCCCATAATTTGGGTGTACCACTGGTGCATTAAATCCAAGGTAGGAACTAAAATTAAAGTGGTTTTGGGAGTAGACTCTAGAGCCAATTGGGCTAAATAAGTCTTTCCCGCTGCTGTGGGAAGAACAACTACCCCTCGACGGTTATATTGTTTCCAAGCAGCAAGGGCTCCAAGTTGATGGGGATAAGGATCTCGTTGGAAACTAGGGTTTAATTCTAATGAAATAAAGGCTTTCGCTTCATCGATAAAGTGAACTTTGTCAGCTTGTAGGGTCTCTACTAACAGGTGATAGTGAATGGCTTGAATACGGAATTTTTCGATGCGAACATCCCAAGTTGCAAATTCGATCCAAGCTTTTCCCCTGGGGGGAGGATGAAGAATTAGAGTTCCGCGATCATATTTGAGTTTGGGGGGACAAGACATTTTTTAGAAGAGGAGGCGAGTTAGTTAAGATTTAATTGTATCTAATGCGATCATCAAGATGAAATGGTTAGGAATAGTTGAATACTTTTTCCAAGGGTGAGATGGAACAAGTTAAAATGAAATTATTCCAAATTTTAGCGAAGGTTAAACACTTCATTGCCATGACCCAAGGTTACCAACAAGGAAGTCTCGTTGAACTAAAAATTACTGACCTTAGTAACAATGGTGATGGAGTTGGACATTTTGAAGGACGTGCTATTTTTGTTGCTGATACGGTAACTGGTGATTACATCTCAGTCCGATTGGTTCACCTCAAACAGCAATACGCCTACGGAAAATTACAGCAACTTCTCTCTCCTTCCCCATATCGTCTTCGTCCCTCTTGTATCGTGGCTGATAAGTGTGGAGGTTGTCAATGGCAGCACATCGATGAGACTTACCAACGTATTGTTAAACAGAACCACGTTATCAAGTCTCTAAAACATATTGGTGGATTTGAGGATCCTCCTGTTGCCCCTATTTTGGCACAAAAAATAGAGCTGGGCTATCGTAATAAGGTTACCTATCCTCTAGGACGTTCAGCCGCAGGCAACGTTCAAGGAGGCTATTTTCGCAGAAATAGTCATCAAATTATTAATATTAACCAATGCCCTATCCAAGACTCTCGCCTTAACCCTTTCCTAGCTGAGGTAAAAAAAGATATTCAAGAACAAGGGTGGTCTATTTATGATGAAAAACGTCATCAGGGAAGACTACGTCATCTTTCTCTAAGAATAGGACGGCATACCGGAGAAGTATTTTTAACCTTGATTAGTACCGAAAAAAAACTGCGCAATTTTGATACACAGGCACAAACATGGTTAAAAAGGTATCCTGATTTAGTCGGAGTTTCCCTGAATCATAACCCTAATCGGGGTAATATCATTTCAGGACAAGAAACTCTAACTATTGCTGGTCGTTCTTATTTACGGGAAATCTTTGTAGGACTGGAACTGCACTTAGGTCCTGATACATTTTTCCAGGTCAACACCGAAGCGGCCGAAACCCTGATAAACAAAATTATTGAACAACTTAATCTAACAGGAACCGAACAGTTAGTCGATGCTTACTGTGGCATAGGGACTTTTACCTTACCTTTAGCTCAACAGGTGCGACAAATTATCGGTATAGAAGTTAACTCCAATTCAGTTACCCAAGCGCGGAAAAATGCCCGGCTTAATGGTATTAACAATGTTTCATTTCTGGTGGGAACTGTCGAAAGTTTATTGCCCCAACTATCATTCTTACCTGATATTGTAATTCTTGATCCTCCTCGTAAAGGCTGCGATCAATCAGTTATCGAAACTCTCAGAAACGTTCGACCATCTTATATCGTCTACATTAGTTGTCAACCACCAACCTTAGCACGAGATCTCCAAAAATTATGTAAGGGAAAGGCTTACGAGTTAATTTGGGTACAACCGAGCGATTTTTTCCCACAGACCGTCCATACTGAATGTGCAGCCTTGTTAAGACTCAATTCTTAAGTATGCTATGATGATAGTATGAACTTTAGTCTATGAAAGTGTTTCTATCTATTTTTCCATGGTAGTTCGTAGTTCTAGTCTATTTTTCTATGGTCTTCAATTATAGGAGAATTTAATTTCATATTACTTATCATTTATTAGCGACTTTATTAAATCAGTTTATTTTAGACAACCATGAACCAAGAGTTTATTATAGTAGTAGGAGCGGTTTATTTCTTAATGGCTTTCTCAAAGAATATTTAATTAATTAACATTAAGATTTGACTGTAGTAATGATTCTACCTAAAATTTTGGTTGATTGATTTTTTTTAATTCTTAACCATGACTCATATAAATTATATCTTGATCTATTAATTAGATTTTTATAAAAGCTTGACGTGACATCTGCTAAGACTAAAACTGGCTAAGGCCTGATTAGCAGAGGACTGAATATGACACAAACAAGCATTTCAAAAAGATGAGATCCTTAAAAGATTAACAACTGAGGTAAAACGCGTGATTTCTATTTCACTGCCTCCTACAAAAAAACCCTGGACAACAATGAGCTTCACATCTACTCTTTATTTATGTCCAGTGCTTGACTTATTATTAACTAATATTCCTATCTATTTAAGACCAGAAATTAGGTTAGGTTTGCAAGAAGCTTTAGTTAATGCTGCTAAACATGGTAATAAGTTAGATCCTAGTAAGTCAATTGTAGTAAATTTTTCGGTGACTGAAGAAGGTTATTCATGGGTAATTTCAGACGAAGGATTAGGATTTACCAGTGGGTGCAATTGTCACAATTTAACACCCCAACACCTACCGCCCGAAGAAGCTGAACATGGACGAGGGTTATGTCTACTCCACGAAATTTTTGATCAAGTTTACTGGGATCAAGATGGAACTCGCGTTAAATTGTGCAAGCAAGTGATTAAGAAAAACGACTAAACTCTTGTTGACTTAGATAGTTAGAGGTTTTCAGGTTTAGTTCTAGTTGAAGTCCCATGACCTGGACAAGGAAGAGCAGAAATAGAACGGTCTAACCAACCAACTGCTTGTTTCAAATGGTCTAGAGCTTCTTGTGGTTGATCTCTAAGTAAAAAAACTAGTGCAGAGGCTATTTGTTGCTGAGCTTGTGCTTTACGGTCATTTTTAAAGCGATGCCAATCATTAGGTGTAATAGCAAGTTGTTCAGCTAATGCCTGGGCAAGTTCTAGAGAACTAATGATTTGATTCTGTCCAGAGTTAGAAACTTGAGTGATTTGAGACATAAGAAGTCTAGGGTTTAAAATTAGAAAGCGTAGGATTACTGCGTAGCCGGTCGGCAAAAACACAGTTCAACCAGGTTACCTGTTAAACACAAAGGTTTTAGCTATTGTACCTAACTTTAATTAGTCAATACCGACGACGCGACTACTATGCTCTACTCTTTAGTTTAACTAATAATTGTCTCTAGTATGCCTTACTTAAGCCAAGTAAAAACAACCAAAAGGTGAGTATCAGTATTTTGAAGCGTTTGAAGCGTTTGAAGCGTTTGAAGCGTTTGAAGCGGCTCTCAAGAATACACAGTTATCTCTCATAGAACTCAAAGAAGGCTACCAAAGAATTTGCCAAGTAGAAATTCAACAATACTTTGTAGGATATTTTTGTTCGAGAAAACTTTTTCTCCATTTATTCCAGACAAACAGAGGAGTTAAAAAATTATCGCTTATCTTAAAAAGTAGACTGTCTTCCAAAAAAGAAAATCAAGCATTAATTCTTCTAGAAAGTCTTAATTTATTAAAATTTTTGGCAATTTGTCCATTTTGGTGCTGTGATAGTTATTTTAAGATGGTTATTAAAAACTTGGGTTAATTAGTTAATAGTTGATAGTTAATTATGACTATATTTCTTCGGTTTAAAAATCAAGCGTTATTAGATTGTGCGTTAACCCACCGTTCTTACGTTAACGAACATCGTGACGTTACAGAACATAATGAACGCTTAGAATTTTTGGGTGATGCAGTATTACAATTTGTCGTAAGTGAAGAACTCTATCGATGTCATCCTGAATTAAGCGAGGCACAACTGACTCGTTTGCGGTCAAAATTAGTTGATGAACCTCAATTAGCTAAATTTGCAAAGATCTTAGACTTAGGAGAATTTATGTATCTTGGACAAGGGGCGATCAAAGATGGGGGACAGAACAATCCTGCTTTATTGAGTGATACCTTTGAAGCTATAGTAGGTGCATATTTTCTTGATGCAGGAATAGAGGCGGTACAAGGGTTTGTGCGATCACTCTTTAAAGATGCAATTGATACTCTAATAGTCCCTGAGTCAAAAAAAGTTTCTAGTAAAATTATTGATGTAAAGAATCGTCTTCAAGAATGGGCATTAGCTAACTACAAAAAAGTACCTGAATACTTTTTAATTGAGGAATTAGGACCTGATCATGCAAAAGAGTTTATTTTCGGTGTACAGATTAATGAGCAACTGTTAGGAACGGGAAAAGGTCGCCGCAAACAGGCAGCGACTAAAGCCGCTGCCCAAGATGCTTTAAATAAATTGTCAATTTTTGATGAATTAGGATAGATTAGTAATTCTTATAAAGTGTGATTTTGAGAAATTTTTAAATTAATAATAGAAAGCAGAAGAATTACTAAAAACAGGGTTAATCCCATAGTACAAGCATAATTAATCTCTAAGTCTTGAAAAGCTTTTTCATACAAATAATAAACAACAGTTTTAGAACTATTTCTGGGGCCTCCCTGGGTCATAATATAAATTTCTTCAAAGACTTTAGTCGCCGCAATAGCAGAAATAACCCCAACTAATAATAAATAAGGACGCATTAAAGGAATAGTTATATCCCAGTGTTTACGCAAACCGTCCGACCCGTCGATAGCAGCAGCTTCATATAATTCATTGGGAATTGATTGTAGTCCCGCTAGATAAATAACCATGTAATAACCTAGTCCTTTCCAGATAGTAACTGCCATAACGCTAAAAATAGCAATTTGGGGACTTGTCAACCAAGAAATCCCTTCAGAAAATCCAAATTCTTTGAGAAATTGATTAAGCAATCCCTTAGAAAGATAAAGGGCTTTCCAAGCAATACCGGCTACTACCATAGAAATAACAACAGGAGTATAAAAAGCGACTCTAAACAAACTAATTCCTCGAATTTTTTTATTAACTAATATGGCTAACGCTAGAGGAATGGTTACTAAAATAGGAACAACGACTATTAAGTACAAAAAAGTGTTGTAGAGAGTTTTCCAATATACAGGATCCTTAGCCAAACGTTGAAAATTTTCTAACCCAATCCACTTTGGTGCTTGAGTGATATCATAACCGTACTGGGTAAAACTTAAGGTAAAAGCTTGCAATGCTGGAAAAATAACAGTCATTCCCAATACTAAAATAGCTGGAAATAAGAATAAATAGGGAGTTATTTTAGACATAATTTTTAATTTGCTTGTTAGCATTAATTATGCTCCTACCTATCAGGTAACTTGTGTAATTAATTAGAGAATCGACTTATGTAATATCAATCTATTTCCTGTGAGATCGTAAGTATAGATTTCCCTGCCATGAGAAGCAATGGTAATACAATTAGATAGCTTAGTCCTCAATGAATTCGAACAGGTGACCGTTATTTCTAAATTTTTCATTTTCTATTTCTAAACAGAGACTCATACTACCACTTAAGATAAAAAATCCCTAACCGTAATCCAGATAGTTGAAATTCAGTACGACATTTATGAAGATGAGGATTGGGAGATTGAGTCGAAAGTTGTTGGCAAAATCCAACTATCGTAACCAAAGTTTACGGTAGCTATCGTATACAAATGCCGTCTGAATAATTTAAACTAGAATCTTGTATTAACACAAAAATATTCCCACCACATTTACTATATTAAACCGATAATTAATGAAATACTAAAGTCTTGTTTATGCACTCTTCAGAGTCTAAGTTCATGATTTGCGATAGTTCAGCACAACTCATACTTTAGCACAAAAAAAAACTTAATAAAGAACGTAGATAAAATTAATTTCAAACAGTTACCGTAAGGTTTAAATTCTATTTAAATGTTGACCTTTACGATGTTTCCTTTTCTTGACTAGCTAATTTTAAATCAAGCACAAAATCTTAAGTAAAATCATCAATTAGGTAAAGTTAAAATTTCCACCCCTGTTTCTGTTACCGCCAGAGTATGTTCAAATTGGGCTGAAAGTTTGCCGTCTTTCGTAATTGCTGTCCAGCCATCGTCTAACACCACTGCTTCCCAGGTTCCCTCATTAATCATGGGTTCAATTGTAAATACCATCCCTGGACGGATGCGTTTTCCTTTTCCCTGTTTTCCAAAATGGGGAATTTGGGGAGGTGTATGGAAAATATTGCTAACTCCATGACCAACAAAATCTCTAACTACTGAGAAACCGTAGGATTCAGCGTATTCTTGAATTGCAGCCCCAATATCACCAATTTTAGCTCCAGGCTTCACTGCAGCAATCCCTCTTCTTAAACATTCTTCTGTAACTTCTACTAATTGTCGAGCTTTTAGGGAAGGGGTTCCAACAAAAAAAGTACGGGAGGTATCACCGTGATAACCATCAAGAATAGGTGTAACATCAATGTTGATGATGTCTCCCTCTTTGAGAATTTGTTTAGCATTAGGAATGCCATGACAAATCACCTCGTTGATGCTAGTACAAATTGATTTAGGAAAGCCATGATAACCTAGGGGCGCGCTGGTGGCGTTGTGCGATCGAGTCCAACGTTCAGCCTCGTCATTCAAGTACAAGGTACTTACGCCTGACTTCACCATTGGGGCTAGATGATCCAATAACTGGGCTGCTAAACGTCCAGCTCGTCGCATTTTTTCTATTTCTCGTTTCGATAATAGAGTGATTGTTTCTCCCATCAGTTCTATCAGTAATTAGACATTAATAGATTCTGATTGTAACATCTTTTTGAACAAGGGACATTAATTAAAAAATAAAAAAAAGGATTTGAGGCATATTTGTTATTACTTGCTCTACAACAGAAAATCTATTACCAGAAAGGTGATTAGAAGCGTGGGGTGGGGAATTATTTAAAATAGTTTTTCACAGTGATAAAAAGATGATATCTTTTCTAGGATCGACAGATTAGAAAAGGTTTAACTCATTTTGGGTTGAAAATTACTTCAGAAGACCCAAAGGCTTTTGATTTATTGTGAGAATTATTATTCTCTCCTAATTGTTAATTCTAGTTCCGTATTCATTATTAATTGATCGTAGTTTAGCAGTTTTATAACTAGGGTAATTATAGTTAATATATAACATAGTTATATATTAACTATATTGATTGTTATTTTTTTTTTGTGAAAAATAACAATCAATATAAACAAAAGAATAAAGATAATAATTAGTCAATTACTGTCTTATAAGACATAATAAAAAATGTTAATTATTTTAAATAACAAGGAAACCAAGAATGGCAAATACTGCTTTTGGTTATGATTAATTGTTATTTAGTGTATGCAAAAGAGCTATTTGGTTAAATCCCAATAAAACAATAAATAGACATAATTGTATCTATAATTTTACTAAATTTATAGTCCAGTACGGAATTTAATAGGAGGGGAATGACATCATAATAAAACTTATGAAACTATCGAAGAGATGTTCGAAGGTGAATATATATAATTTAGCCAAGATAAATAAAACAAAGTATTACTCAAAAGAGTTGCCTTAAACAATACAGGCTAAATTAATATAAATTGAGCTATAATGGCCTAAATTAAAATATAAAAATACAAAATAATTAGTTTCTTTAATACTTAACTAGAGCTTCTTTCTTAATTGAATGATTGAATGGATGAAATTTAATTCTCCACTGAATCGCGCGGTCACCACCATTATTGTTCTGTAACATTATTAAAACAAGACTTACTATTTTTTAATAGTACACTCAAAATTTAGATATCAAATGTGATATAGTCAGAGTACATTCAACATATCGCACATTCAGGACTTCGGGTGTTTCTTGTGAGAAATCCATCTGAATGGAGGATAAACCCGAATAGGAGAAAGTTAAAAATGTCAGTTGTTTCCCTTGCAGAATTGCTAGAGTCTGGAGTCCACTTCGGTCATCAAACCCGCCGCTGGAACCCCAAAATGGACCCTTATATTTACACAGCTCGTAATGGGGTTCATATAATAGATTTAGTACAAACCGCCCAGTTAATGGAAGACGCTTACGAGTATGTACGTCTCTCTTCAGGTAAAGGGAAGCGATTTCTTTTCGTGGGAACCAAACGTCAAGCAGCTGGGATTATTGCTCAAGAAGCCTCTCGTTGTGGAGCAAATTACGTTAACCAACGTTGGCTAGGAGGAATGCTCACTAACTGGGAAACGATTAAAACCAGGGTTGAACGCCTCAAAGAATTAGAGTCTATGGAAACTAGTGGAAACCTGGCTCGCCGTCCCAAGAAAGAAGGATCGATGTTGCGACGAGAACTAGGGAAACTAGATAAGTACCTAGGTGGGATTAAAACCATGCGTAAACCCCCCGATGTGGTTGTAATTGTCGATCAACGACGGGAATACAATGCCATTTCTGAGTGCCAAAAACTAGGAATTCCCATCATCTCTCTTCTAGATACTAATTGTGATCCTGACTTTGCTGATATTCCTATTCCAGCTAACGACGATGCTATTCGTTCGATTAAGCTGATTCTAGGTAAATTAGCTGATGCTATTTATGAAGGTCGTCATGGTGAACTTGACTCCCAAGAGGATTACGAAGAGTTTGAAGAAAACCTCGAAGGAGATGATTATGAAGGCTATGATGATTATGAAAAAGAAGAGGATGAGACAGAAAGTGTAGACTCACAAGAGATCATTGCCGAAACAAGTTATGAAGCTGAAACAAGTTATGAAGAGGAGTAAATTCGCCTCATTTTAGGACTAAGTTGACGGGATGTCTCTGTAGTATCTAGATATCCCCCACCATTCTGGTTAAACAAAATTACTACTACCAGGTTTCCTTATATTTCAAGAGAAATTGTAGAGTGTAACTTGTGATAGGATTCTAGGATGGATCGAAAAACACCTAATGATGGTTACTCAACAAGTTAAGCCTAACACTCAAACTAACAGTGTAATTTTGAAAAGATGATCAGGAAAACCTAATCAGTCTGGAAATCCAAATATCGAACACTAATTCGATAGAAGGGATGTAGCAGAAGTGATATTGCTGAGAATCTAAGACTGCAACCACAGTTTGATCTTAGCGGTTCAAGTCATTATAGTTAAAGCATTAGGAACATAAAGTTAACATGGCGGAAATCTCAGCAAAACAGGTTAAAGAGCTTCGAGAAAAAACGGGTGCTGGCATGATGGATTGCAAGAAAGCACTTCAAGAAAGCCGAGGCGACATGACTAAAGCCATAGAATGGCTACGGCAAAAAGGGATCACCTCAGCCGAGAAAAAATCTGGACGACAAACGGCAGAAGGATTGGTGGAAAGTTATATTCACACGGGAGGCCGCATTGGGGTTCTCGTAGAAGTTAACTGCGAAACTGACTTTGTTGCTCGCAGAGATGAATTTAAAAATCTTGTTCGCAATGTGGCTATGCAAATTGCCGCTTGTCCTAATGTAGAGTATATTCAAGGTGCGGATATTCCAGAAGCCGTCATTGCTAAGGAAAAAGAAATCGAGATGGGGCGGGATGACTTAGCTAATAAACCTGACAACATCAAGGAAAAGATTGTCCAAGGACGTATTGACAAACGGATCAAAGAATTATCTTTAATGAATCAACCCTATATTCGCGACCAAAGCATTGATATTGAAGAGTTGATTAAACAAACTATTTCTCAACTAGGGGAAAATATTCAAGTCCGCCGTTTTACTCGCTTTGTTCTTGGAGAAGGGATTGAAAAGGTGGAAACCGATTTTGCTAAAGAAGTAGCGGAACAAACTGGTCTAATAAGTTCCGAGCTGTAGATTATAGTAGAAAGGGGAGTCGAAGGAGTTTCCCCTCAAATTAGAACTTCTGTAAAAATAAAATCGGCTCCGTCAGCTGAAGTTGGAATACCTTAGAGATCCTCTGTAAAAAAAGAAGAATAAAGAATAGTCTTCCGTACCCTGAAGCTCCAATTCTTATATAGACTTTTTGTAAAAGGCAAAAGAAATAGCAATATTGCTATTTCTTTTGCCTTTCTTACATTAATCGTAAATCTACGAGGTAAACTATTAGTTATAAAGTTATCTAAACCGATCTTAAATTATGTCCAAATCTCTCCAGCAAATTCGACAAGATCTGACAGTCTTTGAAAAGAAAACTAAGGAAATTGCACTTGAATTAAATCGACTTTATAGTAACTACTTAGAGTCTTTAAGTCAATCGGTTCAACAACAATTAATTTTAGCTTGCTATCATATTTGTACTCAAATTTATCCTGAACAATTTTTAAAATTATCTTTTAGTAAAAGGGAAAAACTACAAAATAATTTACGTCAATTATGTCAAGGGATTCAAGACCAACTTTTATTTTATTCAGAACTTCCTTCTTCTGTTCTACAGGCTACTGTTAAGGAGCAGGTAGTGTTTCAGTTATCTGAGTTAGAAAAACCTTCATCGAAGGAAGAACATTCATCTAAGATAGATGATTCAGAAGTGGATCCAGAATCTCAAGTTTTGACAAGTGAAAATCCTGAAGAGTTAGTAAACTGGTGTAAGACGATAGAACAGAGAATTAATGATACTTTAGAAAATCTTTCTAAAGAAGCAAATAATTATTTGCAGCAAGCTCAAATTATTCCTACTGATTTGCCTTCTCAGTTATTAGAAATGACTTTTAAAGCTGAAGAGGGAGAACTGTCTGCTGGGAGAACACCTAACATCATTAATTTGTTAGTGGAGACTAATCGAGAAAAAAAGGAAAAAGGAGAAGAATCTGAATCAGAAATTACTAGATTTTCTGCTATTCAGTTACAATTATCAGAAATAGTCTTTGCTAATGCGACTTTAAGTTTGAAACGAAAAGAGATTCGTAATTTTTTAGAAAAATTGAAAAAAATACATCAAAGTTATCGTCAAGCACAACAGGAATACGCAAAAGTGGAAGCCGAAACTGCCTGGCGTTCGAGTTGGCATGAATAGTGATTCTACATAAAAAAAGACAAAAGAAAAAAGTTGATGAGCTAACTTTTTTTATCAATAGAATTGTTGATTTTTTCCTGATTCATTAAAGCAACCATGGAACGCAAAAAAAATAAACCAAATAACCCTGATAATCCGAAACCAATTACAGCAAATTTAATATATGTGGTGATGACTAATATAAAAGTTGATAACAAAGTAAATCCTGTTAAACAAGTATAAATCAGGCATTTAATTCCTAAACTAATAAGTTTAAGGTTTCTTTTATTTTCTAGAGAACTAATCTGAAATTGCAGTTCTCCTTGATCAACTCTTTGGACTAGTTTTTGCATTAATCGATTAGTTGAATTCGGATTTTGCCAGGTTTTTTTGATAAAGTCTTTTGCTTGTTGAGCTGTGGCATTAATAATTATTCCTTGTCCATTACTTAAGGCAATACTTTTAACAAAAGGTTTGCTTGCTGCTAACAAGTTATATTGAGGATCTAGTACACGAGCAATACCATCGAGGGTAGTTAAAGATTTAATAATAAACGTCATCTGAGGCGGCAAACGGAAGGGTTGTTTTTTGAACATTAAATATACTTCATCGCTAATCACTTCAAATGCTTTAACATCTACCGGTTTATCTCGAAAATTTTCCAATATAAATCCAACAATCCGTTTGATAGAACTCATATCTTTCAAAGGTTCAATTAACCCCATATAGACTAAAGTTTCAACTACTTTATCTGTATCTCTTTTCAAGACAGCAAAAAATGCTTGAACCATTTGTTCTTTGGCCATCAATTTAACTTCTGCCATAGAACCAAAATCATAAAAAATTAACTCCCCTCTTTTACTTACAGCCATATTTCCAGGATGGGGATCGGATTGAAAAAAGCCATCAATTAATAATTGTTTGAGATAAGAACAAATTCCTAGTTGAATAATACTATCTAAATTAATTCCATTATTCTTTAAAGTGGTACGATCATCTACTTTAATTCCCGGAAGATATTCTAGTACTAAGATTTTTTTAGTAGTATATTTCCAATAAACTTTAGGAACTTTAATTTGTGAGTAGCGTTTGAAGTTTTTTTGAAACCGCTCGGCATTTTTACCTTCACGGATATAATCTATTTCTTGAAATAAAAGCTCAAAAAACTCTTTGTAAATTTCTTCAAGCTGATATTGTCTAAAATTAGAAAGATAGCGATTAAGTAAACGAATTAAACGATGTAGAATTTCAAAATCTAAATTAAAAATTTTTTCTAATCCAGTCCGTTGAACTTTAACAACAACTTCTTGTCCTGTATATAATTTAGCGCGATGAACTTGTCCTAAACTTGCTGAGGCCAGGGGGATTGAATCAAAGTCCTTAAATAACTCATCAATTGACTTGCCCAGTTCAGTTTCTATTGTGTTGATTGCCTCATTGGAATTAAAATGAGGAACCCGATCTTGTAATTGACTCAATTCCTGAATATATTCAAAGGGAATAAGATCAACACGGGTAGAAAGGGATTGGCCGATTTTAATAAATGTTGGACCTAATTCTAACAAGTTTTTCACCAACCATTTTGCACGTTTGTGTCTACGTTTAGAGGAATTATTCCGAATTAGTTTATCCCATCTTAACCCTAAAAAAAATTTAAAACTAACCCCAAAAATCTCCCATTGACGCATCATAGGAGAAAGTTTAGATCGTTGCCAACGTGGCGATTTAGACAATACTCTCTGGGTAAACATAAAAATTGAAGATAGTTATTAAGTAATGACTTAATCCTACAACAATTATACCGTATTCAAAATTACCTATTAATTTATGAGTTATTTTAATTATGTTATTAAGTAATAATACTCTTTTTTGGAGAAAGCTAAAACTAAGCTAATATTAATAATCGCCATAATCGCCGTGCAAATCCCCAATTTTTATCCTTAAAAAGGTTCAAGAGAGTATGTCAAAATTTGCCCATCAAAATAATGGCTTACATTATGATGAAAACATCGACTAAAATCACGTAAGTTGACAATAGCTTGAGAGGTTTTCATATAGCTTTTTTATATTTTTTTTAGGGATACAGAAGTAGTTAAAGTTCTCAAAAATACTATATATGTCGAATATTTTTTCATTAAATTAACATCTTTTGTAGACTTCAAAAAAGTAAAATGAGTAGTTTAACTCCCCGATAGTAGCTGATTAAAGCTAACTTCTAAATTCAAAAATTGATATTTGTCTTTGTTTTTTGTGATTTACCTGTCATTTCTTTAATTAAAATCTTAGGATTAGCTAAGGTGAAGATAAAACGTTAATTTTTCTGACATCAAAATTTTATGTTTTAAGTGTAGATTTGTTCTTTTACTTAGTTTAGGTTGTTATTTCTAACAACAACTAATCAACATTATTGATTCGTTGTTGTTTTCTAAAAGTTGTCTACGAGTGATTATCCACTAAAATTTAAGTATAGATTTTTATCTTAAGAACTATAGATGTTTCTACTAAAGAGTAATTAGTAGGATTATCTTTTAAAGATAAATTACTGGTGATAGATTATTTTAAATAACTAAAATAATAAACAATTCCTATCCAATCAAATAGAGATTTTTTTTGTTAAATTGCAATCACATTAATTTTTTTATTAAATGTCTTTTCTTTTCTAGAAATGATTATTTCAAAATTTTAGTAGAATTGTATGATCAAATATCATTGATGGTTTTAGATAAACTAATAATTGTCCTCACTTTGAGTGGTTCGGATTGGTCTGTCGATTCCAGGTTGAAATATCAACCATGACAGGATTTACTGAGAAACTTGAAACATATACCTAGCTGTCCGGCTAATAAATTCAAAATAGTTGCTAATTATATATCTTAGTAACAATGGTACCAGTACTTGATGGTGTCACCTTTTAATCAACAATAGTTTGAATAGCATGAATAATGTATTGTTATAAATTATCTAATTTTCTAGAATATGGCACTTTAATAGTACTTTGTGTCTAGGAATTGAATGAACAATCTGTAGTAAACAGTTATTATTAATGGGTCGCTGTTGGCTATTAACCATTCACTGATGACTTAAAATAGTTTTTTGCTCCACTTATTTTGATTGAATGTCTAGGGCACTAAGAAATTTTTGGTTATATTCAATTGTGTTTAGACTTCAATCATGACAATAAATAACTAAATACGTTATAGAATAGTTTTCCAGGAAAAATGTTATAAACCTAGATCAACGGAGATAAGATGGCTGCAAGCAAACCCTGAGAAGGCAACTGCATTTAACCCTTGTCCGGGAAAAGTGCTGTCTCCCACACAATAAAGTCCAGTAATTGTAGTTTGGTTAAAAGGCATCCCCCACAACCCTGCTAATTTCCGCTTTGGAATGGGTCCATAGGTTCCGTCATCTCGTCCTAAAAACCGTCGATGAGTACGGGGAGTTCCCACTTCTTTATGGTCTAAAGCTTGGTTTAAACCTGGAAAAATTGCCTCTAACCTTTCAATTAAGTCATTAGTAGCTCTTTTTTTTTGTTTTTGGTATTCTCTAGCAGAAAGTCCTTGCCATCCTTTAATCCAGCTTGGGGTAAATATGTGGATAATATGACGATCACGAGGAGCTAAACTCGGATCAAGAAGCGTAGGAATAGAAACAAAAATCGTTCCCTGTTCAGCTTCCATCTTATCCCAATTTTCCAACAAAATGTGATGACATTCGGTTTGAGGAGGCAACAAATCAGCTTTAACTCCTAAATGTAAACTGAGAAAACTGGGGGATTTTTGATAACGATTCCTCCATCGTTTTTCCCTAGTCGGCATTACTTTGGAGGGCAATAATTTTTCAAAAGTATCCCAGCGAGTGGCATTAGAAACAATATGCTTAGCAAAATATTGTTGACCGCTGGCTAATTCTACGCCCACCGCTTTCTTCTTTTCTAGCAAAATTTTGGTAACTCTAGCCTTATACTGAATTTTTCCCCTCACTTTTTCAAGTCCTTCCACTAATTTCTGGGCAATTTGTCCTACTCCCCCTTTAGGATAATTAATTCCTCCATAATGACGGTCAGAAAATACCATCCCCGCATTGATCATCGGGGTGAGATCAGACCGAACCACTGACCAGCAGTAACATTCTATATCAATGAATTTTAATAGTTGGAGATCACTGATGTAGCGTCTGGCAATTTCTCCCACATTTTGCGGTAAATATTTAATCAACTCCAAACAGGCCCTAGGATTTTGGAAAAAGACCCGTGTTAAGTAACGAGGTTCTTCTAAGGAAAGTAACTCCATAGAATTAAGACAATTAAATACTTTCCAACATTCATCGTAAAAACGGCGAATTCCTGTTCTTTCTTGCGGAAATTTAGTGATTAATTCTTCTAAAAATTTCTCATAGTCTCGATGAACTTTTAGGTCTAATCCTTGAGGCAAATGATAATGAATCTGTACAAGATCTTCAATTGTTTCCAAACCAACGTCAACGGCTTCTAGGGCACGAGTGAGTAAGTTGGTCGTTCCTTCGCTACCAAACCCAAAAATCATAGACGCACCCACATCAAAACGATATCCTTCCCGTTCAAAATATCCCGCACTTCCTCCAGGAATTAAATACCGTTCTAATACTAGGACTTTTGCTCCCCTGGCTGCTAACTGAGTGGCAGTGACTAACCCTCCAATTCCTGAGCCAATCACAATGACATCATAGTCCGGAGTCTTCCCCCTGCTTGTAGATACCCTTGTTGAAGGCTCGTTTTGTCCGATCATTGTTTCTCCGTCATCCATATCCTCAGTTACGATAACAATTTATTGACTTTTCTAGTTTATCTTGTTAGAAGATAAACTAGAAAAGTCAATAAATAACAGGGGACCAGCCTCAATTTCTTAAATAATTTAACCTGCCGATCTTTGATAAAAAATAAATCAGACATCTACGAAAACGAACTTTATAACTTTAGCTTCTACTGGCTTTAGATCTATTACGATAGATATCGATATGACTTTGACTGTAGTCTTCTCAATAAGAGATATTAGTATTTCTATTATTTTTAAAAAAAATTGACATTAGTAATTATCGCCAAGAATGGAGATAACAATTTGGTTTACAGTTAATATTTCGTAATCTTTGTTGACCAAATTTTGGGTGATTTTTCAAGGTCAAATATGATATAAAGTTAAGAATATTTCCTGCTCGTCTTTTTTTGCGAGCGTTGAATATTATTGATTATCTGAATCATGAATTTTTTAACGTTTGTCGGAGATTTACTCCAGAACTTGTTGCTCTTTACCATTATTTTCTGTGGTATTTGTTGGCTATTATCTTCGTCTAAGTCTTCAAACAAAGGTCTTGAGGGCCAATTTAGACGACTAACTTGTTTATTGGAAGATGCTCCCCAAAGTTCTCTGCGTGGACAAGCTTATCCTTTAGCTAGCCCTCTTATGACTCCTTTAGCGTGTCTATTAGAAGATGCTCCCCAAAGTTCTCTGCGTGGACAAGCTTATTCTTTAGCTAGCCCTCTTATGACTCCTTTAGCGTGTCTATTAGAAGATGCTCCCCAAAGTTCTCTGCGTGGACAAGCTTATTCTTTAGCTAGCCCTCTTATGACTCCTTTAGCGTGTCTATTAGAAGATGCTCCCCAAAGTTCTCTGCGTGGACAAGCTTATTCTTTAGCTAGCCCTCTTATGACTCCTTTAGCATGTCTATGGGAAAAAGGGTGGTATATTTTTTACCGCCAAAGATTAGCAAAACCTGGTGTTAATTATTGGGAGTGGAAAAATTTTCCTCTCGCCACTCAAGTTGTACCAGAATTATTATGGTTATGGAATTTGCCTGAACCTCAAAGAACTCTAAAGTTGATCCTAGAATCTTTAGCCAAAAAGGATCAGTCTTTTTGGAACCAAGAAACTATCGACAGATTTCGGAAATGGCATCATCAAGCTACCCAACGTCTAGGGTTAAATAACCTCAAAACTATTTATCAAGTGTTTTATGGAACACCTTGGGGACGGTTGCAACCTATTGTGAGTGAACACCCACTTCCCCTTAACCGTGCACTCTTTGATGAGTCATCTCCTTGGTGGAAAGTTTTAGACCTTCATCCTTTCCCCACTTCGTTGCAGGTTGAGCAAACTTATAAGGGTTTAATTCGTCTTTGGCATCCTGATCGAACTCAACATCCCCTAGCTCATTATGTTACAGCTCGTCTTAATGGCGCTTACGAAAAATACCAACTGCGTCAGCAGAGAAATTCTCAAAAATTTGGTTTAGTTCAACAATGGTTCAAATCACGATTTGATTCTTGATATAACTCCCGACAAGCTACCTGAGGTAACAGCACAGGCTCCCTTGCTGCTCTACCGGTCCTTTTTAAATAAGAAATTGCCTTTTATCTACTTTTGTTTAAACGTCTTCACAGTTAAAATTGCAAACTATTGATCAACTGTGAATATATAGCTCTTTAACTACTAGAAAAACTCTTTTACCCTTTTCTGGTTTTTCCGCGTTTTCGACTATCTAGCGCGGTCTATGGATACATATCCTAACTGTCCCAAACTCGAGGTTCGTCCTTTGATTTTTTAGCCTATTTCCAGACGTTAGTTAGACTCATTGTGTTCCAGTTTCTATAGCTTTATCTCAAGCCCTGACCATATTTTCATCTCGACGCTAAGACACTGTGGAATCTCTCTATGATTTTAATGTGTCTCTATTGTTTGGAGTATAGTGCTCCCACGCAGAGGCCAAAATTTACTCTCATTCATATTAATTGGACGCTCCACTATGAATTGACTATATAGCTCAGAAAAATACAATGCTAAGAATAAAAAACATCTTAAATAACTTCAAAGTTAAGCTTATAGGCTTCTTTTATACAATTTTTCAAAAGCTTCATTTCTGCCTAAAAGGAGATCAACTGTATAGTAATCATAGGTGTGATAACGATAATTACTAGCAAACTGAAAAATAGGATTAAAACATTAAGACAATAAAACCTAAATCCTGTAAAGAATCAAGTCCATCAACGATTCCTCAAAAATTCCTCATCTGGAGCACGAATCGACATTGTCAAGGTCAATAGAAAACTAAAATTGTTGCCATCGCCTGTTTCTTATTAGGGATAAAAACACAATTGAGGTAGTCCTAAGGTCTGATCCCAACCCATCATTAGGTTCAAACATTGCACCGCCTGTCCTGCTTGACCCTTGACTAGGTTATCAATAGCAGACATAACGATGACACGATCAGTATGGGGATCTGTTTCAACTCCAATGTAACAAAGATTAGTTCCCCAGGCCCATTTGGTTTGAGGATAAATACCGTGAGGTAGAATTTTTACGAAGGGGAAAGAACGGTAAAATGCACTATAAATGGTTAGAATATCATCTCTAACTAGCCCAGGATCTCGCAGAGATGCATAAACCGTTGCTAGAATACCTCGGACCATGGGGAGTAAATGGGGAGTAAACTGAACCCGAACTTCATGCCCAGCTAAATCGGAACAAATTTGTTCAATCTCTGGTGTGTGGCGATGTTTAGCTACTTCGTAAGCCATGAATGACCCCTGTGCTTCTGCGAGTAAGAGATGAGTTTTAGCTTGACGTCCCCCCCCCGATGTTCCTGACTTAGCGTCAATAATAGCGGTTTCAGGAAGAATTAAGCCTTGTTTGAGGAGGGGAGATAAAGCCATCAAACTGGCTGTAGGGTAACATCCAGGACATCCAACCAAAGAAGTAGATTTAATTTCTTCTTGGTACAATTCAGGAAGCCCATAGACAGATTGAATTGCGGTTTCGTGATCAGTGCGGTCCTTGTTGTACCAGGCAGTGTAGGTGTCCAAATTACGAAAACGATAGTCTGCGGACAAATCGAGGACTTTACAGCCTTTTACCAGTAATTTGGGGACTAGTTCGCAAGCCAGTCCATTTGGAAGTCCCAAAAATACTACTTCACAACGGGAAGCTACCACATCTATATCGATAGGTTCGATAGTCAGATCAAAGCGATGTACTAAATGGGGGTAGAGATCCCAATAGGGTTTTCCTGCACTTCTACTTCCTCCAAGATAGACAATATCTATATTTGGATGTTCTAGTAATATCCGCACCAGTTGTATACCACCGTACCCTGAAGCTCCAATAATCCCGACTGGTATTTTCTCTGATTCACCCATAAATATTACTTCCTAGAGTTAAGCCACCGTCTCTATCTCACCTTGGCTATTGTAGTCTCAAATCTTCCTCTTGAATCGAAAAAATTGTTGAAGCTTCTTAACTTAGTCTTAAGTGATAATATACCATTTCAATAAAAATTAAATTAATAAATTTTTTTAAAAAACTATTCTATTTTCTCTATTTCTAATTTATTTTCTTTATATTATTTGTTAAGTTTTCTTAAATTAGTGTGGTTTTTAACTACTGCACTAATTTTTTTACCCTAAAAGTATACTTAGATTTATTTTAAAAGTAGTCTATTTTAAGCTCTAATTATTTTAAAATAAGTAAAATAAATGGTTAGTTAAGTAGGTAAACTCAAATAATTTCAAACATATAAATATAGCTTTTAATAAACTAATTTCTAGATATAATTTTATCTAGAAATTAGTATAACTAAAGAAATAATAACTATAAAAATTAAATTATAACCATCCAAGAATACTCTCTAAAATTAGAATAATATCATAATATTTATGTTTAAATGCAAAGCAATAAAAAGTAAAAATACTATAATTTTTTCTTCAAAAACAGTAGACTAATGAAAAATACAAAGATTTAAACAAGTAAATCAACCAAATTTAGTAGTTTAACTAGAATTAAATAATAATTTAAATTCTGTCTTATTAAGATGTAGTAAAAACTTATATTTTTTTTAAATAAACCTAAAAATAATATAAGATAATAAGGGAAGAAATACAGTAATAATTCTCGAGTATGATTCAGTACATATACGTAACTTGACTAAATAAAAGTAAAAAATCAAATACGATAGTAGGAAAATAGCATATAATACAAAATTATAAGATTACTGTATATATACTTAAAAACACATATTTTATAGCTATAGCTACTAAAAAAATCCTGCTTAATATAATTATTTTTTAAAAAATTGAAGCATTAAAAATCTAACTATGTATACCTTAATATAGTAATTAAATATAATTTATCTTTTTTAGATTTATACTGGATGTACTTACTTACAATGAAATAAATATAATAGTAAATATCCTGTAAAAATCAATTTCTAATAATAGGGAAATAATCTAGATAAAAACGATGTCTAGAAAATATTAGTCCTCTCTAAATCTTCATTTACTTAAGTCTCAAAATGACATTTATTTTTAATAATATCTCAAAAATTAACACTTAAACAGAGTGTATTTTCTGTAAAAATACATTTTTCATATAAAAAATGTATTTAATAAAGATAATAAATCAAACAAATAATTTATAAATCTAAGGAATAAGATTTTGAAATAAAGGGGATGATAGAAATCCTGATTAATTGATAAACTACTTAAACAACTAACCTACCAATTAGTATTAAGACTATGTAGATAGAATAATCTAGAAAGGACTGAGACTAACTCACTGGAAAGAGATAATTTTATAAGAACAAAGAGAAATACGTTTTTAGATTGTCCTTAGATGCGTTGTGGTAACTATAACTTATCCATGACAACTCGATTACCACAAATTCCCTACAAAGATGATTTGTTAATTAACTCATATTCATGGACGTATAAGCATTAAAACAGAGGACATGATGCATTTCGGGATGTTCATCTCGACATTAAATCCGGTGGTATAAGAAGAAAGGTTCCATTTTCATCAAACCATTGTGGAGAGAGTTATTTCTAAGCAAAATATTACTGGGGTAGAAATAAAGGTCCGGGAACATTTAAATATTGTCCCTTAGAGTTTTTATTAGTGGATATGGATGCCACCCCAAACTGTTAATTATACCATTCAGTATATAAGTTTTGAACGAAGAGATGACTCATATAATTTTGTTAATTCTGTTTTATTAGAACCAATTTTATTCGGTTGCGGCGTCGGACCTTTCCGAAGGTAATTAGTCTTGCAATTAGTAGGTGGAAGACGGGAACAAATTCTTTATTATGAAGCACGTTTTGACTGCAAAGGAGAAAAGCAATTAACAGCTTATTTACCCTAGAGAGAAATACATAATTCCACGATATAGTTACCTATTGCTCACCCTGTGAAGTTTGTAAGTCAACTTCTCTCTTACCTGTACCTGATGACATACAAATATTCAGTTTACAGTCATAGGTTATAGACTTAACTCTAGAAGACCTAGATGGTTGAGGCAACTTTTGGAAAGTTGCTTGGTATATCAGTCTGTCTTACTACTTGTGATATATACTAACTCACAGTAAATCTAAAAATCGATAAGATCAGGTAAATCTTAAAATCCCTTGATGGAGGTCCCAACATTGGATGAACTGCGAATAGTGCTAGAATTGGCGACAGAAGACGATCTACGTCATTTAACCCAAATTCTTTTTTGTCGTAAATTTAATCCCCTCGATTATTGGCAAACTCCTGACCCTATTGAAGTAGAAAGCCAAGACTGGGGAAGTTGGATAGATGCGGTAGAGAAACGATTTCGCTATCTGGGAGCTGATGGCATCACGGTCCTACGAAAAAAGAGTAATCAAGTTAGCTACCGTCAAATTCTTATTCGTGTTTGCCAGTATTTAAAAATTCCTTATTCTAACCAGATGACTACCACCGATATTGAAGCAGACATTTTTCTTTATTTGGTCAGTAAGGCTTGGAAAAAACTTCCTCTTTGCGAACAAAAGACCCTGATTAAAGAAATAGAGCTATCATTGGCTAACTCTAACCGGGGCGAACCCTGCCATGCTGACTTTCAAAACAATCGTCTTAGTTTTTTGTTAAAAAGCAGCGGCGTGATCGCCATAAACTCTTTCGTTAAGCCCTGGCTACTTAAACATATTGCTCAACAATTTATTCTCCATTTTTCTCGCTATCAAGTTGCCAAACAAGCTGTAGTTGGGGGTGGGGCAGTGGCAGCCAATCAAATTGTGCTTAACACCGCTAGACAAGGAATGGTGACGACAGCCGCCCGTTATGGGACGTTTCGTGGAGTTTTTGCTTTTGTTGGTCCGGTGTTATGGGGTTGGTTGTTGGCTGATTTAGGATGGCGAGCGATTGCTACTAATTACGGTCGCATTATCCCAGTCATTTTTGCCTTAGCTCAGATTCGCCTTACTCGTACCGAATGTTGGGAAACGACTTAAATAAGTAAAAAATAGTCAATATTTATAGTTTATATTCTAAATATTGTCAACTATTTAATTGATATTGTGAAGTCTTTGTTGTCGAGTCCCCGGTCAAGATCTAATGATCTTCAATGGGTAGAGAATTTCCTCAAGTTTGGGGTCTTTTTATTCCCCTTTTCTGCCACTATTGGGGGTGTAGGTTTAGTGATTGCCTTGTTTAGCCTGTGGCAGCAACGGTTTCACCAAATTATTTCTGAGCGGTTTACCTGGAGCTTAGGGGTATTCAGTCTTTGGCTTGTTATTACAACATTTTTTGCTTTTCAACCTATTCTTGCCTTACAAGGATTGCCTAATTTTTTGCCAGGAATTCTTTTATTGGCCGCTTTCCCCATTTTTTTTGCTAATTTATATCGATTGTATCAGTTTGCTTGGTGGGTGGTTTTAACGTCTATTCTTCTGAGTGGGTTAGGTTTTATGCAACTAGGATGGGGTTGGGAAAGCCCCCTTCTTTTTAGGAGTATTGGGATTAATTTACTGGCTTATGGTAACCCTGATGGCCGAATGTCTTCTTTTTTAATGTATGCTAATACACTGGCCATTTACCTTCTAATTTCTTTTTTGTTAGCCATAGGGTTATGGATTGATATCTATCGTCACCGGCAAGAGAAACACAAAGGGGAGATGATTGGGAAACTAACTATTCTCAGTCTTGCGGTGGTAGGGGATGGGCTGGGACTAATTTTCACCAATTCTCGCAGTGTCTGGGGATTAGCCTTGTTAGGGGTGATGGCCTTTGCTGTTTATTTACGTCGGTATTGGGTCATTTACCTAACGGTTATCGCCGTTGGGATGGTTGTTTGGGCTGCCTGGGCTCCTTGGGGACAGGGAACTATGCGTGAACTGATTCCTGCTTATTTTTGGACAAGATTGACGGATGAATTATATGATGATCGCTACGTCACTGCTTTACGGACTACCCAATGGAGAGTCGCTAGAGAGATGATATTAGAACAGCCTTTGTTAGGATGGGGACTAAGGAATTTTACACCAGTCTACCAAACTGAAATGAATGTGTGGATGGGACATCCTCATAACTTATTTTTAATGTTGTTTGCTGAAATTGGCATCCCTGGAACTTTACTTTTTTGTGGCATTGTGGGAAATGTGATATTTCAAGGGGTAAGAAATTTAGTTCAATGGTCTAATAAGCAAGAAAAACGTCGAGAACATTTACTACTGTTTACTTATTTAATAAGTTTTTGCAGTTGTATTTTATTCAATTTATTTGATGTTACTCTTTTTGATGTTCGGGTCAATCTGTTGGGATGGTTTTTGTTATCAGCTATCGCCGGTATGATAGAGGTTAAACGTTAACTTTTCAATATGTCCTAATTTAGACTTCAACTACTATAAAATATAATTATTTATGTGGATTATAAGAGGTTTAAAACACGGTTGTTATTCTCGAGAATTTAAGCTAACCTACAACGATAATTAACAATTTTTACTAACTTTTACTTTTTATCCTGTTGATAAAAAGTGATTGTTTAAAATTCTTGTTGATAGGGTTTTTAAAAAAGTTCTATTAATAAGAATTTCTCGGTCTCCAAACAATTTTGCAATTAAATCTAATCTTAATCCGGGAATAAGTCCACCGTAATTGTTGCCTGAAGTAAACTTAAAAGCCAACAATTAACCGCAGTTGTTTATAATCAGATATAGTTTAGATGAAAAATAATATACTACAGAACTTAACCCTGTCCAACTGTACTTTAAAAAACTCAGCGTACTCCACTGCGAGACTGATGAAAGACTCCTATTGGAGTAGAGTTGGGAGAAACTAATTCGTGTGATTTCTCCTTTGCGAGTCGGTAAAAAACCGTACAGCAAAATCATTGCCCAGAGCATAAGCTCCACTTCTGGTTTGGGTTAAACATGCTCTGAATTGTTTTTCCCAACATTGCTGCTTCAACGAATATAAATGAGTATTTCCTCGATAATGAATCGTACCCAATGTTTAAAACAATGTAATATCTACTGTCAATCTAATTTATACCAAATCTTAATGATCTGCCTAATTTATAAATGTCCTCATAAAAATTATTAGAGTCTTTGAGGGACATAGCAAGCTTTGTTGAACCAGGTAAGCACATCCTACTAAAACCTAACCTTTTAACAGCAGCCTCACTAAGGGATATATATAACGACCCTGAAGTAGTTCATTATATGGTTGAGTTGGTCAAAGATGTGGGAGGAAAGCCTTGATGTGCTCATTAATCTTCTAAAAGTTAGAGCCAACCTGCAGTTTACCCTAACCTTGGGAGTCAAAAATTTCTTTGGATGTGTGCCAGGAAAAATAAAAGCTTGATGGCACATGAAGGCAGGCAAAGACATTAAACACTTTTGGGAAAAGCTAGTAAAAACGGCACGGACAATCAACTCTAATTCAACCATTGGGTTCTATTAAACATGAAGGCAATGGACCGATTGATGTCCAACCTAGTTTATTAGAGATTCTGGGTACATCGGCGGCAGATGTGTCTATTTTAGATTAAAACTATGGTTAATATTTTGGGGTTTACCCCTTATTTTTACCTACTGTTACTGCACAAACATACCTTGTCCTCTGTTTAAATCTGACCTCGTTCACCTTCCCATGCTTTCTACAGGGCAGTTAAAAGTTGCTGATTGGCAATTACCATTGACGTTAGTTGACCTATGGTTCTTTTTCTACTTTGAAACATTTCTCCATTTATTTTCTTCAAAAGCCCCTTAAAGCCTATTAAAAAAAATAATTAGGACTATCGCATATTAGAAAATTAACTGTCAAACTAGTTACATACACATTACAGGTTTCATTACTTATTAAATAATAAAAGATAAAATCAATTATTAGTCTCCGATTGCTTAGGATGACTGTCCGTCCTTTAGTATCGTTTTTTTATAGATTTCACTGAAATTTAATTAAGAATTAACAACACTAAACACTTGTCAAGAAAAAATTATTACAATGAGAGTAACGAGGTTATCATTAAAACCTCATTGATAACAATTTATTGAGTTCAGGTCAATTAGCCATTTTTATGGAATATAGTACCCCGTCAGGGAAGGTTGTAGAGCCTCCGGCTCACAGGTGGGCTTATATTATAGGAACCACGATCGCTTTGTTAACACTTACCTTACCGATGTTTGCCATTGCTTATTATTCTCCACAAAATCGTCGAGTTAGACCAGAGACCTCTATAGAAAATTTTCAGCCATTACCATGATCGATTGAAATCTCGTTAGATGACTAATGAGACTTAGAGGCTAGCTAATATAGCTAACCGAGGACTATCCCTATCGAAAATTAAGTAAGTCCTACTGACTTTACACTAGAATCTCACAAACGCTCGGCATTTTTATTATCCCTAGCTTGGAGAGAAATCTTTTGGACAAAAGACTGGCTATCCTTCTTTTGTCTATTTCCAAAACTCTAATAAGCTCTCGATTGATTATACTCACGAGCAGTGATGACTTCGGCTACTTGTTCTCCTACTAATTCTTCAGAAACAAATCCCTTAGTGATACATGTTTGGAACAAAGGGATTTGTTTCTGAAACAGGCGATGATAGTTACGGAAAAGAGCGGTAGTAACCACAAATCCAGGATAAAGGGAACTAGAAGTAATGCCAGTCAACTCATAATACCGTCAATGTAGTTCTCGTATACTCATAGCATTATATATTTTACTGTCTTTATAAGTTTTCTCTAGTTCAAAAGCTTTTCTATCAATCATGAAATAGAGGTTTTTAAAGCCTTCTATAAACCCTTGAAGCTCTCCTAAATCTGGTCATAGTAGAATTTTTTCACCTAGTTCATCCGGATTTTGGGTAAAGGTTCCTAACATAACCAGTCTGGGGTTCGAAGATGGTAAGTATTTGAGATAGTCTAACATCAAGTTATATAGAAGAAAATATCCCAAATAGTTGGTAATCATAGTTAACTCATAGCCTTCAGGTAATCCCAAAAGTTATTTGAGCAATGACATATAAATGGCTGCATTGCACAATAGAGCGTCTAAAGATTTCCTAATGTCCCAAAAAGTTTCTGCAAACTGTCGAACACTCTCCAAGCTTTCTAGATTAAATAGGCCAAGACGGTGTAGTTGTCTTGAGGGATTCCTAGTTCCTGAGCTACTTTGCAGATTTTTTTTAAAATTGCGATAAGCTATGACAACGTGGCAATTCCACTTCTAAGTGAGAGCTTTAATTGTGTCTAATCTAACTCATGACTAAGTTTCTGTGATAATTACAGTTTTTTGAGTTAATTTCATTTATACTGATACTTCATCGTCCAAAAATTACTGTCTTAAGGGCAATCTTATACCACTAAACTATCAATCTTCATCGATAGGTGATCGTTGGGACAAATACTCATAAACTTAATTAAGTATATTGATCTAGTTGTTTAAGAGACGTAAAAGGCACACTATCTGACCGTAAATTCAGTACATTTACGAGTTTCAAGATCGTGAAAGGCTAAAAAATAGTCTTTAGGTATAGCTTATTTTAATAATTCAACTGCAATACCTTAATAGTTAGACGTCAATAAACAATGCTATATTAAAAATCACTTAAAAATCAAATAAACCATCAATTTATACTAAAAAAATTCAGACAAACAAACTCAAAAGTAATAAAGATATTAGTTGGCATAAATTTTACATTAAACTTTAACCTGGTTGAATAAAATGACGATTATAGTCGACTAGACTGGGAAATACTTTTTACGATGGGGAAGCATCTGTAATATTTAAAGCCATTTAAAATTTCGATATTCTGACCTATAAAAAGTCATTACAATAGTCATAACATCACCTTATCTTAAACGAGAACATCATCTTTTTTTTTAATGCTGTCAATTAAGGAGCATAATGACAATGCCATTCAAATCTTTGATATAAATAATCTAGATAACAAAATACTTGGGTCAAGATCAAGATTGGATTTTATATTCATAGCACCTAACCTTAATAAATGCTGCTCCTGGCATAGATTTACTACTTGTCTGTGTCTCCCCCATTTTTGTCAAACTGCGGACATTACCCTCCCTATTGTTCTAACTTGAAGCTCCTTTTTTAATCCCTAAAATATCTTCAATTTTTGGCATTTATTCTAACGAAATAACCTGTCCTTCATCTTGAAAACCTTCAATTTTATTGAAATTTAAATAACAATATAATTGACTAGAAAAGGGCTTAATTTTTTCTGTAAAAATGGACATGTATTCCTCAACTGTTGGGATTTTTCCTAACAAGGCACACACCGCAGCCAATTCTGCAGAACCAAGGTAAACTTGAGCCCCTTTCCCCATACGGTTATTAAAGTTGCGGGTAGAAGTAGAAAATACCGTTGTATTATCTTCTACACGTGCTTGATTTCCCATACAGAGAGAACATCCAGGTACTTCTATCCGCGCACCAACAGCTGCAAAAATATCATAAACACCTTCTTCCCGGAGCTGTTTTTCATCCATTCGAGTTGGGGGACAAATCCATAAACGTACGTGCAAACCGCTATCTTCTCCTATTTTTTGTCCTTCTAAAATTCTAGCAGCAGCGCGATAATGTCCAATATTCGTCATACAAGAACCGATGAATACTTCATTGACTTTTTCCCCTGAACATTCGGACACCAGTTTAACATTATCTGGGTTATTTGGTGCAGCAACAATAGGTTCTTTGATCTCACTTAAATTAACTTCAATAGTATCTGCATATTCAGCATTTTCATCTGCTTCCAGCAATATAGGCTCTTTCAACCATTGTTCCATTTTTTCCGCACGACGCACCAAAGTTTTAGAGTCTTGATAACCTCGCACAACCATATTTTTAATTAGAGCAACATTGGACTGTAAATATTCAGCAATAGTCTCTTTTCCTAACTTAATAGTAGATCCTGCACAAGACCTTTCTGCCGTAGCATCTGTTAATTCAAATGCTTGTTCAACCTTTAAATCCGGTAAACCTTCTATCTCCATGATACGACCGTTGAAAACATTAATTTTTTTCTCTTTATCAACGGTTAATTTACCTTCTTGTATAGCTACCCAAGGAATAGCATTAACAATATCCCGTAAAGTTACCCCAGGTTGTAATTCTCCAGTAAATTTAACCAACACGGATTCTGGCATATCCAAAGGCATCACTCCTAATGCTGCTGCAAATGCAACTAACCCTGAACCTGCTGGGAAAGATATACCCAAGGGGAAGCGAGTATGGGAGTCACCCCCAGTCCCGACGGTATCGGGTAATAACATTCGGTTTAACCAAGAGTGGATGATACCATCCCCAGGATGCAACGCAACCCCCCCACGGGTTGAGAAGAAGTCCGGCAACTCTTTATGAATTTTGACATCGACAGGTTTGGGATACGCGGCAGTGTGACAAAAACTTTGTAGAGTTAAGTCTGCATTGAACCCTAGACAGGCTAACTCTTTTAATTCATCACGAGTCATGGGCCCTGTGGTATCTTGAGAACCTACAGTCGTCATCATGGGTTCGCAAGCATCCCCTGGACGAACCCCGGGTAAACCGCAAGCTTTACCAACCATTTTTTGTGCTAGAGTAAATCCAGGTATTCCCCCGTCTTCGATAGAAGGGATAGGACGCATAAAAATAGTATTAGGTTCAAGTCCTAATGCATGACGAGTTTTGTCGGTTAACGCGCGCCCAATAAGTAAGGGGATGCGTCCCCCTGCGCGTACTTCGTCTAAGATGGTTTCGGGTTTAGGGATAAAGGTTGCAATAACTTTTTCTGCTTCGTTAGTAATTTCCCCTTTGTAGGGATGGATAATGATAAGGTCTCCAGTTTCCATTTCGCTGACATCGCATTCGATAGGAAATGCACCAGAGTCTTCAGCCGTATTGAAGAAAATGGGGGAAATTTTTCCGCCAATAATGTATCCTCCTGAACGTTTGTTGGGAACAAAGGGAATATCATTCCCAATGTGCCATAAAACAGAATTAATAGCAGACTTGCGGGAGGAACCGGTTCCAACAATATCCCCTACGTAAGCAATGGGATAGCCTTTATCTTTGAGTCTAGCAATAGTCTCTATTCCCTCTGGGAAAAGAGATTCTAGCATAGTTAAAGCGTGTAAAGGAATGTCCGATCTTGTAGTTGCATGGGGAGCTGGAGAAAGGTCATCGGTGTTGGTTTCTCCACAAACTTTAAAGACAGTGACGATAATGACTTCAGGGACTTTAGGTTTTTTGATAAACCAGGAAGCATTAGACCAAGCATCGATGACCTGTTTAGCGTAGTAGTTAGTTTTCGATAATTCTAAGACTTCATTAAACGCATCGAAGACTAAGATGGTTCCACTTAATGCGGTGACTGCTGCTGATGCTAAGTTGCTGTCGGGAGATTTAAGCAGTCCAACCAATGATTGTATATTATAGCCCCCCATCATGGTTCCTAATAAGTTCACTGCTCCTTGAGGGGAGATTATAGGACAGTTTATCTCACCCTTAGCTACTCCTGTTAAAAATCCTGCTTTAACATAAGCCGCTTCATCTACACCAGGGGAAATTCTATCTCGTAGTAACATTAAAAGTTCTTCTCTGAGTTCTGCGGGAGGATTTTTTAAAAGTTTACATAGTTGCGAAGTTTGTTTTGCCGTTAAGGGTAAAGGAGGAATTTTGAGTTTTGCGCGTTCTTCCTTGTGTTTGTGATAACTTTCTAACATTCAGTTGTTCTCCTGCAATTTAATTCTTTATATTTTGATCAATACCCTTAAGGGTGATATCTTTAAGGGTATCAATATGTATTCTGTTACTATATAGATAGTTTTATTAAAAATTGTGCAATACTGAATCTATACTTTCTTTCAATTTTATGAATTTAAGATGTTTAATTATACCTTTTTATAGTAAAAACTTAAAGTTGAACACAATAAAATATTATTTATATAATGGCATACTATATTTTTTTTTGTAAACCCATGAGTGATCCTGAACACCTATTTTAATAAAATTTATTAAATCGTAAATAAGCTACTCATATATGAGCGATATAAAAAGTTATAATGTTCACAGGTCACCTGACATAATTTTTTACTAACATAAAATTTAATAGGTATTAATACCACTAAAATCTAATTTTTATAGAAAACAAAAACAATATTAATTAGTATATTAAATATAATATACTAAAGTATCAATAACTTACTTGATTTTTAATTATCTTTCAGAGAAGTAATTTATTTAGATAGCACTTTATTAAAAAATTTATTACATATACTTTTGATACTACTTCAGTCTAGTAGATGAGAACTAATCGGATAGAAAATTTGAAAAAATTGACTTGGATATACACTTGATTTATCTTAAGTTAAGATTCTTGTATTAAGATACAGAACTGTAACTATAAATATGATAAAAGTAGAAATAAAAGAAATAACAATACAACTATCGAAAGAAGAAAAATCAATTAGTTAATGATATGGATAACTGTTATAACAGAAGAATAAATAAACAAACCGGCAATATTATAAGAATCTAACAATTTCGAAGAAGATATTTTAAAATACTACTACAGTTTATTCAAGAAATTAGGCATGTTATTGTTAACATCTATTTAAGAAGTTAAATTATCTCTTAAATAAGTAACAAACCTATGAGTTATATACCCTAAATAACTAGAGATAGACTAGAGAAAAATAACTCAATAAGGTAGAAGAAAACTTGTTCTCTAAAATAACTAAGGAATATAGTAAAGTTTTTTCTGAGGAGTCAAAACACAATCCTGGTCACAACTATAGACTAGTCAATAAAGACATCAAATTATTGCGGTCTTTTATTCACTGATTACCCTTTGAGAAGTATTTATATATGATTGATTTGATTCGTTTTCTCATGTGCTCTTCGGATCTTTATGACGTAGATTATGTTATTAATCTATGGATGGAAGGGAATATTCACAAATCAAACCGTGATTGTGTGGTGGAACAGTGGCAGAATCTCTATCAAACTATCAAAGATCTAGCAACTTTCAATTTGAAGGGACAAGATACAGTTTTTAATCTGAACTCGATTCACACCCTTATATCACCGAATGGTTTAATACAGAAGTTCTCCCTCTACACTTGATTGACCAGAGACTTTACCATCTAGACACCTGTTTTTGTTCTCTCACTGGTGGTCATTTGCTTTATTATTCCTCTTGCTTTTGATGATTACTCAAATCGCCCTTCATAGAGATGTGAACACCTGCAAAAACTGTCTGATGACTCCTGTTTAACAGAATTTTTCAAAGCGGGGGCGGCTAAATGTTTGACCCTAAGAGTGTCAGAATCGTTTTAGACAGGGAGACAAGCTTTCTGACGTGAGATTATTTAAGAAATTATAAGAAGGTTGATCGACCTCGGCGCAGTCGTCCATCTCCAAGAAGTTTTTGAGGTTAACACGAAAATTGTGACCCAAGAGGAAGTCGCTTCTAACGACTTTTATATTTAGTATAATCTATCCCACCAAATTGTTCATTAATTATAAATGGATTGGATTCGAACATTGATGGGTGAATGCTGCCATTGTGCTTCAGTCTGTCGAAACTAGAGATATTACTAAATATTAAATTGTTAAGTTGCTACGAGATTTCAAAGTTGGTGATTAAGTTATGGTAAAGATCGATGGTATTTATACCATCTGTCAAACCTAAGACAGGGAAATCTGCAGCGCAAAATAAGAATTTACTCTTATGAGAACGGGTGTCTCGAGTGAACGCCAGGGAGGATTAAATGACAGTAAGTTCAAGTAATACAGTATTTTTTATTTTTTTGTAGAAAAAAAAATATTTTTGGCTGAAAATAGCTATTTTTTATTTTCATGAAAAATACGATAGCTGTTCATTATATTAAATAAGCTGAAAACCACTTTAGGAGTTGAGTTGATATAGAATGGGTAGTCCTTGTAAGTCAAGGACATTGGTATTACCTTCCATTGGAGTTGGTAAAATAACTTCAGTAGGACTCAAAAAGGTTTGTGTGGATATTAATCCTGCTGCCGTAGTGACTGAATTAAGTGATGGCGGTTCCATAGAATCGGTAGATATTGTTACTAAGGATAAAGAGTCAATTTATATTTGACTTAACATCAAATATTAGTATAATCACCCATTATTAGGTTTAATTCTAAACAATATAATTTTAAACTTAGCTTATTTTTTATTTATTAGAATATTTAGTTACCTGTTAAGTCGGTTATTATTGAACAAGTTTTAGCTAGTCTAATACATAAAAAATTATTTTATCTATTGTAGGCAAAATGAACAAAAAATTGACTAATACAAGTTGAATAAAATTTAATAATTTATATAAAAAATAAATAGACAATAAATTAAATAATTAGACGTTGTTATCTAACATAAAAAATAGAAGTTTAACTACTTTAATTGTTTTTAATATCAGCACTATTATTTTTTTAAAAAAATTGCAGTTTTACATAATCAAAAATTAAAGCTTAATAAATATTATTATAATATTTATATTTAAAGTTTCTGAAAAAATAGCTTGACTTAGCTTGTTCTAAACACTTACTTATAAATTAATTTTTTTTTTAAAAAATTTAATCAAATAAATTTGCACTTCTGAATTATCAGAATATGTATTTTTTAAATAATTTTTTGTACAGAAATAATCAATACAGTCTAAAAAGATTCTTGTCAATAAGGTTACAAAATATTAATATAAAATTTATATATTACAATAATATTAAACTAATTTAAATAAAAATATTAAACCTTGTAACTTATAAAACTATCTATAAATATTACGACATCTATGGAATTAGAAAATCTTGTAGTTAGATGCGCTCTGGGCTTATAAGTGTATTTTTTCACCAAAAAAATAACGACAACTATAGTGTTTCTTGTACAAGAAAAAGTCGACTAAACTTGTATACTATTTTAGTAAACTGTGAGGATTATCTATACCACGAACCAAAACAGCGTTAGGCTGAAAAAATGTTGATATGGTTCAATAAAAAAAGGTCTAATTCACTAAAAACTAAAATTGGTACAATCAGGAATTATTTTTAGATTAAATAAAGGTTGTTGGGATCTTGTGATGTCAACTATCTTAGTTAGGTTTGACGACTCTATCACCGTGTCACTGCATGACTTCATCAGTCTGTTAGCCTCTGACCCTCTCCAACTCAATCCTAAAATGCTATAAAGTTAGCAGGATGAAACGTTTATTTCGAAACTGGAGTCCATTTTAATTAGGAGATTCAAATTAAGATGCTAATCCTAAAAATTGCAGTTTATATAGTCGTTGCTTTATTCATTTCTCTGTTTGTCTTCGGCTTTCTATCGAGTGACCCAACTCGTAACCCTGGACGGAAAGATTTCGAGTAAGCATAATTTGACTGTGTTAACTTAGGTGATTAAGACGACAGGGGCGAGGTACGGCTCGTCCCGAGCGTTCTTCTGCTGAGTCACGCTGCAGGTAGCAATTGACCCCTTAAGCTTGATTTTTATCGAAAAGATGCCCCCATTCGTTCCGCCACCTAATCCACCCGCGCTAATTCAATCTATAGCTCTTGACCCCCAAGGCAATTGCCTGGAGATTCTGACTGAAGGATTGTCCACTCACCTCCCCCTTGGGAAACGTCCCCCCCTTATTTCTCAGATCCCAATTTTAATGGTCGAACCTCCACCATTGGAGTCGTCTGAACCTCCACCATTGGAGTCGTCTGAAAAAAACCCAGCGACAAAACCCCCTGGAGTTATTGAATTTTATCTGTCTGACCCCAAAGAGATTACCACTAAGTATTTACCCCCTAATTCTTCATCTGAAGACAATAATGCTAGGGCATTAGGGAATCCGATTTCTGTTGGTCAACTCTCTTCAACAAAGATCACATCAACAGCGATTAATCCAGTTCCTAACTTGGTCTTTGGGCTAAATCGAAGTCATGACAGTCTCTCAAATACAGTCCATCGTCTTATTACTCGTAAACGAGGAGGATCAATACGAGAATTCAGGATTCTAACCTCTTCTACACCGAAAGGACAAGAAACCTCTATAAGTCAACAAACATTAGAAATTATTCCTGAATCATCACCGGAGCTAAATACTGTCTCAATACAAGAAGAAGCCATAGGGGTAGTGGAATTGATTGCTGATCGTCAAGAATATGATTCTAAACAAAATGTAGTCTACGCCGAAGGCAATGTAGTCATGCGCTTTGCTAATGGGGTTCTATTAGCAAAGCGCCTGCTCGTTAACCTCCCCGATCAATTTGTTGTCGCCGAGGGAGAAGTGGTACTTGAACGAGGAGAACAAACCTTACGCGGAGAAAAGTTTGAGTATTATTTTGTGCAGGACCAAGGGGTAGTTTTCAACGCCAATGGAGAGATTTATCAACCTACAACAGGAAAAGACTTTTCGCCAAGATTACCCAACGATTCCACTAACGATCTTATTCCCAACCAGACGTTAAATGAACGCCTAGCGGTCAATCAACCTCTACAACGAATCACTACTACTGAAGGGGTTCGTTTTGGAACTTCCTTTGATTTTGGAAAGGAAGCCCTAGGACTAGGAACTGATGTTCCTAATTTACCGGCTGCCCAAGTGCCGCCTAAAGGAGGACAAATCAATCGCATCCGTTTCCAGTCCGAACGAATGGAGTTTGATGGAGATGGATGGAGTGCCACGAATGCTCGTTTAACTAATGATCCCTTCTCTCCTCCTGAGTTAGAAATTCGAGCAGAAACGGCAACATTTCGCAATCTTGCACCCTTGGTAGATGAGGTGAAATTGACTAACTCACGAGTGGTGCTTGATCAAACAAATTCCTTTCCCACCCAAGATCGGTTGATTTTAGATCGGCGTGATCGCCAACCTGGGGTAATTTCTTTCGGCTATGATGACCGCGATCGCGGAGGATTATATGTGGAACGGGGCTTTAATCTAGTTGATAATGATACGGTCAGTTGGGAACTTAAGCCCCAATATTACATCCAAAAAGGATTATTTCCCGACAGTATCACTACAGACAATCCCAATACTGATCTATTTGATGCGGACACAGACGACATTGATGCTATTAGTCCCCCAACATTTGGACTTATCAACAGAGTTGAGGCTAACTTTAGTGAGAATACTAAATTATTTTCTCGAACCTCACTAACGAGTCTGGATTTTAATAACCGCACTGAAGAACATATCCGAACGAAAACCTATTTTGAACAGAAAGTCCCCTTGTTCAACATGAATAATGATTTGCGGTTTGAATATAATTATCGTGAACGTCTTTTTAATGGCTCCTTGGGTTTCCAAACTGTCCGGGATAGTTTGGGGTTGCTATTCGTATCTCCTCAAATTCCTCTCGATGAGAAAGGGTTACTGCTGCTGAGTTATCAAGCATCTCTGCAAAATGTCAATGCTGACACGGATCAACCAGAGTTGCTCGCTCCAATTCGAGAAAATAATCGTGTTACTCTCTTTCGTACCCAAGGAGCCGCATCGGTGAGCCGACCCTTTATGTTGTGGGTAGGAAAAGCCTTGCCCCCAACTGCTAAAGAAGGGCTACGTTACACTTCTACTCCTGTCCTACCTTTTGTTCAGCTCTCCACCAGTGTTACAGGAGTAGCCAGTCTCTATGGTAATGGTGATTCTCAACCTTCGATTTCAGGAAGTATTGGAGTCTCAGGACAATTAGGCAATTTTTCTCGCCCCTTTTTCGATTATACAGGGTTTAATCTTTCCTTTAGTCAGGCATTGCGCGGAGATCCTTCTCCATTTTTATTCGATCGTTTTGCCGATCTCAAAACCATCTCTTGGGCATTAACCCAACAGCTGTATGGACCTGTACGCTTTGGTGTTCAAAGCGCCTTAAATATCGATACTGATGACGAAATTAACACGGATTTATTCCTTGAATATAGTCGCCGTACTTATAATATTCTCCTACGTTACAATAGCCGTCTTCAAGTAGGTTCTATCAGCTTACGAATCAGCGACTTTAATTGGAGTGGTGATCCAGGTCCATTTGATGGAACAGGAATTCGTCCAGTTATTCAAGGAGTTCCTCGCTAACACTTTCCAACTTCAGTGTGTTTATAATGATCAAAAAGTTTTGTCCTGAGATTTTTCTAGAGGTGTTGTGTCTAAATCAAATTATGCTAGGCCCGACACTCTAACTTAATTTATAGCTATAAATGCTCAACTCAGTTGAATCAATGAAATTCTAACCTTAGAAGGACTCAACATTACCGATTGTCAGGTCTTAAATGAGATGGGATCAGAATTGGTACCAATATGTAAGTCACTATCTACACGATCTAAGATGAGATCTCCAGGTAGGCATTGCCCACTACCCTAAAATGCTATTCATCCTGTTAATTCTTGAAAGGGAACAGCTTTCCGTTTCAAGGTCCTCATAGCTCGATTGTTTAATTGTCTTACTCTTTCATGGCTTAACCCGCATTGTTGTCCAATTTCTTTATAACTCATTCTTTTTCCATTTTGTAAACCATAACGTAAAGCAATAATTTCTCTTTGACTAGGAGGTAAATTGTTTAATAATTCATCAATTTTCGATTCAAGTTCTTGTTGATTTACAAAATCATTTGGTGATCTTGTTTCATCGGGTAGAATATCTTCTAACTCTGTATTATGTTCGTCTAGAACAATGTTTAAACTGCGAGAGTTTGTTTTATAAGCAGCTTGACTGATAGTTCGTAATTTCTCTAGAGTAATTTCTAGCTTTTGGGCTATTTCTTCTTCGGTAGGTTTCCGTCCTAATTCAACGGAAAGTTCCCGCAGTGTTTTTTTAATTTTATTGAGACTATCGGTGATATGAATGGGAAGACGAATGGTTCGCGCTTGCTGAGCAATCGCTCGCGTAATGGCTTGACGAATCCACCAATAAGCATAGGTAGAAAACTTATAACCCCGATCAGGATCAAATTTTTCAACTCCTTGCATTAAACCAATACTTCCTTCTTGAACTAAATCTAATAAAGATAATCCACGGTTTTGATACTTTTTAGCGATGGAAACCACTAAACGTAAGTTGGCCTTAACCATTTTCTGCTTAGCTTGTTCTCCTCGCTTGACTGTTTTTTGTTCTTCCGTAGTTAATTTTTCTTTACCTAAAAAATACACCATTTTTCTGACCTGAGAAGCGAGGTTAAATTCCTCTTCAGGACTTAGTAAAGGGGTTCGTCCAATTTCTTGCAAATAGATACGGATGCTGTCAATTGATTTAGCCATTTTATGGTTAGTTTAGTTAGGATACGTCAGAAAATATCAAGTCTGATACCTAGGTAGTCGGTTTAATTCTGGAGATTAAGGTAATTTCTATTTTATTAACTGAATACTTGATGATAATATATATTTTTCTGAGTTACTTTAAATCGTTTTTTCATTCCCAACTTATTTTTGAGTAATGTTTATCTCGAAGATTGACGATTTAATTCAAAGATTTAAATCAAGCCATTGGGGCAAATGCTCGGCCTTGCGTTAACTTAATTCTCGCGTTAACTTAATCATGTATATATAACCTAGCAAATTTTTTATGTTTTGTACAGGAGTCCAAGAGAATATCCTAGATTTTTGTAAAGACATCATCCCCGTCAAATAAAGAGAAAGAGAGGGCAATCACTTATGGTAATAAAACAGAAATAAAGTAACTTTTAAATATTTTCTAGAAAACATATAGCTTCTAAAAAGATAGAAGTTAAAAACCTTTTATTTACTCTATAAAAAAGTATAGATTGAATTATATTTTACCCTATTTAAATCTGGTTATTTGAATCCGATAACGTTGTTTTTTAGTAATAGCAACTTCCCCAACTTCTAAACGTCCTTTACCTCGAACGGTGATTAAATCCCCAGATTCAACAATATGGCTTGCCTGAGTAATGTCTTTCCAATTAACTCGTACATCTCCCGAATTAATTGAATTAGCCATTTTACTACGAGACATTCCAAAACCTGCTGAGGCGATTGCATCTAAGCGCATAGACGCTTCTACGGTGGTCATTTTCTTAGTTTTGGGAGGATGTATTTTTAATTCACTCAATGTTATTAATTTGGTTTTCACCGGAACTGAACGTACCTGAACAAGCGAAGTTTCAAGAAATTTAGCTTGTTCAGGTACCACTATTACCTGCGCCCCCCGCTCTCCTGGCACTAAAATATCCCCAACCTGTTCGCGGACGATCCCTGCTCCTGAAATTGCCCCTAAGAAATCTTGATGGTTAGCAGGATCAAATAAAAAGTTTCCGGCAATACACAGAGCGGCTAGTGGAATCTCCGAGATGTCTAAAGAAATTTCCGAACGAGCTATACCGACTCGTTGCCGTTCTGCTTGAGGATAACCTCCCCACACCACAATTTCAACTTCAGTCAATCTTTGAAACAATTCTTGAACTTCAGCTATAACAGGAGGACAAAGAAAGTCACTGACTACGATTTCCCAAGTTTTTAAGGCTATTTCCGCTTGCTCAAGAATACGAGTAATCGCTTCTCGATTTTTAATTCCTTTTAATAATTTTTCTCTGGGTAACATGAACCATTAACTATTCACTATAGTAGCTATATCATTAGATATTTTTAGGGTTACATTTTTCTAGAATCTCGGTGTACTTATTTCTGAGTAATTAAAGATCTTTAAATCAAAAAAATATACTTACCCTAATTTAATATACTTAGTCTAATTCAATTAATTACCATACTGCGAAGCGTCTCCACTGAAAATGGATAAGCGTCAACTCAATCCCTAAAAAACATTACTCGTTACTTTTGTTGCATCAGCAACGCCTCCCAAAATAGAATTAGCTGGTTTTCTTGTTCATACAAAGACATCCACTTCGGTAATAAGAGCAAACAAACTCCTCCCCAAAAAACCTAAGTAAATTAACCAATATGCCATCATAAATTGCTTATTTTTTGATTTTTCGACTGGTATCAACGAAATAAATCCATTAACAGTTTTGTCTACTTTCCCCAGAAGAGCAATTTGATCAAAGGAAATACTAGCTTTCTCGATAGCTGTATAGGTCTCTTCGGCTTTGATCCGACCTGAAACAACAGCAATAGGATAGTTCACGATTAATGTAAGACCTAGTCCAAAATAAAGTTAACAAATATAGAACAAATCTAAATTATGAAAAAATGATTTGAGAACCTGGGGCATTGATTTTGACTGAAAGCACCTCGTGGTGGGTAAAAGTTTGCTTTAGGTTTTCATGCGACTCTGGAGGTGCAAAAAACAACATAAACCCTCCTGCCCCTGCTCCTAGCAGTTTACCACCCCAAGCCCCTGATTCTCGACCTAATTTATAAAGATTATCAATTTCTGGGTTAGAAATAATGGTATCTAAACTACGTTTGGCTATCCATGCTTGGTGTAATAATTCTCCGAAAGCTGATAAGGATTGATTAGTGGTTAAAATATCCCATCCTTGGTCGACCATTTTCCGCATTTTTTTAAGAATATCGGTGTTATCAGCGACCCGTTTTAACTGTTTAGCCACCACTTGGGATGCTTTCCGTTTAATTCCAGTAAAAACAATAAAAATATGAGATTCAAACTCCGCTAATCTTTGGGAAGATAGGGGGATTCTAGTGACAATTATATCTTCTTCAGTCCTAAACTCTACTAAGTTAAATCCCCCCATCGCTGCCATTAATTGATCTTGACATCCTACATGATCTTTAACTAAATAGCGTTCTACATAAATAGCTTCATAAGCTAAATCTAAGGGCTTCACAAATTCCCCTTTAAAACTATGCAGTGCTTGGAGTAAAGATACGGTAAAAGCAGAAGAAGAACCTAACCCTGTAAACGCCGGTAAGTCAGCTACATTGTGCAACTCAATATCCTTTTCTAAACCACAGAATTTTAAACATTGTTGATAAACATCATGCTCTAATTCATCAACGGTTTTAACCAATTCTACTTTTCGGTAAGATACCCGAATTAAATAATCGAACAAGTGACTAGGAAACGGAGTTGCCGTAACATAAGAGTACTTATCAATTGCAGTTGCTAATACTGCACCTCCATGTTGTATAAAATACTCAGGATAATCGGTTCCGCCGCCAAAAAAACTAATTCTAACTGGTGCGCGTGAGATTAGCATGGGTTAAGTAGTTGGCTAAAGTTTTCTAGGATAAAAGCTTCTGCTTTGGGTAAGGTTTCAGGAGTTCCAATATCTAAAAATGGAGCTTTAATTTGGTGCACTTTAATTGAATTTTTTTTCTTGAGTAGTGCCGGAAAAACATCATATTCAAAACTTAGGGGAAATCTTGACGGAAACTTCTCCAAAACCTGATGACGAAATAAATAAACTCCGCAATTAATAATTCCTGCACCTTGGCGTTTTTCAGCAAAACTTATAAGATTTCCCGACTTATCAATCACTAAGGAACCATAACGAGAAGTGTCTTCTACAGATACTCCTAAAATTACTCCATCAACTTCATAATTGTCTAAATAACTTATCATTTTGTTGAATTGGGCAACGATTAAAGAATCTCCATTCATTACCAACCAAGCATTAGAAGAAATATTAGTCTGCTCAACTCCATTAAGAAAACCGCCTGCAGTTCCTAAAGGTTGCTTTTCCTTGCAACAATAAACCTCTATGTCTGGGACAGGCTGATTTTGAAAATACTCCTCAATGACTTCTGATAAATAACCCGTTGAGAGAATATTTTGGGTAATTCCTTGAGATTTAAGATATCTTAAAATCCACTCTAAAAAAGGTTTATCAGCGACGGAAGCCATTGGTTTAGGAACGTTTGGAAGCAAGTGTTTAACTCGCGTTCCATACCCCCCTGCTAGAATAACTGATGTGATCTTTCTCATGCTTCAACTATCAACTATCGACTGTTAACCATTAACTAAATAACTCCACATTGTCCCTGTTGACGCAAGAGATGATCACATAAAACTAAAGCAACCATTGATTCTACCATTGGAACAGCGCGAGGTAACACACAAGGATCATGTCTTCCCCTCGCGGACAATGTGGTTTTATGTCCTATTTTACTCACTGTTTGTTGCTCTTTTCCAATAGTTGCTGTAGGTTTAAAAGCAACCCGAATAATAATATTTTCTCCGTTACTAATTCCCCCTTGAATTCCACCAGAACGGTTAGTAGTAGTGCGAATTTCTCCATTTACATCGGTGTAGAATTCGTCATTATGTTCACTTCCTGTTAGTAAGGTCCCGGAAAACCCTGAGCCAATTTCAAACCCTTTACTCGCTGGAAGAGACATCACTCCTTTTGCCAAATCTGCTTCTAACTTATCAAAAACAGGCTGTCCGAGCCCTCTAGGAACCTGACGCGCCACACACTCAACTACCCCACCGACAGAATTATTATCTCGTCGAGTTTGATCGATCAAATCAATCATTTTTTTTGCGGTTTCTTCATCAGGACAACGTACAATACTGTTTTCTACTTTTTCTAGTGTAACTGTTGACGGATCAATAATTCCTTCGAAGTTTTTTATCCGCTTAACATAACCGACAATTTCCACATTGGCTACTTGTTTGAGAATTTTTTTTGCGATTGCCCCTGCGGCTACTCGCCCAATAGTTTCTCTTGCTGAAGCTCTTCCTCCTCCTTGCCAGTTACGAATTCCATACTTCGCTTCGTAGGTGGCATCCGCATGGGAGGGACGAAACTTCATAGCTATTTCATCATAATCTTGCGATCGCGCATCTCTGTTTCGAACTAGAATAGTGATGGGGGTTCCTAGGGTTTTTCCTTCAAAAACTCCTGATATGATCTCACAGGTATCGGTTTCGTTCCGAGGGGTAGTAATTTTACTTTGTCCAGGACGACGACGATCTAAGTCGACCTGAACGTCGGCTTCGGATATTTCTAAGCGTGGAGGACAACCATCAATAACAACTCCAACCCCTCCACCGTGGGACTCACCAAAGGTGGTGATGCGGAATAAGTGGCCGAAGATATTGCCCATAAATACCTGTTAATTAATATCTGTTAATTTTTGCGGTCCTATTTTCTAGTCTAGAGTAGTCAATAGCCAATAGGCAAGGTAAAATGATGTAAAACTCAAAAAACAGAAGTTAATATATAACAAACATACAGATAATAAAGAATATAGAAATGTTTTTTGTTTAGAAATTTAGTTACTTTTATGTAATAAAAATTATTCCGGTTTATTAAAGAATAATTATAGAAGTAATTCGAAGCACTGTTTACATAAAACTGTCATCTTTTTTAAAGAATTAGTATGGTTTAATAACGTTAAGATCTGAGGATATAAACCAAAGTCTAACTTAGCTTAAGGGCGAGAATATCCAAATTTGTTCCTCGTTTAATTTTATAGAAATGGTCAATACTTCAGTTTCACCCACCAGGCAAATATCTAAGATAGAAGCAATTAAGGAGAAGAGTAACTTTCTAAGAGAACCTCTAGCTACAGAACTTTTAGAAGAGACAACTCATTTTACGGAAAATGCTGTTCAAATTCTTAAATTTCATGGATCTTATCAACAGGATAACCGAGATAATAGAGTTAAAGGACAAGAAAAAGATTATCAAATGATGTTGCGGACTCGCAATCCTGGAGGGTTTGTCCCACCTGAACTTTATCTAACTCTTGATCGCCTTAGTGATGAATATGGAAACCATACCTTACGGGTGACAACACGCCAGGGATTTCAAGTTCATGGTATTTTGAAGAAAAATCTCAAAGCAGCAGTGTCAGCAATTGTAAAAAACATGGGATCAACCCTTGGAGCTTGTGGAGACCTAAACCGCAACGTTATGGCTCCTCCTGCACCGTTTAAAAATCGCCCTGAGTACCAATACACCTGGGAATATGCTGATAAAATCGCTGATTTGCTCAGACCCCAAACTGAAGCCTATTATGAGATTTGGCTTGATGGAGAAAAATTTCTCAGTGTGGAAGAGTCCCCCGAAGTGGTGGCTGCCCGTCAATGCAATACCAATAAAGCCATTTTTGCTGGCAAAGAGGAACCTATTTATGGGGAACATTATATGCCCCGTAAATTTAAATGTAGTGTCACTGTTCCAGGAGATAATTCCATCGATGTCTATACCCATGATGTCAGTTTAGTAGTGATGACGGACAACAAGGGAACCTTACAAGGATTTAACATCCTTGTAGGGGGTGGCATGGGACGCACCCATAACAAGGAAGAAACCTTTGCAAGGATAGCTGACCCCATCGGTTATGTAGCTAAAGAAGATGTTTATGACGTATTAAAGGCTATTGTTGCCACTCAACGGGATTACGGCGATCGAGTTCAACGTCGTCACGCCCGCATGAAATATCTGATTAATGACTGGGGAGTAGAAAAATTCCGCGCTAAAGTTGAAGAATACTTTGGTAAGTCTCTATATCCTTTTAAAACACTTCCTAAATGGAAATATAAAGACTTTTTAGGCTGGAATGAACAGGGAGATGGTCAGTTGTTCCTGGGAATTTCGATTGAAAATGGTCGAGTGAAAGACGAAGGAAACTTACGACTCAAAACCGCTCTACGCCGTATCACCGAACAATTTAGTTTACCTATGCGGTTAACAGCTAACCACAACGTTATTCTCTATGAGATTGAGCCTAGTCATCAAGAGGCGATTGAAAAGATTTTACAAGATTGTGGTGTAATTACTAATCCTCAAGAAATTGATGATTTGACCCGTTATTCGATAGCCTGTCCAGCTTTACCAACTTGCGGGTTAGCTATTACTGAATCAGAACGCGTCCTACCTGGGATCATTGAGCGGATTAAAACAGTTTTATCTAAATTAGACATGGCATCAGAGAAAATTGTAATTCGGATGACTGGATGTCCCAACGGTTGCGCCCGTCCCTACATGGCTGAACTGGGATTTGTAGGAAGTGCGCCAAACACCTACCAAATTTGGTTAGGGGGAAGTCCTAATCAAACTAACTTAGCTGAACCTTACCTCCAGAAACTACTTGACAAAGACATAGAAAAATTTTTAGAGCCTCTATTTGTCTATTTTAAGCAAGAGAAGATAGAACAAGAAAGTTTTGGTCAATTTTGTCGTCGAGTCGGCTTTGAGTCTCTAAGAGAGTTTAGTAAAACTTATAAGCCTATAAAACCGCGTCGTATTCGCAAAAATCAACATCGGGTAAGTATTTCTGATGAGATGTTTGTTCAACTTAAAGCTGTATCAGAAACAGACAAACGACCGATGAATCAGATTGTTCATGAAGCATTAGAGACTTATTTTAGTCAAGAAAAATCGTAGTCAATAAAGATAGAAGATTAAATTACAAAACTTATACTCCAATTGTACTGGTGGGATTGATTTATAAATTGATTCTGCCATATTTCATAATCACCCAAAAATGCTATAGATAAACGATCTAGCTTACAAATTCACGAAGTTAGTTTCTGTCTAAGTTTAATAACTATGAGATATACTTCTCAAGATAATGCTAACTAACAAGTTCTTTGTCACACCCCTACTAGGGGTGTGACAAAACCATAGAAACAACTAAATTTGGTAATTAAGTTACCTGAGAAGAGGTTAAAGAGATATTGCAACTAAATAGCAAAATAATTGTTGAAGATATGAATTTTAATTAGGCAGTTGTAAGAGCAATTGCTGTTACAAACATTGTAGATTTTATTAAACGACATAGTTAATTTTTATTAAAACTTAATATTCACTATGTCGTTAGTAAACGATGATGAACGCAATTTTTTTTAAAAAAACCTATGCAACGACCTATGCAACGAATAGTCAAAGCCCAGTATATCTTGCTGACTTGCATGTTTATGACGAACGTTAGTAAAGTTTAGAAAGGTATATTTAAGAATTAGGGTTTAATTATCGCCGTAGACTTATAAGACTAGCACAAAATCTACAGATATTACATCATGTATTGCTACTCAAGCCATGTTGGTAGTTTGGTAACAAAAATTTTATCAGGCTAGGTTGTTCATTCGCAAAAATTTATTAGTCTCTCTGTATGGAACTATTTAAAATAGCAAAAATAGACAACATTACTTATGTAATGAATTAATTACGATTAGTTTATAACTATCAAATAGTTTAACAAATATTAAACTATTTGATAGTTATTGCTTGAATAAGCATAATTCTATTTATAAAAATTATCTTTCATAGCTCGAATTTTACTAAAAACTTGTTCCGGTTTTCTCACACCTGCTATTGATTGCAAACTAATACTATCCCATCGCAAAAAGGGGTTAGTTTGTTTTTCTTCTCCTAATAAAAAAGGAACAGTTGCTTGTCGTTGTTGACGGAGTTTTTTAACTTGATTAAATCTCTTTTTTAAGAGTGCATTATCAGGATCAACTGTTACTGCAAATTGAAGATTTTCTAAAGTATATTCGTGAGCGCACCACACACGAGTTTTATCGGGTAAATTCCGTAACTTATCTAATGAATTAACCATTTGTGCTGGATTACCTTCAAACAATCGTCCGCATCCTCCCGAGAATAAAGTATCGCCACAGAACAATTCTCCGGTGTCTTGAGCTGATTCTGGGAAAAAATAGTAAGCAATATGAGCGCGAGTATGTCCAGGGACGAAGAAAACTTCTCCCACTCGGTTAGCAAATTCAACGCGATCACCTTCTTTCAAGAATACCTGTTGGTGAGGAATTCTTCCCCTATCTTCTACCCCTCCATAGACACAAAGGTTAGGAAACTTTTCAATTAGAATATTATTCGCCCCAACATGGTCATAATGATGATGGGTATTAAAAATAGCTACTAGTTGAGCTTCTAGCTCATCCAAACATCGCAAAACAGGAGTCGCCTCAGCTGGATCAACTACAGCTGTAGTGTGATCAGTAGGATTATGAAGCACAAAAATATAGTTGTTACGTAGGGCAGAAAGTCGTTTAATATCCATAAATGATGGGCAAGTTCAGCTAACATGAGTCATATTTTTTAGTCCAAGACAGATTCATCCAACATGATGGAAATTGTTAGAAATTTAGTTTCACAAATATGGACAATGATCTATTGAGAAATCTTTGCATTCGTATGAATTTTATTATGAAAGACTTTTTCATATTGGCAATATCTTATTGTTCATTATCTTAATGGTCGATGCAATCCTTTGATGTAAAGCTATTATTCACTAAATAAGTTATGGATATTATATTACTTGTTTTTTATCTAACCGTACTTGTTAGATTTTAGCTTAAATAAGCCTAAGCTATTGTATTTATTTATAAATACCTGTATATTACAAACCGTTTCTTATCTCGTTTCTACTAAAAAATTTAGAAAATTTTAACTATTGCTTGACTAATTTTAATAATTCTTATTGTTCTCAACACATAGTATAAATTTTGTAGGATGAGCAAAGATCTATTAATGTAATCTTATTAAAGAAATCCATTAAAATTTATCTATCTTATAGTCTTCAAGTTTAATTTGTAAAAAGTCTACGAGAAAAATTTATGATGATTACTGAAATACTTGATAAACTCCGCCAATTAACACAGATTGATATCCAATCTTCTTGGCTTAGTATTTCTGATGAAATATCTTTTGATTCTATTAATATAGATACTTGGAAACCTGTTAATCTTAATCAGAAAGGTTATATTATTTGGCCGGCAGGAAAACAGGTTAAATGGTTAGCTAAAAAGCTTATAATTCCTAAACAAATTAGGAATTATCCTCTATCAGGATTAACTGTCAAATTAGCTTTAACTTGGTGGGCAGAAAAAGCAGAAATTTTTATAAATAAAGAATTAGTACAAGAAGGAGACTTATTTGATTCTTCAGCTAGGATTTTAGTAAGTCTATCTGCTAAACCAAAAGAGGAATTTTTGATTTTATTACGTTTAGTTAGCCCTAGTCATGATATTGGTGGACTAATGAGTTCTAAACTTATTTATGAAACAAATATAGGTTTGATAGACCCTGGTTTTGTTGCTGACGAGCTAACTATATTACACAATTATTTATCTAATTTTGAACCTCAAAAAATAGACTTATTTAAAGTATTAATTAATCAAATAAACTGGGATATTGTTGATAATAGAGAGGAATTTAATTTTCATTTATTAGAATTACGTAATATGCTTAAACCTTTAGCAAAGAATATAAAACAATACTCTTTAAATTTATTAGGACATGCTCATTTAGATATGGCTTGGTTATGGCTAGTCAATGAAACTTGGGATGTAGGAGAGAGGACATTTTCTTCTGTTATAAATCTACAGAAAGAGTTTCCAGAACTTATTTTCGGTCATACAACCCCTGCCCTTTATGAATGGATAGAAAAACATCGCCCTCAGCTTTTTCAAGAAATTATAAAAGTATATAAACAAGGGAAATGGGAAATTTTAGGAGGAATGTGGGTTGAACCAGAAGTAAATTTAGCATCTGGAGAATCAATAGTTAGACAACTATTGTATGGACAACGTTTTTTTAAAGAAAAATTTGGAAAAATAACTGAGGTTGCTTGGCTTCCTGATAGTTTTGGTTTTACTTGGCAATTGCCACAGATTTTCCACCAGAGTGGAATTAAATATTTTGCAACTGGAAAACTTCACTGGAATACTAATGTAAAATTTCCTTATGGTTTTTTTTATTGGCAATCTCCCGATGGAACCCAATTATTAACTCTGATTTCTCCTCCAAATGTCGCTGGAGTTATGGATACTGATCCTCTAAGAATGACTGATTATTCCATTTCATGGAAGCAACAAACAGGCTTAAAAGATGCTTTGTGGTTGCCTGGAGTGGGAGATCATGGAGGAGGTCCAACTCGTGATATGTTAACTGTTCAAAACCGCTGGAGACAATCTCCTTTTTTTCCTAAAATCAGTTTTACTAAAGCTATTGATTATTTAGATAAACTAGTAAAAATTTCTGATTCTATTCCGGTTTGGGATGATGAACTTTATTTAGATTTACATCGGGGTTGCTATACAACTCATGCTGATCAAAAATTTTATAATCGTCGCTGTGAAAATTTGCTATATCAAGCTGAATTATGGTTTTCTATTGCAACAATTATTCAAAGGGAAAATATTAATATTGATAGCAAAAATTCTTTAGAAAAAGCCTGGAAAAAAGTTTTGTTTAATCAGTTTCATGATATTTTGCCTGGAACTTCTATTCCTGGAGTTTTTACTCAAGCTAATAAAGATTGGCAGAAAGCGTTAAAAATTAGTCAATCCTTATTAGACGATTCTTTTCAAGAGATTAGTTCTAGAATCTCATTGCCAAAATCACCTCAAACCAATGCTATTCCCCTGATAATTTTTAACTCTCTTAACTGGCAAAGATCAGAAGTAATTGAATGTACAGTAAAAGAAAATAACTGTAAAATTTATGATTTAGAAGGAAATAAATTAACTTATCAACTATCAAACGATAATAAACTTTTATTCTTTGCAGAAAATATTCCATCAATTGGATATCGCATTTTCTGGTTATGTCCTACCGACAAAACTCCAGAAAATACTGATAAAATTAATAATAATGATTTTAGTCTTGAGAATCAATACTTAAAAGTTACTATCAATCCTGAAACAGGAAATATAAATAGTATTTTTGATAAAATTGTTCAGCGGGAAGTTGTTAGGGGAGAATGTAATCAATTGCAAGGATTTCAAGATCAAGGACAATATTGGGATGCTTGGAATATCGATCCCAATTATAATGATTATCTCTTGCCAGGAACTGAATTGAAGACCATTGAGTATTTAGAAATGGGTCCTATACAATGGACAATAAGAGTGATTCGACAACTAGAAAACTCAGAATTTTGTCAAGATTATAGTTTACGAATTAATTCAAAAGTTATCATAATTAAAACAAAAGTTAACTGGCAAGAAACCCATGTATTGGTGAAAAGTTCTTTTTCGCTGAATTTAGACAGTGATTATACAACCTATGAAATTCCTTTTGCTGCCATTGAACGAACGAACTGTCCTAAAACTCCGGAAGAAAAAGCTAAATGGGAAGTCCCTGCATTAAGATGGGCGGATTTAACAGATAAGTCTCAAAATTATGGAGTAAGTATTTTAAATGACTGTAAATATGGTTATGATAGTCAAAGTAATCGCCTAAGACTTACTCTTTTAAAAAGTCCCCGTTGGCCCGATTCTAATTGTGATCGCGGTTTGCACCATTTTACCTATGCCATATATCCACATCAAGGAAGTTGGCAAGAAGCAAAAACTGTACAGCGAGGATATGAATTAAACGTTCCCATGAATGTGGTTTTTGCTCCAAAAAATAAAATGAATCAACCGACGAGATTACCACCAGTCAATCAATTTTTAAATTTGGGTTCAGATAACCTAATTCTGTCAGCTTTTAAACCAGCAGAAGATCACTCGAATGCTTGGGTTTTACGATGTTACGAATGTGAGGGGAAAACCACCTTGATTTTTGTGACTACTAACCTAGATTTAATATTTATTAATCAAGTAAATCTTTTAGAAGAACCTATTCCCAATTTTTTTGAAATTGCTCCGTGGAAAATAGTTAGCCTTAAAGCAAAAGTAGAGCTTCAAGAAATCTAGAAGTTAAACCATGGGGAGCTCTCACACGATACTAAATTCGGTTCTCATACCCCCATTCTCTTCTAGAGTTTTTAAACCTTTCTACCCCCTGCCTCACTTCAATTTTGATTGATCCTATTTTCATCAACTCTGACTACAGATGTTGATATTGTAGGAGTTAATGGACGTTATGACTCCTAAGGAAATATGTAGTAATACTTCAAGAAATTAGCATGATAGTGGTTTTAAATTAGGTAGCTCATAATAATAGCAGTCAGTTAATCAACCAATTATGTCTTCATAAGTTATTAAATCAATCACTTCATTAATAGCCTGGTCGAGATTTTAAGAGCTTAAAAATCATTAAGTTCTCAAATATTTTTTTCTTTTCAACTAAGAGTTTTGAATGGAATTAAAATCAGCAGAATAAGGAGATAAGAATGCAACTTGTGTTCCTATAGATTCCATCAGTTCTTTAACTTTTGTTGCTTTATGAGTTGATAAATTATAAATGACCATACAAGCCTCTAGCTACAATAGTATCAGTACTTCTGTTTCATCAGTGAAAAACGTTTCTTGAATTTATCTATCATTCAAAAATAAAAAAGGTAAAAAAAATGATTTAGCGAGCTATCCAATTAACGTAATATTTTTTCCTCGATTATTGAGACATTTCCTATAGGCTCGTTCCTTGCTAAATTTCGATCAATCGGATTCAGCCTATTGCTTGCCGTTTCAACTTTAACAAAGTTTAACCCTTAACCTCAGAAGAATTTAATTGTTTTAGCACCTATGTTAGCTTACACATTACCCTTGCCTTCATCCGAGATTTAGGCTAATCGAGCCTAAATCCTCAGCATCTCTGGCACAAAATGGACAAAGTATCACTATTTTAGGTTAATTATTTTAACTTTTCTGAGTAATTAAGCGGCGAAAAGACAAGAGGAATAGAGTCCAATCCGTCCTATAGTATTGGACTGAGTCAAATTAGTTGGCTGACTATAAATTTAGTGAGAAGTGTTGCCATTTTCATTAGTTCCACGAGGTTGAATTACACCATATCCACCATGATTGCGAATATAAACAACATTGATTTCATTAGTTTCTTTATTGCGGAACATATAGAAATCATGGTCTACCAATTCCAATCGATGTAAGGCTTCATCAATAGTCATCGGTGGCATTGCGAAATATTTCATACGGATGACTTCAGGTGGTAATTCTGGGGTGCGATCACCAATTAAGTCCCCTTCTACTGGACGTTCCTCAACAATTTCTGCCGCTTTGACTAGACTGTGAGGCTTCTTGTTATTGAGTTTTTCTTTATATCTGCGAAGTTGACGAGCAATTTTATCAGACACTAAGTCAATACTAGCGTAGAGGTTTGCGCTGCCTTCTTGAGCTCTGATAACAGTGCCATTGGCATAAACCGTTACTTCTGCTTTATGCTTATCAGTGATCCGAGCATTGCGAGCTACCGATAAATGTACATCAACTTTCGTTGTCATTGTTTGGAAATGTCTGACTGCTTTTTGGAGCTTTTCTTGTACGTAGTTATTAATAGAATCGGTAATATCGATATTATTACCCTGGATCAAAAGCTTCATATTTAATACTCCATTATTCATTAAACTTTAATTACATCAAACAGCAATAAAGAAACTAGCTACTTACTTCTAAAAAAAGATAAATTAGTATCTTAACAATGCTACTGATTCGAGCTAAAGTCTCAGATATCTCGTATTTTTTCATCAGTTTTATGACCTTTTTTTAGAAATCTTAATTGTGGTTTATCTCTTCTTCATTGTATCTTTATATTAAGACGGATTAATGATAGAGTGCAGAAGGAAAATAACTTATGTAGGTTTGTTAACTTGTATTTCGTCTCTTGTTTTACTTTAGTGGTCTCTTAAGGCTCAATGTCAGAAATGTTAGGATACTTCCCTATCTTTTGACTGTATTTACTAATTAGGGAAAAGGGTCAAACGGAAAAAAACAACAGACCTAGGTCTTACCCCCAATCTCCCACTTAAATGGAACCACCCGACATATCCAGACTAACACGTTTGTATTGTTTCTAGCGTTGCTTTTTATCTTCTTTTCATTTTCCTTTACACATCTTGATGTTTCTTAAAATTATCTTCATGAGATGAGACAAATTACTTTCAACCATCAAGGACAACAACGACGATGTGTTGTCTACCAGGAAGGAATTATCCCCTATGAGTTAGCCTGGAAAACTCAGCACTCACTAGTTAAGGAACGCCTAAAGGACCCGACTTTAGAGGATATCCTTCTACTGCTTGAACATCCCCCTGTTTATACTTTGGGAACCGGATCTAGTCTAGAATTCCTAAAATTTGACCTTACCACTACTTCTTACGAAGTCCATCGTATTGAAAGGGGAGGGGAAGTTACCTATCATTGTCCAGGTCAATTAGTAGGCTATCCCATTCTCAATTTACGCCATTACCAACAAGACTTACATTGGTATTTGCGACAACTCGAAGAAGTAATTATTAAAGTGCTTCAAGAATATGGACTTAAAGGAGAAAGAATATCTGGTTTAACAGGAGTTTGGGTAGAAGGATATAAAGTTGCAGCCATCGGGATTAAAGTTAGTCGTTGGATTACAATGCACGGGTTTTCCTTGAATGTGTACCCTGATCTAAAAGGATTTAAACAGATTATTCCTTGTGGAATTAAAGATAAACCTTTAGGTAGTTTACAGCAACTCATTCCTAACATTAAATTATCAAAAGTACGTCAAAAAGTTGCTTTGGCTTTTGCTGATGTTTTTCAGGTTGAAATAGTAAGTAAACATAGGTTTTTTTGAAAAAAACTATCCAACTTCTTAGTTGTTTGATTGAGTTTAGTTAAAATTACTTAACTACTATTTATTTCTATTTACAACTCCAAAATGTAATTTATTACTAAATAAGATAACATTTGCATCAAACAGAAAACTAGTAACTATGTTAATTGTTAAGGCTCTATCTTGAATTTGTTTCCAAAAGTCTTCTAAATTTTGATAAATGGAGAGATTTTCTAAATTTTCTACACGTCGTCTATCGGCTTCACTTCTCTGATAAATTATTGTTTTTAAATAATCTGTATAGAATAAGCAACCTCCATGTTAGAAAACACATTAAAGACAATCATAGTTACCTCTACCGAAACAAAACCGTTGATATTTTGGATCATCAGGACATAAATTATTGATTAATAAAATTCCGTTAGTTAACTATTGATGAATCCTTTCATTATTAATGATAACTTCATTAAAATCAAAGAGAATTACTTTTAAGATACGAGCCTTTTGTGAACTAGAAAAAAATACTTGAGCATCGATCCGATGCTCACTCAATTTAATATTGTCACTTTTGCGGCTATTGCTTCAGGTTATCTTAACAAAGATTAATTCAGAGAGGAAATAGTATAAAATTCAACTTTTTTTTATAAAAATAAAAAATTATGGTTTAGATCAAAAAATCTTCTGCTTTATGGCCACCGTATGAAATATCTGTGCTATTACACTGTTTGTAAGCATAGATAATTAACGGGTCTCTTGGCTAAGATAATAAGAAGTATCCGCCATTAGGACAAATTTCTTTTGTTCTTGGTTCTTCTAGGATGACATAGGTAGAAAAAAGATTTCCATCCCCAAAACTGATGGTATCTACTTCTTTTAAAGGAAAAATATCAACTTCATCAAGCAACTCAGAAACGATAGTAATACTCTCTACAAGATTTACATTTGCTCTAGTAACACATACAGACTGTTCATAACATAAGTTCCATTATGGAGCTTATGTTCCTGGCTTGCCAGAATGTGAGGAAGTTAGTAGATATGTAGAAATAAGTAAAAAACTTAGTTCAAGCGTTTATTATCAATTATTTAGTAGAGTTAAAAAATTAAGGGTACACGTACTATGAAGTAAAATTAATTTGTGATTATGTAGAATTCAGCTAAGTTAGAGAATTTTGATATCATCCTATTCGCACGATGTACGAGTATAATTACCGTAATGATCTAAAACTTTCTTTTTTCACGTCTTTGAAATACGCACTAAATATTCGCGATTTAAATCAAAACATGGTGGGCACTTCACTTAAATCTCTTCAAAAGATATAAAGGCCAATTGATGACTTTTTTATATCAATGCCGGGATTTTTCAGACTCTACATCGATAATAATGTCGGGTGCAGTAGGAGTGAACTTAGGTTCTGTCACGGAAGAACTAGGCTGAGAAGAAGTGCCTAGTGAGGGAGATTCAATGGGGATAGGAACAATTTTTGTCGGTTCTGGAATAGACGGCAATTCATCAGTAGGAGAAACTTCTGGTTCTGGTGTAGAAGAAACTTCTGGTTCTGGCGTAGGAGAAACTTCTGGTTCTGGTGTAGAAGAAACTTCTGGTTCTGGCGTAGGAGAAACTTCTGGTTCTGGCGTAGGAGAACGTTGAATTTGAGACGGTGGAGTAGTTTTTACCGGTAATTCAATCGATTTTGGGACATTTGAGGGAGATGAAGAAGGACTGGATCGTTCTTTAGTCGTTAAAATAAATCCTAAGGTCAAGGCTCCAAAAATAGTACTGACAATTAAAAAGGAGCCTAATACTAGAAGAGCCCAAGGGATTTCTCTGTCGTATTCTAAGGAGCTTACAGATGAAGCCAACTGGGGTTTTAAACAGGAAGAGCTAGGTACAACCGCTATGGTCGCGGAAGTAACAGTAGGCAGTGAAATGTTTAGAGAAGCCAACATTTTTTTTGCTGTGAGGAAGCGATCCTTCGGATGAAAGCAAAGAGTGCGATTAATAATACTAGTCAGATCAGAATCAAGATCAGGAATTTCTTTACCCCAGAGAACTTCCCCTGTGTGGGAATCAATCTCTAGATATTGAGGAGTTTTTCCAGTAAGTAGAAAGACGGCAGTTAACCCTAGACTATAGAGGTCACTTGAGTAAACTGGGCGACCAGCTGCCTGTTCAGATGGCATATAGCCAGGAGTTCCCCAGGCGATAGAATAGGCAGTTTTTCCATTGCTATTTATCATAGTGGCTACCGCGTCTTTAACAATACCAAAATCAATCAAAACCGGTTGACCATCTATAGCTCGGAGAATAATGTTATCGGGTTTGATATCCCGATGAATAATATGGTGAGCATGAATGTAATCGAGAATCGGCAAGATTTTGCTGAGAAGTTCCCTGACTTCCGTTCCCGAAAAATTTCCCCGTCTTTGGTGAACTTGAGAAAGGGTTTCCCCTTCAATCCATTCTTGTACTAAGTAAAAATGATTATTTTCAGAAAAATAGGCATACAGACAGGGAATTTGCGGATGATTCTCGCCCAATTTTTCTAATACAGCCGCTTCAAGTTTAAATCGCTCTTGTAACCACTGTGGAATTGATTGAGATTGTTGTAATGTGGGTTTAAGCTGTTTGATAACGCATTTTCTAGTTGAGGGCATCTGAGTGTCAATAGCTAAAAAAGTTTCTCCAAAGCCGCCTTGACCCAAAGTTTCTAAAATTTGATAACGATTGCTCAACAGCATGGTCATTCAGTACAAAGGCAATAATGTTATTACTCTAACAACAGGATGAGACCTTGTCGTCAGGGGATCGACAAACTATTGAGAAGGTGTCACATCCGACTGAGAAACTTGCACAATGTTCATTTATACTATGCCCTGACAGAATTTATACCACAACAATGATATTTTAAGACAAAATTAGTCTGTTATCATCTGACTGAATGCGGACGAAGAGACTCGAACTCTTACGTCAAGGACACTAGAACCTAAATCTAGCGCGTCTACCAATTCCGCCACGTCCGCTCACGTTCGAGCCTACTATTATAGTATTTTATTTTTATAAAGTCAATACTTCGGCCTCTGGGAGATTTCAACAGTAAATTGTGATCACCCTAATACTTTTTTTTGAAAAGACAAGAACTAATTGTTGTGCTGAGTCTGTAAAAAGTTCTCTGCAGTAGGACTTTCGAAACTAGGATACTGTTGTTGCCAATCTCGTCCCAATATGATAGTAATGTCGGAGGAAAGAGTTCCGGTACTTTCGACTAATACTTCTCCTACCCGTAAGGTGGCTTTCAATGAAGCCGCTCCTAAATCATCTCCTTGCTGCGCGACAATTCGAGTTGTTGTCAAGGGTTCTCCCCAGTTATCACTCACAAAAACTCGACCATAACCCCTCTCTCGTAAATAGTTAACCATAGCTTTCACAGCTTTTGGGTCTTCAACACTATCTTGAATCGCAATTCTCAAACGAGTGGGATTTTTATTTTCAAAGTCTTGGTAATTACCATGATCGAAGTAATCTGCAACCATTTCCCTGATTTTATGAGGGTAAGGAATCCAATAGCTAACCTTCTGTTTGCCATCGCCACTAAAGCCTCCAGGAACCATTAACATCTCCACATTAGATCGTCTAGTCTGAGCAGCAAATCCGGCTAAAGCAACTAACTCTTCGACAGTTAAATTAGTATCAATATAAGTCCCAATCACCGAAAGAATCTCAGGCATTTTTAGAACTGTCTGGGGTCTAAGAGCTTGTTCAACCACCGCTCGCATCAACATTTGTTGTCGTTGTACCCGTCCTATATCTCCATAGCGGTCATAGCGAAAGCGTAAAAATGCAATCGCTCTTTCCCCATCTAGATGTTGTTTGCCTTGTTTAAGATCAATGTAAAGATGTTGACTGTGATCAGTATATTTCATATTTTTGGGGACATAAACATTAACGCCTCCCAAGGCATCAATCACCTTTTCTACCCCTTGAATGTTCACCCTGACATAACGATCAACGGGAACCCCTCCTAAAAGGGTACTAACGGCTTCGGCAGCTAAGGCTGCTCCTCCATAATAGTTGGCTTCATTGATTTTCCGAATCCCTCGACCAATATTGGCTTGAGTATCCCTAGGGATTGATAAAAGTCTGAGTTTATCTTGACTAGGATCAAAACGTAGTAAGACCATTGTATCTGAAAGCCCTTTGAAAGAATTCACTAAGGCATGATATCCTAAGTCTTCTTTAGGTTTTTCATTCACTTCTGAACTTAGAACTTTAGTACCCAATACCAAAAGATTAACAGGACGACTTAATTCAGGTAAGCGTAGATTTTTATAAGCAATAGTGCTGTCTCGACTAAAAACTTTTTCTTGTCCAGGAGTCAGGCTACTTTGCCTTAGAGGAGTAGCGGAAAATGATATGGAGAGAAAAGCGCCAGCCATAGCAGAAACCAGGGATACTGCGGTTAATCCTAATCCAATCAATAACCAGTTACCCCTTTGCTTTTTGGCATTAGGCTTTTTTGAGGATAATTGTTTACCTGGGGTAGGACTTGTCGGATAGGTTTTTTTGACTGACACAGTTTTCCTCACACCTTAACGATGTTTCCGTTGTAGTTAGGTTTTATTTTGCGCATGTTACCTGACCATGTTGATCACCACAACTTGCTTGGGACTTAGGTAGTTATCCCATTCGCAAGATTATGCCACAAGATAGAGAAATTGGCTATTTACATTTTAATTTTAAAGTCATCTTTTTAAACAAAGTTGACTATAAAGTGTGGGAACACAAAGGAAAACTGGGGAATTATTGTTGGAATTTGGTATCATCAATGGAATTAAAAACAGCACAATCTTCTAAACTTTTTTAGATTAATTTATGGTACTCTCTAGGTGGTCAAAAAAGCTCAATCTTAATCGGCAAGCTATCCGTAAGCGTATTCTCAATGATCCTTACTATCGGTTCTGTTCCCTTGAAGAAGTTGAGATCGCGGCAGAATTAGGGCTGACAATTGATGTTAATCAAGCAAGTGTGGATGATTGGTTGAGATTACCTGGACTTTCTATCCACCAAGGGCGAACCCTAGTAGCGTTAGTCTCAATGGGGGTAGAGTTACTCTGTATCGAAGACTTAGCTGCTGCTTTGAGTCTTCCAATAAACAGTCTTAAACCACTAGCTCCCATTCTCGTTTTCTCCTACCGTGATCCCAAAAATTTGTTGATGTTCCAACGGGTAAATGTCAACTGCGCTACTTTGGAACAACTTCAAGATATCCCCGTTATTGATGCTATTCTTGCCCAAAACCTGGTCAACAATCGTCGCGAAAACGGTTGTTATAAGAACTTCGTTGATTTACAACGACGATTAGCCCTAACAGGATCAATCATCTCTGAATTGATGCACTATTTACAATTCTGATACTGAAATTTAAACGTTCAATTCTCATTGATACCTTTCTTGAGATAGTATGGAAATTCCACGAATGCCCTGATGTTTTTGCAGTTACTAACTCTCTAAGTAGCAACCTGTTTAGTCCATTCGTCATGAGGCTAGACCCAAAATCAGGCCAATTCTCAAGTTAAGTCTGTGGTTAAATTTGATTCTTATCCGTTGGTTGGACTATAATACTAAATTATGAGAGACCATGTTTATTTGTAGATCGCGAGGAAGTCATACCAGTGTGATCATGGATTATATCGTCGTTAATTTTATCCCTGAAAACAGAAACCCCCTTTTATATCAATTAGGTGTTCTATGAAATTATTGGGAAAACTGTCGTAGAATTCTTGGTAAAACAGTGGTTTGATTTACGCTTACAGTAAATGTTTTGTTATCGCTACTAAGTAACTCAACAAAAATGTCAATAAAGCTCAGACTTTTAAAGAAAGACTACTCTTAACTTAAATAGTAAATAGGATAAATAATTTATTAAAAGACACATAAACTAAGTTTATATTCATGACTAGCTGTGTCCTGATAACATATTCCAATTTTAAAAAGTTTGTTCTGTTTCTTTCGGTTTCAGTGGCAAGAAGATTAATAACTTGTTCAGATAAAAAAAATTGACTACCTAATAATGTATTTGTTTCAGACTGAGTTCAAACTTTAGTCAAAAAATATTAGTTTTTATTAGTTAATAACTCTTAACTAAATATGCAGGGAGACTATTGAGATATAATTATTATGTATTAGGAAAGGGAAGCAAAATATGTCAAGTTGGTGGAATGAAGCTGTATTTTATCAAGTTTATCTTCGTAGTTTTCAAGACTCTAATGGAGACGGAATCGGAGATTTAAGGGGGTTAGTAGAGCGTTTAGATTATTTACAAGAGTTGGGAATTAATGCCATTTGGGTTACTCCATTTTATGAATCTCCCCACGTTGATTTTGGTTACGATGTGAGTAGTCATAAGGATATTGATAGCCGTTATGGAAATATGTCAGACTTTGAGGACTTAATTTCAGAAGCTAATAAACGTAATCTGAAAATTGTCGTCGACATTATATTAAACCATACCTCAGATCAGCATCCTTTTTTTATTGAATCTCGTTGTTCTCGCACCTCTTCAAAACGAGATTGGTATATCTGGCGTGACGGAAAACCCGATGGTAGTCCTCCTAATAATTGGGAAGGATTTGAGAGATCAACATGGACTTTTGACTCTAAAACTAATCAATATTATTATCATTTTCACTATCATGAACAACCTGATCTTAACTGGCGTAATCCAGCTGTTGTTGAAGAAATGTTTAGTATTTGTGATTTTTGGTTAAATAAGGGGGTGGCAGGACTACGATTAGACGCCATTAATTACTTAGTTGAAGATTCTCAATTGCTGGATAATCCTATCCTTGATAGAGTTCCTGATTACCTGCGTAATATTTATCAATTCAATCAAGATCCTATTTACACTATCAATCATCCCGACAACCATAAAATCTTAAAAAAACTACGTCATCATATCAAAATAAATCATCAAGACGACCCTTTATTAATCGGGGAAGTTTGGGTTCCAAATTTTCATGAAATCAGGCGATTTTATGGAGAAAACGATGATGAAATCCAATTGCCTTTTAACTTTTTTTTAAGTACCCTTCCCCGAGGGAATGCTCACTATTTTCGAGAAATGATTGTGGAGTTTCAGCAAATTCTAGGAAATCTGCTAACTACTTTGGTTTTAAGTAACCATGATTTTGAACGAGCAACCAGTCGCTATGCCACAGAAGAAAATTCCGATGCGATGGCTAAATTGTTAGCTACTTTGTTGTTAACTCTACGAGGTATCCCTTTTATTTACTATGGAGAAGAATTAGGACTTCGAGACTGTCCTCCAGAAACTATCGAAGAAGTTCAAGACCCACGAGGTCGAATTCGTTGGCCAGACTATAAAGGTCGTGATGGCTGTCGCACTCCGATGCCATGGAATAGTCAATCTCAAGCGGGATTTACCACTGGTCAACCTTGGTATAAACTTAATCCAGATTATCAAATGCGCAATGTTGCCGTACAAACGGATGACCCTAATTCCGTCTTGAATCATTACAAAAAACTACTCAAATTACGGCAACATTGCACTCCATTAAGTTTGGGTCAATTAACTATGTTAGGAGATGATATTACGGTATTGGCATACATGAGGTTTTATGAGGACCAAATTGTTTTAATTGCGCTCAATATGTCGAATGATCACGCTCAATTTTCTCTGGCAAAATTACCCCATCAAAGAAATTCATCATGGAAAATTCTCTTATCCACTCATGTTCAATCAAAAGATAAAATCGTTAAGAAAACTTTAACGTTAAATCCTTTTGAAGGAATTGTTGTCGTTCCTATTTAAATCAATAACTTGCGTTTAATTTAAATTTAGCTGGGATAATAGAGCGACGGCTGAAAACCTAAAACCATTATGCACCAAGCACTTTAACTTGACTTTAATGTGGAAGTCTCTTTGGTCTGTGTAGTAGTGGTTTTCAGCTAAATTTCAACATAAAATATAGTCGTCTGCGTTTGCAGTTACTACTTCTCTATCGGTAATTTTATAAAGAATTGATAAAGCCTTAGGAGCTACTTTGTACTAGGTATGACCCTTCTTACCCAGCTAAAACCATGGCTTCTTTTAGAGATTAAATGCTCAGTTCTTTTTTTTCTTGGGCAAGAATTTTAACTTCTTTAGTCCTAATTCTATTGTGAACTCTACCTTAGTCTTATTTATTAAAAGATGTAAACCATTTATTTATTTTTCTTGGGTTTCCAAAACTAGATGGATAAATGAAACTCACAACTCTCCATGGCATTATAGTCTTAAATTCATTTAATTATCTCTCCACATTTTGCAATCATATTGTCAAGTTTATCCCGAATAAGTCCCTCTGATTTGCCTCGATTTCAACTTAGATATTTGGCATAACTTTAATCTGTCTTATGGATTATGACACAGATATTAGACTCATCTTGCGCAATGTCTGTCTAAATGCGTTTTTTCGTGCTACTACAAGAGAATAGTCTGCTAAACTCCACAAATAACCCGCTATATTAATAAAATTAATCAGACGATACTGAAAAGGTAATTTCTTTAATCAGAAACCATTATTAGATAAATGCAAACCATTTAAAATCTTAGTGTATTTAGTGCTGGATGTTGAATGTATTCCATATCAAGCCTTGCCAGCTATTATAACAAAAAAACTAAGTTAATTCTTACCCCGGATGTTAGGACCAAAAGAAATATGGTTTTTCTGTTAGATTGATCATCATAGTAGGAATAAGTAGAAAAAAATTCGGTTTTGTGTGGATCAAAAACTAACGATAAGACAGGCATATTTTTTTTACTCGAGCGAATTATTTAAATACTAAAATTTTCTCATTTAGAAACTGTCCTAACGTTTTTGTGCAATGCTATAATTTCCAATAATGGCAGCACTATCCTAACGTTTTTCTTAACCAATGTTTAAAGCAATACTCTTCGATTTGGATGGAACAATTGCCCATACTGACACAATTCACTTCTCAATATGGCAATCTTGGCTACAGAAATATGGGCTAAACATTGACTTATCTTTTTACCAACAAAATATTAATGGCCGACACAATCCGGATTTTTTGCGTCAATGGCTATCAGAACTCTCTGAGGAGGAAATTCAACAATTAAGTAATGATAAAGAAGCTTATTTTCGGGAAATAGCACAAGATCAATTACGACCGCTTACAGGACTGTTCACTCTACTCGATTGGCTGAGGGATTGCCAGCTTAAATCGGCAGTTGTTACCAATGCCCCTCGTTCTAATGCTGATTTTATGCTAAAAGTTCTTAAACTCCATGACTTCTGGGAAACGGTTATCGTAGGGGAAGAGTTACCCAAAGCCAAACCAGACCCTTATCCTTACCAAGAAGCATTACGATGTTTGAATATTTCCCCCGATGAGGCCCTCGTTTTTGAAGATTCCCCTACTGGTATTTATTCTTCCGTAGGTGCGGGAATTTTTACCGTGGGCATTTCTACCACTCACTCGGATGAGGTATTGTCCGAATGTGGTGCTAAATTGATCATCCATGATTTTAGTGACCCGCGATTAAAAACTATCGGAGTGTTAGATAATATCTAAATCACCATCTTCTCTGTAGGACAGTCTCCTTCTTTCCTATCTTTAATTTCTTTTTTTCTCTGACTTCTAAGTCTAGAAACTCTCTACAATAATTTTTTTAACATGCTCATTATATTTTTAGCCCAACACATTAACTCATTTTATCGATAAATAACAAAATTACTTGGCGAACTTTTATTTTTGGTAGAACTGCAATAGTTGCTGTTGTCAGTACCCGATTTCCTATTCGGCAAAACAGTAATCCTGAATCAATAATCTCTATCCTGAGTCTGTCTCAGAATTCAAGGATTTATACCACCTATAAATAGGACAGTACACGGAGACGCTATGCACAGCTCAAAGGTTTGTACAGGTTCATTTATCCTGACAGAGATATTGGCGGGGATTAAAATGATATCTAGTTTAACATGCTCAACATAAAGTAATATTCAGATAGACAACAATTTGAGGTGATTGACCATACACTGAGTGCTTGTTGTACAGTTTAGAATTATGCCTCGAGAGAAGGTAAAGACCGCTTAGTACTTCGTAAACTAATCACTCGTCAATATTTGCCCTCTAAAATAAAAAATATATTATTCTTCTTGGTGTTTCTTATCCTTATCACTATAGCAGTCTCAGGGTCTAATCAGCAGCCAGGAAGACCAACAACATTTTCAAGACAGTTGGTGCTTAAGTTCTACAATAAGCTTTAAGCGTTTTGGACAGAGTTTTTGCTGACATCTAATAAAAAAACAATATATTAAAGTCATTATCTAGGGTATGAATCCTAGAAAATAATGATAACTGAACTAAATTAGAAAATGTTTTTTTGCAATTATTCAAAATAAATGCTGTCAACCGAGGAACAGATTTAAAATGCTGTTCATATCTTTGATGGAAACGGTTCAAGTCACAAGACAATTCAGTGAGATCAAGACAAGACTTTTAATCCACAATACCATTTTTAATAAATGCTGCTTTCAGCATAGAATTACTGCTATTTATAATTAACCAATTAGAGCAACAAGTAAGCTTAGACTCTTAGTGATTAGTTTCGATAACGAGATCATTTGTTAGTGGAACGGCAGACTTAAGAGGGACAGGAGGTTTTGTCACAGCATGAGGAGTAGAAGAAGTAGGAGGGTTAAGTGCTCTTTGCCAAACTCTAATTTGAGTTTGAGCCCCATGATAGGAAGTACTCTCAGCTGGAATAATCTGGGCAAGATTAATGGCCTCTTGAAACAAAGCTTTGCGAGCCTTATCTTCGGCAATAGACAACAGTTGATAACTCCACCGATTGAGAGCTTGTCGGCTTCGATTGCTAACCTCAGTAGAGCCGGGAATTTTGCCGATGACTTCAATGGCTGATCCCAAGGCTTGGGATGTTCCTCCTTGGGCAATGAGATAGGCTTCTTGAAGATCTTTTTGAGCTTTAATTTCTTGTTGCCACTGATTGATTTTATTTTGGGCTTCTCGAAAGAGAACCCGATCTCGGCCAATTCGTCTAGCAGCCTGAATTGCGCCATTATAATTTTTGGAATTTCCTAAAAAGATAGCTTGATCTAAAATCGGTTGATCCTCTTGCCGTTGAATACTCACACGCCACTGATGAATATTTCTTTGTGCTTCGTCATAAAGAATACGGTTGAAGGTGATCAGATTAGCTTTAGTGATCGCTTTTTGTAAAGCTACAACAGTTCCTCCACGGGCGATATCTTGAGCTTGATCTAAAATCGGTTGATCCTCAACTCGTTGAACTTCCAGAATCCAGGCTTGAATTTTTTGACGTACTTCTTGGTAGCGAGGGTTGCCAGAAGGAATTAATTCGGCATAGGTAATAGCGGCATTTAAGTCGTTAATAGTTCCTCCTCTGGCTAAGTTTTGAGCTTTTTTAAGACGGGTAACATCTTCGATTTCGAGTTGCCAACGATTAATTAAATCTTGGGCTTTTTGGTATAGAGGACGATCCGCGTCAATTACTTGGGCTGAAGCAATGGCCATTTCCAGGCTTTCTACCGTACCTATTTTTGCTTCCATACCTGCATTAGCCAAATCTTTCCAGTCATTCATTTCTTCTATTAATAAAAAGCTCTGGGGAAGGCGCTCAACCACATCGAGGAGGGGTTGCCAACGACGAGCTTCGAATAACCCTTCGATATGATTGAGTAGCTTGTTTTTAGCATTCTCAATTAAGTTTTGGGCTTCTCGGTGCACGTAACTGTCGTTAGAAATTTTTTGGGCATCAGCAATCGCTGCCAGCCAATTATCGACCCCTCCTTGACGAAAAATCTGATAGGCTTTACTAAGTCTCTTGCTTTCTTCTTGGGCTAATTGAATTTGTTTAACAGTCGCATCGTACTCGGTTGTTGCCCAATATTTGTTTGGTAGACTCAGCAGTTTAACAGCTGAACGGAAGGCTTGATTCCATTCTGATTTTCGTAGCATCTCTTCAACTTCGGCAAAAATTTCTTCTCCTTTTTGCCACAGTGATCTCCATTTTTCGATTCTTTCTTCAACCACGCTATAAACTTGAACGTGACTAGGAACTTTACGAGCGATAGTGGTAGCCTCTTGGAGTTTTCCACTTTGGAATTTTTCTTCAGCTATATCAAGAATAGCGATCGCCCATTCCTCTACACTTTTATTGATTTCACTTCGCAGAGAATGATCTAAGGGTAAGGCTTCTACTAGATTAATTGCCTTGAGTAAACTATCTACAGTTCCTTGAGCTGCTTCAAGTTGAGCGCAATAGATTCGCATTGAGGCTGAGGCAATCGGCCAAAAAATTCTAGTACATTGGGGGGATTTTGGCAGTCTAAGTAACATAGAAGTGGCAGTAAATCCTACCATTCCCGACGCGAAAATAAGAATAATTACCCACAGTTGCCAAGGTAATTGACTCAGGTTCAAAACAACTTTCTTTTTATCTGAAAATTCTCTGATTGCGATCAGCGGTTTAGTGTATTGATTCATAGTTCAAAAGACCATAATACCTTGATGTTTCCTCATCATCCACAAAGGTTTCGTTGGTCATTATCCCTAAATTCTTCTGAAGTGGCAAATCATAACCGAATAATCTTGAGAAATTCCGAGTCTCTGTCAAAACTTAGTAGTCTTTAGGGGACGATTCATTATAGATTAAGATCTGACGTATCTTTTGATATAGATACTGTACTTTTGAGTATTTGTTGTCTTGTAATTACCGTTTTACCCAATCATTCGATTATGGCAGAAGAAACTACTCCTAACGCTAAACCGACAGCTAAAAAAAAGGAAAAACCCCCTGCTCTTGAAGATAAACCTTTTACTGAATTCATGGAGCAGCATTTTACCCCAACCTTGCACAAAAAATTGATGGAAACGGGACTAAATGACGTTAAATTGTCTTTTTCTAAGAGAAAATTGGCTATCCCTGGCGTTAGTACTAACGAACCATATTGGCAAGTTATCGGAACTTGGAATAAGGGTCAACGTCAGTTCAACTTATACTTTCTAGAAGAAGATATTAGCGGCTCTAAAGCTTTTTCTTATGGTACTGATGGACTTCCTCCAAGTACCATCGAATCGTTTATGATTGATGAACGAAAAGTCACTTTAGATTTAATGGTATTGTATACTTTACAACGCCTTAACGGTCAAAAGTGGCTCACTCGTAATTAATTTCAGTCCTGTTTAACAGGTAACTTGCTAGAGGTAAGTTTTAACAAAATCCAAGGGCATACAATGTTCATGCCCTTTGGTATTGTTTATTAATGAGTAGAAATTATGTTGACAATAAGCCGAGCAATTTATCTATAGATAAACTGCTTTATATTGTTTAGCTTATCAATTAAGTCTAAAGACAGTTAAAGTGAGCAAATATTCGAAAATTATATCACCGCGTGTGTATGTAGAAGGTAAAGCTTTTAGCAATATCAGATGCCTCAATACTGCTATATCTTGACCAGAGTCAGATATCACTGAAGCATTGACTACCTTAAACAACGACAAAATTTTTCCTGAAATGTTTTTTTGACAAATAGTCTCTCGAAAGAGATTATCTTTATTCTGAAGGTGTTCCCCAATGGAATTTGTTTGCAGTCAAGGTGAACTTAACAGTAACCTTTCCTTAGTCAGTCGTGCTGTTCCCTCTCGTCCTACTCACCCTGTGTTAGGCAATGTATTAGTGGTGGTGGATGCCGACAAAGGACGAGTTAGCCTTACCGCTTTCGATCTCAGTTTAGGCATTGAAACCAGCTTTAATGCTGATGTTACCCAAGGAGGAAAAATTACCCTGCCAGCTAAACTACTCAATGAGCTTGTTTCACGACTTCCAGAAGGAGAAATTACCCTTATAACTAACAAAGATGATCTAGAGAACGATACCCAATTAATTATCCTGAAATCTGCATCAGGACAGTTTCAACTACAAGCTATGAGTGCTGAAGAATTTCCTAAACTTCCTACAGTAGAAGGAGGAGACACCCTCAAATTACCTATCGCCATGTTAACCGAAGGGTTAAAAGGATCTTTGTTTGCTGCCAGCAGTGATGAAACTAAACAAGTTTTAACAGGAGTTCATGTTGCTGGAAACATTGATGGTTTGGAATTCGCTGCTACTGATGGACACCGTTTAGCGGTGGTGAAAACCCCTCTACAAACTGAAACAGATAGAGAAGAAGAGGCAAAAGGAATGCCTGAAGGAGATTTTGCAAGATTTGCGGTCACTATTCCTGCCAGGGCTTTACGGGAATTAGAGCGAATGTTTGCTAATCATCAGGGTACAGATACAGTAGCCTTATATGTGGATAATGCTCAAATAGTCTTTGAATTGGGAGAACAACGACTCACCAGTCGTAAATTAGATGGCACATACCCCTCCTATGATCAACTAATTCCCCTTCAATTTGCACGGACAGTGAGTCTAGATCGAAAGCAATTTATAAGTAGTCTTGAACGGGTAGCTGTCTTGGCTGATCAAAGAAACAATTTAGTGAAATGTACAATTGATAAAGAAAAAGGGCAAATATCTTTATCGGTAGAAGCACAGGGCTTGGGCAAGGCCAAGGAATCTATACCGGCTCAAATCACCGGAGAAAGCGGCGATGTTGCTTTTAACGTTAAATATCTTATGGATGGACTCAAGGCGTTACCGACTAAGGAATTTCAGATGCAATTAAATGCAGGTAATCAACCCGTAATCTTGACTCCTTTGGGGGGAATAAAAATGATCTATCTAGTGATGCCTGTACAGATTGTACGATAAGCTGTTCATTATCTAATACCCAAATCTAATTATGAAAGTTGACTTATAAATTTCTTTTTTGGAAACTCTTCACTTCGAGGGTCTTAAGCCCTCTGCTGTAGCAAAAGGAAAATATGGGGTCAGGTTCAGTGTTACTCCCGTCTAGTTGAATGAAATTGATCAGAATTTGTATGATGAGTCAAAACGACTATGATAGACGATAAACTACATTAGTCTCAACTATTGGACCACAATAAATAGCGAGCTTAAACAAAAAATGGTCACAAATGAAAAGAGGTAAAGTTATGACCATTGTGGTTTCTCTTTGCAGCTCAAAACATCGAACCTATAATTTGTAAAATCCATTGCAGATCTTTTCCCATTGCAGAAAAACACTTCTTAAATCTAGTCAGCTATGATTGTTTTTTGGAGCTTATACTCTCGATAGTGATATTGCTGTGCTGTTTTTTTCTGATTTGTGACGAAGAAATTATAGGAATTAGTTTTATCAAAACTACTCCAATTGCAATCTTCCATTAAGTTTATTGTGGAGTATACACCGAGTTTTTAAAAGTTTAATTGAATGAAATAAAAAATTTGTGGTCTAATCTTACAGATTTAAACTACGTTTAATCATAAATTACTACGATTAATTATTGATTTTTAAGTTAGTTTAAGGCAAAACAGATAAATGTGAGCCTGTTCCTGAGTTAATTCAAGACTTAATTGACAAACGATTTAGATACTAAGAATATATTGCTCAAAAATTCTTGGAAAAGTTCTATCAACAAGGACTTCAAATAACTCCTTGTCTTTTGTCGATTACGAGGTAACGGTTAGTGAAATTTAATATATACAGTGTAACTTAGTAAGTTTTATTTAATTGAAACAATTAACGATCAATCTAAAAATATTTCTCAGATTTAACATTTGATAAATCACAGTGTTTGGAACTATTTTATTAACTTTTTTGCTCGATTAACGGCTTATACGTAGTTTACATAAAAAACTTATTACGATTAAGGTAAGAAGGTAGTATAGTCTCGCTTTTTTTATCTTTAAACAAAAATTACAGTTCTAATTGTTGACGATTACTATTCTAGGTGATGGTTAACCTCGTTGCATTTATAAAAGCTCCTTCACTTGCGTATTCTCCATAAGGAAAAGTGGCAACGAAATCGAATGTACCGAGTAATTCATGTGGAGTATCTTTTTTGGGGATTAAGTTAAATTTTTGAATTAAACGACATATGGTAGTGATACCAACTCTAACACCTATTTTTTCTTGTAAGCGAGTGCTTAGTTCTTGCAGAATATCATCGTTATCTTGTTCCAGTAATTATTCCATAATATTTAAGTTATTCTGCACCAATTAAAGGGAGGTTTTCTCCATCGTGAGGGAATAGTTATATGCTTATCATTGCTTCCTAATGTCTAAAGAGACGATTAGCAAAACTATGAATTGACTTGAAAACGCTTTGCCTGTTTTCCATTACATGGAAAACCGCCGTTATTAGACCTTGAAGCTGAAGTTAAGGACTTAAAAAAATTCTTAGAGTTAAGTTGGAGTCTAGATGCAAACCTCGATTTGCTATCGCTGAACTCGAGGTAGTTGACAACGTCGCATAACCAGCCTGACAAATGTTGAAGATGACGTTAAAATAATTACTCCAAGATGCACCATCCTCCCAAGGCTGACTAGAATTTAGATCTGAGTCTAACTTTGTAATTAATCTCAATCCTAATAGAATTAAATACTCACAAATTAAGTAAAATGGTGCAACTGTCCTCCAAAACTGAAGAAACTCCTTCCCAACTCAAGACAGAAACCGTTGTCTTAGACGTGTACGAAATGAAATGTGCCGGATGCGTCAAAGCAGTAGAAAGGCAGTTAAGTCAACAGTCTGGGGTGATATCTGCTTGTGTTAACCTAATTACCGAAGTTGCCGTTGTTGAATATAAATTAGGGGAAGTTCAACCTCAAGCTTTAGCTGATAAATTGACTAGCCTTGGCTTTCCCACTAATTTAAGGAAGTCGTCAAACCAGCTCCTAAGTCTAACCCATTCGAATACAGTTAAACGTAAGGAACAACAAAAACGACGATATCAATGGAAACTGACTACTGCTGTTATCTTATTAGGATTTTCAGGGCTAGGACACCTACAACATCTAGAAAATTTTACGATTCCCGTAATCGGTAATGTATGGTTCCATGGGGGGCTGGCCACTCTAGCTTTATTAATCCCTGGACGGGAGATTATTATCGATGGTTGGCGGGGATTACGTTACGGGATGGCCAATATGAATACCCTAGTGGGCTTAGGAACTGTGAGTGCCTATGTTGCAAGTTTAATTGCCTTGTTTTTTCCCCATTTGGGGTGGGAATGTTTCTTTGATGAGCCTGTCATGCTGTTGGGGTTTATTTTATTAGGACGCACCTTAGAAGGACAAGCAAGAAACCGTGCCTCCGATGCCCTAGGTGCTTTAATTGCTCTACAACCGTCTGTTGCTCGTTTAATCGGTGACCCCTTTACCGAAGATACTTCTAGCATTGAAATTCCTGTCGAACAAGTGCAGACAGGAGAATGGATACGGGTTCTTCCAGGGGAAAAGATTCCTGTTGACGGAGAAGTGGTAACAGGAAAAACCCTTATAAATGAATCTTTAGTCACAGGGGAATCAGTACTGATTCCTAAACAAGCTAAAGATAAAGTGATTGCCGGAACTCTTAACCAGTCAGGAGTGATCACCATTAAAACAACCCATGTTGGAAACGATACCACCTTAGCCCGGATTATTGCCTCTGTTGAAGATGCCCAAACTCGCAAAGCTCCCATTCAAAAATTTGCTGATACAGTTGCTGGCTATTTTGCCTATGGAGTAATGGTGATCGCTTTACTGACTTTAGTATTTTGGTTAGGGGTTGGAACAAAAATCTATCCTCAGGTCTTGGAAATGACCAGTCATGGCCACCTAATAGGAGTTCAAAAGGCAAAAGTTGCCCTCTTGTCATCTCCTCTTCCTCTCTCCTCTTCCCCTATATTGTTAAGTGTAAGGTTAGCAATCGCTGTTTTAGTAGTAGCTTGTCCTTGTGCTTTGGGGTTAGCGACTCCTACTGCCATTCTAGTGGGAACAGGTATCGGAGCTGAACGGGGGTTATTGATCAAAGGAGGAGATGTCTTAGAAAAAGTACATCAACTTGATACTATTGTGTTTGATAAAACAGGAACTTTAACTTTCGGATGTCCGAGGGTAACCGACTGTATCTCCCTAACCAAAATTAGCCCTCAAAGGCTGTTGCAATTAGCTGCAACGGTTGAAAGTGGCACGAATCATCCTCTAGCGACCGCTATCTTAGAAGAAGCTCAACGTCAGAAATTGCTTCTTCTGAAGGCTGAGCATTTCCAAACCCAAGCAGGACTAGGGGTAAGTGCAGTAGTCGGAGGGAAATCGGTTTTATTAGGTCACAAAGACTGGTTGAAAGAACAGGGTATTACCTTAAATGAGGGACAAGCTTTAATCAAAGAAGATAAAACCCTAGTTTACGTAGTACTTGACAAGGAAGTACAGGGAGTTATCGTCCTCGAAGATACCTTGCGTCCTGATGCCAAAGAAACCATAACCCGTCTTCAAGAAAAGGGACTAGAGGTTATTATATTAACTGGTGATCGCCAGTTTGTTGCCGAGTCCATCGCCCAACAACTAGGTGTTAATCAAGTATTTGCCCAAGTTCGACCTGCTGAAAAAGCTACCATCATCCACTCTCTTCAACAACAGAAGACCAAAGCTCAAATGTCTTCTCTTTTAGCCTCTCACCCCAGGCTCAAAAAAGTTGCTATGGTTGGAGACGGTATTAACGATGCTCCAGCATTAGCCCAGGCAGACCTGGGTGTGTCCTTGCAAGGAGCTACAGAAGTAGCTTTGGATACAGCAGACATTGTCTTGATGGGAACACATTTATTATCGGTAGTTCAAGCTATTGACCTGAGTTTAGCAACCTTCAATAAAATCCGTCAAAATCTCTTTTGGGCTTTAGGATATAATATCCTAGCTATTCCAATTGCCGCAGGTATCCTACTACCAACCCTGGGATTAAGTGTAAGTCCGGCTTTAGCGGGAGGGTTAATGGCTTGTAGTTCCATTACTGTAGTCACCAATTCCTTGTTATTGCGTCGTCAATTTCCAAATAAATTCGACTAGTGACTTGGATTACGGAAAAAAATTGCTTTAGTCCCTCCCAGAGAGATGAAGTTTCCCATCCAAATTTTTAATCGCTTTTGATGTACTTGATAATAATTAACTTGTAGCAGAGGCAACTAAATGCCATTGTTGATGTTGGCTAATTATTTCCTGAATCTGTTCAAATCGTTGTTTACAATGATTAGTAACTTGTAAGGGTAATTCATCATTTTTGATAACCCAAGTAATAGGAACCTCATCACTCTTTGCTTTAGTGCTATCAATAAGAATTTCCACCGTCACTAATTTGGAGAAAACTACCTGACCTGGAATTTCTCGTGCCATCATATAATCTGTTGCATGGTAAACCAATTCGAGTCCACACGATTGCAAAACTCTGTCGATTGCTTGAGGGAGTTGGTCCAAAGGTAAATTAACTAGATAAGAAGAAGTATATCGAGCCATAAATCTAAAATTCCTAATTCAAGATAAATTAATTCAAACTGTTGCCTGTCATCTTAATGAGTATCAATCCTTTTCAGCAACTAATTGGACAGCCTCAAGCCGTTGAATTGTTAGAACAAGTAATCGCTAAAAACCGGATTGCTCCAGCATACCTGTTTACCGGTCCCGTTGGTGTTGGACGTAGTTTAGGGGCTAAATGTTTCAGCGAAGCTTTGCTCTGCCTCAATATTCCTCCTAAACAACAATTATTAGTTCAAAAACGCATCAGAGAAAGAAATCATCCCGATTTATTGTGGGTAGAACCAACTTATCAATATCAAGGTCGATTAATTACACTTCAAGAAGCTAAAAATTTAGGAATAACCCGCAAAGTTCCTCCACAAATTCGAATTGAGCAAATTAGAGAAGTTACCAGGTTTCTTTACCGTCTCCCCTTAGAAGCCTCTCGAGCTCTAGTCATTATTGAAGATGCTCAAACTATGACAGAAGCAGCTGCTAATGGATTATTAAAAACTTTAGAAGAACCAGGAAAAGCTACTTTAATCCTGTTAGCTCTTCGTACAGATGAGCTTATCCCAACTTTAGTATCTCGTTGTCAGAAAATTCCTTTTTATAGTCTATCTTATGAAGATTTAATCAAGGTTTTAAACGAGCAAGGAAATAAAGAAATTGTTCAAGATTTAGAGATAATATCTTTCGCTCAAGGAAGTCCAGGAGAAGCAATTATCGCTAGTAAGCAATTACAGAATATCCCAAAAGACTTATATCAAAGAATCAAAAAAATACCTTCTAATCAAATAGAAGTATTAGAATTGTCAAAAATTATTGTTGAAAAATTAGATATTCAAACTCAACTATGGTTAGTTAAATATCTGCAATATTATTATTGGACAAGATTCAAAAATAGAAAATTATTAGAAATTTTAGAAAAATCTCGTCTCTATCTTTTGAGTTATGTACAATCTCAATTAGTTTGGGAATGTTTGTTATTAGAAATCCTTTCTGTACATTCCTAAGTAAACTGCTAGAAAATCTTATTTATTTACCGTCCGTGTCACTCTATCAAACTAAACTTAGAAAAGTAAGACTTCAGGCGTCTAAAACTTGAGCAACAGATAAGTATTGTTGTAACTCAAGGTAAATACTCTAACTGCAAGAAGCTAATTTACTATAACCAAGGAAAAAAACTATAGAATAAAGACATAATCAACACTATCACAATTAAGGAAACTTAACCGATAATTCCTTTGATAAAAACTTTACTGAATTGCTAGATGACTTAGCCATTAACTTCGAGTTATCAAAATCTGACAGCAAACTTGATGAATTGGTAAGTTGATTTGATTCAGAACTGTCACAATCGACAACTCATTCTCCGTCAATCTCTTTATCTTTCAACCTAATGATCAGCAAATGATTAAGAAGATTGTAAAAAAATAGCTTCAGATCTACCTTGCGATTTGGTATTCCATGACATTCCAATACCACTTATGAACGGTTTGGAATTCTTGCCCAGCATGTAGTCTTCACAATTAGCAGAAATTTTCGTAACTTTACAAACTTGATGATAGGTTAATCATTACTATCAAGTAGCTGCTAAATTAGAAGAAGGTGTTTGTTTTACTAAATCATGTTTTGAATCAAACAGTTATCAACGAGTGCTTGCAGGAGTTAGAAAAGCGATAACAACCACAGCAAATACTATTGATGACAAAAACAACTCTATACTAAATTAAAGGAGGAGTTCTACTGAATGCTACTAAGTGATTAACGAGAGATGGGGTTTTATTAGATCTCAATGGTTTGATAGAAAGTTAAATGCACTCATAAGTTGACACTTGTTGAAAGAGAAGATGATTCTCTAGAAGTTACTTAAATAAATGGAACAAATGGCCAAACAAGATTGGTTAGTCACAGAAAATGGTAATTGTTTAGGGTTCGATTCTCCTAGGGAGTGGGATTTGTTATCCAAAACTAACCCCTATCGATTGTATCGGTTTTTGGAAGAACTTGAAGATATTCTCAATCAAGGAGAAATGACAAACCAAAAGGAAAAGAATTTACTTAAGTCCATCCGTCGAGTGGTAAGAAAGTTGATTCTTAATGTTTACTGGGTGAAAACTATCATTCCTGACCCCTGCCCTAAAACAGGTACTGCGTTATCATTACTCTATGATGAACCTGGATTTTCTTTAACGCTTCAAACCGAAATTATGTTGCCAGGAACTACCACCTCCATCCATAATCATGGGACTTGGGGGGTAGTAGCTACTTTGAGAGGACAGCAAAAAAATAGTTTTTGGAAACGATTGCCAACTTCAGAAGTTTCCAATAAACTTCAAAAAGTTGAGGAAAAAATACTTCGTCCAGGAGACATTATTAGTTTCACTAGCAATGCAATTCATCAAGTAGAAGCAATAGGAGACGAACCTACTTTTACTTTAAATCTTTATGGCGAAACTATCTCCAATCGTTTTAATTTTGATCCAATTACCCATCAAGCACATAAATTTTAATAAACCAAAAAATATTTATGATAAATTAATAATTATTGACTAATCTAATCAGAGTTAAATTCATGTCGTTTTAACTAAAATTGTTTATATTGACTTCTTAAAGTAAGACTTTGTTTAGCTACCTAAGCTAAATTGTATTCATTTTTAAACATCGTCCCTAGTATGGTATTTTAATCATGGAATATAAGTTGGTATAAAAAATAAGTATAATCCTTTTTATTATTACCACTTTAATTCAGCTTTAACTGAACTACTTATATAAAGTATATAATTATCTAGAATAATTTTAGAAATTGTTATAATCTCTCATCTTTTTCTAAGAGCTTTTTAATAAAATTTATATTTTCTTATTTTTAAGTCCTTATTTATTCCACCTATCGTATAAGATCATACTCTTTCTATTTCTTGAATATTCCATCTATAAATGGTAAATTATTTTTCTCATTGTGTTTTTTAAAACTTTTACCAAATTTACATTTTTTAAATCTATGTACTTTTATATTTAAACATAATATTGTTGTTTTGCTTCTGGAAGAAGTTTTCTGGTCACAAGTCAACTTCGATATAGCAATAAAAAGAAATTAGTAAAATGTGATCACAATTCTTTTTAAAAACTTCCTATGAATTAAGAAACTCTTTGAGCATATTATTACAGTATTTCAATTACTGTTATCAAAACAAACTTAGCAATAAATAAAAGAGAAAAAAATCAATTTTAAAAATAAGACTTAACAAAACCACAAAATACACTTTTAACTCTTATTAAAAATAATTTTCTAAAAGAAAATAAAATAATTATAAAAATTGTAAAATCTGAGCCTTATTATCTATATTTTATAGAAATTTAAATATTGATATTATTATTGGTTCAGGACTTACTTTTAAAGTAGCAAAAATATATATAAATAGATATGAAGCGTTTTTACTATAAACAGTCAAATAAGAGTTAACAATTCTGTAATCTATTTTTTTTATAAATTAAGTAATTTTTTATAAAAAAATTCAGTAAATATAACTTTTTATTTTTATCTTTATATAAACTTTTAATAAATATTTTTTATAAATTAACTAAGTTGGATAATAAACAAAAAATCTTTTACAAAAAATAAAATTTTACTAAAAACACCAGGACAGTTTATTTGTCTGTAAAATTACATTAATTTTTCTGTCATGAATCAGAAATGACTCACTTAATTAATTAAGTTTTTTTGTTTTACTCGGCTATTTATAATCGTTTTTACGGGTGATTACTAAATACTATATATATTCACTTTGACCTCAAAGGTTGTAATAAACTAAATCGAGTAACTTACCCAGCTCATTAAATACTTGCTATACTCATCTTATAATTAATTTTATATATTTTAGCAGCAGGTTGTTGTTGTTCAATCACCCGTGCATTGGTAATTTTAGGAATTACTCCTACTTGACGGACAGCGAGGGGGTCAATTGTTTCTAGTCCGCTCCCTTTTTTAACTAAAATTTTGGTACCACTGGCAAAATAACTCACCGTAAAATCTACTGTTTGAGTTCGTTTTCAAGTTACTCTTGTTGAAGAATATTCAATATCAATCTTTCTTTTTTTAATAAAAGAGAAGCAATTCTTAGCAGTTACTTCTACCAAATTAAGTTTAATGGGTTTACCTATTTTTTTTTTGAATATCTCTACGAATTACTTTGAGAATATCCAAAGAATATCCCACCCATTTTCCCTAGTCATTAACGTAACAAAAAAAAATAGCGTCTTTACGATTTCCAGCGATAATCACTCCATTTTGTCTAATTTTTTTCAAAATCCCACTAGCCAAACTGGAAGATTGGCTGATTGTAGCAAACATTAAAATTAAGCTTACTAAAGCTAATTTTCTCCCCATTGTCTCTTCCCTAATACAGCTTAGGTTTATAGACAAAAGAGATAGAAGAAATGTTTAGCCGAAGTTGATTTACTTAAATAATAAGAGTGTGATTTAGGCAAGTCGCAAAGATCCACTTAAAAATTTTCCGTCGCTTATGAGAAATAGATGCTAATGTAACTAGCCAGGTATGTTAACTTGATCAGTAAATCCTGCTGAATTCTGCTTAAGCAAAAATGACAACTAATCCTCCAAATTCACCACTAGAACCGTCTAAAAAAAATAATTTTTTAACTAAATTAGCTAATTTTGCTAGGCGGCCTTCTACCCTTGTAATAGGTGGAGTGTTGTTAATGTTGGGGATAAGAACCTATAGTGGAATTAATTATTTTGTCTATAAAAAATTATCACCTCTACTTTCTAAGGAATTCAGTAAACTTCTTGAGAGAGATGTTAAAGTAGGTGAAGTAGAAAGCTTTTCTATTAATAGTATTAATGTTGGACATTCTTATATTCTTACAACTAAGACGGATACTGATTATGCTGAATCTGAAAAAGTTGCCATCAGTTTTAATCCTCTGCCAATCTTTATTGGTAGACCTTTAATTATTGATATTACTTTCAAAAAATCTAATCTTTTTATCGAACAGAATAAAACAGGAGAATGGATTAGATTACCCATAATTAAAGAAACAGGAGAACTTAATCTTCCAATTAATGTTGATGCTAGGATTCGTCTTGAAGATACAGATATTAAGGTCCATCCCTACGGATTTAAAGAACCTCTATCTCTGGAAGCAAACGGACAAGTAAATTATAACTATCAGTCCAATGACAATCAACAACTTAGTTATATTTTCGAGGTTAATGTTCTCAACAGTGAGATTGATATAGAAGGAGAAACTAATATTAAGAGTTGGAAAACTCAAGCACAATTACAGGTTTATAAACTAGGATTAGCTGAGTTAGTTTCTTTGATTCCTAATTTACCTATTACCCTCAAAAGTGGACAATTAAATAGTAATTTAAATTTTTCTATTCCTTCTTTAGAAGAAATAAAAAAATTTACAGGATTAGGAGAATTTAATATCTCTACTTTTGAAGCAAATATTAAACCCTTAAAAACTCCCCTTAAAGTTAACTTTGGTTTAGATTTTCAAGGAAAAACTGTTCTCTTACAAAAGACAGAAATTAGTCTAGGAAAATTGATTGCTAAAATTACTGGGAAAATTAATTGGGACCAAGGTTATAATGTTAATGTTGATATTAATCCAGTTTCTCTAAAAGATTTACTTGCTATTGTTCCTCTGAAGTTACCTCTTCAACTAAAGGGGGAAATTAACGGAAAAATTCAACTTAATGGAAAAATTAGGGATCCTATTTTGACTGGAACAATTAGCAACACAAAACTTTTGCTAATCGATCAGGTTATTATTAAGACATTTACAAGCAATTTTAAAGCTGATTTAGATCAATTTATCCTCGAAAAAGTCAGAATTATTCCTGCTGCTGGGGGAAAGATTATGGCTAGAGCAAAAATAGAGCCAGGAGTTCTAAAAGAAACAAAAAAACAAAAAAAGATTGATTGGAAAAAAATCCCTTTTTTCTTTGCTTTTGATATTCAAGTTCCCACTGAAGAATTAGTAACTCCCTATTATAAAAATAAACAAAATATTAGTTTAGGAAAGATTACCGCTAAAGGTACAATTATCGGAACTTTAGGAAACCCATTGGGTCAAATAGAATGGCATTCTCCGAATCTAATTAATAATTCAAAAGAACAGATTTCAGGGAAAGGAAAAATTTTATTATCAGGACTAGAAATTTCACTTCAAGAAACAATTTTAAAGTCGACAAAAGGACATGTTACCATTCATGGTTTAGGGAGTTTAAAAGATAAAAAGTGGAAGATAGCTTTGAAAGCTGATACCTTTTCTATCAGCCCATTTTTAATGATTACTTGTTCTGTTACTACTTGTCCTAATCAAGTTTATCGTCAGTCAGTTACTCTTACTAAGAGTAATATAAAATTATCTGGCAAAATAGACAATTTTTATTTAGTTAAAATTAATGGTCAGGTAAATTTAACTGTCAATGTTGATGGTGGTATAATCGTCATGAGTAGTCGTCTTACTAATAACAATATAAACTCCACTGTTAGTATATCAGAAATTTATCTTAATCCCTATATTTCTAATTTGGTAGTTCCTATAAAAGTAACAGAAAGTCACTTTAATCTATCAGGTTCATTGAACAAACTCTTAGAAAATTTAACTTTAAATATTAACCATTTCCAAGCAAAGGGAAATTCCCAATTAACCATTGATGGCAGTCCTGTTAATGCAACTATAGATTTAAGCGATGGAATCTTACAAACAGTGGTAAGTACCTGTCAAATTTCCCTTGACAAAATCATTCCTAATTTATTCGTTAATGTTAAGTTAATTAAGAGTAATTTGACCTTAACAGGAAATCTAAATTCTATTCTTTTATCTTTAGAAAAAAACTCGATTTTAAATAGTTTAAAAGCTAATGTTGAGGCACAATTTATCGTAGAGGATAGTTTAGTTAAACTTACAGGAAAGCTAAGAAATGGTCAAGTAAATGGGTTAGTTAGCTTTGGTGAATTATACCTTAATAAACTTGTTACTACCTTACCTGTTGCTGCAAAAGTTATAGGTGGAAAAATTAAATTTTCTAGTCAATTAACACCTTTATTTTCTCCTAAACCTGATGCAAGTAGTCTCGAACTAATAGCTAATTTACAGCTTTCTGCCGCCCAAGGTAACATAAATACCATTACTCGATTACATAATAATCGGTGGACAACAAACATCAATGCATCTAATCTCAATCCTGCTCTGATTTTAGAGAAAAATATTCCCCAAGCATCCTTAACTAAAATTTTTAACTTTAACGCAGAAATTAAATTTTCTGGCAGTATAGAAGATTTACTGGAAAGAAAGAGCCTTATTCCTGTTCAAGTTAATAATATTGCCGTTCAAGCCGATGGACAAATTTTAAATGCCCGAGGAAATTTGCAATTGTCTAATCTTTGGAGCAACCCTGATATTGTCAATATTAACCTATCGGTTAATGCAAGTTCTAATTTCGATCAATTACCCTTAACTCAATTATTTTCTAATATTCCCCTAGATAAAAAATTCCTTCTCGGAGAACTTAACGTAGAAGGTCAGGGAGAATTTACTGGAAAATTTTTAGGGAAAAACCTTTTAACCTCTCCTTTATACCCAGGTAATCTCCAATTATTAGGGAATTTAAAATTTACTAATTTTGTCTTTAATGATCAGGTTTTTGAAAAAAATTTAACAGGAACTATTAAGGCAACTTTTAGAGAAAAAATAGCTCTAAATTTAGAAGGAAAAGAAGATAAAATTACTGCAGTCTTAACCCCTTGCACTCAAAAAAAATGTTTTGCTCCTTATGTTCCCGCCTCTTTTGAATTACGTCAAACTGCCGGAGAACAATCCCCTATCCTTGTCCAAGGAATGCTAGAAGGTGATCGCCTTACTACCAAAATTGAAGTATTACCTCTAAAATTGGCTAGAATTTCTCTAGGTCAACAATATGGCGTCCCTAGTTATCTTTCAGGTTCGGTTAGCAGCCAATTAGAGATCAATACTTCTACTCTTGAAGGACGGGGAACCCTCACTATTCACAAACCAAAGTTAGGATTTATTGAAGGGCGACAACTCACCGCAAATGTCCATTATAAAAATAATGTGGCTTTTTTACACAATGCAAGCCTGAAATTAGGAAAGAGTGATTACAGTGTGCAAGGGTCACTTAATCTTCAATCATTAGCTTTAAAAGGAAAATTAACGGTTAATGATGGTCGCGTAGAAGATCTGTTGACGGCCTTAAACGTCACCAACCTTGAACAGGTCTTAGACGTAATTAAATTACAACCCCCAGACTATACTACTGCCGAGGCCATCCCTCCACAATCTGTCGGAGATGCTCAAGCAACCATTGCCGGACAAGTAAACTTATTAGGGGTTATCGATCAAAAAATACGCCAATTAGCTGCTCTTCGTAAAGCAGGAGGAATTCCTACCGAATTGGATATTCGCGGTCACTTCGATGCCAATGTTGCCCTAGGAGGAACTTTATTGGACCCCACTTTTAACCTAAAATTCATGGGAAATAAGTGGGAATGGCATCCTCAACAACCATTCCCCGACATTGTGCCACCCTTGGGATTGGTGATATTAGATGAACAATTTATTCCCATTAACTCTGTAAAAGTCCAGGCTAAGTCAAAAAATGGAATAATTGAAGTTAAATACGCTCAAATACGACTAAAAGAAACATTATTAGCTTTAAAAGGAAATTTTTCTTCACAAAACATCGATTCTGAGTGGAGAGTGCAACGCTTATCTGTTGATACCGTAGGTAATTTTGTGAAACTTCCCGTCGATATTGATGGGTTTGTTAATGTGTCAGGAACTCTAGGCGGAACCCCTACTCAACCAGAAATACAAGGACAGTTTGCCTTTTTAACAGGAGCATTTCAAGGGCGATCACTTGGAAAAAACCTACAAGGGCGATTTAGCTATCAAGATAGTCGGTTTCGACTCGCTACTACCGATACATCCTTTGTGTACTTAGCAGTTAATATTCCTTTTCCCATTACCCCCAATAATGATGTATTCAACATTGAGGCAAAACTAGGCACAGACGCACTAGAGTTAGTAAGCGTTTTGACTGGAGAACAAGTAATCTTAATTGGCGGAGAGGGACAAGTTAACGCCCAAGTTCAAGGACGCATTAATCTTTTTAATGGAATGACAGTTAATGATTTAAACGCCCAAGGAAAAATACTCCTAAGTGAAGCTATTTTCCAAAGTGCCGCTTTGCCTGAACCTTTAACTATTAGCGGAGAAATTAACCTCGATGATCAAGCCATAAAAATTTCCCAACTGCAAGGAACCTTTGCCCAAAGTAACCTGATCATTGCCGGAGTATTACCCTTATTTGAGTCCCAACCTCAAGTTGAGAACCCCCTCACTGTTGCTATTGAAAAAGGAACTATTGATTTAGAAGGATTATATAGTGGAGGAATAGAAGGAAGCATTTTTGTTACTGGAAATGCCCTTAAACCTTATGTTAGCGGTGTGGTTCGTTTAGCTGATGGACAAGTCTTTATCCCAGAAACACCGGAAATTGCCACAAGGTTACCTAACGTTGCCTTAACTCAACCATCAAAAACTCGTCGTCAAGTGTTTTTCTCTCAAGAAAATATTCCTTTTATCCCTGAATTACGGGATTTTAGAGTAATTATTCAAAATTTATCAGTACAAACTCTGCCTCTATTCCAGTTTCAATTTGGGGGAGATTTAATAGTTAATGGCTCTTTAAATAATTTAACTAGTCTGAAGCCTCAAGGAAATATTACCCTTAATCGAGGACTTATTAATTTTCTTGAAACCCGCTTTTTTCTTGAACGTCGGAACCTTAATCGAATTATTTTTTATCCAGACAAAGGATTATTAAATCCCGATCTTGATCTACAACTGCGGACAATTGTTTCAGAAGTTCCTGAAACCTCAAAAGATTTCCGTGCGGCTGATACTACTGAAATTCCTGATGATAGTTTAAATAAAGTACAAAGGATTGATATAAACTTGGCTCTTAAGGGATCTTTAACTCAATTAATCCCCAGTTTTGATAGAGACAAATCCGAGTCGTGCTTGATTAAAAATTTTTTACAACCAATCCGTATTGAAACCACCTGGTCTGAGGAAGAATTGACCCTTTTAGAAAACTGTTTAACTCTTCTGGCTGAGCAAAGTCAAGAAAACTTAGATGAACAACTTCTAAGTAATCCAGTGATTAATTTAACTAGCAGTCCTCCGCAAAGTCAAGGACAAATTGTCCGCTTATTAGGAAAACAACTATTTGTTTTAGCTGAGTCTTTACAAAGACAAAGTACTGAGCAGTTAATTCAATTTGGCATTGTCCAATTAGCATTATCAATGGTATTTCAAACCCTTATTTATGATATGGAGAGTACCATCAGTGAAACAATTAGAAGTACGGATTTTAGAGTTGTCCCATTCTTAGAAACTATTTATGAAGTGGAAGATAAAGGGTTTATTAAATTCTCCTATGATTATGTCCTTAATGAATTTAGAGTGCGCTACGAAAAACAATTTTAGTTAACTATTAATGAATTGAGAAGAAATCATGTAACTAATACCAACTAAAAAATAATCAAGATAATAATTAATTTATTATCTTAATTTATTAATTGACTAAAATATGTTGAGCCATTCAACGTTTTACTATCAATAAATATTTTTTTTAACCATTAGAGGCACAACCAATAGCTAAAAACAAATATTTATCTACGTATTGAGTCAGAAAAATATCGAAAAACAGGAAAAACTTTTCCTTTTTTTACTGATTAAACAACAAGCTAAACTTAGTAAATATATTCAATAAAAATCTAAACTATAATCTCAATCATAGATCAATTTTATTCTTGATAATATCAATAAATAGAAATCAGTTTAAAAAAAAACAATATTAACTCATCCATCTATATAGCTGTCGATATAGTTCTTTCTTTTCTGGTTCTGTTAGCTAAATTTTCTAGAAACACTTACATATAGTAATTACTCTTTATTAGCTGTTTTTTATTTTGCATTTATTTAAGTTCACTTACTTAACTATTTTGTTATTGGCATTTTACATTTATCTAAAACAGGGAAAAAAATTTAGATTTATGTCTTTTACTATAGTCATATCCTCAGTGTTATAGTTGAGTTAGTTAATTCCTGGTGAGAAGATCGGTTAACTACGATTAAAATCAATTCTCTGTTAAATAACAGTAGCTTACAGCAACTCAAACCGTCGTTTTCTTTGTTTAATCTAAAGTAAACATCCTCTAATTATTAAGATAATTATATTGTTACTATCCCTTCTTGATTAATTAAGATTAATAGATAAATAAAACACGATTTAATTCAAATAAATTTTAAAGAGTTTCGGATTTATCATTAAGTTGTCATTTTACTGAAAGTCATGGTAGTAACAGCAGTTTTTATTTAGATAGATTAAAGTGAAAAAACAAAAAATGTTAGTTGCATAAAAAATAAAGCTATACTCTATAGATATTTTCAGTAAAATTATAGAAATTAACAATAAGATCAATCAATTAACTCAACAACTAATTAGCTAATCTAGCCACTACAGTTATCATTAGCTATCTAATCAAAATTTCCTATAACATAATGGTTAAAAGATATTTCAAGTTAGGTTATAATCATATTTTAATTTTTTCCAAAATTGCAGCATGAGACAAGTCTATTCAGTAGAGAGTTTGATATCTATTACTATAATTATGATTTCAAAAACTTATTTTCTGTTTAACAAACTGTTTAAATAAAAAAAATATGTGTTTATTAATGATAAACATCTGGTAGTGCTCGCTTCGCCTTATAGAGCCATATCAAACCCGAAATCCCCAACCCTATCATTACTAAACTAATTACTTGAGCAATTTTTAAAGAGCCTAACATTAGGCTATCTGTTCTCAATTCTTCTATCCAAAATCTTCCGAAACTGTAGGCTATTAAATAGACTAAAGATAATGTACCTACTTTGATTTTATCCCTATGTTTTAATCCAACAAAAAATAGACTTAGTAACAGAAAAAATACTAACAGATTCCAAATAGATTCATATAAAAAAGTTGGATGAAAATATTCCTGATTAATATAGGTTAAGGGACGATGATTTACAGGAATATATAGTTTCCAGGGTAAATTAGTCGGAGAACCAAAAGCTTCTGAATTAAAGAAATTTCCCCATCGTCCAATGGCTTGCCCTAAGGTTAAAGATGGTACAATTAAATCTGCTAACTGCCAGACAGAAACTTTATTTAAATGAGCAAAAATAATAGCTGCTAAAGTTCCTCCGATAATAGCTCCATGAATGGCAATTCCCCCTTTCCAAATAGCAATGATATCCTCTGGATTTTGAGCGTATTGTTGCCATTCGAAGATAACATAATAAAGTCGAGCGCAGGGAATAGCACAAATGACTAACCAAATCACTAGATCAGCTATTAAATTGGGATCAACCTGACGTTTTGTGGCTAGCCATTGGGATAAAGCAACACCAATTAAGACCGAAGAGGAGATCAATAAGCCATACCAACGAATAGCAAAAAAACCAACTTCAAAGACAATTGGACCCGGAGATTGAAACTGAAACCCTAATAAACTGTTCATTATTTAAGTTAGTAGTTGAGACATCGGAGGAATAAAGTGTCAATACCAAAGTCAATCAAGTACAATTGCACGGATCAACAGCTTTTGAACTCTACCAAGTCAGCAGTTAAATATTTTTCCCCTTGTTATTTTCTCATAGTTCTCACAATTGCCTACTTCCATTGAGGGTGAGGTTCTAGCGATAAACAAGGACTATATTGGTTGATCTGATTAATCATTTGATATAAGCGACCAAGGTTGCGCTGGTCAAAATAAAACACTAAACGGGGTAAGCTTTCTGTTTCATCTCCTTTTTCACTAGGTAAAGCAGCACTTTTATAAATTGTTTCTTTGACAAGAATATCTGAATAATCCTCATTGAGCTGGTCTACTTGTTCATCAGATAATTCTGAATTAAGACGCATCACAAATAAATCTCCCACATAGCGACTTGAATGATACACACAATAGAAATTATGGATAACGTTACAGGCATGGGCTAAATTGTCTGTAATAGTATAGAGATTAAAATCTTCTGTACTAATTAATCCCCGTTGTAACAAATTCTTCTGGTTATGCTCATTCCAAGTTTTCCAATAATCGCCTCCAGGTTCATCAATTAATACCAAAGGACAAGGTCCATATTTTCCTGTTTGAGAAAGAGTTAAGGTTTCAAAAGCTTCATCCTGGGTGCCAAACCCTCCTGCAAATAGAGCTACTGCATCACTTTCTCTCAGAAAAAAGAGTTTTCTGGTAAAAAAATATTTAAAATTAATCAATTTGGAATCATTAGCAATAAAAGGGTTGGCACTTTGTTCAAATGGTAATTGAATATTAAGTCCAAAAGAATGCTCTGGTCCTGCTCCTTCATTTCCTGCTTGCATTATCCCTCCTCCTCCGCCTGTGAGAACCATAAACCCAAACTGAGTTATACGACGGGCAAATTCAACTGCTAAACGATACTCTGAACTTTGGGAAGACAGACGAGACGAGCCAAAGATGGTAACTTTACGTATGTGACGATAAGGATAAAAAGTCTGAATCCCTTGTTCTAAGTCTTCTAGGGCAGCAGTTAAAATTTTCCAGTCGAGGCGGTCCATCTCTTCTCCCGCAATTCTTAACAAGACAGATAATGCCCTGTTGACTAAGGTGCCATGTTGATGTTCTGACAATTTTGTTATCAATTCCCCTATGTCTTTAGCTAAAGAAGGGATTGTATTATCTTTTGATAAAGTCATAGTTTTGTATTGAAGACTACTTTCATTGTATTCGAAGTTTTATTTATTCAGATAAATCTCTATGTGTTTAAAAATACATATAATTAAGAACATAGAGTTTTCTCATTATCTCAAGTTTTGTATTGTTTTTCTCTGATTTTTTTAGTTGTATCAATTAATAATTGTAACTTTTTTTGTACTCAGCATAATAGACTAACAGTCAGTCTTTTTTATAACTTTTATTATAATTGTATTTTTTTATTACATAAACTTGGTTTTTACCAAAATTGAGTTTTTTAGATTGAGTAAATACGTAAAATAAAACTTCCAACTTTTATTGATTATAATGTTGTCACAGATAGTCTAGAATAGACATGATTATTAAGTATTTAAAAACTAAAAAAAAACTAATAGCAGTTTTTGGTTGAATAGATAGTCCTCTAAGGCTCTCTAAGAGTTGGAAGTTTGTATATTTTTACTATTGATGCGAAAATCAGTATAAACTTGTATCAAAAAAATACTAATTCTTCTAGAAGGAAATAATATATCTTTGGAAAAGTGACATAGTAATTTTTATGTTAACTATCATGAGTTTAGTTTTATTACTAACCACTTTCATTTTTTGACTTTTATGTACTTTTGTTTTTTAAAACTATAAAAGTGTTATTTTAAAAGTAAATGAATATTGTTTGACAAAACAATATTTTCAGTAAGAAAATGAATAATTGTCCTATTTGTTCTAGTCAGATTCTACGGCATATCAATCATCACCAAATCTACTGGTATTGTCCCCATTGCCATGAAAAGGTTCCTAATTTCACTCGGGTTTTAGTTTCTCAGAAAATTCATGAGGTTGTGACTGATGAAAAACGTTAATATGTAACAGTCAAAACTAACTGCTAAACTCTTTAAAAGAGCAAGACAACACATAAATACTCATAATATGGCTGGTCTGATCAATCCCGCCATAGTGCGCAGTGCACAGTGCACAAGGGATGTGATATGGTCAGATACATTACCAAACTGTTGATTTGTCAAAAATAAGGTTGATATTTTGATGATCGATTAATAAACTTGGACAGTCAACTAATCAAATCAATCATCTCAACTCCCTTAAAGAACTTCAACGGATCAATCAAGACCATTTACTCCCCTTACGTCAAGAGAGTGCAACGTATGGATTTTTTCGTGCTAGGTAAACTCTTAGCTGGATTAGTATTATTAGTCGTTGGTGCAGAAGGATTAGTCAACGGTGCGTCTTTCCTAGCAGCTAGTTTGGGGATTTCTCCGTTGGTCATTGGGTTAACTATTGTTGCTTATGGGACAAGTTCACCCGAAATGGCTGTGGCTATTCAATCAAGTTTTGCTGGACAGGCCGATATTGCGTTAGGGAATGTGGTTGGTAGTAATATTTTTAATGTCTTAGTTATTTTAGGTTTATCTGCCTTAGCAATGCCTCTAATAGTGGCGCAACAGTTAATTAAACTTGAGGTTCCCATCATGATTGGGATTTCATTCCTAACTTTATTGTTTGGATCTGACGGCTTGATTAACCGCTCAGATGGAGCAATTTTAGTAATCGGTGGAATTATTTATACTATTTTTCTCATTTGTCAAGGGTCAAAACAACCTTCTGAAGAAAAAGAATATGAAAAATACACCGTTTTAGGAGATGTTTCAGTTTTTCAATGGGTGAAGAATTTGGGGTTAATGTTAGGGGGAACGGGGCTATTAATTTTAGGCTCTCGTTGGTTGGTGGAAAGTTCTACTAGCATTGCCCTCACTATTGGGGTTAGTGAATTAGTTATCGGTTTGACGATTGTTGCAGTGGGAACGTCATTACCAGAATTAGCTACCTCCGTTATGGCTACTTTGAAGGGAGAACGAGATATTGCGGTTGGTAATGTGATTGGAAGCAACATATTTAATATTTTGGCTGTATTAGGGATAGGGGCTATGGTTTCTCCTCAAGGCATCCCTGTTTCTAGTGCTGCAATTGGATTTGATCTACCAGTGATGATTGCGATCACCATTTCGTGTTTACCTATTTTCCTTACAGGAAATGTGATCGACCGTTGGGAAGGGTTACTGTTTGTTAGTTATTATATTGCCTACACAACTTATTTAATTCTACGTTCGACGGAACACGATAGCCTACAGATATTCAGTAATATTATGCTCTTTGTTGTTATTCCCATTACTGTACTGACTTTAACTATAGTCACCGTCAATAGTTTATGGAAACAAAGGTAAAAACAATAGGTTTTCCCTAATGAATATTTAAGTTGTTCCTCGTCAATAGCTGTCATAAAGACTTAAATTGAAGATATTCTTGACCCAAACTCCCAAATTATTTATCTTTATCTGAAGAGCGATTAGTGAAAATTGTATTTATCTATACTCCCAACAGTAGGTTTTTAAATTCTATCCTAGATATTGGTCGTAAAACTATTAGTTCTAAAACTTATGAATGCAATCCCTGTAATATCACTTATGAAATTTTAACTAAAAAAAGAAATGGAAAGATCACAGAGAATCATCAACAGATGAATCAGAGTTTTTGAATGAAAATAATTTTTTTTTAAAAATAAAAAATACTAAGTAGTTGACTAGGAAAGTCAAATAAATTCGATGATAACGTTTTTTTGCCTTGTGGCTCTCAGAAAATAACTCTGATGTTATCTAAAGTCAAATGATGACAAGAGCATAAACACAAAAGTTACTCTCTATTATTCTTTAGTCTCTAATAATTGACCAAAAAATCCAGAAACTAGAGATAAAATAATTGAACCAAATAAGGCATCCCAAAAGGTATTAATGCTAAACCCTGGGGTAAAATAACTCACCAAAGAAAAAGCAATAGCATTAACTACAAATAAGAATGAACCTAAACTTAAAAAAGTTAAAGGAAGTGTAAACAAAATCAGAATAGGTCGAACAATAGCATTAACTACTCCCATCACAATAGCAGCAAAGGCAGCAGCAACAAGAGATTTAATAAAAATCCCTGGAATAACATAAGCCGTAACTAATAGTGAGATTGCTGTAATAAGCCACGTCAACAAAAATTGCATGTTAGTCATTTAACCTTTTTTTAAGAAAAAACAGATTAAGCTTATAGGAGTACATAATGATTATGTTACGCTAAAAAATTATCCCTATTTATTGTTATCCAATATTAGTAAGGCCATTTCCATTCAATTACTTCTGGTTTGTCGATACCATTTTCGTGGGCATAAGCCCTATGTTCTAGGATAGCATTCTTCATACGTTCTTGAACATAAGCAGCAGCCGACCCTAATTTAGGAACACGGTGAATGACATCAATCACTAAATTAAAGCGATCAACTTGATTATTCATCGCTAATTCAAGGGGAGTATTAATATTACCCTTTTCTTTATAACCACGAACATGAAGGTTAGCATGATTGGTGCGACGATAGGTTAACTTATGAATTAACCAAGGGTAGCCGTGAAAGTTAAAAATAATAGGCTTATCTTTCGTAAATAAATTGTCAAAATCCCAATCTGACAGTCCATGAGGATGTTCTCGTTCCGGTTGTAATTTAAACAAGTCAACTACATTAATAAACCGCACTTTCAACTTAGGAAATTCTTCTCGTAAAATAGCAGTAGCGGCTAGAGTTTCTTTAGTGGCAATGTCACCACAACAGGCCATAACCACATCAGGGATATCAAGTTCTGTGCCACAATCATCGTTACTAGCCCAATCCCAAATACCAATGCCCTTGGAACAATGTTCAACAGCCTTCTCTATACTTAGATATTGGAGGTGTTTTTGTTTATCGGAAACGATGACGTTAACGTAGTTCTTACTTCGAAAACAATGATCTCCAACAGACAGTAGACAGTTAGCGTCGGGAGGAAAATACACACGAACTACGTCTGCACTCTTGTTAGTAACAAGATCAACATACCCTGGATCTTGGTGACTAAACCCATTATGATCTTGTCGCCAAACAGTGGAAGACAACATAATATTTAGGGAAGAAATCGATGCCCGCCAAGAGACTTTATTTTTGCAGATATCAAGCCATTTAGCATGTTGGTTAAACATTGAGTCAACCACGTGAGCAAATGCCTCATAGGTGTGAAAAAATCCGTGACGACCTGTTAATAAATAGCCTTCTAACCATCCTTGTAAGGTATGTTCGCTTAGTATTTCCATGACCCGTCCATCAGTGGTAATTTCAGTGCCGTCGGCATCCTCAGGGAGAATATCAGCCATCCAGACTTTTTTACTTGCTTGGTAAATATTGCTTAGACGATTAGATGCAGTCTCATCAGGACCAAAAACACGGAAGTTAATCATATTTTCAGCCATGATATCCCGTAGAAAGTTTCCAAACAAGAAAGTATTTTCCCCCTCTATTGTTCCAGGCTTAGTTATTTCAATCTTATAGTTACGGAAGTCAGGCATTTTAAGATCTCTACGGAGTAACCCGCCATTGGCGTGAGGGTTAGCACTGATACGGCGGTAGCCGATGGGAGCAAGTTCCTGTAATTCGGGAATTAATGTACCATTTTTATCAAAAAGTTCTTCGGGCTTGTAACTTTTCATCCAGTCTTCAAGAACTTTTAAGTGAGCAGCATTATTGTGAATTCCTGATAAGGGAACTTGATGTGATCGCCAAAAATTTTCTGTCTTTTTGCCATCCACTTCTTTAGGACCAGTCCATCCTTTTGGAGAACGTAACACAATCATTGGCCACATGGGACGTATAGCTGTCCCACTACTATACGCTTCTTGTTGAATTCGTTTAATTTCTTTGATCGCTGTTTCCAGAGTAGCGGCCATTTTCTGGTGCATTACTTCAGGATCAGACCCTTCGACAAAGTAAGGTTTATAACCATACCCCTTGAAAAGACATTCTAGTTCTTCATGACTAATACGAGCTAAAATTGTCGGATTGGCAATTTTATAGCCGTTGAGGTGCAGAATAGGTAACACAGCACCATCGCGGATGGGGTTGAGGAATTTATTAGAATGCCAAGAAGTGGCTAATGGTCCAGTTTCTGCTTCTCCATCTCCTACCACGGCAGCAACGATAAGGTTGGGATTATCTAAGGCTGCACCGTAAGCGTGGGAAAGACAATAGCCCAATTCTCCCCCTTCATGAATTGATCCAGGAATTTCTGGAGTACAATGGCTACCGATTCCTCCAGGGAAGGAAAACTGCTTGAAAAACTTTTTCATTCCCTCCTCATCTTGGCTTTTATCAGGATAAGTCTCAGAATAGGTCCCTTCAAGATAAACTGGACCGAGTATTCCGGGCGCGCCGTGACCAGGACCTGCCATATAGATCACGTCTAAATCGTATTTTTTAATCAGGCGATTCAGGTGGATATAAACAAAGCTCAAACCAGGACTTGATCCCCAATGTCCTAACAAGCGGTTTTTAATATGTTCTTCCTTTAAAGGTTCTCTAAGTAAAGGATTATCTTGTAGGTAAATCATCCCAACAGCAAGATAGTTACAAGCTCGCCAATAAGCATGAATTTTTCGCAACTCGCTGCTAGAAAGAGGGGTTTGTTCTAAGATTAGTCTTTCCGGTGTAGCTGTCATGGGTTATCGTTTCAAAATTGAATTTTGAGTTAGTCGTTTTAAATAAGTTACTGTTTAGTATAGTCATTTTTTAAAATTTATTCTTTTGCAAAAGAACAAAATAACTATAATGAAATGGCAACTATAATTTCTGTAGCTTAATTATTGTAACAAGATTCTGATGAGAAATTAAAAATATTGTTTTTAAAAGTTTCTAAAACTATCAGAACTTAGTGCTTATAAAGATTAAGTTTTTGTAGTTACAGAATCTCATTAGAATGAGAGTTTGGGAGGTTGTTAGCTACTAATCTATAATTATTGGTCTGTAAGAGCTATGACTGTTTACTGATTTAGAAAGTTTAGCGACTTAAAACAAACAATGTAATTAACTAGAGTTTTTTAAAATTATGAGATTAAATCAGAATGATAAAAGAGTTAAAAATCTGAAATAATTTATTAAATCTATAAAAATCAGCTAAAAACTCATAAACTATTGATAGTTAGTCTTCACTTAAGATGTTAAGTTGCGGCAGATACAGTACTGTAAGAATAAATAGTCTTTTTTGACTGCTTTCAAGATAAAGATTGTACATTTAATTTTAGGAGTTTAATTTATGGCAACTGTCAAAGTTGGTATTAACGGTTTTGGCCGAATTGGGAGATTAGTCTTTCGGGCTGGTGTCCATAACCCTGACTTTGAATTTCTCGGCATTAATGACTTAATTCCTCCGTCTAATATTGCTTATCTACTTAAATATGACTCTACTCATGGGCGCTTTAATGGGACAGTGGAAGCTAAAGAAGATGGTATTGTTGTCAACAATAAATTTATTCCTTGTTTTTCTGTCAAAGATCCAGAACAATTGCCTTGGGGAGAAAAAAGTATCGACTATGTACTGGAATCTACGGGATTGTTCACCACTTATGATGCAGCCAGTAAACACCTCAAAGCGGGAGCCAAACGAGTAGTAATTTCTGCCCCCACTAAAGATCCCGAAAAAGTTCGGACAATCGTGATGGGAGTCAATGATAGCGAATATGACTTCACTAAAGATCATGTGGTATCTAATGCCAGTTGTACCACCAATTGTTTAGCTCCCATTGCTAAAGTGATTAACGATAATTTCGGTTTAGCTGAAGGATTAATGACTACAGTACATGCTATGACTGCCACTCAGCCCACCGTAGATGGTCCTGGGAAAAAAGCTTTTCGGGAAGGACGAGGAGCAGGACAAAATATTATTCCAACTTCTACTGGTGCAGCTAAAGCTGTTGCCTTAGTTATTCCAGAGTTAAAAGGAAAATTGACAGGGATGGCGTTACGAGTCCCCATCCCTGACGTTTCTGTGGTTGATCTAACTTTTAAGACCACTCAATCTACAAGTTATAAAGACATCTGTGCAGCAATGAAAGCTGCTGCTGAAGGTTCCTTAAAAGGTATTTTGAACTATACTGACGAGGATGTAGTATCCATGGACTTTAATGGTGATCATCATTCAAGTATTTTTGATGCGAAAGCAGGAATTGAACTTAACTCCAATTTCTTTAAGATTGTATCTTGGTATGACAATGAATGGGGTTATTCTTCTCGAATATTAGATCTAATGAAAATGATGGCAGCTAAAGAGTCAGAAACAATGACTGCTGTTTAGTCTTTTAGGCTCTTCTAGACTAGCTATGGAAGAGCCATAATGGGTTACACTATACCTTTTTATGACTTCTAAAGTAGGAGTTGTAGGGTGCGATTTTAATTGATTAGTTTATAAAGAGAACATCTAGTTTGCCATCATAGTTTTTTAACTAGTATTAATACTCTGCTCCTCTATCGTAACCTCTACCCCTCAAATTTTAGTTATCATTGAACCATGAATACTTTCAATCTAGTTTAGCTTTTTTTACTATATGGAATATTCCTCCCTCTTAGTCCGATATTTGTCTGTTTAGTTAGAATGAAGACTCTTAAATAGGAGAACTTCACTATCCAAGAAGTTTAGTAGCTCTCTAGAGCATTTCCTGAAAAACTGGGTGTCACAAATTGGCTCATAGCTAGACCAGAGAAAAGAAGAATGATTATGATCATCAGTAATACTCGTTAAAAATCGAATCAGTGATTAGTCTTTGATATTGACGAGTTAACCGAGATAATCGTTTAGAGGTATCACCAATAATTGTTACAAACAATTATTGATTTTAATTAACCCAATAAATATTGATTAGCTCTCACTATAAAAAATCCCTCAAAAATATGATGTTAGAATTAATTTAGTGAGCCAACTTTAATGAGTTGAAGCCTGTCTAAAGACTAAAAAGAATCAATAATAGGTTCTTCTAGTTGAAGAAGTGGACTGGTTGTTGCATAAATGCTCTTGACTGTTAAGAGATTTGACTATGGAAAATCTCCCTGAGACGAGTTAAGTGACAAACTTAGATTAAGATATGTGTACTCTAGTGATCATGGTTCAGTCATTATCCCGACAGTGATAACTCTCTACTGGCTATCTCAGATTGAATCGGCTGATCGCCTTTGGGTTGGGGAAAAAGCCTGGATGCTAAGCCAACTCAAAAAAAAAGGCTATCCAGTTTTTCCTGGATTTGTTATTGGCTCAGAAACTTGGGGAGAATTCTTGGAAAGGTTAGACAATTCCACTTCTTTATTAGCAGATTTTCCCACATCCTCTCTGCATTTTGATGTAGATAACTTTAAAACCCTGCAGTTAGCAGCACAACAGAGTCGTCAAGCTATTGTCCAGACCGACTTTCCTGACCAATGGAGAAAGATTATTTCACAAGCCATTGAGCAGTTGCCTAGCACCTCCTTAATAGTACAGGGTTCCCTAGGAACTTCTTTGGGCATTAAACAAGAGTTTGCTAACTTAATAGTGCCTCAAGTCTGTGAAAAGTTGCCTCTAGATTTAGAATTAGCCATTAAGCAAATTTGGTGTCAATTGTTGAGCGCGCAAAGCTTATTTTATGGACAACGAATGGACATTTCCATTGAAAAGTTAAATCTAGGAGTTTTGGTTCAACCGTTAACCAATGTGATCGTCTCAAGCATCGTTACCGTTTCTCCCAAAACTTTTGAAATACAAGCTACTTGGGGCTTACCTCAAAGTCTATGGCGAGGGGAAGTCTTGCCTGATCGCTTTGTCTTTGATCGCACCACCAGCCTAATCATTGATAGAGAATTAGGGAACAAAACTCGTGCTTATCGACTTAAAAATAAAAACGTGTCCCACGATGTTAACTATATTGAAAGCCCTCTAGGAGCTTATGTGTTGAATTCTTCTCAACAAGAGCAATACTGTCTCGATGAATCCATCCTGAGTCAAATCTATCCATTGCTCGAGAAGCTTAGTCAAGATGAGCCATCTTGGAGCTCTTTAGAATGGACATGGCTCGAATCTGAGTATTCCCAACTTCCAACTTTAGCTATCACTGATATCATCCCTAGTGTCTCAAGTTCTCAAGTTAATTCATTGTCTTTTCGAAAACAACCAATAATTGTGGACAATCGACCCCTCCTGAGAGGGATTGGGGCAGCCCCCGGTCGTACCCAAGGATTAATCCAAATAATAACTGGGGAAATTGCCCCCTTTCCCCTATCTTCTCAGAACAGTGTCATTGTCACTAAAGAGATTCACCCCTCTCAATTACCTTTGTTAAAACAGGCGGTAGGAATAATCACTGAACAGGGAGGAATAACCAGTCATGCGGCTATTTTAGCCAGAGAATTAAATCTCCCTGCGGTGGTTGGGGTATTGAGGGCAACAGAATTACTTAAAACTGGTGATTCTGTAATTCTAGATGGCAAAAATGGAACAATTTATCGTCATACACTATCCCAAAATGATATTTCCCCCGCTTTTTCCTTAAGTTCTCAGGAGATATATTCAAATTTGTCTTATCCTATTGCTACCCAATTAATGGTCAATCTTAGTCAACCAAGTTCTTTGGTCAAGTCCATAGATTTACCCATTGATGGTATTGGATTGGTGCGATCAGAATTGATGCTATTAAATTTATGTTCTCCTAAGTCCCTAGAACAATGGCTTAATGAATCCGAACCCACACAGATTGTTCAACAAATTTGCGAATGTCTTTGCGAGTTTACGACTCATTTTGCTCCCCGTCCTGTGTTTTATCGGTCTTTTAATGGTCAATTATGCCAAGAAATCAATACTAAAATTCGAGGTGACTGTCGGGGAACAGCTGGCTATTTACTAAATTCAACTCTTTTTGATTGGGAATTGATGGCATTAGCTCAAGTTCAAGCACAAGGATTCCATAATCTCCATTTAATTCTACCTTTTGTTCGCAGTGTAGCGGAATTTCGCTTTTGTCGTTATCGAGTGGAACAGGTAGGGTTAATGGAATCTAAAACTTTTGAGTTGTGGATTATGGCAGAAGTCCCCTCGGTTCTTTTTGAATTGGAGGAATACGTTAATACCGGGGTTCAGGGAATCGCAATTGGAACAAATGATTTGGTTCCATTACTGTTCGGAGTTGAACGAGATAACTCTGATTTCAGTGATATTTCCCGACCTTGTCCCACTGTTTTAAAAAAAGTTCTGAAACAGTTCATCGACAAGTCTCATCAGTTAGGAATTTCGTGCAGTTTATGTGGCCAAGTAGCTAGTCAATATCCTGATCTTATCGAGGATTTAGTCCGGTGGGGAATTACCAACATTTCTGTGGAAACTGAAGCGGTAGAACGAACTTATCAAGCAATCGCTAGGGCTGAAAAAAAATTACTTTTAGAATTCATTAGACAACAAAGAAAAAACTAATTTGAAAGCCGTATAATTCAGACATAGGCTTCATGTTTCGAGCATAGCAATTCTAAGATATCAATTATACTAAACCAGGTGAGTCAGCTTAGATAAGTGTTAAATAGAAAGGTACTATAAAAAAAGTGATTGCTAGACAGTGGACTGTCCGAGAGTCTGGATAACATAATTAGAAAGGCAAGAGGCTAAGAAAGTTAAAGAGATTATAGATTGGGTGGAACTATTAGAAAATACAATTAAAGAACAATTTCTAGATAAATTATTTAAAGAAGAAAAGGATAGCGGGATTCTTTAAAGAGATAAAATCTCTTAAAGAGATATTAGAAAGAGATCAAATAACTTATCATGTTCAATAACTATTTGTCTTTAAACAATAAATCAAAATAAAAATGATTACTATAAAAATAAGTTGATTTTATTTTAAAAAGCCAAAAATAGAAAGTAGTAAAAATGAAGGTGATGATTATTGTATGTTCTGCAAAACAAGAGATTATAAAGGTAGTAAACCGTTATATAAAGAGACAGATAAAGTAGAAAAATCTTAAAAATAGAAAAGGAGAAATGTTGTAATTATTCTTGGTAACTACTCGGTGCATACAAGTGGTCTATTTAAAGTAAAACTAAAACTCTGGGAAGAGTTAAATTATACAAATAAAGGTTGTCTATGCGATCTGTTAATTTAGTCAAGAAATGTAAAATCTATTTTTATAGAATCAGTCTTTAGTCTATTACTACGTGAGTTAGATGCGTTTAAAACCGCTATTATCATTGTCAATATCTAAATTAATACAGGACAAAATTAACGATTATCTAAGATATTAATTGCTAACAATCGAAACTTAAATTATTGTTTAAACATGGCATAATACGAGGTTGTTATAGTTTTTTTTAAAAAAAACTATTTTTTGGGGAAATATAGATAAGCAATTAGCCTAGAAAAAATGTTAATTTAACAGTTTTAAATACTCTAATTTATCGAATGTTAAATCTTAAATATATCGTCAAGTTGATACTTGACTATTGCAATCAAAGAACGCCTGTATAGTACAATTTTATTAATCATTTTCATTAACTTTTATTTCATATTCTTTTTTATTTCATATTCTTTCGATTACGGGGAATTACTTGAAGTTCTTGTTAATATGGTTTTTTGAAGGTTTCTGAAAAAAATATCCAGACTCTTTGAGAAGAATATACTCAGCTTCCTAAGAATTTACTAATCAAATCTTGTATTAACTTAGGAAATAGTTTACAGTCATCGGTGTTGCCTAGAGGTAACTTAAAAGTAAATATTTACTAGAGTAAAGTTTATAATTTAATGCGTTTTAAATTTGTAATACTATCTTATATAATTTTGGGTGTATTCAAATAAACCTTCAAAAAATTTGTGTACTCTTCAGATTAGAATGGATGAAACTAATTTTTTAAATTTATACTTTTCAAGTCTGTAAAAAACAGCATATTAAAATTATTGTCCAGGGCATAAGCTCTATACAATGATGATGGCTGACTTTTTGAGAAAATGCTTTTTTACAAGAAGGAAAAAAAGCTGCAATATATAAAATTACCTAAAGGTTCGATATCCTGACCTATGATAAGCGATCACAAAAATTATAACTACACCTCTTCTCAGTCGAACTCACGTCCTTACAATAGAAGATCGCTCTATATTCACTTAAGATTTATTATCGTGTATAGATAAGGAGTTATTAATGGTTCCAATAATTCCTAAGATTATCACTAAAAACTTGGATTTGATAAATTACCATATAGTCATAAATTTTCCACATTATTAATAAGCTATTACTTTTGACTTTTGTAGTAGTTGATATGCTTCTGTTTAAGTTTATTTAAATTTAGTATTTATCCTGTTTATCTCTGCTATTATTTTTTATTTTTTATAAGTTTATTTTCTAATTAATTATTTTGACTTGTATGATACATAAATCATTAACTGTTGAAATAGTAATAATCTGTTGTTCTAATTCTAGAACAAATCAACCATGGCTCTTTCAGATTAGCTGTAAAAACAATAATAATAAATAACAGCTGAAAGTTTTGCCTTATAAGATTCCCAGGATGTCAAAAATTTTACTTTTATAAAAGTAAAGTTTTTGAACTTACAAAATAAAGTAAAAATGATAGTTTTGGAAGTTATTAGCTACTGATTGATCATTCTAGGTTCACAAGGTCCATATATTGTTCTAGATTTGGAACATCCACCCAGCAATTCTTATCACTTGCTTCATAGGCTAAATCCATTATTAATTGAGAATAAACTCCTTCATATAGAGAAGGAGTTAAAGACTTTCCTTGATCAATACTTTCTACCCAACGATCAACGACTCGAATAAATGGGGCTAATCGTCCATCGATAAAGAGTTCAGGGAATGCTAACCATTTAGGGATTTTAACTTCTGTGAGGGATTGACCTGTGAAAGCAGCTTGTAAATGGAAGCCATGAACATAATCCTTCAGATTATCACTTCCTAAGACTAAAGTACCATGATCGCCATACACTTCTATCCAGTGTCCGCGTCCATTATAAGTTACCGAACTGAGAGATACTTGACAGGGGACTCCATTGCCCAATTCTAACATCAATAAACAAGTATCATCAGTATTAACGGACTTTAACTTATTATTGTCTTTAGGATCAGGGCGTTCTTTAATTGCACAAATCATTCGAGCTGTTAATCGTTTAATAGGTCCAAATAACCAATGAATATAATCAAAAGAATGGGAGCCAATCGCCCCTAAAACTCCTCCTCCTTGCTCCCGACAGGAATACCAATTCCAAGCAAGTTTTGGGTTTGCGCGACTCGCCACTAACCAATCAATTTTAATTAGGCGAATTTGTCCCACATAATTTTGTTGTAAATATTTCGATAGAAGTTGCCATGCAGGAACATAACGAAATTCAAAATCTGTTGTGACAACTAGTTCTTTTTGTTGCGCTAGATAATAGAGTTCTCTTGCTTCTTGCGCTGACATAGCCATAGGCTTTTCTAAAAGTAGATGTTTACCTGCTTCCAAAATTCGTTTACTCATTTCGTAGTGAAGAAACGGAGGTGTAGAAAGACTAACGGCATCAATTTCACTTAGAGATAAGAGTTTTTCAAAATCATCAAAAGCATAGGGAATCTGGTGAAAATCTGCTATGGCTTTGGATTTTCCTAAGTCACGATTGTAAATAGCAATTACCTTGGTGCGAGAATGGTGTTTCAACCCTGGAATATGAACAGCTTGACCAAAACCAGTTCCGATAACAGCGACACGAATAGTTGACATAAGCCCTGTTTTAATCGAAATTAAGAACATTGTATGGTAGTTTACTATCTATTTATTAACAACTACTCCAGTTTATGAACATACCATAACTTTGAATTAAATAATGAAGTATCTTATCTTACATCTTGGGAATCTTCATGATGATTTTTCCTGATTTTAAGCATTGAGATATTTAAAAATGTCTCGATGCTTAAATGTGTCTGAATAACTATCCATACTCAAGCAGAAGGTCTCCCGATGAAGTAGTAGTTTCACCATGAGCAATCTGTACTAACTTCAATTAGAATGACAAAGATATCTCTTTTATAAACTCGGGTAAATAGTCTATGAACTCCGTTGATAACGAAGTCCTTTTTATAGTCTTACTTACTTCATTTTTTTCATTATTTCTCATGGTTTCTCTGGTATTTTAAGTCTATTGTCATGACAAATAACTTAACTTTTCAGGAATTGCTTGAAGCCAGGCTTTGACGTTTATAAAATTTTATAGAAAAAAATCGAGATAGAAGTAACAGTTACAGTTTTTTTATGCAAGAGAGGAAGAAACTAAAATTTTTTGTTAAGGAAGTTCTACAAAAGTTGGTTTAGCAGCATGGAGGTGTCCCCACTCTAATTTCTTTTCTAGGAGATAGAAAAATTCAGGAAATTCTAAACGAATAAAAGAATAAAATTGACTATATAGAGCAATTTTATTACATAAACTCGCTCTTCTAGTGAGATAGAATATTCTCCATTGCAATTAACCACAATAATTAACTGATTAGGAGTGGCTGGGAAAATCCTGGCTGCTTCCTTATCTGAAAACATTGGAGAATGGGGACACATAGAAACTAGTTGAAAGACAGGAACAGCATATGTTTTCTCAGAAACTCCTGTACTTAAAGAATAAGCAAGTTAACTTATTTGGTATAGAGATATATTTACGAGAGTGTATCTGTCAACTGTGACTTTAAAGGGATACATACAGCGAATCGCACCATCAGCATTGTTCCTTCCTTAATCTTTTAGTTGTCGGTCAAAACCTGTTCTAGAGTATCGGATGATTAACCAAGATAAACCTCTGTCAGAAACCCATGTCACCGACATTGAAAGTAAACTATATAATAATATTATCGATTAATATAATTGAACAAGCTAAAATAGTAGCAAATAGTTTCTATATAATGTAATGGAACAAGTTAATCTAATTAGACAGTTAAGAAAATTCTGAAATAAAAAGCAAAAAGTAACAAAACTAAGGTTAAATTAAAATCATAGTAAATGTGTTTTACTTAAAGGTAAATAACGATTTTAGCAAGGAACTAAAAGCTAAATTAAACTAGGTGTATAAAATTTCACTGGTTTTCTTAAAAAAATACAAATCGCAATAATAATTTGCAACTTTCTTAAAAAAAGAACTACTTTTTTAAAAAAGACTTTAGGCTGTATAATAAAAATATTAAAAAGTCTATTTTAATAGAAAAAAAATTAGACATTACAGATAATTGGAAGATAAGAAAATCCGTAAAGAATTTAGCTTTTATTTTTTTAAAAAATAGTTTTTTAAAAAAAAATGACACAAATGATATCAGAATGTATTAATGATAAATTAGAGTTAATTAAAATAAAAGCCAATAGATTTGGAATTTTTATAAATTTTAAATCCAAAGTTTAATTAGTTGAATATCAACTAATTGAGATTAGACTATGCTTAATGGTAATATCTTAATTGTTAAGGATAATTGCCATATTTATTACTTTTTTATTGCTATATATTCTTAGCAAGATTTTTCAGTTTTCTTATTTTTTTTATATGAAACTTAACTATTCTTTTTTTTAAAGTTTTGGGTCATCAGTTAATGATGATAAGTTTTTTATCTTTGCCATCATAATTATTTAAAATATTTTCTATTTTTTTCTTTTTTAAGCAAAAAGACGATCTTTTTCTTCCTTAAATAATCTTCCCATAAATTATTTTTATAGTTCTATTTTAGAAAAAATCTACTCAATCTCTAATTGTTTAGACTTTTTATTCTCTTAGATTTAAACGTAATATTTTTGCTTTTGTTCTTGTTATTCTAATCTTATTGACTGAATTTTCAACCAAACTGGTATCCATCTTCTAACTACTTTTTTCTTTAATTATTAAAGTCAATTGAGCCATAAACTTGTACTTTGATCAATTTAATTTTCTTATTAGTCCCTTCTACTACTGTTTGGAGAGTTCGATTTTTGAAATAAGCTATAATTTTATGATCCATCTACTTATTATCTTGTAATTATTCTTCTCTTTTATTTAAAAAATATTTTCTAATACTAGAAAATATTTTTTAAATTTCTTTTATCTTAGATTTCTCTTAGGAACTAAGGATCTCTTGTTCATTGAATAAAAAATATTTACTAGGAGTTATGGTAGCAATGCTTATATTTTGTTTACTTTTAAGTCTTTCTTTCGTTTTTTATTTTAGACTTTTTCTGCGGTATGGTCAGTCATTTATCTGTTTCATGATGTGAAAGATTTTTTACTAAAATCTTAGTATTAGAAAATATTTTTTTGTTAAATCTTCTATGAAGATTTAACAATCTATACTGAACTTATTCTATTTATTTTAATACCTTTGAAACTAAATTTTAATAAAATCACGCTACTACCTCTTTATTTCTTTCTTATAAAAGATATATAGGTTTTCAATTTTCTATACTTAACTAAGACCATCGTATCATTTTTTCTTCAAAGAGGAGTTATTTCATCTCTACTGAGCAAAATAATCTCTCTCCGTTTTTCAGGATAAGTATTTGACAGATAAGTATACGAGAAAAACTTGACTTTAATCACGATACCCTATTTTTTTTAGAAAAGCTATAAATTTTAGGTGAACTGTAGAGTGCGTTACGCTTTGCTAATACACAAAGGGCTATGTATATTGTGGGTTACGGCATGATAAAAATTTTAGTTAAGCTAATAAACAATCAAGAGTTCACCTAATATGTCCTACTTAGTTTGTTTATAAAAAGTCTCTTAAACAACAGGTAGTTAATAATAACTATGTGTTAAAAATGGCACTTTTACTACCTCTCCTACTGCTTGTCCTATTTGAATGTTTAATCCCACTCCTCCTGCTTTGGTGCTAATATAAGCTAAACCTAAAAAACTTTGATTAATTTCAGTACAACTGGTAAAAATTCCTACTTTTTTTCCATCCAAAATAATTGGAGTTCCTGGAATAATTTCTTGACTTAACTTAACTCCCCATAGTCTTTGTTTGACTCCTCTATAGGTATTTAGACGAGCAATGGTTTCTTGTCCAATATAACAGCCTTTGTCAAAGGAAATAGCTCGCCATAATCCTGCTTCTAGGGGATTATAATCTTCTGTTAATTCTTGATCACAAACCGGTCTTCCTTGTCGTATTCGCAACTGTTCCCATACGCGATCACCGATAGGAATAACTCCTAATTGTATTAATTGCTCCCAAACAATTTTAGCTTGATTGATTGGCATAATTAAAGTATAACCTGGGATAGCTAATCCACTTCCTACAGCTATTCTCATGGAAGCTTCTCCCATAGTCGTCAAAAAATGACTTTCTGGTGGAAGTTTGGCTAAACCATCAATTCCCCCTTCTTTTAGAAATGTAGTACATTGGGAGCCAATTAAGGTAAAAACAATATTTTTCTCGGAAATATCTGTAATTTTTACCTTATCCATGGGAAAGATGTATTGGTCCACCCACTCCATCAAGAAGTGACGACGGTTTGGGGAAACTAAAATTAAGATTGAGTCGTTTGTGACGTAAGCTGTGACTAAATCAATAATCCTACCAGTAGAATTGACAAAAACAGTGTCACACGCTAGTCCTGGCTTTAATTTATTAATATTATTGGTAGTTTGATTATGAAGAAAACGTAAGCGATCATCTCCTGTAAGTTCTAGGAGTCCCCAATGACTGCGATCACAAATAACCGCCCCTTCATAAGCTATTCTAAAGCCTTCAACATCATTACCAAAACTATCGATTCTTGTCTTATTTTCTGTTGAAATTATTCCTAGTTGGTTTTGAAATTTACGTATTTTTTGCTTCATAGTTGATAATAAAGTTTTGTACTCAATATAACTAGTTGACTTACTAAATATTTGCCTTTTAATTCGTCAAAAATTTTTATATAATCATTACAAATTGACTTCTCCTGTTTCATTAATTCGACTAGAATCAATATTTGTTATTTGAGCGTTCCAGAAAAAATTATTTCTCTGATGAGAGATATCATCATTATCTAAAAACTAGACTTTAATAGAAGTTTCTTAGGTACTAATTGTAGAATATTTTTTTATATAAGTCAAACATGGTTATTAACCAGAATAGAAGATTTTAACTTTTTTATAAATTATCTTCCAACTTAATTTTTATAATTGTTCACTCAGGTTATCCATCACTCTAATAAAAATAGGCTAAATGATAATTGTATTTCTTGTAGATTCTCTATATTTTTAAGTATGGATTTCATTGTTAACATTAAAGTTTTCTCCACACCGGCGTCAAAAAATAGTATAATGCTGGACTGGTGGTGTTTCTTTTTTAAAAATAATGCCCGAACAACAATTACATCCAAGATTTCATTGGTTTTGTATCATCATTTCCAATATTTTACTAATCTTTATATTTGGAACTCCAGCTGATAGTCAATTTTTATCAGAAGTTAGTCCTATTCAGGATGATTTGATTGAAAATACATTTGATTTACCAGCAGAAATTATTGAAGATAGCCCCGTTTTAAAAAAATGGTTAAATGACATTCCTAATGTCTTATACGATATTTATACTGATCCGAGTTTTCGAACACGTGTAGGAATAGGATACGCAGAATTTCCTTCTACTGAACATGATGGAGGAATTAATATTGGGGTTGATGATATTTTTATTGGGAAAACGGGCTTAACAATTAGTGGCGACTATCAAACTTCCTTTGGAAGACGAGATGCAGGAGGGGTTAACTTACAATATTATTTGTTGCCTTTGGGTAATTATATTAATGTTGCTCCCATGCTAGGATATCGTTCAATTTCCACTAATAACTATTCCAAAAGTGGAGTTAACATTGGAGGTAAATTGGTCCTTCCTTTATCACGTACTGGTGCATCTGATATTTCATTGTCTCACAGTTTTATTTCTCCTGGTGAAGATAATGAAATAGGAATAACAACTCTTTCTTTTGGTTATGCAATTACTGAAAATATTCGATTAGCTACTAAAATTGAAAAACAAAATTCAGAGATAAAAAAAGATAGTAAAATTGGCATTATATTTGAATTTATGCCATAGTTTAATGCCATGTTTTTTAACAAAAATTTCGAAATTAATTAGTAAATAATAAACTAGAATGAAAACCTATTTACAAGTTTTACGATTATTTTGGACAACAGCAGTCACAGCAGAATTAGAATATCGATTAAACTTTATAATTGCTATGATTAGCAGTTTTGCTAATTTGATTGGGAGTTTATTTAGCTTATTCCTATTCTATGGAACAGGTTATACTTTTCGTGGATGGACCTGGGACGAAGCAATGATAGTAGTAGGAATGTTTACCTTATTACAAGGCGTTTCTGCTACCTTTTTAGTTCCTAATCTAAACAGAATTGTTGAACAAGTAGAGAATGGAACTCTAGATTTCGTGTTATTGAAACCAATTAGTAGTCAATTTTGGTTGTCTTGTAGAATTTTATCTCCTTGGGGATTTTCAGATTTGTTTTTTGGAGTAATTATAATTTTCTATTTTAGTTCTAAACTATCTTTACATCTAGGAGACTATGTACTCAGTTGTATAACGACAATTTTGGGTATCATCATTCTGTATAGTATTTGGTTTATACTAGGAGCAACTAGTGTATGGTTTGTCAAAATTTATAATGTTACTGAAGTTCTTAGAGGATTATTAGAAGCAGGTAGGTATCCTATGAGTGCTTATCCTACAGTCTATCGTTTCTTCTTTACCTTTATAATTCCTGTTGCTTTTTTAACCACTGTTCCGGCGGAAGTACTTTTAGGAAAAATCGAAGCTTTATGGATTTTAGGCGCAACACTAATAGCATTATCTTTCTTATTCATCTCTCACTATTTCTGGCAATTTTCCCTTCGTTTTTATACCAGTGCTTCTAGTTAATTTTTTTTATTGAAAATCAAGATTTTTTCTACTAGTAAAAATGCGCGATAATTCTATTGCAATTAAGAATCTAAGTCACAGTTATCCCGATGGGACTTCCTCTCTCAATAGAATTAACTTATCAGTTCAGGGGGGAGAGGGTTGCCTTGATTGGAGCAAATGGATCGGGAGAATCCACCTTACAATTTCACCTCAACGGAATTTTTCTGCCTCAGTTGGGATATATAAAAGTAGGGCAGTGGGAAGTTAATCCTAAAAATCTTACCAAGGTCAGAAATTTTATTGGTTTAGTTTTTCAAAACCCAGATAATTAGTTGTTTATGCCGACTGTGTGGGATGATATCGCTTTTGGACCAAAAAATAGTTGTATCAAGGGAAAAAAACTGCAATTAAGAGTTTTAGAGGCTATGGAAGCGGTAAAAATAGATCCTAAAATTTATAGTTCAAGAAACCCTGATAATTTATCAGGAGGAAAAAAGAACGGGTAGCAATTGCCGGATTTTTAGCTATGCAGCCCCAAGTGTTGGTGTTAGATGAACTTTCGTCCCAACTTGATCTCCGTTCCCGGCGTTATTTAATTGGCTTACTACAGACCTTTTCTCTAACCCAATTAATTGCCACCCATGATCTCGATTTAGCCTGGTAATTATGTGAGCGTACTATTATTCTTAACCAAGGTCAGATTGTCTATGATGGTGAGACAGACAGAATAATGAGCGATCAAAATTTTTTAGAGAAACAGGACTTAGAACTTCTTCTTAGTTACAGTCGCCCTTACTGTAATTTAGAAGACGCCCCTTTAGTGAGCCATAAAAGGCGAAGTTAAAATTTATAGTCTTAGAGTGGACAGATGCGATAGTTATCTCATCAAGTAATTTTATATTGTTAAACCTCTACCTACTCTACAAAATGCTTTAACCGGGCGACAGGAGACAGAAAAAGTTTTTGAGCAAAAGTTAGCTGTTAGTTGATTTCGACGGCGAGGTAATGAGTTTTTCACTATCGTCTTTTTATAGTTAAAGTGTGAAAGAATCATTTGGTAATACGGAAGTAATTGTAAATTTATCAACAGGATTTGATAAATTTACAATGAATCTAATCTTGTTACAATTAGATAAGAGTTTAACTTAATTTAAAGGCTTGTGGTTCTAGTCAATATAAATATTTTAAAACCAGAAATATTATTATTTATTCCAGATAAAAGTATTTTTTTATTAATTATTCACACACTTAAAGACAGACTAAACTATCGCTCAGCGTCAACAATATTTATGTTTTTAAAACTCTGAACTAGACTATCATTTCTTACAGATAGTTTTTTGTAAAAAAGTTACATTTACTTTAAATAAATTTAAATAAAGTCTTAAAAGTATAAGAAGAATTACTCTAAACTTTTCATATTGTTTTGTTGGTAAAGGCTTAAAGATTAAGAAATACATTTACAGTTTTTGCGTAAGGGATTAGACTCTTTGTTTATAAGTGCTTAATTTCGCATTTAGTTACTTATTTTTAGAGGATTAAAAGCAGAAATCTTTTTAAGTTAGGATGCTTAGATAAGATGAAAAGCTGTCAAGGTAAATATAAAATAAAAATCTAAAAAGATAGCCTTAAGGTAGGATCCACTTATAATTTCCCAAACTGCCAAAAGGTTTAGGTTGAGTTTATCCTAAGTCAATATATAAAAAAATAGGGTAAAATGACTAAACTTAAAAGACACAAATATCAAGAAATCTTGTCATCGATTTCGATTTTAGCAAGAGAATTAAACGCTATGATCATTGCAGTCGAACGCGGCCCACAGAGATGATGTCAAAACATCCTCTCTGATTGGCTCAAGCATAATCATTTTATGTTGGTTGGTCTGGTTTATTCCTATTCTCTTGTGCTTAATTTTGTGCTCGGTCTTTATTTTGATACACTCACCAGTTAGCCAATTCATACTTCGACGAAGCTAACTTCCTAACCGTAGCTGTGTCTTCCCCTGCTGATGCCTTTGGATACTCCATCTTGATTATTCTGAAGATCTAGAGTTCAAGGAGACTTCACCCGTTAGTGTCGAATTGATGCACTATGGATATTTACCGCCTTTCAGCGCTCTATTATGTGTTATTCATGGTACAATTTTAGAGAATACCCTATTTAAAGATGAAGAACAATTGAATGCCTTCTCTGGGCTTAAACCGATCCAAGCAGAAGAAATATCCTCTAGGGTAACAACAAACTTTTTCTGGTTAGAGATTTTCGATAATTGCTCTCCTCAACAAGCTTTGGTCACACCTTTCCAGAATATATGTTATTTGTCTCTATAACTCAACTCCTAGAATGACTTCTGTGGGCATCGTTGATCTAAAATTGAATCTGCTCAGAATATAGGGTTAAAGAGCTTAGAATTCTATAGACTTAGTTATCATGGAATAAAGCTTTAAACCGTCATTAATTATTTTAGTTAAGTGCGGCTAGGTTTCAGATAAAACTTTAAGAACTGTCCACAGCAAGCAATATAGACTAATTACTTGTTTTTCGAACAAATTAGTCCGAAGTGATCCGTTATTCCTTCTTGTGTTTTTTAAAATAGGTTGAGGATTCTAACATCTCACCCGTATTTTCCGTCTTATTATCTCCTGGCTACAACTAAAAATCTTGTATTCTATGCGGGTTAAAACCAATATGAGAATGTCTTCTAAAAAAAAATGATGATTATCCCAGAGAAAAAAACTCACAAGGCTATGGTATTTTAAACGGATATTAGTCCTTTTAACTGACTGGGAGTGTTGTAAAAATTAGGTGCTATAGTCAAATAGATTTGCCAGAGAGTTATCATAGTAGACGCGATTATGATGCTTAATTTCTCTTTTAAGTTAATGTTAATGACCTTTAAGGGCAAGCTTTCATGTGCTTTTTTTCTCTACAAAAGATATCGTGTTGTTAGTACCGCCCCTGTAGACGTTCTTTGGCAGAAATTAATTAATTTAGCCGATGTTTCTTGGCATCCCTTGTTCTCACAAACAAATGTCCCTTTGGGACTAATCGCAAAACCAGGGTTGATTTATCAAGTAGTAACACGCCTCACCCCCATTCCAATTCGTCTATTTGTAGAAAATGTCAGACCAGGGGAATTATTAAGTATGCGAGTCTTAGCTATTCCAGGAATTGAACAGAAAATCACTTATCAAGTAGAGTCTACTCTTTGCGGGTCTTATATTTCCTATTCGGTAACTTTGCGCGGATGGCTATCTCCGTTGATTTGGTGGCTTATCAAACCCTATTCCGCTCGTGTCGCTTCAGAGTTAGCCAGTGCAGCTGAAAGATTAACTTAATTCCCTTTGCTTATTAAATGTGCTAATCCTTAACTAATCGTAGCTTGATCTTGCAAGTCGCTGTTGAATACGAGCCAAGTAGATTTGGTTATCAATAGCAACTCTTGGGGATGGTAATTTAGTATTTGGCCAACTGGGCAAGTCAACACAAAGACACGCAGAAGAAGTATCTCTAGAAATAGCGACAGGACAAGGCATCTGACACCTTGTACATTTGACTACTTCCCACTCAGGACTCAATAATTGTCGAATAGTTTGTCCTGCACCCTCTAGATAACAATCAGCACCTGCGGCGGATATGTATTGCCAGTAACTTTCGAATTCACGAGAATAGGTGTTGCCCGCAAAGATCTGGCTAGGACACAATTTCTGTTGACGCTTAGGAAGTAAAACCTGCTTGCCCAGTTGAAACCAATGAGCAAGGTAATGTTTTACCTGTGCTTCCGAAGCCATATTTATAAACCTGTCTATGGTCAGCAGTGTACCTACATACTAACATCTGTATTGTTCTTCACCATTCTTTGTAATTGTAAATTTATAATTATTCTTTTGTTAGAGGTTCGCCAAGTAAACTTAGATTAAGGGCGTGTCCTCCGGTCACCAAATATACTAAATTGGCGATTGCCCCTAGGTGTCGGGTTAAATTTCCTAAGCGATCGCGGAATGTTCGTCCTAAGGGGAAAGCTGGAACGATTCCCCATCCTGCTTCCTCAGCTACTAAAATGACATCGATAGGGGTTGTTTCTAAACGGTCCAAGAACTGAGCCATAGTCTCTATCCAGGTCAAGCCATCTTGTTCTAAACAATTAGCCACCCAAGTTCCTATAGAATCAATCAAAAGACAATGAGGCGGTGTGACTGTTTCTAAGATAACTGATAAGTTATGGGGAACCCATAGGGTTTCCCAATGGGGAGGACGACGTTCTTGATGACGAGTAATCCTTTCTAGCCATTCTTGGTCCTGGGTGTTTTCTAGGGCTGTCGCGACATAAATAACAGGCTTCTTAGATTTTTTAGCCAGAGTTTCAGCCCACTCACTTTTACCTGAACGGGTAGGTCCAGTTACTAAAATAATTTGTTGGTTTTGAAGTGGTTCTAAATAATTAACCATAACAATTAGAATTACTTATCAAATTTCCTGAAGGAGAGAGAATAATCATTATCTTATTCACAATAATCAATTGATTAAGTTTTTAAATCTAAGGACTTAATCAATCCCACATAAATGGTATATATCTTATGGTCGATTGTCTTTCTACTTTGAGATAAAGTGCGATAAAAACTAGCTATTTCCTCAATAATATAAACAAAAAGCACCGGATATTCTACCAAACAGTTTATATTATATTTGAAGATATTTTAAGGTTAGTTAACCTAGCATAAATACTCTCCTAAGAGTACTATTTAAAAGTAAAATCTCTCTATAAAAATAATAAAAACACATAGTGAGAATTGATAAATCTAAATTGCCATCGCAAATATTAGCCATAAGATAATTGACAATTAATTAAGAACAATTTGTCCAAAGACAAATTGTTAGATTCTTGGAAGAGGAATGTAGTTACCTAATTCTAGGGGATCTCTGACGAAAATTCGATATCTTGACTTTTTTTTCTGTCGACTACTTGTATGACAAGACCATAAACTACTGTGACTCTTCATTTAAGCAATAGTTATAAGTCAAAACTCTAATTCTATCAATGTATCATTTGAATTTGACCGCGTGATCACATCTCTTATAACTTAAAAAGTAGCACTAGGTTTTAGGCTTAAAATTAAGGTCTAAGTGCAAGTAGTGGGACTAAATTCAGGTAAAATTCGAAACTTATGGCAGAACACTTTTAAAAAATAGAATATCGGTCGTTATGGCTGATTGCATTGATTTTGTCCTACAGTTTCTTCATCAGATTAGATGTAGAGCGATAGTTCTAAGTGTAAGCGGATTTCAGAATAATCTGACAATTTATAAGTTTATCCATTTAATAATTGCCTAAAGCTGCTCAACAACTGTTTCTTGTACATTTATTTTTCTCATTTCTGTTCCAGCTAAAAGTTGATCAAACCCTAACATGGTGTTGCTCATTTCCGACTACTTAAAAATTTACAAACATAAAGTAAAAATTAAAGTGTAACCAAAATTACCAATCAATAAAAAAATAATCTATAAGTGCTCGCATAATCATCCATGATCATAAAATACCAATTGTGGGCATAGTTAAAGGAAAAAAGAGGTTTAACTGCTGATTTCTAACTTTTGACTTCTGACTTTCAATTACTGCCTTGTTAAAATACTGTTTAAAGAATTGGGGAAACTAAAAATCCAACGTTAGACTGAAAAACGTTAGATTAATCGGGGTGCATCGCTACGCGGAAGGCGAAAGTTAAATAAGCATCAGGCAAAAGTTGACCATAACAAAGCCTCAGCTTTTACCAGTGTCTAATCGGCCAATGCCTTATGCAATAGCAAAAACCCTTTTTGATAAGAACCAAGTAGATTTGGTAGCAGTTATATGACGAAACGTACCTTTGCTGTAATCGGTTTAGCTGTAATGGGAGAAAACCTAGCTCTTAATGTGGAGAGTCGTGGTTATCCCATTGCTGTTTATAACCGTAGCCGCGAGAAAACAGACAGATTCATGAGTACCCGGGCCGTCGGCAAAGATATAAAAGCGGCCTACTCTTTAGAAGAATTAGTCCAAACCTTAGAACGGCCCCGTAAACTCCTGGTGATGGTTCAAGCAGGAAAACCTGTTGATTACGTCATTCAAGATTTAAAACCTCTCCTTGAAAAAGGAGATATGATCATTGATGGCGGTAACTCTCTCTATGAAGATACCGAAAGACGCACCCAAGAATTAGAAGCCACCGGACTTGGTTTTGTAGGAATGGGTGTTAGTGGTGGAGAAGAAGGTGCATTAAAAGGCCCTAGCTTGATGCCTGGGGGCACAGAAGCTGCCTATAGAGAACTTGAGCCCATTTTAACCAAAATTGCTGCCCAAGTAGATGATGGCCCGTGTGTCACCTTTGTGGGACGCGGTGGAGCTGGTCACTATGTAAAAATGGTGCATAATGGGATCGAGTATGGCGATATGCAATTAATCGCTGAAGCCTATGACATCATGAGAAATGGACTAGGGTTGAGTAATGAAGAATTGCACAAAGTCTTCAAAGAATGGAATACTACTGATGAACTTAATTCTTTTCTAATTGAAATTACCACCGATATTTTCAAATACAAAGACCCAGAAACCGGAAAACACCTAGTAGATCTCATTCTCGACTCCGCAGGACAAAAAGGAACCGGACGCTGGACAGTAATGACTTCCTTAGAGTTAGGGGTTCCTATTCCTACAATCTACGCTGCGGTAAACGCACGGGTTATGTCTTCGTATAAAGATGAACGAGTGGCTGCATCCAAGGAACTACCCGGACCCACAACTAAATTCGAAGGAGATGCCAAAGCATTTGTCAACAAAGTACGAGATGCTTTGTACTGTTCTAAGATGTGTTCTTATGCTCAAGGAATGGCCCTAATTGCTAAAGCCTCAGCCGAGTACAATTATGGGGTAAGTTTACCTGAATCTGCTCGTATTTGGAAAGGCGGTTGTATCATTCGTGCTGGTTTTCTTGATAAGATTAAAAAGGCATTTATTGATAACCCCACCTTGCCAAATTTGTTATTAGCTCCTGAATTTAAGCAGAGTATCCTAGATCGTCAAGAGGCATGGCGCGAGGTGTTAATGTTGGCTAACAGGTTGGGTATTCCTGTTCCTGCGTTTAGTGCGTCTTTAGACTATTTTGATAGTTATCGTCGTGTTAGTTTACCCCAGAATCTAACCCAAGCACAAAGGGATTATTTCGGGGCGCATACTTACGAACGTATTGATAAACCCAGAGGCGAATTTATCCATACTGAGTGGGCAGCTCAATAGAAGATTTTTACCTCGCTTATTAAGCATACAAACTCTCTCTTTCGGGAGAGTTTTTTTAGTTAAACTCATCGAGTGGGCATTGCCCACCTTACCTAAAACTACACTGAAAACTGTGTTGTAATACGTTTCATAGCTTCTGTTATATTCTCCCGACTGTTGAAAGCAGAAATTCTGAAATATCCTTCTCCTGCGGCACCAAACCCAGATCCTGGAGTTCCCACCACATGAGCAGTATGCAGTAATTTATCGAAAAAATCCCAACTTGAGAGATTATAGGGGGTTTTTAGCCAAATATAGGGAGAATTTACGCCGCCATATACCTTAAAACCTGCTTTTTTTAGTTGATTACAGATTATATGAGCATTTTCTAAGTAAAAACTGACTAATTTCTTAACTTGTGCTTTCCCTGTATCGGAATAGATTGCTTCTGCCCCTCTTTGTACGATGTAGGACACCCCATTAAATTTGGTACACTGGCGACGGCTCCACAGTTTCCACAATTCTATATATGACCCATCAGAAACTTTGGCGGTAAGGGTTTTGGGAACTACTGTGAAAGCACAACGAGTCCCTGTGAATCCTGCATTTTTAGAAAAAGATCTAAATTCGATAGCACATTCTTTGGCTCCTTCAATTTCATATATAGAATGGGGAAGACTGTCATCGGTGATAAAAGCTTCATAAGCAGCATCAAAAAAAATAATAGATCCTTTGGACTTAGCATAGTCTACCCAGGTTTTGAGATAGTCTTTGGTAGCGGTTGCCCCTGTGGGGTTGTTAGGAAAACAAAGATAGATCAAATCAACTTTTTGACTAGGAATGTCTGCAATAAAATTATTCTCTGCATTGATGGAAAGATAAACTAAGCCGTCATATTCTCCTTTGTCATTAGCTTCCCCCGTATGACCAGCCATGACGTTTGTATCAACATAAACGGGGTATACAGGGTCGGTAACGGCGATTTTATTATCCTTACCAAAAATATCAAGAATGTTCCCTGTGTCGCATTTAGCTCCATCTGAGACAAATATTTCTGAGGCATCTACATCACAATTCCTTGCTCGGAAGTCATTAGCCGCGATTTTTTCCCGTAACCAGCTATAACCTTGTTCTGGTCCGTAGCCTTGAAAAGTTGCGCGATAACCCATATCTTGCACAGCTTTAATCATGGCAGTGCGACAAGCTTCGGGCAGAGGTTCGGTGACATCCCCGATACCCAGCTTAATGATATTAGTATCAGGATTGACTTCGGCGAAAGTTTTGACTCGTTTTGCGATTTCGGGAAATAGGTATCCTGCCTTGAGTTTGAGGTAATTTTCGTTTATAGTTGTCATGTTTATTTTTCTACAAATGCTTTTTATTTAGCTTACACTGTGTCAATAAATTTGAAGATAATTTCAAAATTGGTGTTCTGTTAACGTAATCGATGAGGTTTTAAAACTTAGAAATTGTTTAAATTACTAAAAATTTACTTATTGTTAATGACAAGATAGAATCAAAATCTGTTAAATTCTGGTGTATTTTACTATTATTAGTATAATCTGATGAATTTGATAATTATATAAAGCTGTTCTTTAACAGCGGGTGGTAAGGAGAGCTGACTTTATTGAGAAATAATTTTTCAGGTGAATAGATGTCATTAATCACAATCAGCAGAAAAGTCCTGTTTCTCATTCAGAACATTCAATACATTCAATAAAATATTATTTCATTCTAAATCGTTATCGTTAAAAAACAAAGAATCTCTTCCCTGATTAGGAAAGAGATTCTTTGTTCAAAAACAAATCCTGGCATCGAGCTATTGTCCCGGTGGGCTACCCCACAAGTATCTTGGCCGCTGCCGCGTTTCACAAGCGAGTTCGGGATGGGATCGCAGTGGGACCACGGCGCCAGAGACACCAGGAAGTGAAGAGAAAAGTATCCTCAAGACTGCAAAAAACGAGAAAAAAGAAGTCTAAGTAATGTAGAAGGTCAAGCCCTCGATCTGTTAGTATGCCTCGGCTTCGTTCATTACTGAACGTCCACCTAGCACCTATAAACGGGTAGTCTTCCCGTGATCTTACCAGGTTAACCCTGTGAGAGCACTCATCTTGAGGTGGGCTTCCCACTTAGATGCTTTCAGCGGTTATCCGCTCCACACTTGGCTACCCTGCGTTTACCGTTGGCACGATAACAGGTACACCAGCGGTGTGTCCTTCCCGGTCCTCTCGTACTAAGGAAGGCTCCTCTCAATGCTCTTGCGCCTACACCGGATATGGACCGAACTGTCTCACGACGTTCTGAACCCAGCTCACGTACCGCTTTAATGGGCGAACAGCCCAACCCTTGGGACGTACTTCCGCCCCAGGTTGCGATGAGCCGACATCGAGGTGCCAAACCTCCCCGTCGATGTGAACTCTTGGGGGAGATCAGCCTGTTATCCCTAGAGTAACTTTTATCCGTTGAGCGACGGCCCTTCCACGCGGTACCGTCGGATCACTAAGGCCGACTTTCGTCTCTGCTTGACTTGTAGGTCTCGCAGTCAAGCTCCCTTATGCCTTTGCACTCTACGGCTGATTTCCAACCAGCCTGAGGGAACCTTTGCGCGCCTCCGTTATCTTTTAGGAGGCGACCGCCCCAGTCAAACTGCCCACCTGAAACTGTTCTTTCCCCGGTTAACGGGTTAAAGTTAGAATTCTAGCCTTTCTAGAGTGGTATCTCACCATTGGCTCCATCTGACCCACAAGCCAGATTTCAAAGCCTCCCACCTATCCTGCGCAAGAAAAGCCCGAACCCAATTCCAGGCTACAGTAAAGCTTCATAGGGTCTTTCTGTCCAAGTGCAGGTAGTCCGTATCTTCACAGACAATCCTATTTCGCCGAGCCTCTCTCCGAGACAGTGCCCAGATCGTTACGCCTTTCGTGCGGGTCGGAACTTACCCGACAAGGAATTTCGCTACCTTAGGACCGTTATAGTTACGGCCGCCGTTCACCGGGGCTTCAGTCGTTAGCTTCAGTTACCCTGACCAACTTCCTTAACCTTCCGGCACTGGGCAGGCGTCAGCCCCCATACTGCGTCTTACGACTTAGCGGAGACCTGTGTTTTTGGTAAACAGTCGCCTGGGCCTCTTTACTGTGACCACCTCTCGGTGGCACCCCTTCTCCCAAAGTTACGGGGTCATTTTGCCGAGTTCCTTAGAGAGAGTTATCTCGCGCCCCTTAGTATTCTCAACCTCCCTACCTGTGTCGGTTTCGGGTACAGGTAATTAGAAATTAACGTGGTCCGGGCTTTTCTGGGAAGCATGACATCAGTCACTTCCTCTCCGTAGAGAGTCGGACTCGCAACTCAGCTCAGAACGTTTTCTCCGTTCCTCAAAACCTCGTATACTTACACCGGTAACCATTATCCGGCTGACTTAGCCTTCTCCGTCCCCCGCCACAATCTCTAATCAGTACGGGAATGTTAACCCGTTGTCCATCGACTACGCTTTTCAGCCTCGCCTTAGGTCCTGACTAACCCTCCGCGGACGAGCCTTCCGGAGGAACCCTTAGGGTTTCGGGGTATATGATTCTCACATATATTTTCGCTACTCAAGCCGACATTCTCACTTCTATGCTGTCCACACCTGCTTGCCGCTAGTGCTTCACCCTACATAGAACGCTCCCCTACCACAGTTTCCTGTCCACAGCTTCGGTAGGATACTTAGCCCCGTTCATTTTCGGCGCAGGAGCGCTTGACCAGTGAGCTATTACGCACTCTTTCAAGGATTGCTGCTTCTAGGCAAACCTCCTGGTTGTCTGTGCACTCCCACCTCCTTTATCACTTAGTATCCATTTGGGGACCTTAGCTGGTGGTCTGGGCTGTTTCCCTTTCGACGATGAAGCTTATCCCCCACCGTCTCACTGGTTGATGCATAACGGGTATTCTGAGTTTATCTCACCTTGGTACCGCTCTCGCAGCCCGCAGCGAAATAGTGCTTTACCCCCCGCTATGGTACACAACCGCTGCGCCTAAACGCATTTCGGGGAGAACCAGCTAGCTCCGGGTTCGATTGGCATTTCACCCCTAACCACAGCTCATCCGCTGATTTTTCAACATCAGTCGGTTCGGACCTCCACTTGGTATTACCCAAGCTTCATCCTGGCCATGGTTAGATCACCCGGGTTCGGGTCTACAAATTGTGACTAGCGCCCTGTTCAGACTCGCTTTCGCTTTGGCTTCAGGTATTTTCCCTTAACCTGCCACAACCTGTAAGTCGCCGGCTCATTCTTCAACAGGCACACGGTCAGACGTTAAATCGTCCTCCCATTGCTTGTAGGCTAACGGTTTCATGTTCTATTTCACTCCCCTTACTGGGGTTCTTTTCACCTTTCCCTCGCGGTACTATTTCACTATCGGTCACACAGGAGTATTTAGCCTTACGAAGTGGTCTTCGCAGATTCACACGGGATTTCACGTGCCCCGTGCTACTCGGGATTCAGCTAGGCTGTTTAAGTTTTCGACTACAGGACTTTTACCTTCTTTGGTGCAGTGTTCAGCTGCTTCGTCTAACTGCTACAGTCCACGTTGCTGTCCCACAACCCCACCTGCCGAAGCGGGTGGTTTAGGCTGTTCCCTTTTCGCTCGCCGCTACTAGGGGAATCGCTTTTGCTTTCTTTTCCTCGGGTTACTAAGATGTTTCAGTTGGCCCGGTTGGCTCGCACCACCCTATATATTCAGGTGGCCGTATTTAAGGTTGCCCCATTCGGAGACCTCCGGCTCAATGCTTGTTTCCAGCTCCCCGGAGCGTTTCGTCGGTAACTACGTCCTTCATCGCCTCTGTGTGCCTAGGTATCCACCGTTAGCCCTTTGTAGCTTGACCATTTCAACATGGTTGCTCATTACTTGGACTTTTTTATTTAGTCAGTATTCCCTTACGCTTTTGATGGCATAAAGTTTATGACTACTTTCTCGTTTTTATGCAGTTTTCAAGGTACTTTACTGGACTCTGATTGCCCAGCAGTCTGTCTTACTCTACTTAGATAAGACTCGGTGCTGGACTTATGTCTGAGTGTCGTTATACTGGTTAGGTGGGCCATCCTGGACTTGAACCAGGGACCTCACCCTTATCAGGGGTGCGCTCTAACCACCTGAGCTAATAGCCCTTATTCCGAACCAATCCCAGTTTAGAAGCTAATTCAGTAATCTAAGCAGTTTTCTCTTGCACGACCTTGGGATTAGCTTCAAGGAAAGATACTGTTTTTGTTAGGTTTCAGACCTTCGTCTTACACCTTTTACCTTTTCCCTAAGCTGAGGTCTCCCTATAAGGAGGTGATCCAGCCACACCTTCCGGTACGGCTACCTTGTTACGACTTCACCCCAGTCACCAGCCCTGCCTTAGGAGTCCCCCTCCAAAAGGTTAGGGTAACTACTTCGGGCGTGACCAGCTTCCATGGTGTGACGGGCGGTGTGTACAAGGCCCGGGAACGAATTCACCGCAGTATGCTGACCTGCGATTACTAGCGATTCCTCCTTCATGCAGGCGAGTTGCAGCCTGCAATCTGAACTGAGGCTGGGTTTGATGAGATTCGCTTTCCCTCGCGGGGTCGCTGCCCTTTGTCCCAACCATTGTAGTACGTGTGTCGCCCAGAGCGTAAGGGGCATGCTGACTTGACGTCGTCCTCACCTTCCTCCGGTTTGTCACCGGCGGTCTCCCTAGAGTTCCCAACTTAATGATGGCAACTAAGGACGAGGGTTGCGCTCGTTGCGGGACTTAACCCAACATCTCACGACACGAGCTGACGACAGCCATGCACCACCTGTGTTCGCGTTCCCGAAGGCACCCTCGACTTTCATCAAGGTTCGCGACATGTCAAGCCCTGGTAAGGTTCTTCGCGTTGCATCGAATTAAACCACATACTCCACCGCTTGTGCGGGCCCCCGTCAATTCCTTTGAGTTTCACACTTGCGTGCGTACTCCCCAGGCGGGAAACTTAACGCGTTAGCTTCGGCACGGCTCGGGTCGATACAAGCCACACCTAGTTTCCATCGTTTACAGCTAGGACTACAGGGGTATCTAATCCCTTTCGCTCCCCTAGCTTTCGTCCCTGAGTGTCAGTTCCGGCCCAGTAGCGCGCTTTCGCCACCGATGTTCTTCCCAATATCTACGCATTTCACCGCTACACTGGGAATTCCCGCTACCCCTACCGGACTCTAGTTTCTCAGTTTCCACTGCCTTTCCAGAGTTAAGCTCTGATCTTTAACAGCAGACTTGAGTAACCACCTGCGGACGCTTTACGCCCAATAATTCCGGATAACGCTTGCATCCTCCGTATTACCGCGGCTGCTGGCACGGAGTTAGCCGATGCTTATTCCTCAGGTACCGTCAGATCTTCTTCCCTGAGAAAAGAGGTTTACAACCCAAGAGCCTTCCTCCCTCACGCGGTATTGCTCCGTCAGGCTTTCGCCCATTGCGGAAAATTCCCCACTGCTGCCTCCCGTAGGAGTCTGGGCCGTGTCTCAGTCCCAGTGTGGCTGCTCATCCTCTCAGACCAGCTACTGATCGACGCCTTGGTGAGCTCTTACCTCACCAACTAGCTAATCAGACGCGAGCTCTTCTCCTGGCAATAAATCTTTCACCTTACGGCACATTGGGTATTAGCAGTCGTTTCCAACTGTTGTCCCCAACCAAGAGGTAGATTCTCACGCGTTACTCACCCGTCCGCCACTAGCTCCGAAGAGCCCGTTCGACTTGCATGTGTTAGGCATACCGCCAGCGTTCATCCTGAGCCAGGATCAAACTCTCCATAGTGTTTAATCTGACTCTTACCGATACTTATCAACGTGAGCTGATTTCTCGGCTTTTCTTACTCTTTATCTTACTATTTTGCTCGTCTATGTAGACAGGCAAAGCGGTAAGATGTATAATTGTTTTAACAACAAGAGGCTTACTTATAGCTGTTAGCTTCTAAACTATGAATTTTTCAAGGTCCGAAGCGCTGGAAAGAGTGTGTTGCTCTCAACCGCGCATTTACCAATCTACACCAGAGTATTAGAAAATGTCAACCCTTTCTTAAAAAATTTTTTTTCCTTTCTTCATGAGCCTCTTTAAACAAGGATTGTCAACCCTATAAAGATGGTAGGGCTTGGTTTAAGTAAGGGGGTTTGTTATATAGTATGTAGCGCGAGTATTTATCTCTAATTTTCTCTGCGAGCAAAAAGTGGTCACTACACTGCATCTATACTTAAATGTGCAAGATTATATGTGGGATTTGCTGAGCATGAGTTCAACAAGTTTAATTACAAACTCCTAGAGGAGGAAAATAGTTCAAACTAATTTCTGTGATTTGTTCTTCGTAAGACAAAAAAAAATGCGCAGTAAATATTTATTACTTAAGGCATAAGCTTCACAAAACGACTATTATCGACTAAATTTAGAAGATGTTTTCTTGCAATGAGAAAACCCTACTAATGAATAAAATTTTCTCAAGGTCTGGTGCTGTGAACTACAAAAGAGCAATTATAATAATAGTGCTTCTGCCGGGTTTTCAAAAAAACCAGCATTTTTTACTAGTTTAATTCACAAAATAGTTCGGTGAGATATGAACAAGATTTTATCTCCATAAAACCAGACTTTAATGAGTGCTATTTATGGAACAGAACTATGGCTTATCCTTTCATCTTAACCTTCTTTTAAACTCGCGTAAAATGAGAGCTAGTTTTGGGATTAGAAGAAAAAAAATTACAAGAAACTCTAACCTCAGATCTAATTTTTATCAATAAATTCATGCTATAAATAGGTTTGTGGTTGTCTAAACTAAAAGTAGAAATAAAGTCTGTATTCAGCAGTATATAATCTTGTTTGTTATCTACAAAAATTTTCCTAGCAATCTTAAAGCTTCTATTTTAAATCCGGTTATATACTTGAACAGATTTAATTTTTAAAGCAATAGTGACAAAAAAAGTAATCACTTTTTTATATAAGCTTTTCTAGACTTTTCATTCTCTTTACTTGTTAAAAAAAATCACGTTGCGAATTATACATAAGCTATTTAAGTGATCATAATGATACTCACGATGTGTGACCCTATTGAATATCACTGATAATTTGTTGTCCCATAGGAGAAATTGCATAACCTAAAAATATTTTAACTGCTTCTGAAGAAGGTTTTCGGTAAACAAAATAGAGTGATTGTCTATAAGGATATTTAAAGACTTCAGGGGTATGGTCGTCGATGGGAACAATTCGTACTGTCTGTTGATTTGCAGCTTGAGGATAAGTTGCATAACTAATGCCATCGGTGCCTAGATTTTGTAAGATAGAAGTAGTGACCTCTTGAGTTGTAGTGGTGATGTCAGGAGTATCACCGAAATCCCTTCCTTTCAGGATTAGTTGTTCAAAAATCCGGCGTGTGCTACTGGTAGAAGGATGATTAATTACTTGAATAGTTCCTGGAGATCGTCCTAAAGCTGACCAATTAGTGATTTTTCCCTGAAAAATATCAACTACCTGAGCTTGTGTTAACCCATAATGAAAAGAATTTTGAGCCCCAATTACGATGGCAATCACATTTTTAGCCATAAGAATAGCGGTTAATCCCGTGGATTTCTCATCACTAGTGAGATGACGAGATATTGCTGCTATATCAATATTGCCCTTTGATAATAAGTCAATGCTTTCATCTGATTTTTGTGTGTTTACAATTACCTGAGTTTCTGGGAATTGTCGTTCAAAACCATTTTTTAGAGCTTGATTAAGTAATACCATATTGATCGAGCTACTAATTCTGATACGAGTTCCTGGAGGAACTTTTGTAGGGAAAAAGAAAGTTCCTGAATCGGTAGGAGGAGGTGGTGGTGGCAAAGGATAATCGGATGTAATTGCTTGATTTTTAGAAAATATGGTCATTCCAAAAAAAATAATTCGGCGGGTTTCGCTAATTTTTTGAATAAACCACCAATACGTCCCTCCTAAAATTCCGGCTGCAATTAGAAGAAACATAATGATCCTGAAGACCTTGTTTTTTTGTGACATAATCTGTCTTTAATAACAACTTCTGACCAATTGTACTTAAGTAATTAAGTTCTATCCAGAGAAAAGTTCAACATAAAGGGCTTTATTGAAAATTACTAATTACTAAGGAAACTTTAAATCCTTTTATTGTAGAAATTTAGACTTTCATAAACTAGGTCTAATAAATTAGCAGCTAATAACCTCCAAAACTTGATTTCCATAAAGATTAAGTTTTGGAATGTTAACAACTTTGATAAATAAAGATTTATAGCCCTTTTTTATAAGAACTTTCTTGAAGATGGTCTAAGCTACAGTAGAAAGAAAAACTAAAAAATAGAAATCTATCGTCCAATATAACGTGACCGCATCTGGAACTCTTAACACTTAATTCAGGTTGTATAGTTAGAATAATCAACTTAACAATCCGTCAAGATTGTATACACAGAAGGTCTAATTAACATGCACCAGTGATTTTAGTTATTCCTCTATTGAAAAGAGAAACTTTCTTAGGAACTTGAATGAGCAACGAAACTTATTTCAACCATCCCACCTTCGGACTACTTTATAGAGTATGTCTATTAGATAATAATCAAGAGTTATTTACAACCTTGTATGCTCAACGATTATTCTTCCTATTAAAAATTTTGCCCACTGATATATTTTTTGAGCCAGTAAGTCGTTCTGGTGCTAGGCTGTTGGTAGAGACTCGTGTGCGCTACCTGCGCCGTCTAGGAGCTTTTCAAGATTATCAAGAACTTCAGATGATTTATCAACGAACATTTCCTTGATTATCGAGATATTTAACTCTAGAACAAAACTACAATATTTTTGTGGGTCAATGACTATCTCTCAACGTCTTCATCAAATTCGTCAACAACTACCTTCTCATGTTCGTTTGATAGCTGTTACTAAACAGGTGTCTGTTCCTCAAATACGGACAGCTTATGAATCAGGAATACGAGACTTTGCTGAAAGTCACCTTCAAGAAGCCATATCAAAACAAGAACAACTCAATGACTTAAAGGATATTTGTTGGCATTTTATCGGGCATTTACAATCAAATAAAGCTAAAAAAACGATTTTACATTTTGACTGGATTCATTCGGCTGATAGCATTAAAATTGTTCGACGTCTTAATCAACTTGCCGCTGAGTCTTTCTTATCTCCTAAAGTCTGTCTTCAAGTCAAAATTTTATCCGATCCCAATAAATATGGCTGGAAAGAAGAAGAACTTTTTGCAGGCTTATCAGAATTAGAAAATTGTAAAAGCTTGAAAATAAAAGGTTTGATGACAATTTTGCCTTTAGGTTTATCTGAAGTAGAAATTTTAGCTACTTTTAAAAAAGTAAAAGACTTAGCTCATAAAATTAAAAGACAGTCAAACTTAGATCTTGATCAGTTATCAATGGGGATGTCTGAAGACTATCTACTAGCCATACAAGCAGGAGCAACCATGATTCGCCTAGGGAGAATTATTTTTGGTAAAAGAGGTTAAATATCTCTGGCGTTTAACTTCCTCATTACTCTAATAAGTTGATTAAAAACATGTTTATGTGTATTTTACATAAAAAACTCACATAAATCTAATATATTCATTCTATTTTTTAAATTTTTTAGAAATCTTTCAGAAATCTTTCAGAGATTTTTGTTTGTTGATATCCTAAAATATAAGACAGCTGGTCAAAGATATCCTAAAATGTAAGACAGCTGGTCAAAGATGTCCTAAAATGATAAGACAGCTGGTCAAATAATATTTTTCTAACAATCTAAATGAGGGAACATATTATTGAACTAAAACGACTAAGAACATGTTATTGAACCAAAGCGACTAAATAGTAGAGCTATCCGAACCCAAAGGAACTGGCTTTGATGATGTCACTGAACTAAAAAAGTTCACTCGTCCTTAGAACAAACTAGACAGCGCGAAAAATGACTGAATAGCGCTCTAAATCCAATTTTAAGCCAACGGGTACAATGCTGTTATTTAACCTTTATCCCCCTGTTTGGTTAACCCTTTGTAAAACACGGAAATTTTGAATATGTCTTTGACAGAGAAGCTAAAAAGAATTGTAGGTATTGATGAACCTGTATATGATGAATACGATCCCTATGATTCAGAAAGTTATAAAGAAATGGATGAAGAGCAGCAACTCCCTTCCATGGGGAAAGAATATGCTCAACCATCTTCGCGTAATCGCGATTTGAATTTAACCTCGGATTCACAGATGGGAACAAGTAGGAGTAATGTCGTCGGAATGCCAGGGATTACTAATAGCATTGCTGAAGTAGTAGTTGTTGAACCCCGTTCGTTTGATGAAATGCCCCAAGTTATCCAAACCCTACGGGAGCGTAAGTCTGTTGTTCTCAATCTGAATGTGATGGATCCCGAAGAAGCACAAAGAGCTGTAGATTTTGTAGCAGGTGGAACTTATGCTATTGATGGACACCAAGAAAGAATAGGTGAAAGTATTTTCTTGTTCACACCCAGCTGTGTTAAGGTCAGTACTCTTTCTGGGATGGTTCATGATGTACCTGAAGTTCCCACAACTTCTGCGCGTACTTCGGCTCCTACCCCTAGTTGGGGAACTGATGCTAATCGTCTGGTTCAATAATCAGTGGAAGTATAGGTTTCTGCTACGTCGATATTGTAGTAACTATAATGTTTTGGTGAGAGCTGGATCGTTAAGTTAAATTCAATTAAAACTTGTGTCTATTAGATTAGGTATCATCGGCGGCGGGGTGATGGCAGAGGCTATTATATCCCGCCTTTTAAACAAAAAACTTTATTGTCCTCATGAGGTGTTAGTTAGCGAACCCAACCAACAGAGGCGAGAACTTCTTGGACGAATCTATCGGGTTAATCTTACTGAAGACAACCAAACAGTAGTTGAGTCAGGAGAGGCGTTACTATTATCTATTAAACCTCAGGTGTTAAATAAGGTTTTGGCTTCACTAAATGTAGTCAAATGTCCTGAGCCCTACCCTCTCGTTATTTCTATTTTAGCTGGAGTTCCCTTAATTCGCTTAGAAGCAAGTTTCCCTAAATATCCAATGCTGCGGGTAATGCCTAATGCGCCGGCCACCGTCGGGGCAGGGATGACCGTTATCTCCCCTGGACAAAGGGTTAAACCAAACCATTTGACGTTGGCAACTACTATTTTTGAAGCAGTTGGACAAGTAGTACAAGTACCAGAATCTTTGATGGATGCGGTTACAGGACTATCGGGATCAGGTCCTGCTTTTGTAGCTATGATGATTGAAGCTTTAGCTGATGGAGGAGTATCTGCCGGGTTACCGAGAGTAATCGCCACTCAACTAGCATTACAGACAGTGTTAGGAACGGCACAATTGCTAGAAAACACCGAGTTACATCCAGCCCAATTAAAGGATAAAGTCACTAGTCCAGGAGGAACCACTATCGCTGGAGTAGCTCAATTAGAAAAAGCTGGATTTCGTTCAGCTATCATTGAAGCGGTACAAGCAGCTTATCAGCGGTCCCAACAGTTAGGTGAATTAAGTAGGTAGCTTTAAATGAAAGGTAAAAAAGCAGATTATTTTGTTTCTCTAATTTCGTAAGCCTTTATTAAAATCAGTCTGGGTTAATTAAGTTAACATAAAAAATGGATGCAATCCTCTTTATTGTTAGTGGTTTATTTACACTTTTACCAAACTAGTTTGTGTAAAGTTGTCATTATAAAGAACGATGACCGCGTCTATACTCCTTATATTTGCAGTATTTTCGGCTTCATATGCCCCTCCATCTAAAACTTTTACTTGGTCCAAATATCTCCACAATAACATAGTTGCTTTCTTGTTTTTCAACTTCCTGGAACTATTTTCTATTTCTCGGAGTGTACTATAGTCCTTCTCTTCCCTAGATGATCTATCTAAAAATTGTTTTTTTAATTGTATTGTCTAAATAATTTAACCTATGATTATAAATATTTCCAACTCTTTATTCTTTTGAACTACAAACCAACCTCGATAGTCCTTGCTATTTATACCATTAACTGAATTTTTAATCAGTTTGACATCTAAACTAATTCTTTTTTTTAACTATTTTTTTATTTTAGTTTTTTCAAGCCCATTTACTTAATTATTTTAATTATTAACAATAATGAGTTCTGATTTTATTTATTCTTATCCTCCTCTAATTTCAGGGATTCTAATTAGACGCTATAAGCGATTTATTGCTGATATTGAACTTGAAACAGGGAAAATTATTACAGCTCATTGTGCTAATACAGGTCCAATGATAGGAGTGAGTAGGATTGGAAGTCGTGTTTATGTTTCTAAAAGTGATAATCCTAAGCGAAAATTAGCCTACACTTGGGAAATGGTTAATGTTGAAGGAGTTTGGGTTGGAATTAATACAGCTCTTCCTAATAAGGTCATCAAACTCGCGTTGGAACAACAAAATTTGCTAGAGTTGGCGGGACAGTATACCCAAGTTCATTGTGAGGTCCCCTATGGGAGTAATAAAAAAAGTCGTATTGATTTTCTTTTAACACAAGATGGGGAAAAATCTCCCATTTATATAGAGGTAAAAAATACAACCCTTAGTCAAGGAACAATGGCTCTTTTTCCTGATACTGTCACCAGTCGCGGACAAAAACATTTAAAAGAATTAATATCACTTTTGCCAGATGTAAGACCAATCATGCTCTATTTTATTAGTCGAAAAGATTGTTATTCTTTTGCCCCTGGAGATAATTTTGATGCTACTTATGGGAAACTTTTAAGGAAAGCAGTTAATGAAGGAGTAGAAATATTACCTTATCGTTTTGAAGTTACTCCTGAAGGTATTCGCCATTTAGGACTTGCAGAATTTTTGACATCCTCCTTATCTTAAGGTTAAAACGAATTCCTAGATAAATTATCTCAATTAACCGCAAACTGATGAATTTACAATAGTTAGAGAACATGTGGCACTTCTCTTCGTATAGATTTCATGGAGCTTCCAAATGTAATGGCAGAGCATATAATCGTACATCTGAAAAATTAATTCAACGCAGTTACTTTTACTTTCGCGTTCCCTACTCAGTCTGTAAATTATGTACCCTAAACTATCCACTTTGATAACGGGGTGCATTCTGAGGCAATTTGGGCAATATACATCATGGTTTGCTACCTGACTTCTCGTATTCTTACTACTTCTTGTATTAATCCTTAATGTTTATAATGAGTTATGTCAAGAGAATAGTTTTTAACTCAACAATTAGAAAAAAACTTTTGAAATTAAATACAAACTAAAGCCTAATTTTATAAAAACAAAGTCTGTCTTCAGAACCCAATTATAAGCTAGTGAAGACAAGCTTATGCCGTATCGTTTCATTCTTGTCAGATTTGATCTACAACTCTCGGTTGTATCACAACTTAAGTTCAGGAAAGCCATCACTTATTGTTACTATCGGCTGTTGATTTTGCATTTTTACGAGTAGTTTTGCTTTTGGTTGTTGTTTTACTTTGTGTTGATTTGCTGGTTATCTTTTTCTTTGTTGTCGCTTTTGTGGCTAACAATTCCAACGCTATTTCTAGAGTTAAAGTATCAACTGTTTCTCCTTCGGGAAGACTAGCATTAACCTTGCCATGTTTAACATAGAGGCCATAGGGACCTTCATAAAGGTTAATGACTTCTTTGTCTTCAGGATGAATCCCTAATTCTCGTAACGGTTTCTTGTCCCCTCGACTTCCTCTTCTGGTTCGTTTTGGTTGGGCTAATAATTCTACAGCTCGTTCTAGGTTAATCGTCAAGACATCATCCTCCGCTTTTAGGGAACGATAATCTTTACCTTCTTTACCCTGATCGTGAACTATATAAGGACCAAAACGCCCTAAACCAGCTTTGATTTTAGCTCCCGTGTCAGGATGATTTCCTAACAAACGAGGGAGAGATAACAACCCCACAGCTTTCTCTAGAGTGACATCTTCAGGTTTCATGTCTTTAGGTAAAGAGGTGCGTTTGGGCTTCTTATTATCCTCACTGACTTCTCCCAATTGAACGTAGGGACCATAACTACCGATAAGAGCATAGATAGATTCTCCTGTTTCAGGGTGTAACCCCAATTCTTTGGGTCCTTCTATTTTTTGCTTAAGAATTGTAGATACCCGTTCAGGATTAAGATCAGCAGGAGTTAAATCCATGGGAATTGAAGCGGTAATCACTTCTTCTTCCTGTATCACCTCAATATACGGTCCAAACTTTCCAAGTTTAACAGTAACCTCTAATTTGTCTAGGTTGACGGCTTTGGCTATTGCAGGATCTATGTTCTCAATACCTAATTGAACCAGATTGTCTAACCCCTTTTCCCCGAGATAAAAATCCTTAAGATAGGGAACCCATTGAGTTTCTCCAGTGGCAATTTCGTCGAGGGTGTGTTCCATTTTTGAGGTGAATTTTGTATCTACCAAATCATGGAAATGTTGCTCTAATAGACTCACCACTGCAAAAGCGGTAAACGTTGGGACTAAGGCTTTACTGCGCATTTGAGCGTAACCACGATCAATAATTGTCCCGATAATACTGGCGTAGGTACTCGGACGACCAACTCCCTCAGTTTCAAGAATTTTCACAAGAGATGCTTCGGTAAATCGAGTAGGAGGTTGGGTTTCATGATCTAACACGTCTAATTGCTGACAAGTAGGATGATCTCCTACTTGTAGGGATGGAAGAATTATTTCTTGGTTTTCTAAAGCTGCTTCAGGATCATCAGATCCTTCGACATAAGCTCGGAAAAAACCGGGGAAATCAATCCTTTTACCTGAAGAACGAAAGCCTGCATCTTCTACCTCAAGACTAATAACAATTTTGGTTAAACTAGCATTAGCCATTTGACAAGCTACAGTACGTTTCCAAATTAAGTCATAGAGGGAAAACTCATTACCTGATAATCCTGTTTCTTGGGGAGTGCGAAACTCATTTCCTGCTGGACGAATGGCTTCGTGTGCTTCTTGGGCTCCCTTACTTTTTGTTGTGTATTGACGAGGTTTGGGGCTAAGGTATTCTTTGCCATATTTTTGCTCAACACAGTTTCTCGCAGCAGTAATGGCCTGATCAGATAAATGGACAGAATCTGTCCTCATATAGGTGATATACCCTTCTTCATAAAGTTTTTGGGCAATCCGCATCGTATCCCGCGCTGAAATTCCTAATTTTCGGTTAGATTCTTGTTGTAAAGTAGAAGTAGTAAAAGGAGGAGCGGGTTTGCGGGTTGTGGGTTTTTCCTCTATATTGCTGACATTCCAATGTTTCCTGTCTAAGCGATTTTTAAGAGTATAGGCTTGATGTTCATCAAGAAGAACTACATTCCGTCCTTGAGTGATTTTTCCAGTACTGGGGTCAAAATCGTTAGCTGTAGCAATTTTCTTGTTCTTCAGAGTCACTAATTTAGCACTGAAGGAGTTCTTATCTTCTGTTTCTAATAAAGCTTTGAGATTCCAGTATCCTCCCGATTGGAAAGCTTGACGTTCTCGTTCTCGTTGTACTAATAGACGAACTGCTACTGATTGCACTCGTCCAGCGGAAAGGCCGCGAGCAATTTTTTTCCAAAGCAACGGAGAAACCGTATAACCCACTAAACGATCTAAAATTCGTCTTGTTTCCTGAGCATGAACCAAATTTTTATCAATATCACGACAATTCTTCAACGCTTGTTGGATGGCTTCGCGGGTAATTTCATGGAATACCATACGCTTGATAGGAACTTTGGGTTTGAGTAGCTGCAGCAAATGCCAACTAATACTCTCCCCTTCACGGTCTTCGTCAGTAGCAAGAATTAACTCATCCGCCTCTTTTAAAGCAAATTTGAGTTCTTGAACCACTTTTTTCTTACCTTTGGGAACGACATAAAGTGGCTCAAAATCATTCTCAATATTAATTCCTAAGTTTGACCAACTTTTCTCCTTATATGATGCGGGAACTTCCTCAGCTGAGGCAGGTAGATCTCGTACATGACCCATAGATGCTTCGACGCGATACCCTTTGGGTAGATAGTTTCTAATGGTACGAGCTTTAGTCGGAGATTCGACGATAACAAGCGTTGGCATAATAATAGTTCAGTCTAATCGAGCAAGTGTAGCAAATAAATCAGGTCTGTAATAGAGTTCTAATCAGCTCATAGTGTCTGGGTTTCCTATGTTAATCAGCTTATAGCATAAAGAATCGATTTGCTTTTTGAACATTTTTGGATCCAACACAAGGCTATTAATTACGATGATAAAGAGTCTCAGTAAATTTTTTCATCTATCTTGTTAGGTAATTTAGCATAACTTTCTGAAAGATTAACTCAATTTATAAAGAATCATAGGTAAGTTTCTATGTATCTGACTGAACACAATCTATGATGTACGAAAAAATCAATGGTTAGGGATATTATTTCTAAATACCTCTAGGACAGGGATATAATCAATCATACCTAAATTGTTTATAGGCAATAGGAGTGTCAATTGTAAACGAATATTGCAGACTGTGAGAAGTTTGATTAAAATCGAAGACAAATTGTTGACTAGAATACAATTATTATATGGACAAGAGCCATCATTTGCGAAGAAGTAAGACACTGAATTCGAATTTACTTCTTTTGCTTAAACCTGAAAAGGTCGTCTAACTATACTAAGTTTCACTTTCGGAAGAAATTACTTCATGAACTGATAGCAAAACAAGAATGAATTGGTTAACTCATCCTCCAAATTATTTTTAATCGAAATTATTTACGGAATTCGGGCGACGATTGCTTTACCAATTTCTAAAGAAGCAGTTGCTGCCGGAGAAGGTGCGTTACAAACATGCAAAGCTTGTTCATCTTGGATGATTAAAAAGTCATCTACTAATTTCCCATTAGGTTTCAAAGCTTGGGCACGGACTCCCGATTTGCTGACAATTACATCAGAGATGGTTACTTCAGGGATAAGTTGTTGTAAACTGCGAACAAAAGCAGCTTTGCTAAGAGAGCGGATAATTTCCTTTATACCTTCATCAGCGTGTTTGGCTGCTAGCTTCCAAAATCCTGAATAGGTCATAACTTCAGCAAAATCTTTGAGGTCGAAATCTATCTTTTTATATCCCTCTCGCTTTAAACTTAACACCGCATTGGGCCCAGCATGAACGCTGCCGTCAATCATACGAGTGAAGTGAACACCTAAAAAAGGAAATTCGGGATTAGGGACAGGGTAAACAAGATTTTTAACTAGATAGCGTTTTTCAGGAGTCAATTCGTAATATTCACCCCGAAATGGGACAATTTTGGCTTGACTATCAACTTTTGCTAATTTAGTTATGCGATCACTATGCAATCCGGCACAATTAATAACGAAATTTGTTTTAATTATTCCTTGATTGGTTTCTAAAATTTGGCTGTCGGAAGTTTTAACAATTTTTCTTACTTCTGTATTAAGATAAATTTCTCCTCCTTGCTCTTGAATTAATTCAGAATACTTTTGACTCACTTTTTTATAATCAACAATTCCTGAAGTAGGAACATAAACTCCAGCTAAACAATTAACATAAGGCTCGATTTCCCTCACTTCTTGAGAGCCAATCTTTCTGACTTTTAATCTTTTTTTTAAACCCTGTTGATAAAGATTATCTAACAAAGGAAGTTCTGTTTCTTTCGTAGCAACAATAACTTTTCCACAAACTTCATGAGGAATATCATAGGTGCGACAAAAATCTACCATAGATTGATTACCAACAGAAGTAAATTCTGCTTTAAAACTACCAGGTTTATAATAAATTCCTGAGTGAATGACGCCGCTATTTCGTCCAGTTTGATGAAAGGCAATACTGGACTCTTTCTCCAAAACTACAATCGAAGCATTAGGGTATTTCCGACCTAATAACATCCCTGTGGAAAGTCCGACAATACCCCCACCGATAATTGCAAAATTGTACATGATTTTCTTGACATTAAAAACAGTCTTATCTTATCATCTATTTTCTTCTCTGATAATTACAGAAAAAGACCAAGAAAAATGTCAATTTATCAGTTCCTAGAATCAACTTATTTTATTGTTTATTATTCGATTTCGGATTTCATTCTCTCTAAAGTTAAATTCATTTGATAAAACATTTGCTGAGGAGTGATGCCAAATTGTCCCAGTTGAGTTTTAAGTTGTTCAACAGTTATTTTTGCCATAAAATCTTCCGATAGCTCAAAACGCTTCATGAAGATTTTATATCGCTCCATAAGAGCTTCCATTTTATCAATAAAAATCTTCTTACCCTCACGATCAAACTTTCCGTATTCCCCTCCTAACTTCATTAAAGATTGATAGTCTTCAAATAACTGCTTGGCTTCTTGTTGAACAACTTCAGAATCAAAAAATCCCATTGTTATTTCATGTAATTTTAAACGACGTCGACCAGCAGTCCCGTCTGACAACAGGACTTCATATCCCATTGTAAATGACTCTAAACCTCCTGAAAACTACGGTTTTCCGTATTATCTTTAGTAGTTTAGTCGTTGATTGAGATACTAACAACTGTGGGATATGTATTCCCATAACAACTGTCTAATAGAAATTGTAGCTTTACTCCTAAACATTGTAAACTTGGTAATCAATTTTGTTTAGATATTTCTGACTTCAAGAAGGAACTGTTTCCCTATTAGCGACAGTCAAAAACAGTAGATTGAATAAATTTAGATCAATTGTTATTAATTCATCAAACATTCCATGGAAATTTGGAAAAAGCTGTTAAATCAACAAAAAAACCGTAAAGTAGGAATTATCTTAGCTTTACTCGCCACGATTGTTTCGTGGCCGATTGCAGGACTTCATAAATTTTATCTGGGGCAACCTGTCTGGGGAGTCATATACTTTCTATTGTGGGATAGTCCTATTCCCCGCATTGCTTGTGCTATTGACGTAGTATGGTATATCGTACAAGGGCAAGAATTGTTTAAGGTTCAATTTAACGGTTCATCTTTAGATAACCCCCGATCTGTTGATTTTAATTCTAACATTACTAAACCGGTGCAAGTCGAGGTAATTGCTGAAGGATTACGGGAATTAGATCAATTACGAGAAGAGGGGTTAGTTTCAGAATATGAATTTGAACAAAAACGCCGTCGACTTCTTGATCGCATTGTTTGATTTATAAAAGAAAACTTGTCAATTGTTAAATAAAAATTTTATGGATACCTATACTGAATCAGTTTTTTCATATCTTTAATTTATTTAACTTAAATTTGTTTAGCAGTATTTCTTGATTTTTTATAAGTAGTTGAATATGAGCAGTACTTTCTTATAAAGATGTCAATAAAATATGTTTGCTATTGATTAATAATATATATACTATCAATTAATACTGAAAAAATCAGGAAATGCTCTCATATAACAATGAATTTTAAAGAAACTTGGTACTAATAAAGATATTAGCTTACGTAAATATGATAATAACTTTTAATCTGGTCGAATTAGATTCATAATTTTATGTTCAGCTTGTGGTCAATTAACCTTTTTATATTTCTTATTTTTGACAAAAAATATCTAAACTTATAACCTATCTTATCCTGAGTATAATTTAATAATTTTTATTATCAATATTACTAATTTAGATTTTAAGATCATGTAAGATAATTCTATTTTTTTATAATCTAACTAGCACAAATATAAACTTAGTCCTTAGCCATTATTGTTTTTTTATAAAAATTAATTTTTATCTATCTTTGTTACTTTATTAGTTTATTTACATGAAATAACTTTGATAATTTAAAAGTTTTAAACCTAGTCAACATCCAGACTTTTTTCTTAATTAAAAGAAATTATATACATTTAATGTTTTTATTTTTATCTCAAGCAAAAATGATAAGTTGTTAAAAATTTAAACTGTTTTTCTTTATTTGGAAGAAATAAAGAAAAAAAATATCAATTAAACAATTAATTTAGTAACTGAGCAATACATAATTGACTAGTTTATTCACAGCTGTTACTAAAACATACTCAATTTATAAACTTTACCAATTTATTTAATAAAGTTAAAAACCTATAGTCTGATTTAGAAAAAATAAATAAAGAGACGATAGCAGAATATTTTTCTAGCTTTGGTTAAGATGTATTAATTTCCATAGAAGAAGTAAGTACTTTTCTACTAGTCTAAAAAAGACTAGTAGAAAAACTAAGATAAAGTGAGTTACTTTTTAGATTTATTCTTAAGACAATATTTTAAATAAAAGAGAAGATAGAAGACATATTTAATAATTTAATAACAAGCAATAAAATTTTAAATAAACTTCTAGAACGGATAAAAACTGTAAAGTTATTAATCAATAAATAGACAGCTCAACAAAATTGTAGTTTGTTCTAATAATTGACTTCCCTGAAAGGATATATAAAGGATTAATTAGAAAATTAAATTGATTATAAAGATAAACCAGTGGCTTAACCAAACTAACTGTAATGGTTTCAAAACAAGAGTTCAATAAAATTGATATTTTCTATGTGAACTCGTCATACTCAGTCAGTGCTCTTTGGGGAAATTTGACCATAAATTACAACTTATAATCAACAATTATTTTTAAGGGGAGTATCTATCACAACAGACTTTTTTTTGTAAAATTTTTTGATGCTGGTTAACAGAAGAATTTTGATCACTAGATACTGTGACTGACGAAGAAGACTTAGGAGATGAGTGATAAACTTCTCCAGTCTCTAGTTCTAAAGCTGTGTGTTTAAGATGATTAGAAATTCCTTCAACAGACAAAATAACAATGGCAATATAAATAAAATAGAGATGAAGAGGGCGTAACTCAAAAGTTGGAAAGCAAATCTGAATACAGGAAGATTGAAAAGACTTTTCTGCCGTTTTCGTGGGAAAATGACTAGCCAAAACCCTACCATTCAAACCTAAATAATCGGCAAATTTTCTAATTAATCCTCTGACATAAATCGGTTCTGGTAAATCCTTTAAAATACCCTTTTCAAGTGACTTTAACAACCCTAGAGAAATAAAGGTATCAGCGGCGACTGCCTCAAGAGAGATATTCTGTTCCTGACGAGCTTGATGGAGTTGATTTCCTATCTCGACCAGGATGTCATGTTGTACTTGTTCTAGATCATAAGATGAGGTTTTATCCCATCGAAGCCTAGATAGAAGTAATTTAATTTCCCTCAAAGAGGAAATTCCTGGTGAATCTACTCGATACTCCATTTCTGTGAGTTTTCTCGTCTGATTTTTCGTTATCAATAGATTCAGGCGAATTTTAGCCACTAACCGTCGCCAAAAAGTTAGACTCCCTTTTCTGGGAGGGATTTCAGATCGCTCTATCTTAGATAGTGAGTCTGACGATGGATTAACAGAGGGCTTTTTCCTAGACATAATGCTCAACTGAGCTTTTGAGATGTTTCCGTAATTAAATGGGAACGAGATTTCAGAAAATCAATTTCTGAGGTTGTTAGCAAACGATGGTGCCCGCTGGGTAAGCTAGATTCATGGAATGATTCTGAATCTAAGGTAATACAACCGATTGCACTGCGGTGGAGTCGGATTACATCACACCCCATCTGTTGTACGATACGGCGGACTTGACGGTTTCTTCCTTCAGTAATAACCACTCGTAAGTGAGTTTGCTCATGAGAGTAACGATGAATTACCTTAACCTGAGCTGGTAAGGTCTTTTTGCCCATAAGCATAACACCTTCACGCCATTGTTGTAAGCGTGTTTCTGGAATATTTCCAGAAATGACAACGTCATAAGTTTTCGGTAAATGATACCGAGGATGGGTTAAGTTGAGGGTTAATTCTCCATCATTGGTTAAAAGTAAAGCTCCAGTTGAGTTGAAGTCTAGTCGCCCTACCGGATGGATTCCTGTGCCTTGACAGAGTTTTTTAGGCAATAAATCAAGGACTGTAGGACGACGTTGAGGGTCGTCACAGGTAGAAACGATTCTTTGAGGTTTATTGAGTAAAACATAGAGAAAATCAGTCCGTTGAGCTGGTTGAATAATTTGGCTATCCACTTCTAACCGATCATATTTAAGATCGGCCTTTTCACCTAACTGAACCCGATGTCCATTAAGCTTTACCCGTCCGGCTAAAATAAATTTTTCAGCTTTTCGACGGGAGGCAATTCCCCGTTGAGATAAAATTTTTTGGACTCTTTCTTTCATAGAGTTTACCTGTCTTAATAGGACTTAACTTTAGTTGAAAAACTCGAAATACAGCTTTCTATAAACATACTTTTTAGCTTAACTAGATGAAAAACTCTACCCTCTAATAATTCTGAGCAGCTATGCAACACTTAAGCTAGTTTATTATTTTTTAGTTCGTTGAAAACTTTTATTAAAATGAAGATGAATGTAGAAATAGTCTTGTTAATATTTTACTTTTGACCAAAAGAAACTATTTTAGTCAGCTTTTGACTTTTAAGTAATCGAAATAGCAAGATTAACCTAATTTAATCCTCAATTTTTGACTTATGTTTCCGATTAATCGCCCTCGTCGTCTACGTCAAACCATCCAACTGCGCCGCATGGTGCGAGAAACAATTCTAACAGCCAATGATTTAATTTACCCTTTATTCGCTGTTCCTGGGAATAAGATCGCCACAGAAGTTAAGTCTATGCCAGGAGTTTATCAACTCTCGGTAGATAAAATTGTTGACGAAGCCAAAGAGGTTTACGATCTAGGCATTCCGTCTATTATTCTTTTTGGTATTCCTAGAACTAAGGATGTTGCAGCGACGGGAGCTTGGCATGATCATGGAATAATTCAGCAGGCAGCTACTGCCATTAAAGAAGCAGTTCCCAATTTAGTAGTCATTGTCGACACTTGTTTATGTGAATACACCAATCACGGTCACTGTGGCTATCTAGAAGTAGGGGATCTAAGTGGACGAGTCCTTAATGATCCTACTTTAGAGTTACTGAAGAAAACGGCAGTTTCCCAAGCAAGGGCAGGGGCTGACATTATTGCTCCGTCAGGGATGATGGATGGATTTGTCCAAGCGGTTCGACAGGGGTTAGATGAAGCAGGATTTAATGATACTCTTGTTCTTTCCTATGCTGCTAAATATGCTTCTGCTTACTATGGTCCTTTCCGTGATGCGGCTGAATCTTCTCCTAAATTTGGAGATCGGTGTACTTATCAGATGGACCCAGGAAATGCTCGAGAAGCCCTCAAAGAAGTGAAATTAGATATCGAAGAAGGAGCGGATATATTGATGGTTAAACCTGCTTTATCCTATATGGATGTAATCTGGCGTGTTAAAGAACTAACTTACCTTCCTGTAGCAGCTTACAATGTTTCTGGGGAGTATTCTATGGTCAAGGCGGCAGCCCTTAATGGTTGGATTGACGAGAAAAAAGTGATTCTAGAAACTCTAACTAGTTTCAAACGGGCAGGGGCCGATTTGATCCTGACTTACCATGCCAAAGATGCGGTACAGTGGCTAAGAGAAGTTTGAGAGTGAAGAGCAAGGTAACAAGAAGGAGTTTTTATATCCAAACTTTTGACTCGAAACTCCAAATTCCACAAAACACGTTGTCAAGCTTAAACATTAAATTCAGATCAAGGAGACAAACTTGTGACTCGTCAATCCCTCCCCAGTTTACAGCCTTTAATTGGTGGCATCATTGTCGCTTTATTGGTTGTTATTAGCTTTAATTCATTTATTGTAATTAACCCTGGTCAGGCAGGGGTACTTAGTGTTTTAGGAAAAGCCCAAGATGGGGCATTGTTAGAAGGGATACACTTTAAACCGCCTTTAATTTCAACTGTAGATGTTTATGATGTAACAGTGCAAAAGTTTGAAGTTCCTGCTCAAAGTGCTACTAAAGATTTACAGGATCTCACTGCAAGTTTTGCAATTAACTTTCGTCTTGATTCTGTACAAGTAGCTCAAATTCGCCGGACGCAAGGAACATTACAAAATATCGTTGCAAAAATTATTGCTCCCCAAACCCAAGAATCTTTTAAGATTGCAGCAGCCAAACGCACCGTAGAACAGTCTATCACTCAACGTAGTGAGCTAAAACAAGACTTTGATGATGCCCTCAATGAACGCTTGGCTAAGTATGGCATTATTGTCCTTGATACAAGCGTTATTGATTTAAACTTCTCCCCTGAATTTGCTCGCGCTGTTGAAGAAAAACAAATCGCTGAACAACGGGCACAACGAGCAGTTTATATTGCCCAAGAAGCTGAACAAGAAGCCCAAGCCGATGTTAACCGTGCTAAAGGGAAAGCAGAAGCCCAACGTTTGCTAGCAGAAACTCTAAAAGCCCAAGGTGGGCAATTGGTTCTTCAAAAGGAGGCAATTGAAGCTTGGAAAGAAGGGGGAGCAAAAATGCCTAATGTGTTAGTGATGGGAAGTAAAAATCAAGGAAGTGTACCGTTTCTATTTAATTTAGGGGATGTCCAAACCCAATAACCTTTACTTTGAGCTTTGAAACATATTGTCTAGCTTACGCGCGGGGATTCCCGCGCTGTAGACGGGAGCCACCTGTCAAAACATAGGCACGCTCAGAGCTTGACTAACACGTTATAAAAACTAGAATAGAGCAAGTCTGGCTCAATTTTCGGGAACAAACTAGGAAATTAAAGGGAGTACCTCATCAAGCTAGCTAATAGAAACGGGTATTCCTGCATTATGAATTAGGTAAGAAAATTGATGATACTGAGAGGAAAGAAAATAAGTGAAAAGGTTTTTTTGTGATTTAAATAAAGATGTAATTACGGCTAATAGATGTTCAGTAGTATTTACTGTAGAGGTATCTGAACGAAGGTAGATAAATAACAATATCTTCTATCTGAAGATAAAGACCAATGAAAAAATAACCTCTCGTTGTGGAGTAGAAAGACCAGAGTTGTACGTCCCACAAATCGTTGGGAGAAGTATCAAATATCAGTCAAGAGCAGTGTAGTATTTATAGCCTGCTGATTGTTTCTTACCCAAAATTCTTAGCAACTTCTCATAAAAATGCAACGCGAAGAAAGATATTACCTTGTTGTGAGGCGGGCAATACATAAACCCGCAAAATCCTGTAGCACTAATCAATATTCTAACCATAATACATAGTGCCATAAGTCCAGCTGCCATATCTCCTCAAAAAGTCATTAAAATTCAACTAATGATATTGAAAATTGAATTTAGTAACACCAGTAAAACTCTCTCTCAATAATTTTGAGTTAATTCAAGCTTAAGTAACTTTTCCGGTTGAGATGGAATAATTTCACTTACATTTACCTAAAACTTAAAAACTTGTGCATTTGTACACCAATTCGCCAATCGGGATGTTGCAAAACAAAATCATAAATCAACTGTTTACTTTTGGGACTACCCCATTCTGGCTGTAAATACTTAACCGTATCCACAGGAACTTTTTTAGCCTCTTGCTGCCCCCATTGTAAATCTAATTCTGATGCAATAACCACTTTTAATTCATTAACTCGATTATAAGTACTTTCATTGGGTGGACTAAATGGTTTTGGGGAAAAAGTTACCCAGTCGAAACTACCACTAAATGGATGTGTTCCTGATGTTTCTAAATGAATTCGCAACCCTAATTTCCTTAATTCGTCCGTTAAGGGATATAAATTATGGATCAAGGGTTCTCCCCCTGTAATAACAACAATCATAGGATTAGTTTGTTTTGCTAACTTTGCTAACTCTTCTATAGTCCGTCGGGGATGTGGTTTAACTGGCCAGGACTCTTTTTGATCGCACCAATAACAATGAACATCACATCCAGCCAAACGAATAAAAAATGCACTTACCCCCATCCATGAGCCCTCTCCTTGAATCGAGTGAAAGGTCTCTACAATAGGATAAGTAATTGAGGTCGGTACGATCACTTTCATTAAAAATAACAGCAAACTATCTATATACTATTAATAGCAGTTTCTCCGAAAGATAACTATTTCTACCGAATAACAATTAATAATCTATTTTAGATATTGATTAATATCTATAGTCTATTGTCTGTCTAACCTTCTGTTAGACTTGTATTTAATGGCATGAAGTTTAATCAGTAATCAGTTTCCTAAAAATTACCTCAATTTTAAGAAATTTACCCAAGCTTTATTCTCAAAAGACATTTTCTTTTCAGCTTAACTGATCCTAGTTTTCTCCAGGTAAGCGAATTAATTATCCATATCTTAAGTTTCTCGAACTAAATTCCTAAATTAATCAATGAACACTAAAAATTATCAGTTTTTATAACATTCTTGGAGCTATGTATGTACTGACAAGTCAACTCCGAGATAGGTTATCAAAGATAATCAAAAATTTTGAAGACAAGGAAACCAGATTTTAGTTTAAATGCTTCACCATAAGAGATAATTATCTTTGGATATAACCATGATACTTATGGATTTTTTACATTTCATTTAATCTCAATTTATAAAGGCTTGTAACGTATTGAGAAAATAAATAAAGATTGCCTCGTATTTTCTAAATAAATTTTGTTAGATACCCACCAATTGCTTTGATATCCTACTTATGGTAATAATGAATAATAAAATAAGTTTTTAGAATTGAATAACTAAACTTTTATTGACTTTTGTTTGTGGTTTGATTATTTGAGTTAGATGAAATCTAAAATTAGATAATATCGTTGGATTGAAGTTAATTAAAAGAAAAGCTTTCGAAAAATTTGTTAGTTTTCAACTTATAAGATTTCCTGACTAGGTATTTCACCAATTAATTCTACATGACTCAGTTTGATATAACTAAATTTTTCTATAAAGCTTTTTGTATTACAACACTAAAATAGTGTACTCTGGATTAAGTGACTTAATTTTTAATTCACTCTTATTGACCATTGCCGGACTTTAATATTTCCCTAGGTTAATTTAACTGTTTCTTTTTAGAATCTATCAAACCATTAGTAACTTAGCTTTGTTATGTTAACTTTAACAAATTTTCAAGTTGACGATTGCGATTTGTCTAATGATACTTTACGCCGCTATTTAACTACTCCAGCCATTGCGGTAGATACAGAAACTATGGGCTTAATTCCCCAACGTGATCGTCTCTGTTTAATTCAATTATGTGATTCTGATGGATTTGTCACAGCCATTCGCATTGGACTAGGACAAACAGAAGCACCTAATTTAAAACAGTTAATGGAATCTAACAAAGTTCTTAAGGTTTTCCATTATGCACGATTCGATGTGGCGCAATTACTGTACCATTTTAAAATTCAGACTAAATCGATTTTCTGTACTAAAATCGCCAGTAAATTAGCTCGTACTTACACGAGTTCCCATGGATTAAAAAGTTTAGTACAAGAATTAGAAGACATTGAATTGGATAAAAGTTCCCAAAGTTCAGATTGGGGAAATATCTCTAGTTTATCGGAGGCACAGTTGAATTATGCAGCCAATGATGTCCTGTATCTACTATCCATTCAGCAAAAGTTAATGACTATGTTAAAACGAGAGGGAAGATGGGAATTAGCTCAGAATTGTTTTGATTGTATACCCGTTTTTGTAAATTTAGATCTTGGACAATATAGAGACATCTTTGAACATTGAAATCTTAATAAGAGGAAACGTTAAACTATTGGATTATAAAGTGTTGTTAACGCCCATTTTTTTGAACAAAAGGACACTTACCTAAAAAACTATATCCGTTTGTCGAGATGGCTTTTTAAAGCTGAGAGAATTCATCGCTAACAACACTTATCAAATACCAGGCTTCGCGTTAGGATGACAGTAACAACAATTTTAGAAATGAAGTAGATTGAGGTTAACTATGGAAGCAATGGCACTTACTAGAGATAATGTCGAACAAGTATTGGATGAGATGCGCCCTTACTTAATGGCTGATGGTGGTAATGTGGAACTCGTAGACATTGACGGTTCCATCGTTAAACTTCGCTTACAGGGTGCTTGCGGATCTTGTCCGAGTTCAACTATGACTCTGAGAATGGGAATTGAACGACGTCTAAGGGAAATGATCCCTGAAATTGCCGAAGTGGAGCAGGTTATGTGAGATAGTCTCCAAAGAACCCCTACAGCTCAATTTAGAAGCGGTAATGGGGTTTTTTGTCATTCAAAGTCATTTATAAATTCCTAACAAAAATAGCTCCCTTTTCCCCTAAACTAATTTTCATTTTCTCAGTCATTCCTAAATTTCTGCCAGATTCGAAGCCGCTAACAGTCACCTCACAAAATTAGACCAACTAGAATTGATTTGTTATAAATTAGCTCTCGTTGGATTTGTTTTAATTTGAGTTAGATTAGTCGAGGCTAATTTAGTGCAATAGGAATAGACTTTCGCTAATTGAACATTTTCCAAAAGAAACCCACTCAAATTTGCCTCGCTGAACCTTGAATAATTAAAGATGGCTTTATCTTTAGATCGACGGCATCCATCAAATTAGCATCTCGAAAACTTGTTCGAGATACATTAGCCTTACCGAATTTAGTTCCATTCACTTTAGCCACCAAAAAATTGTCTTCTGCTAAATCTTTCAAAGAATCTAGATTTCCTACCTAACGGCATCAGTTTATGCAAATAACTGATATTAGCGGTGTAAAGACAATCAAGGAGCTCCTAAAGCTGAGCCAAAGCCTGGAGATAAATTTCTTCTTTAGGCTTTGGCTTAGGTATTATCACCAACTTTAGAGCTGAAGTTGACTTTATCTAACAAAAATACTTGGATAATCGAGTTTGATATAAAAATTTTCTCAATACTCGTTCTAAAACGGTGTATTTATTGGGGCAAATCATATTGCCATAATCCTTTTGCTTTAGTAGCAAAGAAGTCAAAGGTTTAAAGAACAATCAAGGGGGAGAAAATAGACTTCGTCTACAAAACAGATAATCTTGTAAGAAGAGCTAGTTATCAAACCGCAGTAAAAAGAACTTGAGTTTGAAGTTATTTTAAACTTTCTGGGGAAGACTTAAGTTAGATAATCTCCTTATTTTCAAGTTATAGTATTCAATATGCCATCTTTATATCCTGAATTCCAGGTGTTCCTTGAGAAGAGAGGGTTCTTACTTATTAGGACACATTTCTAACATTAGAAGAGACAATCGTTCAAATTTGATGATCTGCACTTTTTAAGATTAAATTTACTATTTAAAAAAAATACTGTCAGAATAGAGGTTATCATCAGTTAATAATGATGAAAGAATATGTAGAGACCTAGCATAATAGCTAGTAAGACAAAGTCCTCATGAATTGGGTTATGTCCTTTAACATAAAATGGTGAAGGTTAAAGGGTTAGGTTAAGATAAGAATCAACTGAATTTATGATGGGTGTTTTTAAAAATTATTTCGGGTAAAAGCAAGGAATCTAATGACTTTTGAGTCCCTAACACTGAAAGATTATCCCTCAAATAGTTTGTGGCAAAATACCTGGCGGCGATTTTGTCGTAATCGTCTAGCTTTGTTGGGGTTAAGTTTATTAAGTCTTATCATTACTAGTGTCGTTACTGGTCCATTTTTCTATCATGTTCCCATCGATGTCATTGACTTTACTCAAGCATCTACTCCCCCAAGTTGGCAACATCCTTTTGGCACTAATGATCTTGGGCAGGATCAACTCGCAAGGGTATTATTTGGAGGACGTATTTCTTTAACTGTGGGAATTACGGCTATGGTAGTGGCGATTTTTTTAGGGACAGCTATCGGGGTGATCGCCGGGTTGTATGGGGGAGTAGTAGACAGTGTATTGATGCGCTTAACAGATTTGTTTTTATCGTTACCCCAATTACCTCTATTATTGCTGGTAGTTTACTTATTTCGGGATACAATCAAAATGATTGCCGGACCTGAGTTAGGCATATTTATCCTAGTTGTGATAGTTATTGGTGGACTTAATTGGATGTCCGTAGCGCGACTTGTAAGAGCAAATGTGTTAAAACTACGGGAAATGGAATTTATGAGTGCAGCAACTGCCCTGGGGGCTAGTCCTTTACGATTGATTTCTGTTCATATTCTACCCAATATCTTCAGTGTTATCATCGTGGCGGCGACTCTGGCGGTAGGAAATGGAATTGTTACCGAATCTACTTTAAGTTTTCTAGGATTGGGATTTCCTCCCGATATGCCAACCTGGGGCCAAATGCTATTTCAAGCCAAAGACTATTTGACTTGGTCACCCCATATGGCTTTTTTCCCAGGGTTAGCAATTTTTGTGACTGTTTTAAGTATTAACTATGTTGGAGATGGTTTACGGGATGCTTTCGACCCTAAAACCCGTCGTTAAGTTTTTGTTAATGATCTTCATAATTGACGACAGATAATGTTATCCTAAAACCTGTTGCGGGTGCGTAGCTCAGTGGATAGAGCACCAGGTTCCGGTCCTGGGTGTCGGGGGTTCAAGTCCCTCCGCTCCCGTTTATTCTAGAAGTCCATTCTATGAAAATCTGAATAATTCTTCACTGAATCATCAAGTTTGTCCAAACAATTAATAATTTTGAGACTAATGATCTTATTTTTACAAGTTTTATGTCATTTGAGACAGATACTATTCTTTTTTTGCCATTCTTCATAAATCACAGCAAAATAAAAATGTAGATAATAGAGCTACAAAACAGAGAGAGTATTGTATATAAAATTCAAATTGTTATTTTTCTAGACTGAGTATAATAAATTAGTATTTAATAATTTCTAAAAATCTTATTAGAACTGTATTTTATAATCGCTAAAAATTTGATTTTTAGCGATTATAAAATCTTTGTAAAGTGAGACTTTTAACTTTTGTGTATCGTAATCTTGTTAGAGTTAGTCTGGAATAGCTCAGATTTTCAAGCATTTGCTCGGAAGCACATAGAAAACAGTATAAGTAGCTGATTAATTTTGTAAAAGTCATTAGACATCTGTTTACTGAAATAATAAATAATTGCAAATATTTCAGACATCGATATCTTAAGGAATATCTCATCAATTTTAAAAAAGTCTTTACCAGAAATTATCAGAATAATAAGTATATAGTCTCCGCAAGAGTTACATTGTTTCCTGGCTAATTCTTCTTAGTTAGTTGAAAAACTTAAAAAGTTAGATTAAGAAAATAGTTTTAGTTAACGATTGTAGAATTTATGACAAGAGCACGTTTATTTCAATATTTAAAGTCTTTAAATAAAAAAGAATCTTAAAAAGAGTTTTTTAATAACTACTGCTTCTGAAATAATAAAAAAACATTTATTTTCTGAAAAAAAATACTTGGGAAAAGATATTAGATAATCTTTATAGTTTAAGTACATAGGTTAAATATAAGTTCAGATAGTCCCACTATAATTGAGTTTCACTCATTATTATTTTACTCAGTCCTCATTTTTAAAACAACTCTCTATATACTTATATTAAAATAATCAAAATGGATAAGAAAAGATATTTTATAATCCTTGTTATTTATTTAGTCAACGTTATCATTATTATAAATATTTTATTCTCATAATTTATAAGTGTTGATTGAATTTGATTGTTTCATTTATTTAAAATTTATATACTGTCAGCTTAAATTTTATTTATTTTTAAATTTATTAATAGGTATTAAAATTTTATAAATTACTTATAAAATTTAATACTTCACCTTTGATTTATATCTTAATTATACTAAACTTATAATGTAAGATTAGTTAGCAATATACTAAGCCTAGAAACTAGAGTTAAAAATTCATAATATAGATGAGCTTTTTAAAATTACAAGTAATCATTCTGATTTGTCCTAAAATTAATAACTAAGTGCAATTTATACTTTCATATTTGTTATTTAATCGCTGAATTATAACATCTCAACATTCAATCTTTAATTATGTATCCTATATATTTGACTATTTATATAAAAAAATAACTAAAAATCAATAAGTTTTAACAAGTAAAAGAGAATACCAATTAGTTAAAAGTCTAGAAACAGATAAAAATATAACAATCATACATTTAAAATCGTTTAGAAAATTTAAATAAAAAAATAATAAATGGATGAGTTTTAGATAACTCTAAAATAGAAAAATGGCTAAAAAATAAGCTCTGATGGGACAAAACAAAAGATGGTTTTGAACTTAGAGTTATTGATATACTACTACTGAAAAGAAAAACATTCCTTGAAAAATTGTATCAGTTTCTACATTAACTATACAGTAAATGTTTCTATCTCTCTTGATAATTTTTTCTCCTAAATAGTAGAGTCCCTTCAGATGTCAAGTTGCATAGTAATTTCAATATAATGATTTTGAACAAAATCTTGATTAGAAAAATAGCCAAAAACCCAAAGTAGATAGTCTTCAGAAAATTAAGTTAAGTTCAAAAGTCTTGTTTAAATAAAATTCCAAAACATTTCTCTAAATATTTAACTTATAATCTAAATTATAAAAACCTAATAGAAAAGATGCTCTGCCTTCAACGTTTTGTATCTTAAGTGTAGTATGGTACAGTTCATAAAGGATTTTGAGTAGGTATTCCTATTTGACGAGGAAATTTAAGGGAAGTTGTAGATATTTTTTTAATATAAATAAAATTGCGAATACTTTGAGTTAATGGAGTTTCAATGTTTTTGATTGATATGATTTTACCCCCTAATTTTTCTAAAGCAGATTTTAGAGTTAACTTATCTTCATCGTGCCAATATCCTCTATATAATACGGCTATTCCTCCAATTTTTAAGAGAGGCAAAGCATATTCAGTACAGACAGAAGGTGTACCAACAGCACGAATTAAAACTAAATCATAAGTTTCTCGATATTCTTTCATCTGTCCAATAGTTTCTGATCTTGCAATTAATGTTTGACAATTATTAAACTTTAATTTATCTAAAATAAAGTCAATACACTTGATTTTTTTTATTTTTGAATCAAGAAGGGTAACTTGTAAATGAGGATAAATTGTAGCTACTGGAATACCTGGAAATCCTGCCCCTGTACCAATATCAATTACCTTTGAACAAGATTTAATATCGATGATTTTTGCATCAATCCCTGCCAAAGAATCCCATAAGTGTTTTTCCCAAAAATCCTTTGGTTTAGTGATCCTAGTTAAGTTGATTTTACGGTTGACTAATATAATTTCTTGATATAATTTTTCCCATTGTTCAAGTTGCGATTTAGTGGGTTCCCAATGTAGAGTTTCTCGCCAAATTTGGTTGAATATAGGTAATGAGTCAGAGGGCATAAATCGTTAAGTTTTAGTGTTAAAAATAGGTTATTTGATGGCTATTGTCTATCCTAACAATATTAATACTTTTTTCTTTCAAGTAAATAAAAAAATTTTTTCTGATCTTGCTCAAACAAAGAGTAGAAGACTAAATAAAAAACAGATCACTAACTGTTTTCTATTTAAGACTTCTGTATAAAAAATATCATGTAATAAAGTAACTTTAATTTAAGCACTTTTATTGTAATTATTTCTTCCCATAAAATAAGGGGTAGAAAAAAGATGTATTTTAATACATGATCATTTTAGCAACAAATCAGGTTAAAAAGACTATTTATTTTAAAAATCGATATTTTATGATTGAGTTTACTCAGGAAAAGCAGACATGGTAATTACCTCTCCCAATACTACTTTCTAAAATAGATTTAATAAAGTGACGAACATTGTCATAGACTATCCTGTTTTCTTTCGATCGTGATAACAGTAGATAACAGTATCAAAATTTTCATAAAGGAAACCTCTACTACTTATTTTTTATTCACATCTGTCTGTATTATGTCCATGACAATACTGGTATCTATATCGGCTTGTTTGATATGGAGATCATTCATCCTATATTCTGTCATAGCCACAAATTTCTTGCCTCTTTACAAAATACAAACAATATAAAGTTTATACTCAATATACACTCTTGCATGGATATTAATTTATTATGCCTATTGTTTTTCTTTGCGTAAAGAAAACTGTTCTAACAGTTATTATATCAGAATCTTTTAATAAAATCCTAACTTTTAGATGGTTATCAAAGCCGTTCATTGATAGTGTTCTATAACAATGAATATACGGATACAAACTTCTTTAAAAGAAGCTATATTTGCCTTAACTTTATTACCCAAAATAGCCACTATCCTCACTAATCTTATTAAACAATCTGACTATTCTTGTGCTATAAAATTATTAGCTTTCAAAGTTTTTTATTAAAATTTAGAGATCAAAAATTTCAATTAGAATTAATTTTACAACTCCTTCAGTGAAAATCACGTAGAATTAATTGTGATTAAGTTTACAATTTAGCCAACTATTGCTCTTAAACATTAGACTTATGCCTTGGCGTTCAGATGAAAAAAGAAATTTTCCCACCCGCAAAAGTTAATCTTCTACAGTAATTTTGAATCAGTTATTGTAGAAAATTAAAGTTAATAATATCTCTTATATGGAGTTGTGCCCATAATTCCCCAATCTTCGTAGACCAAACAAGTATTGTAGTCTAATACTTCGGTTAATAATGCGCGAAATTTCTTCAACAGTTTATATTTGTTTCAACTCACTCGAAAATTGCCTTGACAAGTCTTGATAGAAGGACGTAAGCGAGTCAGCTAAATTGGACTAATTCACTACATGATTTTTGATTTTGAGAAATAATCAACTAACTTAAAATATAAGATTAAGACAAGAATCTATCTAAAGCTGCCTTTAATTCTTCGATTTCTTCATTGATATTACCTTCTTGTGCTGCACGTGCCACACATTCGCTTAGATGTTTATCTAAAACCAACCGAGATACTCGATCAATTGCTCCTCTAACTGCAGCTAATTGGACCAAAATTTCTGGACAGGGACGATTTTCTGTTACCATCGTTTTCACCCCTCTGATATGTCCTTCAATGCGAGAAAGATGGTTATAAATTTTATTTAAAGATTCGTTGCTATGAACACGAGAACGCATTCCATGATAACAACTCTCATTATTCATTGGCATAACTGATAACTCTATGGTTTTTTCGTGGTGGTCTCGTAAATTGTTCTTTAAACCAGTGATTTAACTTTTAATTTTTGAAAAAAAGAATACATACATTAAACTGAATACTTGACCATTCTAGTATAAATAATGATTATTGAAACCGTTAGCTATATTTTCGGGAGTTGTTTGTTCATAACATTCAAAAGGTTGATGAATCCAAGGATTATTTTCTAAATATTCCACATAGTAATCAGGTTTGACAGCAGAACAACTTTTGTACCAGAGAACAGCAGAGCGAATTTCGATTATCTTTTGATTACAATCATAGTTATATAACCATTGAGTTCCTTCTTGAAGACTCATACCAGAATCGACTAAATCGTCGACTAATAATATCCGATGCCCTAGTGATTGCCCTATCATAGCTAAGTGATTAGAAAATTGAATTTTTTCTCGTATTTGATTGTTTCTGCCTAAGTATGAGGTAATATAAAGAATAGCTAAAGGTTTTTTATAAAGACGACAGAGAATGTCCCCAATTCTTAAACCTCCCTTAGCTAAACAAACTATTTGGTCAAATTCCCATTGAGATTGATAGATCTGAACTATTAAAGTTTCAATATATTTATGATATTCCGTCCAAGAAATATATAAATCAGACATAGGCTAAGATGTAGTAAGATAACAGACAATATACACTATTATACATAGTAGTTTTCTAAACTAATTACGAGGCATCTCTGGGTCTTTAGCAAAAAATACTTAACAAAAAAATTTTTGTCAGTATCTCAATATTTATAAATTTAAAAAAATATTTTTATAACTTTGCTCCAATACGAATATCAATAAATAGACAAAATAACAAGTTAATTTAATTAACTAAAATGATTCTCGAGCAGACTTAGATGATTTTATTTAACATCTAGAAGATTTTAGTAAATAGAAAAAAATTACTTTTTTTTAACTTTTTTTAACTATTTATTGTTCAGTTATTTATAATTAAAACAAATGGTAATTTTAATCATAAAAATATTTACAATGATAGTTTATCAAGACTTTTTTCAAAAAGTCTTGATAAAAACGGTGTATTCTTTTCTTCTAATTCATTAGATTTATTGAAAATAATATTACTATAATTGCGATTTTTTGCTACAGCAAACGAACTGATTTTGATATTCTATTAATAAGTTACTTTCTTTTAGAAAGAAACTTATTTTTGTCGAAATAAGCTAGATTTTATTTAGTATATTTTTTTATTAAAATGTTGTTTAGAATATTTTTTAAATTTAAATATTTTATCTTAAAAAGAGATATTAATAATATAGTTTTCTAGTTTAATAAAATAGTGTAAAAAAAATTTGTTATTAGTCTCATATTGAATAAATAATAACATTTTTTATTTTGCAAAAAAATAAAAATATATAATTTTTATAAAAACCATTGTATCAAAATTAAAGCCATAAAGATAAGAATTAATTATTAATAATAGAATTTTTAAAAAGAGTAATTATAATACAAAACTTACTATCGTACCGTTTGTATTATAATTAAATTATTCTAAATTCAATATTTTTACTAAACTTATATCTATAGAACAAAAGACTCAATCTAATTTGACAAATAAAATTTTAAATTTATAAAAACTTACCATTACCTATTATTAGATTAAAAATCAGATATAAATAGTTTTATTTACTGTAAATATATCTAACAGTAACTTATTTTTATAATCGCTTAATTACAAAAAAATATTAAAATAGTCGATTGATAATTAATTATAAAAGATTAATATTGAGCAGAAAATATTTTATGTTTTAAAATCATTTTTTATATAAAAAAATGATTTATTTGTAAATAAATTCATCAAAAGAATTAATTAATTTTAAAAAAAATATTTATTTAAGGATTAATAATAATTCTCATATATAAGAGAAATTAAGATGTTAAAACAGTTTAAGATTAATTAAAAAAATAAAAAATACTATTGGATATAAGTAAAATTACATGAAATTTCAAAAGATGAATTTAATGTTATAAAACAAGTTGATATTCATTAATAAAATATTTAAATAAAAAAAATAAAAATTCCTAAATACTAGTTGATAAAGAAAATATTTTATTTAATTTAAATTAGAAAAATTTAGAAGTTATTCAGAAATAAATAAAGCTTTATATCAGAATTATTAAGATTAATTAATCGGTATTAAAAGTGTATTTATGGTAGTAAAAAAATAGGTTAAGTATTTAATTTAGATAAGATCTTATCTATCTAAGCCAAGAAATAAATCAAGCAATAGTAGAATGTATTAATAATTAATTAAAATTAATTAAAAGAGAAATTTATGGATTTAGAGACCCAGTAAAATTTCAACAAATTATATTTTTTTCAGTCTTAATTAAATTAAATTTAATATTTTTTAACTTTTTTTTAAAAAAAGTAGTTTTAAGTAAAATGATAATTGTATCTAATTAACTATTACTAATAAATTATTCTATATCTATTTATAGATAGAGTAATATTGCTAATTTAACCAGATTTTTTGTATATATTTTAACACCTAAAAATATGAGTATTTAGAAATCTATCGTTTTAGATAGGACAGTTCGATAACTTAGACTTTCTTATCCATATATCACCCAACTCTACTTACGATAACTTCAAAAAAACCTTTACTGTATCTATTGTCTTTTAAATTACTTTATCAACTTTAGTCCTCTTTTCCTTTATCATAGTTTTTGGTATCTTAGTAGCTTATGTCTTTCTCAAAAACTAAAATTAGTCTAAACCGGTACCTTAAATATTGGATCTGTTATCTGGATTGTCTCGGTTATCATTGTAGGGGTTTTAAACTTCTTTTCTAAAAAAATACAAATATTCTTGTCGAAAGCAGAAATTACGGATAGGGACATTAACTGTCAATCATGGATAAACTAATAACTGACGTAGAGGTCAACAGCTGTTGACCTCTACTGATGAGAAATAACCTTTATACTGACCTACTCAACTAAAATATTATGACAACATTCGAGGGAACTTTTACTCAAGAACTATCTACTTTACGCTTTGCCGTCGTTATTGGTCGTTTTAATGACCTAGTGACTGAAAAACTTCTATCAGGTTGTCAAGATTGTTTAAAACGGCACGGCATTAATGTTGAGCCTGACAGCACTCAGGTTGATTATATCTGGGTCCCAGGGAGTTTTGAAATCTCTTTGGTGGCTCGTCAACTAGCTCTTTCTCATCGTTACAATGCCATCATTTGTTTGGGGGCTGTGATTCGAGGGCATACTCCTCACTTTGATTATGTAGCCGCAGAAGTTGCCAAAGGAATCGCAGCAGTAGGCTTTCAAACAGGCATTCCAGTAATTTTTGGAGTTTTAACCACCGACACTATGCAACAAGCTCTGGAAAGAGCTGGAATTAAAAGCAATTTGGGCTGGAATTATGCTCTCAATGCCTTGGAAATGGCTAGTTTAATGGGGAAAATTCACCAGCAAGTACGATCCTCAACGTACCAAGGTAATAATCCTTCTCAATTACCAGTCTCTTCCCATAATCTCCCGATAGTCAATGAGTCCTTCTCAGAAATTTCAGAACAACTAGAATAATCTTCGAGGTTGATTAATAAACTTATGTCTTAGAAATAGAAAAACTCCCCGTTATGTCAACAGATTAACGGGGATATTGATTAGTTTATTTTCACTAAAGGGGACGAAGATGTCAAACCATTAAGCTGCTTCAGTATTAGCTATATGAAAAAAACTCAAATGTAAAACAGTTCTTTTCCAAGGATGAGCTTGTACTTCCCTAATCAAAGCTTTACCTGTCCAAGATATGTCGGTGATCTGAACTTCGATGATGGTCTCATTGACGGAAACCTTTTTTAAGAGGTTAACTGCTTCCTTCGCATTAATGACTAAGGATACAGAGTTTGCCCCATCATGACCATATAAACTGCCAGGAATTAATCCTTCGCGACGTAGGGCATTAGGTTTACTGCCTTCGGGTCTTTTTTGACATTCAATACTAAGAGACATAAGATAATTACTCCCTAAAACAAAATCGTTGATTGTTAGTCAAATGTTGAGTTAACGGGTTCTCCGTTGACATTAAGCAACGCCCGTTTCGGTCCGTGAATTGGATCCTCGACGATAATCGTTTGATCACGACTCGCTCCCAAAGAAATAATCGCAATGGGGGTTTCCATTAACTCCGCTAAGAACTTAAGATAGCTCAAAGCAGTTTGGGGAAGATCATCGAGAACACGACAATTAGTGGTAGACTGTTGCCACCCTGGTAAAGTTTCGTAAATAGGCTGACACTGGGCGAATTCCCTAGCGTTGCTAGGAAGATGATTACAGGTCTTCCCATCAAGTTCGTAGGCAATACAGACTTTAATTTCCTCCAAGTCGTCAAGGACATCAAGTTTAGTAATAGCTAAACAATCTAAACCATTAATCCGTACTGCATAGCGGCCGATAACCCCATCAAACCAACCACAACGGCGACGACGGCCAGTAGTAGTTCCAAATTCTGCGCCGCGATTGCCTAATAATTCCCCTACTTCCCCATGTAATTCTGTCGGAAACGGTCCTTCTCCCACACGAGTTGTATAAGCTTTGGCGACTCCAATTACCCGATCTATAACAGTAGGTCCCACTCCCGCTCCCACACAAGCTCCTCCCGCAATAGGGTTAGAAGAAGTTACATAAGGATAAGTGCCGTGATCTAAGTCTAGCAGAGTTCCTTGAGCTCCCTCAAACAAGATATTTTTACGTTTTTGGATAGCTTCAGCAATTTTGAGAGAACTATCAACTACATAAGGACGTAGTTGTTCAGCATAGTTTAAATATTCCTCAATTACAGCCTCAGGATTAAGAGGGGATAGGTTATACAGTTTTTCTAAAATGACATTTTTATAATTAATCGTCCATTCTAATTTTTCCTGCAAGCCATTAGGGTTCATTAAATCAATGATTCTAATACCCGTTCGTTCCGACTTATCTGCATAGGTCGGTCCTATTCCTCGTCCTGTTGTCCCTAGTTTATGTTTACCCCGTCTTTTTTCAGATGCCATATCAAACAGACGATGATAGGGCATTGTGACATGAGCAGTTTGAGAGATGAAAAGGTTTTCAGTCGACACTTCTAGGGACTGGAATTGCCCTAATTCTTCGAGTAAGACTTTAGGATCAATAACTGTCCCTGAACCAATGATACACTCTGTGTTAGGGTAGAGAATTCCTGATGGAATCAGATGGAGTTTAAAAGTTTTTCCCTGAACAACAATGGTGTGGCCGGCATTGACTCCCCCCTGGGGACGTACCACCACATCGGCTGAACGGCTCAACAAATCAGTAATTTTTCCTTTTCCTTCGTCGCCCCACTGTGCGCCGATGACAATTACGTTAGCCAAGAGTTTATAAAAAAAACTAAAGTTCACACAAACCATCATTATCTCTTATCAGAAAAGTTTCTGTCAAGTTTAGATTATTAAACTAGTTGGTTTTTAACCAGTTTATTGGCTAACCTAATCCAATAAATGACCCATTTTTGCTAAAAATAGTGTTTAGTGCAGATTATCAAGATTCAGACTTTTTGATAATATCGTTCCTCCCCGGCTTCTCACTCCATAAATTCTGCTTGAAAAAAATCATGAGTTTACTTTTGGGAGATGCAGCTGTTTTAAATGAATTTCTTAGCGATAAAACCCTCATTTTTTTTTCTTAGACAAAACAAAGTCTCAGGAACAAAAACAAAATTAAGAGTGATACTTTACAAAGAACAAACATCAGAATATTTTCCTGACAAGAAAAAGAGGATAGTTTCTCAAGAAGAAATCTACACATTCCCTAACTATTCTAAGTGTAAGTAACATTTCTTTAATAAGTTGAGTTTTTGTAGCAGGCCACTAATCCTAAATTACCTGACTATCTACATTTATTTAGATAGTCAGGTAATTTAGCCGTTTTTAACACTTTATTACTATTTTGCTTTAAATAGCTTTAATTTTCATTTCTCCTTAATTTTACCATGTCTTTTTGCTTATTAGTAATTGTCGATGATTTTCTGCCCTATTTACCGTGTTTTTATTTTCTACATACTGCTTCAATCGCTTTTTAGTACAAATCATAATTGCAAATTATAATTATTGAGTTGAACCGTCTCCGTTCGTCCTCATGATCATCTTTTTTTATGTGGTCGAAAACGATGCATTTGAAGCTTCTATACACGCTGGCATAAATAATTCGTTTTAAGGTAATCTAATAATAGTTAACTCTCAATGAGATTTATTAAGTTATCCAGAATAATATATTCTATCTTATAGATATTATGCAATTAATTCTTTATAGTAAGCCTGGTTGTCATTTATGTGAAGGACTACAAAAAAAGTTAGAACAGATTAAAACTTTAAATATCAACTTAGAAATTAGAGATATTACAACTAGCGAAGATTGGTTCGAAGCCTACCAATATGAAGTTCCTGTTTTGTATCAAAAATCGGGAGAAACTGAAAAGATAATTCCCCGTCCTTCCCCCCGTCTTTCAGTTGCTAGATTGGAAAAGTTATTACAAAAATATACATCATAGAAAAAAGTATAAAAAATACTTTTTATTAATCACTCACTATTGTAAATGTGTTATCTCTAGACGAGCAATCCACTAAATTGAACTCAATTAAAGTAGTTAATGCACTATCTATCTTTACCTAACTTGTTAAAAGCCAGATTAAACCTATGTTATTGAGGGTTTTTATGGCAATACTCTCCTCAGAGAAATTAGCCACTAGTTATTAGAAGACATTTCTAGCAATCGCTCAATATGACATTCTTCAGTTATACACTTTAGGATTTGAGGTAGAAAGAAAGTTAGTGGACTTCTCACAATAATTTATGCTTTACTTCTCAAGCACTGCGTGTCGTAACTATATTGCTGGTTTTCATAGACTTTGTAAGTCTTGATAGTGTTGCATCAGAGAAAACTATTTGTGGTTGGTTATTCATAAGAATGACGACATTTTCTTTAACATCAACGACAAAAATATTTAAAAGTAAAGATAATTATGGTCATTTTTTTATCTCTATTCAATTATTTGTGGTTAAGTTCTATCTATTTAGATTAAAATATTTCTTTGATTTCTATAAAAAAAACTTATTTAGGAATAGTGATGAAGGCAATTATTATTTCTCTTTAGAAAGAGATAAAATACAGATAAATAGTTTAGTTGTTATTACCTCAATCCTTTATATATAAAAATAACCAATAATATTCTTTTATTCTTACTGAGACTATTGTTGGCTATGCTTCAGTTATTCTATCAATTAGAGCTATTTTTATAGCTCTAATTAATACTTTTCAACTAAAACTTACATTCAGTATCTATAGCTAGTTAGTATATCCTAATATGAGGTTGGTTATTTTTAGGTTGATTGTTCTCAATGATGTTTACCCCATTATAAGAGATCGCCGTCTCTTGTTTGGTTACCCAGAAACTTACGCAAATGTAGTCAAGAGCAGATTTATCGTCAATATTGGGTTTCCGTTCTAAATAAACTAAACTTAGTCAACTTTAACGATAGAATTCCCGTAGAGCTAGGAATAACTTTAACTATTCTTAGTTTAATCAGTCCCTTCTTAAGAACTTTGAATTTAGTTATCTTAATCCTTACTTAAAAAAAATCATTCAAATTTATATATAAATTTTCTCTTATTCAGCTTTTTTGTTTAATAAATTTATTAAATAAAAAATCAAAAAGTATTTAAAATTGTTGTATTGACTTTATAATTTGAGTAAATATTTATATTATTTGCCCTAAAAATCTTCTCTTGATTTTGATTTAGAAAAGAGAGTAACTTTTTTAAAGAAAAATAAAGATTTTGTTTTTGTTGTTAATATTGCCGATAATTATTAACATCATTATACGTTTAATTAGGTATTAAAAATTAATAACAGATTTTTTAAAAATCGTAAAGCTAATGTTAATCTAGAGTTTATGTTGTCAATAGTTAATAACTGACTCATTGTTTTTTAAAATTCTGTAATCAATACTTTATAAGTATAGTATTAAACTTGATATTTTATTTATTTAACTGACAGCAGTTTTTATTTAAATAAATTAGTATAAAAGTACTAGCTAGACAAAAAGATCAAATTGGACTCTATAGATATTTTCTCTAAATTTAGATAAACTAACAATAATATCAATTAACTCAACTTTAAATTTATTATAGTTAAGTTAATTATTTTATTAGAAATTATTAAACTATAAAAAGTGTATAATCACTCTTTTGTATCTAATCATAAACTTTATTTAATTTTTAATTAAATATTTAATATTGTTGAAAAGTAGCTAGAAAATGATGCTATTCTATAAGTAATAAGTACTCGTTGACAAGAAAAAATAAGATGTTACAGTTAGTATTTTAAACATGTATTGTTTTGTTCAAAACTTAACTTAACCTAAAAAAAATACTTTATGCATTGGTAACTTACACATAATAGGCTTTGGACTTAGAGATAGAAATATTTGACGACACTTGGCTAACTTAAACTTTGCCGAGCAATTAAAGAAAAACTAGCTCATGTAAAATATCCTGATAATCGAGAAAAAAATATAGTGTTGATCTAAGTGTCCACTACATTGAGTTTTTTGGTTACTTTTACCATTGAACAATGGACAAATAAACAACTTTTTTTACTGATAAAACATAAATATTAATACCCTTAGCTCTAGCTAAGGGCTTGTGCATTCATAGATGATTTATTGGTTTATCAAGTAACAAAAGTTAGATAATTAATTAAACAGATAAAATTACAGGTCATATTTTTACCTTTGTATTTTACTGACGTCAACTCTATTAAAAACTATTAGTTTTAAAAATATCTGCAAATTCTATGATTTTTTAATCATAAAAAAACCAACTAAACCACCGATAAAACTAATTAATTAAGCTATAAAAACATAATTAGTTAATTTATTTACTTCTGTCGTTACAGACTATCTAATTAAAAATTACTATCATCTATTATATATAAAATTTTTCTATATTAATTTTTTGATTTAATTCTGAAGACCAAGTTATATTTAGTAATATTTACTTAGAAGTTTTCTTATTTTTTTGTAAATAAAAAGGTTTTAAATACAATGCAACTTTATTAATTATTAATCAATAAAGTTGCATAACTTCAGTAATAGATAATTGAGAAGTTACATTCAAAGTTAAAGAAGAAGTATGTCCTCGGTAAAGATGAGCAGCTGCAGCGCAACCAATCATTGCAGCATTATCAGTACATAATCTTAAAGGAGGAAAATGGATTTTTAGATTGTGTTTAACTCCTGATGCTTTTAACTGTTTTCTTAGTTCACTATTAGCCGCAACGCCTCCTCCAACAGCAATAGAATTAAGACCATAGTCTAAAGCACAGGCAATAGTTTTTTTAGTGAGTGAGCGTGCTACAGTTTCCTGAAAACTAGCTGCTATATCAGCTACAGGCAATGGTTCATTATCCTTTTTGTCTAATTTTTGAACTAACCGTAATACTGCTGTTTTCAAACCGCTAAAACTAGAATCATAAGGATGATAGCCACCTTCTGGTAAAGAAATCCGCCCCTCTGGGAAAAGAAACGCCTTAGGATTACCAATTTTAGCGAGGTGATCAATAGCCGGTCCCCCTGGATAGCCTAAATTTAACAACCGTGCGACTTTATCAAATGCTTCTCCAGCCGCATCATCACGGGTTGTACCCAATTGTTCATAGACCCCACAATCTTGAACTCGAATTAAGCTAGTATGACCGCCTGATACCAACAAACATAAAAATGGGGGTTTCCAAGTAGAGTCACTTAAATAAGTTGCGTAAATATGTCCTTCGAGGTGATGAACGCCAATAAAAGGCTTTTGATGTACAATTGAGAGAGTTTTAGCCGTTGTCATTCCTACCATCAACGCTCCCACTAATCCTGGGGCGACAGTAGCGGCCACACCATCAATTTCCTGCCAACTAATTTGAGATTGGACTAACGCTTGTTCAATACAGAGATTAATTTTTATTAAGTGTTCACGGGAGGCCACTTCAGGAACAATACCACCATAGGTGCGATGTAGAGGAATTTGTGAAGCTACTACACTACTCCAAACATTACGATCATTTACAATTGCAACGGCAGTTTCGTCACAACTTGTTTCAATTGCCAACACTGTTACCATTTTTTGCTAATTTGTAACGAAGAATTACTTTTTTTATTTTTTTACCTTATTCACTCGACTAGCGAGTCAGAAATTAGATACTGTCAATACGCAGCCGATTCTCTCATTTCATGTGCAAAAACTTAGTCTTTTTTTTAAAAGGAAATGTCTTTTATGAAAAGAATTGCTGAGTCTAATTTTAATATCAACCTTATAGTCTAATTCTACACCTTCCGCCTCCACAAATATTTTACATCGGCTGACTCATTGTGGTGAGCTAGCTGCTTATCAATAAAAATCTGAGAATTTTGGTAACACCGCCGGCTACCCTATGTCAAGGCAGAACGCGCCGAACGTTTTGTACAAGCCCTCTGTCGACCCGAAAGCCATTCCCATCGGATTACTTTGAATTATGCAGAAGACTTTACTTACTATTTCCAGTATTCTCTTCCCCTATGTTACCGGATTTACAAGTTAGGGTAACTGGGTTTATTTAATTAATATTAGAGATTTACAAAATACTGAAGCTACTTTTAATGAATTTACCTATAGATAGTTAACTACTACAGATAGTAAAATTTACGTTTCTCCTCGTTAACTAACAATTCATTGTACTTATTGAACTTTCCCTACTATTTAGAATAACTATTCATGAAAGTTTTACAAAGTTTATTTCTATACTCCTATTTTAATGACAGTATTATTTACCGTTACTATCAGTTTATCGATTGAAATCAACCATTTCTATCCTGATCTTGTATTTTCTACTTTAGAGAAAACAAAACTTAACACTAAAACTTTATAGAGTATCTTGAGCAAAACTGTTTTGGACCGTTTCTTGTTTTGTAAAAATTATCCAATTGTCTTGAACTTCTGCTATCAGATTACCAGGAAGAGAAGAAATGCGTGATCGTCTGGGAGCATTAATTAAAGTTGTCAAGGCTTCTATCTGCTCAAAGTTTGGATTTTTGAGACTTATCTTTAAAAAAAATCTACGCATAACTCGCCGTTGCAATGCAAGAGGCACTGACTGTAAAACTAGACGATTTAATTGAGTTCCATCTCTATTAAGTGCCTTTTCTAGGTTTATCTCAGCACAACTTTCTAAATATTCAGTCTCCTCCTTGACTATCTCAGCAGTTCTGGCTAAAGTTGTTTCAATTTGAGGATTAAAATTTTTTTTAAAATAAGGGATTAATTCTTTTCGAATACGATTACGAGCATAGTTTAAATTTTCGTTAGCTAAATCTTCCCAAATCGGAAGGTCGCACTTTTGACAAAACTCCCAAATTTCTGAACGATTAATAGTTAATAAAGGACGAACTAAAATAATATTATCTGTCAGAGGACGTTGCCAGGTTAAAGCACTTAGTCCATCATTTCCTGCACCGCGAACGAGATTATAAAGTAAGGTTTCAGCACGATCACTTTGGGTGTGTCCCGTAACAATTATAGAAAAGTTGTTTTCTTGGGCGATTTCTGTTAGTGCTTGATAGCGCCAATTTCTAGCCGCTGCTTCAGTTTCTTTCAGTTGGGAGGTAGTTTTTAAATAAAAAGGAATTCTCCATTTTTCAGATAATTGTTGTACAAAATCTGCTATTCCAGTATCATGTTTCCACCCATGATCACAATGAGCAATCGCAATCTTCCAAGTCCATTTAGATTGGAGATCAAGTAAAAGTTTAAGTAAACATAACGAATCTTGCCCCCCTGAAACTGCAATTAAAATGCATTCTTTTTTAGGCAATAGATTGCGTTGTCGTAACGTGATATGTAAGCGGGAATGAAGAAGAGTCCACATAATCTTTTGGGAAAAAATAAAGTAATAGGTAAAATAAATAAAGTGATATCAAGAAAAATTTTAGGCAATAAAAAAATAGAAATACATTAAGTATATGTCCAAATTCTAGTAATCATCGAGTACAAATAACAAATACTTTTTATTTAGTATATATAATATTTTATATGAAACCTTTGCTAAAAAAGCTAAAATTTTAATTAAAAATATGCCTAAAAAATTGCTTATTTAACTTGTAAATACTTTAATCTATTTTAGATAAAAGTTTATAAAAAAATATATTTGATGTAAATATTTATACAATTAATTGTTAATAAATTATATGAATATTTAGTATTTAGTGAGTTCATAAAAGTTAGAATTACAGTCCAATAAACAGAGTAATTTAAGTCATCCGATAACAAAAAATCATAGCCTGACTCTCTGAGTTAGGCTATGATGATATCACTATCTCAGCAGTTTTTATCTATAATTTCCTCATAGCCTTAATTGGCTTTCTGGATAATAAACGTCAATGCTTTAATTAAAAGTGTATTTAAACAAAACTCCTCGTGATACATTATTTTGTTTTCGTGTCATTTTAGAAGAAAATATCATAGTCGTTCATAATGTACTTTTATAATAAATGTTTTTAGTATAATCTCCCTATTATTTATAAATTTTATATTCGCTTTTATACTAACTTATCTATATCTATTTTTTGATAGATAGCCTTTAGAAACACTTTGTGTCATTGATAGTTAACTGAGATATTTTTTTAGCTCATTAACTTTTGCTAGTCTAAAAACTTGTTGAGTAACTTCATAGAAGATAACTAAATAAAAATTTTAGATCTTAAACTCTTATAATTTAAGATTATAAACTAATTTAGTTTAACTAAAATCAACCAATTTTTTATGACAAAATAATCGACATAAATTATATTTTTAAGATCTTTTATTTGTTTATAATTTACAAGTAGATCTAGCAGTAGATAAATAGTACACAGTATCAAATAAAAGCTTACAAAATTTTTATAAAAATATTTAAATATAGACATAATTTAATCAAAGCGGTTAGATAAATTCTTACTAGAAATAATCACTGCAATAAGATATGAAATATAATGATATTTGTTTAAATTTAATCACTTAAACTAAATACTTAAAATATATAATATTTTAAGTATTTATATAAAATTAGTTATATATAAGATATACGCAAACTTCAATTTCTCTAGAATAGAAGAAAGAAAAGTTTATTATTAATAATATCCATATTTTAACAATTAAGCTTGTGTGTAATTTCAATTACTATTAAGTAATAGTAATTGTTAAGATAGTTAGTTATAGTCAAAATAATTTAAATTACTATGTAAAATATATTTGTCTGTGAATAGATATTTAAACAAACTTTTCTTAACTTATCTTTGGAATAAATAGAAATAAATATTACTCTCCCTATTGAAATTACAGTTAATAACTGACCAGAAATAAAAATAGTTAAATTATTATCTAAAGTTAGGTTTTAAATGTTATAAACAGTATTTATAACATTTATAGGAATGTTAAATTTAAGTTAATTTTTTACTTTTATTATTGAGATTTTTATTTTTAGTTTTAGTTTAGTATGAATAGAAATACTACTTTCTACTTCTAGTAAGTTTGCTTATTTATTCTACATTATTTTACCTCAGTAACAATAAATTTTTTTTCACTTTGTGTAATTTTTGTTAGCGATTAAACGTTTCCTTAAAAAGGAATACTTACTTTTTACTTAATTATATGGCTGTATTATCCTTTATTAAACTTACCCATCATATCAATTTTTATTCAGATAAATTAAAATAGAAAAATATTAGCTGTATTTAAATAATTAAGTTAGAATTAATAGATATTACAATTAAATTTATAGAAATTAACAATAAAATTAATCAATCAATTCAATAATTTAATATCGTAGAATAATTGCTAGAATAAGATGAAGATCTTATTCTGCACGTCGTTAAGTTCAAAAATTGAACTTAACTCAACCCCAAAAACACTTTACATTTTATCAATTTACATAGATAAGGTTCAAATTTTAAGACAGGAATAATCAACAATTATAGTTTCTATTTACTAAACCGAAGCTTATTTAGTTAGGATTCATTACGTTACCCGAATAACTAGAATCAAATAAATTCAAATATCCCAATAATTGTAGAAGAATATTATGTTTATTAGAGTAATTTTGATCTTGTTCTTATTATTTTTTACATTAAAATAATGAACAAATAGGGAGATTTTTTCTCACTGAGAAAACTAAAATACTGATATTTTAAATCTAAATAGAGGTTTATTTATTTATGGATAACTCATCTATTTATAAAGCTATATAAGTTAGATAATTGATTGAGGCTATAGAAGTAAAAGTCACATTTATCTGTTTATTTTTTAAATTTAAATTTCATTAATAACTGTTGATAAAAAAACTAAAAAATATCTATAAACTTAAACAATCTAAAAATTCTAGAAATCTCAATCAATCAAGTTATTTAGGCAATCGATCAAGACCTAGTTAACTAATTTACTTAGTTCTGTTGCCATAAGTTATCCAATTAAAAACAACAGTAGTTGGTATAGCTCATGTAGATTTAGAATATGGCAATTTAGTGTTAAAAACTATGAAGTCAGTATCAAAAAACTAAAAGACGATCACCATTCAAATCCTTGTCCCAAACTTGATTGAACTACATCATGGTGAAGGAAAAAGACAAAATACTATTAGATCGGCAGTACCCTAGTAGCTAATTATTGTTTGACTATAAAAGCTATTTTTTAAGTATTAGTAACAATAATAAATAATCAATTAACTCTGTTATGTTTGATAACCATTTATTAATTAATATTATCGTTAGTCTATGGTTTTATGATCTCAATAGTCACAATAATTATAGATACTATTAGTTATTTTTATATCTTAATTTCTACAGAACAATTCATTTCTCTAAATTCTAGAATTGATGAAAATAAATATGTTTAACGGTAAAGATATTTCTCGCTTGATTGTGATATCTACTTAACTTATAAAGTATAGTAACTTATATTCAATCAAGTATTCTTTAACAGGCGCAGTCATTCAAGTACAATTTTACTCAATACAGAAGTTAGTTTGGAGTAAAACAAGCAACCAATGACTCTCTTGAGTGTCAAGTTTTTGGTTATCATTTTGATATTCTTCTCATTTAAATCTCTTTTGCCTACCATTGCTATTATGATTAATGTGTTTTTATTCTTAGTAAGGGGTATTATTTACATCATTCTCAGTCGTACGTTGATACCTATCACCTCTTTAATTGGTTTTATAAAACTGTTTAAAGTGGCTGTCTGCAATAGTTAATTACTTTGAATGATAAATTCACCCAGAGAATACACTTTGAAAGATTTCAATGTTAAAAGTTTTCTAGATTAAGTGAATACTATGTTAATAGTGGCTTTAATATCTGTCTTAGGAAAATTACCTTTAGCACTCACTTTTTGTGTGTACGATAGAATCCCATAACTTTAGCTATTCATGGTGTGAGAAATGAAAGAGAATCAACCCTGAACTTTTAGTATGAACATCAGTGAACACCCATTCATCAGATTTATACGCGATAGCGGTGTCATAATAATACAATTGGAGGAAAAAAAACAACAGCCCTATGTCAAAAATAGAAACCAGAACCGAACCCATGGTACTCAACATGGGTCCCCACCATCCCTCAATGCACGGAGTATTACGTCTGATCGTAACCCTAGACGGAGAAGATGTGGTAGACTGCGAACCCGTTATCGGTTATCTCCACCGAGGAATGGAAAAAATAGCTGAAAACCGTACTAGTATCATGTATGTTCCCTACGTTAGTCGGTGGGACTACGCCGCAGGGATGTTCAATGAAGCAATTACCGTTAATGCCCCTGAAAAACTAGCGAATATTGAAGTCCCTAAGCGCGCCCAATATATTCGCGTCATCATGTTGGAACTCAACCGTATCGCTAACCATTTATTGTGGTTAGGTCCATTTTTAGCAGATGTTGGCGCCCAAACTCCATTTTTCTATATTTTCCGGGAACGGGAGATGATCTACGATCTTTGGGAAGCAGCATCAGGAATGCGGTTAATCAATAACAATTACTTCCGTATTGGGGGGGTTGCCGTTGACCTACCCTATGGTTGGATTGACAAATGTGAAGATTTCTGTAATTTTTTTGACCCTAAAATTGATGAATATGAAAAGTTAATCACTAACAACCCCATTTTCCGTCGCCGTGTCGAAGGAATCGGTACTATTACCCGCGACGAAGCCATTAATTGGGGTTTATCCGGTCCTATGTTAAGAGGATCTGGGGTTAGATGGGATCTACGCAAAGTTGACCATTACGAATGCTATGATGACTTTGACTGGGACATTCAATGGGAAACTGCCGGGGACTGTTTTGCGCGTTATTTAGTCCGTATCCGGGAAATGCGTGAGTCGGTCAAAATTGTCCGTCAAGCGCTAAAAGGTATACCAGGAGGTTCTTATGAAAACCTAGAAGCAAAGCGAATGATGGAAGGGAAAAAATCCCAATGGAATGATTTTGAGTATCAATATATCGCTAAAAAAGTTGCCCCCACCTTTAAAATTCCTGAAGGAGAACATTATGTCCGTCTAGAAAGTGGTAAGGGGGAAGTTGGCATCTTTATTGTGGGTAATAATGATGTTTTTCCTTGGCGTTGGAAAATTCGCGCAGCTGACTTTAATAACCTGCAAATTTTACCCCATCTCCTAAAAGGAATGAAGGTAGCTGATATTATGGCGATTTTAGGCAGTATCGATATTATTATGGGGTCGGTAGACCGTTGATGGTTTTCTAATGATAATTAATTTTTGGAGGAGGTTAATCTCCTCTCTTTTTTTGTTTAATTTATTTACTAAAGTTTAGAAAATATTCTTAAACTAAACATTAAGTAGGTTTTGTTAAGTACATTATAGTTTTTCGGGCAATTTCTCTTTTTTGTCTCTTTACTGTAACGTCACAAAATATTTGTCTGAGGCTTACAGTTTAATACATACTCAATAATTCCCTTAAAATTTACTTTATCAACAGCCTCTTAGACTCTATGTTTAGATTAGTAAAAAAGTTGTACTTTACATCCTAACTATAATCTTTAGTGTTTTATGACTGAAATCTCCCAAACTGTCCAACTACCAAGCCATGAAAGTGCCATTGCTTTGGCGGGAATTAGGGATGAAAACCTCAAATTTTTATCCCATCATACTGGGGCTAACTTAGTTTTAAGGGGTCGAGAGTTACAGATTTATGGGAAAGAAAAACCTGTAAAACGGGCAATACAAGTGGTGCTATCACTTCAACCCTATTGGCAGGAAGCAAAAACAATTTCCTGTCCTGATTTAATGACAGCTTTTCAAGCAATAGATACAGGACAAACTGAGGAATATAAGAACTTACAACAATCAGTTTTAGCTAAAACTCGACGGGGAGAAATTATTCGTGCAAAAACATTTCGTCAACGACAATATATTAAAGCAGTTCAAACTCATGATATTACCTTTTGTATTGGACCAGCTGGAACTGGAAAGACTTTTTTGGCAGCTGTTTTAGCTGTACAAGCATTATTAAATAATCAATGTGAACGCTTAATTTTAACCCGTCCTGCAGTAGAAGCAGGAGAAAAATTAGGGTTTTTACCAGGAGATTTACAACAAAAAGTCAATCCTTTTTTACGTCCTCTTTATGATGCCTTAAATGAGTTTATTGAGCCTCAACGAATTCCTATTTTAATTGAACGAGGAGAAATAGAAATTGCGCCTTTAGCTTACATGCGAGGACGAACTTTGAGTAATGCTTTTATAATTATTGATGAAGCTCAAAACACCACTCCTGCTCAATTAAAGATGGTTTTGACACGCTTAGGTCTTGGTTCAAAAATGGTGGTAACTGGAGATATCACTCAAACCGATTTACCTCGTCATCAAGACTCAGGATTAGTAATAGCAACAAAAATTTTGAAGTCAGTAGAAGGCATTGCTTTTTGTCAATTTTTTCAGGTAGATGTGGTTCGACATCCATTAGTTCAAAAAATTGTAGAAGCTTATGAAAAGTTTGACGTTTAGTTAAGCCATATTATTTAATATCATTTTTACCACCTTGATTACGGAAGCAAACATCGTGGAGATCGGTAGTTATTGAACCTTACAAGAATATATAGCTTTTTTAGAAAATTGATACAAAAATTTTCTTTTATCTTAGCAAAAAAAATCAATGAAATAGTTTAGCTCTAGCTTGTTTTAATCTTAATTTAATAGAAATTAAGGTTGAAACAAAAAACAGTATTTATTAAAGTAAAATGCTATGAAGATAAAATTTAATCTGATATCTATCAAAACTTGAAATAGCATTGCCATTTTGTTCTCAAACTGACAGCATTTATTGTAGAAATAAAGATACTATTTTTGTTCGATAAGAAACGTAATTGTGACCATTGTAATTGTTTGTCATGTATCAGTGTATCAAACCTCCGAAAAAAGAGTTTACCTTATTAAACTTAATATTTTGGACAAGAATTTCATTATGCTATTTTTTATAAATTTATAAAGAAAAAATTACAGAAACTAGTTTTATTGATTTTATTCCGGTAAAAATCTTTAATTAGTCTATGGGTAAAGCATATTAATGTTTTAAACACTTAGTTAGATGTTACTAAATTTTCATAGTTTTTTATTTTAAATTTAAATTATTTTGAGTAGTAAACAATTGTAGTAGATTTTTAATTTTAAAGTCAAAATTAATATATATATATTAAATATATTCCTAAGCTAGTGTAAAATTTAATTGGTAAATTTTTTATAAATTAAAAATGTATTGTTAAAAAAATAAAGTAAAAATTTACATAAATTGTCGATATAGTTATACCTCTATAGGCATAACTATATAAAAAGAATAACAGCTAACTAAAAAAAATCAACTCATTTTCTTCGATTAATTATTTACAATTATTTTTTTTATAAAATTCTATTAATTTAGAATATAAAAGTAGTTTAATTCTCGTATTTTACTGCTTTATAAACAAAAAAACATAGTTTTATTTATTGATAGTTACTTATTCTAATAAATAGATTACTTATATATAAATTTAAACGTTTATAATAAAAAATTTACTTTTTTATTCTTGTTAAGATTACCTATTTTAAAACATGAATATAATTATTGTAATACTATTTTACAGTCTGTCTAATATACTCTTAAATCTTTAAATAAAGAGCACAATAAAACCTGAAGTCATTAAATTAATCCCTAAATTTATTTGATGGCTTAAAATTAATAAATAAGTATTGATAAATCTAGTGAATATCCTTTTTTTTACATTATATATAAAAATATAGAAAATATTTATATTTTTTAAAAAAGTCAAATGATATTATTTTAAATAAATTCAAATAAATCTTGTTTCTTATTAACTGAAGCTTGAGCCATGCTTAAATATCCGACATACTTTATTCCTCGTCACTCTATGTCCTTTTACTATACTGGCTTAAATTTAAGCAGCAATTATTTTAATATAAAGAACTATATGGAATAGTTTATCTTTAGAAAAATTTTTAGTAAAGAAATAGTACTTTTCAGTTATATCTACACTTTTTATTTAAATCATTAAGTACTTAAAATCATTTACATTTAATATATTTTTGTACTTTTTCTATTAATTATTAGATATTTGTAGCTATAATTATCTTTCTTAAGATTTGATATAACCAATATTATTGTCTTTTGATTAATAATTTCTTTTATTAGTTGCTAATATTTTAATCTACGTTGATGCTTAGATAAATTTTTATAAATACCAAGATTAGACCTACTATTTGTAGTATTAAAATAAGTTAACTCTAGTTGAGTACTTATGGCTTTTCTTCTTTGCTGATAACTATAATTTTTACTTATTATCATCAACTTAAGACTAAAACATAGCATTTACTCTTTAATTTTTTATGGATAACAACTATCTTTATGATTTTATTAAATTCTCATAGTTAATCGATTGCTTTGCATTTTTATACTTAAAATGAGGTGATTTTTCTCTTTTTTAGAAAAGTGATAATGAGTAATTGATCGATTCAAGATAATCACCTGTAATTATTAGAAATAAACATCACTTAACTAAAGATATCCCTTTTGTATAGTCAAAGTTTTTGAACAGTACATATTAACAGTCCCTCATCTCTTTTCTGAAAAAGTTTTCTGGCAAAAATCTAAATAATAATTTCAATACTGCCCGCAGCAATTTAAGGATTTAAATAGGATTATTACAGACAATATTGAGCTGTAACTTAGAACTTCTGTAATTTATATATTTATTAGTATTGGATAAATCTAGTGAGAGTTTAACATAAAATTATGATGTTTTATCAAAAGTGTTTTCCTGGATGGTAATCCCCGATTGGGAAACAGGAATAGAGGATTTCCATCCAGAAATGCTTAAGATAAACCAAAAGATTAGACTCTCGACTGGGTTTATATCCGAAATTAGACAAAAAAACAAAAATTTTACTTTCGTTATGGTAGAATAGGTCATAATTTAGAATAGAGATAATTCGAGAGATTAAAAACATTTAAACGTCAGAAAAATGTTTATTATCTGATGACTGTGAAAAAGTGTTAAGTTGAACAAGGAACCTCAATTAATTTTTGTACAAACTCCATGACTTCAGCCAATACTGACTCGAGATACAGTGATAAAACTCTAGAGGCAATGAAAAACTTTGCTGAACAATATGCAAAACAGACTGATACTTACTTTTGTAGTGAATTATCGGTAACGGCAGTAGTTATTGAAGGACTGGCAAGACATAAACAGGAATTAGGTGCTCCTTTGTGCCCTTGTCGTCATTACGAAGATAAAGAGGCTGAAGTAAAAAATACTTTTTGGAACTGTCCATGTGTTCCCATGCGTGAACGTAAGGAGTGTCATTGCATGCTGTTTATCACCCCAGATAACGACTTTGCAGGAGATCAACAACAGATTAGCCTTGAATACATCAAAGAGGTTCGCGACAATATAGGTTCTTAAACAAAACTATGTCAAGAAAGCAATTTTGGCAAGGAGTTGAGCAATTCAACCATCGGGAATTCTATAGTTGTCATGATACCTTAGAGGCTCTATGGATAGATGCTATAGAGCCAGATAGGCAATTTTATCAAGGTATTCTACAAATTGCTGTTGGTTGTTATCATCTGGGAAACCATAATTGGCGTGGGGCAGTAATTTTGTTAGGGGAAGGTGTTAGACGGCTCAGTCATTATCAACCTGACTATCAAGAGATTGATGTATCTAGTTTAGTAAAAGAAAGTCAAAAACTATTAAACTATCTCCAACAAACTGACGCTGGGGAAATTGCGGTGGTGGCTAAACAATTCGAAAATATTTCAGAGAATGACGCTCAACGTTTTCCCTATATCCTCACGGTAAACCATTAGCAAAAATCATTGTAATGAAGTGCTTACAAAAAAATTAAGAGTAGAAAACTGATAAAGTATAGAGAATATTTTTATAATCAATTATCTTTAATAGGACCTTCAAAAAGAAATAGGCTACTATTTGTTAATTAAATTCTATATTTAGTGTTTTCTTCTAATTTCAGCATCCCGGCTATAATTACTTATCTAATATATTTAACAATTTATTAAAATTACCAGTAATTAGGTTTCATTATATCAGTTAACTTCAGTTAAAAAAGAATGGTATAAGTTATTTAAAAACCCAGAAATAATTGATCAATTTTATGTTAGCTCAATAGCTATTACAGTAGCTATTGCTTTATTTATTCCGAACAATTTATATTTGACGTAATTTATCAATGTGTAGCTTGCTATAAGCTTAAAAAATCCTTAAGTTGAAGACAAATAGAAATCAAGAGCCAAAAAATAGTTTTGGTTACACAAAATATGCTACCATTAGCTGACGTGCTTTGGAGAGGTGGCTGAGTGGTTGAAAGCGGCTCCCTGCTAAGGAGTTATGGGGTAACACCCATCGAGGGTTCGAATCCCTCCCTCTCCGTTCTTAAACTTGTGTAACTTTGACCTTCAAAGCATAGCGACTTATTCTTAGCTTTCACAATCTTGTTCAAGATTCATGTGCTTTTTAAAATAAAACACTCAAAAAAACAATTTACATGAGAGTAAACTAGATGATGAGCTGTTTTTTAAGAAAATTTTTTTGAAATCTTCTATGCCCTTAACTCTAGCCCTTATTTTAAGCAGTAACTTATTGGTTGGTTCTGATAGAGGACACAAACAAAGGATTTACTCCTCTTTCTCTGATGGACTCAAATCAGAGGTTTTATTACCAGTAACTTGTGATTTATCTTAAATTAGTCAGAATATACCTGAAGCTGTTAAATTAGCCATAGATGAAATTAACGCTTGTGGTAGAGTTAATGACAAGTCTGTTATTTTCATTACTAAAGACACTCGAACTGATTCTATCGCCGGCGTGTTAGCTATGACAAAATTAGCAAAAGTTGATAAAGTTACGAGAGTAGTCGGGGTATTTATTAGTAGTGTATCAAGTGCAGCTTTTACTTTTACAGTTAAAAATAATGTGATGTTAGACTACTCCGGTAGCACTAGTCCAGTTTTTACTGAACAAGTAAAAAACAGTAATTTCCAGGAATACTGGGCTATAATAGCTTTTTCTGTCACCTATCGAGCTCGAGCTTTAGCAGCCTTAGCAAATAAAAAAGGCTTCAACACTATTGGAACAGTAGTGAATTAATAACGACTATGGAGTTGGGTTTAAACGAAAATTTGTCTCTATGTTTAAAAAGCAGGGAGGAAAAATGACGGGTAAACACAAGCTCATTCGTTATGCTCCTAAAGCGACTGTCTTCGATAGTGAAGCAGCATCTTTTGCCAGCCAACTCGACGCCGTGGCAACAGCTCTTTATTCCAAAACAGGAAGTGTTTTATTACAAGCGGCTTACAGACAAGGGTTAACTGAAGGGATAATTTTACTATTGACTGATGGAGTTTACTCAGAAGATTTTGTGAAATAAGTTGGTAAAACAGCTAATATAATATTCATTCCAGCGGGGTCTTTCACTATTAAATAGAAAAACACAACAGGTAATCAACTTACTGCCTTTATCCCCAATAGTTTGGATGCTACCATTGTCCTAATGTTGGCAGCAGAAGCAGCAGGTGCCAACATTAGGACAAGGAATCCGAAGTAAAATTCGGGAGGTGGCTAATGCGCCTGGAATAGAAATTACTGATCTCTACGAAGCAATGGAGTTAGTTCGTAGTGGAAAAGACATTAATTATCAAGGAGCTAATAGTAAAGTTGATATCGACAAGAATGGGGACGTAGTCTGAATTTCTGACGTCTGGACAGTCAAGGCAGTGGAAATACTGAGATAATTGATAAAGTTAGTCCCACCGATACAACTGGAAACTAAAAAGCTGACCAGCTATGTCACTTTTTCTTAAAAAACAGAAAATTCTAGAATTTTTCTCTTATTTCATCAGTTTTAGCCGCCATAATATAGTCATTCTTATGAAGTCCAGCAATATCATGGGTCCACCAGGACACGGTAACTTTCCCCCACTCTGTCAATAAAGCTGGATGATGCCCTTCTAATTCAGCGAGATCTCCGATCGCCTTGGTAAAGGAAATTGCTTGTTGAAAATCTGGAAATTTATACAATTTTTCTAGTTTTAACTGTCCTTGTTTTTCAACGACATGCCAATCAGAAATCTGTTTTTTTAACTGTTTAACTTCTTCTGGAACAACAGAAGGAGTATCAGCACTACAAGCTTCAAGTTCTTGTTTTGTAAGATTACTCATAATAGTTTACTCCAGTTCTTTACATTGTCAACATTATAGCTAAATTAACTTGTTATAAGGGCAAAAAAGTTTAATTTTTACATAGACCTTTAGCCAAAATTATCTATATATTTAGCTAAAACTATGTCAGTTCAGACATATAGGAGATCCTCATGATACAATTCATATGGTTCTAAAACAGCATCAGGAAAAGCCAACTGTGGTTCAAGTATCCGTATCCTCCTCTCCTCTAACTATTTCCCTACTTCATCAAGGAAAACAAACTTTAAAGGACTGGCTTAATCAATTAGCCCAAAGAATTATTGAGGGCACTTGCATTACTAAATCAGAAGCCCTGACCCTCACAGAAATTGAAGGACAAGAGAATATTCTGTTATTATGCGAGGCGGCTGATTATATTAGGCATGCCTGTTGTGGGACAACAGTGGATCTGTGCAGCATTGTCAACGTGAAATCAGGGAACTGTTCAGAAGATTGTAGCTTTTGTTCCCAGTCTGCTCACCATCAGGGAGAAGATTCTCCCATTTATGGGCTAAAGTCTTCCGAAGAAATTCTTGACCGAGCTAAATCTGCAGCAGCAGCAGGGGCAAAAAGATTTTGTTTAGTAAGTCAAGGGCGAGGTTCCAAATACCAAGGAGCAAACTCCAAAGAATTTGAGCAAATTTTAGAAACTGTCCAACTAATTACCACCGAAACAAATATTAAACCTTGCTGTGCTTTGGGAGAAATTACCCTTGAGCAAGCCCGATCCTTGAGAGCAGCTGGAGTTACCCGCTACAATCATAATCTAGAAGCCTCCGAGAACTTTTATCCTAAAATTGTTAGTAGCCACAGTTGGCGTGATCGCGTCAAAACCGTGAAAAATCTTAAAGAAGCAGGCATTCAGTCTTGCACGGGGGGCATTTTAGGCATGGGAGAAACTTGGGAAGATCGGATAGATCTCGCTTTTGCCTTGCGAGAATTAGAGGTAGAATCTGTCCCTATAAATTTGTTTAACCCCAGAAAAGGAACTCCTCTAGGAGAACGTTCCCCACTTAAGCCCTTTGAGGCGCTCAAAGCGATTTCTATCTTTCGCTTTATCCTGCCTCAACAAATTCTGCGTTATGCTGGAGGGCGAGAAACAACTATGGGCGAATTACAAAGTCTAGGGTTAAAAGCTGGAATTAATGCTATGCTAATTGGACATTATCTTACGACCCTCGGACAACTTCCAGAACAAGATATTGCTATGGTTGAATCGTTAGGATTACAAGGGGGTGAAGCTCCGATTCCTGGTGAATATCAAACACAATCGCAAGAAATCAAAACTCGTCGTTACCTCAAAACTACCCCCGATTTAAGGTGTCTGCTACCAATGAATTTCTCTGGGCAATAATTGGTCTGTTGTTAACGATTTTCAGTACATTTGTACAAGCCTTTATGGTGGGCTTACCGTGGAGTTGGGAACAACAAGGTGTTGAATCCATACCTCTGGGCGTGACCTTTCAAGTAGGAGCCGTGTTGTTGACTGGGTGTGTAGGAGGAAAAAATGCCGGAGTTATATCACAAATTGCTTATGTTTTTCTGGGTTTGTTTGGATTACCTGTTTTTGCTCAAGGTGGAAGTTTAAACTACTGGCAAGAGCCTAGCTTTGGTTATCTGTTAGGGTTTATCCCGGGAGCCTGGCTATGTGGTTTTATGGCTTTCCGGACTAAGCGAAGATTGGAGTGTTTAGCCTGGAGTGCTGTCTGTGGATTATTGATGATTCATTTGTGTGGCTTGGTGTATCTAATTGGTTTATCTTTTTTGAATCCCACAACAGTTTCTCCTAAGAGTTTGCCTGAGTTGATCATGAATTATTCTACCAATCCTTTACCCAGTCAGCTAGCGATTACCTGTGCCGTCGCTGTAGCGGCCTTTATTTTACGTCAACTCTTATTTTATTAAAGAACTCTGTTTGAGCAGAAATTAGGGTCGAAGATCATCCTAAATATGGCGAACGCACATGAAAAAAAACAGTTTTTTTTGGCTGGTTAGCCTAGCTGGTTTAATAATTGATCAAATGACTAAGTATTGGGTTACTCAATGGTTTACGAATTTGGGACAAACTATCCATATCTGGTCAGGAGTCTTCCATCTTACCTATGTTATTAATACAGGGGCTGCCTTTAGTTTTTTTACCGGGGGAGCGAAATGGCTGCGCTGGCTTTCGTTGGGGGTTAGTTTAGGCTTAATGGGTTTAGCTTGGTGGGGGAATAAAATGAGATTGACAGAACAGTTGGGTTATGGATTTATCCTAGCAGGAGCATTAGGAAATGGAATGGATCGTTTTTTGTTTGGATATGTGGTTGATTTTCTTGATGTTCGATTAATTCAGTTTCCAGTTTTTAATTTAGCTGATGTGTTTATCAATTTTGGGATTATTTTTTTATTAGTTGCTAATTTTTCTGAGCCATCATCTCCTCAACAGTCAGACTTTTAAATCTCAGAGATTATTTATAGAATACGTTTATAGAGAAAATAAGCGTAGCGTGGTACACAACAAAAACAGACTTGGTTTTTTGCTACAGTACAGAGAAGGACTTAAACTAGTAAAATCTGTGCCACAGTTAACAATTTTCTAGCCAGTCTATGCTACAATGACCACTTGTTAACAGTGTCGTAAGGCGTACGAAGACTGGAGTTAATTGACTAAACAACTGGAGAAGACTTGCCTATAACTGACTGCTTTGAGGGTAGAAATGGTTAAAGGGTTTAAATGAACCAGCGGTCCCTGATGCGCGAGTATAGGGTATCTGTTCAATTAAAAGGAAACAGACAACGTTTTTAGAGACGGAATTTATCGTTTATGGCACAGCGTACTGGGTTAATAGATTCGCTCATATTACTTAATTTTGGGTGTAAAAAAGCAGTCCCTAGTTGGGAAACAACTCGTTATAATGAGATTATCTTCAGTATTTCTGCTAATCATCCTACAAACTCACAATTTCTCCCTAATTATCTAAATATTTACTGTCAATTAGGAAGATTAGTTTTGATTGCGAGCTATAAATTATCAGTTATTTTTAGTGTAAAGCTCTATGAATTTAATAAGCTGACAGTTGACTGATAACCTATTATTAGGTTAATAGAAGAAAAGTAAAACTTAACTAATATTTAATCGTGTCTCTTGGACATATAAGTCTTTTATCTTAACTTCTTCCCGTTTATTGTTTTTTAAAAGTCGGTATTTAATATTATGCTAGGCTAGCTAGCCTAGCATAACAGTAAAAGTGTTAGTACTCGCCACAGATCAATAATAATCATTGACTAATGTAGAGGAATGTTTATGAACGTTTTTGGTATTGGACTCCCAGAAATGGCATTGATTTTTGTAATTTCCTTATTAATCTTTGGACCTAAGAAACTGCCAGAAATTGGACGGAGTTTAGGCAAAGCTATTAGAGGCTTCCAAGAAGCCTCTAAAGAGTTTGAAGATGAGTTTAAGCGTGAAGCCAAAAAATTAGAAAATTCTGTCACGATGAAAGCTGAATTAGAGGAAAATACAACTGCCAAACCGTCTTCTTTAAATAATCCTACAAGAGAGACGATTAATAATACGAACCAAGAATAGACAGTACAAAAATTGTCGTTTAATTTGTTTAGTAGCTTAAATAATTTAAAGAAATATTCTAAGAGGAAATTTTAGATGAGTGAACAAAGTCCCTATGAGGTCCTGGGAATTAATGATTCAGCCTCATTTGAAGAAATCCAAGAGGCTAAAAATCGTCTAAGTCAAAAATATCGTGAAGATAATAAAGTAGTTGAAAACATTGAAGTGGCTTATGATGCCATTATCATGGATCGTCTTAGAATGAGACAAGAAGGAAAAATAAAAGTGCCAGATCGTATCCGTTTTCCAGAAAAATCACTAGAAATCCCTTCAACTCCTCTTTCTCTATCCTTAGATGATTCTATTCCGTGGTTACAAGGTTTTGTTGATACACCATCTTATAATGATATTCTCTGGACAACTGGGATATTCACAATTTTGGCTACCTTTGTTATCGTTATATCTTCCAATAAGATTCCTTTGATTTTGGTGTTAGGGGTTTTTGCAAATATCTATTTTCTCAACCGTAAAGAGCAACAGTTTATAAGAGCTTTTTTGATAACTATCGTTGGTCTACTAATTGGTGTAGGATTAGGATCAGCTGTTATTGGTTTACTCAGTAGTGCTAATTTTAATGTTTCTTTAGACTCAGATAAGCTAACAGGTGTCGTTACATTTGTTGTATTTTGGTTAATTAGCAGTTTTATGCGTTAAAAAACCAAATATGACCCAATTAAGAGATTTATCTAAAGTCATTAGAGTCATTGGTTTTTCCTAAAAAAAGTGATTATTACTATCTTTAAGTCATAAAAAAGATAAAACTTTAAGTAAACAAAAATAATCACAATAAGCTATCATAAACTATGATACTCAGGTCATAAAAATTAATAAACTTTAGTGACTAAAGCTCTTCTAGCCCAGCTGTGAATACATTCTAATAAACAATAGATAAAAATCTTGCGTTGCAACAGTTTCAAAATTACAGTAGCCCTATTTTCATGAAGATAAAATTATTAAAGTAAAAGAATACAGCAAGAATAAAAGTTGTGTAAGTTAGTAGAAAAAAATACAAGTTAAATAATACTTTCCTCTAAAATTTTTCATTCAACTCACTTATATAACAATTTAATTAAATTTTTTATAGTAAAAAATTACAAGAAAACTTGCCAATATATAAATCCAAGAATCTAATTTTATTATCATAATTTTGAGTTGTGGCGACATAAAAAATAATAAGTAAGTCCCAATAATATTGATTGTTCTAAGAGAATAAAACAACCACTTATACTATATCAGAGTTGTTAATGATAATATAGTTGTTAAGTCTTTATGAATTCCTCTTGGTTTAAATTAAACCTAATCAAAAAAAAACACAATAAAAAGTATTTTAAAGAACAAAAAATTTATAAATCAGATAACTGTAAGCTTACATTATTTAATTGATATAGTAAGATTCAAATGAGGAGTAGTCAGCATCATAATATGAAGAATTTAATCTCAAAAGTACAAAGAAAACAGTATGACCATCATAGTACAATCGTCCAATTTAGAAAATATAAAAAGATTAAAACCAGAATTACCTCCAATTAGCGGTTGGGAACGAGAAATCGCCTCAGTAGTTCAACACGATGACTCAATCTTTTTATCTACTACCAACATCGCTCTAAACAACGTTAAAGCAGGATTTGCTTGTGCCCTTCATATGCACCAACCCACAATCCCTGCAGGAAGAAAAGGTGAGTTAATTTGTAATCTTCAAAATATGTTTGAAAACCAAGACATAGGAGATAATCACAATGCGGGAGTCTTCGCTTGGTGTTATCGTCGCATGGGCGAATTTATTCCTCGAATTGTCGACAATGGTGAAAACCCCAGAATCATGCTTGACTATTCTGGCAATCTTCTCTGGGGATTTCAACAAATGCAGAGCTATGACATCCTTAATGATCTTAAGTGCATCACCTGTGACCCTCAATATCAGCCCTATGTAGAATGGTTAGGAACCATGTGGAGTCATGCAGTAGCTTCCTCAACGCCTATTCCTGACCTTAAACTCCAGATGCAAGCGTGGCAACACCATTTTGCCTCAATTTTTGGTTATGATGCCCTCAAGCGGGTAAAAGGCTTCTCTCCACCGGAAATGCACCTACCTAACAACCCCGATACTCTTTTTGAATATATCAAAGCCCTTAAAGAATGTGGTTATCGTTGGTTACTGGTGCAAGAAGACTCAGTAGAACGGTTAGACGGGAAAAATTTACACCATAATGGGGATGACAAATACATTCCTAACCGTTTAGTAGCGCGTAATTCTTACGGGGAAATCATTAGCATTACCGTCTTGATTAAAACCCAAGGGTCTGATACTAAACTCGTTGCGCAGATGCAGCCCTACTATGAAGCCAAATCACGGAAACGATATAGGATTGGAGGTATTGAGATTCCTTGTTGTGTTTTCCAAATTGCTGACGGGGAAAATGGTGGAGTCATGATGAATGAGTTTCCCAATGGATTCAACCCTGTTTGGAATCAAATTAAAAAAGAAGGGGATGTGGTCGGCTTTAACGGAACTGAATATATTGAACTCCTTGAAATGGCAGGGGTCAACCCTAATGACTATCCCACTTGTCAAGCGGTAGGACAACACAAAATTTGGAATAAGATTGACCTAGATGATGTTACCCCGGAATCAGTTGCTAAAGCTATTGAAGAGTTACAAGCCACCGATTGTCGGTTTCACATAAATGGGGCTTCTTGGACTGACAATTTAAGTTGGGTTAATGGCTATGAAAACATTTTAGAACCCATGAATCAACTCAGTGCTGATTTTCACCGAAAGTTCGATTTTTTAGTCCAACAAAATCCTTGTGTCACTAAAACTGCTAAATATCAGGAAGCGTTACTTTACACCTTATTAATGGAAACTAGTTGTTTCCGCTATTGGGGACAGGGGACGTGGACTGATTATGCTCATGAACTTTATAATCGTGGACAAAAATTGGTTAAATAATTTAAAGTTTATTTTCTCCATAAATTCAAAAGTCTCAATTTACCAACTGGTTCGTTAGAGTATTTTAAGGCTTTGAATACACTAGAAAGAAGAAAGGCACTATATATCAAAAAATTACTATTAGTTAAATAAGTATTTAAAAAAAAGAAAAATTATCTTAACTTTTTGTTGCTTACTCTTAGATATTATTATTTATAATAACCTGATTTGATTCATTAACTTTCTGTATAAAAATAATTTATTTTGCATGTTTTTACACTAATTTTTTTGATAAACTAGTTCAAAAAGATTGTTATTTGTAAAAACAGGTATTAAAATTGTACAGTTTTTTTGTAAAAAAATCATAATAATAAAGTTATTATCATTAATCTCTATTATTATGATTTTTATATAATAGAGTTATATTATTAAGGTAATTAAGACTTTATAGGAAGAAAATTATATCTTATGAACAGACACTAAAAATTAACTATTATTTTTATATAATCGAGTTTTTTTAAAACAAGTTAAAATGCTATAAAGAAATAATTTAAGTCATAAAAAATTTATTAAATTTAAGCACAATCATCATTGTTATTGATTTTATTTATTTAAATATTTGAAAAAGCTAATTATATAGATCAGCTAAAAGGGTATTGACAATCTATATAGTTTTAATATAAAGCTATTGCAATTAAACTTAATTCAAGTTAATTAAATAATTTTAATAAAAAACTTAATTAAGTTTTTTATTAAAAAGTAAACATAATAATTATAGATGTAGAGAATAAAAAAGTAGTCATGTATATATAAATTAGTTTAATTTCTATTTTTTAAAACCCTTTATTTATAACAATTAAGCTTCCTCAATATAGGTTGTGACTATCACTTTTTAAGAAATCGAAAATGTCAATAAAAATCAAGTATAATTAGTTTGACTTCAATCACTAAAATAATGATAAATAAATTAAGATAAGTGACCTAATATCTATTGTCTATGACAATGAATTTAAATCAGTAAATAAAATTTATATCAAGATAAACTAACTATTTTACTAAAATTTATTCTGTATATTTATATAGTTATATGAGTCACGTTTAATAAAAATTAAAATACTTTAGTAATTAATTGCTGTTAAGAATAATTATTGTTTTTATTTTTACGGTACTTATCTCATTAATTAGAGGTATTTTGTAAGAAAAATAATAGTTTTTTATAAAAAAGGTTCTACTTAGGAAGTAGAACCTTTCTGAACTAGTTATGATAAAATCTAAAAACTTTGTTTTACAAAACTTAGAAAATTTACAAGACTTAATCTTTATAAAAATTAAGTCTTTGAGTAAAAAAATACGTTCAAAATAATAATTTTTAGATTTATTAGCTATTAATGAATTCTATTCGATCTAGAAGATCCGGAGAAATGATTTATTTTATCTTTGTGATTAGAAGTTTTAACTAACCCTAACTAAAGATAATCTTTACATTAGTTATTCAAAATAAGGTAAGCTTCATAATTAAAAGCTAAATTAATTTGAGATAAACTCACTAAAACTCCGATTGTATTTTTCTAACAAATCTTGTATAAATTAAATTTTTTATAAGTTTCTTAGCTAACAGAAATTGAGATTTTTGAGCCAAACATAGATAATTTATACCTGTTATCGTTTATCTCTACTCTTGCTAAACAATTTGGTGCTATATATTGATTTAGATTTGAGTGGAAAAAATAAACTTTTTAAAGTGATGTTTTAAGATAGAGTTATACTCTAAATATCCAACTATAAAATTTTTTAGAGAAATTTATCGAAAATCTGGATGATGTTTAAACAATCTAAACTTATTTATTAGAAATAAATAGTTTATAAAAGTATATTTAGCTATTTTTGAGAAAATAAAAACAATCAATATAGCACTAAACAGTAAATTTTTATGCTTAGTGCTATATTGATAGAAAATTTTATGTTTTTAATACAAATTATCATTAATATTTAATTATCAATATTTTTTTAAATTTAAATGCCTATTTCTTTGCATGTATCTAACTTTCAGATCTCAACTAGATTAATTGTGTCAATATTTTGTGTGATTATTTAACTTTTAAATTTTTAAATTAAAAATATTAGCAAATTACTTTAATATAAATAGGAATTATGAAAAAAACTATTTTTATTTAGTTAAATTAGTTTTTTGCAGCCGACATATTTTTTGTTATTCTTATTTTTTTAGTTAATCGTTACGATAATTTAATTTTTAATAAAAATTACTTTTAGTTTTTATTTATAAAACTAATTATAGCAAACTCTAATATAATCTAACGATCACTCTTCTATTTTTAGGCATGATCCTCAGTTGGCTAATTGGTAATATTTTTAATTGACTTCAAGCTTCAAATCAACCTTCGATGAAATTGAATAATTTTAGTCATCTAACAGCTCATGATTAGAGAAATCTCAAGGACTTTGTTAATATAAATGTCACAAGCGAGCCATCGGAGAACATTCCAAATTTATGAGCCAATCTACTAAATCCATCGTAATTTCCCCTTCCATTCTATCAGCTGACTTTAGTCTTCTAGGAGAAGAAGTCCGAGCCGTAGACAAAGCAGGAGCTGATTGGATTCATGTTGATGTCATGGACGGTCGTTTTGTCCCTAATATCACTATTGGACCACTGGTCATCAAGGCGATTCGTCCCTATACTGACAAGCCTTTAGATGTTCACTTAATGATTGTTGAACCTGAAAAATATGTTGCTGATTTTGCCCAGGCTGGTGCTGATATCATTTCTATTCATGCCGAACACAATGCTTCCCCTCATCTACATCGTACTCTAGGACAAATTCGAGAATTGGGTAAAAAAGCTGGTGTGGTTCTTAATCCTTCTACTCCCTTAAACTTAATCGAATACGTCCTGGAACTGTGTGACTTAGTACTGATTATGAGTGTTAATCCGGGATTTGGCGGTCAAAGTTTTATTCCCGAAATGGTAGGCAAAATTAGTACACTTCGTCAGATGTGTGATGAGCGCGGACTAGATCCTTGGATCGAAGTTGATGGAGGTTTGAAACCAGACAATACTTGGCAAGTATTAGAAGCAGGTGCTAACGCTATTGTTGCCGGATCAGCAATATTCGAAGCTCCTAGCTATGACGAAGCCATTGAAAAGATAAGAAACAGCAAGCGTCCTCAGCCAGAATTAGCAGCAATTTAACCTCTAAAATTTTAGTTCATGCTTGCATGGACTAAAAGATGATAAAAGGCGATCAGATTGATCGCCTTTCTGATTAAAATTAGCTCTCTATTTGGTTATTTTGCTTCATTGTCTGTAACTCTTGTAAAAGAACGTTAATTTCGGCTTCTAGATGCAAATATTTGAGTTGCTGTATTGCTTGATAGGATTTGCTCAGTTGTTTTACTGAATTTGACTCGATCTTTGTTTGTGACCGCTGCTGAGTTGAGGAACTAATAGGGGTCTGATAGTTAGGTAAAGACGAACGAGTAAGGGTTTGAATAGTCATCTATCGTTTGATTAAGTAAATTTACTTATTATCTACTAACGTAGTTCGAGCATTATAACTTAACAATGGATCAAGATACATCCTGATAACATCAATCATTTAATTTTAGAGGATTTAATTTACTATCTTTTTCTATGCATAGTCATCAAGCTAGCTTCCATATCATAGACTTCAATTATTCGACCAGTGTAATCACTAACGCTTTGTGAAGGATGCTCAAAATCAGACAAATGGTTAAACGATCTAGTTCGAAGCTGTAGATTTATCTGTACTTTAACTTAAAAAGCCACATTACATATATATATCTATGCGATCAAACTTTAGTTTAATTAGAATGATATTTCCCTCTATTGTAGAGATATTAAGTTGTGTCATAAATTATACGATAACGATGAAATGAGAACCGCTGCCGTACTACATAATCTAGTACGGCAGCGGTTTTTTTATTTAGAACAAATTATTTTAAACTCAAAACTTAACTTGATTCATTTATCAAAAATAAAATGTTTAAATCAGTTGAAAAAATAAAATTATGCATTCAAGAGAATTTATTATTACCTATAATTAGATTATAAATAAGGTAAAAAATAAAAATTTTAATTAATAAATAATTAAAATTATGATAGAACTTAAATAAGAAAACCTAAACTATAGACAAACAACATTACTTAAAAAAGTATGAATTATAAATATAAAAAATAAACTTTTATAAAAAAATTAGCGAAAAATAACTAAAAATAAAAATATTTATTCATACAAGTTTAGATTCGAAAATTTATCAGTATAAATTCTGTTTTTTAAAACTATGTTTGTGATATTTTACTGACTTAATTTACTAATTTAAAAAACTACTTTTCTTTCATCCCTACTAATAGTTCTTTGCCTAAAAAACTTTGAATATTTAGTACTAACAAGATCTGAACGTTAATACAGACGATGATAAATCATATAATTTTACTCCATTTGGTGGAGATATAGACGATACAATGTTGATTACTGCTTAAATTAGGCTGATCTTGACTCAAATCTTTTCAGTTTAGGTTAGGAAGAAAAACCAAATAACTTTGTTATCAATCATCAAGATAGACGTTTCAATGTACATTGCACTCAAAGGTAAACGTTAAATGTCAATTATCACTAGGAATTTAAGGAATGATTAACAAGGAATGACTACACTCGTTGATTCATACACCTCTAAAAAATGACAATAACAATAAAAATAACATTAGGAAATTACAGCTCTAACTTTAGATTAAATCGACAATAGATACCCATAATAAATATACCTTACTTATCCGTATAATTTTAATTCAATTTCAATTAAAAAATTAACTTGAATTCAACAGGGATTTGCTAAACACAAGCAAGTGCCAAGAAGAATAAGGAGATTACTAAAAAAAACATTAACTAAGAGTAAGAAATTTGATAAGTTTTACATAATAAAAATAGTATCAAAGCCACCTTTCTTTATCGAGGGAGTTTTATAGTGAACTCGGTTAGTTTTAACTTGTGATCAAGAAAGATTCTAATAAAAGCAAAAATACCAAGACAGATAAACCTAAATGTAAAGTATATAAAACATAAAATAATCTCTAAAAATAAAGAGAATAAACTGATATAATAGAGGGGTGTTAAATAGTTGTTTATTCAGGAATTTTAAAAAAATTAAGTTGGCAATAATCTAGTTGTTTAATCAAAAATTAATTATTAGGTTATTAATATTACACTAAGTAATAAAACAATCATGTGGAATCAATAAATTTATTATCTTAAAATATAAGATAATCTTAATCCTCTTTTTTAATGCCTTGTAAACTTCTATTTAGTTATAGTTAATCATAGCTAAATAATTGATAGATGACTGGTATAAAATCTAAAAAGAATTATCTCTTAAAGCCAACCGTAATTTTATTTACGAACATTCAAACCAAAATTTAGTTTTTTTATTTTTAAGGATATTTAGTAGTTATTAAATAATTTTAAGTGGAAATAATATATAGCGATCACTTTATCTATTCCAAAAAGCATATATTTTGACATTTAATTCATGACTTCTACTTGTTTGTCAATAGGATCGTCATATACACTTGTAACACATGTATCCGCACTTTTTGGAGACCAACATTATGCGAACTCTTCCACGGACTTCGACAACCGAGATGGAAGTTACCAGTATTCGCTTAGAACGAACCTTAAAACAAAAACTCAAGGAATTAGCAGGAAATCAGGGTTATCAAGCACTGATTAGAGATATTCTTTGGAATTATGTACAACAGAAATCGGGAGATTATAGACCTCAATTTTCTAAAACAGATATTCGCGCTACCATCGAAGCTTCTGCTAGAAAAGATGAAAGCTGTGTTCTCACAGGCAAACTGATTCCAGAAAACGAACTTATGTTGTTGGGATTAACCATTCATGGAGATTTAGTACCTTTAAGTATAGAGAGTATCTCTATTGACTAACATATTTCCCCACTAAAATCTATGATTGCAGTGGGGAATTTTTTCCAAATCATCGTTAGGAATTTTTTGCTCAACGAGACAGCTTAATTTCTCAATCTTTCTATTTCTTTAAAAACTAAGACGTCGGACTCTCCCGAAATATTTTAGTTGGTTTACGAATATTCCACACTACTATGAAAATAATTACCAAAACATTGAACCCTTTTTAATAAAATTTATCAATTCATTATTCTTTTTTTTCTGGGACTGTTTTATAGTTAAGACATTGATAAGTTTTGATGACTAATTATTTTCAAGCTCTTGTACTATAAATTGAACAATTTTTAGTCGTTAAATTAGGAATAATTATAATACAAACAATATGATAAATCTTAGAAAGATTATTAGACTATATAGTCTACCATCCGTTAGATTAACTTAACATAAAAGTATCTTTAATTGCTTTATTTTTACATTATATTGACATTCTTAAGTGAAGTTATGCTGCTATTTTCTGTTGTTTATTTAATTATCTCATAATATTAAATTCATTTACATCAAAAATAGACTAGTAATAATAAGAATTATAAATTTTTATAATTCTTACCAATTAATCTATTATTTCGAATAATAAACCAATGTTTTTTTTTCATCAGGAAACTTGTAGCCTGTTAGTTTATTTTTGACAAAACAACTAAGTTTTTTAAATCAAAAAACCTCTTATTCCCTAAAACCTCGGCACAACAGTTCTGAGATAATTTATGAACTGATTGCCAAGAGATCTATTAACAGCTGACTGAAAAGATTGTAAATTTAACTTTTTTACCAAGGAATGTCGTGATTTTTAGCTAATGTAGAATGAACTTTTTACAGCTTATTTTGATGGCTAGAGATTACTTAACTTCGCCGTTATACTGAAACGATAGAAGATAATATAAAAGTGGGACAAAATATAGTCTGTAGTCTAGTATCAATCTTTTGTAAAAAAAAATTTTTAGCCACTTTATTACTAGAAACTTATGAAGCTATTGCTAATATTAATTATAGTGAAAAAAACCAGTGATAGTTAAAAACTGGCTATTTTTTTACAAAATTATTAGTCATATAAACTGAGCATTTTATTAAAAAAAAACTCAACAAAAATATTTATATGATTTACCAGAAGTAACTGTTAAAACAAAATAGTCAAGAGTTAAATTTTTTGAGTATAAGAGCAGTAAATAATAGATCAATACCTAGATAAATAAACAGCTTCTAATAACTTCAGATGAAACGTTATCACTAATAATAACTTTTCCAATTTCTGTCGGAAGAATAAAACGAACTTTACTAGCTTTCACCTTTTTATCAGTCTGTAAAACATTAATAACTTCGTCAATTTCCAATTTTTTAGGAAAAGCAGTTGGTAATCCTACTTTTGCAATTAAATTATCCTGTCGTTCAGCTTCTTCTTTAGTCCATAATCGCAACTTAACAGCAATTTTACCTGCAGCTACCATTCCCATTCCTACTGCTTCTCCATGATTAATTATTCCATACCCAGTTAAACTTTCTATCGCATGACCAATAGTATGACCATAATTTAAAATAGCTCGTAACTCTGCTTCTTTTTCGTCTTGACTCACCACATCTACCTTTGCTTGACAAGATCGAGTTATAATAGTACACAATAATTCCTGACTTAAACTGTCTAAATTATCAAGGTTTGTGGCTTGTTCTAATTGGCTAAATAAATCTTGGTCCCAAATAATTCCGTATTTAATCACTTCCGCCATTCCTGCGCGGAATTCTCTTACAGGTAAAGTTTTCAATACGAAGGGATCAATAAACACTAAACGTGGTTGATAAAATGCCCCAATAAGGTTTTTTCCTTGAGAATGATTAACTCCTGTCTTACCCCCAATAGAAGCATCTACCATTCCCAAAAGAGACGTAGGGACCTGAACGAAATTTATTCCTCTAAGCCATGTAGCTGCTGCAAACCCTGTTATATCACCGATGACCCCTCCTCCCAAGGCTATCATGGTTGATGACCGTTCGAGACGATTGTTTAGGGCAGTATCATAAACTTGGGCAATCATATCTAGATTTTTATAGGGCTCTCCGGAAGGGATTAGATGGTTAAACACTTTAAATCCCGACTTAGTGAGAGAATCGACTACTATCTCCCCATAATAGTTAAAAATTTCTGGATTAGAAATTAGGAGAATTTTTTGACCCAAGTTGAGGGGTTCAAGATAACTTCCCAATTGACTAAGAATGTTGGAGGCGATTACAACTTGATATGAGACATGTGGCAGTTTAACTTCAACAATTGAAGATATCACGAATCAACTATTTTCCTTTGTAAGTATCGTCAACACTTATTAATTATAGATGACAATGTCATGAGTTGGAATAGATCAACAGCAAAAAATTCTGACTGTCAATTAATAAGTCATGAAACTAAATAATGACTTAAATCATGGTATTTTCTATAAATTTATTTGAATTACATAACACAAAGAGAGATGTTTATATTGATTTTTTTTTTAAAAGGTTATCCTAATTATTTAAAATAAGTGATTAGTCTTTATTTAAAATAAGTGATTAGTCTTTGAGATTTTTATTTTAAAATTTCAATAAAAAATATAATTTTGAGTTAAATTGAAATTTTCAAACAATACCAAGTATTATCAGAATAAAGTATTAAATTTTAAAAAAGTAGTTTATAAAAAAAGTTTTACTTTTTAAAAAAATAAAATTCACTCATCAAAAAACTATAGTTCTGTCATTGATAATCTTTTTATCTTAATAAAGAAAAAATCAGGAAAATTTGAAGATGAACTATTGTAGGTATAGTAGGTTTATAAAACTACTATTTTTTACAGTCGTATTTATACTAGGAAATATGTCCTTAGACAAGATCTAAAAAATTAGCTATAATTTATATTAATTGGAATTAAAAATAGAATATATAGAACTTAATTTGGAAAAAGATGTAGCCTGAAATATATAATTTATGGTAATTTAATTGAATTCATAATCTCATTTGGACTTGATAAAGAAACTATAGTAAATATTATTAAAGTTAATTTGACTGACTTTAATTTTTAAAATTTTGATTTAATAAATGCTATTTTTAGTAACTTAGATTGAAAAGAAGTAAAATTAGATATAGCCAATCCTCAAGAGGATGATTTACGAAGTATTAATCTTATTTCCCCGTAATTAAAAGGTATTAGTTCAGATTAAAAAACTCTTTTAGAAGAAATATCGTCATCAAATAATGATGTTCATTGAGGAGCATTTTCGAGTACAATAAATTAATGATCATTATCATCAGGAGTTGCAGAAAATGTCTACTTTTGCTGTCGGTGCTTTTGTAGGATATCTCATTGTATTCACAGTGATCGCCTTAGGATTATATTTCGGTCTACGGGTTGCCAAAATCATCTAAAAGATCATTAGTAACCAGTGATTTATAATCATTGGTTACCCAAAAACTATATTTAAAGTCTTGCTCTTTGAGGGATACTTTACTGTGGTGTACACTACTTTGAAAGCAGCTAGTGTAGTAAATAAATACTAAAAAAATCTAGTAAATATCGTGTGTTGATTAACATGGAACTAAATAGTTGCCACAACAAACTGGTCTAAATCTTTAAAAAAAGAACCCCTTTATAACCTAAAGGGTATAACGGATCAAAGTTAGTAAACATTAGGTGAAAACGTCATAACCAGAGGATTGTAGGGAAATTTTTACCAAATAATCGACGTGGCTAGCATCATAGCTGGCACTGACAATGTTAAAGTCATGTAAAGAAGATGCAATTCTGATTTTAAAGGCTTTTTAAAATACTATTGGCATGTTTTCTGACACTATTCGAATAGTCAGAATATTATTTTTTCTTCCATGGTCATTTATTTTTCTAGTTTCTGGATAACATAGCAATTAACGTGGGAGAGTTATTAGAGGTTGGTTCGATTCAACTTCCTACGTTAGAGTAAATATTTTAAATTCTACTTTTGATTAGCGTATCATTAATCAAAAGTAGAATTTAAAATATTTCACCAATAATAAAACCAAAATAATAAACTATACTAAGCCATCGTTTATAGATATCTTTTAATAATTAAGATATTGATCAATGAATTAATTACAATATAATAAGTTCTCTTCTAAAAAGAATTTAGTAAGAGTGTTAGACACTGTAACTAAATTCTTTTTAGATTAATATTGAATAATAAAAATTTCTTAAGTATTTTTTATTGTTTAATAAATTTAAAATTATAAAAGCCCAATACTCAGTCTAAATCTTCAATCTATGTTGGCTAAATTCTTATAGAGTATTAGAGTAAACTATATACAAAACATGGCATAAAAGATCTTAAAAATAACATCAAAAAAGACTGAAAAACTTCGTCAGTTATCTTTCCTAAGAATGTTTGTCGAACTAAAAGCATTATCAAGTAAATAACTAAGAAAGCTGTTTTACTTAGTTTAATAAGTAATTCAATAACATCTAATCTCAAAACTAACTTTCTGGTTGCTTCCGATAAGCAATGAGAACTAACTCCTCTTTCTTTGGAAAAAGGAATGCTATCAGGTTTAAGACGTTAAAGAAATCCAACGGTTTACTTATCCTAATGTAGCGATACCATCACTAATAGATAACAAATCATTAAGCATACCTTATACCAATTTTCCAAATAACATTTTAAGAGTTTACTTTCTTTATAAGAGCTTAGAGAAGTTAGTAACTTAGTAAATACAATTGTTGTCCGCTAATTTCATCCCGGCTGCAATATCCTGACGATTGATTACTTGATAAATAGACTTAATAACTATTTTTGCTATAATCGCAATGCGAGATAAGTTACTTAGTGCCTAGAGTGAAAAAACACTAAAAATTATAATAAATAATTGAATATAACTATTTTTGTTAAAACATCCACTATAGTAAACACCGTTTACCATAGTGGATGTTTTAGTCAAACTGAGGCAGGATAGATTCGCAATCTACGGTTAGGTTCTTCTCCAAGACTATCAGATTGTAAACGGTAATGTTCTACTAATTCATGTTGCATCTTTCTTACTTTAGGCGATCGCGGTAATAATTCCACAGGTTGTCTTTTAGGCAGTACGATCTGTTCTACCGCTAACCTAGCTTCTTCTAAAGCTTCTAACTCATCATCATTACCCCAACGGGCAAATAAACGTAAATCAGCTGTTTCAGGAATTTTTAACTCATCCATACCTAAAATTCGCTGTAAAGTTCTGGTAATTTGGGGAATGGTATTAGACTTTACCCCATGAATGGGAATTTGACGAACCTTAATAATTTGACGCAGCTTAGATTGATTTTTAACGTGTGATCTTAAGGCTATAACCACATCAGCACCATGTAAATCCTTAGTTAATACAATCGGAAGATTAAGAATATCGATCACTTGTTCAATCTGTGATCGTCCAATACCGTAAGGATAAATATATACAGGCCAATCCTCTCCATTCGGACCTGGAGTACGAACCTTATGGTTTGTTGACTCTGGTTGATGCCAAGAAGCATCTAACAGACGATCAAATTCTGAAGCTAACCCTCCCCTTTGTTGACTAAAAAAAGGTTGTACTGGACTCATTTGCCCAGATGCACGCCATCCTACAGGGCGTTCTTGTACCTCTAAAAAAGAATGGTCTCCTAAGATATTATTAGGGGATGCCTCAGGTTTTTCCTGGGTAATTTGGATCCGTCCGTAGTTGTCAACTGTTCTGGTTGGGGGGTTAGGTTTACCACCACGCAGGAGAAGATCGACAGTTTTAGAGACGTCTTCATGAATTACCCAACGCTGACGTTCCAACATTTCAATAGCGATCTCAAAGGTGGGAGGGGCTTTCCGTTCTAATATAGTTTTTTGCGAACTTCGTCGCCTGGCCTCTTCATCTCCCAGTATTACTGCCTGAATACCACCGACTAAATCAGAAAGAGTCGGATTTTTAATCAAATTTTCAATACGGTTACCATGGGCAGTTCCCACCAATTGAACTCCCCTTTCAGCAATAGTGCGAGCAGCTAATGCTTCAAGTTCGGTTCCAATTTCATCAATAACAATAACTTCTGGCATATGGTTTTCCACTGCCTCAATCATCACTCTATGCTGCAATTCAGGACTAGCTACTTGCATCCGTCGGGCGCAACCAATAGCAGGATGGGGAATATCTCCGTCTCCGGCAATTTCATTAGAGGTATCAATAATCACGACTCTTCTATGTAAATCATCGGCTAATACCCGAGCAATTTCCCGTAAAGCGGTGGTTTTCCCTACCCCAGGACGACCCAACATCAGTAAAGATTTTCCTGTTTCTACTAAATCCTGAATTAAGGTAATGGTTCCGAAAACAGCCCGTCCCATACGACAGGTTAAACCGATAATCTTTCCACTGCGATTGCGAATAGCACTGATACGATGTAGAGTGCGCTCAATTCCGGCTCGGTTATCGCCACTGAAATCTCCAACGCGCTCAATACTATAATCCAAATCTTTAGCAGAAACGGGGATGTTTCCTAAACATAATGCCCTATCAGGAAAACGTGCTTCAGGCAACCTTCCTAAATCCATTACGACTTCAATTAAGTTATCGTGCTGAGGATGTTCTTCGATTTTAGCTCGAATAGTGGAGGGTAGAATTTCTAGGAGCTTATTGAGATCATCAATAATCTGCATTCGTTTAGAGGAATTTAAAAAATTATTTGTTTTGGGGTCTAACATAATTTAGAGAGCGTCGTCAACGGGTTAAAAACAAAAAATTTATTTCTATAAATCAGGAATTTTTAGGGATAAAACCAGAGATTCTGCAATTTTTAAAGCTTTAAAAAGTAAATTAGGTTGGTCTTCTAAAGCTAATTGGAGGTTGAAGTTTATTGATTGGTTTTCTAACTGTCTTACTATAGGAGATAATACTGAGCGAGCATAACTACCATAAGCAATACCAGACACAGCCAATTTAGACGACATCGAAGAGGTTAAAAGTCCTATTTCTCTTAATTTAGAAACAGTGTGATGATTAGTTCCTCCTGCTAATTGGACAAATCCAGGTATTTGAGCCTTGAGAACTTTCTGAGCCAACTTAATCGCTGCGTGAGTGGTTCCCTTTCCAATATCCCCACTCATAGGACGACCATCAGTTTGCCAAATTAAGGGGATGGGTAAGGGAGAAATCATCTCATAGAGATAATAGAGATAGTCAATTAAACCACACGCGTCGGGACAGCTGATGGCGAGTAATTTGAGATGACCAATCCAAGGAGCTATTGCTTGCCATAATTGTTTAAACTGGTTTCCTCGTCCCACCTGAGTATGAATTTCTACGGCATCAATACCCATTTCTCTAATAAGGGGAATCATTTCTTTTGGAGAGACTACATAAGAGTGGGTTTTAACCAATTGATAAGGACATACAGGGATACAACGACCACATCCATAGCAACGGCTTTCTAAAACTCCAAAACTTCCTTGTTTAGTTTCAACAATAGCTCGAGGAGGACAGATTGTCTCACACGGACGAAAACAGTCTGAGGGACAATGTTGAGCATCAAAGTAAGCTTTCCGAAAGTGAGGATCTTCTCCATCATTTAAACTTACCATCAGCCAAGGTGTTCTTTGTCTGGAAAATACCTGATATCTTTGATCATTTTCTAATTTTTTAGCTATGTTTAACGCCTCCCTGGCAGCGGCAATCACAGCCGGATCAGCAGCCACGTCAACACAGTCAGCCCCAGCCAAGGCATAAGCTAAGACAAGAGTACGAATGGCTGGCAAGTCTTGAAAACTCGCCCCACAAATTAGCTTAAACCAGTTTCCTGCTTTGAGAGATTGTAAAGGATAGGATGCGCTCACTCTTAGTATATCTAGTCCTTAGTCCACCTTGTGTGTTAGAGAATTCCTGTAGTATTCAGATCCCTGTTAGAGATAGGGATAACAAAAACTCAGTCAAAAAACGTCTATCTAGAGAATATTCTTATCTCATCAGACAAGGACGTTTAAGACAAAAAACTATAGCCAATGGGAAGTGCTGTTAAGACTGCCCAAGAAACTCCTTATAACAATGCTATATATTAACATAGATTATCTTGTAACCTTATAGAGTTAAGGCAAAAAGTTCAGTTTATTCTTATTAAACTAAAAAAATTATAGGCGGCTTAACATCATTAGACATACAGTGTGAGGAAAGAAAAAACAAGTGTTTATTTTAGCTAAAATCCTACAATTTATCTGCTTAATTCCCATTTTAGGGGGAGCTATATTCTCAATCCTAACAGTTTTAACAGTTCAACGCTTTTTAAAAAACTCAAAATCGAGTGTTATCCATAATTTCACCCCACCTCTAACCGTTCTGAAGCCAGTTCGAGGACTAGAGAAAAACTTAAAACACAATTTACGTACCATTGCTATTCAGGATTACCCAAACTATCAAATTATCTATTCAGTTCAAGATCCTAAAGATCCTGCTTTTCCTATTCTGAAAGAAATTCAAGAAGAATTTGGTTCGAATCGAATTTCCCTAGTAGTTAGTCCGCTTGAGGTAGGAGCTAATGGAAAAGTTAATAATCTCTTAGGAGCCATAAAAGAAGCTATTCATGACATTATTATTATCAGTGATAGTGATACTAGTTTACGACCCGATTATCTTAAAAAGATTGTGGCCCCTTTGGATAATCCTGAAGTAGGATGTGTCTGTACTTTATTTAAGGTCATCAGAGGTGATCACTGGTTTGAGAAAATGGAACTTCTAACTATCAATGCTGACTTTATACCTAGTGTTATTTTTGCTGAAGTAACAGGAACTTCTAATGCTTGTTTGGGACCTTCTATTGCTATTAGACAATCTACTCTAGAAACAATAGGCGGACTGGAAAGTTTAGCAGATTACCTAGTGGAAGATTATGAAATAGGACGAAGAATATGGAATTCTGGTAAAAATGTGGTTTTGTTACCTTATATTATCGATGTAGTTGTAGACTTAGAAAACTCGCGTGATTGGTGGACTCACCAAGTATATTGGGATCAAAATACTTATTTAGCCAAACCTCTTCCTTTTATTGCTACTATCCTTATTAGAAGTATTCCCTTTGCCTTATTATTTGCCTTGATTCGAGGAGATATAATTGGGCTATATAATTTGATAGGAGCTATAACCATTCGTCTAATAACCGCAGGAATAACTTCCTGGAAAATGGGAGATATTGAGGGAATTAAAAATCTCTACTTATTGCCATTTCGCGATATATTAGGTTTAGCATTTTGGGCGTTATCATTTACTCAAAGAACAGTGGTATGGCGTGGAGTAAAATTCGAGCTTACCAGTAAAGGAAAAATGGTTATCCGTCATTAGTCAAAAGTTAGTAAAGATAACTTATTTACAAATCAGTAATCTTTTACTTAGAAAAAGAAAAAATTAAATGGTGTTTATGAAAGCTTGCGCTCATTCTCGATACTATGGCTAATGACCCTATTCCTCAGTAGTTTGATAACTGAAATAACTTCCACAATTCTAGTCAAATGTTGTTTAATAAAACCTATACAGCATCCATCGTAAGTTATATCTTGCCACGTAATTACATTTCTTTCATTAACAATAACTGTATTCAGGGTGATATATTCAGGTATTTTTCGTATTTATTTCTAGATTTGTTTTGGCTAATTAGAAATAAATATAATGATTAATTATTTTATGATCAGTATCTTTTATACTTCGTTTAATAAATTTATTGCTATAGTCAGTTCTAGCAATGCGACTATCACTAATAGTAGTTATGGCATATTTTACAGAAAAAATTTTGAGTTTAGATTAAGAAATAGTGTATTAAATACTTTTGAGATTAGGCAAAATTTACTTATAGCTAATAAAAAATATCTATAATTAGACGAAGTTGTGGAAATTATGGGCGGTGATATATTCCCTCAAATACAGTGGATTAATATGGGTGTCAAACAGTTAACAAGTATATTCTTAATATTTAGTAAAATTAATCTATTAACTGTTTAATTTTCTCCTTGAAGAGGAGATATATAAAACTATAAATTTTATTCTCTAAATATAAACTAATTTTTACTAAACTCAAGTTTGTTTTCTTAAGAAAATCGTTACTTAGCTAATTTAAACTGTTTCTAGTTACCAATACCTTAACCTTATATCCAAAGATATCTTGGAGACTTAAGGGTTGATACCCTCTCAGGACTATCGCCTATTAAATAATCTCAATTGTTATGATGGTAAGTATCAGCTACTATAGCTGTTATTTTGAGTATTATAAATTGTTCATATTCCCAATTTGTTATTTAGAATGACCAGCAGAGTAAGATCTGCAATAATTTTAAGACTTTTCACCACAATAAGAAGGATCTCAGAATACTGTTAGTCTTTGTTGGGATAACTTTCCAATATCTCCGCGTTGGGCAAATACAAAAGTTGTAGGATTACGATGCAAGGATGCAATCATAGAAAACTCTACTGCTTGGAAGACTTAAGATATTAAAATTTAGCTGTAGAATAACTAAGAAGTTTTGGATGTTCAATAATTTAAGTTTAAAAGTTTTCCTGATTTTGTTTCAAATAGTTATCTGCTTAATTGACTAATTTAACCATTCGTTAGTAGAGCTTTTGGGAATAGAGCTTCGGGCACCTTCTCCACAACAAACTATTGGCGTGATTCATCAATATCATGCCAATAGTTTGTTTTCAAACGTTAGTAGTAAATCTTTCTGCATACAGACAGGCTAAACTAAATACATCATGTAAGAAATAAAAACCACGCAATCACCATAAATTTCTGACATTTGTCCCCAACCAGTGGAAGTATTGGTGAGCAAAGGTACCAAATCGGCGTGGGTATGCTCAACGTATCTGTAGAAAGAAATCACATAAAAAACTGTTTCTACCGATGGAAATGGCGCAGTTGCGTAAATCACTTGAGTTTTCAGTTCATTCATTATCTAGAAGTCTAATAAGACTAAAGGTTTGACTAATTTGTGAAAATGGGTGATGCAGACTAGAGAAAACTATCTCTCTTTTATAGTCACTAAATTTCGATTACTCCCTTTAAAGTAGAGAATATTGTCTGTTTTACTAACCATATTTTTTTGACAAATTTTAACTGAGGTATTGCCCGCTGCATACAAAGATTTTGTCCTAAAAATCTAGAATTATAAACCTGTAGAGTACAATACAAACAATACTTGGCGACTTCTTGATTATTTCACAAATTTTCCATAACTTCTTGAAATATTCATTTAAATATTAAACATTAGTTCTATCATTATTAGTTGGTAGCTTCTCTCAGCAATTTCCACTCATTGATTTACTTTTGGTGTGCACTAAAAATTCTGTCACCTTAGTTTTTTTAAACTTATTTTTTGGTGTTGTACTAAGATGATAGAGTTCAGAAAATATACTGAAGATAATCGGTCATCTTTTCCGAAAGACCCCGTAAGCCTTCAGAGAAATTAGAGAAATTATTGCTCTAAGATCCACTATTGCTCTAAGATCCATGGATAGTCCTTGCAGCAGAGTAATTTATTATTAGACTCTCCTTAAAATCCACTTATTGGTTCATGCTATGAGGTGAGGTTAACTGCTAGGATTTTAGAGAACATAAAAGGTAATCTATCCATCACCCAAGTTTATCGGTTTTAACCGATAACATTCATCTTAAAACCGATTATGAAGAGTTTAAAAGCGCATGTTCAGCTACAAGCAATAATTTACCAAATTCAACCAGAAACAGCTAACGAATATCTTGAGCTTAATATTGCTCGAAATACAGGTCTCATTTCTTCTGAAGAGTACACAGAAACAATATGGATGATAACTGCTGCCGCTGCAGAGACTGAACAGCTATGGATTAATCATCAATTATTTTCTCAACTAGTGACAACTCTAGTTAACGAATATTATCTTAGTTTTATTATTTCAGATTGACTAATTTACCCCCTACGGATACTACCATATCTAAGTCCCTTTACTTGGACTAAGGGCTTCTGTCGAAGTAAAATCTCAAGAGAATATTTTAGAATTTATATTTCGCAGTAGCCTCCTAATGTGCGCCAAGATAAATTCTCTACTGAGAATTACTTAACGGCAAATTTAATGTCTTTTTCTTGGTCAGTTTTAAAACTATGTTTCTGTCAAACTGTAATGACTTTTCTATCCAGTTTAGGATTACGAAATGTATCTTGCCTACTGGTAATCAAAGTCACTGCACTGCTAGTTTTCAGTTAGGTTGATAGCCAGGTTGATTTAGAGAGCTGAGAGTTAGAATTGGTTTCTGTTTACAACAACAGATAATAGAGCTAAGTCAGTAGTCTAACTTTTCTAAATAAAAGTAAACTTGAGATAAGGTATTTAATCGAGATCGAGTTTGAAGATAACTCGAGACATCCACAGGAATTTTCTAGAAAAGCTACTGTTGTTATTACCTTTAAAGGATGTCAAGTTAGTGACTTATAAAATAGAGTTAACTAGCAAACCGATAAAAAATAAAGATATCTATCGGTGTTGTTTATGATAGAGTTCCTCTATTGGTAACAGAAACCTTATTTGAATAAGCTTTTATGGAAAAGAAGATGTTAGCCTCTCGTCTTTCCGAAATTATTTTTGTTGATTATGGGAGAAATTACTTAGATTTTAAACTATGGATCTCGATTGAGCGAATTAGTTGCATTTTTTTACAAAAAACCTTTTTAATTTCATCACTGAATATAATTTTCAGTTACGGGTAGTTACAATTTCTCTTTCCAATATAGCTGGGCAATTTTGAGGAGTTAATATTAATGAAAATCGGAAGATATAAAAAGTCAAAAATTATAGTCAATTTCCCTTGCAATCTGCTATGTAAAACAAGGCTAATTTAAGAATCTATCTACATTTAAATTGACTATAACAACTTAAAGCATTCTGTTGCTTGTATTTATCAAAACCTGATAGAAGATTTTTAGACTTAAAATACTCAAGTAAAAGTAGGTAACTCCGATTAAGATTTAATCCATGATTTTAGATTCGATAAATTTTTGAGGGAAAATCAAGTAGTTGTAGATTAGTTATCTTTATACCAAGCTAAAGAAAGAATTTTAATATCAATAGAAAACAGGAATTAATGTATACTCATCCCTAACTCTATAGAAATTCTTTCCTGGTTTATTAGTCTTATTCATCTATTTCTTATAAAGGACATACAAGTAATGCACGAAATCCCCCGTTATTTAGCTACATTGCCTCTCAGCATCATTCTAGGACAAATTACTGTTCCTTTGACCCTGGCTAACCCTCCTCGTACTCCCGATAAAACTGTTGAATGTGGAATGCTGATTGTTGGTGGAGGACTTGCGGGAACAGCTGCAGCTTATGAAGGTTTACTGGATGGAAAAACTGTCTGTCTTACCGAAATTACTGACTGGGTGGGAGGGCAAATTTCGGCCCAGGGAACTTCTGCTTTAGACGAACGACAAACCCAGCGATCACAGTTAATTTACCCCCGTGGTTATCTAGAATTAAGAAAACGCATCAAACAGCATTATGGCAAGCTCAATCCTGGAGACTGTTGGGTAAGTGAATCCTGTTTTTTACCGAGAGACGGAGATCTCATTTTAATGAGGATGTTGAAAGATGCAGCTAATAAACACAATGGAACTCTGAAATGGTTTCCTTCAACAGTCATTAAAGATATAAATATTGGTAAAAACCCCCGAGGAGGAACAGGAGAACAAATTTTAAGTGTGATTGCTATTCAACATCAATCGGCTGATGGTCAACCTCCTCTTAATACTTATCCCTTATCACAAACCATTGAAGACGCTTACCGTTACGAAAATTCTCCTCGCTTTGACAAAACTATTATTCGTTTTACTCCCGACAAAAATAACAAACAAGAGCCCGCAGACTGGTATATTATAGAAGCCACAGAAACAGGAGAAATCATCGGCTTAACGGGCATTCCTCACCGTTTAGGAATTGATCCTCGTTCCTATCTTGAACCCTCTTCATCAAGCGTTGCAGGCAATCCTTACTGTACTCAAGGGTTCACTTATACTTTTGCTATAGAAACCATGAAGGAATCTCAAACGCATAAAATGCCAATTTTCTATTCACAATATGCTCCTTATTATAGTTATGAATTAGAACGATTAGCTGATTTCGACTTAGTTTACACTTACCGACGAATTTGGAATCGAAAAAAAGGGAAATCTAAAAAGTTTGGGGGAATTAATTTTACTGTTCCCACTCCCGGGGATATCTCTATGCAAAATTGGACTTGGGGTAATGATTATCGTCCAGGAAATCCTCAAGATAACCTAATATATACCCGTCAACAATTGCAAGAGACTGGACAATTGAAATCTGGAGGATGGATGGGAGGACTAAGAACTGAGTCCCTACGTAAAGGAGAAGAAAACGCCTTAGGATATTTTTATTGGTTAATGAGGGGAACTACAGATTCTCAACTGGGAGAAGGAGTCAAAAAAATTAATCCTAATCATCGTTTTCTATCAGGTTTTGACTCTCCGATGGAAACTAAACATGGGCTATCTAAATATCCTTATATTCGCGAAGCAAGGCGAATTATTGGACGGAAGTCTTCCGCTTATAAAAATGGGTTTCTCATAACAGAAATTGATATTTCTCGCCGCAATTATCAAGATGAATTTTATAAAAAAACTCTTTCTCCTGACACCTATCGTCGTCTTCATGCAGCTATTCGACGATGGGAAGGTTTCGGAATTTTGAGTGGAAGAATTGCTCCCAGTGACATAACAAGACGGAAGCGATCTACCATTTATCCTGACTCGGTAGGAATAGGTCATTATGCTATTGATTTTCACCCTTGTATGACCGAATTTCCTGCCGAAAAACCAAAGAACGCTGAAAGAGAAGGAGAAAGACAAGGTGCTGGGCAAGCTTACCCGTTTCAAGTTCCTTTAAGGGCGATGATTCCCCAAAAACTTGATAATTTGTTGGTGACAGGGAAGAGTATTGCCGTGAGTCATATTGCCGCTGCTGCCTATCGGGTACATTCGTTTGAATGGTCTTCAGGGGCTGCTGCTGGGACTGTTGCAGCTTTTGCTTTGGATCAACAGATATTACCGTATCAAATGGTTAAAGAGCCAATTTTTCGCTCAGAAAAATTAAGAAAATTACGAAAAAAATTAGATCAAAATGGTAACTTTACAAGCTTTCCGGATACTTCTATTTTTAATAACGATTGGGATAATTGGAAATAAAATTAATTCAGAAATGAAATTGACTTAAATTCTAGGATCAATTAGTGAGAGAAACTCAGTTGAGATTGTTGTGAAGACGATTGCCATAACGCATGTTATAGTGTTTGGTCAATTAGCAGTTTGATCGCAGTTTTGATGGTTTGGCTCGTATCACTGTTTGCAGTGAAAGTAAGTGGTTTGTCGCTCTCTACTTTTGTATAAGAGTATAAATATTAGAATTATTATTAATAATTCTAATATTTATAAAGTTAAAATGTCCTATTCATATCCTAAGATTCTAAATTCCTAAGAAACTACTGCAAAAAACCGTTAATCTAGATCAAAGATAAGGATGATTAGGAGTACGGTGGTGGCCTTTAAGATTGGTTTGCTAGGTTTAGGAACAGTAGGGGCAGGAACCGCCCAGATATTGCTTGATTCCTCGGGGCGAAATCCTCTGTTGGAAGAAATTGTTGTAAGTCAGGTAGGGGTACGATCTCTAGAAAAAACCCGTCCAATCAAATTTCCCCCAGGAGTAATCACCACAGATCTAGACGCCATTGTTACTGATCCTGAGATTAGCATTGTGGTGGAATTATTAGGCGGACTAGAACCAGCACGAACACTGATTTTGCAAGCGATCGACCAAGGAAAACACGTTGTTACCGCTAATAAAGCGGTTATCGCCCGTCACGGGGACGAGATTTACGAAGCGGCCAATCGTGCGGGCGTGTATGTTCTTCTAGAAGCATCTGTTGGTGGTGGAATCCCTATTATTAAACCTCTCAAACAGTCTTTAGGAGCAAACCGCATCACCAGTATCATCGGCATTGTTAACGGAACCACTAACTATATTCTAACCCAAATGACCAATGCTGGAGCTGATTTTAGTGATGTCTTAATCGAAGCGCAACGGTTGGGCTATGCCGAAGCCGATCCAACCGCTGATGTGGATGGGTTGGATGCGGCTGATAAAATTGCCATCTTAGCCTCTCTAGGATTTGGTGGACGGGTCCAACGAGAGAGTGTCTACTGTGAAGGAATTCGCAAAGTAAGTACAGTCGATATTGCCTATGCAGATAAATTAGGGTTTGTGATTAAACTTCTGGCAATCGCTAAAGGATTAGAGGGAACAGAATCGCATACCCTCCAACTACGGGTCCATCCTACCCTAGTGCCTAAATCCCATCCCTTAGCCAATGTCGACCGAGTGAACAATGCCATTCTAGTTGAAGGCGATCCTCTCGGACAAGTTATGTTTTATGGTCCAGGGGCAGGAGCCGGTCCTACAGCCAGCGCAGTTGTTTCAGATATCATGAATATTGTAGCTATACTCAAAAGCAATAATCGTACCCAAACTCTTGACCCTTTATTGAGTTGTATACATCAGCATTATTGTCAAATCACCCCGATAGAAGCCATTGAAACCCGTTTTTATGTTCGCTTCCTCACTAGGGATGTCCCAGGAGTAATCGGTCATCTTGGAACAAGTTTTGGGAACTATCAAGTGAGTTTGGAGTCTGTGGTACAAATTGGGTTTAAAGAGGAACTAGCAGAAATTGTGGTTGTTACTCATTATGTTTGTGAAGGAAATTTCCGAACTGCCCTAGATGAAGTCCGTACCCTAGAGGCAATAAAAAGTATCCCTAGTATTTTACGAGTTTTGTAGGTCTGTGAGTAGTCAACTGCTGTTAACCTTCCTAGTCTCTGTAATTACTCCTCTTTTTAATTTGGCCCAAACATCACCATCTCAACTGTGTCCTACTCCAGTTTTATCTCGTCTGCAACATCATCAAGTTGTCTCAGGAGAAAGCCTATCTAGTATTGCCCAAAATTATAATTTAATTCCCGAAACTTTGGTCAGACTAAATCCAAATCTGAAGAGAAAGCCAGTTCGGGTTGGACAGAAAGTTCTGATTCCTCCGTTTAATGGAATCCGAGTAGAAGTTCCTGATGGAGCGACTTGGAGTGATTTAGCTACAGCTTATGGTATTCGTGCTGATGTACTTTTTGAAATTAATGGTTGTGTCAAAACTCCTACTGTGGTGTACATTCCTGGGGTAACTTGGCAGATTAGAGAAAAGACGAGGCAAAATGACTATATGGGACTTAAGAAATACCCCTTATCCTCCGTTGCTAAGGTAGGGTTAACCTATGGATGGCACCGTAATCCAACAACAAGACAGTCTTTTTTTCATGGAGGAATAGATTTATTAGCTCAGGTAGGAACTTCAGTCCTGTCTGCTGATACCGGAAAGGTAATATTTGCTGCTCAGGAAGGAACCTACGGGTTTTTAGTTGTAGTAGACCATGGCGATGGCAGACAAACCCGTTATGCTCATTTAAATCGGTTTCAGGTAAAGATAGGTCAGACGGTTCAAGGAGGAGATGTAGTAGGACATGTGGGAAAAACAGGACAGCCAGATTTATTAGAATCTCATTTACACTTTGAAATTCGTTATAAGTTTCCCGTAGGTTGGGTTGCTCAAGATCCAGTGATTCATTTACCAGAACTTTAAGTCGTGTTCGTAACAAAAAGTTTTCAGTGGAGGTAAAGAACAGAAAACGGGAAACCGTCTTTCATCACTTTATGCCTTTTGCATGAATGCGTTTTAGATCATTATCTATTCCCCATACCCGTAGACCTATTACTTAGTATTTGCTGGAACGAAGAGTCTTAATTTTTGCAAATATTTCCAAGCGATTCCTTCAGGATCTTTACTTCGACTCCATTCCGGAAAGCTAGGATCGCTTTTTCGTCTTCCAATAGTACTTGGGGTTGTGTCCAAACGCTTAGCCAAATCTACTTGGATTAAAGATAATCCGGAAGGTATTTTAGTAAATTCCTCCTCGCTTAATGAACTTTCTGAGAACGTCTGAGCAATTGTTTCCGGTTCAAGATTAGCAGATGTTTCAGTAGCGCGCTGTCCTAATTTTTGTCGTTTTTCTTCGAGTTCGGCTAGTTGGGAAAAAACCTTTACTGCTGTGTCAGAAAGTTCATCTTGCTTAGTTTTGGAAGTCTTTGACATGATATTAGAGTCAATGCTGTTAGCTATAAGTTCAACATCTTCTGACTCTTCAATTGAAAGTTCAGGTTCACTGTCGTCAAAAATACTACCTAAAGTACTAGTAGTAATAAAGTAATAAACCATACCTTTATCGGGTAATTTTTTACAATAAGCCCCATATTCCTGAGCTTTCTTGGAGAGAAATAGGTTGGCACTTTTAGCAGAGAGATTGGCTTTTAAGGACAAATCCATTGGAGTGAGGCATCCCTGGTTTACTTGTAGTAACTCATTAAAAATTGGGTTAATCTGAAAACACCACTGTTGCCATTGGTAATTATTCCAAGCTTTCCAGAGTATAGTTAAACTTACGACCACTAAAATCCATAGCCAAGCTTTATACAAAAAAACGATCCCTGCCGCTAGGGGAAGGACAAGAATGAGGAAGGCGGCTGGATTGCCGTCAAATACTTTTCCAGTCATAATTTCTGGTGATAAATCGAAGTGCATGACAAAACTAATGTCATTAAGGACATCGAGTCCTGTCAATATTTAAGATCTAAATGTTGAAGAACTTTATATTAACAGTATTGTATCTGAATGTCGTCAGAATGTATTCAAAACTCGTCAGACGGTTTAATGGGAGTATTCTCACGACATTTTTAGAAATAGTAAAAACATCTCTCTAAAAGTCGTTAGCTATCAATACTTTTAGGGGGTACAATGTGTGATAAATAAATTTTCTAAACGGGTACTAATCATATAAAAAGTTTCAGTTTTAGATAGTTGTTTTTTTTGAAAAAAATTTAGCCACTTACCATACTACAGAATTAGCGATTACACATTAAAAGGTCTTAATAATTATCTTAGGTTCGATTTGACAATAAAACTAAAAGTGTGTATAGTCGATTTTATTATTACTCTTGTTGCTCATTATCAATTGTTTTTGGCTAAATTAAAGAAACTTATCACTAAGTTACAAGACAATAATATATTAAAGTTAATGCTATAGTTTTTTTAAAAAATCATCTTTATTATCTTTGAACATTATCCAAAAACAATGCAGTTTTTCAACTGATTAGCGATTGATTAAAAGTTAAAGTTATTTGAGCCGTAAGTTACGATACTTTTTATCAAGGTAAAATGATTTTATCTCGGTAAAAAAGGGAAAAGTCAAGATATTAAAGCTAATTTTATGTTCCTAAAATTATGCATGTTCTCGATTTTATTAATCATGTAAGATATACTCATTACAATCTAGTTCTATTAGAAGAGAGTTCATTATCTGATGATAATATTTTATTTGTAGGACATTGATTAAAATTTATGTAACGAACATTGTAGCGATCAGTTACAAATTAAATAAGAAATTTCCTTGTTAAGAGTAAAATGAAGAGGAGATAATCTTTGACAGCGTAGTTTTTGAAAAAATTATATTGGAAATCCAAAACAATTTACATTACATAATAATTATTATGAATACATGTATATAATTATATAAGGGGTGAATTATGTAATGTAAATTAGGACTAGTCTTGATCTAGTATTTCTTGTTTACTGTTTAAAGAGTTTGTCTTATCCTTCACTAAATTTCATTAATAAATATTAATGTCAGTGTGTTAACAACGTGTAATATATGCTAAAAAAAAAGCAATCACACTTGCTCCTATTTATTGTCAATTTTCTTAGTAAATTTTTTCTAACTTTCTGTCGTTTAACTTATAACTTATATATCTTTTTACTAAGATCTTGTGGAACCGAACTTAGAAGAACTCCTGAAATGATAATTAACCCAGTCGCAGGATTATAAGTCATAACAAGTATGATACTAGCTTCCATGATGGAACTGTTATTTACATAACAACCTATCCCCTCAATTTTATCTTTGTTGTTTACAATTGCCTCTGTAAGAGCCTTTGAGTCATAAACAACTTTTCCTTTTCCACCAAAATATCTATATCAGCAGTAGCCAAGGGTTCTTTCACTACTGCTGATATAGATATGAAAGCCCTATCGACTCCTGATGCAGTAGAGTCAACAGAATAGATTCCACTACTAGTCACTTTAAGCTGGTTATATAATACATTAGGCATTGTTGCAGATCTTTAACTAGAATGCACAAGACTATAAATATTTTGTTCAGCTTCGCGTAGCGACTCCAACTCAGATTTGATATTTACAAGTATGAAATATACTTTTTATGAAAATAAATCGTTGCATGTGGTCGAAGCACCATATTTCAATGAACAAATGAGTGCCAATTTGTTTTTATTTCCAATAGATCTTTGTTTCTTAATCAGGGTTGATGATCAACATTGTTTTTTACATGTTACATTGATTTTCAAAAACGGACAAAAGACTTTAAAATAACCCCTCTCACATCAGGAAAGGGGCTATGGAAATTACGAGATAGTAATTATTTAACAGGAGTTAAGGTTTTCTCCTTATTTTTAACGGGATTAGGGTTTATCTCAGGACTATTCGCTTCAGAGGAGGGAAATACTTGCCAGAATTTACCCACATAATCCCCCCAATTATCGAGGATCATCTGTCCTTTCTGGCTACCCGTACGGTCAACATGAGATTGAATTAATCCTTTTAACTGAAATTCTCCTGCTTCAGTGCAAATCTTTTGAATTTCCACGGTTTCAAGGTTCACCTTTTCTGGGAAATTTCCTTCTTCATCCAAGAAGTAACCTAGTCCTCCAGTCATTCCTGCACTTACGTTACGGCCAATAGTTCCTAAAACTACGATCACACCTCCCGTCATATACTCACAGCAATGATCGCCAGCACCTTCAATAACTGCTTTCCCTAAGGAATTGCGCACCCCAAATCGTTCACCTGCACGGCCATTGGCATATAAAAAACCACCTGTAGACCCATAAAGGCAAGTATTACCAATAATAACGCTATTTTCTGGCTTATAACTACTTTCCTTATGCGGAACAATTACAATTTCTCCTCCGTGCATTCCTTTACCAACATAATCGTTGGCTTCCCCTTCAAGGTGTAAAATCATGCCAGGAAGGTTAAATGCCCCAAAACTTTGACCAGATGCTCCTTTGAAGTTGAGGTTTAATTTACCTTTAAATCCAGTATTTCCATACTTTTTAGCGATTACCCCAGAGATACGCGCTCCAACCGTGCGGTCAGTATTGACAATCCTAATATTTTTTGTCACGGAACGGTGTTCATCAATTGAAGAGGCAATCTCCGTATCAGCTAAAATGCGATCATCTAACACCTCTCCATTACTGTGAACTGCTTCATGGTTCAACCAACTGCGATCTTCTTTTACATTAGGAAGTTTAATTAAACAATCGAGATTTAACGCTTGGGTTTTGGTTAATTTTGGTGTTTTGCGAGAAATTAAAAGATCAGAACGTCCAATCACTTCATCTAAGGAACGATAGCCTAATGTCGCTAGAATTGACCGTATTTCTTCGGCAATAAAGTAGAATAAATTGGTTACATTTTCAGGAACCCCACTAAACCTTTGACGCAACTTTTCTTGTTGAGTCGCAACCCCCACCGGACAGTTATTGGTATGGCAAATGCGGGCCATAATACAGCCCTCAGCGATAATAGCAATAGAACCGAAACCGTATTGTTCAGCCCCCATCAATGCTGCCATCATTACATCCCATCCGGTTTTTAAGCCACCATCAGCACGTAAAATGACGCGATCACGCAATTGATTTTCTAACAACGTCCTATGAACTTCGGTAATCCCTAATTCCCAAGGGCATCCCGCATGTTTAATGGAACTTAAAGGTGATGCACCCGTCCCCCCATCATGTCCTGAAACTTGAATAACATCAGCGTTAGCTTTAGCAACGCCTACTGCAATGGTTCCTATGCCAATTTCTGCTACTAGTTTTACTGAAACTTTAGCCATAGGGTTAATCTGATGTAAGTCAAAGATTAACTGTGCTAAGTCTTCAATGGAGTAAATATCGTGGTGAGGAGGGGGAGAAATCAGAGTAACACCAGATTTGGACTGCCGTAACATAGCAATATAGGAACTTACTTTTTGCCCTGGTAACTGTCCTCCTTCCCCTGGTTTTGCTCCCTGAGCTATTTTAATTTCTAATTGCTTCCCGTTCATCAAATATTCAGGAGTTACTCCAAACCTTCCTGATGCAATCTGTTTAATAGCAGAACTTGCTGTATCCCCATTCTTTAGTCCATTTAGGTGAGGAAATGTAGGGGAGTTTCCATTAGCATCTACATCTGTGAGAGTAATAAAGCGGATAGGATCTTCTCCTCCTTCCCCGGAATTAGATTTTCCTCCTAAACGGTTCATAGCAATCGCTATAGTTTCATGTGCCTCGCGTGATAAAGCCCCTAAGGACATTCCCCCAATACAAAACCGTTTAACAATGGCTTCGACTGTTTCCACTTCTTCAACAGAAATAGAATGGCGATCACTGTTAAATTCTAATAGATCTCGCAAGGCAGTAATAGGACGTTCTTCAAGATATTTACTATACATCGCATAATGATCATACCCCTTTTTATTGCCGCTATTTATTCCTTCTTGGTAAACTGCTACTGCTTTATGAAGAAATTTAGCTATTTTAGGGGAATTCATATGATATTCACCCCCTGGACGGTAGTTAATAAAGCCGAAGTTTTTCAGTTTTTTATCAGTTAGACTGGGGAAGGCGCGACTATGAATAGCGATAATTTCTTCAGCTAATTCTACAGTACTTAACCCGCCAACACGGCTAGTAGTTCCGTCAAAGGCTATTTGAATTAATTCAGGACTTAGGCCGATCGCTTCGAAAGTTTGTGCTCCATGATAGGAAGCCAATAAGGAAATTCCCATTTTAGAGAGAATTTTCAATAACCCTAATTCAACTGCATGGCGATAATTTGCAAATGCTTCATCGAGAGTAATAGGTTCAATTTTTCCGTTCCCCATTAATTTCTGAGTTTTGGTATCATTCCACCATTGACGGATAGTTTCAAGGGTCAAATAAGGGCAAACTGCTGACGCGCCATAACCTACTAAACAAGCAAAATGATGGGTACTCCAACATTGTGCCGTATCTGTCACCAAGGAAGTTTGCAGACGTAATCCATGTTTAATTAAGTGATGGTGGATAGTTCCTACAGCTAATAAGGGAGGAATATAACTGGTTGTTTCCGCAACACTACCCATTTCCGAAGCACGATCACTTAAAATAATAATTTTTGAACCATCTTGAACCGCTTGAATGGCTTCGTAACACAACCTATCTAAGCTAGTTTTAAGTCCTCCAGGACCAGCCGTCAGATCAAACAAGGTAGATAGTTGCGTTACCTTAAATTCAGAAGATTTGATTTGCTCTAATTCCGTTTCATTGAGTAGAGGACTTTCAATTTTTAACAGTTTTGCATCTTCTGCCTTGGGATCTAATAAGTTTCCCCGTTTTCCTAATAACATTTCTAAAGACATCACCAAACTTTCCCGTAACGGATCAATGGGAGGGTTAGTTACTTGGGCAAACCTTTGTTTAAAATAGTCATAGAGTAGATGAGGTTTATTTGAAAGAACAGCCAATGGAATGTCATCCCCCATACAGAATATAGGTTCTTTTCCTTGAGTTGCCATGGGAATCACGATCATTTCTACATCTTCGGCCGTATATCCAAAAGCGGTTTGTTGTTGTAAAAGTTGACCAGGTTGATTGAGAAGAATATTTTTTGAGAATGGTTGAGGAGTGACTTCTCGACGAAAAGTCTGCAACCATTCCCAGTAAGGATGCCGCTGGGAAATACGTTGCTTAATATCCCAATTTTTAAGAATTTCCTTAGACTCTAAGTCGACAGCAATAGTTTGTCCAGGTCCTAATCTTCCTTTTTCTACAATGTCTTCTTCTGGTAAATCAACGACTCCTGCTTCGGAACCAACTACCAAATAATCATCTTTGGTAATGCAATAGCGAGCAGGACGTAAACCGTTACGATCTAAACAAGCTCCTACCATTTTACCATCACTGAATGTAAGTAAAGCTGGACCATCCCAAGGTTCTTGAAAACCACTATAATACTGATAAAAACTAATTATTTCGGGATGATCTTTCAAATCAGGTTGATTTTTATAAGCTTCAGGCACTAGGATCATCGCCGCTTCAAGGGGACTACGACCGGTCCGAACCAATAATTCTAAGGCACTATCGAGGTTGTAGGAGTCACTGTTGTCATTATTGACAATGGGAGTTAACGCCTCTACCTCTTCAGAAGTCCATCCTGGAATTTTTAAATGAACTTCTCTGGCTGCCATAGAGTTAATATTCCCAATGAGAGTATTAATTTCTCCATTGTGACCCAACAAACGCATGGGCTGCGCCAAAGACCACTTTGGCATGGTATTGGTACTAAAGCGACGATGGTATAGAGCGAATCGACTAATATACTTAGGGTTTTTCAAATCTTCATAGAATTTGTCTAAAATCGTACTACGAACCATTCCTTTATAAACAAGAGTACGACAACTAAAAGAACAAATATAGAAGTCATCTGCCAGTCGCTTACCTATCCTTGACCGCACTATGTATAGTATTCGATCTAATGCATCTCCTGATAACCCGGCTGGAGAAGCTACCATTATTTGTTCGATGTGGGGTTGATTTTGTTTAGCCTGAACACCTAAAACCTCAGGTTTAACGGGAACTTCTCGCCACCCCAATACCTTTAAATTGGCTGCGGATACTACTGTCTCAATATAAGCACGATCCGCTTCCCTTTTAATTTCATTCTGGGGTAGAAAGACCATCCCGACCCCTAATTGTTCAACAGGTGGCATAGTTATACCTTGACTGGTAAACCAAGGAACTAATACCTCACGGGGAATGGCTGTCATGATCCCCGAACCGTCTCCTGAGTCATTATCCGCACTACAGCCCCCCCGATGTTCTATACAGCCTAGCGCAACAATTGTCTGTTCAATAAGTTTATGGCTTCCTTTTCCTTTTACATCAGCAATAAAACCAACCCCACAGGCATCTCTTTCCTCCACCAGCCATTTTTGACCACAATAGGGAGACAATGGTTGATGAGTTAACTGAAGAAAGTGGTTGGTCTTTTTCATAGGGCTACGCTTATACATATAATTTGAAAATACGGTATTATGGTGTTTTAAACTGCAAAATCAGTCGCTAAAGCCGGTTTAGCGAAGAGCTCACAAAACCATCATGTTTAGGACGTGGTTAACAACAATTAGTGACAACGGAACAAAATAGATAATCTTCCCACACTTCTAGTTGTAGAGGCATTTAAAGATCCCTGACCTCCATGCTATCGAATCTTAGCCATGACAATACAATCTGTTAATGATAATTTAGCTTATCTAAATTCTAGACCAACTTAAATTTTTGATAGTTTATTGAAATCAAAGTAAAATCGCAACGATAAAGCTAATTCTTAGGAGATGCAACATTTGTTCTTGTCAGTGCGTCGTGTGGAAAAGCAAAAATACATCAATCACCAAATATGCCTAATGACTAGTAGAAATTTTAAATAAACTTCGAAACCTTCAACCTTAACCTTTTCCCACTTAAATCAAATCCTTGAGGGAAATAAAATCTATTTATTCTTCTCTAAGACGTAAACATTAGAATTTTTATGAAACTCACACTTCTGGGCAAAACAGCTACTATCATCTTCTTTTGTTTTACTGGTTTTGCGCCTCATATTCCTAGTGATGCTTCAACTTTCGAGCAACAAGAAGTCAATCAAGATGACCTTATCGCTATTGCTAGACCCTATGGCGATAATAAATACGATTTGTTAATCATACGTCAAATTCCTGGACAGCGAAAATGTTGGAGCGAAAGTGGGGCTAATCCGGTTTTAGTTAATCCATTACTCCTAGACTTTGATTTTACAGGAAGTTGCGAACGTAGTACAGATAGCAACGGCTATTCTATCCGCATTGATGGACAAGATTATGGTCTAGACTATCTCTTACGTGTCATAGAACATGATGGAGAACTAAGACTCGTCGGAACCCATCGTGATGATTCTAGTCAATCCGAAATTATCATTGGAAGAAGTAACGGAATAGCCAGTGGATTTATGCGACTCGAGCTTGGTACTGGTTGGAGATTCACAAAACGGACCTATAACGGTAGAGTATTGGGTCATGTGTATCTTACAGGAGATAGTTCAGCTATAGAAGAACAATCTCTTTTGATAGCCACTAACTCCTCTAGTTCCAGACAAAACACTCAAGATAGTAGACCGATGAGAGAGATGACTTTTACTGCAGAAAATCGACCAGACAGTCAAACCTCAGCTGTGTTGAAACCTTTATCCTCAGTATCTGTTTCTCCTACAACTCTTTCTTCGTCTAGTACCCTACCTCCACCCCCTCAACCTCGTTTATTGTCTACTATTACTGAACCTTTATCTAATGAACCTTTACCTAAGTTTTCTGACTTACCCCCCTTAGCACCCCCTCCTCAAAATAACAGTAATTCTATCGTTCCGCCTCCTCAATCCTCAACAAGCACTAATTCGGGGCGTAAGGGATTATCTAATACGGTTGGTTCTTTGTTTAGTCCTACACCTATTGTCCGACGTGCTCCCCTTGAAAGATACCGTGTGATTGTCGCTACGAATACTAATTATCAAAAGGTTAAAGTGCAATCACTCTATCCTGAAGCGTTTCCCACTTCTCATAACGGGAAGTCTGTCTGGCAAGTAGGACTATTTAGCGATCGTGATAATGCTGAAGAAGTACATCGGACTTTAGAAAATGCTGGACTCAAACCGACTATCATTCCTTAAGTGGAAGAATATAGTCATCCTTGGGACAGGAAAGCTCATTCAGTTTTTTTACATAAACTTTATTTTTACTTAATCATATAACCCAATCGACATCAATATAATAGGAAACATGAGTTAACATTTAGAGGGGATTAGACTATGTATACTCCGCCTCTTGCCCGTTTGATTGAGCAACTACGACACTTACCAGGGGTTGGACCCAAAACTGCGCAAAGACTTGCCTTGTATATTCTCAAACGCCCAGAAGAGGAAATCAGAACCTTAGCCAATGCTTTAATTGAGGCAAAAGAGAAAGTTGGACTATGTCAGGTTTGTTTTCATTTTTCTGCTGACCCTGTCTGCGAAATTTGTCGCAATCCTCGCCGAGATCCTCAAGTTATCTGTGTAACAGCTGATTCTCGTGATGTGATTGCCTTAGAAAAAACTAGAGAATATAAAGGGAAATATCATGTTTTGGGAGGTGTTATGTCTCCGATGGATGGTATTGGCTCTGAACAATTATACATTCGACCCCTCGTTAAACGAGTTAGCCAAGATAGGATAAAAGAAGTGATTATAGCTCTTAGTCCTACAGTAGAAGGAGAAACAACCACTCTCTATATTGGTCAACTCCTCAAACCTTTTACCAAAGTTACGCGCATTGCCTTTGGATTGCCGATGGGAGGAGACTTGGAATATGCTGATGAAGTGACTTTAACAAGGGCATTGGAAGGACGACAGGAATTGAAATAATTGATAATTGTTTTTTTCCCATCAATGATAAATGCATGGATGTAGTCGTAACGGGAATCGGGTTACGTTGCCATTTGGGAAATTTTGGACAAATGTAGCGAGGTTGGACTAAAAGAGTATCGGTAATTAAGTATCATCAATCTCTTCCGGAATTTCTTTTCTGTCTTCTTAGATTAATCAATGATCAACCTATTCCCTTAACTTATGTGACCCAAATTACTGTAGCCCACGATTTCTTTCACAAGACTGTGGTATCATCCTGAGATGAGGTCGCAGCTATCAGAGAATTTTGAAAAGGTTCGCTGGTCAAAACTATCAAATTAGTCTAGATTAATCTCTTCGTTTCTATATTTCTACTTCTCCTATTAACTAGAAACTTTACCCCACTAAAACTCGATAATAGCTGCTAGTCAGCTTCAAACCACAGGAATATTTATCCACTATGGCTATCTATCTAACGGGACTGTGGGCAATTTTTCAAAAGGTTAAATTAATTAAATAAAAAAAGTGTAGACGAGTACCGTTGGAGTGTTAGAGTCCCCGATTACTCCCTTAACTCTGACCAGATTTGAGAAAATAGGAGTATTAGCTAAAACTGTGTCTTACACTCCTGATTTATGTCGAGAAGAGTTAGTTTTAGGGAAAGAGACGCAATTTTAGTCTTAGAATCTGCTGAAGTTACTGATAAACAAGAGGCTTCAGTGTATGGGAAAATCTTGGGTTTTGGTTTTACTTGCGATTGCGGTAATGTTAAGTGCGTCAGCAACCGATAACAAAATGACGCAGATGGCTATTAAAAATTCTCTGTAGTAAGTCACAACCACAAGAGATTGATTATATTCACTCCTATGTAACGAGTACCTGCTTGAATGATGACTGAGAAGCAAAGTTCATCCAGTCTGTATTTTCTTCCTAATGTTTTTCCAAGTTTCACTAAAGGAGCGACAGCTCACACATCAGGTGTGTCTGGAGCTATCACGGTGATAATGGGTTTAATGTCCTTACGTTATGGACAATTACTTTTTTGTGTTAGGGAATAGCAATTAGTCTCTTTAAATAAGACTCTTTATTTAGAATTTAGTTTTGGAGGATAAAATGGGGGTCTCATGTTAGTAGTTGATAATTGGTTAATAAGTAAATAGAGCTATGTCAAGAACTATGATTAAAGTTAAAAGGCTGATTCTAGTAAAAGAAATAAAAATCTATAATCAAATTTAATTGATTGTTATCGCAGTTGGATCAGTAAACTAGCATCAACAAAAATCACATAATTATTTTAATAAATTACATAAATATTCTTTTTTCCTTTTGATTTGGGTTTAGAGAACTGTTTAAACTTAGTTTTTTCTTCTGAGGCGATCACTTCTGAAACTAAATTTTGTTCAAATTTAAATTTTAATAAAAAATTATCATTATCTCGAGACAAAGACAAAGAAGACTCTAACTTCAGTTCTTCTAGTTGAAATTTATCTAAGATAAAAGGAACTTCTTGGATTACTACTGTCGAAGTCGGTATGACCACACTCATCGTCATTAATAATAAACACCAGCGTACACTCATCACAATACCTTTTTTCGTTAAACAATTATTTATTAATTACAAAAATCCTAGATCTTTTTAAAAAACCTATCAATCAAAGATTAATTGGACGTATACAATTTTTAATTTCACTTTAACTAAAAAATCAATCATAATATATTTTTATTTGTTTATATTTTTTCTATAAAAAAGTACTTTTTTATAGAAAAAATATTATACATAATAGCCAATTTATGATGGATTTTATGATAGATTAAGTTGCTATTACTAACAGTAATTATTCTTTAATAATTAATAAAATTTTCTCTAAAGTCCAAGTCTTGATAAGTCAGGTAGTAACGAAAATCATGTAAATCTGTATAGAAAACCTTTCTTATAAGAAATTAAAAATTAATCTTAGTTCTGTATTTAAAGAATACGTTCTACATGACTGTGTTCATATCTCTAATAACCGATAAAACAGAAGACTTATCTTTGTGTAAATATCTATATAAGTACGAAAATTTACTGATTAGAGACACTTTAGATGGTGTCAAATAGATAGAATAAAATCTTATCGCTCAGTTTAACCAACTTGTACTTTATCTTCTGTTGTTAATAATAGAGGAATTCATTTAAATCATTGCTAACAGAGTTTTTAAGAGTAGTTTTTAAGCAAGATATACTCAATCTAAAAATAATTTATTAGTTAAATCTTGCCTTAATTCAGAAATTAGTTTATTGTTATCTGTATTGTCTTAAGTTAACTTGACAATCAATAATCTACCGCGGTTGTGTATAATGAAATATAATTTAAATTCCTAATGCTATTTAGATAATCTTGTATCTTAAATGCTGCTTACACAACATATCTGCTACTCCTCAGCCTTTCTATAAACCTCTGTTAAATTCTCATTTAAGAGAAATGTCGCCGAGGTTAGTGATCACCATATAATCTCCATTCCTTTATTTCATTAGCTTAGTCAGGATACTGTAAAATTTCTTGCTTAAAAAGCTCAACAATATCAACAAATATTATTCCAAATTCCAATAAGATTGTTTGGGGTCAGCATCAGTTGACCCCAAACAATCTTATTGAGCAATAGGTTGTTTTTTCTGTTCTTTAGCTAGAAATTTTTCTAGTTCCGTCAACGCATCAGCATCAACTTTCGTTTGCATAGGACAGAATTTTGGTCCACACATTGAACAAAACTCCGCTGTTTTATAGATATCTGCAGGCAAGGTTTCGTCATGGTATTCTTTAGCGCGATCAGGATCTAAAGACAATTCAAACTGACGATTCCAGTCGAAATTATAACGAGCTTTTGACAGTTCATCATCGCGATCTCTTGCCCCTGGACGGTGACGAGCAATGTCGGCTGCATGAGCAGCAATTTTATAAGCAATCAACCCGTTACGAACATCCTCTGCATCAGGTAATCCTAAATGTTCCTTAGGAGTGACATAACATAACATTGCTGTACCATACCAACCAGCCATGGCAGCCCCAATTGCTGAAGTAATATGGTCGTAGCCTGGAGCAATATCGGTTACTAATGGTCCTAAAACATAGAAAGGTGCTTCGCTACACTCTTCTATTTGTTTTTTCACATTCAACTCAATTTGGTCCATAGGTACATGGCCCGGACCTTCTACCATCACTTGGACATCGTGTTCCCAAGCACGATGGGTTAATTGCCCTAAAGTTTTCAATTCAGCAAATTGTGCCTCATCTGAAGCATCATGAGTACAGCCAGGACGTAAAGAATCCCCTAAACTAAAAGAAACATCGTATTTTTTAAAAATTTCGATAATCTGGTTAAAATGAGTATAAAGGGGGTTTTGCTTATGGTGGTGTAGCATCCACTTGGCAATAATACCGCCACCGCGAGAGACAATTCCTGTTAAACGATTTCTAACTAAAGGAAGATGTTCAATCAATAATCCTGCGTGAATCGTCATGTAGTCCACACCCTGTTGAGCATGCTTTTCGATGATATGCAGAAAATCATCGGGACTAAGGTTTTCAATGTTCCCGTGAACGCTTTCCACTGCCTGGTAAATGGGGACAGTCCCGATAGGAACAGTAGATGCTTTAATAATGGCTTTACGGATGGTATCTAGGTCCCCCCCCCCTGTAGATAAGTCCATTACGGTATCTGCACCGTATTTTACTGCTAGGTTGAGTTTAACTACTTCCTCATCCACATTAGATGAGTTCGGAGATGCGCCAAGATTAGCATTGACTTTGCATTTAGAAGCAATACCAATACACATCGGTTCGAGATTTGGATGATTAATGTTGGCGGGAATAATCATTCGCCCCCGTGCAACTTCCTCTCGAATTAACTTAGGGGGAAGACTTTCTCGCTTAGCTACATAATCCATTTCTTCAGTAATCATACCTTGACGAGCATAATGCATCTGGGATACATTGCTGTGGTTATGACGCTTAGCAACCCATTGTGATCTCATATCTTATTTGTACCTCAAAAAACAGCTTTTCTGCGCCGGCATTAACAGATTCCAGATTCTAAGGGTCTCTCTCAGTCTGGTTAAGTAAAACACCCCTAGCTCTAACACTCCACTGACTAAGGACGAGTGGACTCTCGGACTGAATCCTGCCCATACTGGCATTGCCAGCTTTGGTCTTACAGTTTCATAATCTAGTCCGGCTACACTTTTTACAGTAAGCACTCTAATGGACTACTCCCCAAGCGTGAATTCGGATATGTTCTATTCTATTTGATTTATAATTTTATCTTAACCGTTTAGCTTTGTACTTTTGGCTTTTCTACCAGTGATGGTCAAAGATTCAAGGGTTAAGGTTGCGGAGCTATGACATTAAACTAGTCTCCTCATTACCTTAAAGTTTATTTACCCGCAAATAGCTTAGCACATTGTACCTTAATTGGCTGTTTGTTAGACCCACGATTTTCCGATAAGTATTAATCCTAACATTATAGTTATTTCTATTGATTGGAAAAGAGCTACATAGTGAAAAGAAAAAATAAAAGATAAAATTGATAAATATAATTAAATCCTCAAACAATATTTCTTTTAAAACTCATCATATAAACGATTTTATAGGCAACTATTATTTCTGTTATTTTTTTGAAGTAAACTACTTAAAATTACCTAAAAAAATGAAAACAAGTAGCTATTTATCTATATAATTGACTATTAGCATCAATATTATTCTAAACAATTATATTTTCAATCAAAAATTACCTATTTTAGGGTAAAAATTTTCTCTATATATATTGACATAATCTTTATTTTTTACTGTTTTCAAAATCTCATCTCTTTTTTCTATCTCCGTAAAATTTATGGAACTTTTAGCAAGTTGTTCCCAAGTCACTTCTCATGGTATTCGAGCCATCTGATTACCATAATCAAAAACTAGATTCGCTTGTCAGCCATAAGAAACTACAATAAAAGGTATAAAAATAAGAGTTTTAACTTTCTCATATGTATTACCAGTTCTCTCAGTCAGTTCTTTTTCTAAAAATTTGACATAACCATTTAATATGTAGTCAACTCCAAGCTAATATTTCCGATTCTTTAGCTAATTGTATTTTCTTACAAAAAATTATAAAGGTAAAAAACAAACCATCACAGTCAAGCAGATGGTTTGTTTAGAAATACCTGATATTTTTCTCCACTTCATTGGCTTCTAGTTTCCAGATTTTCTCCAAACGACTAATTACAAAGTTAGCTTCTTGTTAGCCTAAATTTATCCAAAATAAATAATCGATAGTATTCGAGCAAACCTATTATGTAAAAATTTTTTTACACGAAAATTCTAAATATGAAGGTAAAGTTTCATTGTTAATGATGAGCTTATCACAACCAATAATCATTCTATAGATAGATAGTATTCTATCAAGTTTTGTTATTAAATTATGTTAGGATTAATATCCAGGACCATTTTATGCTTATGAAGTTTAATGCTCAATTCAGTTTAATAGATGTTAATGGACGAGATTATAAATTTAAAATAGCTCACTATTATTACCCATGCTCATAGTTTTAATAAAGTTTTAATAAAATAAAAACAGTCCAATTTATCCAAAAAATAGACCAAAAAGCAACCCACACTCATTAAGGTTCAATAACCAGGAGGATTATTCATAAAAAAAATAAATTAACTATCAGAAATTTATCTGAGGTAAAAGAAGCCGTATATGAAAAAAACTAAAGAAGAGTTAGGCTGTTAAAACAAGAGAAGAATACATAACGGAATATATAAGATAAAAATAGTTAAATACTAATCAAATAACAATTGTAAAAAATGGACACAAATAAGAGATGGAGTTAGTGAACAAGAAATTAGCCTCGTCTTTTGATCTAAAACAGTCTTAGATTAACTGTCTTTTTCCAAACTTATAGAGGTCATTTAAACAAGATGGAATACTAGTGCAGTCTTTGTCTACTTAACTGGGGTGCTAGGATTCGAACCTAGGAATGGCGAGACCAAAACCCGCTGCCTTACCGCTTGGCGACACCCCAATAGTCATGCCTTTGTAATTATAACAGAGGTTAGCAGGAATTTGTCAAGTTCTTTTCCTAAATAGATAGATTAACCGAGGGATAGTACAGTTAATTTACTAAATCTTATTTGATATTTATCATCAAATAAAATGATAAAAGGAATATACGCCACTTATACTACTGACAGCGTATATTCCCTTTTCTTACTACTTCGGAATAAGCATTTTAATCCACATAACTCCGCTATGATGTGGTATTCCTCGGTAGGTCAGCTAACCAACAGAAACTTTAAGAGTTGAAGGGTTCCCCATATTTCCTTCTAGAATAACTCCTCGTCCGTTTGCGGCTAGATGACGTACAATTTTGTAGACTGCTTCGACTTCATCAGGAGATCCTGCTTTCGTTGCTAACGTGGCTATATCTAAAGTTCCAACAGAATCCTCGATCGCCTTTTGAACTTCAGTTTGTAAAGACAAAACAGAAGAAGCCATCTTCTTACCTGCTTCTACTCCAGGTTGATGATAGGCGTTAACGTTAACTAGCGATCCATAAAAACTAACAGTACGTTCATACATCGCAATTAAAGCCCCAACAGTACGAGGATTCACTTGGGGAATCGTAATGGTTACTGAATCACGGTTATTTTCATACAATGCCTGTCTAGTTCCTTGGATGAACCCGGATAGATAGTCTCCAGAAGTGATTCCAGGATCTAACTCAATCGACGAGCCCTGACGATCCTCTAATACTTCAATAAAGGTGACAAAGAAATTAGAAACTCCTTCACGTAATTGCTGAACATAAGCGTGTTGATCTGTTGACCCTTTATTTCCATAGACCGCAATACCCTGATAAACTTTGTTGCCATCAAGGTCTTTTTCTTTTCCTAAAGACTCCATGACTAACTGCTGTAAATAGCGACTAAACAATAACAAACTGTCTTTATAGGGAAGGATCACCATATCTTTTTCTCCCTTTCCATTGCCAGAATAATACCAAGCTAAGGCTAACAATGCTGAGGGGTTGGTTTTAAGATCTTTAATTCTGGTTGTTTCATCCATTTCCTTAGCTCCAATCAACATCTCTTGGATGTCAATACCCTGCAATGCGGCTGGTAACAACCCTACGGCAGAAAGTTCAGAAGTTCGTCCACCTACCCAGTCTTGCATAGGAAAACGGGCTAACCAGTCCCGTGCTATCTGGTCCATTTTACTTCCTGGCATGGTAATAGCGACCGCATGAGGGGCAAAATCTAAACCTTTAGTTTCGTAAGCTGCTTTGACTTCTAACATCCCGTTACGGGTTTCAGGAGTTCCTCCAGACTTAGTGGTTATCAAAACTAGAGTACTTTTGAGGCGATCACCTAAACGGGTTAAAATGCGATCAATACCTGCTGGATCATTATTATCAATAAAGTGAATAGCCATAGGGGGAAAGTCGGAAGATAATGCTTCGGCTACAAATTGGGGTCCTAAGGCTGATCCACCAATACCAATAGAGAGAACATCAGTGAATTTATCGGCAGTGGGAGGTTTAATAATTGCATTATGAACTTTAGTTACGAAGTCTGCAATAGCTTCGAGAGGTTCAGTAATTTCTTTTCTAATGTTGTCATTAGGGGCTAATTCTGGAGCGCGTAGCCAATAGTGACCTACCATTCGTCTTTCGTCTGGGTTGGCGATTGCTCCGGCTTCTAGAGCTTCCATATCCTGAAAGGCTTTCTCAAATTTAGGATTGAGACTGTCAACGAAGGTATCATCAAAGCGCATTCGGCTAATATCAAGGTATAGTCCTAATCTTTGGTGATAATATAGCCAATTTTGATAACGTTGCCAGAGTTGTAGCTTATTCATAGGAAATACTGCACTATCAAGATAAGTTTCTGGAGATGATTAAATATCTCTCCAACGATCATAGATATAGATCTTAGGAATAAAGAGTTAAGATTTCATTATTTTTTTTTATGAAAATAATAACTTTACAATAATTCAAGATTAATTATAGGTTGAAACTTGAGACTATAAAAACAAAGGCTATCTTCATAGCCTACCTTCATGTACCTTATTTTTGCAGTTTCATCCTTTAGGGTATAAAACTAAATCTAGTTATGAAAACCCACTAATGATAAGAAAAAAACAATCTAGATAAATGAAGATATCCAGAAGAATACCCAGATAAAAATACTTAGAAGAATGTCTAGAAAATTATTTGGCTCGGTATTGTAGTTCAGGTTAACTATAAAAAGTATCCAAAAAGTCAAAACTATGTTCGATTAAGAAGACAGCATTCACTGCTGAAAGTATTTATAAAATAAATTATATTTGTAGTAAGGAAGAAATCAAAAATATCAAGAATAAAGATTTAAAGTAACAAAAAAAACTTTATTTGAGTGGAAGACTACTTAAAAAAATAACTCACCAATCAAGATTAATATCTGCATACGAACAGAATAAAAAATAAATTATTAGATGAAATCTACAATATATTAAATCTGTTTAACAATAAAAATATTAGGATTAATTATAAAAATAATTTTTCAAAAAGTATATTTTTTAAAATTAAGTAAAAGATATTCATAATGCGAAATAAATACAGTTTTTTTTATAAAACCAGAGTGGAATTGAATCTAATTAGAAAGAGAATTTAGAGTCCCATTTAGAAAACCCTAATTGCTATAGTAGATCAGGGCTACAAATATCCATATGTCTACAGATTTATCAAATAGTCAACAAGAGAAATTTTGTTAAATTTTAAGAATGAATAAAAATTGCTAAATATATAAACTTCGTTCAAGTAAAGGTCTTGTTGATAGGCTAAAATAGAGATCAATCTTATAGTAAAGAGAGTAATCCTGCAGAAATTACTAGATAATTTTCACAGGATTACTCTCTAGAATTAGATATAACAAAACGATGATAGACGTTGGTAGATTAACCTTAAAATAATAGTTAATATGCATTATTAAAAATCAGCTGAATAAAAGAAATCATTGAAGAATTAACTCATTGTCATTGGTTAAATTTCTTTTTATTTATTAAAAGAACATATCCATCGAATTTAGTATAATATCAAGTCGTACGATTTTACATAAAAGATTTAACAATTTTATTGATAGAGTATTGTCAATAAATTAATGATTCATAGTTTCTAACTTTTTATTTTTGATAGATTATTAAAAGTTTAGCTTTCTAGAATTAAATTAATGAGTTAGTAAAGAAGAGAAATAATAGATTTTAAAAATCTATTTACGAGGCAATAAAAGTTGGTTAAACCATAAGTTGATTTCTAAATTGATTCAGCTTTTATTTTTTTATTTGATTTACTTATGAAAGATAAAACCATCATAAGTTAAACTATTGTAACAATTTTAAGATTGTTCACTTACATACTCATCACCTTATTTTTTCAAAAAATTGATATTCTGTTGATCATAAAATCTCTCCAAAGCCTTATAATTATCTCTTGAAATTTCATTGTATTTTATGTTGTTTTATGTGTCTTTACTAAAACTATATATATTTTTATTTTTTAGGTAAAGTTTTTTATCAGTCTTGTTTAACTTTACTTGGTGTGGTAACTCTTTATTAATCTATCTTACATAAGATATGTCTGTTATTCACTATAATTAAATAATTATTAAGTTTTTTCACTAAGAAATTTTCATAATTATATATAAGTCTATACTAGCTTGTTTTATTTAGTTCAATAGCTCTGAACTCAGACTAAACAAATCTTATCCTCTTATCTCTTTCTTTTTTTTAGATCAAGCTATCTTTTTTAAAAATTACTTATTTTTTTAAAAAAAGCATATATTTCTATTATTTGGAACAAACGATTTCATTAAATACTAAATTTTGATTATTTAATCATATTTTTTATTGATTTACTTTTAATTGTTTTAACAAATTGTCGAACTCCAACGGAGTCATTTGATTTTTTGAGTAGTATTTTTTCGACATTAATTTGTAAGACTTTTAGTAGCAGTAGTTTTCAAGGTAAAGAACCCTATAAACTTCTCTGAGAACAGAACTAATTTTAGAATATAGGTCAAGTTTGGGCAATAAAACTAAATAAACAGAGTTAAGCTGTTAAAACATAATGCAGTGCAATCATTAATCTTTTGATACACGTTACACTAAATTAATTTATTTTAACTTATCATTGTGTACAGTTTTTTAAACTTACTTCTTTAACTTTTGATAGATTACCTTCATTGGAAATAACAGTTAAGTTTTTAATGATAGCAGCAGGAATAATTAAAATATTTTTAGTTGGTGTTTGTGATCCTCATAATCTGATAAAATAACTAAGTTGTCTTGACAAGATAAGGATTAAATATTTCATTTAATCCTTATCTTGTCTCCCTCACCATAAATAATTATCTTTGATTCTCAAAATAACTACTTCAATAAATAAATATAGTTTATTTTCTAGTTATCGTTGTTTCAGTCATTTGAATATACCTAGTGTTTTACTTAATTGCAAAAAAAACACTATTTCTTCCAGTAAATACCCTATAATTATCTTTTCGTTGAAAGTATACATTAAAATAGCCATTTATTCGGGAGCAAAATTACTTAATGTTCTTACAATAAATCTAGTCAATAGTGTTACATGACAATGTTCTTTATTATCTATCACAACATGAAATTTGTCAAAAGTAGATTTTATTTAAACATAAAAGTTAAGTATTTAACTAGATTTATATGTCTTAAAAAAAGAATATTATGTCCTTAAGATAAGGATAACTTTCTCAATTTTTTTGATTATTGATCCTCATTTAAATCTTTATTTATAGTAAATTTTTATTTATTAGAAAATACTAAAAAATAGTGTTCAATGTTTATTGACACTAATAAATTAAGCATAATCAAAATTGTATTAGCTATTTCAGCAGTAAACTTAACTTTTCGTATTTGACTTTTTTAACAAATGTTCTTCAATAAAATTAGTGTACACTTCACCAGTCAAAAAAGCGGAAGTTTCTAAAATTCGTTGATGAAAATCAATAGTGGTAGGAATCCCTGTAATTGCACATTCTCTTAAAGCCCGTTTCATCCGTTTAATTGCCATTTCCCTATCAGGAGCCCAGACAATCAATTTACCAATTAAAGAGTCATAATATGGAGAGATTTCATAATCTGTATAGACATGAGAATCCATCCGCACTCCGGGACCTCCGGGGGGGAGATATGCACTAATTTTACCGGGATGAGGACGAAAATTATAGTCTGGATCTTCAGCATTAATACGACACTCGATTGCGTGACCTTGAAATTTGACCTGATTTTGGGAAAAGCCAAGTTTTTCCCCTTGGGCAATACGAATTTGTTCAGCAATTAAATCCAACCCGGAAATCATCTCCGTCACAGGATGTTCTACCTGAATGCGGGTATTCATTTCCATAAAGTAAAAATTTCCCTGCTTATCCACCAAAAATTCTACTGTTCCCGCCCCTATATAATTAATACATTTAGCTGCTTTAACAGCTGCTCTTCCCATTTTTGCTCGTAATTGAGGGTTGAGAAAAGGACTAGGAGCTTCTTCAAGTAGTTTTTGATGACGACGCTGAATAGAACAATCTCTTTCTCCCAAGTGAACCACATTGCCATAACTATCAGCCAGGATCTGAAATTCAATGTGACGGGGTTTTTCAATAAACTTTTCAATGTACACTCCTCCATTACCAAATGCAGCCTCAGCTTCTCCCTGAGCTCCTTGAAAAGCACGAGAGAATTCTTTGTCTTCCCGAACCAAGCGCATTCCCCGTCCCCCACCTCCAGCAGTAGCCTTTATGATGATGGGATAACCAACATCACGGGCGACGGCTAAAGCTTCTTGTTCTGTATCAATCACCCCCCAACTTCCGGGAATCGTAGGAACTCCTGCCTTCTGCATAGTTTTTTTTGCGGTAGATTTATCTCCCATTGATCGGATAGCTTCAGGACTAGGACCGATAAACGTAATTTTGTGATCTGCGCAAATTTCAGCAAACTTAGCATTTTCTGCTAAAAAACCATACCCTGGATGGATGGCAGTGGCATTCCGCGTAAGGGCAGCAGCAATAATGTTAGGAATGTTGAGATAGCTTTTATTACTCGATGGAGGACCGATGCAAACACTTTCATCTGCAAGTTGAACATGAAGTGCCTGGCGGTCTATAGTGGAGTGAACAGCAACCGTGGCGATTCCTAGTTCCTCACAACTGTGTAAAATTCGTAAGGCGATCTCTCCGCGATTTGCAATTAGGATTTTAGAAAGTTGCATCGTTGAACCAGTGCATGAATATGAAATAGTCATACTTAGTAGAATATCTGGTTTTGTACGTTAATATTCACTCAACTATACAACTAGCGAATGTGTACCATATCTTGTGTCTTAATCAATCAACCTTTTTTAGCTATCATTAACGTTTAATAAAGAAAGTTGTTAACTCTTAAAATAAGAATATAATCCTCTTTGTCTTAACCTATATCGAACCGTAAGACTCAGTAAGTAGATTTTAGTCAATTGTTTAAGACTACAAAATAGCCATTTATCAAGCTCGAACGGCGACTTAAGATATTAAGAATAATCAAGATTAAATTACTTAAAAAATAAAATCTTTTTAGATTGGTACCCTGCTCTGTTGTGTTGAAGTCTAATATTAATGTTGTCTGATTACTAATTCCTAATGGACTAACTATATCTAAACTAGACACTTCACCAATTCGTAGATCGCCAAAAACATATCTAGAGATAAGAACTCTTGAAACAGCTGTTAATAAGGAGTAACAGCAGTTGTTTTTTCAATGTTTTAGAAATAGAAATACATCATAACCTAGCTAGTTTCTCTTTACTTGAAAAGTAAATTTAAATAAACGTGACTGACTCTAAAACTGAAACAAACATAAAATTTATAAATTAGTATTTTAATTAAAAGTAATAGTTAAATTCTTTTAAATCAAGTAAATAAATTGAAATCTGTAAAGGATAAAAGGTTAGAAAGACTTTATTACAAAATTATTAGGTTAATTCAAATCTTTGACCATATCTCCTTTGAATTGATTATCCTAGGAAATAAATATCCTGCTTAATTAGTTATTTAATAATGTATAATATTGAACATGATAGCCATGTCGCTCTAAAAAAACTAGTAAAATCAACTAATTGTCATTAGTTGATTTTACTAGTTTTTTCTTAATTTAGTTGAGAATGTCATAATAGTTTAGCAAAATTTCTTATATTCAATTAACTATTTCAGAATACTTATAAGATCAAGGCTAATCTATTAAGATTTATAATTTTTAATTTGACTCTAATTCTTGAAAGTAAACTTGTAAATATTCTTTGTTAATTATCGAAATAATCTTCCTGTTTTTACCATGGTGTTGTAAATTATTATCTTTTCTATAAAAAGATAATAATTTACTATAGCAGTTTGTCTTTTTTAAATAAGACTTCTAGCTTTTATTTTTATTGGCTTTCATCCTATTATAAGTTCATTAAAAATAATATATATATTTTGTATTATAGATATTTATTTAGTTTGTCAAGTATAAAATATGAGTTTCAAATATTTTAGTGTTTTTACTACAGAGATTACTTTTATGACTTTTAGTGTCTATCTATTAGGTAGTTTTGATTTTGATTATTAGTCTATTTATAGAGTAATCTATTGTCCAATAATATTTTATTTTTAACTTAAATTTTTAGTTCTTGAAGTTTATCCTCTATTATTTTTCTAGTTTGTTTATATAATTTAAGTTTTTAACTATAAATAAATATTATTGTTACTGTGATTATATTTACAATAAAGTCTTAGTTGTAGACTTTATTGTAAATATGTCCTTTATTTAGATTACTCTCTTTTAAAGATTCATGAAAATTTATTAACAGAAAAAACACCTTAGGAAGAATCGTTAATTACACTTCCTAATTCTTTAACCTCAGATATAAACTCAGAATATTTTTTATTTTTTTGTTATTCGGATCTTGGTCATACTATATTTAGATCTTCTTGTCTCTTTCTCGATGAAGAATGTTAACCCAGAAATATCTTCGTTATTATTTGATCTATCTATAAACGAAATCAATTCCCTAAACAGGGACAATTTTATAAATCTGTTGATCCATAATACTTAAACTTTATTGTAAAATACTACAGAATTTCTCTACTCTATTAAAATTGACCCTGTTTAGGTGATCGATACACACCAAGATACGTTACTATCAAAATTAAAGATAACTAAAATCATGAAGGTAATTTATAGCTTAACCAATGTCTGAGATATCTAAAAAATAACCTTGGTTTAAAAATTAATTGTAAATTTCAATCTTGTTAATCTTCTTTTCAAGATAATTGCCAACACGGTGCCAGGTTAAAAATTATCGGAAAAAAATCCACAATAAATATTTTTTATCCTAATCTTTTTCTCTTAATCACGGAAAATACTAGAGAAACAAAAAGTAAAGACTGAAGAGTAAATTCTGACTCAAACCTAGGTAATTTTTATGAATATAGAAAAACAACTAGAAATTCTCGCAAATGACGCTCCTAAATATGGCGTGTCTATAGAGATTATGGAACGAGCTGTCAATCCAGTGCTTAAATTCTTTGCTAGTCAACACAAACAGACGGACTATTTTGTTTTACATGCGAGTGATCGTCATTGGATCATTACAACTCTCAATAACCGCAAACAGCCCCAAATAACAAAGCAAGTAGTCTATGGGTTTGTTAACCGTCAAGATGCCCGCGATTTTCAAAACACAGTGGATTCCAGTAGTGTTAATTTCCCTATTAATATTGTTTCTGTACCTATAACTCACCTTTTCTTTCAAATGTTTGCTGTTCGTCAAGTCGATAGCATTATCCTTATGGATAACCCAAATAATAAAACACAAGGGATTGAAATTCAACGAGAAGACATAGAAAACATGATTCAAAAACAACTCCAACAGATGACACCTAATCTTTCCTTAAAATCTCGGAAAAAGCCGCCTAATTTGGCATAATAATGTTGATTATTTTTTTATTGATCAATGGAAAACCATTTAAACTCCCCAAGCTATTGCAACGTCTACACTTGCTTTACTTGTCATCGTAGCAAAATTTCTGCTTTAGTATTTTGTAGAAGTCTTCGCTTGAAATTACTGTCATCATAATTTTCATTGCTAATGACTAATTTACTTTTACCTGGTATTGAGCTAAGACAAAACTGGCAAAGAATAACCATCTGAAATTCCCTCGGATAGGGACATTTAAGTCGGGATGACCGCTTTTGTTGTTTCGCCTGCTGCCGTAACGGGTTTGAGAGCTTACCTTTTCCCTCTCTTGCCGACAGATCATCCTTCTTGGGTTTCTCTAGCTTGGATTGGACCGACTTTTATCTTCATATCTAGTCTGTATGTTATAGCTGAGCCTCGAATGTTGTCAATTATCTCTGTTTTTCTATATAGAAGCCCTCAGACAATGCAGCCACCAGTAACAGTAAGGCAAGAGGCACGCCATGTCAAAGCAGACCCTTTCTCTTTTCCCCTCTCCCACTTTCTCCCCCTCTCTCCATGCCTCTGCCCCGTCTGTTATTCCTGATCATTGGTTTGAGTATAATTCTCGGATTGATTATATGGTTAATCAATTCGATTTATCGTCTTTATATTCAAGTCTCTTTTACAGCGCCTTTATTAGGTAATTTATTAATTTTCCTGGTTATCGGTCTTTTAGGCTTGTTAATCTACGCTTTTATTTATTATTTCAACTTAGCTGTCTCTGGTAAGTTATTTTCTACTCGTCGTCAAGAACGGCCTCGTCCTAAACTTCCTGAACAAAAAACTGAAGCAGCACACGAAACCCTTAAAGCAGTACGCCGTCAAGTGCAACAAATCCAAGATAAAGTCACTAAAAAAGCTCTACTGAGTCGTTCTCGTCAAATTGAAACTAATTTGACTAAAGGCGATTTACAGGTTGTGGTTTTCGGTACAGGATCGGCGGGAAAAACCTCTTTAGTTAATGCCTTAATTGGGGAAATGGTGGGCAATGTAGAAGCTACTCTCGGAACTACTAAAATGGGGGAGACCTATTCCCTTAAACTGCCAGGAGTTCCGAGAGACATCTTAATCACAGATACCCCAGGAATTTTGGAAGTAGGAGTAGAAGGAACTGAACGGGAACAGTTGGCACGAAAATTAGCGACAGAAGCAGATTTATTATTATTTGTGGTAGATAACGATTTACGTCAATCGGAATATAATCCCCTACAAACTTTAGTAAATATTGGTAAACGATCATTATTAATTTTGAATAAAATTGATCTTTATCCCAAAGAAGAACTAACGTTACTAATGAAGCAATTACAACAAAGAGTTAAAGAATTAATTTCCCCTTTAGATATTATTGCAGTAGCCGCTAAACCCCAATCATTTTTATTAGAAACCAAGGAAATTGTTAAGCCAGAACCAGAAATTATTCCCCTAATTAAGCGTCTTGCTGTGGTTTTAAGGGCAGAAGGAGAAGATTTAATTGCTGATAATATTTTGTTACAGTCTCAACGTCTGGGGGAAGAAGCCAGAAAAATGATTGATCGTCAAAGACGACAACAGGCAGATAAAATCATAGATCGTTATCGATGGATTGGTGCCGGGGTTATTTCTGTTACTCCTTTACCAGTGGTGGATATGTTAGCAATGGCGGCAGTTAATGCCCAAATGGTAATTGAAATTGGTCGAATCTATGGCTGCGAATTAAATAGTGATCGTGGTAAGGAACTAGCCCTATCTTTAGGAAAAACTTTAATAAGTTTAGGGATAGTTAAAGGAGCTTTAGATTTGTTAAGTAAAGCCCTACAATTAAATATAACTACTTATTTAGTTGGTAAAGCGATTCAGGGAGTAACAGCTGCTTATTTAACCCGTATTGCTGGAAAAAGTTTTGTTGAATATTTCCGTCACGATCAAGACTGGGGTGATGGAGGAATTACTGAAGTTGTACAACGTCAATTTGAACTGAGTCGTAAGGATGAATTTGTTAAAAGATTCGTTACTGACGCTATTACTAAGGTAGTAGAACCGTTAACAGCAACTTGGGAAGAAGACGAGGAGGAAGTTACTCTAGTATCTATAAAACAAGAAGCTCCTCTGGATGAGGATGACTGGTGATTTATGTCATCAATTGACTTAGCTATTCAGACCGATCTCTTAAATATTCATCTATTAATCAAACAAATATTTTTTGAAGAGAAGTTAACTGAAATGACAGCTCAAGGATATAATAATTTTCTTGAATTTATTGCCTGTAGTTCCTTAAGAAAAAGACTGACCTCCGGGTCTAAAAATATGGTTATATAAAATGAACACTGAATTAATCAGAATTCTTGAGATAAATCGAAGCAACCATATTTTACTTTTTTTTATAAAAAAGACTATCGAGGGCAAAAAATTGGGGAAATATTGTTTAATTATGCTAAAAGTCACGTCTTAGAAAGAATTACTGCTAATTCAACTGACTATGATTTGCCAATTTACCTTAAATTAGGATTTGTTAAGACAGGTTCAGCTGTCAATCGAGGTGATATTATTGTTTCCCCCATTTTATTGAAAAACTTTCATTGTTGACATATTTCTTCGGCATATATCAAAAATTCCAATACTTCATGATTCCAGTCTTTTACTTGGTTCCCTGTCAACTAGAACATTGCGACCGATGCTAAAAATTTTGACTTGCCCATAGTCGGTATTAGGAGAAAATCCTGAAAACTAAACAAAGGATCAAATAGGTTTATCATAGTACCTATGTTCGTCGAAAAAATAGGTAAAAATCTTACCTTGAATTTATAATTATTTCCGTTCTCGTTAAAACTTATGGAATCTTTAACCCCTGCCCAACAAGAACTATTTGACTGGTTAGTTGAGTATATTGACAAAACCCAGCATGCCCCTTCTATTCGTCAGATGATGCATGCTATGCACCTGCGATCACCAGCTCCTGTTCAGAGTCGTCTAGAAAGACTACGAAATAAAGGTTATATCGACTGGATAGAAGGCAAAGCCCGTACCATTCGAATTTTACGTCCTAAACCTAAGGGGATTCGTATTTTAGGGGCGATCACAGCCGACACACTAGTTGAACTTTGTGTGGATGATCAAACTAAATTAGATTTATCTGAAATCACTGAACAAAAAAATTACTATGGGTTACAGATTGTAGGAGACAGCATGATTGAAGATTTAATCACTGAAGGCGATTTAGCCATCATGCGGTCCTTATCTAGAGATGAACATCCCAAAGATGGAGAAATTGTAGCTGCTATTGTTCAAGGTCATGGAACAACTTTAAAACGATTTTATCAAAATGGTGAAAAAGTATTACTTAAATCATCTAATTCCCAGTACAAACCGATGGAACTTAAGACTTCTGAGGTGGAAATTCAGGGTGTTTTGATAGGAGTTTGGCGTGCTTACTTATAATGTGTCCTAACTACCTAAACAAGTGAGTTGAAGAATAGAGGGTAGACGACTTCTTACCTTGATTGATTACTCTCAATATTTTTTTGTGAACTACATAGTATTTGCTGATACTGAAATAGATGCTTTCTACTGGCAAGACCCAACAATAGTAGACTTTTTAAGTCCTCCACTATCAAATCTTAATTTTGAAAGTAGGGGATCTACCCCATCTCAGAGTATAAAATATGGTCTTTATTTATATTCTTTACTGCATTGATATCTCTAAGTAGGCGATCTTAAATAAATGTTCAATAAAGAGTGATACACAAGAGAACTTACTAAATGTTTTTTTGCTTAAAAAGCAGGATTATGGAATTTTGAAAATTAAATAAATTTAATTTAATTTAAAATTCAAAAATTACTTATAAAAAGAGTACCTCAGTAAAAATATTATACTTTTTATATAAAAAAATAGGAAAAAATATAAAAATTTCTAAGTAGGGAAAGAAAAGGAACTTGGAATAAATAAGATACAGAATATATTGAACAGCTTTCATAAGAAGATAAAAGAACTTATAATAGCCAACAACTAGCAAAGGTGTTTAAAAAATATAAGAGTAAAACTCCTGAGAGAATACTACAGTAGTTTCTAAAAATTACCAAAAATTTTAATGAAAACATAGAGAATTAAAATTGCTCTATGTTTTCATTAAAAAAACAAAAAATATTATACTTATGTTTCCTGTTAATTTGTAATACAAAACTATATATAAAAAGGAAATAGTATCGAATAAAAACCTATTTTTACCGAAATAATGTTTGAATTAACCACGATAGTTAAAGTAAGTCTTTTAGTAAATATCTACCTGTTAAGTTAATCTAATAACAATCTGATAAAGTTAAAAAATAAAAATTTTAAAAAAAATAATATTTAAAAAATAAAAAAATATTTATATTGATAACGCTAAAAAAAATAAAATTAAAGATAATAAAAGTGATGTTTATATATTTTTTCTATCTATTTATTCTCTAAAATTAGACGAAATTTAAAATTAGTGATGAAAGCTATCAAATCATGCTCACAATAAAATTGTTTAAAAGTGTAGAGATTTTTTGTTAAAGATCAGAAAGTCGAGAAAGTTTATTAACTAAAAATTGAATAAAAAAATATAAAGCTTATTTAACGAGGTTCAAAATTGGTATTAATCTACACTAACTAATGGAAACATTAGTTAGTGTAGATTAATTTAGGCTTCTTATGTTTAGAAAACCTCGCATTTTTCTTTATATAAGTTAATAGTTATCCTGCTTTCTTAAAATTTTTATATATAGATTATTCATCTATATCCGACTATTTATGACTTCCAAACAGAGAATAAAAGTTTCATAAAAATAAAAAAAGTAGGAACAGCAATGGATAAACTGGTATGTACCAAGTTTAGTTTGAACCAAACCCAATTAGTCCAGTTCCTTATGAAATAACAATCGCTAAGATTAGAAACTTTCTGTATTATTTTCTGTTAAGGTTGTTAACTTTTTAATAATCAAAAGTTTACCTAAATAGGGTAGACTAATTAATGAATCATTGCTGTTCTAGAGTAGAAAGACTTTCAAACTTATACTACCTACTTACCTAATCTCTTCGACTTCCATCCCCTAGTCATGGAAACAGAAGATATCGGCTACGTTTTGTTTATTTACGGTGAGGAAATTGCAAGGGTGTTTGAAAACATATAGCGAGTATATAAGGAGATTGTTCAATTGAGTCAAACCTCTAGTAAAGAGGAATATGTTTGATTGGGCTGGGCTCAATCGTCTACCTTTTTTTAATTATGATTAATTTATATGGAATTCTATCAAGCTAAGGCTTAACCGGAAGTTTACATGAGATGATATTCTTTGATTAAAATTGAAATGTCGCTTCGACTAGCTCAAAAGATATCAGAGAGAATAGTACCATGTGTCAGATAAATAGAAGCATTATTAACCATTGTAGAAATAAAAAAAGTTGAAGAGAGATTGCAAAAACTTTTAGTATTTACTTATGTAAGAAATGGGAGAACCCAGGGGACAAGAAGTCCGCTTGAGGGTTCGTTTAACCCATCAAAATTTAGCTAAATCCGTTTGACTATTCACCCAATTACTTCGAGTATCTCGACGCCAGGAATGGATTAGAATTGATAACAATCATCATATTTATTTTCCAGATAAATTTGGATAACTTTTAATAGTAATCATTGACAAGTATATCGTTGATAACTATAACCATTAACTTGAGGAAACTTTTTTTTATCAACAACACATTGTTTTAAGTCAATAGGAGCCTGAAAATTTACTGTCCAAACTTCAATAGGGTAGGGAATTTTGCTGACTACTTGTTTTAAATTTTCTGTTGCTTCAGAAGATTCCAATTGTTCTTGATGGACCAACAAAAATAAAGTATCTTGCAGTTCTGAACGTCGTTGTAATTCTAGAGCAATTCCCATAGTTTCCCCTGTTTGAACTAGATTTCTATGAGTTGTAGCAATCAAAACCGGACTAGAAGCCGTATTTTGAATGACTGAAATTAAGCGGTCAGGAAGATAATACTTTTGATATCCTAAATTAACCAATACTGTAATCGCTCCTACAAATCCCATAAACCAAACAGCATAAACAGCAAATTTTCCGTTGCCATTAAGTTTACTATAGATAATCGTTAACAAATAAGTAGGATCAAATAATATTTGGTATTTCCCTTTAACTATTGAATTATCAAGATTAGATTTATTCCAATAAATGGCAAGACTCACAGCAACTAAAACGATGACAGCTGGAAAATAAACAAAACTGTATCGTGCACCACGGGTAATGTCCAATCCAACAACATAAGTAATTACTAAAAAAAGAGCGATTGCACTAAAAATAAATCCTATTAACCCCTTTATTGGTAAGTAACAGTCTGAGTATTGTAATCCTTCTTGGATTCCTTTTTTCATATAAGGAATAAACCAAATAAAAAAGAGTAACAAGATTAAACTTGATAAAATAACAATGGCTAGGGAAGAAGATTCAACGGGCAGCAAAGATATCATGGGAACCCAAGCTGCTAACAGTTGGAAGGGAGGACTAATCATATATAAAATATGTTCAATTGGATGAACCCAGGTAATCATGCCATTACCATATCCTTTAGGAATAATAATAGCTATCCAAGTTAATCCAGCCGAAATGGCTCCAATGAAAACCAACATAATACGGATTAAATTTCGTGACATAAAAGACAGGTCGTCTTTTTTTTGCTGATAATGACGATAAATCAAAAATATTACCGTCATTCCTTCCGCCAATAAAGTTATTCCAAAAAAATAATGAACTGATAAACCAATCCCATTAATAACTATCCAGACAAAAACTAACCATAAAGGCAATATTTTTTTCTCAAAAAAACTATTAATTGAAAATGTAAAACAAATCAAAGAAAAAATCACAAAAAGAATTGCTAACGTATAGTGACGAGCTTCTTGTGCGAGGAAAATGCCATAGGGAGAAACGGACATTAAGGCCGCACTAATCTGTCCAACTCGTTGAGAACGAAAAGCAATTTTTCCTAAGAAATAAATTGCTGGAATCGATAAAATCCCCAATAAAGCAGAAAGTGATCGCATCACCCAAACATCTGTGTATTCTCCCAGTGAGGGAAATAATTTTACCCACAAATGTACCAATACAAAATACAGAGGAGGATGGTTATCTTCTTGTAAGAGTAATGAAACAACATTTCCAATATTTGCATCAGGATTAAATTTTAGGGGTTGTAACAAAGCATCAATGGAAATTACTTGATTAAGGGGCACTGAGGTGAAATCATTTCCCAAACTAAACACCATCGTAGCAAATTCATCTGTCCAAGGAGGCTTAGCAGTTAATTTGGTAAACCTAAGAATGGAACCAATAACCACCCATAACCCCAATAACAACCAGTTCGCTGATCTCGGTAACTGATCAACCCAACGTTGAGACGATTGCATTTTTAACACGGATTACCTCACAACCAACTCTCCATAAAATAACTCATCTTGTCATCTATTGGGAAAATTGGAGAGGGTGGTAAGGGATTGAGAGATCAGGATAGAAACTATAACTTTTTTCTAAATTGTTGTTAACAATAATTTTTTTCTAAAAAAAACAACAAAAGTAAATGCTCTTTATAAAAAACTTGTTGTTTTAAAAAACTTAAGTAAAATTCTTTATTTAAGCTATTATTGTCGATTGTAAACAAGACTTTTATTATGCTGTAATGCGTTTTTTATTAACAACAGTTTTTGTTCATTATTATACGTCGATACATTCTTTAATTGTATTAAAATTTACGGCTCTATAAAATCTTGCTAGGCAATCATGTTGGTTGGCATGAAAAAGAAAAAAAATTGTACATAATTAGCTCTTGTTTTTAAACTTTAAAATACTATACTTGTCTGATATTTTTGTTTTTTATACACTGTAGCTTGCTTCATCTATTCTCTCGTATTTTTCACACAAAAATTGATATTTTTATATATATAAACTTTCGGTTTTATAGGATTAAAAAAATATTTAATTATTTGATTTTTAATATTAAATTTTTTTGTAGTAATATTGATTTCTGTTTTATTTAAAAATTTCTCTTCTGCTAGACGGCAAAGAAACGACTAAGATTACATTAATTAATTTTTTGAATTAAATTGATTGTTAATTTATTTTAACTTTTTTGTTTTTTATTATTAAAATAACTACTTATGTCTGTTATTAAACAATAAGAATTCCAATACTATTATATAGTTTCAATATTTAATTATTATAATTTTATTATTTACTTTTCTCTTAGGAGAAACTAATCACACTTAGACCTAGATTTACTAGAATTTAAATTTGCTCAGAGAATAGCAAACTTATTTTTTAGTCTATTTTCATAGTAGTCTTACTTAGAAGAGTAACTACCATTTTTTTTATTATAAATTTTTCTAAAAATTTTAAAAACCTAGTTTTAATCTATCAAATAAAATTGACTAAATACTCTGTACTATAGAGATTTATGTCTCTAACTATCAATGGTTTAACAACGATTTTTTTAAGTAAAATAAAGATATATCAATAAATTAATTGTACTACTTTTTACGATAAAAGTTAACTTAATTCTGACGCTCAATTATATATTACGTCATATTCACCATTTTCTAACTCAAATCAACTATTAATCGCTTTTATTAATTATTTATAATAGTCAACTAAGTTGAGTTCTTAATTAATGAACTACTCTTGTCCTACATATAAACCAAATTTTTCACTTGTTTAAATCAAATAAACGAGGATCAGTCAATTCGAATCTTTAATCTCAACTTGCTAACGTTACATTAATAAATAGCTTTTAATTAATAACTATTAACCATCACAGTTGACTTGTTATCAGCCCTTTGTTTATCAGTGAGTAGTTTTACTATGACGATTCTACTACCTGTCCTCATTATAGATGAACTATTGTTCCTAAAATTAAACTTATAGTGGGGAACTAACTTAGTAAAGTAGGTATTCTGTAATTCGTGTTGAGTTCGTATCTAATTGGGGCTAAGAACGTAGACTCTTATTTTAAGTATCCGCATAAGTAAAATTATCCTATAATTAATCAAATATTTTTCTAAAATAAGGCTTTTAAATAACTAAAACAGTTTAAGATAAATACTAATTTACTTTAATTTAGGCTAGAGTAACTGTAGTTAAAAGAACACCCATTTATTTACCTGTATCAATACCAATTAAATTAGTAATAATTTCTCTCATTTAAATGGCTTGAATGGTGCTAGTGATGAGTATATTCAAAGAATTGCAAGTTCTCTTTAAACTGTTGAGAACCAGTTCATCAAGGATAAAGAAATTGCCAGCTAACATTGTATAGGTGGAGTAGCGGAGATAGTAATCAAGAGTGCGGAAACAAGCCGTATAATGATGAATATTGTGTATATTGACACCGGGATTAGTTACATCGAAGTGCAACAATGACTTAACTACAGCTTCTTTAATGATCGCAGTAGCATTGACACTAATGAGTAGTATATGTTGCCTAACAACCTGACTTACATTGGGGCATTGTGTTCAGTATAATGATATCTGCTTAATCAGTTTTAATATTTTATTTAGAAAATAGGCTTGAGTCGAGAATCTTATCAGTTTAGATAAACTACATAGGTAGTTTCTGACTCTTTAAGCAAAGGATTGTTATCCTAGATGTAATAATTTGCAATATTCTTCCAGTAGAGACATCGACTATGGTTGTATTCATGTTAACTCAGCCATCAGCCCAAGATACTAAGGCTCTTAAAAAGGTTTGGCAGGCTCTGCACCAAAAAAGTTGCCCTTATAACTACAACTTCCACATGCATACTGTTCACTCCGATGGACAATTAAAACCCCAGGTTTTAATTGAACAAGCAGTGGAGCTCGGTCTCAGGGGGATGGCAATTACTGACCACCACTCTATCAATGGTTACCAAGTGGCGCAAAACTGGATTAATGAAACTCGCCAATACCATCCTCACAAACCTTTACCTCATCTTTGGACTGGGGTTGAGATTACTGCTAATTTACTTGATACTGAAATTCATATTTTAGGCTATGGTTTTGATCCACAACACAGTTTGATGCAGCCTTATCTTCAAGGAACTCATCCCGAAGATTTTTGGGCTTCAGCTCGTCAGGTTATAAATGCTTTCCATCAAGCTGGTGGTTTAGCTGTTCTAGCTCATCCTGTTCGTTATAATCGTTCTGTAGATGAGCTTATTCATTTTTGTGCTGATTTAGGTATTGATGGAGTGGAGGCTTTTTATGCCTATGGTAATCCTAAACCTTGGACGACTAGTCCAAAACAAACGGAACAAGTATTAGCTTTAAGTAAAATCTATGGATTATTTAAAACCTGTGGAACTGATACCCATGGTTTAAGTTTGCTTCGACGGATTTAGTTTTAAGACGTACAAACCAACAAGCAAGAAGGAAAAACTCTCACTATTGACTTTAAATTTTAATCATTAATGACTATCCATTATTTAATCTTTCCCAATTTAAAATACGACTTATTTTATCCCAATGCCAGCGCAATAAATGAGCTGGCTGTCCTATAGAAATTCCAGGCATATTAATGGCCTTTCTGGGAGATTCCGTTCCTAGAGAAATGGCAGTTTCTACCTCACATACTTCCCATTTCACTAAGTTTTTTAATCCAGAGAACAAGGGCAAAGTTGTTCCTGACAATGTTCCATTGGCTAAACTTGCAGTTCCTTGTTTAACTTCAATTTGTCGTTCATCCCAAGGATAAATTCCATCTCCTAAACCAATAGGAGATAGAGCATCACTAACTAGAAAAACTCCCTGGTCATAATGACTTGATTTCAGTAAGATTTCTATCATAGTTGGACAGACGTGTCGACCATCGGCAATTAATCCACAATAAACATTTTTATTAATTATTGCTTCTCCTAATAATCCTGAGTTACGATGGTGTAAAGGCGGCATAGCATTGTAAGCATGCGTTACCATTGATGCACCCAATCCGAAAGCTTTTTTTGCTTCTTTGTCTGTAGCTTGAGAATGTCCTAAACTAACAATAATTCCTTGACCCTTTAAATAAGGAATTACTTTATCGGTTGAGTCTAATTCAGAAGCTAAAGTCATTATCTTAACGCGATGAGCATAATCTCCCAAAATTAGTTTTGCCGCTTCCACACTAGGTGTTAATAGATATTGTTCAGGGTGTGCTCCTTTTTTTTGGGGATTTAAAAAGGGTCCTTCTAAGTGGATCCCTAATACTTTTGCTGTTTCTTCAGGTTTAATAGTCTGTTTGCTTATAAATTTATCAATTACTGAAAGAGATCTCTGGATATTTTTAACTGATGTTGTTACAATCGTAGGGCAGAATCCATCAATTCCTTCTTGCCATAGAAAGTCACAAATGTTTTGTAATATAGGCAAGTTCTCTTCTTCAATTTCAGGAAAGGATAATCCCAACCCTCCATTGATTTGCAAGTCTATGCCTCCTAATGATAAATTATCTTCTTTTAAATCCAAAATTGTCTCACTTTCAATAGATTTGAAGCTTTTACTCATTGAGGATATATTTTCAATAATACCTTGGGAATTAATAGAAACTTGTTGACTTTCTTGATAACCAGGTATTCTAGCATTGACAATTTTAATATTTTTTAGCACTTTTTTATTGTAAACTATTTTTTTTGATTAGATTTTATAAATAGCCTAAAATCGTAAGTTCACCAAAAAGCTCAGCTTGATTAATGAGTCCGTTATTACCGAGTTTTCATATATAGATAGCTTTTCATTGTTAGAATAACGCTATCGAGTATACCTGATCAACCATCATGACCAACTCTTCTTCGCGTGTGGGCATAATTATGGGAAGTGATTCTGATTTACCCACTATGAAAAGTGCGATCATCGTTTGTCAAAACTTTGCCGTTTCTTGTGAAGTTACAATCGTGTCTGCTCATCGTACACCGAAAGTCATGGTAGACTATGCCCAAACCGCGCATAAACAGGGAATCAAAGTGATCATTGCAGGGGCAGGAGGAGCAGCCCACTTACCAGGAATGGTAGCTTCTTTAACTCCCCTCCCTGTCATTGGCGTTCCTATAGCGACTCATCATTTACAGGGGATAGACTCTCTTTATTCCATTGTGCAAATGCCTAGAGGCATTCCCGTCGCCACTGTCGCTATTGGAAACGCTGAGAATGCTGGGCTACTTGCAATTCAGATTCTAGCGTCCCATGATTCTAAACTGCTGAAACGAATCCAAGAACATCGACAAAATCTAACACAAGTGGTTATTGATAAACAAGAAGAACTCAAACGACTAGGTTATGAAGATTATTTAAAAAAAATGGAACAGAAGTCATAATGAGTAAGAAACACTATCAATAGAAACCTCCAATGATTCGTACAATATTAAGTTTATTAGGAATTTTCTTACTGTGGTTTGGGACTGTTCCCATAATTTTAGCCCAAGAAACTTCCATTTTAATTACTCAAGAGCAATTAGAATGGGGGGAAAAAATCGCTAATAAAGCTTTTGAAGCAACGCAAAAAGGAGATTTTAACCAAGCAGAAACCTATTGGACTCAATTAATTGAAAGATTTCCTAAAAATCCAGCAGTGTGGAGCAATCGGGGAAGTACTCGTGTTAGTCAGAATCAATTGGATAAAGCAATTTCAGACTTTAATAAAGCTGTTGAATTAGCTCCTAATGAGTCTGCTTCTTATCTTAATCGAGGAACGGTTCTAGAAAGACAAGGAAAATATCAAGAGGCGATTATAAACTATAATCGAGTCTTAGAAATAACCCCCAATGATGCTATGGCTTACAATAATCGAGGGAACGCCCAAGGAGCTTTAGGCAACTGGGAACAAGCATTAAAAGACTACCAAACAGCTGTTAACATTGATCCTGACTTTACCTTAGCTAAAGCTAATGTTGCTTTGGTATTGTATCAATTGAGAAACACGGAAGAAGCCTTGAACCAAATGAAAAATATTATACGAAAGTATCCTATGTTTCCTGATACGCGAGCAGCATTGACAGCTATTTTATGGGAGTTGGGGAAGCAAGGGGAAGCGGAGAGTAATTGGGTAGCAACGGTAGGAATGGATAGCCGTTATCAAGACTTAGATTGGGTAACAAACGTCCGTCGTTGGCCACCGCGCATGATAACAGCTTTAGATAAATTTTTAGATTTAAAGTGAAGTAAAATCGGTGTCATTTTTATGACATCATTTTTATAATCCTATTTTTAGCTTAAACCATCTCATTAATTGAGCGAAATCAACCATAAAATTCCTCATTGTTAACGCTTAAATTTAGACTGTAAAACTTGATAGTTGTAGACTGTGATTGTACTAAGTTTATCTTGAGGTGTGTGCTTCTACCTACGCCTTGATCAATATTTACATAAATAATTAATTCAAGTGTTTCGTGATTGATTAAGGTCAATACGAAAAGTTTGATAAATTTGTATAGTGTGCTTATTGATATTAATTAAATCTTCTCGATTCGATTCTTAAAAATCAAGATAGAGTATCATCGCCGATGCTATTAACTCAATAATCATGAACATTATCATTTGCGTAAACAACAGTTCATCGATTGATGTTATCAGTAAAAAAATAAGTGTACTTTCTTGGGACTTATTTTATCACATTAATTCATAGGTTAAATTGAAAAATATTATTTCTTCAATTATAGTGTTAAAAACAATTTAATTGGAATAAATAATGATTCTATTTGTTTATTTAGATAATTATTCAAAGCATCTTTTTCAGTTTATAAGAAATTTTATTTTCGTTTAAATATTCTATATATAGAGTCGAGATTAACTTCAAAAAATAATTTTCTTTGTATTTTAACCAATTATTAACTAACCCTATATTTTGGGATTTTCTTACTATAAGTTTATTTATTGTACTTAATGGCTTTAGACACTTGTCATAATATTCAATGACCAGATGAGATATTTTCAATATCTCTCACAAATTTAAACTTTTCTTGCTAAGAAGACTAACTATCTCCTGTTACATAAGTTGTACAAAGACCACAATCTAATACAATTTTAGTCAAAAATAGTTTTTTCAGAGAAATTATCCTCTTTTTTATAAAGTCTATAATCAAGCAAACCTGAGGTTTTAGATCAGTTAGAGTAGAATAAAGTAGTTATATTAATTTCTTTGATGTTTTTATGTTTATTCCCTGACCAAAATAGCAAATAAATCCACTTAAGTTCGCATTATTGTAAGTTTTTTTATAAATTTGTATTATCAATACTTAAAGTTTTACCTATGAGGTAAATACTTCATTTGACTTTATTAAATAAATCAATATGCTTATAAATTTCTTTTATCTAAGAACAGTTTACGCTGTCATGAGGTGAGTTATTTAACAATTTATATAATGGTAAAATTTTATACAAATTATTAAAGTTTAAACATTAAGATTTAGCGAATAAATACTAAGTAAAGAAAACTAAATGACACTTAATCATTGGTTTATTGGTATAAATTTTAATAGCTATCTTCGATTCTAAAAATTTCTCTTATCTCATTAATTTTCTGATCTTTATTTCTAGCGATAACTTTATGTTTTTAGACAGCTTATATTGCAGTTTATCTATCAACGTGTAACTTTTGATAACATTTTGTCCAAAACTTAACTAAGATATTAAACATTTCTGACTAAACAAAAGAAAGTAAAAAATTCTATTAAGAGTTTTGATCGTGACTAACGACACAAGTATTCTTCTCCCACAACTCCAATTTTTAAGACACGTTCATGATTTAAGATGACTAGACTCTTAATTACTTGTAAAGTAAAGGGGAGTAAAAATCGGTAGTCATTGATAGGACCATGAAAAATCGGTTATGATGAGGAACGGTCATCATAACTAATGAAGAAAATTCAGTCATTGTAAGCCTGTTACTGTCCCACAACCGTAATGAGATAAAACTTCATATCTGGGTTCAGAATGCCTGCCGTTTTTATTATAACCCTTTGGATTCATCTGCGAGGTATAGATGATTGCTCAATCTTTGACATTTTCGGAAATTTTGGAAAAGTTCCCTCCTTTGCCTTTCCGACGTCCTTTACTGATTATCGGACATGGAACTAAAGATATCGATGGAAAACAAGAGTTTCTTAATTTTGTAGACACTTATCAAACATTAGATACCTCACGCCCTGTCATTCCCTGCTTTTTGGAGTTGACAGAACCATTGATTCAACAAGGGATTGATCGCTGTGTAAATGAGGGATTCAGGGAAATGACGGTTCTCCCTTGTTTATTGTTCGCTGCCCGTCATACAAAATTTGATGTAACTCATGCCTTAGATCAAGCTAAAGAACATTATCCCTTTTTAAGGTTTCACTATGGCCGACATTTTGGTAATACTTCCCTGCTGTTAGATGTATGGCGATCACGCTTAGCTAAACTTGATAGAGAAACCATTGCCCCCGAAGACACCGTATTACTTATTGTTGGTAGGGGTTCGAGTGATCCTGATGCTAATAGTGATATGTGTAAATTTTCCCGCTTATTATGGGAAGGAAGTTACTACCGTACAGTTGAAACTTGTTTTATTGGTATTACTCACCCTCGTTTAGAACAAGGGTTTGAACGAGCAAGACTCTATCATCCTAAACGTATTATCGTACTTCCTCATTTTCTGTTTACAGGGGCATTAGTTAAGAAAATTTTTTATATTTGTGCTCAACAACAAGAACAGTATCCCGATATTGAGATACTTAATTTTCCTGAAATTGGATTGACTCCGGAATTATTTTTTATAATTCGTGAACGGGAAATTGAAAGTCAACTGGGACAGACTCAAATGAATTGTGAGATGTGTAAATTCCGACTCACCCCCGTTGCACAAAACCATTCCCATGATCACGATCATCTCCCTCAAAATTTTTATGATGATGTAATGCAGTATCATGGAAAAATCTGGCAAGTTCCCTAGAAAATAGTAAACATATAGGAAGTTGTTATAATAACTGTTCACTATAAGTTTAACTCGTCAAATAACTTAATAACCAGTTTGCCATGGTAGCACGGCGGGCTTGTTTTGGTCCAAACTCGCCAATTTTATAGCCTTTAAATCCTAACTTTTCTTTAAGTAATTGTTTATTTTCTCTAGGAATAGAACGAGTTAGCCTAATAATAGGAGGTCGGTTTTCAACAAAATTTGGGGGGTCTGGATAATTTTCTCGCCAGTCTTCAGCAACTTGAGTACTATCCCAAGTTTGACGAGATTGATCATAACGATAGCCCAGATAGTACCAAACTAATTGGTTGACGGTTGCGTCATCGATTTCCTCGTTAAGGATTGCCCAGATGGTATCGGTGTTGAGAGGAGGTAACTGAGTGGTCATTGGCTTTATGTCAGACATCAACAGTAAGCTGTTAACAAGCTCTATTGGGTAACAGACTAAATCATATTATCTCATGAAAATCTCACAAAACTAAAACTTACCTTTAGTTAGGATTCCTTTCCTCTCATCTCCCTATATTTTTCCATATGACCACCTCCCAATTGGGAAATTGGTTTAATGTTAACTGTTGGTGTCTTTGCGATTTCTATGACGGACGTCTTTATCTACTTGTCCATACAATTTTGCCAAAACATCGGAGGTCGAAACTAACTTATTTTTTTGTGGTTTCTAGAACCATTAGAACATCTACCGTGTTGCCTATGACCTGGTGTAATTTTTCCTAAATATTTTTTACTATCTATTCTTAAGAATATTAAAGCGGGTATTATCCTAACTTGTTACTTTGCTCCAACTTTTATGTCAGTCCTTTTAATTTCCTAAGTTAGGGTTTCAAAAAATACGAACAAAACAGACGATTTTAAAGACTATAGTCGCTTCAACTGATGGAATTATTATTGTGTTAGAGCGAGAGGAAAGAGAAGTGCAGTTACTAATAACTCTATTTTAGGCAATAAATTAAGTTGTCATAGTAGGCATGGAAGTAAAATTTATATCTCAGTCTAGGGATACACAGCACAACAGCAGGGGTTCAGGGTAAGGAATTATATTGTGATTACCTAGACTCCAGCAATCTTAATATTCTTAATGCTTTTCCTATCGCCGTTTTTGACAAGGAATAGTTATTTGCAATTTCTTGGGAAAGTTTATTTATTATGTAGGATCGATACCTATTTTCCCTAGTTAGTCAAGTATACAAACCCAAAACTGGGCAGTGAGATTGCTTTCCTTTACCTTTGCTACCTTGGTTATTTTATTTATTTAAACCGCAGTTGAATTTAGTTTTATGAGGTTGACGTTTTTAGCGAAAATTCTATCCTTGTTAATCTTAAGAAAGGCTATAAATTCGTTAATCTGGGCAATTTATTTTAAGGTCTGAAATCGACTAATGCTAAAATCTTAAGAGTGCTGATCTGAATCTTATCAATTTTAAGAAAATACTATGTAAACCTATATGAGGTTAAAGTTATATTTATACTTTATTAGACCCTATATAAGTCTGTATCTTTTAACCTAGCCCCGAATAAGTTGAATTTTTCAAGATTGCTACTCCTAATTGCGCTTGACTAAGTCTAACCATTTTTTAGTTTCTCTCATTTTAATTAATTTTTTTCAAAAAAGTACGTCCAAAATTGGTGCCAAGAAAAAACATCCTATTAAAAACAGCACAACTCAGATGACTGCTTCTTAAACTCGCCCAAGCAAGATTAACACCGCTGAGATTAAATTGATGGAAATTAACTCTCTCAATAGAGGATCTACAAGGACTAGCATAATATTAAATTACTCCACTAAGTTTTACTTGAATAAGACTAGTTTTGAAAGTAAAAATCTCTGTAAGATTACCCTTAGTTAGGTCATTGTTGTTTAATCAAATTTAATTCGTTTTTACATAAGTGAAATTATATCAATTTAAGTTTAAACTATTAAGTATTAATTTCTTCAAAAACTTTCAGCTCAAATTGTTTTTTATTAAATTGGTTCCGGTTCAATTAATCTAGAAATGAGTTCATAAATATATGAATAAATTTATAAGAGAGTTAAGCTGACTTAAAAAGAAAAGAACATATCCTAAAATATTTAATATAAAAATTATCAAATAAGTCCTAAATAGTAACATTTATAAAAGATTTAGGTTGATGATTACGAATAAAAAAACTTAGATACCGAAACAGCAATAAGAAACTAAACAGCTTAAAAATACTAGTTAAAAAGAAAAAGTTCTGTTAGAGTCACATAAAAGAGAGTTAAACGAAAGATTTAAGTAAGAAATAACAAGCCGAATTAAACCAGGTGTATAATAACATCACCAGTCCTCTCAAAAAATATTTTAATTAAAAGAAAACTTATTTATTTTATCTAGTAAAGTGGGGTATTAGATATTAGATACGAAAATTTACTATCTATTTCTGCCAAGTAATAATTAAAAGAACATCATAGAAAATTGACAGTAAGTTAAGATTAATTTAATGAAAATTTCTTGATTTATAAATTTTGCTAATTATCAAATTCTAGGTTTCTTTAGTTTGCGTTTTACGAGTTGATTTTACAGTTTAACATAACCACTACTTTTGAAAGTAGTAGATAAAATCACTCAAGGAATGGTATTTTTTTTGCTAAAAAGAGATAATTAATGAATTTATAAATATTAATATTGGCTTAATTGTCATAGTTAGATCCTATAGAGTAAATTTGTCCGTCCATCAACAAACGAGTAATTCCTTTAGCGTATAAGTGAGGACAACTTTTGTACAGAAGACGACCATCAGGAACTTTAATCACCCTTTGGGAGCGATTGGAAAAGCGACGTGCTCCTTGATGATTATCAAATACTGGTAAAGTTTTTTGTTGTACTTCTTCAGCTGGAATTTGACCTAAATGAGCAAATTCTTTGAGAGGACGAGCAATTAATTCAGCTGAGCGATCAATCACTAAATAACAGGTTTTAGGAAAAATAGCAGATGATAAGGGTAAGACTTGAACGTCCCCATCTTGAGCTAAAGATTGATCATAATTTTCTTCTTCTATTTCATCCCAATCTTCATCATCTAAGTCTTCATCATCTAAGTCTTCATCATCAATCCCATCCGATAAATCTTCCCCAATCATCTCTCCAAGGGCGATAACATCGACCATTTCAAGATCGTCTTCCTCATCTTCTTCGTCTGAATGTTGAATATATCTTGATGACTGATCCTTTGCTAAGATAGGGGGCTGTTTAATACTAGTCTCCGTTGAAGATAACTCTAATTGATTCTTTGAGGTCACCAGCACAAGTTCACCCTTAGTCTTCGAGGTTTGAGACTCTGATTGACTTTCTGATATCATCAATACAGGTTTAGTGTAAGTCTGTGTAGATAGTAACTCAGACTTAGCCGTCCGTGCTAAGCGTTTTTGCTGAATTAACTCTTCATACTCTGACTCTGATAGATAACTTTTCAGAAAACGGCTAATGGTAGAGCTACTGACCCCATAACGATCAGCTAAAGTGGATGTAGTTTCTGGTGTTTGACGATAAAGCTTAAGAATTTCTTGCTTATCGTCGTCGTTCAGTTTCTTGGGACTCATAGGATTCTAGCTACCTTTTTGGCAGTTTGACTTCACCCTAACACGCCGAATCACATCTGGTAAAATAATCGGTTGTATCCTAGGGATAGGTGTGTCTTAACAGATAATTAGATAGTCGGGCATTTTCATATAAATTGCCTAATCCAGTTTATCGCTCACCGTTGGGTTTTCCCTATTTTCAGTATCAAAAATTTAATGATTATGGCAATAGCAAATATGACACCAGCCCTATTAATGTTAGTGGACGGAACTTCCTTTGAGGGGTGGTCATTTGGAGCAAGGGGAACCACTTTAGGAGAAGTCGTTTTTAATACGGGAATGACTGGTTATCAAGAGGTTTTAACTGATCCGAGTTACTGCGGTCAAATCGTTACCTTCACTTACCCTGAGTTGGGAAATACGGGGACCAACCCTGATGATGAGGAATCCTCTTGTCCACAGGTTAAAGGGGTTATTGCACGTAATATAACCCATCGTCCGAGTAACTGGCGATCTACAGAATCCCTCCCTGATTATTTAAATCGCCATAAAATTATTGGAATTTATGGCATTGATACCCGTGCCTTAACTCGCAAAATCCGTTCAGTAGGAACGATGAATGGGGCAATCTCTACAGAAATCCTCGAACCGGCAGAATTACTACGTCAGGCTCAATTAACTCCCAGGATGGCTGGTTTAAATTTAGTCAGGGAAGTAACCACCAAAGAGGTTTATGAGTGGTCTATTCCAACTGATCCCATTTGGGAGTTTCGTCTGAGTGGTAAAGAAGTTTCAAGAAGTACTTTAACGGTAGTAGCTATTGATTTTGGGATCAAACGAAATATTCTCCGTCGTTTGGCTAGTTATGGTTGTCGGGTTATTGTAGTTCCAGCCAATACGTCCTCTGAAGAGATTTTAAAGTATGATCCAGACGGAATTTTCTTGTCTAATGGACCTGGTGATCCCTCAGCAGTTAAAGAAGGAATCGAAGTTACTAAAGCATTAATTAAAGCAGGAAAACCTACTTTCGGAATTTGTATGGGACACCAAATTTTAGGATTATCTTTGGGAGCAGAAACCTTTAAATTAAAGTTTGGTCATCGGGGATTAAATCAACCTTGTGGATTAAATCAACAGGTAGAAATTACAAGTCAAAATCATGGTTTTGCAGTGACAGAAAAGTCCTTAGATGTTGATGTAGAAGTTACTCATCTTAATCTGAATGATCGGACTGTAGCAGGTTTATCCCATAAGACTTTACCTTTTTTTTCGGTCCAATACCATCCTGAAGCAAGTCCTGGACCCCACGATGCGGATTATTTATTCGAGAAGTTTATTAAGTTAATGCGCGATAACCAGAACTAAGAATATAGGACTGGTGACCATTAGGAGTAAATAGTTGTTTACTTTAAATATTTTTATTGGTTTACCTGACTTTCACCGTCGCTTACAGAAATGCGAAAGGCGTAAAGGATAAATAAAATTTAGTTATCCTCTATTTCTTGTAGTAGTGAAATTTGTCTGACAGTTGAGGGCAAGGGACTTGATGTTTTTGAGTAGGTTAAGAAATAAATTATCCTAAGTTTTCGGTGTCTCTACAACGGCTTGTGAGATTGCTTGTTTTATATTTGGTGTAGACTTAGTCAGATCATTTTGATGATTATTTTTTAGTTATAATCCTTTCCTATTATTTGTCACTAGATAGGAGGTTGACAAATAATTGCTGGTCGTTTAAATGGACATTCAGCCATTAATCGGGAGTTATTCCTAGAATTATCACAGGTAAACCCTCATCACACAGAGGAAAATACAACTGAATCAGGTGTTGTTTTTTGCTGTTATGAAAACATCTAATGACTTTAATCAGGATATAATTTCTCCGCTTTTTACTCATCTTTGAACTTATTCCATGGCTAATTAAGACGTTTGTAACCATAAATGAATAAGTTCGATAATCTTCCTACTTGTATGGCTACAGGTTCAGGGTTGAAGGAGATAGTCCAACAGCAATTTCGTCGATATCAATAAAATAGGATAATAAGCTCTTAGTAGCGGTAGTTTTCCCTCACACATTCACTCCACTAAATTAGTCTATAGATATTAGTCCTCAGTTTTGATGATTATTCATTTAGTTGAGCTTTGAAACCTTTTGAAAGAAGTTGATATTTTTGACTTTTCTAGATTGAGAATGATAAATTATTAGCTATTGAATTCCGAAACTGTTATTCTGACTTAATCATCTGATCTTTAGAAGAATAACTTATAAAAAATAATTTTTGCCAAATTTTGAAGACTTTGAAAGGCAAGACCTTTAGTCTTTATTTATTGTGATAAAGTTATAGATAGTTCGGGAGAGTAATATTTTTCTTTTTTTAGGTATTTTTCAACAAAAAAATAGGGTGAGCGTTGCTCGCCCTGAAAGTCTAATTATAATTAATGAATAGTTGATAAAAAGTTAAAGAATGACCTCGTAACAAACTACTAATAGTTTTAACGATAATTTTCGTTTTTCCTAAATAAATGATTAGCAAAAACAACAGTTTTGTATAGACAATTATCAAAAGTCATACGCTGAACATCTTGATAAGCACACATTTTTACAAAAGTATCGTGGGATATATCTGAACGGTAGAAGAGCTGTTATAAAATGCCAAGGGCGAGGCATGTCATGCCATACTTCTCGTTTCATTGTTTGAAATATATTTTCATTTATTTTAGGTAAGAATACGCTAACCCACATTATTCACTTCTAAATAATCGTATTTAGGGAAACCACAAACATAGGAGTCAGAGAATACATTTTACCGACATATATCTAAGCGAGATATTCATAGTAAGCTATTTTGTCTTGGGAAAGACGAATGCGTTTTTGAAGGGTGATCATAGTAATTATAGACTTCCGCATAAATCAATCTTTTTTTCTTGAATATTGTTGTTAGAGTGGTAGATATAGTAAAAAATATAAAGATTTATAGTTATTAGGTAAAGAGATTGAGTTGATAGACTATCTCGTTAATCAAATTCGCCTCTGATGATGCAGCGCAGTGGCGTAAGAATCTGTCTAGAATTTCTCGACGATACATCCCAAGATATTCATTATCCAGTTGAGTATTGATACCGACGGCAACATTAGACGGGTAGATCATGTTCATTTTTTTACTCGAGGGTCAATGATTTCTGGCGATAGGGCAAGTTCGTCCATTACACATAAAGGAACAGCTTTATTGCAGGGTTTAGCGTTGTATAACTTTACGCTCACTCAAATAAATAGGTTTCTATTCCAGTTTTTGCTAATGTTTCAGTTGTGTGCAGAAGATCCAGTTCGTCCTGACCCAACAACAGCAACCCTTAAAACCAAGGTTTTTACCCCAAATTACGAGCATTATGAACGGCATCATATGATGGATTTTTGTCTTAAAGGAACGCTCAGTCTAATCTATCTAAAGTTGAAATAAAGCTTAACAGGTTTGATTACAAAAGTTAATAATTGTAAAGGTAGATAGTCATTTAGTGAATTCTGACGACTTAAGAGTCTATCCTTAAAATCTTCAATTGAGAGCAAATTATCTTTGCTGAGATTTATTCAGTCTAGAGATGACTATACTGAGAGATGAAAATGTTGTTTAAATTATAAGGACAGAATTTTCAGTTATGGCTGATTTTAACAGTTTAGTTCAAAAAGCATTTTATCTTGGAATAGGTCTAGCGTCTTATGCAAATGAGAAAGCTCGCATAGCTCTAACTGAGTTGGAGGAACAAGCCCAAAAAGTAGCCAATAAAATGGTAGCACGAGGGGAAATAACCGCCGAGGAAGCCCGTAAGTATGTTGATGAGTTGGTACAGCAGGCTCAGAAAAAAACTGAAGGTTCATCTCAATCTCCCTGTGATAAGGAACCTCGATTAATTGAAATTATCACCGAAGAGGAAGAGACCGCCCAAACTTCAAAATCTAACAATATAGATGAATTACGAAATCAAGTAGATTTTTTACAAGAAGAATTACGGCGTTTGAAACACAAATAGCCATTGACTATTGAGATGGTTATGGTTAATTGAGGAGGACTTTAAGAAAAAAATTACTTTTAATAATTTTAGATAAGCGGTTAGACGCAAATAAGTAGCATTATGATGTATCTCATAACTTTAAAAGTGATAGCCGCAAATAGAGCCCAAAGTGTGTTAATTTAGTCAGTCGTAAAGACTCTAATTTACTAATGTCATCGTTACTTCTTTGTCTTAGTGGTTTTTTAAAATTAGAGTCTAGAAGAACTTTGTTTTAATTAAGTAAAGCTTTTTAATTTTTTTTTTAACGACGGATAGAGCTAAGTGAGAACATAGAAAGTTACAGAAATTAAAAATTAGGTGAAATTATCAAAAAATATACTTTAGCAAACAATTGTTTAGGGGGATTATTCAAGAAAGAAGGCAATTATAGATTTCTTCAGACAGTGAAAGCAAAAAAACTTAGAAGAAAGAAGATATAAAAGATATCGAAGATCTATCAGCAAAAAATAAAAAAAATATCAATAATAAACAATTATCTAAGTTTTTTAAAAAAAAATGCAAGTAAAGTCAATTTGAGAAATAAACGGTAATCTTTTTAAGATCTATAACCTAAAAAAATAAAAGTAAAAGTAAGAGTAATAATTTTTCTATTTTTTATTAAATAAAGTAAAAAAATATAGATCTTTTAGAGTAAAAGACAAATAAAATTAAAGATTCTGTAAAGATAAAGAAATAGATATAGTAGTCGTTTTTGATAAAAACTTAGGACATAAAAGTAGTTTATTTAAAGCTAAACTTAAATAATAGGAATAAAAAAATTACATTCATCTTTGTTTATGAACCTATAGTCCAGAACTAAATTTAATAGAATGTAAATTCAACTGAAAGTCATGGAAAAACAGGAAAGTAGTAATTATATGTCAAGAACAACATTTACCAAAAATTTGAATAGTATTGTTATTTTTTTAGAAACTCTCACAGAAGAAATTATCAAGAATTAGTTTCATCAATTTTACTTCTATATAAGTCTGTCACCATTTTTTCAGTAGAGCACACCAAGTTTTAAAGGCTTAGTTGTAAACGTCCAAAATTCTGTTGTATTGCACTAGATATTTAAACTTTATTTAACTAAAAACGACCACAGTTGATTCTTATTTTTTAAGTTAATGTCAAATAACATAAATAACTATAAATTTGTTCTTGAATAAACATAAAATTCAATTGACAAATTATTGGGACACCGAAGATATATTGCTCAAGAACTCTCTATAAACTTCTACCAATAAAGAACTTAATTAATTACTCATTTTTAAGATAAAATTAAACAAAAGTCAGTAAATATAATCATCACTACTTATTTTTATAATTAGACTGTCAGCAATATGGTCAAAGTTCAAGAAAATTATCATTTATTTAAAATTAGCTTGTTTAAAAGTTTACAAAATAATCTATAAATAGAATTAATTTAGATTAATAGAAATATAAAATACTCTGTTTAACTCTAGGATAAATATGTTTAAAATATCTAGATATATTTTATATTTTGGTTATTCACCACTTGTAGCTAACATAAAATATAGATAAAAATAAAGCATTAAATAGAACTAATAAAGCATTAAATAGAACTAATCTTAAACAGTTTTTAAAGTAACAAAAATATTATTTTTTTTGAAAATTTACTATTTTTTATAACGAATAGCAAAGAATAAAATAAATATGTACTAGTTATTGCACTAATAGAAACCATTGAATCTCACTAATAATGAAATGGTTTATAGGTAAAAATATCTCCTATTAAGAAGAGATAAAAACAAGCGAATTAACCAACTAAATACTAAATAAAAAAATTTAAATCTTCTTAAAGTAAGCCAATGATTGGTATCAAATCTATACTAATTATTTCAATGATAATTAATGTTTAACTTATTTTTTGTTAACTTTTAATATAGAATTATTTATTTACATTCAACTATTTATAATATTTAAACTAAAAACCAAGATTTAATATTTCTATTTTATTTGTCAAAAAACTTAGTGATTATTAAACAGCTTAAAGTTATTTAACTATATAATGATTGTTTTATTTATTTTAAATATTTAACTTCTAAATTAGATTTACATAAAAATTATAGCTGAAGTTCTGGAACTAAAGATGGCAAAATAGTCTCTGCTTTGTTTACTGGAGTTTACTACGATGAAAAATACTTAAAGTCGTGAAATTCTCTATAGAAATGATTATTTAGAAAATTTATTACTTTTAATCGCTAACAAATAGGTACTTGCAATGTAACTTATTTTGTCCCCTACTCTAGAATCAAAAAAGCTTTAAAGAAGTTTTTTAACTATTTATTTATATGAGGATTATTTATTCGACAGTTTTGAAAAGTTATGCAGTAGAAAAACTAAATTAGCTTGAAGATTTATTAAGGGTAATTAGCTGACAGCGTTGAAGTTAGTCCCGAATAGAATGAGCCTTGATATTTTATAAATTTTACTTTTAGCTAAATTTTAAAATATTTCAATCTATTATTTATCATATCTTTTTTTATTTATATAAATTAAAAATTTTAGTAAACTTTTATATTTAGCAAATTTAATTTTACCAAACTTTTTATATAAAATCAATATCTTAAGAGGAGAAAATAAGAAAAAAAAATAGATTTTTACTTTCTATTTTTGCGGTCCTTTTCTTGGGATGGCTCTACCTTTTTATCTAAAATTTAGATAAGTTCCTTTCTTTATTTGCTAGAATTTTGCACTACAATTAAAATCTAATCTATTTCCTTGTATTACTTTAGATCAAATTGAAATGACACTTATTTTGAATTAATTTTTAATATCAAAAATTAATATAATACTGATATGTGCGCAATTTTTGGGGTTGTATTCTATGTTTTTATACACCGATTTTAAAATCCATTAAGACTTAAGCCTTATACCCCTAAAATTATCATGTACCATAACTCTTCAACGGCTGTAAACTATGGATTAACAAAAACCCCTATTCCATTATGAACTCGTGCCGCGGTGACAGGAAAACGATCAATCAATTGTCCTCCTAAACTTAAAGAAGTTGAACTTCCTCCATCTAGGTTTAACGCATCGACCGCCCCTAACTGTTGCATAATTTGTGCCATTTCTCCCAAATTTGCTCCCCGTCCTCCAACACGGTTATGAACAGCCACTAACATGATTTTTCCCTGATCTGTTACGCCAATAGCACTACGAGAGGCTTTTTGTTGCTGAAATCCCTTACTAAAACTTTCCAAGGTTCCGTTAACCACGATACGATTACTACTAATTAACAATGGACCTGCCCCAAGCATATTAGGATAGGCATTAAAATCGGCAGGAATTGTGATATTTTCAATCCAAACCTCTGTTCCCAATTGCAACGCAGCAGCAGAGACAGCATTTTTACGAATGGTCAACAAATAGCCGTTGGGGGGGATGATAAAAGAAGTTTGACCTGCCTTTTTGGACGTTATTTGATCAGTTACTCTATCATTTTGTATGAAAATAACCGTTTCGTTATCCGAAATAGGGATATATTTAGGTCCCCATTCGGGGGTGTAACGAGCTATTCCTGCTTGAACATAACCACTGTTGAGAAACAAGACAGGAATGCGTTGTCCTTTACTAGTGACTAAAGTCTCTCGAAGACTGAGACGACCCATTTTTATCTGTCCTTGATCATTCCAGGCGATTACTCCCCGACCTAGAATAGGACTGGATAACCAACGAGTCTGTGATCGAATCGCCCCTAGGGGTAACTTGTTGTTGCGGTTGAAAAAACCTCCATTGATAGCTGCTGAGGCTTTCCACTCATTAGCCATGATCACTAAGGGGGCTGTCCCTTCTTGTCGGTTAGGATATGTTGTGATGGGTCTTAGGGCAATTTGAGATGATCTTGCGTTGATTTCTAACCAATTAACCGGAAAAATATCTCTTCGCAGTTTAACTAACTGTTGTCGCCAAGTAATATCCTTTGTCCAAGCAATTTGCTTTGGTACCCTGGCATCAGGACGGACATCGATAACGATACGATGGGGGTTAGAAATACTGAAAACATTTAAATTATGAGCTGTAGGTAAATTTATGTGAACTTTTGTAATTTTTCCACTGTTTTCTAGAGAGAAAAACTGAGAACTGATGGGTGTAGAAATATTGCCACCTAGATCGTCTTCATCAGGATCACTCCAATTGCCAGAAGTTAAAGGTGATCTAGTTGGCGTTTGAGCGGAAGGAGAGACGTTAGTACTCCCTGAAATCATCACTACTCCTTTTCCTTTGGCTTGACTAACCTGCCAAACAGTCGGACGATCAACGTCCACCACAATACGCTTACCCCAAGTGTGGTTTCCTTCACGTATATCACCAATGCGTACTGGTGGTAAGGTAATCTCTAGAAGATTACCCCTCACTTGCAAGGTTCCTTGCGTTGATTTCATTAAGTCAGTAACATCTAAATATCGATAGGGAGCAATAAATCGCGCTGAAATAGGAAAAAACTGGCGAGAATCGACAGAGAACCATCTAATAGGTTGTAAATTTGGTTCGCTTGTGCTCAAAAGTTCTATCCCTAATAAATTCATCGCTCCAGTGTCACTGATTCCTATCCGTTGATCGTTTCCCTGATTCCACTGGCTCCAAGGAATGTTAAATAGTTTCCCATTAAGAGAAATTTCTCTCCCTTGTTGAAACTCATCGGAAGCCTCGACAGGTAAAGGTTTAGGGAAAAGGGTATATTGGGTAGTTTTATTGGATTTTCCAGAAATTAACCAATAAATTAACAAAGTTACTACTAGAGAAAACCCATAAAGGCTAAGAGGATTCCACTGTACTCGTTTCACAGATTTGTTCTCACACAGTTTTATTTAATTTTAGGTTTCAGATATCAATTTAACATAGAAAAATATACCTAAGTAATTTTTTTTCTATAAATTCTATAGGAGTAAGTTTCACTCTTAGTAGCTATTATTAAACTTTAATAACAAACTAGGTATTAGTTTTAGAAACTATTTAAAAATAAAACATTAAGTAAAATTTATTATCTTAACTATTGCTATTAGAAATAGATTATAGTTTTTCTATACTAAAACTTATTTTTATCAAAAATTTTAAGTAAATTAAATTGTTATAATACATCCTGGTTTTATTTTTATAAATACTTAATATAAGTATCCTTTCGATAGATGTATTAGTTATTACGACAATAAGTAGTAAAAATTTATATAAGCCTATTATACAACAATACTGTTTTTGGGGGACTATTAATTGGTAATCATTTAAGTTTCTAATAGTTTTTTATGATTAACACCATTGCCAAATAGTATTTTGTTAAAGTTCAGCATCTTTTGACTATCCTAAATTAGATACAGTTTGTAAAAACTATCCATTTTATAGATTTTATCAAAATCTATAGTGCAGACAAATTGTTAGAATGCTGGATAAACTTAGTTTGTGACTACAAAAAAGTAAATCTTGATTGAAGATGGCAAGTGTTTAAAAATTTTATCTCTAAATTTCTGCATTTTATTGCTCCCTTGCCGTCAACTCCAGAAAAAAAATAAGTCAGATAAATTCTATTTAAGTATTTAAATGATAGTCACTTACAAAGTAGACGATGTAGATGAATTAAACTAAGTCTACGCTGATTTTGCTGACTGGGTTCCCAGAAAGCGGAAAATCAACACTATCTAGACAATTGACGGACTGATACCCTAACATCAGAATTATTTCTGTTTAGACAGTAATTGAAAGAAATCTTATAAATTAATGCTAAAGCTGTTCATAATGCCATTAACTTTGTCGTAAAACAACGCAAATAAGCGATAAAACTTGCTCATGAGATATAATTTAATGGTACTGCATAGATTTGGTCAAATATATTTCTTAAACTTTGTTTAGAAAGTAATTAAAACAGTGATCGCTTAATTTAAACCTAGGCTATTGTTGAAATATTTAGTGTATACCAGATTGTGATGCCCTTCTGTCCTAGAAAATAAACTTGCTCAAACATGGTGGTAGGGAAAATTCTCTCTCTTATATCAGGGAGAACCGAACAAAATATGCTTGACGGCTTTGTTAATCTATATTTAGAAGGATAAGATTATTCGAGATTTAGAAGGATAAGATTATTCGAGTTGAATTTCAAATCATTTTTTTGTTACCAGCTAGGAGGTTTCTGTTAATGGCTTCAACTGACTACAAAGATTATTACGCCATCTTAGGAGTTAATAAAAACGCTAGCGCGGAAGAAATCAAAAAAGCTTTCCGTAAGTTGGCTGTGAAATATCATCCTGACAGAAATCCTGCAAATCAACAAGCGGAAGAAAAATTTAAAGAAATTAGCGAAGCTTACGAGGTTCTATCAGATCAAGAAAAACGTCAGAAATATGATCAATTTGGTCAATATTGGCAACAGGCCAATCAGGGAGGTTGGACTAGTGGTCAGAGTGGTGTTGACGTTAGCGGCTTTAATTTTAGCCAGTATGGTAACTTTGATGAATTTATTAATGAATTATTAGGTCGTTTTGGCTCAACTAGTGGACCAACAGGAGGTTACAGCTATCGAACTACCACTGGGAGACAGACTGAATACAGTGATTTTAGCGGCTTTTCTGATATAGGTGGTTTTGGAGCTCAGCCCCCTGCAGCTGATAGAATTGCAACCCTGCACTTAACTTTTTCTGAAGCTTTTAAAGGTGTACAAAAACGTCTCGATTTAGGCAATGAGGTTCTTGATGTTCGTATTCCAGCCGGAGCAAAAACAGGGAGTCGGGTAAGAGTCAGAGGTAAAGGTTCCATTAATCCTTATAATCAACAACGAGGAGATTTGTACCTTAAAATTGAATTAATATCCCATCCGTTTTTTCAATTTGAAGGAGAGCATCTAATCTGCGAAGTTCCTATTACTCCTGATGAAGCGATCTTAGGTGCATCTATCGAAGTTCCTACCCCCGATGGAATAGTAACAGTAAGGGTTCCTCCAGGAATTCGTTCGGGTCAATCTTTGCGTCTTCGGGGTAAGGGTTGGGTTTATCCTAAAGATGGACGAGGAGACCAACTAGTCAAAATTGTGATTGACACACCTCAAAGTGTAACAGAAACAGAACGGGAACTTTATCAAAAAATTAGTACCAATCGTACATATGACCCACGTAGTCATTTAAAAACAGTAAGCCTCTAACAGAGATAAAATAAACCTCAATGATTAAGCTACCATCCTCTTTTGAGCAGAAAAAATCTGTTGAACTGTTAATGAAATGAGTCAACCATCCTTTATAAATTTCAGAAGTTTTGTGTATATCAATTTATATTATTGACTAATTTCTTCTTTTACTTTTAAGCTGGTCCTTCCTTGAGTTCAAAATTCGCTCTTTGATAAAAATCTTTGAACGAAATTTTAAAATTATCTGAAGTATTGATTACTACCACATCAGGATAAGTATTAATACAGTATTAAGAAATTTATAAACTAATATTATTGATATAGATATAACAATCTCGACTTTAATTATCAAGGGTAGTTTACAATAAAAATTTATTAAAATACAATTTTGATTAGTTTTTACTATTGTCATAAATATATTTTTTCTAGTTCAATATTTATGTTTATATGTAGTTTTTTCTTCTGAAATCTAGTATTTTTTAGGTGTAATAAAGGTTTTATGTTTAAATAATTATCATTAGTGTTCCTAATGAGCTTTATATCTAAACTTATCTCTGAAAAAATCACTGAAAGACTTATCTAGAAATATTTATATCTACTTTTGAAGTATTCCCGTTTCTGGTTATAGAGCACAACTTACTTATTTTAGCCAGATTTATTCAGTATTCTCCTAGTCTAATCTAAGTCTAGTAGAGCATCAATGAGTTGAGTTAGCTATTTTAATTATCTTTAATGAAACTAATGGTATTAACTCTATTAAAAATGATCATATCTTTTCCAAAGGCTTCAACCAAGATGTTTAAACCTTCTTGACGCGAATTCTAATTGCCTTCCAGCAATTCCCTATCTACGCTAATGGCAAAAACCTTGATTTTATTCTTTTTCAAAGCATTGGAACCATAAATAATAATATTATTAAGCAGATAACTTTTTTTAAAAAAAATTATTTTGTATCTCTATATTGAAACAATTAGGGTTGAAGTGATATTTTTTAGAGCAACTGCTTCGTTCTTTAATAACAACTTTATTTAACTGTCTTAGCCAAATCACATTTATCTTAAGAAGTTTACTTCGTAAACTTCTTAAGATAAATGTGATGCTATTTTCTTTCTATTTTATTTAGTTAAAGAGTATAAGTTGGGAAAATATGTATAATTATTTTTCTCTTTGTTTTTTTGGAATAAGAACATTTACTATATACTGAGTTAGTGTCACAAACAATCACTATATTTATTTTGTAGTCTAAAAAACTACTTTTTTAGACTAATTTCTTTAGAATATAGAGTGATTATTGTTTTCACTCTTTCCTTTCTATGATTTTATTATTGTATTTAATTTAATCCAACGCTAAACAAGAAGTATTAGAGATTTAGACGTATCTAAAATAACTAAAATTTACTTCAATTTAAAGCATTAATTTTTAGAGGATGTAGATTTTTTCAATCCTAAGTCATTGCATATATCAAAAATATCAAATAAATGATATGGTATTTAAATACTATAAAATTTGCAATTACTTATTTTATAAATTAGAGATGCTTTAAAGAAAATAATTACTAGACGGAAAACGATAGTTTATTTTTGATTATTTAATCGATTAACTAAATAAGTTTTTGTTTAAAAATTAAGTGAATAAAAACGAATTATTGGTCGTTCTATGTCAGAAAAAAAAAGTTAAGACAACTATCATTAGGCATATCTACACTAGATTATACCTTCTTCTTGTCATTTTTTTTTGCCTTCTAACCTAGTCTTCTAATAAAAATTTTGGAAAATTTGGTTAATTAAATTTTTCTCGGAAACACAAAAAGTTGTTTTCTACTACTCCAAAAAGGTTTTAACCCTACCATCAGGACTCAACACTAAGCGAATAGTTTGATTCTCCAATATATCGAGAGACGAAACAAAAGCGCTCCCAGGAGCAGGAATAGATGCTTTCTGATAATAAACAATAGCTGCTTTCCCCAAAGGAACCGCCTGTTTCAAGGAACCATCAGACTGAATTATTAAACGATACTCTAGGGTTTGAGAAAGATTTCTAGGTGGTTCCCAGCGTTGCTGAAAATACTGACGAGCTTCTGCTACTTGAGGGATGGCATCAAGAAGAGTTGTCCGGGGAATTGGTTCAGCGAAAATATAATTTTGGGACAAAGGGTTAATAATGGGGAGTTCGGGGGTTTGTTCTTCAGGAGATCGCTCTACTAACGCCTCAGCTTGTAGGGAAGGTAGAGTAGGAATACTAGGAATAGCACTAATACGATCAGCCATCGTTAAAGGAGAAGAAGGCATAATCGTAGGGATTCTTGATCCTTGAAGAGTTAGGTTATCTTTAGCCGGAAGCTGGTTAGGGGTTTGATAGTAGTTATTAGCTGTTGAGAGTTGTGGAGAAGCAAAAGGTGACACAGAGGAAGATGACGAAATTGGAGGGGTAGGAGGTTTTATGTCAACAGATGGATTACGAGGAGGTGGGTCCGCTATGCTAATCTTTTCGGGAGGAGGTAAAGGATCTTTTGTGGCTAACATTGGGGGCATTGATGGGGAAGGAATTTGGACACTAGGTGGAGGTGGCACAGGAGGCAACACATCTAAAAAAGATAACATTTGTTCTGGACTTTCTTGGTTTTGAATGAGAGACGCACCACTAGAGTTTAGTCTATCGAACCATTTTGGTCCCACTATTGGAATAGCAATAGCTAATAAAGCAACTACTGCTGTCCAAGTCCACACCCAAATTCCCTGAGGTTGAATAGAATTTCCTGGAGAAGATAAAATAGCCAGATCCTCTTGATAGTCTTCTAGAGCGTTGAGCAGATCGAAGAGTTGGGAAGAGGTTAAACTAACAAAAGAATGAGAGGCTTTAGTTTCTAGAGAACCTAAATTAAGCTGATGGCTTAAAAATCCTTTAGGTCGCAATGAGGGAGGTAAATTAAGCTCATCTATTTTCTCAATTGAAGGGGTTGAAGAGGATGATTCAGCCGAACAGATGGTATCTTCAAAGGAAGACTGATTAGTAACAGTCAAATAATTAACGGTCTGATAGAGAAAATTTTGAGCATAGCAAGCAACCACGTCACATAAAACTTCTAATTGAGGGAAATTTCCCTGAAGCGTTACTTGTTGTTCTTCTAAGAGTTTAGGATCATCGAAATTTAGTACAAAGTTTAACTCTTTTGGGGAGGCTTCTTTTCGCCAACGAGATAAACAAGAGCGCTTGTCCCATAATTCTAGAGTACAAGTAGGAGGAGTATAGCGTCGGATAGGAGTATTGCTAAATAATTTCATAGATAGGCTTTAAATTTAGGATGAGGATTAGGACAGTTGATAATTCAAAGGGTGTTCTAACGGGTATAATCTAACATGGCTAACCAAAGACGGTGATGGCCATTAATGGTACTGTAAAAGAGTAAATCTACTAAGAGTTTAAAAGCTAATTTTGATAACTGGGGATATTCGAGACGTTTGTTTTCAGATACGTTTGAGTGATAGAGGCGATCAAACTTGTTGAAGTAATTGCTAAGTAGGGCAAGTCCCAACGGATCCTTATTTTGAGCTGTAATTTGTTCCAAGAGGATAACAGCACGACGGATGATTTCTTGATTTTGTTGGCATAAATAGCAAATAATAACGATTAGAGATCGTGCCTCTTCTACTTTTAATGGGGTGGATTTTTGTCCCTCGCATGACGTTAAAGATTGTCTTTGTGCCCATGGGAGCCAACTTTGAATTATGGTCGTTTGTAAGCTTAGTTCAGTAGCTACTTCAATCAGACTATCACCATGAAGATTAGTTAAGGCTTCTAACCCCAGCAATATTAAGTCTAAATGGATGTTGATTCGTTTAAGTTCTTCTGAAGTAGGAACATTAGTTAAAGGAAATTCCGCCCAACTAGTTGCAGATATTGACATTTCAACAGTAGAAGACATTGATTGAGTTCCCCTCAATATTACGTTATCAGTAGTTGTAGCATTGGTTTACGTAACTATTTTAAACTGGCTTATAAAGAGATCATCTAATTCTCAATTTATTTAGTCATTGAGCTAATTATTAGTCTAAAATAATCTTAGATATTCAGCAGTTAGAAGTAAGATAATGAGTTTTAAATCTGCAGCTGATGTAATGATAAAAGTTAATCTTAAGAAGCTCTTAATAGTGTCACCTGCTTCTTTTAGTACGGCGACTATCTCTTCTATTATTTTTTGAATTATTCAAATCTTCATATACTCCTCTTTTCTCAATTTTGTCATTGTCGGATTGACTTGAGTTTTTATGGGTGTCTGTTCAGTCGGTTTGTCCATAGAAACGGTTCTGGAAATTTTACTCCCACCTCTATTACTTTGAAGTCACTTGAAACATTTCGTTAACTTAAGTTAACAATCAATTATTTTCCTCTTGTTTTTTGTACTATAGTTGGAATAATTAGCTATATAATTAACTTTCTTTAACTTTTAGTAAATTAACTACTTTATCTCTTGTAATTATTTTATTAGTAGAGGTAAGTTTTTAGCATCTGTTGTGATAATTAGAAGTTAGTAACAAGTTATTTATAATAATATGGCAATAGTTATTATTTTTTCTAATTAATTAGATTTCTATTAGAAATAAATATTTTTCTTTACCTAACACTATTAAGTGTTTATGTTCTTTTGTGGAAATTAAGACTAAATTTAATTTTTAAGTGTACTTAAGTACATGCTATACTACCAAATAGTTTGAGCTTCTCTAAAAACAACACTCTTTGACTTAATTTTCTACCCATTGCACCCATCTAATATTAATAATTAAATAAATTGAGGTAATTATAGTGACAAATAAAGGATTTTTTTAAAAGTTTAACTCTCAAATTGCCATAGATATTCGTAAACATTTTATATTTAATAGGTCAAATAATAGTCTAAGATTGATTAGAATATAATTACTAAAATTATTTACAGGTACTAGAAAATTTTAGCTTAGTAAAAAACAATAATCATAACGAATAATTTCTCAAAAAGTGAAGAATAAAAATTAATTTCTCTAAATTATTTTATAAGTGTAAATTACATCATTAAGTATTTCTATTTTTTTGCTTTAAAGATTAATAACTCGATGGATACTCACAAAAACATAAATAATCAGCAGTTAATTAGTTTATTTATTAAAATATATCAAGAAAAATCTGAATTATTAGCGCATCCCGTTGTCATAAAAAGAGTTTTATACTGTCTTATAAATCAGAAAATCCTACTGATTTAGAACGATAAAGTTCTCGTTCTAAATAAAAAAGAATTAAATAACATTTATAAAATTTGTAAAAAATTTTATAAAAATCTAGTGGGAATACCCTAGACTTCAATTGTTCTGTAAAGAAAAATTATAAGAAACCATTTTAGATGTTAAAGCATAGACCTATGCTAGGTTTATTCGTGACATAAAATTGGAGAATAACTACCACACCAGGTTAGGAGTAAACTTTTTATTTAATCATCCTAAACTAAAAAATTTTTGTAACTTGTTAACATTTATATTGGGCTTTAGAAAAGAAAATAAATGTTTATATTATATTTTCTTCTTTTAATTTCAGATAAGTTTTGCCGGAAAGAGTATACTTAGAACTTGCCCCATGTATACATCTGAATACTTAATAATCAGAATTTTTTAATTTTAAAACTAAATCCTTTCCCAACTACAATTTGGCTTTGCAGAAACTGAGAAAAAATTGTTGCTTTTCTAGCCTAAATGTAACAAAATTATAATAAAAGAAAGCTGAGGGTCTTATTTTACTTAGCTGTAAGTTTGTCATGCCTTAATTGAGAAAACCTAAAAATGTTTATGTAAGCAATCCAAATCCGTATAAGTTAACATTATCCCTAATTAAAATTAAGACATTCCCTACCGCAGGCAGAGCCCGGCTTCCAATTTTCAATTAGTGGAGGCTCATGGACTTTTTTGAGTGTAGGTAAAGAGAAACTAAACAGCTGAAAAATACACTTTTGCTTTTACAGGATCAGGAATCATAGTTCTGCCTCCTTCCTTCCAATCCACAGGACAAACCTCGTCGGGGTGGGTTTGAACATGCCTAATGGCTTTAAGAGTTCGCAAGGTTTCTTCAACACTACGGCCAAAGGAAAGATTGTTAACAGTGGAATGTTGAACAATTCCTTCTTTATCAACGATGAATAGTCCTCGTAAAGCGACTCCTGCTTCTGGATCTAAGACATTATAAGCAGTGCTAATCTCTTTCTTGATATCAGAAATCAGAGGATAACTAATATCACCAATTCCCCCTTCTTTCCGGTCGGTCTGAATCCAAGCTAGGTGAGAGAATTCACTATCGACTGATACCCCTAAAACTTCTGTGTTAAGTTTAGCAAATTCGTCATAGTGATCGTTAAATGCTATGATTTCAGTGGGACAGACGAAGGTAAAGTCTAAGGGATAGAATAATAAGACAACATATTTGCCACGATAGCTAGATAGTCTTTTAGTTTGAAATTCCTGATCAATAACGGCTGTCGCGGTGAAGTCTGGTGCAGGTTGACCGACCTGCAGGCGTCCTTCTGTTGTCATAAGTCATAAGTCTCCTAAAATCTTCTAGCCTTGGGAAAACTTTCACGTTCACCTTCGGTTTTGAATATATCATAAAATCCCTACCGATGTTCCGTTGAACAATGGCATAATTGTTAAATACTAATGAGTTCTTTTATGTTTGTATGCAAAAAAATTAATAATATCATAGATAGAAAATCCTCCGCACTGTAATAGTCGGAGGGATTTTATTCGACCAAAAAGTTGATTTAGGCGTTCTCGCCAAAAATTTGATTTCTTAGGGCATCAAATTCAGCCATTAACTCTTGGCGGTTAGACGCCTTCCAAAGATAACGCCACGCAAACCAAGCAGTGTGAGTTAGCCCTACGAGTTGTAAAACTGGAGCTAAAAGAGGAACATCACTAATTGCTCCGAGAACTGCCACGATAACCTTAACGCTGATGATAGCAAAAAGGACAATGCCGAGAGTTGTCAGCAATTGTTTATAGGCGTTGAACCATTGTCCAATGTAATCAGAGGCATTAGAAAGAAGATCAACTACAGGTTCTAGCCACTCTTGCCAAGGCTGATCAGTCATAGACGGTTGCTTTGTCAGTGTCCCTGAAACTTCGGTGTCTAAGCCTTGAGGGTCGGTATCTAAGCCTTGAGGGTCAATATCTAAGCCTTGAGGGATCGTTTTTTCTTGAGCTTGGGATTCCATCGTACATCTATCCTTAATCTAAGATTGGAGATTTTGCAGGCGACAACACAGTCATACCATCTAGTATACCGCCTAGCGTTTGCCCATATTACCAGACACATCAACGGCTAGGTTATTTCTTTGAAACAACTGTCAACTTTCCGTAATCTTCAAGTTTTGATCTTAAATTAATTCTTATTAGTTTGAGGTCAGCTTATATTAATTTTAATTCTCTAATTAGTTGTTGCCAAGACAGATTCTTGGTGGGTTAACCCTTGAGGGATTTGAGGAGACTTACGACAATAAATCTCACAGGAGTTATTGGGACTCTCGATCAATTTAACTTTATCAAGATCTACACCGAGTTCTTCAATGGGTTTTCGAAGTAATTGAGCAATATGAAGGGCAATATTTTCAGCGGTAGGAACGATTTGAGCAAAGTAAGGAACATCTTTGTTAAGAAAGTTATGGTCAAATGGTTCAACTACGTAGTTATTGACCACCTCTTGTAAGGCGACTAAATCTACTAACATTCCTGTACGCGAATCAATCTCTCCAGTAACGGAAACCTCGAGATGGTAATTGTGTCCGTGTCCGTGGGGACGGGCACATTTTCCATAAATTTTGGTATTTTCTTCTAAGCTTAATTCGGGAAGAGCTAAACGATGTGCCGCACTGAAATGAGTCCGAATGGTTAAACTAGCTTTCATAGCATTTCCTTGGTATTGCGCCCACAACTGGGGATATTCAAATAATTGGATGTTAGCAAGAGGTAAATGGGGCGCTAACCTCTGCCAAATTACCCTTGCTAGGTTTTCGGTGGTGGGTAAGGTGTCTTGGAATTCTTCCCAAACGTCATTGAGATAACTATAATCGAGTTGACCGGTGACTTCTTTTTTGATAACTCGCTTGACGGTAGAAAGGTTTTCCACCATGCCATAGTGATCGATTTCTCCGATTAAGGAAACATAGAGGACATAGTTGTGTCCGTGACCAGGAAACCAGGTACAAGCCCCAAATAGTCGTTTATTTTCCCCTTCATCGAATTCAGGTAGCCAATACCGATGACTCGCCGAGAATTGAGCGCGGCGGCTAATAATACATTCCATAAAAGTTGGAAAAAACAATTTTTGTAGAGTCTAGCAAAACTTATCCTTTTTAGCATAAACCAATTAGAGACAAATTTTAACTCTCTACTTTTGTAATATCAGAGTCTTTAACTTAGCCAAAAGTAAGTTGTTAATCTTATAAACAGTTAGTTTATTTGGTTTTTCCAAAAAGAAAACCCCCGAAAATGCTGTCTACTTGAGTAATATTAACAATTTGACGCGATGGAGTTGTTAGTTAGCAATAGCAATTTTACCGTGTTTTGTGAGTGTATTTAGTTCATATCTAAAATTCTTTTCATTATAAACCTCAGAAAAAACGTGATTGATTGGTTTGAAGATTGACATTTATCTGCCTCAACTTTCGTTTAAATGGTATTTTTAAAATAAAGCTTGGTTGATTGACACATAACTGGTAGGGTCATCAAGCTTGATGATTGTATCGTTTGAAGCAATTTATAGACAAAAAAAGCAAAACCTCTAGAAGGAAAGACTAAAGGAATAAGTAAAATTATAGTTTTAATTTTACTAACTTTAAGAACTATTGCCTTTTTAATGAGAAAAGATTGAGTAAACAACCTGAACATTCTTTGTTTTTTTGTTTAGACATATTAAAATCCCAAGAGATCTTGACAAATTTGGGGAATTAATTACATCAATCAACCGTATAAAGAAGTCAGCACGAATCTACTTCGTGAGCAAAAATTGGATACCGAAGTTAAAAAAGCTTAAATAGGATTAATTTCCTAATAATTGCCTACTTATTCTGAAAAATTCCTTTATCACCCAAATCACCTACACTAAAACTATAATCTGCACTTCTCTTCGAAATTGGTTTCGCTATCTTTGTGACAACATTAAACTTGACAATTGATCTATATTACGGAAAGAAGAGAAATTAAAGCATCTTAGTTATCATGCTCTCCCAAATTGTTCGCCCTCTAGTTCAAACCCAAATCCGCTTGTTAGCAAATTCTCACGCTACCCAGGCGACTCTAGTTGACACCATTGCTCGTTGGTTAGGTTATCTTGGGGTTCGGGCGAGGGTGACTAAAATTTCTCCTAAAGCTGAACGAATTCATGTTTGTCTTACAGTAGCTAAACCTGATTCATGTGATGCTAAAGACTGGCAACAAATTCTTGAAAATCTGCGATCATCGGAAACGCACATTGGGCGATCACACTCTAAAATTGATAGCCCTGCCAATGGCAATTATAGCCACATGGATGATGGACAACAATTACAATTGTCTAGATTACTAGCTTATTTAATCCAAGTAGGAATTCCCAATGATAAAATTGACTGGCATGAGGTAGAAACTCAGCTTTCTCCCCTTAAATTAGATCAATCTATTCTGATTAGTATTAAATCTGCTTTAAAAGTTCCTCAGTCACCAGAATTATTAAAAAAACTTGACCCAGATGTAGCGGCGAGTGCCTTTCCCATTGCGGTAAGAATTGCTTGGTTAGATCAAGAAATTAATTCCTATGAAAATAATGCTCTTATTGCTTTATTAGCAGCTATGAAATAAGTAAAGTTACTAATAAATTATAAGCTGTTTTTCATTAAAATTTGTCCCTACTATACCTTATGTAAGTTAACATCTTTAATAAGTCGACTCACTCAAAATAATGCTACTATAAATTTCCTTTCTAGTTTCTTATATAGGAACTTCTGATCGGCTTATATTAGAACTGATAGTTTAATAGTTAAAGGAGAATAACTATTAAACTATTAGATAGTCAGATAATTTAGAAATACCAGATATTGTTCCTATTTTACCTTGTAAATTATCTTTAACTATTGTGTTTTTAAAATTAGTTTTAAGAGTTCCATTAACTTTAAATGTGGTAACTGATATTTATGGAGTGACTAAATTATGACGGAATAACCCTAAAATATATTATTCTTGTTAAGAATTAGAATTAAGTCTTAATGAGGTTATAGTAGTTTTTAAAGCTTATATTTCTAGTAAAATATGATATTTTTTAAAGTTAGTTCAAAAAACTTTCAGTATAGATATTATTAGTCTCTGTAACTGATTAATCTATAATTTTTAGATTACATTGTAGTTGTTATTTCTAGATTTTTATTGCAAATAAAATTGTTAATTTTAATATATAAATTGATAATGATCACATCCTAGAGATAGATGTTAGCATTAACAACTGCTAAGTTAGCATATTAGGATTTAAGTCAATATGTCAATTATATTTGATGGCTAAAATAGGTGAAGCAAAATATTCTTTTCTAATCGTTATTCTTTTATAGTTAATGGGCTACTATCTTAATAGGTTATTATTACTTCAATGACTCTAATTTTAATTTATTAAACTTAGAGGGTATATATTTTCACAAAGGATACAATTATTAACCTATAAAGTAGTTCAATAAAACTATTTATTTATAAATAAAATTGACTTTTATTAAGTCTTTTTAAAGTTTTTTTTAAAAATTTTTAATCAGCAAAATTATCTATCATCTAAACTAGAGGTTTTAAAAAAAATTGTAAGCTAAATCTTGATAAAATTACTATCATCTGTTACGGAATTTAAATTAGGCGAAAAAGTAACAATATTTCCAGGAATTGGAAAAACTGATGAACAAGGTTTAATATGTAATTAGAAGCGATCAGTGTGTTTGAATAGCCAACTGTCTTAAGATAAAAAACAGGGCTAAAAAGCACAATGTAAAAGTTTAAACCTAGAATTTAGGAGATTTAATAAAATTATGAGTTTTGATTTTGATTTATTTGTCATTGGTGGTGGTTCAGGAGGAATTGCTACTGCTAGACGCGCTGCCGAATATGGAGCCAAAGTCGGGTTAGCAGAATTTAATCGTTTAGGGGGAACCTGTGTTAACAGAGGATGTATTCCTAAAAAGTTAATGGTTTATACTTCTCACTTCCCTAGCATCTTGGAAGAGTCCCAAGGATACGGATGGAGTCCAGTTAAAAGTATCCTTGACTGGACTAAAATGATGTCCGCTATCAATAGGGAAGTTGGTCGTCTCAATGGTATTTACCAAAGAATGTTGGATAAATCCAATGTTCAACTGTATCGTGTCCATGGTAGGCTACTCGATCCCCACACCGTAGAAGTGGGAGATACCAAAGTTACTGCCGATAAAGTTTTAATTGCTGTGGGAGGACGTCCCATTAAACCAAACATTCCAGGGAAAGAATATTTAGTGACCTCTGATGCTATGTTTAAACTACCTGAACAACCCAAACGCGTCGTTATTTGGGGAGGAGGTTATATTGGGGTGGAATTTGCCTGTATTATGCATGGACTAGGGTCGGATGTTATCCAGATTATTCGCCGCGATAAAATATTAAAAGGGTTTGATGAAGATCTTCAATCCACCATCCAAAAGTCTATGGAAGAACATGGTGTTCGCATCCTAAAGAACTGTTCCATCTCTAAAATCAAAAAGACAAACCAAGGTTTAACAATTTCTCTAGAAGGAGATAGCAATAATGACATGGTGTTAGCTGATACCATCGGGTTGGCTGCTACTGGACGTATTCCTAACTTAGAGAACTTAGGATTAGAAAATACAGAGGTTGAAGTGCAAAATGGAGTGATCATTGTCGACAAATATAGTCAAACCGCTGAACCAAATATATATGCAATTGGAGACTGTACAGATCGTATTAATCTCACTCCTGTCGCCATTAGTGAAGGACGCGCCTTCGCTGACACCAAATTTGGGGGGAAATCGTGTTTGATGAGCTATGAAAATGTCCCATCTGCCGTGTTTAGTATTCCAGAAGCTGCCACAGTAGGACTAACTGAAGCAAAAGCTAAAGAACAATATGGGAAAAATGCTATCAAAGTATATAGTAGTGAGTTTCGTCCCATGTATTATGTATTGCCTGATAAAAAGGAAAAAACTTTGATAAAACTTGTTGTTCATAAAGAAAGTGATCGAGTTCTAGGCGCACATATGGTAGGAGATCATGCTGCCGAAATTATTCAAGGAATAGCGATTGCAGTAAAAATGGGAGCTAAAAAAGCTGATTTTGATGCTACAGTTGGTATTCATCCAAGTTCTGCTGAAGAATTTGTGACCATGCGTTAAAGTTTTTTGATCACAGAGTTTAGGGAAGATTTGATCACTAATCCCATTAGGTTTCTCCTGAAAGTCTCTAGTTGTCATAATATACAAAGCTGCATCTCAGTGTTCCCTTATTTTTTGCCTAGTATACCCGTAGATACTCTGTATATAGAATTCCTACGGGTGTATTGCCATAGGAACGGTGCAATTAATTCATCACTAGTATTTAATTATTTCGATATACTTAAATCGACTCCCCATCCTGGTGGTTACGACGCAGATAGGAACTTACGATTTTTTCATTAAAATCTAATCTTCATAATAATCCACTCTACGAAATACAGTTTTTGATATCAAGGATTGAAGCAAATTGCTAAAATTCTAAACTTAATTGAATATAATTTTTGTTTTTCTCCTGCTGAATTTTAGTCATTTCCGACTTACCATTCGTATATTCTTCAAACCAAGGTTCAGAACTGCCTGGGGATTTTTCATCTCTTATCCACCATTGTCTAAACACATCTTGCCTAGCATCATCAGGAAGAACGACTTGATACACCCGCACTCGCTTTTTATCAACTTTTCGAGAACCAATACAAGTCAATCCATAACCTATTTTATCCAATAAACGCCTTATAATCGTGATAGGACTAGAATTTTTAGCAATACCAATTCCCATAATAGTTTTGATCTCAACGCGGTTTTTAATAGCAATTTTTGCCATAGCCTGCAAGTCTTCATCTGTAGGTTTTAACTTTCGTTCATGGTTCATTAGTAACACTGGAATTCCCAACACCTCCATTGTCCCAATAATCACCCCTAATTGAGAACTATTAAAATCGGGTACAAAAAGACTACCCTGTCCTTTTTCTATGATTTTCTTGGCAAGAATAGTGTCTCTATCTGCTAAATAGGAACGCCCTAAAGTTAAGAAATAATGGAGACGGATTTTATCGTACCATCCTTCATTATCTAGGGCAACTAATTGAGGAGTTACTTCAATGCAATAGCGTTTTTGTAAATTATATTTTTTGATGTTATGCCGTTCATTTACAGTTTTAACTAACCTCTTATTTAACGCTTGATATTGTTGATCAGTAATCTCTGTACCTTGGGCAATCATTAGACATTCTTCTTGATAATTCTGTTTTCTAAAACTTTCAATTGCTTTCATTAATTGATGAGAATTATTACTATTATACGAATATTTTTTATGGTTTTCTATCTCTTTAATTTTGACTAGTTTATTCTTACAAAGAACTGGATGATTTTGATCAGTAATATTTTTTAATATTGACTCGCGATAATGAATCATTGAAACATTAACGCGAGCTGCCATTTTTGCCCAACAAAGTAAAGATTCTGCTTGAAATTCTGTATCTATATCATCTAAAGCTTCTAGGTTAGATTGTTGTAACAACTTAATATTTAACTGAGTAACACGATTACTAGAAGTTAACAAATTGGGAATTGAAGTAGAACCATTTCCCACTTTATTAAACCCATAGGAAGCACACCAAAGATAACGAGGAATATTATCACGAATTCGTCCTAGTGATTGACAGATAGAGGTAGCAGTTTGTACCCCTTGAGCTAATCCCCAAACGGAGGTGAAATGATCTTTAATATCAATACTGACCCCTGTCTCAATAGAAGGACTAGCTAAAATGATATCGTAATTCAATAGAATTTGATTAAGGTGATTAATAGATTGGTAAGCGTTATGATTAGGATCGGTTAACGATTCAGAATCAATCCTTAGGATTCTCACTTCTGGGAATCGTTTTTTTAAGTACAATTCTAGGGTTTGTGTTCCCCACTTACTAGTTAATTTCTGAGCGGATAGACAAACAAAAGGTTTACCCCCCTGCTGGATATGTTGTACTAGATCTTTGAGCCATTCTTGAGGGGTGGTTTCCGGATAATTATATACTCCCCATGCTTCTTTCTCGTTAGATTTCCAATTGTTTATTACAATAAACGGTTTTAATTTAATTCCCATTAAAGAAATTAGATAGTCAAGAGAAATATCACTTAAGTCTGCGTCAGCAATAATTATTCTTCCTTCAAATTCTAAATTTTGTTCAAGTAATTTCTTGAAAGTTTTTAGAATAGAAACCCTATTTTTCTGGCAAGTATTTGAGTTCAATCCATGCCATAAAACCTGTTCAACTTCATCGATAATAATCAGGCTATTTGTCCAATTATTAGGATTAAACTTAGACAAAGAATTAGGATGAAGAGAATCAATACAAAGTCCACATCCTTTTATATCTTGAATATTATTTGTTGATATTTCTGTTAAATAAGGAATTTTAAATCGTTGACAAAGTTGCTCAACTAACTTGACTCGATGACCAATTACTAATATCTTTTGTTGACGAATTATCGCCTGCTCAACAATCTTTTCAAGAGCCTTAGTTTTTCCAGTTCCTATTGGAGATTTAATTCCTATTAATTTAGCAGTTGTAGGAATGGGCAAATCTCCTAAATACCGAGTACTAACTTCAACATCAGAAGGATAAGTTAATTGACTTAAACCTTGTGCTCTCCAAATTTCTAAAGATAAGGCTTTTTCGTAAGCTTCATTAAAAAATTTAAGTCCTTTATGAGCTAAAAAATCATCTACTCCTTTTCCCCATTTCGGTAGCCATACAATAACGTTAACTTGACATCCGGCTTGAGTGAACAAACTTCCTAATTTTCTAATAGCATAATTTACTTCTTTAATAGTACTTGGCTGACTATCTTGATCAAAAGCAATATACATTTTTCTTCCTGAAATTGCTAGTTTTTCAAGTTGGGGAATGAGACGAGACTTTCCGATTCTGTTACCTAATTTATCTCTAGGAGTTCGATAACCACTATTAATTCCCGGAAGAGCGATAGCAGCATATCCTGCTGTTAATAACGCGCCTGCTTTTTTAGCCCCTTCAGTAATACAAAGGGGGATCGAAGGATGATTTATCACCCATTGCCAAAAACCTAAATCTGGGAGTTGATTATTAATGTCTTCTGGAGTAAGATCCTGGTGGTGGCGTTGCGCTAATTGTCGCCATAGATGCAGTGGAACCCGCAATGCAAAAACCCCTGCCGATGTTTTAGGGGGATGTTCATATTTGATTAACTTGTGTTCATCATAACTTGCTCGGGGAGAATTGGGTTTAAAACACCCCCATAAGTCCTCGCTGCCTGTCAACAGATCTACCCCAGAACACCACCAGCCTCCTTGTTCTGTATGCTCGTAACGTCTTAAAATAGAATTATTAACCCGACCATCATTACGTCTAGGAAGTGCGTCAGAATAAAACAAATACTCTAAAGGGGAAGTTCCCTCCAAGGCTGTTACATTGAGGTTAATTAATTGTTCGTCAACACCGCTATTTTGCCATTCCTGTCTATGGTTCATTATCCCTTCTTTATTCGAGACTAACTGAAGCAAACTCTATATGTAGCGTTTGGATCTCTAATCTTAAAAGAAAGACTCCATATAGGGAAGATACTAATGAACTAACTATCAAGATTATTCTAACAAAAGTAGAAAATTCAAAAGTAGAAAATTTAGTGTTTGATCATCAATACCAAATATTTGACTAATTTAAATTAAAATAGCTAAATATTTGGTATTGCTCATAACTTTTATATACACTTAAGTTAATTAAATTAGTCAATCAATCCCTCAATTTTAAAATCAAAGTCACTCATTCCTTTAAGGGATTCAACCCGAAAACAATAGTTCCCCTTAATAGTACTAGTAAACACACAAGTTGCAGAAGGATCGGGACTACTATCTTGAATAATTGCTTGTCCCTTGGGATCTTCAATATAAAGATTAAAATTCACGTTTTTTGCCGTTGGAATCACCGCGACTTTCCAAACAATACCATTTTCAAGATGATGGTAATAATTACGAGAAAAAAGAATCGTTACTGGGTTAATATCAATGGCAAACTTACAACTTCCTTTAACAGATGTTACTCTAAATAAATAGGTTCCACTTATAAAACTCGTAAATGTACAATAAGCATCGGCATTAGTACTATTATCTTGGGCAATAATATTGCCTATAGGATCTTCAATCATTAAATCAAAGTCTACATTATCTCGCTCAGGGATAATGGACACCCGCCAGGTTTTGCCTTGGGGTAACTCACAAGTATAGGTTTGGAAAAATTCGTTCATGGCATCTCTCGTTGATGATAACTTAGCACCGTGTTACTTAATAACATCGCTACAGTCATTGGACCTATTCCCCCAGGAACTGGGGTAATATATTGCGCTGTACCAGCCACAGAGTTAAAATCCACATCCCCTACCAGTTGGGAAGTTCCATCTAATCGAACAACACGATTAATTCCTACGTCGATAACTACCGCCCCAGGTTTAACCATATCTGCATTAATGAACTCTGGTTTACCTACTGCAACAATTAAAATATCCCCTTGACGAGTCACACTTCGTAAATCTTGGGTTCGAGAATGAGCCATAGTCACCGTAGCATTTTTTTCAAGTAACATTAACCCTAACGGCTTGCCCACTAAAATACTTCTTCCTACCACCACTGCCTGTTTACCTGCAACTTCGATCTGATGTTCTTCTAACAGACGTATTACCCCGGCGGGGGTACAACTGCGTAACCCTGGTTCACCACGCATTAACCGCCCCAAATTCATCGGATGGAGACCATCAGCATCTTTATCGGGATCAATGGTTAATAACAATTGGACTGCGTCTAAATGGACGGGCAAAGGTAACTGGACTAATATGCCATCCACTCGTGGATCTTGATTGAGTTGTTCAATAACAGTTTCTAATTCATCTTGGGGGATATTATCAGGGAAATGATGACCAAAAGAAACAATTCCTACCTTAGCACAAGCCCGCTCTTTATTACGAACATAAACAGCACTCGCCGGATCATCCCCTACCATCAATACGGCTAATCCTGGAGGACGTCCAATACTGGATTGTTGCTTTTGAACCCAGCATTGGAGTTCACACTGAATTTTTTTTGCTAAGGCTTTACCATTTAATACAGAAGAAGTTGGAGAAGACATTGACAAATAATTAATGAATTTGGAACTAGTAAAAATTTTAAGGTGTCCTTTCAGTTAAAATATCTCAGTTAAGTGAAGCTACTCCCACTCATCATGAAAGATTTAAACATTAGAATTTGCCATGGTGGATTTCTGTTTTTACTGCTAGGAGAAATTATCGGTTGTAATCGACTGAATTTTTTCAGAATAGCTCAAATACCAGTAACTCCTATCAATGAACTCATCCAATATAAGCAACCAAAAGAAAACCCTCAAACTCAAGAAGCAGTTTATTATATTGAAGGAACTGTGGTTGATCATGCGCCTTTTATGGATAATGGTTCCTATAAACTCCAAGACGATACAGGGACAGTTTGGGTTCTGACCAATGGCGCCCTTCCTAGACCAGGAGATTCTATAACCATTAAAGGACAAGTAGAGTATCAGCCAATTTCTATTGGTGGACAGGATTTGGGCGAATTGTATATTTTAGAGGTAGAACAACTTGAGACTCAACCCCAAACTTCCGATCAGCCAACACAACCACTCTCTTCTCCTCAGCCCGAATCTACATCAACACCGGATTTGGATGTTAACGAACTTCTACTACCTCATAAAAGTAACTCAAAATAAAATTAAATTGCACTTAAAATAACTATGCGGTCGCATAAAAAATACTCGTATCCTCAATTATCTCCAACTAACATTGAGGACAAAGACACTAAATTTCCTCTTCAGGTAGCCTTGGTGATTGTTTACCAAGAGGATAATTTTTTGCTCCAGTTACGTGATAATCGATCTACGATCGCCTATCCTGACCATTGGGGTTTATTTGGGGGACATATAGAGTCAGGAGAAACCCCGGAACAAGCACTAAAACGGGAACTAGTTGAAGAAATAAATTATAAAGTCCCTAACCCAATGAAGTTTAGAGTTTATAATGAACCAAATATTACTCGTTATCTTTATTCTTCTCCTTTAACTGTTGCGATAGAACAATTAGTTTTGCAAGAAGGAGTCGATTTCGGGTTAGTGCCGGTGAATATGATTAAGCAAGGACGATGTTATTCTCCAAAAACCGATCAGGTTCATCCCATCGGAAAAGTTCATCGGGCAATCCTACTCGATTTTTTCGAGTACAACTTAAAGCAAAAAGAAAACATAATGATCACCTCTACTCACGCTTAATTCTTCCATTGTGGTGGTTTAATCAAAGCCATTGAGGTTGAAGACAGCTAATTCTATTACCTAAATCTTGTTAATTTGCTTGAACCCATTTTATATTGTCATTATTCTGTAAAAATCCCCATGAATAGTCCGATAAAGCCCGTTCAGTTGCATCAAATTTGTCTCTGGGGAGGGATGATCGCAGCTGTGACTCTCCAGTCTCTGGCTACCCCTGCGTTAAGTTCTCCTAAATCATCGATAACCATCTTAGAAGATAATCCTAAGGTGGTTATCGATGAAATGTGGCAAATTGTTAACAATGAGTTTGTGGACAAAGAATTCAACCGAGTTGAATGGAAGGAAAAGCGTCAAGAATTGCTCAACCGAGATTATGCTAATCATAAACAAGCATACAAAGCCATTCAAAAAGCCTTAAAATGGTTAGGTGATCCTTATACTCGTTTTTTGACCCCTGATAATTTTGCTACCCTTACTAGTCAGACCTCTGGAGAATTATCCGGTGTGGGGATTAGGCTAACATTTGACAAGCGCACTAGCCAATTGTACGTGGTAGAAGCAGTTAAAAGTTCACCAGCTGCTAAAGCAGGTATTAAAAGAGGTGATCGTATTATTCGCATCAATGGCAAGCCAACAGCGCTAATGACTCTTGAACAAGCTAGAAATGCAGTTCAAGGAGAATTAGGTACTGATGTTAGTCTACAATTGTCCCGCGAGAATAAAGGGGTGTTTCAAGTCACTTTAACACGATCACAGATTGAAATTGCTTCTGTAAGCTATAACCTTAAACAAGAAGCTCAACTTCGCGTCGGTTATATTCGCCTTGACGAGTTTAGTTCCCATGCCGCTGAGCAAATGAGAAACGCCATAAAAGATTTAGGGAATAAAGAAGTATCCGGTTATATTTTAGATTTACGAGGAAATCCAGGAGGATTACTGCTCGCTAGTATAGATATTGCTCGTCTTTGGCTCAAAAAAGGGGAAATTGTTATGACAGTTGATCGTCGTGGTGGTGATCGCCATTTTTCAGCTAATGGAACCTCATTAACAGATCTGCCTTTAGTAGTGTTGGTCGATGAGGGTTCAGCCAGTGCTAGTGAAATTTTAGCAGGAGCGTTGAAAGAAAATGGACGAGCAACAGTAGTAGGAACTACCACTTATGGCAAAGGAACTGTACAGTCAGTTCACTCCTTATCAGATGGGTCTGGGTTAGCAGTTACCATTGCTCGATATTATCCCCCCAGTGGGAAAGATATTAATCAAAAAGGGATTAACCCCGATATTTATCTAGACTTAAGCATGGAGCAACATATACAACTTAGAAATGATCCATCTTTAATGGGAACTCATGCTGACCCCCAATATAAAGGAGCTATCAACGTTTTAAGAAAAAATGCTCCCCCTATTTCTTTACCCAAAATCCCTAAACCAGTCAGTATTCGTTGGGAGAATTTACACGAAGTAGTAAAGGATAAAAATTCCCGTGGAGAAAGAATAAACCGACGCGTTGAGGATGATTGAATTGTTGATCATCTAGATTGACGTAGAAGTAGAATATTAATAAACCTTTTGTATGACAAGAGGTTCAAGAGCTTGTCGTCATCCCTTTTTTGTCAAGAGATTAAACGCAGCGTTTCTACAAAAAAATAAAGTGGTTTTGAGATGCGGATATTAGTAAGCTAAGTTAGCTAGGTCCTAATCATTAAATAGTTAATAAACTTGATTGGTAACAGTTCCTAATAACGGTAGTCTCAAAGACCTAATTTCTTTAATCGTTTTTTCACTGAAAATATCGATGTTTTATTAGTCTGTACTACCATTACAATACGATCAATTCTTACTTTTATCAATTTAACATCTGAATTATTCAGAAAGTAAATATTATCACAAATTATGAAATTAAACAGTCTAGCTAATTAGCCATCTTTGTGAATATCAGCTAGTAAGGGGATTGGAAGTAAATAAGTAACGTCATTAGCAAAAAATAAAATATTGTTGAGTTTTTCCCGTAGAATTGATCTTTCTATTCCTAACAAAAGTACTCCAACTAGACCAGCGAGAAGCTTTTTTTCCGATCTGGTGGATCACTAATGTATTCTTCTTCAGCATCGGCAGGAATTTGAGGTTTAAAAGTTAGTTTTAAAGGAATATTTTTGCTAATTTAACTTTAATAGTTTTGCATTCAAAAAGTAGTTTATTCAGCAGTTCTTCAGTTAGCTTAATTTGACATTCAGTATCACTATATTCTTTAATTAAAGCAGGATAGTGTTGGACTTATTTTTCTAAACTTGCTTTTCTATAGCTAAAGACTGCAGTTAATTTTCTAATGCCTCTATTTAGTCACTAGTTTCTACTAATTGTTGAATTAAATCTAATTTAACTTTATTTAAATACTCAAAAGCTGTCAGGTTAGGGGAGACAGACAAGAAATTGTTAGTCAGAATTTATTGAGCAGTGTTATTTAACAATTTTTGCAAATAGCAATTTTTAATTTAAGTTCCTATATTTAATCCATCAGTTCTATCCTTTTTTTGTCCTGACTAAGAGTTGATACTGTCTAAAATTAATTAGAGGTTATATCAAGTTAATTCTGCAAGTTTTTCTTAGTTGTCCCAAAATATTTAAGTTTATTTTTAGCCGGAAGAATCTTTTATATTAAACTAATAATTTAGCTTAAAATTTTACTATTATTGGAAAGTAGATTAATTAATCTATATGTTTATTGTAGTTCTTTCTATTTGGCTTGAATTTTTTCAGTTGTTCTTATAAATCAGGTAGTTATTTATCACTGAACTTTACCATATCTTAATATTAGTTTTTAGTTTTTTTTACTACAATTAACAAAATCTTTAGCAGTGACAGATAATAGGATTTTAACTTTTTTCAAAATTTTATACCTTATAAAAAACAGCAATAATATTAGCATTATTGTTTTTTCTTGTCCCGATATTAACGCGTTCAACGACAAAATTTTCTCTTACATATTCCTAAATGGCAGCAATTACTCAAGATATTTTTTTTTATAAACATTTTCGGCAATTTTATGAGTCATTTCTTGACTAGTTAAAAATACCAGATTTGTTGGATAGTCTAAACCAAATAATCTTTCATCAGGAACTTCTTCTGTCCATGCTAAGGTACTAGAGTCAGTGAGTTTAACACTAGAAGTAATAGGCTCAACGAGTCAGTAGAAATTCCCTACGTAAGTATAGGGATCCTGCGCTGATAATCAAACTGGCAAAAGTGATTAGACTAATTGCTTCGGCAATCAGCCATGCTTATCTTAAAAAAGTTCTGAGATAAGGACTATAATTAAATTCTTTTTGTGATAAGGGATTAAGATCTTCTATTTCTTTCTCCAGTAAGTTTAGTAATTGTTCAGTCACTAGCTCATCTTAATCATTGGTTTTACTGAAAACTTATGCCGTACTGTAACTTTAACAAAGACTTTAACTAATAGGTCTTCAACAAGGATAAATCAACCAAAACCGTTTCTTTTGAAGAGGCATTATTAGGTTTAGTGTAACATTGATTTAATCAGGTAAATTAGGTAAGCTAGTACACCGCATCTATTTGTTACCGAACATTATGGTCAAATAGTGGTTTGACGTAAAGACTTAATGATATTCATTGTTGATTTACTCACCTGCTTAATATCTTGCGTGGTGGTAAATCGCCCTAGTCCAAAGCGCAAGGAAGCATAAGCTAGGGAATCCTTGTGTCCTAAAGCTAGAAGAACATGAGAAGGAGTTGTTCCCATCGAAGAACAGGCAGACCCTGAAGATACTGCTACTATTGACTGTAATCCTAGTAATAAGGCAGCTCCATCAACCTTTTCAACGCTAATGTTAAGGTTACCTGGTAACCGTTGAGTGGGATGACCATTAAGATGAACACCGTCTAGTTGACTTAATCGATGCCAAAGGTGATTGCGCAATTGACTTTGACGTTTTCCCTCAGACTCTATCTCTTCTAATCCCAATTCCACAGCTTTAGCAAACCCTACAATTTGGGGAGTGTAGAGGGTTCCTGATCGTACTCCTTTTTCCTGTCCACCTCCGTGCAACTGGGCAGCCAAGCGCACTCTAGGATTACGACTGCGGACATATAATGCCCCAATGCCTTTGGGTCCATAAACTTTGTGGGCAGTTAAAGACATAACATCTAAGTTCATCGTTTGGACATCTAAAGGAATTTTTCCGATTGCCTGTGCTGCATCGCTATGGAACAAAACTTGATGAGCATGACAAATTTGTCCAATTTCTGCTAAAGGTTGAATTACCCCAATCTCATTATTAGCCGCCATGACTGACAGTAAAATTGTCTCAGGACGAATGGCTTTTTCTAATTCATCTAAATCGATTAATCCGTTCTTTTGAACAGGTAGAAAGGTGACTTCAAACCCTAGTGTTTCCAAATAATGGCATGGATCCAACACTGCTCTATGCTCAGTTTGAACGGTAATGATGTGTTGTCCTTTATTGAAATAAGCTTCAGCAATTCCTTTGATTGCTAAATTGTTAGCTTCTGTTGCACCACTGGTAAAAATAATTGCTTCGGGACGACAATTGATGGCGTCCGCTAGGGTCTTTCTAGCCTTCTTAACAGCCGCTTCGCTTTCCCATCCATAAATATGAGAGGCACTTGAAGAGTTACCGAAATATTGAGTAAAATAAGGCATCATCGCCTCTAGTACTCGCTCATCCATGGGAGTTGTGGCATGACAGTCTAGGTAAATGGGACGTTGGGACATAACTAATCTAAACCGCTCGGAATTGCCAACAGCCTGTTGAGCCCTGTTCAAGGCTAGCAGCAAACGCTACTACTTCAGTGCTGCAAGATATTGCTTCCCCATTCTCTATGGTAACGCATTTTTTTTTAAACGTAGGATTTTCATAGCTCGAGCTAGGTATCCTTTTTGCTGAAAATTCTGTTTAAATTGTTGAAACTCCCCTGCATCAAACCAAAGACCATGGCATTCTAAACAAGTTTCATACCAAAGGGGATATTCGTCAAAATCAAATATTTTGAGCATTGGGACTTGACATCGAGGACAATTCACTTTTTTTTGTAATGATTTTGATGGACTCTCCTCTTGAAAATTTCCTAGGTCTATAGTCTCAGAACCTTTGAGATTTTTTAGCTGTTCAGCTTCTAAAGAGTCAAACCAAATTCCCCGACATTTGCAACATCGCTCCACTTCGGTCTCTTCATAGATAACTTTTTCTAAATTCCCCTCACATTTAGGGCAGATTGATAAATTCATAAATTTTTTCTTACCAATACTCCTTTTCTCTAGGATAGCTGAGATTTATACCAGAAAGATACAAGATAGACTTGACTGTAACATTAAACCTGCTAAAGATATAGGGATAAAAAATGAGTACGAAGTCACAAAGAATTATTGGATTAACCGGAGGAATTGCCACCGGAAAAACTACAGTTTCTAATTACATTAATAAGATTTATAAAATTCCTATTTTAGATGCTGACATTTATGCTAGAGAAGCTGTCCAACCAAATTCCCCAACCTTGCAAGAAATTTTTATTCGCTATGGACAATTGATTAAGTTACCCGATGGACAATTAAATCGTCAGATATTAGGAGATATTATTTTCAATAATTCAGAAGAAAGACAATGGTTAGAAAGCAAAATCCATCCTTTTATTAGAAATAAATTTGAAAAAGAAATAAGTCGATTAAAATCTTCAATAATTATTTTATCTATTCCTCTACTTTTTGAAGCTGAATTAACTAGTTTGGTAACAGAAATTTGGGTTGTCTACTGTTCTTACGATAAACAAATTAAGAGACTCATAAAGAACAATAAAATGACTAAAAAACAGGCTATAAAAAGAATAAAAAGTCAAATATCTTTAGAAAAAAAAATTACTTTAGCTGATGTTGTTTTAGATAATTCTTTGACTCCAGATGCATTGTATCAACAGGTTGACTTTTTTTTGAAAATATAGATATATTATATAATTTTTACCTCTTAGAAGTACAGACAATTTATTTTTTTAAAGTAGTGAAAATTATGCTTTCTTGTTAAAGAAATATTAAATATATAGAGGTGAATATTAATAATATTTATTTTTGTAAATTTAGTTGTTTTTCCTATCAAATTTAGCTTCTGTTGATTTACCCTTAGAAGTTCTAAATAAAAGCTAAAGTCACTTCTGAACTAAGAATGATTAAAGAGTTGAAAACTGGAGGAGTATTTTGTTTGATCGAACAAAATCACTGGATACTAAGGCAGTCTAAGTAGCGTCAGTTTTTTTGTAGGTGTCGTTATGGTCAATAGCTGCGAAGCTAAAATTTATTGATAAGTTAGTAGTAACTTCTATCCTTGTGACACTATTGAGTACAGCATCAGATAATAAAGTTAGTTAGCGGACAGAATCAGTGGGTAAATTTATTTGATAAACATAGGAAATTATGTTGCTATGAGGAGATAAAAATCCTACGTTTTTTAGAAAAAGATTTTAGGTTTCTGAGATAGAATCCAATTGACTATCCTATGTACTAGAAATTATGTATTGATAGATAAACTTAAATATAAGCTATCTGAAAATATAAATATTTTACTAAAAATAAAAAGTAGAAAACTGGTAGAATAAAAAAAAGTAGTCGTAGCTCTTATGAGCAAATCAATGGCTGAGTATCACTTACACCTCTACTCTTGTATGTTTTGCTAAATCACGATATTCAGGCTGTAATTGTTTATCTAAAAGATTTTAAAATTTACTTATGACAATGTGAATTATTTCTGACTAAGGAAAACTTATCAAACTGTTTATTTACTCAAAATATTTAAATTAATAATTAACCTGATTAGGTTAAGCTTTAGGTATTGATAATATAATTATTGGAGAACTTTTTAAGAAAATAAATTTAAGTTGATTTATTAGTAATTTTGGGTAATATTAGTTTTTCTATAATTATAAATATAATAGATAAAAAAGAAGATGAGTTTCCTCGATAAATAGGATTATTTTTGACTAAAATTCTCAGAAGTTTTAACTTGATGTCTCTGTCCAAATTATGCTACATGAATATAGTTAGGCTTCTTTTTAAGGAACCATTATTTTTCTTGATAGAATAAAAATTTTATTTTATAAATAGTTGTTACTAAAATTTTGTAGATATCAATAAAAAATTGGACAATCATTTGTTAAAATTAATTCATAAAAGTCAAAGTATTGAAAAGTATTTTGGAAACGATGTCGTGCGACTTTATTCAGTAAAGATAATCAAGACTTAAACAAAGTTAGCTCCCATCCGGTCAACCTCTCGCTATAAAATAAACTAAATGTATTAAATTGTAGAAGAGTATCCGAAATATTTTAACTTTGAAATCGGAGCAGAGTAAGAGCTTAACGATGAAGTTAAGAAAACTTACATAGAACAAGTCAATCAACTCCCAGAAACAAGCTAAAATTGAGGTGCAAAATCCGCCGCTCTAGCCAGTGGGAACGAGTGTTTCTAAGTTGTGCCAGATAATCAATAATCTTAAGAAGTCCGAAACAGTTTTTTTGGTAGTTAAAAATGATATATATACATTATAGTCAATGAACAATCTTTAATGCTGACCTAGTAAAGTATCTGAACGAGGGCAAATAAATGACAACATTTTCTATCTAGGAAAGACTGGTGAAGCAGTAAAATCTTAATTTTGAACTAAGAAAGCCTACGCTATACATTTGCGCAATTTGTCAGGAAGCACTCACACTTCAACTATATACCTAGAGACAACAAAGAAACGTCCACGAACAGACAGTTTTTTTTAAGTAAGTTTTGTTTATACGGGACTGACGGGGCTCGAACCCGCAACTTCCGCCGTGACAGGGCGGTGCTCTAACCAGTTGAACTACAGTCCCATTTTCTAAACCGTCTATAAATATAACTAAATCGACTAATATTTGTCAACCCCTAAAAAAATTCTTTCGGATATCATAATAAATATCCCCACATTAGAATAATTTACTCGGGAAGGAATAGTAGGAATGACGTCCACTTGAGAATAACTTATATATAGATAGTTAATAGCTAAGTTATTGCTAGCAAGGTGTGCTCTACAAAAAATACCTTGAATAAAAGCTGTGGAGTTGAGACACAACATCCAGGAACCAAACCCCCAAATCCCCGATTTTGATCATAAGATAAAGTTTTGACTTTTCCATATCCACTCTGCACTGAGAAATTTCTGGGAAGGTAGTTGGAGGCAGACAGCGTTGTGACGAACTCTTAGTTCTAAAATACTAATAGTTACCCAATTAATTTAAACCACTACAGACTTCTCCACAGACAACATAAGTTAAGTAAGTCTAAACAAACTTAAAAAAATAATTTTGCATCTATTTTCTAATGAATTTGCTAAACTTCTAATTTTTTCTACTTTTCATTTTTTCAAAAAAACAATATTTCTACTCTTCTTTTCATTCCGAAGAAAATTTTTAAATCGTGAGTAAACTTTGACAGTTCTTACTACACTGATTGTGCTAGCTAATTTTTGTAGTTAGACTAATATATAGCAATTGTTCTTGAAACAAACTTTTCTGTTCTGCACTGATTGAAACTTACTTACTTGTTTTTGTTTTCAAAATAACTGAATTACTTAATTGTTTACTTCTAAGAAGTAGAAATAACTACATCTATCACAAAATAAACTGACATTTTAAATTCATTCACTTTAGCCTATTTAAATAAAACTAACTATAAATAAACTTTTAAAAAACTAAATAGTTTTAGGAAGCAAGCTCCTACTTTAAATACACTTTCGCTTGATTAAGTATAAATAATACAGTCAAAGGTAAAACAAAAATAGGGTATTCTATCTTAAGTTAAATTTATTTGTAATTATCAAAATTTTCTAACTTGAAATAAAAAACATGAGCAAGTTCCTACGAAAATTACATTTTTTTCTCCAAAATAAGCTGTCAATTTGTTAATTAAGGAACATAATAGCAATGCTGTTCAAATTTTTAAAAAGCGGTCTAGATCGCAAAATACTTCAGTAAGGTCAAGACTACATTTTATATTCATGGCACTTTATTTCAATAAATACTATTTTTGGTGTAAATCTATTGTTTTTTTCTCTCCATAAGTTTCTGTCAAACTCACGCTTAAGAACAGCAAGCTTTCAGAAATTATTTTAAATAATGGAGTTATCCTAACTCTGGAGTAAATAGTTGTTGATTCTTAAGTGGTTGAGGATAAATAACTTTAATAAACAAAACAAAATTTTTAATATTAAAAATACGGTAGTAAACCACGATATATTAGTAAATATTCAGTTTTAGGTTCTCGTCCTCGAAAAGTTTTAAATACTTTTATTTGCTGAATGCTTCCTCCCAACGCTAATACCGTGTCCCGAAATTTTTGATCTACTTTCATAATGGCTTTATCATTTTCTAAACCTACTTCTTAAAAAGCAGCAAAAGTGTCTGCACTTAATACTTCTGCCCATTTATAACTGTAGTACCAAGCTGCATAGATTCTTGAAAAGATATGACAAAAAGTACATAAAAATAAATCTTCTGGCAATGGGTCCATAATCATTGTTTTTTGAGAAATTTTATCGCGAATTTGAGAGGGAGTTTCTTTTTCATTGGGATTATAACGATAGTGTAATTCTAAGTCTAAAAAACTAAATTGTAACTGACTTAACATGGATAAACCACTCATATAATTACGTGCAGATACTAATTCTTCGTAGTAATGTTCAGGTAAAGTTTCTCCTGTTTTATAATGTTTAGCTAGGCTAAATAAAGTGTGGCGATCATAACACCAATTTTCCATAAATTGACTAGGTAATTCCACTACATCCTATTCAATATTATTAATTCCTGATGCCCCTGGATAATCTACTTGAGTTAACATATGTTGAAGTCCATGACCAAATTCATGGAACAAAATAGTGACTTCATCAAAGGTCATTAAACTAGGTTTTTCCCTCACAGGGGGGGTTTGATTACAGATAAGATAAGCGACAGGTAAACTAGTATAAAATCTTCCGTCTGTTTTGATTTTTGCCCGGCTGATACAATCATTCATCCAGGCCCCTTCCCGTTTTTCTCGTGGACGACTATAGAGGTCGAGATAAAAATAGGCAATCGTCTCTCCTGATTCATTGCTAACCTGAAAATAACGAACCTCGTTGTGCCATACAGAGGCTTGACCATCAGCAGGAGTTATGGTAACCCCGAATAGGCGTCGCGCCAAAGCAAATAAGCCGTCTAATACTTAAGGTAAAGAAAAATAAGGGCGCAAGTCTTCAGAAGTAAAATTAAACTTCATTTCACGTTGTTTTTCTGCCCAAAAACTAATATTCCAGTGTTTTAAGTCATCAGTTTGAGCGAAAGTTTTTAAAGTTTGTAAGTCCTGAACCGCCGCTTCATAACTAACTCTACGTAATTCTTCAAAAAGTTTTTCAACCGTTTCTACATCTGGAGCCATTTTACGGGATAAACTGACTTCAGCATAAGTGTTGTAACCTAATAGCTGAGCTTTTTTTTTGCGTAATTTTAAAATCCGTTCTATTAAGGGATTGTTATCTAAATTTCCTCGAGAAGCGCGAGTTAAAAACGCTTTATAAACTTTTTCTCGTAAGTCTCGTTGGCTACTTTTTTTTTAAAAAGGGACATAACTAGGATAATCAAGTGTAATAACCCAAGGTCCTGCCTCTGGGGTAGCATTTTCTTCACCTTCAGATCGAGCCGTCTGAGCAGCTAAACTTAGTAAGCTAGTGGGTAAGCCATCAACTTCTTGTCTTGTTTTTAATTTCAGTCTGAATGCTTTAGTTGCATCAAAAACATTATTATAAAACTTAGTAGAAAGTTCTGCCAATTCTAATTGAATTTGATTAAATCGTTCCCGGTCTTCTTCGTCTAACCCTACCCCAGCGAGTTCTGCTTCACGGATAGCTGTCTCAACAATACGCTTCTGGGCAGATCCTAGGGTATTCCATCTCTCACTATTTTGCAGGGCTTTAAACGCTTTATACAAGAACCTACTTTGATTAATTTTGTTGGTAAAGTGAACAACATAAGGTTGAGATTGTTCATAAGCCTTCCGCAATTCGTGATTATTTTTAACTGAATATTAAATGCTCGACAATTCCCCAACTCCACTTCAACCGTTCTTCAATTTCTGTTAAAGGTTCTACCAATCCTTTCCAAGTAGGAATTACATTAGTTTCTAAGTTAGTTAATTGGGAATCTAAGTTGTCAAGTAATTCAGTTATGGACAGAACTATTTGATCAGTCCGAATTTTATGAAACGGGAGCAGTCCTCCCCCAATAAGCAAAGAGTTATTGTTTATAGTCACTTTGGTCATAGTTTTGGTTATATACGATGCTAGTCAATTTAGGATAGTAAACTGATAGTTAGGAATCGAGAACAAAGAACAATTAGTAGAAAAAATCTAAAAAATATCAGAATATCAAGAACTTTGAGTATTTAAATTTTTAACAAAAATGCGTAGATATTGCCGAATCATGACATTTTTCTCTACATTTTTTAGGAATGAACTAACAATAGCAATGTATTAGAGTTTAACATATTGGAAGAAGTGCTACCTCAATTAAAGCTCATAAAAAAAAGAACATGAAAGACTATACACAAGGAATAAGCGTATCAGAATTTTTAAACATAACGCAATGTTTAGTTAATAAAAAAACATATTTTAATCGTCACTAAAACAGTGGAGTTATGCTAGGGACAAAAGATGTATATGATTCTTACTTTCTTAACAAAGAAAAGTAGACTAACTATTAGTCTGCTCAAAAAAATAAAAAGTTAAAATCTGCTTATAGTTCTCTCCTCTTTAAGTATTTGGTCGCACATGACAAGTTAAGTAGAATTTAAATACATAAAAGTAAATATCTTTTAAATTTCACCTTAATACATCCAATTAAAGAGTCAAAACTTCTAGATAGAGTACAAAGCTATGTTAAACCATTTATGTTTATAACGACTCTAGCCTAAGCTGAACTACTTGCAATTCCCAAACACTCATATCTATTCAACTTCCTAGACTTGGTAGTTTTAACTGCCAATATTTTTTTATAGATAGTTTAATCTTGATCAAAAAAAAGTATAAAAAAGACTATTATCAACAAACTTAACCACAGAAAATGTGACTTTTATCTAAAAAATCGATACAGTGAATACTACTATCAATAATGTTTTTTTACTAAATCTAATATCACTAACCTATTCTTAACTAGTGGGGCGTCCAGTGGTAGATTAGAAATCTATTTTCAACTTTTAGAGAGCCAGAATGGACAAACCTTAACCTACTTGGAGCTCTTTTATCAGTTTAGACATTTCTGTTCATATTAGAAATGTTAGAGAAGGGTCGAGGAATTGAGAGCACAACTACCCAAACTAAAATTAGGACTATTACATTAATTGTAACGATACCGATGACTTACTTCTGTTGAATCCACGGTTTGTTTATTTAAAATAAAGAGTCCTTTATTCGTAATTTTTAACAATAAATAGATTCTACAGACTCGGTGCAAGAAATTTTTCCCTTACTGAATAGTTTTAACTTTTGGTTGGGAAAAGGAAAAAAATAAATTTTTTCGGCATATTATTGTTATTGAGTCAAAGTTCGGCGAAGATTTTCTCTTTAACCTCTTCACCCTCAGTCTACACTCTTACTTTGTATCAACCTATGACATCATGATCTGGTTTTCATATCCCCCTTTTTCTCTTACCTTCTCAAATCTTTGTTCCTTTCCCTTTCTGCCTTCTTCCTTTCTTCAAGTTGAAGTGAGTTTTTACAACCGGATTTGGGACAAGTTTCTCTTGTAATAGTTCAGAAAGGTTTATACGATATGCTTTGAACATTAGCTTTCAAGTCTACATAAGAAAAATAAATGACGGACATATCTATGTTAAGATGATGCTTATAACTGGAAACGAGTCTACTTAGGGTGATTAAATAGAGTTACATCTGACTTCTAAACGCATAGGATTCTAAGAAATATGATTAACACCAGTTGCTCAACCTGAAAATGTAAATAGAAACAATCGGGTAACATTAGCGTTATCCAAAAACTAAAAGTGAGCTAATGATATGGCTTTAGGTTTTCAACTAGGTTTTAATTAGGTTAAAATAATCTAGTATTCATGTAGATTGTCCTTAATGATTAATGTCCAACGAAACCGAAATCACTCAACCAGCTGAAGTAATTTAATACAAATAGAACTTAACCGTTTAGTTGACTGTAACCATTAGTTAGTTCACTGTTAGAAACAGTTAAAGTGTTTCTTGTTGGTTCTATCATCAACTCAATTCACCTAGGAAGCGTCTCACATGCAATAAATGTTGGTGCTGACAAGTTTGTTCAAAGAGGGGTCCGCTAAATATCGAATTACAATTCTCGTTTTAAGATTGGTAGAGATACATCCAGAAAACGAGCAACCTCCTCAGACGAGATTACTTACGTCAGCTTAATTAGATAGCCGACGTTCGGGTGAAAAATAAGGGTGAGTATAATTTTCTTCGATTCTTCATTGGCTTAAAGTCAATTGCGACTAAATTTAGACAGTTTTTTGACTAATCTATATCGACAGGCACTCGACTTATATAAGGTGTTCTAGTCGGCTACAAAAGTTTGAGGGAATTGCATGCCAAAGCAAATTGTTATCGCAGAGCAACACCACATTGCTGCTGTTTTCTGGGAAGATCAAATTCAAGAGCTAGTGGTTGCCACTGGCAACCAACAAGTTAGCGATATTTATTTAGGAGTAGTCGAAAATGTAATTCCAGGCATTGACGCAGCATTTGTCAATATTGGGGATGCAGAACGCAATGGGTTTATTCATGTCACAGATTTAGGTCCTCTTCGCTTAAAAAGAAGTGCGGGAGCCATTACAGAGTTGTTGACTCCTCAACAAAAGGTGTTGGTTCAGGTGATGAAAGAACCCACGGGAAATAAAGGTCCACGACTCACAGGGAATATTACATTGCCAGGCCGGTACTTAGTCTTGATGCCTTATGGTCGAGGGGTTAACCTTTCTAGAAGAATTAAAAATGATGATGAACGTAGTCGCTTACGTGCTTTAGCTATTTTAATTAAGCCCGCAGGAATGGGGTTACTGGTTCGGACAGAAGCTGAGGGGAAAGCTGAAGAAGCAATTATGGAGGACTTAGAGTTTCTACAGCGACAATGGGAATCTATTCAAGTTCAGGCTACTTCAACTCGTCCTCCTTCTCTACTCAACCGTGATGACGATTTTATTCAACGGGTGTTACGAGACATGTATAGTGCAGAGGTAAACCGCATTGTTGTAGATTCCCAAGCAGGGGTAAAACGAGTCAAACAGCACTTAATGAACTGGAGTGGTGGCCGTTCTCCTGAAGGAGTGTTGATTGATCATCACCGCGAACATCTTGGAGTTTTAGATTATTTTCGCGTCAATGCCGCGATTCGAGAAGCGCTCAAACCAAGGGTTGACTTACCTTCTGGTGGTTACGTCATCATTGAACCCACTGAAGCTTTAACAGTTGTTGATGTTAACTCTGGTTCATTTACACGTTCAGCAACAGCTAGAGAAACGGTTCTGTGGACTAATAGTGAAGCAGCTACAGAAATTGCCCGTCAATTGCGTCTACGTAATATTGGAGGGGTAATCATTGTAGATTTTATCGATATGGACTCACGGCGCGATCAACTTAAGTTATTAGAACATTTCAACAAAGCCCTCAAATCTGATAAAGCTAGACCCCAAATTGCACAACTTTCGGAATTAGGTTTAGTTGAATTGACTCGGAAACGTCAAGGTAAAAACATTTACGAATTATTTGGTCAACCCTGTCCCAGTTGTGGTGGTTTAGGACATATGGTTCACCTTCCAGGACAATCCGAATTGATTCCGTTAGAAACGTTTGCTGTGGTTTCCACCTCCCTTGTTGTGAAACCAGTAGAAAAATCTGTAGAAAAGCCTGAAGTTCTTAGAGAATCTAGTCTTGAAGATGAAATACATCAGTTCCCTAATCAATTAGAATTACTTCACCATCCGAGCTATCAAGAACAGGGTAATGCCTCCAATGCCACTCGTCGTCGTCGTCGCCGTCAATCTCAACCTCAGTTGAAGGATGAGTCGACGACTAAAGTGATTCCCAGTATTGTGGTAAAAGAGAGTGACTATTTAGGAGAAACAGAGGCTGAACCTAGGAAAGAACGAGGACATAGGCATTTACGCCGAGAAGAAATACCGATGGAAAAGGTATCTGTGGAAATGACCCCTTTGGAACAAAATCTATATGCCTTAATGGGAGTTTCTCCTCTAGTGCGTCTTAATCGTGAGTTTAAAGACCCTAAATCTGTATTAGTATCTGTTAAGTTCCCTGAACATTCAGTAAATATGTCGAACACACAAGAAATAAGAGAGGAACCAGAAATACAAGAGGTAAAAGAGGAACCAGAGATTCCTTGTGGAGACACATCATTTGTTATACCTCAATCCATTCCCCTTGAGGTGTCTGAGTTTTCTAATAATGACGAGAAGACAGATGATAAAGCAGCATCAACAAAACTCCTCGAAAGTGACTCCGAACGCCCTGTGATTCGTCGTCGTCGTCGTCGTTCTTCCGCCAAAGAAGCTTAAGAATTATCCTTGAATCCAAATAGATACATAAGAAGGGAAAAAGTTAAATTATCCCTTTTTATGTGTGATAAAAATTACGTCAGCTCATGTTGTATAAAGATTAATCTGGATTTATTGTCCTCACGGACGTTTAGTTGCTGCGGAAACCGATGAAGTGGGATACAGAGCACTATTTAGCCATATGATAGTATTTCCTATTTCAAGTACGTCTTAAAAGAAAATAATAGTTAAAGACAGCAAGTACTATACCTTGGCTATGATGAAATCACGATAAACCAAAGCTGAAAATCCTGTTTTATAAAATTTTCAAGCTTTAGAAAACTTGACTTATTTAAGTTTTTCTAAATGATAGAATACATTTAAAATAAGAGTTTTGGAGGTCATCGGCTACTAATTTAGTATTCTAAATCTAAAAAATCTATAATGATTGCAAAAAAAATAAACTTTTGTGCTAGCAATAGTTGTCTGGGGGCAAGTGTTTTTAAAAAAGATTTATATTGTTACGCAACCCAAAAGGTTGTCTTGAACAAGCTCTTAATGTTTGAAGAGATTCATAAACTATAGGCTCTCTTGTCTGGAAAGGTAATCGCTCTTTTAAGCCTAATAAGAAATTGTTAAATATTTACTACTAATGACTATACAAAAGTATTCATAAAGTAAATCCAAAAATAAAAGTCTTCTAACTAGTAGGTTACGATGAGTTGTTTGCTCAATCGTTTTACACCAATGTTCAATGCTTTGTTTATTTATAAATAGGCTCTAACGGAGTAAGCTTAGGCCTTGATATAAACATGCTAAAAAGTTAAAAGAAGAAGTAAGTCAATTTTCTTAAGTAAGTCCCTATAAAGAATGTCGACTAGTGAACTCACTGTAATCTTTGAGTAATTAACTCAGTGGGCATTATTTAATTCTTAGTAGAATCCTTTTTAGGAGTCTATTACTAGTCATTCCCTATAATGGTTAACTTCTCAATCATTATGAGGGAGGTAAAACTACCATAACTTCTAAATTAGCTTGGCTTTTCAGATAGATTTTTTCCTCCTGATTTTCTGGAATGGGTTTCCCCCTAAGCTTCAAAGAAAAGCGATTATTCATTTATATCGTCAATGCCCCAAATTTTGCACTCTTTGGATCTTAAATATACTTTGCATTGAATTTTAGCTCAAACGTTTAAAACAACTATGGGTTGGAAATGATAAAGCTGCATAAAGTGGAGGAGATATATCTTTAACCTAAAGAGTTCTTTATAAATGGGTTCTATATAATTTTGGATTGGTGATTGCCTCAACTAACCGTTGAGGTTGTCGCAGATAATTATGCAAGGGAATTGAAGTATATTCATCATTGTTGAAGACTGACTCCAAAGCATTAAAATAAACATCCATGGATAATTAATTTACCTAAAAATTTTTATTTAAAAGATTTTTTTATTTAATTTTAGTCTATTCTTTTAAAGAATTAAGGAAATTGATTTGACAAAAAATCAAGTTTTATTAGAAAAATTTTGATGAAAGTTTTTCTAATAAAACTTGATACTCACGTGAACTTTAGATTGAGTTAAGTTACTTAAGTATAGCGGTCCAAATCTCGATATAATCAATCAGGTTACAAATTTATTACCTATGGTTATTTCCATTGCTCATCTAGGTCCGACGGGGACTAATGCAGAAACGGCTACCTTGGCTTATCAGCGTTGGTTAGAGCAAAAAGAGGGAAAAAAATCTCTTATGTGTCCCTATCCGACAATTGCTCAATCTTTATACGCTGTTGCCTACGGGGAAACTCAACAGGCTGTTGTTCCGGTGGAGAACTCCACAGAAGGCACAGTAGCCATTATTCTCGATAGCCTTTGGCAATTGGACAAACTCAAGATTCAACAAGAGTTAGTCTTGCCCATCTCCCATGCTTTATTATCAAGAAGAAAATCCTTGAAAGGATTAAAAACAGTTTATTCCCATCCTCAAGCTTTAGCACAATGTCAACATTGGTTAGAGCAGAATTTACCCTCTGTCTCCTTAATTCCAACAAATTCAACCACGGAAGCTCTACATCAAATCAATCTCGATTCCACCTCGGCGGCTATCGCCTCTCCCCGTGCTGCTAAATTGTACAATTCTCCCATCTTGATCAATGATATTAATGATTATCCTGATAATTGTACTCGGTTCTGGATATTGGAATTAACGCCAACTACCATAGAAGGGAGTCGGATTTCTTTAGGATTTAGTGTTTCTGATAATGTCCCCGGCACACTGGTTAGACCTTTGGAGGTATTTGCCAAACGGGGAATTAATTTAAGTCGTATCGAATCGCGCCCTACCAAACGATCACTGGGAGAATATCTCTTTTTTATCGATCTTGAGATCAACTCAGAGTTCAATGCTATTGAAGAAGCCCTAGCTGAACTGAGCACCTATACAGAAACTTTAAAGGTTTTCGGGGGGTATAAGGTATTAACGCTCAAAAAAATAGATATTGCTCAGTTTTAAGGTATTTTTACTAGTTTAGTACATCTTAAGAGCTGTTCTAGCCGCTAAATAATTACGGGTATAGGTTAGAATCTCTGATTCAAGTTTTAAGTGAGTTGCAGTATTTTACATATTCAGTGGGGTTTGTTGTTCTGTGGCTACACCGTAAATATTTTTAGCGACCCAGTGGGATAACTGTAGAGGAATATCAGGCAAATCTTCAAACAATTCAATCTTTTAATCTGTCAATTTTACTGAAAGGCGTACGATTTTTTTAAATAACCGTTGTGTACTTCGTAGGCTAGGGACCTTAAATCTTTGGATGAAAGTTTATCATCGACCCATTGACCCATTCTACCACTCCCACTTGATAGGGTTTTTCCCAAACGGTATTAAGCAGTCTAAATCTTCGCTGTCCAATGATAAGAACTTTCATGCGATCATTAAGGTAAACGTTGATATCAAATAACTTCATAATAACAACCTACTTTAGCAATTTTGCTGTTGAGAGAATTAACTATACAAAACTCTAAAGCCATATTTACCATCATGCGATAGAGGAATTCAAAAATATGGAGAGGAAGGGACAACCTGAAAATAAAAGGACTTCTAGTAAAGAAAACATGCAAAGTTCTCTAACGGACAGAGATGGAGATTTCATAATAGACAGAGAACGTCCATAAGCTATTATTTACTCTTTTGGTCAATTTCTATCGCTCAAAGTGATTTCTCAAGTTTAAAACTTTTTGTTGGGACAAGAACTTCTTAACAATTAATCTTATAACGGAGAGGGTGGGATTCGAACCCACGTTGGTTTTACCCAAACCCGATTTCAAGTCGGGCGCATTCGACCACTCTGCCACCTCTCCAATAATATGAGCAAGTTCCATTCTATCAAAAATTGTTAAATTAACACATAATTAATAAGACTTTACGAATCCCCAGTAAAAAGCTCTACGCATGAATACCAGAGATAGGTAAGATTGGTTGATTGGTTAAGAAAGTTGCGTATTTTTTAGAAAGGCTGCACCTGGGGCAATCGCATCTTGATAACGATACAAACAATCTTGAGAGGCAATTATCCCATTAGGATCAACCCAAACCAAAGATATTTCTTTAACTTCTCCCTGATTCAAAGAAACTAATGAAAAATTGCGCAATTTAACTTTATTTTTTTCTATGTGGCGGGGAACACTGGCAGCATTCAAATAAATTGTTTTTGTTGAATTATGTTCAACTTGAATTCTTAGTCGAGAATTTGTATACCGTAATCGGTGGTGCATGTGTCCGAAGGTCACGAAGGGAATATGCTTACCCAAAGCGCGAACTTCAGTGATAGCCTGTGCCAGATCAGGGTCACCGTGATCACCCCCCAAGGGTTTCCAATCGCGTCCACAGATTGCCTCAGGTTCTTCTCCTAATCCTGTTGGTCCATTATGTCCTAAAAGGATCACAGTATTGTATGTGGCTTGTTTGGCTGCAGCGACAATTCTAGCAGTAGACTCCGCAAAACTAGTGACACCGTAACGATCACGTAAAAAAGTCTTGTTTTTCCATTGAGATCCACCCCAACTGTAGGGACGACTCCCCACCACTGAGAGGTTTAATTCCACAAAATCTAGCTTCGTATAACCTACATGGGTTGTCCCTAACAAATCGAGTTGTGCTTGTAGCCAATCTTCTCTAGTTCGATCATAAGGACATTGTTCGCGCCCCCAGTCTGAAGCAGTGTACCAAGCATCATGGTTGCCCATAATAGCCGCTTTAGGAAGCTCAAGATCAGCAATTAAACGAACAATAGAAACCGCCTCATTTCCAAAATCCCCAACAAAGAGGACAAGATCAACTCCTAAATTTTCTAAGGCTAGATTATCATCCTCTTCCCACTGACCATGAACATCACCGACCACGGCAATGATGACTTCTTGCTTAGAATAGTTAGCCATGCTAATTTGACAAGGACTCAATTAAATTCCCCAATCCAACTTGGTAATATTTGTAGTTTTTAACTTCAACGAAAACTGCAATCTACTATAGAGGCTTTGTAACTTAGTTTTTATGACCTACTCGCTTATCATAACATGTATAGAGAGTATAACCTAAAAACACTATTAATTTAAAGTGATGGGAACACTGAAATTAATCTTTGTCTGTCTGCCCACATTGATATCCTTTCACTATTAAAAATTAGCACACTATAACGGCAGAAACAAAAAACGAAGGATTTAGATTGCTCTTTTTTTTCTTTATAAAAATTATTTTTGTAATTACTCTCAAACACAATGGATACTAAACTACTTTTTTACCATATCCCAGTTATTGAGAATAGGAAGGCATAACGAGTTTTTGTTAAGATGATCAATAAAATGATCTACAGAAGATTCCTATACAGTTTTAAAGTTTGTCTATATTAATCTAGACAAGCGGAGATATCAATAAAGATTCAATAAATACTCCTCCCAATGGATAAATATAAGTTTATCTCAGACAAACAGAAAATTGAGGTAATTGATGTAAACTGAGTGTTTGCTGTTTAGTCTGAGATAACGCCTTGAGAAGGTATAGAAACATTTTAGTTAGGTTTTATTAAATTTTCCGTTTGTTTTTACTGTCTAATATGGAAATATATTCTTTATACTAAAATCTAGGATACTGATTATTATAAATAATCTCAGTGGCTAATACAAATAAAAAACTAACAAGACTATCAAGATAGTTGATATTTAAGTTCTACAACAAATTTTAATAGTTTTAGACATAGCCTCTGCCTATAGACAATTATCAAAATTGTATTTTTCTCGGGGTTTAAAAAAATTAGGATGCGTTTTTATGCGTATTTTCAGATACTTAAGAATTGTGTTAATAGCCCAAACTATATTATTGGTGATTAGTTTGTCAAATTGGAAAGGACATTAATCTACATTAACGCTAGTTTGACAAATATTTAGGGATAGAAGGAAAAGCAGCAGCTTTAAGCTATAAATAGATTTTTTAATGTGTGGTGCTACATATATTAACATGCGGTCCTGATCTTACCGAAGTATTTTGCAATGTCAAAGTCCTATGTCAACAAAATTGTCATTTTGTTGACATAGGACTTTGACATTATTTTTTTAGAGAAAAAAGATAATTTTATCCATTAGAAAAAAGTTAATTAGTTACTAATTACTTGTTTATGTTCAGAATATTAAATCTTTAAATCTTTTTATATATTAAAGTCTTTTCACTGTTGTAATAGTGTAATTATTAATATAATCAACTATAGTTACTTTGTAGAACTTTTATTATTAATAATAATGTTTAAAAGAAAAATTACAGTAATTATTTTTATCGATATTTCAGTAAAGTATACTCAGTTTTTTAGGAACTAGTTAAACAAAAATAAAATTTTTTTGGATCCAACAGAAATGTAAACTTTACTTATGAAAATAGTAATTTTTAGCTTTTAAGTTGCATCAAAGTCACACAAAAACTAAGGCACATTGTTTTACAATATCATCTTATAAACTCATTAAGTAAATTTAAAAATAAGAGTTGGAATAGTTTTTAATGATAATTTCTTATTGAAAAACTATTCGCAAAGCAACCAAGAGAAGAAGATTAGTTTTATTTAAATAGAACAAATTAAGCATTCTCCAAAATTTTTTACTCTTCTTCTATTTTCAATCTACACATCAACGTTAGTAAGTAAAATTTCAATACTAGTATTAAGAGGTTGTAATTGTTCAACAGCGTTGACGATGGTATATGAATCAAGATGGTTAGGAGTTGTGGGCAAAGTACAATAAATTACTATCATCAGCAATATTTTAAAATCTTCTAGTTCAAGTCCAGCTATAGTGTCAATGACTAATAAAATAAAGATATTTACGGATAATACTGATTAAGCTTGCTTGAGCAATTATATAAAAGAGAAGTTTACACTTCCGTGACCAAGTTAGGACAGAACGATTGCGATCAGCATTAATTAATCAATGTAATCGTTATTTTATCAACTCTCCTTTTTAAAGCTGTAATTATGATAATCATCGAAGTACTAGTTGATGTAGTGCATGGATAATAACTGTTATGAAATTTCAAATCATAGATTTATATTGCCATATCTAAATTATGACATCAGAATAGATTATCGATTATAAACAGATTGATAAATATTTATGTTTTACGTAAAAAGGCAAGGTTTAATTATGGCTAAATGCGATCAGAACAAAACGGTTTTGGTTATGAATGTTATTTATTCAACAGTAACAATACAAAAACTGTCATTTTTATAGGAACTTTTAAAAGAAACTTGTGTCAAGACGAATATGTGTGAGGAGTAAGAATGAAAGACAAAAGCTCTTGGGGTCGAAACATGGCAAGACTCCCGAGAGTTTTCTTTTATATATCTCTACATAAGGTTGAATGTTGATTATCTCTAATTTTAGGAAGAATGTTAAGCTAGTTGGCAACTAGTTCACCACAATAATTGTGATTTTATCTACTAGTAATTAGTTTCTGCTATTTAAAAAGTCTTAGCTTAACTATTCTATACCGAAATTGATTAGATATTAACTAATAGCTGAAGATGTTTTTTCTTCTTAAAGGTGATAAAATTCAAATTTTGAGGATAATAACAAAGTTTGATAAAGTAATAATTATGAATTTTACTTATTGTTTTTTATTACAGCTAATACAGAAGAGAAATTATTATTCATGAACTAAACAAATTAACTACATTTATTTTTTTCTATAAAAGAAAAAATTATTCTGTTTATTTAAAAAATTCAATCGTGGCAGTTATCAAATTTTATAAAAGATCTTTTTTAATCAATCTTCATTAACATCCTATATAACCAATAGTTCTTAGAACTTATATTAATTATATTAATTTAAGTTAAATATCTGTTGATTGTAACATACAAAAATATGATCAGACTATGTAAAAAAATACTGTTAATCAAATTTATAAAATAAGATGTCTTATTATAAGCCTACATTTTATCATAACTTTTCTTATCATTCTCACTGTTTTTTAAAAAAAACAGTCAAAAAATATGTATAGAAAATGAATAAAATATTAGTTATATTGATATATTTAGTTTAATTTAAAAATTGACTACTTTTGCTAAAAACGCATTATGTTATTTTATTAAGTTGATTAAAAGATTAAGTAAAACTTTTTAATCAATTTTTATTAGATCAGTAAAAATATTTATATAGTGTATGATATACCTCTGTTAATAGAAGTGAATTACCATTTTTAAAAATTCTAGTAATAGAGAAATTATTTTTATTTAATAAAAAACTAATAATTTTGACAAGAATGTTATATTTAGTGAGGTTCTAAGCTAAGAGATTATTGATGCCAAAATCGAGATAAACTTTTGCAACAAAATTACTCTCTTAGACGACTCCTTAGAAGGTCATAATTAACGATTGTATTTAGATTAAATAAAAAATATTTTTTTAGAGGAAACCATAATGAAGTGTAGATCTCAAATAAGTGCTAGCTTAGTATTTTTAGTGGGAATTTTAGGTATTTCCGGCTCTGTGAATGCCAATTTAATGAGTGATCTCACAATTGAAATCGCTGGATTGGAAGAACGTCGCGGACAGCTTTGTTTCAGTTTATTTTCAAGTAGTCGAGGTTTTCCGGATAGTAAGAAAGATGCAATTGAAAGTGAATGTATAAAAATCACCGATAATCCTATGCGAGTGAAATTCAATAATTTACCTCCAAAAATCTATGCTGTGGCAGTTTTTTTAGACCATAATGAAGATGGTGAACTCAATCGTAATTTTCTGGGAATTCCTACAGAAAAATTTGGATTTTCTAGTAATCCAATAATTAAAAACGGTCCTCCTAAATTTGGTGAGTCAGCTATTCTGGTAGTTGGTAAAAACATCAATATTAAAATTAAATTACAATATGTTTTGTAAACAATGACTTTCTAAAATTCTTTTAAGAACTATATAATTTATATGTAAAATATAACTCACTATTATAAAACTTTTTATAAAAAAACTACTTATTTAAGTAGACTTAAATAAACGTCAAAAAAATAAATCATTTTATATATATATATTTAAATGATTAGAGTTTTACTTATATCATCTCGTTTAAATATATCATTTAAATTATATGCTTTTTTAAATATCTTTACAGCAATTTCATAAGTTTCTATTATATACTGTTTTCCCTTTATTAAATTGACTTCTGGAGTATAAGTTGATAAAAAAATATTCTTCTTTAGTCTAATCACTGCTCTAATTACAATTAGACCTTTGATTTAGTTTATATATTTTTGTTATATTTAGTATTTTTGTATTTTTAACTATGAGAAACTAATTTTTATATTTCGACTTTTATACAAGTATATTTTACTGCAATATATAGACAAAAAACAATTTATCTATATATTTTTAATTTAATTATTTTTAATAAAAGTCAATTTGAATTTTATATCCTTTTAAGAAAATTTCGATAATTATTAATTATTACAAGTTTTTTTGTTTTCCTTGTTGGAGATAATTATAATTATTTTTTTATTTAAATTTTCTATCTAAAAAATACTTTTAAAGTATCGCTTAATTTAATATTTTTATTACTTTTTATTTCCTCAGATTCAAGTGTAATATTTTTGTTTTTATTTAAGTTTTAAAAATTTTTTTATATTGTGATTATACTTTGAAAATTTCTCCTATTATAATTATATAATCTAAATTTTTATATAGGCTAGAAACCAGTAATTTACCTTTTTAAACTATGTTTATATTTTATAATTATTTATACTTACTGACTTGATATTTAATAAATACTAGATATTGTCTTTTAGGGAAAAAATGAGATTATTTGGATAAATACAGCCAATAAAATTTTTTCTGTAGATTAAGTTTTCTATAAAACAAAATGATGCAATCAAAACCGAATCCAATTCCCGGAGTACGATTCACTTTAATTACAGATATCTCCCACACTCCTTATTCAAAAATGTTACCAGGTCATGTAGCTGGTGTTTACAGTTTTAATGAAACTTATATTGATATGCGTCGTCTTGCTCGATTTTTTCAAGCTCAACTTTATCTTGATAGAGCAATTAATTTAGATCTAATTAATAACAAAGTAATTTGTGCTAATCATTCTCCAGTATACTTTAATTATCTATCTATTGATATTGGAAGTACTCCAGAAACAGTTAATATTTCTGGTGCTTCTCAATATGCAATTATTGTTAAACCTATTTCCAGATTTTTAACAGTTTGGAATACATTAATTAAAATAGTTATTAATGAGCCTCAGCAACAATATTCTATAGGTATTGTTGCTGAGGCTCAGGATGAGTTGAATTAGCCTTAAATATACATAGTCGTTTAATTAGAATTTTTAAAAAATTTAATCAGCCTTTATATAATATAAAAATTAATCTATTGAATCAAGAAAAAACTTTACTGATTAATCATAATTATTGGGTTAAAAAAAGCTAAAAATTTAGCTTGTAAACAATATAAATACAACTATTTTTCAATAAAAAAGTAATAAAAATAACATCTAATAATTCTAATAGTTATCAAGTTTGTTGTGATACAGGTTTAGCTGTTGACTGTGATTTTATTTTCTGGGTAACTCAAGCATCAGCACCTAGTTGGATAACAGATTGTGGATTAAAAACTGATAATAGGGAATTTATATTAGTTAATAATAACTTACAATCTATTTCCAATATTAATATTTTTGCAGCTGGTGATATTGCTACAATTCAAAACACTTCCTGTCCTAAAGCGGGGGTTTTTGCAGTTTGACAAAGAAAGCCTTTATTTAAAAACTTACAAAAAATTATTTTAGAAAAACCTTTATTATCTTATCAACTTAAAAAGTATTTTTTAAATTTAATTGGAACAGGAGATAAGAAAGCAATAGTATCTTGGGGTTATTTGGGCTGGAAATCTTCTATTTTATGGCATTGGAAAGATGATATTGATCGACAATTTATGCAACAATTTAAAAAATTTACTTCAATGAATAAAAAACGACTCACTACCATTGATAGTTTATATTTAAAAACAAATAATTTGATGCATTGTGCTGGCTGTGGATTAAAAGTAGGGAGTTATATTTTAGAAAAAATTTTAAATCGCTTGGAAATCAAGCAAAATAACAATATTTTAGTTGGACTAAATAATCCTGATGATGCAGCAATAATAATTTTAAAAAATCAAAATTTATTAGTACAAACTGTTGATTTTTTCCAAGTATAATTAACGATCTTTTTATATTTGGACAAATTACTGCTCATCACTTGTTTAAGTGATATCTTTGCTATGGGCGCAACTCCTCATAGTGTTTTAGCAATAGTTACTCTTCCTTATGGGTTAGAAAAGAAACTAGAAAAAACCCTATATCAATTTCTTTCTGGAGTTATTAGAATCTTAAATGAATCTCAGATTTCCTTAATTGGTGGTCATACGATAGAATCCTTATAATTAGCACTGGGATTATCCTGTAATGGTTTCATTTCTTCAAATAATTTTTTAAAGGAAAGTGGGATAAATTCAGAAGATAAACTGATTTTAACTAAAGGAATTGGAACGGGAACTTTATTTGCAGCTGATATGAATTATCAAGCTAAAAGAAGATGGATCGATAACGCTGTCAAATCCATATTACTATCAAATCAACAAGCAGCAAAGATCTTTTTAGAATTTAAAGCGACAGCATGTACGAATATAACTGGGTTTGGATTACTAGGACACCTAGTAGAGATGATTAAGGCTTCTAAAATATCGGCTAGTCTAGAGTTAGAAGACATTGTTATCTTAGAAGGATCAATACAAACAACAAAACAGGGAATTACTAGCTCTTTATACCCTCAGAATTTACAGGCAAGCAATTATATTCTTAATCGGGAAAAAGTTAAACGAAAAAATAAATTTACACTACTATTTTATCCTCAAACTTCTGGGGGACTGCCTGCCTAAATTCCTTCAAATAAAGCTGATAAATGCTTATTAAAACTGATTCAGTCAGTATTTAAATACAGACGCATTATCGGTAAAGTTTTATAAAAAAATATAACTCAACCTTTCATTATTATAAATTAATAGTGATAATTATATTCTTATTTACAATAGTTAAAAATGAATGGCAAAAAACAAAAAGAGACAAATTGGCGACAGTTCATATTATTTATATAGAATTCTGCTCAGAACAAAATAGTTTAGAAGTGAAGAAACTTCTTGTTAACAACTGAACAACTAAAGAAGTTGACTGAGTTAAAACTAAACAGAAAAATCTAAATATTATTCAACTAGGTGAAAAATTAGTATCAAATTTACGCCAACTGAATTATATATTAGTTTTTAGTTTTGTTTAAGACTATTATTTGATAAAATTTTTTGACTTTATCAGTATGATTTGACAGTTTACCTACCTCCTTAATAGTTCCTAAAATAGGATCGTTAGTTGATGTTTAACTACTTATAAAAGCCTTCTTTTATTTCTCCATTCTCCCCCAAGGTAGGATAAGATTTTCCTTGTTGGCGGTAAACTCGTGCTATTTCAGGATAACCCCATTCAAATAAAACTTGATTATATATCTTAGAATCTAGGCGAGTATGATTATATGTTTGTGCTGCTAACCGTTGACGTTGCGCTTCAAATAAAATCACTGCAGCAGCTACAGACACATTGAGGGATTGTACCATTCCCAACATGGGAATAACAATATGTTCATCGGCTAACTGAGCCGCCTCTTCAGTGACTCCCCATTTTTCTGCCCCGAAAATAATGGCACTAGGTTGAGTATAATCTATCTGACGATAGTCTAAGGATTCAGAACTAAAGTGAGCCGCATAGACCTTAAATTTTCGGTGTTTAAGGTAATTTATTGCTGTTTTGATATCAGGATGAGTATTCAGAAAAACCCATTTTTCGCTGCCCTGAGATACCTGAGAAAAAGTAGGTAATTCTGCTGTGACATTAACACTATGAACTTCGAAGATTCCTACAGCGTCGCAAGTGCGTATAATGGCGGATAAATTATGAGGTTTATGGACATCCTCAGTTAGGACGGTCAAATCCGGTTGCCGTCTGTCTAAAACTTGTTTTAATCGATGGTAACGTTTAGGAATCACACTTCCTATCATATAGCAATGCGCACAATCAGTTTTGATAAATTAACACACAAGGTGGGGCATCTAAATTCCTTCGTGTAGAACGATAGAAGGCGATCACTTTTCTGCGACCATCAAATTAAACGCTCAACAAAAATTTAATAAATATACTATGGTTACTATCCAACTGAAACCTTCTTGCCATCCTCTTGCTGAGTACATCTATCGTTTAGAACAAGGGGAAGCACTTCTCAAAAACTCGTCTAACAATGTTCTTGAAGTAGTAGGTATTTTAAAAAGTTATGGAATGATATTAGATGCTTATTCCCGTAATTTAATTTATATTGCTGAAAATCAATTCTTAATAATATTCCCTTTCTTTAAATATTTCAATGGTGAGGTTTCTTTCCAGAAATTATTGAACCATTGGAGTCATGACCGTATTAATTTTGAGTATGCTGAATATTGTATGAAGTCCATGATGTGGCATGGAGGAGGGGGACTAGATAGATACTTAGATACCCCAGAGTTTAAAGAGGCTGTTAAACAGATTATTAAATTTAAGTTTAAAAATAATTTTTTAATGTTAACTTTAGATAAGATTTTTCCTGAATTTTTGCCTGAACAAATAAGAATGATGTCCTACTATAGTGGTTTAGGACAATTTTGGCGAGTAATGGCTGATATATTTTTGTCTCTTTCTGATCGTTATGATAGAGAAGAAATTAAATCAATTTCACAAGTAGTTAAACACATTTCAGATGGGCTAGTTAAAAATGCTAACAAACCGATTGCTTATCGAGTTATTATTTTTAATAAAGGCTACGATATCATCCCTAAATCTGTTGGATTAACCTTCTTGCCTGACACAGCAGTTCCTTATATAGAGTCAATTTTCTTTAGAGGAACTCCCTTCTTAGGAACTATTTCTTACAACGCTCAAGCTTATCAAATTCCTCAAGAACAGGATTTATTTACTTATGGTGCCTTATACGCTGATCCTCTCTCTGTAGGATGTGCAGGAATTCCACCTACCTTACTGATGCAGGATATAAAACATTATTTACCAAACTACCTTTATCAATTTTACCAAAACAGTATTCGTCAAGAAGATGACTTATTAGTGAAAATTTGTCATACTTTTCAAAAATCTATGTTTTGTGTAATGACAGCCGCCATTAAAGAATTAGCTCCTTATTCTTTAAATACAACCAAATTTGAGGAAAAAAAAGTAAATCGCGCTTATTTAGAAATGTGGATGGATAGATTTTTAGCCTCTCGCTTGCTAATGGCTAATCAATAATTTTGATCTTAAATAGTTCTCTTATAAAGGTAAAGAGAAAATTTGATTTTCGATCAAATTACAGGTCAATTTTCTAAATTACTGACTGCTCACACCATCAATATATGTTTTTTACTAATCTCGAAATTTATATGTCAAGGAGTCACTATCTTATAAGAAATTCTTTTTAATAAACTGTTGTTTTGAGAAATTTTAGTAAAATAGTAGCTAATATAGAGTCCAACAAAGAATCCAAGACAATTTAAGATTAATTGGGCTCGGTACGTTACAGTGTGATTTAATATTAGTTTACACTTGCGATAAAAACAATTAATTAAGTCAATTCTTCTTAATCTTTTGTTTATAGAAAGTTTCTAACAAAGAACAGTTATGATAGTCAACAGAACCGCAATCAAATTTGCAGTAAATTAAAGTAAGAGAGACTTTTTAGATAAGGTATTGTTCAAAACTTCTTGACTAATCTCCTTCCATCAGTTTATCCCTTATTGATTCATCTTTTTCTCTCCAAAATAAATTAGATAGTTGTATGTACAACTACATAGATATGACATTTCAATGACAGCTTTTAGACAGCTGGCTAGAGATTCATTGTTCTTCGTCATTAATTGAACTTTGAAATAACTCCCCAGTCTAAACAAGTGAATTGACCGGTGAAATCAAGCACAATTATCTTGGCAGACAACCAAACTTTATATAAAAGAAAAAGACATAGTACTGCAGTGTCGGCAAGGCAATTCTATCTTATTCCGACAACTGTACTGGCGCTATCAACATTGTGTGGACGTGAAATGTCTGATGACTTAGTATAGAAAGTCTTTCTCCGAGTTTAGAAAACATTACTTCGACTACGCAACCTTAATTACTGTTCTACCTAGCTGCACGGAATTGCCTAAAACGTGGCTACTGATAAAAGACGGAAGTTAGCTTAAAGTCTCTCTTTAACTGAAAATAGCACAGCCTTAAATATGACCATTTCTCTGTCATCAGATACTTCTGACTTAATGCGGATACATTATTGATATTTAGCTTAACAATGATTGCAAACCCTTAGCTTAGAACATTATGTTGTTTTATCATTACATGACTTAGAAAATGTCTCCCAAAAAGAGATTGTGAATATCTTAAAGTTATCTATGGAAACCGTAAAATCTCATTTATTTTATGATCGTAATCAAGTCCGTAAGTGTTTTTATAAACAAGTAAAATTATAATGTAAAAATTTTTCTATAAACATCTAAAAGTAATCTTTTTTTTTTAAACGTTTTCTACTTATCCCAAAAAACCATTTATTGAAAGTCAATTAATTTACAAAATTACTAAATAATCTCAATCTAAAGGTTAGAAAGTCTGACTTTAAGTTGGGCTTATTACTAGCACAGTAGTCGCTAGCAGCTCTTGATAAAGATTATTATTGGTTACAACTATCTTACCGAATAAAAAATAGGATAAATATAATCGAATTTGGAACTTTTATGGTAGAAAATTTGCAGTAACCCCTAGGAAAGACATCAAGTCTAAACTATTACAAACTATTGTATTCTAATTGATTGTTGTTAGGAAATACTGAAATCTAATATCTCAGTATAAACTTCCAGAAGAAACTTTATCATTTGTAAAGCTATCAATTCACTGAAAGTACCTCAGAAGATCTTAAATATGAAATTTAATCGCAGAGTATTAATAATATCTTTGTTTACCCTTCCGTTACATGATGTTATCGTTTTTATAGAATCTTTTCCACAACAATATTATTTTATTTGTAAGTGTCAACATCAATAGCATACCCAAAGACGTAATGACCTAGGAAGATGAGTCCAGAAGAGCCCAGAAAAATTAATGGAACAACTTAACCTCAGTAATGAACAAGTAAACAAACTTGATTCTGTTCGTTAAAGATATCGTCCTTGAATAGAGTAATTGTAGGAAAAAATACAAGTAACCAGCCAATATTCACGTACAATAATACAAGGTAACGCTTCTGCGGCAGATATTAAAGCAAAACATCAAGAGGTGATTAGCCTAAGCCTAGAGCAACAGTCACATAATTTGCGCTTTGAGCGTATGTTGTAGAAATCGTCGTCAGAGAGATCGGCTCACTCCTTAATATGTCTATTTCCTTTTAATAGCAAGATTATTTTCAACAGAGAGACAAAAATCTTAATGACAAGCTCTCAGACAAACGGTAGATTAAAAAATTCCACAATTATTCTCTTCTTTGTAGAATCTATCTAGAAATTGTTTTCCTAATTATATTTTAAAATTTTCAGCCAATCTGCAATTTCTAAAATTTTCCGTCCTGTTGCAGGTAAATATAATATTTCTGTTTTTATTCTCATTATTTCTCATTTTGGAGATAATTTTTGAGTCGTAAGTTAAGTTAGATAGTTTTTGCTATTATGATTCTACTAGCTAAATTTTTAGGCAGACTAATATCTAGTGAGTATTTTTATAAACCACTTTTCTATTTTGTACTTATTTAAGTTTAAGTTTACCTACTTAGAGGTATCTATGTTAGTCTCAAGAACATTGAGACTGATTACTGAAGTATTTTTTTTATTGTTTAGTAAACTAAAATTTCAAGAAAAAGATGAAAAACATTACCCGTTGCAAATTCTAGTTCAAATAAATTAAGATCACTCTTGAAAATATAATGGTCAGGGTGTCAGAATGGACGTTGAGCAATTTATTAAGATTCATTTTGGGACGTGAGGGTATTAGGTGTCGATTAATTTTCAGGAAATTATTACTAAATTACATGAGTTTTGGGGCAATTGTGGGTGTTTGATCACTCAACCCTACGACACAGAAAAAGGAGCAGGAACTATGAGTCCTCATACTTTCTTGCGGGCAATTGGTCCTGAACCTTGGGCAGTAGCCTATGTGGAACCCTGTCGTCGTCCAACAGATGGCCGCTATGGAAAAAACCCTAATCGCTTTCAGCACTATTTTCAATATCAGGTACTTATTAAACCATCTCCTAATAATATTCAAGAAACTTATCTTGACTCTCTAAGAAAGTTAGGAATTCATCCTGAAGATCATGATATTCGTTTTGTCGAAGATAATTGGGAGTCTCCTACTCTAGGAGCTTGGGGTGTAGGTTGGGAAGTTTGGTTAGATGGCATGGAAATTACACAGTTTACATATTTTCAACAATGTGGAGGGATTGATTGTCGTCCCGTTTCCATCGAGATTACCTATGGGTTGGAACGGTTAGCTATGTACCTTCAAAACGTAGAAGCCATTACTAAAATTCAGTGGAATGATTGGGTGAATTATGGTGATATTTTTTTAAAAAGTGAGGTAGAACAGTGTACCTATAATTTTGAAGCCTCTGATCCCGAATTTTTGTTTAAACTATTTGAACTATACGAACAGGAAGCCAAACAACTCCTTAAACGAGGATTAGTGTTGCCAAGTTTAGATTATGTCCTGAAATGTTCCCACAGCTTTAATTTGTTGGATGCACGGGGAGTTATCGCAGTAGCCGAAAGAACTCGTTATATTGGACGTATTCGCAATTTAGCCAGAGAAGTTGCCAAAATATATTTACAGCAACGAGAGGAATTAGGATTTCCCTTGGTTAAATAAGATAGGTAAGAATTGTCTGTTTTTAACATTAGAAATTATTTACAATATAAACATATTAAAATGAGTTAACAGGACTGAAGTTCAATATAAGTGAGAAAATAGAAAATTTAAACACCGAGGATATTAAAAAATTTTTAGTGCTTTAGAAGACCAAAAATATAAATAGAAAACTATCAAAGATATAAGTTTATAAAAAAGTATATAAAATAATTATAATTATAATTATTTTATATAAAAAAAATAATAAGAAATTCAGGTATTTTTATGTTAAACTAACAGGGAAAACTTTGCATATAGCTAGCAAAAAGTTTGGGCTTATATCAAATACTTTTAGAAAAGCCGATTGATGTGTTAAAAAATAGAATAGAGAGACTTTAAACTGTTTTATATATTTCACTTTCTTAAATCTTAAACCCATTCTTTTTTGTGTTCTAAACTCTTCTAGAGTAAAACTATTAGATTTGCCTAAACATAGATAAGCCCGGAAAATTCAATTATCCTAATGTCTAAGATGTCTTCTATTATACGTGGTTTCTTCACTTTTTTATGTTAGTAAATACTTGCTTGTATTAAAAGTAGTACCATTATTTTTTTCTAAGGATTGTTCAAAAATATTAAGTAGTTCTGTCTTGATTAAAGAGAATCTTTTTCGTTAATAAGGGAATAGGTTTCTGTTTTTTGTTGTTTAACGACGTCTATGAAGACCATAAACAGAACTTTAATTTACTTAAAATCTTTTACTTATTTTAAAGTTGATAAATTGATTTTACTATAAATTTTTGTGATTTTAGCCTAAATATTTATGAAGTATTTTTTTCAAAAAAAAAAACTAATATTTTCTTTGTTTCTTCATTCTTATCTACCTAAATGAAAGTCGCCATAAGATCTATGATTCTACTGAGTTAAGGCAACATTACTATTATTTAATAGTAAAACTACATAAATTTATATCTTCTGATGTAGCTATACTCAAAAAATAAAATAAAAACCAACTATTGCAGGATTTTATGTAAACTTATAAGCTGACAGCTGATAACCTTCGGAGATTAATGCTAACTACTGATTCTACCGAAGCAACAAAGACTAATAAGTTCCGACAATGTTCCTTATCCTCTGCAGTTAAATAATCCGTGCGGGGTAAATTTTGAAGCAGTACCAATTAGATAAGTAGTCAAACTGATCATAGTAGCTGTAACTAGAATAATTTGAGGAATAATTTGGTAATAATATAGCCAAAATGCTAGTTTAGTTATGGTAGTCACTGGTCGTATTATTGCGATCCTAAATAACAACCAACGATGAAACTCGACTCAACTTCACTAATTTTTGTAATCTCGAGGAGATAGAGCCTCACAAAAATCTCGGTCATATCTTGATTTGGTAGAGAGACAGTTCTAATGCCGAGAACCACTCAATAGTTAGTCTTGTCTTGGTTGAGACCTATTGGTGTCGTGAGTCACGACTGAATCTTTACAGCCTGTCGACTTTTTATTTCATTGAGGATAGAGAACCGTCGTTTACTTAATCAGAATGTACTTAATCTGATGAAACTATCTAGTTAAAGCAAATTTTACTTAAGCATAATACAATGGACATCGTCCTTAATATCTAACATGATAGATAGTAAATTTTCCTTTAGTTAGGAACTTCATAATAGTTTAGTTAGATCTCTCAGATAAGTAAGTCTATGCTATTGCCTAAATTGGTGTGAGGAGTTAAATAAATGACTTTACGAAATAATGCCCTAAAAATTCTCAAGGAAACGAGTAGAACATTTTATATTCCCATTAGCCGTCTTCCAGATGGGTTACAGGAGGCTGTCTCCTCTGCTTATTTATGTATGCGGGCTATTGATGAAGTAGAAGATCATCCTCAACTTGATAATTTCACCAAAGCTAAACTTTTACGCCGTATGAGTCTCAATTTACAGTCAGGAACAGAAAACACTAGTATTGAAAATTTTTCAGTCGGGTTGATGCACTACAATGCCATTTTGCCAGATGTAACTTTACGGGTAGGAGAATGGGCTTTGTTGGCTCCTAACTCCATTGCTCCTCGTGTTTGGGATGCTACAGCAGCAATGGCTGATCGTATGGCATATTGGGCTGAAAACAACTGGACAATCAATACTGAAGCTAACTTAGATCAATATACTTTTAGTGTGGCTGGGGCAGTAGGGTTACTTTTGTCTGACTTGTGGGCCTGGTACGATGGGACTCAAACTAACCGAACCTATGCTATTGGATTTGGTCGAGGGTTACAAGCGGTTAATATTGTCCGTAATCATCGCGAAGATCTGAAACGTGGAGTGAATTTCCTGCCCCAAGGATGGCTAGAACAAGATGTTCATCAATATGCTCGTCGTAACCTTACGTTAGCTGATTACTATACTAAGTCTTTGCCCCCAGGACCGGCCTTGAATTTCTGTAAAATTCCTTTGGCATTGGCTTATGGAACTCTAGAGGTGATGGCTTTAGGCAAAAAAAAACTAAGCCGTAGTGATGTTATTGCTTTAGTCCAACAAGTAACTGGTTGAAGTCATTAAGTTAAAAATTAGCGATTAGGTTTAGAATCAAGTCTCTCTTCGGAGAGATTATTTTTTTTAGTGATTAAATAAAAATTAATTGGCTCTTATAGACAAAGTTATTATAGGTTATTCACTAATAACTTTGAAAACTTAATTTTTATAAAAACTAAGTTTATTAGACTTCAAAATCCTTGTAGAGCAAAATTTTTAGTCTTTATATACTATGATTTAGTTATAGCTACTCTAGAAGAGTAAATTAATTTTAAACTCTTTATTAACTATTTATTTAAAATAGATAACTGTTCCTCAGTTATTTGTTTTAAATGTTGATAAGCTTGGTTAGTAATGACTCTTCCCCTAGGTGTGCGACGAAGATAACCAATTTGTAATAAATAAGGTTCATAAACTTCTTCAATAGTTTTTGCATCTTCTCCTGTAGCAGCCGCTATTGCTTCTAGCCCAATAGGTCCCCCCTGAAATTGATTAATCATAGTTTTTAAGATTAGGCGATCCGTCCAATCGAGTCCTTGAATGTCGACTTGATAAATATCCAAGGCTTCTGCTGCTAATTTTTGACAAATACAATCAAGTTTTTTCACTTGCATATAGTCTCTCACTCGCCGTAATAAACGATTAGCAATCCTAGGGGTTCCTCGTGAACGATGAGCTATTTCTGCCGCCCCATCTTTAGTAATTGCCGTATTCAGAATTTTGGCAGTTCGTAATACGATAGACATTAATTCATCAATTTTGTAAAACTGTAATCGTTGAATGAGCCCAAAGCGATCACGTAAGGGAGAAGTTAACGCTCCGATCTTAGTTGTTGCTCCGATCAAGGTAAACTTGGGCAAGGAAATAGTGCGAGTTCTAGCAGCTTGTCCTTTACCAAGGGTAATGTCAAGACGATAATCTTCCATTGCTGGGTAAAGTAGTTCTTCGGTCAATCGGTTTAGACGGTGAATTTCATCAACAAAGAGAATATCGCCGGGTTTAAGATTAACTAGAAGTCCTGTAATATCTCTAGGACGCTCTAAAGCAGGAGCAGCTGTAATTGTACAATTAACCCCCATTTCCGTGGCTATAATCAGGGAAATAGTGGTTTTACCTAGTCCAGGGGGCCCGTACAAAAGTAAATGATCGAGAGAATCTTGTCTAGTTTTGGCGGCTTCTATAGCAATAGACAAAATATTTTTAAGACCTTTTTGTCCAATATAATCAGCTAAGCAACTAGGACGAAAGGTCTCATCTATCTTTTGTTTTTCTGGAGATGTGGCTCTTCCTGACAGTACGACTGCAGAAGATGGAGAGGATTTCTTCTGTCTAGAAAATGATTGAGAATTAGCTGAGCGTTGAACTGTCATTGAGAATGATTAGGTTATTAATGAATTGTTTTTACCATCCTAATAGCTATTGAAAGTAAAATGATGAAAACTTTTTGTCTAGTTCAAGGTTGGATGTCTGGTCAAGTAGGAAATTCAGGAGATTCTAGGCTAACGTAATCCAGCGACGTATTCCTTCTATTTAAAGACCTCATTTAGGCACTATCTGAATCAGAAGAAAAGTTTCAATTATTTTTAGATTGAAGATGCTGTGTTAATAACAGAAATTAAACCTATGAACTAAACCCCTGAAAGATATACTATTAGACAAGTAGTTATTTAACTGTAACCAACATACTTGAGCGATAAGAAATTTTGACTCAATGGCAATTATCTAAGAACAGCAATTACTAACCATTCTATTAAGAAGTATCTAATTTCTTTGATGTGCGCCATAATACAAGGTAAATATAACTTAGATTTACGTTTACTTTACAATGTCCTCTGACAGTCTACCATTTACCCAAGATCACTTAAATTATCTTAATAAGATTAACGAATATCACTCCATCATTATTCGCTTAGAAAAAATTTCTAAAATTTATAGTAGTGGCGATACCACTGTCCATGCTCTCAAAAACGTTAGTCTAACTATAGAAAAAGGAGAATCTTGTGCCATTATGGGTGCATCAGGCTCGGGAAAGTCGACTTTAATGAATATCGTTGGTTGTCTTGATCGTCCCACTTCAGGTTATTATTACCTTGACAATACGAATGTGTCGGGGCTCCAAGAGGCACAATTGGCTGCCGTTCGTAATTGCAAAATTGGTTTTGTTTTTCAGCAATTTAACCTATTACCGCAGATGACAGCCTTAGAAAATGTCATCTTACCGATGGTTTATGCGGGAATTGCCACTCAAAAGCGACGCGAACGCGCTACTGCTGCCTTAGAAAAAGTGGGATTAGGGAATCGTCTTCATAATAAGCCTAATCAACTCTCGGGTGGACAGCAACAAAGGGTGGCAATAGCTCGCGCTATTGTCAATAATCCTTTGCTACTTCTAGCCGATGAACCTACAGGAGCCCTCGATTCTCAAATGACTCAAGAAATACTAGGTCTTTTTCAAGAACTTAGTGATACTGGTATTACCATAGTAATAGTAACTCACGAGTTAGAAGTTGCCCGTCACTGTCAACGAACGATTTGGTTTCGGGATGGACAAATTTATCAAAAACTTTAGCAGTATTTCAGAAAAATTTCTACCGAAAATAAAATTCTATAATTAACCAAGAATAATTTCTAGAAAAATTAATAAGATATAGCGGTTCAATTGTAAAACAATAACAATTTTATTAAAACAATAATCAATAATATTTTTTTACTATACTTGTTACATTAATTAAATTAAGTACACTAGACTAGTTAATAATTAGTTACAAAATTTATAAGATCTCTTTTATTAGATTTTTTATAGCTAGACTAGAAGAACTTAGTTTATCCATTTAACTATATTATTATAATAATATCTATTATGATGATTTAGTGATTTTCAATTGACTTTAGTTATACTACAGCAATAATAAATCTAATCTAGCTAGTTTAGAAATAAGATCTACGATTTGGCATGACACTATACAAGACATTAGTTAAGATAAATATAGTAGAAGTCTATCATATGAAGATTCTAGTAAAGAAAATTTTATTTTCTGTAAAATTTTTACTTAAGATTGTGTATTTCAGTAACACTAAATTGTTAACATAGAATCAATTAGTTAAATATCAGGCAAAGAAAGTCCAAAATTAAAAGTTAATAAAAATTTTAAGTATATCAACTCTTCTCTTAAACTAAACTAATTTAATTTATTATCAGTACTTTTTGCTGTTAATATACTAAAGTATACATTTTTGATAAGTATATTTTGAGAGAAATAGTAGAGACTTTAATGAATCTAGTTTGACTTATTATTGCTTGTTTAAATATGAATTAATAAAAATTAAAGCAAATAAATTGATTGCAATACTATAAAAATTAAACATAAACTAGATATTCTATATTCTGCTTTAAAACAAAATGAAGGGGTAAGAGATGAATAGTAATATTTTAGTTGTCAAAACTAAAAAGAATTAATTTTATCTAGGCAATAATTTATTTGTAAAGAATTAAATAACCTTTAATTATCTAAATTTTGATAGAATCTTATTTTAAGATAAAAATTTTTATAAAAAAATATAATCAATATTATAGTTGGTTATTAACTACATTAGTTATTTATTTTTTTATGTACTAAAAATTAAGTTAATAATAGTTTATCTATAATGTTAATTAACTTAAAATAAAATGAAGTCTTCCAAACAATTAGTATATAAAAAATCTTTACATTGATTGTCTAAAATATTAAATTAAGTTTTATTTAAAAAGTAATTTATGCCAAATAATCTTGCAAATTATGGATTATAATCTGTTTTAAGAACAAACCTTTTGTAAAGAAAAATCAAGGTAGTATGAACAAAAAATATGGATCAATACATCATACTTTAACTTTTTTATAAAAAAAAATAAGGTAACTATAACCTTAATCTATTCTCTCTTGGATTAAATTTTAAACTTTTCTAAGCTTGTTTAAAATAATCAATTAAAAATAAATTAAGTCGATATTGCATTGACGATATCATTAATAATGATAAAAACTTTAGTTAAGATAATGAGTGTTAAAATACACATGAATTCAAAGACGAGGTTAAATTAATTGCTGACTCTCGGTGTTAATATTGATCATGTAGCTACCATCCGCCAAGCAAGACGTACGGTGGAACCTGACCCCATTGCTGCTGCTGTCTTAGCAGAATTAGGAGGGGCAAATGGTATTACTACCCATCTCAGGGAAGATCGTCGTCATATTCAAGATATAGATCTGCGATTGTTGCGTAAAACTGTTCGCACTCATTTAAATTTGGAAATGGCTGCTACTGATGAAATGGTTGCGATCGCCCTCGACATTAAACCAGATTACGTGACTTTAGTTCCAGAAAAGCGAGAAGAAGTAACTACTGAAGGGGGGTTAGACATTGTCGGGAATTTTCATCGTTTGAAAGAAATTGTTGTCCGCTTGCAAAGTGCAGATATTCCAGTGAGTTTATTCATCGATGCACAGGAAAATCAAATTCAAGCATCGGCCAACACCCAAGCTCAATTTATTGAACTACACACAGGTAAATATGCAGATGCTTCTGACGCTGTAGTGCGTCAAAAAGAGTTAGACCTTTTAAGCCGAGGATGCGAACAAGCATTGACCTTAGGATTACGAGTGAATGCTGGTCATGGTTTAACCTATCGGAATGTTTACCCTGTTACTTGTTTGCCCGGTATAGAAGAATTAAATATCGGTCATACTATTATCAGTCGTGCTGTGTTAGTGGGGATGGAACGAGCAGTCCGAGAAATGAAACTAACTATGAGAGGAGAATTCTAAATTGCTAAATTATCAATGATCCTTAGCCTAGAAGAATTTTTTTTGATCAACAATTGATTTCTAAGTAATTAGATATTAATCACTAACCAATGACGACCTACTATTACATTTTGGCCAGCCAACGCTTCCTTGTAGAGGAAGAGCCTCTCGATGAGGTGTTTCGGGAGAGAACACGGAACTATAGAGAAACAAATAAAGAAATTGATTTTTGGTTGATTAAACAACCCGCTTTTATAGAGTCCTTAGAATTCATAGAAGTTAAGGCCAGATGTCCTCAACCATCTGTTGCCATAATCTCCTTAAATTCTGAGTTTATTACCTGGCTAAAGTTACGTTTAGAATACGTTATTAAAGGTGAATTTGAAGCCCCATCGATTTATATTGTTGATCCTTTAGCCTCCCTTGGGGGAGTTTAACACAAATTATAAAGTAGAGTTCAAAGGTGATTGATCCTTACCCAAAACTGATATTTAACTATTAGTAGTTAGGGTAACTTCTTGTACTTCACCAACATTTCCTAACTTTCGGCTAGGCTGGTCATTAACGACAAGGTTGACTGCTCCCGCATTACCAGCTCGAATAATCAAAGTTTTTTTGGCATTCCAAGTTTGCTGAGTACCTTTTTCTAAAATCCCTTCATATTCAATTCTACCATCTATCTTAATCCTCATCCAAGAATCCTCTTCCAGGACAACAGAGACAGCTACAGGACTATCTGAATTGAGGTTTGAAAGAATTGGCTCTTGGGATAATTTGGAAATATTATTACTCGCACTAGGAACATTATCATTCCTTATATCAGTATTTACCGCAGTAAAGACTGAGCTTTTTTCTTTTCTATCGTCTACTGGCTTTTGACTTATATTTTGGGCAGCTGGGATAGTATTGGACTCAGGAAAAACAGGTTCAAGGATATTGGGAGCAGTTTGAGATTTTCGGTTTTCTAGGTTTTTAGTCTCTTTTGAAAGGGTTTTTACCACTTCTGAAGTCTTGTTTTGGGAAGAAGATTCAGAAAATTGAGAGACAGAGAAAAGATAAAAAAGCCCCGTTACAGCTCCTACTAAGAGGAAAATAAATCCATAAACTTTGAATCTAGACGGCAGGGGACTGAAAGGAATTGATAACTCTTTATAGGTCACAGGTATTAAATTTTTCAGGAGAGAAGACGCTTTTTTTCGCATTTCTGCGGTTGTCTGTGTGCATCTTAAGAGGGATGACAAATTTTTTCCTAAAAATTCGGTTGGTGGGGATGTAATGAATTTAGGGGAAATCTCAGAAGAGGATTCCTCAACTTGCTGAAGGAAGAGCTGATTAGCTAAGCTGTGTCCGTCGAGGTCCAAGACTTCTCCATAACGACGCACAAAACCTCGCACATAGACGAGTTCGGGCAATTCATCAACCTGTCCCTGTTCAAGAGCTTTTAGGATAGATAAGTGAATGAAAGTACTTGTCGCTATTTGCTCTAGGGTTAAGGAGCGATCCAATCTTCGTTGGCACAAATAAGCCCCTAATTCTCGGAGTTGTTGAATTTGGCTAGAAGTATAGTTACTCATTGACTTTTTTTAAATTAAAGTGGAATAAGAATAAGAATTGCGGAGTTCGGTTTTCTCCAAGATTATTGGATTGTAGTGTCAGTGATGATTCCCTGACGAGTGTTGACAGTGCATTTGTAATTAACCTGACGTTGTTTCGGTCCTTCTGACAAGGTGGCATTTCCTTCCACCCTTTTTTGATTATCTGAGATATCAAAAGTATTAACCAATTCTCCAAATTCAATACCCTGTCCGGTTCCAATGCTAATCCCCAAAATCCCCCCTAGATCAATTTGATTCTGAGAAACTTGTTGACGGACGGCATCTTGACACAGCCAAATTATTTGTTCTTTATTGGCGGTAGGGCGATTGCTACTATCAGGATTATAAATAATTTTTGTCACCCGTCCTTCCCGAAGGTTGAATGTACAATCAAAGTGATTGTGTTGTAATCTATTTCGAGTCTCTTTGACTATGAAAGTTCCCCTAACTCCTTCTTCGGTGTTGGACACATGATAGGTTTCATAGGTTTCTGGACTATTGTTAAATTCCACCGAACTATTGCTGTTGTTATCTCGTTTGACAGTTGCTCGTAGTTCTTCTTGACAGAATCGGATACTTGAGCTGAGTTCGTTTTCGTCTAGTTTATAGTTAACTTGAGTTATCAGTCCTTCACTTCCATTAACTAAACAGCTATAAGTAAGGGGTCGCCAATTATTCCCAGTCCGTAAACGCGCTATCCCCTTAATTTTGTGCTCTGTCTCAGAAATCGGCGATCGTTCTGCGGTGTCAAAAGATATTTCTACCTGTCTTCTCATATCTTCAGTAGTTGCTACTTTGATTTCAATAGACTTTTGACAAAGTTCTACCGTTAAATTGTCTATGTTAGTTTGAGCTAGAATTGAACTAGGTAAGAACAAACTACTCAAGCCAGTGAGTATGCTCACTTTTAGTCCATAACTGGTTAAATTTTTTGAAACAAACATACACAAACCGATAATCTACTTCTGTCTTTTAGTATAGATGCTAGGCTGTTTGTAGTGTAAAGAATGACTAAATAGATTTTAATTCTAAAAATAGATTCAACATAAAAATTATAGATTCAACACAAAAATTTTAGTTTCGTAAAAATACAAAGTCCAAATGTTATTCAATATTAAGGGAACAATTTTTAGATATTAAAACTATCAATACATGCTTAATTGAATTAAGTATAAAGAAACTACAAAGAAAATAGGGTATATCTAAACAATTGTATATAATGTCCGCCAAGATACCCTATACTTGTTAAAATTTTTACACAAATGACCGTAATTAATAGATTTATGGTAGTAACTTCCGCTGCTACTCTTGTTTTGACCATAGGAAGTCCTTTGACATTCAGTGTTAATAGTTATACTGATTTTAATCAAACTGAAACTCACAATAGTTTAAAAACTACTCCCGCAAAGTTGATTCTAAAACAGTCTGTCCCATCAGGAGCTCAGAATGTTTTAGAGGTGCAAAACTCAATTATCTCTTTGGCTGTTCCGCAATCTGTTACTATTCTTTTTTTCTTAGTAATGGCGGGATTAGGAGGTTTTTTGAAGCTAAAAATAGCCCATGCTAAGTTCAAACATAGTAAGCAGTGATAAATAACAAATAGATAAAAAGTGAATCGATAACTTATAAAATATAAACAATTTACTACAACAAAAATAAGAGTATTTATATACTATGTTATAAACATAACATAGTATATAAATTAACTGGTTAGCCAAAATAACAGAGAGGAGAAAACGTCGATTACATAAATTTTATATATAACTGCTTTAAGCCTGTTTAAAAATCTAATTTTATCTATATTCCTTATTAATTTTTGGAAGCAATATGATGTTGATATATCTAATTTTTACAGGAGTTTAATATTATTAATTATTCAATAATTAGGAAGTAAATTAAAGGGCATTATAACACAAACAATTTTCAATTTTATTGAACAATAATTAAAATATCTGAGTTTTTAGAAAAAATAATTAAGATTCTAATGTAAAGTTCAATATAATTATATTGATAACGACACACACAAGACAAATTTTAGAAAATCGAAAACTTAAAGCAGATGCTTAATTTGTTACGAGAAAAAGAATCAGGATAAATTTTTAGTTTTAATACAAGGCTTAAATTACCTAATAGTGTGCTTCGTTTCTACCTATGATGTTGTATTTATAGCAAATAATTATTTCCTTTTGAGGTAAGGTGAAGGGGAATTTTTTTTAAAAATTTAGCATCATATTTTGTTATATTAAGTTTATCCTTAAACTGATAATTTAGATATTCTTTTATGTTAGATTTAAGAATATCTAAATAATAGAGTTAGTTTAGATTGGTTAACTGATAATTGTTATTGTTTTAACCACCAAGTACTTGTCTCGCGTTAACGTTGTATTGCTTAATATTTTTTAAATAAAGTATGAAACGAGAGAAATATAATTTTGGGATTTACACTGTTTCCACAGATTATATTCTGGGTTTCTTATCTACTTGATTTAATCTAGAAAAACTTTATATAAAAATATAATAGTATTTTATTTAATAAATAAACTAGCCATGAAAATTTTAATCATTAATGCAGGTTCAAGTAGTCATAAAAGCTGTTTATATAACTTAACTAATAATCATTTACCTGAACATTCTATAGAACCAATTTGGAAGGCTAATATTGATTGGACAGTAACTAAAGGTCAAGGTATTTTAACAGTTAAAACTAATGAAACTAAGAAAAATAATGTTCTAAACTATAACTCTTCGTGTCAAGGAATCATCCAAATGCTTAATACATTAATTGAAGGAAAAACAAAAGTAATTAAAAATTTTTCAGAAATTAATATTGTTGGTCATCGGGTGGTTCATGGGGGCACAGATTATTCTGAAGCAACTTTAATTACTCCGGAGGTAAAAACGGCAATCGCTCGCTTAATTCCACTAGCCCCAACCCATAATTCGTCGAATATTAAAGGCATAAAAGCTATTGAAAAGGTATTAGGAAATGTTCCACAAGTAGCAGTATTTGACACTGCTTTTCATTGCCGCATACCACTAAAATCAGCAGCTTATCCCATTCCTTATGAATGGTTAGAAAAGGGTATTCGTCGTTATGGTTTTCATGGAATCAGTCATAAATATTGTGCCGAAAAAGCATCTCAAATTTTAAATAAATCCCTAACATCTTTGAAATTAATTACCTGTCATTTAGGAAATGGTTGTTCTTTAGCAGCTATCAAGAACGGAATTAGTATTGATACGACGATGGGATTTACTCCCCTTGAAGGATTAATGATGGGGACCCGTAGCGGTTCTATTGATCCTTCTATTTTAATTCACTTAATACGTAAATATAACTTTACGGCCAATCAATTAAATACGATGTTGAATAAAGAATCAGGGTTTCAAGGAGTCTCAGGTATTTCTGCTGATCTACGATCTATTATTCAAGCAGTTAATGAAGGGAATTCCCGCGCACAACTAGCTTTTGATATGTATATTCATCGTCTGCGATTGCACTTAGGAGCAATGTTAGGCAGTTTAGGAGGATTAGATACATTAGTTTTTACTGCAGGAGTAGGAGAAAATTCAGCTATTGTACGTGAAAAAACTTGTGAAGTATTTGAATTTATAGGACTAAAATTAGACCCTAAAAAAAACAATGATTTTCCAGTAGATACCGATGTTGCAACCGATGATTCAACTGTTAGAATTCTCATTATTCATACCGAAGAAAATTGGGCAATTGCTCAGGAATGTTGGAGAATATTTAATCAAAAATATTTACCTTTATAAATTTTATTTATAAAGGTAAATATTTTTGATTAAACAATTGATGATTAAAAATGTAGAATTTATATAGAATTATTTTATTTATGTTTCTACTTATAAAAGATAAGTTTGTTGCATTTAAACATAAAGTTTCTGTTTTTGTTCTTATGCTATAAGTGATTTTTGAGCGTAAACTAACTGTGGTAGTTATTGTTTTTTTTAAAACTTTTCTAGTTTATGATTTTTAAAGCCTACTTACTTATTCTAAAACCAATATATGTTGATTTATAATTTATTTATGGTATTTATGCTAACGGGTTAGTTTTGATTAGAAAAAATAATTATATTTGTTTAAATGGACAAATATAATTATTTTATTAAACAATAAAAGTAGGTTGACTTTTGTTGTCCTTACAAATACCTCTGTTTATTTGATATAGTTATATTTGTTTATTATCACCCAATAAATAGCTAAATTTAGCTATTTATTATTTTTTACTTGGTAATTTATAGATTTTTTTAATCATTTTAAACTAGTTTTAATTGATTAAAAGACTTTTATTAATTTTCATAAAAACTATCAATTAACTATTGAGTATAATCAGAAACAGTTTAAAATCTATCCAAATTTTTATCATGTATAAACCCAGTGAAATGAAATTTATCTCAAATCTTTAACTGCTAAGCTTGGTTCTGTAAATCAGTAATTATTGATGGCAGTAATAATTACTGATTTTGTATTGTATTGGAGTTTTTAAAGTATTTTTACTGCCGTATTTAGTAAAAATAAATTTATCTTTTGTAAGTCGTTCAAACCTCATAATAAATAACTTTTTAATTATCATTTTACTAATGATGATTAAAATTTAAATAATAAAACCCAGGATGTTATTGTTTCTTTTTGGAGTAAATATCATTAAAAACAATATCAACTTTATCTCAAGAAATATAAAAAAAAGCTGCAATTATCAGCAGATAAAATACTGTGAACAGTTACACGTCAAGTATTGTCAATAATAATTATCGTCCTACTGATAATATAGTGTTGACTTTTTATATATAATTTTCACATGTAAACTATTATCATTGTGTTCATATTCCGTGGCGTTAATAGTGGCAATCAAGAGTAGTTTTAAACAATATTCCCTATCAACTAATCATGAGAGTGAACCTATTCAAAAGAATTTTCTTCCTGAATGAGAACTCTCCCATAGTAACCCATGCTATGGTTCATATTAACAATCCAATGGAAGAAATTATCCGCTCTAGCTACAGTAACGTGATGAACATGAATTTTTCCTACCAACTTGTATGTTAGAGTATCTTCAAACTCAGTTACATTAATTCAGACTTATCTAAATCACTAACTTTTTAGAAGTTAATTATTTTTTCTATTTCACAGAAATAACTAGGATAATTTCACTAAAACGCCCGGTTCTTTTTGAATTGGTAATACCTCTATAATATCGATTTTGGCACAGTATATTAAATCTTCCTCATGATTTGAGCTTAGCAATCGCTGACCATGACTTGCTTGACGAAATAGTTTAGGTAGATTTTTTTGCCATTGAGTATAAAGGGCGACTGCGGCGATTACTTCATCATTCCCTACAGTGATGGCATTGGCCGACAGTAAAGCTTTGGCGATTGCCCCTGCACATATCGTGTCTTCAATAGAATAACTTCCCTGCCATCCTGATCCAACTAAACCAATGGTTTCTGGTTGAGAACCTAATAAATAGTGCACAGTTGCTTGACGGTTAACCATAGCAGAGGTAATCACAGTGGTCGAATTTTTCACCATTTGTAAGGCACGAGTGCCGTTAGTGGTAGTTAAAAATAGCCGTTTATTCCCTATTATTTCAGGAGTACAAACAAGTGGAGAATTATCTAGATCAAACCCCTCTATTTTAGCTCCTCCTCTTTCGCCGGCCCAAAGACTTTTTTCTGGGAGCCAGCGATTGCTGGCTTCTTTCAAGTCATCAATGTCACTAAACACTTCTACTGCTTCCGCACCGGCATTTAAGGCAGTGGCTATCGTAGTTGTTGTCCGCAAAACATCAATCACGACGGTACATTCAGGTAAATTATTGAGGGGAGTTAGTTCAGGGGTATGGTAAACAAAAAGCTTCATTATGTTACAGAAGTTAAATTCTAAAGCACAGAGATGGACACAATATTGACATACTCTCTTAAAAAATTAGAAATTATATATAAGTTTAATGTGATTTATAGAGTCTGAAAGAATTGCTTAAGATAATCGCCAATAATCTATTTAATGACCGTCGTTATTGAAATAAATTAAATCTAACCTCCTTATTAACCCCAAAGATTTTTAATAAAAATTACCAGTGATAATTTTAGGTCATTAAATATCAATAAATTTAGGATACAAATGATTTTTTTATTCTGAATAAAACCAATTCTATTTTCTTAAAAAATCAAAAGTAAATAAATTTTATAGAAAACATGCTTATCAAGCAGAATAGATTTTCAATTTTTTTAAAAAAAATCTCATAAATTTATGAGATTTTACTATCTGATAGTATCAAATTTTAAACAAAAAAAGAGCAAAAAAATAAACGATAAAATAGTTAAAGTTTTATAAAAATAACTCTTTAAAAGAATGTTTTTTCGAGACATAAAAAATAAAGTAATATCATATGTTCTCTATTTTTTAAATAATAGAACCTTAATTATCTAATTAAAAATCTATTATTTAATAGACCAAGAAGATAAAAATAAAGAAAATTTAAGCAAAGAAAAAAAGTTAAATAAAATTAGGTTTATAAAACTTTACTAGTTTGATCAGAGATACATAAATTAAAAGAGTAATTCATGTATCTCTAAGAAAAAATTAGGCTAGATATCGTAATTAGTAGGAATAGATAGTTAGCATAAAAACCTCACTTGCTTTACAGAAACAATATGACAAATAAGTGTATATCTAAAATATTATTACCTATATTTATTAATAAAAAATTTAAAAATCAGTATAAAATACTAATAATAAATTGAAATTAATTAAAACAATAGCTCATAGATTTAGAGATTTCATCTATTTTTGACCTCTTATTTTTTTAAACTAAATATGTTCCTAATTAATTCTATATATTAAGTTTAATAATACTTTTATTTTACTTTTAAACCTATAGTTTTTTATAACTAAAGGGATATAACCACTATAATTATTTTTGAATGCGTAAGTAGACAGCTATAAATAAATATAAAAGACGAATTGTATTGTACTCTCTGTCTAAATAATTAGAGTTAGATTTATACTGCTTTAATTAAATTTATTAGAATAATCTATTTAAGAAAAACTTTGTTTGACTGCATTGGTCGAATTCTATTCATTTTAAAATATCCTTGTGGCGATTTTATAGACTTTTATTTGATATCATTATTTTTTTCTAAAATTAAGTTTTAAATTATAAATTTCCAGAAAAATAAATATAATTCTTTTTCTTCTCATTGTTCCAGTTTGACTTCGATTAAACTATTGTCTTTGATATATTTTCTAGCTTATCCCTCCTTAAAACATAACTCAATTATTATCTTGACTTTTATTCTTTGTCATTTTTATCTCTTTTTTATTTCTCACTTTACGGATTTTCTTGAAAGTTAATTCAAATTTTTTTTTAAAAAACCCTTATATTTAGAATTAATCATTATTAAGTTATTTGATTCTTTATCTAAAAAATATTTAATATTTTTAACATCTTCCTAATTCCAATTTCTTCATTCTTTTTCTTCCACTTTTCAGTGAGTTACATAATCATTCTACTCCTTGAATATTTTATCTAGAAATTATTTTTCTGATTAAATTTGCTGATGAATTCACTTAACCTACAGTTTGTCTAACTTTCGACTCTCTTGTATTTGAATATAATACTCTCACTCCCAACTTTCGTCCCGGAGAAAATTTTCGGGTCGTGAGTCAACTCTGATAGTTCCTGCTCTTCTAATTGTATTAGTTTAATTTCTAGGCTGACCGGTATCTAACAACAACTCTTGTTCAAGCACTTTTGTATTCGATACTGCTTCTAAGTAATACCACTTACTTACTGTCGCTTAAACATACACCATAACTATTTCAAGACTCAACTGACAAATAGTCTTTGCAAAAAAGAAATATTTTAATTCTTCCAGAAACATCATTGTCCAAATTCTAACCGAGCCTGTTCGACTATTTCAACCGTAACATTATGAGAACCAATTTTCCTAGCAAACGTCTCAATACGCTGACGGGCCTGAGTTCGCACAAAAAAAGGAATATTTTCTAATTTTTTCTTAGCTCCAGGAGTCCAATGCAGTACATCGCCTAAGTCAATTTCTTCCATTTTTGTCTCCAAAAATTTCTTTGCTTAGACAAGCATTCTAGTCAATTACTCTCCTAAAAATTGTCTTCTTAAGATAAATTTAATTTTTGAAGTACTAATCAACCGAATAAAATCCCAATGAATGAAAAGTACTATACAATCATTTTTGGCTAAATTTTTGCTCCTGTTGGTGCGTTTATCTGCTTAAAATAGTTTATATAAAAGTCGTACTAATTTTTAAAAAAATCCGTAAAGTGAGAAATAAAAAAGAGATAAAAATGACAAAGAATAAAAGTCAAGATAATAATTGAGTTATGTTTTAAGGAGGGATAAGCTAGAAAATATATCAAAGACAACAGTTTAATTAAAGCTAAACTGGAACAATAAAATGGGGTCAAATAGAAGTCTACAAAATCGCCACAAAGATATTATAAAATAAAATTAGACAAATAAATCAGTATAAATTATATATCTACTATTTTAGACCAAGTCTGATAAATTAGTGACTCATAACTTTAAAAATTCTTATATTGGATAATGTATCAGAAAAATAATAATTTTTATTCTAAATCTAAAAATAGACATTAAACATAAAAATTTTTCTGATTGAATATTAATATTTAGGTTTATTGCTATAAAACTTAGGAATAAAATATAAAAGGTAAAACCTATAAAAAGTCTAAGTTTTAGACGCAAAATGAATTGTACATAGTTAATAAAAATGTTAAAATACACCTTATTAAAAAAAATGATTGTCAATGACCCTACTTGAAGCAGAAGTTCATTCCTCACTGCGAGCATTTTTACGCCAGCAAGGACTGCCTTTATGGGATCACCACCTTGCCATGGCAAGATTAATCTCAAGGGGTTTGCGCTTGGGACGTTCAACAATTATTCAAACTGGAAGTACAGTATCCCGTTATGGATGTAGTTATTTAATGCCAGCATTACTGAGTGATCGCCCTGTTTTATTAGTCGCCTCTTCTACACTTCAAGAAAAATTATTAACCGGAATTATTCCTAAACTACAAGAATGGTTACAAACTGATCAAGTTATTCATACAGAAGATGAAAAATTAACTTGGGATAATTTTCAGGGGATATTAATGGTCTCCCCCCAAACTTGGTTAAGTGCTCGCCTAGAAAAAAAAAGTTATTTTTCCCTTAAAATTCCTACTTTAATCGATAATGCTGATGAGTTAGAATACTGGACAAGGGAATACTTTACTAGCACCCTTAAACCTCACCATTGGCAACAACTACAAAAAAACTATTCGGCCTATGGCAATTTAATTCAAGAGGTTCGTCTTTATCTTACAAAAAAGATTCTAAGCCGTTCCAATAATCCCTATCAATGTTATCTATTAACCCAAGAGGAATATAAGACTTTGCAACATTTAGGAGAAGTACTTACAGGAGACTCATCCTTTAAAAAATTCTGGAAAAAAATGTCAGCAAAAAGTCAGTTACTTTGGGCTTCTATAGACGATGAAATTCAAGATTTTTCCCTTCATAGTAGTCCCTTGGAAGTAGGTTCCATGTTAGAGTCGATTTGGCAAACATCGCCTGTTGTTTTGATGGGTGGGTTTCTCGATGGGGATAAAACTGCAACAACTTACCGTGATAGCATTGGATTAAAAAATGATGTTCTGTGTCTTAGATTTTCTCCTAATCGACAAAATGAATTTATTAAATTGTATATTCGTGATCGCTTACCAATGCCAAATACACCTGAATTTCAAGGAGTAATGCTTGACCAAGTTCGTCGTCTTGTTACTTTATGTTGTCATCGTTCACAACTGATTGTCATCATAATTGATGACATGCCCTTAAAAGCGCGAGTTGGAACAGCTTTAGCTGCTGAATTTGGATCGCGGGTACAAGTAGAAAGGACTAAAATTCCTAATAATGGAATTCTAATTAGTGGTTGGGATTTTTGGCATCATAATCATGAAGAATTACCCATACCTCAATTGTTAGTAATGGCGACTTTACCAATTCCTTCCTTAGAAAATCCTTTAGTGGCTGCCCGTGTTGGCTATTATAAAAAACAACATAAAGATTGGTTTCGTTTCTATCTTTTACCTACAGCTATGAAGATAATTCAACGGGTGGTGATGCCGTTACGGGAAAGTCAAGGCGTGGTGGCTTTATTGGATAATCGAGTCAATTATCGAAGTTATGGTAGTCGAATCTTAACAGCTTTAGAACCCTATGCAAAAATTAATTATCTTGATGTTAGTTGGTTCCAAGATTGATTATTTATTTTAATTTTTATTAAAGTCAATTAAATCGATTTAATTGCTATTTTTATTTTTTTACCAACCTTTGAAAACTAGTTATATAGTTTAACATAAGGCGAGAAAATTATTCTTCTTCATAAACTAATAAAATTAGTGGTATTGGTTGAATATAAATTGTTCCTTCATCTTGGATTAGTTTAGAAACTTTCAAATTAAACTTTAAAATTTTTTCAGGGTGTAGATAATAATTTAAGTGAAGATTACATTAGAAGTATTCCTGATAGTTCTTCTGGGTGTCAGTTTGGCTTTTAATTAGCTTGATAGAAGTTAGTTTTATCTCATACAGAGGCAGAAGAAAGAAGAGAATTTAATATTGTTATTTATTATCAAGATAAAAGTCTGTTTTAGAGAAATAGCAGTAAGGTTATAGTCAAGAATTTAAAATTTTTAAATAGAAAATTAAAGTGGATAGCATCGAGACGAAAATTATATTTTTTGAGAGTTTTATTAATGTCTTATTAAGAGGAGTTAAGTTCTTATCAGATGCTAACAATAGATTAAGTTTATTAAGAACTAAAATGTGGCTTAATGTTGTTGATGGATTAGATATTGTTGAATTTATTGAACAGCTTCTACTACCTCTAAGTGTTTGGTTTAAAAGTAGAATTATATTATGCTCACTTGACTCCTTTAGCTTTAGGCAAATCTGTCTCAGATTTAATATGATTAAAATAATCTAATCAAGAAGAATAATTAGAAATTTTTGGAGTAAAACCAGCGATTATTTTTGAAATATAAATTTGGTCAAAGCATTTTGTATGTTTAACTGAAGAATTAATTATTAAAAATCTCCATATCTTTATTTATTCAGATAAACATTTGTTTAAAAAATAAAATAACCAAAATTATATTAGCCAACATAAAACCTTATAGAGGAAATAACAAATATTAAAATTCAAAAAATATTGCTGGAATATTTTATTTGCTCAAAATTATCATCAAGTTTTGCTGTTTTTTAACAATGTAGTAGTATAAAATACTCTGTTTTTTATATTTTTTTAAAAAACAGAGAAAACATGGGAGCATATATTTAATTTGGCTTACATAGAGTTAATTTTAGGTAATAATTAACTCTATGTTTTGTAAAATTGATTATTTTAAATTTGGAGTAATAATACTTTTATTTTGAATTCTAAAAACTTGAACATAATTTCTACTTACAGATCAACAACCAAAATATTGGATTTATGTTGAGGTTCTGCCTCGTAATTGGCAAGATAAAATTGATTATAAAGAATAATTAAGAAATAACCACGACTAATCTCAGCAGCTAACTTTTACCAAAGCCTTCGCCTTGTCTTGATCAGTTACTTGATAGCTTTTGATAAATTGATTAACTATTCACGATAAAATTGACAGTAAATGAAAAAAAATGATAAAGCAGGGATTATTGTATAACATACCCCTGCTGAACCGTACTCAATTATAGTCAAAATTAATGGGTATCGGACTCCGGTTAAAGAGTTAGTATAAAGATTCTTCTTGGTGAGTCTCGATAGTACAATCAGAAGTCGGATAAGCAACACAGGTGAGAACAAAACCTGCTTCAATTTGGTCATCATCTAAGAAAGACTGATCAGACTGATCAATAGTACCAGAAATAATCTTACCAGCACAGGTAGAGCAAGCACCCGCACGACACGAGAATGGAAGATCTAATCCTTGCTCTTCTGCTACGTCCAAGATGTACTCATCATCAGGTACTTCGAGAGTGGTGTTAATTCCTTCTGCTTCGTTTTTTAACGTAACTTTGTAGGTTGCCATATGTAATTCCTCTTTTCAAGTAAAACGACTATTGACTGTTACTGAGCAGGACTTGATTGCAAGTCTCATCTTTGATACTAAGGGAAAAATAACCAGAGTTAGGAAAGGATTAGTAATGAGATTTTCAAATAAACTTAAAATAAGTTTTTCTTATGTTTTGTTAGGAGAGAAAGCCACCATAATCTAGCTAAATAAGAATTTTTTATTATCTTGTCTTCAAGGTGATTTGATTGATTTCGCGTCGGAAAACTTTCTTCTAAAAATCCTTGATCAATTACTATTAATTGTAGTTATGACTACAATTGATGATTCGCACTTACAGACAACATACTAATCAATAGACGATGAACTCAATAAGGAAGATATATTCCCTCTCGCAGCCCCTAAAGGTTGGTATTATTGGCACAGGATATGCCGCCCAGAGACGAGCAGAGACCTTTCTCCAAGACGAGCGAGCACAACTGTGTTGTGTCACAGGACATACTCCCGATAGAGTAACTACTTTTGGTCGAACCTACGGTATTTCTACTTGTGAGTCTTGGGAATCACTGATTAGCCGTCAAGAGGTTGACTTAGTAGTTATTTGTACCATCAACCGAGATCATGCCGTGATCGCTCGCAGAGCGCTCAAAACTGGAAAACATGTAATTTTAGAATATCCCTTAGCTCTCAATTTTGCTGAAGGATCTGAGTTACTATCCTTAGCCATTCAACAAGAAAAACTTCTACACATCGAACATATTGAACTTTTGGGGGAAATGCATCAAAAAACCCGCCAATATCTTTCCCAATTAGGTCAAGTCTTTTATGGTCGTTATGCAACAACCACCTCTCAAAAACCAGCCCCACGCCGTTGGACTTATCATCGAGAAATGTTTGGCTTTCCCCTAATAGCTGCTTTACCTCATATTCATCGCTTTACTGACTTATTTGGCGCAGTACATAGTGTATCCTCTCATATTCGCTATTGGGATGCTCTAGAAGAGGGATATTTTACAGCTTGTTTATGCGATGCTCAATTGGAGTTTAATAATCGGTTAAAAGTTGATTTAGCATATAGCAAAGGAGAGGTGTTTTGGGAAAATGAGCGAATATTTGAATTATATGGAAGTCGCGGAACCTTAAAATTTGTTGGTAATTTAGGGACATTAATTACAGAAGAAGGTACCAGAACCATTGAATTAGGCAGTCGTCACGGTTTATTTGCCCAAGATACTGAACAAATTTTAGATCATCTGTTTGAAGAAACTCCCCTTTATATTAAGCCGCAATCAAGTCTTTATGCCCTGCAAGTTGCTGATGTTGCTTACCAGTCTTCTCAATTGGGCTCTAAATTGAATGTTGAGTAAGAAAAAGCATGGGGTGGACAATTCCCCACCCTACATTTTATTTTGATGTATGAAATACTATTTATAACACTCAAGAATTGTTAATGATTAACACATAACTATCATCTTGATAAGGATTACTGTCACCATTATTCAATTTTAAAAAACGGAAAGTTTTGTTGTTCTCAAAAGAGAAGAGTATCTGCATTCAAAAAAATCGATTGCAGCGCTATTGCTATCGCAAGATATTAGATGATGCTGTAGTGGTAACATTTGTTTAATAGTATATTAATACCAGTTTGCAAATAGCAAAGTATAATTTACAATTATACATTTTGTATTGGCTAAGGTTGTTAATAAACTTGGTAAAAGTAACTTGTGCTATTTTAAGTCTTTTGGACTGAAGTTTTTAGGCGGTTATCTTTGCTTGCTTCGCTTGAGTATTCACAAGTATTGCTTCCGTAATTAAAATCGCTACCATACCGTAAGCTCCTGCCAAAGCCATTGCAAACTCTTTATTCTTTATTTAGAGATAAACACCTTTAGTCTAAAAGATAATAGTATTTTTTAGACTTTAATTCAGATCAATTGAAAGTTTTTCTGACAAATTTTTTTGCTGGTGATTAGGATTAAAGTTCAGCCCGCACTGTAAATTGATAGTCTCCTCCCAATTCTAGCTGATAGTCACAATTTTCTAAGAAACGCCCCAACGCTTCATAGATTAAAGCTCGTCCTAAGGTCGGGTGAACCCATAAATGACTTCGCTGAAAACACCATTTAAATCGCCATTCATACTGAGAAGCCCTAACTTCCCCTTCAATTTGTCCATGTTGCCAAGACTGCTGAGTAATACGGACATAAGCAATGGTTTTTGATCGACGTTGAGAATTCACAATAGCATTAACCTGTAATTAGCTTTGATATACTCCCCATGCTAAAAGATACAGGGATTCTTAAAAAGAAACTTAGTTATACTGCCTTGAAGTCAGTTGACGCTTCATTGATCGCTACTACATTTATAAGTAGTTTTAATTCCAACTTTTCTTTGGATGAAAGTTTTTTAAAAATACAGTCTGTACAACAGAATATCGACTAATCATCCTAGTTGAATCAGAAGCTTTTCCCAAAATAAAAGTCAAATCTTTCAGTCCAGAGATGGGTGTTATTATCAAAATTATGATAACTGTCACTAAAAGCATCAAGAGAAAACTCCTAACTTTGAAATCCGACATCAAGTTAACAGAGCAATCTTCCCTCAATACAATAATTTCCCAAAATATTTAGAATTTGTACTAGTATACTACATATCAAATACAATTTTTATCTAAAATAGATAAAGCGATTACTCTGTATCAGGGTAACTCAAAATCGCATAATTAGGTGAGCTTAAAAAACATAGGATACAAAAGTGGTTGCTTTCGTCTAAGCACTAAACGTTAACAATTGAAGTTTATCTGTCCCTAAAAATTATCTCTATGACAAGAATAATAAAAGAACTAAAATAATAGCTAATAATTATCTAAATTATTTTAAAAATTTTTTAGAAAATCTATGATATCTCTCCCTAAAAAGTCAAAAATAGTGATATTTTAAGAGCAAAAATAATGATTTATCAATCTATCCTCACGAAAAAATAACTGTAAAAATATTTCTTCAGACAAAGAAATAGATACGGTCATTGTTTTTGATAAAAATTCAGTTCATACAAATGGTTTAATTAAATCCAAATTAAAACAATAGACAATAAGAATTATATTTATATGTCTTCCTAACTTAACATAGATAGATGAATGTAATTTAGTCTTTAGCTAAAACAGTTTAAAAAAGTATTTATTCAACAAATTACTTTGAAAAATTTTAATTAAAATAACAGAAATTTAACTCCGATTACTCAGACTATGGAGATATACAATAACTTGCTCTTTTAATGTTTTTTAAAAATTTATTTATAGCTGTTTACTTAGACTATAATATTCCAATATGCTTAAAACATTCTAAACTTCATACTTAAATACATAATATTTTTATTTGATAAATTATGGCTGAATTTCTTATAATTACCGAAAATGACACCATAACTAGCAGTCAAAAGAACGAGCCGAATCAAAGGCTTAGAGGGTAAAGAATTACTACTTGGTGCGATACGGCCGGCGATGATACTCTCAAGGGCGGTAGTGAAGATAACTTTCTCATTAGGTGGGGATGAAAATGATTTTGTGAAAGGTGATAGAGAAGATAATACTTTCAGGAGAAACAATGGAAATGACGAACTTCAAGGTGTACAAGGTCAGGACTCCTTGAACGGCAATAAGGGAGATAATATTCTCGGCGGCAGTGGTGGTATGGACTTAACTCTTAGGAAGCACTGGCAATGGCTTTCTAGCGAGTGGCAGCGAGAATGACACTGTTAGAAGTGGTGTGGGTGATAACACTATCTAAGGTTTAACAGGTTAAGATCCCTTAATCGATGGTACTGGTGTTGATTAAATCTATGGGAGTGATGATATTAATGCAATTTCTGGAGAGAGTGGCAAAAACTTTCTTGTTGGTGGCAATGGGAATAATGATATCAATGGTAGTGCAGATCATAGATTGTTTCGTCGGTAGTTCTAATCATCCTTGTCGGTGATTTTGGAACAAATATCCTTGAAGGTGATAACGATGCTAATATTCTTATCTGTAGTAATGCAGAAGCTAGTGATAACGAACAGGACAAACTAACTGGTGGCAATGATTGAAATATTTTTATCATGCAAACTGTTGTATGCACAGATCAGTTTGACACTATTACTGATTTTGAAGATGGTACTGATTTATTTGATGGTATTACTTTTAGCGCTGTAACCAGGATTGAGCAAAACAAAAAGTTGATATTGTCTTTAGATGAGAATACCATTGTCAGAGTATTAAAGATTACCGTAGTCAATACTACTATTGCGGACTTTGTTCAACCTGTTGTTTAAGGTAATGCATATCAATTCCTAGTTCCTAATTTAAGACACTATCTCTATAATCATTTATAACATAGAGTAATTTTGTCGTTACGGATTTTTATATCGAGTTTTTTATGAACAAGTTTTTTATTATCGACCATTCCCTATCTAATCTTCAAGGACATCATTATGAATATAGTGTATCTATTGCGGAAGCAGCTGCCAGAAAGGGTTATCAACCCATCATTGTTGCTAATCATAGCTTTCCTAAAGAACTATATCATCCTAGTATCAATATATTTTCTGTTTTTGAGGTAGATTGGTTTAACAACCCCGTTAATATTCAAAATCTTCAAGATTGGAAATTATATTTACAGAGATTTCTAGAAAAATTAAACGATAAACCGTTAGAAATACTTTATAGAAAAATTGAATCTACTTTAAAATTTAACTTAACTTATTGGAAGTTAACTCAACCTAAACTAAGACTTTTTTTAGAAAAAGTTCAAGGAGGTATCTCGAGACTTTGGGATTCTGTTAATAAAGATATTAGACTTTTACAATTTATTCCTTTATCTAATTCACTTTGGGGAATAGGTAAACTTATTTTAGGATTATCCAAGTTTATAGTTAATCTAATTGGTACTAAAGTCAATAGAAAGTTAATAAGGTTATTAACTCATAAACCTACTAGTTTTCAGGAAAGTTTATCAAAACTATTTAAAGATCTAAGCGTTACTTCAGAGGATCATGTTTTTATTCACACCATCGGAATTGAACAAGTTGAAGAATTATATTTTCTTTTGATAAAAAGTGATTTTTTAAATCTACCTCAATTTCATCTTCTGCTACGTAGAGATATTGAAGATACATTAGTTATTCATGCTAAAGGAATGGGAATCAAAAAATTGCTACAAAATTTTTTTGATTCCCAACTTTGGCCAGAAAAAATACAATTTTATGCAGATACAGAAGACCTTGTTAAACAATATAATGGACTAGGTAACGTTATTTTTCATCAAGTTCCTATTCCATTTCGCCAGGAAAAACTTAAAAGTATTATCAAAAATAAAAGTTCATCCATACCTGTTAATATTGTTTACTTGGGAGATGCAAGACCAGAAAAAGGGTATCATCATTTGCCAGAAATTGTTAATGCTTTATGGAAAGATTATATTAAACCAGGAAAGCTCAGATTTATTATACAATCTAACTTTAATATTAAGGTAGAATCAGACGATATTCTTACGGCAAAACTTCAATTGGAAAGATATCCTAACAAGAAAGTTTTTTTAATTAAAGAGGCAATGTCTCCTGATGATTATTACCAACTTCTCGGAGAAGCAGATATCATAATTTTACCCTATAATACTGATAGTTATCGTGTTCGAAGCTCAGGGGTATTGACTGAAGCACTGGCAGCAGGAAAACCGGTTGTTGTTCCGAATAATAGTTGGTTAGCAAAACAAGTTGATTTATCACGAGCAGGCATTTATAAAACCTTAGATGAAATTCCCAAAAATATTGTTTTAATACTTAAAAATTTAACCCAATTTACAGCAGCAGCTAAGCAATTTTCTTGGGGATGGAAAAAGAAAAATTCACCAGATAATCTGATAAATTTTCTGTTAAGCAAAAAAGATTTTGTAACTAAAGAATTAAGTCTTATCTCTCAAGCAGAAAAAGTTAAGTTGCCTCCTCAAAAAATTATTGATCCTAAAATTTTAAAAGTTCTTTTGCTTATAGAAGGTGATTGCTTATTTGAAAATAATAATAAGAAAAAACTGATACTTAAGCAAATTGAATACTTAGCTCGTTGTGGCTATAAAACTTATGGACTATTTTTCCCAAGTTTCCAGAATAGAAAACAAGAAAGTTTCGATAGTTTTCGAAATAAACTAAGTCTAGCAATAACTAATTTGAATAAAGATTTTTTTCTGACTCAAAGCTACATTCTTAACTATAAAACTCCTAATTTACTTCCTCAAGGTGTTAATCCTCGTAAATATACTCAAGATTTTCATAATAAAAATACAAGTTTAGAACGAGATTTAGTCGAAAGATATAATTTAGAGACTCATTTCTTACTAGAAACTAATCAATTTGATCTTATTTTTATTAGCTCCATTATTAGTTGGAGTCTTATTGAAAGATATTCTTTGAGTAAAGCTCCAATTATTTGTGAAGTTTCTGATATTTTATCTTATCAGTATGCATTAAATAACCATCGAAATATTAACTTAGCTGAATATCAACTAGAATGTCAATTACTTAATAAGTGTAGTGGATTGATATTTCACCATGATTATGATTTAGAAAAAATAAAAGAAAAAGTAAAAAATTCTCAAAGTTATCTTTTACCTTCTGATCAAACACAAGAAATCGATCAATGTTTAAATAACAAATATTATAGATTAATGGATGAGGTACTATCTTCATTACTTATAAAGCAAGCTTTATCACTTCAAGAAAGTCGCAAAAGAATTGCTATTTTATATCCTTGGGGAGATATTTTAGAACGTAAAAGTGGAGCTAGTAAACGAGTAGGATTATTAATAGACTATCTCAAGTTAGAATCATATCAAGTTTGGCTATTTACAACCGGAGAAGGAAAAGATTTTCGAAAAGATAATATCCGCTATACTTATTATCAAGGATCTCAGACAAATTATTCTTTAGTTAAAGATATTTATGTGGATGCTTATCAAACTTGTTTTAAAGCTTTAAATTTAAGCTTAGCTAACAATACAAAGCAAAAAATAACTGATGAATGGAATCATTGGTTACCGTGGATCTATTATCAGTATCGTTTCGATAGTGACTTTACTAGCCAAATGGAAACCATAGCAGAATGGGCTGATGTAATTATATTAGAATATCCTTTTTGGTCCTTAACAGTTGCTAATATTTGTCGTCAATTTCATACCAAATTGATCATAACAGCCCATGACGTTATTTCCCAACAATTAGATAGCTCAACTCTCCCAGGAAAAATTGCTTTAGCCGAAGAAATCGAAGGACTCAAACAAGCCGATCATTTAATTTGTGTTTCCCAAAATGATCAAGACTTTTTAAAAAAATATAAACTAGATGCTAAAGTAATTCCTAATCCTGTTGATCTAGATATAGATAAGTTTATCGATCATCAGGGTGAAATTTTAAAAAAATTAGATAAAAAATGTTTAAAATTACTTACTCAATCGTTTTGTTTATTCGTAGGAAGCCTACATACTCCTAATATAGAGGGAGTTGAAAAAATTCGTCAAATAGCTCAATCTTTTGTTCAAGAATATCCCAGTGTTAATTGTAACTTTATCGTAGTTGGTAGTTGTTGGAAACTGGAGCACCAAGATAACTTTTTATCCTTAGGGAAGGTTGACGATCAAGTACTATCACTCCTTTATCAAAAAGCGTCTTTGATTATTGCACCTATTATGTCGGGAACAGGAACTTCCTTAAAAATTATGGAGGGGATGGCTCACGGAAAAGTTATTCTAGGAACTACTATTGCCTTTAGAGGTTATCCTGTGAAATCGCAACAGGAAGCCATTATATGCGACTGCTTAACAGATTATCCTTTACAAATAGCTGAGCTGCTTCATGATAAACAAAAACAGCAAGAAATTGGAATAAATGCTAAAAAAATGGCCAAAAATTACGATTACCGTCGCTTATATTCTTTATATAAAGAATTAATTGAACTTTAACAATTATCAATTATTTTTAGGACTATTCTAAGGTTGCAAATTTTGTTTTTCTTTGATTAGTTATCTTCCCCGGTTTCCTTCTCACCTGGAGGGAACCTACCCTAAAACTAACGCGTCGACTAGTGAAAAGTCTAATAATTATTGAATTTGTTCTTATTTGAGGATGTAAATTTGATCACAATGATTAGGTATTTAAACCCTAAACTGGATTAAACATTAATATTGTTGACCAGTCATGAGTTGACTTACCTGGATCTTGTTCCTAACATCTTACGAATGTAATGTTTTTAATCTACTAACTCAGTCCCTAAGCAAAATTCAATATTTATTTTTATAAAGTTAAAGTTTATCCTAAAGGCTCCAGCCTAATTTTGATAAGCACTTAGGGATTTATTACAAACATAACAAATATGTTTAAACCAGAGAAGCGTTATTAACTAAAATATTAATTATGAAAGTTCTGATTGCAGATTTTGATTTATTTAGTAAAGTAGGGGGTGGACAAACCTTTTACAAAAGTATCATTAAAAAAAATCCCCAGATTGAGTTTTATTATCTTCTCGAAAAAGAACCTTTAAACACTTATCGCCCACTCAATGCTAATGTTCTTGAGTATCAAGAAAAGTTTCTGCTTACTGATTTTAAGAATTTCTTTGAAGTAACTCCTCCTAAATGGGTTGAACGGGCTTTTGTTATGGCTAGCAATATTGCTGCTTCTGCAGCCGGTCAACAATTTGATATTATTGACGTTCCCGATTATGAACAATGGGGAATCTTTTTGCGATCAGCCCTAAATCGTTATCAAGTCAATTTTAAAAGTATTGCCCTATCAATGCATGGAAAAATATCTAAAACCTTACGGTTAGATTGGTTTGACTTTGGACAAGATAATATCCCTTTAGATATTCAAGAAGTGATGCAGTATAAGTCCGTAGATATTCGCTATGGTATTAGTAAAAGTTATCTAGATGAATGGAGAGAAATTTCTGAGCTCCCATCGTATTATTATAATCCCCTTTATTTTTTCGATATTCCCAAGCCTACCCAATGTTTAACATCAGAAACTGCCCCGAACTTAAATTTTATTGGACGTACAGAAAAACGAAAAGGGCCTGATATTTTTATAGATTTAGTATGGTGGCTCCCCCGTTCTAGCTACACTTGCGCTCAAATTATTGGTCCCCATAGTTATAACTATAACAACACAATTTCTTCTCAAGATTATCTTGAAAAGATGTTGAGAAACCGACTCAAAGATCTCTATATAAGTCCTCCAGTTAGTAAGAGAAAATTGATAGAATTGTTTGCGAGTAAATCTATTACTTTTGTGCCATCAAGATATGATACTTTTAATTTAGTTGCACTAGAATCATTATTATCTGGTTGTCCAACAGTGGTCGGTAATGGAGCTGGAGTTTGTCGTTTTTTAAAAGAACAATTTCCCAAAATTCCTTTTATAACCATTGATATTAATGATATTTATTCGAGTCTCCCAGCAATTATTCAAGTGTTGGAAAACTATGAGGAATATCGTCAAAACTTAGTAGACACAATTCTTTGTACTAATTTAGAAATAACCGATCCTGTATTGGAAGATATTTATAATCAATCTTCTGTAGCTGATGTACAAATCAGAGATGAATTAGATCAGTGGTATTCTCAACTTATCGATTATTGGGAATTAAATCAACTTGGCTTTAGTTTTTCTAAAATACCAATTATTAAAGTAGCAAAATCTAAGGTTAAGTCCAAAATTAAACCAGCTTATAAACAACTGAAACAAGCTATTGGAAAAGTTAAGGAACAATTAAGAAAACCATTAGAGGAAACAAGTAATGCCCAAGTATTAAAGGCTTCCAAATTGATAAGACGTTATAAATATACATTTAATGCGTCTGAATTAAATCAGAAAGATTTGGGTAATAAAGTTAAAGAATGTTGGAAGTTAGGATCAACTTTTGAAGCAGATGTTCAAAACTGGCGAGATCGCTTAGAAAATGGCTATCGTATTGATCGGGTGCGTCTGTGGAGAGAAATTGCTAGACTCGAGGAATTACGGGGTAATGACTTTGTAGCTGCTACCTATAAGGTTCGAGGGATGCGTTTATTAGACGGCGATAATTTTAGAGATCTTCCCTTTGTCTTACAAACCTTAGAAAAGAAAGGGTTAACTCGTGAAGCACAGGTTTTACAAGCAATGTATGGCAATTTAGCCGAACGAGAAAGTCGGTGTCACACTCTAATTGAGCAAGCTTTTAACGACAATAAACACAATAACCCTGACTGGAACTATGAAATTATCGATGATCGCCGAGAGAAATCTAGTTATCGAGTAAGTGTTATTGTTTCTCTTTATAATGCGGCTGAAAAACTTCCTTTATTTCTGAAAACTTTACAGCATCAGAGTCTAATGCAATCAGGATACGGAGAGATTATTCTGGTTGATAGTGGTTCTCCAGGGGATGAATATATAATTTTTCAACAGTTAGCCCCCAAACTTAATTTACCAATTCTTTATGTAAGATCGCACGGACGAGAAACTATTCAAACAGCTTGGAATCGTGGAATTTCTCTAGCTAGAGCTCCTTATTTGTCTTTTTTAGGAGTAGATGAAACCATTCTTCCTGAGTGTTTAGAAGTCTTAGCAAAAGAATTAGATAAAGATCCTAAACTTGACTGGGTAATTGGACACAGTTTAGTCACAAATGTTGATAAACAGGGTAGTTGGATTGATGATATAATGCCCTATTATCGAAGTAAATATAAGCAAGATCTAGTCTATTTAGAAACCTGTTATTTATCTTGGGTAGGAGCATTATATCGTCGTTCAATTCATGATCGTTTTGGATACTATGATGGTACATTTCAAGGGGCAGGAGATACGGAGTTTAAGAGTAGAGTTTTGCCCTTTATTAAAAGTAAAGTTGTTGATCGAACTTTAGGAGTTTTTTGGAACTATCCTGACGAACGAACAACCCAAAGCCCTCAAGCGGAAATTGAGGATTTGCGAGCCTGGTATATACATCGAACCTTAGCGGGGGTGCGTTATGCTTTTGCTAGTCGAAAGATTGAGGAAATAGAGCAATTAATTCACCTATGTTTATGTTATCGTAAGTCCTACTGCCATCATACCAGCACCGATTTAGAGTATGCTTACAACCTAAGTTTATATCTGAGAGAAATTGCTCCCGAATCCCAAGCTCTCAAATATTTACCAGGAATAAAAACTCTCCTTAATGCATATCGAGAGTTAGATTGGATGCCTAAACTTTCTCGTTTTTCTCCCCTAGGACGTATGTTAAAAACTCGAAATCTTGCCCGTAGAATTGAGCAAGAACATCTAAAATCCTGGAATTTAGAGCAAAGTTTTGGATTACAACCAAACTATAAAATTTTCAATGATAATCGTCATGAACAACACGCTTTTCTTTGGTTTACTGAGGTAGAAAAAAGTTAATGATTAATCAATTTAAAGACTGGTTAAAGGTTCGTCTGAGTCGGGCATTAGCCCCAGAGATTGATAGACAACTAGAAGTCGATCAAAAATTAGAAGAGGTTAGACTCTATGGAGTTGCTCCTTGGTACAAAGAAAACTTCTGGGAACCCCCTGTCCAACTTGCATTGCGGGATCTCTGTCGTCCTGGGTATGTAGTGTTTGACGTAGGAGCTAACTTTGGGGGGTTAACCACTGTTATGTCTCGTATGGTGGGACCAAGGGGAGTGGTTTGTTCCTTTGAAGCCAGTCCCCGAATCGTTGATAAATGTCAACGTAATATCGTCTTGAGTGGCTGTAGTAATGTACAGCTTTTTCATACTGCGGTTTATCATAAATCCTATGGAACTGTTCCCATTTATTTAGGTAGTCATCTTAACGATAGTATTTACACAAATCAACAAAATAAGTCTGCTACTTATCACGTTTCAACTATTGCCTTAGATGATTTTGTAGAACACACCGGGTTAATCCCTGAGCTGGTAAAAATGGACATTGAAGGAGCTGAATTTGATGCAGTAAAAGGAATGAATAAAACCATAAAATCAGCTAAACCACATTTAATTTTAGAAACTCAACCAGAAGATACCAATTGTCTCGATTTTTTGAGAGAAGCTGGTTATATTTCCATTGATTTAAACACCTATCAGATTATTGAAAATTCACAAGACTATCCTAAAGGGGTTGGAATTAGGAATAACCTCTATATTCATCAAGATAGGCTGTCTGAAGTAGTTTATAATCCTCCCTTTAACTTTGAGGAATATGCTTCCTTGGAGACAACAGATTTTGAAACCAAAACTAATGGCTCAATTTATCTCAGAACTCCTTTGATACTAGATAAAGGACGTTATCTAATTGATATCGATTTTGTGGCTCAAGGTGAAGATAATGACCTAACTTGTGGTGTGAAAGTAGGGGAAAAAATTATTTTTCGTTATCATGCCTATAGTAACTTACTGGCTTCTAGTTATCGTGATTGGGTGATTCATTTGTCTGAAACTTCAAAAGTTGATTTTTATTTTGAGTTTCTTAATGGAACAAAAGACAAAACTCTATCAATACAGGGAGCAAAAATCAGAAAAGTTACTAATTTCCAAAACCAACCGACCAACCTTTATATCTAAATATTTAGTCCAGTTATTTTTTCGGAATCACTATAAAATTAAAAATCATGCTAGTCCCATTATTAAGCCTCATCTTAGGTATTGCTTTATTGAGCATGACTCTATTAGTTTATTTAGGACTCCCTATTGTACGAAGTATCCCCTGGCTATTGAAGTTAAAAAATGAGCCGCGTTTCGCAGGAGGAAGTAGTTTAATTTCCCTAGTTTTAATTTTAGGAATTGTGGGCTATTTTAATTATGTTGAGGCTTCAGTTCTCAAAATAATGAGGATTTGCTTAGGAGGAATGGGATTAGGTTTTATTGGTTTAAGTTTTCTCGAAAATTTTAAGGATTCTAAAATATTTAATAAATACGATAGATTAGATAAAATAAGTCGGACAATCGATGAAATCCTGAAACTTTTTAAATATTTTGATCTTAAAACCCTTCTGACAGTAGCTGCAAGCCTAATTCTATTCTCTATCTTTTTAATTAGTTTCTTCGATGCTAATTATGGAGGTGATGCTTTTATGTATCATATCCCCTTTGCAGCTAGAATTTGGAACATTATTCCTCCAGAACAGTACACTTTTGAATACAATACAGAACACCGTTTTCTCGGATTTCCTTTACTAGCTAACTTTTTACAAGGTTTTTTTTGGTTTATTTTCCAAAAACCGGAGGCAACTAACTTATTGTGTTATGTTAGCTTGATAGTTCTCATTAGTTATCTAATTTTTTATCTACAAATTCCTTTCTATTTAGGAACGATTGCCCTTTTAGCTGTTCCCATGGTTCACATGCACGCAGCAAGAAGTTATATTGATTTACCTGGAAATGTCTCCGTTTCAATTCTTATTTTAACGACTTACCTTTTATATATAGGAAAAATTGATCTTAATGTTAAAAACCTGTTGATAATCTTTGTGTCTGCTACTACAGCAGCCAACACAAAGTTTCAACTTATTCCTGTTACTTTTATAACTCTTTGTTTCACTCTAGCTAACATCCTGATTCAATTTTGGAAAAATACTCCTCAAGGAAAATTTAAAATAATAAGGTTAATGAAACCATTATTAATTAGCTTTGTTGCTAGTCTAATAATTTTCGCTACACCGATTAAAAATATAGTTTTGTATCAAAATCCATTTTATCCCGTCAAAGTAGAGATTGCTGGAATGGTTCTTAATCATAATGAAGCAGTACCAGATTTTATGCACGAAAATATTAAAAAGCTTCCCCCTCCCTTTCGTTGGGCAAAGTCAGTTCTAGAAATTAATGCTTTTGATTCAAGAAGACCCTGGCAATGGACTCTAGCAATGGACTTTATTTCCTGGAATGAAGAAAGATTTGGAATGGGAGGATATTTTGGCGGATATGTAGTTTTCAACATACTATTATTTATCTTTCTTTGTTGGAAACATGACAATAATGATTCAAAAGTAGCTATTGTGTTAATGGTTATTATGACCTTACTGACATCGATTATGCCTCAGTCTTATGAACTTCGATATTATATGTATTGGATGATTGTTTTTGTTTCATTAAATTGTTATTTTATTTGTCGTTTTGTGGAAGGTTATTCTCAAAAAACTTTGTGGATTAAACCTGAAAATTTAGCTTTGATTGCTGCCGGGTTTATGATAATTTTTATAACTAAAACACGATACTTTTTTACAATTCCTGAATTTTCTTCATTTCATGATCAGGTTCAAAGGACTGACATTATTGATCAAAATCTACTGAAAAGTCTTGAACATGGAGAGCAAATTTGTCTAGTAGCAAAAGTTCCCCATTCTTTCCTTTACAATTCTTATTTTCACTTTCATTCTGATTATTCAATTAAAGCGGAATTTGATATGTCGCCGGAGTATATAGAAGAAAAATGTAAAGGTAGAAGAATCGTTCGATAACTGCTATTTATTGCACCATTTAGTTCTGTCTATTTAACAGCAGCTATTTATGGTTAAAGGCTTTTATTGAGAAGTCGTGAAGATAAGTAGATTGTTTAGATCGGTATTTAATATAAATTAGGTCATTAAAATATAAGTTTGTAGTAGCTACTTTAGAGCTGAATCCTTAATATGATTAAACGTATTCAAACAGAAAATCTCAATATTTTTTATCTTTTGACAATTGTTATTTTAGGGTTCTTACTTAGAGTTATGTTTTTGGGAACTATTCCCAATGGATTTTTTCCAGATGAGGCTTCTAATGCTTATGACGCTTATTCTATAATTCACACTTTAAGGGATCAATATGGTGAATTTTTACCCACATATTTTAAGTCAGCTAATGACTACCGTGAAGGATTATACATGTATATTATGGTCCCCTTTATCAAAATTTTTGGACTTAATGTATTTGGGGCTAGAATGACATCAGCTGTCATCGGAACTTTGACTGTTTTAGTTTTATATTATCTAACCAAAGAAATTTTTTCTCAACGTGTTGCCCTATTTTCGTCCTTACTTTTAGCTATTTCTCCTTGGCATATTCACTTTAGTAGGATTACTTTTAGAGCTATCTTATTTCCTTTATTATTTTGTCTTACATTACTAATTTTTTTAAAAAGTCTTAAGATTCCTAAATTAATTCCTATATCGGGTTTATTATTTGCAATCAGTATTTACACTTTTTATTCCGCTAGAGTATTTATTCCTCTTTTTATGATGGGTTCAGTAATCATTTATAGACAATACCTGATCAAACATAAAAATCAAACAATCCTTGCTCTAATACTCTTTACTATTTTATTTATTCCTCAGTTTATTTACCAACTTTCACCTCAAGGAATGGCCAGAGCTAATGAAGTTGGTCTCTTAGGAGATATACCCCAAATTACAAGTCATTATTTTTCTTATTTTAGTCCTGATTATTTATTCTTTAAAGGAGATCCTATTCCTAGACATACTATTGATAATATGGGGGAATTATATTTATTTGAAATAGTGACTTTAATTGTAGGTACAGCAGGATTAATTAAAAATCAAGTTAACTATAAGTCAATACTTATCTTATGGTTATTTCTTTACCCTATTCCAGCCGCATTAGTCAGTCCATATAGTGCAGTTAGGACCTGTGTCGGTGCACCTCTTTTTGCGATGATATCTGGCTATGGAATATTCTTATTGATCAATAAATTTAATGGTAAGTTTAGGCATATAGTAGCATGTACAAGCTTATTGGTTATTTTTGCTAGTTTAACCATTTTTACTGAACATTATTTTGTTGACTACCCTAAGCTAAAGTCAGATGCTTGGTTGCCAACCTTTCGGGATGTTATTTTTGAAGCCGATAACAGCAACGCTGACTGCATACTTATTAGTGATAATATCGAAAGCAAGTATGCTTATATATTAGTTCCGTTTTATACACAAATGCCAGCAGCTGAGTATCAAGAACTTAACATTGACGTTGTGACTGATAAATTGGATATGAAACGATGGAAAGTCATAGATTTTGAACCCTATAATCAAGGAAATTTACCAAAAATTGAGTATCATCTGAATAATGATTGTCTTTACTTACTACATTATTATCGCGATGATAATGTCTTAAAAACAGATGAATATCGTTGGCAAGATATTAAGACGTTTAAGGCAATGAATGGTGAACCCTATTATCGATTAGTTAAGTTGATCAAAGATTGATCACCAATGAACTGTTGTGTATGTAAACCGTTTTTTAAGGTTGTGATGCAAAGACTGGCATAAAAAAACTAGGATCTTATTTTAAGTTTATTTTGGATAAAAAGAGTTACACTCGCTAAAATAAAACCTAACCAAGTTAAACTACTAATCCAATTAGTCCAAACTAGACCATGAAAAATCACACGAATTTTATGGGTTCCCGGTTTTAAATTTAATCCAACTAAATTATGATCTCTATGATTTACTGGAAAATACTGCATTAGTTGATCATCGACCCAAACTTTTAGCATTTGAGGATAATATAAAATAGGAAGTTGAACAATCTGAGCATCTTCTTTAAGAGTAATCTCACACAGGGTACTTATTCCTTTTTGGGAACAACTATTTTGGGTGACAAAAACGGGGATGACCATGCGGGCTGGAGACATTCCTTCAAAAAAGAGTCGGTCGACCTGTATTTTCAACATTTGACCATCATTGGTTGATCCTTTTAATACAAATTTGAGCCCAAGATCCTCCCCAAAAATAGGAGCTCTATCAACGGGAATTGCCCAGTTTAATGCGCGGGAGGTTAAGGGAATCGTATCAAACGGTCGGCCATCAGATTGAACCTCGAGTGAGGCTGTACCCGTGATATTATCTATGTCAACTTCTCCTTGAAGGTGGAGAATTGGCTTCTCATTGTTTTGCCATAAAGGGTAACGAAATTCTGCTCCCAGTAATAACGGACGATTAATAAAAACATCCCAAGTAGCATACCCAGGAAGCCAGTCTAGGGGCAGTAAAGGTAATTCTGCTCCTCCGTACAATGTAGTCATGGGGGCACGATATAAGTAATCAAGTGCGCCAGAATATCGAAATAGAGGTTCTTTGATTAGATCTGCAACTGTTGCTGTACTGCGAGGAATAGGAAGCCAAGGACGACTGGCAATAACAATAATTAAGATACCTATGACTAAATGACGACGGTCTAACCGTTGGCGAAATATCAACACCACTGCGTAACCTGTTAATAATGCCCCAGACCACATAACATGAGTCAAAATACGAAAGGTAAATTGAGTTACCCACAATTGACGGGGTAAGAACTTCCAGAAGTCGACGGGACTCCAAGTGGCAAACAAAGCGATTAAAAAGACCCATAGTGACCCAATAAGATAGGGTTGGGCTGACTGTAATTTATAAGGGACTCGACGGGAGGAGTAATGATAGTAAATCACTACTCCCCAAGCAGCCAAAAAAATCCAACCTACAGCAGGGTGTAGTCCATAGGTAGGCGCAAACCCAGTTTCCGAAGGCGCAGGGGGTAAAGAGGTAGGGGAAATTAGGGTAGAAAGAGGTGTATACCAACGACTGTAAAAAGGATTGGAACCTCCTACTTGCTTACCGACAGCTAGGTTACCTGACATCAAGACCACGGGAATAAGAAAATAGAAAGCTAATAACCACCCTAGTCCATAGGCAATTACAGGAGGGAGTAGTTGGGACCATTGAAACCCTATTTTACGAGTTTTTAGAAAAACAATAAAACTCAATATCCCTATCGCTAAGGTGGTATAAATAAATGTAATAATATGGGTAGTGGCTAATAAAAACCAACTCAAACTACTCATAAGGAGATAGCGCCTTTTTCCTGTTGCGTAACATTGAATAGTGTAATAAAGAACAACGGGTAAAATTCCTTGGGCGATCGCTTCAGTAAAGGCTCCCCTGGCATGAATATTATTAAGAAAATAGGGAGCCGACATGTAAGATATCCCTGCCAAAATTGCTCCGGTTTGAGAGTGAATTAACCAGAGGCTGAGACGATAGATATAAAAAGCTCCTACTAAAAATGATGTCCAGATAACCAATTTATATGCATCATATGGGTTTGATGGAGTAATAAATTTATAGACTAATGCACCGAAAAGATAGGGAACCTGACTATAAAATTGAAACCCTGGATAACGCCAACCATGATTTTCAACAGGAGCAACTCTCAGGGGAAATTGGCCTTCTTCTAAGGCGAGACGCGCTTGGTGAACATAGCCGATATGAGACTGAGGGTCAGGATAGGGAAAAATAACTTCTGATGAAGCCATCGGTCCCATCAGTCCAATAGCAATCACGCCGTAAAGAGAGAGAATTAATAAATTAGTTTTATAAGATTGCAAAAATGCAGTTACTGTGTGATACGACTTCCAAATTTTCATCAAAAATAATCCTTAATTATTAATCTTTTTCCAAATCCCTAAAATTGATTTACCTAAAGAATAGCTAATCAAAGGATCTATTTTTTTCGACAAAGGAACCATTAAAGTATCCCAGAATTGAATTTGTTTAAAGGTTGGGTTAGGACTTTTTAAAAATAAGCGATTTCCTAAAGAAGCTAGTACTCCAACAGAATCTAAGTAATTTAGTTTTTGACAGTCCAAATTATCAGGCATTATTGATAGTAAAGTTTGCTTATCATAGCGACGGTAATGGCCAAGGGCTAGATCGAAAGGAGTAAAAAGCCATTGATGGGCTGGGCAAAGAACAATTAAATATCCTCCTTTTTTGAGATGATTAGCCGCTAAATAAACTTCGTTCTTGTCATCCTTAATATGCTCTAAAACATCTATATAGATTAGAGAATCAAACTGATCTGAAAGATTCAGATCAATTAAAGTCCCATTTTTGACTAAACAAAAATTGGGCAACTCTCCTCGAGAAATCAAATCTTGAATAGCAGATGCTAATTGAATATCTGGTTCTAAACAAATCCAGTGTTTATGATTGGTCTTGCAAAGAACTTTAGTTGTTCCTCCCATCCCAGCCCCCACTTCCAAAACTTCATTGCCTAGATACTGCTCAATTAAATTACAAAAGTAAGCTTTCCAGTTTTTTGCTTCACGGGCAATTTCCAGTTCTGATCCCACATACTGATACCGATTATTTTGCAGACATTCACCCATATAACTCCCAAAATTACTTCATTACTTCTTAATAGTTTTATTAGACATTTTCTTTATATTGTTTGTGTTTAAAGTTATCGCAATTGCAATAACACTAAGCCAAGCAACAAAACTAATTGAGTTAGCCCAGTCTAATCCAACAAAGATAACTTGAATATTATGGTTGCCAGGTTTCAGACGTAGGCCGACTAGATTATAGTCATAATAGTTGACGGGAAAGTATTCAGCCAGTCTTCCATCAATTTTTACCCGTTGCATTCTAGGATAGTACATCGCTGGAAGTTGAACCACTCGCGCCTGTTCTTCTACAGATACTTTACAAAGGGTTTTAATTCCTCGTAACATACATTGATCTTTGGTTACATCAAGGGGAATGATAGTATTTTCAAAAGACATTCCTTCAAAGACAAAATTATCTAGTTCAATTTTAGGGCGTTGACCTTGCTCAATATTTCTTTTAACAATGAACTGGAGACGGAATAGTCCTTCATGAAATTCCAAATTCTTTAGCTTCTCTGAAGTGAAAGGAATACGCGCACTTATTCTAGGTTGATTCAAAGATATTTCCCCAATAATTTCTTTATTTTTGTCAGAATGTAGCTCTAATACCGTTACCAATAAAGTGGTCGGGTTAGGTACAGTATCTTGGACCACTTTTCCTTCTAAAATAAGAACAGGGTTATCTGTTTCTTTCCATACGGGTAAAATCCGCCAACTAGGTTCATTTTCTAAGACCACTGGTAAAAGTCTATTATTGATATGATCCCAACTTCCATGACCTGGAATCCAAGTATTGGCTAATAAGGGCAATTGAGCATTGCCATATAAGGTATCTACCGAACTACGATTTAGATAATCGACAGCCCCTGAATGACCAAATTTAGGATCTCCAAGTACTTCATTGACGGTGATATGTCCTTTAGGAATCGGTAACCAAGAACGATTGGCTATGACAATTAATAAAATCCCTATTAATAAATGACGGCTATTTAAATGGCGTTTAAACAGTAGGATAGAAGCATACCCTATTAATAATGCCCCACTCCACATAACATGGGTCAGAAAACGAAAAGTAAACTGTGTGACCCACAATGATCTTGGTAACACATGCCAGAAATTGATGGGACTCCAGGTAATGAATAAAGCCAAGGGAAAAATATAAAGGAGCCCAAAAATATAGGTGTGATTGGCACTCAAATTAGAGGGCAAAGTTTTTGATGAAGAATAGTAATAAAGAACTACTCCCCAAGCAGCAAGGAAAACCCATCCGACGGCAGGGGTTAACCCATAAGTAATTCCTTCTCCTGTAGGGGTGGGTGGGAGAGCCGTAGGGGAAAGTAAATTAGCTAGGGGAGTCATCCAATTTGTGACATAAGGACTAATTTGATCGACATAAAATCGCATACTAACGTATTTCGATTCCAGGACAACAGGCATTAAAAAATACATCCCCAGAAGCCAGCCTGAAATATAACTTATGGTGACTCTGGTTAACTGTTTTCTCAAAGCACGAGTTTTTGGTTGTTTTAGAATAAGTAAAAGTCCTAAAATACCAAAAAATAAAGAGCCATAAATAAAAGTGATAATATGAGTTGTTGCTAGAGCAAACCAAGCTATGCTACTGAGTAAAATATAATTAATTTTGGGACTATTATAAGTGCGAATGATGTAATATAAAACAATAGGTAAAATTCCTTGAGCAATTGCTTCAGGAAATGCCCCACGAGCGTGAACCGTATTGAGGAAATAGGGGGCTGACATATAAGATAGTCCCGCTAAAATAGCAGCGATCCTATCACAAGTTAACAAACGACTCAAACGGTAGATGAATAGTCCTCCAATAAGTAAGGCTCCCCATAGCATGATTTTATATGCTGTATAAGGATTATTAGGGGTAATAAATTTGTAAATTAATCCCCCTAATGTATATGGAATCTGGCTATAGAATTGAAAGCTAGCATAACGTAAACCCTTATTTTCATAGGGGGCAATTCGCAAGGGGAATTGTCCCTCTTCTAAAGCCATTCTTCCTTGAATCAGGTAGGCTAAATGAGCTTGGGTTTCTCCTGTAGAAAAAATAATAGAATCTGAAGCCATCGGTCCCATTAAACCAATAGCTATCATGCCATAAAGAAAAATTACTAATAAATCCTTACGGTAATGAGTAAACCACAATTTAGGCAACGACGTGAATCTCAATATTTGTAAATTTAATCTAAGAGCCATTTGCTATCTGAGTTGGTAAATAAAAATTATGTCGTTTCGTGAGTAAATAGGGATGTGATTAACTAAAAATCTCCAGTTTTTTGCCGCCAGAGGATTATGGAAAATTTGGGAAATAATTTGTTGTTTAACCGTACTATCAATTAATAGATATTTTACATCTAATTGAGCAATATCCATTGTTTCTGGATTGAAATAATCATAACTATAATAAGATTGAATGTCAATTGTATATTTTTCTTCTTGGCTTAATAAATATAAATACTGGACAAAGTTGATGTTAACCCCAAAGGTTTTATAGACAATAGTATCAATATTTTTCTCTGGCAAAAGATAATTGTTTAGCAGATATTTAACAGCATGCTTAGTTTCTTGTCCCCAATTAATAGTTGAATCGTCTGCTAAGCGCCATTTTTCTTGAGTCCACAGAGGATTAACATAACTCAAAGATTGAGGAATTCCTAATAATCCAAAATAAATATACAGACTAAAACTACCTATTAGGAAAAATTTTTGCCATTTTTTCTTAAGAAAACCTGTAAGATAGGCAATACCAAAATAAATAAAAATAATCAAAGGATAAAAATATCGATAGCCAATAATAAAGCGACTATTATAAATTATATATAAATATATTAACGGATAAGAAACCACTAAAAAGAATGAATATAGCTGCCATTTATTTTTCCTTAAATCTATTATTTTTTTAGTCAAATATTTAATATCTACACGCTCAATTGACATTTGGATAATCAGGATAACAATGATAAATATAACGATAATAAAAAGAACAGGATTTTCTTTAAACCAAAATATTTTATTTAAATATTCTAAGGAAGTTATAGGAGTATAATCTTCGTATAAAAAAGGTTTACGAATTCCCCCTACTGTACTCAAATTCATTTGAATTCCCTGTATATAACGCTGTATATTATCAATAATTGATTGATTAGGTAAATTACGAAAAGCATAGCGGTACATACAAACAATTAATATCGGCTGTATTAACAGACTAATAAACCCTAAAATACCAAACTTAATAGCTAAATCTTTGAGCCTTTTTTTTAAAAGATAGATTAAAATGATTGAGTAAGCAGATAAGATTATTGGCACTAAAATAAGGTTACTAAATTTAGCATTAATTGCAAGAAAAAAAACAAGGTTTAGGCTAAAAAAGCAAATGATTAATTCGGATTTTTTAATTTTTTCTAATTGACGAATTATAATAACCATTGTCCAGAGAGATGATAAGGCATAAATACTAACAGGGACATCAAAAGATATTAGAAAATTATGACTATAAAAACTGGGAGAAAATACATACAATATTCCTAAACAAATAGAGATATTAGTAGGTATTTGTGGAAAGCAAAAAGTAAAAAAATACATCCAAACCAAGAATATGCTATTAATAAACAGATGGCAAAATCTTAAAATAAAAATTAGTTTTTTAAAATTTTCTGGACGTTCTAGTAAAAAACTATAACCAAGATTAAAAGCAGCTAGACGAACTTCCCTGTTTTCTTCGCCACTAACAATATTTATAGGAGGAACTACTATGTGATAATCAGAAAAAAATAGATCTATAATTAGAGAGGTAACTAATTTAAAAAAAAGGGGATGTTCTTGATTTAAACCCAATCCTTGGGTATAAGCATAAGCTGCTCCAATATAAGCAGGCTCGTCAGATGTAATAGAAGTTTGATTAATTAGATAAATCCCTAATATAAAATATACTAATATCAACGCTATAAAAATTAACCTGTTGGGTAAAGGATATAAGTTTATTTCTTTAAAATTCATAAAAGTAATAAGATGAAAGTAATGACTTAGCTAGGGTCTCAAAAACAACCGTAAAATACGAACTAGTGTTGCCCATTGCCTCAATTATTTTGTACATTAAGACTGAATGGATCGTCAATTAAGCCAACTTAGAGTAGAATGGCAAGTCAGTTTGCTGATCCTATCCGGGAAAATTTTAGAAAAGGACTTAATTAAGTAAGTTTAGCTAACTAAAAAGGTTGTCTTGATATTGATGAAAACATTAAAACTAGAAAATCAGGGTTGTTGGGAGTTGAAGCTTTTTGTTTAAAACAAAACGCCTTATCACCTCAAGGAGGAACTAGATTTGTTTATTTCAGTAATTATTCCCTGCTACAATGAAGAAGAAGTCATCAACGAAACTAATCATCGCTTAGTAAGTGTTATTGAACATCTCACTCCTCAATTTGAATTAATTTATGTTGATGATGGTAGTCATGATCAAACTCCCCATTTGCTGCGTAAATTGCAGCAAGCTGATCCAAGAGTCCATGCTATTCTATTGTCCCGCAATTTTGGACACCAAATGGCCGTGACTGCGGGTTTAGACCATGCAGCTGGAGATGCTATTGTCTTAATTGATGCAGATTTACAAGATCCTCCTGAAGTAATTGAAGAAATGGTCTACCAGTGGAGTCAAGGGTATCATGTTGCCTATGGAGTCCGAACGGAAAGAACAGGGGAAACTATCTTTAAACGTTGGACTGCAAAAGTCTTCTATCGACTGATAAATTGCCTATCCGATGTTCAAATTCCCCTTGATACTGGGGATTTTCGTTTAATGGATCGCCAAGTAGTTGAAGCCTTGAAAATAATGCCCGAACGTGATCGTTTTTTGAGGGGAATGGTTAGTTGGGTTGGTTTTCGACAAGTTGCTATTCCTTACCAAAGATCCCCTCGACTGGCAGGTGTGAGTAAGTATTCTTTGTGGAAAATGATCCGTTTTGCTACTGATGGTATTCTTTCTTTCTCCTTAGTTCCCTTAAGAATGACTATTTGGACTGGTATTTTTACCTTTGGATTCTCTTTAATTGGTATTGTTTATGCTTTAGTTCTTCGTTTGTTTACCTCAATTTGGGTTCCAGGGTGGACATTGCTCTTTATCTCTGTGTTATTTATTGGAGGAATTCAATTAGTCTTCTTAGGAGTGATTGGTGAATATATTGGTCGCATTTATCGAGAAAATAAACAACGTCCTTTATACTTAGTTAGAGAACGATTAGGTTTTGAAAAAAAAATTACCGAATCATAAAAACTCCCAATAGTAATCGTCTTTAATTTACTAACCATTTAGAAGGTGAATAAACATTCTGACAGCATTCCAGACCATGTCAATGTTTGTATTTCACGGTTAAGTCCTATATAACAGTTCCCACGTTTGCAGGATACACTAATTTTTAATCTTAGAGAACAGAAAAAAAACGTACAACTGAAGTGTACCTCATAAAATTGAGAGACACTATATGAAAACTAACTAAATAACTCATTCATGACCTTTGATAATTTTTTTTATGTTAGATAACTCATCTGTTGACCATCACCATTTCTCAAACAATCACAATAAAATTTCTTCTCATATTGCCATTATTGGTGGAGGATTTACTGGATTAACAGCCGCTTACCAATTAACTCGTCAAGGATATAGAGTAACTGTTCTAGAAAAAGATGAAGAAGTAGGCGGGTTAGCAGGAAGTTTTGAAGTCAATGGAGAAAAACTAGAGAAATTCTACCACCATTGGTTTACTAATGATAAATATATAATGGAATTAGTCAAAGAACTAAATGTTGAAGATCAAGTTACTTATCGACCTACTCGCACGGGAATTTACTACGCTAACAATTTTTTTAAACTAAGTTCTCCATTAGATCTATTAACATTTAAGCCTTTACACTTATTTAATCGGATTCGTTTAGGATTTTTTGTTCTCTGGGTTCGTCGTATTAAAAATTGGAAAAAATTAGAATCAATTAATGCTCAGGAATGGTTATTAAAAATTTGTGGAAAACAAGTTTATCAGATAGTTTGGGAACCTTTACTAAGAGGAAAATTTGGCGTGTTTGCGGAGAGTATCTCTGCGGTTTGGTTTTGGAATAAAGTTAAGTTACGAGGAGGAAGTCGCAATAAAGATGGTGGGGAAATGTTGGCCTATTATCGTGGAGGATTTGCCGCTTTAGCTGAACGTTTAGAAACTGAAATTTCTCTCAGCGGTGGTGAAATAAAAACTAATATAACTGTGAAAGGATTAATAGTAGAAGACGGACACGTAGTGGCTATTCAAACCTCACAGGGACTCATTAATGCTGATGCAGTGATTGCAACTCCTGCTTTACCGATTATTGCCGATTTGGTTGCGCCTCATGTTAGTTCTGAATATGTTGACCGACTTCGACGAGTTCAATATTTAGCCAATGTCTGTTTGGTCTTAGAATTGAATCGTAGTTTATCTAAAACCTATTGGCTTAATGTTAATGACCCTAATTTTCCTTTTGTGGGAGTAATTGAACATACTAACTTTGAATCTCAAGAAACCTATGGCGGACGACATATCATCTATTTATCTAAATATTTACTAGAAACAGAAGACCTTTATAAAATTAACGATGAAGAAGCTTTAAATTACTCAATTCCTTATTTAATAAAAATGTTTCCTGAATTTAATCGTGACTGGATTATTGACTATCATTTTTGGAAAGCACAATACTCACAACCCATTGTTTTGAATCACTATAGTCAATTGATTCCTGAGACAACAACTCCCTTAAAGAACTTCTATATTTGTACAATGTCTCAAATTTATCCTGAAGATAGAGGAACTAATTATGCAATTCGTGAAGGTCGAAAAATTGGATATTTTGTCGGAGAACAAATACAGTCTGTTAAGCCAAATAATTAAGTATTGATGACTCTTATTAGTTCTTTTACAGATTATGTCAATTCCTATAGTAAGTTTAATTCTTGGAATGATATTATTGATTTTCACTATTCTAGTGTATCAAGGTCATTCTCTTTTTAGAGATATCCACATTTTTTTAAACCTAAAAAAAAATAAGCTTTTTCTTGTTAGTCTTAGTTCTCTTTCTCTAAGCTTAATGTTAGGAATAATTGGACAGATTAATTATATTCATCCTTCTATTCTAAGAACAATACGATTTTTTCTAATTGCTGGAAGTTGGTATTATCTGAGCTTATTTTTTATCCGAAGTTTCCAACTTTCGAAAAAAATATTTCCTCTATCATTTCTGAGTATTGATTTTTTAAAAAGTAATAAATGGTTATCAAAAACTTATCCTTTCTTAGTAATTATTATTTTTTATATTATAATTTTATCATTTCTTTTATTTTTTGGTGATCGTATCGGTTGGGAAGGGGATGATATTGAGCAACTTGATGGAATTATAAACTTTTCTTATAAAGGTAAAGACTTAGTGTATCGCTATTACTGGCAGCCTTTAACCTATCAACTAAATCTTTGGCTTAATTCTTGGCTGAACCATCCAAGATTACTTTTTTTTATTCCTCAAATAATTGGTGCAGCTAATATTTCTATCCTATTGACAGCTGTCTATGTCTTCTCTGAAAGACGTCTAAATTTAATTTTATGTTTTTGCTTTTTAATTATTTTTCCAGAAATTATATTCTGTAGCTTGTACTATAATTCAACTGTTTTTGCTATGTTTCCTATGTCCATAACTATCTTACTTTTATTTTGGACAAAAAGTCCTATTAAAGCAAGAAAAACATGGGATTATTTTCGCTATTTTGTAATTGGTATAACCTCAACTTTAGCAGTGTTTTTTCGAATCGATTTTTTACTTTCTCTGCCATTGTTATGGTATTTAATGTTGTTTAATGACTCGTTGGAACATAAACTAGAACAAAAATGGAAAGTTTATTTAACTTATATCTTAACTAGTTTTAGTTTATTGGCATTTTTCTATGTTACTGATATCTTTAACCTAACAAAAATTATCTACATTACTACCAGTCATCATGAAGGAGTTAACACTTGGACAATTCGACAATCGTTAGCTAACTTATTTAGTGTCACTAATTTAGTAGTGTGGATTATTTTAATAATAAGCTTAATTTATCTTACTTTTACAAAAATAAAAAACAAAGACTGGAAGCTAGTTTTACTAATTTTATGTATTCTACCTTTATTTTATTCTCTGCCAAGTTTAACTAGTCCTAAATATTTAATACCTGGGATTATTTTTTTACCTTTTTTCTGCGCTTCAACTACATTAAAAATAAAATCTAAACTAGATAAATATCAATTTCAATCTTTAGTCTTTGGTTTTATTACTTTGAGTTTATTTCTACAAATAGTTGCCATACAGTTGGTTCCTAGAATTCCTTTTATAGAAATTACAGCTGATCCAAATTATATATATACTCATGATGGAATCAGAGTACCTGGAGGATATTTAAAAGGATATAATGAAGTAAAAAAAGCACAAATAAATAGTTATCATAGACCTATTAAATTTTCTCGCAAAATGGCACAAGCTATTCAAAAAATAGATGAAAATGTAACTGTAATTTATTTAGATAAATCTGATAGTCTGACGACGGAAGTTTGGATTTGGACATTTACTACTTTTTACCTTGAACTCGAAGGATATCAAGTCAAACATTATGATCGAAATAATAAAATAGTTTTATCATTGGCGGACAAAACAGTAACTATGCAAAGAGTAAATCAGGAACAATATGAAAACTATCTAGATATTAATCCAGAAAAAACTACTTTAATTAAAGTTCCTTATATAAGTCGTAAAGATCCTCAAGGATTAAAAAAATTTTTCGAGGATTTTTATGACTCTCTAGACAAATTAACACCAAGATATTAGAATAGAATGAGGTAAACTTTAGTTTTATTAAACTTATCATGTAATATGATAAACACTAACTTTTCAAAAGTTTTACCAGTAAATTATCAATAATTCTAATAATTTACTGGGTGTTAAAATTTTTTCTAAATTAAATTAGATTAAGTTATGACTTTAAGTTATTTTACTATCTTGCAATGCTGTAAATAATACATTATCAAATAATGATACCAATCAAGATTAACTTTTAAAAATTATTTATTTAACTGTTTATTGTTTATCTAACAAAATAACTTTTAAGAAAAGAATAATTAATATGAACTTAGTCTTTATAAATTTTCTAAGAAAAATACTCTAGTTATTAGAAACAGAAAAAATAATCAATAAACATAATGCCTACATTTAGGAAATTATCGTTAATATTTAACATGATAATAATCAACTTCAATATTCAATTAACTAGTTGAAAGAATATGTTATACAACAACGAATTGATATCGTAAACATTCAAAAATCTATAACGCTTTTACCTTCTCTAAAAAAATAAATACTATGCTAAAATTAATATACAAAAAAATTTTTAAAAAAAAATATCTACTATTTAGAGATAGTGAACTTCATTGGGGCTATACTTATTTTCCCTGTTTGAAGTGAAATAAAATTTTTCAGAAGAACCTTAAAAATTATTGTAAAAATCTCGAAAATTTGTTTATATTTAAACTTTTTTTACAAAAAAATCTGTGCTAGTTAAAAACACTATTAAATGCTTCTTATGCTTAGAGCCATTAATAATCTAATTTAGAGACATAAATTTTTTTTATCAAACTTAATCCCCATGCAGAAGTTGATGCTGTCTGTAATCAGAGAAGTGTAAAGACTTAAAACTTGTGATTTTTCTATTGTTTTAATTAAAATCAGAATATTTTCTCTTTATCTATATTAGTTACTGTTCCTTTATAAACTCTGATATTAGCGTTTTTATGATGGATATTTTGCCTATGCTAAAGTCTGGTATATTCATTGGAACCCATGATATTGTACTTTTTTGCGATTACTCTAATTAGTTTAAGAATTGGTATTGGAACGGACAACCTATATTAGGAGTCTATTTATTTATTGGCTGCCAATTGAGTTAAAATCTTGGCGTCAGGTAGATATATGTTTTTCTTATTTTTAACTAGAGACGGTATTTTCTTTAATTATCCAAAACTGGAAAGAAGATAGAAATGTTTAGTTAAGAGTAGATTGTTTATGATTTTTTTATATAGAGAATTCTTAGCAAAAATGTATAAAATTAATCCACAAAAGTAATAATTTAGTTGTTGATTAGCCTAGTTATCAACCTTTAATATAAACTATTATTATTTACTAGATTAACTTAGGAGAGAAAACTAACTTGAATACTATCTGTCGTGTCTGTGACTCTAGTAATTTAGAATTAGCAATTGACTTAGGAAATCAACCTTGGTGTAATCATTTTTTAAATTTTGAAGAAATCGGAACAGAACCATTCTACCCCTTACGAGTTCTCTATTGTCATGACTGTGGAACCGTCCAACTTGATTACACCGTGAAAAAAGAAATCATGTTTGGAAATCATACTTATTTATCTGGCGTAACAAAGTCCTTAAGTGAACACTTTAAAAAAGTTGCTGATGAAGTTGATAATCGCTTTTTTCAAAAAACTCCTGGCAAATCTGTTTTAGATATTGGTTCTAATGATGGGACACAATTAAAACATTTTCAAACTCTCGGTTATGATGTTCTAGGAGTAGAATCATCAAAAACTACAGCTAAAATTGCTAATGATGCAGAAATTCCTACCCTCAACGATTTTTTTAATTTAGAAGTGGTTAAACGTCTTGATCGTAAGTTTCACGCTATCAACGCAGCTGGGGTATTTTTCCATCTTGAGGAACTCCATTCAGTTACCGAAGGAATTCGAGAAGCATTACATGAAAATGGGGTGTTCATAGTGCAGTTTCTTTATATGAAACGTATTATTGATAATATAGCTTTTGATCAAATTTATCACGAACATTTACTTTACTATAACCTCAATACCATTGAAGTATTACTTAACCGTCATGGACTCTCGATGTTTGATGCTTATTTATCCCCTATTCACGGCGGTTCAATTATCGGATTTGTCACCCATGAAGGAACTAGAAAAACCACTGATCGCCTTCTTACAATGAGAAGAGCAGAAGTGAATGAAAAAAGCAATGAATTGTCTACCTATTTAGATTTTGCTAAGCGTATTGAACAAATGAAAGTGGATAACTTAGCTTATCTTGAAAAAGCTAAAAAAAACGGTAAAAGAATCTGGGGATTTGGCGCACCGGTCAAGGGAAATACTATGTTAAATTACTTTGGAATTGGAACCCAATATCTTGATTATTTAGTTGAAAAGAACGAGCTAAGACGAGGACTCTACTCGCCGGGAATGCATATACCACTCCTTATAGAAAAGGAACTAACAGAACTTCCTGATATTTACTACGTATTGGCTTGGAACTTCAAAAAAGAGATTTTAGCCAATAATCAACACCTTATTGATAAAGGAACGGAGTTTTATTTTCCCGTCGATCCCTCTGAAGTTTAATTACAAGGAACAACTCGGTAGGTTATGGTACGGGTGAAAACTTATTGCCCCTTACCTCCCTATCGGGATTAACCTTTTCCCTAACCTAACTGCACAGCCAAGTCCTTTAAATTTTAATTTTATAATTCCTTGATCTTTTGAGTGGGCAGAGGGGGACTCGAACCCCCATGACCGAAGTCGCCACATTTTGAGTGTGGTGCGTCTACCAATTTCGCCATCCGCCCTTGGCACCATACTTCCGATTATACTGTGTTTTTCTAGTTTCTAACAACTGCTGATATTCATGGGAACTCGCCCAACGATCAAGCTCTTTGGCCCGTAATACAGGGACGGGATGAGTTAGTTGTTTAGTTTGCGCTGTTTTGATCATTTCTCCTAAAAAGGTGTCGTTAATTCCTTCATAGTTTCTTGCCTGTTCAATAAACGCATCTAGATTTAATTGAGGGGCAATAGTTGGAGAACCACCAGCCAATTTCATTAACACCGACATCACCACCTTAGGGTTTTGAGTTACTAACAAAGCGGCGCGATCACAACTAAATTCTGCACAGCGCAACCATTCTAAGATTTGACTTTGTAAAAATTGAGCAATAGCTATTCCCCAATTAGGTAATAATCTTGCCGCTAATACCATAATGTTAACCAAGGTCAAATAAACCCCATGCTCACACTTGAGATGTCCTAATTCATGGGCCATTACCCCTTGAATTTCTTCAAGGGTCAAAATTTCAATCAAAGAAGTGTGGATTACCATAAAAGGCTGTTTTCCTTGCACGGCAAAAGTATAAGCGTTGGGAATAGAATTTTGTTGGATGTAGAGTTGAGGCGGTTCTAAATCAAGGATACGAGAAGCTTCTATCAACAGAGTGTGGAGATTAGGAAGTTGCCTATCACTCACACGAACACTTGAAGAGATGTTATTCAGGTAAAAAAACTGTTCAGCCACTGACCCCAGTAAATTGCGTACTACCATGTCGAGTCCAGGAAGTTGTTTGAGAGCAGTGGTAGCTTGTAAATCGAGTGGGTGACGGAAATCGTCAGCTTTTAGACCAATTAAAAGATTTTTCGATAAATCCATATTATTCTATAGGAAACAACCAATTTTTGACCCTCCGGAGATTTTTCCAGTCGGGTTTACGGGCTAAGCCATCTTCAATATTTTCTCTAATATCTTGACGAACACCGTCATCAAGAGACATCATTCGCTCAGCCGCCTCAATGTGACCACGAACTCCTTTAGCTCCAATGTCTAGCATAGCGAGGGCTAAGTTGATCCTTGCTTGGGGAGGCTTGTTGTCTATTTTAATACTTTTGCTAGCCGCTTTGAGAGCGTTTTGAGGTCTATCAACGAGAAGATAAAGCCAGGCTAAACAGGTCCAGGCGGTACTATTTTTCGGCGCGCGATCACAAATGTGTTTAAAAAAAGGGATTAGCGTTTCGGGAGATTCCCCTTGCTTATAACGTTCTAATCCTTGTTCAAAAGCAGTTTCAAGAGAGTCCATCATTAAAATTTATAGCAGGATAAATTTATAGATACTATAGATAGTGAGGAATGGCCGAGACAGACACTAGTGGTCTATCTCGATCTCTTCCTGGTTAAAGAAACAACATCTAAAAGGCGATGTTTTTAAACTGCAAAAGAGGTGCCGCAACCACAGGTTTGACTGGCATTGGGGTTAGTAAATTGAAACCCGCCACCAATCATGGCATTACTGTAGTCGAGAACGAGTCCATATAGGTATAGGATACTTTTGCAATCACAGACAATTTTAAATCCTTCGTAATCAAACACCTCATCATGTTCAGTAATTTTGCTTTCGTCTTCGAAGTCCATCATATAGGACATTCCTGAACATCCTCCTTGACGGACACCGACGCGCAAACAAAGGTCTATACCTTGTTGTTCACGCAACATCAGAACATGCTTTAGAGCAGTTTCTGTAAGTTGAATTCCTTTGGATTGGGTTTTAGTGGCTTGTGTCATCGGTGATGGTGACTCCTAAAAGCTATAAGTTTTACAAGCTTTCCAGTCTCTATCATAACGAGTTATTGTCCTAAGTTTAATGCTAGTTTCAATTACTTTTGAATTAATCAACTAATTGCTACTTATAAGTTACGGTTGATCAAACTAACTGTAAGGACCGTCTGAAAAAGTTTAATACTGAAAATTTACTGCCATTTATTTCGTCTTTACCGTCATTCATCGGATAGGTTCTAAGTTTTCTCCTTGACTTAGCTGGAAAAAGAGGTTTAGTAATCTCTCTCATATCTGGTTCCCTAGAAACAAGATATAATCAATGTTTGATAGTACTTTTTTTTTCAGAAACCAGTTTGCTTATCACATATTTAATAATTCTAAAAAATTTAGATATAAAAGAGCTTAAGCTCTTTGTTCTATTTTTTTTGAAGCTAAAAAACTTACTTGCTTTTGTTCAAGAATAAAAGCAAGTAAGTTTTTTAGCTTCTCGTTTGATGAGTTTTTTTGGGGTATCTAGTTGAATATTTACTTATTTTCTTGTACGAAATACATATGTTATTACTTTTATGTAATCTTTTAAGATTTAAACTAATATTTATTTTTAGTAAAGATTTTTTTATAAGAACTCATGACTATTCTAATATTTACTAGATTGTTTATTATTACAATTTTTACTTTTGTTATCTATTTATAATTAATGATACTATGTGATATTTTTTTGCTTTTAAAGTACAGTAATTCTTTTTGTTTATACTCAAATATTTTATCATCTGACCCCTTTATCCATAATTATTGACTTAAATTTTTTATTTTTTTCTTTTACACATTAATTTCTATTTATTATAGCTATGTATTTTATAGAGTAAAATTAGATGTATTTAATAATTTTTAAAATTATAGTATTTATTCTTTTCCTATTAAGAATTTTACTTCTCTGTAAAATTCTTAATAGGAAAATTAGATTCTGTGTAACTATTTTTAGTATTAAAGTTTATATCTTTTTCTGTCCAAAGTATATTAAAATAATCACTTAATTATTTTAATATACTTTTCTAGTAGTTAAACTACCTTGAATACAAGTTTCTATTAGATGTTTTTTTGAAAAATTAAATTATTTCCATGTCGTTAAAAGCCTAAAAATTATTAGTATAAATTAAGTCGATATTATATTTAATTTAGTTTAATTTTTATCAAAAAATACACAATAAAATACTCTCTTAAAAGACTTGTTATTAATGATAATAACTTACTTTTATATTTTGTATGTTAGGTAACACATAAAATTTAATTAATATTTAAAGGAGCTTGACATAGTCTAAATACACAGTTAATTATTGTTAGTTTTTATCAAAGATAATCAACTACATATTAAGAATTTTAAAAAAAGTTAAATTGATAATTATTAATTGTTGAGAAAAATGATTACTGACTGTTATTTTTATATTACCTACCTGAACTGTCCTATTTTTAGAGTTTTGTTGATTTGTTTATTGGATTAGCTTATGGTGTTGCTTTTGAAGTAATTTTTAAGTATCTGTGAAGAATAGTTGAAAAATTACCGATTATATCCTTAATAATCTAAGGTTAAAACTACTTTATTCAGAAATTTGCGTATTTCTTATATATGTGCTAAAAATCTTTCCTTTTAATTCGCGGATACGCAATGGTATCTCCTTGCTGTTAACCATTTTCATAACTGCTTTAATTTAAATTGAATTCAAAACAATTTGACAATAATTACAGACTAGCGGTTCTAAAACGATAAATTGGAATGCATTCCAATTTAACAAGTAGGGTGGGCAATGCCACCCTACTTGTTAAATTACTTTAATTTAGAATTAACCTGGTGGCCAAGTCATCTGACGTTTCCCTAGAATATGTAAGTGTAGATGATTTACTGTTTGCCCACCATCATTACCATTATTAATGACAACTCGATAACCATTATTTAATCCAACTTTTCTAGCTATTTTTTGAACTATTAATAATAAATGTCCTAATAAAGTTTTGTCCTCTTCAGTTCCTTCATCTAAGTTAGCAATTGGTTTTTTGGGAATAACTAAAATATGAACAGGTGCTTGGGGACTTATATCTTTGAAAGCTAAGGATATATCGTCTTCATAGACAATATCCGCAGGAATTTCTTTACAAATGATTTTGGAAAAAATTGTTTTGCTCATAACAAAGCCAGCTAAATTAACTCAGTGTCTCACAATTCTATCTATTTAAAATATTTTAATCTCTAAAATTTGTTGTTCTACGTTATCAATTCTTAATTTCCATATCCACCTCCTCCAGGTGTTTCAATAACAAAAATGTCTTCTGGGTTCATTTCAGTCACAGCTGTGCCAGCTAATTCTTCAAATTTCCCATCTTTTCTAATCACATAGTTTTTACCCACTATTCCTGGTTCTCCTCCTAGTAAACCAAAGGGAGGAATAATACGATGATTCGATAAAATAGTAGCCGTCATTGATTCTAAAAACCTTAGACGACGAATTACTCCATTACCACCTTTATATAATCCTTGACCACCACTATTAGAGCGAATACTAAAATCTTCTAATATGACAGGAAATCGCCATTCTAAAACTTCTGGATCAGTTAAACAAGAGTTAGTCATATGGGTATGAACAGCATCCGTTCCATCAAAATTATAACCCGCTCCAGATCCTCCACATATTGTTTCATAATACTGATATTTATCATTACCAAAGGTGAAGTTATTCATTGTCCCTTGGGAAGCTGCTAGAACTTTCAATGCACCATATAAAGCATCAACAATTGATTGAGAAGTCTCCACATTTCCAGCAACAACTCCAGCAGGATAATTGGGGTTTAATAGACAACCTTCAGGAATGATTATATTAAGTGGTTTTAGACATCCACTGTTGAGCGGAATATCATCTTTTACTAAAGTCCTAAAAACATATAAAATAGCTGCTTGGGTAACTGCTTTTGGGGCATTAAAATTATCATTTGTCTGGGGAGAAGTTCCAGTAAAATCAAGAGTTGCGCAACGATTAATTTTATCTATTGTAACTTTTAATTTTATTTTTGATCCTTGATCTAAGGTATAAGTAAAATCTCCATTTTTCAGAATCGTGATAGCTTTTCTAACACATTCTTCGGCATTATCTTGAACGAATTCCATATAATTCTGTACGGTATCTATTCCATATTGTTCAATCATGCGGTGTAGTTCCTTTACACCTGTTTTATTGGCTGCAATTTGGGCTTTAAAATCCACAATATTTTGTTCTGGATTTCGCGCAGGATAGAGATTATCACGTAAAATATTTCTAATATCTTCTTCTTTAAAAATTCCTGAGTCTACCAAAAGACAATTATCAAATAAAACCCCTTCTTCTAAGATAGATTTAGAATGGGGAGGCATTGAGCCTGGAGTAATTCCCCCAATATCTGCTTGATGACCACGGGACGCTACATAAAAGATAGGTTTAGGAGTATTGGAATTTACAAAAACAGGTGTTATAACGGTTATGTCAGGTAAATGAGTTCCTCCATTGTAGGGGTTATTAGAAATATAAACATCGCCAAATTTAAACTGATTTTCTTTATCTTTAATTAAACTTTTGACGCTTTCACTCATACTTCCTAAATGCACAGGAATATGGGGCGCATTAGCTACCAATAACCCTTGTTTATTAAAGATTGCACAAGAAAAATCAAGACGTTCTTTTATATTTACTGAAGATGCCGTATTTCGTAGGATTATTCCCATTTGTTCAGCAATAAACTGATAGAGATTTTTAAAAATTTCGAGATAAATAGGATTTGGTTGAGATTTATGATACATTATTTGGTTTATTCTTGAATTTAAGTGTAAATTGTTTTTACTGAACTTTAATGAGTTTTTATTGTATACTGACTGTTAGCTATAGATAGTATGAACCATGAAAAATAGTTTTTAGATATATTTCTATAAGAACAGAAATATATCTAAAAGTCTTAAACTAGTATTTATGTACTAAAAAATTAGATTATATGACTTTATATTTAAATGCTTAAGTCTCGTTTTCAGCCAAATCTAGGAAATTAATATCGTTTCAGAATAAGATGATTATACTCAGTTAATGTCGCTTTCCAGTTAGGTTCAACAATAATTGTACTAATTTTTTCAACGATAATTGCAGGTCCTTTAATATTATCTTGAGATTGTAAGTCTTCTCGTCGATAAATCGGAGAATCATGCCAACTATCGTGGGTAAAGATTTGAACAATCTCTAGGTAGTTAGGAGACTCATTAAGGGAACGAATACGATTTATTAAAGGCTCTTCTGGAGTTTCCATTTTTTGAATCACTTCGACAGAAATAGATTCCACAATTAAAGGTTTATTCGATTGAATAAAACCGTAGCGCGACTGATGCTCTTCCTCAAATAATTTAACTATTGTTTCTGACTTATCTAAAAGATTAATTAATAAGGTTGAGTCTGTACCTTGATATTTCAAGTTTACTTTTTTCTTGACTTCATTCTTTGTTTGGAAAGTTTTAGAATTAAGTTTATTGTTACCTTTAATTTCTAACTCATTACTCAATGTATTTAATTGGGAAACTAATTCTTGAGTTAATAACTGTTCAACAGATTTTTCTTCAATCACACAAAGATCTGCTAAGCCCATTCCATAAGCACTTAGAACTCCTGCATAAGGATGAAGAAAAATTGTTTTGATACCTAAAGTATCGGCAATTAAACAGCAAACCTGTCCTCCTGCACCGCCAAAACTAGTCAGAGTATATTTTGTAATATCAAAGCCTTTTTGTAGAGAGACTTTTTTAATTGCATTTGCCATATTTTGAACAGCAATTAAGATAAAGCCATAAGCGACTTTTTCAGGTTTAGTTAAATGACCTGTGAAGCGACAAAATTTTTGTGCCAATTGAGTAAACTTTTGACTCACAATTTCCTTATCTAAAGGCAAATTTTCTTGACTTCCAAAAATAGTAGGAAAATAACTAGGGCGAATCTTACCTACCATAACATTAGCATCTGTTACTGTTAATGGTCCACCGCGACGATAGCAAGCAGGACCAGGATCTGCCCCAGCAGATTCCGGTCCTACACGAAAGCTAAATTCATCAAAGAATAGTATAGAGCTGCCACCAGCAGCCACTGTGTGAATATTTAACATAGGAACCCGAATTCTAGTCCCGGCAATTTTATTATCAATTTGTCTTTCGTATTCCCCATTGAAGTGAGCAACATCAGTAGAAGTTCCCCCCATATCAAAAGTAATTATCTCTTTGAAGCCTGCCCTTAAACTAGTTTTAACTGCTCCAACAATTCCTCCCGCAGGACCTGATAAAATACTATCTTTTCCATGAAATTGATCAGCATCGACTAATCCTCCATCTGATTTCATAAACATTAACCTAACATCAGGTAACTGACTCAAAACTTGGTCTACATATCGACGTAAAATAGGTGATAAATAAGCATCAACAACCGTAGTATCTCCTCTCGCTACCAGTTTCATTAAAGGACTAACTTGATGGGAAAGTGAAACTTGAGTAAAGCCAATTTCTTGAGCAATTTTACTCACTTGGTTTTCATGATGAGGAAACCGAAAACTGTGCATAAAAACAATAGCACAGCTTTTAATTCCTTGGTCATAAACTTGTTTTAAATCTTGATATACTTGTTCATGGTTAATCTTTTTTAATTCATGACCATTAACATCATATCTTTCATCAATTTCAATAACATGTTTATATAAAATTGAAGGTAATATTATATTAAGTGCAAAAAGATTGGGGCGATTCTGATAGCCAATTTTTAGAGCATCTTTAAATCCCTTGGTAATCAGTAAAACTGTGTGAGCACCTTTTCTTTCAAGTAAAGCATTGGTCGCCACAGTAGTTCCCATTTTGATTACTTCTAGTTGTTTTGTATCCAGCAACCCATGAGTGTTAACTCCTATCACATCTCGAATACCTTGGATAACTGCATCTTGATACTTAATAGGATTTTCAGATAAAATTTTATATAAAATAATCCACTTTTTGTTGGAAATTTTAAAAATATAAAATCGTTTATTTTCTGTTGAGATGCTATCTATAATTTTTTGATTGTCAGTTACCACAACTATATCGGTAAAAGTTCCACCTCGGTCAACAAATATTTTAAACATTAATTAATTCGTTTTAATAAAGACAACTAATTTATTTTCTAATAAATAGAAGGTTATTAATAAAATGATTGAAAGCAACGGTTGTTTAAACCGTCGCTCAATAATTAAGACGCAAATTTAATTTTTTCAATCATCACATAGGAGTCAAATCAAATATAGTTAGGGAATTAATAATGACTTGGTTACTTCTAAGTCCTCAATGTTGAGTAAGACCTGTCCTTACTCCAAGTCAATTCGTTCAAGTTGCCAGAGAATTTGATTCCCCTCTCTTCTTACTCGTGACACAACCCAATTACGCCAAGACCAATGATCGCCCCGACTGGTCACAGCACTAGCATTAACATCCATTAAATCAGCTAATTCTGAGCTAGTAATTAAGTACCCTCTATTAGAGATTTCATCAGCAATGCGGAGAGTTTCTATGAGATTTTGAATTTCGATAACTCTCTCTTCACGGGTCAACTGTATTTCGTCAAGGGTAGTAACAGATGATTCAATCATAATAGTATATGCTGCAAATCTACGTAATTTTGAGCTGAAGTAAATGGTTATTTAAGTACCTAAGATTTTGATAAATCTTACTATTTCTCATCATAGCGAGTTTTTTTTCTAGGATCAGGTTTAAAGATTATGTATCAAAAATCACTGACCTTTTTGACCAGAAAACTTTTCTAACTCATAAACTATCATTAATGGGAAAGACATTAAGCCAAAGATTTGAGTATAAAAAACGGTTAAATTTTACTGTGAAATGGTTTTAGACTGTAAGTTGGCTAATTAAGAGAGTTATCTCGACCAAGAATATATTATTAACACTTTACTTCTCTGGTAATACTCCCAATCTGAGTAGAGCCATTCATGCTTTAAACCTTAAACTAAATTTAGTGTTTACTAAAGGGTAAGTTTTGGTTAATCGTGTTAATTTCTTCCTGTTCCATATCATTGACTTCTCTAATATAGAGTCTAAGGATTTGACTCATTTTTTGATCGTAAAAGCGGTGTAAACTGTGATTGGGAGTTGCCGCAAAGCCCCTACGTTGCTTATGTAGTCCTCCTGCCCCGGGATCGAACGTGGAGATTTCCTCTTGAATTGCCCATTGAATAGGTTGATAGTAACAAGCTTCAAAATGAAGGCAGTTATATTCTTCTAAACAACCCCAATAACGCCCATATAAATTCTCTCCTTTTCGTAGACAAAAAGACATTCCCACAGGATATTTGTTATTATCTTCAGTGTAAGCAGCCACCAAAACTATTCGATGACGATAGTGGGGATAAAGCTGTTCAAAAAACTTGCTGGTCAGATACTGACTTCCCCAATAAAATTTTTCACAAGTACTACTATAAAATTTATAAATAAAAGGAAATAGATTATGAGGAATGTCTTCTCCTATAAAGGTTTTCATCTGTAAACCTGCTTTAATAACTGCCTTCCGCTCTCTCTTAATATTACGGCGTTGATTAGCATTAAAAACGGCTAGATAATCATCAAAACTCTTAAATCCTTTATTAGACCAAATATAACTATGGTGGAGCCAAGAACTAAACCCATTATTTTCCATCAATTGCCGCCATTCAGGATCAACAAATAAAAAATGACACCCTGACAGTCGATTGTGATCGCAAAAATGGTCGATCGCAGTTATCATTAATTGGGTAATTTCTGCTTCATCTTCCTTTGGCGCAATTAAAAAACGATATCCTACTGCCGGAGTAAAAGGAGTCATTCCTAACAATTTAGGATAATAAGGAACACCTAAGCGATGAGATAAATCTGCCCATTGATGATCAAAGACAAATTCTCCGTAACTATGACTTTTAATATAGAGAGGTGCTGCCCCAATAAGTTGCTTATCTCGCCATATTGTGAGATGACTTGGTTGCCATCCAGCGCCTGGAATAGCACTTCGAGATATTTCGATATTATTGAGCCACTCCCATTCTAAAAACGGTGTTTTTAAGGTTTGAGCAAGTTCATCCCAGACAGGCTTAGGAATTTCGGCAATTTTTTCGCTCCAAGCGATGGAGTATTGGGGTTTAATTTTTTCAACCATGAGCGATCGCGTTAATAGGAGAAGAGTTATCTCTTATAGAGTAATAAATATTTTCTAAGGCTACAGCCGATAATGAAGAAAAATTTCTTGTTCAATTTGCTTAACTGTCAATAATTGTAAGGGTTTAGCTTGATGAGACAGAAAACCCACTCCTTCAACTGGGGTAGGAGATGTCACCCCACCAAACAGAAGAGGACAAATAGTTAGCCATAAGTTATCAATCAAATTAGCTTCTAAAAGAGAAGCAATTAGGTTTCCTCCTCCTAAAATAGCTAATTTACTTAGTTCTAATTGATATAACCGTTCAAATATATCCTGCAAATCTATCTTTCTCCCTTGGTCTACATTAGAAATAACTAACTTTTCAAACCCCTGATGACATTTTTTACTCCAGGTATTAGCCCCTTCTATTGTTGTTATTAACCAACGAGGAATTGATTGAGAAAAAAAGCGTATATTAGGATCTATTTTTCCCGAGCCAGAGACCACCAGCTGTACAGGTTGTAGCGGTTTATATTTTTGTCTTCGATTCTCTAACAAGAGAGAGTTTGTAATTGATAAAGTTGTTCCATAAGCTCTTAAAGTTTCTGCACCGAAGAGAACTCCATCCATTAAAGAAAGTTGCTCTTCTAAATGGGCTTTATCCGCCTGAGAACCAAATCGTGAAGGATTGCGTTGAAAATCCGCAATTTTACCATCGGCTGTCATGGCTAAAATAACCGTTGTCTGGGGTCGTTTTTGTGACATTTTTCGCAAAAAAACATAAAACACAATTATAGAGTTAAATGATTACAACTAACCAAGCCAAGATAAATAATCATCGTTGAACTGTTCTAAGGAAAGTAAATTAATATCTGGATTACTTTCAGCTAAATCATGATTTTTAGACGTATTAAATCCCCAGTTAGCTAAAAATAGCTTGACCTCTTTTAAATCTGATTGTTGTCGAACTTTATACAAGGTTTTTAATAAGTCTTCAACAAACCACAATTGATCATAAAATTGAGGATTTTCTTGAATTAATTGTCTCAATATTTTATCTTTAGGTTGTTTTACTTCTTTGCCTAAAATATTTTTTCTTGGCAATTCTACTCCCTGTTTTTCTAATAATTGTTGAACAAACCGTCCTTCTTTGGTAGTAACAATATATAAGAGAGTAGAAGATCTAATAACTTTACCAATTTTCTCGATCACTCCAGGATAAAATCGATGCATTTTTAACCAGCCTTCTAAATCAGAATGAATCCAATTATCTCTGACCTCGTCGAGTTGAGTTATAAGAGTTTGTTTGTTTAAGTTATCCGATTCGAGAATTTTTTGACAAAGGTTAGCCCAATCATCTTGTATCTGACTCTGATCAAAACCCAGAACCAAAGCTCTTAATAAAATAGGCATTTCCCATCCCGTTTCAATCACAGAGCGCAATCGATAAAAACTATCACCAAAATTATCAAGAAAATCTGAAGAATGCTCAGTCCAAACTTGAGTATATGTAGATTTAGTCGTTTGAAAATATTCCAACAAACCATTACAAATAACGCCATCGAAATCTAGAGCTAGGATTCGGGGCTCAGTAGAGATAACCATTAGTATTTCTTAACTTTTAAAGGAAAACCCTCCCCTCATCATTACACACTTTAGCCAGAGAAATATAGAAAAATTTTATAGCCTAATCTTCTTAGAAGGTAACTTAAATTTTGAGAATTAGCTAAATTGAGAATGTTTTTACTATTCTCAATTTAACTAAAAAGACATTGAGCAATTTCTATAACTGCTGGATATAGCCGCTGAAGTAGGACAAGATCTTAATAATGTTAGTTCTAATAAATTTTTATATGAAAAATATTGTAGCAAGTATTCTACTATTAGAAAAGCACGCTGCACTCAATATATCAACTTAATTGATAAGTACGACACCAAATACTCAACTCAATTTTATTAATTAAATTTAAAATCTAATAAAACTTACTATTCCCAACCATAAAATTTTAATAAAAAATTAATAATCTTAATTATTAACAAAAAATATTTAATATCAATCTATTTTTTTAAAATTTAACTGTTTAAAACACATATTTCAAATAAATTTACTGTTTGTACATTTGCCTTCAATCTAATAATTAGTCCATTTTAAATAGATTTTCTAACTATTTAAAGTTTAGATAACATTTTTTTGAGTCAAGTTTCCACAAAAGACTACAAATTCTTAACTTTGTTCAAATCTAGAGAGTTAGGTGAGGGGTACCATCGTTCATATCTAGTTTTTTAGACTATTTTTCTAAAATGACTAATACAACTAACTCTTTCTCTTTACCTTTAAAACTACTGATTGTGCTCACTCCACCATTCAACTACTTATTTTGTAACTAGAAACTTGTCCCAAATCCTAATTTTTTTGTACAATGCTATAGATTTTTATCCAATCCAAAATTTTCTTAACTTTCTATCCTCTTGTCTTTAAACATAAAACTACTACTCCCGTTCTTATTCTGTAGTAAGTTTTTAAATTGTGAGTTAAATTTAATATTTATTTGTTTTCTAATTCTGTTAACTTACCTTTTAAATAAGCCGGTATCTAATAATAATTTTTCTTCAAAAAAATTTATATTTTAAATTAATTTAACCTCATCTACTTATTTAAAAAATGCCTAAAATTCTCAGTTCCAATTTTTAAAATCATCTCTATACTCTCTCCGTATAGAATAAAAAAACTATGATTCTAAACTAACTTATTATCAAAATTGAAACCAATTAAAGGTTCAAGTAAAATTAAACTAATTATAAATATAAAAAGCGATAACTAATACTAACAAGGTATCATCAGATAGGATGACTTTTACAGTAGTATATGCTATCGATATTTACAAAGTTGGTTTAAGTAACATTGCTGAAATCTTTGTAAAATCAGCTTTTGTACCTTTTACCTTCACGTGGCATCATAGTCCTTTAGTCTTAAATTTATCATCATTAGTGAATATGTTCTTTTTATTAGAAGTTGGAACAGAAGAATTGCCAGTAGATTTTGTTGATAGTGCAATCGCCCAATGGGAACAACGCATCCCCTCTAGCCTAGAAGAAGAATTTCTTACTCCGGAGTCTATCACTTTTTATGGGACACCCCGTCGCTTAGCCGTCTTAATTGCAGGACTCCCTGATCAACAAGATGATCGCACTAAAATCATCAAAGGTCCATCAGTACAAGCAGCATTTAAAGATGGAAAACCTACTAAATCAGCAGAAGGATTTTCTCGTAAACAGAAAGTAGACATCGCCGATCTAGAAATTCGCCCTACAGAAAAGGGAGATTTTGTGTTTATTGAGAAAAAAATTAAAGGACAACCTACATCGGAAATTTTGCAAGAATTAATCCCCACCTGGATTACAAAATTAGAAGGAAGAAGGTTTATGCGGTGGGGGAATGGAGACTTACGCTTTCCCCGTCCTATTCGCTGGTTAGTGATCCTGTGTGATGATCAAGTCCTTCCTTTGCAATTAGTTAATGCAGAAAACACCTTAATTAGTGATCGTATTTCCTATGGACATCGTATTCTTCATCCCGCCCCTGTTATCATCCCCCACGCATATCAATATAGGGAAACCTTACAAACTGTATTTGTTGAAGTGGATCGGGACTACCGTCGTAAAACCATCGAAAAAGAGGTGAACAAGATGGCCAAAAACCTGAAAGGAACCTCAGATATTCCCCCTGATTTGTTAACGGAAGTGACTAATCTAGTGGAATATCCCACGGCGATCACTGGGAAATTTGATGAAGAATTTCTTGAACTTCCCACCGAAGTTATCACTACCGTGATGATGACTCATCAACGTTATTTTGCAGTCAAAAATTCTCAAGGGTCACTGTTATCTAACTTTATTACCATTTCTAATGGTGATCGCACAAAATCCGAGATAATCGCCACGGGAAATGAACGGGTGATTCGGGCCCGTCTAGCAGATGCTCAATTTTTCTACCACGCAGACTGTAGTAAACCCTTCGATAGTTTCCTTTCTCAACTCAAAACCGTTATCTTTCAAGAAGAATTAGGGACTATGAAGGATAAAGTTGATCGCATTGTGATATTATCCCAACAAATTGCCCAACAATTGGAGTTAACGCAACAAAAATACGAGGAGATTGAAAGTACAGCCATACTGTGTAAAGCAGATCTTGTCACCCAGATGGTCTATGAATTTCCTGAATTACAAGGAATTATGGGGCAAAAATATGCTCTGGTTAGCGGAAAGTCAGAAACAGTGGCTCAAGGAATTTTTGATCATTACTTGCCCCGTGGGGCTGATGATATCATGCCACAGTCCTTGACAGGTCAAGTGGTAGGACTTGCTGATCGTCTGGACACTTTGGTGGGCATTTTTGGATTAGGTCTTATACCTACTGGATCATCTGATCCTTTTGCCTTAAGACGGGCAGCAAATGGAGTAATTAATATTATTTGGAAAGCGCAATTAGAGATTAATTTGACGAAATTATTAGATCAAGGAAGTCAAGATTTTGTAGCAATTCATAGTGATAAAAAATCTCCTTTAACAAAATTAAAATACTTTTTTATTCAACGTCTTCAAACTCTTCTACAAGATGAGTTAAAGATTGATTATGATTTAGTCAATGCAGTACTAGGAGAAGACGACCTTGAATTTCAAGAACGCGCTTTACAGAATTTATTAGATGTTCGTGATCGCGCTAGATTCTTACAGAAAATTCGCAATAATGGTAAATTAAATGCTATCTATGAAACAGTTAATCGTTCGACTCGTCTTGCTTCTCAAGGAAACTTAGAATTTCTTGAACTTGATCCTAGAAAAGTCGTTATTCCTGAACTTTTTCAAAAGAATTCAGAGAGGCTATTCTATCAAGAATTAGTAAATTTACTCCCTAAAACTTTGTATGCAAAATCTCAACAGAACTATCAGTTGTTGGTAGAAGGTTTAATTAAAATTACTCCGATAGTCAGTAACTTTTTTGATGGAGACGATAGTGTTTTGGTAATGGATAAAGATTCTAAAATCAGACAAAATCGCTTGAACTTATTAAGTATTTTTAGGAATCACGGACGAATCTTATCAGATTTTGGATCTATTATTAAGGGATAATTTTAGTGATTTAACCAAGATTGGAATATTTTTAACAAAGTAATGGATAAATAACTTTTTTTGAAAGGCTAATTTATATAGTCAATTTAGTCAAGTTTATTAAAAAAAATTATTATTGGCAATAAGTCCTAGAAAGAAGTACCTCTAAAATAGACTAAAAATAACAAATTAAGGAAAATCTTTTAATTAAAATTGGGACTCATAAATCATATAATAAATTAACTTTTTATAGAAAGTTAATTTATTATTGTTCATTCATTACATAAAAGTGATATTATGTTTTTACATAAAATTTTTAAAGATTTTTATAGAAAGAAATTAAGTATTTTTCACATCAAAATAACCTCCCTGACCACTAACAGTTAAAGTAAGACGTTAACATTAATTTTTGTTTATGTCCAGAGCGTAATTTTTACTTAAAACAGTCTTTTGTTGAAAAGATTAAAAACATAACTATTATTTACAAAATAAGAGCTCCAAGAGATGTTTTAGTGTCCAAATATTTTTTATTGGGTTGAACTCATCTTGATAGTCAATGGAGTCAAAAAAGAAATAAATTAAGGAAACAGGTACAAGAAAACTTTATTGACAAGTATGTCATTGGAGCATTCAAAGAACTATTTGCCTTTAGAGATAAACCTTGAAAAACTAAATACCAATCGCTATTATATTTATCTACCTTGGAAAATAGAAAAATTATTTAAGTATAAAGAAATAGTTACCAACTATAGTAGTTAGCTTTCTAAAATTGGAAAACTATTTTAATTTAATCAACTTGTAGAATTATTATTAGTTCAAAATTATTATATGAAGTACTATAGTAAGTTTTAGCCTAGAGCAGAAAATCTAGTCCGTAAACGAAAAATTATACCGGTAGATCATAATAATAAATTATGCCCAGAAACTATTGAAAAATCAAATTTTGGTTTTCTAGAAATTTTATTAAAGTTTGACTTTTAAAAAAAAATTACTGAATAATCTAATCATAAGCGAGAACCAAGATGGTATCTTACATAAGTTTTTACGTAGTCTGAAATAACATACTGGTTATATTTCAAGGCAAAAAGACTCTTCTAATCGCAAATTTAGTAAAAGAACGTTACATTAAATATTGACGTTGTAACTTTGGATGAAAGAGCTTCCATGCTAGAGTTATACCAATTTGAGTTGTCTCAATTTTGCGAAAAGGTACGGCTGATTCTTGACTACAAAGGATTGGATTACCGTAAAATCGAAGTAACTCCAGGAGTTGGACAGCTTAAACTGTTTAAACTGTCCGGACAGCGACAAGTCCCTGTCTTAAAGGATGGAGAAACTATTATTGCTGATTCAACTGAGATTGCCTTTTATTTGGACCGTAAATATCCTGAAAAACCCATCATTCCCACTGATCCAGTGGCGAGGGGACAGTGCTTGTTGATTGAAGAATGGGCTGATGAATCCATTGGCATTAAAGGACGTACTGCATTAATTGGAGCGTTGAATAAAAATCCTAATTTTCGTACCTCTATTTTGCCTCAAGAGGTTCCCGACTTCCTCAAAACTTTTATCGAGGTAGTTCCTGGGGATTTACTCACAGTTTTAGGAACAGGAATTGGGTTAGGTGCAGAGGCAGTCAAATCTGCTCAGATTTCCCTTAAACAGGATTTAGAAGCTTTAAGCTTAATTTTGCAGCATCGTTCTTATTTAGTTACGGAAGAACCCACCCTCGCCGATCTCACCGTGGCTGGATTAAGTATGATTTTGAAGTTTCCTACTGGAGATTACCTCAATATTCCTAATCAATTAAAAGGGAAGGAAATTCCTGAGTTAACGGATAATACCAATTATGACGCTTTTTTCCTGTGGAGAGATCGCTTCTACACGGATTATCGTAAATCTCAAAGGAAAACAAATTTAGGTAAAAATAACCCAACACAAATCAAGATTGATTAATTGCACTAAATTACTAAACTTATAAACTGATGAAAACTTCAAAAGAGAATTTTGAAATCGTCAAATCTGACCAAGAATGGCAGGAAATCTTAAGTCCAGAACAATTCAATGTTTTACGTAAACATGGAACTGAAATTGCCGGAACTAGCCCTCTCAATAAACAATATGGGGCAGGAATTTATGTCTGTGGTGGTTGTGGACATCCTTTATTTACTTCAGATACCAAATACAATAGTGGTACAGGTTGGCCTAGTTTTTATGATTCTATTAAAGGGGCAATCGCCACTTCGGTTGATCAGTCTTTATTTATAACCCGTACGGAAGTCCATTGTAGTCGCTGTGGCGGTCATTTAGGCCATGTTTTTGGTGATGGTCCAGCCCCAACCGAACAACGTTACTGTATCAATGGGGTATCGTTGAAGTTTGTTCCTAAAGAAGATATTTAGATTTCACCGTCTTTTTTGAGCAAACGTTTATTCTAAAAAGACGGTGAACATAGCCAACCTTACTAATAGTTAGTTATTTTAATATTTTTAAATCTAAGGGTAATGCCAATTAATTTAATTGTCTTAGTGTCCTCATTATTTATTACTTGGTTAGTTTTCAACTGGACAACGAAAGTTGTAAAAACTAGTGTCACAACCGCTTTTATGATTATCGTAATTGTTATGACTTTACAAATTACTCTAGGAATTTCTCCTCAACAATTATGGAATCAAATTCTTAGTTTTCCGAAAATAATCCAAGAAGTTTTTGATAAATAAATAGTTAATAGTGAATATTTATCATATATTGATAACTAAAATTCGGCACTTAAAGGAGTTCTTGGAAAGGGAATAACATCTCGAATATTACCCATTCCTGTCATAAATTGCACCAATCTTTCAAATCCCAAACCAAACCCTGAATGATACACGGCACCATAACGATGTAAATCTAAATACCACCAAATTTCTTCTTCTAAAATACCTAATTCACTGGTTCTCTTTTGCAACATATTTAACCTTTCTTCCCGTTGTGAACCTCCAATGATCTCGCCAATTTTTGGGACTAAAACATCCATAGCTGCTACGGTTTCACCATCATCATTTAACCGCATGTAAAAGGCTTTGATTTTCTTGGGATAATTAGTTACAATCAACGGTTTTTTAACTAATTTCTCAGCTAGATATTGTTCATGTTCTGACTGTAAATTAATTCCCCATTCAACGGGATATTCAAACTTGTGTTTTGCTTTTTCTAAAAGTTTAATCGCTTCAGTATAGGTGATTCGTTCAAAATCATTATCTATGATGTTATTGGCTGTTTCTAAAACCGTTCTATCAATGCGTTTGTTAAAGAATTCTATATCTTCTGGACAAGTTTCCAAAACAGATTTAAAGATGTATTTGAGGAATGCTTCAGCTAAGTCTTGATTATCATTAAGATCACAAAAAGCCATTTCAGGTTCTACCATCCAAAATTCAGCTAAGTGGCGGGAAGTATTAGAGTTTTCTGCACGGAATGTTGGACCAAAAGTATACACATTTTTAAAGGACATGGCCATTACTTCTGCTTCCAATTGACCACTAACAGTGAGATATGCCTGCTTTCCAAAGAAATCTTGACTGTAATCTATACTTTTTTCTGTATTTTTGAGAACTTTATTTAAATCTAAATTAGTGACAGTAAACAACTCTCCCGCTCCTTCGCAGTCACTAGGTGTAATAATAGGGGTATGAACCCACATAAAGCCTCTTTCTTGCAAAAAACGATGAATCGCACTTGAACAGGCGTTACGAACCCGCATAACAGCGCCTATGGTATTAGTTCGTGCTCGTAAATGTCCAATTGTACGCAAAAACTCAAAAGAGTGGCGTTTTTTCTGGAGTGGATAGGTTTCAGGATCAGACTCCCCATAAACTCGTACAGATGATGCTTTAACCTCAACGCGTTGTCCTTTCCCTGGGGAGAGAACCAAAGTCCCTATTACCTCAATAGAAGCACCGGTGTTTAAGAATCTGAGGACATTTTCATAGTTAACGACGGTAGCATCGATAACCACTTGAATACTAGTTATAGAGGAACCATCATTGACCTCCACAAAGGCAAATTCTTTCAATTCTCGTTTGGTTCGTACCCAACCTTGAACCGTAACTGTATTATTAGGTTGACCGTTCCGTAAAATGTCTCTAATGCGTTGTGTTGGCATATTGATGTCTTAGGATCTTTTTAGGATCAAACCTTTCTCATACTAACACTGTATGCACTTAGAATAAGTTAATCTCTCCGAGAAATAAAATAAGATACTTGACGGATTATACGTAGATAGAGTCGGTCTCAATCTTATTCCTCTTTTACTAATAAAGCCACTGTATAAACTGAGATACCTTCTTCTCGTCCAGTTGGTCCTAGTTTTTCATTTGTTGTTGCTTTAATTCCGATTTGATCATATTCAATATCTAAAATTTCAGCTAACTTTTCTCTCATGTCTAAGATATAAGGTTTGATTTTTGGACGTTCAGCAATAATAACTGAGTCAATATTACCAATTTGCCATCCTTGTGATTGCACCAATTTGTTGACTTGTTCAAGTAATGCAATACTACTTATATTTTTCCATTGAGGATCAGAAGGAGGAAAATAATGACCAATATCCCCTAAACTCAATGCCCCTAACATAGCGTCCATAATAGCATGTGTTAAAACATCGGCATCACTGTGTCCCAACAAACCGACAGGATGAGGAATCTCAAGTCCCCCTAGAATTAGAGGACGACTTCGAACCAAACGGTGGATATCATATCCATTACCAATGCGAATATTCATTTTAGTAGTCATCTTGTAGACATTACATAGTCAAGTTTAGACTAACTATTGATAAATAGTAGAACTATGTAGTTGTTGAAAGTTATTATTTCAATTTTATCTACCCAATGTCTTTTTTTTAGTGTTTATCTTTTGCTTTAGTCATGGCTTTATATCGACAAGGACAATAAATCCTTTGTTAGTCCACTCAAAATTTGGCTAGGTTAACTTATGTAATTTATCCCAAGTTTAGGGTAGAAGAAACTATTTTAGGAGTACACAAAATTTGTGTTAAAACCAATATTAAAAATGTTAGGTTTGGATTAGTTTTCTGCGCGGAAAAAGTAGCTTTTATTCATGTTCTTCTCGATAAGAAACAATAATTGCGGACAATCGCTATTGCTTCTGTTGATGTAAAAAATACTGAAAATCTTTCTTTTAAATCACTTTTATTAAATATTTTTTGTTGAAGTAGATTTATAATAATCAATACTTCTGTGAGGAAAGATTTGTTATTACTAAGATCAGCAATCACGTTTGCAATATCTATTTTATAGAATTTAAATAAAATATTTTAAATAAATTTAATATTCATCAAATATGTATAGAAAGCATAAAGATTATATTGATAAGTCATAAAATACTGTTTTGATTTTTTGGTTATTATTTAAATAACTTTTTATAAAAAAATCAACTAAAATTATCCTAAAAACTTAACTAAAGCTTCTAATTTTTCCCAAGCAGCTCCACTTCTTAAGATCTCTTTAGCTTTTGTAATTCCTAAATTATGCTCTTCCCAAGGGATAATTTCTCCTACTTGTAGGGCTAAAGAAGCATTCAACGCAACCACTTCTTCTTGGGCAATAGTTCCTTTACCCTGTAAAACATTCTTTAAAATAGTGGCATTCTTTTCTACATCTCCCCCTTTCAACGCTGATAAAGGAGCAGAAGTCAATCCTAATTCTGAGGGAATTACATAATTGTAATCAAGAGTTTTATATCGTAATAAAGCTAAATCAGTAGCGTCTTGTAACCCTGCTTCATCGAGTTTTTCCCGCCCATGTAAAATAATCGCTTTAGGTACTCCTAATTGATTTAATGCCTCTGCCATTGGTACAATAAACTCGGAGGAGTAAACTCCAATAACTTGTCCCGTGGGACGTAATGGATTAACCAATGGACCTAATAAGTTAAAAATAGTACGAACTTTCAGAGTTTTACGAAAAGAGACAACATGTTTCATTGCCGGATGCCACCCTGGGGCAAATAGAAATGTAATTCCCACCTCGTTTAAAGCCTCTTCTACCTTTTCCGAAGGGGCACGGAGTTTAACTCCCAAATATTCTAAAACGTCAGCAGAACCTACCTTACTCGATGCTGAGCGGTTGCCGTGTTTAGCTACTTTAACCCCGGCTGCTGCAACTACGAACGCTACTGCAGTAGAAATATTAAAAGTAGAAGCCCCATCTCCTCCAGTCCCACAGGTATCAATTACTGGTTTTTCATTACTTCTTTCAGTTCGATGTAACGATTGTGACTGTAATACTTGCGCCATTCCTGCTAGTTCGCTCCCAGAAACTCCTTTAGCCTGAATTGCCGCTAAAATTGCCCCGGAAACTACAGGGGGAATGGCCTCTAATATCCATCCCTTCATCAATTCGGAAGCTTGAGATTGAGATAAAGACTCTTTTTCAAGAAGTTGTTGTAGAAGTTCAGTCCAGAGGTTAGGAGAATCTTGAATCACTTTTTTGAGCTTTGCTTATTTAGTAGAGGTCTAGACTACCACAATATATTTTACATTTCCATATATTCCACCCATTCATTACGTCTGTTAAAAATAGGAGAAGACAAAATTCTCAAAAAATTGACGCTTGACTATAGCCATCTATCCATATTTTTAGTCATGAACAACTCTACTTTAATAGTTCTTAACATTTTGTTTCATAGGTTGTATTTATTTTTTGCTAATTTAGGTAATCTATCCCAATAAATATATTTTCTTGAAAAAGGCTAGACTGACTGGATAATGTGTAAACCTCACAAAAGTTAATAAAGCAATGTAACCTTATTAAGGAACAAAAAGTGTAAATACTGACTCTCAACCCATAACTTTTCAACTTGTCAAAACATTAACCCCGAATGGTCGTCAGTTCTAAATCTAAATACAAAATACCATAGGCGAAAGCCATGAATCAAACAGAAACCCATAATCTACTTTAATAAGATTTCCTCAGTTACTCTTATAAAATCAGAAAATATTTCATATAACCTTACAATTATCCTGAAACTGCTACCGGACTACACATTATGAAAATTTCCACAACTTCTCCTGATCCTGTTCGTGCTTACCTAAGAGAAATTGGTCGTGTTCCTTTACTAACTCATGAGGAAGAAATCCTTTATGCTAAGCGAGTACAGCGATTGGTTAACCTAGAAAACATACAAGAATCTTTGACTGAAGAACTGGGACAAGAACCAACCATGGCTCAGTGGGCGAAAACTGCTAGGATCACTCAGAAGGAACTTCGCTCAGTTATTGCTACTGGAGAAGCAGCTAAGCGTAAAATGGTTGAGGCTAATCTTCGCTTAGTCGTATCAGTGGCTAAAAAATACCTTAAGCGCAATTTAGATCTCCTTGATTTGATTCAAGAAGGAACCATTGGGATGCAACGTGGGGTAGAGAAATTTGATCCTACTAAAGGGTATCGTTTTTCAACCTATGCTTATTGGTGGATTCGTCAAGCTATTACCCGTGCAATCGCTGAAAAAAGTCGTACTATTCGTTTACCGATTCACATAACCGAAAAACTCAATAAAATTAAGAAAGCACAACGGCAACTTGCCCAGGAAAAAGGCCGTGCCGCGACTATTCAAGAACTAGCTGAAGAACTAGAGTTAACCCCCAAACAGGTTCGGGAATACCTGGAACGCGCTCGTCAACCCCTCTCTTTGGATCTGCGGGTAGGGGATAACCAAGATACTGAATTAGGAGACTTATTAGAGGATACCGGACCTTCTCCTGAAGATTATGCAACCTATTCCTCGTTACAGTTAGATCTCGACAAACTAATGGAAGATCTAACACCACAACAAAAGGAGGTATTAGCTTTAAGATTTGGACTTGCTGATGGCAAGCCTCTGACGTTGGCTAAGATTGGCACTATCCTCAATATCAGTCGTGAACGGGTTAGACAAATTGAACGAGAAGCCTTAGCAAAACTCCGAAAACTTAAGGCTAATATTAGAGAATACTTGGCTAGCTAAATAATTTCTAAGGTTAAGAGGTTGGAGAATACGGAACAACAGTTCGGTTTTACTGACCTCAATATAACAACTAAACTTGTTAAAGTGAGATACGAAGGTTATTGATACCATCTTATTAGTTGTGGTTAATAACCCCCTGATTTAGGTAGAGTCTATAGGAGATCAGCAGTGACTAATAACTTTAAATATTCTCGACGTTTCTCTGAAAATGAGGGAGAAAATGGGGAGGGTTTGTGGAGATATATTCAATCTCTAAGTCCAGAAACTATTGCCAGATTGTCAAAGCCAGACTCTTCTGAAGTATTTCGATTTATGGAACAGAATATTGTTGGTTTGTTAGGAAATCTCCCGTCCGAACACTTTGATATTACCGTAAATACAAGTCGAGAAGATTTGGGACGTTTATTAGCTTCTGCTATGATGAGTGGTTATTTTTTACGAAATGTAGAACAACGGATGGGGTTTGAAAAATCTCTACAATCAATTAAGTAAAACAACAAAACTACGAGCGATAAAGTTGCTAAATTTACTCAACTATTCCTTCGAAATATGTCATAGGAGAAGTTCTAGGGAAAAAATTTAATCAATTTTTTGCTATTCTTACTTTAAGAATCTGTGACTAGTGAATAGGAGTTAACTTTCTTTTAGCCTAAGGTAATCGCTATTGTCTTGGGATCAATGTGAGGATCGAGGTTTACATTGAAGAAACGGTCATAATCTCTGTCTTGTATAGGGATAGAAATAGGAAATTATCTTCAATATATTTGAGAGAAAACGGGCATTCTTTACTATAAACAATAGTTAGAAGCGTTTTCCAGAATTGAGACCTCAAGCTAAGTCAATTTACGAACCGTTCTAAAAGTTTGGGAAGTATTGGAGTGTTATTTATGTACATACTAGTAATCTTCATAGGGTATATGGGGCTGTCATAAAAAGAAACTCTTGGAGTTTTATTGAAAACTCCAAGAGTTTCTTAAATTACCAGAGATTAGATGAACTACTACCGGAGAAATTCTCAGTTCAGCCTTCAGATCAACCTGTTTTTATCCTTGATAGGAACTTTAAACAAGTATTATCAAAAATTAATTGCCTTGTGTGATTCTCCCGTAAAATCGATACGATCTCTGTGAAAAATATCAGATAGTTTACTCGAATAAAAAATCCTAAGGATTTTAATCAAGGATTGATAGACTTAGGGGCAGTTCTTTATGCTCGAAATTATCCAAAATATTTGCTATGTCCCTAGCGAGCACATTGCCAAGCTTGTCATCAAAGAATTAAAAATCAACTTCCCATGCGTCAAAATTCTGATCTTTTACCTTACCAAAAAATAGGCGTTGCTGTTATCTATAATGAGAGTGGGCAAATTTTAATTGATCGTCGTCTCAAAAAAGGATCACTTGGTGGTTTTTGGGAATTTCCAGGAGGAAAACTTGAACCCAATGAAACTGTTGAAGATTGTATAAAACGTGAGATTTTAGAAGAAATTGATATTGAGATAGGAATCGGAGAACATCTTATTACATTGGATCATGCTTATACTCATTTTAAAGTTACTTTAATTGTTCACCGATGTCGTTATTTAACAGGAAAACCTAAACTCATCAGATGTGAAGAAATTCGTTGGATAACTTTAGATGAAATTAATAATTTCTCTTTTCCGAAAGCTAATAATAAAATTATTGAATTGCTGCACAATCAGCATAAAACAAAAAAAAACAGAGGATGAGGACTATTATGTTTGTCTCAAATTTTTAACTAAAAAAATTATAGGTTTTAACTATAAACTTAACTTGATCATCTATTATATAAAATCGCTTTTAAGTTGACTACAGATGATCGGTAGGAACATCGTATACAACGTTCTTATACCAGTTATATTCATAGCGTTCAGCTATGCCTATAGTCACTAGTAAAAAACTAACTACTTATTTGGAAAACCTGCCTTTACAGACTGAATTAATCAGGTTGGTAAACAATTTGTTCGTTTAGCCTAACTCTTCAGAGTCCAAGTCCATTCTTTACATAGAGTCTAGTGCAACTGACAGTCTAAAAGCTCAATTTCAAACGCATTATTGGTAGCACCGTCAGGGGTGAATAAATTTTCATCGAAGTCAACAGTAGAACGAGTATCCCAAAAATTTAAAGATAAACTTGGTATACAAAATAATGGAAGCTGAAAAGATAAATTATGCTTTAACCAACTCCAGAAAATTGATAATAAATGATGACTTTCAATAAAATTAGTATGGAATTGTTTATCATGAAATTTTCACCGCTATTGAAAAACTTAATGCTATTAAACTTTATGAATAACTTTAAAATTTAAATTTATTTCACAGACATAATTCGATCGCCTTTTACTACTTCTTTGAAAGCTTGAACTACTGCTTGTCTAGCCCAGCGATCAGTTTCTAAAATCTCTTCTAAAGTCGGTGTTAAAGTATTCTGATTCGTAAAGCGACCACAAACAATCTCAATTAATTTGGGAATATCAAGGAAAGTGATTTTCTTTTCTAAAAAGAAAGCTACTGCTTGCTCGTTAGCTGCATTCAATACTGCTGGCATTACTCCCCCTGCTCTTCCGGCGGCATAGGCTAACTGCATGCAGGGATATTTTTGATGATCTGGTTCCCAGAAGGTTAAACTACCGGCTTTAACTAAATCGAGTCGTTCCCAATCAGTATAAATCCGTTCAGGCCAGGATAAACTATACAACAAGGGAAGACACATATTAGGCCATCCCAACTGGGCTAACACTGAGGTATCTTGTAATTCAACCAAGGAATGAATAATACTTTGTGGGTGAATCACGATGTCGATGTTTTTGTAATCTAACCCAAACAAATAATGAGCTTCGATAACTTCTAATCCTTTATTCATAAGGGTTGCTGAGTCTACCGTGATTTTACGTCCCATTGACCAATTTGGATGTTTTATGGCATCGTCAACAGTGACAAGGCGTAATTGTTCTACCGACCAGTCTAGAAAAGCTCCCCCAGAAGCGGTTAAAATAATGCGGCGCAATCTTTCGGGAGGAACCCCTTGTAAACATTGGAAAATAGCAGAATGTTCTGAGTCAGCAGGAAGTAATTTAACCCCATGTTTTTTTACTAAAGGGAGTACTACTGGTCCTCCCGCAATTAACGTCTCTTTGTTGGCTAAGGCGATATCTTTTCCTGCTTTAATAGCTGCTATTGTGGGCAACAACCCTGCACAGCCTACGATTCCGGTAACGACACTTTCTGAGTCTCCGTAACGGGCTACTTCCATAACTCCGACTTCTCCAGTAAGCAGAATAGGAGAATAATCGAGAGAAGCAACAGTTTCTTTGAGGATCTCTAATTGACTTTCGTTACAAATAGCGACAATTTCCGGTCGGAATTTCCTAATTTGCTGTGCTAACAGTTGGCCGTTATTGTTTGCAGCTAACCCCACAACTTGAAATTGTTCAGGGTATTCGCTAACAATATCCAGGGTTTGCGTACCGATAGAGCCAGTGGAACCAAGGATGGAGATTTTCTTCACGATGCTTAGGGATTAACAAAAATGTCGGGAGAAGTCCCTACCCAAAATACCATGAAGAATCCTCATATTTTGAGTAGTGATGAATTTGACCCAGGGTTGTATATTAACGACAGTCTAAACTATCTCGTGCACTTACTTCAGTAACAGGGTTAACTCCATCAGCTATCTCATCATACATTAAGGAAACTGAATAGCTATTAATCACCAAATTGGTCAAACTAACTCCGTAATGATTACATCATAATAGAGCGGGTACAAGTAACAATCGTATCAACTAAAATGGTACCGGTTAAATCAGCAAAGTCCAAGTTTACGTAAGCAGGAAATTCATCAGATTTATCCCTCGCAAATTCGTTTTGAGTATAACTCCTTGAATTAAAACTCGTAAAGTATAGATCTGACTACTTCAAAAATCAACTTGCCGTATATCAGCCGCCTCAAACACACCTCTTCTAAATCTTTATCGAAGAAGTCTTGACCCTATAATTCGGAGAACGTATAGTTTTATTTTGTTTCTGCCTAAAGTTATAGATAGGCATCTAATAGCACCAATAAACTAGTCAGTAACAACAGCCTGACTCCCTCTGATACTAGTCCACAGCAAATCCTCAACTTGTTTCATAGACTACTCTCAATTGAACTACTCGCTAGTTTGATTCAAACTATCCTCTAACACTAAATTCTTGGCATCAAGACCGATTCGTAAGGTTATTTGGGAGTCTAAATCTCCTGTAGAAGATGCCTCTACTCTACCTAGCCCCAAAAGGGTTTGCAACTGTTGGGCAGCTTTTAGATCTCCTTTCTGCACGACAATTTCTGTTTCACCTAGAAGTCGAGGCGAGTCTTTGATCACATAGACATTACGAAAGTCATGATCTGCCAAATATTCCACCATCTTTTTTCCTAACTCGGAATCATCGGCTGCATTTTGTAAGGCAATTCTGACCCGGTTCGAAGAACGATGGCGCAGAGGTCTCCATTCAGAGGTAACATCAAAGTATTCTTGCATAATTTGATCAATCCCCCCTGAGGAAAGAACCCAATAACTACGAGAATCAAATTCATCTTCCTGACTAAATCGTCCAGGTAACATCACCATTTGAACGTTTTTCCGTTCTACTTGCCGCCCAAAATTGGCTAAGGTTAACATTTCTTCCAAAGTGAGGTTAGTGTCAATGCTCTGTTCAAGAAGACTAATTGCTTTGGGAATTTGAGGCAAAATAGTGGGAGTATATAGCCGTTGTAGCAGGGCTTTTAGCAAGATTTGTTGCCGTTGCACCCTTCCAATATCTCCATAACTATCTTTGCGAAAACGAGCAAAGTGTTCGGCTTGTTCCCCACTGAGAATTTGCTGTCCTGCTTCAAGGTCAATTTTCAAGTTCTGGGTCTTGTCTTCATATTTCATGGGATGAGAAACAAAGACCTCCACACCACCCACCAAGTTTACTAATTTTGTAAAAACATCAGTGGTGACTCGAACATAACGATCAATAGGAACATTATTCAGCGTTTTACTCAAAACCCTAGCAGTCAAGGCTGGACCCCTATAAATGTTGGCATCATTAACCTTGGTGTATCCTACCCCTGGGATATTAACTCTGCTGTCCCTGGGAATAGAAAGTATTTTTACTGAATAATCGCTGGGATCGAAGCGTAATATTAAAATTGTGTCACTACGTCCTCCAAAAGCATCTAAACTTCCCGGTGGGGCATCAGGAACTCGATCAATTCCCAAGACTAAAATATTGACAGGACGAGACAATCGATATTGTAAGACCATCCCTTCTTCTCTTTGTTGGGGTTGAGATGTTACGGCAGATGAAGTGTCAGTCTCAGGGTTAAGGTTTTTTTGTTCCCAAGGGAATTGTATCTGTTCGATAAAAGGAATTAACTTTTCTGATAAAGGACTGAAGAGGGTAATGGTCGCCCCAACAGTAGCGGATAGTGCAGCTGTACAACTAAATATGATCCCCCATAACAATCCACGATAAAAAGGGATAAGTCTTTTTGAATGGAGACTTTTAGCAGAAATCTTGGCTGGAGAGGTATTTCTTGACTTATAAAGATACTTGCCAGATTTAGGGAATTTTCTGGGAACTGGTGTTTGTTGAAGACCAGTTACTGTGGACATTCTTTCAAAACTATCGGTCATGTTTACCTCATCACCATAAACCGCCCTTTGATGACATTAAACTTGCAAAACAATTATCTGTCGTCATTATCATGGATGTTAGTTTCTGGTTAAAGGTTCCTTCTTCTTTAATGATTTTCAGTATTTTTACCCTTAATGAATGTCTTTCTCTTTATGAGAGATAGATAATCTTCTCAATTTCTAATACCTTCAGCAATCAATACAATTTCTAAATTATTGAGACGTTATTTGAACACCAGTAAGGGTTAATTGTTTGACTTTACCTCAACCAATTTCTTCAAGTCTCTGGTTTATAGGTAACATCGGTAAAAAATTAATATTTATTGTTGCCGAGATACCCCACTTCGCTATTTCCAAATCTTAATATACTAGGGGATTCACACTGTTTGTACTAATTGTGTAATAACAATTAAAAAAAAAATGATTTTTACTCTACTGAACAAACATGCGCTGTCCTCACAATAATACGATATGATAAAAGACGTTATCTTTATCAAAAATCCTGAACGAAAAAACTTATGGCTAAAAAATCGATGATTGAGCGGGAAAAAAAGCGCGCTCGCTTGGCAGAAAAGTATGCCGAAAAGCGGGAAACTCTCAAAGAAGAATTCCGCATTGCTGAGACTTATGAAGAAAAGATGGATCTTCATCGTAAACTTCAACGCCTCCCCCGCAACAGTGCGCCTAATCGTCGTCGGAACCGTTGTATGGTAACAGGTCGTCCTAGGGCTTATTATAGAGATTTTGGTCTATCTCGTAATGTCCTACGAGAATGGGCACATGAGGGGTTATTACCGGGTGTTGTTAAGTCTAGTTGGTAATGATTCAGTGGATAGTCAATGAAATTGAGGTGACCAATTATCATTCACTAATGACTGGTCACTGTTCGTCTACACTTAGGACAAAGCAGCCCAATCTCTTAAAACCTCTTTAGCTAAACGTCTCTCAAAAATAAACTCCAAGAGTCTTGATTAAGGCTTTCAGTCCCGTCTAACATCTTTAGTGTCCTTAATCATAAACTAAACATTGCATTGAGTTTCTCTAAACTGTTCTTAGCCAGGAGTTATGATTCAGTAAAGTGGAACAAATATCAATAAAAAACTGTTTTCTTTAAGAGTTTTTTTGTCGGACACAACAGTAATCAATTCCAAAACTCTCAAGGATTGAATCACTCACTAGATTAGCTACAGCAAACTCGCTAAGAAATGTTTCTCGAAAGTTAAAAGCTGACATTTTCGTTACAATAGTAATAACGAGAGAACCTAAGTCGTTTTCTTCTCTTGGTTGCTTGCAGACAAGAACCTCGATTGCTTGTTGGGCTATGTTATAGCTAATTGATTCGAAAATAAACTCTTAAGCAAACCTGGTTTGTAGTACGCCCTTAAACATTTTACTTCTAAGAAGTAAAATGTTTAAGGGCGGGGTGATCGGAGAGATAGGTCAGCGACCATAAAAATTTGTCAATAGCAAAAAGCTGCAATGGAGTTTGCTGAAGATACAGATCGTATTATACAAGGATATGCTCAAGGTTATTTTGTAATGGCCGATGAGATGGGTGTACTGGGTTGGTATTCAAGTCGTCAACGAGCTTTAATTCCTCTCGATAAACGTTTTCACTACCCTAAGTCTTTACAGCGCATTTTAAATCAACAACGGTTTTCAGTAGAGATTAACCGGGATTTTTTAGGGGTTTGTCGAGGATGTGCTAAGCGAGAAACAACTTGGATTTCGCCCGAACTCATCAAGATTTACCACAACCTCTATCAACAGGGTTGGGCTTATAGTTTTGAAACTTGGCAAGGAAATGAGTTAGCTGGAGGAATTTTAGGGATTGCTATTCGGGGGGCGTTTATTGGAGAATCGATGTTTTATCAAATTCCTGATGCTTCTAAAGTAGCAATGGTTAAGTTGGTAGAATTTCTTAAAAAAAGAAATTTTGTATTGTTTGATGCTCAATTACAAAATTCTCATCTCGAAAGGTTTGGAGCTTATCAAGTTAGTGATAGAAAGTATAAGATTTTGTTGCAAAAAGCCTTAGCAAAAAACTGTGTTTTTGGGGATGTTGAGCAAACACTTAATTCTAAGTCACTTTGAAAAATACTCATAATTTTTAATTTCTTCTGTCAAAAAGTTTGTGACATATTTGTGACAAATATTAGATTAATATCTTTAGGGGCATACAGTTTTGTAGTTTCTCCAAAAGTATGATGGAGCAAAAACCTAGTCTCATTTACTTAGTAATTATAAATGATATCCTTACTCATTCACGTCCAGTTAACCCGTTGAATCCAAAGTTTTTTCTAAAAAATAGAGTTAACATTAATTGTTAGGTTACCCGTTAACCACAAATAGATATAAACATCATGATAAATATGTCCATTGATAATTTTAGGTAAAATTACATAGTTACCTTAAAAATTAAAAATATTTACATTACATTGTCTATCACTCGATATGTTGATTTCAATCGTAAATTAAGTCCTTATTAGGAATACTGAGCTTTTTTAGAAAGCAATTTTATAAAAACTAATTTCTAAGAATTATTGGGAAATTTTGACTTGATTTTAAGAGTAATCAATATAATAATTATCTCCCTAAATTGTTATATTGATTGCCTAAGTCGTGTTGTTTTGTTCTAAAATATCAGTATTTAGCTCAGCATCAAGACGGAGTATTATTATTTTTTGTAATAAAAAAGAATTCTTTTTAGAATTTTATCTGTTACTTCATTCTTTGTGAACATAAAATTATGTCTTAGAAAATTATGTATCTACTCATATCTAACAAATTTAGTCCTGATAGGTTGTTACAACACTATAATTATCATAGAAATATAAAATAGTTTGCGCTTATAGGAGTATTCAGAGCTACTTACTTTAAAAATAAAACTTGAAATGAGTCTATATTCACTCTAAAATAGAATTACCAAAAACCTGTCTCACTTATTGGTATCTAGTATTGATTATGAGTTAACAATATTCATATTAATGATTGCACTTCTCATAGAACTTTCTATTATTCCTCAAATTCATACTCTAGCAGTTGATAATAATAACGGGGTAAAAATATGTGTTTTAGATTTAACGTGTAGATTCTCACCATTATGGAAATAATCTTATTAGACGAGGGATAATTTTAAAAATTAGAACTCTGCAAAGAGATAAATTAGACTCTGTAGAGAGAATTTCGAGATTAGTTACCCACGGCAAATAATATGTCCGTATATGATTACGACTTCAGTTTCCATAAGATTAAAAATGTTTCAACATATGTTCTTTAACAAACTCAAAACAAATGGCTAAGATAACGCTATTATCATTAAGGATTGTTAAGGAGTGATAGAATGTCCGATTTTAGTACTATCCGTATTCGGGGTGCAAGACAGCATAACCTAAAAAACATTGATCTAGATCTCCCTCGTGATCGCCTGATTGTTTTTACAGGGGTTTCAGGTTCAGGTAAGTCGTCTTTGGCTTTTGATACTATCTTTGCAGAGGGACAACGACGTTATGTGGAGTCTTTGAGCGCCTATGCGAGACAGTTTTTAGGGCAATTAGATAAGCCAGATGTAGATGCAATTAACGGGTTAAGTCCGGCTATTTCCATTGATCAAAAGTCAACGTCTCATAACCCTCGATCTACAGTGGGGACGGTCACAGAAATTTATGATTATCTACGGTTATTGTTTGGAAGAGCTGGAGAGCCCCATTGTCCAGTGTGTGATCGCAGCATTACACCACAAACCGTTGATCAAATGTGTGATCGTGTCATGGAACTCAAAGATCGCACTAAATTTCAACTTTTGTCCCCTGTGGTACGAGGAAAAAAAGGAACTCATAAAAAGTTATTATCTAGTTTAGCTTCTCAAGGATTTGTTCGAGTCAGAATTGATGGGGAAGTTCGTGAACTTTCTGATACTTTTGAATTAAAGAAAAATAACCACCATAACATTGAAATTGTTATTGATCGTCTAATAAAAAAAGAAGGAATTGAAGAACGGCTAACAGATTCTTTACGTACCTGTTTATATCAATCAAACGGACTAGCAATTATTGATATTTTAGATTCAGATGATAATAAGAGCTGGGGGGAAGCAAAGTTTTCAGAAATTATGTTTTCTGAAAACTTTGCTTGTCCAGAACATGGGGCAGTTGTCGAGGAGTTATCTCCCCGTTTATTTTCTTTTAATTCTCCCTATGGTGCTTGTAGAAACTGCCATGGATTAGGAAGTTTGCGTCAGTTTTCCCCTGATTTAGTGATTCCTGACCCTTCTATTCCTTTGTATGCCGCGATCGCTCCTTGGTCAGACAAAGATAATTCTTTCTATTTTTCTTTTTTCTATAGTGTTGGTCAAACATACGGCTTTGATATTCAAACTCCTTGGAATAAATTAACTAAGGAGCAGCAAGAAATCTTACTTTATGGAACTAGAGAACCTATCTATTTTAAAGATGATTCTCGCGCTGATAACAATGGAGGTTACTATCGCACTTTTAATGGTATTTTAGCAATTTTAGAGCAAAATTATAAAGAAACTAGCTCGGATATTTTTAAACAAAAACTAGAAAAATATTTGATTGATAGAACTTGTGAAGTTTGTCAAGGAAAGCGATTGAAACCTGAATCTTTATCCGTACGATTAGGTCAATATATGATTGATGAATTAACCAGTGTTTCTATTGACAAATGTTTAGAAAAAATTAATCAATTGCAATTAACTCAAAGACAACAGTTAATTGGACAACTAGCCCTAAAAGAAATCAAAAATCGTCTACAATTCCTCCTTGATGTGGGGTTAGATTATTTAACCTTAGATCGGGGAACTAAGACCTTATCAGGAGGAGAAGCACAACGTATCCGTTTAGCTACTCAAATTGGCTCAGGATTGACAGGAGTGTTATATGTATTGGATGAACCTAGTATTGGCCTACACCAACGGGATAATGGACGTTTATTAAATACCCTCAAAAAGTTGCGAGACTTGGGGAATACCTTGATTGTTGTCGAACATGATGAAGAGACAATTCGCAGTGCTGACCATATTGTTGATATTGGACCCCTTGCAGGAATTCATGGTGGATATATTGTCTGTCAGGGTGACTTAAAAACATTGATTCAAACCGATAAATCCTTAACAGCGGATTATCTATCTAGAAGAAAAGTCATAAAAACTCCGGCTCAACGTCGTTCTGGAAATGGAGCATATTTAAAGCTAATTAGTTGTCAAAAAAATAATCTAAAAAATATTGACATTGAAATTCCTTTAGGTAAATTAGTGTGTATTACAGGAGTTTCAGGCTCAGGAAAATCTACATTAGTTAATGGATTATTATATCCTGCCCTACAACATCATTTAACTCGACATGTTCCTTTTCCTAAGAAATTAGGTAGAGTGAAAGGACTAGAGGCCATAGATAAAGTAATTGTTATTGATCAATCTCCTATTGGCAGAACACCCCGATCCAATCCTGCTACTTATACAGGAATTTTTGATAGTATTAGAGAGCTTTTTTCCCAAACCATTGAAGCGAAAGCCAGAGGATACAAACAAGGTCAATTCTCTTTTAATATAAAAGGAGGGAGGTGTGAAATGTGTGGCGGTCAGGGAGTTAATGTTATTGAGATGAATTTTCTTCCTGACGTTTATGTTAAATGTGAGGTTTGCAAAGGCTCAAGATACAATCGAGAGACCCTACAAGTTAAATATAAAGATTATTCTGTCGCTGATGTTTTAAACATGACAATTGAAGAAGCATTAGGCGTTTTTCAAAATATTCCTAAAGCTATGAAAAGGCTACAAACCTTAGTGGATGTTGGGTTAGGTTATATTAAATTAGGGCAGTCTGCACCGACCCTATCAGGAGGAGAAGCGCAACGGATTAAATTAGCCTCAGAATTGTCTAAAAGAGCAACTGGAAAAACTCTCTATTTGATAGACGAACCAACGACAGGATTATCATTCTATGATATTCATCATCTATTAAATGTGCTGCAACGTTTAGTAGATAAAGGAAATTCCATTTTAGTAATTGAGCATAACTTAGATGTAATACGTTGTGCAGATTGGGTCATTGATCTGGGTCCAGAAGGAGGGGATAAAGGAGGAGAAATAATTGCTCTAGGAACTCCAGAACAAGTTGCTAGTAATTCTAGTTCTTACACAGGAAAATACTTAAAACAAACTTTGAAACAATACCAGGGATGAAAGTCTTAAATTAAATAATTAAGTATCTACTGAATTTAGAATAATAAATATCCTTAGAACCATAACATAGTCCGGTTTGGCTGTTATGTTAATAACAAGCAAACTGTTAGAAATTTAAACATTGTTTAAACGATGCCTTCAATAGGCTAGCGTAAATGGTACTATATGACAGATATTTACTGAGATTTCATCACAGATGGACCAGAAAAGCTCTAATCAAGTATTTGTTTCAGTTTACTTTAATTCTCTTTAAAAGACACTTAACAAACAGTCTCTCATACTTGATATTTTGAAGGTAAAAATGAAAACAGACAAAGATCAAGACATTTAGCTTTTAATTCAAGCCTCAGTAAAAGCGTAATTTGCTAATCAATTATTAGAAACGGTAGAAAATCAGCTGCTGCACGTCATAACTCGACTATTTATATTTCGATTAAATCAAGTAAAAGTATTTGGAATAGAGTAGTAATCTAAAGGCAGCCGTTGCAGGTGTTGAAGGAAATTATAATTACCCACTTAAACGCAGTACTACCAAAGCTCTAGAAAAACCGGGTAATCACTGAGGCATGACTTTATTCATCAAAGCCCTTAATTGTTTAAATGGTGACATTTAAGAGAGTTTGTCGTCTAGATGTTGCAAATGCCGGAAGATAAGAGAGCCGTGGCTCTCTGAGTTAAGTTGTTAAATAGTACAACAGAAGCGACCCCAAAAGTAACAGGAAAACTTTATCCAATCTGACCATACGAAGCCATTGAAGCCATTATTAAAGCTCTAGGGACCTTATAGGCTAAGTTTGTATTTTTGTTTAATTAAGCTATTTTTAGAGTTTTCTGTGGAAAAAGTCTGGCATACTTCAGTATGAAGTTATCTATTAGTTGATAAAAAAACAATTAATTATATGTTACGAGATTAGTGGTAACTTTGACAGGGAAAGGATCAACAGTGAATGTTGTTCACCCCTGATCGATTCAGAGATTATTGGTTATGTTGAAAGAACACGGGTAACTACCTATACGTTCAGCAGAAAATGGGCTGAAATTACCTACTCTTAAAGATGGTTAAAGAAATTCGCCCTAGAAGGGCGAGAATTTAAACAAGATAATTTGGTTAGGAATCTTCTTAAGATACGGCACAAAGTTTCCTAAGCTACTTTTAAGCCATAGGAGGACATTTGTATAATGTCACGGGTGCTAAAACCGATACTACTTAATGCCTCTCCATAACTAATCATGAAGTCTTCAACTAATGCTTCCTTTTCCATTCCTAAAACTTCTGCATCGTCTTCAACTTGATTAAGCATTGTCCAAACGATAGGTAAATTGCCTTTGTTAGCTTCTTCTAATTCCGCTTTTGATGTTTCAAAATTCTCTTGAAGCCAGGCCTCACCAAAACTTAGATGGGCATATTCATCTTTAACCACTCTTTCAGTAATTTTTCGAGCAAAGGGGTCAGCAACAGGAATGTAAATATTATAAGCAGCAATAGCAAAAGCTTCGATGATCAAAGATTGAATTAACAAGCAAGTAACAATCTTTCCTTGGGCTTTGGCTTGTTGGAAGTTTCCATTAAGTTGGGCAAAAAATTTTTGAGCATACTCCATATTAGGAGTAACGCTCAAATTCTTCCCACAGGATTGAAAACCTTTCTTGTGACGACTTTCCATCTTAGCAAGACGGATTAACTCATCTTTGTGATCAGGTAACATTTGAGCTATATCTATATAATTTTGATACGCTTCTTCTTCGCCTTCAATAACGATGGCATTAATGCGGCTGTAGGCGTCCTTATAGGTTTCGCTGTTGAACTCAAGCTCTGAGCGTGTGGCAAGCTCTTGCATAAGATAGTTTATCTCCTGTGAATTATCAACTGAGTTTACGGGTTAAAGTGGTGTCCTTATGAAAATTAAGACTCTTAGTGATTAAGTTTAACTTGACTATTCTCCATAATACCTTATGAAAATTTAATACTCTTGGTGGTTAAGTTCAACTTAGCCATTCTCCATTAAAAAAGAAGGTATCTTTAAATAAACGTTAAAAAATAAATCATTTTATGTTACTAAGTAAGTGAACTTAAATAAGTCTAAAATAGAATAAGTAGTTAAAAATAGAGAGATAATTATAGACTAGTCTGTATAAAAAAATAACTAACATAATTATAAAGAGCAAGAACTATCAAAATTAACTCGCACCCTAAAATTACCTCCAGAACGAGAATAAAAACACAAATATTATGTCGGGATACAAACTGAGAAGTTTAAAATATTGTAGACTACATGAATGTAGCAGAAAATACAATAAGCAAAGAATTTCTACATGAACTATTCAAGTAAGGTATTTTAAAGATCATTATATCCTATTCTCCGATAAGTGGAAGAAAAAAAATAGATAAAAAATGTAAAGTATCTGGAAGAACTCTCAAACAAGGATAAAAACTTATAATAGACAGTAACTATTTGAGAATTTAAAAAAATAACAAATCTTTTTTAGAGAGAAATTTATAGTGTTATAGTGGTTTTTTAAAAAACCAAGAAATAAAGGAGAGAAGTTAAGAATATATTTGCTGTTTCTTTTAACAAGAATGAAAGTATAATGCTGATTTACCTATATAAAGCAGCATTTTATTTATGGAGTTTAGTAAGTTGTGTCTCTATGCAAGTCGAAAGAAAAAAAGTTATTTTACAGAGTTTAAAAAATAGACTAATTAAATATAATAAAAACATGTAAATTCAATACAATTGTTAATTGTAACATGTTAACATTTAATTTTTATAAAAAAAAGATAATGAGTAAAAAATAGATAAAGTAATTATTATTGACAATAAATCAACTTATGTAATTAAGCTCTAAATATAATGAAAAAAATAGTTTGAAATAAAAGCTTATAACAATCTGAAATAATATTTGAGTTTAAGTATTATTTAGCCAAGAAAACTGAATAAACTACTTCTCAAAAAAGTCACTCTGATTACTTTAGTATAGACATACATTGTTATGTATGTCTATACTAAAGTAATCAGATATAAACAAGCAGTACTGTATTAAAAATTCCTAAGTTAGGTAAGTAAGCTGTCAACTCATCCTAAAAATTTCAGAAAATTCTCTAACTTAAAAGCTTAAATAAAGCTCAAAAGTAATAAAGGTCTTAAAAAGTTAATTAGCTAGCGTAAATTTGACACTTATTTATAACCTAGTTAAATAAAGTTAAGATTTTTTTATTTAGTTTTTAGTTAATCAGAGTTTTTATTGCTAACTCCTTTGATACACTTCGGTATCCGTTTATAGTAGTTGCTTTTAAAGCTGTAACTTTTAAAGCTTTAACATATGCTAGAGTGGTGATGTTTATTTATGTCTAACCACTGACTGCAGTGCATTAGGAGAGATATGTCTTCAGTTTTAGGAACCTTTTATCGTTGATATTGACTAGAATTATTAGATTATATTGATAATTAATCAGTGGTAGTGTGAGGAAACACAATGAAAAAGACTCTCTTTCTGAGTCCCCCTTCCTTTGATGGTTTTGATGGAGGTGCAGGAGCAAGATATCAGGCAAAACGTGAAATTACCTCTTTTTGGTATCCGACTTGGTTGGCACAACCAGCAGCATTAGTTCCTGGGAGTAAACTGATAGATGCTCCTGCTCATTATCAAACGGTGGAGGATGTTCTTAAAATTGCGAAAGACTATGAACTGGTCATTATGTATACCAGTACCCCCACTCTTTTTAATGACGTAAAATGCGCTCAGGCTATTAAAGCCCAAAATCCTGATACTCAGATTGGTTTATTAGGAGCACATGTGGCGGTTTTACCGACCAAAACTCTAGAAGAAAATCCAATTCTTGATTTTGTTTGTCGCAATGAATTTGATTACTCTTGTCAGGAATTGGCCGAAGGAAAGCCCTACGAGCAGATTAAAGGACTAAGTTACCGTGATCAACAAGGAAATATTAAACATACTGAAGAACGGGAATTAATTCACGATTGGGATTCGATGCCCAGTGTTTTCCCTGTTTATGCAGATAATCTTGATATTCGCAACTATTTTATTGGTTATCTACTTAATCCCTACGTTTCTTTGTACACAGGTCGTGGTTGTCCCGCAAAATGTACATTTTGTCTGTGGCCCCAAACTATCGGAGGACATCAATATCGTGCAAAAAGTCCTGAAGCGGTAGGAAAAGAAATGGCGTTGGCAAAATCCCTTTGGGGAAATTATGTTCGGGAATATTTCTTTGATGATGATACTTTTACCATTGATAAACAACGGGTTATTGCTATTAGTAAATATCTCAAAGAACTAAAACTAACTTGGAGTTGTAATGCCCGTGCAAACTTAGATTACGATACTTTAAAAACTCTGCGAAGCAATGGATTAAGACTACTTCTAGTAGGTTTTGAATCAGGGAATCAAAAAATACTTGATGGAGTCAAAAAAGGTATTAAACTTGAAGTCGCTCGTAAGTTTATGGCTAACTGCAATAAACTTGGGATCAAGGTTCACGGGGCGTTTATTATCGGTTTACCCAATGAAAGCAGGGAAACCATTGAAGATACTATTCGCTTTGCTTGTGAGGTGAGTCCCCACACCATTCAAGTGTCTATCGCTTCGCCCTATCCCGGGACGGAATTATATCAACAAGCTTTAGATAATGGTTGGTTTACCAATGGAAATTTAGTAGCAACTTCTGGCATTCAAATGTCTACGTTGCAATATCCTAATCTATCAGCAGCAGAAATTGAAAATGCGGTTGAACAGATGTATCGTCGCTTTTATTTCCGTCCTGGGGCAATTATTCCTATCGTTAAAGAAATGTTAGTTGATCCCCAGATGTTAGTGCGTCGTTTACGAGAAGGACGGGAATTTATGGCTTATTTAAATGAACGTCATAACCGAACTTTAGTTAACGCTTCTTAATTAATCTTAGGGCTTTTAATTAAAAGTAATGTGCGATTAATAGCAAAGGGCGTGCTTCCAGTGAGCGCGTCTTTCTTTTAGTTCTACAAGACTTATTATTCTAATTGATAATAAAAAAATCATGAATAATGAACAATAAATTCATACTTTATCCGAATTAACTCAAGGCTTCTTCAATGAGATAATTCATCTGTTTACTGTCGACATCAGATAATAAAAGATTAGGATAAATTGCTGTTTTTTTGAGTGGATGATTTAAAAGTTTACAGCCATTATTGGTATCATCAATCCTTAAATCTAATAATTCATGAACAACGGATACAATATCAAAAGTAATTTCACCTGAGGCAGAATTAATTGGCTTTCCATTTTGAGGATCTATAATTTCAATTAACCATTTTTTACTTTTAGCAACTGATTGAATATCCTCTCCTAAGTTTAAGAATTCTTTTTTTAATCGCTGTTTTTCTTGCTGAACTTGTTGATTAGTTTTTTCAAGATACATTTCAGCTTCTAATAAAATAATGACTATTGTTTGAGGATAAAATTTACACGTTGGTAACAATCTCGAATAGTTTTCAATAATAAACTTGGTTGGCGGTCGAATATAAATCTCAATAAAAAGTTGAGTTGCTTGTTGATAATAGCTAATACTAGGTTGATTTGATAACATTAAATCCAACTACCAAAAATAACTACTTCTAAGAATTGCCAACTATTTTAAAATAGTCTAGGTTGAGCATAGTTGAGTGATTGTCCAATTTTGCTATACAATCTTATCCCAAATAACTTGATATTTTGATATTATTTTTTGTCTAAAAAGAGATTTTAATACAACATGGGTATTATTACTACTTTTTACTTATGAAAGTGTCTCCTTGGGGGATACATTGGTCGGCTATCTCAAGGCTGGTAGTAACGCTGTCCTTGTTTTTAAAGAGATTGATAGACCATCACTCTTAATTTTCAGTTAATTTCTCAGTATTAGGGCTCATCTTTCTCTCTGCTGCTAGTAACTATCACTTTAGTACCAACTATCATTTTTTCTGTCAGTCTATAAAAGACCTATAAGTTTATGCCTAGTAGATTTAATGACTACTTTAGATATTATTGTTTTGCTGTTACTCTTAAAATTGGTGAAGTGATGACACTGAAATGTAGATATAAAAGTTATAACTGAAGGTAATGGTGTAGTCGAACAGCGGTCATATAAAATAACGTTAGAGTCGGATTCCATTGCACACATTATGACGTAGAATTGAATCTATACGCAACTTTTGTCTAGATTTTGTTTATGTCAATCCCTCCTACAACCGATATTTGGAAATATAAGCCTTGGTGGTGTCAACCCTGGACAGTTCTTTTGACAGGAACAGGGGTAATTATTGGAAGTTGGTTACTATTTCACAGAATTTGGCTGACGGCTATGACCTCGCTGTTCATTCTGATGTGGTGGTTTTATTTCCTGATTTTTATTCCTTATTTATTTAAACAGCAAAGTCTCAATCGAGAACAATAATTTTTTATTATTGTTTTATCTTAACAAGAGAACAAGATTAAGCAATAATATCTACTCCAACCTTAGAATTATCGAAAATAGTAATATTTTTTTTACATCACCATAAATTTTCTAAAAACACAACTCTTCTCTTGGAAAGATTACTGGATTTGAAATAGTTTAAGAGCCTTTGACGAGGATTGAACTCGTGACCTCACCCTTACCAAGGGTGTGCTCTACCACTGAGCTACAAAGGCGATATCTAGGTCACTAAAAAACTTCTACTTCTTATTCTATATAGGATTTGTATAGAATGAAGATCCCTAAAAGTTATTGTGGTGGGCCGAGCTGGATTTGAACCAGCGTAGGCATAGCCAGCGGATTTACAGTCCGCCCCCATTAACCACTCGGGCATCGACCCACTTGTACCACGGTCAACTATCATAGCACAGCTGTTTTCAATATGCAATTTTTTCTGAGAAAGTTTATTTAAGGGCTGTGAATTGGTGGGCGATCATTCTGAAACAGAATGCCCTGACCATGAGGGAAGTCACTCTCATCATAAATTTCTCCAACTAATTCTTCTAAAATGTCTTCTAAGGTGACCAAACCTACGGTTCCGCCATATTCATCTACCACAATAGCAATATGAATTCGTTGCTGAAGCATTTCTTTAAGTAAATTCGTCACCCGCTTAGTCTCAGGAATATAGACAGGAGAATCCATCGCGTCGGTGACACAGATTTGAGAACGCGTTTCTTTAGATACCGATTGTAGAGTCTGGAGAGCCTGTTTAAGATGCACAATTCCCACAATCTGATCTTTGGACTCTCCTTGTACTGGAATGCGAGAAAAGCCCGTTTCCAAAGACAAATTAAGTAACGATTGTAAACTAGCTTCATGGGAAATCGTGATCATATCAATGCGAGGCTTAACAACATCTTTAGCCATCAACTGATCGAGCATTAACGTTTTGTGGAGTAATTGGTGCCTATACAAATCTAAGTGTCCTTTACCCCCCAAAATCTCGATCATCAGCTGTAAATCTGTCAAAGATTCTCCATATTGCGCTACTTTATCAGATTTACCTTGAAATAAATAAATTGTCTTTTGGGTAATGGCCTCGAAAACTTGAACCATTCCAATCATGCTTAGAAATTGGGATAGCCAGAAAATAGGGCGGATAGCAAGGCGAAAAAAAGCGCGATTATTAATAATTGCCAAAGACTTTGGGGTTATTTCGCCAAAAATTAGGATAAAAATCGTAACAACTGCTGTTGCCACCCCTAATCCTGCATTGCCTAACCAAATAGCAAACAAATTACTGGTGAGAATAGCCGAAAAATTGTTAACGAGATTATTCCCAATCAACAGACTCGTAATAAAACGCCGTCGTTTTTCAAGGACTAAGCGGTAAATTCCAGAAGGATCTCCTTGATGCTCAATTAACCCCCTCAGTTTAAAATTATCAAAAGCAGTAATAGCAGTTTCTGAACCTGAAAAAAACGCAGATAAGAGCAGCATAAGAAAAACTGCTACCAAATCCAGCGAAACCTGCCCTAACAAGGGAGCAGGTTCAGCTATAGCAAAAAGGTCAGAGTCAATAGGTGACAAAATAGTTGATAAGGATAGTGACTGAAATGATAGATGACCCAGTCATTAATTTAGGTTAATTTAAGCAATATAGGCGACTTTGAACGCCCAAACAATTAATCCTATAATTGCTCCAAGAACTAAGAAGCTAGAAATGGCAACGAGAACGGGCTTATCAGCTCCGTCGAACTTCATAATGCCGCGATTAAGGTCTGACATTGAACTTGGCTCCTGGCTTAAAATTGAACGGGTTGGAAAAGTAACTCCACCCCTAATAGGTTAGCGAAGATTTGACTAGAGTGGGCTAAGAAATTATGACAAAGATCTTCTCGAAACGGTTATACAACAGGATATATTAATTAAACAAAACTCCGAGGAATTTATGAATTGGTCAGTTGGTGCCATTGTTTTGTATTCGATTTTCGTCACGTCAATCTTGATTTATCTTCCCTTTTTGGCGCTGGGATATGCCCGCTTCCAAATTGGATATAATCGCTTTACTCCCCGTGCTATGCTCGAGAAATTGCCTCCCTATGGTCAACGAGCTACCTGGGCTCATCAGAATGCTTTCGAAACTTTTATGATTTATACCAGTGCAGCATTAATGGCTTATATAACGGGAGTAGATTCAGCTTTAGCCAGTTATGCGGCCATTACGTTTGTGGTAGCACGTTTATTGTATTCTTTTTTTTACATTGTAAATTTGCCTCTGGGGAGATCACTGATGTTTGCTACAGGACAACTGTGCACTTATTGTTTATTTGTTTTGAGTTTTCTTAAAATTCAATCGACAGTTTAATAACTGTATTTCTTATGAGGTACGGTAACGTAAAAGTCTTAGCAAAGAGACTGATGTAGGAGTTAACAATTGTTGACCCCTACTGAGTGACTTGATTCTAATTTAAGAAACACTAATTCCTAAATGATTTAACTCTTGGTATATTTGATCAGATTGTTGCCACATTTGACCATCAAGGGCTATCTGTTCAATTAAACTTGCCAGGCGCAAAGCCTTGAGAGCCTGTTCTCCCCCCACAGAAGGTTGATCACCGCCTCTGACACAGTGAACAAAATGTTCTAACTCTGCATGGAGAGGTTCGATATTGCTGGTGTAGACTTTTTCGATAAGCCCATCTTGACGATAAAGAACCTGACCGTAATCACTAGTGTAATTAGCAGTGGTTTGACGATGGATTAGGATTTCATTGTTCAGAAAATCCGCTTCTGTTAAGCTGTTTTCACAATGTGCTACTAGACGGCGAATTTTGCGGTGGGTCACTTTGCTAGCAGTCAAGGTAGCGACAATGCCATTAGCAAATCCTAAGGTTGCGGTAACATAATCGAGATATCCTGAATCTGCTGCACGGCTACCACTAGCGGTCAGTTTAACCACCCGATCACCCACCAGCTCAAGTAACAAGTCAATGTCGTGGATCATCAAATCCAAGACTACAGAAACATCGTTAGCCCGTTGAGAATAAGGACTCATACGATGGGCTTCTAGGGCTAGTAACTCCTCAGTTTTGAGAACTTTACTTAACTCTTGGAAGGCAGGGTTAAATCGTTCTATATGTCCCACTTGCAGAATTCTATTAGATTCAGCTGCCGCATTGACTAATGATTCAGCTTCAGCAATACTTGCCGCAATGGGTTTTTCAATAAGGGGATGAACCCCAGCTTTGAGACAGTCCATTCCTACTGAGTGATGCAACCGTGTCGGTACGGCAATACAGACAGCATCAACATGGGGCAGTAAGTCATGATAATTTTCAAAAAAACGAACTCGATATTTACTAGCGGTATCTAAACCTCGTTCAACGTTGACATCGGAAACACCGACAAATTCTACATCTTTGAGCAAGCTAAAAATACGAGTATGGTGTTGACCCATATTGCCTACCCCAATTACACCGATGCGAATGGGAGCAAAGGGATCTCGTGGTCTTTTTCGGGTCAATTGTGCGTCTGACATTCTCCTGGACACTCCTACACCAAGTTTTGACTTAAAATAGATTTCAGAACAAAAAATTTTAATTCTTCAGTCGATCACCAAAGATACTAGCACAGTTTGTTAAAATGTAAAGAATTTCAACAGTGATAGATAAGTTTGGCGATCCTCTACTGACTTTCGACCCTTCTTAAGCCTCTTCTTCGTGGTATTTAGGTTGTTTCTGCTTTTGAGGAATGTTGACGCGAGGAGGGTTATAAGGTTCGAGTTCAACATCATCATCCCAAACATCCCTCCGAACTTCATCGTATTCATGCTCTCTTTCTTGCCGAGGTGGTTCGTAACTAGCCGTCCGTTCTGCCTTGATTTCCCCCCAATTATCCTCTTCTAATTCTTCGTAGCAGATAGATTCAGTCTGTCTTTGTGGAGGAGAAGTAGCAATGGGCTGTTCCCAAGTATCTTCATCCCACCGTTCTTCCGTTACTGACTGTCGTTCTTGGAAAGGAGCATGAGCCCGCACGGGAATTCCGGTTCCAAGTTGGTTTTCAGGTCGAGTGGTGGGAGGATAGTAGATATCTTCTTCCTCTTTTTCCCAGGGAGGACGGCCAATACCTAACCGTTCTAATACTCCTATTGTTACTTGAACTAATTGCTCTTCTGCCCCTTCAAAAACAATTAGACGATTAGGACCACTACTGATTACTTGTTCAATAGAGAGTTCGTAAGTACTAATCAACCGGTCAGGAATTTGCGGCAGTCCTAGAGAAGCAATAATAATAGAGGACACTTTCCCGGTTTCAAGATTAAACTCGAAGTCCCGAACTCGCCCTAACGGTTCTCCTGTTTCAGTGATTACTTCGCAATTGACAACAGGAGAGTGAGCATCAATATCGACAGTTTTAATCACGTCCTCATCTTCGACCAGGACAACATCCCCGATCTGATGACTACTAGAAAGATACATATATCGGGGCATTCCCGAAAATGAAAGCACATTGTCTCGTAATCCTAGGGCGACTACTTCTCGTTGGTCTATATCCACTAAGACTTCCTTGACAACACCTAACTTTTTACCTGTATTGCGAGTGATGACCTGTGTATTAATAAATTCGTTACGTAATCGGATTTTATCGCTAGTCATTGTGTCCATAAGTTGGAATTTTGGCTTCCGGGGGATAGCCAGAATACAATAAAGTTTTCTTTGGTTTGACGGTTAACCCTCAATTTATAGATAATAGCTCATGGTCTAACAATTATGGTGTAACACTAAGGTAAAAGTATTAGCTCTAGTCTAAACTTTGGACTAAATTACCGTAATTCTAAACTTATTTAGAGTCGGACTTGTCTAAAAGGATTAATCATTAAAGATATTAATTGTAACTTAAATATCCTCTCTATTATTTTAACCAACTTTTTAGTAAAATAGATGTATAAAGAAAAATGTCTGATAAAAAGCTTAAATACACTTTCCGTTTTCCGCTTTTAGCATTCTGAACAGTTCCATTTTACTCTAAGAACTTAATAGTCCATTATCTTTTAAAAAGAAATCTTAGCTTAACTTTGGGCTTGTCAATGTAAATATCTATATAAATTTATTTCTTTGTATTTTTTTAAAAAAATCTGCTTTTGTTGCAAAACAATAGATTTAAGTTTATATATAAAAGCTATTATTTATAATTATTTGTCTAGGGTTATTTATATTTTTTTAAAAGTCTAATTTAGAATTAGACTTTGATTAATTAATCAATTTGTTAAAGTAAAAACTGTGTATTTTTAGTAATTTAATTTTATGAAAAAAATTAAATATTTAGTGTTATTATTGACACTAATATGGTATTAATTAATCTCTTAAAAGGTTATATCAAAAATGACTGTCAATATAAATTTGTAAAGTCAGAAATAGATATAGATAGTTAATAACTATCTATTCTGTATATTATGGATATTTATCATAATTAATTTAGAGTAAGTTTTTAATTTTTAAAAAAAAATAGATTGAGACCATCTAAATTTATCATGATAAATAGAGTGCTTATTTAATATTCAGATAATGTTCTAACTATTAAAAATATATTAATTGTTTTTGTAGCAAAAAAAACTAACGATAGACATCAAAAAACAAATAAAAAATGATATCAACACAAGATAAAATTTACCTCGATTTTGACGTCTATAATTACGATATTTAAATTTTTTTTATTTAATTAGATTGACAGGCAAGCCATAAAAATATTTTACTATTGTTTATTACTTAATTTATTTAGTGTAGCTTTTATAATTAAATTATAGTTAGTTAATATGTTTATCTCAAGAAAGATTTAGAAGTTATATTTAATATATTTACTCATAAAATGGTTGTATAATTATTTTTTAATTTTTTTAACAGCACAGAAGATATTTTAATATATAATTAAGCAAGAAATTGATCAATTATATATTATTGTTACTAAACAAAAAGTACAATAAAAATTGATTTTAAAAAAATTAAAATAATTAATGTCATGAATTTTACTTATGAGAATATGTTTTTTTATTTATAAATCAATTCAGCTAAAAAAACTTATTTTACAACAGAAATAGCTAGGTTAAGTAGCAATATAGTTTTTATTTAAAAATAAATAAAGCTTTTCGTAGTTTATATTTACTTGATTTTATTTAGTATAAATAAAATATTTTTCAGAAGTTGGCTCATAATTTCTTTTGTTAAAATCGGTTACAGTATTATTATACTGATAATTTGAGGAGAATTTATTTTCTTAAATTATAGTTGACAGTCTTTATTTACTTATGTCCTTGTACATTGAGGATAGTCTTATCTTTATTTAAGAGGAACTTTTAACCTTTATTGAGTAATAAAAGTTTGCATTCAATTCTTACAACATCCATTATTAGTTTAGCATACTAAATATAGTAAAAATAATTTGTTTACAGCTAACAGTTACATCTGTTGCTAAACAGTACTTGGAACTTGAAATAGTTGTAAATAATAAGTAAGTTTTACGGTACTTTATAATTCATTATTGAGAGAACTTATAAAAAATATAAATAATCTTTTTCATCCATACATTAATATGTATTTAAGTCTTTTCAAGATTTCTGGGTCTAGTATTTATGTAGATAACAATAATTATAATTAGGTTATAGAAGCAGAGATTGCAATTATTAAGCTATATGAAGTCTTTTTAGTTTATAAATTGATACACTTTTTTTTAAGCTTATGATTATACTTTAGTTGTCTATTTACTATTAGAAGAGCGAGTTTTTCTATAAGCACAAGGCATTATAACTTGCTCAGAAAATTTATAAATTGTCAATAAGTATAACTGATATTTAAATAACCCTTAGATGATTATACTGTATTGATTAACAGATTTCATTCCTCTCTTAACTCTTTCAATAGACTGAGTAGTGTCAAGTGAGTAGTTGGCAAGTTGTTTTTTTATATAAAAAAGTACATCATTTCTGTCTTTATTTAAAATTGTCAGGATTTTCATTAGTGGAGAATGTTACTAACTTTCACGACAACCTCTACCCCATTTTGGTAAATAAATTAATTATTTATGAGTAATCTAAGTCTTTAATTCTCGAGTTTTTTAGGTATAGACTGTGATTGACTTTCTATTATTTTGTTTTATACATTCAAGTAGTACAGACTGGGGATATTAATTATTTTTATCACTTTTTAAGACTTTTATATATTACCCACCATGAAAATAGCAAGCACTAAAACAATAGTTATCTACCGAATCTAGGACAGTAAAACTGACCGGTTCTCAATAGAGTCTGATTTGCCGATAATGTTAATAACAAGCAACCTATCAAAAACTAAAGCATTTTAAAAATTAAGTTTTTAGTCCGTTAATATTAATAATTTTACATAACAATTCCAGTATAACCAATGTTAGTTTGCTTGACTATGTTTTGTGATTTAAGCAGATTCTAACCAATAGAACGTCCTCCAAATTTTTCTCGTAAAAGTTTATTATTGTCATTAGCAATAGTAGCCGATAAAGTAATAGCACGAGAAACTTCTTCTGGGGATAAATCAGCCACAGATCGTTGGGTTAAGACAACAATTTTATCCTTCATAATTCCAAATCTGGTTTCTAAGGTTTCTTCCCAATTCATAGTTAATAATTTTCGCATCAACCCCTGTCCATCTTCAGCAGGAAGTTGCAATACTGCTGCCCAAACTGTTAGTAAATCATCATCTGTTTCCTCAGTAAGCTGGACATATACTTCTATACTTCCATATTGAAACTTCTAAAGATAACCTTGATCATCATGATAAACCATCGCACTCTCATTTTCTGCTAGGCTACTAATTACTGTTTCAATCATTTCATGATGGGTGCTAGTGGTACTAACAAAATCGTCAGGAAGATTTCTTTTTGTGGTGTTTTCGGAAGTTAGGTTTATCATCGTCCTCACTCTAATCACTTTGATACTGATGCTTTGAAAGATGGCTTTAAGATCATCTTAATTGTATTATCTAATTTAAGATCACTAATCAAGATAACTTTTTATAAGAGTTTCCGTTAATAAATTAATTTGTACGAAAAAATAGCTTATATAAGTATCTATATATAGCTCTTAATCAGAAGAAGACACGTGATCGCAGGTTTTCAAGGTGGCGTTACAATTATTTACCGTCAGAGGTTATGTTGCTGCAGCCACTAAAGATTTAGTTTATGAAGCTAAAGTTGCTGAATACAACATATTGCTAATCGGCAGGTAATTTTGTTTGAGGTCATTGCGTCTGAATATTATAGAGATTGTAACGAATTTATGAGTTTAATTCAGTTAAACGAGCGATCATAAATCCTCAATCTAAAATAATCCCCTAAGATATTAATAGTGCTACTAACTCAAAACCTTTTTTAGATCTGTTTTGTCAAAGTACAATGTAATCAAAAGTTACGCTATCACATTTAATCAGAAGTAATTGTTAGAATGACAGACGTGGCAGAGGTTTTTGGATACAGTAATGGAAAGGGGAATTGATAGTCCGACAAACCATAGAATTGTTGCTAGGATTTTTTGTGGGAATGTTTTCCATAATTAAGGTTTTATCATGATACTATCTAATCGCTCTTTAGGTATTATGGGGGACTACTGGATGAATCTCTGATATTTTTCTTCGTGAGGTTCTGTTTCAAACAGTAGAATGGGGAAGGGAGAGAGTCGAGGGAGATTGTTCAAGAAAATGGGACCATAGACTACATACATACTGGGTTAATCACCGATGACTAACTATAAATTACAACAAATTGCTTTTTTGGGATTAGGTTTAATGGATTCCTCTATGAGCGCTAATTTAGCCCGTAAAGGATTTAGTGTTAAGGGTTGGAATCGTATCCCTAATCGCCCCGATGTTAGGATAGCAAAAGAAGCAGGGGTAACGAGGGTCTCGTCAATTGAGGAAGCAATAGAATCGGCTAATTCCATCTTTATTTGTGTTGGGGATGTTCCCGGTATGGAAGAGATGATTTTAGGAGAAAAAAAAATTATTAACCATGGTAAGCCTGGGGTATTAGTGGTAGATTTTAGTATCATTAACACTGATGCTGCTCGTTATTTAGGCACTCAATTGAAACACCAAAATTTTCGCTTTTCAGATGCACCCATTGTGGGGGAGACCTTGGGGCACAACGGGGTACTTTTACCATTATGGTAGGAGGTAAAATAACCGATTTTAAAGTATGTAAACGCTATTTTGAAGCTATGGGAAAAACTGTTATTCATTGTGGTTTGGTAGGGAATGTACAGGGAGTAAAAATGCGTAATCGAACTTTTTGTACTGTACATATGGCGGCTTTATGTGAAGCGATCAAAATAGCAGAAGAGCAAGAAGTTGATTTTGCTCTGAGCATAGAGACTTGTAGTACAGGGGCAACAAGTTCTTGGGTATTAAGCAACTTAGGAGTAAAGATTATTAAGAGTGACTATAATCCAGAATTTGCTATCAAATATATTTTGAAAGATTTACGATTAGTTAAAAAGACGATAGAGAAATCAGAAGAGAGTTTAGCAAGTGTAGACTTAGCAGAACAGCTTTTTTATCTAGTTTTTAAAATGGATAATGGAGGAGGGTTAGAACAAGAAATTTAGGCGATACAAACATTAGCTTACAGTTGATATTGTTTAAGAGAGCAATTATTAAATAATTGAAATCTAAATTCCTAGGTTTCAATTAGAATTGAACAAGCACAAAAATAGCGAGATAAATGAGCAATTTTTGCCCTACAGGTTTTACCCGATCAATTGATTAGTATTGTTAGATTAAGAGTTCTAAATATTTATCCCTATATATCCATATATAGGGTAAAAGAACTAGCGCTAACACCATATATGTGGTATAAACAAAACTATATCCTCAATTATTGACATGAAATTAAGTACGGAAAACAGTACAAAACTGTCAATTTTATTGCTTCAGTTTACGTTCGTTTTTAAATAGTTCAAACCAACGATGCAGCCAACTGTCTTAACCTCTTCCGATCCTTCTCAAATAACCCACCATCAATCCTCTTCAACTCGAGGAAATCCCGTTAATTTGGGAACTAGTAAAATTCAAGTTATTCGCCGCGATAAATCTTGGACTTCTCTGAATATTGGAAAAATTAGGGAGGTGGTAGATTGGGCTTGTCAAGGTCATAACGTCAATCCCATCGCCTTGGAAGCCGGACTAAAAACTCGCCTACGCCACGGAATTACTACCAGAGAAATTCAAGATAATTTGATCAACTGCGCTTTAGAAATGTGTAGTCCCGACGAACCGGGCTGGCGTTATGTAGCGGGAAGACTTCATATTTGGAGCTTATGGAAAGATACTCTCGTCAGTCGAGGCTACCAATACGGTGACTACTATAAAACCGTTAGTACAAAGGTTAAATCTAGAGTTTATGATTCGAAAATACTCACTTATTCTAGGGAAGAATTAAAGGAAGCTGGCAGTTGGATTAATCCTGATTGGGATACGGACTATGATTATGCCGGGGCGGTACTTTTGACAGGACGTTATTTGTTACCCGATGAACTTCCTCAAGAAGCTTTATTAACTTGTTCGTTGTTGTTAGCGACAGTAGAAAGTCCCGAAAATAGACTGGTTTGGGCGCAACGTTTTTATGAAGCAATCGCCACCCGTACAATTTCTTTAGCTACCCCGATCCTAGCTAATCTTAGAACTCCTGGAGGATCGTTGACGAGTTGTTTTGTTATATCTATTGATGATAATTTAGAGAGTATTTTTGAAGAAATAACTAACACTGCTAAAATTTCAAAGAATGGAGGTGGGGTTGGTGTCAATGTAAGCCGAATTCGGGCTACTGGAAGTTGGGTAATGAAAAAAGCCAACGCTTCTGGGGGGATCATTCCCTGGATTAAATTACTTAACGATACTGCAATCGCCGTCAACCAAGGGGGTAGACGGGCGGGAGCTGTTACCGTTGGGGTAGATATTTGGCATCTAGACGTTCCCGAATTTTTGGAAATGCAGACGGAAAATGGAGATCAAAGACGCAAAGCTTATGATGTCTTTCCTCAGCTTATTTTGACTGATGAATTTATGCGTCGGGTGATGAGTAGACGCGAATGGACATTGGTAGATCCCTATGAGGTTAGGATCAAGTTAGGTATAGAATTAGCTGACTTGTGGGGAGAAAAATTTGAGGAAGCTTATCAAGTAATTGAGCAAAAATTAGGAGAGGAAATAACTCTTTATAAGCGTATTCAAGCCCGTGACTTATTCAAGACAATTATGCGATCACAGGTAGAAACGGGAATGCCCTATTTGGCCTTTAAAGATACCATTAATCGTGCTAACCCTAATAAGCATCAAGGATATATTCCTGGAGTAAATTTATGCACCGAATCTTTCAGTAATGTTTCCTCTGGAAAAGAGGCACATTCTTGTAACCTTGTCTCCCTAAATTTGGCCAATCTTGATACTGAGGAGCTGAAGTATACTTGTAGTGTTGCTGTTAGGATTTTAGACAATACCATTGATATTACGAATAGTCCCTTTGATGATGCAAAAGTCCACAACGATAAATATCGTACTATTGGAATTGGCTGTATGGGGTTAGCAGATTGGTTGGCAAAAAAACATCTCTCCTATGAGAAATTTACGGAAATTAATCAGTTATTCGAAGAATTTAGCTATTGGTGTACTCACGCTTCTATGGAGTTAGCCAAAGAGAGACAGCCATATCAAGCTTTTGTGGGAAGTGAATGGCATCAAGGTAAATTAATTGGGGCAAAACCAGTAGAATGGTTCTTAGAAAATGCTACGCATAAAGAACGTTGGAAACAGTTATCAAAAGACATTCAAACCTACGGAATTCGTAACTCACATATTACTGCAATCGCCCCTAATACCTCATCTTCTTTAGTTCAAGGATGTACGGCTAGTATTCTTCCGGTTTATAGTCGTTTCTTTTATGATAAATGGGCGAAAGGAACCGTTCCAATTGCCCCACCGTTTGTTGAAGAATCTTTTTGGTTTTACCATGAAAATAAAACCTTAGATCAACAAAAAGTAGTGAGAGCTGTAGGGCAAATACAGCAGTGGATCGATACAGGTGTTTCTATGGAATTACTGTTTAATCTTAATCAAGGTATTTACTTTCCCCATGAACCAGAACGCTCTATTAATGCTAAGGACATCTTTAATACTTTAGTATTAGCTTGGCAAGAAGGTTGTAAAGCAGTTTATTATATTAGAACTGTCCAGAAAGATAATTTTAAAGAGTCTGATAGTGGTTGTTCCACTTGTGCGAATTGATTAATCTTAATCGAGAAAAAAGATTACGTTCTCCTACGTATTTAAGAGAAGATTGTGAATTTTAGTTTATATAATGAGGACTACCGTCTTTGGTTATAAACCCCTAACATAATTTTGATCTTCTCGATTTAATTGAATAAATATAAAAAAAATTTTTAAATATGAATCAGTAAACTGTTTAAAGATTGTATTGTTAACTCTAATAAGAAAAACTATTGAGAAAACTTTGATGATAGGTTTTCTTTGAATCTCTCTTCTTTTAAATTTATTTTGAAATTTTAATTTTCAAAATAAAAAGTGTATTTTAATACATATTTACCCTTAAAGGTTTTTCTTATATAGTTTTACGTCTCTTCTAAAAAAGTTATCAATAAAACTTAAAATTTTATAAAAAATATTTAAATATTACAGGAGAAAAAATTATTTAACTTAATTTTTATAAAAATTTGATCGAACACATTGAATACAGAGCAACTAGTAAAAATCTTAAATATAAAAAATAGAAGAATAATTTAAAAAACAGTATTTGATAGTATTAAAAATATATTTTTAATTTTTTTTAAAAAAATGCTGTGGAAATATTTATGGAAATATCAAAAAAATTAAGTTTCTGTTAATAAAATAGGATTTTTTCACTATATTGTCAAGAGATTTTACTTTTTAGACTGAGCTAATTTTTTATTTAAAAGACCTGTTTTAATTTAATTAAAATTAAAACAGGTATTAATCAAACTATAAAAACAAAATAAAGGTTAGATTATAGGGATTAGATTGACTAATTTTTATGTAAAATTAGAATAATAAAAACTTAGTTGTACATGGAATTGTATATAAACTTAATTGTATTATGGTAGTAACTAATCCTAAATTACCTAAACAGATGCCCATTAACCCTATTTTTAATCCGGATGGGGATGATGCTATAGAAAACCGTTCTATTTGGTTTGGTAACACGACAAATTTAATGCAGCTTAATGATGTTAGGTTTCCGTGGACGGTAAGTTTATATCAACAGATGAGAGAAAATTTTTGGATTCCTCAACGGCTAGATATTACTCAAGATGTGACAGATTACACTAATTTAACTAATGATGAACGGTATGCTTATGAAGGAATTTTAGCTTATCTTACCTTTTTAGATTCGATTCAAACCTGCAATATTCCACACCTCAAAAGTAGCGTTACAGCACCAGAAGTTAGCCTTTGTATGGCGGAACAAATCTCTCAAGAAGGAATGCACAATCAAAGCTATCAATACATCATTGAAACGATTATTCCTCCAGAAAGGCGTAATCATGTCTATGAGTTTTGGCGCACCGATAAAGTTTTAAAAGAACGCTGTGAGTTCATTGCAGGCTTATATCAACAATATATTGATAATCAAACTTCTGAAAATTATTTTGTGGCGTTAATGGCAGACTTTTTATTAGAGGGATTATATTTTTATAATGGCTTTATCTACTTCTACAATTTAGCGTCAAGAATGTTAATGCCAGGATCAGCTGATATTTTTAAAATGATTAACCGAGACGAATTAAGTCATGTTCGTCTGTATCAGAAATTAATTCCAGAAGCGAGAAAAGTATTTACTCATTCTGTCGATCAAATTTATGATATGTTTGCTCGAGCTGTTGAACATGAATGCCGTTGGACTAATCATATTATTGGTAATAACATCTTGGGAATTACTGAGTATAGTACCGAACAATATACAAAATATTTAGCCAATATTCGGTTGCGTTCAATTGGGTTAGATCCTATTTATCCAGAGGATAAATATAACAAAAGTCCCTACACTCATTTAGAGCGGTTTTCTGATACTAAAAAGGAAGCGTATACTAAAGCAAATTTCTTTGAATCAACAGTTACTAGTTACGTTATGTCTTCAGGGGTAACTGGATGGGATGAAATCTAACAGGCTGTCCTGAACAACTGCCAGGTTGTTCAGGACAGCCTGTTAGATTTCAAAGAAATAAGAAATAATAAAATATCCTAGCCTTTGTGAAAACTGCAATAACTAGAGTTTTAAACTAACTTCCCTATTTCAATATTTTGACTATTTATAAATTAAATCAATATAATTCATATTTAAGTAATGTACAGGGAAGAGAACCATTGTAAATAGAAATACGGCGAGAAGTTCTTAATCCTATTTGTTTACCTAATTCTTTGTTTGCTGTTAAAATATAAGCATCCCAACCTTTAAAACGTTGCTTTAACACATCACCTAACAATTTATATAATGTCACCAATTGTTTATAATTACCAATACGCTTCCCATAAGGAGGATTGCAAATAATAGTGCCCTTATCGGTTGGGGCTTCAATTTTTTCTAATTGAACTTGATTTAACTTAATGTCTTTATCAAGACCACAAGCGGTTATATTGATGGACGCTTGTTCGATGACATTCCTATCTTGATCGCTTCCAAAAATAGGAGCTTTCAGCCGAACCAATTGTTTATTTTTTGCTTCATCAACTATTTTAGAATAAATAGTTGAATCAAAGTCTAACCAATTTTGAAAACTAAATTTATTGCGATATAAGCCTGGGGCAATATTTAGCCCTTTTAATGCGGCTTCAAGAAGTAAAACTCCTGAACCACACATGGGATCTAAAAAAGGACTATTTCCATCCCAATTAGCTATATCTAATAAAGCAGCTGCTAGGGTTTCTTTTAAAGGTGCTAACCCCATAGCTGAACGATATCCTCGCCGATGTAGACTTCTGCCTGAACTATCTAGACTTAAAATACAATAATTGTTATTAATATGAGCATTGATAATAATATCAGGATTTTTAACATCAATATTAGAACGAGCGTTAAACCATTCTGTTTGTTGATCAACAATGGCATTTTTTATTTTTAACGCTGTAAAATGGGTATGGTTTAAATTTAGATTACTTCCAGTACAATTAACAAGAAATGTTTGGTTGGTTTGTAAATACTTAGACCAATCTATCTTGTGAACATTTTTATACAATTGAGTTGCATTACAACTTTTAATTTTTTGGATAGGAACTAAAACTCGAAAAATAATCCTTGACCACAAATTTACCCTATAAAATAATTCTTTATTTCCATGAAAATGAACTCCTGCAAAATCAGGTTTAACTTCTGTTGCTCCTAATGATTTTAACTCTTTAGCTGCAATTTCTTCTAATCCTCTCGCAACAGTAGCAAAATAAGTCGTGCTCATCATATATTAGCTAATAAAATTGTTGAGTTATTTTTCATATTCTATCATTTGATATTAATCAAGTGAGATGATAAATAGAAAAATAAAAATATGTTTTTTGTCTTGAGACTCTATCCATATTTAATGAAAATCTTGTCTTATTAAATCTAGAAAATTAATAGTTATTTAATAAATAAAATGGAGTTTATCATAAAATACCTAAAAGTTCATAAGTCTCCACAAGATCTATATAAATTACACGAATTTTAAATAAAATAGACTTATCTAAAACTACGAAAATACAATCATGAAATTTATAAAACTACTGTAGAGGATTTTCTGGTTTAGATAAGTTTTTAGTCTTCGAGTTAAATGGGGTTCATAAAATAATATGGATAAGTAATCTTAGAATAGCTTTTTTCTGGACTTCTTGAAGAAAAAAAGGTTATAAAATATTTTCTTGAGAATTTAATATTATTGACGATAATACTCTTAATTTTATAGAAAAATCTCATGGTATTGTAAATAGTTGTTGAAGTTACTATCTACAACGTTATTCACTATGTATTGATTTGTCAAAATTGATCGTGGAATTGTAAATAAAGATAGCTTTGATTGCTATATACCTTATCAGAGACACCAAGCCAAAACAAGATACTGAAAAGGCTTTGGTAGATAAGTAATTTTTTATAGATATATTTCTTAGCATTTGTTTAATTTTTTTTAAAAAAAATCTACAATAATAAATAATTATACTGAGATATAAATTACATACAATTATTTATTACTGTCGAGTAAAATGATAAAAAGTAATTAATCTTTATTAGTCTGCAATCAATTTTTAAAAATTTGATTGCAGACTAAAGTATCTATCCTGATTCAGATCAAATATTATTTGAGTAAATATTAGCTATATGCTTTATTTATTTTTTTATAAAAACCAATATACATTAATAGTTATTATTAATATATATTGTATCTATTTACTTTCTAAAGTATTTAATTAATTTAAATAGAAATATTATTATTTTCAATAAAAAATTATAAAAATAAACTTAATAAATAGATTATTTGGTAGCCACATTACTTAAATTTTACTCTCATTATTAGAGCAATATATGAGGATGTTACCCCAGTTAATAGATTAGTAGTAATATTATCTAATATTTAAGCAAGTATAGTACGGTTTTATTCAGCTATCTTTATTTCAACACTAGTTAGTTTGTGTAACTTTGAAGATAAAAAAAGTAAGTAGATAAACACAAATAAATAAGAAAATAGAGTACGGGATGCCCGTTTACATAAAAATTTAGTTCATATATTTTTAATAAATCTATAAACTAATAATTTCTATTAAAGGCAAAAAATCATGTTTAAATTTTAAAAAATACAAGAATAAAAAAATAGAAAAGTAAAATTAATTTTCAGAGAAATATATGATTTTTTAAAAAAGAGCTAGAGATAAAAAATAACAAAAGTAAGCACAGTAATTATTTATATCCCAAGGGTAAATATCCTCAAAAGACTAGAAATGTCGTAAAAAAAGAAAATCGATACAGTAGTTGTTCTTGCTTATTACTCAATATATATAAGTGGTTTAGTTAAAACTAGATTTAAAAAACAATAAAAAAAATATTAAATCTATATTTTTTACTAACTTATAGTTATAGATTAAGAATATCCTAAAAAAAATAGTTTAAAATAAAATTTGTCAAACTTATAGAAAAATATTTGAAGATACTTATCATTAAATAATGAATTATATTTTTAGCGTTTATTTATAGCTGGTTATTTAAGTCAATAGCTAATAGTTATTTGATATTTCTCTCAAACAGGTTATATGACATGAAACAAAGAATGCCATGTTCTGTATATTCCCACACTTCCTTATCAAAGGAAAAATGTTAGGATACCGGTGAGCTGTTTGATGAAACTAAGAGAATTCAAGATAAAAAAACAACTGTTTCCAAACAGAATAGATGTATAGAAACTAAAATTCTACTTATTTCTCTTAAAATTGGAGTTTTTGTGGATTTATGTCAGTTTTATAACAGGATTTCCTGCCATTCCCAAAAGCCGAGTCATATTGACCTGGGAAGACTTCCTGTGATAATACGAATGGCTCAAATGAGCGATATTAAGGGGCTAACCGAGGTTTTAATCGGAAGTTTTCATACCCCTAAACAATGGATTTCCTGGCTACAACCCTTATTTAGGTTAGAAATTCATGAAGATTTGCGCACCCGTTTTCGCTCACATTCTCCTTATTATTGTTGTTTAGTAGCCATGGTATCTAGTGAGACATCCAATGATTCCCAAGAATCAGTTATTGGTACAGTAGAAATCACTCTAGGTTCTAGGTTGCATTCTCAATCTTTGTACATTAGTAATTTAGCCGTTAGCCATTCCTATCGAAGACAGGGAGTAGCTAAACATTTACTCCAGAGATGTGAGCAAGTTGCTTTAGAATGGGGATATCGCTCTCTTAGTTTACACGTTTTAGAAGATAATTACCCAGCCAAACGGCTTTATATTAATGATGGTTATAAAGTCCAAAGAACTGAGTTGACTTGGCAAAGTTGTTTATTTAAAACTCCCCGACGATTATTTCTGAAAAAAATATTAAAGTCTCCACAATATTTTTTAGAATAAAATTAAGGGTTATTAGGTTCGATTAACCTAGATAAAGTTATCTAAACAAATTAGTACTACTGGGTTTTAACAAGGCGTTTAATCTATTCTTAACTAGAAAGTTTTTCCAAACTGACTATCTTAAAACTGAGCTATAAAATAGTCGACTAAGATAGTTAGAAAATAATTTTTAATGTTTTGAGGTAGTTCGAAAAACTTTTGATATAGAATTAGAGGACTAATGGGCTTGATCCCATTCAAGATAATTTCGTTGCCTGAGTTCGACATAAGGCAGTTAACCTTTTTTATACCTATGCCAGTTCCTAACAAAAAACTAAACTCTATCCAAATTATCCAAAAACTACAAAGGGAAATTGCGACCCTAAAAGCGGCCCAAATAGCTACTTTAAGAATTCAACAAGAATTGCGCGAAAGTGAACAACGATGGCAATTAGTATTGCAAGGGACAAATGAAGGAATTTGGGACTGGAACCTCAAAACTGATGAGCTTTTCTTTTCTCATCGTTGGAAAGAAATGTTAGGGTATCAAAATGAAGATTTATCTAACCATTTTGATACCTGGAAAATGTTGCTGCATCCTCAAGATAGAGAACAAGTAATGGCTGCAGTACAAGCTCATTTAGAGAAAAAAACCAACCATTATGCGGTTGAATTTCGACTCAAATGTAAGGATGGAACTTATAAGTGGATTTTATCACGGGGACAAGCTCTTTGGGATCAACAAGAAAACCCGATTAGGATGGTAGGAACCCACAATGACATTAGCGATCGTAAACAAGAGCAAATTCTATTAAGCTCTCTAATTGATTGTATTCCTGACTTTATATTTTGTAAGGATCCCCAAGGGGTTTATAAGGTCTGTAATAACGCCTTTGAAACTTTTGTCGGACGTGACAGAAAAGATATTATTGGAAAAACAGATTTTGATCTTTTCAGTCCCGAAGAAGCTATATTTTTTCGGGAACAGGATCGTATTATGATTCACAAAAAACAAGCCCATCGTAATGAAGAATGGATTACTTATCCTGATGGACGTCGTCGTCTTCTCGATACATTAAAAACCCCCTTTTGTTGTCCTGATGGTAACTTAATGGGATCGATTGGGATTAGTAGAGATATTACTGATCGCCAACGACGAGAAGAAACCTTAAAAAAGCAAGCTCAACGTGATAGTTTACTTAGCAGTATTGCTCGACAATTAATTGATCAAGATTTTAATACTGCCGTCGAATTTACCCTAGCAGCTTTAGGAGAATTCACCAACGGTGATCGTGGCTATATCATACGTCATTCTCCTCAACAATGCCTTTGGAATATGACCCATGAATGGTGTAACAAAAACATTCCCTCTACTAAAAAACAATCTCAAAATATCCCTTTACAAGACTTTCCCTGGTTCTCAGATCAACTCCTAAAAGGCCATCCTATTCGAGTTAACTCACCGGAAGATCTGCCTCGACAGGCTATCGACGAAAGGGAGATGTTTAAAAATAGTCTTAGCCCTACCCTAGTTGTAGTTCCTATGGTGGCCACTGGTCAAACGTTAGGGTATTTGGGGTTTGACGGAAAAATTACTAAACATTGGACTCAAGAAGATGTAAATGTCTTAAAACTAGTGGGAGAATTCCTGGCTATTGCACAAGCAAGAGCTCAAGCAGAAGAAGAACGCACTGAGTCTAAAGCTAGATTTGCTGGCATTTTAGATAATGCGAATGAAGCGATTATTTCTATTGATGAAAATCAGTGTATTACTTTGTTTAACCACGCTGCCGAAAAAACCTTTGGCTACCAGGCATCAGAAGTGTTGGGATGTCCCTTTGATCTGCTTATTCCCCAAAGGTTTAGTGAAAGTCATCATCGACATGTTAAAGATTTCAGTATCGCCTCTGAAATTGCTCGACAAATGGGAGGTCGTCGTCCTGTTTTTGGTTGTCGTCAAGATGGGAGCGAATTTTTAGCCGAAGTCTCAATTTCTAAAATTAAACTCAAGGGACGCAAAGTATTTACCGCTATAGTGCGAGATATAACCCAACGCAAACAAGCAGAAATAGCCCTAAAAAAAGCTAAAGAAGCCGCAGATGCCGCCAATCGTGCTAAAAGTGAATTTTTGGCTAGTATGAGTCATGAATTACGGACTCCCCTCAATGCTATTTTAGGGTTTACTCAGGTAATGCAACGTGATCTCACTCTAAGTCAGGAACAGCAGCAGAATTTATCGATCATCTCACGCAGTGGCGAGCATTTATTAACGTTGCTCAACGATATTCTAGAGATGTCCAAAATTGAAGCAGGCCGCACGAGTTTAAACCAGAATAGTTTTGACCTATATCGCTTGCTTTCTAACATAGAAGCTATGCTAAAGTTAAAAGCTGAAGCTAAGGGGTTGCAACTGATTTTTGAATATACCCCAGAAGTTCCTCAATACCTAACCACCGATGAAGGGAAATTACGGCAAGTTTTAATAAATTTATTAGGCAATGCGATTAAATTCACCGATGAAGGGGGTGTCACCCTGCGGGTGAAAGGGAATCAGGAATCAGAAAAAATCATGATTACCTTTGAGGTCGAAGATACTGGACTAGGTATTGCCCCCGAAGAGATAGACCAACTATTCGCTGCTTTTGGACAAACAGAAACCGGACGCAATGCTCAAGAGGGAACAGGATTAGGGTTGCCCATTAGTCAGAAGTTTGTGCAGTTAATGGGGGGTGATATTCAGGTTAATAGCGTGCTGGGCCAAGGCAGTTTATTTACTTTTACCATTAAGGGACAGATAGCATCAGCTAGTGCTATCCAAACGAAAAAACCTATTCGCAAAGTCATTGGATTAGCTCCTGGCCAACCCAAATACCGTATTCTAGCGGTAGATGATCGCCTAGAAAGTCGTATTCTATTAGTTAAATTGCTCTCATCGATGGGGTTTGAAGTTCGTCAGGCTAGCAACGGAAAAGAAGCTATTGATCTTTGGGAAAGCTGGGAACCCCATCTAGTGTTAATGGACATGAGAATGCCTATTATCGATGGCTACGAAGCTACCCAACACATCAAAACTACCACCAAAGGACAGGCTACCGTAATCATCGCTTTAACTGCGAGTGCTTTTGAAGAGGAACGTAATGTTGTTTTATCAGCTGGATGTGATGACTTTATGCGAAAACCTTTTCGAGAAGAGGTTTTATGGGATAAAATTGCTCATCACCTTGGTATTTGCTATATTTATGAGTCTATGAGAGGAGAAGATAACCAAACAGAGGAAACAAATGTTGAAGCCCAAGAAGATACCTTCGATGATCTATTGCAACTATTATCTGTGATGTCTCCTGAATGGATCAGTCAAGTTCATCAAGCTGCTATAGAATGCAGTGATGATGCCATACTAGATTTAATTACTCAAATTACTCCAGCAAGTGAGCTTTTAGCTGTTACTCTAAAAAACTGGGCTAATGACTTTCTTTTTGAGCAGATTATTGAATTAACCAATAAGGCAATAGTTGATAAGGCAATAGTTAATAATAATTTAGATGATTAGCAGCTTATGATCTTAGAAAAAGGCAATCTTCTTGTCGTTGATGACACTCTTGATAACCTGCGTTTGCTCTCAGCCATGTTATCAGAACAGGGCTATAAAGTCCGTAAGGCTCTTAATGGAAAGATGGCCTTAAAAACCGTATCTCAAGTTCCCCCTGATGTCATTCTATTAGATATTAATATGACAGGAATTAATGGTTATGAAGTTTGTCAAACTCTAAAAGATAATCAAAACACCAAAGAAATTCCTGTTATTTTTATTAGTGCTCTTGACGATATTTTAGATAAGGTTAAAGCTTTTGAAGTGGGAGGAGTAGACTATATTTGTAAGCCATTTCAAGAAGAGGAAGTTATTGCTAGAGTCGAAAATCAATTAACTATACAACGGCAAAAAAAACAACTCCAACAAGAAATAAAAGAACGAAAAAAAACGGAACAAACCTTACGGGTTTACCTTCATGCAGTATCTCATGACTTACGTAATCCCGTGTTGGGGATGGCTATGGTTTTGAAAAATTTACTAAAAAAAGGAAGAAAAGAAAATAAGCCAACTATAGAAATGTCTAATGAAGTATTAGAACAGATAGTAGCTAGTTGCGATCGCCAACTTAACTTAATTAATTCTTTAGTAGAAACTCAACAATTTGAAATGGGAGGAGTTTACCTTAATTGTACCCCCTTAAATTTATTTTCATTAAGTCAGAAATTAGCCGCAGAATGGCAACCAATACTAAAAGAACATCAAGGTACATTAGATGTTCTAATTCCCCCTAAATTACCAGTAGTTAATGGAGATAGTGACCGCCTATGGCGGGTATTTGAAAATTTGTTAGCTAATGCCCTTAAACATAATCCCCCTGGCTTAAAATTAAACATAAATGCTGAAGTTTTAACTCCCCAAAAATCAGCTTTTTATACTCAAAAAAATCTTGATCAATCTTCTCAAGATAAAAAAATGGTGATTTGTACCTTGGCTGATGACGGAGTAGGAATGAATTCAGAACAAGCAGAGAACTTATTTGAAAGATATCACCGAGGAGATGGGGCAAATAAAACACTAGGGTTAGGGTTAGGACTCTACCTTTGTCGTCAAATTATTGAAGCCCATGGGGGAGAAATTGGGGTAATCACTAATCCAAATGATGGGGCTAAGTTTTGGTTTACCTTACCAGTTTTTGACAGCAAAAAAGATACTAACCAAATTGGTTAAATCTTTCACTCTTAAGCGGACAACCAACTAAGAAAACCTAAATTGATATATGTCTAATTCTTAAGTCTTATTATTTATCTTATTGTCTCTAATTTAGTTAAATTATTCCTCTTAGATATCAACAGCAAAATATTTTAATTTGATTTAAATAATATGCGTCCTGGGAAAAATAAATAATGGGTAGAAAGGATGGTAAGTTTCAAAACTGTTTTTAGCAAAACTCGTACTTTCATCAGTTTTTGCTTCAGTAACATCTTTTTTTACAGCAACTCGGTCTAGTTTTTATTTTCTAGCCGAGAGATTTTGTGCAGTTTATAAAGGTAGTCTTAAACAGTTCCAAGAAATTTGTTTGACTCCTTGAACACGAAAATCAAATTACAATTCAAACAAATAGTGATTCAAGCATAGTTTTCATCCGTCAAAGAAAAGTCTCTCCCCCCTTTCAAGTAAATTTTGCCAAAAATACATTAGTTTATGACTATTTTTACCGCACGGACATGATGAAAGAACATATTATTTTGGTTAAGGGGAATGTATCATAAACGAAAATTACCCTTTGTCTTAGTTAACCAAACATGATTAACTTAAGAGAGTTAATTTTGAAAGTAGACTTTTTTATAAAAGTCAAATATTTTCCTTGTAGTTCAGATCACTATAAAAGTGTAATTTTCTATACCAGATTAACTATGGAAAAAAGTACATCAACTAATAATCGCTACCAAACAAACTTGATGTTCCTTCCTCCTTGGCTCAGACGCTCTGTTGGTAAAGCCAGTGAGATTTCTGCTGTTCAGCGCATTATCAAACGACGAAATATTCATACAATCTGTGAAGAAGGTCGTTGTCCAAACCGAGGGGAATGTTACGCACAGAAAACAGCAACTTTTCTGTTAATGGGTCCAACCTGCACCCGTTCATGTGGTTTTTGTCAAGTGAATAAAGGTCATTCTCCCATGGCATTAGATGTCTTAGAACCGCAGAGAGTAGCAGAATCAGTCAAGTTATTAGGATTACTTTATGTTGTTTTAACTTCTGTGACGCGGGATGACTTAGCTGATGGAGGTGCCAATTGGTTTGTCAGGGTTATGGAGTCTATTCGTCAGAACAACCCCCATACTGAGATTGAAGTGCTAACCCCTGACTTTTGGGGAGGAAGAGAAGGAGAAGTTACTCAAAAACAACGGGTCGCTACCATTGTAGCTGCTAAGCCTGCCTGTTACAATCACAATGTTGAAACCGTCAGACGTCTGCAAAATATCGTGAGAAGAGGGGCTAAATACGAGCGATCTCTGGGGGTTTTAAAGTGGGTAAAAGAACTTGATAAATCCATTCCGACCAAATCTGGATTGATGTTGGGGCATGGGGAAACAGAAACAGAAATTATCGAAACTCTCAAAGATTTAAGAAAAGTGGGATGTGATAAACTTACTCTAGGACAGTACATGCGTCCGTCTTTAGTCCATCTTCCTGTGCATAAATACTGGACTCCTGAAGAATTTGAGAAATTAGGGAAAATTGGGCGTTCTCTAGGATTCTGCCACGTTAATTCAGGCCCTTTAGTTAGAAGTTCTTACCATGCAGGATAAACTTAAACTAACATTATTTTGTTACCTTGTTGACATACCTCACTCACTTCAGGAGTATGTCCTTTTTGATTATATAGTTCAGCTCATGTCTTGAAATCCTCCTAACCCTGACCACTTTACGTGATACAGAATGAGCTTCTTGACCTACAACACAATGTTTTGTCTAATAATTATCTCTAAGCCAATTAGACTGTTTAAATCCTCTAGCCAAAGCTTTAAAAGCTTAAAAAAAAACGTAACTTTAGTAAAATTTAGTAGTTTTCACTTAGTATCTGACGATGTCATGGTCAACTAAATCTTCTTTCCTTTCGTTGAGTGTTGTTTTTTGCACCTATTGTCTGTTTGGCTGGAATGTGGGTCGGTCTGTCTCATCCTTAACTCGTTCCTTGATTCAACAAGGAAAAACTTGGGGATGGCTTCTCGAAAGTGACACGGTATTTTTAATGTTGCACATCTTGGCTGGGGTTCTCGTATTAACAATTACTGCCAGTTTGGTTGCAGCACCGGTTGCGTTGATTACTATCGTATTTGGAAGTGGGTTTAAATCTGATAATCGCGCTATGGTTTCGGTGCTCTGGTGGACTTTTACCGTTGTCTTGATGGTTTGTTGGCTAGAATATTTTATCAGGCTACTTTTGTTGTTGTGTGCAGCTACTCTAGGAAAGTTAGAACTACAAGATAAAGGGTATCCACAATGGAAAGTTCTATTTATTTTGATGATAATCTGTTTGGGTAGTTTTGGATTAGGGTTAGCAGTTTTCCATGGATATACTTAGATGGTATTTTTTGAAATAGAAATTAACCTTGGTGTGACATTGTATACTGTGTTATATCGACTTTATTTCACTAGCCAAATTAATAATATCTGCTTTATAATCTTAATATTATGTCTAATAATCCTCAAAAACCATTTCAAAGAATTGTTGTTATTATCTCAGGTTTAGCTTTACTAGGAGTTATGATACTCCCCATGTCGCGTTCGATAGATCAATCTTTACATCCATTAACAACCTCCTCCACCAACAGTTCCCAACAAGAAAAGTTACAGGCGATTGCAGACGGCTATGAACAGGTATTAAAACGCGAACCCAAGAATTCTACTGCCCTACAAGGATTAATAGAAGCAAAATTACAACTCAAAGACTTAGAAGGGGCTATTGTTCCCATGGAAAAATTGGTTCAATTATTCCCAGAAGAAGAAAAACTAGTGACTATCTTAAAAACTATGAAACAAGAATTAGAAATACAAAAAAATCCATCCTCTCCGGTATTATCTAAAAGTAATTCAGAACAACTCTCGATAGAAGATGAGAATAACAATTAATATGATTTACTTTCTGGAGTCGGTAAAATTAGTAAATCAAGATATACTAAAATCTTCTTTTCATTGAAGAAGGATATTTATTACGAACCTAACTGTAGATTCGTGATAGACAGCCCTATGTTACATATTCTAATTTTTGTCGGTTTCAACCTGAAATAATTTAATAGATTCTTTAGGTAGTTAAAATTCAATTATTAAGAAGAGGATCGATGTTAGTTTTATCGTGTTCCAATACAAAATAATTATTTTAAAAATAATCTTTTAAGCTCCAAATCAGTCATATTCTTGTGCTCAGTTTAATTCATTTAATATTCGATAAATTTTAACAAAAAAATATTGTAATTTTAAGGAAAAAGCTTTATTTTTACTTAAGTTGAACTGTTTTGGCTAATAACCAATACTTTTGGGCTCATCTGATGACTTTTCCGTCGCCATTCTACAAGCATAAGCTAGTCCATCAAAGATCACATAACGTTCCCCTCAAATTTTATAAATTTATCCTATCGTTTGTTTATCTCCTAATGTAGAAACAGTTTCTTTTATTAAATTTTAAACATAGCAAAATTAAGTAGAATATAGTCCCTTTTCAGGAATATAAAGGAAAAAATCATAAATAGTTCTATCAAAAAAACTAGGCTTATAAATTATTACAATTATGAGGATCTTAAAGATAAGTGGGATGAACAAAAGTCCAAGTAATGCTGCTTTTATATTTTAACAATTCTATTTTGAACTTTCTTTTTTATCAAAATAGGGTATTTATTGATATCTTAAATAAATTAAGGTAAAATTAACATAAATAAAATATTCAATTTTATATCATAAAGTTTCTACTAGAGATTGAGTATCATTATATTTCCCAACTATTTTATCAAACATAGTATTAATTTTTTCAAAGACTATTTTTATGTTAGTTTAACAAGATCTTTATGATTATGAGCGCCATAATTGTCTTGTATTCTATCTATTAGTACAAGTTTATCCTCTGAGTAAAACAGAACAATTTTATGATTTTGTTCTAATAAAATTTTAGTAAATAAATCTCAATAAAACTGACTTATCTTATAATTAGAATGCGTATTGTTTATATTTTCTAAAAAAATTTATACTTTGTGATTTTCTTGTATTTAAGTTGGCTTATACAACTTTAAAAGTATTAGAAATAATTAAATTTAAATCCAAAGGCAAAAAAATACTTATAGTTTTAATTATATTGATACTTTTTTAAAATTTAGTGATAAAAATTAAGCTCTAATTAGTTAGGATTTAAAAAAATAAATGTTACTTGATAAGTATAATTTTTAAGTTCTAAATAAGTTTAAATAAACAGCATATAAACAATATTTTAATTTATAAAAAAAATTATTCTTCTCTTTAAGAAGATCTCAAATAGTAACTTAGATAAACTTTTATATATAAATATGTTGATAAACATACTCATTCTATGAATGGAAAAACAATTTCTCATAACGAAGTTATTCTTAACCTAATCATGGTAAATTTTAAACTAAGGATTTATAAAAAACAACGATCACTTCTTCTATTCCTTAGAGTACAAGTACTCTAAGGAATAGAAGAAAATGCTTGATTATTAATTGTATCTATGCTTATCTATTATCCCTGCTTAGTTATTTAAATTTTAGACCTACTGAAGAAGCTATTGATTAAAAAGACGAATTCAAGTTTTATCGTAAAGTTGATATCCTAATCTGTTAAAAAAACAAAACTTTATTACATCTACATCATTAGATCTACATTCCACTGACTTTTCTTATCCTATCTCTCAAATTTATAAGAATAAGGTAAAAAGCTTTTTCTTGTTCTGACTTTCGAAGTTCGTTAATTATCTCCTCCCCTCAGGAGTAGCCAATTCAGGGTATCCCGCCTCAATTAAGGCAAAATCACGTATACGACAAGAATCACATAAACCACAGGGTCTTTCTCCTCCTTGATAACAAGACCAAGTATCCTCAATGGTAACCCCTAGAGCAATAGCGCGGTGTACAATATCTACTTTAGAATTCCCAAGTAAAGGGGCAATTAATTGAGGGGCATTACCTTCAATTCCTACTTTTGAAGATAAACTAGCTAACCTTTGATAAGCCTCAAGATAGTCCAAACGACAATCAGGATACCCCGAATAGTCTACAGCATTAATCCCTATAAAAATTGCCTTAGCTCCTTTAGTTTCTGCTAGAGAGAGGGCAAGAGCGATAAAAATAGTATTTCTTCCTGGAACGTAGGTAGAGGGAATAGTATCAGATTTAATTCCCTTTTGAGGAATACTCAAAGACTTATCAGTTAGGGATGATCCTCCCCATTGGGCAATATTAACATCAATAATGTAATGTTCGGTTATGCCTAAGTCTTGAGCAATTTTTTTAGCTGCTGCTAACTCCTTCTCGTTACGTTGTCCATAGCGTAGAGAAAGGGCAATTAGATTGTAACCTTCGAAGAGAGCGATTGCGGCCGAGGTAGCTGAATCTAAGCCTCCAGATAGCAAAACAACGGCCCGAGGTTGATTCATAATTTTTTGTATACTCCTTGAGGTTGATCCATCATTTTTTGTATACTTCCTGTTAAGGATAATCTATCTTTGCAGTTCTTGTGGAAAATTAATCAATGAAAAATCTCAAAACTCGCTTTAGTGAAGATCTTTCTAATGTTAAATGGCAATATTTAACGCCTCATGCACAAAGAGACGCTATCATTTTTGTAACTAAATATTTAGACTTAATAGAAGTCGGAGTGGCCATTTCTCAAGATGATGTCAACTCTGCGTAAAATTGGATTAGTAAAACCTTAATTCACAAACCATCTTCCGAACAATTAACAACTTGGAATGCTGATTATTCTATTTTATTTAACACATTAATTTTGCAACCTTTTGTATTAATTTAATATAAAGTAGAATAAGAGTAAGTTGGATTATATACAATTTTATTTTAACTATATTTAGTGTTATTAATATTTACCAAATCTTTTTGCCAAAAAACCTAAAACAGGCGTTGTTAACAAGCATAGTAGATTTTTAACTTATAGTTGATATATTCAAGATTACCGACTTTTTTTATTTTACAGAATTTTCTCTAGTCCATAAACAAGAGATTTAAGTTGAATTATTTTGCGAATAGCTAATAAAACTCCCGTCATATAACAAGATCGATCACTAGTATCATGGCGTAGAGTATAAAGTTCTCCTTCTGCCCCAAAAAGAATTTCTTGGTGGGCGATTAAGCCAGGTAAACGCACACTATGAATTCTGATATTATTATTTCCCAACCCACCTCTTGCTCCTTGAATAGTTTCTGTTTCTTTCACCGAAGGAGGATTATATATCTTGTCAAAATCTGACAACATCTGAGCCGTTTTAATAGCAGTTCCACTGGGTGCATCTGCCTTTTGATTATGGTGGAGTTCAACAATTTCTATATGATTGAAGTATTGAGATGCTTTAATTGCCGCTTGTTGCAATAACACCATACCAATGGAAAAATTAGGGATAATCAAACATCCTGTACTAGCTTTTTCGGCAAATTCTCCTAATTCTTTGATTTGTTCTTCGCTTAATCCTGTTGTTCCTACCACTGGACGCACCCCATAGGCGATCGCACTTCGTACATTCTCATAGACCCCATCGGGGTGAGTAAAATCCACCATAATCCCTTGTACCTTTTCTTGGGCGGCTAATACTAAAATACTTTGTAGGTCATTAACAATCGGTACTTCTAACGCCCCACATCCAGCTACTTCTCCGGCATCTTGCCCATGATAATCAGGGTTACGATCCACTGCTCCGACTAACATCATATCTTCAGCTTGAAAGACAGCCTTGACGACTTCACGCCCCATTTTACCTGCTGCTCCGTTCACTACTACTGGAATTAAAGATTCAATTGTCATTAATGATTATCCTGAAAAATAAGTCTACAAATCACATATTGTTTGTATCTTAACCCATTTGACACTTCTGTCGTCAAGTCTTCTATAATCACAGAGAGTTTGTATTAATCTTATGAATAAATTGAAGATGTGCTAGATGGTTGAGTTGTTCTTTTCAAATAATTGGAGTTAATTATTTCTCGAACATTCTTCATAATTTGTAAAATTTAACAGTAATAATGATTTTTTTGAAAAAATTAGTTCATGTAAAAAACAAATCACTAAATAACTTTACGAGGTGAATAATAAAAAATACTGAAAGACTATAAACAAACAAAGCAAACAAAAGAAGTTATCTGGATTAGGAACAGCAAACTTCATAAGAAAGAGGTTTTTAGTAAAAGTAGAAATATGAGTATACCTTTAAAAAATACAAGATTATAACGAACAAATTAATGTAAAAAGCTAAATTAGTAGGAGATATATTTCATCTCACTAAACCAGTATATATTCGATATAACTTCAAAATACTAAACGAAGGAAAAAATATGTCATAGACAGACATAAAAAGTATTCCTTACTTAAGAATAAATAGATTGCAAAGAGAACAGAGAGCTAGACAATGACATCAAACCATTATAAATGTATAATACATTATATTGATTTAATCGATTTCTATTAAATTAGAAATTTAGAAGGTTTTTTATAGAAAATAAAATCTTATATCAGGACTATTAAAACGAGTTAATTCTTATGAATAGTCTATTTGTTGCACTCAGAAAGCCTTTAAAGAACTAAACTAGGCGTTAGATTAGAGCAGTCAGTACCTATCCTGAACTAAGGACTATTTTAAAAATAGTAAAGGATATATAAGAATATATTAATATTTATTTAATTTTCCTAAAAAAATCTAGAGAATTGGTAAGGTTTAACTCCGAAGTTTTTTGACTTGAGATTTCACTAGTTAATTCTACATCGTCAGTCCGGTATAACGATTAAATTTCACTGATATAATGCACAGTAGTCTAACATAAAAACTAAAACCTAATGACTATAAAGTTTATTCTAACTAATTAAGTTAGATAATTAATTCCGAATAGGTACAATGACTCCTAACTTCTCCCAATTTTAGCGACTCTATTAAAGGGCAAGATCAACTATGTTGACTTTACCATAAAATTGATTTTATCTTACTATAATTCCTGATTACTGATACCAATGAACGAGTCTGTGATGCAGTAGTGAGTCAATTAGATACTTTGGGTAATCAAGAGCTAAAGATGACATTGAAGTTACATAAGTGATCGTCTCCTTAAAACAACTTAAAAATTGATATTGAATAAGCAACTTAAAAAGCAAAAGCATATTTAGTCTATTTACCTCTGCAACAATGAAAAAATTTCGTTGAAACAGGAGAAGAAAGTCTGTCACAATAGAAAAATTATAATATTCAAACACTAAAACTCGGAGGAAATACTTTGCCACATACTATCATTACTGAAACCTGTGAAGGGGTTGCTGACTGTGTAGACGTTTGCCCTGTTGCCTGCATCCATGAAGGACCGGGCAAAAATATTAATGGAACTGATTGGTATTGGATAGACTTTCAAACCTGTATTGACTGCGGAATTTGCATAACAGTTTGTCCCGTTGAAGGCGCAATTCTTCCAGAAGAACGCCCTGAATTACAGAAAACACCATTTTAAATGGTCTAAGATAGAGGTTTTCAAAGGACCAGAAGAGAGACATTAAAAAGTTTTAGTTAGTTTTTTACCCTAATTATTGATGATTTTAAAGTCTATGAAAAATATCTTGGAAGTAGAAAGTGTTTATACAGGATACGTCGAAGACTTCAATATATTCTACAAGGGATTAACTTTCATGTTACCCTAGGGGCATTAGTAGCTTTAATTAATCCTAATGGGGTAGGAAAGTCCACGTTGTCCAAAACAATTTCTTGACTATTAACCCCCAATCAGGGCAAAATTATCTCTCAAGAAGAAAATATCGCTCGGGTGCTATCAAATAAAATTGTCCGTCATGAGATGTACTATGTTCCTCAAATTTATAATGTTTTTTCTGCCTTAACTATCGACAAAAACTTAGAAGTAGGGGCATTTATTAAAAAAGGATCTTTAAACGAGAATAAAAATTGCATTCATACCATGTTTCCTTGTTTAGAAAAACGTCGTCGACGGGTTGGAAAGCTATCAGGTGGAGAACTGCCAAATGTTAGCGATGGGACGGGCTTTAATGCTTGATCCTAATTTTTTCCTTTTAGATGAACCTTCGGTTGCCCTATACCCATTTTAGTTAATAATATTTTTAAGCAAATCAAAGCCATTAATCGAATAGGCAAAGCTATTGTTTTAGTAGAAAAAACACCCAAAAAGCTCTGTTGATTGCTGATCGAAGCTTTTTTTAGAAAATGGACGCGATCATCTTGAAGGATTAGGAGAATCCCTTCTTGATAATCCTAAAATTGGTCGATTATATTTGGGTGTTGTTTATCAAGAGTGATAGTAATCGACTTTACCGAACTTAAGATGATAAAAGTTCGTAAAAACTTAATTTAGCCTACATTTAGCAATAATTTTAATAATAAGCAAACTATTAGGACATAAAATAATTCCTGAATAAGATTTTCAATACATCAATATTAACAATTATATATAACAAGCTGAATAGAACCTAGTAACTTAAATAAATATAAAACAAATTAAGGATATAAAAAATTATTAAATCAAAGAGAAGTATTTATCTAATTTTTTTGTTAAAGAAGTCAAGATAATATCAACATATTTTGTGTTATTAGATCAATCTATTTTTAGTTAAATAGACTGTAAACTTGAGCTTGTAAATTCAAGAATCACTATCTTTATCTAATTTAGAATAAATACAATAAACTTTAATTATATAGTTTATTAGCCCATTAAATAAGATTGTCTCGATAAAATATTTTTATTGAAAAACTAATAAAATACAAAGTTATGTCTTGATTTTTATTAAAAAAATATCAAGTATTGGTTTTTAGAAAATTAATATCTAATTTCCTAATTAGTTCCCTTATTTACTCTAGAATAACCTGACTACTATCTCTATTTTTATAAAAGTGACTTTTATTTAGATAAATAAAGTGAACAAACGAAAACAATAAAGCCATACTCTATTGATATTCTTACTAAGTTTATAAAAACTAATTATTGATAAACTCCACTATTAGCAGAACTTTTTAAATTAAGTTATACTTTTGTTGATCGTTAATATTAAAAAGTAAAAATAAGCATAAAACTATTATTTTATAGCTTTAACAAAAATAATTTTCTGTATGAATTAAATATTTACTTGTATAAAAAATAAGTATTATATATTTTATATGGTAAAAATAAAGAAGACTGTATGCCTTGTAATTTTATACAAATCAGGTTTACTTTTTAGGTTATAATGTTCAAAACAACTATAAAAATTAAAACGTTCAAACCTAGATTTTTAAAAAAAATTGGAAAATGAGCTAGCCATGGATCGTCATACATATAGCAACTATATGAAAACAAGTTTATAATAAATGTTCTGATAATTAACAAAAAATATTATGTTTATTGAGTAATTCGCCATATCTAGTTTTTTAGTTATTTTCAATGAGAAAATAAAAGTGCAGATCCCATGAATTTGACTAATAGTTTATGTAGTTAGAGATAATTTACTGGCTAATAAAGCTGCAAAAGTAAGAAAAGTGATGGAATCTATAGAAGTAAAACTCGTATTTTTATATTTTTATTCTCCTAATTTCAACTTGATTAAAACTGTTATTCACAAATAAAAGTATATTTCTGTATTTAAAAATACCAAAATTATAGAGGTCTTAATTAATCAAACTATCAATGAAACAGTTTACTTAGTAATTTATGAAGAAGTAATTGGCTAGTTTACCCACTGCTGTTATTATGGGCTACCCAATTAAAAACCACTATAAGAAAAAAATGAACAGGAATGGTATTTTGTATGATGTGATGCAATTAAGCACAGAGCTTTATTGTCAAAAGTTAGTCAAATCCCCTAAAGTTTGACTCCTTTAGCCACAGGAATTATATTTACATAAAATAAAACGAATGCGACTTTGTGTCTCTTTCACTTAAATACCCTGTAAGCTAGAACAAAAATTTAATGCTGACCTATCAAACTAAGGGAGATACCTCTTTGAGTACCCCAATTCACCCTACTGCCATTATTCACCCGAAAGCAAAACTCCACCCCACCGTAGAAGTCGGCCCTTATGCGGTGATTGGAGAAAATGTAAAAATTGATGCTCGAACCATTGTTGGGGCCCATGCTATTATCGAAGGACCAATAGAAATTGGAGTTGGTAATCGTATTTTTCCTAATGCTGTTATTGGTTCAGACCCTCAAGACTTAAAATATAAGGGGGCAGCAAGTTGTGCTAAAATCGGGGACCACAATATTATTAGAGAATTTGTCACTATTAATCGGGCAACCCACGCCGATGAGGTGACTCAAATTGGTAATCATAACCTATTGATGGCTTATGTCCATGTTGCACACAATTGTGTGATTGAAGACAATGTCATTATTGCCAATGCTGTGGCTTTAGCCGGTCATGTTTACATTGAATCGCGGGCAGTTGTTGGTGGAGCATTAGGGGTTCATCAATTTGTTCGTATCGGACGTAATGCCATGCTAGGCGGGATGAGTCGTATTGATCGAGATGCTCCTCCGTTTATGATGATTGAGGGGAATCCATCACGGGTGCGATCACTCAATTTAGTCGGACTCAAAAGAGCTGGACTCACTACTCAAGATATGGGATACCTAAAAGAAGCCTTTCGTTTCCTTTATCGTTCAAATTTTACATTTAAAGAAGCTTTAGAGCAATTATCAAAGATCTCTGACAACGAATATGTTAAGTACCTACACCATTTTTTGATGGACTCCACCACAGGAGAAAAACGACGCGGACCCATTCCAGCGAAAGCTTAAGGACAGGCACGATGAGTTGACTATGGGGTTCATTTACACTTTTTAGGGAATTTATGCGAATTTTTATCAGTACAGGGGAAGTATCTGGAGATTTACAGGGCTCAATGTTAGTTGAAGCTCTTTATCAACAGGCTAAAAGTCAAGGAATCCCTTTGGAAATTCTAGCCTTGGGCGGTGACCTCATGGCACAAGCAGGGGCAAAATTGTTAGGGAATACCGCCGCTATTGGATCTATTGGTATTGTTGAGTCTCTTCCGTTTATTATTCCCACTTGGTTAATGCAACGTCGAGTTAAACAATATTTGCGAGAAAATCCCCCCGACATTCTTATTCTTATCGATTACATGGGACCTAATTCTGCCTTTGGCCAATATGCTCGCAAGCATTTCCCTGCAGTTCCTATTATCTATTACATTGCTCCTCAATCCTGGGTCTGGGCTCCTAATAGTAAAATTATTCAACAGTTCGCCCATATCACTGATCTTCTCTTAGCAATTTTTCCGGAAGAAGCCCGATTTTTTGCAGAAAAAGGTGTTAAAGTCAAGTGGGTTGGTCATCCCTTACTAGATCGCATCACTAAAGCTCCTAGCCGTGAAGAAGCCCGTCTTAGGTTAAATATTGACTTTGATCAAACGGTAGTCGCCTTATTTCCTGCTTCCCGTTATCAAGAATTGAAATATCATCTTCCTCTGATGTGCAAAGCAGCCCAAAAACTCCAAGAAAAAATTCCTGATCTTCATTTTTTACTTCCCATTTCGCTGAGTGAATATCATGATACTGTTAAAGCAACAGTTAACGCCTATCAACTTTCGATTACTTTGCTTGAGGGACAAGAGGCTTTAAATGTAATGGCGGCAGCAGATTTTGCTATTGCTAAATCAGGAACTGTTAATTTAGAATTAGCTTTACTTAAAATTCCTCAATTAGTATTATGTTTAGTCAATCCCTTAACAATGTGGATTGCTCGTAATATTTTAAAGTTTTCTATTCCTTTTATGTCTCCTCCAAATTTAGTGGTGATGGAGGAAATTGTTCCTGAATTATTGCAGGAAGAAGCAACTGTAAACCGTATTGTCCAAGAGTCTTTAGAGTTACTACTTAATGCTGAACGTCGTCAAAAAACCTTAGCAGATTATGACCAAATGCGTACCATGTTAGGAGATGTGGGTGTCTGCAATCGCGTGGCAATGGAAATTTTAGGATATAAACAAAAGTAATTAAGGATTTTACAAGTTAAATACCTAAGATCTAGAAAATTTCTATTTTTTAAAAAATCTTAACTCTATAACTAAAAAATTTTTGATTATTCTTGCGCGATCTTTTAAAGAATTAAACAAAAAAAATAACAAAATAGGATCAGAAATAGAGATAATTACCATGACCATCAAAACCTAAAACAGCTCTCAATTAATTTATTAAAATAAAAATTATCTTTTTATTTTATTTTTTTACTATTGAGATTAATAGATAATTTATAGATATAAAAACAAAGTTTAATTGTCAAAGATAGGCTAATTAAAAGTGATCTCTAATATTAGATATCTAATGCTGATTAGAGTAGGTTATATTTTTATTCTAAATTATATTAAGCAAAATATTTTGACTTAATTTATACTGATAAAATCAAATATTGAATTAAGTTTAATAAATAAAATTCTAAATCTCGAAGTATTTCTCATTATCCATTATCAGACTTTAAATGATGTATAGAAAGTGTTTTATTTAAAAGAAAGCTCTACACAAAGTTTTATTTATTATAGTCTAATAACAAAAAAAATTGACTAAATTAGAGTGTACTACAAAGTAGTAAATGTTATTAGTTTTTTTGTAAAAATACTGATTAAAAGAAAAAAATAGAATATTTGTTTTGGAACAATCAATAGCAAATCAAATTAAAATTGATTAGCAAGTGTTAGAAAACTTATCTATTATTTTCTGCCAAATAAAAACTCAAGAGATAGTAGAAGGCATTAATGATAGTTTGAATTTGATTTAAAAAAAACCTAATAAAATTAAAAATTTCATTAGGTTTTAATTTTCAAATTTATTTACTTAGCACTTTACTGATTAACAGTCATACTATAAACTCAGTAAAAATAACAATTGTTAGGTTGATTCTCTAAAAAAACAACTTAAAAATAAGAATATCTAATATTTTTATAATAGCTCTTATCAAAGGAGAAAGTAGTTAAACAAATTTCTATAACTTTCCATATTTTTAAATATAAAAAAACTGGAAAATTATAGAAATAAAAGTGAAGATAAAAAATGATATATGTTCCCAAAAACTAAAAGCTCTAAAATGTTTTAAATTAAGAGGTAAATAAAGTTTAGAGTACGGCATAAACAAAGGGATAGATACGGTAATTGTTTTAATAATAACTCAGTGTATACAAGTAATTTAGTTAAAACTAAACTTAAAATAATAAAAAAAAGTAATATTTATTTTACCTGCTAATTTATAGCTTAAAAGCTAATTTAGCAGAAAGATAATTGTATTCAATAAAATATAATTAAATTACTAGATAATATTTATGTATAAATATTATCTAGTAATTTTTATAAAAATGGTAATAAGTTCTCAAAAAAAATACAAGTATAAGTAATATGAACTTAACTTAAATTATTTGAATCTAGAAGTATGATAATATATATTTTATTTATTTGTATATCCTTAAAAAACACTAAAATACACGGTTAATTATTTTAGAGATAAAAAGTTATTTTAAACATTAAATTAATTAGTTGTTTAGAATATCTACTTGTACTCGATAAGATTATTGACAATAAAAGCCTTTTATTGTAGAACATTTTATAGGTTAAAAAAAATAATTATATAATAAAAAAAAGTAATATTATTTTGCTATTTTAGATAAATATAGAGATGATAAGTATCAAGATATTGTATTTTTTTAATTAAATGTTAAATAAATTAAAATACTAGTGTTAATCAGCATACTACTATTTTAGTTGACAATAACCAGTTCATAAAAAACTACATAATTTAATTTTTTTTGAAAAAAGTACAATTCAATAAGAGGAATTAATTTAACAAAAACAACTTGTATATCATGTTATTAACATGTACTTTTTTGTTTTATATAGAGTAATAATCCTATTAGATAAATGCTTATACTGCAACTAACAATAATTATTTTGCTAAAAAATAGAATATATATTTATATTAAAGTTATAAAAACTAATATCTATATTAGAAAATTAATTAATTTAATAATTAATAGGATATTTTTAATCGTTTTTTTAGAAATTATTAAACAATAAAAAAATGAAATATTTATTCATGCATTAGAAAAATCTTCTTTACTTGAGACATAATTACTTAATGTCATAGAACAATTACTAGAATGAAACAATGATGTTAATATACAAAAATTAAGTATTTGCTTACACAAAAAAATCTATAAAATATATGTTATGGTCAGTACTCCTACTATGTGTTACCTAGTCTAAAAACCAAACTTAACCTAACCTAGAGAAAATACTTTATGTATTGGTACTTTATACAAATAAAGTTAAAACTCTTAGACTTAGTTTTTTTATCCGCTTTTACTTTTGAATAATAGACAAATAAAAGGCTTTTGTAAATTTAAGAACTCCAGAATTATCGAGATATCAATCAGGCGATTAGTTTAATAATTAATGAATACATAATTTGCTTATTGACCTATTGCTGTTATTATAAGCTACTCAATTTAAAATTGTTATGTATAAGGAATGCGTAAAAATATTGTAGTCAATTTGAAAGGTTAACATAGAGCAAAACACTCTACTGCTTAATTCCTAAAGACAACTTAAATAACATTAAAGACTGATCAATAAATCGACAATTATTAACCAATATAATTCCCAATATAAAGTGCTTATTTATTAAAACTGTGACCAAATAGTCACAGAAAAGGATGTCTCAAGTAGGCAACTTCTTTTCAATTTGTTAACTAAAGCCAAGAACATTTACAATAAGTCTATTTTATTAGGTTTAAGTATTTACTATGAAAATTTGTCTGTTAAATACCGATAATGCCAATTTTAAGATTATTTTGAAAGATTTATCTATTCAACAACAATTACAAAAACAATTATCACGCTTATTAATCAGTTCACGACTCTTTAAGGAGTCCTCATTTAATTTACATCAAAAAACTTTAGCTGTCTCTCGTTTATCTCATCTTACTCGGATTACTTATCGTTGTGCGATAGCCCTACAATTGTCAAGTCAGCTGTCTCTATCTCCTATTGAGGTTGCACAACAGGTATTTTCTTTGTTAAAGAATCAATCAAATCTTGATGATAAGGAATTTTCTCAATTAACCTTGACAATGAAACTCATTCACCCAGGGTGGTTAGATTTTGAGGTAAGCGATCACACTCTCGTCCTTTGGTTACAATTGTTAGGGCAAAATATATTTTTTCAACCTAACTTATCTAAAATTTTAGGAAAAACTAATAATCTATTTCTTATTGAATATACTCATGCGCGGTGTTGTTCTTTATTACGTCTGGGGGAGACAGAGGGGTTAATTACTTTTCAATCAAAGGCTTTGGGCGACTTAACACTACCTTGGAAAGCCCCCGATCCTATTCCTTGGCTAAGGGATACTGATCAATTACGGCTTACCCATCGAGCCGCCTTAGCTCTCATTAATCAAATAGTTATCACCGTTGATCGGTCAAGTAATAATCCTTCAGTAACCTGGAATAAGCTTGGAACTCAGTTAAGCAAATCTGTTTTATATTTTGAACGTAATTGCCGAATTTTTGGAGATTTAGCTCAAAATAATCTCCAATTATCTCAAGCTCGATTAGGATTAATTGCTATAAGTCAACATTTATTAAAATGGCTGTGGTACAGTCACTTGGGAAACTTTCCAAGATCTCAATTGTAAGTTGTGACGTAGAAATCGAAAATCTTTATTAAGAAAAGTGATAAATCCCTGTGAGTCATATATACTTCTACCAGTGTGAGGAGCGAACCAAAAAGAGAGCCAAGACGAAACACGGAAAGTCGTTGGCTCTTTTTTTGATTTTTGAGCAAAAAATAGTAATTAAAAATCTGATAAGCAATATCGCAATCTAATTTTCTAATTTTGAAGTTCTAGTTACAAAGTCTACCGTCTGCAATGACAGACGAACTTCCCTGTTTGACAGAATGCTAGACTTCTCGGATCAAGATTCTGATTCTCTTGAACCACCAATTATACCCAACTTATAAGAAGATTTTTATAGCGTGATACTGAGAAATCACTGCCATCAAGAGTAGCTAAAGAAGCAAATAGGTTTGGAAATCTATTATTACATTGTCAATCTTTCCGATAACTAGATTGTTTTTAGTTAATTTTATGTAAGCAACACTATCGTATCCCGTTCTGCCATTCTCATCATTCGGAGGTGATGTTGCACTAAGAATAGACCAACCTGGTTCCGAGTAACCGCTAGATAAAAAGGTTATAAACGATCCATAATTATGTAAATCTAAAAAGCCATTAAGTTTAATTTTCTATATTTTTTAGTGAAATATGGTAACTATATTTAATATCGCAAGTATAAAAAATATTTGACTAAAAGTTACACATTTTAGAAATTAACTTAGATATAGTTTGTTTTAAAAAATAAGGTAATCACTAAAATCAAAAATAAGAAATTATTAAAACAGAAAATAGCTATCAAAATTTTTACCAAGAAATCAACGGTTAAATCTAATTCAAATTTTTATACTTAGTATTCAATCACTAAATCTTAATATTCATCAAGTGATTATTTTACAATATTTTTAATAACTTATCCTATTACTAGGAACAAGATGTCATAATAATCAATTGATTAAAAACTTAGGAATAGAAATAGAAAAAAGAAAACCATTTTGTATTTTTAAAAAAGTATGAATTTTAAAATTTTAAAAAAAATTGAACCATGTTTTGCTTAATTTTATGTATTTATCCTGATAAGAAAATTAAAATTTAAATCAGTCTAAGCAAAAAAATATTTTTTTGATTTAATCAAATAGTTAATTTTAGTAAACATCACCATCGGATACTCAGATAATGATGTGTAATTAATAAATCGGTATTCAGTAAATAGAAGACAATTCTGACTCACTTACTTAGTTCATTGTATTTTTTTATTAAGTGAAAATAAATGATATATAAGGAGTTAATTGATAATTAAAGTCAAACCCAAAAAGAATTAACTTCTGAAATTACCTCCGACTTTATTTTAGAACATTTAAACTAAAATAAAGTCTCCTTACTTCCTAAGGTATTTGGTCATTGTTGGACAATTTTGGGTTACCATAACATGTAGTCATTGTTTTATCCATTCCAAAATTGCATATATAATATAATTGGTAAACATCTAACTTTTCTCTATACAATAGTTATTGATTTTTTAAATTATTGATATTTGCTATGACTTGACTAAATTCTTGCCATTAGTAGGTAGTACAAATTATATGCTTTCTTCTCGACAGGAAATTCATCTTCAACAAGCCCATGCTAGCCTTAAACATACCTTGTCTTGGTATGGGAGTTTTCGTCGTCATTGGAATTATCCTCCTAATCCTGAACTCCAAGCTGCTGTCCGTAAAGATTTACAAATCCTCAAAGGAGCTTTAGATAAACTTGAACAAAATATCATTAGAATTGCGACTTTTGGTTTAGTCAGTCGCGGTAAGTCTGCTGTGATTAATGCTTTGATTGGACAAACACTCCTCGATACAGGTCCCTTGCATGGGGTGACTCAGTGGCCAAAATCTGTTCGCTGGACACCACCTGGCGGTAAAGTTCACGTAGAATTTATTGATACTCCTGGACTAGATGAGATTGAAGGAGAAACTAGGGCAAATATGGCTAGAGAAGTAGCCTATCAAGCTGACTTAATTCTATTTGTGGTGGCTGGAGATATTACTCGTACCGAATGTGAAGCACTAGAGGAACTGCAACGTAGTCAAAAGCCCTTAATTTTAGTGTTCAATAAAATCGATCTTTATCCTTGCCAAGATTGTCAAGAAATTTATCAACAATTAAAAGCAATAAAAACAAACAACCAAAATCCTATTCTTTCCCCTGAAGAGATTGTTAGGGTGGCGGCTGAACCCCAACCTATTCTTGTAAAGGTTAAATATCCTGATGGTAAAGTGACAGAAGAATGGGAAACGCCATCTCCTCAAGTAGAGGAGTTACGCCAAAAAATATTAACTGTTCTGAATCAAGAAGGGAGATCATTATTATCTTTAAATGTCTTAATACAAGCAAAAGAAGCAGAAGAGAATATTGCAAAAAAAACTCTAGAAATTCGTAAAAAAGAAGCAGAGACTATTATTTGGAATTTTACTAGATATAAAGCCCTAGCTGTTGCAATTAATCCCATTGTCTTTTTAGATATCATTGGAGGAGCGATAACTGATTTGGCTTTAATTAGATCTTTAGCTAAATTGTATGGATTGCCTATTACCAGTTATGAGGCAGGAAAACTTTGGAAAAAAATTCTTATTAGTTCAGGAGGATTATTATTAGGAGAACTAACCACGTTATTTATTTTAGGAATTGGAAAAAGTACATTAGCTGCAGTTAGTTTTTTTGAAAGTCCAACCGCATTAATGACGTATGGAAGTGCCGCTACGATGCAGGGAGGAATTGCTGGATATTATGCTTACATTGTTGGGAAAGCGGCTCAAGAATATTTAGAGAAAGGCTGTAGTTGGAGTCCGGTCGGTCCAAGTACTATTATCCAAAATATTATTAATGAAGTTGATACTCATACTCTTATCTATCGTTTACGAGAAAAATTGTAGAAATTTAAAATTAAATATTTTTTCATCATAGTAAAAGTAATAATATGAAAACTTATTTTTGAATAGATACTCATTATAAACATGATGAATTAATTTATTTATCAATAACCCTTTTTTCTGATCGCACATATTGTTGTGATGAAATTAACAAGATTTTCACTATTCATTCTATTAATTCACTACCGATAAAACAGTCAAAATAAACTTTCTAGTCAATAGTGACTTTCCTCAATTTAAATATCGTTACGTTTTCGAGTTTATGAAATTAGTTCTTTTAAACTAGTTGCAACCGATGATTTTACCAATACATATTGTTTCAATAATTTTACTGAAGCATCTTGAGTTCAGAAGATAAGTCCAGTTACATCTTCAAGTAAAAGATATCGTTTTTATTTCTTATATTTAAATTGCAATAATTTTTCTTTACAATATTATTGAGCTTTATATGATAGATAATCAAAAGACTAGGTCACTTATTAACTATCTACAATGATAATCAAGAATCTCACTGCAATTTATAAAATTATCAGCTGAAATAAATATATTGGGTGTATAAATATTTGGTATAAGTAAAATTCTCTCTTTTTCTCTATTGTTGCTTGTAAGATTGTTCTAAAATATCCCGCAAAATCACGATCATGATTTCGCGGGAGACTATTAATAGATGACTTATTTTATGGCTCGTCAACAGGAAATAAAGTACGAGGAAAATCTTCAGCCACAAGACATTTATTTAATGCTTTAATGAGAGTTATTTTAGGAAAATTTCGGTTGACTGCAATGACACATTCTGAATAGTGCCCTGGACGCAAACTTGCTCGACAGGAAGTCAAAAGGGTTAATAAAGAAGATTCTTTTAAAGTAGTTGACCAGTTTTCAGTAAATGTTGAAGAGAGATTAGAACTTGCATTATAAATATCAGCCACACAGTGACCTAAATCAATAGGTCGCCTCACCTGATAACAAGCACTAAGGGCATCATTCCCCTCAATAGGAGTAGCTCTGTAAATCATAGTTACACATTGAGATAACTCTTTAGGAATCAGTGCATCGGAACAGGCTAATGTAGCTTTATCTTGTTCGACCCCATATTGGGCAATTTCAGTTATACATACATCGAATTGATTCCAATCTGCATCCCCAGCAACGACGGGTAGAGAGGAAATTTTTGGAGTCAATAAACTCATGGGAATCAGAGCAATAGTAGTCAAAGTCCGTAGGCGTTTAGGTAACGTTATCATTGAAGTTCAAACCATAATTACCGATGAAATTCATAAATCACCTTGGATCTTAAACATAGATACTAAAGAAAATCAAGTTAATTTATGATAGGCAATTAATTTTACCTTCCTACTTGGTATACACTTTTAAATCACTCTTATGACACGACTATAGAATTACCAGAGAACACACAAAATATATTGAATTATACAGCTCGTTCCTTGACCCCAACAAAATAAGAAACAACTATTAGGGTTACTAAATGTCTCAAAGTTATTAAGGTGTGTTTTTGCGTAATTCTAACCACTCCTTTAGTGAAAGCTTTTCAAACTGCAGAAATTCTCCAATAAGTAGAATTGAATCATAGTCATAGAAGTTGTTCAACTACTCTCTCTTAGTAGAGATATCTAAATCGGAGTACGTTAGTAGTTGAATTCTTCCTGATATATCTTCTAAAGAACAACTTTTCTTAGAAAGAGTGAATTATTTTTATTTACTTTTACTAAATACTTTCTTTAACTGGAAATAGATTTTATCTATTTTGACCAAGGTAATTTCATTATATAGATAAATATAGAGTGTTGAATTTGTGTTTTATTTTATTTCGTTAAGTTTTTAATCTTTATACAGCTAATTAAGGGGGAGTAAATTATTGTTATAAATCATAATATTTTACCGATTATCTATATTTTAAAATTAGTAATTTGTTAAATTTGACGATGTGGAAAATATCTTAGCAGTAGAAAGTTAATTTAAAGTTAAAGTCAGACGATATATTTGACTAAGGTTTAATTTAAGTATTTAAAATAATAAGTAAATGCAAAATTTATAGAATTTTTATTCTCTTTATTAGAGTTAATTTTTTGCATTTCTTAAAAAGGAATATATGTTTACATTATTATCATTAATAGTGTCTTTAGTTATACTGTTTATATAGAAAATAATATATCTTTTTTACTCCTTTGAAGGTGTCTTCAAAAAACATAAAACTAACAGTAAATAAATAACATAAATAAAGAATTATTGATGATAAATAATTTTTAAAAAAATTAAAAATCAGAAACAAGAAAACAAAAAAATAAGATTGTGATTATTGTTAAAACTGTTTATTATAAACCTAATATTTTAAACATAAATAAGAGAGACTATCCAGGATTAAGTATTATAAATTAGTAAGAAAAATACTAGGTTAATAAACCTCTAATTTTAAGCATGTCAAAGTTAGTTAATCTATAAACTTCTTTTTTAATGGATTTAATTTTTAATTTTAAAATTCTAAGTAAGTAATCTTAAAAAATTAAAAAGTAACAAAGCAATTATAAAAAAGCGATCTATAGATGTGAGCAAGTCTAAAAAATTAGTTAACACATTTAGAAAAATAAGAACTATTAAAATTACTATTAACTTCAGAATTTTCTTCAAAAAGAAGTATAAATACTATCGTAATACACAAAAACAAGATGATTTAAAAAAATTAAAGTTTTGGTTAAGCTTTTAAGAAATATGATCGTAAAAACAATTTCCATATGAATTCTTTAAAAGAGATAAGTGTTCTGGAATTTTTTAAGAAGTAAAAGAAAAATTTTAGAAGTAAGAATATATAATTTTTTTTGAAAAGCTTTCAGAAAACATAGTTAGATATTGTGCTCTTTTCAAAGATATTTGAAGTAATTTCTGCACTACAAAGTTTAGAAAACTTAATAGGCTTACTTGTGTTTAGACAGTTGTACCAAGTTTAACCTTTCAAGAGTAATTTATAAACAGAAGCCTTAAAAATATTTTCAATAAGGACTTAAGACGATCTAACATAAATCCTTCTAGAAGCTACTACACCTAAATCATTGTAGAATTGGTTGGTAAAGACTTTAGACAAACTTTCTGAGCATTTAATATGATTTAGCTTAAATTTTTCAAGGATTTCAGTTTCTCTAAGAGAGATCGTAAATCTTCTATAAATAGAACTCCATTAGTCTTAAACTTAAAAATATTTCTTCTATTTTCCATTGGCAAATAATGCATAGATTTGTAAAACCTAGACCATTTGTTCTCTGGTGTTTGTTGGGATTCGTTGTAAGCTGGCTCATTAGTTGCAACCCTGGAGTTCCGACAGCATCTAATCAAGAATTAGAATTTTGGACAATGCAGCTTCAACCTAAATTTACTCCTTATTTCACGGAGATTATCAATTCCTTTGAAAAAAAGAATCCAGAGATAAGTGTCCGTTGGATAGATGTACCTTGGGAAGCTATGAAAAGCAAAATTCTAACAACAGTGTCTGCTAAAACTGCCCCCGATGTGGTTAACCTCAACCCTAATTTTGCTTCTCAACTAGCTAGTCATAACGCTTGGTTAAATTTAAAATCTCACGTTCCTCCGGAGATTCAACAACAATATTTACCGAAAATTTGGCAAGCAAGCACGCTCGGCGATGTTAGTTTTGGCATTCCTTGGTACTTAACTACTCGTATTACTCTTTATAATCAAGAATTACTCTCTCAAGCTAATCTTACAATTCCTCCAAAAACCTTTGCCGAGTTGGCCGAATTTGCAAAAATATTCCACAACGAAACGGGCAAATATGCTATGTTTGTTACTTTTGTCCCTGGAGATTCTGGGGAAGTTTTGGAATCTTTAGTACAAATGGGAGTTCAGCTAGTGGACAAGCAGAGAAGAGCTGCTTTTAATACCCCTGAAGGTGTTGCAGCGTTTAGTTATTGGGTTGATTTGTATCAAAATGACTTGTTACCTCCTGAAGTTTTAACCCAAGGACATCGCCATGCGATTGATTTATATCAGTCAGGACAAACAGCTTTACTTTCCTCCGGGGCCGAATCTCTAACTAGTCTCGAAAACAATGCTCCTAATATTGCCAAAGTTTCGGCTGCTGCTTCCCAAATTACAGGAAAAACAGGTAAAAAAAATGTGGCAGTAATGAATTTAATTATTCCCCGTGATACTAATAAACCAGACGATGGAGTAAAATTTGCTCTTTTTGTTACGAATACAGAAAATCAACTGAGGTTTGCCAAACAAGCGAATGTTTTTCCTTCGACGGTAGAGGGTGTCAAACTGTACATAGAAGACTTGAAACAACAGTCTGAGTCTACAAATCTCATGACTCAAGCCCGTAAAGTTAGTGCAATGCAGCTTGAAGATGCTGAAGTTTTGATTCCATCGATGAAAAATATTAATAAGCTACAACAGATCATTTACGAGAATTTACAGGCTGCCATGCTTAAAGAAAAAACTGTTGAGCAAGCGGTTCAAGATGCGGCAGATACTTGGAATAATGTTGCTTCAACAATGAACAATAGGTAAATCTGTTTCTCCAAAAGGGATTGATAAATAGTTATTTTCTTTTTTTTCCTTTTTAAGAGAAGGTTTTAGCAGTAAATAAAATAATTGATTATCAATTTGTTTTGATAAAGATCATGTTTGAATTTGGAGATTTTCTCTTAAAACGTTGCCAATTATAAATCCAGTTGAGGCAACCTGCTGTTGTACATCAAACTTGGTTAGCTCATGATTTAGAATAGCTAATTAAAGATGTTTCGACAAGTTAGCCCAATTTATTAGAGTTAAAATAGCTGAATTTTGTCAGTTTTCTATTTCGTCTAAAATTTTATTAAAAAGTGACATTAAAAATGTTGGCTTTTAGTCCCCACATGCAGAGAGAGCAATTTAAACTTTTTGAAAAAAAATCCCAAGTTCTACAAACTCTAAATCATCCTTGTATTCCTCGCTATCGAAACTATTTTGAGATTGCTCCAGAAGACGATCATGACATTTTTGGGTTTACCTTGGTATAAAACTCTATTCCAGGGGTATCTTGACAATAAATTTTGGACCAAGAAGAAATATTTTCAGAAAGAAGGATTCGATTTGTTGCGACTGAAACTCTCAAAATACTCATTTATCTTCATGGGCTAAATCCCCTGTTTTACATCTAGATATAAAACCTAGTAAGCCAATCTTAGGAGAATATAAACAAATTTATTTAATTGATTTTGCAGCAGTTCAGAACTAAAATAGTATCACTAAATTGACTTTAACTATTGTGGTAATTAGTGGTTCTACTGCCTTAGAATATTTTTTTAAAAAAGCAGTTACTGCATCCAATTTATACACTTTAAGAGCTACTTTTATTCATCTATTGACAGGAATTATCCAAGCTGATTTACCAAAAAAAAAAGTAGTGTTAAATTGAACAACCAAGTTAATATTAAACTCCCTCTAAAAATAGGGTTAACTACATTAACAGAAGTTATAGTATAGAATTGCTATCAAAATATAAAATAAGCTTTAGAAAAAATTAATTTATACAGACAAAATATGGACTATTTTCCTATCAAAGCTCCTGTATCAGGTATTGGTCAAGAACATAAGGTTGAATTGACATATTCAGAAATATTACTAAATATATGTTTAAGTTTATCTAGTACTAATTTTTTTTAAAAAATCAAAAATAACTATTTATTTAAGAACATAATTTTAGATTGCTATAAAACACTTATAATATTGATCTTTAATATCAGATTAAGTTCTAATTTTTCTAGCAATTGCATGTGTATTATTATACAATAAATTTGTTATTGTTAACTTATTAAGTAAAGTAGATTAATCTACTTTACTTAATAAGTTTCTAGGTAAAATTATCTAAATAAAAAAGAAAATATTTTCGAAATATAAGAAAATTTATAAAATTTAAATAGTATCAAAATAAAGAATTTTTTAAAGATATTCTAGAAATTTTTATTTATAAAATATTTAATCAATATAGAATCAGTATTAATACGAAAAATATAATTTATTTTCTGGATAATAGGTTAGAGAAAGAAGAGATAGTATGGCTAGAAAAATAACTTTAAAATTAATTTTTAAAAATTAACTTAATAGGTAATATTAACAATCAATTACTTTATATAATTGTCCCCTAGCTTATTGTATAGGATTTAGGGCGTTAACTAAAATTTTATATTTGAGATAAAGGCAACAGAATACTATCGAATAAAGAAGAGTAAAACATTTTAGGTTTTAGTTCTACTGCTATACTTACTTTTTTTTTCTTAGAATTAACCTCTGTTCTAGAACACACATAGACTTTACATACTGTTTTTGACTAAGTATTCAAAATTTTTGAACTTGCTTAGTTTCTTGACTAATTATAATAGTAAGTCCATAATTTTTTATTGTGTTTAGTCGGTGTTTTATTTGACAGAAAATATCAATATAGTCTCTAAGATTTAAGAACTTTTCTTTTCTTCAGATTGCTATTATAGTGGGAAAGGAGTCCATTGACTTACTTAAAGATTTTATAGAAATCTCTTTGCAAAACTTAAGTTTATAGATTAGCAGTTTTATAAGGTATTAATCTTTTGACTTGCGGTTTTACCGGCTTCTACTTGGATAAGTAGAGATAAAGTATTAATTTCTGTGAACTTTTCCGAGGATTTACTTATTTTTTAGATTTAAAAATCTAACATAAGTAACTACATTTTCTCGTATATAAGATTCCAGTGTAGCTAACGCAAACAGTAAGTATTAAAAATAAAATTATAAATGAAGATAACAATGTTTATGATAAGAAGATCTTTATTAACTACTCAACTTAACTTAATCAATTCCGTTACACTATGTGATCATGGAAACCGTTAATGTCAACTAAATTATAATTATTTTGAATTGATACCAAAACATCTACATCAAAGATAATTGAGCAAGAGGGGTTGATTTTTGTACCCTTAATAGGTATAAATAGATATATAACTGTATAGGAATACAACCCTATGAAACAAACTAATAGCCAAGCAAAAAAAATTCAGGAAATCACCGGACTCGAGCCCAGACATTTTGCCGATTTAGTGAGAACGGCGCAATTAATTTTTGATCCAACGGGTGGTGTCTCTGGGATGAAACTCGAAGTTGACTGGTCTTACTTTGGTATTTCTGACAATGTTGCTGATAATTTAAAGAAATTTGGACAAAAATACCAGTATGCATCTCCCCATATTGCGATTGATGTTGTTTGGGAGCAGTTGACCCCAGAAACTCGTAGTTGGGTTATTGAAAATAAAGAAAATTTATGGAAAATTGAGGAAGCTTTTCCGGCACTCGATGAAGATTGATATTGACAGAGGACTGCTTTTTAATACTAATATTAAAGACTTTTACGTCCTCTCCATAAGTGGCAAGTTTCAATCCATTTTTTTTGATGAAGTGGCTTTTAAAGTCATTACAGCTTTAGCTTTGTAGACCAGCAAATTATTCACAATAACATAAGCCCCAGCAAGTAATTATGGGATTAAAACTTTCTTTAATATGAGTTTTAAAAATTTCTTTACTTGTTTTCTTTTCAGAAGTAAACAACAAGAGGGGTATTCTAGTAGCTATTAATCCGATTAGAGTAGTATTTTTTTAATTATTTGGAGATTTATAGTAAATCTCGTTTTACTTTTGTTGCTATGCTAAAGTGACGGACCATAGCTACATTTACACCAGTTACATTAAAAAAAAGTCTATAAAACTTAACTTCTTAGATCACATTCTAATATTCCTGTGTCATAATGTTATATCATTATTTTCTTCTACTAATTGATAACTATTAGGAGTCGTTAAGGATCAATTTATGCTTGCTTGTATTCTTTTTTTATTTGACAAGTGATCTAAAGTCAGAGTTGTTTTATAAGGTTTTACCAGACTGTAAACAACATAACTTTCTTAAAGATCCTAAACTGATTTAAGATTTGATTTATTAGGTTTTTGTTTAGTTTCTAAGATTTTATTTAGTAGAGCTTCATTTTCAATGAGAGTTAATTTTTTTTAAATACTTTAGTATACTTTCTATTTTAATTTAGTTAATACAAAATTATTTAGTGTTCACTTTTGGTATAAATAAAGCTAAAACTCAAAATTCATTAAGATGATATCAGAATGATACAGAAAATAATATATTAAACTTAATCATTGACTTTCTATAAAATAAAAAAATACTAGCAGTTAAAATTTAGCTTAAAATCTAAATTTTAACTGCTTAGCTTTTATCTTGATATTTCATACCTTCTTAGAAAACATCTTTTAAATAAAAAATTTATCTAGCTTCAAAAGAAATTCTAGAATTATATAAAAAACACCATCAATGCCAATACTGATAAACTGTTGAGTTTTATTGTTAGGGTTTAAACAATTAAATCAAAATTTAAGGGAAAAACTTATTTTTTTATCTGCAATATACACAATATATATGTATGAACTACTGGTCCTGCATCATAAACATTATCAATAAAAGAAGTTAATTATCTGATTACTTGAGAAAAAATTTTTGTGTTTGTGCTTTTATTGTTTTCACATCAATTTAAATATAAAAATGTGGTTAAAAATTGTTTTAAAATAACCTATTGTAATTACAATAATACCGTTAATACTTTTGTAAAATTATAGATTTTTTAAAAAGTAATATTTGTTAATAGTTAATTATTTTATTTATACTGAGTTGAATAACTTTCTATAAAATAGCAGTTCTATCTTCTATATTAATAGATATAGAAGATAGTATGTTAATAACTAAAACTGAGTCTAAAAAGTAAGTTTGTAGCCTGATAAGTCTTAAATATTAAGATCTAAAATAAAATGCAATCACGTTGTATAAATTCATTAGTAACTGAGACTTTAACTTTAAGAAGTAACTTCTATAAAAAAGTGTTGATTAAATTTTTATTCTCATTTTCTATAGGTTATTTTCGCAGAAACGTAGAGAACTTAGCTCCTAATAATTTATTATTAGGAGCTAAATAAATGTCTTCTTGTAGAAGATATATTTAAGTTTTACTATTAACTTTAATAAAATTAGAGTATTAGGAAATTGTTTCACATACATTCTATGATTTTTAAAAAGATTAAATTTTACTAAAAACTCTAATGATACACCTTCTTACAATCTCCATGTTAATTATTTCTGTTGTGAATATACTTATATATTTATTAACTATTTGTTGTTCAAAATAAGTCTTTTTAAGAAAGTAAAACTAAAATTTATCTTTTGTTATTATTAAGCCTAATTCAATAAATTTGCATTAAGATCAATAATAAATTATGAAATTTATAGGATATTTTTTGAGCAAAAAGCACTAGCTCCTCGATTCAGACAACAAGTGATGAGGGTTTCGAAAAATTCCTAGAGTAGACAGAAACTGATTATCAATATTTTCCAAGGAGTCATAAGACAATGAGTAGATATATAGACGAAATTATAGCTTATTTCGACAATAGAGCCTCCCAAGGAATTGTAAAGGAGTTCAATCAGAAAATTAAGTTGATCATAAAGATATGCTTACAGTCTAATCAACCTTTATAATCTTAAAAGACAAGTTTTATTAGACCTGTACCCTCCCTATCGATTCACTACACTTTGAGTAGAAAAGCTAGCTTGTGGGTTTTGCTAAATTTCCCTGTTAATTATGATTTTCTCTACTACTTTGCCACGGATTTGACCTGATTAATTGAACTAAGTTCAGCGATGTTTTTGAAATTAAAACAACATAATCTTTTCTTGAATAAAGACCCTAAAATATCTAAATATTGGTCAAAGATTTTTTGAAGGTTTTCTATATTTTCTTTTGTCAATTCTGTTTTTTTCTTAATTATATATAGATTTATTACCAAAGTCCAAAAACCTTTAGTAATAAACTAACGTCTTAGCTCCTGAAGTCCAAGAGATTTTGCTAACATGTCTAGTTACTTACTCTTAATTATCCTATTCTTAATGATCGGTTGTTGACTAGAAATATTACTAGTATTTATTTTTTTATCCTACTTTAGTTTTTTTGAGTAACTAATAAAAACATAAATTATCTCTAACTATTTTTGATAATTAGGTAACATTGCTTCGAAAAATACCAGGAGAACTTTATCGCTTTCAAAAGTTAAAAAATAGGGGATAAGTTGCTTTGTATAGAGAGCACATGTAATCAATTCTAGGTGTTGGTAAATCACTTCATTGAAATTAACTTAAACAACTTGTTGACTGCATTCATGAATGTGTTGAGAGATTAACTGATCAATGGGATAACGCATCACATATATGGGACTAGCATAGGGAACATATTTTTATAACCGTTCAATAGTGTGAGGATAGGTGGAGAGTTAAGTGTAATGGGTGCTAGATTCACTAGATATGTTGTTATCAAAGGTTTTATTAACGTCAGATAAATACCAGTCTAGCCCCTGAACAGATTGATTTTTATCACTAAAAAAATTAGGCTTTTTAAGTTTAGTCATAAAGATCTCTGATTGTATAGCTAATTATTCATGAATAGAACTAGTAGTGCATTTCATACCACCAATAATAATAAAACCAGACAATTTCTAAGATTATTTTTAGGTAGAATCAGAGGCTTCAAAGGATCACGCCAATTTATACAAATATCTTGTGCTGTATATTCACAAACAACACCAGAGGAATTACTTACTAGTTCTCTTATTAAAAAGACACTACATCCTACTAACCAGAACAGATTAGAAAATCACAGTCTTGTTCTTCCATAGAATTTAGTAGAATAGTAAGAACGAGAAGCATAAAATAAGGGTGTAGGCGTTTGTTTGCGAGCTACTATATCAGATTTAGCCGAACTACTTCCTTCTCGTAAATGAACGACTCTCGCCTCAGTCTAGTGAAAGATTTTCCGACTTTTACCTCTAGCACAGCGACAGTAATCGATATCATCAAAGTACATGGAATAGCATTTATCTATTAAACTAACTTGTTTAATAACTTGCCGACGAATAGAACACAGGCAAAACTAGTTTATTGAGGTTCATTGGCACATTGTAGAAAATTATAAATTTTGCAATTAGTCCAGTCCTTGCAGCTTTGATCAATTCACTGATAAATAAATTATAACAAACGAAAACAGTCGATTTTGGGACTTGTGTTTAGTCATTCTAACCGAGTACTAATTAATCCAGCTTCAGGATTGTTATCGGAAGCTTCTAAGAGAGATAATATCATCCCTGGCTTAATAATAGTATCGCTATTAAGTAAGAGATAAGCATCGACAGTGACAGCTTTAATCCCAGCGTTGTTTACCGCTGAAATTCTCCCATTGATAGGAGAATTAATCAGTTTAACCCAAGAATTCTATTGATTATCAAGAATACTCTGTTTTAACATAAGAACCGAATCACCCCCAGAAACATTATCTGCCAACATGGCGCAATGTTCGTTAATATCTATTTGCTCTTCAAGTGAAAGCAAACAGTCAATGACTAAATTGGAGGTACGATAATTAATGATGGCTATAGCCAAACATATTTGTTTAGAGAAGTTCTGATATTTTTTTAAGGTATTATTGGTTAACATAACATGGCTAAAATTATTAGTTGTAAGTCTTTAGGAAAACAACCAGTCTACGATATTGGAGTTGTTCAAGATCATAATTTTATATTAGCCAATGGCGCAGTTGCGTCTAACTGCTTTAATAAATCTCACTCCACTGCTTATGCTTATATTACCTATCAAACTGCTTACTTAAAAGCAAATTATCCTGTTGAATACATGACGGCTTTATTGACAGCTAGCAGTGATAATCAAGATAAGGTAGAAAAGTACCGAGAAAATTCTCAAAAGATGGGAATTCATGTTGATCCTCCTGATATTAACCGTTCCCAAAAAGATTTTACTCCCATTGGGGATAAGATTTTGTTTGGGTTATCTGCGGTTAAGAATTTGGGAGAAGGAACTATTGATAACATATTAAAAGCTAGGGAGAAAGGAGAAAATTTTCAATCTCTGGCTGATTTTTGCTGTCGTGTTGACTTACGAGTAGTCAACAGACGATCCTTAGAAACTTTAATTTATTGTGGAGCATTTGACAAAGTTAAAGCTAACCGAAATCAATTAATAAATGATCTTGACTTGATTATTTCTTGGGCACAAAAACGAGCTAAAGAGAAAGAAACTGGTCAATTAAATATCTTTGATATGGTAAGCAATGGTATCCAGAATAATGCCAACAATCAGTCTAAATTTGATCAGGAACCAAGTTCCCCCTCTATAGCTGATTTTCCTCTACCTGAAAAACTTAAGTTAGAAAAAGAATATTTAGGTTTTTATGTTTCTGAGCATCCTTTGAAATCAGTTAAAGAAGCAGCTAAAGTTTTATCCCCTATTAATTTGAGTGAATTAGAGAATCAAAGATCTAAATCTAAAGTTAGTGCTGTTGTAATGGTTAATGAGGTCAAAAAAATAGTAACTAAAACTGGAAAAGAAATGGCATTTATAACATTAGAGGATATTTCTGGACAATCAGAAGGGGTAGTTTTTTCTGAAGCTTATGAACAAATTAAAGAATTATTAGTTGAAGATAACCATCTGATTATTTGGGGTAGAGTTGACCATCGAGATGATAAAGTTCAACTAATTATTGAAAATGGAGAAATTATAGAAAACGTAAAGATACTAATAGTTAAATTAACTATTCAACAAGCAGTTAATCAAAATTATCAACAGAATTTAAAAAGAATTCTTCAAGAAAATTCTAGGGATAAAACAAAAGCTAAAATTCCCGTTATTGCCATTATTGGTATTGGAAGTCAACAAAAGTTTGTTCGTTTCGGTCAAAATTATTGGGTACAAAATGAATTTAGGGCAATCTCCTCTCTTGAGAGTGCTGACTTTTTTGTTTACACTAGCCCTTTAATGTCTGTAGCTAAGTAAATTAAATTTTGCAGTTTCAGTTATGCTAAACCATTATGCATTACACTTCATAGACTTAAATCCTGAAAAGTTGGGACATATAAATAAAAGTTGTCTACACAACCTATTGACTGAGTTGACGGAGGTGGACTTTGTTTTTGTAGAATAATAATCTAGTCTTTTATTATTTTTTAGTTTAGTGTATTAAATGCGTCGTGACTATAACTTTATGGAAGAAGACTAGGAGAATTTAATAAGTTTTTTTCTCTCCATTGAGAGTCAATTATGATAAGGTAGTCCGTTGCACAAGTTGAAGTTCTAAAATCACTAATTCCTTTATATTTGGCATGTAGTGAAAGTTGTTTTGGTTGAATATTTCTGGCATATGGATTGTCTGAGATAGAATGATAGGTGGTTGGGCTTTAATAAATGTAAAATCAAAAAGTTGTTAAAAAATAGTAATTGCTAAATATCAGACTTCTTGAAAATTTAGCTAGCATGATTAGATACACAAAAACTATCAAAGTTAACTTGTACCTAAAAATTTATCCCAGAATAAGAATAAGATTAGAAAAATTTAATTTAAACATAAAAGAATGAAAAGTTAAAGAATTTACAAATTGAGTTAAACTATCAGAAATTAAAACTATGAAAGCAATTGCTAAGCAAATTACTTAATAAAAGAATGTAATTTATTTGACCCCTAAAAAAAATAGATTAAATAGTTTTAAATGTACAAAAATATAAAAAATCGAATATAATTATAAGAAAAAAAACATTAAATATAAGTTTGGAAAATTTTTGAAAAAATATTTTAATATCAACATAATTTAACTAATTTAGTTAAATTATGTTGATTAAAGTAGTTACTTTAGAGAGAGTTAACTAAAGCTGGATAAATTCTAGTTTAATTTCTAAAAAAAAGAAACATAAAAATATTTTTTTTTGAAATGATAATTTTATATTACTACTCCTGAATTGTTATCTTTAGTTTATTTAAAACTAAATAAAACTTACCTAAGTTAAATATATAAATACTATAATTTTATTGGAGTTATATTTAATTTAGATAAAGCTTATGGTTGTTTTATTCAAGATTTAATATGGTAATTAGTTCGTAAAATTTTAAGTAAAAATAAATTATTTACATTTTGTAAATTATGTTTTCTTGACATTTCTTCAAGGTTATAGACGAGTAGAGAATGTTTAAGGTGAGTTGTTTATACTAAAAATTAGAAAAGATTATAGAGAAGGCAATGTAATATGACCCTCAGTCCTGAAATTATGACATCCGTAGAACAATTAGGGTATCGCGTGACTGTTGGAGACGTCGCTACCCAAGCAGGACTTGAACTGAATGTGGTTCAACAGGGATTGCTAGCTTTAGCTTCCGATAGCGGAGGACATTTACAAGTGGCTGAATCAGGTGAAATCATCTATCTTTTCCCACAAAATTTTAAGACAATTCTCCGCAATAAATACTGGAAACTTCGCTTTAAGGAAACCTGGAAAAAAATCTGGAATGCTCTTTTTTATTTAATTCGTATTTCTTTTGGAGTAATTCTGATTGCTTCTGTCGTTTTTGTGATGATTACTATTGCTATAATTGTTGTTGTTATTAGATCTGATAGTGGAAAAGATAGAGACTATCAAGAAAGTAGAGGTCTAGGTTATAGAGACAATTTTATTTTTTTTCCAAGTTTTTCCGATTTATTTTGGATTTTTTATCCTGATCATAATTACGATCTTTATCTAGATAAATCGTATCAAAGTTCTGAAAGAAATCGGCAAGAAAGCAATCTTAGTTTTCTAGAAGCTATTTTTTCATTTCTCTTCGGTGAAGGTAATCCTAATAATGACTTAGAAAAATATCGTTGGCAAGAAATTGGGTCAGTAATCCGTAATAATCAAGGAGCAATTATTGCTCAACAAGTTCTTCCTTATCTAGATAAGATAACTCAATACGACGAAGATAATGAAGATTATATGCTGCCTATTCTGACAAGATTTAACGGTTATCCTAAAGTTTCCTCCCAAGGAGAAATAATCTATTGTTTCCCTGAGTTACAAGTAACAGCTCAACTTCATAAAAAGCGTTCAGTTACTAGCTATTTAAAAGAAAAATCTTATTTATTTAGTCGAGCTAGTAGCAGACAAATTATGTTAGCAACTGGGTTAGGAGTATTAAATTTTATTCTAGTTTTGGTTTTAGGATATTTAATTAAAGATCCTAAAGTTGTCAACCAAATGACAGGATTAGTTTTCTTTGCTAGCTCTATTTATTGGATATTATTAGTCTATGCAATAGCCTTCCTAGGAACTCCTTTGGTTCGCTATTTCTGGATTCGGTGGCGTAATAATAAAATTGAGTCTCGTAATATGATTCGACAAAAAAGAGCAGAAGATTTATTGCAACCGAGTAAAACTCTACAGCGTAAAATAAAATATGCTTGTGAATTTGCAGCAGAAAAATTAATCACTAAAACTGATATCAGCTATACGACTGAAAAGGATCTTTGGGAACAAGAAGTTGAACATTAAGAGCAAGATGATGATGGCTAAACCGTGGTTACAAGTGTAATTGTGAGTTAATTTGATTTTTCACTTTTTTCAAATCTCGGATAATTGTTAACTATTTGTTTTACTTTTCGAAGGATCTCATAATCCTTATCTTTATTTAAAAATCTATCGAACAATACTAACTATTGTTCTAATGAAATTAGAGTAGTACTATTATACTTAATTTGCAATCTTTTTTACTTTTTATCTTCTTAGAATTTAAACATAATATTTCTGTTCTTGTTCTAGTTCTGAAGAGAGTTTTTAGGTCGCGAGGCAACTTTGATATTCTTCACTCCTCTAATTATATAAGCCTAGTTTTTTAGAAAAACTAGTATCTAGTGATCACTCTTTTTTAACTGTTTCTTTATTTAAGATTTATTTTTACTTATCTACTTAGATGTTAATTTACTAAACCTAGATCCAGTCTAGAAGAGCATTAATTTTGGGGCTAAACTGTTTTCTCTTGCTTATTGTCTACTTTAGAAACTGTTTGCAAACAAGACACTAAGTAAAATACATTAGGTACAACTTATTATTTTTTTTATACTATAAAGATCCCTATGATAAAAAAGTTTTTAAATGTTATTAGTATAAAAAAATATGATTCTAATTACTTTAAAATATATTTTTAGCACGGATAACTTTATTATGTAAACCTCTTTAAAATACATTCCGAAAAACATATATTAAGTATATTTTTATATTTCATGTCATCATATCATATGTAGCTATGTGTGGACTTACTTTAGGAAAGTAGGATTATAAGAGACTTAACACTGGTTTTAAATACTTTATAAGTCCAAAACGGAGCATAATAAATGCTATGAATTATTAATCAGTTAAGATATACTCAAGTTCTTTTTAAGAATAAATTCAGCAATTCCTAAGTCAATTGGAGTTGTTACTTTTAGGTTTGTTTCTTCCCCTTCCACAATTTTTACAGGTAACTTACACATTTCAAATAAAGCTGAATCATCGGTAACTTCCCAATCTGAACTCCTTCCTTTTTCATGACATTTTTTTAAAAGTTTAACATCAAATCCTTGAGGAGTTTGAGCTGCCCACAATTGAGATCTATTTGGGGTATTTTGAATAAATTTATGCTGATCAACAACTTTAATTGTGTCTTTAACAGGAATAGCTGTAATTAATCCCTGACAGGTTAGTAATTCCTCAGCACAACGATCAAACAGTTTTGGAGTAGCTAAACATCTTGCTCCATCATGGATCAAGATTCTTTGTACCTCTATGGATAAAGCCTGTAGTCCATTATAAACTGATTGTTGACGAGTCTCGCCTCCTTGGATTAATTCTACTGGTTTAGTTACAGAAAGATTGGTAATAATTTCCTGAAAACTAGGAAAGTCATAGGATTTACCAATAATACCGATCCAGCGAATTTTCTCAGATGCTTCAGCCGCCAGAAGTGTCCAAGTTAATAATGGTTTTCCTAAGAGACTAAGGAGAAGTTTGTTGCGATCACTTCCCATCCGTTTTCCTAATCCTGCTGCCGGAATTAATAAATGCATTCTTTCATAAGAGAACAATATATTTACGAATAGTACATTATTTTAGATACACTTTGATCACTTAAAATAGTCATTATTTATTTAATGAGTGATTCACTGTTATGTCTAGACCGGAAAAGTTGATTTCTAACGAACAAGTGATGGAAATATTAAATCGCTATGGAGGCTCATTAAATATAGTTATTATAAGTCGTATTAAGGGTGATATTAATCAAGTAATTCTAAGGAAGACTTTGGATTTAGTTCAATCTAATTATCCCTATCTAGACTATCTAATAGTAGGAACTTTAGATAATCTACATTTTATTTCTGAAAATAAATACAAAATTCCTTTAGATACTCTTTATTTTGAGCAAGATATTTCTTTAAAAGATCTTATTTTAAGAGAGTTAAATACTCCCTTGGAAAGTAGTAAGTATCTGTTGAGATGTTTATTAGTTTTAGATAAACAAGAACCTGATACAAAATACCTGATTACGACCATACATCATGCTATATCAGATGGTTTATCATCTGTGAGACTTCAAGCAGAGATATTTAATTATTGTCAAATTATCGCTTCAGAACAAAATTTAAAATTAAATTCTAGTTCATCTCTAATATCTCCCACCTTATCTTTAAATAACTCTTTTCTTCAATGGATTAACAATAAAATAAGTATAGTTAATAGTATTTATTTTTTGGGGATGCTTAGAATTAAGATGTTTGTCCATCGGATAGAATCATTAAAATCGGAAAAAGATGTAGCTATTGAGTTGCGTAGTTGTGGAATAACTCAGCGATATTTATCTCCAGAAAATACAAAAAAATTAATCAAACTATGTCAACTAGAAAAGACGACAGTTCACGGAGCTCTATGTTCAGCAATGTTAATTGCAGTTGCCAATAAGATAAGGAAAAATAAATTAAGAAAAGTTAATATTTCCTGTGCTTCTTATGTAGATTTACGGCGAAGAATTAAGCCAGAAGTCTCCCCTGAAAAGATGGGAATGCTTATCTCGTTTTTAATGTCTTTTCATACTCTAAAATCAGAGATGCCATTTTGGGAATTAGCAAGAGATGTTACTCGACAAATTAATAAAGGTTTAAATCGAAAAGATATGTTTAAGCCTTTATTAGTGCTTCGAAAAATTATAGAAAATTTCTTGGTTAATTCTGAGACAACTTTTGCAACAGTTTCAGTTACCAATATCGGCGAAATTAAAATTCCTAAAATAGAGGGTAAATTAATCTTAGAAGAAATTAGTTTTGTTCCGTCTAATGTTGTTTTTAATAGAATTTTCACAGTTGCTGTTGCAACATTTAATGAGAAAATGACTCTTAATTTTATTGTTTCTCAACCTTCTATTAGTCAAGAAACTTTAGAATTACTAGCTGATGATGTAATTTATTCTCTAACTGAAGTATGTAATAGTATAAATAACTAAACTTAACTTGATTAGAATAAACTAGAAATTTCGTTTACAATAAAATGGCAGGTTGTCTTCTAAGCAGCCAAACTACCATTAATTTCCACGACCTCAGGACATTCCGGTTTGACACAACTCCATCGCCGTTTTGGCAGTAATGCCGTCGATCCTGTTATACACATGTACGTTACAAGAAAATTCAAGGTTAGTTAATGAGTGATCGTATAATTCATTCATAGGAATTGATTTCTATGGCAAACATCGATAATAGTTAAAGCGGATTCTATCCAATTCATGCGTAATTTTGGGACATAATTCCATACTTTTGATTCTATATTAGGGGGTACTGAGGTTGGCTTGTTCATAAGTAACCATAATATTTTTCTTTTTATAAAATAGAATTTTAAGTTTTTTATAAAGTTTTACTCAGAGATATTGACATCAATAAGAATTGATACATAAGTCATGACAAACTAAAATAGTAAAGCAGTAATTTTAATTATAAATCCTATATTATGGACACAACAGATACTAAAATTCCGTCTCTAACCGATCAACAGACTTATCTCAACGAAATTCCTAATGATGTAGAAATGTCCTTGTTTGATCATATCGAGGAATTGCGTCGACGTATTTTTTATGGGTTAATTGCAGTTGTTATCGGAATGATTAGCTGTTTTATTTTTGTAAAACCCTTAGTGCAATGGTTGCAGTTTCCTGCTCAAGATGTTGAATTTTTACAATTAGCTCCAGGAGAATTCTTTTTTGTATCGATTAAAGTTGCTGGATATAGTGGATTTTTAATATCAAGTCCCTTTGTTCTCTACCAAATTCTTCAATTTGTTTTACCTGGGTTAACCCGTCGAGAGCGTCGCTTATTAGGTCCTGTCGTCTTAGGATCAAGTATTTTATTTTTAGTTGGATTAGCCTTTGCTTATTGGGTATTAATTCCTGCTGCCTTACAGTTTTTTATTAATTATGGAGCTGGTATTGTCGCACAGTCTTGGTCAATTGATCGCTATTTTGAGTTTATTTTACTATTGATGTTTAGTACTGGACTTACTTTCCAAATTCCTATTATTCAATTAGCTTTAGGTTTTCTTGGAATTGTTTCTTCGAAACAAATGCTTAAAGTATGGCGTGTAATTGTTTTAGGTTCTGTTATTTTGGGAGCTGTTTTAACGCCTTCCACCGATCCGTTAACCCAATCTTTATTAGCTACTGCTGTGTTAGTACTATATTTTAGCGGAATTGGAATGTTGAAATTAACAGGAAATTGATAGTCGATAGTTAATATTGAATTTTGAGTAATGAAAATCTCTAAAATTTAGTAAATTCTGTATTTAACTTTAGGCCTATTAACTTTTCGAAAATATATAAATTTTTCAGATTCTAATCCTCGTTTTTAAAAAGAGTTGCTCATTAATTTTTAGTGAGGATAAAATTGATTTATTTTTCATAAGATTGATATTGACAATAACTCAAAAGATATTGATACTAACTGCATACGATAAACTAACTTTATGATTTAAGTAAGAGAATTGATTTTAGAATTACCAATTTAAAAATACACAGAAAAAGTAGTAAAGGTTCTAGTCGCTGTTTTTAGATAAACTAAGCAAGTTTAAGATGAAATAATTTATTAATTAACCGTTGACTAATCTACTCAAAATAACATTACATAGCGGAAATATAGTCATATAGTGATAGTCTAGTTGTCAACCCTAGAGAAGGTTAGAAAACACAACATTATTATTGAATACAGAGAAGTTTTTTTTAGAGAACCAAATAATTCAGTTAAATAAAGAACTCTTTTAAGATTAGTAGAAGCATCAAAAATAGCCTTTACCGTTTTTGTTTAAAAGTACGTTACTAAAACAGAGTTATTGATTTTTTTTAAAACCTCTCTTGTTGGCTTTGAAACAGATAAAAATATTTTATGGACATCAAAAATTGATTATCAATCGGCAGGATAAATTAATGCAGAACTTATGCTCAAACTTATTAGATATGTTGAGTTATAGCAATAATTTTCTCAGAAAAATAAATTTTCTTGCACTTTTAAACCTTGATATATTGGGTGTACCTATCTTCACTGAGACAATCTAAAAGGGGATGTGGTATTCTTCAGCCCTATTAACCCTACTAAGAAGGTTACCGCAAAACAAGCCCAAAAACTTTTATCACAATCAGATAGGTTATCTCGGTAAAAAAAACAGTAAAGAAAACTTGATTTCACCAGAAACTTGACAAGTAAGACATCGACTATAAAGATAATTATAAATCATCATTAAACTGAGTAAAAAAGTAGAAATAGTTCAATAGAAAAATAAGTTAAGTTAGTTGATTTAAGTATTTTTTTGATTACATTAATCTAAAATCCATTCAGAAGTTTTTTCTCCTAAATCTAGGGAAATACCAATCACTTTACCCAGACGAGGGCGATCATGAGTTTGCTCTAAATAAGTGATAATCTGCTCTGTACTTCCCCAAGCTGTTAGATAACTCGCAACGACGTCTAAATGGTTAAAATACTCAGTTTGAGACATAGGAAAAGAAGCTTGTTCGAGGTATTTCCACATCACCTGACAAAAAATCTTTCCTTTGACTTTTCGTAACTGGATATCATAAGACCTGCCCCATTTACTGAACAGCAGTGTATGTAATTCTTGTCCAGTCATTATTTTTTCTAGTCCACAAACTAAACTCCCCTTTTCATCATAACTTAGATTGATAACTCTAATCATGAAAGATCGCATTTCTTCAATCCATCATAGTACTTTCTTAACTGGAAAATATCAATCATTCCGTTGTGTAGTAACTATCTATAATTTCATAACTTATCAGTATAAACAGGGTGCAAGAGTCTGGGATAGATCAGTCGACCGATCTATCCATCTATATAAAACAATCCAACCACAGTCAGATTTTACTCTAGACATACAGTCCAAGTATGCTAATTGTGTCCATTTACTAATATTCTTGATGTGAAGGTGTAATTAATTGACTAAAGTTTATTTAAGTTGAGTACTGTCAGCCTGTTTAAATATTGATTTGGTAAATTTTTGTCCATTTTCGGTTTATTTTACTTAAATTTAACTTAAAATAGATGATTTTTCGCTTTCCAATAACTAGTCATTGCAAATGGCATCAAAGATTCTAATTATGGATTTTATCCATTCTTGTAAGGAATAATCAATGTCTTTTAAATCGCCTCATTATAAACCTTCAATGGAAAAGTCTCTTTTACAGGGTTGTTCATTTATGCGGATAATGACATAGCATGTGGAATATGTCCGTCTAAAAGTTTAACCCTATCTATGTAGACTTCCAAAACATGAAGTATTTTTTAAAATTAAATTAACTTTTAAGATTAAACGACACATGGTAGACAGACTAACTGCAACATCTCTTTTTTCTTTCAAGTGGGTAATTAATTATTGTAAAGTAGCATCGTTATTTTGTTCTAATAAAAACCCCATAGTAATTCATTTTACCTCAATTAAAGAATATTTTCTTCAGGTATGTGGAAATAGTCCTATATAACCACACCTAATTTAAAATTAACTAGTATAGAGAAGAAATAAGGTTAGATTGTGGTAATAACTTTTTTAAAAATTGTTCTTTCTATCAAGTTTATTTATCCTGATGTAAGATCTGAGTTTGAGGTGTTTTTTTATAAGTCCATAAACTTCAACTTTGGGCAACAAGTTATGGTAATTCATTCTATGATCTATAATTTTTCTGAGTTACTGACTTGTCTTAAGGTAAAAATATTGGGGAATGATCTGTATTTTTTCCCAAGCAGTAATTGCATGATAAAGCTTTTCTGCCATTACCTTATTAGATTGCTCAGTTAGATGGATGGTGTCAGAGAACATCGGAGTGGGAAAAGAAGAATTACTCTGGTAAAAATTAACGACTTTTATATTTTTTGGAAATGCTTTAGCCAAGTGTTGACTCGCCTTCACTAATTCACCATAAGCTTGAGGAAAGTCCTCAAGATAATCCTTTCCCAAATGATTGCGGATAGCCTTTTCTTCAGCTGAAAGTTGATCTACACTACGAGAGGTTATCTCTGGTTGAATGGCTAACACAACAGGAATTTCCCATCGTGCAGATAACTTAATTAACTGTTTATGATTTTCTCTATAACGGTCAACCCGACGTTTCAACTCTTCAATATCATTAGGTAAATAGGACTCGAGAGATTTACCCTCATTATTGAGGGCTAAACTGGTTTGGTCTAAAGAAACAGAAGATTGAGGAGTAAAAGAGTTAAATGTTTTCACTAATGCTGTACTTCTTAGCCATTGATTAAAAGAAAAATCCAAAGAATAACGAAAGTAAACTTTGGCATCGGCTAAAAACTCGTCAATATGGGGAATATCAGCTTGAGGCTGACTACTTTGTAACATCAAATCTTCATAACCATCCAAGACCACAATTAAATCTGGTTGATAAGGTAGAATTCTCAGGGCTAATTTAGCTAATTGATTTCCTGAAGCATATCCTGGAACTGCGGCATTAATAACTCGATAGTTACCCTCACGAATCTTGGGAGGTAATTTTGTTAATTGTCTTCTAGTGGGAGCAAAAAAAGGAAAAACATCAGGACGGTATTGAGCTGGAGAACTTTTTTGTTGTTCAACTCGTTGTTTAAGACGAGCTTCAAGGTAATGGCTAATAGTGGCCTGGTTATTAGTATTTAACTGTCCAAAAGCGGTCGACCCCCCTAAAATAAAAATCCGAATTTCATTCTTCGGTTTTGCTAAGGGTAGAGGCTCACTATCCCGTACCCCTTGTTCATTGATTTGCCAAAATTCACCTTTTTGAGGACTTATAAGTTCATACCCCAAGGTAGGACTGCGCTTAACTAATAAATCTCCTCCGTCAGTCAATCCTTCTATTGGTCGTTTATTAGCGGTCAGGAAGTTAAGCTGATAGGCTTTTATTAAAGGTGACTTACCATCTATATTGTTATCTTTACCTGTTACTCCTAAATAAGCTTGAGCTAAAAACTCCGAAAGGATAATTAAAACAGGGCAAGCAAGGAGCAGCCAAAATAAGGAAATTTTAGGGAAGCGATTGGGCTTTTTATTGTAGAAATTGTTGTTATAGGAACTATAAGAACGAGTTTTCTTAAGTAAATTCAACATTTGAAAATTTTCCTCTAAGAAGCAGGAGTATAAATTTGGTGATTGAACCTTAGCATTGGATCAGGGTTAGAATCCAGCATATAATCTAGAGTATCCTGGTTCAAATTCAGTTAGAATCGTCGTTATAAGGTATTTTGGTAAATTTCATGGTATACAGATTGTTGTTTGTCTGTCTTGGTAATATTTGTCGCTCTCCGGCAGCGGAGAATATTATGAACCACCTAATCAAAGAAGCGAATTTAGAAGAACAGATTATTTGCGATTCGGCGGGGACATCAAGTTACCATATTGGTGCAGCCCCAGATCGTAGAATGAAATCTGCTGCACTGAGTCGGGGAATTGAGTTTCGGGGCAGGGCTAGGCAATTTGATTGGTTTGACTTTAAACAGTTTGACCTGATTTTAGCAATGGATCAGGAAAATTATCAAAATATTTTAGTTCTTGATTCCCAAGGAGTGTATAAGAATAAAGTGCGCTTGATATGTGAGTTTATGACACAACATCATGAAAAACAAATCCTAGACCCTTATTATGGAGGTCGGGCAGGATTTGATAAGGTAATTGATTTATTATTAGATGCTTGTGGGGGATTATTAGAAGAAATTCGTCAAAATCATCTTTATTTTTAATGATCATCACAAACGAGTTTTCCTAAGTTGAAGCAATTCTAAAATTGTCTAAATTATAGGGATAATATCACGATCAATGAAACAACTACTATCAACTCCTATCTTATTGAATAGATAGGACTTAACTTAAACTCGTAGGCAACTCGCCCATTATAGTTTATAAGTTAGGGTTAATACCTCTGATTGGTGGTTGTATGAATGTAATAGGTTTTAATTTAAAATAACTCTTGAGCATTATTAGTCACAACGATTTGCTTGATAATCTTTCTTTTTTCCAAAAACTGAGGAATAGTATCCCAAAATTGTAACTTTTGGGTTTATTCAGACGAGTTATTCTCCTTCTCTTCGCTTAAGATATAAGCAAAGAGATATTTTTACAAAAAATCAGACACTCCGTTCAGAGGTAAAATTAGCCCTTTGGGGTGCGCTTCGCCAAAGACGAAAAGAAGTTGAATTTCTAGGTTGCAGCAGAAATTTAACACGAATACTTTTCTAAAAAATTGCATAGGTTTTATGAAACAGATCAGTCATTATTGCGGCCTTTACGTTCTGACATATATCAAGTAAAGTAATTTCACAACATTTTCAAGTTTTTAACAAAACCTTCTTACTCATAAGACTTTAATTTCTCTTAAAACATATGAAACGATTATCTCCGGGATTAGCCCTAACGAGTGTTAGCTTGCTCCTATCCGTGTTTTGTAACAATATAGTTGAGGCGTCGGGGGACTCAAACGGTAGGATAAAATTTTCTCCCAATACCTCTAACAGATATAAACTGAAAACCCCTCAAATATCTACAGGTTATATTTGGCCAACTCAAGGGCGAATGACTTCTGGTTTTGGAATACGTTACGGCAATATGCACGAAGGAATTGACATTGCAGGACCAATGGGAACCCCGGTTTTTGCGTCCGCCACTGGGGTAGTGATTTCAGCCGGATGGAATTCTCAAGGCTATGGAATTTTGGTAAAATTACGTCATCCTGACGGTAGCATCAGTTTTTATGGACATAACCGTCGGCTTTTAGTTCGTCGCGGACAACAAGTTGAACAAGGACAACAAATTGCTGAGATGGGAAGTACTGGCAATAGTACTGGGCCCCATTTACATTTTGAAATTCACCCTAAGGGAAGAACAGCGGTTGATCCCATTGCCTTTTTACCTGAACCTGATGGGGTTACTAATGTTCGCAGAAATACTCGCACTCGTCCTTCACGGTTAGAAGTTCCTAATAGTACATCGCCTAGGATTGGTAACAGAGAATGGCGAGCTGAGGACTAAAATTTTGAGTGGATGATTGTATTGGGATGAAATTGAGCGATTGTCGTTTAAAAATAAGTCAGTAGCTCTAAATAAAAATTAGAATATTAATAAGTCCTCTCCTTAACTTTTTTGTTTTTATTTTTAGCCCTTTTTTAAAATTTACGAATTTTTTCAGAACTTGATTTAAATTTTCTTTTTCTTTTGAGATCCTAGATTGTTATTAACTCTCATCAATTCCTGTCTCTTTTATTGACAGTTTTCCTATTTCATTGATGGTTCTTAAACATAGTGTTGTTAATTTATTTTTGAGTAAGTAGTCAAAAATAAATTCAATAAGGCGATAAAAAGAACTCGTGAGTCTAATTAAAAGCGGTCGTTCTATCCTATAATTTTTGGACAAAATCCTCTTTAAGGTAAGTTATACATGTTTTATTTTAGTGGCATTGTGGTTGGATAAGTTATAGTTACTTACTTTCTAGTTCCCAAAAACAAAAGACTTGAAATCGTCTCTAATCCCTAGATGATACTCAGTTTATTGCGTATCTAGAGCAGTCCATGAAGGCTATTGATACAAAACCTAACCCTTAAACCCCAGTTGAGTCTAAATGATCAACTATCCATCTGTCACAGTAATTTTTATCAGAAGTGGCATCACCTCTAACTACTTCCCTGTCTCCTGTCACTCCTATTCCTATCCAAAATCGCTCATCAACTTCTCCGACCCAGGTTCGTGTCTCACCAATGTGTTGAGTGAAATACTTTATAAGTGATCATGTCCGATGGCAATTTCATCAGTACTGACTTTCATAGGAAATTCTAGACACGAGTTAGTTGGATCACTCAAATAAGGCGTATCATCCTTCTGTTGTTTTTACTCAATAATGGGATTAGTCAGTGTTTTTTCCTTGAAGAGTCTATTGAAATAAGTGGTTGTATGTTGATATAAGTACAAAATCAGAAAATAGTTATTTATCCTAACGGATAAACACGCTATCTTGAAGTAGAGTAGAAATTTTTAATTAGTTATTAAATTAGTTAATAGTTGCATGAATATTTTTGAAAACTTTAGTCAATTTCTCGAAACACAACTTGAAGAATTCCTCAGAAAGAATCCTCATCTAGAGTTACAAGCTCTTCTAGAACAGCTACGAGAACAGGAAAAAGAAACGCTAAAATTAATTATTGAATTAGAAAAACAAAAAAAACGCTTAGAAAATGATATTTTGAATGTGGCTCAAGATATTCAGCGGTGGCACCGAAGAATTGCTAAAGCTATAGCAGTCGGACGTTTAGATTTAGCAAAACCTGCCCAACAAAGAGAGGCAGCTTTATTGCGCCAAGGAAATCAGCTTTGGGGACAAATGCAAGGAGCAAAACAACAAATTATTAAAACTAAAGAATTACTTCGTCAAATTCAAAAACGTAAACAGGAAGTTCAAACTCAAGTCACACAAGCTCAATCGGCTTACACCAAGGAAAATTACAGTAATATTGGTTGGAATCAAGGGGTTAATTACTATTCCTATAATAAAGCGACCGATCCCCTTGAAGCTGAATTTCAGAAGTGGGAACTTGATGATGAGTTAGATAGATTGAAAGAAAATCTTTAGACTTAGACAGTTTTTCTTCAACGATGCGTAATTACGACTTTTCTAGTGTAGTTATGAAAGAAATCATAGTAAAAAAACTGAAAGTATTGCTCGATAAGGTTTTTAAGACTTTAAAGACCTAGTTTTTATCAAAGTGAAGTTTTTGTGGTTATAGAATTATTTCATAATAGGATTGTTGAAAGTTGTCGGTTACTGATAGATCATGCTTAGTCTAGAAGAGTGATAATCGCCTCTCCCTACAAAGAAGCAAATGGAAAGATGGAAAACCCAGAAAATAACTTTTCCATCCAGGTAAAAACTAAAACTGTCAAAAAGTCTCGATTAAGCAATACTTTCTCGTTTTCTAACTTCTTTATAAGATGTTCCAACGTTTTGTAACCCAGCACGGATCATTTGTTGTTCAAGTAGAGCAAAGAATCTGACGCGATCGCCTCCTCTAATAACAGCTTGATTATGGGACTCAGATAAAGCGATAGGATAACCATATCCTTTACTGACCTGTCCTAACAGAATACCTAAAGCCTGTTCTAATAAGGGTTTATCTTCGACAACCCAAGCGGGAAATTCCACTCGGGCAATTTCTGATCCCAGATTAACATAACAAAAATAAATCTGTTGCGCTTCCTCATATAATTCTAGAATTCGTTGAGAACTACGCCATAAAGGACCTCGTTGGCCAGGTTCTAAAAAATGTCCCCAAAGGTTTATATCCCGCAAAGGTTCTATTATTTGACAAGGTAAATTTTTTTCTTCTGAGTCTCCACAATTGGTAAAACAATTTGGGGTATTGAAAGGACAAGTGTATAACCGTAAAAAGTTTATACTTTCCACACTACGAGATGCGCTTAAATAACCTACTATAGGAATTCGTGATTTCTGTAACTGTTCCCAAGCTGTTAGGATTGGGGGGAGAATGTGATCTCGTGCTCCCTTAGGTAATCCCTCCAAAAACCAGTAAATCAACGAACCGTCCACCATTGCTAAATTAGGTTCTTGATGCGCACCTGGGAGGTTTACCCAACGACAAGCCATGTCGGCAAGAATTTCCGCTTCTAAAACGCTACGGCGATATCCTATCCATTCTTCTGTTCGAATTCCCCATTGTTTGGGAATATAAATATCTTCTGGACGGTAATAAACTTCAGGTAAACTGTCAAGTAAAGGATGTAAATTTTGTCCATAATGAAGCATCACACGTCCAACATTTATTAAATAACAATACGCGATTTCATGGTGAGAAGGAGAAATTTGAGAGCCATCAGTAGCAAAAACACTATGACTATAGGGAGGTGATGTCAGGTTAATTCTGGTATTTAGAGGTTCGATAGGAATAGCTGCTGAAAAAGTCAGGAAATCGCGCCACTTCTCATATTTTTTAATTAATTCAGTTTCTTTATCGTGTATCTTATGTAAGATTTTTTGTGCTTTTTTCAACCGTCCATAACTAGCATCTACTTCTTGTCGAAAATGTTGACTAATTTCTGGTATTTTTTTAGCAATTTTTGCAATATCAAGCATTTTAATGGTTTAAATAAGTATTTAAAAAACTGATTAATATTATTTTTTGACTTGTTTTAAAAACAAAATTAATATCTATATTTAGTTTCAGTTCTCCATGTTCGATTAGTGTTTTATAAATGCTAAAAAAAATAAATAAACTCTGTTAAACTTATAATCAAAGAGTTTATTCTTAGAGAGTAAAGCATAATCAACTTCTTTTATTTTTTTTGTAATTTATTACAATCTAAAAACTATGTTTTTTGGCTGTATCATTAGAATTCCTATTAAAACAGTTTATTACAATTTAAAAACGACCTCAGTCGCATCATAGAACTTGCAATAAGTTACAGGTTTAACTGACAACATCTTTAAAGCAAATAAGGTTTTTTTTGTAAAGTTTATATATAATGAGTTTAACTCAGATAATGAAAGTATTTAAGTTAAAAAATATAAAGATTTATTGTGTATCTTTACTATATTAGTCCAGATATTGTTCAATTTTATCCAAAAAATGATTTACTATTGCTCTAATTAAGGATGGTTATCACCAATGGTTTAATCAAATTAATCAGGTACTGAGTAAGGAAATATACTTAACTTTAAATATTAATAAATTTAATTAACTAATACACAGTTTAATAGAGATTTAGATCAAGATTTACTCATAAAGCTATTAAGTTTTAATTATTTAATATCTGAATAAATTCCATGAAGCACTCTAGAAAGATAGCCGAGTAAAACGAGCCAATAAAATACATTTGTATATGGTTGTGCGAAAAATTATTTTAACTTTAATAACAAATCAAGCAACAGTCACTTAGTCCTTTTAGAGTTTAAATAACTATCAGTTACTTTAACTTTGTTATACAAATTAGAAAAAAGTTAACAAGTCATAATCTTCACAAGGAATAATAATTATCTAGTTCTGAACCAATTCTACCCTATATAAGAGAATAATTGTGACTCTTCTAGACTTGTTTTACAAAGTTTATCAAATCATAAAAACTTTATCCTTGTAAAAAAAATAGAGTTATCTAATACAGTTAAAATAAAAGTTATAGTAGTTATTAACTGTTAATTAAATATACTTAGTTTGGAAAAGTCATAACTGTAACCTTGAAGAAAAATCATGTTACACTTGAAGTCCTATGAGTAATCAAAAACAACCAATCAAAATCATTAGCGATAATCGCAAAGCCCGTTTTCTTTATGAAATTTTAGAAACCTACGAGGCGGGTATTGCATTGGTAGGAACAGAGGTTAAGTCCATTCGAGCAGGTAAAGTTAACCTGGGTGACGGCTATGCGTTAATTCAGAAAGGGGAAGCGTGGTTGCTTAACGTTAATATTTCGCCTTATCAGGCTAGTAGTCAATATTTTAATCATGATCCTCGTAGGAATCGGAAATTGTTGTTACACCGTAAAGAAATTAATCAGTTAATTGGAAAAATTGAACAAAAAGGCTTAACTTTAGTTCCCCTGAAAATATACCTCAAAGGAAGTTTAGTTAAAGTTAGTTTAGGGTTAGGACGAGGTAAGAAACTTCATGACAAACGGGAAACCATCAAACGTCGTCAGGATGAAAGAGAAATATCACGGGCAATGAAACAATATTAGGTATTAATCAAAAAATCCTCAGTATGTTTGTATAGTATTTTTGATTTTACATTTAGCTAACAATCAGTTTTGAATCTTCCTCAAGTTTATTCTTGAAGTTTTTATCTTTTTTTCTTCTCGTAAGGAATTGGTGTATTGACATAATTCAATGTCTAAAGGTAGGCTTCATTAGTTATTCTAGACTGGCTATAACAAAATCGTAATAAACAAAAGCCAAAAATTTATTTTATAAAATTTTGATACTCACAAAAACTTTGTTTATATAAAAGTTTTTCAAGTCAAAAAATACATTTGGAATAAGAGTCTTAAAACTTATCAGCTACTAATTAATTATATATAAGTCTAAAATAGACACCTTCTTTTTGTTATACAGATGAGTTTTTATCACCATTCACTATTAGTAGGTTTTCCCATTTCCCTGATGTATTATTTGCTATAGTCTACTCTAATGATTATAGATAATTTATAAAAAAATAGATTTAATAATTTTAAGAAAATTTAAAACAGGGATCAAAGCCAATGAAGAATTGTTTAGACACTTTTATTTTAAAAAATAAAGCTTCTAGTAAATTAAAAAGAATCTTGTTTATAAAAACATCTTTTTTTAGCTACAAATATTGAGAACATATCCTCATTATAGGAATTAGTCTTAAATGTGTTAATAAGTAAATACAAACTTTTAGAAAAATTAAATAAAAAAAATTCACTAAATTTAAAATAATTTAAAAGCTACATATAAGCCAGAGAGAAGCAAAAACTAGTCAATTAGCTAAGAGCCAAAAACCATTAAATTTTATTAAAATTAGGATATTATTTACTATCTAAGTTAAGTGTAATCTATCCTTTCTTTATTCTTTTCTAAGTTCAGAAAATATAAAAATATTTAGAGAAGTAAAATATTAAAATCTAATTGAGTTTATGGTACAAATAATAGATTTATCTTAAGTAAAGACAAGTATATCTTATAAGATAAGCTATCGTTAAGTTAAACGTTATATATATAAAAATATAGTCATTTTTTTAAAAAAATTAAAAAATTTAATATAAAAGTTATTAAAAAATTTTTAAATAGTGATATTCAGAATATAACCCAAGAAAATGAAGTGAACAAACAAGAGAAGATATTTTTATCTAAGGTAATTTAAATCCATTAAATAGAAATAGTCATATCTTTCTACTTTGTATTTTTATTCATTTCTCTATAGTTCTAACTTCTTTGATTAGTTTACGCTGTTGCTTGAACTAAAAAAAATTAAATAAAATATTTTAAAGTTGTACATGGATGAAACCACCATCATCTTTTCAAATTTAACTATGGCTTTATAATTAAAGGTAGTATTTCCTCTTGTTTAAGAACAAAATAAAATACTTTTATCTCATTTATTTTATATAAAAATTAAATAAAATTATAAAAATAATATATATTTTTTTGTAATTTTAAGAGATCGTAAATTTTATTTTTAATAAATTCCATTTTCACTCTAGAATAGAGTGAGTCACTTCATATCGATAGAAGTTTTCACCCCAATAGGGTACAGGAGTTATCGCTTTGAAGTAGAAGGCTTCTGAACAGGCATTGAGTACACCTTATAATAAGTACGATAAACACTATGTTTTCAATTATATTAGTCCGCGCCGTATCATTAAACTGATTTGATTGGCTAGTGGCTAAAGATTCAACGTTTATGAGCATAAACATCAAAAAACTAGGATAAATCCCAATACTCGATTTATCCTGAGTATATTTAACTTTCTAACCAATAGGAATTAGTATTTTACCAAATTTTTACTTTAAATTAAATAGCTAAAATTCTAATTTTTTTTGAATCTTTATGTTATTAAATTTTGAATTTTAGCTTTTATTTTTTTATTTTAAAAAGCTAATTATTTATTAATTCAGTTACAAGCTTAACCAAATTTTTAAAGATAAGAATAAAAAGACGTTAACTTCCAATATCAACTTTTTTTACTGAAAATTTATAACTAACTAATCAAAAACAAAAAAATATTGATTGTAGATATGTCTAAATAAAAGTCAATATAATATTTTTGCTATACCTGAAGAACTAGGGTTAATTTTTTATACCTTTAATTATTTTTTATTTAGATTAATCATATTTAAACTTTGTTTAAACACTGTAATTTAATTTAAATTATCCTTAAATATCTTTACAATAATTTTATGCTTTTTATTATATTTAGTTCTGTAGTCTAGGTTAGATCTTAATCTATAAATCACTCTTTCTTTTTTAATTTTTCAATTTTGCTTTGATTAAATTACTTAATATATACTAAGCAATTCCCAAGAACAATTACCGTATTCATATTTTAATATTTACCATTTTTTATTAGCTCTGCTTAGTTCTTTGTTTGAAATCTTTTAATTTGCTTTATTTTTCTGTTTAGGACATAGATGACTTTTCATATTTAGTTTTATTTTTTAAAATATATAGTCCTCTTTTATTTACGCTCCTAAGTTTTTTAAAACTACTTAAATCAACTTCTTTTTCTCTTTTTTAAATTTTAGATTTTAAATCTTATATCATTGTTATCTACCAACAAGTTTGTTTATTTTTTGGCTAGCCCTTCAAGAGTATTTTATATCTTTGTTACAACTCTTCTATTCCTTGAAAAATCTATCTGAAAACAGTTTTCCCAATTGTATTTTTTAACAGCTTCACTAAATCTGCGATTTCTTTAACTATTTTTGCTATTTATTCTTAGCCACTATTTTGTATTCTCAGGTGCACTATATCTAAGTTTATCTGTTAATACGTAACTTCTAAATTTCTTAATTGTTCTGTATTCTTAATAAGGACTCATAACTAAAAACTCTCGACTCCAGTAAAATGACCTCAATAGTTGTTTGTTGGAGATAAATTTTTATGGGTCGTATTGATAAAGTTATCCTTGCCTATTCTGGAGGAGTTGATACCTCTGTTTGTATTCCCTATCTCAAACAAGAATGGGGGGTAAAAAATATAATCACCTTATCTGCTGACTTGGGACAAGGGGACGAATTAGGTCCAATTCGAGCCAAAGCCCTCGAATGTGGTGCTTTAGAATCTTTGGTGTCTAACGTTCAAGAAACATTCGTCAAAGACTACGGATTTCGGGCGATTCAAGCGAATGCTCTTTATGAAAATCGCTATCCTCTATCTACCGCATTAGCTCGTCCTTTAATTGCTAAGCTCTTAGTAGAAGCAGCGGAAAAATATGGGGCGGATGCAGTCGCCCACGGTTGTACCGCTAAAGGAAATGATCAGGTACGCTTTGACTTAGGTATCCTCGCCCTTAATCCTGACCTAAAAGTTCTCGCCCCAGCACGGGAATGGAACATGAGTCGTGAGGAAACCATAGCCTATGGGGAAAAATTCGGCATTGAGTTCCCCGTTAAAAAATCTTCTCCTTTCAGTATTGATCGTAATCTCCTCGGACGTAGTATTGAAGCAGGTCCATTAGAAGATCCAATGACCGAACCTCCTGAAGAAATTTATTTAATGACTAAAGCGATTGTGGATACTCCTGATGAGCCTGAATATATAGAGATTGGATTTGAAAAAGGAATTCCTGTCAGTCTCAATTGTCAAATACTCGATTCCGTGACTTTGATTAGTCAATTAAATGAAATAGTAGGTAATCATGGAATCGGTCGTCTAGATATGGTCGAGAATCGTGTTGTAGGCATTAAATCGCGAGAAATCTATGAAGCTCCTGCATTATTAGTGTTAATTGATGCTCACCGAGACTTAGAAAGTTTGACCCTCACTGCCGATGTGACTCAGTATAAACAGGGAGTAGGTGATACCTACAGTAAACTGATTTACCAAGGGTTATGGTACAGTCCTTTAAAAGAAGCTCTCGATGCTTTAATTGACCAAACCCAAGACCGTGTTACGGGAACAGTTCGGATAAAATTATTCAAGGGAAACGCCGTCATTGTAGGTCGGTACTCTGACAATTCTATTTACAGTCCAAATTTATCTACCTATGGAACAGATGATAACTTTGATCATAAGGCGGCTGAGGGTTTTATCTATATTTGGGGACTTCCTACCAGAGTTTGGGCGCAAAGGTCCAAAAATATAGTTACTCCTAGAAAGTCATAATTTCCATAGAATTTATTTTTATTAGTAGAGTCCAATGACATCAGAACTATTACCATAGTTTTTATATTGAACATTTTGGTTATTTTAGACTAAGTATGATAGATTAATAGCTAATAACTTTCAAAACTTTTATTATGACTGTGTTCTACAATTCCAAGAACTTAATGTTTATAGAAATTAAGTTTTTGGAATTGCGGAATACTTGTAAAGTAAGACTCTTAGCTTTTATTTATTGTGGTTTTATCACAGCTATCCTAGAAGAGCCGATTGTTTTGGCTGAGTGATCACTTTAAATGTATCTACAAACAGCTACTCTCTAACGATGAGTCATCCTATAGACCCCATGATGGATTCAATGGAAATATCGGTTGTTGTTCCTTTGTATAACGAAGCACCGAATATTGACCAGCTTTTTAAACGACTGTTATCAGTTTTAGACCAATTAAATCTGACCTATGAAATCATTTGTGTTGATGATGGAAGTCGAGATAATACCCTCAAGAATTTAATTGATTATCATCAACTTTATCCGGAAATTAAGGTGATTGGACTATCCCGTAATTTTGGAAAAGAAATCGCATTAACCGCTGGTCTCGATTATGCTCAAGGACAAGCTGTTATCCCAATCGATGGAGATTTACAAGATCCCCCAGAGTTAATTGGAGAACTGATTGCCAAATGGCGCGAAGGGTATGATGTTGTTTATGCTAAACGGCGATCACGTCAAGGAGAAAGTTGGCTTAAACGCTTTACAGCCGATATGTTTTACCGAGTGATTAGTAAAATGAGTCGCGTTCCTATTCCTAGAAATACCGGGGATTTTCGACTCTTGGATCGGCGAGTAGTCATAGCTGTTAAAAAAATCCCTGAACGAACCCGTTTTATGAAAGGATTATTTGCTTGGGTAGGATATAAAGAAACAGCGATTTTCTATGATCGTCCTCCTCGTTACCAAGGACAAACTAAATGGAATTACTGGAAACTCTGGAATTTCGCTATTGATGGAATCACATCTTTTAGTATGGTTCCTTTGAAAGTTTGGAGTTACGTTGGAGTATTGTTATCTTTGTTTGCTTTTTTCTATGGACTATTTTTAATTGTCTGGACATTGGTTTCAGGAGTTGATGTCCCTGGCTATCCATCTTTGATGGTAACTGTTTTATTTTTGGGCGGAATACAACTAATCAGCCTAGGGGTAATTGGAGAATATTTGGGTCGAGTTTACGAGGAAGTTAAAGAACGTCCCCTCTATCTTGTACGAGATTGTTATGGTTTGACTATTAATGATGAAGAAGTCACGAAGTTAGAAGTTAACACACTATAAGTCCAACCTGCACTGAATGAGTTTTAGTAAAACTTGAGAGATTTAACAAATTTTAAAAATGACCTCCAGGTGTTTCTATCTGTCAGATGTATCCGGCATTTTCTAGGAATACTTAGCAAGTGTCGGGCATAGATATGAGTAATTTTTCCGCTTGACTAACAGGAAGAACTCGATCATCACTTCACCAAATTGCCAATATTGGTAATTTAATTCTATATAATTGTTATTTAACCCTATCAATTTCAACGGGAGCAACAGCCATAAATTACCCTAGTGTTTTCCATAATTAACAACTATTAAAAGAATATAACTTACACTCATATACGGGGAAATAACCACAAGACAGTGAAGTTTCAAAGTATCTATAATACTTATCAAGTTATCTATCTCAGAATTCATATAAATTATGACAATTGCTATAATTTATAGTTCAAAATAAATCACTTAATATCCAGCAATAAAAACTTTTTATATGAGGATAATTTCGAGCAAATACTTACCTAAAAGTAATTTTAGGTAAGTAAAAAATAAATAATTTATTAGATTTAACTACCTCAATAGAGTGGATTATAGTTCACTTGATTAAGACAATATATTAATCAATCATAAGTTTGATTATTACCTCATAGTTAAGCTAGTAAACAATTAGAATTTTAACTGTAACTTACATGAATCTAAATACTATTTTCTTTTATTGGCACGGGAAACACAGAGAGGAATTTGTTCTTTAAGAAATAATTATTAGCATTCAATCTGTCATCCCGACACCATACTTCAGATCAATCTGAGTTGATAAAGCTAAGAACTCCAAGATCTCCGTCTAAACTTACTTGAGTTCCTACAGGTAAGGCTGCATTTTCCCCATCATGGCCAAAAGGAAGATCCGAGACAATGGGAATATTAAGATCGCTAAGGCGATCACGTAGTACTTGATCTACTGTCCAGCTTGAGCTCGATGGCGGTAAGTCACATTGACTAAACCGCCCTAGAGCAATCCCTTTAACCCCTTTAAATGCTCCCATTAGCCGCCATTGAGTAACAAAACGATCTACACGGTATGGGGCTTCTTTCACGTCTTCTAGGGCTAATATGACCCCATCTAAAGATGGTTGTAAGGGAGTTCCTAATAAGTGAGTAGCGACGGACAAGTTTGCTGGAAGTAGGGTTCCTGTGGCTTGTCCACCTTCCCATCCTAAACCTTTGAGAGGAGGTAACAGTCCTCTTTCGAGATAGTTAAATAACCGTTGAACTGACCAATGAGGTTCCGATCCCAAAGTGGTTAAAACAGGGGCATGAAGACTGGCAATCTCTTCTTTTGCTAAACTCCACAACAATCCTGTGATGTCAGAAAAGCCAATTATCCATTTTGGTGATGAAGCCGAAACAGAGTTCCATTGCCAGTCTTCTAGCAATCTGGCACTTCCATAGCCTCCCCTAGCGCAGACAATGGCTTTACAGTGGGGGTTTTCCCAAGCTTCTAATAATGCTTGTCGTCGTTGGGTATCGGTTCCAGCTAAATATCCTTCGCAGGCGTTCCAGTGACTTGCCAATTGAATTTGATAGCCCCGTGATCGCCAGATTTCCAGTCCTTTTTCAAATGCAGATAATTCTTTTAGCCGACCACTAGGAGCGACAACTTGCACTAAGTCTCCTGGTTTTAAGAGAGAAGGTAATTTCATAACTGATAACAGATAATTAATAATTGATAATTATCTATTTATTTGATGATGTTATTTTAGTTTAAAGGTAAATTTGATCCAGTTGAAGCAATGATGAGTTTTAAGAAAAATAGATCAATAGAGTTGCCTAACTTATGGTTAATTAAGTTAACTGTAAATAATTGTGTAGATTAATTTATTTTTACGAAAGTTTTTATAAAAAGTTTTGTTTGATTTAATAAAAGTTCTCAATAATTTTATATGCAATTTTTTTATTTTTTTGCGAACATATTTAGTATTACACCATTCTAAAAGAATCTCCTATAGTAGAAAGTATAAAAATAAAAGAAGAAGCCATCGAAATGTTTATCAATAACCATAAAGTTAACAGAACCATTACTCACTGTCTTCTGTAACTACTTTTCGTTGCAATAGAAATATTGATAAATTTTGGGTTGGTGGAAACTTTTATGTTTCTTTAATGCAAAGCACAACCAAATTGCCTCAACAACTACGGACGTTATCTGAGTAGTTGTATAATAACTTATACTCAAAAACTTAGTTGTTAACTGATAACCTTTCTAATTCTCTTACTTTCCTAATTCTTGAGTATTTTTTCTTTTTGTCAAGGGACTAATTCAATAAAATCGAGTAAAAATAAGAACCTAAAACTTCACGCTCCAGACACATAAATACGAAGAAAATAAAAGGCTTATACCTAAAACAACAATGATTAATCTCTATAAATTTTAAGTAAATCTTGATAATGATCGATGCGGCGATCGCGTAAATATGGCCAAATGCAGCGTACAGTTTCCGAGTGTTGTAAATCAATCGTAGCCGTCACTACCTCTTCTTGATCTTCACTTGCATGTGCTAAAATCTCGCCTTGAGACCCAGCAATAAACGAATTTCCCCAAAAAAGAATTCCTTCAGTTTTACCATTGGTATTAGCTTCATATCCCACACGGTTACAACTAATCACAGGAATACCATTATAGATAGCATGAGCGCGTTGTGCAATGATCCAAGCCTCTTTTTGCTTAATTTGCTCGTTTTGGCTATCTCTAGAGTCCCAACCTATCGCTGTCGGATAGATTAGTATTTGTGCTCCTTTCATGGCCATTAACCGTGCTGCCTCGGGAAACCATTGATCCCAGCAAACCATTACCCCCAAGAGCCCTACAGAGGTATTAATCGGTTCAAACCCTAAGTCTCCAGGAGTGAAATAGAATTTTTCACAAAAACCAGGATCATTGGGGATGTGCATTTTCCGGTATTTTCCTGCAATTTTACCATCTTTATCCAAAACAACTGCCGTATTATGATACAAACCGATTGCTCGTTTTTCAAACAAAGAAGCGACTATTACCACCCCTAATTCTCGTGCTAGTTGCCCTAAAATTTGAGTAGAATGACCTGGTATAGTCTCTGCCAAATTGAACGAAGAAAAATCTTCTGTCTGGCAAAAATAAAGACTTCTGTGGAGTTCTTGCAAAATAATTAATTGAGCATTTTTTGCAGCTGCTTTCAGAATTCCCTGACTACTCTTTTCGAGATTGCTATCTAAATCTTCTGTGTTACTGTGCTGAACTAAGCCAACTTTTAGAGAATTAATCATAAATTGACTAAACGAAAATTTTTTGCTCGTGATCTTAACCTCTTAGTGAACATTATCTACCCTATATTTAAAGTTTTGGTTTCGTTGTTTTGTAACGTGAGCTCAATGAGGAGTTATGAAGAGAAATGGAAGTAACAGCTCTATGCTAGAAGCAGTGTTTATTGAGAGCTGGCACTATGCCTTGGATGGTTATATTGCTGTACTCTTTTTCAAAGATCCACAAAAGAGAAGTGATAGGAATTAGTTTAATAATCCCACTCTTAATAGAATTCTATTATAGTTTTCACAGTAAGCATACCAAATTTTTGAAGGCTTAGATTGGATGGAAGCAAAATTATGTGGGGTAGCATTAGGGGTTAAAACTACATTTGATTATAATTCACTGCAGAAAATTAAAAGCTTTTCAGTCAACTTAAGATGACATAAGTTATCACAAATCTATTCCTCTGTATCCATACAATTTAATCAATAGATTCTGTGTATACAGAAGATGTTATTCTACAAACAATAAGAACTTAAATTAATTACACGTGATCAACGAAAATAAAGCATAATTTAGCGAACTTGATCGATAAAATTGGCTTTTCTAGATTAGGTCTGATAGATTAGTAATTAATAATTGCCAAAACTTTGATATTTTTTGACTTTATTTTGTAATAATTTTTTTTTGAGATATCGATAACATTAAAAAACAATATTTTTTTAGTATTGTTTTTTAATGTTAGTCTAGGACAACTATCACTGTCACTAATTAATATATATTGTTTAATCATTTAAGCAATCCTTTGGGAAGTTGCATACTAATACAATGTAATGAACCAAATTGATAAATTAAAGGCAAACAATCAATCCCAATTATGTGATAATTTGGATAAGCTTTTTGAATTTGTATTAATGCTATCTCATCTGATCTATCCCGATAAATAGGAACCAACACCGCACCATTAATAATTAAATAATTTGCATAGGTAGCAGGAAGTCTATTTCCTTGAGCATTATACTTAGGTTCAGGCCAAGGAAGAGAAATTAAATTGTAATTTTTTGCTTCCTCTGTTTTCAAGTCTTTTAATTCAGCTTCAAGCCCTTGGATATCTTTATAATGACTATCTTTTTTATCATGGCAAGTAACATAAACAATGGTATTTTTAGGAGCAAAACGAACTAAAGTATCAACATGACTGTCTGTATCATCTCCTTCTAAATATCCATGCTCTAGACAAATAATTTTTTTAGCTCCTAATTTTTCTGTCAGTATTTTTTTTGTTTGTCTTTGAGTAAACTGAGGATTACGATTAGTATTAAACAGACAAGATTTAGTGGTTAAAAGTGTTCCTTTTCCGTTTGAATCAATTGCTCCTCCTTCTAGAACAAATGGGATAGATTCAGTTTTCACTTCAGGATTAATTACTTGATCGATCAGGTAACTATTAATTCTATTATCAAGATAACTTGTGTACTTATTTCCCCATCCATTAAAAATAAAATTATTTATTTTTAGCTTTTTTTGTGAGTTAATTAGAGTAATAATTCCATAATCTCTTATCCAAATATCATTAGTTGGAGCAATAATAAATATTACATTTTTTAAGTCTACCTTATAGGAAATCAACTGATTTTCAACTTTAGATTTAAGAATAGAATCATGAACTATTAAAACCAACTTTTGACGTTGGGTAATTGCTTGACTAATTTTAAGATAAATTGGATATACCTGTTTTAGGAAGGGAGCCATGTCCGTATCTTGATGGGGCCAAGTTAAGACTACCCCATCCTGTTCATACCATTCAGCAGGAAGTAAATACATCTTGTTACTTTTTTATGAACTTTCTTTTTAAATTAAAATAAGAGAAGCATTATTTTTGTTCGGTTTTATCTTTTTCTTTTAGACCGAAGTGAGACTCTGGCTTTTTTTAAGCTAAAAAAGCCGGTGTTCGTTAAAATTAACTAGAGTGAGAGAATATAGATTTATGTAAGCTTCGATTAAACATATTTAAACTTCACCTTAGTAAGGTAAAAATAGTATTGTAGCTTTCTTTTTAATTTTAACAATAAGCAGTTTCAATGTACAAAAGCTTATTTAAGAGTTTAATCCATAAATAAAAGAGTAAAAACAGATATTTACAGAACAGATTACTACAAACAGACAATAGAATGAGCTCAAGCTTTACAAGAAAAATGTCAGGACTCTGGCCAATATGGTACTGGCTATAACCTGAATCTAAAGACTATTTATGATTAATAAAATTCAGGATTAGTATGAGTATTCTTTAGGAGAGTCGAGTATATAGCGATATATAGTCACTTAAGACAGCTATCATATTTTCCAAATCTACAGTTTTGATTTTAGTCTATTTGTTAAGAAATTAATTAATTTAATGCTTCATATTTTTAACAAAATCAAAATTAACTAAAATAAGTTTTTAAATTTTTTAACAGCTTTTTTACTAATTTTAATAATTTAATTCATTTAAATAAATGTCAAGATAATAAATAATTACTTATTTGTATATGAACAATTAATAAATATTTGTAAATAATTTTATAAATTTCTATTTAACGTAATTTATCTCTTATTTAATTTAGTATTAAACTATAAGTTAGCAGAAAATATAGATATATTTTTTATCCCATTGTTTCAGTTTGGCTTTAACTAAACTATTTGTATGTACTGAGTTGTTATTAATTAATAATTACCGTATTTACTCTTTTATTATTGCAGTACTTTTAAGATCCATTTGTATTGACATCTCTATCTAAAATACTTCTACTTTTTTTAATTTTTTTAAAAAATAGGTTAATTCTTATCTTCACTGTTTTTAGTCTTTATATCTAGCTTCTTTTAGGAAAACTTATGGATTTTTCTGGGAGTTAATTTTACTTTTCTCTCTTTTTTAAAAACTTAACTAACTACTAGTTTTTATATTTTATAATATAAAATTATTTTTTTACTTCTTACAGAGTTCTATAACCATTAGATATTTTGAATAATTTATCTAGAATTTTTCTTAAAAAATACTATCTTATATATTCACTAGGACTTAAATTTATTGAACTTTTTATCCTTTATTTGCATCTAAAATTTTACTAGTACTAAAATCTTTTATTAGTACTAAAATCAATAAATTATTGTATATTTTGACCAGGAAGAAACTAAAAAAACACTAGAAAGTATTAATGATACTATTTAAGTTGATTAAAAGGATATCTTATCGACTTATACATTTTGTTAGTTTTCAACTCCGAAGTTTCTTAACTTAGCGCTTCTACATTATTCGACTTAGTACGATAAAAATATCAAAGTATTTTCAAGCTTAATCAAGACCTTTATATAAGATAAATACGTTTATCTTATATAAGATTATATTGATAAATGATATCATCATTCGTTATTTTTTTATTCTGAAGTTTTGGCGTTTATTGAAAATAAAAGACTCTGTGTCTCTCAACTTTTGGTACTCTTTACAAAACTCTATGTCATCGCTATATTATCTCTACGCTGCTCTCCCGTAGGGGTGATCGACTAATACTAATAAAACGAGTCTTCAATAATGAACATCCTAATTACTGGTGCAACAGGGTTTCTCGGAACTAATCTTTGTTGTCAACTTCAAGCACAAGGACACAAAATAGTCTGTCTCGACTCGAAAAACTGCGATCTCACTCAACCTAACTCATTACTCAATTTTAACGATCACAACTATGATCAAATCTACCATTTAGCCGCCTGGACCCAGGCAGGGGATTTTTGTCTTTACCATCCAGGGGAACAATGGATTATTAACCAACAAATGAATACTCATATTCTCATATGGTGGCAGAAATACCAACCCCAGGCTAAATTTATCTGTATGGGGACAAGTTGCGCCTATGACCCTAATTTACCCTTATTTGAGGAAAATTACCTCACAGGGATACCTATCAGCAGTTTGTTTACCTATGCTATGACTAAACGAATGCTCTACGCAGGTTTATTAGCTTTAAATAAACAATATGGTCTAAAATACCTCTGTTTAGTTCCTTCTACCCTTTATGGTCCAGGGTATCACACCGATGGGCGACAGATGCACTTTATTTTCGATCTAATTCGTAAGATAATTCGTGGGAAACTTTATGGCGAACCTGTGGTCTTATGGGGAGATGGAACCCAATTACGGGAATTGGTCTTTGTTGAAGATTTTGCTAAGATTGCTACCCAACTAGCTGCTACCATCGATAATGACTTGATTAACATTGGTGCAGGGGAGGAATACACTATCCGACACTTTGCCAAGCTAATCTGTAGAGAAGTTGACTACGACTTCAATCGGATTGAATTTGATACTTCTCGCTATGTAGGAGCTAGGTCTAAGTGTTTAGTTGTTGACAAACTTAAGGAATCTTTACCCAATTTCAAGTTAACTCCATTAGAATTAGGGTTAGCTAAAACTATAGAGTGGTTCTGGCTCGAACAAGAAAAACTTGTTCCGGCTAGGTAAGTGAGTTAAGTGAGGAGTAACGGTGAGTTATTATTGGATTCAACATAGGCTAAAAAGCCTAGAAGAAGCGTTTAACCCCAAATACTGTCGTTCAGTTGAACAAACAATCAGTTTAATTGCTAGACAGTTTCAAGATGGACATAAATTACTTATTTGTGGTAATGGTGGCTCCGCGGCCGATGCTCAACATATTGCGGCTGAATTTGTGGGGCGGTTTCAACTTCATCGTAGAGGTTTACCCGCAATCGCCCTAGGAACTAATCCGGCAACTTTGACCGCTTGGGCTAATGACTACGAGTATGAAACAGTCTTCGCCCGCCAAGTGGAAGCTTTTGGAAAACCGGGGGATATTCTTTGGGGACTTTCTACGTCTGGAAAATCTGCTAATGTAGTGCGTGCTTTTGAGATGGCTAAAGATATGGGATTGGTTACTATCGGAATGGCGGGAAATAATGGCGGGACACTCAAGGAAATGTCAGATTATCCCCTTTTTGTAAAACAACACCACACCCCCTATATTCAAGAAATTCACCTAATGACCTATCATCGAATTTGTGAACAAGTGGAGGCGCAGTTATTTGCTAATGCTGGCTTAGAAGGGCAAATTGCGGTTTAAGATCTGAAATGGTGGATTATCCAACCAATACTTCTCATACACATTTCAATAAAGCCCTATTTCTAGATAGAGATGGGGTGATTGTTGACTACGTCCCCTACTTAAGTAAACCTGAACAAGTCAAGCTTCCTGATGGTGCGGGAGAAGCTTTAAAACAATGGCAAGATGCAGGTTATTTACTGATTATAATCACTAACCAAGCCGGAGTTGGTAGGGGATATTACAGCTTGCAAGATGTTGAAAAGGTTCACTGTTATATTCAGCAACAGTATGGCTATTTTGGGGTATCCTTTGCTGATATTTTTATTTGTCCCCACCGTCCTGATGACAGGTGTTTTTGCCGTAAACCTTCTCCTGAAATGTTGATTAACGCATCTAAAAAACATCACATAGTTCTGTCTCAATCTTTCTTTATTGGTGATGCACCTAGTGATTTAGAAGCTGCTATTAGGGCTAATTGTAAACCTATTTTAATTTTGACAGGACGTGGACTAGAAACAATAAAAAAATTAGAGCAATATCCGATAGAAATTAAAGTTTTTAAAAAATTGTTTGAGACAGTTAAACTAATAAACTTAGAGTAGGGTTGTCAGTTTTGTTGACAAAAAAATAATAAAATACGAACAGTTGACTTTGTATTGTATTAATAAAACAGTTTTTTATAATGAGATAAGATTTATTAATGATTGAAAATCAGGAAAAGTCTTCAACACCTATATTAGTTTCACTAATTCCTAATTTAATGGGAGGTAAAGGACATATTGTTCCCTATCATCAAGCGGTTAGTAAAGCAGTTTCTAAGTTAGGTTGGAAACATTTAGCTGCTATTCCTTATAAGTCAAAAGTTGTTGATTTACTTGCAGAATGGGATGACTGTTTAAGCAATTTTGATCTTGAAAAAGAAGGTAATTTCTGGCAAAAAATTTTAAGGTTAACTGGAGTTTTTTATTTAGGGACGACAACAGCTAAATATTTACGAAACAACGTTATTTATCAATCAGAATTATCTATTGTTTTTCTCGAGAGGTTTATTCATTTGCAATTGTTTGCATTAACGATTGCCTTATGGCTAGTTCCTACAAAAAATCTATCAGTTTGGCTACTTTATCGTAGAAATACTCATAAAGACAAAACTAGATCTGTTTATAAGTTTCTTAATTATTTAATCAAAAAAAGTTTACCAGCAGGTAACTTGAAGTTACTAACAGATAGTGATTTATTAGGTCAGTCTTTATCTAACTATTTTCAAGAACATGTTACAGTAATGCCAATTCCCCATGCTGAAATTAAAGTTGATAATTACGATATAAAAGATAAGCTTCCTGGGATTTTATGTTGGTGGCCAGGTTTTCCTAGAGAAGAAAAAGGATGGAGTATTATCAAAAAATTAGTTGATAGCAATTTTAATAACAGTGATAAAATTTGTCTAATTGCAGCAGAAAAATCTAATTTAGAAGTAACTAAAGGAGGAATTAAACTTAAATTAATTCAAGATAAACTAACAAGAAAAGAGTATAATTACTGGTTAAATATGAGTGATGTTATCTTATTGCCCTATGACTGCCAGGCTTATGGAGAAAGAACATCAGGGATTTTTACTGAGTCCATCATTGCTGGTAAAATACCTTTGGTAACTGATAAAACTTGGATGGCTTACGAATTGCTTAAATATGATTTAGGTGAATTAATTATCAATTGGGAAATTCCTGAAGAAGTATTTATCTCTATTATTAAAATAATTAAGTATTCCAATATAAAAAATAAAATTAAAGTAATGCAAAATAGTTACCTAAACTATCATTGTTTGAATCGCTATGCTGAAGCTATGCAAAAAATAGTCAACCAGAAATAATGTTTAAAGTTTGTCTTGATGGAACACCGCTTAGGGGAAAACTTAGCGGAATTGGAGTCTATACCTTAAATATAATAGCATCATTAGCTAAATTACAAGAAACCGAAAACTTTGAACTGGAAATTTACTTTCATCCTTCCGTCAAAAATTGGCTTTTGAGGAATTTTTCCATACCTCATTTTTTGACTGACTATCCTAAAGTTTCTATCTTACCTATTCCTGTTACTATTGCTGATGTGTTAGCAAAATATCCTAATCCTATCTTGTCACATTTTGAGGGATATCTAAACAAACCTAATATTCTTCATGGAACGGATCATTATGTTTATCCTTATCGCAAAAGTCGTAAGATAATGACTATCCATGATCTAACTTTTCTTAAATATCCTCAATATTCTACTACCCTTGTTCAAGGATATTTAGAACGAATTAAACGCTGTTTAGCATGGACAGATTTGATTATTACTTTCTCTGAAAGTAATAAACAGGATCTTATTGAATATTTTAATATTAATTCTGAGAGAATTCAGATAACTTACGAAGCAAGTCGTTACTCTTCTTATAAGATTAGACCTGATAAGATTGAGCTCCTAAAAAATTCTATAGATTATAACTTTTCCATTCCTTATCTTTTGTTTGTTAGTACTCTTGAGCCTCGAAAAAATGTGATTACTTTAATTAAAGCGTTTGACTATTTAAAGGAACAAAATAAAATTCCTCATAACCTCATTTTAATTGGTCAAAAGGGATGGAAGTATCAATCTATTTTTGAAGCAATAGAAAATTCAAAATACCAGCAAAGCATCTATTATTTAAACTATTTATCTGATGAATTATTAGCTCTTTTCTATGCTCAAACTGAGGCTTTTATTTATCCTTCTTTTTATGAAGGATTTGGTTTACCTGTTCTAGAAGCAATGACATTAGGTTCTCCCGTAATCACCTCTAATACTTCATCCCTTCCTGAAATTGCAGGAGATGCAGCATTATTGATTAATCCTAATGACTTCCTAGAATTAGCTGAAGCCATTTTAAAGGTGATTAGTGATTCTCAGTTAAGAGAAGAATTAACTAAGAAAGGAAAAGAAAGAGCAAAATTATTTTCTTGGGAGAAAACGGCACAAGAAACTTTTAAAGCTTATCAATTCATTAACTAATGGTTCATTGAAATGACAAAAAAATTATTTATTAATCTTTCTCTGTTGATGTCTAAACCGACTGGTATTACTATTTATGCTGACAGTATTTTTCCTTACTTAAAAAATCTCAATCCTACATTATTAATAGCCCAAAATAATCACAACTTTAATTGCTATTTAGTCCCTAAAAATTTAACTCCAGAACAAGGAACTATCGGTCATTTTCGTAGATTATTATGGACACAGTTTAAGTTGCCAAAAATCTATAAAAAATTAGAAGGTTCATTATTATTTTCACCAGTTCCTGAAGCTCCATTGTACACTGATTGTCGCTCCGTCGTCATGGTGCATGATTTAATTCCATTGCGTTTTCCTAAAAAGAACTCCCCTCTAATACCTTATTTTAAAAATTATATTCCACAAGTTTTAAAAGAAGCTAAACATATTCTTTGTAATTCTCAAGCAACAGCGACAGATATTATTGATTTCTTTGGAATTTCTGCTAAAAAAATAACTCCTATTCTTCTTGCTTATAATTCAAATCATTTTCGTCCGTTAAAATTAACAAAAAAAATAAGCTCTAAAACTAGTCTTCCCTATTTCCTGTATTTAGGTCGTCATGATCTCCATAAAAATTTATCTCGTTTAATTAAAGCATTTGCAGGAGTTAAGAATCATCAAAATTATGAACTTTGGTTAGCGGGGCAAACAGATAAACGTTATACCCCAAAATTACAACAACAAGCAACAGAATTGGGAATAATAAATCAGATTAAATTTCTTGATTACATTCCCTATGATCAATTACCTATTCTATTAAATCAAGCATTAGCATTAGTATTTCCTTCCTTATGGGAAGGATTTGGGTTTCCGGTTTTAGAAGCAATGGGATGTGGAACACCTGTTATTACTTCTAACTTATCTTCTCTACCTGAACTTGCAGGAGATGCGGGATTATTAATTAATCCTTATCAGGTATCAGAAATGACGGATGCAATGGAACAAATTATCAATGATAATGGGTTACGATCACAGTTAAAAACCTTGAGTTTACAACAATCTAGTCGATTCAGTTGGCAAAAAACTGGGCATTCTACTTTAGAGGTTTTGAAAAGATTTCTTTGAAAACTAAATTGATGATTATCAATCATACCCTATCTGGGGTATTTGATTATATCAAATGATATTTTGATACAGAACTATATAATTTTAATTGTTTAAAAAATAAATTTATTGAAATATTGTTTTAATGGTGCTGTGAGTTTAGATACTAAAAAATTAGTAAATTTTTCTTTAAACAAGAAAGCACATTGTTCTATAAGAGAATTATTTTTACTTAACTAATAATGTTCTTGACTTTTTTAGTATTGAATATTCAACTTAAATCGCCAAGTTCAAAATTAGATTATATATCTAGTCCTCTATCAGCTGTATGGATAATACTAACTTGATAAATATGTACAAATTGCGTCCACTCCATTTGTTTGACATTCATATTTAGTAAAATTTTGGCTAATTCTTAATTTTTTTAGAAATTGAAATAATATTTTATACTGCCAGGTTAGTAAAAAAAGTTTAAAATGGACTATAAGTATTAATGTCATAATACTTGTCCATAAGACGCTTTATTCATATAATTTAATTTGACTATTTATTCTTTGCTTTAATCTTATTCATTTTCAATAAAAAAATATTTTTTATTAATTTAACCATTATATTTTTTTTTATTCTTGACTAGTATTTTAAGTTTTTAAGTTTCTCTCTTAAGGGTTTATTTTCAATAATTTAACTTATTATTAATTTATTTAATAATACTTAACCAATTTATTATTATTTATAATGTTGCTGTGGTATTATTTTTTATGAGATTTTTAGAGAGTTTTCTAAAGGCTATACTAATCTCTTTAACTTTGGTAAAAACTTATTTTTTAAGCCTATAGCTATTTTACTAACTCTTCAGATATTATTATTTTTATAATTTATGGACTCACCTCTTTATATAAATCTACTAACACTATACAATGACTTTTAAAAAAAAGCGGTTTTTTTAAAAAACTATCTCGATATCTTAGTTTTTTATCTGTAATTATTGAGCCATATCTTTGAGCCCTTTTTCTGTTTTCTATTTCCTCATTACATTAAGAATGTAACTATTTTAAATATATTTAATAATTTTGATCCTTTTTTGGTTTTTTAAAGTTAGCCTAACAATTCTCTAAATTTATTTGTTTTTTTGTTAAAAACAATATATCTATCTCAAGATAGATATATTTCTCTGTCCGAAATTAATTTTAAATAGTTAATTCATTGTTTAGATTAAGTTTTTTGGTGGTTAAGCCATAATAAACGCGAGTTATTGTTATTGTTAAGTTGATTATTTAAATGAATTAATCTGTTTATATCTAATTTTAAGGCTGATAATGGATGATAGTAAATTATTTTAAATTTAGAATACCTTTCATTAAAACAATTTAAATATTTGATGCCATAGATATAAATAAAGTATAAATATTGAATTTTATATAATTTATAATCATATTTTTTAGTTGGTCTATTATTAGTAATTAAACCTTGTCTTTATATTTTAAATTTTTATGTAACCGGTTCAGTACAACCTTTAATTTTTTACTTTTCTCCCCAAAAACACAGTATTTTTTTAAGTCTTGTGGAAACGTAGCTGATAATGTTATGATTTCTATAATCAGAGCAATAATTACTAATTACTAATTTATTTGTAAATTAGTAGTAAATACAACGTTTAATATTTTCTAAATTTTTTATTTTCTTTGTACTAGAAAATTTATAATTTCTTTTTAAGAAGACAAGTAATTTTTAAACATATAATTGTTTGTTTATTTTTAAACTCTTAAAGTTTCCCATAAGTACTAAATAGTTCACATAGAAACTTGGCGAATAAAAATCATGACCAAAAATTTATTTCTATGCTTTTTTGATAAAATTATTGAAGAATTCTTTCCAAGAATTTAACTAGTAGTTTTTCTAGCATTAACATCAATTCTCTAAAAAAACACATAAATTGGTCTATTTTTTCTCTAGTCCTGTTCATTATAAAGTGAATAATATTCAAAGTAACTCAAAAATTACAAACTTTACAAAAAAAGTTATCTTTTTTAAAAAAATTCTATCATCACTTTTTCTATATTTAACTTAAGCTGTCTTGCAAACGGATTATATCCCATCCTTTTTGGTGCAATAAAAGCCAAGATTGAATCAAATCAGGCCCTTGCAATTCACCCATTAAACCGGCTCTGAGGGAGCGCATAATGAACCCTTTTTTCACACTAAAATCTTTGGCAACTTGCTTTATAATTTCTTTAGCATTGTCCTCAGTTAATTGAGGATAATTAACTAAATTATCAACCACAGCTTGTATGATGTCTTTGACTCCCTCTTTTTGCAATTGCTCTAGAGCTTCCTTACTATAACTAAGTGTTTTTCCAAACAATGAACGGCTCTCTTTTACTACATCAGTTAACCTAGTTAAACTAGGTCTAATCAGGGCTGCTAACTCTTCTAACCAAAGACGATCACTTTTCAAATTAACTTCGTAACCCGCTTCTTGCCAATAGGGGAAAGCTAGCTCGACTAACTCTGAGGCTGGAACTTGATGGAGATACTGACTATTAATCCAATCTAGTTTATCCCAATCAAATTTTGCCCCCGCTTTATTTACCCTTTCTAAATTAAATTCTTTCGCTGCCTCACTCAGGGTGAAAATTTCCTTAGTGGAGTCAGGAGCAGTCCAACCCAAAAGCATTATATAATTAGCGAGAGCATCGGGTAAAAAGCCCATTTTACGGAAATCATCGATAGATGATGCTCCGTCGCGTTTAGACAGTTTTCGTCCCTCCTGATTTAAAATAAGGGGGGTGTGAGCAAAGTCTGGAACTGTTCCCTCTAAAGCTTCATAAAGTAAAATCTGTTTAGCAGTATTGGCGATGTGATCCTCTCCCCGAATGACATGGGTAATTTTCATGTCTAGGTCATCAACCACCACCGCTAGATTATATAGAGGTTGTCCAAAGGACTCTCCTTCGAGTTGAGGAACACGAGCGATTGCCATATCCCCGCCGAGATCACTTCCTTTCCAGATTACTTTATTCCGGATTAAATCATTCCAGACAATTTCACGGTTATCATCAATAATAAAACGGATAACTGGTTTTCTGCCTTCAGACTCGAATTTTTGACATTCTGCTTCAGTGAGATGACGATGGCGGTTATCATAGCGAGGGGCTTGATTTTTTGATTTTTGTTTCTCCCGCATTTCTTCTAATTCTTCGGGAGTACAGTAGCAACGATAAGCAAACCCCTTATCAAGTAAGGTTTGAATTCCTTGACGATAGAGATCAAGACGTTGAGTTTGTAAAAAGGGACCCTCATCCCAATTCAACCCTAGCCAAGTGAGTCCTGATTTAATATTTTCCGTATATTCTGGTCGTGATCGCTCAAGATCTGTATCTTCAATGCGTAAAATAAATTGCCCCCAGTGATGACGAGCAAATAACCAATTAAAAATGGCTGTCCTCGCAGTTCCAATGTGTAGGTTTCCAGTGGGACTTGGTGCAATACGAACTCTGGGTGTCACGAGATCTCTCCTAAGCCTGTGTTTGCTGCTTTAAACTCAACGCACAGCTCTTCATTTTAACATTTCCTGTCTTTAGAACAGCAGGGACTTTTGCTTATTTTTTCTTTAGCTAGACATAGTTTTTCCAGGTTACACTTCCGCCAAATCAAATCCATAAGTATTCTAGTTCGACACACATTAACTACCCGACAACAGGACGCATAGTTCTCGGAATATTTAATGGCTCGAACTAACTCACAATTAAACCTTTAATTACCTTTTATTCCGTCTAACTGGGTAGAGCTTCTCCATCAAAGAAAACGTCTTAAGGGGAGTTTATTAGCTATTGTCGAGTACAAAGTCTTAAAATTAATCTTCTAAAAAAAAACTCCATAAACACCTCATTCGCATCATTGCAGCATAATGGTAGCACACAAAGTCTTCCTAAAAGAACAAAGCTTCAACCACAAAACATTTGGCAACTTACCTTAAAAATCTCACTGAGAGTTTAATTTAAGGAACAATCAAAGTTTCTCCTGTTTTTCCTGTTCCCACCCACAGCAGTGACCTAGCTACATCTCTGAGGATTTTTTTGAATGGTTCAGGAGGACGATCACACTCAACGGCCATAGGTTTAAGTATAATTCCCTGAGTGCCAAAAACAATCTCCCCAATAACGCGAGCACGGTTCATGTGATTAGCGGAAGTAACTAGATAAACACTATCAATACCTTGTTTTTTGAAGGTATCCACTAGGGTTGTAAAGTTAGTTACAGTGTCCCGTGCCTGATAGTCGAGATAAAGTCGAGCACTCGAAATACCGGCTTCTCTAAAAATCCTTTTAGCATGGCTTTGAGGACTCCCAGAAGACACCCAAATGGGGAGATCGCGGTGTCGAGTAGCCAATTGAGCGGCAAAGTATTCGCGTTCTTCATGTCCTCCCAAAACAAAAATTGCTTCAGGTTGTACCATATAACTCTGTAATTCTTTACAACCGGCCCACAGACTAATACCTACCAGAGAAATTAGAGGTAACAATCTACACCTCCGACGAGATGAAAGGACTTTTACACGGTGTTTTTTGGGATTAGTTTTTAATAACATGAACACAATAATGGAACTATCGAACTAATTGGGATAGTCGTAAAGCATTCTAATGAAATACAAAGTTTTTTTAATTTTATACAACAGAAAATAAATTAGGGTCTACTTCAATCTTTTCCTTCGTGAGAAACGCTATTTAAAGTCATTAGACTTTCACAACAACTCACAGCAAAGTCAATCATAAGCCATAAACCATCGATGTTTGTGACCTCTATCTGACTTAAACCAAGAAGTTTATAGATTTAAGTACTCAGTTATGGATGAGGCTCAAAGCTAACATTATATTATGCTTTCTCTAGTTACCGTTTCATAGAGACTTGCTGACAGATTAACGGGACTGGCCGGATTTGAACCGGCGACCTAGCGCTTCAGATTGGTGTGAGTTTCCCCACTCTCTGGACTATTCCTTCACCCTAGACCTGATGTCCTTAGGTGGTGGCCGTTATGTTGTAGACATTATTAGCCCTACTGCCTTTGTTTCCCTTTGGCGAGCTACAACCAGTCTCTGCACCTTCTCTACCAGGGACGTAGAGCTTGGCTCAAGATTACCTTATCCTTAAGAAGACTTAGGCTTCCTTGAATTTGACCACATCCATCTATGGCGTTTCCGTCCATGATGCCCGATACTTCAGGAGGCGCTTGCTCTATCCTACTGAGCCACAGCCCCACGGGATAAACCCTTTTTGAATCATATCATTTGATTGAGTACATAAGTTAGGCGAGATTTAAAAACACTTTTGTTATTCTCAATATCTAAGTCAAAACACAACAAGGCTGACGATTATCCAACTCCGAAATGGTAACCGCCAATAGTTAAGACTACAATTTTCGTTCAAATATACCAAGGGGCAAGGCTAACTTCACTTTTAAACCTCAATTGAGAGAAAATTTTTAAGGTAAATAGGTAATAAGTAATCAGTCGAGCACAAAAACTGAACAGAACAGTCTCAAACACTTAAACATCTCTCAAATTGAATTTTGAGAGATGTTTAAGTGTTTGCCGTTAATCGTTTCAATCCAAGAACGCTTACGAAGTAAAATTCTATCAATTGGTTTCACTAACTTTTGTTTCATCTTCTGTTGATAACAAGTAATTATTTAAAATCATTGTTAATAAAGCTTTTCAAAGAATTTTTGAGCAATAATTATTAAGCATATTAAGATTGATATATTTATCATAAGTTATATAAATTAATATCTAAGGTTTATTTGTCGTTAATCATTTTAATTAATGATTTTGTACAATAGCTTTTACAAGGATGTAGCTGTTGTTATGTTATGAAATTCCCTAAACTTCAATCTCTCGTCATATTTATTTTCACGTAACTATAGTGAATAGAGTCCTAAAGTTTACTTTTCAAGGAATAGCTACAATCTTTACTAGAAGTGGTTTAAATCACTCTATCTCCCTAAATCAAGGATAAACCTTTCGATAATTGCCATCATCTAAATAGATGAGCTAATATGGAGTAAGATCAAAGTCGTATCGACTACGCTTTGATTGTTTTTTCTAGTGCATTTGTGTGCATCTACTCAATTTCTGGGAAAACACTAAAGTATAGTGAAAGACTTTGAAGCAGGTTTCAAGGAGCCATAACGTACCAATGCCCACTGCTAATGTCAACTCAAAAACGAAACAGCCTATGTACTCAGCAGATATGGTGCGGACTTATCTGCATGAGATTGGGCGGGTACCTCTGTTAACCCATGAGCAGGAGATTATATATGGGAAACAAGTACAAAGAATGATGTCTCTGTTGGAAATAAAAGAGCGACTTACTCAAAACTTAGGACAAGAACCAAGTCTTAAAGAATGGGCTAAAGCTGTCAACCTTAGCCAAGTAGACCTAAAGAAAACTATTGACCAGGGGAATCGGGTAAAGCGTAAAATGATTGAAGCTAACTTGCGTCTAGTGGTTGCCATTGCCAAGAAGTATCAAAAGCGCAACATGGAGTTTCTCGACCTTATCCAAGAAGGAAGTTTAGGATTGGAGCGAGGAGTTGAGAAATTCGATCCAACCAAAGGCTATAAGTTCTCTACCTACGCTTACTGGTGGATTCGTCAAGCAATTACTCGAGCAATCGCCCAACAGGCTCGCACTATTCGTCTGCCTATTCACATTACCGAAAAACTTAACAAAATCAAGAAAATCCAACGAGAACTATCTCAAAAATTAGGTCGCAATGCTACCCCTACCGAAATTGGTGAAGTTTTAAATCTAGAAGCTTCCCAAATTCGGGAGTGTTTAAGTATAGCGCGTCAACCTATTTCTCTAGATGTCAGAGTCGGGGATAATCAAGACACAGAACTTTTAGAACTTCTAGAAGATCAAGGTGTTTCTCCTGACAACTACATTACCCAAGAGTTACTACGCCAAGACTTGAGAAACTTAATGAAGGAATTAACTCCACAGCAACATATGATCCTTACTTTGCGCTTTGGGTTAGAGGATGGGAAAGAACTATCCCTAGCTAAAATTGGTAAAAAGCTCAATATTAGTCGTGAAAGAGTTCGTCAGTTAGAACATCAAGCCTTAGTCCACTTACGTAGGAGTAAAGCAAATGTTAAGGAATACTTGGCAGCTAGTTAAATCAATTCCTAGTCATTGGGTATTCTACAAACATCAGCTTAAATAGATTAAAGCGATCGTCTTCTCAACGATCGCATTTTTTACGTAAAGAAAATTATTTGATAACAATTAATTGTGTTGTTAATCAAAATCTTGTCCATTTGTTGATCATTTATTCATTTATTAAAACTTAAGAAAAAAGTTCTCCTATTTTAGAAAACTACTGCACAATGAAAATGGTAGTGGGGAAACTTTTTTGAGCTAGTTAACGTCAGCTCCCAGCAGTGTTTTGTGGGACAGTTAAATAATTGCTTTAAAAACAAGTTGAACCGAGCAGATGTTGTGTTTCTATCAATTCTGTTTTTTTTTGGAAAAATAGTTCAGTTGAGCATATTTGGAGACAACGAGTTCAACAGCATTATCTAATGGCACAAAGGATCGTCCCCAATGAGGACTTCCTCCCGGTTTTGACATTAGCTTAAATGAGTACATTTCTTGTAATTGATATCAGTTCATATGTTCAGGGAAATCAAATGTCTTTTGTTCCAACACTCTTATTTTCACTCACACATCTCCGATTGTTATCTATAGTACTTCTGAGTCTGCTCATTAGCTCAGGGACAATTAGTGATCATTTTGTATATGCAGCTGAAGAAAATTCATCTCATAGTCAAGAGAGTCCGTCCGAAGAAGTTTCCTTAACGCGAACTAGTGGCTTAGCTAACGGGGTTTATCTGTATGGGCGATCACCAGAACCAGAAACTATGGGACAAGAATATTTAGTCTTTAAAGTTCAAAAAGGGGAAGTTATTGGAGCATTCTATATGCCGAGATCAGAATTTAACTGTTTTTCAGGTAGTTTTGATAGTCGTCAAATAAATCTTTCTATTGTCGATCCTCACGATGGCATAAAATACAATTATGCCATCGGCTTACAAGTTGTCTCTCCAGTAGCCACCAACAGCAGACGAGCTTCAGAAATCACGTTAGAGGGATATCATCGTCTTAGTAATCTCAGTGACAACGACCAACGTATTCTAGATGCTTGTTTATCTTCAAATTGACTAAAATTCAATTCCCGGTTGAGCTTTAATCCCTTGTTCTTTGAAAGGATGCTTAATCAAGGTCATTTCCGTCACTAAGTCCGCTCTTTCTATTAATGGGGGTGGTGCACCTCGTCCTGTCAATATGACATGAGTGGTGTTCGGTTTTTGGGACAGTCCTTCTAAAACCGTATCTACATTGAGATAGCCCAATTTTAAGGCAACATTAATTTCATCGAGTAACACTAATCGATACTTTTTGTTACAAATAAAAGACAACCCTTTTTCCCAGGCAACTTGGACATTTTCGATATCTCGTTCTTGATCCTGGGTTTCCCATGTAAATCCTTCCCCCATAGCATAAAATTCCAGTCGTTCCCCCCACTGACTTAATACCTCTTTTTCTGCAGGTTCCCAAGCTCCTTTAATAAATTGGACGACAGCCACTCGGAACCCGTGGCCAAGGGATCTTATAACCATTCCTAAAGCGGCTGTGGTTTTGCCTTTTCCATTACCAGTATTAACAATAACAAGTCCTTTTTCATCAGACATCTTGGCCAGACGTTGTGCTTGTGCCTCCTTACGTCGCTGCATTTTTTTCTGATATTGTTCTGGAGAAAGATAGGTTTGATCAGCCATGGAAATCATTGTAATTAAAATCTGAGCTTTTGACACTCTGACCACTTGTACTTACACTACAACCGCCGGAGATTATTCCTGTCTAATCTTCTTGACTAAATAACGGTTTTCGTCGTTCGACTTTGCTGTTACTCTCTAGGACCGACCGACTCTTCACCATTATATTTTCTAAGAGGATGTCTGTTCTGAGCCTTCGTATCTCAGAACAGTCAGTCCTCCATCTCTCTGTTTGTTCTTTACAGACATGACTCTTCTCTATTGTCGTCTATGATAACCGTTCATGATAACTTGTTTTTATGTGAATACTACACAGTTCGAGCTCTTAGTTATTATTCAAAAGCCCAATTTTTCATGAACTTCTGTCAATTTTTTAAAACTTCTCAAACAGTTTTACGGGAATTATATTGCCAAAATTAAAATATAAACAGTTACAAATAAATATACTTTTAAAAAAAAGTAAAAAAAGTGCTCATCAATTACTACATGGCAGACTGCCTAAAGATTTAGCTAAAATAATTAGAATAACTAAAATCATCGAATTTAACTCACGAGCTAAAAATTTTATCCAAAATAAAAATAACAGTAAAAGTATTATGTCAAAATCTACAAAAATCCTAAATTGTATCAATCTATCAGAGAATATAATTAGGAAAATAGTTCCTAAATAGGTTATTCAAGGAATATAAAAATTATAGAATTTTCTGAAAAGTAGAATAAAAAAACTTGGTAAAGAATAGAAGATAAAATATTTTAAATAGTTCTCGTAACAAATAAACACTTCTAATTGTATCAAGCCTATAATATATAATTAGTATTAATATCTTAAAAATTTTATTCAAAAATTACTCTATTTTCCAAAGAAGAAATCAAAAAAGCAAACAAATATAAAAAATACTGCAAAGGTAAAGGAACAGATACGGCAATTGCTCTTGATAGTTACTAGGTAAGCACGATTAGTTTAGTTTAACTTTAACTAAACTAATAAGAAAAAAAATTATATCTATAGTTTTCTACTAACTTATAGTTTATAACTAAATCGAATAGAAGGGAAGGGCATTAAATAAGACTTACAAAATTGCTGAAAGTATGTTTTAAGATAAACCTGATTTAGTTATTTCGTCAAATAAGGTCTTGTTCAAAATAGATATTATATTTAATATAAACTAAAGCAATATGGATTTAACTTTAATTACTTAAATATAAAGATATAAAATAATTTACTTTTTTGACATTTATTGAAAGCTACTTGCGTAAAATCTATTGAGTTTTAATTTTTCAAATTTTTTATATTAGTTTACTATCTAATTACTTAAACTCTCACTCCGTTACTGCTAGTTTTCTCTCGGATACTTCAATACACAAGGGGCAAGTTTAGGGAACAAATTTTCAGAAAAGCCAACAAAATCTACAGAAATTAAAGGTTTAAGCGATCCCAAAGAAGACAAATAAAGCTTAGAATAATGCAGTGAAACATCTAGCCTATGAGGATTTGGGGGATTTCCCCAAACTAGCATTTCTCTAATTGGCTCCTTAGAAAAATTTCCCATGGCAAGATGTCACTGGAGAAATTTATCCTAAAAACCATCAAATTAAGAACAAAGGGAGATTCTCGTAATGAATAAAGGCGAATTAATTGACGCAGTAGCAGATAGAGCCGATGTCACCAAAAAACAGGCCGAGGCAGTTATCTCGGCTACCATTGATACCATCATGGAAGCAGTTTCCGGGGACGATAAAGTCACTCTTGTTGGTTTTGGCTCCTTTGAGGTGCGTGATCGCAAAGCTCGTGAAGGGCGTAACCCAAAAACGAACGAAAAAATGTTAATTCCTGCGACAAGGGTTCCGGCATTTTCTGCTGGGAAACTATTTAAGGAAAAAGTTGCACCCAAGTTATAAGTGTTATTCCGTTAGGATGAAACGGCCTATTCATGGAGGAAACTTAACCTGGGCAGCGAATGAAGCAGGCTGCCCAGTCACCTCTATTATAGATTTTTCTGCTAGTATTAATCCTTTAGGACCTCCCAACAGTGCGATCACCGCTCTTCAGCAGGGAGTAACCGCTGTTGCCCATTATCCTGATCCCCATTATCTTCGATTGCGATCAGCCTTAGGACAATTGCATAACATTTCACCTGATTGGATTTTTCCCGGTAATGGGGCAGCCGAATTATTAACCTGGGCAGGTCGGGAGTTAGCTAATCTAAAACTCACTTACTTAATAGTTCCCTGTTTTTGGGACTATTGGCGCGCTCTACAAGGATTTGGTGCTAAGGTAAAGTCTTGTTCCTTCTCTTGGGAAAGCAAAACTTGTTCTCTGAACTTAGACCCTGTTGACCCCCAATCAAGCGGAGTGATCATTAACAATCCCCATAATCCCACAGGGAAGTTGTTTCATAAGGATATTTTATTACCCTTACTTGAAAAATTTGCTTTAGTGGTGGTTGATGAGGCCTTTATGGACTTTTTACCGCCTCATGAGCAACAAAGCCTAATTCCGATGGTGGGCGATTATCCAAATTTGGTGATTGTACGATCACTCACCAAATTTTATAGTATTCCTGGACTTCGATTAGGATACGCAATCGCCCATCCTCATCGTCTTCAACGATGGCAATTATGGCGAGATCCTTGGTCTGTTAATAACTTAGCGGCAGCCGTGGGAGAGGCAGTAATCAATGATCATGAGTTTCAACAGCAAACTTGGTCTTGGTTAGTTGCTAGCAAAAAAGGTTTATTGAGAGGATTATTAAACCTCAAGGGATTGCAAGCCTTCCCCAGTGCTGCTAATTTTTTGTTAGTGAAAACTCAAGTTCCTAGTTCCCAGGTACAACAGAAATTGTTAAAAAAATATCGGATTTTGATCCGTGATTGTCTAAATTTCTCTGGATTAGGTGACAGCTATTTTCGGGTAGCAGTGAGAACCGATGCTGAAAACCAACAATTAATAAAAGCTTTGGCTGAAGTGCAATCAAGTTGAATACAACACAGCGGGAATAGCCGAGTAAACTTCAGGAAACAGAGAACTAACGATTTAGGAATAGGGGTTCGTAGTAAGGTCAAGAAAGTGTTAAATTTGTTAAACAAAATAAGCTCACTATCCCTAATCCCAACCACAAAAGAAAACAAATCTGAGTTAATTGTAAAGCTTGATAGATAATTGTTGGGGTGATCGGATTTAGGGAATCTCCTAATAATGGCTTGTGTTCTAATTTGCTTTGGTAAGTATTGGTCCCCCCTAATTGAACTCCTAAAATAGCTGCGTAAATACACTCACTCCAACCAGAATTGGGACTGGGATCGTTGGGAGCATCCCGACGACAAATTGATAATACAGCTAGGGGTTTTCCTGATATTAAGGCTAGGGTTAATACGGTCAAACGACAGGGAAACCAAGTTAAATAATCCTCCAACTTTGCACTAAACCAGCCTAGATCTTTAAAGGGATCTTTTTGATAACCAATCATTGAATCAAGGGTACTAACTGCTTTATAACTTAAGGCAAAAGGGACCAATCCAATTCCTGGAAAAAATGCCCCAACGATTGCATAAAATAACGGGCTTGTTACCCCATCGACAGCATTTTCTGAGACCGTTTCTAGGACAGCGCGTAGGATTTCTTCTTCTGAGAGATTATCTGTATCCCTTCCTACATATTGACTAAGTTGAGTACGCGTAACTACGATATTTCCTTTGACTAAAGAAGAAAGAACTGCTTCAGCTGCAAACCATAAACTTCTGGTTGCAAAACAACTTGCTAGGAGAATGCTTTGGACTACAATTCCTAGTAAAAAATGAATATTTTTAGCCAGGTGAACGATTATCCAACTAGTAGTTCCACTACTAAGAATTATCCCTAACCCTAGGATAATTCCGCACCAGCGACGTTGCCATTTTCTTTGACAAGTGATGATTGCAACTCTACTTAACCTTGAGATAGCACATCCTATCCCTTGTACGGGATGCCACCACTCCTCAGGATCGCCTATTCCATAATCAATTATGGCAGCTATCCCTAAAATAATTGCTTCTAGATTTGTCTTCATAATCTGATTATTTTTTAGTTAAAATTATTTTTTTAGTGAGGTTATTAAAGTTTATAGTTTTATTAAATTTTTTATCTAAATTATTTTCACTAAATCGTTTATAAAAAAACTTGATTTATCAATATTTTTTCTTGATTAAAATTATTTGATTTTAATCAAGAAAAATACTACTTAATAGTGACACATAAGCTTAGCAGACAAAAATAACATCAAGTTTTATAGTGACTTAATTGGTTTTTAGATATTAAGTATTAGTCTCTTATACCACAAAACTTGTTGCTTCTCCTTGAGAAGCTTGCCAACTGCGAGCATCATAATAAAGATCAGCAAGAGTAATCTTGTAAAGTGCCTCTTTAAGTTTCTCATGAAGCCGCTTCCATAAACTAAATGCAACCCAATCTGATCCCTGAGTAAGATCGGGCTGATAACCTGACAAAGGTTGGTTTTTTTCTTCAACTGCATCCAGAATTTGTCCTAGGGAAATTTGATTAGGTTGACAGGCCAATTGATAGCCTCCTTGAGAACCACGTACTGACTTAACTAGCCCAGAATGACGCATTTCAATTAGTAATTTTTCTAAGTAAGGAGCTGGTAAATCTTGTCGTCTTGCTATCGCTTTTACTGAAGTTGGACCATAGTTAGGCTGTAAGCTAAGATCCAGCAAAGCTTTAACGCTATAATGACCGCGAGTTGTTAACTTCATTTGGTTAGTTTGTTACCTTAGTTTTGAGTAGACTATAAGGCACTGTTAAAGGGTGTGTTGTTGATTTTATAACACGTTATTCTCAACAAAAACCCTGAGACTCAAATATTTGTAAATTCTGTAGATGATTCTTATTTAAAGATCGAGAGCAATAGATTATTATTGATCTGGTCAGATGGTAGATAAAGTTTACTTGTTGTGTGTAAAATAGAGGGGGAGATAGTTAGCAATCGTGGCACTTTTTGAGTTGCTCGGTGTCATCTTAGATCTCTAATCTGTCAACCATATTATTCATTTAGTTACTGTTTAAGTTAATGAGTCAAGATACACCCCTGACCGGTACAGCATTAGTCGAAAAAGTTAAAGCGCTAGGTAACCTCGGTAAAGAAGAAAAAGCTAGAGCTTGTGGCTACTATACCCAAACTAAAAATGGTATAGAACGAGTCAACATGATGAAATTTCTTAACGCCTTAATTGACGCGGAAGGAATTGAATTAGATAGCTCTTCGGAAGGGCAGGGAAGAGGCGGACGTTCAGCTAGTTATAGAATTAGTGTGCAATCCAATGGTAATCTTTTGATTGGTTCAGCTTACACAAAAAAAATGGGTCTACAACCAGGGGACGAATTCGAAATTACCTTAGGGCGGAAGCATATCCATCTCAGACAACTTGGTGAACTTGATGATTATGAGGAATAAAATTAATGTTAATCCATTCAGTTTTTCTAGACTTAGCCAAATAAAAAATAGCGTCGTTTAGAGGCTAAACTAAACAACGCTTACTACTTCAATCAAGGTAACAACATCAAACCGTGGCTTGCAGTTCTTGGAAGGACAGCAGGCCCCTTACTCTTATTTTATTAGTAAATGAGTCACTTCGTCTCGTTTTGAAAAAAAAGATCACTATTGAAGATATCTAGAGAATTTGAACAAACAGCTGATTCAAGCCCTTAGCGACTTAGAGAGTATTTAAAAGTTCGTGTAATCTCTTCATCTACGGTTTCTGCTTTAGGATTAGGAGAGCAAACTGTTAATTATTCAAGATTAGCCTAGATTTCGACAAGCTATTTGTTAATCTTAGGAAGAAGATGGTTATAAAGAAGAGTCTCAAGAGGAGGTAATGTCATAATGAAGTCACTCATCTAGAAATTCGATAAGTCCACTAATTCAGTCTGTCAGTAGTCAAGCCACTTTATTATTCCTTATTTAAGAAGTAGGTTGTTAAGGAAAGACTGCAGTAAAAGAAAAAATTTGATTTCCTCTAAAGAGACTAATAGCGATCGCCAAGATTATACATACTACAAAAGTTAATCCTAAAATAAACAGAACGAAAATTTCTCCGGCTGACAAAGGACGATTACTTGAATCAAAATAAGCTGAATTTCGCCATGGAGAAGTTCCTAAAACCTTTTGTTTGGGACTCTCATCGAGAGTTTGAATCACATTCTGACGAGAATAACCAATTTGCAGATCGTAGAGTGATCGTTTTTCAGGATTACTTAGAGTTCCATAGGCTTCGTTAAGCTTTTGGAATTGCTTTGTAGCTACTTCTGGGGGTAAGTCCGTGGTATCCGGATGGTAACGTTTACTCAACTCCCGATAAGCCCTCCGAATTTCGACGGCAGAAGCAGACGGATAAAGTCCTAAAATAGCATAGTAGCTATTGGCAAACTTTGTCTGTATGGAAATTTTTCGATAGGTTGATTGTGCTGTAGTTGGCTGCTGAGTCACAAGATTTCTTAGAATATTTTTTGTGACTTTATTTTAACTAAACATAAAAATGAAGGTTTTTAATAACCATGGCGTTTATCACGACTAATAGGAAATTGCTGGTGGAACAATCAGATTAAAATCTGTTTCATCCTTGTCATAACTATGGAAGTAAGTAATTTTAGGAACCAGGGAAATCTCTACAGCTTGGGTAAATATCGATTATGATTTTTTGGCGGCAATATTTTTGTTGTCTATGCAGGGAACAGTTCTCTGGATCCAACAAGATTAAGCTTAACTGATAGTTTGAAACGGTAAATGCCCACAGTTTTAATTTTTTGTCTTGATGACAATCAAGATTGTGAGCAATTTGCCATTATTGTTTCTCGAATGCAGCAATTTTATAACAGGGTTGTTAATATCTCATCTAATCAATGTCGATCCCATTCTTCCTAAAGAGGATTTTTCTTCTCAAGAACCAGGGTTCTCTTATTATGGTAGAATCCTTAAAACTGTGATTGTTAACCAACAAGGGGAGGTTATCTTTGACGGTGGAGTACAGATTGCATATAAAGCCGTTGATGATGTGTTACGAGAGACTTTTGATTTATTGCCTCGTTTTGAGTCAGAAGAATTGAAACGATGGACTTTTAATAATGATGAGTTCAATGTAAAATTAGTATAACGATGGATTTTACTTAGGAAAAGTCAATCAAATTGACCTCTTCGTCAATTGTTTATCTCCTGTCAAGAATTTGAGTCAACCATTAAGATCTTTTCGCCGCACTTTCCCAATAAATTTAGGCAACGTTTTAATATCGATAACTTCCAGAGTCTTCATATCATAAGTCGTATAATCGGTAGTCTGAGAATTTAGATCAATATCAACTACTGTTAAAGTTTTGCTGGGAATAATATTACTGTTTAGTAACTTCCTGGGACCTGCTCCCAACACACCGATATGAAGTAATTCTAATCGGTCTTTTTTTCCTGGATAATAGGCGTGATGATGTCCACTAATATAAGTATGAACTTTATAGCGTTCTAACACTAACTGTAATGTTTCCCCCTCACTTAAAAAATTTCCTACATTATTCCGTCCTACGGCTATAGGATAAAGAGGGAGATGACCAATAACCAGTCTTAATCTTGCTTTTTGCGCTGTGGAACTTGCTAAACTTTTTTTTATCCAGGTTAACTGTTCAGAGGAGATAATATGGGTGGAAGCATCCAAAACTAGATAGAAAATATCATTTTGAATAAAACTGTAATAAAAAGGAAAATTAACCCGATCAATAAAGTTTAATCCTGGATTATGGGTCGGTTTATTCCAATAATTTGAAGCTAATTCTCTTTCAAATGCAAAAGTATATCTTCCTTGATAAATTGCTCCTGATCCATCATGGTTACCCATGGTAAACCCAAAGGGAATCTTAAAATGACGTAAAGGGCCACTGATATTAGTATCAAAAGCTGACCACATGGCTTGAATTTGGTTTGTGGTAAGGGATCTTTTTTGTCCAGCAATCATATCCCCCCCGCACAATACTAAGTTAGGTTTCCACCCTGGAATAAGAGTGATTGCTTGTTTAACTTCTGATTCATAAATGGTAGACCCATATTGACTATTAAGATCGCTAATAACAACAATTCTGGTGTTTCCTCGTACAGGAGCAAATAATCCTGGGGGGGCAACGGCCAAAGGGTAAGAAATAGGGGAATTTTTGGATTTTTGAATGGGGGTAGATGGAAGTTGAAAGTTTGTATTCTCACTTCTCAATCCTGGATGCGTTGAAGTAGCAATTCTTAACCCACATAAACTTCCACTGGCAATCAAGAATTGACGGCGATTTAAATTCATAATTCCAGTCTAAATAAAACGCCAATAACTATTGATTACTAACTTAATATCATATTTTCTCTTTTTTTCAAAAAAAATCAATAAGAGGATATTCATAAAGTAAATACTAAAAGCAATGGAAGTATTCTCGCTAGTGAGTAACAGTAATTTGTTATATCAATCATTATAAGCAGAAGTATTAAATGTTAAGAACAGAAGACAAAAAAATCTTAATTTATTAAATCTGAGAGAGAAAATTTTGAAAAAAACAAACTTTTAACTACATTAATTTTCACGAAGTTTATTAAAAAAACTTATTCAAGAATTATCAGAAAGTAATTATTGTATTATCAATCTCCTATAAAATCAGCAAAGTAAGAGATTGTTACAATCTAAAAACTCTTTAAAAGGAAAATAAAAAATTTAAGCATAAAAAAAACTAATAAATCGAAGATTGTTTCTTTAAAAAGAGATTGTGTTAACTATAAAGAGTAAGTTTTTTTATCAGAAGAAATACAGATTTATTTTGTACAAATACATTGTGATAAATGGTAAATAGTTACTTAATTCTAAAAATTAGTCTTTCTTTTTAAGAATCAACAGCAATATGTAGTTATTTGTTTTAGAAAACAGGAAATATTCAATTAAGAAAGAAAAAATAAGTAAAGAGATGAATTAAAATAGTTTTTTAAAGTTTCTAAAAAGCTATTTTTAGACACCGGCATGCCTAAAAAACTAGCCAAAATAATTAAAAGTTAACTTATATCTAATTTTTAAAAAAAGAATAAAAGCAAAAATATCATCTTTAATACAGGAGGAAAGAAAGATAAATAAATTTTATATTAGGTCAATTTATTGTTTTTAACAAAATACAATTTTTAAATAAATTATTTAAAAATTATTTAAGCAGAAAAAATATCTAATTACCCAATAAGTAAAAAAATAACTAAATATAATAGAAGTATACGAACTTAATAAAAACTTTTATCACTTTAAATAAAAAATTAACTTAATTATAAAAAATTTTATAAAAATTTTAAATAGAGAGGAAAATACTATAAACATGAAGGAATAGATACGGTAATTATTATTGATAATAATTTAGTGCATACAAGTAGTTTAGTTAAAGCAAAACAGAAATAATGGAAACAAAAAAATTATACTTATTTTTTCTACTAATTTGTATTTCAGAACGAAGTATAACAGAAAGAGGATTTAATTAAATAAAAACTTATGCAACTACCGAAAGGGTTTTAAAGATTAATATGATTTAGATTTTGTTTTTTTAAGGCTATTTACTCAGAGGCTAGAGTTATAAATTTTTATGATATAAAAAAAAGAGAAAAATATAGACAGAAAAATATAGACTAGTCTCTAACTTTCAGAAGCTGAAATAAATCAAGGAAAAACAGTATATACGCCACGTATTGTTAAATATTACTGGTAAATGCGCATCAAGATACAGAAATTTGTTGTCATCATTTTGCAATTCTAATTTTATAAAAATCTTTAAAAGTGCACTCAAACTTAGATGAACTCATGGCTAAAAATAAAAATGGAATTGATATACAGTTCTGTAGTTGCTTAACTGTCTATATAATTTTTAAATTGGTAGAAAAATTTTAATAGTTAGGTAATAAATTATTAGATTTATTAAAATTTTTACAAGCATTGGCTTAGAAAGTTGAATTTATCATAGTAAACCGTACCTACCTATGAAAAATTCTTTTCACGGTGTTTAATCGTGTATACATGATTAAATATTTTTACATTAAAGATGGTAACTAATTACTACTTAACTTGTACTACAGCTTATTATCTATTTAATAAAAAGTTTTCTAAATAAAAAAACATTTACTTTAAACGTCCTGATCTTAAAATACTAATAAGTAACCACACTCCTAATAAACTTGCTGCGGCAAATAAAGCTACACTAATCGTAGATAATTGTTGAGTTTTAGACCCATTAGAAATAATGGCTGCTCCTACAATTAATGAACCTAAAACGATACTAAAAGATAGACGGTTAGCAGAAGCATCAACACTACGGCGTAGAGGATCTAATTCTTTTAGGCGCAAATTCCATTGTAAAGTTTCTGAAGATAAGCGATTTAATAGTATCTCGATTTGCCGAGGAGTTTTCAAATAAATAGATTTTAAATCTAAAATAGTTCTTAAATTAGTTTGTAATGGGGTATCTCCTACTAATTGACGACGAAATAAATCAGTCATTAATGGTTTTATTTCATCAAACAAGTTGACTGAAGGATTAAATTGTCTGGCTGTCCCTTCTAGATTGGCTAGGCACTTAGCATATAATCCCAAGTTTCCAGGAACTTTTATTTTATTTTGTCGAGCAATTTGTATAATTTCATAAACCACTTCACTAAAGTTCAATTGAGCAATGCTTAAATCATAATACTTTCGTAAGATTCTTTCATAATCTGTTTTTAATTTTTCTAAACTAACAGGTTGTCCTGACTCCGATAACTCAATCGTTAGCTGAGTACAACTTTGGGCATCCAAGTCAAAAATTGCTAATAAGAGTTTTGTTAAGATTTGTTGAGTTCGAGGATCAAGTCGCCCCACCATACCACAATCAATGATGGCAACCCTGCCATCATCTAGGTAAAAAATATTTCCTGGATGAGGGTCAGCATGGAAAAACCCATCAATATAAAGCTGTTGAAAAAAAGCTCTAAATAGTAGGGTTGTTATCTCTTGTTTCCGCTTCTCAACAGATTTCCGACTAGGAGATATACTGAGATCTGCATTAAGGATGGGTTGACCATTTAACCATTCCAAGACTAGGATCTTTTTTGTGCTAACTTCCCAATAAACTTGGGGAACGACTAAATCTTTAGGATCAAACCAGCTACCTGTTGCTAAATTCCGGCTAATGCGCTCAGTGTAGCGTCCCTCTTGGGTAAAATCTAGTTCCGACTTAATAGCTTGAGCAAACTCGTCTGTTAATTTAACAATGTCATAATTTTGTCCAAACTCCGTAAAAGAAACTAGCTCAGCAATTCCCTGAATTAAAGCAATATCTTGGGCAACAATTTTATCGATTCCTGGTCTTTGAATTTTAATCGCTACTTCGGTTCCTTTGATTAAAGTGCCCCGATGAATTTGACCAATAGAACCGGCTGCAATTGGCTCATGATTAATGGTTTCAAATACATTCTCTAGAGGTTGTTGTAATTCTTGTAAAAGCAGCTCCTCAATCTCAGCCCAACACACAGGGGGAACATTAGCCTGTAAAGCAGTTAACACTTTGATATAGCTGGGAGAAAGAATATCAGGACGAGTACTAAGAATTTGTCCTAATTTTACATAAAATGGACCTAATTCTACTAGAATATTTCGTAGAACCTCAGGTGGGGGAATCTGAGGGTTATCAACTTTTCCCAATGTCAATAACCCCCGCATATAGTCCCACCCATTACTGAGGACTACTTCGATAATTTCCCGTTGACGTGCACTGGTTTGAGTTAAAGAAAACATTAAATTTTTTCCCGATTAGCTACGATAACATCACAATGAGTAAGAATTGGGAGTTTTTGGGGTTATAGCGTATGGTTCAGAATAAAAATTTTAGAAGTTGTTAGTTATAAACTAATCGTATTCAAAGTCTGGAAGAACCAGCATTCATAATCCCTAATTTGTTTCTGTTAGGGAATGGAATGATTCATGATTATTCTATCCAATACCGGTATTTACAAATACTTTTTTAATTGTTCGTCAGCTTGCAATAACTCTAATAGTTTTTTGATGTCTTGAGTGCGTTCTTTATTGATCACTAGGGTAACATTACCGTCGTGCACAATCACCAGATCTTTTAATCCAATAGTAGCAATAATGTGGTTTTTGTCACCCGAATAAACGATCGTCCCTTGGGTATCTAAATGAACGTGATTAGCTAAATCTACATTAGACCTATTTCCTTTGGTAAGTCTTTCTAAAGAATTCCAGTCTCCCAAATCATCCCAAACAAAATGAGCTGGTAAAACGTAAGCTAACTGGGTTTTTTCCATCAGAGCATAGTCAATACTTATCTTTTCTAATTCAGAATAAGCTGCTTCGCCTTTGTCTTTCAATAATTGCATCATCTTAGGGGCATAGGTTTCTAATTCTTTGAGTACGACTTCTGCCCGAAAAATAAACATCCCACTATTCCAGCTAAACTTTCCTGTTGCAATAAAAGATTGAGCAGTTTCTTGATCAGGTTTTTCAGTAAAGCGACTGACGCGATAGATTGGCAACTCCTCACAACCGCCCTGTTTTTCTCCTTGTTCAATATAACCATAACCTGTGGAGGGATAGTTAGGTTTTATGCCCAAAGTGACAATGGCATCTTTAGCCATAGCTAACTGAGAACAAGCTTTGAGAGTTGTTTCAAACCCTTGAATATCAGCGATAAAATGATCAGCAGGAAAAAAGCCAATGACTGCATCTAGTCCACAACGTTCAGCCACTTTTAGAGTAGCCCAGGCCACGGCAGGGGCAGTATCTCTTCCTTGAGTTTCCACCAAGAGGTTTCTTTCAGCTAACTCTGGTAATTGTTCTCGAACTCCGTCAGCAATGGCAGCCGAGGTGATTACCCAAAGATTATCCCAGTTTTGGGCTAGGGGAAGTAGACGGTCAACAGTTGATTGTAATAAGCTCTGTCCACTACTGTCAAGACAGAGGAACTGTTTGGGGCGATAACGACGACTAAGAGGCCAAAAACGCTCTCCTCTGCCACCAGCGAGGATGACAGGAATTAAAGCTTGAGTCATGATTGGGTTTACCACCAGCGAGGATGACGGGAATTAAGGTTTGAGTCATGATGAGTTTCCCCTGTCTTATCAAGAATAAGGGGCAAAGACTAAATTTAATGAATGCGAAATAATCCATTATTACTCATGCTGTTAACTAAATTCACTTCTTCCCATCTTCTCTATCTTCCCCAAACTTTCCTCTATAGGGTGTGAAATTAAAGTTTATTTAAGTTAATCCCCGCTTCTTTAGCCATCGCTTGTAACCCTTTCTTTTCTAGAGTTTTAATGGCTTTTGTGGACAAACGTAATCTAACCCAACGGTTGCCCTCATTCCACCAAACTCGCTTCCATTGTAAGTTGGCTTCTTGTAATTTTTTGGTTCGACGGTGGGAATGGGAAACAGCAAAAGCGTTATTAGCTTGCTTTCCGGTTAATTGACATTTACGAGCCATAGAAAATCTCCTTGTCTTTTAGTGTTAACTTTCTTGCAGTCTTTGATCCTACCAAAAATCTTCTGAAAATGTCTCTATCTTAGGTCAGGACGAAGAGTTGAGTCATAGGTCATTTAGTGGGACTTTAGACAGTACACCCTAAATTGTCCCCTTAAGCTTCTGGCCTACTTACTTGAGTTGGAAACAATTTTTGATAACTGGATTGTCGCTCCTTGGGGGATTCTGTGCCAAAATTCCATAAGCTTTCATAAAAGAAAAAGGAAATACCAGAAAATTGTTTTTGACGAACGGTTTCTACCTGCTTTATTATCCGTTCTATGGGAACTGGACGATCTTTTAAACCGGAAAGAACTCCAATTCCAAAGGGAATATGTTGTTTAGCTTGTTGAACCTCGGGGCGTCTTAATTCCCGTTGAAAATCTCCGAGATTAGGACGATAAACTTGCAAGACTAATTCTTCTATCAATCCTCGGCGTTCCCATTGATTCCAATCGAGTAAATAACAGTTAGCTGAGAATGGTTGAGGGTTAGGAGATAGAGAAACAATAATACTAGGATTGATGGCTTTAATAGCTTTAAATAGCTCGGTCATATAACTTGTAATTTTTTCTGCTCGCCATCTTGTCCATTCCTGCCAAACTTGATTATTAATCGTACAGTTATTAGTTACCTTTAGGTTTTTTGGTGGGGATGGAGGTAATTTACCTTGATGTTCTTTTTGATAAAGTGCGACGGTAACATCATCATAACCAAAATCAAAAGGGATACCAAAATGATCATCAAATTGAATGCCATCTACTTCATATTTACTCACAATTTCAGTGACTAAATTAGTAATGAAGGTTTGAACTTCTGGATGTAAAGGATTTAGCCAAACCCGTTCATGGACTTTCCCTTCCAACCAGATTCTATTACCGTTTTTTTGTTGGGTTAACCATTGAGGATGATTTTTAGCAAGTTGGGAGTCCGCAGGGGCCATAAAACCAAATTCAAACCAAGGAATAACTGCCATATTTGCTTTATGTCCCTGATCAACAATTTCTTGCAAAATATCCCGTCCTTGTAACCCTTCTGCGGGGTCTAGTTTCGTCCCAGTAATAGGTTGAGAAACTTCAGATGGGTAAAGGGTATGACCCCCATTCCAGACGGTGGGATAGATGGTATTAAAATTGAATTGGCTGAGGGTGGTAATGGCTTCGGACAGGTTTTCTTGACTAAAAAGCACATCACTATCAATATTCGTTAGCCACACTCCCCGAATTTCTGAGGGGTGGTCACGGGACTGAACTGGAGATTGAATTGTAAAGATTATTAGGGTAACACAAAAGCTAAAAACGACTAGAAAGACTAACCAAGCCTGATAACCCCATAGACGGCTAAAGTTTACTAACTGGTTAGCTTGACGCTCAAATAAGTTTTTTGCCATAGAGTAAATGATGGAATTGTTGTACACTGGCTAGGCTAACCCATGGGCGAATTTTTTGAAAACCTTTCCTAGTATCTTCTTTGCTTAATTAGTTTTAGTCTCAGTATCTTTATTTACGTTTGTTGAAAAACCTAGTCACTGCTGTTGCTTTAATAGGAATAGTGATTGGATGACTTATGTTTCTCTTTCTTACGCTGCTGGCTATGTTAGGATTATTGACGGTTTAACCGTTATTATGGTTTCTTAGCAAGAGTAGATCGCTATCAAAGAAAATTCTATACAGGGGTTATCCACCAAGCCAAAGTGGTAAATATTGCCCTGATGGAGGATAGTATCAGCATCAATTAATCCTCGTCACGACCCCCGTGACGCAGATAGCTTTCAATAAAAGTATCGAGATTGCCATCCATAACTCCACTGATATCCGTTGTTTCTTCATTTGTCCTCACATCTTTAATCATTTGATAGGGATGAAAGACATAATTGCGAATTTGATTGCCCCAAGCTGCTTCTACGATATCTCCCCGAATTTCAGCAATTTCTTGAGCGCGTTGTTCTCGGGCAATAATCAATAATTTTGCTTTAAGCAGAGCGAGGGCTTTTTCTTTATTCTGGAGTTGAGAACGTTCTTGTGTACAACGAACTGCAATTCCAGTGGGTAGGTGAACTACCCGAACAGCCGTTTCTACCTTGTTAACGTTTTGCCCTCCTTTCCCGCCAGAACGAGTGGTGGTAATTTCTAAATCTTTTTCTGGGATATCAACAGTAATATCTTGTTCTTCTAACGCTGGCATAACTTCCACTCCCGCAAAACTGGTTTGCCGCTTTCCATTAGCATTGAAAGGGGAAATTCTCACCAATCGATGAGTTCCTTTTTCTCCTTTGAGATAGCCAAAAGCATAGCGTCCTTCTATCTCTAAAGTCGCTGACTTGATTCCGGCTTCATCTCCTTCAGAAAGTTCAGTCAGATGGACTTTATAACCTTGTTTTTCTCCCCAACGAGTATACATCCGCAACAACATTTGCGCCCAGTCTTGAGCATCGGTGCCACCGGCCCCTGCATTGATAGTCAAAAAAGCTCCTTTAGGATCATAAATACCTGATAATAACTGTTGTAACTCCCAGCGATCAAGTTCACAGTTAAGTTTGCTAATGGTTCTCTCTGCTTCTTTAGATAGACTCGTATCTTCTTCTAACTCTAGTAATTCAGCGATTACTTTTGTATCTTCTAACTGATCTATCCACTTTTGATACTGCTCAACACTAGATTTGAAATCGTTGAGTCTTTGTAAGGTGATTTGGGCTATTTCAGGATTATCCCAAAACTCAGGTTGAGCAGCTAAGGTTTCCAAGTCTTGAATATTGGCTTGTAGGGCAGGTAAGTCAAAGATATTCCTGAGTTTTCCCCAGGCGCGTGCTAACCCCTTGAATTTCGCGTTTTAATTCTGCTGTTTCCATATCTCGACAAAATCTTAGGTTTATATTCTCTATTGTAGTTCTTTTGTCTTTAAATTTCGATATTCTACCGAACCTGGTAGCATAAGATCACTGATACCAACATTTTCAAACTCTCATTCAGTAATTGTTTAAATTTCCAACAGGTCGCTTGTTGTTAAAATTTATTGTCAAATTGGGTCATGTTATAGTTCAGCCGATTTTTATCATCTCAGGCTCAGTAGAGCTAATTTGAGTTTCCACTGACTATACCATCTAACCCAAACTGTTTCTAGGTTTTTATAGGTCTTTGTTAAAGCAGTAAAGTTTAAATTGAAAGCTATAGAGTTTGAAATTAAGGTCCACAAAGAAGCTGTCTCAAATGAATTTTTTTAACCAACAAACCAAAATAAAGTTCGTTGTATGTTCTAACCATACTTAATGGTTATTATTTTGAGTATATTGTGCATAATTTAAAGTACTTTTTCCAGTTCGATTAATACAGCTGGTTAAGTAAGCTTTCTTGTGATATTTGAATATTTCATAAAATCCTATGTTTTTTCTCATTTCATCCTTACTGCTACAGTGACTGGTGGAATAGAAGCTTTTTTTAAAAGCAGACGACTGACGTTTGCCCTATTATTATTGACGATAACTAGCTTTTATCTCTATATTTTTCTGATTGTTACTATCTTGTATTGTTAACTCTTTCCTTATTTTTTTAGAAAATTTTCTGCTACTAGCTATCCTTCAGCTAAGGGAACCGAAGAGAAAAATTCTAAAGATAATTCCGCAGATTTATTTTCTTGAACAGGAAAAACTAGAAAAGTAAAAATGAAAACCCCAGTACTCCATATTAAAAAGGCAACAGACACCCTAATTATTCCAATAATATAGGAAACTTTCTTCATAAAAGTCAACTTACTTAATTCTGTATCTTATACTTACGATTAGTATTTTCATGATGAATTAAGCTAAATCAATAAGATACTTCAATATCTTCCTTGACTTTTCCTACATAAGGGATGTTTTTAAGTGAATCATAGTTAAGAATTTTTACTAAAATTAGCTATCCAAAATTAATCCCTTCATTCTGGGTAAAAAGTAAAGTTTTTCGTATGTATATAGAATAACCAACAAAATATCCCAAATATTAATCCTGATATAAAAAAAATAATGTTTTAGCATCTCTATGCCAGTATTACAAAGTTTTTCTGTCGGGAAATATCACTATAATTGCCATTATAGAAACTCTAATAACATTGGTTATAAAGCCTAATAACACTGCTATCTCTAATCATAGAGATAATTGGACTAGTTTAACTTACAAAAAGAATGAATAAGAAGATAATATAAACAAAAAACATTAGCATAATCATAACAAGCTCCGTAGACTTGTACTCGACCTGTTGGTAGTATAGTATAAGCTCCTTTTAAAGGAGAATTAAAACCTTTTGCTAGCAAAAAAATATTGAAGAATATTAGAGGATTTAGCTGTTAAAAATGGTAAGTTAATTATATTCAGAACTGATGAAATAGTAAAAAATAAAGATCATAAAAGAAGAATAAACAACTCTTTTGAAGATTGATTTAATCTCTTAATTTATGATATAATTAAAACTGATCGTAATCTAGATATTGATAATGAAATGAGTAGATGATAACCGGCGGGAGAAATAGTTTTGAGTAATACACAGATAACTAAAGTTCCTTCTAAAAAAAGTTGAGAATATTCAACTATTAAACTTAAGTCTCTTGCTACTAACCAATAAAGAAGTTTGTGTAGCGTTTTTTGCCAGTTCATGGTTAAGTTGTGGGTAACTGTATTCAATTTTTCTGAATTCTTAAACTCATAACTCACGATATCCTAAAATTATAGTTAGATATCCTTCATAATTAATACAGAATTTTTCTTTATTCATTTACGACTGAAATGATTCTAGGGGTAATGACGTGCTTTTTCACGTATTAACTATCTTTAAACTGAAAAAAATAAAAATGCCTTGATAACTTCTATTTTAACCCAATTTTTCTTGTAAAATGAGGATTAATCATCTAGACTTAGATCTCTGAGCTGTTCTTGAATTGTGACAATTAATAAACTGTCATATTTTTCCTCAAGTATTATTGCTGAGTTTGATAAACTCGCGTTGTGTGTGAGGAGTAAGAGTGATATGAAAAGACCTTTGGAGTCGAAACAAGGTAAGACGCCCAAAGGTCTTTCATTTTTTTTTGATTTAAAGATTAAAGTATAATTATCAGGATTAGAGTACGAATAGAAAAGATTAAATATTCTTGAGACAGTTCTTTTTACATTGTTTATTAGTGAATTTCTACTTGATGTTGTTTGGTTAATCTCTATAACCAATTCATTGTTTAACGGCAACCACAAGGTTAATAGTAATACCTTCTAAATCTCCATCACAGACGATAATCTCATCTAAGAACTATTAGGGCATCAGGATGTTTTGCCAATTGGTAACAATAATGAGTCATTTCTTAGAGGGAAAAAGAGGATATAAATGATAATGTCAATGACACATTGAGGAAGAAGTGTCTCTTTAAGAATTAAAGTTATTAATCATAATTAACTTTTTTATTGCAAAAAATATTTAATATTAAATCTGGTAAATATAAACCTATTTCCAATGATAAAAATCTTCTAATTACTAACTAATTAGTATTGTCTTTGAGATTCTATATATGAACTTTACACTTAACTACTATTTAAATATTTTTAGTAAAAAAAACTAAATTTTTTTACTAAAAGATTAAGTGTCATATATTTTTTGCGTAGATTATACTTGCAACATTAGAGTCTAGACTAGAATAGTTTTAAAGAACTACACAAAAATTTTCTTATTTGTTAGAAAAACGAATATTTATTACGAAGAATCAGCAGTCTCAGAAGTACTGATTTATTGTTGGCTGTATACCTATGATATTTAGACTTCACTAGGTTATGGGGATTAATAGGAAACACTGTGCTTTTAGTGTCTCCTATTTAACTTATGCCCAAAATTAGTTATGGTTCCTAGCTAACTTAATCAAGGCTACTATTAACTAACTTCAAACAATAGAGCAAACCTCACCAAATTTGATGGCATTCGCTGTTTCCTTTATGATTTTATCGAGTCTTATTAAGTTCAAGTTTTAATATCTCACTTTTTATCCCAGCAACTATAATCATTGGCTCATTAGGATTAGTGAGTGTGGATAGTTAAAACTGACAAGGTTAAAAAATTAACTGTAACTGTGACTTATTGTAATTTTATTAATCGTAAAATTTTTATGAAAATGATAAATCTAGCAGGGATTAATCATAACAGCTATATTAAAAAATAATTTTGAGATAGTTTGTGAATTGAAAAGTAATAAAATTATTATAAATAATATAAAAACGTACTTTAGTGGACAACTCAGTATTATATTGATTTTCTAATTCTATTAGAAATCATCTAAGTAAAGTTTATTATAAGAAATTGCTAATCATAATATTAATTACCCTAATTATTATTTAGTTTATTTTCATGCTTATGATGAGGGTAATTTGTTTTGGTGAGGAGTCTTTGAAGTTAACGCCGCTACCCTATCCATAGCTTTAGGGTTTTAGAAGGGAGAGACTTTAACTCCAAAAATGGCTCAAAATTGCTTACGAGTAAGTCTGTATGAAATTTTAGAGCTCCATAGCCCTACGGTTATTAAAGATATTTCAGGCATAGTATGTTAGGTGTAGATTTTGACTCTAGCCTTACACCATTACTTCAATCAAAAACAGAATAATATCTCAGTGCGAGAGGTTAAACTTAATATTCTCAGATTTTCGCGGTGGCTAAAGTCAAAGATAAAAGATAAAAAATTACTAAATTAAGTACATGGCTTAGCTGAACGAATAGATTTTTATGACAGTTATTTAAAAAGAGTTACATTGCAATTTATTCTACATGAATTCCCAAGAGTGGTAAGTAAAATTATTTATACTAAAATTTTATAAATTCCCTTACCAAGAGTAGAATTAGACATTGTGGATAATAATCCTGTTCCTTCTGTGATTTAAAATTTGCTCCCTGCATTATTTTGTTCCGATGGAGAATAGAGAATTTTGGAGTAAAAATTTCCCTATCTTTAGATGTAGAATTGACCCTTACACCTTATAGAAGTAAGATTTAAACACAAAACTATCGTCCTCATTTAAGCTATGGTGGATGATTAACAATTAGCGATACTCACCCCACCCCTTCGCTTTCAACTCCAATCCTGAGCACTCTTGCCCGTAATACGTTGATAAACTTGACGAGTTTCGTGGAACAGACGAGTTTGTTCGAACAGTTGTTCCTCGGTCAGTTTCCATTGTTGCAATAGTAAATCTAGATCATTTTGGATCTGCCTAGCCCCTGGAAAATTATGGTAGCGGATACGCAACCGAGCTAATTCTGCTAGATTGTGAGGATTAGCTTCTTCTTGGAGAAGGACATTGATCACTTCTTGATCTTTTTTTTCCCGGGGATGTTGTTGATCTTGAGGCATTGATTATAATTTAAGAACTAAATCTAAGTAGTTATTTATTCTCATCCTGTAACGTGGAGAGAATTTTCAGATTATTTCTCAGCAGTCACAAAGATGTTTACCACAAAGCTTTAGTGATTATAGTTTTTCTCAACGAGGCTTATCATTAGTCAATCTTGGTAAGGGTGATCGCACCGGACTCAGGGGAAGGTATCGTCTAGGAGGCTCTTCAGTCACTAAAGGTTGGGCTTTTTGAGTTTGCAAGTAGCGTAGAATTACAGAGAGCAAAACCACCACTAGTCCAGAGGACAGTAAAGTCGACTTCTCCCATACCCCCCCAATTACTGCATCGACCGCTCCTACCACTAGGATGAAGCTAGAAATCGGATCTTTACGGTAAGCTCTTTTTAGAAAACGAGGAAAAAAAACATTCATTATGATGTACTGAATATTGTGCTGTTTTAAGTAACTATTCTTGTTTCAGCTTATCTCAAGCTATCCCAAAACTGAACAGGTTTTGAAGAAATTCCTTAAACTAATCAGGGCACAGACTTGACGACTAGGAGAAGAGTTTATGACTTTCTCTCTTCCGCCACGGTTATTTACTGTAAAACCCGGCTAACTTAAAATAAGCCCTGACTAGTCAGATATTCGATGAGTAGAATCAGAACAAATCCTAATTATGGCGATACAGCCATTGAGGTGTTTTACATATTCATTAAAGTCAAACTTCAGTTCTCTGAGTTTAGGAGTTTTGGTTGGTTGGGATCGAAAATCTACCATGGATCGCTTGCCAAACAATAAGAGCTGCTTTCATTTTAGGAGTAGAGGGAAGTCCTAGTTATTTGTGTGCTTCCCTCTACTCCAATGGGTTAGTCGCGACTATTCATAGCAATCAAAAGACGTAAGATGAAGATGAACAGGTTGATATAGGTCAGGTACATCGACAAGGCTGCCGAGAGATATTGATCATTACGATAGGTACGGGGCAAAATATAAAAGTCTACCACGGCAGCTCCAGCAAACAAAAATACACCAAGACCAGAGATAGCAATGTCTAACCAAGTCGGTGTATAAGCTCCGAATAGGGCAAAAAATACTTGACCAATCATTACCACTAATAGGGCAATAACCCCTAAACTAATGGTTTTGGTTAAAGCCATGCCATCTTGTTCAGAAAGATTTGAGCCAATACTGCGACCTGCCATAAAAGCAATGCCACAACCTCCAGCAGCAACGGCAATACCTTGTAGCCCAACTCCTTGGGTTCCTAAGGCGACAAAGACTACCCCACTAAGGGTGTACCCAGAAAGAAGACTATAAAGGGCTAGTAAAGGTAAAGCTATGCCATTATTGCTTTGTTCAGCTACATTGCGAGCAACAAAAAACAGGACAAACTCGACAATAAGTGCTGCGATTAAGGAGGGAAAAAATAGATTGGAATAGGATTGAATTACCCCTAATCCCCCATAAGTGCCAACAGCTGTTAGCACCAATCCACCTCCAAGATAGGGTAGGGCGTTAGCAATGACATTGGGTCCAATAAGAGATTGACCCCTAACATCGCGGATGGCGTTACGAAAATCACTGGTGTTACTCATAGAATCTGTTCTACTACCTCTAATTGATTTTAAGGACTTACTTAAGTTTTATAGCTTTTATAGCTGAAATTGAGACCGAGCAGCCAGTCAGGAATATCGAATGTAATTTCTGAATCCATGATAAATCTGAGTTTGTTAGGAAGATATCTTTAGTAAATTTTGTCGTAATTGACTAAAGATTAACCTGCCATTTTTCTTTGCAAAACTTGTGTATTGTCCTAAGGGGAAGATACACAAGTCTCTAAGATTTCCGTGTAATGCCGATAGTCCGAATTTTTTCTGAATTGAACAATTGGTGACCTAGGTCACCTAGATTAGTCATTTTCAAGCTATTGATATTGTTCAAGAACAGAAGTATTAATGGAAACTAAGTAGAATAATGTACAAGGAAGGCATGGAACTTTTAATTACTTATTCGCGGGACTCCTCTCTGGCCTTGCGTGATAAATTTGTTGAGTTACCATATTCGGATTAGTTCCTCAAGTTACTTATCATGTTAGCAATAAGTGTTCAGAACTCTATGAAGATTTATCACAAATTGGCTATCTTAGATTGATTTGTACCATTGAATAATTTAATACCTATCAAGATCTATGCTTTCAGTTCTTTTTCTGTTCCCTATATTAAGAATATTCCTTTAGGAGGATGAACATGAATACAAGTTAGCCTTAAAAAATCCCGATGTTGATTAGGTTAGATATAACCATTAATCCGGCGAGCAATTGTTATATATAGCTTTGAAGCAATAATTCCTGCTCTTCTAGACTAAGTCTGGTAGATTAGTGGTTAGTAATTCCCAAAACTTTAATAATGACTGCATTTTTTGACTTTAAAAGCTAAATTTTTATGTAATTAAGTTTTCAGAATATTCAAAACCTTACAAAGCAAGACTTTGCTATTTTAGTCAAAACAGCCGATCATAATAACCAGCTCAAACACCTACCATAAAAAAATTAAAAAATGAAGTGAGCTATTTGAGGCTTAAGTTGCTTAAAGTCCTTGACTTGTTTATTGAAGAGTCTATTATCTAATGTACTGTAATTTAGCAATATTGATTAACTACTTCTTGAATATTTTATTAATCCCTTCCCCAACAGCAGCCATTTTCCACTCACTATTGTAACGATAAACTTCTGCTAAAATCATGCCTGGTTTTCCTTTATACTCACCTCCCGAAAGGCTATAACGAGCGATCTCTTGATTTTTTTCTAGGTTAACTAATCGTATAAAAGTATTTTCTACCTCTCCAAAGTTTTGTTTCCGTTTAATACAATCATAAATATTAACCACAAAAACTAACTTAGAAATCGTGTCAGGAACCTGAGGTAAATTAACTAGTATCTCCTCATCATCTCCGTTTCCTCTACCAGTTAGATTATCTCCCAGATGAGTAATGGCACGTGAGTTATGATGCAAATTTCCAAATTAAATTACATCTGATTTACTGGTTAACTTATCATTTGGATTTAAACATAAAACAGAAGCATCAAGATAAACATGGGCTTGGAGTTTAAATAATCTCAGTAATACTCTGGAAGTCTTTTCTATGTCCCATCCTAACCCACACATTAATTTTGTTATACCCGGGGATTCTTTTTTTAGGGAAATTTGTTGTCCCTTTTGTAAATTAATAGTCATTTGTTTCTAGTTTTGGTAACGATTGAGGATAACTTGTAATCCTCCCCGATATCCCGAGCCAACAGCACTCATGCGCCATTGCCCATCCTTGTTATAAATTTCTGCTACAGTAATTGCGGTTTCAATTGAGTAATTTTCGGTTAAATCGAACCGTAATACTTCTTTTTTTGTTTTAACATCGACTAAGCGAACAAAGGCATTTTCCACTTGTCCAAAATTTTGTTTTCGTTGATAAGCTTGGTGAATAGTAACGACAAAAACTAACTTTTTAATTTCTCCTGGAACCTTAGTTAGGTTAACCAAGATAACTTCGTCGTCTCCTTCTCCTTCACCAGTCAAGCTATCCCCCATATGTTCAATGCAATGAGCGGAATCGGGACTTTTTAGATTGTTATAAAAAATAAAGTGGCTGTCAGAAGGAAGCTTTTCATTTTCCCCTAACATAAAAACGGAAACATCAATATCAAAATCAGACCCCGTATCGACTGTTTTAACATCCCATCCCAATCCGACCAGTAAAGCTTCTAGTCCAGGTGAAACTTTTTCTAGGGAGACTCGTTGACCTTTACTTAATGAAATTGCCATTAATCATTACCTCTGCTGATATTAAAAATATTCCCCGGTATTTTTTAAAACAAAATACCGTAGATAAAAAAAATTGTTTAATTAGAACCACTGTACTCCTAAATTAAAAGATAAAATTATTTTGGTTAAGTCCTAAAATTTAAAAAATCAGTAATTTTATTTTTTCTAGACTGATCATGATAAATCAGTAGTTAATAATCTCAAAAATTTTTATTTATGACTGTGTTCTGTAACTACAAGAATTTATTTATCTTAATGATTAATTTTTTAGAATCTTAAGAGTCTTGTAAAGTAAGATTTTAAGCCCAGCTAAAAGAACTGTCACATTTAACTAGCTTTGAGGATGGATCATCTGGATCATCTAAAGCAGTAATATAATCGAGTGTCGCTTCTAATTTAGATGAATAGGAAGAAGAAAATTTTTCAAACCAAAATCCTTCATCTGAAGTAACGTCGAACTCTTTTAACCATTGTTCAGCTTTCCAAGTTAATAATTTCCTTTTATGTTGTTTTTGTTGTTCCGTATAACGAATTTTTTCTTGATTTTTTTGTATATCATTTTTCTGAAATTGTTCTTTATTTTGATAAAAATCTTTTAATTGTTTTAATAGCATTTTATTCTCTTGTAATTTAAGTTTATTTTGTGTTTTTATTTTTGCTATTTCAGAAGAACTATCCTTTGTTTTAAGATTTTCTACTCATTTTTTGTTATTTTTTAATTGATTTAAATAACTTATATTATTTTTATAATCGTATTTAAATTTATTTATTAATTCATCAGGTGATGATTTTTGAAATAAATATTTATCCATGACTAAATTTGATATATTGCTTTTTTAACAAAAAATTAACATTAATAAACTTCAAGATTAATCAATAATTTATTGATAACTTGTTAGGCACAATAGGTTTCAATATAATTTAACTTTTTTGTTTGATCTATACGCCCCAATTTCAGCCTGTAATAGATATGTATTAAAAATATATTCTTATTAGAATTCGAGATCTTCTTCATTATCTATGACTTCTGGTCGTCCTTGAACAAAAGGTTTCATTCTAGTTATTTGTGTCTTATATAGTAAGATTTCATCTGATTTAGACAAATAAGATGAATTAGATTTAACCTTCTGAGTAATCGCATCAATTCTATCATTTTTTTCTAAATCAACTGACTCAATTACCTGATTATTATACATCTCTGATTCTTCTAAGAATGGTTTTTGTAACAAATCTGAACTTGATTGATTTAGGCATAAATTTTCTATTCCTATTTCTGATTGCTGTTGACCAATCGTTTCAGCAACAAAAGAATCTTGAGCTTTATGATTTTCTAAAAATGGTTGTAATAATGGGGATGAATCATGTCTACTGACTTCTAAATCTTTTCCAAAAAGATTAGAAGATTCATTCTGAAACTGATGAGATATATCAATAATCTCTCCATCAAATATTTTAGCTAAACTTTTAGCAGCTTTTTCAATTTCTTCAACAGCAAGACTACCAGAAATATCAGTTAAATCAGATTTTTTTTCAGGACAATGAGTTTCTAGTTGAGATTGTAATTTTATTTTAGATTGAGAATTCCTAGATATTGGATTCTCATTATTAGAGTTAGAATTATGAAAATTGGTAACTGGTTCGAGGTTAATAGGTTTTGAGGTTTGGTTATTGTTAACCGGAGGAAAATTTGATGGTGACGGTTGTATAGTTTGAGGATTTCTAGAAGTTCTATTAAAAGAAGAAGCCACTTTTAAATTCACCTTAATAGGACGTTGGCAAACCTCGATAAAAGCTGCTTCAAGACTAGGAATTTTTCCTTGGACCAATTTGAGCAATCCTTGACTACGAACTTCAATATAGGCCGCCGACTCATCTAAATTAAGAAGATGACAATTCGAGCTGACTAAATCTTGAGGAAAAGGTTGTAATTTTTTTAAAACTAACGACCAGATTTCATTGGCGTTAATTATTGTATCTGTTCTTGTCCTGTCCGCTTGTGAGATATTGGAATGTTGGGAGGATAGGGGTGTTTGAGAAATGCAGTTAGATAAGGGAGAAATAGTGAGTGTTACCTCCTGTTTCTTGTCTATTACCTCTTTTCTTTTAACTTCTATTTCGTTATCAGACTTGAAAACAGTTTGGGAATTACAAGCTGATGGTAATAAACTTAAAAGGGTAACTTCTAACCATAAACGTGGTTGAGTAGTATTTCTTAGTTGAACTTCACTTTCTTTAAGACGTTGTTGTCCTTGCAGAATAGTCTCAATTTTCCACTTTTGTGCTTCTTTAGATAAAGCTTGCCAAGTCGCGGTTGTTACCGCTGCTATATCAGGACGATTGGGGGCTGTCTTGGCAATCAAAAGGTTGAGGTAAAACCCTGCTAAGTGCTGCAGGATGATTAAAGGTTCTTTTCCACGATTCATTAGATGACGACAGTTATCTATCACTGATTCTGGAGTATTTGAGGCGATCGCCTCAAATAGTTTCAATAAATCTTGTTCAGAAACTGCCCCAACTAGATCCCAGACTTTATCTGAAGTAATAGTCTCCGATAATAAACTTAATTGATCCATAAGACTTTCAGCGTCTCGTAACCCCCCATTGGCAATTTTGGCGACTAATATTAGAGCCTCATCAGTAATATCAATGGCTTCTTGGTGAGCAATTTTGCTTAAATGACCCACTATGGCTTCTACGGGAATATGTCGGTAATCAAACCTTTGACAGCGAGAAATAATTGTCGGCAAAACCCTTTGGGGGTCGGTAGTGACGAGGACAAAAATTACTCGATCCGGGGGTTCCTCTAAGGTTTTTAGGAGAGCATTAAATGCCGCTACACTAAGCATATGACATTCATCAATAATATATACTTTATATCGACACTGAACAGGTGTAAATTGCGCTTTTTCAATAATTTCTCGAATATTATCGACTCCTGTGTTACTAGCTGCGTCAATTTCAATGACATCTAAGGCCGATCCTCTGGTGATTGCCCGACATACTTCACAATTGCCACAAGGGGTGGAAGTAGGATTTTTGACTTGTTGACAATTAAGCGATTTGGCTAAAATTCGTGCCGAGGAGGTTTTACCTGTTCCCCTAGGCCCCGTAAACAAGTAAGCAGGAGCAATTCTTCGGAAGACTATCGCATTTATTAAAGTGGTGGCGATCACTTCTTGTCCCACTAAATCAGCAAATGTTTGGGGACGGTATTTATGATGTAGAGGTTCATAAGAAGACATCTAAGTTTAATTAATAGTTGATGGTTAATTTTTGAATAGATGGTTGTAGTGGTATGATTGCCTTGGTTGGAGTCAGTAACAATTGGAATACAATGGTTGAAACACCTGTTTAAATCTGAAACAGACTAATCTACATAGAGAATATAATAGTGGCAATTAACACTAGCTTTGCTAATTATAATAATTTGTATTAGGGTACGAACATATGATTCCACTCCTTATTTTTGATAGAGGTTTGACTTGACATAACAGAGAAAAAATACAGCGCCATCACTCTTAATAATAGTCAATAAATAAAAATTGTAGTTTTAGAATTCTAAAACCATTTTAATATTTTTTTTATCAAAGTCCTATAGAGAGCTATTGCTACTCTCAATTCTAATAAGTTTAGATAAAGAAAACTCTATTTTATTTACTAGACAAAATTAATTATCGACATTCTTTTCAAATGTTTTTAATAAATAACTGTGTTTTCTACTATCATATTTTTGTTTATTTTAAATAATTAAATTATCCCTATAATCTTAATGATTTAAAATTAATTTTTCTTGAGCAACATCAACAAAAATAAAACTGAAAAAGTTGATTGTAAACCATGAGGCTGTCAAAAAAGAAAGAAAAGTATATGATAGAATCAGTAATTTAGCATCAGGAGTAATGATCTGTGAGTCAAGTTAATCAGCCCCTCCGTCCTATTATTATCTGCCTAAGTCTAGCAACTGCTCCGTTTTTGGGTAGTTTGCTCATTGTCCACCAAATTGCTCATGGATTAGGAGAGTTAGGAGAAGCTAGCGAGGAAGTATTTCGGGGTGATCGCTTGCCCATCCTCAACTTTCCTGATAGTGGTTCAACTAACCCACTTTCTTAAAGTATCATTAAATTTTTGCCAATTATAGTTTAGATTAATTTCTAATCCAGACAAGAACCGATAGAATGATGGGGGTCATTAGTCAAAAAAAAATTAGCAAACACTTACTCTCTCTAAATAAGGTAAATTTAACTATCTAACTTCTCAAAGGCTTCTAAAAGGAAAAGAATGATCTCTATACTGCTCTCGGTTCCTAAAAATTTCCATCCTTAACTAGGTTTATAGAACGTCCCTGAGGTTCCCATGAATTCGCAGCATGAATCATCTCAATTCATGGTCGAAGACATTAACGTTTTTTCGACTTCCGACTTATTTTTACGTCACCGTCTCAAACTTGTTGAAGACCTATGGGAGGCAGTGTTAAAAGCTGAATGTGGTCAGGAATTGGTGGATTTACTGAAACAACTTCGGACGATGTGTTCTCCTGAGGGACAGGTAACAAGTATCCCTGAAGCCTCGATAACCGAGCTTATTGAACGATTAGAACTCAATGAAGCGATTCGGGCGGCTAGAGCATTTGCTCTTTACTTCCAACTAATTAACATTGTTGAGCAACACTATGAACAACGGGAGCAACAGTTAATAAGACGCGCGACCTGTGCCGGAAATGAAAATAAATCTTCAAATGGACAGGAAAAAGAAATCTATAGCCCATCGAAACAGATAAACTTATTAGAAAAGCGCTTTGAAGGTGATATCGCCTCTGATCAGGCTGGAACTTTTCACTGGTTATTCCCTCAATTAAAACAACTCAATGTTCCGCCCCAACAAATTCAACGGCTGTTTGATCAACTTGACATCCGCCTAATTTTTACAGCCCACCCCACTGAAATTGTTCGCCACACAATCCGACGTAAACAACAGCGCATTGTAGGCATTCTACGACGGTTGGATCAAGCTGAAGAATCGTTTCGGGGGATGGGACTAAATAACTCTTGGGAAGCTCAAACCGCTAGGGAACAACTCACAGAAGAAATCCGTCTCTGGTGGCGCACAGATGAACTCCACCAATTTAAACCCAGTGTTCTCGATGAAGTGGATTATGCCCTCCACTACTTCGATGAAGTCTTATTTGATGCCTTGCCCCAACTGTCTAAACGATTACAACAAGCCTTGAAGTCGTCTTTTCCCTGGTTACGTCCCCCCAGTAGTACCTTTTGTCGCTTTGGTTCTTGGGTTGGTGGTGATCGTGATGGTAATCCCTTTGTTACCCCAGAAGTAACTTGGCAGACGGCCTGTTATCAGCGCAATTTGGTCTTAGAGAAATATTTGCATTCTATTGAGAATTTGACAGAACTGTTAAGTGTTTCTCTCCATTGGAGCAATGTTTCCCAAGACTTACTTGATGCCCTGGAACTTGACCGCTCGGCCATGCCAGAGATTTATGAACAATTGGCCATCCGCTACCGGCACGAACCCTATCGCTTAAAACTATCTTATATTCAAAAACGGTTAGAAAATACCCGCGACCGCAACGATCGTTTGGCAAACCCAGAACAAAGACAATTACTTTCTAGTCTGAGGGCACAAAATATCTATAATTCGGGAACAGAGTTTTGGCAAGATTTAGAACTCATTAAACGGAATCTAGAAGAAACCGGACTAAATTGTCAAGAACTCGATAATTTACTTTTTCAAGCCGAAATGTTTGGCTTCACCCTAACGCAGTTAGACTTTCGTCAAGACTCCTCCCGTCATTCTGATGCAATAGAAGAAATTGCCGAATATTTAGATATTCTGCCCCAACCATATAATGAGCTTCCCGAAGAAGAGAAAGTTAGGTGGTTGATACAAGAACTAGGAACCAGAAGGCCTTTAATTCCCACAGGGATGCAGTTTAAAAAAGCCGAGAACAGTGAAACCGTCGAAACTATGCGGATGTTGCGCTATCTGCAACAGGAGTTTGGCTTAGAAATCTGCCAAACCTACATCATCAGTATGACTAACTATGTCAGCGATGTTCTAGAAGTGCTGTTGTTAGCAAAAGAAGCAGGACTTTATGATCCAGCTATTAGCACCACTACTATTCGCATTGTGCCTTTGTTTGAAACGGTAGACGACTTAAAACGCGCTCCACAAGTGATGGGGGATTTATTTCAATTACCCTTGTATCGCGCAGCTTTAGCGGGTGGATACGACCAACTTCAGTCCTCTAACAACTCGAACAATCCCGCCCCCTTAGACCTTTCGGCATTACAACCGACTAACCTGCAAGAGATCATGGTAGGGTATTCCGACAGTAACAAAGATTCAGGATTTCTCAGCAGTAACTGGGAAATCCACAAGGCTCAAAAAGCCCTACAAAAAGTGGCTCAACCCCATGGCATTGATTTAAGATTGTTTCATGGACGGGGTGGATCGGTGGGACGAGGGGGCGGTCCTGCCTATGCGGCAATTTTAGCCCAACCCACTTCTACCATTAACGGACGAATTAAAATTACGGAACAAGGAGAAGTGTTAGCTTCTAAGTATTCCCTCCCTGAATTAGCCCTGTATAACCTAGAAACTGCTACCACAGCCGTGATTCAATCGAGTTTATTAGGAAGTGGGTTTGATGATATCATTCCTTGGAATGGGATTATGGAAGAGTTAGCCAAAACCTCTAGGAAAGCCTATCGGGCGCTGATTTACGAACAGCCCGATTTTTTAGATTTCTTCTTGTCAGTAACTCCCATTCCTGAAATTAGCCAATTGCAAATTAGTTCTCGTCCCGCACGACGCAAAAGTAGCAAAAAAGATTTGAGTAGCTTACGTGCTATTCCTTGGGTATTTAGTTGGACTCAAAGTCGTTTTCTTTTACCAGCTTGGTATGGGGTAGGAACCGCTTTGCAAAGCTTTTTAGATCGAGAAAAAGAAGAAAATTTGAAGTTATTACGGTATTTTTACCTCAAATGGCCGTTTTTTAAAATGGTAGTTTCCAAAGTTGAAATGACCCTATCTAAGGTGGATTTACAAATTGCACATCATTATGTAAGAGAATTATCTAAGACTGAAGATATAGAGCGATTTAATCGGGTTTTTGAACAAATATCCCAAGAATATTACTTAACTCGTGATATTATTCTTTCTATTACTAATCATCAAAAATTACTCGATGGTGATGTCGGGTTACAACGTTCGGTTCAGTTACGCAATGGAACCATTGTTCCCTTAGGATTTTTGCAAGTTTCTCTCTTAAAGCGGTTGCGTCAATATACTCATCAAGCCGAATCTGGGGTGGTTCATTTCCGCTATTCTAAGGAGGAATTACTGCGGGGAGCGTTGTTGACAATTAATGGAATCGCTGCAGGAATGAGGAATACAGGATGATTAGAGTAAATTCAGTTAATCGATACTTTAATAGCCGTCACGATTGTCCATAATGGGACAAGGAGTATTTACTAGTAAACACAGATAACCCTTGATCATCACTAACCTAGATTTATCGTTAGTCTGGACGATTCTCATTCCTCCGGCTGCAGGTATGATTATTGGCTATTTTACAAATGATATAGCCATTAATATGCTTTTTCGTCCTTATAGGGCTATTCATATTGGTAAGCGTCGCGTTCCCTTCACTCCAGGGCTAATTCCCCGTAACCAGGAACGTCTAGCTAAGAAAGTCTCAGATACAATTATGGGATCGCTTTTAACCCCAGAAGAGTTGCAAAAGTTAGCACGACGCTTGCTCAAAACTGAACGGGTGCAATCTGCTATTCTCTGGTTATTAACCTTAGCTATTAAACAGATTAAAAACGATAAAGAACAAAAAACGGCAAGAATCTTGGCCGATATTTTGCGGGACTTATTTAGTGAGTCTTTGCCTCGACTTCTAAAAGCATTTGCTCGTCGTCAAGATTTCTTAGAATATCAAATTAATCAAATTTTTGACCAGGTCTTACTTGAGTTTCGTTTGACAGATACCCAAGCGCGACAGTTTGCTGACTGGTTATTAGAAACAGTTGTCTCTCCCGATGTTTTGAGGCAAACTCTAATTGATTTTTTGAGTGATCGCAATATTCAAGTCATTGATGAAGGATTTCGGGAAAAAACCAGTGGAACTTATTGGGTAGTCGCTAATTTATTTGGAATCAAAAATAGCCTGACACGATTGCGAAATTTTTGTTTAGAAGAACAAGAAATGGCTAATATCCGTTTTAAGGAATTAATGCTATCTTTAGAACTTCGTAGTCGTTTACGGCAATGGTTACAAAGTCTTTGTTTAGAAAATTTACCAGTTTCTACCGTAAGACAATTACGTAAAACTACCAGGGAAACTGTACAGAATTATGTTCAAAACAAGGGTACACAATTTATTCAGGGTTTTGGAAATACAATTGACTGGGATCAATTAGCAATGTTGATTATTAATAGATTGCAAAATTCAACCACATTAACTAGCTTTTTGACAAAAATTAGCGAAGAATTAGCTTTCCTTTTGGAACGATATTTTGAAGAAGATTTAGAAAAAATCGTTGCTCAGACAATTCCAATTTTATCTATTGACCAGGTAATTATTGATCGAGTTAATGCTACAACTCCTGAAAATCTCGAAATAGCAGTTAAAGGAATAGTTAAAAATGAGTTACAAGCTATTGTAACTCTGGGAGGAGTCTTAGGATTTATGGTAGGAATTTTGCAAACACTTTTATTTCTATTAAAGTTAAATTAACTTAACTTTAATAGAAATAAGTTAGATTAGTTTAGAAAAAGATATATACTAATATTTCTTTTTTTAAGAAAACCAGATATATTTTGCTACACTTATTTTGTAACAATGAATTTGTTATTTTATATAAAATCAGAGGTTAAATAAATATATTTACTTGTTTTTAACAATCTCAATAAAGAGCTTTTTAGTATACTTAATATTTTCTTCTAGTTAAGCTCTCTTTCTTCTACTTCTCAAAAAATTCTACAGTCTTTACTTTTTTCGAATTATCCATCTATAAATTGATTTTTTGATAGCTCTACTTAATCTACAATTTATTTAACTTTCAATTCTTTTATCTTAGTTTTAGAAAGAAAATATCACTAGTTAACTTTAATAGTTTTTAATTTTCTAATTCTATCAGCTGAATTTTTAAGCAGATTGGCATCTAGCAATTATTTTTTATTTATTTGCACCCATCAATTACCATTATATTTTATATAAAAATTTAAGTTGCTCTATAGTTGTTACTTTCTCTGCTCTAATTTGAACATTAACATTTCGACTAAACTTAAAAATTTCTAAAATATTTTTGGTATTTTAAGTATTTTCTCGTAATTAAGTATTATCATGTGTCATATTATCCAGAAATAAATGAAGCTTAAATTTTTTAAATAAATCTAATATTTGATAACTTTTTCTACATTGTATGAAATTATTTTCTCATTAATTTCTAATCATAAACAATCAAAACTAAGTTAAATATTGTCTAATATCTAATATATAGTTGACGATAATAAATATTATTTATATTAATTCATTAGTTGCAACTGACGATACCCAGATCTAAAAATACTTTTTTTTAGATCATGATACTCACTTAATTATTCTTTCTAAGATGGAAAATCTATAAAAGAAATTAATAATAGTATGTTAGAATTATAACAGAGTAATTAAAAAGAAACAGACACTATAATTAACTATAAATTTACTAACCTCTGATACGGAGACTAATGTAGTTGATATAATGATATCTCGGAGAATTGATTTGTATGGCACTTCTATACTCTCTGCTAAATTAGCATTTGACAAAAAGCAGCATTAAAAACTTAAAATCCACTTAGTGGAGTTATAAATACTATGTATTTTTATGTTTTTTGTATTGGAGCTAAACGTATTTTCCAATAAGAATTAAACCAAATATTCGTTAATGTTAGTTGATAAGAGATTTCTTCTGTTAAAGGATAAAGAAATTGCCCTCTATTATAAGTAAGGAGGAATATGGCATATCTTTCCTTCAACCTCTGATAAAAATCTCAAAAATTAAGGCAATTAATCTCTAATAAAATTAGAGGTTAGTGTTGTTTCACTAAAGTAGCTAAAGTTAATAGAAATTGCATGGCTAGAATGACTATGTTAAATTCAAACTATGTATTACTTAAGTTACCAATTAGGGTTTTGCCCTAACTTTTAGTTTTAGTACTTTCAATTATTAATTGCAATGTCTGCTACCCATACTCCTTTACATCAACGTTCTTTATCTCTTGATCATCAAGAGCTTATCAATTTAATCTCTAATCAGCAACATATTTTAATCATTCAAGACCTTGACGGTGTTTGTATGAAGTTAGTCAAAGATCCTTTAACAAGGGTAATTGATAAAAGTTATTTAGAAGCTACTAAATTATTTGAAGGACATTTTTTTGTCTTAACCAATGGGGAACATATTGGCAAACGAGGGGTAAATGCAATTGTTGAACGTACCTTAAAGAATATCAATTTAGTCCAAAATAGAGGTCTTTATCTACCAGGTTTAGCGGGTGGTGGAGTCCAATGGCAAGATTGTTATGGGAATATTTCTCATCCTGGGGTTAGTGAAGAAGAATTAAATTTTTTACAACAAGTTCCCCAGAAGATTGAAAAAGCTTTAATCGAATTTTTTAGACAAAATAATTGTGGTTTAGAAAAGAGTAAAATAAAACAAGGAATTCAATTAACCGTTTTAGATAATAAAGTATCCCCCACCGTTAATCTAAACATATTTCATGAATACTTACAGCATCAAGAAGATAGCTATTGTAAATTACAGCAGGCAATGAAAGTTTTAATGGATAATTTGCAAGAACAAGCTAAACATCAAGGATTAGATAATTCCTTTTTTGTTCATTACGCCCCCAACTTAGGGAAAGATGTTCAAGGAAAAGAAATCATGCAACTAGCTAAAGGGAAGGACTCAGGAACAACAGATTTTCAATTTATGTTGCGGGGAGCAATTAAAGAAGTTGGAGTACTGGTTATCCTCAATCATTACTTTTACAGTAAAACAGGAGAATACCCATTAGGAGAAGGTTTTAACGTTCGACAATCTCCCAAAGATCATCAAAAATTACTGAAATTAATTAAAGATAATTTTGATCCGATACAGATGCCAACTATCATAGGAATAGGGGATACTGTTACTAGCAAAGCTAAGGAAATAAATAGTCAATTAACTTTTCAACGAGGGGGGAGTGATCGTGGATTTTTATATCTTATTCAAGAGATTGGTAAAGAATTTAAGTCCGGAAATGTTACCGTTTATATTGATAGTAGTAGTGGGGAGGTTAAAAACCGTAACCCTCTAAAATTAGAAAAGTTTATTAGCTCTAAAAATATGGATTTACCAGAAGAATTACGCGTCATTAGAGGTCCAGGAGATCACCGAGATAAAAATGATCCACTGACCCTGAATGTTGTATTTCCTGAGGGATATAAACAGTACATTGAATTCTTCAAAAAAGCAGCTACAGCAAGGTATAAGAAGAATTCTCATAATTGAGGAGTGGGAAAAATAACTGATCTAAAAAAAAATAAATGCTAATAACTTTTAGTTATTCTCAGTATGAAGAGAAAAGTTAGTTAACTACTAACTATTCAAACGTTAAAGAGTTTCCCCGAACGTCAATGTTTAGTTTTCCCCTTTCATACACTACTTGTCCTCCAACAATTGTTACTATTGGCCATCCAGTCAATTCCCATCCTTCAAAAGGACTCCAACCACATTTAGTTTGTAAATTTCCTCGTTGAACAGGGGCATAATTTTCTAAATCAACTAGCACTAAATCAGCATCATACCCTGGTTTAATTAATCCTTTACTGGGAATTTTATAAGCCTTAGCAACGGCAGTAGACATCCAATTAGACACTTGAGAAATACTACAGTGTCCTAATTTAGTTTGAGTTAACATTAAGGGTAAAGATGTTTCTACCCCTGGCATACCTGAAGGAGAATCGGGATAACCTTTAGCTTTTTCCTCTAAGGTATGAGGAGCATGATCCGTGGCGATAAAATCAATTGTTCCATCTAACAATGCCCGCCAAAGAATAGCATTATTTTCAGGTGACCGCAAGGGTGGGTTCATCTGAGCTAATGTTCCTATTCTGTCGTAGGCTTCCGTATTAAGTAATAAATGTTGGGGGGTTACTTCTGCTGTTACCCAATTAGGCTTATTCTCCCGTAATAATTCCGCTTCAATTCCTGTAGAAAGATGGAGAATATGCAATCGTCGTTGATACTTATTTGATAATTTTAGGGCTAATTTTGTCGCGTTAAGGGCAGCTTTTTCATCTTGAATTCGGGAATGGATGGCCGGATGAGTAATTTTAGAAAATTTTCGACGACGTTGGATAATTCTATCTTGATCTTCAGCATGAACTGCAATCAATCGGGTTCCTTCGGCAAAAATGGGCTCCAATTCAGCTTCTCTACTTACTAATAACGTCCCATGTGCTGACCCCATAAAGATTTTAATACCACAGGTAGGATTGGCTGTTGACAAATCAGGTAAATTATCGGGGGTAGCACCGATAAAAAAACCGTAATTGACCAGGCATTTCTGGGCAGCCAGGTGTAGTTTATCATCTAAAGCTTCTTGAGTAATGGTTAATGGACGAGTATTAGGCATTTCTAGAAAAGATGTGACCCCTCCCTTAGCACAAGCACAAGTAGCGGTAAAGAGGTCTTCTTTGTGTTCTAATCCAGGTTCACGGAAATGAACTTGAGGATCAATCACTCCGGGCAACAAAGTCAGTCCCGTTGCGTCTATAAAGACACTGGGGTCCGATGTAATAATTTCTGAAGCTACTTCGAGAATCTTTCCATCTTGAAGTAAAACGTCGCCGAAAAGAAACTGACCATCAGGCAAGAGAATCCGAGCGTGACGAATGAGGAGTTGTATCATAGTATGAGTATTGGTAGACCTAAGTAAATTCTGAAAATAATTCAATCTTGTCACTGCTTTGGATATCGTCAAACTAAAAAACGAATAACCGTTACTTTGGAAGTTTACTATCCCTATGCCTTGTAATTCTTTGTTTTTATATTAATAACTCCTATGGCTCGAAGCTTGAAACAAGAGACTAAGAATCCAAATCAGCCTTCCCAAGAAAACCCTTGGATTGAAGGGATTAAAACTATAGCCACAGCAGCTATTTTAGCCTTCGGCATTCGCGCATTTGTGGCAGAAGCTCGTTATATTCCTTCATCTTCCATGGAACCGACTCTACAGGTCAATGACCGCCTTATTATAGAAAAAGTTAGCTATCATTTTCAAGAACCCAAGCGGGGGGATGTGGTAGTATTTAACCCAACAAAAGCTCTTCAGGAGAAAGATTTCCGCGATGCGTTTATTAAACGAGTAATAGGGTTACCTGGAGAAACCATTGAGGTAAAAACAGGAAAGGTCTATGTTAATGGTCAGGCTATCAAAGAAAAATACATTTCCGAAGATCCTAACTACGATTACGGTCCGGTTACAGTTCCTGAAAGGCAATATCTAGTTTTAGGAGACAATCGTAATAACAGTTACGATTCCCATTACTGGGGACATGTCCCGAAAGAGAAAATTATTGGTAAAGCCTTTGTGCGTTTTTGGCCGTTTAACAGACTGGGCATATTGGATAAACATCCCATTTATCCATCAACTCAGCCATGAATATTTTATCAAAGTATATTTATTCAATAGGTACAATAGACAAAAATAAATCGAATCTATTTAAAATCTCTGAACTGATTCTCCCTGTTCCTTAAGACTGGGAATATAGATGTATTATTTTTACTCCTCCTTAGACTGGCCCATCTGTGTAGGCTTTCTTGCAATTATCAAACTCTTAACATGGTAAAAACATGAGAACTGAGCAATTTATAAAATGACGTCGCAAGAAGGTTAATATTTAGGTGGGCTTATATCAAGCTTTTAAAAGCTAAAATCTACGTCAGATTTTTACTAAAAAAGAAAGTTGAAAATAACAACAATTAATGTTAATTCTTAAGACGTTAAACACACTATACGACAAAATTAATGTGTGCTTTCTAAATAAATTTCTAAAAATTGTGCAATTTTCTGGAGCAAAAAGAGCAATAAGTAATTTTGAATACATTGCCTACTCCTGAATTATCTTTGATTTCGGCAGTTCAAAATAGTCTTAAAGCTATTACAAATAAATATTTTTGAAGAAATGTGCTACAACTATGGTTATTTTTAATCCCTAATTAGGAATATCAAAAGTCTTTAGTGGATTTTGGTATAAAAATACTTTTGATATAAATATAGTAGACTATTTAACTAAACCTTGTAACTGTCCCAAACTTCTAGCCTAGATTCACACTTATTTTACATTGAAACAAGCTAAAGAGAAACGGTTTTACTGGACCTGATAAATTAAAGATTAAAATATAAAAACTAACAATTAAACTTAGTTTTTATATTTATTAAAAGTTGTAATTATTGCATAGCCGATACTTTTGAAAGTTTCGTATTTAAATAAAATTATACTAAACTTAATATCTTTACTTTATTTATACCTATTGAATCAAATGCTGAACTTAATTTAATTAGTAAAATTCTAAATTTAAAAAAACTTACCATTACCCACTATTCATACTTTAAATCTGATAATAATAATTATGTTTATCAAAAAAATAGATTGAATAGTGACTCATATTTATAGTTATTTACCTAATAAGAAATTTTATCAAAATTTCTTATTAGGTAAATAACTACTAGAGATTTATCTTGGACGAAGAAAGCAATCTATCTCAAGATTAATTTTTATTAAATTAAATATTTTTAATATAAAAAACGTAAAAATTTTATCTATTTTACAAAAAAAATATATACTGAAATATTTTAAAGGAAAATTATTGAACATGTTTCATAATAGTTAGATTAAGAATTTAAATAGAAAAGTAAGCGTAATAATTATATATAGAAATATTTGAAGATGTCGTTAAATAGCTAAGAGCTTAGAAAAATAGGTTTTTATCAAAATTAAATAGGTTAGTTTTTATCTAAAATAACCATATACAAATATTTTCAATAAATTAGTGTAATAGACTAAAGTAGTAGCAGATATATTTTATGTAACAAAACAAATTGATTATTAATCAAATTACTAAAAAAACTTAAATAGTAAACCAAATAACTCAAAAATATTAGTTTTTTTAAAACCATAGAATGGTTAAATGATAACAAATGTTTTTTATTTTAAAAAATAAGATTTAAGCAGGGAATGAAAAACCAAATTAAAGTAGATATATAAAACTTCACCAGTTATCTCAAAAATACACTGATTAAGTAAAAGAGGAATTTAAGACAATTCTTGACAACGACTTAGAGCAAGCACTAAAACTATTATGATTGCTTTATTAGTATCAAAATACTAATTTAGTTTTAACCATAATTTAACTTAAAATTTAATTTTAAGCTTGAAAAGTAATAATTTCTATTTACTAAAAAAAATATTTTTTTTAGTAAATAGAAATTATTCTAAATTAGATTTTCTGAGTCATAAAAAATAATCACAGTTTCCAAAACTTAACTTTAAATAGTTTACATACAATAAATACTTTTACTTAAAAAATAGAACAATAACGCTGTTTTAATCTCTTTTTAAGAGATATTTTGATTATAAAATACTTCAGTAAAGTCGAGACTAGATTGTATATTTAAAGTGTTAGATTCAGCCAAATATTACTACTTTTTATCTCTTTCAATTCCCTTATAATTAAACTTCGTTTTCACAAAGATTTTGATACACTTAAAAAAGTTGATTCACTTATAAACACATTTTACATCTGTTAAAAATAACCAGCATGGCTACTAGCGATCGTCTTATAATTCCTCAACCAAGTCCCCACAAACCCCTCCCAAAACTGAACCTGTTCACCATGTTTCGTTTAGGATTATTCCAAATGGGGTTAGGTATCATGTCTTTGCTAACTTTAGGAATTCTTAATCGAATCATGATCGATGAATTGACAGTATTGCCGTGGATAGCAGCGACGGCAATCGCCATGTATCAGTTTGTCAGTCCCGCTAAAGTTTGGTTTGGACAAATGTCCGATACAAAAAAAATCTGGGGCTATCATCGCACTAGTTATGTCTGGATCGGGGCAATTTTATTTACTTCCCTAGCCTTCATTGCTTTACAAGGAGTTTGGCAGTTAGGATTTAGCTTGAAAGAGACGGGATGGAGTATGACGACCTGTACTTGGGCAGTTCTATTGGGATTTATTTTTGCTCTCTATGGCTTAGCTTTAAGTTTTAGTAGTACTCCCTTTGCAGCAATGTTGGTGGATATTTCTGATGAGGATAACCGTTCGCAACTAATCAGTATTGTTTGGTCAATGTTGATGGTGGGCATTATCGTTGGGGCAATTATTAGCTCAAAATTGCTTAATAACCCCGATATTTGTGGAAATACTATTGTATCTTACAATTCGACAGTAACCGCTAAAATAGTTGATATTCCTGCCCTACGAAGAACTGTTAACCTCGTATTTATTACTATGCCTGCAGTGGTATTAGGGTTGTGCTTTGTAGCGACTTGGGGAATAGAAAGGCGATATTCTCGGTTTGGTTTGCGATCAATGACAGTTGAAGGGGAAGGTAAAATTACCTTGGGAAGAGCAATAAGAATTTTGACTGCTAATCGTCAAACTTGGTTATTTTTTAGTTTTTTATTGACGCTTACGCTCAGTTTATTTATGCAGGATACGGTACTTGAACCCTATGGGGGCGAGGTATTCGGAATGTGTATTTCTGAAACTACCCAATTAAATGCGTTCTATGGTATAGGAACCCTATTTGGTATCAGTTCAATCGGGTTTTTAGTTGTTCCCCGTTTAGGAAAGCAACAAACCACAAAATTAGGCTGTTTTTTATCAATATTTTGTTTTGGGTTAATCATCTTAGCTGGTGGGATAGAAAGTCAAAGTTTATTGAAGTCTGGGTTACTCTTTTTTGGACTAGCATCAGGAGTTTTAATTGCAGGAGCAACAGGTTTAATGTTAGATCTAACCACAGCAGAAACTGCTGGAACGTTTATCGGTGCTTGGGGGTTAGCTCAGGCGATGGCGAGGGGTTTTGCGACCGTTTTAGGAGGAGCGATTCTAAATCTAGGAAAGGTGTTTTTTTCTACTTCTTTTTTGGCTTACGGATTAGTATTTATGGCGCAAGGAGTAGGGATAATTTTAACAATTTGTTTATTAGAACGTATTAATATTAAAGAATTTAAAGACGATACGAATTCTGCTATTGCTGCGGTCATGGAAAGTAACTTAGATGGGTAATCTAGAAATTGATAGTCGTTTTAAGCTATTGATTGATGTATAGCGATGCTAATAAACGACAGCGACAAGAAATAGAATTAAGAATTTTTAATCCTATTTCTGTCTTATTTCTATCTTAAACGAAATTCTTTTATATGAAAACTTAGCGAACTAAATTAAAATACGTTTTACTACAATACAATAACAAAAAAAATATACAAAAATAATTAAGATATCAGTTGATCAAAACTTATTACTTTTGTTTATTTTAAACGAATATTCCTAAAGATAAAAGTTGATTTACACGTAATTCAAAGTTTTATGGATAATATTCAATTTACGAAACTATTCGATTTTCTAAGATCTCTTGATGAAAGTTTTAGGGGAGATAGTAAGTTCATCGTAGAGTTAATATACTCGAAAAAATACTGTACTCGTTAAGACACTACCCTACTAACTGTTTATATAAACAAAAACATCATAATAGAAGGTTCAATACTTAATTTAAAAAATATATAATTTCTAGAAGATATTTACAGATAAAGCGGAAGTATTTATAAGAATCTATCTTAGAAAATTTTTTAGATCAAATGTAAAACTATTAATTTATATTAAATAGTTTTGCTATCAAATAAATAAATCTTTAACAATTATCAATAATTAGAGTAACAAGTAGAGTGACAAGTTATGGAGTACTTTGGGTATAATACCAGAAACTCACCATCAATTTACCTAAAAAAACATAATGAACACCAAAATCTTGTTAACCCTAATTTTTCCCTTAAGTATTGAGAATACTTTTTGATGATTTAAGAATTAATGTTATTTTTTTTCAAAAAGTGCTGATGAGAGACTGATATTGACTATAAACATAATACACAGAGGTATTATCTAATACATATAGTCTTAACATTGTATGTTACTAACACGAATCTTTCTCAGTTCATTGAGCATCATTCAGGGTACCTTTTAAAGGTCTTTTAGGTAGATATAAATTAGAATAAACTAGGATAGGAAGAGTGGTGTAAACCCAGTATTTCACGCAAAATCATGACAGCTACTGATAATTAATTGGCTGAAGTTCTCAACTATTTCTCTCCAAAATTTTAAACAGCATTTTGTCAGGAATTGCTCCAAACACTATCTTTTTACCCAATAAGAGCTTTTAAAGAAGCGAAGCGTATGTCTAAAACGTTAAGGGGCATCATTGTCAATCTAATACTTCAATTATAATGGTCCCGTATCAAGGAATATTTTGGTTAAAAGTAACATCTTATCTAACTTGATATGTAGAGATGAGGTGGATAATACCCACCTTACACTAATCAAGCCTCTACCGATTCTTTAGCAGCATACATCACCTCGAGAGTAATTGTAGAAAACTTATGTTCCCGGGCGAACTTTTCAGTATTACACTGTACTTTATTTCGTACAAAACTAGGAATTTTATTTAATTCTGCTTGTGCTTCTTTATTCCAATCTAAATTGGAATTAGTAGAAATTCTTTTCGTAATAACTTCTTTAGTATCATGTCCACCAAAGATTTCTAAGAGATGCGCTTCCATTCCCAAGGTAAAGGAATTATAAATCAGATCTGTGATCTGATTTGTACCTTCATAACCGCAGAAAGGTTTATAACCAATGGGAAAATTTTGAATATGAATAGGCGAAGAAATTACTCCACAAGGAATACCTAAACGCTTTCCAATATGACGTTCCATTTGTGTTCCAAAAATGGCAGAAGGTTCCAGAAGAGCGATAGCATCACCAATTTCTGCATTATCATCACTAATTAAAACCTGATCACAATATTTACTGACTTGTTCGGTGAACCATTTTTCGTCATACTTACAATAAGTCCCTGCTAAAACTACATTAATCCCCATCTCCAGCGTGAGGATTTTGGTCATCGCTGCTGCATGAGTATTGTCCCCAAATACTACTGCTTTTTTCCCCGTTAAATTCTGACAATCAATAGAACGAGAAAACCAAGCAGCTTGGGAAACATGAAGAGTTTGTTCTCTGATATTTTTTTCAAAGTCAACATTAGCACCTTGTTCATTAATTACCTGTTGAATTTTACGGATACACCGGGCTGTTTCTAGCACTCCCATTGGAGTGATATCTACATAGGGAGTTCCAAATTCTTCTTGTAAATATTGAGCTACTATCAATCCTAATTCTCGATAAGGAACTAAATTGAACCACGCTTTTGGTAAATTTTTTAGGTCGTGCACTGATGCGCCTTCAGGAATTACTTCATTAATTTCAATCCCTAAATCTTTCATTAATCGCTTTAGCTCAGTACAGTCATGTTTGTTATGGAAACCTAAGGTAGACATCCCTATAATGTTAACAGAAGGTTTCTCAGTTTTTCTTTGAGGTAACTCACCTTGTTTCTTATCTTTCTCTAGATAAAACTTAATGACTTGATGCAAGGTTTTGTCTGCTGCTTGTAGTTCATTATAACGATAATGATTAACATCAGCTAACATCACATCTCCTTTCATATCTATTTGAGCACGATCTACAAAATTCGCTAAATCTTCTTGTAAGATACTAGAGGTACAAGTGGGCGTTAGGATAATCAAATCTGGGTTTTCTTCCCGATCTTTCCGAAGGATATTGTTCACTACCTTTTCTTGAGAACCTTGTGCCAAGACATTACGATCTACGATACTAGCGGTAACAGGGGTAAAGTTCCTCTCCCTTTCTAACATAGAACGCATTACGTTAAAGTAATCATCGCCTAGGGGGGCGTGCATGATTGCATGAACGTTTCTGAAAGAACTGGCAATTCTTAAAGTCCCAATGTGTGCAGGTCCAGCATACATCCAGTAAGCGAGTTTCATAAAGTTCTCCAGTATCTATTGAATAAAATTTGATTATGGTATTGCCATAAGCTTTTTCTTGATTGTCTCAAAATCATTGTCTTTAGGAAGTAGTTGCTTAAATAACGTTATATACTGGAAATAAAAGTATATACTTTATTTTGACTAAAGTCTCAAGAGGATTTTATCAACTTTTATACTATTTAATTTTAATTAATCTTAATGTTGTTAAAATTATTGGTAGATATTGCTGATCTTAACAAGTTCAGCTAGAATAAACGGAACTATGTCTGATGCTCACCTTTCTTATATTTTTGATTAAACCTGTTTTTTACTATTATTACTTTCTTGAAAAAGTCCGACTTTTTAATATTTAATAGTTTTAATAAACTTTGTAAGTATTTGGGTATGAATAAGCCGCATTATGTTGACACGTGCTCTGCGTTTAAAAGTTATTTCCACAAACATATCCCAGTGTATGTTACCATGGTCAGCTGTAAGAAATCTAATTAACTAATGTCATCTTCTCGATTAAAAAGTAGAGCTGGTACTACTTAGATTGTCAGCAATAAGGTGTAAAGCAAAAAAGATTTTCATTTATTAAAAATAGGTTTTCTTAACAGAAAACATAATAATTATCAATAGAACAAACTTAGATTAATAGGATCATGAAATACTCCGCAACGCTGTAGAATAAATTTGTGTTATTTATCTAGATAAATAACATTTAAATTCCTGGTTAGCTATTACTTGATATTTAGAATCTAAAAAAGTAACAAAAAATAATAATATACTTATATAAGTAGTAGAGTTAGTTGTTGTCAAAATTTAATAAAAATAATTTATATATATAAATTATTCTTAGATGTATAAAACTTCACTGAGTTTTCAGAAGATCTTAATTAAAAGAGGAACACAGAATAGTTATTAAAAAGAAATGGCACTTGATATCAGGACTATTGAAACTAGCTGTTCAGCTTAGTATCATTGTTGTATTAGTTACAGTAAAAAATGTAGACAATTATGCTTTGAGCTGAAGAAATCACTGCTTATTTTTACAAATAAGCAACTCAAGGAGTGGTGTAAGATTTTAACAAAAAATTACAGTCAACTCAAAGAAAAGCTTATAAATTCAGGAATTTCGTCAATTTTTAACTTCTAAGTTTCTTAAACTGGCATTTCACTAGTTTATTTTGAATCATCAATTTAATATAACAACGTTTATCTAGAGCACCTCAATTAATTTACTCTAACATAGTTCAAACACTTACTGTCCATTCCGATTACATTGTTCAATTACATTAATTAATTCATAGAAGTGGTTAATTGATGTAATTGAATTGATATATACTTAAAACTCTTGAATAATTAAATTTCTAATTCATGGTAATAAGTTTGACTTTACCTTATTTTATCTAATGTTTGAACGTGATATTTTCTGGAAAATAGTTGTTATCTTAATTTTTTTAAACCCATAAATAATGTTATTAGTTAATATTAATTGTTTGATTGTGTTTTACTGTTTAAATTAAAAAATTTTTTAAAATAAAAAAAGAGAATCTCTAACCTTTCGATAGGATTTTCAGTACTTAAATTTTTGAGTTGCTCTCGTTATTTTACGGTTAACTGATTTGTAGCTAAATTCTACCGATAGACTATTGGCGATCTCGACAAAGAAATAACTGTTATTACTGATTTTGAGCATTATGGATGGTGGAGTGTGGAGTAGGAGTATAATTAATTTCTTATTTACCTAGACTAGCACGAGCATTACGTCGCAATCTCTCCCATTTGATTCTTCGCAATGCTGAAGCTCTAAAATGATTATCCCAATCTTTGGGAGAAATATTGGCTAGTTCTGTCAACTTTGGGGCAATATTTTGAGTATATGGTTCAAAATCGACGATATTTGTTTCTTGGGCAAAGCGTTGATTCCAAGGACAAACATCTTGACAGATATCACATCCAGCGACCCATCCCTTCAGGTTAGAGGCGATCTCTTCTGGTAAGGTTGCTTGTCTGTTTTCAATGGTATGATAGGCGATACAGCGATTAGCATCTATTACAAAAGGTTGAACGATAGCCCCTGTCGGACAAGCTTCCAGACAACGAGTACATGTGCCACAGTGTTGAGTGTAAGGGGTGTCAGGAATTAAGGTTAAATTGGTTAACACTTCCCCTAAAAACACCCAACTTCCATACTCACGAGTGATAAGATTGCTGTTCTTGGCGATCCAGCCAATTCCAGCCCGTTGCGCCCAGACTTTATCTTGTATTGTTCCTGTATCAGCACAATAGTGAATTTTAATAGAGCCTTCTTGCCCTTTTAGCTGCTGACTGAAGGCTTTTAGTTTTTTGTGCATAACATTATGATAATCTCGCCCCCACCCGTAACGGGAGATTTTGCCGTATTCTTTCCCGTCGGGACGTTGATGGGAAGTGTAATAATTAAGGGCAACACAGATAATTGATTTTACCTGAGGCATATAGTCCCGAATGTTGAGGCGTTTCGGGTTGTCCATCCAAGCCATATCGGCATGATACCCTAATGCTAACCAGCGTTTCAGGTAATTGGTCGCAGTATCATTAAATTGGCTATCGACATTAGCAATCCCTACTTTATGGAAACCTAGCTCTAGAATTTTTTGTTTAATGGTTTCAGTCCACTCTTCGGTATTCATGACTGATTTTTGTTTTTTTATCTGGACAAACACTACCGTTAGACATGATTGCTTCGAAAAAATTAGTGTCGTTAACATTGCAATCATCAATATTTGCGCCGTACAAACCTCTCTCTCTCGGTGAAGTATTAATCATGTTAGCATTAGCTGAAATCTACTTCTACGAGATCGGTACGACTGAGTTCCGCCTTTTTCAGCTTCTCCCAACTAAGCTTAGCACTTCCTCAATCATTATTTCTAAAAATCAGTTTACTCGAAGTTGGCATGGAGCAAACTTGCATTGACAATGATTACGTCTTCGAAATTGATGCAACCTAGATCAGCATAGCTGAGATCTATCTTAGTTCAGGTAGCTGCTATCAATTTAGCATCGATCAGTCGTGTATGGATTAAACTCTATTGCCTAAGATTATTCTAAATCTTAGGCAATAGAGTTTAAATTAACTTCTATTCAGAGCAGCATAAATAATATCTGCTTGTTGCATATTTTGCTGATCAAAACCTCGTTAATCCTATTATTACCGTCAGATAAACTCCTGAGCGTTTATTAAATTAAATAAACTAGAAAAATTTAAAGTATTTATTGATATTTATTCACGAGAAATAAATTAATAATTCCAGTCCAAATAAGGTAATTGGCTAGCTGTTTCATGAACATTATCGATGTTTTGTACAAGTTGCCCACAACTGTCCCAAGTGCCTCCTAAAAGCATTTGCCGAGAATCTTCTCCCATCTCGATCAGAGTTATCCACGTTCCTGCACTAAGTTTCATTTCGTTTAAATCAAGGGTAATTTCTTGTTGCGGATGAGTTTGAATCAAGGTTTGTAACTGCTTGATATCTTCTGGTTTAGCTGTCACACAGGGAATTCCATTAGTGATACAATTGCCATAAAATATCTCAGCAAAACTCTCTCCAACAATGGCTTGAATTCCCCATCGAATGATCGCTTGTGGGGCATGTTCTCTTGATGAGCCACAGCCAAAGTTAGCATTTACCACAAGAATTTTAGCGTCCTGATATTGAGGCAAATCAAAAAAGTGTTTTCCTCTAAGTTGAGCACGATCATCGGCAAAAATTTGCTCCCCTAAACCTTCGAAAGTGACACAACGCAAAAACCGTGCTGGAATAATGCGATCAGTATCGATATCATCTCCCACAACGGGAATCCCTGATCCAGAAATAATTTGTACTTGACTCATTATATTGACTCTTGATAGTATCAACTCACATTCCGTTCTCTTGTTACTATTGTTTCACTTAATACTTTACTATATATTTAAGTTCACAATTGTTCCACTGTAATTATAACCTCCTTAGATTTAGCTTATCCCGAATAAATGTCAGAATCTTTTATATGTTCCTAATGATTAATTCTAAGTCAGAGTTTGTGATTAATATTTTTCATCAAAAATACCTATAGTTATCAGGGTCTAATTTTCAAAATTAATCAATAGATAGAAAGAAGTTATTTTTATTTACCTAAAAAAATTACCCTATGATTTTACATAATATTTTCTGATTTTTTAGCCCCTTAAATTGGAGTATTTTTAGCTTACATGGCAATATCCAAAATAACTTTTTTCAGAAAAGTTATTTTGGATATTGCCACTTTTATCAAAAACAACTAATGATTGTAATTCTTGTTAGCGCTCGTAAAATTCTTTCTGAGAATTGGCAGTTTTCTAGTTTCATAAATTTCTCTTTCACTCTTTGGCTTACCAACAGTCTAAGCCTCACTTCTTAAGAAAATGAGGACGTAAATAGAAATCGTCAGTTACAATGCTCCAGCCACTGTCTGATCTAAAATCCCAGATCCTAAATGGCTAGTTAAATTAATTGCTTGTAAAACAGGAGCTCCCTTAATTCCCTGAGGATAGTCAATCACACTAACACCACCATTTCCTTGTTTTATGTTCCAGAAATCTCTGGGTTTTAATCCTAACAAGTAACATAAAATTACTTTATTAATAGCATCATGGGCAACTATAATACCAGTTTTAGATTCAGGAGACTTGCTGTAATCCTCTACCATTTGATTCCAACAAATGATTGCTCTATCCCACACTTGTTGTAAATTCTCTCCCTCGGGCATTTGTACAGTTTCTGGAGAGTTTTTCCATTGAGCTAATAACCCTGGAAAATCCACTTCAATTTCCGATTCTAATTTCCCTTCCCATAGTCCATGACAGATTTCTTGAAGTTGGGTTTTAGATTCTAACCTAACATCTTTATGGTATTGAAGAATTATTTTGGCAGTTTCTTTCGGACGTAACATAGGACTACTAACTGCAAAATTCAAGGGAATTTCCTTTAGAAAATCCGCTGTTTTTTGTGCTTGTTTTTTGCCGTTTTCATTGAGTGAAATATCTCTAACTCCTTGAAATCTCGATTCTCGATTCCATTCGGTTTCTCCATGACGAACTAGCAAAAATCGTAAATGATTCTTGTAAGAACGAGTAGAAGGAATGGGGATTCCTAGATGGGAGGTTTGATTCAGGGATTCGAGTTGCACTGATTCACCCCAATTACCGCTAAAATTCAAGATATTAATGCAACAATTAGACTGTTGAATTGAGTGATAACGCTCTGGAGAAATTCCAACAGCACTCATGATTAAACAGCGATTGATACCATTATGAGCGACAATTAACAGATTTTTACCTTGATGCTGAGGGATCATTTCCTTCCAGAATTTTTTAGCTTGTTGATATAAAGCAAGAACTGGAAAGTGTTCTTTTTTTCCTTCAGATGTAGGGAGAACCATTTTAAATTCGTGGGGACGTTCTTTCCAAAACTGATATTCAGTCTTGAATATTTTGGCTACTTCAAGTTTATTTCGTTTTTCCCAAAGAGGAAGGTCTATTTCCATCAGTTGATTGATAGCAAACAAACTCGGCCGAGAAAGCAAACGACTATGAATAATCTCAGCTGTAGCTTTTGCCCGTTGCAAGGGACTGCAATACATTACATCAATGGGAAGTAGACTGAGACTATTCCCAACTTTTTGAGCATCTCGACGACCTTTTTCGGTCAATACTGATTCGTTATTGCGACCTTGTATAAGCTTTTTAACATTATAGTTGCTTTGCCCATGACGCACTATAATAACGCGAGTAGCCACTATCTTCCGTCCTCTCTATGGATTACCAGTTTCTAGATTACAGGTTCCTGGGACTGATTAGATTAAATTTTATGATTTGAGTATGACAATTATAAAAAAATGGTTTTCTCAGTTTAACTTAAATTTAATCACAAAAAATAACTTCAACCTATTATTAGTCATTAGCTTTGCTGTCATTACTTTAATTGGTATTCTAAATCATGCTATGTGGCGTGATGAAGTCAATGGATGGTTAATTGCTAGGGATAGTGTTTCTTGGAAAAAATTTTTTTATAATATCAACTATGAAGGACATCCAATTCTTTGGTATATCTGTTTATGGGGACTTAATCAATTAACTCCTAATCCTATAGCAATGCAACTTTTTCATTGGCTTATTGCTGTCGGATATCTGACTTTATTTGTTTCTTATTCTCCTTTTACTAAACAACAAAAATTATTATTTTCACTAGGATATTTACCTTTTTATGAATATACTTTAATTAGCCGTAATTATTCTTTGGGAATTATGGCTATTTTTTGCTTCTGCACTTATTTTGAGACTCGCCATAAAAACTATATTCCTCTAGCTATAATTTTGGCTTTTATGGCTAATACAAACGCCTATTGCTTAATGATTTCTATGTCTTTAGCCTTAACATTAGTTTTTGACTATTTAACTCAAAATCATTTCGAATGTAAAGGTAAAGCAGGAGTCCAGAATATTGTTATTGCTTTTACAATTTTTAGTTTAGGAATAGTGTTGGCTGGAATCATGTTATTTCCTCCATTGGATAGTACCTTACAAGGAGGAGCAAGTCAATGGTTTATTGAGTTTGATTGGATTCGATTTAATCAGTCATTAACAAGAATATGGAGGAGTTATGTTTTAGTTTTAATACCTAGCGATAGTAAACCTCTAGATTTAGCTATTTTTGCAGTTCTATCTTTAGGTTTGTTAGGGTTCGTATCGACGCTTTTAATTAAAACCCCAATTGCATTATTTTTCTATCTAGTTAGTAGTCTAGAATTATTGACTTTTACATATCTAAAATTTTTAGGCTCTCAAAGACACTATGGACACTTATATATCATTTTAATTACTTCCTTATGGATAAAAAATTATTATTCTAACTCTAAATACTTGGTTAATTTATTTCGTTGTATCCCTCAAAAACTCTATAAAATATTATCAATTTGGCTAAAATTTGTAACCTATAAGAAAGAAAGTTTTGTGATGATTATTCTATGTTTTCAGTTAATTGCTGGTATTATTGCGTTTAGTCGAGATTTATTAACTCCTTATTCTGCTAGTCGTGCTACAGCTAACTTTATTCAAAGAAATAATCTAGACTCAATGATGATCGCCGGTAGTGAAGACTTTACTATTGCTCCTATTAGTGGTTATTTAAATAAAAAAATTTACTATCCAGAAAGCCAAAGATTAGGAAGTTATGTTTTGTTTAATGAACGCAGAAAAATAATTGATGACGAAGATATATTGACAACAATCAATCAGTTAATTAGTAATAGTGAAAATAAAGAAGATATAATTTTAATTTTAAATCGACAATTAAAAACAATAAGGAGCGATCTTGAAATTGTCTTTCTAGCTCAATTTAAAAATGCTTTTATTTATAATGAAAAGTATTATCTTTATTCAATTAAACAAAGAAATCTAAACCCAATAAATAAAAAAGATAAACCTAATGATCTCTAAAACACCTAATTTTAAACATTTTTTTAAAAACATAAACCAAGATACATCTTGGTTTATGTTTTTATTATTATCTGCTTTTATTTTATATTTAATCGGCTTAGGTGATTTACCATTACGTGATTGGGATGAAGGATATTATGGAACCGTTGCTAAAGATATTTATAAAAGTGGTAACTGGTTATATATGACCTATCATAATGAACCTTTTTTACTTAAGCCTCCTCTGATTATTTGGTTGATAAATATGAGCTATTTAATTGGAGGAATCAGTGAATTTACAACTCGGTTTCCTTGTGCTTTTTTGACAGCTTGTGGTGTTCCTTTATTATATTTAATAGGAAGAGAGATTTTTCCTAGTCGTCTTCCAGCTATTTTCAGCACATTAGTATATTTGACGTTATTACCTATGGTACGTCATGGACGGCTAGCAATGTTAGATGGACCAATTAATACTTTTTTTCTTTTTTCTATTTTTTGTTTACTTAAGTCTTTTTATCAGCAATTTTGGATAATTGGAGTGGGAATTGGACTGGGACTAATCGCTTTTACTAAAGGAATTATAGTCATTGCTTTGGGTGGAATTTTAGGTACATTTTGTGTTCTTAATAAATCTTTAAGAATTTTTAAAAATCCTGTATTTTTGGGTGGACTTATCTTAGGATTTTTTCCAGTAATTTTGTGGTATCCACTTCAAATCATAGAATATGGAGAAAAATTTATTAAAGTTCATTTTTTACAACAAAACTTTGATAGATTATCTACCGCAGTTGAGGGAAATCAAGGTTCAGTATGGTATTATGTAATTGAATTAGTAAAATATAGTTTTCCTTGGCTTATATTTTTACCAGGAGGATTGACTTTAGCAGTCAAAAAATATCAGCAAAGTTGGGCTAAATTAGTTTTAGTTGGCTTTATTCTATTCGTAGGAATTATTTCCCTCATGGGGACTAAGCTGCCATGGTATATTGTGCCTGTATATCCTTTCTTTTCCTTAGCTGTGGGGATTTATCTAGCTGAAATTGTACAAAATAATCATCAGTTTTATCCCAAGATTTTGGGAATTTTACTGCTTATTGGTAGTGTAGCTTCACTGGGAGGAGGAGTTTACTTTAGTATAAAAACTAATGATTCTCAACTTCTTACATTATCAATTTTAATAGTAATTACATTTGCCTTATCTTCCGTTAACTTTCTACAAAATAATTGTGACTTTACCTTCACTCTTTTTATTGGATTATATTTAAGTTTATGCACGTTTATTATGTCTGATTTGTGGATTTGGGAACTGAATGAATCGTTTCCTGTTAAACCTGTAGCTGCTCTAATTAAGGAAAATACTCCCCCTAACACAGTAGTTTATACCTCTTATGCTTACAGTCGTACTAGTTTAGATTTTTATAGTGATCGTCAAGTGATTGCTCAAAATCTAGAAGATTTAAAAAAATCAGCAGCTATCTCGTTCTATTTCCTTTTAGATTCGTTGACTTTAGAAAAGTTAAACTTAAATAACTATAAAATATTAGGAAATACTCAAAACTTCACATTAATTAAAACGTATAAATAATAAGAAAGAATTTTCATTAAAGTCCTGATTTTAGAAATAAGTAAAAGTTATGTCAATAAAGCGATTAACCTTATTAGTTTTAACGATTATCTCTTTGATTCCTGTATTATTTTCGTTGATTAATAGTATTAACCAACCCCAGGTACAAGTTAATCTTGAGTTATATCAAACCAATTTAATTTTGCAATCTTCAGAATTTTTGGGGAAATATTCAAATATTGATCAGACTAAAGCGAATCTTAATTTTACTGAAGTTAAAAAGGTATTGATTGGAAAAAACCCCTACAAAGTTGTTTCTGATAAATATAAAATTGCTCTTGAAACTTCTCAAAAAAATTTGGATAGATTGGAAAATCAGTTTGAAATAACTATTGGTAGTTCAGTTTCTGTAGATGTTAAGGACTCTCCCATTACTCCAAGTAGTAATTCAGTATATTCAACAAAACAAGAGCAATTAAAAACTAATATCAATAGTCAAAAACAAATAATAGATAGACTAAAATTAGAGTTAGGAATTTTAAAAATTAAACAAGGAGAAATATCAAAAGCAATTGAAAGTTGGCAATCAATGTTGACTACTAACAATGAGAATGATTTAGATTCTAAAATAGAAGTGGTCGCTGATATCTTAACAAACTTATGGAATGAGAATCCTAAAATATTATCTAATGCAGAATCGCAAATACAAGATAATCTACATGGGTGGTTTAGTTATCAAGCCTTAACAAGGCTTTACACACTTCAAGATAGACAAGCTGACTTAATTTCATTAAAAAATAAACAACAAGAAAAAGCAAATCTAGCCATTATCAAATTAATTTGGATCAGCATTATTCCAGTATTATTAGGAATCATTGGATTTAGTTTACTTATCTTTTTATTGGCTCAGTTGTTACTCAAAAAACATGGGTCTATTTTATATTTTGATAAAAAGTTATCTTGGCAAACTCCTTGGGATACTGAAACAATTTGGCAAGTCTTAATTGTGGGATTTTTCTTTTTCGGACAAATCATATTCCCTATTGTATTGAACTTCTTTCCCTTCAATCCTACCAGCTTCAGTTTACGGCAAAAAGCTTTTTACATATTAGCTAGTTATTTATCTCTGACCTTAGTGGGTATTTGTGTACTCTACTGGTCAATTAAATCCTATTTTCCCCTACCAAAAGATTGGTTTCGGTTTGAGATAAAAAGTAATTGGTTAGCGTGGGGAGTTGGGGGATATTTGGTTGCTTTACCTTTAGTGATCATTGTCTCTTTAATTAATCAACAAATATGGGATGGTCAGGGTGGTAGTAATCCCTTATTATTTTTAGCATTGGAAGCCCAAGATACAGTAGTTTTAGCCATATTCTACTTCACTGCTTCTCTTCTAGCTCCTTTTTATGAAGAGATTATGTTTCGAGGATTTTTGTTACCGTCTTTGACCCGTTATATTCCGGTTTGGGCAGCTATTACTATCAGTAGTTTGATTTTTGCCCTTGCTCACTTAAACTTATCAGAAGTACTTCCCTTAGGGATTTTAGGTATGGTCTTGGGAGTAGTTTATACGAGATCGCGTAATCTTTTATCTTCTATGTTAGTTCATAGTCTTTGGAATAGCGGAACATTATTGAATTTGTTTTTATTAGGTAGTAGTGGCAAGTAAAAGCTAATCTTATTTTCTTAAATTGAATTAAACAATCAATAGTATTTCTAAAGTCAGAAGGAAAACACTCCTCTGATTTTGCCAAAGGCTTGCTGTCAAAACTTTACGTGATCCCACTATTTTAGAGCTAATTCTACTAGTAATTATCTTTCCGCAAAAGTTTATCCTAAAACCAACTGAAGAAACTACAATTCAAGAAGACTATAAACAAAAAAAATAGCTAAAAAAACGGTAAATTTCTGTATTTAGAGGATTTTCAGTACGAAGGTTCAATAATACTTTTTAGATTAAATCTAGAAGGATATTGTTGAAAATTTTGGCGATTTAGAGGTTAGTGACTAAACTAGATATTCTCTTAGTTCTAATCATTTTAACTTGGTAAGTAGATAGCTCTGAATAAAGCTAAAAAAACAAATTACCTTGTCATAATCCATCATATTTTATTTTATAAACGTGAATTCAATAAAATTTAACAACACTATTATTATCCTCGATACCGATTATACTAAGCTAATTATATAGAACTAACTAGCAAAATGTAAAATTTAAAAAATTCAAAGTTAAAAATTAACAAAATTACTGAGTCCATAAGCTTTTATTTTAATTAACTTCAACTTATCATTAATACCTAATACTGTTTATTAGGTTATTTTCTGGTCAGAATATACAATAATTTCTTAAAGTTAACCTCTAATTGTTCCAAATTCTTTTTGTGGTAAAATCAATAAGTTTTTCTACATAAATTAGTTAGTTTTAATTAGACTCATATCCAGTCTTAAGTTTTCTAAATTACTCTTTTAATTAGAGTCTTTTTAGAAGACTGGGATTTTTTTATACACTTGGTTAAATTTATCTTTTTGTTCTGTGCTTGAATTTTTTCTTAATTTGAGCTCGACATGATTTTTAAATCCTAGCATATTAAAAATATTTAACTTTTTAAATAAGAATCTTGTTCGAATTATCTAATTAAGCATCAAATTGTTTCATCGGATAAAATATATTTTGGACTACTTCAGCTTATGGTATCAATTTATTCACAATAAAATTAGAAAATTTATCAATAGCTATGATTAACTTAGTCAATTTTATTCAATTAAAATAGCTATTTTACTACTTTTAGGATTTACCTATTTCCACAATTTCTACACTCACTTCTTATATTTTTAATTTTTTTAAAAAAAATTAAACTATTCCTATCTTATTTGAAATCTAGTAATAGATCATAGTGAATCTTTTCAGATTTAGAGTCTCATTCATTAAATTAAGTTTAGTATTTGATGCCATAGGGATAAATTAAATAATCATATTTAGCGTAGCATAATTTTATGCTAACAAAAAATCTGCCACAATACCGACTATACTATGTAGTAATAGCTGCTTCAAATAAACCTATTATTGACAATAGAAACTTTTCCTCAATTTTTTTATCTTCACATGACAAGTCCAATAGAACTTTATTTTAAAATATTAATATCTTGAAGTAACGCAAATAACTCAGCCACTTTTGTTAAATTTTTATCACCAGGTGATCGCTCAACACCACTAGAAAGATCAATTCCTGTTGGATGTAACTGTGTTAAAGATTGCTCTATATTATCAAGGGTTAATCCCCCTGCTAATAACCAAGGAAGCGGTGGGTTAAATCGTTCTAAAATTCTCCAATTCAAAGTACGACCAGTTCCTCCTAACAAATTAGGATGGTGAGCATCTAACAATAATGTATCTACTTCATCAAAATAAGCAGGTATAGCTCGTAACGACTGAGAAGTTTTGATTCTAAACGCTTTAATTAATTCAAGATGAGAAAACCGTTGTTTAATTTGACGACAAAACCGGGGCGACTCATCCCCATGCAATTGTATCCCAGTTAACTCTGTTTGGTTGATAACTTGTTCTATTTCTAATAGACTGCTGTTGGCGAAAACCCCAATACAGCCAACTGTTGTTGGCAGTTCCTTAATTACGGCTTGAATTTGAAACGGACTAATATAACGAGGAGATCGGTGAACACAGATAAAGCCCAACATAGTAGCTCCTAATTGAGCAATCGCTTTTCCCTGGGATAGTTGGGTGATGCCACATATCTTGATTCTCATTTTGCTACTATTAAATATTTAAACTAAAGTAAACTTTTTTCCGAAGGAATTTCCGTGATCCTTATCATTAATAATTATTTATCAACTCAGGAGTTATACAAGATCTATGTTATCAGACTTTATCTTATTTGCTCAGACAATTGCCTCAGATAGCATCAGTTAGAATTTATCAATAGGGTTTGTTAAGATTATTGTTAATCTTTTTGCTATCGCTGTGGTATATTTTGCTGCCCAGAATATAAGGTTAAGCTAAATTTACTTTTTCCTCAACGAGGAAATCAGAAAAAATAGAGTATCCTTTAAATATTGATAATCACTAGCTTTAGTCGCATTTTAAAGGCTTGCATTATTCTGTTTTTTTTCTAATGTCGGTATTCTATAAATTAAGAGTGTATAGTCAGGGACTATACACTCTTAATTTATCTTTGTATTCACTTAAGATCTGGTTATTATTCTGACTCTACTTCATACAAACAACAACATACCTGTGAGCTATTGGACATTTAATATCGGATTAACAATTTATATGAGTCGCTATGTAGCAAAGTAATATAAACCATAAACCTAGTGTATTCTGCCATACAATAACTTTGGTATAAAGAGAACATCTTTGGTGCGCAGAGTGTTAGCTATTTTAACGAAGTTTAAATGAAGATTTAAAATGCTCATTTCTAGAATTAAAACATAGGTATAAGTTAGGGCAATAATCTTAGATTCTGGCTAAGAAAACTGACCAACGTTATTGACACTTTCATGAAAGAATAACAGTGACAGAATACTGAAAATACCGTTTAAATAATTGCTAATTGTTGAATAAATAGATTCAATGATATTAACAGGAAACAAAATATAACATCAAATACTGGCAAACTTACTCTACGCAATAATTCCTAATAGAAATAAACTAGGAACAATAACAAAAATCAGGATAAAGCTAGGACTTGACCAGAAATCTAAAGCAAACATAACAATTGTCATCTAATTTAAAAAATTTCTCCTGTCCTCAGAAACTACATTTTTTTTTAAAATATTTTTGTACTAAACTTATAGTCTGCGCCTAATAATGATCGGAAACAACTATATATTCCTGAGACTTAATAAAAATATTTACATAAAAAACATCAATCATTAAGAAAAAAAGTCAATAGCTAATCTAATTATTTTTTCAAATTTAGCTTAACTCGCGGATCCAAAAAACTATAGGTAAAATCTGCAATAAAGTTACCAATAAAAATTAAAATTGCATAAATAAAGGTAACAGCCATAACTACTGGGGTATCATTACGATAAATCGATTCAATTAATAAAGCTCCAATTCCAGGAATACGAAATACCTGTTCCGTAACTAATGCCCCAGTAAAAATTGTAGGAATATCTAAGGCTATCAAGGTTATAACGGGAATCATGGCATTCCGAAGAATATGATTGTTCAAGATGGCAAAGCTTCCTAATCCCTTAGCATAGGCAGTGCGTATATATTCTTGAGGGAGTTCATCTAAGATAGCTGAACGGAAAAACCTCATTAAAATTGCTGACTGATATAAAGCTAATACACAAACTGGCATGATAGATTGTTTGATTTGTTCAACAAAACTTGACCAATTGGTTATTTGTAATGTGCTGTTATAAATAAAAGGAAACCACTTTAATTGAACGCTAAATATAACGATAAATAATAATCCTGTTAGAAAAGTTGGCAAAGAAAATCCTAAAAAAGCAAAGGTGGTTGCGATTTGGTCTAGCCATGAATATCGTTTCAATGCAGAAACTATTCCTAAAGGAAAAGCAATCAAAACACTTAAGAGATAAGCAATTCCAGCTACCCATAATGTGGTAGGTGTTCGTTGCAAAATCAGATCAATAACTGGACTTCTACTAGTAAAAGAATAGCCTAAATCTCCTTGAATAAAAGCTAAAATCCATTTAATATAACGAATATAAATTGGTTGATCTAACCCTAGATTTTTACGAATATTTTCTCTTATCTCTGGCGTAATAGCCGGGTTTGAAGCAAATTCTCCCAAGGGATTACCTGGGGCTAAAGCTAAAATGGTAAAAATAACAATACTAATGACAAGTAGAGTAGGAATGGCAGTCGATAAACGCCTAATTAAATAAGATATCATTTGATAATGACCCAATAATTGAGTTTTGCACAATGCGACTATTAGATTAAATCCGATGCATATACCATGCTAAAAAAATACAGTAAGTTTAACCAATGATAATAAGTTAAATTTTTGATTTTTTTATTTAACTGCGACTATAATGATAATTCAGCAAGAATTATTCTATTTTAGAGTTTTTTTTTAATACTTGTAAATAGTTATCTACTAATGTTCATAATCACTCTACTAGCTCTAACTCTGGAGAGTAACCTGACAAATATCTCCAGTAATTTTTGAGGTAATTTGTCTCTTTATGCCATAAAATCGTCTGCCATTTTATCCAGATGTTCATCAACTAAATTCAGCTATTTTGTATTTAATCTTGCAATTTCACTCCATAAGGTTTCTACTGTTAATAGTTTAATAAATCCACAGATATATGACCATTCACAGCTCTAGTTTACCATGACAGTCGGTCTTTTCCAAATGAGACTTCAAACTTTTCTTTTGATTGACCTCAATTCTACTCTAAGTCTATCAAAAAAATATATATATACATAAATATATGGCTTTTTCTTGTTTAAATAAGCCCTCCCTTTCTATGTTTTTGTCTCAGATTCTGACAAGAGCATCTGCACTTTTTTAAGTAATCTCATCCCCTTTAGTCACAAACTTTGTCAATACAATTATCTCTTGTTATCTAATCGAGTACTTTTAATTGCTAGGTTTATTTTCTAAGTGGTTTATTAATTAATTTTTATTTTCTTTTCTTTGATTTTCCTAGTTTATTATATTTTTGACAACTTCTTTATTATGGTCATAATTTATCGTTGTAGCTAGCACACTATCGTTTAGGATTTATCCCTAAGACACTTTCAAATATACAGAATTTTCACTTTTTGGATACATTTTTTTTAGTTTTTAAAGGGTTTAAAAAAAAGATGACGAGCTGAGCAAGTTTCCTTAGACATTGTTATTATAGAGTTTTTTTATTATTATTTTTGTCATAAGTAAGGTTTTATAACTGTATTTTGTATTATCTATTCATACTCAACTTTAACGTTAACTTTAGTATTTTTTCCAATCTTTAATATTCCAGGTATTAAAGTCCCAAGGAGTTGATTTGAATCCATGAATGTTATTACTAATTCCAACAACATCAGCTCGATGAATTAAGGGAATTACCACAAAATCATTAACCAAAATGTCGTTCATCGCAATAAAAATTTCTTGTCGTTTTTTAGTATCTAATTCTTGGGCTGCTTGTTGCCATAGTCTATCATATTCTGGGTTACAATATCGGGAATAATTATCTCCAGACCAATTATTTGATTTTTGGGGAATTGTATCACACATATAGGTTTTCATATAGGTGCTGGGATCCGGATTCCTGTTTCCTGTCGTGAACATTTCTAAATCAGCATAAAAATGCTCTACTGTATCATTATTTGCCGGGTCACTGGAAAAGAAAATACTTGCATCAACGTTTTTTAGTTCAACACCTACCCCAATTTTTCGTAGTCCTTGCTTAACAATTTCTTGCGTTTTTTGGCGTAGTGGATTGACTGAGGTTTGAAAGACTACTCTCATTTCTGTTCCATTTTTATCTCGAATTCCATTGTTATTAGAGTCTTTCCACCCTGCCTCGTCTAATAACTTTGATGCTTTCTCTAAGTTAAACTCATAACTTGTACTAGAAGAATTGTATTGTGGAGGAGCAATTAAAAAGTTTGAAGTAGCTTTTCCAGTTATTCCATACAACTGTTTAGCAATGGTATCTCGATCTATTGCTAAGCTAAAAGCTTCTCTTACTTGCTTATTTTGAAAAAAAGGATGGGGAAATTTTAAACTAGATTTTTCTCCCTCTATTGTTGCCTTATTTGGATCAGTTAAATTAATTAAAATTCTTTCACTAGTCCCTCCAAAAATAGATTTTATTTTTCCAGTTCCACCTGCTTCTAGTTGGGTTAGAATATTAACTTCAACTTGTAGATTATAAGCATAGTCTACATCTCCTGTTTGTAATACTGCTCGTGCCGCAGAAGTAGCATCTCCACCTCCTTTTAATTTAATTCTTTTAAACCCTAATTTATTAATTTCCCGGAAATGGGAATTCAGTTCATAAACCACTACATCCCCAGGTTTAAATTCTACAACCTTATAAGGACCTGTACCAATAGGAATCAGATTCTCGGGGGCTTGCCGTGCATTGTCACCATTATATCTTTCATAAAGATGGCGAGGCAAAATCATTCCTCCCCCACCAATAAAAGGAAGATTCCAAGCTGGATTGGATTGCTTAAAAATTACTTTTACTGTATTTTTGTTTATGGCTTCAACTGCTTCAACACTAGCATAATTATTTGCACTAGTTGAACCTACTTTAGGATTAGTAATAAATTGATAAGTAAACACCACATCATCAGCTATAAACGGTGTTCCATCTGACCATTTTATTCCTTCTTTCAGTTTCCATGTTACTGACTTGCCATCGGGTGCAATTCCCCCATTTTCTATAGAGGGAATTTCAGCAGCTAAAAAAGGTATCAAGTTACCTTGACTATCATAACTGGCTAAAGGTTCTAATGTAATACGACTAGCTTCAGAATCTTTAAATCCTGTAGAAAGATGAGGATTTAAAATAGTGGGAGCCTGCCAGTATAATAAATTTAAGGTTTCACTTTGTTTTTGGGACGTTATCTGAGAACTGAGGTTGTCTTGTTGACGATTACAAGCCAACAAAATAAATGTTACTCCTAAAGATAGCAAGACTGGTATGACCGAAAAACAATTCCTTAACGATTTCCTCATCACTATAAGTTATGACTCCTCAAATGGGATGGACTAAAACGTTCTATTTTGATATTTCTATGATTTCAACACAACGTGGGGATAGAGAACAGTAGAAGTTGTCAATTGTAGTGATTGTGTCAGAAAAATATGTACTTAGATTACAAATTAATCAAAAAAGTCTTCTAGACGAGAGCGGGCAATATCTCGAATTAAAACAGTTTTCGAGCGAAAATAAACTTTCATAACCTGTAAGTCTTCCGAGGACAAGGAACATTGTGCATCGAGTTTTTTCAGTAATTGACTCACTAAATCCGAGTCATCTAAATTCACTAAGATTTTGGCAGAGCTCTTTTCTACTATAGACCAAAGTTGTCGAATTATTGAAGTATTCATTAAAAATTTTTCTCAAATCTATCTAAGTTGCAATTATTAACTAGGATAACAGTTAGCAATTTTGACAAAATTGCTAACTGTTATCCTAGTTAATTTACTTTGATTTTTAGTTTTCTAGATAAAAAAATTCTTATAATTATAAGAATTTTTTTATTCGCTCTCATAAAGTTGACTATAAACAAATTAGAATACTAACCCTTAGGATATAATCAAAAAGGCTAACATCATAATTAGTGTTTATAAAAAATTTAATATTTTTGTGTTTTTATTGATTTTGGTCAAAATTTTTAAGCAAGATAGTTAATATTTTTAAATAAAAATGAAAGAATAAGCAAAAAATACAAAAGGTAATATTTTTTTAAGAAAAAGTAAAGACAAAAGTTAAAGTTACATAATTTTTTTTACAAAATCTTAACTATATTGCTGATATCAACTAAATGTGTACTAATATATTTATATATAAAACTTTTGTAACTTTTTACAGTTATGTAATCCTCCGAGAAAGTTATCTTAAGTTGTGTTTAAAATCTTATTAGAAAGATAAATATATTCCAATATACAATTGACTTGTTGCCTGATCTTATTAAGAAAGAAACAATTAGCAGAATCTATTCGCAAAACTATGGCTATTACTAATATATTAATATATAGGAAGTATTTATCCTATAGATAAACCTATCTATAGGATAGAAATAGAGTCTAGCAAAAGTTTCTAATAGAGAAGATTATTGACTTATTCTTGAGTTTGTTATTGCTGTATTTAATGGTTTAGGTTAATAAGATTGACTATTCTCAGTTGAGAATAACATTTTTAAAATAGCAATAATTCTAGATATATCGCTTTAAGACGTTCTTGAAATATTATCATAACAGCATAAGCCTCTAGAACCCTTTAGTATTTATTGTTTATTTGATGAATAAATTGAGGTAAAAAAGTTAAAATTTTATATTTTTATTTAGAACTATAATAAGAAAATTTTTGCATATTAAAGGGAGTTAATTTATCGTTTTCATCTTTTTAAAAAAATTAGTAAAAGATATAATATAACCTAGAAAACCCTACTAATAATGTTGGGTCTTACGTAAATATTTACTGAGTGTTAGATTAGCTAATAATCTCTAAGTGTTTAGAATTACATCAAATTTTGATACTTTCACAAAAAAGAATTTATCTTCGTATTCTTTAAAGAAATAAATTTATAAAGTAACTGCTACTATATTTTTAATTTTTTTTAAAACCATCTTACTAACAACATTTAATTGAATAAAGTTTCTCGTTACTTATAATTATTTTATATTTATTTATCTTTAACCATGAATTTGATATATACAATACTTATCAAGTTTATAGTAATTAGTTGATAGTATTTTTTTTTACTGTAATATTTTTCTATTCTCTATTAGGCTAAAATTAAAGCTATTCCTAAATAGTTATTATTTTTGTTGTTGCAGAATTATTTATATTCATTTTTATTTTTATAGATTTTAACCAGTTAATCAAAATAGAGACGCTTGAGTTAAACGTCTCTATAAGTCTATTCTAGGCAATATTTCAATATTTAATGGGTGATTGCAGCTCGACTGGTGATGTTTAATGCCTCTACCAGGGAACGAACAGCAGCTACCATCGCTACTTCGTTATTAAGTTGATTAATAGCTGATCCTACCCCTACACCGGACGCGCCAGCCGCAATCGCCATAGGAACAGTCACAGAAGATAACCCTGACGCACACAACACCGGAACAGATACCGCATCAGAAATGCTGCAAGCAGCAGCTAGAGTAGGGGCAGCTTTTTCAATTAACCCCAAAGTTCCTGCATGGGTAGGTTTGCTGCTGGATCCCCCTTCGGTTTGAATAATATCAGCTCCAACTTCTACTAAGCGCTCAGCTAATTGAGCTTGTTCATCAAGAGGAAGAATATGAGGAACCGTCACCGAAAGGGTGATTTCGGGGAGAAGAGAGCGAGTTTCTTTGGTTAAGGCTAAAACTTCCTCTGCTTCAAATCGTCGTCCTTGGGCATAAAAAGCATCAAAATTGCCGATTTCAATTAAATCTGCTCCTGCCTTAACCGCTTCGATAAACAATGTTGGTTTAATTGCTGAGACACAAATCGGTAAATCAATTAATTGACGTACATGGCGTACCAAAGCTCCATCTGCGGCAATATCAACGAAAGTTGCGCCCCCGGCTTGGGCAGCTTTAACAATAGCCGTAACGTTCTCTATGTCGAAATTGGTTAACCCACTAATCACTTTGAGGGCTTTATGTTGAGCCAAGGCTGTCTGTAATTTAGGATGCATAGTCATAGACATTTAAGATAAATTCTGATAAGTTCATTGTGCCATTTTCCTATAGCGTTAAGAAAGTATTCGTTAAAACCTGAGATACACCCCCAGGGAGACGATATCATGGATAAAATTATTATTTGTTTGGCTTGGGAATATCGAATCGAATGATTAAACTGGCAACACGAGTAGGGAAGGTTTCTCAATCAATTACCCTTGCAATTGCCGCCAAAGCTAAGGCAATGAAAGCACAAGGTATTGATGTCTGTAGCTTTAGTACTGGGGAACCCGACTTTGATACCCCACAACACATCAAAGAAGCGGCCAAACTCGCCCTAAATCAAGGAAAAACTAAGTATGGTCCGGCGGCAGGAGAATCCAGACTAAGAGCAGCGATCGCTGAAAAGTTACGTATCGATAATAATTTAAACTATACCCCAGACAATATAATTGTGACTAATGGGGGTAAACAGTCTTTATTTAACTTGATGTTAGCGTTGATTGATCCTGGAGATGAAGTAATTATCCCAGCTCCCTATTGGTTAAGTTATCCAGAAATGGTTAAATTAGCAACAGGAACACCGGTGATTGTGCAAACAACGACAGAAACAAGCTATAAAATCACTCCAGATCAACTGCGTCAAGCGATTACCCCTAAAACGAAATTATTCGTTCTCAATTCTCCCTCAAATCCAACCGGAACTGTTTATTCTGCCACAGAAATCAAGGCGTTAGCTGAGGTCATTATAGAAAATAATTTGTGGGTGGTTTCCGACGAAATTTATGAAAAGATTCTCTATGACGGGGCAGAACATCTCAGCATTGGAGCGGTAAGTTCTGAGATTTTTCATCGTACAATTGTTAGTAATGGCTTTGCTAAAAGCTACTCAATGACAGGGTGGCGTGTAGGATATTTGGCTGCGCCTATAGAATTAATTGAAGCTACTAATACCATCCAAAGTCATAGCACCTCTAATGTGTGTACATTTGCTCAATATGGAGCCATTGCCGCTTTAGAAGAATCTCAAGATTCCGTCAAGCAAATGCTACAAGCCTTTACTAAACGTCGTCAAGTTATTTTGGACGGAATTATGACAATTCCTCACCTAAGTTGTCCGACCCCCATGGGTGCCTTTTATGTTTTTGCAGATATTAGTCAAACCGGAATGAATTCTCTCGATTTTTGTGACGCACTCTTAGACTCTAAAAAAGTTACAGCTATACCAGGAATAGTATTTGGGGCAGATAATTGTATTCGTTTATCATATGCTACCGATTTAACTTCTATTGAAAAAGGAATCGATAGATTAGCCAAATTTGTCAGTAGTCTTTAAGGTGTCAAAATGATAATTAGTTATGTGCTGTAAAAAATAAATTTAGTTGCAATGGATAATTGCCAAGATGTGGTTATTTTAATAATGTTTAATACTTACCGCTAATAAGTCAAACCTTAACCTCCTACGTCAGTCTTCATAATCAAGAATTAGTTGAGTTTTCCACTTTAGCCAATGGGATTAGAAGATCGAAAAGTCTGGCTGTTAGATTAGAGTATTAGACAATAGTAGAGATGTAGAGATGCAGATTTAATTATAATTGAAGGACTAGGACTAAAGGCATTATTAAAATGTTTTTTAGGAGTGTTAGTAATTATATAATTCACCATTTTCATTACTCAGTATTAGTGATTTAAAGATAAAAAACTGAGTAAATTTAAAAGTGTTTTGTGTAAAAAAAATCAAAAGATTAAGTGACCTAAACATTTGTATTACTTCTTAAGAGGTAAACTGTTCTATAGTATCAATCTCTAATAAAATTAGAAAGTAAATCTCTATATTGCTCAAAATATCTTAGGACACATAATCCATAATTTAAACTTCACCCATGCAAATTCAATAATTGAAATTATTTTTAGTGATCGCTAAAACAGAAAATTTTGGGTAAGCAGCACGACGATGTAGGCTAATACAGCTGACTATTATCCTGTAAATTCAGTTCCTCAAAGCTGTTTTAGGAGCTTTGCCCTTTCATCGCAGTACCAGAGTAAAACTAACTGTTGCCGAAGATAAAATACTCCTGAAGGCTAAAAGAATCTATCAAGAATAAACAACTATAATCCAAAAAATTAAAGACTTACAGGATGGAGAACAACTTAAATAAATTATGTCTTACGACGATCCACTCAGTTTTTGACGATTATTTACCACCGATTCTACAGCAATTTTACAAAGATTACTCCTAGGTTCAATTAAGGGTAACGGCTTTAGGAAACGATCAAGTCCTTAGATTATTAAGTGATGGGTTAACTCTGTCAGCGTATGGTCAATCGCTGACGGAGTTGACTTGAATTTTCTAGTCCTAATTAAGTAACTATTCCCACATAGTTTTTAAAAAAAAGATATGGAATGCAGTAATTCTTACAAGGATGTTTGACTACTCTTGCAATTCCGATTTCTGTTGTGGACTTAAATACCATAAACACTTTTCTAGGGACGATCCAACAGGAATAAATTAGCTCTTTATTACCAAAAACGGCTTTAACCAAAGCTTGTTGCAGGACTAGTCTAGCAGTAAGTTCTTTAGCTACCGTCAATAAAATTCAACTTAAAAATTGTCAAAACTTTCCCCCGTGAAGTTGTTTTAGTGACCACGAGAAACTGCTTAACTATTCCTTCTATTGTCCATTTTTGAAGTCTAGTACAAAAACATTGTAACTTCTCTCAACAACCAGTTGATCGAAAGTCTCTATTTCCTTGATAATAGTTATAAGATAACTATTGTAAAACAATTGTATTGAAAAAGATTCAATATTTTAAGTTTAGTTTCCGTATTAAGTTTTTCAGCAACAGTATATAAATTAAGGTCTCAACCCGAAGAAATAATTGTACAGACGATCAATTCAACTATACTGCTCGCTATTATCTCGGGATTCAAGTGCTTTAAATTAATCGCTCAGTAAGCTTAATTTAATGGATAAGTGATCGTAAAAAAAATTTAGGTAGGGCCAACATTCGCTGCCAACGCCAGGGTTCTTGATATAAACGATAGAGCCACTCTAAATTGTTGTCTCGTAACCACCGAGGAGCCCGATCTTTAGTCCCAGACCAAATATCAAAGCTTCCGCCAACCCCAATCCAAATCCCTTGGGGACATAAATAACGATGTTGCCTAATCCAAAATTCCTGACGAGGAACTCCCAACCCTACAAGAATTAATTGGGGTTGTTTGTCTAATAGAGTTTGTCGCCATGAATCCTCTTCTTCTAAGGATAAATAGCCATGGGATGAAAGAATAGAAATGCCTGGAAATTTCTTACGCCATTGGTCTGCTGCTGCATGGCTAACTCCAGGTTTTCCCCCATAAAAAACAATTAAAGGGGAATTCTCTTGGGACCCCAATTCTTGAAGCAACGATTGTGCCAGTTCAATCCCTGGACATCGTTTTTGTCTTTGTTGGCGCAGCCGTAAATACAGTACAATACCCGCTCCATCAGGAATCACTAAATCGGCTTCACGAATGACTTCTGTCACCGAGGAGTCTTTCTCGGCTAACATAGCCATCTCTGCGTTCAGAGTCACAACATGAACTCCTTGATGATGATTGAGGCATTGAAGCAGCCAATAAGAATAATCATCAAGAAGATGTACGAAAACATTGAGAATAGGAAATGAGGGAGGATTAGTTAGCATACATGGAATTGTATTTAGAATTGCTACGGCTCAGAAACTTTAGATCTAAAACCAAGTCGTAAAATAACGGCTTTTATTAGTTTTTTATGTAAGACCTGATAATTTCTAAAGGTACGATATCAACGAAAGAGACAAAATAACCTGGTAATTATTAAGATACCCTTACTTTTATATTGACAAATAAAAATATCTTTTAAATATCAACTATAGACAATATAGTTGATTCTGGGGTATATCTAGATTAAAACGTAAACACAACTATCCCCCAAGCTAGATTATAGCACTTTAAAATTACTTTTTTAGGTACTTTTCCTAAAATAATTTTTAATTAAAATTAGACTTTCACTGTTAAAACTCTACTATTCTATCCAGTTAGGTAAATTACCTTAAATATGTGTAGAACATAAATATACTTTGAAAAAAGTGATCGCCATATGTTAGCCTTTATAAAAATTTAGCTAACAGAATCATAAAAATATGGATTATCAAATTTGCCTCGTACCCAAAAAATTTACTCCGAAAAGATAACAAAATTGTAAAGACTATATTTATATTCAAGAATATAGAAAATTAAATAAATTGTAATATTTCCCAAGAAATAAAAGAGGAAAAACCTCTAATAAAGAAAGTAGAAATTTTTTAAATAGCTCTTAGAAAGAAATAAAAATCAAGATAAATTCTGTAAAAATCTATAAAATACTGAAAAAAGTGCTTAAGTTAAAGCCAAATTGAAATAATAGAAAGGGGCGACTATATCTATTTTTTCTACAAATTTACACCCTAGTAGTAAATCTTATATAGATAAAATTATAATAAAACTCATAAAATTAATAGAATAAGTCTTCAATATAAATAGTGTACAGCTAAGTTAGTCGATTTAGATATTTATCAAAAAACCAGAAAATTATCCTAAAAAATATCTAAAACAGACTCTAATTAATCAAACATAAACATATAACATCATTTATTATTTGATACTTCTTTAAAGATACTTACTTTAATAAAAAAGAAAATAAAATTAAACTACTAATGTAAAACAAGTACTAAACTAATTAGTCGGTTAAATTTACTAAACAAGGATTTAAGGTCAACTAGTATGATGTTGCCCTATCTAAAATAAGTAAATTCAGTATAGTATAGTCACAAGTATAATAGTCGAGAAAACTACACGATAATGATTTATTGAAAACAGTCATCAAAAACAGTGCTTAATAAGTATTTTTAAAGCTTTGTTGTTAAAACTTTACCTAAAACATTACCTAGACCCCAAAAAATATAGCTATGTAATTGAATTAGACAATGTAATTGATAAACTGTTTTACACAGCTCTTGACTCGGTGAATTCAGTCTAACAAGAATACGCTCGGCTATCCTTGTTAGACTGGGCTATATCATTAAGAATCCGCTATATTATGAGAATACTACGGCTTCAATAAAACTAAAGCCATAGGAGTGTCAACTCTAATCTGATCCCGATCTCCAAAGTATGTGACCCATCCTTAACGATACTTAGAATCCTTTGTTTATCGGGTCTATAATAATGGGACAAATTCAGCCGATTATGAAGTTTATTATTTATGCCTGCCGCCAACGAACTCTCTCATCAAACTCACCAAAAAGTCGAGCAGCTACCCCCTTTAATCCTTGATTCTGATTCTCAATCTGTTTCTGACACTGAGGACCAACCTCTCCTTTTTCAGGCAATTGGCACTCTTTATGGGATTCCTCATCAAGAGGAAGAGGGAAAATTTGCCCTCACCATCGCAGGAAAGAATTACAGTTTATTCTTTCCTGGCTATCGCTACAAAGCTTGGCTGAAACAACATAGCAATTCTCCTGAAAACCCTATCTATTTGCGGATTTATCCTAAGTGTCTGCTCATTCCCAGAAAAGACCCCATTATTCGCTTTCAAGTTGCCGCCTGGGGAGAAGAAAATCAATGGGAGGAAGCCCCGGGAATTTTTAAGTTTCGAGGGATTTGGCAATTTGTTCCCCAATTGAGGACACCAGTGATCTCGATCTATAGAAATTCTAATGCCACGGACCCTCAAGGAAAATTTAAAGCTTCTCATCTTCCTGTATTGATGCGCCGTAATGACGCTCCTCGTCCCTTCAAATTTAATCCTAAAATTCCCAAGGAACAATTACCCAAACGCTGGTTTATTCAAGCTATTTTTAAGTTTATCCCTTCCCGTAATTGTTGGGGATGGGTCGAAGATCTTGAACTGCCAACCGAGAGGATTCCTCGTTATCGTAAGCCCATTAAACCATCTGTAGAACAGCCTCCTATTCAAGAAAACAGAAAATTTTTTGTTAAACCCCAAAAACCTGATAAACCTAGTCTAATGATCGAGAAAAAGACGGTAGCCACCGAATCAGAAATACAGACCACCCCCTCGATGATAACAACTAATCAAGAGTCATCTAAGTCTATGGTACTTACTAGATCTCAAATGGCTGAGAAGTTAGGCGTTAGTGATTCTACTCTCTATAAAAGGATTTCCCAAGCCAAGCAAAACTCTGATCCCCCTGTGATTGAATTAGACGAGCAAAAGTGGCACTATGTCGATAATCCGACTGGGAAAGGAAAGGTTTTTCGACGGGAGGCTTAAATTTAAAATTTAAAACAATTAAGCTGATTAAATCAACTCACATCTTTGTTAATCAAGGGGAAAAACCTTACAAAAAAAATAGCCTTTTTTTTATGAAAATTGGTGAATTTTTTGTCAGTAATCAATCAAAAACCCTTTCCAAGAAAGAGGAAAGGGCAACCAAAGGTTTGAGAAAAAATTTGAATCTTCACCAAGTTTACAATTTTGTTCCACACTCAGGACAAAAATGATTGGTTGTCGGGTTCTTCTCGCCACAATTGGTACAGTATATTGGCGTGATTGACTGTACAATGGCCTTGCGCTCTGGTAATCCAAGCATTTGGGCGTTACTCTTGCCTGGAGCTACCATAGGGTAACAGTTCTCATTCTTAGTCACATGAACATCCATCAACACTGGCCCGTCATAGGCTAACATTTGAATGATCGCCTCCGATAGTTGAGAATGTTTTTGTACAGTCATCCCTTTGACTCCAAATGCTTGGGCTAAGAGTTCAAAATCAGGCATTCCGACTTGCATATTTGAGGAGGAGTACCGCTCTTCAAAGAAAGTTTGTTGCCACTGACGCACCATGCCCTGCCAACCATTATTAATAATAATTGTCTTGACATTAATTTTGTATTGTGACAGAGAAGCTAATTCTTGAAGATTCATTTGAAAACTGGCATCCCCAGTAATACAAATAACCTCTTCATCAGGAACTGCTACTTTCGCCCCCATAGCGGCAGGCATTCCATAGCCCATGGTTCCTAACCCTCCACTAGAAATCCAGCGACGAGGACCATTTTTCAAGAACTGAGCTGCCCACATCTGGTGTTGCCCCACATCGGTGGTATAATAGGCGTTAGGAGCCTGACAAGCTACCTCGGCAATTACTTCTTGTGGTGAGATACTATCCTCATAGTGAGGAATAACCAAGGGATATTCTGCTCGCCAACGGTTAATTCTAGCCAACCAGGACTGAGTCGTCCCCACATCAGTGGGTAAGCCCAATTCCTTAGCCCTTTTTAGTAATTGTTCTAGAACACAGCATACATCCCCCACAATGGGAACAGTCGGGGCACGGTTTTTACCGACCTCTGCTGGATCGATGTCGATGTGGATAACCTTAGCATGGGAGGCAAATTCATCGAGTTTTCCCGTTACTCTGTCATCAAATCTCGCTCCCACTGCAACTAAAAGGTCACATTCACTGACGGCAAAGTTAGCATAGGCGGTTCCATGCATTCCCAACATAGCCACGGATAGGGGGTGATGTTCATCAAATGCTCCAATTCCCATTAAGGTAGTAGCAACGGGAATTTGGAACCGTTCGGCTAGTTCTTTAACTTGGGCATGAGCATTGGCAGAGATTGCTCCCCCACCTACGTAAAGTAAAGGCCGTTGAGCTCTTTCAATTAGGCGTAAAGCCGCGTTAATCTGACGAGGATTACCCTTGACTGTAGGGCGATACCCTGGCAGTTTGACTTGTCCTAGGTCAACGGGAATATAATCACATTCTTCAAGACCTACATCCTTGGGAATATCGATTAGAACAGGTCCTGGCCGTCCCGTGCTGGCAATATGGAATGCTTCAGCAACTATCCTAGCCATATCTTGAGCATGACGAACCACATAAGAATGTTTCACCAGAGGCAGAGTGATGCCAAAAATATCGATTTCTTGGAAGGCATCGCTGCCAATGGCTGCCCGCCCTACTTGTCCAGTGACAACAATCATGGGAATTGAATCCATATGTGCCGTGGCAATACCTGTTACTAGGTTTGTTGCTCCTGGACCTGACGTCCCGAAACAAACCCCTACTTTACCAGTTGCACGAGCATAACCATCAGCTGCATGAGCAGCTCCTTGTTCATGTCTCACCAGGAAATGTTGTAAATCTCCTCTGGTTTCAGCTCTATACAGTTCATCATAAATGGGCAGGATAGCTCCCCCCGGATAACCAAAAATATGTTTAACACCTTGACGAACTAAGCTATCTATTAGGACAAAAGCTCCTGTTCGTCGTTGAGGAGTCCCAGGTAAAGTCGAAGTTATTTTCTCAATTGAAGAAATCACAGGGTATACCGTCTTAAACTTATGTCTATAATTTCTATTTTAGTTTCCTTGTTTTGAATACAACACAAAATATATCTACTGAATAGCTTAGAAAAGTCAAACTAAGCCATCGAGGGAAAAATCCTTAGTCAGTCAAAGAATATCCAGTATCCTCCCAAACAATAAATCATGAGATTCTTAACTAATGATTAAGGTAAGTTGTTTTAGGTTTTTTTGGCAATCAATAAATATTGTCCTATAATTTTTTGTTGCATTAGCAAGCTGGGTTATTGTAAAGATCGCTAAATACAACTGAGATTTATATCTACTTTTCTCCACTTACGTCAAAACCTGCACCCTATACTGATAGTAAATCTCAACCGTTCGTTTCTGAATTTATCCTCTCCTTACATCGTACTAATCCCTTTAAAGGCTCGCAATTATTGCGTTCTTGTCATCAGAGAGTATCGTTGGTGGTTGTCTCGATTATCATTCGTTTAATTTTTACCTTATTAAAATATTTTAATGTAAATTATTGTTTTAACAATAAGGTTAATCCATCAGCAATGGGAATTAAACTAATATTGACTCTTGAATCTCGATAAATTTTTTGGTTTAAAGCTCGTATTTTTTGGGTACGGTTATCTTGAATATTTTCATCGGCAATTTTCCCTCCCCATAAAACATTATCAATAGCAATTAATCCTCCAGGTCGTACTAGTTTTAAGACCCGTTCGTAATAATCATCATAATTACTCTTGTCAGCATCAATAAAAGCAAAGTCAAAAGTATTACCTTGTCCTTCAGCCATCAGTTTATCTAACGTTTCTAGAGCCGGAGCTATCCGCAAATCTATCTTGTGAGAAACTCCAGCTTTGTCCCAATAATGACGTGCGATAGCTGTATATTCTTCGCTTATATCACATGCTACTACTATACCTTCATCAGGAAGAGCCAAAGCAACCGCTAATGAACTATATCCCCTAAATACTCCCAACTCTAGGGTTTTTTTTGCTCCCATTAACTGAACTAGCAAGGCCATGAGTTGACCTTGTTCAGGGGCAATTTGCATTTCAGCCATAGGATAGTTAGCAGTTTCTTGGCGTAGCTCTTTTAGAATGCTGGGTTCTCTGACAGAAATCGATTGTAAATACTCATACAATTTTGGTTCAATTCCCAGAGTTTTATTAGCCATAATTATTAATTAGCAATTGTTGATTAACTATCGCTTCCTCCTCCCACAATGGTAACAATTTCTAAGCGATCACCTGTTCTTAACTGGGTGTTATCCCAATATTGTCTATGTAGAATTTCTCCGTTATATTCTACTGCCACCAAACGGGGATTGAATCCCATTTTTTCTAAAAATTTTGGTAAAATTGTATTAGGGGGACAAGTTGTTGATATTCCGTTAACTTGTAGGATAATTTGGGATAAGGTGCTCATACAATAGTCCTAGTTACTGTTGTAAATAACTTAGTAAAGAATAAAGTATATGATGGAATCATTTGAATATTTAAAATCAGTTGATAGTTAGTTTTCTAAGTAGTTCTTGAGTAATAGTAGCAGGGTCATTTGCCATCATAATAGCACGAACAATAGCTACTTGTTTAGCTCCTGCTGTAATTACTTCATTAATGTTTTCGTGATTAATTCCTCCAATAGCAAACCAAGGAATGGGGGAATGTTTTTGGGCATAATTAACATAGTCTAAACCTGCCGGAGTTTTTCCCGGTTTGGTAGGAGTTGCATAGACTGGACCTACCCCAATATAATCTGCTCCTTGAGTGATCGCTTGAGCCATTTCCTGAGGATTAGTAGTTGAACGCCCGACAATCCTGTTTGGTCCTAAAATCTGTCTTGCTAAGGATATGGGGATATCTTGTTGTCCCAAATGTACTCCATCTGCATTAACGGCTAATGCTAAATCAACCCGATCATTCATAATAAACAAGCCATTATAATCATGGCACAATTTACAGATATCTTGGGCAGTTTTTAGTCTAAAAATGTCATCGGTATTTTTATCTCTATATTGAACTAAAGTCACCCCTTCTTTTAAAGCAGATTCAATAACTGACAAAAGATTTTCTGATCTAGAGGTTACTAAATAAAGTGGAGATTTCTTAAGTTTTTGATAACGATTATAGGTCAATAAATTGCTTTCTAAAATGTAAACTTGATAACGAAGATTTTTAAAAGTAATCCCCATCTCAACTTGATAGAGCTTACCATATTCTTCTAGGACTCTTAAGGCTTCTTGAACACGGCATAAATTAGATTGTAGGAGATGCTCAATACTTCTGCGAGTTTCTTCTTGAGGATGAGATAAAATTGTCCCAGGATCGTTTAAAGTGTCTCTCGCAAGACGTATTTCATGAGAATGCCAACGCGCAACTTCTTGGCGCATTTGCTTACATTCTTCAGCTAACCGACTATTTTCTAATCCAAAGCGACACCATTCTTCGATAATTCTTAATCCTTCCCTGGCGCGATCAAGGTTAGTATCCAAAATACGAGGAATAGACAAGCTTTTCCTAATATCTTTATTCATTAAATCTCCATAATTTAACAACTTATACCTACTAAACCTCTAACATAGGTTAGAGTGTAGTTATCCTAAACTTTTCTGAAGTTTTATCGTGTATTCTTTAAATCTTTCTAAATCAGCTCTAACAGTTGACTCGACAATTCTTCCTAGAAATAAACTGTCGATCAGTTGCCCTAATAAACTAGGAATATTATACGCTATTGTTAAACGAACAATACTTTTTCCATGACGATCATAAAATCTAACTGCCCCACGATTAGGTAATCCTTCGACAGATTCCCATTGTATGATTTGGTGAGAAACCAATTTTAGAATCCGGGATAACCAAGTAAATTCAAAGCTACTACTCACTAATTTCCATCGGGACAATTCGGGGTCATTTTCTAATACTTGAACTGAGTCTATCCACTTCATCCAACGAGGCATTTGTTCAAGATCTGACCAAAGACTCCAAACTAAGTCAATCGGAGCATCCACTTCAACTTGTACGCTATGTTCTAACCAATTAGACATCATTATAGTTAAGATTAACGATTGATTAATAAAGAAAGTTAGCAATACTCACTGTCCTCAATATACTAACGAATTGTGACAGGTTAGTGACAGTTTTTAACGTTTTCTGCTTTTTTTAAAATAACTTTCGCAGCTTGCTTCCCTGAAATTGTTGCCCCCTCCATGCTATCGATGTAATCCTGTTGAGTATAACTACCGGCTAGAAAAAAATTAGAAACAGGAGTATCTTGTGTAGGACGATAAGGATCCATTCCGGGGGCTTCCCGATACAAAGATTGCGCTAGTTTAACAACACTATACCAAGTCATTTTCAGTTTTCTTGAGGAAGGGAACAGATTATAGACTTGATTTAGAACATAATAGGCGATAGTTTTGTTTTTCTCTTTAATAAATGGATCACCAGGAGTTAAGACTAATTGCAATAAAGACCCTTGTCCATCTTTATAGTAATCTCCAGGACTTGTTAAAGCTAGATCGGCAAAACAAGAGAAATCTGCATCAGGTGTATATAACAAGTTATCGAGTCCAATTGCGGTTTGTAATTGTTCGCGTTTTTTAAAGTCGTTTAATTCGGTTACCCAACCATCAAAGCGTAATTGTACCGTCACAACAGGAACTGTTTCCAACTTATAAATATTGTCAAATAGTAGCCATTTACGCCAGTTATGAGGAATTAGTCGTTGAATTCCAGGAACATCACAGGCACAAACATAAGTGTCTGCTGTGATGGTTTCCTCAGTTTGCCCATTGGCAATAATTAGTCCGGTTACCTGAGTTTTATCATCATTTTCTTGGAATAAAATGTTTCTAACACGCCGTCGCGTATAAATTTTTGCTCCTCTTGTTTCAATGTAACTAATAATTGGTTTATGAAGATATTTATAAGGGGAACCCTCCAACATTCGCAATACAGATGCTTCAGTTTTCGTGGCAAAAAATAAGAAAATTGTAAGCATACAACGGGCTGAAATATTTTCTGTATCGATAAATCCTAAAGCGTAGGCGATCGGGTTCCACATTCGCTTGAGACTGCCATTATTTCCTCCATGTTGACGAAACCAGTCCGCAAAACTAATGGCATCTAGTTCCCTGATAGTTTTTATTGCCCCATTGAAATCTATTAATCCCCATACAATAGGGCTAATTCCTAAAGCTAAAGAGTTAGAAGCTTTATCAAACGTAGAGAGTTGGGAAGTAGTGAAAAAAGCTTTTAACCCATTAAACGGAGCACCAGTAAGGAAACGAAAATCTAATTCTCCAACCCGTCCACCTTCATTAATAAAGGTATGGACGTGTTGTTTTAGGCGTAAATTTTGGCTTGCTCCCACTTTTTCCATTAGAGTAAATAGATTGTAATAGCAACCAAAAAAGACATGTAACCCCATTTCAATGTGATTACCTTCATCATCTGTCCAACTGCCTACTTTTCCCCCGATAAAAGGGCGAGATTCGAAAATTTCAACCTCGTAACCGGCATCAACTAAATCAATAGCGGTGGTTAGTCCGGCTAACCCTGCACCAACGATTACAGCCCGCATTCTATCTTCCTTAATTTATTTATTCTATCTTTACAGATTGTAATAGATGAGCTGCAGCTCAATCTATTAACCGTGCTTTAATTTTTGTCTATTGAGTCTGATTAACAGGCGGAAATATATGTTTGTTTAATATTTTTGCTAATCCCACTCTTTGTTTTTCTATTTAGCTAAATTTATTCTATAAAATGCTTATTTTATAGTTATTTTTTCAACTTAACTCATATTATAAGAGGTAATTGAAAACCAATATAAATCTTGTCAATAAAAATTTCCTAACCTCTCTACTTTTAAATATTAAGTATTTTTTAGGCTTGCTTAACTTTAGGATAGTAAAAATTTGTAGAATCTTAAACACAGATTTGTTAGGCAATGTAATCAATCAATAATAAGTAATTATAATAAATTTTTATTTTGCGCAAATATAAGTATAATAAGTTGTTTTATTTAATTTAAGCAAAAAATAAGTATACTAAAACTAGTCTAAATATATTGATATTTTTGCTAAAAAAATTTGTATAATCAGTCATCTTACTCTCTATTATTAGAATAATATTTGATTTTAAAAATCAGCTACTATATACATTAACTAATCCCTGTTGTATTCTCAAAAAAATCTTTTCTTAAAATTAAGATACTTATTTTATTGTTTTTGAACAAAATGGTAAATTCTAGATAGATAAAAAGTTGTCTAAAGTCAAAAAATTGAAATATCTTCTGGAAAATAAGTCTACTATAGCTACCGTTTATCATTGTTGTATTCAACAGAAACTAGTCATAATTAACTATTAAAATAGATTGTCAATGACTGGCTTAATGCCCCTAACAAGTCGTAAATTGATCAATAGTAACTCGAATCGTCTCTATTAAGGGGCTAAGGCTGCAACAGAAAAGTAAAACGATAGGAATAAATTTCTGCTGTATTTCCCTAATTTTTCGTTAGGACATTTCTCAATCAAAGTTAAAGTGCAACAGACTAAACCACAAATACTATGACTCCCTTGACAACAGACTCAACCACTGTAAAAAGAGCTTCCCTTCCCCCTGAAGATGCACAGAAAAAGGTTAGTCAATTTATGAAAAATTTTCAAGATGAAATCTGTGCCAAACTTGAAGAAGTTGATGGTAAAAGTAAATTCCGTGAAGATGGTTGGCAACGAGAAGAAGGAGGAGGAGGGCGTTCTCGTGTTCTTCGTGATGGTGATGTGTTAGAACAGGGCGGGGTAAACTTCTCAGAAGTCTGGGGACAACAGTTACCTCCATCTATTTTGAGACAACGACCAGAGGCCGAAGGGCATAGTTTTTATGCTACAGGGACCTCTATGGTCCTCCATCCTTGTAACCCCTATATTCCGACAGTCCATCTTAATTATCGTTATTTTGAAGCTGGTCCTGTGTGGTGGTTCGGGGGGGGAATCGATTTAACCCCTTATTATCCTTTCGCTGAAGATGCTGTCCATTTTCACCGCACTCTTAAAGAAGCTTGTGATAAACATCACCCAGAATATTACCCGGTTTTTAAACCTTGGTGTGATGAATATTTCTATCTTAAGCATAGGCAAGAAATGCGCGGAATTGGGGGTATTTTCTTCGATTATCAGGATGGATTAACTTCTTTATACCGCGGTCCTTGTGCTGACAAAGCAGCATCTCTTCACAGCAATCAACTACCTCCTTTAGAACCCCGCACTTGGGAAGACCTTTTTGCTTTTGTTAATAGCTGTGGACAGGCTTTTTTACCTGCCTATGTTCCTATCGTAGAAAAGCGACGCAGTACAGAATATGGAGACAGGGAAAGACAATTCCAATTATATCGACGGGGACGATATGTAGAGTTTAATTTAGTCTATGATCGCGGGACTATCTTTGGATTACAAACTAACGGACGCACTGAATCAATTCTTATGTCTTTGCCGCCGTTAGTACGTTGGGAATATTGTTATTCTCCCGAACCGAATAGTCCTGAATCTGAATTATATGACACTTTCTTAAAACCTCAAGATTGGGTTAATTGGTATTAATGTTGAAAGTCAGCTGCAAGTGAAATTTAGCTTTGAGCGAACTTTATGTCCTTATTCAGCCTTATCCTCGTTTAATTTGAGCAAAAATTCCTGCTAAGACTTGACCTGCGCCAGCATCTCGTAAACATTTAGCTAGCTCCAGTCCTATTTGCTCTGCAAACTCTCGTTGCCCACTAATAGTGTCTTTAATCATCGTTTGACCGTCGAGACTAGCCACCATTCCCGTTAAAGTTAGGGTATTTCCGTCGATAGTTGTATTCACTCCAATCGGAACCTGACAACCGCCTTCGAGTTCTCGTAAAAATGCTCGTTCAGCATAACAGCGATCACGGGTTGGTTCGTGTTCTAATACTTTGAGTATTTCTAGGATTTCTTCATCTTTTTCACGACATTCAATCCCTAAAGCTCCCTGTCCTACAGCATGAAGGCAAATTTCTTTCTTAATAACTTGATGAACGCGCTCACCCATATCTAAACGCTGTAAACCTGCTACAGCTAAGATAATCGCATCGTATTGCCCCTCATCAAGTTTTCTAAGGCGAGTATTAACATTACCTCGCACGTCTTTAAAGGTTAATTTTGGAAAATGATAGCGCAGTTGGGCTAAACGACGTAAGGAAGAAGTCCCAATAATTGCCCCTTCGGGTAAACTCTCTAATTGTTTCTCCTGATGCTTTTTATGAAAAACGACCGCATCAGCCGGATCAATTCTTTCAGTAACACTCCCTAAAACTAAGCCATCTGGCAGATTAGTAGAGAGGTCTTTGAGGGAATGCACGGCAAAATCAAGTTGATTTTGCCCCATAGCTACTTCTAATTCTTTGGTAAATAGCCCTTTATCACCGATTTTAGCGAGGGGAATATCGATAATTTTATCACCTTGAGTATTCATGGTTTCCACGTCAAATTGGCGTTCAGGATAGTAACCTTGCAGTTTCTTTCGTACCCAATAGGTTTGCACTAAAGCCAACTGACTTTTACGCGAACCGATACGAATGGGGCGATTTGGACTAAAAAAGGACATAGATTCTGTTAATTCAGGCGAAGTGTGGAGCGATTGTTTATCCTATTTGCTGTATCCAGATAATTATACACAAGACATTGACTAACACAGAAGTAATTAAGTAACGAAAAGTAAGGAAAAGAAAAGGAAGTAGGAGCTTTATACTGTAAACAATATTTATTGATATGTGATACTTCAGACATAAAATCTAGTCCCAATCTTATCGAAATATTTATTATTTTGTTATTCATATAATTTATATATTTTCATTCTGCCTGTCAACTTACGGTATTTTCTTTAAAAAAAGGTGAAATCTTAAATATTAAAACAACTTTTTTGAGAAAAATTATAAGGATTTAATATATCGTAAGGTTCTTCTTTATTGCAGAAAAGTTTTTAAAAAAAGTTATCTATAATTGCTGTATTAGCTATTAAACAGGATTAAAATAGTTAGATAAATAAATTTAATACCTATAAAAAATTTTAAAAACAGACAAAAATCTTGAAAATTAAGAGATTTTTTGTTAAACTTAAAAAAGTTAATCTAGATCTCTTAAAAAATGCCAATTTGTTTTAAGTGGATCCGCACTATAAACTAAAATAGTAGCAGGTCTATTTTAGAGAATAAAAGAGATTAATATTCAATTAAGTAATTTAAAAAAATAAAATGAGAATATAAATGCCTTATAAATACTAGTTAAAAACTCTATAAGGACTAAATAAAAGTAAATAGATTTACTTATAAATGAGAAAAATCTAAATAAATAATAAAAAATAAATTCGCTAAATAAAACGTCATTATTCCTCTCAAAGATACATAATTTTTGACTAATTAATTCCACACTATAAGTTAATTTCGATAAAATTAGTTTTTTCTAAGCTTTCAAAATTTAACAATATTTTTATTTCTGTTCTTAATTTTAATTAAAAAGGCTTTAGTTATCCATCTTTATTAAGGTTTTACCATTAGAGAGCATCACTACAAAGTAGAACTTCTTCAGGAAATATAAAGTTTTGACAGGGTTGGTTTTTAGGAGCCATTCAAGCTCATAGATCTTCATTTAACAATTGGTGTAGAGTTTCTTAAACTAGAGGTCTTCTGCTGCCCGCAATTTTCTTAAAAAACAAAATCATAAGTCGAACGTTAAAACCTGGACTAACTATGTTCAAAGAACTCATCCAGAGTCCAGTTACAGGAATAAATAGAATGAAGAAATACAATCAACGCTTGTTGGAGAAAGCAATTCTAATCGGATCTTTTCAAAGACACAGTTAAGAACAAATTGACAAATACCGTGATAGGAGCAGAGAAAGCAATGGGTTTGTAGGAATGAATGCTGACTGGACGGAAAGTTTCAAACTATTCTCTCTGTGAGACGCGTCCAACTGCAATAGTTATTTATTGTATAAATATCAAAATCCTTATTAAGGACAAGGTTAAAAAATTAACTTAACTGTAAAGACTCCTAACCTCATAATACTCAGAAAATTGTGATAAATCTTTACTTTTCTTGAGTTGCACCCCTCCAGGATAAGGCACCATAGTTTTCTATGTAGAGTTTTAATAAAAGATTAAGATTATCCCTTAGCTGTTAGTTCTGGAAAGAAAGATAAATTCTGTCAGATAATCAAAAGGATACCCCTGTAGTTAAGAGCATTCATGATTAGCATTGACCTGACCCTGAAATATACGTCTATCCCTATTTCCGTCCAGCGCAAAGAGACAGAAGATGCAGACTCTCTATATGAGAAAATTATTTCCGCTATGCGCTCCCCAACTCCTGAGTTAATTGAATTAACTTGCGAAAAACAAACGGATAAGAAAGTCGCTGTGATGAGCGACCAAATCAGTGCCGTGATCCTTTCTCAGAAGGATGGCGCCGCATCAGTTGGAAGAGTCCCAGGGTTTTTTTCCTAGGCTGAACCGGAAAAGTAAGCAACCTTTTTGAGTTATGGTATTATCGACTAGGCAATTGGTCAACAGGAAACGGATTATAGTCTCCCAAGAAGATATGTTAGTCTTTCTCTATTTCCTAATTTTAAATAGGTAGTCTAATAGCATAACTTGAAAAGGAATCATTTAAACTTTTAATATTTTCTGTTCAGTTTTCGCCATTACTGCTGATTTCTAATAATATGAGAGGGTGAGTTGCAATTCACCCCTCATATTATCTGGTTAAACCTAAATCACTGTTTGGAACTACGAGGGAATAGGGAGTCTTAGATAATCTTTCGTAAATTTTGGGGAATGCGGGAATATTAGGATTATAGGTTTAATTTATTGGTTACATGCATGAACTATGACCAATTTTAATGTTATGGGGAAACAAGGTCCCTGTTGATCAGAAATTGAAGACTTGAGTTAGACAACCTTAACATAGACAATATTGGTTAAGGGGTTTTCACAGAAGATTGTTTATATTAAAGTAGGTTAAAATAGCAATTTAAACTTTTTCTTGTTAAGAACAAATAACTAAAAACTGTTCAGATAATTATTTCTACTAAATATCTATACACTAAAATTGTTTGGAATAAAACGTGACCATAATATAAAAAAAATTTTCTATTTAAATTTGTTAGCTAAAAATTATTTGATAATAAACATTTTTTAGCTATTTTATAAGCTTTTATTTAATGTAACTCTCTTCTATTAGATCTACTTATGTAGTAAAAGTTAGTAAGGAAAACAAATATCGAATATCGAATAATGTAATTAAATATTTAAGGGAATTTTCTAATCATAAAAAACAATTAAATAGTCGAGTAGTATCTGCCAGTTATGTCGGAATTTTATAGGAAAAAATAGGAAAACCTTACTCCAAAAAGAGATTGAAGCAGTTTTATAAAAAAATAAAAAGATTAGAGTATTTAATCTAAATTAAAACTAATTACAATATTTTATTAGAAGTGGCAAAATAAACAGAAGATGGCAATCACTCTTTTTAAACTGTGTTTCTGTTTTAGATTTGTTTAAATTTACCTGTATTTTATTTGTAAAGATTCAAGTCTTTATGTATTTATCTAGTGCTAGATCGTTTTTAGATCAACACTTACAATCTTCGGGATTTCTCATAAATACCCTAACCTTAGCACTGATGGCTAAGGTCGGTTTCTATAAGGTGTGTCTATCGCGATATTAAAGTTAAAGATACCAATCCAGTTATTAAATTGATAATAACTGAATATTAGAAAAATTAAATGTTTCGGTTTTTATCTGTCCTTGTTCTTTAGTTTGGATAATGCGACTGGCAAGAATATAATACCTCCCTACTTTTTCATAATTATCCTCGAAATTGTTTGTTCCACCTTTAAGTTCTCCAGTTTCAGAATCGTGGTAAACAGAATCATAACGATGAGACAAATAGCCTTCCCCTGTGTTATGGCTACTAAAGGTATTGATAGTAACGATTATGCCATGAATATGGCGATAAACATAACACACTTCATTGTTGCGAACTTTGTAGCTATCTCCTTCGGATTTACCACCGACAAGGAGTTTTACTGCACCAGTATCATCTGTTCCCCCATACGTAAAGGTATTTTGTCCGTGAGTGTCTTCAAAGGCTCGACGAATACGATGAATGGCAATTTCCCACAGTTGATGATGAAGTTCTTTTTTGATTTCAAGCTCATCAACATTTAAAACCTCAGCACTGAGATTCTGATTGACTCGAACTTGACCAGTAAAAATCTTATCTTTTCGTTGATAAGTCACATCTGCTGTGTACCCTGGAAAATTACTATCCCAAGTGTAGCGATTTTCATAGGCAGCACGAAATAATTCTCTGGCTTCGGTAATCGTTGTCGTGTAACTTGTCATTTGATGTTCCCTAAACAGTTAGTTAGTTTAATGGTTAGTGGCTATTTGTAGAGTAACAGAAGCCATTACGGTCTGTTTTACCCCAATGATTGGCATACTAGCATCAGAGGCTATTGCTGAGCGCAATTCAGTTTGCAACGATCTAGGACGGGGAACATTAGTTCCGTCAATTCTAATCCTAGCGATTCCATGGCAGTCTAGTTTAGGATTTGTAAAACGGCTTGTACTTGTTGCTGTGAGTTTTCTGTAGAAATAAGGCTTCTTTTTGAGCTACCGCGATCGCTGATTTAGTGGACGTAAAATTGACCCTATCAATTACAAGTTGCTCCTAATTTCACTTTTTTGTCTAATTGTCCTGTAATTAGAAACAGTTACATTACTTTGTCCCCAAATACCCCATATTTACTGGTTATCAAGATAATTTATAATTAGGTTTTAATCATAGTCTGAATAATTTGGAGTCATTATACGTTACACAATTTCAGCAAGTCCACTACCCGTTGAGTTCGCTTAGCTACTTTCTTTTTAACTTGCCTAAACTTCTACTTTCAATCAAATATGAGTTAAGGTAATGATAATTCTTTTTATTCCCTATCCGGTAACGGTTAAAGTTTTAACTATGATTCCTTTAGTGATCACTCGATTTACTCTCATTAAACTGACATAAATACTAATTCCTAAACCTATTTAAAATACCTGACTTATTACTAAAAGTTGATTTCTCATTATAAAATTTTGTTTTTCTATCCTAGAAATTAGAGACAGAAAATATTTTTTGATTATTATTCTATATCGATCAATTTATTTCGAGAAGATATTTCCAATTTAACGACTATCTTTAATCTAGCAACTTTAAACTTGTTAGCTAACAGCTTAATCAAGAGCCAAGAATCTCTACCATCAACTGGCAGCAATTCTTAAAAAGACAACAGATTTTTTTTTATTGTTTAGGATTATGATTAACTTTAGTTTGTACTTTTATTTGAGTCTTTTAACCTTATCAATATATTGATAATAAACTGATGTAATTCTTAGTATTCTGAGTTATTTCTGTAGAACAACTTTGATACTCTAGTTAATCTAACTAAGAAATAACTTCTGCATCTGAAGCTAGTTTAAACATTTTAGTTAAAAAATAAAGAAATTATACGAAAATGAACAAAAATATTAGAGATAGTTAAATAACTAATTTCTAATAATTTTATATCTAAACTAACAATTTGACTTAGATAAAATTGATCTATTACATCTATTTTAAATCATGCTTGATTGGACTTCATGTTCGGGCATCTCTCGAAAGCGAATCTCATCACGATGAGGATCAGAACGACTAACCTTAACCAACAAACGATCTCCCAAAGACACAGCTCTTTCAAAACGGTGAGGTAATTCCAATCCTAATTCTTCGAGTAACAAGATTCCTAAATTTTCATCTTCGCGCAACCAACGCAAGACCACTCCTTGCCAAATTTGATCAGCATTACGCCGCAAAAACTCTAATCCCCAATAACGATTAGTTTGTCGTTCTACCAACGTCGCCTCTTGGGCTGATAAAGTCACACTATAAATAATCTGTTGCATAACATCAAGAGGGAATGGAAAAGGATCGCCGCGTAAATGTGCCTTAATTTGAAAATGAGTTAACAAATCTGTATAACGGCGAATGGGTGAGGTTACTTGAGTATAAGTATCTAAACCTAGACTTGCATGTCTATTAGGTAAAGTTCCAATCTCACTACGAGGCATACAACGACGTAAAGCACAAGCCCTCACAGGTCCTGGAGGTAATAAGAGCAATTCTTCTTCTGGGGGTAATTCTGGTTGAGGTTGTCCCCTAAACGGAACTGGTAAACCGTGTTCTTGACAATAACGTCCAGCTACTTCCCCAGCCAAAATCATCATTTCTGCCACTAATTGTCTTGCTCTGGAACTATCAATCAATTCGATTACAATGTCATCTTCGGATTTAACTTTAATGACTGCCTCTGGCATCTTGATAGTAATTGATCCTTGAGACTTCCGCCATCGGTGTCGCTGCTTAGAAGCGTCAGCTAGGATAGGTATCTCTGGTTCAGCTTTGATGGCTAAGTGAAACATCTCATCTACATCATGATACGTGAGGCGATAGGTTGGTTTAATTAAACTAGCGTGAATTGAATAATCAAGAACCGCCCCTTTATCATCTAAAATTACGCCAAAACTCAAGGCAGGACAGATTTTACCCTGGCGTAAACTCATTGGTCCAGTTGCCAATTCTATCGGAAACATGGAAATCATGCCCGTAGGTAAATAGAGAGTGGTACTTCGTCTTCGCGCTTCCAAATCTAATTCGTCTCCTGGAGTCACTAGACGAGTTGGATCAGCGATATGAATCCAAAGTTTGATTTGATCATCCCCTAAGAATTCCACACTCAACCCATCGTCAATTTCTTCAGTACTTTCATCATCGATGGTATACACTTTAAGATGGGTTAGATCAAGGCGATCACTATCTCGATCAGGGGGAGGGTTTTCTAAATAGAATTGCACCACATCAAGTACCTTTCTAGAAAATTGAATTGGATAAGAACTACGCCGCAAAAATAGATTTTCGTTGCGACTCCACCATCCTAATTCTACTAACAACTCAAAAGCCGCTTCCGGAGTAGGAGATCGTCCAATTTCATCCAAGATTTCTTGAGAATTACGATTAGCTTGTTCTGGCTGTAAAACTAAGCGTTCCAATAATTCCAAACGATTACGATCGCTTTCTGTCCAATCAATCTTCTGTCCTGCTAGAGCTTTTTCTATGTTAGTAAAGAACACTTCTTTTTCTTGCTGACGTTGCCGTTCAACCTCTAGTTGGTGTTTAATTTCTTCAACTTGACCACTGGTTCTCGGCTCGTAACTATCTCCTTTTTTCTTAAAGTAAGTTTTATCGTCACATAATAAACTGTGAGCTGCATAACAGTGAGCTGGAGAAGTTTCAGAAAACAGCAATTGCGCCATTTCAGAAGAAGTTACACTCTGCCCATTTTCCACTAGTAACTCCCAAGCCACTTCTAAACTAGAGGGGTCAAGGTAGGTTTCAACTTCTTGCAAAAACTGGGGTATATCTTTAATTGTGTAGGAACTTCCATTTATCTCGTATTCCACCCGTTGAGGTCGAATTTTATGAGATTGACCTTCAACATCAATGACTATCCAATCTTTTTTTCCTTCTGGGCGATCAACGACTGCAATACGACGTTCCCCTTGTACCCTAAATTCAATGAGCTTTCCTTTTTCCACCCGCTTTGCTGCCTTGATTATTAACATTACTCCTTAATTTAGGAGTCCCGTGCTTTTACTATTCAGTCTAGCTAGACGGTTTTAGATTATGACTTTTAATCTTAAAGTTAACATTAACGGAATTACCGATAGTTCTTACCTACAGGAAGATCTCTTGAGTCTTTTTGTTATGCTTACTTCTACTCAAGTTTATCTCCTCAAGTTGACTGACTTCACTCTGTAGAACGAAGACAAAGTTTTACTCTATTTCCTGCCTAATTAATGAGATTTTGAGTTACGGCTTCAACCTTATGCTTCTTTATTTACAAAAGGTAACAAAGCAATAAGTCTAGCTCTTTTTACGGCATTCGTTAAGTCCCGTTGCTGTTTGGATGTCAACCCTGTAATCCGTCGGGGTAAAATTTTCCCCCGTTCTGTGATGAACTTTCTTAGGAGTTCTGTGTCTTTATAGTCAATGGGTTGACTCGGAGGGATGGGAGAAAGACGCTTGCGATAGTAACTCATATTTGTTGGTTTAAATGTTTATAGACTTTACTGCAACTGATGATTATTTAATTTCTTTATGTATGGTGTGAGCATTACAGTAAGGACAGAATTTCTTAATTTCTATTCTCTCTGCGGTGTTACGACGATTCTTGCTGGTAGTATAACGAGAAACCCCTGGTGAGCGTTTATCTGTGTTTGTCCGACACTCAGTACACTCCAAGGTGATAACGATGCGTACTCCTTTTTTAGCGGCCATAGTCTATCCTAGCAAATAAGTGTTTATTTAATTTGACACACAAATGTACATTCTCTCATATTAATTCTCAATTTGCCAAGGGTAGAGAGAAGATTTTAAATTAAGTATTTTTAACCACCTATCTCGTAGTGTAACAAATATGGTCCATATTTTAGTTATGTTCTTCTTCACTTCCACTCTTCCATTACCAGTCAAAGCACAGTAAATTTTACGGAGAGCTTTACCGAAATTTTCTCGAAACGGGTACACCTGCACAAGTTTGGATAGAAGATCTAAAGTAGCTAGTGTTTTTGAATAAATCTATACAATCCTTTTATTTTTTGTTGACCAAGAAGTACTTTTGACTGCTCTATATTATCGGGAGTTAATTCTCGAACAAGTCTAATGACCGAGAACATCTAAGTCTTGTGAGACTGTTGATGGCCAAATTCAGAGAAACACCATTTCACCGTGAGATAGCTGTCCGTTCATTTATTAGCTTTTCCTACAGTCTTCTTAATTGATGCTATCTCCACTATACGGTCTGTTCAACGAGAAGATAAACTTATATAAAGAAACTTTAAATCCCAATTATTAACTTGTTAAACTTAACCAGACATTCCTTTATTTAAAATTACTTCTAGTTGCTATCCTTAGTATTTTTTTAAAAAAAGTTAGCAGTACAAAAGAAGATCATTGTTGCTTCTATAATGATCTTCTTTTATAAAATTTAAAAATCTTATAAAAGTTAAAATTACAATAGACAGTACCATTAACTAAATTAGTTTATAAACTCTATTTTAGATTTTTTAGAAATGTAAATCTGCTCATTTTTTAAACTCATTAATTATGATATATAAATATAGAATTTAATTCTAAACACCATGAGAAAAATAGAACTTAAATTTAACTTCTTTATTCCGCTATTCATTAAGTTGACCAAAAAAGATAATTTCAATAATTCATACATGTTTAATTGTTAAACTTGTATCATTAATACTCTTTTAAAAACGTTTTCTACTAATCTAGATTAGATTATAAATTACTACATTAGTAGAAAAAATATATGCTATTTTAGCCCTATTTTTAGGTATATTTACAATATATAGCTAGATTTTGCGGCAATGCAAGGAGCATAACTTACGAATAATTATCTATCAATAATTTCCGTTGTCAACAGTTATCATCAGGGATATTATGAGTATCTTCTACTGTGTAGAGAATTGACTAGCACGGACTTAACAAATAAATCTATCTTCCTAGTCTTAGTTAATTGTCCTTGGATAAATAAGTTTTATTAACAAACTTGGCAAATTTAAACTCAATTAAATCGTCATGTTTTTTAGACTGGCTGTGACAACAGCATAGAATACAGCCGGAATAAAAGTTTTAAAAGTTATCAGTTACTAACTGACTATACTCAGTTTAAGAAAGCTATAATGCCCAATTATTAATTCAAAATTGATAAATATCCTTCAACTAAAATATCTTGATCAATTTGACTTAAAGTAATTCTTTGTATTTCTAACGCTTCAGTCATCTGTTTTAATCCCAAGTCTCCTATGGGTGAAGGAGCTGTTAAACCGCCAATAATTTTAGGGGCAATAAAAGCCATAATTTTTCGAATCACCCCATCAGCGATCGCTTGTGCTGCTAATGTCTCCCCACATTCCCATAAAACACTGGATAACCCCTTTTGATAAAGAACTTTCATCACCTCCAATGGAGTCAAGGAAGTTAATTCTATTACTTCGACCCCTTGATGACCTAATTTTTCCCGAAACTTGGGATTACTATTTATTTCTGTAAAGACTAATGTAGGGGCAATATCTGTTTGCCAAAGATTTGCTTGAAGGGGTAAATCGAGACTACGACTCATTACCACCCGTAAAGGATTAGACCCTACCACCTGATGGGTAGTTAAATTAGGGTTATCTTGTCGAACTGTATTGCCACCAACTACCACCGCATCACAAGCTGCTCTAACTTGATGGACTAACTGACGCGATGATTTCCCCGTTACCCAAGTGCTATGACCTGTAGTCGCAGCAATTTTACCATCAAGGGTCATAGCATACTTTAAAATTCCCAAAGGTTTTTGATGTAAAACACGATAAATAAAGGCTTCATTCAACTGACGACATGCGGCTTCTTCTACTCCAATCACCACCTCAATTCCACTTTGTTTAAGTTTTTCGACCCCTTTTCCTGAAACTAAAGGGTTAGGGTCAACCATACCGATAACTACTTTTTTAACTCCTGCTTTAATCAAAGCCTCTGTACACGGAGGAGTCCGACCATAATGATTGCAAGGTTCGAGGTTAACATAAACTGTCGCTTCTTTTGCTTTTTCCTGAGCATTTCGTAAAGCAAAAATCTCAGCGTGAGAAGCTCCAGCTTTTGGATGAAAACCTTCCCCGACTATTTCCCAATTTTGGACAATCACTGATCCTACTAAAGGATTAGGAGAAGTTTTTCCTGACCCTTGCTGGGCTAATTGCAAACATCGCTGCATTATTTTTCGGTCAAAGTCTAATTGGTTCATGATGTCGCTGAGGTCAAAAAATTATAAAAACTTTGAGATTAGCCAAGCATAAATGTAGTTTTTAAAGTGGTAATCCCTTTTTAGGAATTACCACTTTAAAAGTCAATTTAGGTCAATCTAACTCTAATCTGCTATATTATAGGGATTTGTCGGTGATATTTAGAGTTTGGACAACAAAATAAGTCCAAAAATAGGGCGAGCAATAATAACACACAAACATTTACTGATTTTATTGAACAATCTCGCTATCATGTCCGACATGGATAAAGTCAACTTGACTCAATGAGATGTCTCATTGAATTTTAACTAAAATGCGATCAACAAGAACGATTAAAGCCATTTCTAAGACTTTTTCTTGTTTATGGGATGTGTCCTATTGGAAATCATTTAAATCTACTGCTCATCTTTTTTCCCCCTATTGGCTAGCTTGTATTCCCTTAACTGCCATTATTGTCATTGTCTGGCATGGAGCAACGGCCGCACAAGATGCAGAAATTACCGGAATTACTATTGAAAACATCAACACTAATATAGCAACCCTTCAGGGAACCCTCAATGCTATTTGGGTGTTAATTGCCGCCATTTTGGTCATTTGCATGAATGCAGGTTTTGGAATGCTCGAAACAGGTTTCTGTCGTCATAAAAATGCCGTCAACATTCTCTCAAAAAATCTGATTGTCTTAGCCTTAGCAATCCTAGCCTATTGGGCAATCGGATTTTCTCTGATGTTTGGTAGTCCCAATAATCCAGTTATCGGAGGTGGTGGTTGGTTTTTAAGTAGTGATAATCCTGCGACCTATGGACTTGATCCCTTTCCGACTGGACTGCCTATTTCAGTTGCTTTTTTGTTCCAAGCAGCATTTGCCATGACTGCCGCTACTATCGTTTCAGGAGCGGTGGCTGAACGGATTAAATTTATTTACTTTTTGATTTTCAGTCTATTGTTAGTAGCAGTCTCTTATCCTATTACTGGTCACTGGGTTTGGGGTGGTGGTTGGTTAGGTAACTTCAAAGACTTTGCCGGTTCTACAGTGGTTCACTCCGTCGGAGGTTGGGCTGCTTTGGTTGGGGCTGCTGTTCTTGGTCCTCGAATGGGTAAGTATATCCAGAATCGTCCTCAAGCTATTCCTGGCCACAATATGAGTATTGCTACCTTGGGCTGTCTCATTCTTTGGATTGGCTGGTTTGGTTTTAACGCAGGTTCTCAATTAGCAGCCGATGAAATAGTTCCTTATATTGCTGTTACCACTAACCTAGCTGCGGCTGCTGGTGGTGTAGCGGCCACTTTGGTCGCTTGGTTTAAGAATGAAAAACCCGATCTTCCCATAATTATTAATGGGATTCTTTCAGGGTTAGTAGGAATTACTGCCGGCTGTGATGGGGTGTCCTATTTCGGAGCTGTTGTTATCGGAGCAATCGCCGGAGTAATTGTCGTTTACTCTGTTGATTTCTTTGACTCTGTTGTGAAAATTGATGATCCTGTTGGGGCTATTTCTGTCCATTTAGTTAACGGAATTTGGGGGACTTTAGCGGTTGGTTTTTTTAACACAAAAGTGGGTCTTTTTTATGGCGGCGGTATTGGTCAATTAATTAATCAAATTGTTGGTATCGTTTCCATTGGAGTTTTTACTGTCATTTTTAGTGGCATGGTTTGGATAGTTCTTGAGGTCACTTTGGGCATCCGTGTTACTCAAGAAGAGGAAATAAACGGCTTAGACATAGGTGAACATGGCATGGAAGCTTATCATGGTTTCGTTAAGGAATCTGACAGTTTTGCTGGTAAACAAGGCATTGCTGTTAGTGATGTTGATGTCGAAACAGGTCCTAGAGTTTAATCTAAATCTTTCCTAAGAAAAATATCAACTACGTCCGCCTTTGCGGATTTTTTTAAGTTAATCAATAGAAGAAATAGTTAAGTTATGAATAATTCTCTAAAAAAAGTCTTAATTTATACGGATGGAGCTTGTTCAGGAAATCCTGGTGCAGGGGGCTATGGAACCCTTTTAATTTATAATGAATACCGAAAAGAATTGTCAGGAGGTTTTCGTTTAACTACTAACAATCGTATGGAAATGATGGCGGCAATTGTTGGGCTAGAAACTCTTAACACAAAATGTAATGTTACTATTTATACTGACTCTCGCTACTTAGTTGATGCTATCACTAAAGGATGGGCAAAAAAATGGCAGGCTAACAGTTGGAAGCGCAACAAAAAAGAATATGCTAAAAACCCTGATCTTTGGAAACAATTACTAGACTTATGCGAAAAACATGAGGTTGATTTTGTTTGGGTTAAAGGTCATGCAGGACATCCAGAAAATGAATATTGTGATTACCTCGCAGTTGGAGCTTCTCAACAACCTAATTTACCCTCCGATGAAGTTTATGAAACTTTAGTTTGACAAAAAAAAGTTATAGAGAGACGAAGAAGTAGCAGCACTACTTTAACTAAAAATGATATTTATCAAGGTCTAGTATCATGTATATAAAATCTCGTTTCGATAGTATTTTTTGATAAAAATTACTTTCATAAAAGACTTGAGCAATATTGTCATTTCGTTTCTTAATTTACAAAACTTTTTAAAGAAAAAAAGGAATATTTTTAGAGAAAAATTATCGCTGTTGCAATCAATTTTCATGGCTCGGGATATCGCACCTTCAAATAACTTTACACATCAGCAGATTCTTTCTTATCACAAAAAAATATTTCCTCATTTAGTTAAATAGATATCGTTATTTAATCAAAGATAACTACGAATTAGCTTTAAAGTGAACTCCAAGCAACAGGGATAACCGCAACCCTATTTTAAACTATTTTTAATAAAAATATTTGGAGTCCAATAATATATTATTTTGCTCAAAAATTTTTGGATAATTCTTAATAAAAAATGACTTTAAGTCTTCACTTGTTATTAATAACAAGTGAAGTAAAATTAGCGAAATTTACTTATTAAATTAAATTTAATAAGTGTTCTTTGCATAAAATAGTTAACGACTACCTTAAGTAAGTGAGTCTAAATAAGTTTAAAAATAGTTTTTAAAAAGTTACTATTAGATAATCTGATAATTCAGCTGACAAAATCAGAAAAGTCAGGGGACATCAAAATTAACTACTTACTTAAAGATTTTCTTCATACAAGAACAAAAATAGAAATATTATATTTAGATATGAAACTGCGGTTAAACCATGTAACTTTACATATAATTTCCCTCATACCGTTTTGACTTTTCCTCTTCATCAATAGCTAATTGTAAACAAAGTGAACGATCTGAGAGTCTAAATCTTAGGAAGGAGACAAAATTTCCGGTTGTATAGATGTCTGTTCTAAGGTTTCAGGTTCATCAACAAAATGCACCAACACGGCAGCTAGTAATAAAGAAAAACCTCCTATAACCACTACTAATAAAGAGTTACTTTCAAGGAATATTTTCATGATCCAACCTAATCCTAAAGCTGCAAAAATTTGTGGAAGGACAATGAAAGCATTAAAGATACCCATATACAGTCCTGTATTCTGACTAGTTAAAGTTCGAGACAAAATAGAATAGGGAATAGCTAATATACTTGACCAAGCAATACCAAAACCGACCATCGGCCATAAAACCCATAAGGGGTGATCAACAAACACCAAAGAAATTAATCCTATTCCTCCGCAAATTAAACATAAAGAATGAGCAATTTTATGGTTAATTATTTCCGTTAATTTTGGTAACAGCCAAGAAAAAATAAAACAGACTCCATTGTAGACCGCAATACAAATTCCTGCCCATTCAATACCATCTGTATACAATTGAGAATGTTCCTGCACTGCCCCAAAAATATGGTGGGCAACAGCCGGAGGAAAATAGAGAAATACACAAAAAATTCCTAACCAGGTAAAAAATTGTACTACTGCCAATTGTTTCATCGTTGTTGGCATGGCTTTAATTAGCCAAAGGATTTCTGTGCTTTTATCTAAGATACTTTTGCTTTTCTGAGCATTTCGTATTTTTTCTAAGTTCTTCGGAGGAGTTTCTGAGGTAGTTACTACCGTCCAAATTACAGTGCCTAAAAAGACTACTGCCCCAATATAAAAAGATAATTTCACTGAAAAAGGAACCCCTAAGTCTCTTCTATCGCCCACATGGAATAAATGAGTCAATATCCAGGGAGATAATGAAGCCATAACTGCCCCTGCTCCAATAAAAAAACTTTGCATCGAAAACCCTCGAGTATGCTGTTTTTGGGGAAGTAAATCTGTAATGAAAGCTCGAAAAGGTTCCATGCTAATATTTATCGAAGTATCCAAAATCCAAAGCAATCCAGCGGCCATCCATAGGCTAGAAGAATTAGGCATCAAAATAAGGGCAATAGAACTAATAACAGCTCCTAATAAAAAGTAAGGCCGTCTACGTCCTAGGGGTCCCCAAGTATGATCACTCATATAGCCAATAATGGGTTGAGCAATTAAACCACTTAAGGGGGCAGCCAACCACAACGTAGGGATTTGTTCAGGATCAGCTCCTAAATACTCATAAATTGCACTAGTATTAGCCATTTGTAATGCCCAACCATATTGAACACCAAAAAAGCCAACGTTCATGTTCCAAAGTTGCCAAAAATTACGAACTTTTTTCTTAAATTTTTTTTCCATCATAGGGAAATTTTTTTTTACTTAATTTGACAATTTATTGAAATTAAAAATTAAAAAATTCAGGTTTTAGTTCTCGTTTCATTAATGTCTAAACTGCTTTTTACGGGATATTTTTTTAAGGAATAGATAAACTTGAGGGGCAATAGGATTAGCTCTTTAGTTCTGATTCACCAAGTCTACTAACACATGGGTGATGTTAATCCCTTCTATGGCTATTAAATCTCCTAATCTTGATAGATTAAAAAAGGTTTTAAGCGTCACTTTAAAATAAATTTATACTCTAGTCATCTCTGATAGAGCACCTGTTAATATGGCAGATTTTTCATTAGTCCCTAAATGTAAACCATCACAAACCTCTAATATAATCGCAATAATATCTTTACAGATATTTTCCTAATTCTATTCTTAAATAGACAGAATTAGGAAAATATCTGATATTTGTCTGTTGATTGCTCATTACTTCTTATTAATTTCCATATTTTCACTTAACTGTATTTCAAAAATGTTTAAAGACGGATCTAACGACTATTTAGAATATAGTTTTTATTCTAACGTTATCTTTACAAGTAAATCGTAACACTTTAGTTAAAACCCATACTAGATTGCTTATAATTAAGGAAACAATATTTGAATTTAATTCACTTATTTTTTTTAAATTTAATTGTTATATTTGATGGTTAATAATAAATATCTGAAAATATGACTAGCTGGCAATTTTTTACGAGTTTATAAAATTTATGTTCAGTTAGATTTTTTACGTCCAAAACTTGAGTAGAGATGAATACCCTACAATAACTAAGTATTTACTAACAAAATAAAAGTACCCGGACTAACTCTTTAATATTAGATCAACCGAAATTTTTGTTTGACTGTAACACATCCATATCAATTATGTTTAGATAACTTGTGCGCTGTTAACACATCCTCCTGAAAGGGTTAATATTTTATTGACAAATATCCTTTAGCTAAATTTTATGACAAACCAATCAGACTATTCATTAATCAATACTTTACCCGAAATTTGGACCATAACAGCTGAAAAATTTAAGGATATCGTTGCCCTTGAAGACCCACATAGTACACCCAAAGTAAGCTTAACCTATAGTGAGTTGTACCAAAACATTAAAGACTTTGCCGCAGGATTACAAAGTTTAGGAATAAAACCTTCCTCACAAGTTGCCCTTTTCGCTGATAATAGCCCCCGTTGGTTTATAGCAGATCAAGGGTCAATGATGGCTGGTGCGGCTAATGTAGTGCGCTCGTCTCAAGCCGAAAAAGATGAATTACTCTACATTTTGAGTGATAGCGACAGTAACACCCTCATCGTCGAAAATCAAAAAACCTTAGCTAAACTCCGGTCTGGTCTTAATAGGTTGCCTATCGAACTAATTATTTTGTTAAGTGATGAACAGAGAAATTCGGACGACATTATCAAAATCCTCAACTTTCAAGAATTGATGGAACTAGGAAACCATTCCAAGCTAAAACCTGTTCATCAATCCAAAGAAACACTAGCCACCTTAATCTATACTTCCGGAACTACTGGACGACCGAAAGGGGTCATGTTGTGCCACAGAAACTTACTCCATCAAGTGGTTCACTTGGAGGCAGTTATCCAGCCTAGACCAGGCGACCGCGTCATCACTATTCTACCATCATGGCATGCCTACGAACGCAGTACAGAATATTTTCTCCTCTCCCGGGGTTGTATTCTAACTTACACTAATATCCGTACGTTTAAGGCTGATCTTATACGATTCAAACCTCAATACATGGTTGGAGTTCCTCGTCTTTGGGAATTCCTTTACGAAGGCATTCAAAAGCAATTTCGGAAACAAAGTTCTATCCAACAAAAAATTATCCAGTTTTTCCTGACTGTTTCAGAACAGTACATTATCGCCAAACGTATTGCCAATAATCTCAGTTTAGACCATCTCAAAGCTTCTAGTGCAGAACGTCTCTTGGCCAAAATTAAGACGGTTTTACTAGCTCCACTTCATAAGTTAGCAGACAAACTAATCTACAGTAAAATTCGGCAAGAAGTTGGAGGACACCTTAAAACCGTTGTTAGTGGAGGAGGTTCTCTGGCCAGACATATCGATACCTTTTACGAAATTATTAACATTCCCGTTTTAGTGGGTTATGGGTTGACTGAAACCGCTCCTGTTACCAATGTCCGCACCCACAGTCACAATTTACGTGGATCATCAGGACAATGTATTCCTGAAACCGAAGTTTGTATTGTTGATCCCGATAGCGGACAACCAGTTCCTCAAGGAGAAAGAGGACTTGTGTTAATTCGAGGAACTCAAGTGATGCAGGGTTATTATAAAAATCCCGAAGCTACCGCCAAAGCTATTAATGATGATAATTGGTTTAATTCAGGGGACTTAGGGTGGTTAACTGATATGGGTGATTTAGTGATTACTGGACGGGCCAAAGATACAATAGTTCTGAGTAATGGGGAAAACATCGAACCACAGGCTATTGAAGACGCTTGTACCCGTAGTTCCTACATTGATCAAATTATGTTGGTAGGTCAAGATCAAAAAGCTTTAGGGGCATTAATTGTGCCTAATCTAGAAGCATTGGACAAGTGGGGACAAAGCCAACAAATTACTCTAAACCTTCCCGATGTGTCTGGAACTCCTGAAGAAATTACCTATAGTGATCTTTATAGTCAACCCGTACAAACTTTATTTCGGGAAGAGTTAGATCGAGAAGTGAAAAAACGTCCTGGATACCGCACTGATGACAAAATAAAAAGTTTTAAATTTATTTTAGAACCATTTTCTCGGGAAAATGGCTTAATGACCCAGACATTTAAAATTAAACGGCAAGTTGTTATACAACAGTATCAAGGTATGATTGACGAGATGTTTAATTATAGGAAAATTTCTTAATTAATCATCAATAATTTATGAAAGGATAGAAAACCAATGGATGAGGCAAATACCAGCTTACTGCTAAAACGACCGATTACTCTAAAAATCATAGTTACGACAACTTGGAAACAAGAGGCACAACAGCAACTTCAATCGCAAATCACTCAACTTGATGACCAGATGCAGCAGATTGAAATACAAGGTCAACGGGCGATCACAGAAATTCAAAAACAAAGTATCTCTCCCCCGGGACCTGCGGTCACCGAACAGATTGATAACATTCGACTCCAGGTTAATGAAAAAAAAAGTGAGATGTTAGAAAGTAAAAATCAGTTTTTACAGCAAATGCAGCAGGTTCAATTATTGGAGTTAGATCAAGAAGTGGTTCAAGGGCAGATGGAAAGCTTTTTCCGTTTGGAAAAAGGAGATAACTTACTTAAAAAGCTAAATGTAGAAATTGTGGTTCGCGATGGAGTTGTTGAAGAAATTCGTGGTGATATTTAAAACTTTTTAAAAGTATCAAAAGTGCTAAACTAAAAATCAATAAAGTAAATCAGTAATGGGTGCTTCAGCCCTTACTGATTGTTCGTTTTTCTACTATAGAGTTAACTAAAATAATAGCAAAATTCTAACACTAGACTATTTTCATTGAGTACGTATAATATTAGATCCAATTTTTATATTAAACTAATAAGTTAGAGTAAATTTAACTAATTTAAAATAAGTTGAATTTTAAATTAGTTATTTCATCTCATCAACTTTTTTAAAAAACTCATTAACTTAAGGCTTATTTATTAACATCTACAATCTTTATATTAACCTAATTATTTAGGATTGAACTAATAAATATCTTCTAGTAATTTTTGAAATTTTTTTTATATCTTTGCTATAATACAATCCGCCATTATCTTCTATCAATTAAACTTTTTTCAAAAAGTTCTATACCTCTAGAAAAATGTCCATCAACTAAATTTAGCTATTTTGTATTTACTTTTGTAATTTAATCTTATAATGATTTTCTTGTTAGTAGTTAAATAAATCTATTATATAGACACATAAGCATTTATAGATCTAACTTGTCATAGTAATTGGTTATTTTATAACGGGAATTAAAACTTTTTTGCAATTAACTTTAATTCTGTTCTAGATTTTTTTATTAAAGAGACTTTTTATTTCTATGTTTGAGTATAAGAATCATATAAGAGTATCTAAACTTTTGCAAGTGATCCCATTTTTGTCTATATATTAGTCTGATTTTTAATTTATGAGCTAATTTTTTAAGTGGTTTATTAGTTCATACAAGGGTTATTTATTTATTTTTATGTTATATTCTTATTTTTAAAATTTTTACCTCTTTTAAAATTTATTATATTTTTTGAGATTTTTTTACTATAAAAGAAAACTTATTGCTACAGCAAACTCACTATTTTTTATAATTTATCTCTATATTCACTTTTCTAAAGAAAAGTAAATAAACTTTTTAAGCACTTACTTTTTCGTTTACTTAAACGAAGATATTGAACTCAATATAGTTGTCTAGACAAAGACGATATCTAGATTATTTTTTTCTTGTTATAATTTATTTTCTAGGACTAGATTTATTTTAATAAATTTAACTTCAGTAACAGATTAATTTTCAAAAAAAAAATTACAAATTTATTATTTTAGCTTTTCTATACTTAGGATAGTAAACTAATTAATAGTAAATTTTTAAAAAAATATTTCTTTTAAAAGAGCAACTATAAGAGCTTAATCTTTATTAAAATCAAGCTCTTGTAATCTTGAGAGTTTTATAAAAAAATACTTTTAAATTTTATTTACTATGTTGTCGTCACAACTAATATAAAAGTACTATTTTTTTGTACATGAGCATTTTAAATATTGTTAAACACGCATTGTATTAAAAATAATAATGTTATTCTAACAATGGAAATAAAAGTCGAACCTATCTGTGAATCAGCTACAGAACTCTTTCCTGAAGAATATATGGCTTTAGATAACTTATAGGAGTCTTAATTAATGGGAGAAGTAGCAGTTATGTATCACAAACAATCTGTTAATGTTATGGAGCAATCAATTTCGAATTTAGCAATGAGTCGTATGGCTGAATTTCTAGATTAAACATCCTAATCGTTTTGATGTGGAAGATATTGCAGCCTATGCTCTTAATTATTTACTTCCCCTGTATACCACCAGTAATTTTAAATTTTGAGCTTTGAACAGTTAGATTAAGTAATCAAACGTTATCTTAAGTTTACAATTGTTGATAACTAAAAAACAATTGTAAAAATATTTTTTTCCCAAAAAATAACTACTTCACCAAAATTCTTAGCTTTTGATTAAAAAATAATTGTTAATGGGAACCTTACAATCAAATAGTCCGTCTCAGCAAATTAATGTGAGGAGTAGTCACGCATTGGGTAACCTAATGAGTCAAGCAATTTCAGCATCCTGGTCAACAGCACAAGGGAGACGAACTTCCCTTAATCTATCTCCAGAGCGACTGTCTAATTACGACCTGATTTTAAGCTGTCAAGAAGGGTTTAAACCGGACCGAATAGCATTTTCAGAGCTATTAAGTCGTTATCAGTCTCATGTAGACAGAATTCTTTATCACCTCGCTCCTGATTGGCAGGACAGAGCAGATCTTGCCCAAGAAGTTTGGATTAGGGTTTATCGCAATATTAAACGCCTGAAGGAACCGGTAAAATTTCGAGGTTGGTTAAGTCGCATTGCCACAAATTTGTTTTACGACGAATTACGTAAACGTAAGCGGGTTAGTCATCCTATCTCCCTAGATGCTCCACGACGCGTCGATGACGGAGAGATTGAATGGGATATTGTGTCCGATTACCCCAGTCCTGACGATAACTTGGCAACTCGTGAGTTCTATGACCGGCTAAAAGTAGCAATCGCTGATTTACCAGAAGCATTTCGCACAACCATTGTTCTAAGAGAAATCGAAGGCATGGCCTACGAAGAAATTGCCCAAATGACAGGGGTCTCCCTCGGAACGGTTAAGTCTCGTATTGCTAGAGCGAGAACAAAATTACAATCAGTTCTTCAGCAATATATAGATTAAAATAAAGACGAGCCGAGACTATTACACCATTGCCTCTTTTGGCAATCTGTGAGGGGTGTCATGACAATGCTATCATTAGCATCCGTCTCCGCAGCCAACTAATTTGGTTTCGCTCCTTGGAGAGGTATATCATGATGTCTAACTTTGAACAACAGCATTTGCAATCAACCGATTCGGATGATATGAATGATCAGTTTGAGCGTTTTGAGTTGTTAAGTGCCTATTTAGATGGGGAGGTAACAGTAAAAGAACGTCGTCAAGTGCAGCAATTACTTGATACTGATCCTCAGTTTAATCAATTGTATGCCCAGCTTTCTCGTCTACAACGGGAGATCACCACTATTCCGGTTCCCCAAAGTCCAGTTTCATCTCAATGGTTATCTGAAAGCGTTTTCGAGAAAGTTGATCGTCAAAACCAAACCCAACGACTTATCCAATGGGGAGGTGTGGTGATCGCAACAGTTGTTATGGGAATTATTTATAATTTTTACATAGAAAAACAATCTCTGTCTCGTAACTTTGCTGATGTAGAAGCAGAGCCATTAACTATTGCGTTGAATCGTCCCGTAGTCGACATTCCTCCCTCTACTCAATGAAAATTATGGAGAGGGTACAGTTCATCATCATAAGAAGATTAGTGTACCTCTTAAGTTTCTAACTTTTCCTAAAATTATAATTTAGCTTCAAGCCTATCCAAGTGGATTTCCGGGGAGAGAATGGATAAGAAGTGATAGTCGGAGATGTTCATTATTTTGTTTTGAGGTTATTTTCCATGCTCCTATACTTCTAGGATTAGAGCGTTTAACTGTTTGTAGTTTTATTTGGTCCCAAAAATCAAAAAGTCAATTGTAGTACAATCTAGATTCAGAAAATAAAGTCCTCTACTCATGGAGGACTTTATTCGTCTATTATGTAATCTTGACAATAAATATAATGGTTAGACTCTTCTGAATTTTAAGATTCCGTGAACAAAAACTTTTAAAATAGTCAAGGATTTTAACTTATGTTTTCTACTAGGTTAATAATCTCGATTGGCTCTAAATTTTCTGCAGGTTCAAAGCCAAAAATTCGAGAATAAAAATAAAATTCTCCATCTAAAGCCCGTTTAATATTTTCTGCGCGACGAAATCCATGTTGTTCTTCTTCAAAGGGAACATAAGCAACCGGTAATCCTTTTTCCTTAATAGCATCTACCATCATTTGTGCTTGGGAGGGAGGGACTACCTTATCTTCTAATCCTTGAAAGAAAATAACAGGACAGTTCAAACTCTCGGTAAAATGAATGGGCGACCGTTCTTGATAAATATTTTTTTCTTCAGGATATTTTCCAATTAATCGGTCTAAATAACGACTCTCAAATTTATGAGTGTCTTTAGCCAGAGCTTCTAAATCACCGATTCCATAGTAACTTGCTCCAGCTTTAAAAGTATCCCGAAAAGTCAACGCAGCAAGGGTAGTATATCCTCCAGCACTTCCCCCAGAAATAGCTAAACGATCACCATCAACTAATCCTTGTTTTACTAAATATTTAGCCCCGTTAACACAATCATCCACATCTACAATTCCCCAATTACCATCTAACCGTTGACGATATTCTCGCCCAAACCCCGTACTTCCTCCATAATTAACGTCGAGATAACCGAATCCCCGACTCGTCCAATATTGGGTCCGTAAATTAAAACTAGAAGATGCACAGGCTGTAGGACCACCATGACTTTTGACTAGTAGGGGAGGTAATTCTTCATTAAGAAAAATGTAATCTTTATTGTTGGGGGGATAGTACCAACCATAAGAAGTTAAACCATTTTCGGTAGGAAAAACAATCATTTCAGGGGTAGATAGATAACCGACATCGATATCTAGATCATTAGATTGTTTTAAAATAGTTGTTTTGCCATTTTTTAGGTCTAAATGAACGATTGCTGTGGGTTTAGTTGGACATCCTCCAGTGAAAATAACTTGATGGTCTTTTGCTTGAACTGAGGCAATATTGGTATAGGGAATTTCTAAGAGCGTTAACTGTTTTTTCTCAATATCCAAAGTAGCTAAATTCCACTGTCCTTGTTGGCAGAAGGTACAAACTAAGGTACTTGCTGAGATAAATGTATAAGTAGATAGACCAAAAACCCAATGGGGACAAGCAAATTCTCCATTCAGAGGAAACAGGGAAACAACTTCACCTTTTTGGGTATAACAGTATAGATTCCACCATCCCGTGCGATCACTGGAAAAATACAATTGACCGTCGGAAGACCATCGGGGTTCACAAATCGATTCATCACAACTTCCTGCAATCTTTATCGGTTGTCCTAAAGAACCATTTTTATCCAAACCGGCTAACCATAATTCTGTTTGGTCCCAAGGTAAATCAGGATGATTCCAACTAATCCAAGCAAGATTAGTTCCATCATGACTCAGACGAGGACTCGAATAAAAATCATATCCAGAAACTAGGGTATTAATCTCGCCTGTGTTAATATCGATGCTAACTAGAGTATTTTCTGGTTCTATTTCTAGGTTGCCGTGATCTTCACATACACTAATTAAACGATCATTGGAGAAATCTAGAATAAAATCAGCATAGCGGCATTGATTTTTCGGGGTTAGAGGTTCAGGGTCATTATTGGGTAACTGTTTATAGATGCGTTGATCTTTGAAATTAACGAAATAAATAGTTTCTTCAACAATCAAAAATGCTCCCCCCCCGTATTCATGAACAAGGGTATGCACATTAAACGATTGAGGCGTTTTATCTATGATTTGGCCATCAGCACCACGTTTAACGAGAACATTGCGTCCCCCTTCTGTTGCTCTTGATTCTAACCAATAAATATCTTCATTATCGAAGGTTACTTCCCCTAGTCCGATACTTCCAGAGACAATCATATCCGTACTTATGGGAGACTTCCAAGAGCCGAAAGGTGTTAATATTGAGGGTTTCATGGGATTATCTTAAATTTTAAGGATGAATTAAGGAAATTATCTCGAGTAATTTGGATTATCAGCAATTTTACAGAATACTTAAGATATCTAAATCATTTGGTTAATTAGTCAAATCGCACCAACACGATACCCAGTCTTGGTCATTAATTATGTAATGGGCGGGTTAGATTTTGAAAAGATTCCATGATTCTACCTCAGTCTTGAAGTTAACTTAGAAAATTTCTTATAGTTTTCACCTTTAACACTTAATCACTTTTGTCATCAAATTATAAAAGTTTAGCTACCTTAATAAAGCAATAAAAATTATATTTTTTTTGAAAAAACAACCTTTTCATAATATAAAAAATAAAAAAATTGATAGTTTTTAAAATTAAAATTTAAGAATAAGAATTAGATTAATCAATAATTGCAATTAAATATACTTAGCCTAATTTTTTATATCTAAAAACAACTTTTCAACAGAAAACAAACATTAAATTATGTTAAAATCAACTAGTCTATTTAAGTAATAAATTTTATATATAAAACATTAATTATTTTTAATAATAAAGTATTATTAGACAATATAGCAAAAGTTTTATTAAAAAGATAGGTTGGGAAAAAGATGAAGATGCTTATTTTATTTATAAATATTCAATCATAAAAAATGATTAAATCATATACCTAATGATGACATTTTCTTACATATCTTGTTAAGGGTCGGAATGTGGAATAATTTTTAGGAATAGGAGGAGAGTGTTTTCTATCTCTGTACAAAGACTTGTTACTTTAACATATGGTAATAAAAATTCTTATTTAAATTTCAATTTTCTATTAAATTTTAAAAATTAATTGTAAGTCCTTATAGGAGTGATATCTAGTTTATGTATATATTTTTCTTACTTTTACTATTGTGATAATCTAATAATTAGAAAATAATTATTAAATAATACGACACTTCATACTTAATTAAATTTAACTTTATATTTAATTTTTTATATTGAAATTATTTTAACTTATATGTTTTTAACATTTCTCTATATTAGATTTAATTATGATTAGAAAATTTTAAAAACCATTAACTCATGTTGTCTTGATCTTACAATATTAGAGAAAAAATTTTTTGACCAAAAATTTGATAAAATTGATTGTTATTTAATACCATTTATGTATTTAAGTATTTTATTTATTCTATCTATTCCTTTATTAGGTAATTTTTTATGAAAAAGTTATTATAAAGATATACAAAAACAGAGAATATAACGAAGTTTTATTTTAACTAAAAAAGTTAAAATAACTGCTGAACATAATAGTATAGCTTGAACAGACAACTATATCAACAGTTTTGTAAATCTTTCCATGTTAAATGATATATTGATAATTATCATATAAATACTTAGTACTATATTGGTGTTATTTAAACCTTAAGTTAATTTAAGAAAACTAAGTGCTTTTCTAATTTACTTTGTTTGTACTTCGTCCCTAATTAAACAAAATTAAACTCTTTAATCTGATTGGGACTAATGAATAATTTAATGGTGTTAATCTTACCTGCAATGTTAATTTTATGAAATTCATACGGAAATTAATCTATCCGTGAGTACAAGAAAAGACTTTAGTGTCTTTTAAATAAAAATTTATTTTGGATAAATATGATACTGTGTGAGATTATAAGTCTTACAGGTATATCTAATTCACAAAGCTCACATTAAGATAACATTTACTTCGAAATTACTAGATAATTTTAATATTTTTTCTTGGTAAGAACAAGAAGCTATCAAAACTACTAGAACATATTATCGTTTCTCTTGATAGCAAAGAATACCAAAGTTGTATAATTTTACTATCAAGTTAATCAGGCTCAAAAAAACAACAGTTACCTAATAAATAGCCTTAACAATTAATGCTATTTATATTCGTTCTAATGTAGTTTACAAACATTTCGCTAAAATTTTTTCAATAAACAACAGCTATACAGTTCATAAATGAACGAAAAAACTTAAAATTATTTCTTTTATTTAGGTAAAAAACTTTTGAGGGAAAGCTTTTGCATTATTTGAGATACAAAAATTAATCGTATCTACATCTATTGGCGTAAACAAGCTACAAATTCACGAACTGCCTTGTATAGCATAAATTGCTAGGCTCCTCTAAAGACTTTAGGAAATAGCCTTGAGCAACGTCAGGGATATATTTTCAGATGTCCCCTAATCTTTTTAAAAGAACAAAAAGCGACTACAGATTCGTTCACAGAAACTGAAAAAATCTACGTTAAAACTATAGATACCAGCAGTGATTGGCGACTTGAACTCGATTTTTAGTTAGACTCAAAACAGGATCTATTGGGAAATTGTTCCAGAAAAGGATTAACATAAATTAACAAATGTTTATCTTCCGGGAACGTCTTCTAACATTGCCACCAGTATTATTCAGATAATATCTTGGTGTACATTCAAAAATTAACGATTCCCTTACCCTCATTTAGGAGGCTTACAGCGTGAAGAAAAATAATAAAAAATGGCGTAATGCTGGACTATACGCACTATTGTTAATTGTGGTACTGGCCTTAGCTTCCGCATTTTTTGATCAACAACCTCAAAGTCGAGAACCTCTCACCTACAGTGAATTCATCAAGAAAGTTGAAAATAATAAAATTACAAGGGTTACTTTAAGTGCTGATCGCACTGAAGCAAGAGTTCCTAACCCCAATGGTGGCGCACCTTTATTGGTTAACCTTCCAAACGATCCTGACTTAATTAACATTTTGATCCGAAATAATGTCGATATTGCAGTTCAACCTCAAAGTGATGAAGGACTATGGTTTCGGGTAGCCAGTAGTCTATTCCTTCCTATTTTATTGTTGGTAGGACTTTTCCTATTACTCCGTCGTGCCCAAAGTGGACCTGGTTCTCAAGCAATGAATTTTGGTAAGTCTAAAGCGCGGGTATTGATGGAACCCCAAACCCAAGTTACCTTTGGAGATGTAGCTGGTATTGAACAGGCTAAATTAGAATTAGCTGAGGTCGTGGACTTCTTGAAAAATGCTGATCGCTTCACCGCCATCGGGGCAAAAATTCCTAAAGGAGTTCTTCTGGTCGGACCTCCTGGAACCGGTAAGACGCTTTTAGCTAGGGCAGTAGCCGGAGAAGCTGGCGTTCCTTTTTTTTCTATTTCTGGGTCAGAATTTGTAGAAATGTTCGTTGGTGTTGGGGCTTCTCGTGTTCGAGATCTTTTTGAACAAGCTAAAGCCAACGCCCCCTGTATCGTCTTCATAGATGAAATTGATGCCGTTGGTCGTCAACGAGGTGCAGGTTTAGGTGGTGGTAACGATGAACGGGAACAAACTCTCAACCAATTACTCACTGAAATGGACGGTTTTGAAGGAAATACAGGGATAATCATAGTTGCTGCTACGAATCGTCCCGACGTCCTCGATGCGGCTTTATTACGTCCAGGTCGTTTTGACCGTCAGGTCGTGGTTGACCGTCCTGACTACGCAGGTCGTAAAGAAATTCTCAAGGTACACGCCCGTGGCAAGACTTTATCTAAAGACGTTGATCTCGATAAAATTGCCCGTCGTAGTCCTGGGTTTACAGGGGCTGACCTGTCTAACCTTTTAAATGAAGCTGCTATCCTGGCTGCTCGTCGGAATTTAACAGAAATTTCTATGGATGAAGTTAATGATGCTATTGATCGTGTCTTAGCTGGTCCTGAGAAAAAAAACCGTGTCATGAGTGAAAAACGTAAAACTCTTGTGGCTTACCATGAAGCCGGTCATGCTTTGGTAGGGGCGTTAATGCCTGATTATGATCCCGTGCAGAAAATTAGTATTATTCCCCGTGGTCGCGCTGGCGGGTTGACCTGGTTTACTCCTAGTGAAGATCGTATGGAGTCAGGCCTATATTCCCGTTCATATCTCCAAAACCAGATGGCTGTGGCTTTAGGAGGTCGTGTGGCAGAAGAGATCATCTTTGGAGAAGAAGAAGTTACTACTGGTGCTTCTAATGACCTTCAACAGGTAGCGCGGGTTGCCCGTCAAATGGTGTCTCGTTTTGGAATGAGTGATCGTCTTGGACCTGTGGCTTTGGGTCGGCAGAATGGTAATGTTTTCTTGGGTCGTGACATTGCTTCCGATCGGGACTTTTCTGATGAAACAGCTGCCGCAATTGATGAAGAAGTTCGTAAGTTAGTCGATAATGCTTATATACGGGCTAAAGATGTCCTAGTAAACAACCGTCATATTCTTGACCAATTGGCTGAGATGTTAGTAGAGAAAGAAACCGTCGATGCCGAAGAACTACAGAACATTTTAACCAAAAATGAAATAAAAATGGCCGCTTTGGCTTAACATCTATGGTTTGACATCTTAACGATTTCATATTTTTACCCCGCCAATTTATTAAATTAGTGGGGTAATTATTTATTAAGTCCAAAGGGTAAGCCCTTTAAGAGAGTTTTTTTCAGGCCGTTGACCTAATAAAGAAATTACCAAACCAAATATAACCGCAAGGGGAGCCGCAATCGCAGATTGCCAAATTCCTGGAAAGCTAAACCATTTCAAGGTTGAACTAGTTACAAGAAGAGCAACTGAAGCAATTGTCCCGTAAAATGCTCCTGTTGCATTAGCGCGAGAAAAAAGAACTCCCATCAAAAAAATCCCCAGTAATGGACCCAAAAACATGGCAGTATATTTTATTAAAAACGAAAGTAAAGATTCTCCTGTTGAGGCAACATAAAACGCCAAAAGAATACCGAGAATACCCCAAATTAAGATCAAACCTTGAGCTACCTTCAAGGATTGAGACTCACTGGGTTTTGACTTGGAGTAACGCTGATAAAAGTCAATCGTCATGCAAGTAGCTAGAGAATGAAGTGCAGAATCAATTGATGACATGGCTGCCGCAAAGACGGCTGCGACTAAAAATCCTGAAGCACCTGGTGGAACTTGATGAACAATGAAATAAGATAGAATTTCATCGGGTTTGATATAATCGGGTAGTCCGGCATTTAGGGAATAAAACGCAAATAAAAGAACTCCGAGCAAAAGAGTAGCAGCTACGCCAACAAAACCGGAAACCCATCCAAATAAAATTGCCTTACGTGCTGAGGTCAAATCAGCACACGAAACATAACGTTGAACAGATTGTTGATTTGTTCCTGCCACAGCAAAAGCCAATACTCCATAGGCACATAAAGCTGTTGGTAAGGATCGGATTGATTGTAATTCCCACGACAGGTTAACTACAGCGAGTTTTCCTTCTTTTTCTGCGACACGCCAAAGTTGTTCAAATCCACCAGATACACTTGATACAATCACCCAAATTCCGACAATTAAACCCACAAAAATCATGAAAAACTGAAGCACGTCAGTCCAAACGACTGCCGTAATCCCGCCGGCTGTAGTGTAGACCACCGATACAATGCCGACGAGTAATATTGAGGCATACAGTGAAAGTCCAGTAACCCTTGAAAGCATTAGAGATGCAGCATATAAAAGCCCCCCTAACCGAGCGATGACAAATAGGAGAAAACACAACGAACCTAAAGAGCGTGTTTTTGCATCGAAACGTTTCTCAAGGTATTCATAGGCAGTGGTTAAATTAAGCCGAACAAAAAATGGTAGAAACAAGAAGATAACTAGGCCATAACCAATCAAATCACCTAACTGAAGTTGAAGATATAAAAAACCATGATTATATCCTTCTCCAGGACCTCCAAGAAGTGAGGCTGCTGAAAAAGATGTAGCAACAATTGACAGTCCAACTGCCCACCAAGGGAGTTGCCGTGATCCTCGGAAATATTCATCGGTGTTGTTTTGTTTGCGGCTTGCCGCAATCCCAATTCCGAGTACAACCATTGCATAAACTAGAATAATGACCCAATCGATCAGACTCATAGAGACTCTAAACTCCTACCGTCTTGAAGCAAAACAATAGTATAGTATGTCAATAGTAGTTTTCCAATAAGTTCAATATTTTTATATATAACACTACAGATTTAGGTGTTTGACATTCGTAAAAAAAGTAAATGCTGTTTGCTTCGACTATTTTAATGAAGCATTAAAAGAAAAAGTTTACACAAAAAATAAAAAAATGGAATGGAGAAACTATAAATTTTAACAAGTAAAATTATGAATTACTCTTCTATTTTTAAGCCTATAGATTTTTTAAAACTTAAGAAATAGTTTTTTAGTTACCAAAGTTTACTATTCTTGACGCCCATCATAATTACTTTATTCTCATGAAGTTCTTTCTGTAACTGGTAAAAATTTTTTAACAATAAAAGTTAATTTTTATTGTAATTTAATTAGTTTTCAATGTCTCCTGTTTCTGTTTTTTGTTTATTAATTGTCTCTTAAAGTAATTTTTGTTGAGCTTGATTTTTCACTAATCGCTGCATAGTATCAGCTAATCTTAATTGAGTTTGATATAAGAGCTACTGAATTGCCCTTAATTCTTTACACTTTTTTAAAATAGTGAGATCTCGCGATTTGCGGATGTCCCAAACTGTTTTCAACAATTCTGTTTCACTCATAGCCTCATAATGTATCTACCCTTCGACAAATTCAATCAACACTGACCACGATATAAGAATCAGATTACGTATTACTTGGAAGTAGCTTAATCTCAGTAATTTATCTACCTTTTAATAATTGCTTTAAGCAATTATCTCCTGTACAATATCTAGAGTAATAATGCTTGTTAATAAAGGTTTAATCGTAATTAATTTAAATAATTTCATAAATCAAATGAATTTGAGTTAGAGAATTTTTGCAGATCTGTTCATAATAAGAGGTTGGCTGTTTGCAAATGGCCCGGGTGTAAATTTAAGTATATTTCTCCAAAGCGTTGAACCGGAGACTGTAGGTATTGAAAGATGCTGGTGGTCAACTCATAAACATTAGCCCTACGACGAATTATAACTATATAACTAGGGGTAAAGAGGTTAGTTTGTAATAAGACGGATAAATGAACTGCTCTAATAAAAAACTCGGTGTCAAGATGTTATCCCCTATGGGATTGTCAATATAATTAACTTTTGTTCAATCACAAATAATGAGATGATAGTTAAATCTTTGAGAGATGGTATCCGAACAGTTTACCTATTTATCCATACATAGATTTTTTGGACAAAATCATCAACCTGATGTTCAGTCAAAAGATTAAGCCAGTGCTGTGATTAATAAACGATAGGATTAACGGCGAACATAGAATTGACTTTTAATAAGATGAGATTATCTGGAATAATCTCTAAATATCGGCTAACTAATTCTCCTCCTGAACGAGGATAGGCATAGATAACAAAAATTTTTATTAGGTGATTATAATCGTTTATGATGTCAGATGAATTAGGAGTTGTTCATAACGTTCACCTGTTCGTTCCCAAGTGTATTCTTTCTCGATCAAAGCTCGACCATTGATAGACAGTTTTTCTCTCAACTTTGGTTGTTCAAACAGACGGCCAATAGCATAGACATACTCATCTACCCCATTAGCCCTCATTGCACTCAGAGGAACCCCAGTGCCGTCAATGGGTAATCCTTCTAAACCATAATCACTCGCTACTAGGGGAGTGCCTGTCGCTAAGGTCTGAAGACTTCTGATTTTGGTCCCCGTACTGTTGCGAATAGGGATAACACAAACTGTTGCCCAATGAAGATATTCAATTACTGAAGGCACCTGACCTGTTACTGTAATCCTTGGAATTTGTCCGAGTTCCTTCACTTCTGGGGCAGGACGAATTCCCACTAATTCTAATGTGGCTTCTGGATAACGTTTACGCAGTTTCGGGAAAACTTCTAAACTGAAGAAACGTGCTGCATCAATATTTCCAGGTTTGTCCATCGCCCCAATAAAAACAATACGTTGACCCCCCTGGTTGACTGTTCGCTTGGGGAACTTACTTAAATCTAACCCGTTTGGAATGAAAGTAACAGGAGTTTCCAGCTTTAAATCTTTTAGTAATTTTTGCTCAGTTTTCGACGTTGTTACAACTGACAAAAATTTACCACAATACTGCTTTTCATAGCGACGTAATAAAGGTAAATTAATCTGATTACGTAGTCCAGATTCTGTCGCTTGGGTTTCTGTTTGATGTTTATACGTTCCCCATACCGAACGGTGAATATTGATCAGCGTTGGTAATTTTTCCCGCCACTGAGGACGCACATAGATTTCATTGCTACTTCCTTCACAAGTTAGGAGATCAAACTCTCCTGAATCTATAGCTTGGTCTAAGCATTCTTGAATCTTGAGAGAATAGTGGGATAAAAACCTTGGAGGAGTTCCCTGTTGAAAAAAGACCCCCAATTGTTTAGCTTTGTTAAGAAAGCCTGACGAATTAGCTTCGCGGCTAACAGAAGGAAAAATAATACAATTTTCAATCTGTTGTCTTAAGCTATTTATATCCTCTTCTATTATCTGCTCGGGGAATTGCGTCACAAGGGTAAGATCGTGACGTTTATTTAGATATGTAAGTAAGGAAAACGTTCTCATCTGAGTTTTCCCCTGAATGGGAGGATAGGGAAAAGTAGATGAGATCATAATAATCTTCATCCGCGATCGCTGATATGAGAGATGTCTGGATAATTCTAGCAGCATTCATCTTAATAGCAATAACTAGAGAACCTTTATGATAAGATGAGGTATGACTGCCGCGTTGGTGACTGCCAATAAAGTTTTTTGATCTATGCTTTGTAAGTTTAGGGAGCCGACAGCTTTTTATGGTAGTAAACCGGGCTCGTACTCGGAAACGGAAATAAAAAGCGTTAGCACCCACCTGGTCCGTCCAGGTCATAAACTGAGGTAAAACGGCGCGGCAGTTTTTTAGTTAGATTAAAATTTAAAAGCGGTTTTCATTCAGGTGAATTTAAAGTAAAAAGACTAAAAAATCTTGATTACACAAAATAATAAAGACATGTTCCATAGATATTCTGAATAGAAACTAACAACAATACCAATCAACTCAATAACTAGCGGGACGTTTTCAAGTCAATTATATTCGGTTATGATGTTGTCGATTATTTACTTAAAAGTAATATAAGTTTAACTATGAATAGTTTAATGTAAAAATTAAAAATAATTTTCTTTTTTAGTGTTTATCTAGAGTCCCTTATCTTGACTGTTATTAGACCTGTCAGGATAAGCGTCTTTGCCATAGGAAGAATCCTAAGACACAGTGTGGCAATGAGAGTATCAATTTGCAGAGTCTCTCGGAAGTGAGAAGTAAAAGATTTTTCTAATCTTCCTATCTCCAAACTTGATTATCGGTAATCAAAGATCGAGTCAACCACTATACAATCAAGATATAAATGATTAGCTATAGTACCCATGAACTGGTTTAAAAAACTTAAAAATAATTATCTAGCTCGTTTTGGAGCAACTATATTAATATTTTTCTATCTTTCAGTAATTTCAGCGGATTTTATTGCTCCCTATAATCCCTATCTTTCTCAGGTTGACGGGTCTTTGTTACCTCCAACCCCCATCTACTGGACAACCCCAGACGGGAAGTTTATTGGACCTCATATCTACCCCACAACTCAAAGTCCAATAGACGTGGAAACAGGAGAACGGACTTTAAATGTCGATTTTGAAAATCCTACACCCATTCGTCTGTTCATTAAAGGTGACCGTTATCAACTGTTTCAACTTCGCCTCCCTTTACCCCCTGCTTTTGAAGAAATGGAACTGTTTCCTGGGATACCTGTTGATCGTCATCTATTTGGGACGGTGGGAAAGGCTAAATTTAACCTTCTTGGAACTGATGAACAGGGACGAGATGAATTTAGTCGATTGCTATTTGGCGGAAGAATTAGTCTATTTATTGGACTAGTAGGAATTGTAGTTTCTTTTCCTCTTGGTATACTTGTCGGAGGTATTTCTGGATATTTTGGGGGTTGGTTAGATATGGTATTAATGCGTCTGGTAGAAGTATTAATGACTATTCCAGGAATTTACCTGTTAGTTGCCTTAGCGGCAGTTCTTCCCCCCAGTTTAAGCAGTGCACAACGATTTTTACTCATTATTCTCATTACTTCTCTTATCAGTTGGTCTGGACTAGCAAGGGTGATTCGAGGTCAAGTTCTCTCTCTCAAAGAACAGGAGTTCATCCAGGCAGCAAGGGCGATGGGAGCAGCTCCTGGACGAATCATTGTTCGTCATGTGTTACCCCAAACCGCCACCTATATCATCATCTCAGCCACTCTTGCCATCCCTGGATTCATTGTGGCTGAATCTGTGTTGAGTCTCATTGGTTTAGGAATTCAACAACCCGATCCCAGTTGGGGGAATTTACTTTCAGTCGCTACTAATGCCTCGATTTTAATGCTACAACCTTGGTTAATTTGGCCACCTGCCCTTTTGATCGTTCTTACTGTTTTATCTTTTAACCTACTTGGTGATGGACTACGTGATGCTTTAGATCCTCGTTCCCTTAAAAATTAATACTTTCTCAATTGGAAGGATCTTGCTATGTTTTTATTATAGTTTTCTTATTGTTTAATCAAAGCTCTTGATTCTTAAAAAAAGTTGGAGAGGTTTTGCATGCAAAAGAGTGACTTTCACTTTAATTGTTAATTCTTGCTAAGACATAACTTACATTTTGCAGTTGATTTAGATTGTTGAGATAGACTTTGTCAGTAAAATGGGCGTTTTTGGGGTAACAACTAATTTCCTAGCCCTGAAAGTTAGCTGAGCATAAGTCATGTTGATGGAAATCCTAGAATTTATTATCTGTACCGACAGTCGTATTCAAGAGAATATTACAAATATTATTAGAGCCTTTTGTCAAGGGGTGACTGTAACAATCGAAACTTAATTAAGACGAGTTCTATCTAGTGAGAAAACTGCGTAGGTTCATATTCAAACCGCCAATTAATTGGCGGTTTGAATTGACTGGAAGGAAGAGACCAAAACCGTTAGAGGATATCAAGTTCAAACCAACACCGCCGAAATAGTGGTTGAACAAGATAAAAATTGACGATACAGGGTTTGGCTGGAATGGCAGTAAATACAAATTAGTCACTCCTATTAGCAGAAGGTTTCCTGAAGCGGGTAACTTAGAGTTATGTTTATATGCGTAGTCATCAACAAACTCGCTAAAAAAGGATTTTGGTTAGCTTCATACACAAAGAATAAAAACAGTCAAATTTACTTAGTTATTTAACTCTGGAATAGCTTATTTTTCTATTAACCAGAATCGTTCTGAGTTAGATGGCAAGGGAGACAACTCCGGAAAAAAGAAGTCTATGTCGAATTGAGAGATTACACAAAATTTAAAGAACTTAAAATAGATTGAGCGTAACATCTTTTCTATTTTTAATTCAATATCAATTAGAGTGAAATAAACTTTACTTCAATTGTTTAAATATAGAAATACAAATCAATTTGTATTTCTATATTTATTTAAACTTACTTACTTAATAAGAAAGTATAAACTTTCAGTAAATCCTAGATTTTTTTACTTTAAAATACTTATTAAGAGATAGAATCTTACATTAATCTAAGTGAAAATTTATATATTTCTTCGAGACGGTGAGAGACAAATCAATAGTCTTAGTTATCAACTAAGGGAAACAAGAAAAAAGTCTTGCTATTATAGTTTTTCATACCAGAATTTATGGACGTCTATTTGCGGGGCTGTCATCATACCGGTCTGTTTATTGTGTCCAGGTTAGTTCCTATCAAAACTGGAAATAATCGCTACTGATACTCAAACAAAGCTTGTCCTGACCATCACACCTATGTCAGTCCTCTTCAAGACTGGCAAAAACTCACCGTAAATGATAATAAATAGCCCGGTCTTTCTTAGTAGACTTCTAGATCGACAGAAAAACCTAAAGGGGTAATGATAAAGCACAACAATGATTATGTATAATTTAGCCATTGACTATGAGTAGTTTGGAATTAAATCCCAACTCCATACCATTACTTAGTTGCCATTTAACCATAAAACAGGGTTAGTTTTGGGAGTTTTACAGCCTCTCTATGGTAACTCTTTTGTTAAGATTGCGTAATACTGAATTTTACACACAAGCTCTTACGTTAGTTAATAGCTATTTTTCTTTACACAAAGCCACTCGGAGTCTAACCCCTAACTTAGCTTGTTTCCGAAACACTTTTAAACAGCCACCAATCATGTTTAACCTTGATGAGAGTCAGTTGGCTGATAATCATGTTGTGGTAACTCTTGATAAGAAATAAAATTTCTAGAAAATCGTTAGTTGTGGTTGTTTTGATTCGGAATAGAAAAACTCATTGTTAACGCCGAGACCTGAACCAAGTGTTTCGCTGATCAAATAGAAGAGATTTGGATATCGAGTTCCAGTATTGCTCAGGTTTACTGGAATCGATCCAAAGTACGGGAGACAATTTATTTTCACGAACGGGTGATTTAGGATTTTTGCGTTATGATGAGTCATTGATAATTGGTTGTCTTAAGGATTTAATTATTATCCGAGATCAAAATCATTATCCCCAAAATATTAAGTTAATGCTAGAATCAACCAATTAAGCTCTACACCTAACTATGGTGCAGCATTTTCTGGAAATATCGAAAGTGAGTTAAAATTAGTCATTGTTCAATAGTTTCAGAAAATTTATTTAGATATACTCAATTGATGTCAGCTAGTTGAAACTATTTGTTAAGCTGTCTCCTCATAGCATCAATTACAAATTTGTGAAATTTTTTTATTAAAAACAGGACTATCTCTAAAACTTCTAATAATAAGGTTCAGTATCATACTTACAAAGCTAACTTTCTTGGGGACAGTCTCCATGTACTTTAGAAGTAGCATTAATCAAGAATTTAATGTGTGAGACAAATGGATATTTTTAGTGAATAGAATGAATCTGTTGGCCATGATACCCCAGATATATCAGTAGTTACTGAAATTTTATCTTCCATCTTCAGACTTTAATCTTGAATTTTTTAAAATTAGACTTCTCTAAGTCAGATTTGAAAACCCTTTTAACTACTATGTAACTTGATTTACTAACGGTAGTTAAGCTGAGTGAGCTTCTCCAAAAGAGTTGAGAAGCTTTCTTTCAAGCAACCCCAATTTTTGAATGTCATATATTTGAAGTACTTGATGATCATTTAGCAACAAAAGTGTTTACCCCAAAATTGTATCAAAGCTATAAGATAAAGTCAGTTAAAACCAACAATTTGGGATAGAGTTTTGCTTCTCCTTCAATTACGATTCAGTAAGTGGCTTTAAACCTCTCTCTTCCGTATTCTGGAGGTATAGAGACCACATTACAACCCTATTCTCTAGCTCTTGATCTGGGCGTTGACTAACCGTTTTATAGACTACAAGTATAGGGAGTAAATGATCAAGCCGGACCTAACACAAGCGTAAAGATGATCACTATTCACTATATCAGATAATTAAAGCAGACTAAGCCTACCGTCCCTATTTTTTTGGAGGTCATTCGCTCGACTGACAGTACGAAAACCTGGGAATTTTTGATATTCTCGCTTCCTTGTTTAATCATCTCAGCTTATAATGATGAGATTCGATGTATGAGTGAAGTAATCAAGTTATTCGAATGTTTTTGAAGGAAAATTTAGTAATATATAGTCATAATCTTTAAACTCTACGTTCAAACCTTAAATTTATCATCTCTCTTTTTAATTCTCAAAAGAAGGGAAATTATCATTTTTCCTAACACATAGGACTAAATTTAGTTGTAAAAACCTACTTAAATTTGGAGAAAGGCATAATTTTTGGAAAAGGTGGGACAAACAGGAGATATAAAGACTAGGTTTAGTATGAAAGTGGATACAATTCCACTGAAAAACCACTAAGGGATTGAAGAGAAAGCACCCCTCATTCTGTTAAATCATTGACTGTTAATTAAAATTCTCTGACTTATAAAGTTGCGAAAACTTTGCGGGCCGTCTCTAAGGTTTGATCAATATCCTCGTTACTATGAGCTAAGGAAGTAAAACCAGCCTCAAATTGAGAAGGAGCTAAATAAACACCATGTTCGAGCATTCCCCGGTGAAAAAGACTAAATTTATGTAGATCAGACTTTTTGGCATCATCGTAGTTACGGACAGGTCCTTCCATAAAAAATAGTCCGAACATAGCCCCGATACAATCACCATAAACAGCATGCCCTGCTTCTTGAGCAAGTTTAATTAAGCCATCACTCAGCTTTTGGGTAATTCTGCTTAAATATTCATATGTTCCCGGTTTTTGTAGCAATTCAAGAGTTTTGATTCCCGCAGTCATAGCTAAAGGATTACCGGATAAGGTTCCTGCCTGGTACATAGAACCTACCGGTGCTACCATTGCCATAATATCTTTACGTCCTCCATAAGCTCCCACAGGCAAACCACCACCGATAATCTTACCCAATGTGGTTAGATCAGGAGTAACACCAAATTTTTCTTGAGCTCCCCCATAAGCCAAACGAAATCCAGTCATTACTTCATCAAATACTAGTAAGGCTCCGTATTCTTTAGTCAACTCTCGCAAACCCTCTAAAAATCCCGCATCGGGAGTGACCAAACCGGAATTACCAACAACCGGCTCTAAAATAATTCCGGCGATTTCATCAGGATTTTCGGCAAACAGAGTTTTAACCGCTTCTAAGTCATTATAAGGAGCCGTTAAAGTATCTCTAGTCGTGGTTATAGGGACTCCTGGGGAGTCGGGTAAACCTAAGGTTGCAACCCCTGATCCTGCTTTAACTAAGAACATATCAGCATGGCCATGATAGCATCCTTCAAATTTAATTATCTTGTCGCGTCGAGTAAATGCCCGTATAAGACGCAAAATAGACATACAAGCTTCCGTCCCTGAATTGACGAATCTAACCATCTCTATACTAGGAACGGCTTCAATAACCATTTCTGCTAAAATATTTTCCTGAAAAGAAGGCGCACCAAAACTAGTTCCTTTTTCTAGAGCTTCATGAAGGGCTGCAATGACTTCAGGATGAGCATGACCACAGATAGCCGGTCCCCAGGTTCCTACATAATCAATGTACTGGTTGTCATCTACATCCCAAATATAGGCTCCCTTGACGCGATCAAAAACAATGGGCTGTCCACCAACAGATTTAAACGCTCGTACTGGGGAGCTGACCCCACCAGGCATTAATTTTTGGGCCACGGTGAAAATTTCTTCCGATTTCGTGGTTGTGAATAATGCTGTGCTAACCACTATTGTCTCCTTTCTGTTGGTAATTGAGCGACTTTGTTTGACAATTAAAGTATGGGTTATCTTAACACTTAACACTGATTGCCTAAACTTAATTATCCTACGAATATGCGAAGACTACTCATGAGGTTTATAAAAAATTCTTTTTCTTAATAGATAAAGTATTTGTTCTAAATTTTAGTTAAAATAGGAAACAAGGAGATTTAGAGCTTGATTTTAAGGTAAAACTTTAATACTTACTGGAATTCTACCTGATTTTAAAGAACTAATTTGTTGAAAAGCACCTCGAGACAAATCAATGTTACAACGACAGCGATCCACAACTCGAACAATGATGCTCTTACCATTTTTGCGGTTTGTCACCTTTACTTTTGTCCCAAAGGGGAGAGAAGGATGAGCCGCTAAAGGTTGATAATTGTTAAATATTACTCCTGATGCGGTTTTTTTACCATGATAGTGAGAAGAATAATAAGTTGCTGTTTGAGCCTGTCCAGGAGCTGCAGTCAACGCTATCATCAAAGTAGATACCAACAGTTTTTTCATTGGAAGATAACTCCTCATACGGATAACCCAAGTTAATATACTCAGTTTTCTCACATTTGTCTAGTTGACAACAGGCCGTACGATGATTGCCAGTAGTAGTCATTATTGAAGTGTGCCTTAACTATACAAATCTTGACTAACAAGAGTTGGGTTCTCATAGATTAGGAGTTAATTGCTAAATTTTCTGAAATTACTCACTCGAGCAATCTATTTTGAATCTCCCAACTTCTCCCGTTTTTTGTTTTCCATCACTCAAATCCTTCCTGATATTAAGGATTCAGTCTCGTGTTTACCTGTTCCTTATATTCCTATTTTTGTTAGGTTTAAACATTGCCTGTGACCGTAATTCTGCTATAACAAATCAAGCCAATTTAGTCAAAACTGGTCCGATTGAATTCGTTCAACAGGGGATTACCAAAAGCCGTAAGGGCGATTTTCTAGGAGCCGCGAGGGACTTTACTAAGGCTGTTGAAAAAAATCCCAATAATGTTGATGCTTATTTTAATCGGGGGTTTGCATATAGCCACTTAGGGAAATTCGAATTGGCATTAGGGGATTTTAGCCAAGCCCTCAAACTCGATTCCAAACTGGTTGAAGCCTATGTTAATCGAGGGAACGTCTACTTACACTTAGGAAAAGATGAACAAGCGATTACCAATTATGTGAAAGCTCTTAAACTTAATCCTAATGATGCTTTTGCCTATAATAATCTGGGATTAGCTTATTTGAACCTGGATCAAGCAGATCTAGCTCAAAATGATTTTACTGAGGCAATTAAACTTAAGCCTGACTATGGAGAAGCCTATTTCAACCGTGGACTAGCCTTATCTGATCTCGGTCAGAGTCAAAAAGCAATTGTCGATTTTGAAAAAGCTGCTCAATTGTGGGAAGAACAAGGGTATGATCAAGGTTCTGACGCAGCCATTGAACAAATTAAAGCCCTAGAAGTAAAAAAATAATTTAATTTATATACAAACACTGTTACTTTGATCATCACTTTATATTAACCAAGGAAAAGCTTCTTTACCATTTCAAGGCTCATTCTTTCTCAATGTGTAAAAGACAAACCCAGCCCATCTTTTAATTTTAAATCGAGAGAAGGTTGTCTAAGTAGATAGGTATTAGTAGTCAGTGGAGCAAAAAGGTTAACGAAACAGTTTAAATACTTCAATTTCTAAAACATTCAATCTTAGAGGTATTTTTAGGTTAATCGTTAACCGTTCCTATGAAAATAAATTTACTAAGTAATATTTTATTAGTGAATAAAACTGAATTTAATCTTAAGTTCTATTAATAATAGATAATTATCTAAAGTTTTTTAAAAGTGTATTTTAAAAATATATCAAGTAATACATACTCAGTTTGTCAAAAATTTACTGGTTAAATATTGTCTTAACTTAAGAACTAGTTTGCGGTCATATATTTCGACTAAAATTAACTGAAGAATCAATAATTTATAGTATTTATTGACAACTAAAATAATTTAAATTTCTGATATAGAATTATATAATTTTCTTTTAAAGATCGAAGCTTTACCTATTTTTAAATAAAAGCGATGTTTTTTACATTAAATACTTTCAATCAAGGAATAACATTGTTATTTTGTAAAATACTTTAGTATGATTTAAATGAGATTTAATCTTCATAGCGCAAGACCTTAATAAATACCTATTTTAGGAAGAAGTTGCTGCTTACTTTTTCAGACATAGTATGTTTAAGTTTATCTGTCCTAACATTCACCGTAGAGATGATGAAATCAAAGGAATTAACAATAACTAAAATTGCTTCTAAATCACAGGAATTAACAAAATGATTAACTCCTGAGTGATGTACTTCTTCTTCCTTTTCAGGATTACTACAAAATATTGTTATCTGATACTCTCAAATGTAGAGACATTCAATAAACATATAACTTAATCCTCGAACGAGATCATTAAATTCAGCGCTGCATTAAATAATACGGTTGAAAACTTTAATTTTGCTCTATAAGGTTCAGCCGTTTCTCGGTTAACCTTATAGGGCAAAGAAATAACCAAAGTGTTAAGGGAAACATTGTGAGCTCTCGACAAACACAACACAAATAAAACACGAACGCGAAAACCAACCAAGTCCTACTAGCTGCCCGATTTTTGGAATAGTCACTTTGTCTTCGATTGCTTCAACAGTTTCCACTACTTTATGAGCAGAAAGTAAAGAAATACTAAGTCAGTCCCCAGTCATCATTTAAATATATCTAGATAACTATGACAGATGCCACAGCATTAAACCTTTATTTCAAAATCTTCGTCTCCTAACACCTCTGGATTATATCCAAAAGATTTTAATTCTTGATAGCTTTTATAAGCTACATAGCTCTTTGTTGCATTATTTTCTCCATTATTTAAAATTCTGTTAGATATTTCTCAATAGGGAATAAAGTTTAGTCACTAAGATAGGGATTCGGTTTGAGTTTGATAAGTTTTTTGCTGATTGTTATAGTTATCGGAGTAATCAATAATTTTAGCATTCAACGTTCTTGAAAAACCCTAGTCTATCTGATTTTTGGGAGAGAGATATCTGATATTTGTAAATATACAACTGTAGTGTTATTTTTTCTAATTATGCCAAAAACTTATTGCTCAACTTTTACTGGAAATTTATTTAGTACTTATACCAGATTAATTATTAGTTATTAGACTGCTCTCGTTTTTGATAGATTAAGTTTTTTTATTTTACCCGCTATAGAGCAGAATTAATAAGAATATATTGAATTCGCTTTTTCCCAGCTTTGATGATCAGTATTGTTGTTTCTAATACTCTGATCTTGACTTTGGGTATAGGGTTATTAGAAAAGGATAAACTTTCACCATACTTTTCCATTCTAGAAATGCTATCATTAGGGATAACTGCTGTAATTGTTGAATAGAGATTACAAAAATAACAATAAAATAAAGTAACTTAAGAATCAATTAAGTACTGAATTATAATTTAATGCTAAACCTTAGTTACAAGCGAGCTTAGAGTAAGAAAATGGTCAAAGTATTTATGATGGCTGGAACAGTCTTAGCAGGATTAGGAGTGGCTGGAGGAGCATTTGCTCGTCATAGTTTAAAAAATCGACTAAGTGATCACGCCCTAGATATTTTTGAAACAGGAATTAAATATCAAATGTATCATTCCCTAGCTTTGTTATTGGTTGTTTTACTATTCACTGTCCAAGAAAACTCTCCTTCTAGTTTATTATGGGCTGGATATGGATTTCTTGTAGGGATACTCATTTTTTCAGGAAGTCTTTATGCCCTTAGTTTAACTGGAATTAAATGGTTAGGGGTAATTACTCCAATTGGTGGACTTGCATTTATTGTTGGATGGGGAAGCTTAGTTATTAATGCTTATTATTGGAAATAGATTTTAGAAAAACTGCATTTTAAAAAATCAATCTAAAAGCAAATTTTTTTGATTATACTTAAAACAATGCCATTATTTATTAATTCGAATATATTGCGTACTTATGATAGTTAGGTTTCCTTTCTAAATCAGAAAAAAGCTCTTATGTTTTTAATAAATCTTTTCTTGAAAAATCTTTAAGTAGGTAATGTATCTGTCCTCGTAAAATTTTTGCTTTGGCAATAAAAGTAATGGCTATTTCTGTGTTTTTTACGATCTTTTAAATTGATTGATAAATCATCATATTATTCCCTGCATAAAGATGAATTAAAACTGTGTCAATAAGATATGTAATCACCAGTTTAAGAAAATTTATTTTAGAAAATTTTCTTACCTTAAAAATACTGTTTTTTAAGTAATCAAGATCATTATATTTATTAAATACGCCTGCTCATTGCAGAAGGATAACCTTATCATTTTTATTAATCGTATTAAATATTTTTATTTCTGATTTTGGAGTAATTATAATATTCTCTTTTGATTATCTATCAGATGAAATTAAGTTGTATAATCTAACGTAGAATATACCATAAAAGCACTATGTGTCTGCTGGCTTTAAAAATAATCATAACAACTTAAGACAAAATTTTATGTCTAGCAATTAACCAGACTTCATAATTAGTGTCTGATCGTATCAGTCAATAAGCATGAAGTAGATTTACTAAGATATGGAAATTATTTGTCAATTGACGCATTTTTTTCTTTAAATTAGTCTAAAGCCTCGCTGTTTCTAAATTATTTATTTAAAAACTCGCAGTAATTGAGGTATCTAGGCATTTTCGATAGTTGATTAAATTATCTTAAAATTGATCGATTGAATCAAATTCAATATTTTACAGCGACTTTTCGATGAATCTGTATGTCTTGTTCGATAGAACAGTCATACTTTGTCGACCTAATTACAAAGCTAATATTTTTAGTTTACTTTTTTTAAAAAATTAAAGAAGTATTGATTATTATTTTTTTATACGAGTTACTAACACTAGTATAAATCTTTTTTTGTATAAATAATTTTATATAAATAAAATATCTATAAAATTATTTTTTTGATAATTTAGATAAATTTTATCAAGTAAATATGTCAAATAAAATTCTATGATTTTTTATGTATTATTTGTAGTCTTTATAAATTTTATCTGGTTTCTTATTTTTTTATGAATAAATCTGGTGTATCATTTCTGAATATTGGTAAAACTATAGATATATCAATTGGTCAATTTACTTTCTAGTTCAGCTTATGCTGTTTTTTAAAATTTTTATCTAAGTTTTTAACTTTTATTTTTTATCACTCTACTTTATTAAAATTAATATTAGTTGAATAGTCTTTATGGATCTTAATATAAAAAATAAAGCTCTAATTCAGGTACTATTCTTAATTAATCTTATAAATTTTATATTTTTTTTACTTGTATTTTAAGGTTAGATTGAATTTAAATAAAACTGATTTTTTTAGTCAATAAATAGGTTTAATTTTACAATTATTTGTTGTAGAATTTAGTCAGATAAGTTATCAAATTTCGACTATAACTAACCATAATACTTCAAATTAAAAGATTTAATTATCTATAAATTAAGACTTCTAAGATATTAATATCAATGTTATTATATGACTGGTTTAGTAAAATTTTATATCTTAGACTGGAATTAATAATATTGGGATAATTTGGGTAATAATTGGGACCTTGATAATATTCATTTTAAATCCGTAATCGCCTCTTTAGCCATCTGTGCAATTGCCTGCTCTGTTGCCCTGGGTAATTTATAGTAAGTTCCCCCTGCAGTTTGTGCTAACTCTTTTCCAAAACCTGTAGAAACGAATTTTTTTTCTGTATCGATAATCAACAACTTCATATCTAAAGCTCGAGTTTTTTTGGCAATTTCTAATAGTTCACTCTGAATATCTGGCTTTTCCCCTTCAGGTAAAGATTTTCCTAAAGATTTCGCTAAAGGAATGTTACCCCGTCCGTCAGTAATCGCAACAATGACAACTTGTCCAATATCCCCAGACATCTTAGCATTCATTCCTACATGAACTGCCTGAGATAAACCGTGTGCCAAAGGTGAACCCCCTCCACAGGGCAAAGTTTCTAACTGTCGTTTTGCCAAAGAAACAGAACGGGTGGGAGGTAATAAAACGTCTGCTTGTTCTCCTCTAAAAGAAACTAACGCCACTTGGTCGCGATTTTCGTAGGCTTCCGTTAACAGACGCATCACTGCACCTTTAGCCGACTGCATCCGGTTTAAAGCCATCGATCCTGATGCATCTACCACAAAGATAATCAATGCCCCTGCTCTTCTTGCCATGTATTTTGACCTAATATCCCCTTGTTCAAAGATGACACTACGACCAGGATGACGCAAACGACGAGATTTTTGATAGGGAGCCGCCGCCCGTAAAGTTGCATCTATGGCAATGCGTTTAACTTTTCCTTTAAGGATCATGGGTTTAATGTAGCGCCCCCTGTCTTCAGAAAAAATTAAGCCACGAGTCCCTGAATTTCCTTGCTGTTGAGCTCTTTGAGCAAAATAAAGAACATTAGTATCAAGAATAATTCCTTCTATATCAAAAATGAACTCTTCAGGAATATTTAGGGGTTTTTGTTGGGGTTCTTCTTGGTTTTCTTCTTGTTTCTCTTGGTCTTGGTTAGACTCATCTTGAGGTTGTTGAGGTGGTGGTGCTGGAAGTTGTTTATGATCTTCAGGAAAAGGCTGTGTTATGGTGGAACGAGGGACAATCACTAATTCCACTGCCCGTTTTAGGTCTTCTGGCGTGACAATATTCCGTCCTTCTAGGGCTGCTGCTGCTTTAGCAACTCGAACGGCGAAGAGTTCGGCGCGATGCCCTTCTACAGCTCCTCGGATAGCTTCCTCAACTAAATAAGCAATCTGATCGTTAGTAATTTCGACCTCTTTTAACCATTCTCGTGCGAGAATGATCTCGGTTTTAATATCGTTTATTTCATCATTATGTTGGCCGATAAACGCTTGAGGTGAATTAGCATGCTCAATAGCTCGTTCTACTGCTTGTACTCGTTGATCTAACGTTAAGACGCCATCAGCATAGATAGCAATCGCGATGCGGTCTAACAGATGTCGTTTTAATGGTCCTTCTTCGGGGTTATAAGTAGCAATTAATAAAGGTCGACAAGAATGTTGAAAACTAATGCCTTCCCGTTCAATCTGATTGCGTCCTTCGGTTAAGATAGTTAGTATCTGATTGGAAATTTGCTCGTCAAGTAGGTTGACTTCATCAACATATAAAACTCCACGATGTGCCTGTGCTAATAACCCAGGTTGAAAGACTGCTTCTCCTTTTTTTATAGACTCTTCCACATTTACTGAGCCTAACAGTCTATCTTCAGTAACGCCAATAGGAACTTGAATAAAAGGAGCGGGTATAATTTCTGTAGAAATATTTTCTAAAACAAGATTTTGATATTGTTCTTGGGTGTTATCATCCCATTCACTGGGTTTATTATGATCACAGTTAAAGGGGTTATTTTTTATCCTTTCGATCGGAGGTAGTAAAGCATGAATCCCCCTAGCTAAAATTGATTTTGCCGTTCCTCGACAACCAGCGATGATGACTCCTCCTAACCCTGGATCAACAGAAGCCAAAAGTAAGGCTAATTTGATAGCTTCTTGTCCAATAACGGCGGTTATTGGAAAGTTAGTTGAGGGCAAAGATAGAGTAGAGACAGACATGAGTCAATAATAACTAATTATTAATTTAAGTTACTTAATTTTTCCATTTTATATTAAAAAATATTTTTTTTAGTAACTCTAATGATTTTTAGAAAATTGAACGATTGCACTGCTAAAGTCCGACCTTTTATTTATTCGTTTATATTTTATGTTTAATTAAACCTATCCACATTAGATTATACTCAAATCAAGTATAAAAAACAGACGGATTGTTTTAACAACATGAAATCGGTTACAAGTAAATTAAATGAAATTAAATGGGAAAGATTGCCTGGCAGTTTTATATCGCTAAATCATCTACTGGATGATATTCATCAACTTGCCCTTCCTGCAGCCTTAACTGATAGCCTAAAAATTGTGAACTAACATTGCTATTATAACTACGAATGATGGTATTTACGCCATAGTCAATGGTAAACAGTCGTAAAGGCTTCCAACTGGGCTTATATTCCTCATATTCCTCATATTCGTGTTTATAAAATTAAGATTTATCATAGCTATACCCTCCATTGTCAAGGAGAACTCCTCATTATCACTAAGAAATCTCTTTCAAACACAAACAAGGGTGAATATTTTAGTAAATTTACTTATTCTCCCGGAAATAGTTTTTTTAAAAGTAAATACTCCAAGTGTCTTAATTAAAGTATTTTTGAGCTCTACTGAGGGTTACTTGAAAATTATCAAATAGTGCTGGACATTATTAAGATTCCTCAATTCCAATTTTATCTGGAACTTTGGGCAGAAACTAGAGATAACAAACAGGGTATTGATTGCGATAGTCGACTGAAAACGAAGACTTGTTACTCCATGAGTAAAAATTAGCTATTTAGAAACATCAAAAGGCTGAAGTTAAAAGGTATAAATCTAAACGTTTAGCTGCTAAATTACGCGCTGCTGGGGTAAAACCTAAACTTTAAAAGACTTTTTGTAAAAAAGATCTTAAAATTGATAGGATGGGCAAAATATAATGAGTAGTTATTTTCAGTAAACTAGAAGTTGTACATTCACAAACTACGTCAAATATAAATCTTCTCTGGAATAAATGAGGTGATCACTATATTTTTACTGATTCAGTATTACTTAATAATAACCAAATTTATTAAATAATTAAGAAGCTAAACATAATTGTAATTTACTTTTATTTAGTAAAAATTGGCAAAATACTGAACAAATAAGTCATAATCATCTAAAACTTAATAGCTGTTATTTTTTTAAATAAACATCATTGCTTTAGTGTTTACTTTGTAAGGTTAAATCACCTAATAATTTTTTTTAATTTCTAAAAAAATATTTTTATATTTTGACTAAATATTCTACATAGAATAATTATTAATTTAAATTAAAAACTAATAATCTTATTTAGTAATCGTTTTAGTTTCTAAAAGTTTACTCCAAATTGTTATCAAATCAAATTATAAACTTAAATCATTAATTATAAAGTATATTATTAAATATCTCGAAAATAAAGGTATAAATAATACCTTACAATTTCTTTATTGGCAATGATTTTAATAAATGTATCTTTATTCCAAAATTGTCTGTATTTAATCGTTTTTTTACTCTTCGTTTTGAACAGCAACCTTATGTTTTTAACATGTATCAGATTTAAGTTTATCTGTCAATTGGTGACTCCTAATTTCTAATATATTCAATAATAGTAACATAAGAAAACGTGTAAAGTTAGCTTGTTTGGCAATTGAAAGTGCTCTGGTTTAAATAAACTTATAAGAGTTTATTCACAGGGACAAAATTTGTTATTGAAAAATCTTGGTTCCAAAACCTCTCCTTTTAGTGCTTAATATGCTAAGCTATTCACAGGTCAATGGCATCAAAGGCGATGACAAGACGGGTTATACTCCCTATTCCGCAATTTTTAAACCTCTAACTATTTTTGGTAAAAAAGCAAAAAATGTGATACTAAATAGGTGAGAGTGAATTAGAAATTAAATAGGGCAGAGCATACCCGAGTTTACGCTCCTAGGTTAGTCCGTCAGAAACTTGCTGTAAGGGGCATAGTGGGACCGGATATAAAACTGTAAGGCTTCTGCTGGCAATGCTAGCAGAGGTGGGGTTTAGCCCGAGAGTTCGCTCTGACTTAACCGGTGGAGTATCGGTCCGCTCATTGTTAGTGCTGGTGTAGCTCAGTGGTAGAGCAGCTGATTTGTAATCAGCTGGTCGCAGGTTCAAATCCTGTCACCAGCTTTGCGCCCTAGTTTGTTCGATAAACACTATATATGTAGTCCTTTTTATTAATAAATTGTCAATATCTGTTTTTAGCTTCAACAATCGTTTAATTTAAGCTAATATTTCAGTATTTTCTTAAATCTCTTGAAAGATCAAGCTTCTTGGTGATGATCAATGTTTTTTATGTATAATGGAAGTTAGTTTTTTCGGTAATGAGATAGAAGTTGAGTGCTTATTATGTAGTTAATATCGTTAATTATGATTATGCTCCCCTTAATCATGATTAACGATATTAACTACACAACGGTTACGGAAAGTACCACTGGGTGTCAGCCTATGGAATCCTTGTTAAGAATATAGAAGTATTTTATTAAGTGTCAGTAGACGCCTTAAATAAATCTAGAACAAAAAAATAGAAAAGTAGTGGAAAAAGAGCGTTTACCAGATAGTAGACTGTCTAAAGGCTCAACTAATATAAATAGAAAAGCAAGAAATATCAAAGTCGATTCATAATCCAAAAATTTCCGCTGTAACAAGAACATCGACATTATCTTTGAATCCGAAAGGATAAAAAGTTTAAGAAATTGCAGACTAGACTCAATTATCAAAAAATATAATTAAGAAAGTAATTTATAGATAGATTATTCTAGGAATATAGCAATTGTACGATTCTCTGAGAAGTAGCAGATAAAGAATAAAGTGATCCTACGAATCTTAAGATAAATAGTTTTCTGTTCTCAAGACAAACCTTCAATTGCTAATTCATTTTTGAAATAAAGTTTTTTACTAGTTAAACTACAATTAATAGAAGTTAATATTAGGAATAGTTTTTTTAAAAAACCTATTCCTAATCTATTTACAATCTGACAATGAGCGACTGTGAGTCTTTTTAGATTTAGGATTTAATTGATTAAAGTAAGAATATTGAGTTTAGTATACTTTTTAATTTAAATAGAAAAAACTACTATAATGTTATTTGTTATATAGGTAACAGCTTTTGACAAGTAGATTGTCAAGAATCACAATTTTTCTTCAAATTTTTATATCAAAAATAGTATAATCATAAATTTTTAAAAAAAGACTTAGTAATTTCTTTGCTTAGAAATATATTAGGTAAATCTCGAAATTAATTACAATTTTTAATTTAAATTACACGAGGCACATAATTTTTAATCTTGACGCACAAAGTAGTTGTAAAATTTATTCCATAAATTAAGTCTGAGAGACGCCATTTTATTTACCAAAATTGCCACATAATGATCAGTCATCATTCTAACTGAACTCACTTTTTTATGTTTATCAAGCTCGAAAACTAGCCTAACTAAAACTGTAAATATACCCATATATTAGGATAGAGACGACAAATATCTTTTCTAAAAGATGGGCTGAGTAAGTAAGTTACTCTAAATAAAAGATATTTCATATTGTTTTAGTTTGTATTTTTTAGAGCAACTATTTTGAACAATACTTTGCTTAAACATCTTAGCTAATTCATTTTAATGTTAAAACAGACTTATGGTAATTTAATAAGTTTTTATTGTGATGCTATCCTATTTTATTATATTTAGTTATAAACTGCACTATAAGTTAGTCTAAAAGATAGATCTAATCAGTAGATATAATTATTTTTACTTACCATTATTTCAGTTTTTTTTATAACTAAACTACTGTATTTATAGTATTTTTTAACTTTTTATATTTTTTCTAGTGATATGGTTAATCTTGGTCTTTATTTTTGTTTCTTTTCATCTTCATACTTTTCTTTTTGGATTCTACCTGTTCTTCCCGGAGTAAATTTAAATTTACTCTCTATATTAAAATATTTTGGATGATTGTTGACTATTATAAGTTACTTTTTTTAAAAAAAAAGTTATCTAAAAGATATTAGATCTTTTTCTATAAAAGTTATTTTTTTTACTTCTTGTAGAATCTGTCTAGGAAATATTTTTATAAAAGTTTCACCCAATCTGTAATTTCTTTAATTTTTCTCTTGTATTTAAATAGCATATTTGTGCTCTCGTAATAGAAAAATCTTTGAATTACAGTCCAAGTTTGATAGTTCTTGATTTTCTAATCCTGTTAGTTGAACTTTTAGGCAAACTTACATCTAGAGATTACTCTTTTTTAACTACTTTTCTATTTTAGACTTACTTACTATCAGCAAAAACCTCCGAATCAAAATTAATCAAATACTATTGGGATTCACCCCTTACCCCAAAACTAGAAATTCCAATGACAGCTTGAGTGAAATACGTGGATACAGCAGGAGAAAAGGCTACGGGAAACTAGTAGCCTTTCATTAGGAATTTATTTGTCTTTTAACCAACTAAACATGGCTCTTAAATTTTTTCCTACTTCTTCAATTGAATGTTCGGCTTCTTGACGACGCATAGCAGTAAAACCTGGTTTACCTGATTGATTTTCCAGTACAAATTCTCGTGCAAACTGTCCTGACTGAATTTCACTGAGAATTTTCTTCATCTCAGCACGGGTTTGATCAGTAACAATGCGGGGTCCACGGGTTAAATCTCCATATTCGGCGGTATTAGAAATACTATTGCGCATATTAGCTAATCCCCCTTCTACAATAAGGTCAACAATTAACTTAACTTCGTGGAGACATTCAAAATAAGCTAATTCTGGTTGATATCCTGCAGCTACCAAAGTTTCAAACCCTCCCTTAATCAAGGCACTTAAACCACCACAAAGAACAACCTGTTCTCCAAAAAGATCCGTTTCAGTTTCTTCCCGAAAGGTAGTTTCAAGAATTCCCGCACGAGTTCCACCAATCCCTTTAGCGTAAGCCATGGCATGATCACGAGCTTGTCCAGTAGCATCTTGATACACAGCAAACAAACAGGGAACCCCTTCTCCTTGTTCATAGGTACGTCGAACTAGGTGACCTGGTCCTTTAGGAGCAACCATTACCACATCAACATTAGGAGGGGGAACTACTTGTCCAAAGTGGATATTAAATCCATGGGCAAAAGATAATACTTTTCCTTCGGTTAAATTAGGTTCTATTTCGTTAAGATAGACGGTTTTCTGAACTTCGTCTGGCAACAGAATCATAATCCAATCTGCTGCTTTAGCTGCTTCGGCAACATTCAGAACCCTTAAGCCTTTATCTTGGGCTTTTCGAGCAGATTTACTACCTGGATACAACCCCACAATAACGTCTATGCCACTATCTTTGAGGTTGAGAGTATGAGCATGACCTTGGGAACCATAACCGATGATCGCAATGGTTTTACCAGATAAAAGATCTAAGTTGGTGTCTGTATCATAATACATCCGAGCCATGGGGTTGTCTCCTTGTTGCAAATTTTAATCTTTTCCGAACTTACTATCATACTTAACTATTAGGAAGTTTAGATTATAATTTCTTTAAACTTAACGAGCAAAAGCAAACTAGACTTGCTGAGTTAAAAAATACGTTGATTTTAGTCTAATTTTTATAAATTTTTTCTTCTTTAATACCTGATTTTTTCATAAAAAATCTAAAATATTAGAGCTGATTTTAGATTTCTTATGAAGACAAATAGCTACTTTATTATTTAACTTTTTGCTATTTCCTATAAATTAAACCTAATTCTTCAATTAACCAAAAGCTAATTGTAGAATGTAGAGCTTTACTCAATTAAAATTATTGTCTAACCTCGAAATTGCTTTTCTATGAAATTAACTAACAATTCCCTGGGAAGAAAACGGCTAGAATTCACAATAAATTGATTAATGAAGCCACCCGGGACAGTATTTGATTTTCTGTTTTCAAGGGCTTTAAGGGCATCTTTGACAACTTCTTTAGCTGAAGTTAAACTACCGTTATTTTTATTGATAAAATTGTCTGGAAAATCCGCCACTTTAAAAAAATCAGAATCTGTCGGACCAGGACATAACGCGAGGATATTAATATCTGTTCCTTGGTTCTCTGCCCACAACGCTTCAGAAAAACTGAGAACAAAGGCCTTTGTTGCCGCATAAACTGATAAATAAGGCAAGGGCTGAAATCCGGCAATAGATGCAACGTTAATAATATTTCCCGTTCCTCGTTGTTGCATCTCCGACAAAAATAAATGGGTCAACTCCACCAAAGCAACTATGTTGAGTTGAATCATTTCCACTTGGCGTGGTAATTCCCGTTGGATAAACGCTCCATAATCTCCAAATCCTGCATTATTAACCAAAAAATCAACGCTTAACCTTTTTTCTGCTATAGTATCATAGACTTTTTTAGCAGCTTGTTGATCAGTTAAATCTTGTATAATCACCTCTACTTTTATAGAGGCTTGATGTTGTAACTTTTCAGCAAGTTGGTATAGTTTATTTTGGGAACGGGCAACTAAAATCAAATTTATCTGGCGCATCGCTAATTCTTGAGCAAAAGCTGTTCCAATGCCAGAAGATGCACCAGTAATCAGAGCCGTTTTCATGGTCATCCCACTCAAATCTAGTAAGGGTCGCTTTACTTTAAGGATTGTAACGCATGATCAGATTAGTCACCGGGAAAATTGATAGTGATGGAAAACTTGCCTCTATTGAGCTACCACAGCAACTAACCAATCAATTATCCGTCGATGTTTAATGAAGGGTGCTTCTACTAAATCTCTGATGTTGACGAAATTTCTTCAATCTCTGTCCGACTTATGGAGATCGCAACAAGGCCGGTTCTCTCTATCCTTGATGGATCGCTACATTGGAGGCGAACTGATCCCCCCGTTTATCTTTAGCGTGGGACTGGTTTCGTCGTTGGGGGTAGCGATTGGTTATTTATCAGATTTAGCAAATAAAGTGGTGGAATCAGATCTTCCCCTAATACAAGCCCTGGAGATTTTACTTCTAAAAGTACCTGAATTCACCGCCTATGCTCTACCGATCTCAGTTATGTTAACTACATTACTAACATATGGCCGTCTCAGTAACGATAGTGAATTGATCGCATTACGCGCTTGTGGAGTGAGTTTATATCGTATAATTGCCCCCGCTTTGGTTTTTAGTTTATTAGTTACAGGGATTACCTTTGTGTTTAGTGAATTAGTCGTCCCTGGTGCTAATTACCAAGCTACATCTATATTAGTTAAATATCTAAAAGAAGAACATCCTTTTTGGCAAAATAAAGATATTTTTTATCCTGACTATGAAGAAGTCGATTTACCAAATGGAGAAACAGTTAAACGGTTAAAATATTTATTTTATGCTGAAAAATTTGACGGTCAACACATGAAAACCTTGACCATTTTAGAATGGATAGGAACTAACCTCAACAAAATAGTTGTGTCCGATTCAGCTACTTGGAATTCTAGAGAAAATACTTGGGATTTTTTTGATGGAACAATTTATAAACTAGCTCCCGATGCTTCCTACAGAGATATGTCTCCTTTTAAACATTGTCAGTTAGCTTTAGCTAAAGCTCCCTTTGAATTCGCTCTTCAAAGTCGAGATCCCTATGAAATGAATGTCATTCAAGCTCAACAATACATGAAGCTATTGAGGATGATTGGGGATGAGAAAAACTTGCGAACTTTTCAAGTGCGAATCCAACAAAAACTTGCTTTTCCTTTTATTTGTGTCGTTTTTGGTTTAGTAGGCTCGGTTTTAGGGGTAAGACCTCAGCAAATGGGGAGAGCTACCAGCTTTGGCTTCAGTGTGGTGATTATTTTTACTTATTATGTCTTGGGATTTATTATCGGTAGTTTAGGATTAATAGGTATTATTTCTCCCTTTATGGCTGCATGGTTGCCTAATTTTCTTGGCTTAGGAATGGGATACTGGTTACTGTATCATTTTGCTAAATCTTAAATTTTCCTTAGTTTTACTTTCAGCAGAGAACGAACAAAATATCAAAATACTGTTAGAGATTATTTGCCGGTTAATTTTCATGATTTTTGTATCGTTGCGTTACTCTGATCAACTTTCTCGAGTATTGAGAGCTTGAAGAAACTTATTAATTATTTGTATCTGAATGTTAATAATTATGAAAAACGCTAAGATAGATTACATATGAAATGTTTTAAAAAAAATGCTAGACTCCTCACCTAACGAATCAGAGCTACTGACAACAACCCTTGAGCTTTTATTAGAAGACTTTCAATACTGGTTTTTCCGCGCACAAACTTTATTAGAATCAGAAAGAATTACTTTACTTTCCCCTGAAGAACAAAACAATCTGCTTGCCCGGGTTAATAAGAGCCAGCAAGAAGTGATTACGGCTCAAATTTTATTTAAAGCAACCGATCAAAAAGCGGGAATTGATACGGCTATCTTAGTCCTTTGGCACAAATTAGTGGACGAATGTTGGCAAGTCTCTATGCGGTGGCAATCACACAAAGCCAATAAGACTTAAGTTCCCCTGGTCTTATTCCAAGCTCCAGAAATCTACTAAATGATAATTGTCACTCACGATTCTTGGTAAGCTAGTCAAGTAAACCTTAATTAATTTTGATGCCCTCTACTACTGTATAAACCTTACGTGACTACTGCTTTTCGGATAATTTTAATGTTATATCTACTTTACGTTCTGACGTTTGCCGTGATTGCTTTTCTTGTTGTGAGTAATTAAATTCGAAGTTTAATTAAGGTTGGTATTGATTACCAAAATAATCATTCACTGAAGAGAAATACTTTAATAAATCGAAAAAGTAATTGGTAAAATGCTCAAAAAATTGTTCATCCTGAGTTACTAGATGAGATAGAAAATACCACTAATGAACCATTATTAGTGATGCGTTCGGTGACGGTTGAAGATGTAAGATAACAACGTGATACTTTGTACAATTTGTTACAGAGTCGATCTCCAGAAAAAGAAAAAAAAGCTAAAAAAGACGGTTCAAACATTGGCAAGAATTACCATAAAACTGAAATTGGATTATTTCAAGTTAGTAACGACTTCTCACTGAGAAAATTAGACATTATTAGGCTTTTGGTCTAGACTTATTCTATTGTCCAAGTTAACGAGTAAGGATTTTTTTAACATATATAGTCTTCCTATACTCAATGACGACGAAAAAGTTTTATGCCTTGTAAGCCCGGTTGGATATAATCTCTGTTCTTGGAAAAAAAGAATAAGTCTTCATCCGAATTGTAATCCGCCAAACACTATATTTTGTAATTTACACACAGTTTGTACCAAACTCTCAATAGAACCAATTAATTAAAATATATCCGTTTATATGGATTCACGTCGAATCCCGATTTTATTAAAGCTTAATACTTAAGCAATCATTTTGAAAAACGTCAAATCTCTTTAACTATTCCTAATCTTAATCAATAAGATTATTCTGGTTTAACCCTAACAGGACAGTTGCAACAAGTTGCCGTCTAACTTGTCAATCCTAAAACTGCTATTATCTTCATTGGTTTGAGTTTAGAAGGAGTAACCATATCATAGTTGAGGGAAAAATATTTTTAAGTACAAAAGTTAATGTCACTTGCACCTAAGTTTTAATTTCTTAACCGTACGTTAGGAATATATAGGGGAAATGAAAGTCAAATAATGGCATGAGACGGAAGAGTTGTTAGCTTATCCTACGAGGAACAGTGATCGCTTTCACCATAATATTAATATGTCACCTATACCAGTCAATATTAAGCTCAACAGTCTCCATGTCCTAGTTTTACAAGGAAAACATTATTAAATTGTCTCAATTGCCCACAGTTGAGATTAAAATTGGCAACATTCTTGGGTAAAATTAAGAATTATTGATAAAGATCATAGACTGACCAATGTCATGAGACAAATTTAGGTGACTATTGAGTAATTTTGTGAGTTAACTTTAGATTAAGATCAATTACAGATTATTTAGAACAATTATGGAAATTAAACTAACAGAGTATGGTCAGCGTCGAAAACGCTTGATGAAAAAAATTGGCACGGGAACTGCAATTTTTCGCAGTGCGCCGACCGTAGTTATGCACAATGATGTAGAACATGTTTTTCGTCAAGACAGTGATTTTTTTTACCTTACGGGATTTAATGAACCTGAAGCCGTAGCAGTATTAGCTCCCCATCATGAAGAACACCATTTTGTACTTTTTGTTCAACCAAAGGATCCTGAAAAAGAAACTTGGACAGGTTATCGTTGTGGTGTAGAAAAAGCTAAAGAATTCTATGGTGCAGATGAGGCATATCCCATTAATGAATTACATAAAAGGCTACCCCAATACATCGAAAAAGCTGACCGTATCTATTATCATCTCGGACGGGATAAGAATTTTAATGAGATGATTTTGTCCCATTGGCAACGGTTAATGGCAGTTTATTCAAAGCGGGGAACCGGGCCTATTGCTATTGAAGATCCCAACCCTATCCTTCACCCCATGCGTCAGGTAAAAAGTCTTACTGAGTTAGAGATGTTACGCACAGCGATAGACATCTCAGTCATTGCTCATAACCGAGCCAGAGAATTTGTTCAGGTAGGGCATTATGAGTACGAAATCCAGGCAGAAATAGAACATACTTTCCGTCTACATGGAGGTACAGGTCCAGCCTACCCCTCTATCGTAGCATCAGGAGCTAATAGCTGCATCCTCCACTATATTGAAAATCGTCGTCAGATTCAAGAAAATGAGTTGCTCTTGATTGATGCTGGTTGTTCCTATGGCTATTACAATGGAGACATTACCAGAACCTTTCCCGTTAGTAACAAGTTTACAGGGGAACAAAAAGCCATTTATGAGTTGGTTTTAGAGGCACAATTGAAAGCCATAGAATCGGTTAGACCTGGAAAACCTTATAATGAGTTTCATGACATGGCGGTCTGTGTTTTAGTCCAAGGGTTGATTGATTTAGGGTTACTAAAAGGAGATTTAGAAGAAATTATCAAAGAAGAAAAATATAAACCTTTTTATATGCATAAAACTGGACACTGGTTAGGGTTAGATGTTCATGATGTGGGGATTTATAAACAGGGGGAAGGAACTTGGCAACCGTTAGAATCTGGTCATCTATTGACGGTTGAACCTGGACTTTATATTAGTCCTAATATTAAACCTACTGAGGGACAACCAGAAGTTCCTGAACGATGGCACGGTATTGGCATTAGAATTGAGGATGATGTATTGGTTACAAAAACAGGTCATGAAGTTTTAACTGCTGGGGTTCCTAAAATGATTGATGAGATTAGTTTGTAAGTATAATTATGGACTCTAAAGCCGCTAGAATATTTAATTCGGTAAAGTTATTATTCATAACATCTACCAATAGCGAGATCGAAAACAAGTGAAAAAATGTTGATTATTATTACAGATGGCTTGAATATAATTATGCCACTGACCACATCGTTGAGAAGTTTTGATATAAAGCATCATAATACTACTTTATACAGAAGTTTTCACTGACTTAAACAACACTGCAAAGTCTTTTAGAAGCTTTGATGCAGATAAATAAATGACGTGTACTATATTTGGTATATTTGCATATAGTGGGGATTGTGCACTGAAAAATTACGTCAAATAAACATATGTTGTTTAGAACAGACAAGGTAGTTGCTATATATTGGAATAATTCGAAATTCTTCGGTAATGACTAGGTATTCTAAGAAATAAGTAGACTAGATTTTAGTTTGAGTGCTCTAAAGTAAAATTGTTATTAATTGCAGGATATGATGCTATCTGAATTTGATACTAACTTTTAATCAATTTTGTAGCCTTCATTAAGGCTCTGCTTGATTAGAGTTCACGAAGTACCAAAAAGGTGAGTAAAAGTCGCCTAAGATTTTTTGACTGTAAATTCATTGATTCTACTTAATTAATTTAATATCTGATAGTAACGTTGAACATATTAACACTTTATTTACAGTTTAACAACTGGAATTTCACTAACTTTGTTTCAGTCTTAATTATATTGGTAAAATAAAATACAAATTCGAGCAAGATTAAAGATATTTTCTTTATTTTTTTCCCAAATTTTGTACTTTATAAACTTTTTTAAATAAACGGTTATCCTATTTATGTCTTTATAGGATTTTAATTTATTGGTATTCCTCCATTTTGATTAATACTTATAGATTTTCAGTTATTCCCGTGATAAGCTCTAATTTCTGGTTATGAGATAAATTTTAAAAAATATTTGATAAACGATTACAGCCTGAGTATTAGGATTAAACAAAACATACAAGTATAGAGATATAAATGACACTTAGCCGTTGATTTGTTCGTAATATTTCTGACATAATCTCTTATTTTTGACAATTTTATCTATATTTATTGATTTTTTACTCTTTATTTATAGCGATCATTTTATGCCTTCAGACAGACCTTATTTGAGTTTATCTGTCAATGTATAAAATAAATAACTTGTAAATCCTTCTTTTTCTTGAAAAATTTATCTAGACATTGTTTTTTTATTGTATTTTCTGACAGTTTCACCCAATGTGTAATTTCTCTAACTTTCCATCCTTATAAAAGATTTCTATCTTTTTTCTAATTCTCAAGGAGATTTTTTTGTCCTGAGTCAACTTTGATAGTTTTTATCATTCTAATTATGTCAGCCTTAAAAACTCAAACAATTTATAAATAAAGCTTTTAAAAAGTTATTATTAATTAATAATATTGCATAATTTACTTAGTAAGACTGTAAAGATATTTACCCAAAAATCAACAATTAATATAAATATATCAATTCCAACAATATGTTAAGCGGTTTGCGAAATATATAGAATAAGAAAATCTTATTTCGATAAGATACTCAATTTAAAGGTAACAGTAACTCAAGATTTTATTGAAACCAAATTAATTTGCGCAATACTCCGTATAAACAACTATTTATTGAAAATATTTACCGCGAGAAGAAATACAAACCTTTTATAGGTAAACACTTTTATAGAATTCAGGAGTTTTCTGAATATTTTGTTGATAAAAAAGAGTAAACTTTTAATAAATAGTTTGTTAGTATAATTTATATTCTTGTGATTTATCATGTCACTAGAAAAGTTTATAAAAATTTTTATAAACAAAAAAATATTTAATATAAAATTATGATCCATCGCACGAAGTCTATCTAATTAAAATCAAGACATAACCGAATATTGCTCAAGTTAAATTCAGATTGTTACCTACTCTTGAACACCTATAATTCAACCACTGTTGTAAAATGATGCAAGCAGCTTGACGATCAATTGCCCCTTTATCCCAAGTAGAAAAACGTTTTTGCGCCTTGAGTTGTGCGATAGCTTCGATAGAGGTTAATCGTTCATCGACATACTCTACTGGTAATTGTAAGGTTCGAGAAATACGCAACGCAAATTTTTGGACTTGTTTAGCTTGAAATCCTAAGCTCCCATCCATATTATAAGGAAGTCCTACAATTAATACTTGTGCTTCCCTTTGGTGAATCAATTGTTGAAGCTGTCGAATATCCTCCCAAAATGAAGTACGGTAAATTGTTGTCAACCCCGTTGCAATTAATCCAGTTCCATCACATCCCGCTACCCCGATTCGCTTTTTACCAACATCTAAGCCTAAGGCCGAAATTCGTTTCATCATTAGATCTAGTTATATCAAGTAAGCCAGAAGGTAGAAGTTAAAATATTTCTCCATCAGCTCGTTTACCTATTGCCATGAGCTCCCTCATCCTACTGCTTTTATGGCTCATCATTAAACTCAGAAGACTTTCCTAAGATTTGTGGCTTATGTCTAGATTGTTTTTCCTTACGTGAATTAGGTTTTTTTTCTGAGGAATTAAAAGATATTTTGAACCAAGATATCCGACTGGGAATAGGAGTCCGAGGAACTGCCTGTAATCCTTGTAACATCTCTGATAAGTGTAATCCTTCAGGCTTAGCTTCTTTTAATTTATGCCATACTGAACGTGACATCAACAGAGTGTGTTGGTTGCGTTGCGCTCCCAATTTCTCCAGATATTCTTCGCGTTCATGCTGATAATCTGTCGAGACCAACTCTAAGCTTTGGGATGGGAAATTCTGCACAATCTGTGCCATTTTTGTGAACAACTTGGGATAGAGCCAAGTGTAAGCTGGATGCACCGTTAACTGAGCTTGATGAGGACTAGACCCATTGGTACATAGAATTAGTTTAAAATAGCCAACAGCCGCCTTACGCTGAGGTTCAAACACATATCCTTGGGCAACATCAGTGTGGTCGCACCATTGTTGAAACTTAGAGACTAACCCCGCTAAAAAGGGAGTCTTAAAATCAGGGAGGTGGCGATCAAAAACCTGACGCAACAGAGGTGGCATGGAAACGCAGTCAAGCTGATAAAGTAAATGAGCATCGGCATTACTCACAGGTAACAGGTTAGGAAAATCAGAGTCTCCTGGGGCAAGTTCTTGCAGTAGTTTCGGTGCCAAAGACCAATATGTTAATTGGGCCAAGGGTTGAAAGCCATTCTGACGGTAGAGAGCAAGAGTACTTTTTTGGCTGATATTGACCTCTAAAACCCAAGTTCTGGCTTCCCAAATAGTTTCAAAACAGTGGCGCAATAGTTGAGATCCCACTCCTTTAGAATCAGTCATCAACTGGGGTTGAGAATCTTGGTTGTTAATCACCACTTGTTCTACACACCAGGTACTACGACCCCTATTAAAGGGACTAATTTGAATAAACCCTTGTAACCGTTCTGTTCCTTGATTTAATAGTGTTTTTGGTTCAGCAATGAAAACACAAAAATGGTGTTGGAACAAGTTAGGAAACCAACTCAAGAATTTGAGAAGTCCAAACCAACGCCGTGCTTGTTGTAATTGTTGAATAAACCCAACAAGATTTAACCCGGGCTGTTCTTGAGCTATCTGAACAATCAAATGTTCTATAGGATCTAAATCCCGATACTGTACAGAACGAATTATGGGGTTAGGGGCATCATCTAAAGAAGAATTCATGGATCGCGGTGGAGAGTATGTCGCTTACTGGCTCTATCTTAACCATTTTTCCATAGTTGTCACCTTCCTTCGCTAAAGATCGAGGTAAGGGAGGAATTAAAAAAACTATAGATGTTTTGCCAGTTTATTTGTTGCCAAGACTTGATCTCTACTTAAATATGATTAGTTTTTGTGGTTGGAGATTTGAGATAAAAACTGATCCTAATTAAATCTAGATAAGCACTTGTTCATGAAAATTTGTAAGCTAGAAGGTAGGTTGCTTGAATAGACAACTTAAATATCAATAAACACTCTAATTCGCGTGGAACAGTCTCTAATGATAGGTCATGTCCTCTCAATGACATTTGGGCTAGCCTAACTTTTACTGATTTGATCCCATTTTGACTTCATTGCCAGCTTACCGACTATCGGTCAAACCTCTTTTAATTGTTCAATGGCTTGGGAAGGAGTCGTTTATGCTTATATTAAAAATAACTACCGTTATCTAGGAAGATGGTACTGTTTCGGATCTATGTTACTAGCTTTAACTATCTCTTTAAGTAGTGAATTGCTTGGGGCTAGTACAGGATTTACTTTAGGTTCTTATAGCTATTTAAACTGATTGGGCTTATAAAATTGCAGGTTTAGTTTCATTTGCAATTCCTTTATCCTGGTTTTATATTGGATTTAGTGTCACCTTATTGCCGTTGTAAGATTAAAGAGTTTTTCTTGTCCAGTCTAAATACAAACCTTAAGTGCTATTGTACTAGTGGCGATTCTATGTAACTTCTTGGAATTTTATATCAGAGCCTACCATGAATTAAACCATTATGCTTTTTTGGGTTTGGGACAGGAGCAACCTTTATGACTGTGGCAAATTTCATACAAACAGTTAACCACCCAACTTTACTTAAAACTGGACTGAATCTACCCTTAGCAATTCATATGAGTCATTCTACTTTCATTAGTTTGGGGACGGATATTTATCCCTTTATTATCTTTGGTTTAATTCTTTTTGTTTCCCTTTATTGCATAGTAGTTATCAACGGCTCAGCTAATTTCTTCGAAAACAGGGTTAGTATCTCATCAGTAAATCCTGTTAAAGTTCTGTCTAAGTAATTAGTTTGTTTATATTGCTTAAAAATAATGTTTTAAGGGTGATTTCTTTATAAATCCTAATTTTTTAGGAAATTACCACCTCTATTCTCCTATCTAGTCTAATTAAGGGGACGATTGGTCTTCTTTCTCTCAAACTTAAATTTTTCACCCCTGAATAGTTAGAGACTATTGGCGTGACTCTTTCCACTCTCAACAAAGTCCATCGCATTGATTCATGTTTGCAAAGATTAAGTCAGCAAAGTTACGAAATTCGGGGGTTTTTGGTAATCGATATTTATTCTTCAGACGGCATTCGAGATAGGGTTAAACAGGTAATCTCTTGTCTTTTCAATAGGTTGTCCGCCCTTGAGCATTGCATACAGAATTTTTGAATAGTTCTCCTAAAAGTCAATAGGTATTAAGCATTGATGCTGGTATTCAACCCCAACAGGGTTTAAGTAGCTAGTTTTATCCTTGCGATGGAGAAAGAAAGATACGATATTAGTTTCTTGGTTTCCTCAATTTATCCTTAAATATATGAAAGAATGGTTGTTAAAACAATATTATTAATGACCCTGTTGTATCAGTTTGATTCAGCCGGAGTTCGAAAATAATCCCCAAAATTAGTGATGTCCAACAGTCAGTGTTTTTTATCTCGGCAGTTGCTCTAGAACAATTGGAAGAATGTTCTAGAGCAACTGGTTCTTTTTTGATGATGTCACTTTGGCACATCGGGCGGCTCAATAGGATTTCAGGGTAGGTTTTCTCGATGGGGCTACCTAATTTGAGTACGAATGTATGAAGGCATTAAGAAAACCCGAACTGAATGGAGATGATCTCTTGCTCTCAAAGACGCGTCATCCAGAATACGATTTTGGATGACGCATCTTTATCATTGTTAACTCAACAATTTTCTTTTGGGGAATTGATGGTTTTGGGAACTTGTTGGATATTAGGATATAATTTTCTTTGTTTAAAACTAGCGATCACTGTCAATTTAGGATTATTATTAATTCATTTGTTTTCAAATCAAATATTGTAGATGTATAAATACATCTACAGTAAAGTTAAGTTTTCTTAAGAAGAAAAGAACATATAGTTAAATATTTAAGATAAAAATTATTGAAGAGACATTAAAAATATAATTAAAAGAAATTTAGTTAAATTATAAATATAAACTTCAGGTATTGAAATAGTTAATTTTTGATATAATTTCTAATTTTAACTAATAAGAATATGTTATATTTTTTAAATAAATTAAATATAATAAAAATATTAAGACTAAATTTAAGTTCTGGTTTTTATATATTAAAAAGTAGTCTCTAAAGAAAAAATTCTGTTTTTATAAAAAATAAATAGGTAAATAAAATTAAACCAATTGGATAAAAAATATTATATTTATTTTGTAAACTAACTTTTATTTTAGAAAAAAATATAATAGAAGGGAAATCGAATCAAGTAAAGGCTTATAAAATTACCGTAACGATATTTATATTAGCGTTTATTTAACTTTTAATAAAAATTAAAATGTCTATACACACTAATTATAAGTCTGCTTTTGTAAAGATTGTTAGGTTAACTTAAACAACTTGAATTCCTGTACTTGATAACCTTGTTATTAATAATTCTAAATCAGGATTTAAAATAGCTTGTCTAGCTTGATTTTTAATATTTTCAGCTTCTTGTTGAGATTGACACAAAGTAAATACTGTTGGTCCTGATCCTGACATCATCGTCCCCAATCCTCCTGTTTCTTTTAATGTTTCTCTTAACTTCATAACCTGAGAATATTTAGGTAAAACTACTTTCTCTAAATCATTATGTAATAACTGACCAATTTTCTGGTTATCTTTGTGACTAATAGCCTGAATTAAAGGACCTGAATGAACTTTAAATATTCGAGAGGTGATTACAGCGCGATCACTGACATATTTATGGCTAAATTGTTGCCGATAAGTTTGATAAGCCCAAGAAGTAGAAACCGCTAAGCTTTGGTATTTTCCTAATACCACCCATAAGCTATCAAGATCTCCTATTGGAACTAATTTTTCTCCTCTTCCAGTAGCGACCACAGTCCCTCCTGCAATACAAAAAGGAACATCCGATCCCAATTTTCCTCCCAACCGTTGTAATTCAGGTATAGTTAACCCCAATTTCCAGATTAAGTTTAACCCGACTAATACTGCTGCCGCATTAGTTGAGCCTCCAGCTAATCCAGCAGCCACAGGGATACGCTTATTTATAGTTATATCAACTCCCCCATAGTTAGCGAAAGCTTCACTAAATTCAAGTTTCATTAATTGTGCCGCACGATAAGCTAAATTAGTCTCATTGGTGGGAACTTGAGGATGGGAACAAGTTAAACGAAAGTCTTGGGTCCCATGAGAACGAATTTCTAAACGATCAGCTAAATCAATACTTTGAAGAATCATTACCAATTCATGATAACCATCTGGACGATCACGAATGATTTCTAGATACAGATTAATTTTGGCTGGAGCAATTAAAGTATAGGATTGCATAATCGAGTGAATTAACAAATCAGACTTCAATGTCTTTCCCTATCTTCCCACACACATCACCTTTTTTGTGACGACTCTTAATATCAATCTTATAGGGCATGATTCGGGACTCTCCAAATCCTGAAAGACAAAGAGAATTTCTTCATAAATCAATATAGATATTAGAATCCATGACCTGAATTACCTTCACAAAATCCATTTATTATAATTCTGATAAAAGTAGTCACTTTGAAAAAAGTTTATAATAGAACAGTTAAAATTATATCTCTAAAATAGAATAGAGAGGATTATCGAAAAATCTTCCTATATTGTATAGTTTAATCCTGGTAATTAAAAGTGTTTTCCGAAAGTTATTCGGTTCAACTATGAAAAATTGTATTAATAATTAATTATTGGCTCCTACAGTATTAGGTCCTACAACAGAAACATAGGGAGACAGTAAATATTTATTAGAAACTGTTTGTATCATTTTCGAAGTTACTTGGTTAATTTGATCTTGAAACTCCCGATCAAATTCGATTCCTAGTCCCAAAGTTTCATACCAGCCATATAAGTTAGCTATTTTTGAATTAGTTTGTTTACCTAATGCGTATTGTCCCAGTAGCTTATTTTTGGTATACTGCAATTCTTGTGGGGTTAATTCCTGATACGATAAACGTTCAGTTTCTTGTCGCAATCGTTCAATAGCAATAGTAGTTTTGTGAGCAGCAGTTCCCATATAAATGACAAATTGAGATGGTTTTAAATGAGTAGGATAAATTGCCGAAATATCATAAGCTAATCCTTGTTTTTTACGCAATTCTGTAAATAAACGACTCGATAACCCATTACCTAGATAGGTACTTAATAATTTTAAAACAGGATAGTCAGGACTGTGGACTTCTGCAGTCAAATATCCTAACATGACAATGGATTGTTGAGTTTCTTGGAAGGTAAATTTATCACAGGGACGAACTTCAAGATTAGGTAAAGTAGGTATACTTATGTTATGGTCATAAGGAATTGACCAATCACCAAAGGTTTTTTCTACCCAAGAAACAGCCTGATCGATATTTAAAAAACCTGATAAACTAATAATTAGATTATCGGGACGAAAATAATTCTGATGATAACGCTGTAAATCTTCCCGAGTCAAATTTATCACGGTTTCCTCTTGTCCTAAAATAGGAGTTCCATAAGGGTGATCTCCATAAATAGATGCTCGTAACTGATTAAAAGCTATACTCAACAGTTGTTCTCGTTGAGACCGAATGCTTTGACGGATTAGGTTTTTTTCTAAAGCGACTTCGGCTTCAGGAAAAGTCGGTACTCGCAATATCTCTCCGACTAACGCCAACATTTCCTGAAAATCTGAAGAAACGGTTTTTACCCCTATCACTAAATAGTCAGCCGTGGCATTAGCTCCTAAACTGGCTCCAATAGATTCAACCGCTTCAGCAATTTCTACTGAAGACAAGTTATCAGTTCCTTTGGTAATTACCGTAGTTAAAAGATGGAACAGTCCAGTTTTTTCTCTTGGTTCCCATAAGCCTCCAGCGTTTTTTAGAAAAATTCGACCTGAAATTAAATCTACTGTGGGGTTTTCTTTTAAAATGATTGTTATTCCATTGTCTAATTTTAGATAATGAGGTGATTGCTGGCTGTTTGTTACTTGAACTTTTTGCATATTGTGTTAACAATTTTTGGAAAATTAACATGGTTGCACTACTGTAATAGCATATCCGTTCACTTGACAAATATTGATAGGCAACACGCTGTAATTCTAAGACTGAAAATGCTTTAATGATACAGCGATGGAACAAAAACAATCCTACTGAGGCGATAGTATAATAGTGGTCGTACTAACCCTGCTAATTGATTTGGGGTTTTCGTAGAAAAAATATAATCATGAGACAATAAATGTTGTGCTTTAGCTAATTCTTCTCTAGTGACAGGTTCGACTTGTAGTGTATCTAGCAAGTCGAAGATTAAGTCTTTTAGTATTTCTAAATGCTGAGGCTTCAACCATGCTCCAACAGATTCTAGTTGCAAGGAAAAGTTACTTTCGATCCTATGAAACTGCTTGTGTTTGCCTAGTTCATGAACCAAGAGAGAAGACTGTCCCATGCCTAAAATTATGGAAAGTAAGTCCAACCAGCATCCATTTTCTTAGAAAATCTACACCAGATCCTATCAAATCTATTAATAATCTTTCTTGTTCTAGTCTGGGAAGAGCCATTTGTGTCTGTCGAATATCGGGTAGAGGGGGTTTGACATCAGTATGGTTGGAACAACAGTGATCGAGGATATTAAATTGGCTAAAATTCTTCTTCACTAAAGAAACAACTACTTTTTATTTCACATTCCTTACCACTGCAATGATCATCCGATCAGATTGATAATAGATTCGATAATAACAACGCATTGGTTGAGGAGAATAATGCTGTAATTAAGTTTCATGACGTAGAATAGAACGTCCATAGGTATGGCGTTGGCATAGACTCTCATATAGAGTCTGTCAACCTAACCAGTCAGGATTATATTGACAAAAGCGGATTCCTTCAAAGATTATCTCTCGTTCTCGAATAAATTCCTGGGAAATAACTTGTTCGAGAACAATGATTTCTACCAGATAGGATAGAATATCCGGTAAATAGGAAGCAACAATAGTTAAGAACAAATAAGCATAATCGTAATTTGTGGCTATATTAGTCATTTCTCCATTACTTTCAATAATCAGATCAAATACTCCTGGTAAAACCTACTTACTTTTTTAAAAACCATATGCTCCAAAAAGTGAGCTATGCTTGACTAGTGATCAAGCTCAACCGTAACTTTAGCTTTGACTCAAACATCAACGACAGCCACGGGAATTGTGAGTTTATACTAATAACTAATAGTTAGTCCATGTCCTAAATTAAATTTGCAGGATGAGGAGTAGTTTTGAAGTGATCTATCAGATACACTAGTGCTTATCTCATATTAATCTTCAGTTAATATAAGGTAAACTTAAGGGTCTTGATTGTGCAATCTAAATCTGTTTATGGATAAGAACCCTGATATTTTTTTACAGCGATTTTCAATTAGGTAGCTCATAATAAAGACAGTAGATAAACCAGTCAATTATACCTTCATTGGTTATTACACTAATTACCTGATTGAAGGCTCAAGATTTTCTGAATTCTTGAGCTTACAAATATTCTCCTTATTTCAACTAATAATTTTTAATTTGGTTAAAATAAGGAGAGTAAGTAGATAAAAACAAGAGTCTCATGCCTATGAATTCTATCAGTTCTTTAATGTTTTATTGCTTTATGAGCCAGTCAATTCCCCATGACTATACAAGCTCTCAGCCACAATTATGATATCAACACTTCTATTTAATCAGTGATAAAAGTTTCTTTGCCAAGTATTAAAAAATAAAAATAGTTAAAAAACTGATGTAGTCAATATTTCAAGTAGTGTAATATTTTTTCTAGATTATCTGGACATTTTCTATAAACTCATTTTCTTTTATCTTAGTAAAGTAACGAGTAATGGCTATATAAACTCCGGTTCTGTCAATGAAAATCAGGTCTAAAACTTTGAGTTGCCCAGATGTCGTTTAATATTCTTGCCTTAAGGTTAGTACTTTACATCTGTAAGCCTTCAAGTCCTGAAGTGTTTTTCTTCAAGTTAACTTAGATTTTTGGACCAAACGGCATCTGACAGGAATACTAACTGTAACATCTATTGTTTTACATAGACGAATACTTAGTTCTTGTAGAGTCGCATCGTCATCTTATTCTAGCAATTGTTCTAAGATATCAAGTTGTTCGGTCTTAAATTAAAGGAGATCTTCTTAGTCCATGAGGAGTTGTTCTATTCTTTATGTTGTTTCATAACGTCTAAGGAAATAACCGACAACACCATAATCTAATACAATTGACTTGAAAATCCCCTGCTATTTATTGAGTTGATTGGTCTTGTTGTTAGTTTCTATTAATAATTTCTATGAAACGTATTGGCAGTTAACTTTTAATCGTTCTTTCAAAGAACTTGTGCTCGTAACCAAGCTACCGGAAGATAAAGTATTTTCCTAGGAATCCGAACAAAGGCCCGTTTGGTAAACACATCATATTTATTAGCTTCTATTACGGTTAAGATACTTTTATAGAGCATCAGTGCTGCCCACACTGGCCAACGAGAATCTCGACATAGAAAACGAATTCCTCGTTCGGCATCCCGATAATATTGGCGGGCGCGTTCAATTTCAAAACGCATTAGGCTACACCACCGTTCGTCAATAACACCTTCTAATAAATCTTCTTGAGAGTAATTAAATTTTTCTAAATCTTCTAGAGGAAGATAAATCCGTCCCCGTTGGGCATCTTCTCCTACATCCCGTAAAATATTAGTTAATTGGTTGGCAATTCCGAGAGCGATTGCTTCGTCTCTTGGAATATAACGGTTTTGATTCTCTTGCCAAGGAACGCTATACTTATCTCCATTGACTCCTAACACCGAACTGGACATCAACCCCACCGTTCCCGCTACACGGTAACAGTACAATTGTAATTCTTCAAAAGTTTCATACCTACTATGATACAAATCCATTTGTTGTCCTGCAATCATTTCCTGAAATGGTTCAATTTCGATAGGAAAGCGTCGGAGAGTATCAACTAGGGCTACATCCTCATTATCAAAAGGATGACCTGAAAATATCATCTTCAAATGTTTCTCCCACAGTTGCAGAGTTTCTACGGTTGTCAATTGAGCTTGGGGTCCATCAACTAATTCATCAGTGCGACGGCACCAAACATAGATTGCCCAAATTGCTTGACGCTTTTCGGGAGGCATTAATAACGTTCCTAGATAAAATGTTTTGGAAAATTTTGCCGTAATTTGGCGACAGAGTTCGTAAGATTCCGTCAAGGAGACGAGTTTTTTTTTGATTTGGGATGGTTCAGGCAGTTGCAGCATTCAGCACAAGCAGAATGATTGTTTATAGAGAAAAAAGGGGCTTTACCTAATGGTTGACCGTTAGACATTTAGCATTTATTGTCGCATTTTAATGAGCTTTTCGTCATTAGTTTAAATTACTAAAATAGTCTTTAGTTTAATTCATTTAAACTAATAATGTTTTCTTGAGTTGTTTAGATTAAGGTACAACGATGTTGGTAGGATAGTCTCGGATGATAGCTTGAGCTGCTAACTTTCCTGAGAGTACTGCTCCTTCCATACTTCCAAGATATTGCTGCATTGTATAGTCTCCTGCCAAATAGAAGTTAGCAATTGGAGTTTTTTGAGAGGGGCGAAAAGCTTGTCGTCCAGGGGTAGCTTTATAAACTGAACGGGGAGTCTTAACTACGTGGAATTTTAGCAATTTCGTAGGATTTTCTCCCGTAAAGTGTTGGGGGAACAGTTTACACAATTCTTCCATAGTCGCAGCAATAATGTCCTCATCCGACTGACTGATCCAATCTTTAGCAGGAGCCAGCACTAACTCTAACATAGAGCGATCTTGGTTTACATATTCTTTACAAGTGTTACTCATATCAGCATAGACACTGAGTAAGTCTGAGCGGGAAAATAATAAATGATCGACATCAGTCAACTTGCGATCAAACCACAAGTGTAAGTTAATTACAGGAACTCCTTCTAAACCTTCTAATTGGCGAGCAAAATTCAATGTCTTCCACGGTTTAGGTAAGAGCAATTTGAGAAGGTCAACTGGGATTGCGGACAAGTATAAGTGAGCTTTAAACATTTCGTCAGGTTCTCCATTAAGTCCCCTGAGTAGAAATCCTTTGACGGTGTTGTCTTCATCGAGGATAATCTCTTTAAGAGGAGTATTCAGTCTAACTTCTCCTCCCCGTTCGGTAATATAGTCGATTATGGGTTTGCAAAGCCTTTCAGTGGGAGGACCATCCAGAAAAGCCATTTTTGAGCCATTCTTTTCCTGTAAAAAACGGTTGAGGGCTGTTAGGAGAACAGTAGCTGAGATTTCATTGGGGTTGATAAAGTTTAACGCTTTGGACATAGCGATAAAGATTTCTTTTTCTACTCTGGGAGGAATATTTTGTCTTCTTATCCATTCAGACCAGGAATAACGATCCATTTTCTCAACGTAGTTTTGTCCGTGAATGATCGCTGGAATTAACCCTAAGCCAAATTTAACTTTTTCCTCCCAAGTTAGCATATCGTCGTTGCAGAGGATGGCGATGATACCGTTGAACGGAGCAGGAATATTAGGAAAATCAAAGCGGGAATAGGTTCCAGGCTTTTCTGGTTGGTTAAAGATCATCGAATGTTCTTTCCACTGTAAGCGCTCTTCAATTCCCAATTCTTTGAATAGTTGCAGCATATTGGGATAAGCTCCAAAAAAGATATGTAGTCCAGTTTCATACCAGTCTCCATCATCATCTTTCCAAGCAGCCACCTTGCCTCCTAATACATCTCGACGTTCTAGGATAATAGGAGTGTGTCCCGCATCTACAAGGTATTTTCCACAAGAAAGTCCAGCTAGTCCTGCTCCGGCGATCGCAACTCGCATTTATAATTTTCTCATCTTGATAGGTGTGTTCATAATTATTTTTATTGTACTTTGCATTTCGTTACATTTTAAAAAAATTTTGAAATTCTCATCAGTCAAAATCCATAAATGGGAATCAGTTATGAATGAAAATTAGTAGATACACTAGGATATCCAAACGTCAATATTTATGATTTTTAAAAAATTGATACGATGAAACCAAATAAAATAAAAACCGAAATATTTCACGGAAATAAACGTAAGTTCGATATATTTTTAAAAAACGGTTATTGTTTTCAACAATTAAATCAAAATACGACAATATTAATAATTGTCTAAAATAACAATCTTCAATAGCATTATTTTATTTGTTCAAAAATAAAATAATGCTAACTAAAATTTTTTCCTAAATCAAAAAATAGTTTTTAAAGAAATAAGTATAAGCAATTAAAAAAAGATTAACAAAACAACTCCAGAGTTAAGTACTTATATGATATAATTTCAACATTGACTTTTACCTTATACTATATTGGTAGTAATAATTAATTGAAGTCTTTTTTATAGAATATATAAAATAATTTTTGAGCAATATATTATCATTATTTTAATACTAAATTTTTTTAAAAATTACTGATTAAATACATCTTTAACTTAGAGATAAATTTACAGTCGTATATATAGAGAATAAAATGTATATCAAATTATAAACTGTTCTATACTTACTCTAAATACTCCTAAACTAGAGAATATAAATTATCAAAATATTCATCTATCTAATATTTAGTTTTAGTAATTGCTGATAAACAGAATATATTTAATCAGAGAGTTTTTAGTAAATTTGATAGAATAAAAGCTAAGAAGAATAACGATGTTTATTTTATAAAAGATGATTTTTAGCTTCTTGTAGTATTAATTGTAGACTAAAAAATATTATTATATAAATATAAGTTAATTAATATTAAAATATTAATTAACTTGTTAATAGTCAATTCAATCAAGATAAACACTAACTCATATATTCTGATTCTTTTTAGATAATTAAATAATTGAGTTTTTTATAAAAAATTAGAGAATACACATTTTAGCAATATTTATTGCTTCTTATAATTTCCTACTATCGACTTATATTCTAAGTTTGATAGTCTTCTTTATAGATTATCTAAAGACAATTTAAGCTCATATTAAATAGTTTTTAAAACTGTTATTGTAATTTATTATTATTTAATAATAACTAAAATATTATGAACATTCTAGACTATACTAATAGTAGTAAATAATTCAATTTTTTGTTAAAAAAATACTTATAAATATAATTTTTTTATTATAAATTATTGAGTTTAAATTTTCTCAACTAGTTAAAAAAATACAATTAATTATCTCATTTTTTAGAAAAAGATAGTTTTGAGAAAACATTGTTATTTCTAGTCTGGGTTTATCAAAAGTAACCACCTTTATATCCTGAGCAAAAATAAACCTTTTCAAAGATATTTTTTTATTGTTTTAATTAAGTTTTTAAGCTCTAATTTATATATTTCCCCTTTCTTATTTAAAAAATGGAAAATATATAAGTAATAATTAAAATTGATTATATATATTTTTTAAAATAAAATTAACAAGAATAACTTCATTTTTTTAAAATTATATAAGGTTATCTAAGTTTTTAAACCGATCTTCTTTTAGAAGATTTAATAATTATTAATTATGTTACTAATAACACTAGCAACTAGTTTTTATAAAACAAGAAAGATTCTTCTAGAGAATAGGGTTTAAGGAAAGTTTTTGCTTTATAAACATGAAATACATTAACCACTACTCCTCCTAAACGGATAGGAACAGTACCAATTTCCTGAAACTCTTCAAAGTAACGACTAAAATCATTCTTTAAATGAGGCATCTTATGGAATTGTTCTAAAGTAATATAAAGTCCATCTTTTCCGACCCATTGATTAGTATCATACCAGAAAATAAATCCCCGCATATCATAACTAAAACAAGTTACAGGAATATCTTTTAAAGGTCGCAAAGCTAAATCGATTAATCCAGCTAAGTAATATGCATTAGTAAAAATAAAAGTTGTTTCATCTAAAGCATTCATAAGTTCTGGAGATTGTACAAAAACTTTTCGCAATTGTTTAATATCAATTAATTCTTTTGTAGGATCATTTTGAGGAGTAAAAAAATTACTAAAAGGAGAATATTGACTAGATTTATAAAAGGTTCCCGTTGTTGTATGAAGTAGCAATAAAAGTAGAATAATAGTAGTTATTATCCCTGTTCCTCTAATCCACCATCGAATTAAATTGGGTGATTTCTGTTTCCATTGAATACTATAAAATCCCAATAATAAAGTCGCACTCCAAAACCCTGGAACTGGCCAAGTAACAATAATTTGCTGTTTACCTCCAAGCAGAGTAAATCCTAGCATCAATGGAAGAGAAACCCATAAAATAAATAATTGTTTTTGACCTAAATTGTACTCACTAAATGTCTGATTTGATTTTCTGAAAACTTTAGGTAATTTTTTATTAAATAATCTCATGAATTGAGAATAGCTTGACTTAAAAATAACCCACCATAAAGGAATACCAATAGTAGGAAACAGTAAACCAAGTTCTGTTATAAAAACAGAAAATACATTTAATAAACTGTATCTTGACGATGATATCTGTCCTCCTGGAGGAGTTTCAAAGCGATTTGATAATTGAAAACGAAATGAAATCCAGTCGTGGTTTAAATTCCAAAACCAAAGGGGAAATAAAGTTAATATACATAATATGATCCCTAATCCTGTCCAACGAGATAGGAAGATGCAGCGATGGGGAGGACTGGTTAAACAAAATCCAATTAATCCTAATCCTAGGATAAATCCATGATATTTACCCAAACAAGTTAATCCCACAAGCACTCCTAAAATAGCAAGGCGATAAGTAGGATAGAAATTTCGACCAGAATTGGGGAAAAACTCAACAGCTGCACAATATAGAGTTGCAGTCCAAAAAAAGATTAAAGGACTATCAGGAAGAGTAATCACCCCAAATCCTATAGTAAAAATAGGAACTACTGAGACGATTGCTAGAGTTAATTTAGCTGTTTTATGATCAAATAGTCTAGCACTAGTTAAATATAGTAACCATAGACTTCCTGTATATAAAATTACTGTTCCCAAACGTAGGGTAAAAATGGAAGTGATACCAGTGATCCAAACACCAAAATTTGTCGTTAGAGCAACTAATAGCGGATGATCAAAATAACTCCAATCTAAATGGCGAGTATACAGATAATAATAACCTTCATCATAACCAGAAAACAGCCATAAAGCAATTATTAAACGTAATATAAGTCCTGTTAACAATAACCAAATAACAGACCTTTGCCAAGAATAGGACTTCAGTTTTTTTCGAACAACAGAGATATTCTGACTAATAGAGTAAAAAGTAGTTTTATTCAAGATTTTTTCTTGGGGGAGTTAATACTTATTCAGTATGACATTTTTTCCTAAAACTCTCAATAAAGTAAAAGTGGAGAAATTTTATTTTCGCTTAATCTCTAAGTTTTAGAGAAGAGAATAAGAGATAGTTAATAACAAACTTTAAGGATTTTTTTATTTAAAAAACAGCTTTTATAGACTCAACTATACTTGATTAGACTTTAAGCTATTAATTTCTTAAATTATCATTTTTCATAGATCTAATGAAAAAAAAGTTAATTAGATTATTTTTTTTATAAAATAAAAAGTATAACAAAAGTAGAAGTGATACTTTGAGTAAAATTAATTTTTTTAGTGTCAATAATTTAGCTTGTTAAAACTTTAAAATTTATGTTTATCTAAATAAATTTGATTGAAAATAAAAAAGTGAAGATATTTTTAGATTTTTCAATCTAAATGTTTAGAACAGAAGCGTAGTCATTTTTACGATAATGCATAACTTGTAGAACAACTATTAATAATCTAGCCTGTTATTTCATAACAATAACTATAACCATTGCAACAAATATATAATTAGGAATAGGGCAAAAATATTATTTTTTTTTTACCATCAGACTATTATATTAACAAGTTATTCTGTTCCTAAACATATATAAATTAATCTTTATAATTATGCTTAGTTGAATTTAGCATTATCGATAGATAATTGTGGCTTTTTACATCTAGAAGTAAAGAAGAATATTTCATAAGTTCTCTTCTATTCTTCTAAGACTTTAATCGTTATTTAAATACAAAAGGCAATGCCGAAAAGCATGTAACTTGAAATTGAATCTATTGACTGGAAGAAGAGAAAAAACGAAATGATTTTAATTTCAACTAAAATTTTGCTCTTGCTCGTGGACTGTTCTTCCTTCCAAAGAGAAATATGATGGCTTTCAATTGGATAGCCCATAATAATAGCAGTATTAGAACCGGACAATCATGTATTCATTCAGTTACTCAACTAATCGCTTTATTGATAGTTTAATTGATTGAGACCTCATTATATTATTTTACATCTATAGTTTGAGCGAACTTTCGATCCCTTTCTGCTAAAATTAATCCAGAGAATGGCTTTTCATTATTAATAAGTTTTTAAAAAAGTCACTAGGATAAGTTTCTGAGGTAAATTAGAAACAATCTAGCTTTATTTTTTAAAAAACTGGAAATTAGGCTAAAGTTGCTGTATAAACTTCGTTACCGATTTGAATTAATTTTTTTCGCTATTGAGGAGTTGCCTTGAATATTAACGATAATACTTTATTAATTTTAACTTTTTTGGGTGAATTTACAACAATCTAGCTTCCTAAAAGAGGCAAGGAGAGCATAATAACAATTTAATTATTTCCTGTTAGATTTTGCCAAAAAGAGAGATTCAGTCAAAGACTTTCCTTCATCCCGTGATGGTCCACTCATATGGTGATTGTCCATTGTGTGTCACTCTTAACAGTACTTCTGTAGATAATGGCAGAAACTACTCCGGTCGCTTGAATAACTACTCTTATTTTTGTTACAAAACCTATCGGTTAGATTTATGAGTAAAACTAACATGGAAGTTTTTAGTGAAATTTTTGCTAAAATTTTCGACACAGTGAGACCATAGCATTGGAAGTATAGGGATTGATAAAACTTTTTTCTCAAACCTAACCTGATAAAGAAATTTTACTTTTGACTTATCATTTTTAACTTCCGCCATGAGTCCTTTTTTTAAAAAAAAGACAAAATATCAATTATCTACCTTTCTCATGAGAAAACGTGCGTTCTGGGTTACCATCTTAGTTATCTGTTCCCTTTTGCTCAATTGCTTCGTTGGGAATCCAATTGTTTCAGCGTTTACACAAGATCAAAAACTCTTACTTCAATCTTGGCGATTGGTTAATCAAGCCTACATAGATAATTCATTTAATAACCAAGATTGGTGGTCACTACGTCAACAGTTTCTGCAACGACATCTTCATGATCGTGAAGAGACTTACGACACCATTGACGAAATGTTAGCTACCCTCGATGAACCTTTTACTCGACTTCTACGACCAGGACAATATCACAACTTACAAGTAAGTACGGCTGGAGAGTTATCAGGAGTAGGTTTACAGATTAACATCAATCCCGAGACGGGCAATTTGGAAGTAGTTGCCCCCTTAACAGGATCACCAGCTGAGTCCGCTGGTATTAAGGCACGTGATCGCATATTAAAAATTGACGGAGTAGACACTACCACTTTAACTCTTGATGAAGCAGCTGCCAAAATGCGTGGATCGAATGGAACACAAGTTTCTCTGACTATTGAACCTTATCAAGCTGGAAAAGTCATTCGTAAAGTCAACATTATACGAGCTAATATTTCTCTGAGTCCAGTTTTTGCTGATATTGATAGTCAAAACCAAAGCATTCCTATTGGTTATATTCGCCTTAATCAATTTAGTGCTAATGCAGCCCAAGATGTTGCTGATGCAGTGGCTAATTTAGAACAACAAGGAACTAAAGCTTATATTTTGGATTTACGAAATAACCCAGGGGGATTGTTACAGGTAGGTATTGAAGTCGCTCGTCTTTGGCTAGATGATGGTACCATAGTTCACACAGTTAACCGTCAAGGAATCCGAGATAGTTTTTCTGCCTTTGGTTCTGCGTTAACAAAAGCTCCTTTGGCAGTACTAGTAAACAAAGGAACCGCCAGTGCTAGTGAAATTTTAGCCGGGGCATTACAAGATAATGGTCGAGGTATATTAGTCGGCGAAAAGACTTTTGGCAAAGGTTTGATTCAGTCATTATTCGAGTTACCTGATGGAGCAGGATTAGCAGTAACAGTAGCTAAATATGAGACTCCTAACCACAAAGATATTCATAAGTTAGGAATTGTTCCTGATGAAGTCGTTTCCCAAGACCCTATTAATTATCGAGAAATTGGGACTGATGTAGATTTACAATACCAAGCTGCTATTAAGCTTTTAACAAGTAATATAGCGATGGCTCATGCTTCTTAAATTAAAGTTTGTTGGAGCATTTATGGAGATATTTTTTTCTCATGATTTTTCCTTGCAAATTATTGCACTTTTGAAGTGGACATAGTCTAAATCAATAAAAACTGTCCATTCATTACTTTTTTTCTATTATTATCAATTGCTAGTTGATTTATATAATAAAGAACTTAGACCCCTGTTCATACACAATCAAAATTTCACAAATGTAAATTTTTGATTGTGTATGAACCACTGTAGCTTAAAATAAAGCTAACATTATCAACTAACAAAGACTATCATAATATATGAAAATTGCTACTTGGAATATTAACTCAATTCGTATTAGACAACCCCATGTCATAGACTGGTTAAACAGTAATTCTGTGGATGCTCTTTGTTTACAAGAAACTAAGGTGATTGATCACGATTTTCCTAAAAGCACTTTTGAAAAATTGGGTTATCATATTTATGTTTATGGACAAAAAACCTACAATGGAGTCGCTATTCTTAGTCGTCAACCTCTAGAAGATGTCAACACTGGATTTAACCCTATTATTAAGGATTTTTCATTAGAAGAGTTTGATGAGCAAAAACGAGTGATTGCAGGAACTTTAGATGAGGTAAGGATTGTCAATGTGTATGTTCCTAATGGTACTTCTGTAGGAAGTAAAAAATACGATTATAAGTTAAGGTGGTTGAAAGTCCTAAAACAATATATAACTAAGATTTTAGATAAATCTAATCACAAGTTATGTATTTGTGGCGATTTTAACATCGCCTTAGAAGATAAAGATATTTATAATTATGAGTCTAAAGAGAATCATATTATGTCTTCTCCGTCAGAACGGGAAGCTTTACAGGACATTCTTTCGTTAGGGTTAAAAGATGCCTTTCGAAAATTTACATCAGAGGGGGGGTATTTTAGCTGGTGGGACTATAGATCAGGCGGATTTCAGCACAATCGGGGATGGCGGATTGATCACCATTATCTTACCCCAAAACTTTATAAAAAAGCTCTTAGTTGTACTATTGATGTTGAACCAAGGAAATTGATAAGACCGAGCGATCATGCTCCAGTTATTGTTGAATTTTAAGGAGTAATTGCAATTTGCAAATTAGTTACAAAAGACCGATTGCTATTGATTTATTTGCCGGTGCAGGAGGAATGACATTAGGCTTTGAACAAGCTGGGTTTGATGTTCTCGCATCAGTCGAAATAGATCCCATTCATTGCGCTACTCATGAGTATAACTTTCCATTTTGGACAATCATTTGTCGGGATATACAAGAAATTACTGGATCAGAAATTAAACGACTATCAAAAATTGGTGATCGTTCCATAGATGTTATATTTGGTGGACCTCCCTGTCAAGGATTTTCTTTGATAGGTAAACGCCTTTTAGAAGATGAAAGAAATGTATTAGTCTATGATTTTATTAGATTGATTTTGGAGTTAAAACCAAAGTATTTTGTTATTGAAAATGTTCCAGGAATGGCTATTGGGAAACACCAAAAACTTTTACAAAAAATTTTTAATAAATTCAGTCAAAATAATTATAAGATGGAGACTAATTATCAAATTTTAAATGCTGCTAATTATGGAGTTCCCCAAAATAGAGAAAGACTTTTTCTATTGGGATGTCAGAAGGAATTAACTTTACCTAACTATCCTCAAGCTATTAGTAATAATTTCCCCCATAAATCAGTAGTAAAAAATAGATATAGTTTGCCTAATTGTCCTACCGTTTGGGATGCAATCAAGGACTTGCCTGAAGTTAATAATTATCCCGAACTTGAAAAGAAAGATTGGACTATTGTTGAATACGGAGCACAAAGTAATTACGTGAAAAGATTAAGATCTTTAGTAGATTTAGACAATGATTTTTCTTATAAAAGAAGCTATGATCAAAATCTTTTGACATCGAGTTTGAGGACAAAACATACTTTTAAATCTAAGGAAAGATTTGATAAAACCCTCCCAGGAAAAACAGAACCTATTAGTAGATTTCTGAGGTTAGATCGTGATAGTATATGTAATACTTTAAGAGCAGGAACTCCTAGTAGTAGGGGAGCGTACACTTCCCCCCGTCCTATCCATCCTATTACCCCTAGATGTATTACTGTGAGAGAAGCTGCAAGACTTCATTCTTATCCTGATTGGTTTAGATTTCATGTTACTAAATGGCATGGATTTCGTCAGGTTGGTAATTCTGTTCCTCCTTTATTAGCCAAAGCAATTGCAATGGAAATCATCAAATGTCTTGACGTTAAATTAATTAAACCTATAGCTCAATATCCACTCAGTAAAGAAGAAATGCTAAGCTTTAATATGTCCCAAGCAGCTCAATATTATGGAGTTAATTCTAGTTTAATCAAAAAAAGAGTTCGGAAAAACAGTAATAAATAGTCTCTAAGAGAATTTAATAAAAATGTAAAAAGTAACATAGATAACGCATAATCTAGATAAAGATTATATTCTAGTTAGATTATTGAATTAAACTTATACCGACTAATCAATTACTTCATCTTGACTATTTTAGATTTAACTAAGATGGTTAACAGGATTGTTGTGTGTAATTTTTGCTAATTTTACTGTTGATAAATAAATATACGTTTTAACTCTTCCTGCTTTGAGATTTTTATAATTCTAAAAAAATTAGAATTAAGTTGGATAAATACGACAGCTATGTTTAAAACATATAGATTGCTGAATGAGTATCTAGACTACAAAATAATAAGATGATTTCTTGATTTTATTGTAATAAAAATTCTTTGAAAGGCTATTACAAAGATTAAGGACACTAATATTTATTCAATCCCAATGTTCTAATATCGCCCTTACTAGCATTGCCCTTATAATAGACACAGAATCTAGATAGTAATTTCAGTTAACACTCACATCCTATGAGTCAGCAAAATCCTCAAGACTGGGAACAACGCCTCAAAGATTTAGAAGCGGAAATAAACCAAGAATCTGAACTATCTCCTGTGCGGCCTTTTAAGGCTAATGAAAATCCTAAAAATATCCTAGTTCGCTTCAAACAATGGTATGATAGCTTAGCTATCCCTACAAAAGTAGGACTGACTATTGTAGCTATTATTGTTGCTCTGTCCTTACTCAATAGTATCTTACGGTTAGTGACCTCTGTAATCATGCTCGGAATTTTAGGGTCAATTTTGTTTGCTTTGTATAAAGCTTTATTTAATAACAAGTCTTCTTAAGACTAGACCATACGCCAATATTAGCGTATGGTCTAGTTCATTTTAATTGAACCTAAAAAAAAGCTTATTAAAAAGCTTTAATAAAAATTCTTAAAGTCTGAGAACATAAATCTAGTTAGATTTAGACCATAAATAAAAATTTATAGGGTTACTCACTGGTTGAATTAATAAGATTAGTAAAGACTAGCAATAGATAAAAATAGTTACTAGATAAAGCCCTAGTATTTCCAATACTAAATTCAGATTAGAAAAATAAGAAAAAATAAAAATTAATTCATCTATTATGTTAATTGTATGGAACATAACCCTCCTAATTGTAGAAGAGTTCAGAGAACTTAATAGTACAATTTTGGCTTTACAAAAAATAGATATATTGTTCATAGTTCTTATATTATTTTAGAGCCAAGATATTCTAAATATGTAGCTTTACTAGACCTAAGATAGTAAGCTAATAATTAGGAGTAGGAAACAGTTAAGAGAAAAAATTTTAAAAATATTAGATATAAATTAACGATTTTAAAAACTTAATAATTCTGAAAAAAATATATTTTTTATAAAAAAGTGCTGTTCCTTCAAGGCTAATCTAACAAGAGGACACAAAAGAAGATACATTAAAAATAGTTCTTAACTTTCTTAAAAGGGGAAAATAGAATAACTATTAGTCTTATCAAAAAATTGAAAATTATAATATATTACCCGGTCCTTGTTTTTTTCTCTTAAAGTATAAGTTTTATCTCAGAAGTTCGATGGCATAAAATATACTTTTTATATAAAAAAACCTCTAAATTGCGATAAAATAAAAATATTTGGTCTAGATTATACTCACAATATAGATGATATAATCCACAAAAAAAATAGTTTATAATCAATTTATCGTGTCAAACCATTAATGTTAACCTTTTAAAAAGTACTATGTTAGGACTCGGTAATTTTTACTATTCTAAATTTGGTAGAGTTAATAAATACTAATTATCAAGTGTTTTGTAGTCATATAAATAATAGCTTTATAAGTAGGATTAGAGACTTAACTACAGAAGCATTACTAGCTAAATATTGCAAATAATAGTTATTTTTAAAATTCATATCATTGATAGCAAAGCAGAGTGTAGTTTTTTTACACTAAGAATTTAATTTTAGTTGTTATCTATAAATCGCTAAAAATCTATCATTTGCCTGATGGTGTGTTTCCTATTTTTGTTGATTTATATCATTTTTTTCAAATCGTTGTTCAAATAACCCCTTCAAGCGCAAAAAAGTTAGAATAGCTTAAATAAAAATGTTGGCTCTTTATCATTATTTAAAAGAGATTTATCCCATAAAATTATGAGCTAATTTTTTTTGAGCTTAATTAAAAGTTAATTTTAACTACAAATTCTTAATAGTTCTGTAGAGAGTTTACTGTTAAATATTTTTGGGTACTTCGCTGTAATTGATTTAGAATGTTTTTCCTTATTAGGTTTAAAATCTTTCTCATTGGTACCGATACAGGAGTTGAATATCTCCTAGGCGAAAGTAAAGCTATTGTTAATGTTTTGGTTAAAGGATTAAATAAAGACTTATCTATTCCTGAGTATTTTGTATAAAAAATGTAAAACAGTCTTAAAAATACCTATTCTAAAGCTTTTTATTAATCTATATATCAATTAAATCAGAGGGAATATAGAAATTAATGGAATATAATATTATGGTCTATTACAGCGATAATAATATTAAATCCTTAAGGACTATTAACTTGTAAAAAAAGAGCAATTACAACCCTTTTATAGTGTTTTATAAAAAAAAATTTCTGATATTCGTAAATGAGTAGTTTTAAAATTAATTAAAACTACTCTTACTTATGGCTTACTTCTACGCCGTTATCAAAAAATCTATAGACCAGAAATCAGAGCATAACAGGCCATTTTCCCAGTTGCCATGCTCTTTCTTATTAAAGAACTGTATTGCCTAAGAGTGCAGTTTCCTCCTAAAATTAATGTTGATACAGTTTCAGTATCAGGTATTTTGTATGCTAATACCATAATTTCATAGATGATAAATTATAAATTTAGGAAAATCTGAAGAGACTGTTTATCAATAAAAATTGAAGACCATAGGGTGGGAAATTACGGTAACCATTTTGACTAACTATTAGATAGTTTAAAACTTAACTAACCTAAAAAAAGACAAAATTTTACTTAATTTTCTGATTAACAAACAATCTCTACAATAGTTAAAAACTATATCTAATTCTCCCTATTTTTTAACCAAATTAAAAATTTAAAGTTCTACTCTAGGATTATCATTCCTTGGTAAAAAACTAGTCATATCTTCAAATTTACGTAACTCAACTTGGCTAATTGTTAAAACTTTTGGTTCAGCTTCCAACCATTTATCATCAAAGGTAGTTAAAACAGAGGCTAAGTAGTCCCGATCGAGCTCACATATATTTTCTGTAAAATATCCCAAAGAAATATGAGCTGTAAAGTAATACTGTTGTTCAATTCCTAAAGCTATTAAATCCATATTTTGATAAATTGACCGCCTTAATTGAACAATTTTTTTGTAGGATAACTCATCACAAGGTACTAATCCTGCGACTAGAGCACGAGGAAACACCAGTAAACCTAATAATTGCCATTTAGTTTCATTTTTTTCTAGTTCAAATTTTTGGTAGTTTTTAAAACTTTCCTCCATATAAACTTTAATTTTTTGATCGAAGTCAGGACTATCTTGAACCGCTTCTTGATAACTTTTATCCCAAATTAAATCAGCCAAGGTTAAATGAAAACTATTTGGGGGAACCCAAGCAACCATATCTGAATCTATCTGTTCCGACAATTGCTGTTGTATGGTTTCCAAATGATGATAAAATTCCTCATTAAGAGAATCTTCTGCATAAGGAGGAGTAAGAACTGTATAACCGGGAAAAGCAACAAATTTTCCACCCTGAAATTTAGGTGATTTTTGGATATTCTGAAGTTGGGTTTGATAAATATCCGGTATGGTCAGTCGTGCCACCCGATTAACATAGGTTTGATAAGTTTCGTCCAAGCTTTCTTCCTCTAAGAATTCAACAACCTGATATTATTATTTTCTCTAATTTATCTTAGATTTTCTATGCCAATTTATTTATTGTGGGGTGAAGATGACTTTGCGATCACCAAAACTGTTAAGAAAAAACTAGAAACCCTCCTCGATCCTAATTGGCTTCAATTTAATTACGATAAAATCTATGGAGATCAGCCTAATGCCATGGAAAAAGCATTAAATCAAGCAATGACTTCAGTTTTTGGCATGGGAAAAAGACTTGTTTGGGTTATAAACACTACAATCTGTCAAGAGTGTTCCGAAGAGGTCTTTTCTCAACTACAACAAATTTTACCCGCTATTCCCGAAGATTCTCATCTGTTGTTAACATCGAGCAAAAAACCTGATTTTCGACTAAAATCTACTAAGCTTTTAAAAAAATATGCCGAAGTTCAAGAATTTTCTCTTATTTCTCCCTGGAAAACTGATGAATTAATTAACCAAGTTAAGTGTATTTCTCAGGAAATTGGCGTTCAACTAACGCCTAAAGCAACAGAGTTATTAGTAGAGTTTATCGGGAATAACACACGAAAATTAAGTTATGAACTAGAAAAGTTACGTCTCTATAGTCTAGATCAAACCATGCCCTTAGATATAGATATTATTACTACTTTAGTCAATGCTAGTAGCCAAAGCAGTTTACAACTTGCTCAAGCTATTCGTCAGGGAAATAAAGAACGATCTTTACAATTAATTGCTGATTTGATTGCTCATAATGAACCTGCTTTAAAACTTGTAGCAACTTTAGTGGGACAATTCCGCACTTGGGCAATGGTTAAACTTCAAATTGAATCTGGTCAAAAAGATGATAAGGTGATTGCCAAAGCTGCTGATATTGCTAACCCCAAACGCCTCTATTTTTTGCGAAGAGAATTAAAATCTTTTTCTGGTCAACAACTCTTAGCAACTTTACCTGTTTTATTAGAATTAGAATTTGCGTTAAAACAGGGTGGTTATGCTTTAGCCAGTTTACAAACTAAAGCGATTGAATTATGTCAGATTTTTTCTAGATAGATAATAGATTTATTTGAGATACTTTTCATAAATAAAATATTAAGTATTAGACGTTATATAACCTATAATTTTTTGCTAATTTATCTTTTTTCTTCTGCCAAAACACACCCAAATTAATTTGGTGATGTTATGAACCTACACTACAACAGCTTATAGTTATCTTCTTAAAGATATACCTTATAAGGGGTCTCTAAACATCCAAGTTTATTTTTAAAAGTTAACATTTAAAAATTAATCTCCTTTTTCAGTCTAATTTCTAAACTTAATATTCTTAAATTAATCTAATATAATTAGACTTATAGTATTACTTGAATAGCAGACCAAATAGGTAATTACAGGCTTACTTATCACGTTTTTTAACTAAATCATCATAGCTAAATAGTTCACCATTCACAGCGTGAATAGTGAACTATTTAAAGTAAATTAACCACTTCCTCTCCTATTTAGTAGCTCAATATTTAAAAGAGAAATTGTGGAATCTATCAAAAAGTTACATTCTCAATTAATCAAGCTCTGTATTTAGCTAGGATATCGGGATGTAGATGAGAGTTTACCGCAACTATTAGGAAAGTTTGTTAAAGACTGAATACACCATCCCGAAAAAGGGAGGTAATTTTCTCTACACGGCAAAAATAAAAATATTGGTTATAAATGTAGCCTGTATAAAAAGTAACTAAACCACCATAAAAAGAATAAATAATTTATGTCCATCAACGAGCTTCTCTCATATTTCTTTTATTTTTTTTTTAAATTTTTGCTCGTATTCTTATAGAGATAATTTTTAAGTCGTGAGTTAACTTTGATAGTTCTTGCTCTTCTGATTTTATTGGCTGAATTCTTCAGTCTGGCTAGTATATAGTAATTTTTTTAAAAACTACTTTTTTATTTTATGTTAATTAAAAGTCGACTTACTTACTATCCATTTCTTTATTCGGTTGGCATTCTTTCTTTTTTCTTATCACTATGTAACTGGTGGAGATTTACTTTAAAGTAAAACAAAGCTGAATAAAAAAAAGCATGCATCTTTATAATCAACATTAATTAAGTTGTTTAACCATTAACTCTTCTGAGTTTTTAATTAACTCATCTAAACTAGTAGACGTATCTTCAAAAGAAATTAGAAGAATTGGAAGAAAAGGTTTAGTTTTAAAACTAATTAGTTTAATTTACTCTTTAGTAATAACAATTATGACTACTTCTTCTTCAGAATTAGATTCATTTAGAACGCCTAGAATTTCTTTAATCTGTCGCTTGAATTTTTATTAAGTTCTTTAATTGCTTGACGAGAACAACGAACAAAACAAGGTTGGAGTTACAAGTCAATTCCTAACACATCTTTATCATTACCCTACTCTTGTAATAATCACCAGTCCAACGCCGCTAAATATCGTTGATTTTCTTCCACAAAATTATCTAATTTATATCGCCATTGCTTGGTTCCATCATCGGGTAAAAAAGTTACAAATTGAATCATATTTTTTCTTGATTAAAACAACTAAATTTCAGTATTATTGGATAATGCAGATAATCCAGTTTTCTCTATACAGATTAGATGTCTTCAACTTTTAATTCAGCCAATGTGACAGCATCGAAGGCTAAAGTAGAAACAATCAGTATAGGACTCTTGAGAAAATAAGTAAAAACGACTGTTATTACTCTAAGTAATAATTTCTTCAATTAGTCAATCTTTTCCCTTAAAATACAATCCTTTCGTCATTTTGATAACCAGAAGTGTATCAACAGAGATCGGTTTAGGTATTACTGCTAGGAGATGAGATGTTTGATGGTCATTGTATCTTCCTCTAAGTAAATCTGTCCATCCATTATGGTCACACCACCTTCTAATACGGTCATCATGCTTTATTATTCGTCTAATAAATTTTATTTCTACAAATTCTTTTTACCGGACCTAATATCAACCGACTGAGTATTATCACGCGACTTTATACTAACGAAAGTGTTAGATAATCTTTAAGTAAATCAATAAATTTTAATGATAAATAAAGTTATTTATTTCTAAGCAGATATACTCAATTATCTGATTCTGATAAATTTAAGTATTGTGTTTCGGTGCAAATTGCCTTTAATTTACGATCCCAAGGCTCAACTGATAGTCGACTAACATAGGCAAAATCAAAAATAATTCCTATGGTAGGAATATGTTGCCATTGAGGAGAATTCAATAAACGATCATAAAACCCTCCTCCATACCCTAAGCGATACCCTTGACTATCACAAGCCACAGCAGGAACCAAGATCAAATCAACGTCAAAAGAGTTTAAAATTGGGGCATTTAAGTCGGGTTCTAAAATCCCATAAGTTCCTTCATTTAGAGCATCTCCAGGAGTCCAATAATGCCAAATTAAGGATTGACCGACACAACGAGGAAACCCCCAACAGTGTTCCATTGTAAAGAGAGAATTAAGAATAGGTTCCTGGCGAAAAGCAAAATACGCTAGAATTGTTTTGGCTTCCTGAAATAAAGATAAGGATTTTATCCTTTTACAGAGACAATTGCTTTTTTTCTGCCATATTTTTTTATTTAAAGATTGACGTTGTTTTAAGAGTTTACGTCGTAACTTTTTTTTCTCAGAAGAGATCATTTTAGTCCCAAAGATTACATTTTGCTCAGAGGGCAGTTTTTACTTTTACATATTAAATATTTTGAGTCAACCGCGCTGCCACTTACCCCATCTCAGCTGAGAGAATAATACCTTTTTCTCCTGAAATCAATAATGTCGGAACCGATCTGTCTGCAAATTGGAGCATAACAGATATATAAATTGTTCCTAATGTTGTTTAATAATCTGCCAGGATAAAATTTTCCCAAAAAGTACTCTGTTCTACTTGATTAATCGGACGATAAAAAAATATTGCCATAAATAATCAATCAGCAATAGAAACCTTTAAAAACTAAATAACAAGAAAATTCAATAATGTATCCGCAAAATTTGTAAAAAGTACAATGAAATAACTTTTCTCAATTCCCAAAACGCCAGAAGTATGTTTAAATCTTGGGTATACTCCTCTAGGTCATAATCTAGACATACGAGATTACAGAATAGTTTAGACCTCTCGAACCCTCGTAAATCATAATGTGGACAATGATAGATGTCACATAACTTTTATACTCTTTTGTGTTAGTATCGAGTCAAACCTACCCTGACATAAATGTAAACTATTACTGACTTTTTCGGGTTGTTCCCGGTTGACTTTCTTTCATGGCGCACCCGCTCATAGTAACGATCAACAAACACCATGAACGCCAACTGTCCTAGCAGTCTTTGTTATTTCCTTATTAGGGGGGACTCATCATATCTCGGAAAGCTTAGAAGAAAAAAGTCACTAGCAAAATTAAGCACCTAAATGCCCTCTACATGCCTTTAGTGAGACCTCTAATTAGTTTAGTCAATCCATAATCGTTGTGCTTACTAAAATCGTGGATGGCGCTTAACTAACTCTAAGCAGACTCTGGAGTCGGTAAAGATGATGGATGGACTAACAGGTCAGCCGTTGAACGGTTTTCGACCATTTCTTCAGTAATCATACACCGCTTAACATCCTTACGGGAAGGCAATTCATACATCACCTCCAACATCAATTCTTCAACAATTCCCCGCAATGCTCTTGCTCCTGTTTTGCGACGATGGGCTTCTTTCGCGATCGCCCGCACTGCTTCTTTATTAAACTCTAACTGAACATTGTCCATCTTCAAAAGTTTTTGATACTGTTTTACCAAGGCGTTGCGGGGTTGAGTTAGAATGGCAATAAGAGCATCTTCATCTAGGGGATCTAAGGCAGCCATTACCGGAATTCGTCCCACAAATTCAGGGATCATGCCAAATTTAACTAAATCGTCTGGTTCTGTTTGTTGCATTAAGTCAGCTGCCCGCCTGTCTTTAGCTTGACTACCATCTCCAGGGCGAATAAAGCCTATGGATTTTTTACCCCGTCGTTGTTCAATCACTTTATCTAAACCGACAAAAGCTCCACCACAAATAAAGAGAATGTTACTGGTGTCAATTTGAATGCAGTCTTGGTAAGGGTGTTTTCTTCCGCCCTGGGGAGGAACATTGGCTACTGTTCCTTCCAACATTTTAAGTAAGGCTTGTTGGACGCCTTCCCCAGAAACATCACGGGTGATAGAAGGATTTTCACTCTTACGAGCAATTTTATCAATTTCGTCTATATAAATTATACCCCGTTGGGCTTCTTCGACATCCAAGTCAGCTACCTGTAACAGCCGTAGTAGAATGTTTTCTACATCCTCCCCCACATAACCCGCCTCAGTCAAAGTGGTCGCATCAGCAACGGCAAAGGGTACTTGTAGGATCTGGGCCAGGGTTTGCGCTAGAAGGGTTTTTCCCGAACCTGTTGGACCCATTAACAAAATATTCGATTTTTGCAGTTCAACAAAATCGTCTGGACCATCTCCCTCTGGAGACGGGCTAAGACTCAGACGCTTGTAGTGGTTATAAACTGCTACGGAGAGAACTTTTTTAGCTTCATCTTGTCCAATAACGTACTCATCGAGATAGTTTTTAATTTCTCTAGGTTTGGGGATCTGATTTAGGGAAAGATGTTCGCGACTTGAACGACGTTTAGGTTGGGACTCTTCAGTTCTTGAGGAACCTGCGGACACTGCCGTTGCCGGAGTATCCATCAATTCCTCATCTAAAATCTCGTTGCATAGCTCAACACATTCATCGCAGATGTAGACTCCTGGACCGGCGATCAATTTTCGCACTTGTTCCTGGGATTTGCCGCAAAATGAACATTTTAGGTGGGAGTCGTATTTAGACATAAGCTCTTGGAGTTAGTTGAGTTAGGTAACGGGAATGGTGGAGTCAGACAGATCTTGCCGAGAAATCACTTTGTCGATTAAACCGTATTCTTTTGCCTCTTGCGCCGACAGAAAGAAGTCTCGTTCTGTATCAGCTGCAATGGCATCGATGGGTTTACCGGTATGATAGGCCAGCATTTCATTCAACCGCCGTTTGATATAGAGAATTTCTTTGGCTTGAATTTCAATCTCCACGGCTTGCCCTTGAGCTCCTCCTAAAGGTTGGTGAATCATCATGCGAGAACTAGGTAAAGACATCCGCTTACCTTGAGCTCCTCCACATAGAAGAAACGCTCCCATGCTAGCAGCCAACCCAAAACAAATGGTGACTATATCGGGACGAATTTGCTGCATGGTATCATAAATAGCTAGGCCAGCATAAACAGACCCTCCGGGGGAATTAATGTAAAGCTGAATATCTTTTTCTGGGTCTTCAGCGTCGAGGAAAAGTAGTTGTGCGACAATTGAGTCTGCGACTTGATCGTCAACAGGGGTTCCCAGAAAAACGATACGCTCTCGCAATAATCTCGAATAAATATCAAAGGCTCTTTCCCCTACTCCAGATTGTTCTATTACCATGGGAACGATATTTTGACTCATGGAATAGATTTCTGAAGGACGCTGGTTGGTGATGGAATAGTCTAGTAATCGCAATTTATTCATAGCCTTTAATTAAACTGTCAAGGGAAAGATTTTGAATAATGGCTCATTTCCTAATAGGCTTAGTTGTACATTCTTTATTTTTAGTCCACCTGAACCGGATCAGCGAACTGATACCCTCTGTCAACATTATGCCTCAAGTGTGAAAAAAGTGAATCAGATTAACCAAGGCATAATGTTGACACAACTGAAGAGAGGTTTATCTTTCTGCCGTAGCTGTCAATGGTTGCCCAGAATCGGCTGAAGATTGTTCAGCTTCTTTTTTCTTTAAGGTTCCTGCAGGAACTAGTTCTATGGTAGCTTGCCCTTGTAGCCAGTCGAGAGTCGCTTCTATTAAAAGTTCGTCTGTGACCATCTGGTTTAATCTATCGAGATCTACCTCCCGGTCTGAAAGTTGTTCTTTAATCTTGTTAACTTTTTCGTCAAAAATGGCTTGTTTAATTTCGATGCCTTCAACTTTAGCTAATTCCTTAAGAATTAAGGATTGCTTTAACCTTTCTATTGCTTCTGGACGAGCATTTTCCCGCAGTTTTGGAAGATTTTCTTGAGTAAACAGTCGGCCAATCTCCATACCCATTTGTTCCATCTGCATGGCTGTTTGAGTCAAAACTTGAGTTACTTCGTTTTGAACCAGAGTCTCGGGAATATCAACTGTGCAGATTGTCATTAGCTGAGCAATAATGCTATCATGAATGCTTTTCTTAGTTGCTTCTTCGGCTTCTTGTATAAAACGTTTTTCTAGGGATTCCCTTAACTCGGCTATTGTCTCAAATTCGCTGATTTCTCCGGCTAAATCGTCATTAAATTCAAGAAATTCTTTTTCTTTGAGTTCTTTGAGAGTAATGCTAAAAATCGATGGTCGTCCGGCTAAATCTTCTCTGGGATAGTCTTCAGGAAACGTCACCTTAAGTTCTTTGGTCTCTTCAGGTTTCATTCCAACTATTCCTTCTACCATGCCTTCAATGAAACGTCCTTCGGCTAGATCCACACGAAAATCTGTCCCTTGCACCCCTGAAATTGCTTTACCAGCAACTTCTTGCCCATCTTCTGGTACAAAATATGCAACATAATCGATAATGGCCACATCTCCCATTTGGGCGGAACGATCTTCGACGGGAATTAGGGCAGCTTGTTGTTCTCGCCGTTCTTCTAACCAGATTTCCACCTGTTTAGGATCATAGATGGTTTCTTCAGCTTTCACACTCAAGGTTTTATAATCTCCCAGTTCTACGCTGGGGGGAACATCTACAACGGCAGAGAAAGTTAGAGGCTGTCCTAGACTAAATTTACCAAGCAATTCTTCAAAATCAGAGCATAGCCGATAATTACCCAACGATTCTAGCTCTTCTTGCTTGATAGCTTTTTCTACACTTTCTTGAATCAATTCTTCGAGAGTCGCAGCCTTAACATATTTAGTTCCTAGGCGTTGAAGCAAGATTTTGCGGGGAACTTTTCCTTTACGAAACCCAGGGATATTGGCAGTACGCGCCAAGGTATTGACCTTTTTTTCGTAGGCTTTCTCTAAGGTTTCAGCCGGAATTTTAATTTCTAAGCCAATCTGACTGTCAGGGAGTCTTTCCTGAGTTACTTTCATCGACGTTTTATCTCAAACAATTACATTAAACTACAGTGATACAAGTCTAAATTAAACTTAATGATTCAAGGGCACGCAGCTCGTGATATCCTAAAAACATTAAGGATCAATCATTAATCCCTTAGCTTTTTGTCGGTTGACAGGGTTTGCCGGGATCTGCCCCTATTGATAATAGTGCATTGTCGCATCATTCTATTATGATAGGATAAACTAGATCATTTACAACACCTTTAGACCGAATCAAGATAAGCCTTTCCGCTAAATCAAGCTGGCATAGTCTCAATACATAGGGATATTATAAACAAAACTAAAACATATTTTTCTCTGTGTAAGTTCTTATCAAGTGTTAATAATCTAACTCTTATAAGTCTTAATAAGTCAAAATTTTCTTAACTTCAGAACAGAAAATTAATCGACGGCAGTCTATGATTTTAACCGATCTGCTAGGAGGTAGTATTCATTGTCTAAACCAGTTAGGGTAGCTATTCTGGGGGCAACGGGGGCCGTTGGCACCGAGTTGCTTGACTTATTAGAACAACGTGACTTTCCTGTCGCTAGTCTTAAACTCTTGGCTTCTGAACGCTCTGTGGGAAGTTCCTTAACTTTTAAAGGAGAAACACTGCTGGTCGAAGCAGTCACAGAAAATTCTTTTAAGGATATTGATTTAGTATTAGCCTCAGCGGGAGGAATAACTTCTAAAACCTGGGCAAAAAATATCGTAGAATCGGGAGCGGTAATGGTAGATAATTCCAGCGCTTTTCGTATGGAGCCAGAGATTCCTCTGATTGTTCCCGAGATAAATCCTGAAACGGCTAAGTACCACCGAGGAATCATTGCCAATCCCAACTGCACAACAATTCTGATGGGGATCGCGATTTACCCTCTCCATCGAGTTCAACCTATTAGGAGGATTGTTGTCTCCACATATCAATCAGCAAGTGGTGCAGGGGCCAGAGCGATGGAAGAAGTGAAAGTCCAGTCTCAGGCTATTTTAAACGGTCAACCTCCTCAAACAGAAATATTTCCCTATCCCTTAGCTTTTAATCTATTTCCCCACAATTCTCCTCTCAACCGCGAAGGATATTGTACCGAAGAGATGAAAATGGTCAATGAAACCCGCAAGATCTTTAACGAGCCCGATTTAAGAGTGACGGCCACCTGCGTACGGGTGCCCGTACTACGTGCTCACTCAGAAGCTGTTAACTTAGAATTCTCTGCTCAATTTTCTGTGACCGATGCTAGGGCGATTATAGCAAATTCCCCAGGACTTAAACTAGTTGAAGATTGGCCGAGAAATTACTTCCCTATGCCCATGGACGCTTCAGGCCGAGACGAGGTGTTGGTAGGGCGAATTCGTCAGGATATTTCTCACCCTAATGGCTTAGAATTATGGATCTGTGGAGATCAAATTCGCAAAGGAGCCGCCCTAAATGCAGTGCAGATTGCGGAGTTATTAATCAAAAAAAAATGGCTGAAATCTTCTGCCTCAATGGTTGCACCCAGCTAATAAATAAAAGCTTTTAGAATAAAAATTAACCACTAACTTTGAAAAAGTAAACGAAAGAATGAGTGATCGCAGTTTTGGACGAGTAATCACCGCCATGGTGACTCCCTTCAATAAAAATGGTCAAGTAAATTACACAGTAGCCGAGGAACTAGCTAACTATTTAGTGGAAAATGGTAGCGACGGCTTAGTAATTTGCGGCACAACGGGGGAATCTCCTACCTTAAGTTGGTCTGAAGAATATAAGTTGTTTCAGGTAGTTAAAAAAGCCGTTGGTGATCGAGGAAAAATTATTGCGGGGACAGGTTCTAACGCCACAAGAGAAGGGGTAGAAGCGACAGAAAAGGCATCTAAATTAGGTTTAGACGGATCATTGCAAGTGGTTCCCTATTACAATAAACCCCCTCAAGAGGGACTGTATCAACACTTTAAAGAAATTGCTCAAAAGTCCCCTAATTTACCCATTATGTTGTACAACGTGCCGGGGCGTACTGGACAAAATCTTTTACCGGAAACAGTCGCTAAATTAGCAGAAATTGAAAATATTGTTGCCATTAAAGAAGCTGCTGGAAACTTAGAGCAAGCTTGTCAAATTCGTCGTTTAACCCCTGAATCTTTTGCGATTTATGCAGGAGATGACTTTATGACCCTACCTTTGTTGACCGTTGGTGGAATAGGAGTGGTCAGCGTGGCTAGTCATCTAGTAGGGCAACAGATACAAGAAATGGTTCAAGCATTTGAAACAGGAAAAGCCACGGTTGCAAGAGACATTAATTTAAAGCTTTTTCCCTTATTCAAAGCACTATTTTGCACAACTAACCCTATTCCAATCAAGGCCGCACTCAATTTAAAAGGGTGGGAAGTAGGAGGACTAAGACCTCCTCTAGTGGAACTATCTCCTGACTTAAAACAAGAATTAGAATCAGTTTTACGACACCTATCTCTTGTTTAAGAATTAGGCTTTATGATGGAATAAATAGGCTAAGATCAATTGAAGTTAAATAAACGGCAATTGTAAAATTTACTTAAGCTAATTCTAGGAAGAAGACTAGATAAATTTTTCTGAAAGATTATATTTTTGGATAACTAACCCGTTGACAATCAAAGTAGCTGAATGAAAAGGAGGCCAATGAGTCAAAAACTGACAAAACCAACGTTAAAAATTATTCCTTTAGGGGGATTACACGAGATCGGCAAGAATACTTGTATTTTTGAGTATGGGGATGAGATCTTGCTGATAGATGCGGGAATTGCTTTTCCGACTGACGGAATGCACGGGGTGAATATTGTTCTCCCCGACATGACCTATTTGCGAGAAAATCGCACTAAGATTAGGGGAATGATTGCAACCCATGGTCATGAAGACCATATTGGGGGCATTCCCTATCATCTAAAACAATTTGATATTCCGGTAATTTATGGACCAAAACTAGCGATTGCCCTATTGCGTGATAAGTTGGAAGAGGCCGGAGTCAGCGATCGCACAACTCTAAAGACAGCTGAACCCAGAGATATGGTACGGATCAGTGATTCTTTTTTGGTAGAATTCATTCGTAATACCCATTCCATTACCGACAGTTTCACCATAGCCATTCACACACCGTTAGGAGTGGTTATTCATACAGGAGACTTTAAGGTTGATTATACTCCCGTTGATGGCCAGCACTTTGATCTACAAAGACTTGCTGAACATGGAGAGAAAGGTGTTTTATGTCTGCTAAGTGACTCTACCAACGCTGAAGTTCTAGGGATAACCCCTTCGGAAAGATCAGTTTATCCCAACCTTGATCGCATTATAAGTCAAGCCCCTGGACGGTTGTTGATTACGACTTTTGCTTCTTCGGTACATCGAGTCAATATTATTTTGCAACTAGCCCAAAAGCACAAACGAAAAGTGGCGGTTGTAGGACGTTCGATGCTTAATGTCATCGCCCACGCGCGGGAATTAGGCTACATTAAATGTCCTGATGACGTTTTTGTGTCCCTCAAAGCAATGAGGAATTTATCTGATGAAAAAGTATTAATCCTAACCACAGGCTCTCAAGGAGAACCCTTAGCAGCGTTAACGCGTATTTCTAAAGGACAACATCCCCACATCAGAGTTCAAAAAGGAGATACGATTGTCTTCTCTGCTAACCCCATTCCAGGGAATACCATTGCGGTGGTGAATACCATTGATCGCTTAATGATGCAGGGGGCTGAGGTCATTTATGGTCGTCATCAAGGAATTCATGTATCAGGTCATGGTTGCCAAGAAGAGCATAAATTAATGCTGGCTTTGACTCGTCCAAAATTCTTTATTCCGGTTCACGGGGAACACCGAATGTTGCTTAAACACGCTCAGACTGCCCACAGCATGGGTGTACCTACGGAAAACATGGTGATTGTAAAGAACGGAGATATTGTTGAAGTTTCTCCGGATAATATAGATGTTCTTGGTCAAGTTCCCTCTGGAATTGAGTTAGTAGATCAGGCTGGCGTGGTGCATGATCATGTTATGCATGATCGCCAACAGTTAGCTGAGGAAGGGGTGGTTACAGTAGCCACTGCTATTAATTGGCAGGGCAAACTGATGGCGAAACCGGAAGTGCATCTGCGGGGTGTGGTGACAAAAGTAGAGCGATCGTTATTAGAACAGTTGATCATTCGTGCTATTGAACGAATTTTAACTGAACGCTGGGATGAATTTTCCCACGATAATAATCGTAGTGGGATTGAGGTTAATTGGAAATTTCTCCAAGAGGAAATCGAAACCATGTTACAACGGTTAGTCAGGCGCGAACTACGAACTCAGCCGATGGTGCTGTTCCTTCTTCAAACTCCTGAAGAACCCGAACCTGGAGAACGTCCAGTAACGAAAACCTATCGTCGTCGTCGTTCAACTGCATCTGCAATGTCTTAAACGTTTATTATTGATTGTAGAAATTTTGAATTTAATAGATTAAACCATAGAGGCATAATCTCTTATGCCTCTATGGTTTTTTTTACTGATTTACTCGGATACAATTAGAATATGTCCTAGAATTGATAGAAGTTCAGTGATGAATGGTTAGTCAAAACAGTTCATTTATCCGTTTTGCTATGGTCTATAGTCTGATTGTCTCTTGGAGGTTAGTTTTGTGGGTGATTTAATTCGGATTCTTTGTGCTATTTTTTTGCCTCCTCTTGGAGTTTTTCTACAAGTTGGATTAGGTAAAGATTTTTGGATTAATTTATTATTAACGATTTTTGGGTTCTATATTCTTGGAATTATTCATGCTGTTTGGGTAATTGCAAGAAAGTAATGATTTCGGTAAAGGGGACAGAGAATAGAAAATTGACAAATAGGTTCTTTATTGCCGTTATTTTAACTAAAATTTGTCGAGAATAATTAATCAAAGATAAGTCGGTGGATATTTTAGAGTGCTTCTTTAGCATTAGAAAGTCTGTCAATGAGTTCTTAAATTTGTCTCGGTAATGCTTAAAAAGTTCAAATATTTAATGTAAAGAGTTTCAATATTTATCATTAAAATTTAAGAATAATTTTATGATATAAAAAACAATACAACTTTTAGATACAATTTTTGTATTTAGTTGTGATTAGTTAGACTTCAATACTCTCGAAAATAAGTAAAGTGTACTTAATTTAAATGTAATTTATTTCTCTTTAGTTAAAGAGAAATAATAAATAATTTTACCTTTTTTTAAAAAAATAAAAAAGTATAATTAGAACGCTAAATAGAGCTAATTAAAGTTATTTAATAAGCTCTATTTTAGAAAAATCGACATTATTAAAATATAAGCTATATTAAAATATATAGCCATATTTTTTACATTGAATTCTAAAAAATAGCAATGAAGTTAGTGAGGTTAGATTATTGAGATAAAGTGTTTATCTTCTGTGACGACAAACTATTATTAATCAAATTCATAATTGAACTCAAGATTATCTTAAAATCAAGGTTATTAACTATCCTAACTATCCTAAAATTAGGAGATAAAAGTTTTAATTATTTTATCATCTAAGAATGGAATATAGGATAGGTATTAATTGAAACTCCAAGAATTGATCATATAATTTTAATTATACGGATAAGTGATTACAGGAATAAGCAAGGTATCGTAGAATTACTTATTTTACTCATTTTTATTAGTTTATTTTATGCAATTACACTTTTATTGAGTTTACTTCCGTACTATAAGTTAGTTTGATATATAAATATCATTTTTTTTATTTTTATTGTTTCAGTTTAACAAAACTACTTGTATGTACTGATTTATTATCAAAAACAATTCTTATGTCTATTGTCTTATTTTTTATTATTTTTCAGGCTTATATACCTTTTATTTTTAGGTTTTACAAAATTTTTCTTCTTTTAGCTGTGTCAATATACAGCATAATAAAAATTATTACTAGGTTTATATATTTTGACTATATTTATTTTATTAAATAATCAATTTATAAAATATTTTTTTGTATTTTTTTTATGATTTAACCAAAGATATTTTTTCTATTTTTCATTCTTTTTAATTTAAACACCATGTTTATGCGCTTATTTTAGAGATGATTTTCGAGTAACAAATCAATTTTGATAGTCCCTGCTATTCTGATTATGTCCGCTTAATTCTTCAGTAAACTTGTCTTTAGTGATCGTTTTTTAAACTACTATCCTCTCTTAGACTTATTTAAGTTTACTTAATTAAAAATCATAATGTTCAAAATAGTTAATTATAACAACTCAATAATATTGCAAATTTACTATTAAGTAAGGATATGATTATCGCTAGCTTTAGATATTATCTAACTATGAGTATAAAAAAATGCTTAAATAATGTAAACTTTAAAAAAGTAATATAAGTTGTAATAACAGCCAACACTAGTTTAGCGAAATTAGTTTTAAACTAATCTAAGGCTTAATCACTCCTTGAATATTTTTAACTTTTTTTAAAAATTTATAGATAAAATATTCGATAATTTTTTACAATATTGCTTGTACTAAATTTAAATAAATAAGACAATTTACACAGATAAAATCAATAAGTATTATGCAACTAAAAGAATAACTATGTATTCAGTTATTAATACATAACTGTGACGACAAAAAATAAACCCCCTATAAATATATTACAGGGGGCTCGATAATACTTTTATTAAAATGAGTTTGAGTAGTTAATTTTAGTAGTTAAATTTAGCCTTTAGAAGTTTTTAAAGCCTCAACTATCTGCATCGAACGCATCAAATTTTCTAAAGCATATTCTAAATGTAATCCCGCATCAACAGCGACCCAACCTTGGTCAGTTAAATGTCGCCATTCAAAGTGTAAATGGGGACCAGTGGAATAACCCGTACTTCCTACTCGTCCGATTACAGCTCCCTGGTCAACCCATTCTCCAGGTTGGACATAAACCTTGGATAAATGAGCATAACGAGATTCTTGAGTCCCCTCTAGATGGCGCAGAATCACTGTTAAACCATACCCTCCAAGCCAGTCGGACTGGGAAACTTCCCCGTCATAGGCAGCTAAAACAGGGGTCCCAATAGGGGCACCGATATCTGTCCCGCTATGTTGACGACCAGTTCCTGAAATAGGATGAGTACGCCACCCAAAAGCCGAAGTAATACTGGCAACCAGAGGTAAAGGATACATTAAGTCTGTTTGGTTTTGTTCAGGAGCGATAGAATTTAGACGATTATAGAGACTGGCAGCTCGATTGTATTTAGGAGTAGGTTCTAAGGATCTTTTTCTAGTGATGGGTTTTAAACTGACCACTTGTTGAGGATTGACCGAAAGAGATTTGAGATGGACAGGTTGCACTGAAGAAGCATTACGGGAATAACTAATAACCTTAGAGGGAGCTTTTCTTCGATAACTGACGAGATTAACGTGATGGTTTGCTAAGGCGGAGTTTTCCAAAGTAAAACCCGCCTTAGCAACTGAACCACAACTACCTTTAAGCAGTTGACCGTTTTGGGAAACAATTTGGCATCCTGTTGACCGTTCGGTAAGAATAACAGAACTGGAAGTAACTACTGATTGTTTAAGATTTGTGCCGTAATTAGTAAAATCTATATAACTATTTTTACCTTGGGCAGCTATTGAGGGAGTGATTTTAATTTCTTTTGGCTGAAAAGATGCTAGCGGTTGACTTACAGGAGCAGCAGAAGACTTTTTAGAGGTTGATGGCAAAACTTCGGGGGCTGATAATTGTACTTTTGGAGCAGCATTTCCACTAGTGCGGTTGGATACCGAAGGTTTGGGAGCTATTTTCGGAGTGGCAGGTTTAATAGAGGGAGGACTTAAAACAGGTTTATTGGCGGCAGGACGGCTAGGAACTATACGAGGAAAAGATTTCGGAATTTTTTGGAAAGACGACTCAACCGTCCCCGGTTTACCTGATGATGTTATGGTATCGGGGATAATTAAAGTGTTAGTGGAGGCATTAACTGGAGCTAGAAATAGCTGACCACCGGCTACACTAAGTCCACTGATTAGACTAATACTTTGCTTTAAAAGGTTATTTGTCTTGGTGTGTTTGGCGATAGTTGCCGTTTGATAAGAGAATTGATTCATGTCCGTTACATTTTTCATAATTCACTACTTATTAAGGCATGATAACGGATTACAAATAAATATTTCTTTTCATTTCGACTTTTTGAAAAACTTAACAACTTTAACCAGAATGATATGATCTAGAAGTTTCGACACTCTTTCGAGAATAAAAAACTAGGAATTTAAATTATTGCCATTGAATGACTAAGATAAGCATTTTATTATGAATTACTCATCCCATTCTTTCAAACCTATCACTCATTTAATTTACGATTTGGACGGACTACTCCTGGGAACAGAAACTCTTTACCAAAAGGTAAACCAAATTATTGCCCAACGCTATGGCAAAATTTTTGATCACTCGGTTCAAGCAAAAATGGCTGGCCGCCGCACTCAGGAGTCAGCACAATTGTTTGTAGAATTACTCGATATTCCCCTAACTCCCGAAGAATACATAAAGGAACGTTATGCCCTACTCTATCCACTCTATGCTAATGTCCAACCCCTTCCTGGTGCAAAGGAATTAACTCAGCATTTTGCTAGACAAGGTATTCCCCAGGCCATTGCCTCGAGTTCTATTCGGTATCATTTTGAGTTGAAAATGTCGTCTCATCCTTCTTGGGTATCTTGTTTTGACCATTTTGTTTTTGGAGATGATCCTGATTTAAAACAATGTAAACCTGCCCCTGATATTTTCCTATTAACGGCACAAAGATTAGAGGCAGATCCCCGTGATTGTTTAGTATTTGAAGACTCTTTGGCAGGGATGAAAGCTGCAATTGCGGCAGGAATGTCGACGGTAGTAGTTCCTGAGAAAACGAGTAATTGCCAATTATTCGACCAGGCCGATCAAGTCCTCAATTCCTTAGAAGAATTTGAACCTAAACAATGGTGTTTACCCTAGCTAAATATATAATCTTTTTTCAGGTAGACCTTGCTCAATTGATAAATCTATCGTTAGACTATTAATAGTTAGTAGCGAGCTTTGTTTACAAATTATCGACCAATTCCTAAATAGCGAAAGCCAAAAAATTCAAGCTTAGATCGATCTAAGAAATTACGGCCATCAATTATTACAGGACTAACCATCAAATTAGCCATTTTTTCAAAATCTAGTTTAAGAAACTCTTGCCAGTCTGTTATTAACACTAACGCATCGCAGCTATCGGCTAACATTTCGGGGTTGGTCTCAATGATAACTCCTGATAGTCCATAACTCAACCCTGATTGTGAAACAATCGGATCATAGGCTTTAACTTTAGCCCCTAAACGATTCAGTTGTTCAATAATTACTAAAGATGGAGCGTCTCGCATGTCGTCAGTATTAGGTTTAAAGGTTAACCCCAACAAGCCAATGGTTTTACCTTTAAGAATCTTTAGTTCCTGTTGTAGCTTTTCAATAACAATCAATCGCTGATGTTTATTAACAGCTACGGCAGCATTGAGTAACTTTGTCTCATAACCATAATCGGTTGCAGTATGAATTAAAGCTAGAATATCTTTTGGGAAACAAGATCCCCCCCAACCGATGCCCGCTTGCAAGAATTTATTACCAATACGGGAATCCAATCCAATCCCCTTAGCTACTTGAGTTACATCGGCTCCGACGCGATCACAGATGTTAGCAACTTCATTAATAAAGCTGATTTTGGTTGCTAAGAATGCGTTTGCCGCATATTTGATCATTTCTGCAGAGTTTAAGTCAGTTACTACCACTGGAACAGGATTTAGAGCGGTATTACTAGCAAATTTACGCTCTACTAAAGGACTATAGAGTTCTTGCATCATGGCAATGGCTTTATTGCTATTGCTCCCTAAAACAATACGCTCAGGATTGAAAGTATCGTAAACGGCTGACCCTTCTCGTAAAAACTCTGGGTTACTAACCACATCAAACTCGACATTACCATTATGGGGGCGTTCGTTTAAGCCATCCATCACAATCATTCTTACCCAGTCCCCTGAACCAATGGGAACAGTAGATTTATTGACGATTACTTTGTACCCTTGATATAAATTAGTGCCAATACTACGTGCAACCGCTTCTACATAGCGGGTATCACTTTCTCCGGTAGGTAGAGCAGGGGTTCCCACTGCAATAAAAAGAACTTCTCCGTGGTTCACCCCTGTAGACAAATCTACTGTAAATTCTAACCGTCCGACATCGGCCGATTCGTGCATTAATTGCGAAAGTCCAGGCTCATAAATGGGTGACTGTCCCGATTTCATTAACTTAACTTTTTCTTCGTTGTTGTCAACACAAATAACGTTATGACCAATATAGGCTAAACAAACTCCTGTTACCAAACCAACATAACCAGTTCCAATGACACAAACGCGCATGGTTTTCTATCCTCTAAATTGATGATTTGAATGTCAATAATTGTTTAAGAAACTCGTTGCTGGAAATCTCTGATAGTTAACTCTAAACCTTCTTTTAAAGAAATCATTGGTTCCCAACCTAGGTAGGTGCTGGCCTTAGTAATATCAGGTTGGCGTTTCCGGGGATCGTCTTGAGGTAAAGCTTTATAGACTAATTCCATATCAGGATTAATCATTTCTCGGATAATTTTGGCAAGTTCTAGAACAGAATACTCTCCAGGATTGCCTAAATTGATTGGGCCAATATAATCATTATTCATAAGTCCAATTAAACCTTCAACTAAGTCGGAGACATAGCAGAAACTCCTGGTTTGAGAGCCATCTCCATAAACTGTCAGAGGTTTTTTGTCTAGGGCTTGGACGATAAAATTACTAACAACACGACCGTCATTTTTTAACATTCGTGGCCCATAAGTGTTGAAAATCCGCGCAACCCGAATATCAACTTTATGTTCTCGATGATATTCAAAAGCCAGGGTTTCAGCGACCCGTTTTCCCTCATCATAACAAGCTCGCAACCCTGTACAGTTAACACTGCCTCTATATTCTTCAGGTTGGGGATGTACATCAGGATCTCCATAAACTTCCGAGGTAGACGCTAACAAGAATCTTGCCTTAACCCGTTTAGCTAATCCCAACATATACAAGGTTCCTAGAACGTTGGTTTTAATCGTTTTAACAGGATTAAATTGATAGTGAATCGGAGAGGCTGGACAAGCAAGATGATAAACTTGATCTACTTCAAGACGAATAGGTTCAGTAATGTCATGACGGATTAGTTCAAAATAAGGATTATCAAACCACTTCTCAATATTGCGTTTGTGACCTGTATAGAAGTTATCTAAGCACAAGACATCGTGTCCCTGTTCCATTAAGCGATCAATTAAATGGGAGCCGATAAAACCAGCACCGCCTGTTACTAGAATTCTCATGTAATTTACTGTTTAAAATGTAAACCTAATGTTAACTGAAGACAGACATTTCGTCATCTTATCTTAATTTAAGAAAATAGCTAAAACTAAAGATTTAAAACACAAAATTATTATAATTCATACAAGAGAAATAATAAATAAATAATAAATTTATTCTGAGAACTTGAAGCTTTTAAAATAAACTAGGTAAGTAAGCTATATCGAATAATAAACAACAAAACTATTATAAACAATCTAGATACAACTAAAATAATGGTAGGTCTTAACTGGAAATTATAAAAACAATTTAGATACATCCCGTTGATACTAGCAATTATCTCTAATTACTACCTTCACTATCATCCTTAAATGATGTAAACTCACTGATATGCTGCTACTAAGATAGTCAATAAATATCAAACTAGTATGGCTTTAACAGTTTTAAATTGGCAAAAATTATTAGCAATACTAATAATTTAACTCTTAAGTTTAGTAGTTACACTGTTAATTTCACTACTTATATGTTTACTCTGTTAAAAGTAAATAAGAGTTATTTTTTATGTTATGTCACTGTAGTAATAATAACTACAATAGTAGTTATTAGCATATCTATTTCAGCTCTATTGTGTTTTTTATCTAAAAAATATTATGTTTTAATCAAATTAGTCTAGAATAGTACTAAATAAACCTCTAATAAATAAATGTTCCAACAAATATATTCATATCTAAAATAAAAACAATGACAAATCCTGGTAAAAAAGATTAGCTAATAACATAACCCAGTAAAGCTAATCTTTACATCATTAGATGATTATCAACAACAGTATAAGTTATCTCAATAATAACTGTCTCTATTAGAGATATCTGCATAAAACTGTATTGTATACTTCAATTTATTTATTAAAAATTTTATAAGATAAGAAATCAAGTTTAATTAAACAAAATATAAGATCACTTTTTTATATAAAAAAGCAAAATAACTATTGATTTATAAATATTTAATTATGTAATACCTACAAGTAGTTTTAATACAACCAGTAATGATATAAAATTTCCTATACGGATCTAACTTAAAGATAAAAACTAATAAATTTACAGTTCTTTTATAAAAGAAAATATTTTCTTCTTTTAAAATAACAAAAAATTATTTTTTTAGCTCTATTTTTTTAGAAAAAAATCTATAACTAACTCAATAAATATTGAAACTTGATTACTTTTCATTTTAAACTACCCCAAAAGTGTAACAAGTCCTATCAGATTAGATTACTAAAAAATTAGTAAATTTATAGTCTAGTAAAAACTAGAAATGATAATTTCTAATATTTTTTAGAAAATCTAAAAAAAAGAAAAGTAAATATAATTGCTGTTATCGAAGATAATATTAATACTTAAATAAAGAAAGTAAAGCGATCAGAGTTTTTCTATATATACAGAATTGACAATATTAAAAGCACTATAAAAGAGGCACAATCATACTATTTTTTATTTTTTTTGTTTTAACTTATAAAATCCTAAAATAAAGGGAATTACCAAATAATTTAGCGCCTAAATTTTTTATAGTTACTACTATCTTAACAACCTTATTTTTAATAATCTCGTTATAGCTGTACAAATACTAAACACCATCCTTGACTTAGAAGAAAACTATTGAGTTGTTACTCCTTCTATACTGAAAAAGTATAATTATTATAACGCTACAAACAAACATATCTACTAATACTTTTGTCAATTTAACAACTCTATATAAATAGAATAAGTATCATTGATATTCAAGAAATTCTTAAAAAGAATTTACTGAAAACCTGATTCAACAGACTAAAATCTGAAAAACTAAGGTGTAAAAAAGTCATGTTATCCTACCAGAAGGTAATAAACTCCGCGTCCTTAAAATAGTAGAAGTTTCACTCTCAAAGAAAATTGTTGATTTTACCTTTATTAGGTCGGTAACAAGTCAGAAATAAAACATTGAAACTCACAATATTTAACTCAATATTTGTTAACTACTTAAAAAAATTCAATATAAACGGCTCTATAGGTTGCCCATAATTGTATTATAAATATTGCTTATATCGGTACAGTTTTAGTTTATATAAACAGACGTAAATTCTCATATAAATCTAGTCTTAAGAAGATCTTAGTTAAGAAAAAAGTAGAAAAATACTAAAAAGTAATCCGAATTTACCAGCAACACTGTCAAGAATTTTGCATGGAGAGACACATCTAATATCATGTAGATTTTGATCCCAAAGTCGGAGTGTGAGATATACATAATTCTAAGGCTGTGGGACAGGCAACTATGTTTATATTTTCTAATTTTATACTAGAAATTTTATCTAATAAAGCTGTGTGCAGAGCTACGGAGATAGATCAAGCACCATGAATATAATTGATTTTTAGTTAGTAAAAATATCTGTCGATAACATTAGCTGAGATTGCACGGTCGGGGATACTTTTAATAAAGTAGTCATTACAGCTATTCAATCTTAGATTCATTTTTATTAAAAAATTTTTTATCTCAGTAATTGAACTATTCTATTCTTAATTCATACACTTGAACCAATATAGTACTATCAAATAGTATTGAGTAACCTAACGATATTTGTATAACTCATTTATTTAAATTTAAACTCAATTATCATTATAATCTCATCCATTATTTCAAGTATCTACTCCCATTTGATAAAAAATATTAATAATTGTTACTACAACATAAATATTGGATAAACATACTTCTACTGAAAACCATCTAATTAGCATTCGTTATTTTTGAGGTTTTAAAACTACTATAAACCTACTCAAAGTTAACAGATTTAAGATATTCATAAATAATAATTTTCTAATTCTTACTCAGTTTAATATTCAAGATACGCTGACGATAGAGATAATTAATATTTTTGTTAAAGGTTTCTTTAATTTGTGCTTTATAGGCAGTCATATAGACACTAAGAGCAGTAGAATTATTAGTATATTTTTATGTTATGTTTATTACCTCTACATAGATGAGAAACAGATTATCTAATATTAGTAGATACGGAGATTGCATAAAAGATGATTGTAGTTAAACAATTAGTAATGATAATTTCTAATAAAAAAAATTTATGATTTATTATAATTTTATATTTCTTCATCCAATTTAGCTATATATAGCTAAATTGGATGAAGAAATATAAGTAGAGTTTATAAAATATTTACCATTATTTATTTCTTTAAAACTAAAGTAATCAAAATACTATTTTTATTTTAAAATTTTTTTATTAAAAACTATATAGTGACTTCTCAAAAATACTGATTACACTAGCCCAGTTTGTAAGTATTAAAATAAGGAATAAATATAATTATCACAGCAATAATAACTGGACTCACACTAGCGGGCATTTCCCTTACACTTAAAATTCAAAAAATAGATAATTTATATTATTTTATTTAGCTTAGTAATAAAAAATACTAATATTGCTTCTTATTTTAAATAAGAAAATTTCCTAACCATTAATGAATATATACTCTTTTATAGAGATAATTTTTAAAAAAAAAAGGTCAAAATAATTTGTTAATAAGTATAATTTTGAGAACGATTGTAGAGTTTTTAATAGCTTTAGAAAAGTACAGTTTATTTTTTAACTATCTTTATAATCTACTGTTAGACTAACATAAAAATATTTTTTAATCAAGAATTTTATAACTACTTTTAGTTTTTAAAATTTACACAAGTATTTTTTAGTTTAGGAATTATTTATAAAGTTGATAGCAAAATTTATTACTAATAGTTAATATAGTATATTTTTTCAAGAAAATTGCTGATAAAATAGTAGTGAATATAGTAAAAAATTATAGGTTTATTTATTATAATAATAACTTGAATAAAAAAATATTTTTTTATTCAAGTTATTATTATTTATTTAATCTCTAGACTTTTTATTAATTAAATCAAGGATTAAATCAATAAAAAAAAGTTTTTCCTAAGAAAATATTTTTTCTTAACTTTTATTATAATTTAGTGAAATTATATAAGTAACTTACTATTCTATCATAGATCTTTGTGAAAATAATGTTTCTAATACTTAGACTACCTTGAACTTTAGTTATGGTAGTTACTTAACCGTTTCAGAAACTAGAATTTTATTATTTTATTAAATAAATGATTTGGTAGCTAAACCTAGAGTTATAAATGCTTATAAACTTATCGGATAACAAACAATAGTCTTGGTACTAAAAAATAGATACTCAGTTCCATAACTTCTGCTCTTATAATGAAATACAAAAAACCTTAGTTATTAAAAGTAAGTTAAAGAAAATATACTATTAGTACCATCAATATTGAAAATTCTTATGAGTGTTATTGAACATTAAATGAGTGTTGTCGAGATAACTAATGTAATTCGTATTTATTATCAATCGTTCCCCCATTTAATTTACCTAAAAAAAGGACTTAATGATGCCATAATCTAAGTATTAAAAGATAAAGTTTACAAAATTGATAGCGGCTTTGTCATAAAGAGTACTAATTTTATTTTAATCGCTAGTTTTTTGGGGTGTTTTACTAAAGTAAGTTAAGTGTGTTAGTATTTAAATATTTAACAGAAAATTTTTATTAAAAACTATCTATAACAGATTTAATTTCTATAGATTGATAGTAAATCAAACTATATTATGGTAAGAGCGCCTCATTTTGTTAATCAAATTAACGAGATAAATAATTGCAGTGAAATTATTGATGTCCGTTCTGAAAATTAGTTCATGGAAGATCATATTCCTGGAGCCATTAACTTACCCGTTCTTAATAACCAAGAAAGGGTAAAAGTTGGAATATGTTTATAACATATTCCAACTTTTAAAGCTAGAAAAATATGAGCTTCACTAATCGAAAAAAATATTAGTCATTATTTAAAAAAATGCTTTTTTAAAAAAGATAAAAATTATGTTCCTTTAATTTATTGTTGGCGAGGGGGTCAACGATCAAATAGTTTAGCCGTTATTTCAAGCCAAATTGGTTGGCAAGTTCAGGTATTAGAAGGAGGCTATAAAACCTATCGTCAACATGTAAGACAAAAGTTAGAAGTATTACCCTTAAAGTTTAATTACAATGTTCTTTGTAGATTAACAGGAACTGGCAAAACCAATTTATTACATCAGCTTTCTAAACAAGGATATCAAGTTTTAGACCTAGAAAAGATAGCAAATTATCGAGGTTCACTTTTAGGAAAACAATAGAAAAAAATAGATTATCAGCCTTCACAAAAATATTTTGATTCACTTTTATTACAACAATTCAAAAGCTTTGATCTTACTAAATCTATATAGGTTAAACCAGAAAGTTATAAAATTGGTGAAGTTTACCTGCCTTCAAAACTTTGGTATAAAATGAAAAAATCACCTTGTTTTGAAGTACAACTTACTTTCCCCGAAAAAGTTAACTTTTTACTACAAGAATATACTTATTTAATCACCTATCCTAATATTCTAAAAAATAGATTAATTCATCTTAAATCTCGTTATAGTAAAGAAAAAATAGTTTAATTCAGTACAAGATTTATTGGTAACTCACTATAGCCATACCTATTGCAAATCTCTAAGTAAAACTTATAATAGATTTGAAAAAATAATTTCTTTTTCTTAGTTTAACTCTGTAAATATAGAAAAAATTTTAGAAAATCTATGAGATAAAAAAGTAGTTAATAATTTTTAATGTCTGAAGACGAGAAATCTCTATTCCCAATAGATATTAGGGCTATCTTTTTGGTCAAAAACTAACTTATTTTCTAATTTCTCCTCCCTCTATTCTTGTATTAGCTTTTCGTATATAAGCTAAAAAGTCATTTTGTTTATAGTTAAGAGATTGGGCCAATATTAATCCTTTTTTAAAAAATTCCAAAGCTAATTCATATTGTTGACTAACCATGTAAATCTGACCAATTCTCTCATAGACTCTCATTAATCCATAATAGTTATAAGATAATTGTTCTATTTGAATTAAATTTTTATAAATTTGTAAAGCATAGTCATTTTGATCATATTTTTGATAAAGTTTTCCTAATTGTGTTAACGCTTCTGCTGCTGCTCCAAATAATTGGAATGACCAAGCTAATGAGTAAGCTTCTTGATAGTTTTGACTTGCAATTTCTGGTTTTCCTAAAATTTCGTAATCTTTCCCTATGGCAGTTTTTAGAGAAGGAATTAACTCTAATTCTTGACTTGATAGATAGTTTTCAACTAACTTCTGTTTAATTTTAGCTGCATTTTCTGGTTGTAAAGATCGTTCATAAATCTCAGCTAATATTTGCAAATATGCTCCTTCTTCTAAGATATTCTGTCTAGTTTTGGCGCGATTAAGTAAATCTTCGTAAATAGGAGCAGCTTTAGGATAGTCAAATTTAGCTAAATACAATTGACCTAACTCTTTGATAGCAGTTTCTTCAGCAATAAAGTTATTATTTTGACGGGCATTCTTGAGGACTTTTTGATAGATTGCTAAGGAATTATCTAGAGCATGTAGTTTTTTATAAGCATCCGCTAATGCCATTAATAAAGCGGGACTTAAAGAATCTTCTTTTTCTGATACTTCTTGTAAAGTAACTAATCGTTTGTTAATAATTTGGACATCCTCAGTCCTTGTCCGATTCCAAGCAATTTCTCCTACTCTTCCTAACGATTTAATCTCCTCTAAACGTCCTAAAACTCTCCGTAATCTCAATTCCCGATACCAAATTTCGAAGGCTACATTATGATTACCCGCATGTAATTGAGTTTGAGCTTCAGTATTTAAAGTATTTAGTTGTTCTCTCAGTTTACGCTGTTCAAATGGAGTGAGAGGACGGGGAACTGAAGGAAGAAGAGGATCCTCAATAAGAGTCGCTAAAGGGTTGGGCTCAAGTTGTTGAACTTGAGCCAATACCGGTAATGAATGGATCCAAATATTAGGGTTCTTGACTGTTATTAGTACAGTAATTAAAGGGAAAATCTTACCAATTTTTTGTGAAAAGTGTAACATAAAATTCTATTAACTAGTGATGATTAACGATTAAAACAAATCGATACAGCAATTACCGAATTAGATGCAAGAAAAATCTCAAAGGAAAAGCAACCATGAATTTCACGAATTATTCACGAATGATTTAGGATTGCTACGGTCAATCAATATAACACTTATAGTTGTTCTATACTAGCTATGACAAAATTGTAATAAAAAAATTTGAAAGTTGCACTGGACAAGGTTTCGAGTATTCCAAAAAATTAATTATTATTCAAGATAAAGTTATCGGAGTTATAGAATGTTTTTATAACAAGAGTTTTGGAGGTTATTAGCTATTAATCTATCATAATCGGTCTAGAAGGGACATATTTTTTTATAAAAAAATATTAATGAACTAATAAAGTTTAGAAGTAAGAGAGTGTAGAATGTTCCTAGGGCGATTATTAGTCTCAGTTTAATCATTGTTTTAACTGCTTGTAAAACAAACCTTTAAGTTAGAGATAAATAAAAATTGTTTTCCAATCTTTCCCCGGAGTTTTTTGGGAGAATATTAGACACTAACACAAATTTTTTGCAAAACCTTTAGGCTAATTATCAACTGTTACTTAATGTTCGCTAAACTGCTCCTTTTATATCTTGTCTGATAATCGTTTATAAGGTATATCTACTCCATTCTATATCATGCAATTGTCCTTATCCTCCTTAGAAATAGACAACCCTCCAATTGAAAGGATAAAGACAGAAAGTGTCACCGTGCTGAACAATCAACAAGAAAACTCTATCCCCCAAATTATTGGGACTGAAGAAATCGCTTTGTTTCCTAAGAAGACAGTCTTTATTTCAAGTGAAGGAGTTCCCAAGTAATCAATTAATCCGTTTATAGGAGAATTTAACCTCAACACTGGATAACTTAAACCAACCCTCCCACTCCCCAAAGCTTTTTACTGGGAAAAAAACTGATGGGAGTCCTTGCGGCGTGGCCGACAATTTGGTATTTGAAGCATTAACGACTAGTAACACAAGCACTCTTAAAGATTGCTTAAACTATTCATCATTACTAAATCCTCTTTAAATCAAAATACAGCCCAAACACCAAACGAATTATTACTGAACATATCTATCTACTCGACTAACCCCTAAATGGTAACTGTTATCAATGGATTGACTGAGCTAGTTGCTCTAACTAAGGAAAGAAATTGGCTCAGTTTAGAACAAACTTTTGGCATGTTAATCATGGTACCAAGCTTTTCCTCCTCATTAATGCTAATGCCCTTGATATCTCTAGCGTAACTCGTTTGACATAAAATTTGGTAGTATTTAACTCCTTCCCCCAAAAATTATTGCTAAATTTAAGCTAATTGGATATTATATTAAATATTTTTAAGTAAATAACTTCTCGGTCTTCAACTTACTGATATAAGTTAGACATTGAGCTTGATTATTAATGACAACTTCAACAAACGACAGACTCTAAAACGAACGCGTTAGATTAGCAGTCAGTTCCATAACATTAGCAAGCTCTATTTCGAGTACACATTGTAATATGCATTGACTATTACCGACTATATCATTATCTTTACATTTTCTGGAGTCCTTTCCATTAAGTTAATTTCAGACCGCCGATAGCCTAACATTTAACCAATACATAAGCTTACCATCACCGCAGTGGTTAATTAACTGCCTTGGATATCCCTCACAAAAATATTTATTGAGTACACACGCAACATTCAATACCGAGAAATTCTCCCTTTGATCGAAAAGTAATTTCCATGTGGGACTCCTGCTTTATCAGGTTTTTATGGTTTTTAGATTTTATCTATTAAAAATATCTTTCAAATTTTCCTCCACAAGTATCTGTTTGCAGTCAACAAACTGCAAACAGATGCTTGTGGGCAGGCTTTGTACGTTAAGGAAAACCTCTTAGAGAGAGTTTACTATAGCTGTTCCGAGTACAGAATTCCCAAAAACCTCATATTGAGAAACGCCAGAGAATATTTTACATGCTTCACCATCAAAAATATAGTAACAAATTTTCACTTCATCTAAAGACAAATGCTGTTTATCACACGTCTTTCAAGCATAAGATAAACTATGAGAACATTGTGACTAGGAGAGTTAAAAATGGCTGCTTAAAGTCGAGTAAGAAGATCTCAGTGTAAACTGAATAAAGATAATATCAAAAAAGTTGCTTGGTTCAAGGCATTTAGACATGGTCACAACAGGCGAAAACCTTGTGGCGCAACGAGAAGTATTACATTTCGACCTTGCGTCCTATCTTAACGAAAAACAACAACTCGTTGAAGCAGCATTAGATAGTTCTCTTTCCATTACTTGTCCCAAAAAAATTTATGAAGCAATGCGCTACTCGCTACTAGCCGGAGGAAAGCGACTGCGCCCAATTCTTTGCTTAACTACTTGCGAGTTGATGGGTGGCACCAACGAAATAGCATTGCCTACTGCCTGTGCCTTAGAAATGATTCACACCATGTCTTTAATTCATGATGATCTCCCGGCAATGGATAATGACGACTATCGTCGAGGAAAATTAACAAATCATAAGGTTTATGGGGAAGACATTGCAATTTTGGCTGGAGATGGTTTACTAGCCTATGCGTTTGAATATGCAGCTACCCAAACGCGTAACGTTGCTCCCCACAATTTAATTACTGTTCTTGCTCGCTTAGGTCGCACAGTAGGCGCGGCCGGATTAGTCGGCGGTCAAGTATTGGATTTAGAATCAGAAGGGCAAGATAATATTAGCGTTGATACTTTAAAGTTCATTCATACTCATAAGACCGGAGCTTTATTAGAAACATCAGTAGTGTCAGGGGCTATTTTAGCCGGGGCTTCAGAAGAAGAAGTGCAACGATTATCTCAATATGCTCAAAATATTGGTTTAGCATTTCAAATTGTTGATGATATTTTAGATGTCACCTCCACCAAAGAAGAATTAGGTAAAACATCTGGGAAAGATCTGCGAGACCAAAAAGTTACTTATCCAAGCCTTTGGGGCCTTGAGGAATCAAAAAGACAGGCCCAAAACTTAGTAAGTGGAGCGATTACCGAGTTAATACCCTACGGAGCTAAGGCTGACCCCTTAAGGGCGATCGCCAACTTTATCGTCACCCGTAAAAATTAAATGCTCTTAAAAAATTAACCATGCACGATTTTGAGACGATTTTCCACAATCCAATTCTTTTGGCGTCTTTGCTGGCTTGTTTTTCGGCTCAAGGATTAAAAACAATTATTGAGCTATTTCGTAACGGTAAAGTGGATCTACGCTATCTCGTCACTACTGGAGGAATGCCTAGCTCTCATTCTGCTCTAGTAGGATCATTAGCTACTGGCGTAGGATTAACTGTCGGCTGGAATAGTCCAGAATTTGCCATTGCTTCTTTATTTGCGGTAATCGTGATGTATGATGCGGCCGGCGTTCGTCAAGCCGCAGGAGCCCAAGCAAAGATTCTCAATCAACTCCTAGATGAATTTTTTCAAGATGGGCACCATCTCAATCAAGAGCGGTTGAAAGAACTGTTGGGCCACACACCCTTTCAGGTTTTTGTCGGCTTGGCTTGGGGAGTCGGTATTTCAGTGTTGGCTTTACCTGCTTTTTGATATTAGCCGCTACCTCTCTAACGCTCTTAACTGAGACTTTTTACACTAAGTCGGACAAGCAACGGAAAAAGGTAGACCAGTATTACCAACATTAAAGGCTTTTTTTGACCACTATGTTTATTAACTTCTCTTTAGGGAAGTATGGTGAAAGTCATAGTCAAATGCAGAGTTCAACGATTATAACGGGATTATTACTAAGGCAACTTTGGAGTAAGTGCAGCGATTGATATAAAAGTCTAGGTCATCAAACTTTCACATTAGTTCGATTTTCTTGATGCTTAAGTGATCGGCACAGAAGAAACTTTGCTAACGTATGAATAGCAAGGGCACAAAATTTTTCTTTTTCAAGGACAAACGTACTCTTTTTCTGTCAATAAACATTTTTGTTTATCGGGGATGAATGTCCTCGGTCTTTGATGGGAAATTCAAAATGATGACTGAAGATTTAACAAGTGTTGAGGAGCCTTGCCTAGCTTTGAAAATTAAGACTGCTAAGGATACCTAAGCCAGAGCCTCCCTGAGCTCGAGTAAGACTTGGGTCCATTCTCCAGTCTTTCTAAGACTAGTTAGGTAAGTATATTTGAAGATAAGCGTTGTTATCAACGCAATTCACTCGAGATATGTTTGTTAATGACTTTCATTAGCCATGTCTTCACTTGATTAAATCTAAATGTCTAGTTATTTCTTATCCAGTGTTCCTAACACTATCTGAAATCTTAAATGATCTTGTGCAATTAAAACAAAAACCTTACCCGATTTTTTGTAATCGAGGCTACAATCGGAGAGGTCTTGAATTTTTTTGACCCCCGACTTTGTTCTTGGGAACTTTCCAAACTGGTAGCTTCAGACTCATAGTTCTTATGATAGTCAACCCCAAGCAGGCCAGTTCTAACTGCTTTTTCCCAAGAAACCTTACGAATCACTCCCAGGTAAGTCTACTTTAGGGAAGTTGAATTCATAAACTCTACTATCACACCCTATCTTCTAGTTGTGCACTTCAAGGAGCAAGAGGAAAACGGCATGACGCAGGCTAATGAGCTATTAACCCTTACTGAACCTCAGATTGATGTGGGATTCTTCATCCCCGATGATGATGAAGCCATACAAGCATCGGCTGATGATGTGGTACTCGATGAGGGACTAACTGAACCAGAAGGGAAAAAAACCCGAAAACTGAGTGCTTCTCGCCGTCGCGATCAAAGTAAGAAAAAGCCTTACACAGAGGATTCAATTCGGGTTTATCTTCAAGAAATTGGTCGTATTCGACTCTTGCGTGCTGAAGAAGAAATTGAATTGGCTCGTAAAATTGCTGATCTTCTTGAATTGGAACGAATTCGAGAACAACTTAGTGAACACATGGGACGCTTCCCCACTGAGAAGGAATGGGCAGAAGCCGTCAATGTTGATTGGCATGCTTTCCAACGCCGTCTCTTTTTAGGGCGTAGAGCTAAGGACAAAATGGTTCATTCTAACCTACGTCTGGTAGTTTCTATTGCTAAAAAATATATGAATCGGGGGCTATCTTTCCAGGATTTGATTCAAGAAGGATCTCTGGGCTTAATTCGGGCAGCCGAAAAATTTGACCACGAAAAGGGTTATAAATTCTCGACCTATGCTACTTGGTGGATTCGTCAAGCTATTACTAGAGCGATTGCCGATCAATCGCGCACCATTCGCCTTCCAGTTCATCTTTACGAAACCATTTCTAGAATAAAGAAAACCACTAAGATTCTTTCCCAAGAAATGCGCCGTAAACCCACTGAAGAAGAGATTGCCACACGTATGGAAATGACCATCGAGAAGCTTCGTTTTATTGCTAAATCAGCCCAATTACCTATCTCACTAGAAACTCCTATTGGTAAGGAAGAGGACTCCCGTCTGGGGGATTTTATTGAAGCTGATGGAGAAAATCCAGAAGATGAAGTCTCTAAAAATCTACTGCGGGAAGATTTAGAAAATGTTCTGGATACTTTAAGTCCACGAGAACGGGATGTTCTCCGCTTACGTTATGGTTTAGATGACGGACGCATGAAAACCCTAGAGGAAATTGGACAAATTTTCAATGTCACTCGTGAGCGAATTCGTCAAATCGAAGCTAAGGCTCTACGGAAATTGCGACATCCCAATCGCAATAGTATTCTCAAAGAATATGTCCGTTAGTACAGTTAATCACTTAAAAAACTGGGTTGTCTGAGGAGAACCCAGTCAGACAGCGAAATTAACAAAGGTGATTATATTACCCAAACTACGGGTTTAAAGCAGATCCCAGAAATGGAGAACTCCCTATCCGGTCACTAACTCAGTGATCAAGACAGCAATAAAACCAATCATCGCTAGACGGACATTCAAAGTTTCAGCGTAGGCGGTGAAACCAAATCTTTTTTCATATTGACTAGAATTAGTCATGGTGAGTAGCAATTTAGAAAAAATGTACATCGTCAACTACTGCAAGTCAGAGTAACAAGTTTTGAATGATTTAGCAATAGTGTTTAACTTCAGTAGACTGTAGGTCTGGGTTAAGACGGAATATTAATGAAGAGTCTGACAATTTTATTGAAGATCATTCTTTCTGTCAACTATTGGAATTTAAAGTACCCTAGCCAAAAATTAGCTGTTATTAATGCTGGGATAAGTTTGTTTGTTAGCTAAACATGAGATTTTAAAACAAAGTTATTTCATATGTGGGTTACTTAAGGTTCCGAATGATATGGAAAAAATCCATCCTAATATTTACAATGTGATGAGTGTATCGAGTAAAAAGAACGTGAAGTCGCTTATAATCACTGGAAAATAAAGTTGGTATATTTGGTAGATAATGATGAGAAGTTGAAACCTTTAATCTTAGTGCAGTGAGATTTGTTATAAAAATGACAAATCAGGATCTGAATAAATATAGAGAAAAAAATGTATGTTTGAGTTTGAAAAATTGATTGAAATAGTTAATAATATAAAGAACAATAGCTTTCATATAGAAAATAATTATTTAATTGATAGTATATATTTTTATAATGAGGCCACTGAATATATCTGAAAAAGATTGCAGATATTCAAAAATTATATTCTGCATTATTTAACTTTCACTCATTAACAGATAGAATCTTGGATAATAGCAGAGTTTTTAGTGTGACCGAACAAGAAATGCTGAAACGGAAAATAGAGTTAATGTGTAGCTCATAAGTCTGAGAAATTCCATATTATGATATCTTATACCTTGACCTGTAAAGTACTTAAGATTTCTATCGTCAATGGTGTAACAGAGGGGAAGATTACAGAAAAATGAGAATTTTAGGGATTTCAGCCTACTATCATGACAGTGCAGCAGCTTTGGTTCAAGAAGGAACTATTATCGCCGCAGTCCAAGAAGAACGCTTCACTCGTAAAAAACATGATGCAAAGTTTCCTAAAAATGCTATTCTCTATATACTCGCAGAAGCAAAAACTTCTCTACAAAAGTTCGATTATATTGTTTTTTACGAGAAACCAATCGTTACTTTTGAACGTCTATTGGAAACTTATTTAGCGTACGCACCTCAAGGATTCCGTTCTTTTGTCGTTGCAATGTCAGCTTGGTTACAAGAAAAACTTTATCTTAAGACCATCATCAAAAGAGAATTAGCTAAACTTGCTAATTGTCAACCCTCTGAACTTCCACCATTATTGTTTACAGAACATCATCAATCTCATGCAGCTTCTGCTTTTTTCCCCAGTCCTTTTAGAGACGCTGCGGTATTGTGTCTAGATGCAGTGGGAGAATGGGCAACAACATCTTTATGGCTAGGAAAAAATAATACATTAACACCTCAATGGGAAATCAATTTTCCCCATTCTCTAGGACTACTTTATTCTGCTTTCACTTACTATACTGGTTTTAAAGTTAACTCTGGAGAATACAAGCTAATGGGGTTAGCTCCCTACGGTGAACCCAAATACGTTGATATTATTTTAGAAAATTTAATTGATGTTAAGGAAGATGGCACATTCCGTCTGAACATGAAATACTTCAATTACGCAACAGGGTTAACAATGACTAACAATAAGTTTAACCAACTTTTTGGTGCACCTCGTCGTAAACCTGAAAGTAAGCTCTCTCAAAGAGAGATGGATATTGCAGCTTCAGTCCAAAAAGTGACTGAAGAAATTATCTTAAAATTAACTAATACAGCTTACAAAGAATTAGAAGTAGATAACCTTTGTTTAGCCGGAGGTGTTGCTTTAAATTGCGTCGCTAATGGGCGTATTTTGCGGGAAGGTAAATTTAAAAATATTTGGATTCAACCCGCTGCAGGGGATGCAGGAGGGGCAATTGGATCAGCTTTAGCAATTTGGCATCAATATTTAGAAAATCCCAGGAATATAAGCGATTCTAAAATTGAGTTAGATCGAATGCAAGGAACTTATTTAGGTCCTCAATTTCATGATGAAGAAATTGGCAGATATTTTAATGATATTCACGCTCAATATATTCGTCTGGATAACGATAAATTATTGTCTAAAGTAGCTAAAATTATTGCTCAAGGAAATGTGGTTGGATGGTTCCAAGGACGTATGGAATTTGGACCTCGTGCTTTAGGAAATCGTTCAATTATTGGTGATCCTCGTAACAAGAAAATGCAGTCAATAATGAATTTAAAAATAAAATATAGAGAGTCATTTCGCCCCTTTGCACCTTCGGTTTTGGCTGAACGAGTTTCTGATTATTTTGATTTAGATAAACCAAGTCCCTATATGTTATTAGTTGCTTCTGTCAAAGAAGATTTACATCTATCAATGATAGATAAACAGAAGCAACTTTTTGGCATAGAAAAATTAAAAATTCCTCATTCACAAATTCCTGCTGTTACCCACGTCGATTATTCGGCAAGAATACAAACTGTCCATCCTGAAACTAACCCTCGTTACTATCAATTAATTAAAGAGTTTGAAGCATTAACAGGATGTGGAATACTAGTTAATACTTCCTTCAACGTTAGAGGAGAACCAATTGTTTGTACTCCTGAAGATGCCTATCGTTGTTTTATGCGTACTGAGATGGATTATTTAGTGATTGAAAATTATTTACTAGCTAAATCAGAACAACTACAATGGCAGAAAAATAATGAGTGGCAATATGAATTTGAACTAGATTAATAGAAGAATTATTTTTTATAATTTATTGAATTACATACAAAGATATGTCTTATGAAATTCCTAAGTTAAATAGAAAAGAATTACGACGTTTTGGGCTATTAACTGGAACAATTGTTTCTGGATTGTTTGGGCTGGCTATGCCTTTAATTTTAGGACATAAGTTGCCATTAGCCCCCTGGATTTTCACAGGAGTAATGTATGGGTTAGCAACTTTTATTCCCCAGTATCTCGATCCAATTTATAACAATTGGATGAGAGTTGCACAAGTACTTGCTTGGATTAATACAAGAATTATTTTAGGTATAATCTTCTTTTTTATTGTTACTCCTATGGCATTTATTATGCGATTGTTTAATCGAGATTCAATGGAAAAAAAATTTAATCCTAGCTTGGAAACATATCGTATTTCAAGTTATATTAAAGACACAATCAGCATGGAGAAACCATATTAATGGAAGGTTTTTTTGATTTGATAAAAGATCTCTGGGCATTCTTAAATGAGCGTAAAAAATATTGGTTAGTCCCGTTAGTTATTACATTAGTGTTATTAGGTACTTTAATTGTATTAACACAAGGATCAGTGATCGCTCCTTTTATTTATACTTTATTTTAAAAAAATAGAACAAAATTTGAGAGAAAGAAAATTAAAGAATTGTTATATATTAATGACCTCAAAAACATAAAAAAATTGTAAAAAAGCGTAAATGTCATTGATAAAGTTTTATTTCCAGCTAAAATTTTTCCTGAAATGGATAAAAGAGACAAGTAGAATGACGATTAGTCTTACTCGAAAAACTGGGAAGTTAAAACCTGTCGCCCATTTCTTGTTTTCTACTCGTACAGTAGAAATTTTAAATGATAAGTTCGGTAACAACGACATTAATCAAAGTTTAGCTATGTTTGTAATCTCTTTATATTGACAGATTATACTTATCTAGTTTATTTTTAGTTAGTCGCAACAGTTATTTATAGAAACTTAAGCGGTTAGCAAATTAAATAGCTTCGAGTGGAACTTGATTCCAATTATTTTGTTCTACTTTAAATTCTTGAGTTTTATGTTTATATTCGATTGGGTATTTGACCGCTGAATCCAAATATTAAAGCTGTAGTTGTTTATCCAACATAGTTGATTATTTATCTCATGACCATGAATTAGATTCTATGTCAGGAATAGTTAATAATTGATAAGCATCAATCAAAATGGGAGAGTACCAATTAGTTGACAACCTAGATATAAAAGAAAATGGGACAATCATTCACTTAAAAGAGTTTAAAAAAGTCACAGTTTTGGAAAACTCTTCAAAAAATACCGTTCAATTTTACATTTTGTCTTCCTAAAATAATTAAGACTAAAATTAGATTAGTTAAAGTTTATTTATTCGATTAAAAACAACTCATTAGGTTATCTAACTTTACTAAAATGTACTAAAGTAATTATGTGTAATCAATAAATTTATGATCGGAAAATATAAAACGAGTTTAACTTGTTTTTTTTATACTTTATAAGCTTTTACCAAGTTAGATCCAATAAAAGCTGAAGAGTTAATTAATAATTGGTCTCAAATCCAAAAAGACTTACCTATTGAAGTTAATCTTAATCTTATTTAACTAGTATCTAAATAAAAATTTATTTCTCTACATTTCTCAAAAATTTTTTCGTTAATGAGTAATTTTGATTCAGTCTATCCATTTAGATAGCAATTACTATATTTATTCGAGACAATAAATATTTAACCTTATTTATTAAAAACTAACTCTTGAAAACGATTAAAAATCTTCTTCACAAACAAACTAATAACAAAGATGATGAAAAATCAAGATGTTTAACAATCCCTAATTAGTTTTATTTAAATATCAAGGATTTACCCTAATACTCAGTCTTCACAAACCCCAGCAGACTAATTATACTCACTTTGACACTTATCATTTTAGGATAAACTTATTCTACCAGCAACCACTATTAAGGAAGTAATGCAACAGATTCTTAGTCATACTACGCTTATTTATAATATCTATACCTTACTACTAAAAGCTATTAATTTATAGAGTAGGATGATTTAAATTGCTGATCTAGAAAAATTTTTAGGCGATCACATTATACTTAAAACAAACTTCCCTAAAATCCCTTCCATTGTTATTGAAGAAGAAAAAATCATTTTAGAATTGGCCATTAATCGAAAGATTCGAAAAAATAAAATGACTCAATCTTAAAAAGAGTTAACACTTCTAACAAATGTCTCTGAATCATATTTCCTCTTATGTCCAAGGTGAGTAAGTATTAAACAATGAAGAGAACAGTTCTAATGAAGTTTTGCTTTTGTTAGACTACATTGTGATTTTATGTTCAGCCTGATGGGTTACCCAAAACAATCCTTGATAGGATAGGAGACACCACAGGTATTAAAACTAATTATTAAAATTCGGTCACTAAAATCAAGTTACAAAGAAAGAGACAATAGCACAAAAAAGGGGTTATTGTAGACTACACAATGACGATCGTGTTGCTTACGAACAGGGAACCTATCAGGAAGTAACTACGATTATTCGGCCTATAGCTGAAGCTGAAATCTATTGAGACAATCTCGATCTTCTGTGACTATACTGTCAATTATCTGACTGTTCGGCTAAATTTTTTAAAAAGATTGAACAAATCATATTGCGAATCGAAAATAAAACAGGTTCAATTATGATAGTTATCTAAGAAGGAATTCAACAGGTCATTAATTTAGTAAATACCTATGAACCGGCAAAAATATCCTTTGAAGATATTATCAATCTTTCCAACTGTGTTTATAGTCTGGCGAGCTCGATTGCGGTTGATACCATTCAACTGAATCTTATTCAACAAGGAGAAGATCCTTGCGCCGTCAATTCCACCGATTGCATTACTTAAGTTGTGGCATAAGAATTCTCCCAAAATCTAAGCATGTAGTAGGTTCTTTATGAGATCTAGTGGCTGTTTACCACGATTTACTCTTGTTTGTGAAACAGTCCTTGTTTGAGAAAAATGAAAACTAGGGGAATTGGGAATCATTGGTTGATAATGAAAGAGACATAATTCACGAGATAGGAAATCAATGACTAACCAGACAAGTACCCGTCGCGGTTTTGCTGTATGGTTTGAGCGGTTGCTAGCGGCTATCCTCTTAGGAGGACAAGTCTTTTTTCACCTGCTGAAAAGCAGAATCCACCGACGCAACACCCTTGAACAAATGAGTGTGGTTGGACCTGAGTCCCTAACAATTGCTTTAGTGACGGCAGGATTTGTAGGAATGGTATTTACAATTCAAGTAGCTAGGGAATTCATTCATTTTGGCGCAGCTAGTACCGTTGGCGGCGTTTTATCCTTAGCGTTAACGAGGGAATTAGCCCCTGTTCTCACGGCTGTGGTGGTGGCAGGACGGGTGGGGTCAGCTTTCGCCGCCGAAATTGGAACAATGCGCGTAACGGAGCAAATTGATGCTCTTTATATGCTAAAAACCGACCCTATCGATTACCTAGTGGTTCCTCGTGTCTTAGCCTGTTGTATGATGTTGCCAGTTTTAAATCTTCTTTCCTTGATGACTGGGATGGTCGGGGGTTTATTAATTGCTGATAGTTTATACGATATCTCCCCGGTAGTTTTTTTAAAATCTGCCCGCAATTTTCTTGAGCTTTGGGACTTATTGACTTCGATGATTAAATCAATTGTTTTTGGTGGTTTAATTGCAGTGATCGGTTGTAGTTGGGGTTTAACTACTACGGGAGGAGCTAAAGGGGTAGGACAGTCTACGACGACAGCAGTCGTAACAGCCTTATTAGCTGTATTTGTTGTTAACTTTTTTCTTTCTTGGTTTATGTTTCAAGGAACAGGAACAGCTTCTCTCTAGTGAGACTTCAATCCAACACATTTAACAATAGGAATTTAATTTATCTTGCTTCAAAATCAGAGGCTCACCAAAAAGGATAAAAGGAGATTTAATGGGTTAATAGCTTTTGAAAATTAATAACCTTCACTTTCACCATATCGTTGCGTGCCAAGCTATTAACTATTAACTCCAAAAAGATCTCAATTAATCAAATTAGCCCAAACCAAAATATTGGTCGATGATGGCATCAGTAAAAGACTCTTTCCAACTTATGCTGATGCTACGGTATTTGCTGTTGGTTGTGAAGTAAAATCTAAACAGCTAGTCCTTTTAAAACTTTTTTCAAAAAAACTGCACCTATCAGCTTAGAAATTTTAGTCATACCAGATCTATGATGTAAAATCATTAACATTTTAGTTTGAAAATAATTATTTTCAAACTAAAAAATTTACCAATTCTTCTCTTATTATGAGAAGAATTGGTAAATAAAGTTATGTTATAGGTTTATTTTTTTAGTTTTAAGAGGTTATGATATAGTCATAAAACTAGTTACAATCACCTAAACAAATGATCTTAAAATCCTCTTAGTTTATAAGCTTAAAGTAAAAGTAAAAAGTACAGATATAGAACTTAAATAATTACAATAATAATTGCAAAAAATATAAGACTTTATATAGTGAATATTAAGTCAGACAAGGTCTTAATTTTTAACAATAATTTTGGTAAAAATTGTGTATTTTTTTTAAAAAACTAGGCTAAAGCTGCACAATAAATGTAAAGATTTTAAGAATTAGTGTTCTCTATTGTAGTAAAAAATTTCAACTCCACTATGCTCAGTAAAAACTTTCTTAGGTTTGGCAGCATTTTCTGTCAAGATTGAAAACTCGTTAAGTAACCTGTTTTAAGCTTCGCTCTTTCTCAAATCACTTTTAAAAATACAATCAATATTGTGGCTCAACCCTATATAGTTATTTTTACAAAGACAATAGGAACAAAATTATTTGATCAAATAAACATACATATTGTAAAGTCTATCTAATTGTTTTTAATTTAGCCTTTCTTTAATAAAAGAAGCCGTTAATTGCTTTAAAATAAATATTTTGCTTCTATTTTTATTTGTTTAAACAAGACAGGATTTAATTGTTTATTAATATGTGTATTAACAATTTAGATTAGCTGAGAGATTAATTCTCACTCATTCACAATTCAAGATGGTTATATTTAAGATAAGTCTCAAACCTCTCCTATGACTTAGCAGTATTTAAATTATTAGTTTTTTCAAAAAAATCAGTTTGGAAAATATTAGTATTACTAATATAATTAGATCAGGTAATCTAACTCCTTGGTTTATAGTTTAAAAAACTTTGTTATTTTACTTTGAGTCCTAATTTTTATAAAAAATAACGATTATATTCAGAAGGAATAATTACTATGTAATTTAAGGATTAAAAATAATTATAGTTATTTTCTCGGTGATATTTCTACCTTATTGTCTGCTCTTCTATTAAGAAGTTATTTCTTAAATTATAAGAAAATTATTTTTTCTGTTTTCTATCTTAACTATTAGAGTTTAGCTTTGTGGAATTAACAGTATTTTATAAGTTTATACTGTTCTGTTAACTGAAAGTCAAGTTTTTCTGGTAACCTGGCAAGTTCAGTGTGTTGTGATTGGTCTGTAAATTATCTCAGAAGTACTTATATTGAGATCTTGAGCTTAGTTAATGTGAAAATTTTTATATGGTTTTATTTCTATAATTCTATTACTAGAATCCATGATTAGTGTCCTTTTCACTTGGATTATTTTCACCGAAACAATCAAAATAGGTCATTTGGAGAAAGTCTACCATTATTTTAACAAGAATTTGCCTATTCCAATCTAGTAATTGTTCCACTAAATATCTAACTTATTAGTTAGAGTTTAACTTTAAGCGAGCACTCTTTTATTATTGTGTAGAGTGGATAAATATTTGATAATATACTTATTACTCAAGATAGTTAGAGTATTTGCCCACTCTGAAGTCTTAAAGTTTTATTTATGAACAGTCTCTAACTTTAAGAGATCACAGTCTATTTAAAGCTATAGCTAATTCATAACGACAGAAAAAAACTAAATCTCTCTGAGAAAATTCTGTTAGGATACCTAACCACTGATTAATTAGATTAGCTATCATTTGATGTAAAATTTACGGCAAGGTTCGATAAGCCTCAAAATACTTCTATCCTAAAAGCTTCCTGCGCTACATCTTAAACTTTAATTGTTGCATTCAGCGATCACGGATTATAGAGTTGGTTGCGGCTGTATATTCATCCATTAATAACACACTAGCCCCCGCTTCAAAAGCTTCAATATGGGAGCTACTTTCATTAATATTAGTTGTTGGAAAATTCTCGGTAGAACTTTGTTAGGACAACCGATTAATAAAAAAATAAATATCTACCCCCACAATACTTCGTCTATATTTTAGGACTAATTTCAATTACTTCTGGATTCGTGACTATAAATTATCATCTATCCCCTATAATAGGGTGATAAACTCCTGATCCTACTGTTCTAAGTAGGGTTAGTCTGCCACGATAATTACCACCTACAATTAAGATGGTACCCTGGGAGACACTCATCTCTCAAATGATGCCATAATTTTAGCAATTGAAAAGGAATTGTATTCTTTTATAGAAAACGGAGATTAACTCCACTCAGTTGCACTAGAATTGCTCAATTATATACAAAAATTATTAATTATTTATCATTGAGTTTCCATCATAACCAGTCGTCGGTATATTCTGCCTTTTTGACGTGATTTTACAAGGTTTGAGGATCAATGTTCTTATATTTAAAGGTACGCTCAATATAGAATTGCTTTCTTCTTTTTTTTTCACGCCTCTAATAATTTCATAATCCTTCTCTTTCTTAAATAATCTACCTAAAAGCTGAATTTTCAGGCAGCCTAGTATCTAGCAATCGCTACTTTTCTATTCTAAGCTCATTCGAGCTCGATTAATTAGTCTCACTATCGTCCTAATTAGTTAGACAAAAATACAGCTAGGCTTGTATCAGATTTCCTTTCAGTTGTTAAACCTTATTTTAGACAGTTTCTTTTTTAGAAACCATGACCCTCTCTAAGTAGCGACTACTTTTCGGGGGGATGGGAAGATGACGATAAGTATGAAAGTCTTCTTGAACTTTATAAGTTAAACGGGGAGAAATTTGGCGAATAATCTGACTTAAAAGGAGATCACCCGTTTGCTGAATTACTCTTGAAGGTAACTTGTGAATAAATTTAGGAAATTGGATAGCAACATCTATCTGTGATTGCCATCGAACTTCAGTGATCACGTCTGGTAACTGAGATAAACTTTGCTTTTTATAAGCTTTTCTTATTCCCTCTCCTGCTAGTTTGGCAGAAACTTCTTCTAATTGCATAGAAGCCTTGTAATCTATCTCATAACCTAAATTAGATTCTTCAGGAAGAGGAATAGTATTCATTCGGTACACCCCATCTTGAGATGATAATAAAACTACAGCTATTTTGGGTTCCACTTCGTATCCAAAAGAACCAAATCGTCCTACCGATAAGATATAACCATTTTCTCCCATAGTTTCAGTTTTCATCGGTTCAGCACAACGACAAAACCATCCCTGATGAGCATTAAGATAGTCAGTTACCGTTTGCTGAGCACTGTACATTTCCATATAGCCAACAAACTGCGTCTGGAAACAAATCGGGTTTTCTACAAGGAGTTCCGATAGTTGAGACACATCAGTCGAGTTATTTTCAGTCCATTGGCATTCCATAGCAAACCTTTATAGAATATTTAAAGTTAACTTAATCTGTTGAAAGGCTCTCTTTTTCCAGAAAAAAAAAGGAACAACCAATTATTGTTGTACTTTATTTTAAAAAAAAATACTAGGCAACCTTATCAGGTTTTAAGTATCTAGACTGGTAAATATAAGTCGAATCAGTCCAGTAAAATAAACAACGTGAGGAGAGACAGATGAAAGCATTATTGGTAGGATAGATAAGGGGATATATTATCCAATAATTGACTAGTCATCAAATTTCGATTAAAATCCTAGTCAATATTTTAGAAACAGCTAAAAAGACTTCTCATTTTGAAATTGAGTTGGTTGTTGGCGATGTTCTTAAATCAGAGAGTTTGACCAAGACTGTTACTAATTAGAATAGATTACCTAGTGTTACTGGAGCTAGACCCAGTTTTGAACTGACAGGACCGTATCAGATAGTTCTTATCAAAGAACTAAAAATTTTGTTAATTTAGCTAAAGATCATGAGATTAAACAGTTTGTTTTTGTCTCTTCTCTGTTTGTGTTCAAGTTTTTTTACTTATTAAACTTTCTTTGGTCAGTTTTACATTAGAAAAAGCAGGTGGAAATCCACCTGCAAAATAGTAGATTAACTTAATAAAATTGTTTATACTGGCAGTTTTGAGAGTAAAGACTATTCGTATTCCATTTTGATGTCATCAGCATATACTTTGTTTAAAAGAAGTATTACACAACGAAAAGTAGCAAAAATTTGCGTATAACCTGCATTTCAACTGCTCCACTACAATTAATTTTGTAAAAAATGCGAAAAAAGGAGTAAATTGCTCTCTCCATGTAGAAAAGCTGCTTAGATTTTGAAAAAATGTTAACATACCGCATACTTAAAGTCAGATATCCTAAGTAGGCAATACCTATATTACGAGTGGTCTTTGTCCATGAATAGATACATACACTTCAGAACTTAGTAGGGCAGGTTATTTTACATCGCTTACAATCAATACAGTCTTCTATACAAGGAAACGAAGGATCCGACCAACTCCACAGCTATTCCAGGGGAACGTCGCCAAAACATCAAGGAGACAAACCCTGACGTATTGAGTACAGCTGATACAAGTGGCATAGATTTTGACTTTACAAGACATTGATTATCTGCTTTTTACCCGAGTGTTTTCTTTCATGATGTGAAGTTTTCACTTTCATCCGCCAAGGAGCCTTACTTGTAGGAGAGAAAACTATCTCCGAGACACATTCCTTATGTCTCAAGGACTAATCTTGCTTTAGTTTTTTAAAAAAGTCTAAATTAAAAAATTACAAGCTAGTTTATAACACACAGCAAATTCTCTTTGCTAAAAGCTGACGTAAATTTAAATTATGTAACAGTTACTTTGCAATCACTCACTAAAAACTGGATCTCGATAACTATCATACATTACAATCAGCCATCTATAGAATTTGTTCAATCAGTCTTCCAATTGATTGACAGAGACTTCTACGGCATCGATATCAATTGTATCTAGTGGTATAACGCGATGAAAATGCCCTCCTTCTATCTTGAGAGGTTCACCACAATTGGGACATTGGCCTTCGATCTTATTAAATCCCGTAAACCCATAACCACAGACTGGACATTTATCTTCAACTAAATCCCGTTGAAGCCACCAGCGTACTCTCCATATAATGATCGCTGGAGCAATAAAAATCAAAACGACAAGGATAAGTAAACTATTAAAGATCCATCCTAACCCTACCGAACCCAAAAACAGCCCCAACAACAAGAATGTTAATGAGCAGCTAAATCCGAAGTTATTAAGCCAGACAAATTTGGGGAACTTATTATTCACGGGAGTATCCTCAGTTATTCATCGCCAACATAAGTACGACTCTAAAATATTTAGAACTCACGTCTAAGACAATGCTTTGCGGGTAGGATTTGTTTGCAGATTAGTGTAACAAATCACCTGCCACCATCATAACTGTAAACAGAAGGTTGACGGAAAAACATCGAAATAAATAAGTCGAGAAGACTTAATCATTGAAAGGGATCGATTTTCAAGGAAAATAAACTCTCTTATAAAACAAGATCATACTTATATGTTAAGTGAACTAACTCAATTGTTAGTTAAAAAACTAACAGTTGAGATTTACATAGTTTTATATCTTCAATAAGTTTTTTGAATCTATATCAACTATTTTTACGTTTATAACGACACTATTTAGGCAATTACAATCAAGTTTGTGTTGTTTTACATCTGTTACCAGTAGCTATTTTCTGACTTCTCGATTTGCTCCTGTCAGGCGGACAAGCCAATCAATTTTTGGTCTTTCCTCATCGAAATAGGAACAACTATAATGATCGGTTCTACCTCTTTTGGGTAAAAGTCAAAAGCGTCCGATAGATACTCTGTATTTGAGCTATCTTTGATGTTTAGTGCGAGTTATTCTTAATGACTGTGCTATTTTTTTGTGGAGTTAGGTATCAATGCACTTATCTCATCTTTGGTTAGGATTATGTGCTATCGAATACTTAATTAACGGGGTGAGGACTTAAGTCTTAAGTCCTGTGCTTTAGGCTTGGCAGGAATAATCTATGTATTAGGCATTAGATATTAAGCATCACTCTTCTTTCTTATGTGATGAGATGGCAATTTTTGGTGACGGGATTAATTTTTATGGGAAGTCTGTTAGTTTTAGTCGAAACCAGATAGTATATGTATACTTTTAATTAAAGAGAGTACTGTCTTAATCGAAGAATAGATTAAGTTTAATCGAGAACAATGTCAATTACGCCAATCAAAAATCAATCGATGGTAAATGAGTTCCCATCATTAAAGTTAAGTCTTAACTTTAATGATGCTACCAGGGCACACGATTGCCATCCCAGGAGAAAAAATATCCACTGTCGTCTTCAGTCAAACTATTAATCACTTTTAGTAGTTGATTGACCGTTCTCTCTATTGAGAATAACTGATGAGGGGGAATGTTTTTTTGAAAAGGTTTTGATAAATCTGTATCAGTCGTTCCAGGATGTAAACTAACCACAATTGTTTGAGGGCATTTGCGACCATACTCTATGGCAATCGTTCTCATCAACATGTTCAGAGCAGCTTTGGAAGCGCGATAGCCATACCAACCTCCTAAATTATTATCACTAATACTCCCTATTTTTGCACCAATAAAAGCCAAGATACTTTTATTTGAATGACAAAATAACGGTAGAAAATGCTTAGCAATTAAAGCCGAAGCAATGCTATTGACTCGGAAATAATAAACCAAGTTTTCTGAATGAATCTGTCCGACACTTTTCTCAGGTTGTAAGGCTCCTTGATGTAAAATTCCCACACAGTTAATCACTAGATGAAGTTTAGATTCCGTTTGCTGTATATAATCCGAAAGGTTGGCAATTTGGTCTTCTTTTGTTACGTCTACTGCTAAGCAATGGAGTGCCTGGGGATGTGTAGTTTCCAAGGAAAGTAATTCGGTGGATACATTTCTCCGACGATAAGTTGCATAAATATTGACGTCCTGTTTTTCGAGGAGAGCTTTAACAAACCCTAAACCAATTCCTCTTGATGCTCCAAAAATTAGAGCGTTAGTCTTAGTCTGATAATTGTTCATTTTAATTCTGGTAATGTTCGTCCTTCTCCTTCTGTAAGAGATCGAATAATTGTCTCAGGAGTAGATTGTGAGGGTTCAAAAATTGATTGAAGTGCCTTATCTAAATTTTGGGCCATAACAATTTTATTTTCATAAATCACGATGACCCTTACCAAAGTCGGAAGACTATTTTGTTCTGCTTCTAAATATAAGGGCTCTACATAAAGAAGAGATTGTTCAGGAAAGAAAGGAATGACTAAAAGATTACCTTGAATAACACGAGATCCCTGACGATTCCAAAGGGAAATCTGTTGAGAAATTACTGGGTCTTGATTAATTAAAGCCTCAATTTGTTCAGGTCCATAAATGACTCGTTGCTTGGGTAATTGAATCAAATTCAATTTGCCATAATTTTGTCCATCAGACTGAGCAAATAAACCTGAAATTAAGTTATTACGACTTGTAGGAGTAAAAAAGTTAATTAAAATAAATTCTTGAGACTTTCCAGTCACACGCATCAAGAGATAATAAGGTTCAATGGGTTGTCGTTCTCTCCCATAGATTTCCTGGGGAATACGCCATTGATCTTCACGATTGTAAAATACCTGAGCATCAGTCATGTGATAGGTTAACAGTCTTTCTGATTGGGTATTAAACAAGTCTTTGGGATAACGGATATGCGCCTTGAGGGTGATAGGCATTTCTTCTAGAGGTTTAAATAAGTTTGGAAAAATTTGTTGCCAGGTTTGAATGATGGGATCACTGGGGTCAACTACATAGAATTGCACGTCTCCATTATAGGCATCAATTACGATCTTGACGGAGTTGCGAATATAGTTAAAGTTGTGTTTTCCTGGATCAGAATAAGGATAGCCACCACTGGTGGTATAGGCATCAATAATCCAATAGAGGGTACTCGAACTGACTAACCTATTAGAGTTAGAGTCATCTACCTTTGCACTGACTAAATAAGAATCGTGATCAAAGTGCAGAAAAGGGGCAATTTTACGAATACGACGGTTAATATCACGATGAAACAACAAACGAGTCTGGGATGTAAAATTTTTTGTAAACAGCATTTGCCAGTCTTTGAGATACTCCGCAAATAGTAGTCGTCGTACCGCCGAACTAATAGGGATACCTCCTTGACCATCATAGATATTGTAAGCATTATCCTGACCGCTGGGATAGTCTAATTCTTGCACCTCCGTATTAGTCATAATGTAAGTATCGGTCAATTCCCCAAAGTAGATACGAGGGTTATCAATGGGAATACTGTCACAAATATTAGCACTTGGAGTTTGTAATTCCCCTGCATTGCTGGTTGTCCCAATATTTTGGACAACGTAGAATGGTAATCCCCCTTGATCGACTCGATTGACTAGAGACAGGGTAAATCCATAGCCGTGAGTGTAAATTAAATGTTTGTTAACCCAAGTTTTAGCCTGTTCAGGAACTTCATTATAATCGAGCTCCCTGGCTGCAATTAATACCTGTTGTTTAGCTATATTAGGGGATAAACATTCATTTTCTATAGGAATACTGTAACGATCAATGTCTGCATCAGGAAATTTATAATAAAGACGAATCTGTTGCAGTTGACGGTTTGTTTGCAGTAGAGGACGAGCATCCCACAGACGGATATTTTTGATAGTTAGGCGATTATCTTGCAGATCTTCATTTGTCAGAGTTCCAGTAGCATCAAGGGTTTCGATTTTAATTTTATCTAAATTAAACGCGGCGCGGGTTAAGGCAATACTTCGTTCAATATAAGGGCGTTCTCGGCCTAATTCATTCGGTTGAACCACAAAACTTTGAACCACTCCAGTCGCAAATGAACCAAAAATGAGAATTATTGAATATAAAACAAAAGGAAGAGTAGAAAAAGGGAAACGAGGTCTATTCTTCTTTTTAATAAGTTGCATAGGGAGGGGGGAACCGAATCCTGTTATGGCTTTAAGGAGTAACCAAACAGCGATCACGGTGACTAAGATACATAGGGTAGTATCCACGGGTAATGACACATGAACATCAGTGTAACTTGCCCCATAAACCACTCCACGGGGAGAATATAGAATATCATAACGGTTTAACCAATGTCGCAATCCTACAATCGAGATAGTTAAACCGCCTAATAGATACAGATGACGTAGTTGGTGGCGCGAGAAACCTGGAAATTCTCCTTGAGAAAGACTGTTAGCCGATAGGAGATAGATGAGACTAACGGAGACAAAGCTGTAGAGAAATAGTCCACCTAGCCAAAAATTAAACAATTTCCAAAACGGTAACTCAAAGACATAGAAACTGATATCTCTACCAAATTGAGGATCTGTAGCTGAAAAAGAGGTTGAATTAAAATACTGAAGAATTTTTGTCCAATTTCCTGATATTACCAAGCCAAAAATGATACTAAAAATGATGGACATGGCTTTTAGATAGGATTTTCTCTTCAATATAGTCAAAAGAATCAATCCCCCAACAACTCCAACCTTCCAAAGATGTTGGGAAATTTTAGACAAAAGTTTTGGTATGGAATTAAGATAAAAAGGAGAGGGAAGCGGGGGAGTTACATTGGGAAGAGTTAAATCAGGGGTCCAAATATCATAAACAACTTGACTATAGTACAGTAACATCAAGCCTATCAGTGTTCCCAGGAACAACACTAGGGTTAATAAACAAGACAGGCCAAAGGAACGGGATTCCGGAAATGAGGTTTGATAGTTTTTTTGAGTGTGATTGCTCCTATTTTCCCTTTGTCGTTCTTTCTGGGAAAAAAAGGGTTCTGGGATAGAATGCCATTGATAATACTGTGCTTGGTGTAAGTTATTTAGTAAAAACCCAAGAGAAAATCCTGTTGTCACACCAAATAGCCCAAATTGCCACAGTAAACGCTTCAAAAAGGAATTCAGATAGCCTAACTCATGAAACCAAAGAGACTCCACTACCAGATGGGAGAGTAATTCAAAGGCTAACCACAGTCCAAATAGACTGCCTAGGACTTTAAAGATACTATCGGTGGAGGGTTTAAACATTCAGGATGCAGATAATAGAAAATCAAGAGTTTTACGTTAGACCCTATTAGGTTGGATCGTTCTTTGAGGTGAATTGTCTAGGATTTTAGACTTAATCATTTTAACTCCCTGACTTGGAGATTAAAGTAAAGCCACGGCGTTATAATTTTCGGGTTGTTCTTCCCAACAACTTCAGTTGATAACCTGAGACAATAGTACCCAGAACTAACTTTATTTCGAATTGAGCCAAAGCTTCTCCCAAACAACTATAAACTTCACCTCTAAAAGGAATGAACTCATAAGGAAAATATTGCCATTCTAAAAAACGTTCTGGTCTGAACTCACGAGTACTAGCATAAAGGTCTTCCCGTTGCAAGGTCAAGTAGATACGTCCCATAACAAGGGTCCTTGACACAATAGAATAGCCAAAAACCGGTCGAGATTTTTGTTTGTGCGACTTTTGGAAAAGTTAACATCGCCACCAGTGAAATTGTACAAATTTCACTGGTGGCGATGTTAAATAAGCAATACAAAAGGTTGCCATTGGATTAAGGGAATATCCAAGATTAGCTAACTCCTTGGAAAGTTTTTCTTTAACGTCGGAGGAACGATGAAGCCAATATAAATTACAAGTCATTGCTGTCTTGTTTCATGAACTGCAATTAATAGGACTACTAATTCATCAGGTAATTCATTATCGTTAAAGGTTTCTCCTGTTTTCTCCCACGCTTCCATTAGCAAGGAAAAATTATCTGTACAGTTGAGATTCCGGTTAGAATGGCAAGTGCTTATTTCTGCATAAATCTATTCATCAATTTGGTTATGTTATCACAGAAATTTAGCCCAAAAACTCCAGATTTCCCTATCTTTTTATTTGTAGGGAAAGAAAAGAGGGTATGGCTGAGACCATAGGGAACTCAAGTAAGTCGGTTAATTGACACATAAGACTTTGGAGTCTTTAGGCTAACTCTTCAATGAAAGTGTCATTTGTATAGTGAGATGGTTATGAGTAAATAAGAATAACTACTTAAACAGTAATGAAAACTCACACCGGAAAGACAGTACTTACTTAATTTATTGAATTGATATAAATCTACTCTCTGATTCATAAGCACTAGTATTGCCAATACTTTAACTACTCAAATAGTATTGGTTTGTGGAATCAATTTATGTAGTTTATCTCTTAAAATTTTTGCTCCACCTAAGATGATGACTTGTATCTTGGAAAGCATTGATTTTAGAATGGTGGTTGAGGTAAAAAAAAGTAAAATAATTTCTCTTTACCCCTTTTTAACCATTATTGCAACTTCTCTACTAACTGCTGTTTGGCTGTTAATAAAGCTTCAGCCAACTTCTCAGTATCTCTTCCCCCTGCTTGGGCTAAATTAGGATGACCTCCGCCACCTCCTCCACAGATTTTAGCAATTTCACCGATGAACTTACCTGCCATCAGTTTCTTTTCTTTGTTAACTTTTTTACTAAATGCAGCTACTAAATTAACCTTTCCATCACTGGAAACTGAAGCTAAAATAACCGCAGCTTCTCCTAATTTTTGTTGTAGTCTTTCCGCCGCAATTTTTAAAGCTTTTCCCTCAATAAATCCCATATCTGAAACTAAAATTTTGAAGGAACCAACTGCCTCAGCTTCACTCAACAATTGGTCAGATTTGGCAATAGCAAGTTCCTGTTTTACTATTTCTAATGTTTTCTGAGTAGTTCTCAATTCAGATTGCAAAGATTTAATACGACCGCTAATTTCTTCTGGTTTAATTTTAAAGCGATCACAAAGTTCTTTGACCACCATTTCCCGCACATTTAAATATTCTAAAACTGCATGACCTGCTACCGCCTCAATACGCCTTACTCCCGAAGAAATACCACTTTCAGAAATGATTTTAAATAGCCCAATCTCAGCAGTATTCTTAACATGAGTTCCCCCACACAATTCCATAGAAACTCCTGGAATATCTATCACCCGAACTTCTGTGCTATATTTCTCTCCAAACATAGCAATTGCTCCTTTCTCCCTAGCTTTTTTTAACTCCATAATTGATGTCTGGGTGTCGTGTGCTTCGGAGATCCAACTATTGATTAAAGTCTCAATCTCTTGTAATTCTTCCGGTCTTATGTCACGGATACAATTAAAATCAAAACGCAAGCGTTCGAAGTTTACTAATGATCCTGCCTGAGAAATAGAATCATCAACTACTTTCTTCAATGCCGCTTGCAACAAATGGGTAGCAGTATGATGTGCTTGAACCCGATGACGACAGGCGTTATTAATAGTTGCGATAATAGTATTTTCTACTTCAACAGTTCCTCGTTCAACTCGTCCAAAATGAATAAAAATATCCGATTTTTTCTTAACTTCTTCGATACAAACCAGTAAATTATCCCCAGTTAAATAACCGCAATCACCGATTTGTCCTCCCGACTCTCCGTAAAAAGGAGTTTGATCTAAAATAATTTGAATATCGGTTCCTGATGTCGCATTGTTAACTAGTTTTCCTTTTACCAAAATTGCTTTTACTTTAGCTGTTGTTTTAGGTTCTGTATAGCCTAAAAAAATTGTAGGATTGATATATCCAATCAATTTATCCAAGCTACCTTGCACGGTTAAATCAATGATCTCATGGTCAGCTTTTGACCGTTCTCTCTGCTCTTTCATAGCTACTTCAAAGCCTTCAACATCAACAGTCAACCCCTGTTCTTCTGCAATTTCTTGGGTTAATTCTAGAGGGAACCCATAAGTATCATAAAGTATAAATGCATCCACTCCTAAAATTTTACTGTTTTTATCGGTGTTCTCAATAATTTTTGCTAATAGTTTTTCTCCGCGTTCTAATGTTTCTAAGAAACGGGATTCTTCTCGTTGCAATTCTTCTTTAATTAGTGTTTCTTGTTCTCTAACATTAGGATATTCTTTTTCAGAAAGTTGCATTGCTGTTTCAGCAACCTTCGTGATAAATTCCCCATTTATTCCAATTAACCGACCATGACGGATAACTCGACGAACCAATCGACGTAATACATAACCGCGATCTGTATTTGAAGCAGTAATTCCATCAGCTATCATCTGAACTACGGACCGTACATGATCGCCAATTATTTTTAGAGATATTTTGGTTTTTTCGTCCGTTTTTCTATAGTTAATTCCCGCAATTTTTGCTGCATTTTCAACAATAGCAAAAATCAGATCTGTTTCATAATTATTAGGAACTTTTTGCAGAATTTGAGCCATCCGTTCTAACCCCATTCCTGTATCAATATTTTTATTTTCTAACGGGGTTAGATTCCCTTCTGCATCACGGTTATATTGCATGAACACCAAATTATAAAACTCGATGAAACGAGAGTCATCTTCCAAATCAATATTATTGTCCCCCAATTCAGGATAAAAGTCATAATACATCTCTGAACAAGGTCCACAAGGTCCCGTGGGTCCTACTTTCCAAAAGTTATCTTTTTCCCCCATTCTTTGAATGCGACGAGGAGGAATACCAATTTTGTCGCGCCAAATTGCAAACGCTTCGTCATCGTCCTCAAAAACGCTCACAACAAGGTTTTCTGGAGGTAATTTAAATACTTGAGTTGATAATTCCCAAGCGTAGGCAATCGCTTGTTCTTTAAAATAATCCCCAAAACTGAAATTGCCCAACATCTCAAAAAAGGTATGGTGTCTCGCAGTACGTCCCACATTTTCGATATCATTAGTACGAATACACTTTTGCGAAGTGGTAGCCCGAGGATAGTTTGGTTTTTGTTTTCCCAAGAAGATAGGTTTAAAAGGTAACATCCCTGCAATGGTTAAAAGTACGGTAGGATCTTCTGGGATTAAAGATGCGCTAGGTAATATTTTATGTTGTTTTTCTTCGTAGAATTTAAGAAATTTTTCTCGAATTTGAGTACCTGTAAGTGATTCAGGAGTTTTAGAAATTCTAGCCATAGAAGTTACCAATAGAAGTCTATCGTGATCATATTTTCATTATTGTGGTATTTTGGGGAATGTAGCATGATTTATCTATCATGTCACATTGTTGTGTGGATGAAAAAATTTTGATAGGATCTTGGTGATTTACATAAATAATAATAAAACGTACGTTAATTGAAGAGTCCATAGCGCAGTTTAGAGCTAAAGATCTCAACTAAAAAGTGAGAAAATTAGCTAGATCTTTGCTTTTTTTACTTTAAAACTTCAAAAAAGAATTAAAAAGATAGATAAAGTATTGTTACGATATTATGACGACTCTATAGTTAGAAGTCCTCGGTAAAATTTTTATTTTACTTGTATTTTGTTAATCGATTACCTATCTTGATTTTAAAAAATCTCTATTTTTTAAATAAAATTTCTAAAATAAGGAGACTTAAATTTTATAAGTCAGTAAAAAATTTTTATAGAGTCGAAAAAGATTAAACTGTTTAAGCTATTAGATTCCATTATCTAACATTCCATAAGTAAAAATCCACCTTATTGATTGATTTGTCGATTTTGCTTGTTATATTTTAGCTTTATCAGTTAATTAAAGTAATTTTTATTTTATTATTGATTAATATTTAATAATATTGTTTTATAAAACAACATATATTTATTAATGTTTAGTGATTTTTCTAAAATAGAAAAATCACTAAACATTAAATAAACAGTATTTAATTACTTTTTTTTGTGCTTGTTTTTTTAAAAAAAGTAAATACAGCTATTATTTATTAATGTGTAAAAATACAGATTATTTTATCTGAAACAAGAAAATAAACTATAAAATAACTTAAATCTAGTATAATTATCAATCTTGATACTAAGTATTTAATTAAGTTAATTTAAAAATTAAGTGTATTCGGAAAAATATAAGCAATCAGTATTTTACTAATAAAAAGTATATTTTTTATAATAAGAATTATAAATATATAATAATTCTTATTATAAGACTAATTATTATAGCTTTTATAGTTGAATTAATTAAGTTATATTAATTTCTTTATAAGAGTATCTAGAAGATAATTTTTGTTAAATCAATAATCAAATATTGAATGATGTATCAGTCAAAGCATAATTAATAATTTTCTCAGAATTTAGTTTTTAAAATTATAAAAAGGCTCTAATTAAAAATAATTTTTTAAAATTTTATAATCAAAGATATTAATCCATAAATAACTAACAATGTTATAAACAAATAAACATTTAAGATGTTATTTCTACTTAGTCTGTTCTTTTTTTTTAAAATAAACATTAATATTTTTAAAAATTTGCGCAAATTGAAACTTGAGTTAAATTTCATTTAATTAAATCTGTTGAAGAAGAGAAAATAATTTTTTTATGCCTAGGTTTAGAGTATTTTTTGCTAAATAGTTATAAAAAGACGTAACTCATGATAAGATTTATGTGTGGAATTTTATTTACTGTATTTTACAGTATCTAAATAAAATAGATGTTGCTATAGATACTTATAAGATAATTAAATTATTTTCTATTTTTTACTTAATTTTTAAAAAAGTTAATCAATTTAAAAAAAAATCCTACAACATATAAATATTCAAAACTATATGTAGTAGGTTTTTATTTTTTTATGACTTCATTCACTAAAGTTAGTTGGTTTTTTTAAAAATTATCTAATAAATAATTATTCTGTATTAAATACTAAAATTTTAGAAGCTCAGGATAGTCAATCTATCAGTGGAAACAATTTGTCTTTCCCACAAAGGTTACTCAGCTTTGATAAGCTAGTTATTGATTGACAAACTAAATCTGGTATATCACCTGGACAACTACTGACTCATTAACAGGGATTTTTAAATAGAGTTTAAATCTAGCTCAAAAAATTTTTTATCAAAAGATCATAACTCGACAGCTATGGTTCATAGGAAAATTAATTTCACTAATTAAGCTAATCAAAAGTTTAAGAGTTTTGCTGATACAATAATAAATATTTTTCAGTTAACTAATATTTTTTTATAACTTTAATAATGAGTCTTAAACAATAACCAAACAAAACAAATAATAAGAAACGATGCTTTACGATGAATTGTTGTTCATCCTATGAACTAGATATCTTTGATGTTAAGCTAATACGAGAAACGTTACTAAAGAGACAAAAATCATGATAATTTTACCTGGTACAACCGTGCGAGTTACTAATCCTTATGATACTTACTACTGCTTTGAAGGACTTGTACAGCGGGTGAGCGATGGAAAAGCTGCTATTTTATTTGAAGGAGGTAACTGGGATAAACTCGTGACTTTCCAACTATCCGAATTAGAAGCATTGGATCCCACAGCCGCTAAAAAGAAGAAATAGCATTAATTGTATGTTTGTAGTGAGCTCCTTTAAGATTAGTTAAATGGGGCTCACACTTTTGTCTTAAAAATTTAGATAATGAATAGCTTATGCGTCTTCCCCTACTCCGATTTACAACAGATAATCGTCAACCGGGTCATATTGCTGAAGTAATTGAGACATCAACCACTCAATTTTTAGCTCAATGCCTCGAACCTGAAGAACTAAACTTTCCGGTGATGCCTGCTTTTGGCAGTTGGGTTAAATCCTTAGATGAAGAATCAGGAAATAAAATTTTGGGGATTGTCACTTATGCCACTACTTCACCCGTTGATTCAGTGCATCGAGCGCGAGCATTAGGATTATCTTTGACAGATTTACGCGAGCAGCAACCCCAAATTTTTGGGATGCTAAAAACAGAGTTTCGCACCACCATTGTTGGTTTTGAAACTCCTGATCATGGAGTCAATAGTAATGGAAAAACTTCTGGAAGAGTTTATCAATATTTACCCCCTCGTCCGCCCCAAATTCATCAGGGGGTCTATCTATGTCAACCAGCGGAAATTCTTCACTTTAGTGACAAAATAGACTTTTTACGCATTCTACTACAAGTCAAAGATGCTCCACCTGAAGCCTTAATTGCTGCTACAATACGAGAGATTTATCTATTACGAAAAGCTGAACGGGATTGGTTAGTTAAAGTCGGACGAAATTTGAGTATCTTACTGAAAGACGACTATGATCGTCTGCAATATATTCTGAGCCAAGTTATTCTTTAACTAGAGAAGAGAAATTGTAGGGAGTTGTAGAAAGCTTACAAAGCAATACTTTCATACTTTGTTTACTGTGGTTTTGTCATAGCTAGTCTGAAAGAGCCTTAATTATTAATTGTCTTTACGATTAATACTTGTTTGAGTTATAAACTCCCTCATTTACGTAACAAACTTGTACAAGTTTCAAATAAAAAATCAAATCCTAGGGTTTTACCGTCTTTAGCAAAAATTAAACGACGAATCTTAATCTAAACTAAACAAAATTTTTTGTTTAGCTGTCCTTCTGACTAAACTTTTAATTCATCCTATCGCCACTAATCAAACTCCTTAAGTCATAAAGTTAATTTAATATAAAAAAGGAAACGGACACACTAGCATCAAACCGGCTTTAAATCTATAGTCAGAACGTAAAAATTACTGACTCTTTGTAAAAACATTATCCGGATGATTTTCATAAGATATTCCTTTCTCGTAGCAACTAAAGAAGAATGAATAAATATACTTAGGATAAACCGCCATTTTAAAAAAAACTACACTCTAGAGAAGTTTTTAGCATATTTTATACTTTTTAACTTTGAGAACTGGTTTTATGAGTCTAAGTATTATTCTTGACTGGTTTTGCTCACTATACTACAGTTTTTATATCATTAATAAAATTCACTGTAGATATCTTCTTAACTAGATCATTTAATTTTTCGGATGTCAAAAGCTGAGTCAATAGTCAAAATCATCATCTTTCAACGGGAGTCATTAGGACTGTGTATTACATTCTGTCAATCTCTGTTATTGAAAAAAATAAGTATTTATATCTACAATAGGAGCTTTAGAAGATTCTTTTAGGAGAATACCTATGCCTTCGAAAACAATGCAGTTATTTTTCGCTCTTAGTTTAGCCATCATCATCGGAGCTTGTTCTAGTCCTTCTGAAGAAGATGGAAAGGTTGAAGATAGCATTCAACCGACCACCGAAGAAATTACTCCCGGTGTTGAAGACGCTGAAGGTAGCGAAGACTAATCTGTTTTTTTAGACCAAAGCTGTTGGATTGATGAGACATAAAAAGTCTAAATTCCAACAGCTTTTTACTTTTCCCTGGTGATCCTAAACTTATTTGTCGCTCACTTTGACTTGAATAGCATTAAAAACAGGCGATCCAAACCTTAGCAACATAATCAAACTCACCAAATGAATTGACCAATGGGCAATGATTAATCCCCAAATTAGACAAGTTAATGCACTAGCAGCGGCTAAAACTCCAAAAATATCATTATCTGTACGTTGATACCACAAAATACTCCCGATGGAGGTTACAAAAAATAAGAGAGGAAAAACTGGGAGCATCATAACAAATCACCTTCTGAGCACTGGGGTCGGCAAAAGCGTTAGAAGGGAAATCATATGGGCATATGGGCCTCATTATCTTAACGCCTGTCCTTAATTTGAGGATAACATTGACGTCCTCAAAAAACCGGTAATCTAGATAACCAAACTGAGAAATTGTAAAAAATATTTACATAACTTTAAAAACAAAGGCATTGCTCATCAGAAATTAGTCTTGTTCATGAATAATTATTGAGCTAGATCAAAGAAGTTTAGAGTATTTTTACATTGGTTCTTCGAAATCTTTAACCAAGAAATTCTAATAACCAGTTTTTGAGATAAAAAGTCGCACGACAATCATCTTCGTTATAACGCAAAATAGAGGATAATAAGGTGCGATCTTCTGTCTTTAACCATTGATCATACCAACAAACACATTGATCTCCACTAATACCAGGGTCACGCCAATGAAATCCAATCCAGTTGGCCAAAGATTTTAGAGAATAACTTTCCACAGGTAAAATTACAGAGGTAATAACATGGTGATGAAGATCAACAAAACGGGATAACAAACGTTCGAGTTGCCATTGAGGAGTTTGGTATAATTTAGCTAACCGTTTCATTGTTTCTACCTCATACTCAGAAAAGTGAAAAATAGGAGCATCTTGATATTGGCTAACTAAATCAAGAAACTGTTGCCAAATTTGCTGCTCGTATTCAGGACTTTCTGCCAATAAGGGATAAAATGTCTCTGTTTGGGTTGAGTGTTCTACCAATAATACCCCCAATAAATAATTTAAATTCCGTTCTGGTTCAGCTTCAATATCGAAATATAACTCAAATTCCCGGGTAGGAATTAATCCATGAATATCGCTTTGAAACTGGGATTTTCGGATCGCCCGATTGTCTACTATCGCTTGGGCTTGTTGTTGAAGTTGGTTAGCCAAATCAGAATCCATGACTTCTCTGATATTCACAGGACAAATATCGGCCAAAGATTTCACTGTCTCCACCCCTATGTTCAACAAAGACTGATAACGACTTGGTGTTACCCCTGGAACTAATGATAAATGTTGTTGAGATTGGGCAATTGCATAACAATGTTTATACCAATGGCACAAATTACATCGTTGACGAGAAATAAACACTTCTGGCTCTTGAGATTGGGTGAGCATTTCCAAACAGTCTGTAGCCGTTATCTGAAGTCTTGGCAACCATTGGACCAGATCCACTTCATAATGGTTATGTTGGCGTAAAATCAACGTTGGCGCTGGGGGAGGGGTTTCTTGAAGATTGCTTAGGAGATAGGCATAAAATGTGGCAACAATTTTATATTCAGGTTTGGGACGACGACCTAAATAAATACTTACAGGAGAATAGAACCAATCCCCAAATTTTGACTGTCCAGGGTGTTTTACTAATAATGTGGGCTTTCCTAGACAATTAAACTCATAATGATCTGGGAACAGTGTTAGAGTCGAGTGAGGATGATACTGTTCCCTAAATTCGTGAGATTCAAACAGTGTTCCATTATAAATACAGCTAATGCCTTGTTTCATCAAAGCTTCCGTCGCTTTTGCCTGATCTGTCAAATTCCTCGATTTATATTGAGGCTTTTGATAATGGGGATAAAATGTTTCCAGAGTTGAGGTAATATGAAGTTGATTTTCTTCACGTAACTTTAGTAAAAAGTCCCGTTCAGTATCTTTTTCAAGGTAATCACCATAAACATTAAGAAAGGCGCGCCGTTGACAGCGTTTATAATCGAGTAAGAGGATATCAGTTAGCAGCATTCTTGAGTTTGACGATAAAACATAAAGCTAAAAAAGGCGATAGATAAAAACAGAGAAAAAGTAGCTATCTTTGCTTGAGCGTAATATTTCTGCTTTTAGAAAAAGCTACTAGATTTGAAGATCACTCAAAACTTTTCTAGTATCCTAGAAATATAAACTAAGAGCAATAAAGACATTTTAACGTTAACCATCTATGTCCTATTTGCCTTGTAGATTTTTTCTCACTGTGAATGTTGGGTAGCCAATGATAAACATCCAAGAGATTACCTCCCTCTTAGAACAGCAACGACAGGAATTTCCTAGCCTAAACAACAAGGTTTATTTTAATTTTGGAGGACAAGGAACCTTACCCCGTTCAGCTTTAGAAGCCATTATTGATGCTCACAATTTTTTGCAACAGAAAGGACCATTTTCCCTACGAGTTAATAGTTGGTTACAACAAAAGGAAGCTTTACTAAAACAAGAATTAGCTCAAGAATTTAGTGTATTTCCTCAAACAATCTCCTTGACTGAAAATGTTACCGTAGGATGTAATATTGTTCTCTGGGGCATTAATTGGCAAAAAGGTGATCGCATTTTAGTAACCGATTGTGAGCATCCTGGAATCATTGCCATTGTCAAAGAAATTGCTCGACGTTTTGGGGTGGAAATTGCAATCTGTCCTATCCTACAAACCCTTAATCAGGGAAACCCCACTACCGTAATTCGGAACTATTTAACCCCCACAACCCGACTAGTGATCCTCAGCCATTTACTCTGGAATACAGGACAAGTGCTACCCTTGGATGAGATTGTCAATGTTTGTCATCATTTTGCTCAGAGTGATCGCCCCATCAAAGTTTTAGTCGATGCGGCCCAGTCAGCTGGCTGTCTACCCCTAGATTTAGCTGCTTCGGCTGTAGATTTTTATGCTTTTACTGGCCATAAGTGGTTTTGCGGTCCAGTGGGTGTTGGTGGACTTTATATTAGACCCGAAAGCTTCGATTACTTAAATCCAACGTTTATTGGTTGGCGAGGGATTGATGTTAATGGGAATGGACAACCTATGGCTTGGAAAAATGATGGGAGGAAATTTGAAGTAGCCTCCTCAGCCTATCCCCAATATGAAGGATTACGAGCAGCCCTGGTGGTTCATAAAAATTGGGGAGTAGTCAAGAAACGCTATGAACAAATTTGTCAATTAAGTGCCTATTTATGGCAAGAATTATCTGAAATTGAGGGAATAAAATGTTTGAAGAACTCTGCACCTGAAGCTGGGTTAGTTTCCTTTCAGGTTACCCGAAACCTTGCTCATAAACAGTTAGTTCAGGAATTGGAAGAAAAAGGTTTTTTACTAAGAACCCTCTATTATCCCGACTGTATTCGAGCCTGTATTCATTACTTTACCCTTCCGGCTGAAATAGAACAGTTAGTAGAAGCCATTGACTCTATTGTTAGATAAGTGCAAATTTAGATAATTGCGGAACTTTCCCCTATTGCAGGCATTCATTAGGCATCAAACCCAAGACGATTTTGTCATTCCTCAGACATTATGAAAATAAGAGCAGCTTAGGCTGTTCTCTCAAATACAGGTGAATGGAATCTCTAAACTTTTCAACTTCATTATGACTACATCCTTAGCCAGTAAGACAATCGCTAGCTTAATTGATTTAGCACAACAGGGAGATATTGATCCCTGGAATGTCCAAGTGATTGATGTAATCGATCGCTTTTTAGATGAATCAGGCATGAACCATGATTTGGATCTAGGCTATCAACAGAATAACTTACCAATGTCCGGACAAGCTTTTCTTTGGGCCTCGATGTTGGTACGCTTCAAGGCCGACACCCTCGAAAAACTTGAATCAGCACAAGATCAAGAAGAAGATGAGTTAAATTTTAATGAAATTACCCAAGATTTTTCTAATCGTTCCTTACCCCCCTACTTAGAACAAAAACTCCGTCGTCGTACTGCTGCCTCTCCTCCTAGTCAACGCTGTGTCACTCTCTCCGAACTTATTACCCATATTGAAGAAATCGCTGAGGAATTGGATTGTCCCAAACCTAATACCCTTCGACAAAGTAAACAACCTCGTAATGTTTCTCGTCAAGAAGTTACAGAAATTGTGACTCAACTGGCTCATCAAGAGAATTTAACTGAATTAGCCCAACAATTAGAACAGTTTTTTCAAAAGCAATTATCAGAGTTTGTCCAAACTCAAAATTGGATAAAATTAGAAGAATTATTAACTTGTTGGCATGAAATAAAGTCCCCCAGTGCTCCTGAAGTTAAGCATGATCGTGTAGGAATTTTTTGGGCATTATTGCTGTTATGTTCCCAGTCTAAGGTTGAATTATCCCAAGAAGAATTTTATCAAGACCTAAAAATACAAGTCCTTCGATCATAACTTCCTAAGCTTTTGAAATGGTAAATGGTAAACTTAGCATTGTCATCCTAGACACTTGTGACAGTGATTGAGGAAATAACATTCATGAAAGCCATGATTTTGGCCGCCGGGAAAGGCACTCGTGTTCGTCCAATTACCCATACCATCCCTAAACCCTTAATTCCCATTCTCCAAAAACCAGTAATGGAGTTTCTTCTTGAACTCCTGCGACGACACGGTTTTATTGAGATCATGGTCAATGTGAGTCATTTAGCTGAAGAAATTGAAAGTTATTTCCGTGATGGACAACGGTTTGGTGTACAGATTGGCTATTCCTTCGAAGGTCATATTGCAGATAATGGAGATTTAGTTGGGGATGCACTAGGTTCAGCTGGAGGATTGAGGCGAATTCAAGATTTTAATCCTTTTTTTGACGATACCTTTGTGGTACTTTGTGGGGATACCTTAATTGATTTAGATTTGACAGCCACAGTTAAACAACATAAAGAAAAGGGAGGAATTGCCACGATCGTTACTAAATCAGTTTCTAAAGAAGTGGTTTCTAGTTACGGTGTGGTAGTTAGCGATGAAGAGGGACGCATTCAAACTTTTCAAGAAAAACCCTCAATTGAGGAAGCAATTAGCACTGAGATCAACACGGGAATTTATATCTTTGAACCTGAAATTATCGATTATATTCCTCCCAATCAAAAGTATGATATTGGGGGCGAATTGTTTCCCCAATTAGTGGCAAAAGGTGCGCCCTTCTATGCGGTTAATATGGACTTTGAATGGGTAGATATTGGCAAAGTCCCTGATTACTGGCACGCCATTCGTGGTGTTTTACTACGAGAGATTAAAAATGTTGCTATTCCTGGGGTGGAAGTTAAGCCAGGGATTTATACTGGACTCAACGTCTTAGTTAACTGGGATAAAGTGAATATTCAAGGACCAGTTTATATTGGTGCAATGACCCATATTGAAGATGGAGCAACCATTATTGGTCCGAGTATGATTGGCCCCAATTGTCGGGTTTGTAGCGGCGCAACAGTGGACAACAGCGTTATTTTTGAATATTCTCGCCTTGGTCCGGGAGTGCGTTTAATGGATAAATTGGTATTTGGTCGTTATTGTGTAGACAAAACAGGAGCCTCTATCGACGTCCAAGCGGCAGCCCTCGATTGGTTAATTACCGATGCACGTCAAAAAGTCTCTCACACAAGCCATAATCCCCAACAGGCAATTGCCGATTTACTCAATAAAGATGGTTGGATATAAACAAGACTGTCACAAGTTTAGAAATAGCGGAGTTTTGAATTCTCCATATTTTAAAATATATGGATTCTAACCGTTAAATTTATACACAATAAATTGACGATTTTACTTATTAATTCATTAGTTTTGATTAACCGCAAATCTTTTTTTATTCGTGACATCACTGTTATTTCTTGTAATTCGAAAACTTTACCTAAACTATCGACTTAATACATTGTTAATGACCTAGTAATTTATCTCGTAAATATTTAATTTTATCTCGACATTTAGCTGCTGTTTCAAATTCTAACTGTTTAGCAGCCTCTTTCATTTTTATTTCTAATTCTTGAATTAATTCTGGGATATTTTCCAAAGGAAATTCGTCAGACTTTTGATAAACTTCTCCGATTTCGATTTTTTGATATTTTAAACGTCGAGAAATATCTAAAAATTCTAAAATAGCGTTACTGTTTCTTGTGATAATAGGTTGGGGAACAATATCATTAACTTTGTTATAAGCCATTTGAATTGCCCTACGTCGTTCAGTTTCTTCAATGGCTTTTATCATACTTTTAGTCAAATTATCGGCATACAAAATAGCCTGACCATTCACATGACGTGCTGCTCGTCCAATAGTTTGAATTAAAGACCGTTCAGTTCGTAAAAATCCTTCTTTATCTGCATCCAGAATAACCACTAAAGATACCTCTGGTAAATCCAATCCTTCCCGCAATAAATTTACTCCAATTAAAACATCAAACTCTCCTTTTCGTAAAGCTTGCAATATTTCAATTCGTTCAATAGACTTGATTTCTGAATGAAGATATTGGACTAAAATCCCTCGGTCTTTGAAATATTCTGTCAAATCTTCAGCCATGCGTTTAGTTAACGTAGTAACTAAAACTCTTTCTTGACGCTTTATTCTATCTTTTATTTCTCCTAATAAATCGTCAACTTGTCCTTCAGCAGGACGGACAAAAATTTCAGGATCTAATACTCCTGTTGGTCGAATAATTTGCTGATAAATTCTATCTTCTGATTGTTCAATTTCCCAATCTCCAGGTGTTGCTGAAACAAAAATACATTGATTTACTTTTCCCCAAAATTCTTCTGCTTTTAAAGGTCGATTGTCCGCAGAACTCGGAAGACGAAAACCATGCTCAATTAACACTTGTTTACGAGAGCGATCGCCATTATACATCCCTCGCAATTGAGGAACAGTAACATGCGATTCATCTATAACCAGTAACCAATCTCTAGGAAAATAATCAATTAAACATTCAGGAGGTTCTCCGGCATTTCTTCCGGCTAAATAACGGGAATAATTTTCGACCCCATTACAATATCCCACCTCTTGTAATAAATCTAGATCATAACGAGTTCGTTGATTAATTCTTTGTGCTTCTAGTAATTTTCCTGCTTTTTCTAAGACTTCAACTTGTTCTTCTAATTCTGCTTGAATCTGTTGACAGGCAGATTCAATTTTCTTATCAGGAGTTACAAAGTGACGAGCAGGATAAATATTAATTTTTTTTAGACTTTGTAAAATATCTCCTGTCACCGGATCAAGATATCGAATTGCCTCAATTTCATCCCCAAAAAATTCAACCCGAATTACCCTATCCTCATAAGCTGGAACAATTTCTAAAACATCCCCTTTGACCCGAAATCTCCCTCGTTGTAAGTCAAGATCATTACGAGAATAATATATCCCAACCAAATCCCGTAATAATTGACGTTGCTCCACTTCTTTACTGACTTCTAAAGTAACTGCCGCTTTGAGATATTCCGAAGGTATTCCTAAGCCATAAATACAACTAATAGAAGCAACCACAATCACATCTTTACGTTCAAATAAAGAACGAGTTGCGGAGTGACGCAACATATCAATTTCATCGTTCATAGAAGAACTTTTTTCAATATAGGTGTCACTGACAGGAATATAAGCTTCCGGTTGATAATAATCGTAATAACTAATGAAATATTCCACAGCATTGTTAGGAAAAAATTGCCGTAATTCATTGCACAATTGAGCTGCTAATGTTTTATTATGAGCCAGGATTAGAGTTGGTTTGCCAATTTGTTCAAGGACAGCAGCGATAGAAAAAGTTTTCCCAGTTCCTGTCGCTCCCAATAGTGTCTGAAATCGATTTTTAGCTTGTATTGAAGTAACTAGTTCGGTAATTGCCTTAGGTTGATCTCCTTGAGGTTTAAAAGGGGCGTTAAGATGGAAAGTACTAACATTCATAGTTTAAAAGAACAATACTCTAGAACAATAAACACTATTACAGACTCTTATAGCAGTTTGAGGAGAGGAGCTATACTCTAAATACTTTAACATAACAAAATGCGACAATAGAAACGTGCAACAATAGAGATAATTGTTAAAAATTAGAGCATAGTTATTTTAACTTAACCTTTAATTAGCTACTTCGTGGCACTAGAAACAAGGATATTAAAATTATGGCTACTGAAAAAATAGAAACCAGCGGAACTAAAACTAAAAAAACCATATAATCGGCTAAAGTAGTAAAAACTAGCACTGAGAAACAAAAAACCTAAGAAGAGCAATATATTAGTATCTTATCGGTTAAGAAAAAGACAAATTATTATTCTCACGGCTTACGATTGATTGTAGAAGAAGGTCATTTTCCTGGGAACCGTTCCATTGAAGTGAGTTGCTTAAACATTGTGAGAACTTACAGTGCTGTAGGAAGTAATTGTCCCGTAGTCACCGGTGATTTGTTTCTATAATAACAAGTCATTTACAAGTCAATGAAACCTATGCGGTGATGGAAAATTGTTCTGTCGCTTCTATCTAATAAAGTAGGTAATTCTGAGTTATTGATGAAATTTTTTGATTAATTATTCTTCATTTATGGCAAAAATTTTCAGTCGCATTGATAGTGTCTGGGGATTCTTCATGGTTTTAACTTTAGGGATAATATAAGAGATCTTGGCATTTTACCCGCTGATAGGGTTGGTTTTTGTCACAAACACACATAATTTTTTTCAGTACCAGAACTTATATAAAACATCAGTAAAATTTGTTAATCAATAATCACTCCATTAAGAATGATATTGGCAGCAAATGCGTCTTCTAACAAAATTTTTTAAAAATTAGCATAAGTTAATAGAGTAGGGCTACCTCATGAATTAGCACTCTCAAAGAGAGTATTTTACTAAATCTCGAGCATAAAAGTCTGTTTCAACGAAATTACCTCGATTATAATCTTTTACAAAAGCAGAAAACCTGAGATTTATCCGTCAAGATGTTACTAGTAAAGGTTGATATTCAAGTGAGTATTAATAATTTTTAATAATTAGCATTAACCATGATCATAGTCCTCGCAATTCCCGGTAATTTATTAAAAGTTTAACTTATGAATGAACCCAATACTGTCACTTAAAACTCATATCAAGATTTTAGGGAGTCTCTTAATATTTAAGATTAAATTATTTTGTTAAATCTACAATCTAAATAATCTTTATAAGAAGCAATAAGCATAACACTATAATTATCATTAATAATGAGTTTTATTCTGATAGTTATTTTTTCTTAAAAAGAGAGATTCTCAAGGTAATAAGTTGTTTTCCAGCTAGAAATTTTAAAATTTTATCTATAAAAATTCGGAATTATTTAGAAAATTTGTATATAAAGCTTTTAAATTTATAATTGGGAATCAACATGTAAATTTAACTTATATTGCTTTTTATTTTTTCTTTAAATCCATCATACAAAAAATATACTCTCACATTGCAAACCTTTGTAACCACAGCTTACAATAAATTTCTAAGATCATTTTAAAAAAATAGCAAATCCGATTTAACTAAATATGCCTAACTTGGATATTACGACAAACCCTCAATTAACCCCTAGTAAAACCATAGAAAATATTGAAAACAATCTTGAAACAACAGATTCCTTTGTCAAGCGGCATATAGGAGCTAATAAAGAGGAAATCAAAGAAATGCTTAAGGTGTTAGGCTTTTCCAGCTTAGAACAACTGATTGAAGCTACTGTTCCCAACAGTATACGCATGAGTCAACCGCTAAAACTACCCGCTTCCCAGAGCGAATACGCTGCATTGGTCCAATTAAAATCAATTGCCTCTAAAAATCAAATTTATCGCTCATTTATTGGGATGGGTTATTATGATTGCATTACCCCCCCTGTTATTCAACGTAATATTTTAGAGAATCCAGGTTGGTATACTGCTTACACTCCATATCAAGCTGAAATTGCTCAAGGAAGACTTGAGGCATTGTTTAACTTCCAAACCATGATAGTGGAACTCACTGGACTTGAAATTGCTAACGCATCCTTACTTGATGAAGGAACCGCAGCAGCAGAAGCTATGAGTATGAGTTATGGACTGTGCAAAAACAAAGACGCTTATGCTTTTTTTGTGTCTAGTCACTGTCATCCTCAAACCATCGAGGTCATTAAAACTAGGGCAAATCCATTAGGAATCAAGATTATTGTGGACGACCATCGCTTCTTTGAATTTGAAGTTCCTATTTTTGGGGCTTTACTTCAATATCCGGCAACTCATGGAATCATATACGATTATCGTAGTTTTATTGATAAAGTTCATAAAATGAAAGGGTTAGTTACCGTCGCGGCTGATCTCTTGAGTTTAGCGTTATTAACACCCCCTGGCGAAATTGGGGCAGATATCGCCGTAGGAAGCAGCCAACGCTTTGGTGTCCCCTTAGGATATGGTGGCCCTCATGCAGCTTATTTTGCCACACGAGAGTCCCATAAACGGCAAATTCCGGGGCGTATCGTCGGGCTGTCAAAGGATACTCAAGGAAACCCCGCATTACGATTAGCATTACAAACTAGAGAACAACATATTCGCCGAGACAAAGCTACTAGTAATATTTGTACCGCCCAAGTCTTACTCGCAGTGATTGCATCAATGTATGGAGTGTATCATGGTGCCAAAGGAATTAAAGCTATCGCTCAACGCATCCATCAACTAACCGTAATTTTGTCCGCAGGTCTAAAACGTCTCAACTACAGTGTTGACGATGAACCTTTCTTTGATACTATTCGGATAGGAGTAGGCAGTGCCAGTGCACTGGCTGTGATTAAAGTAGCTCAAACTCGTAAAATTAACCTACGCTTAGTAGATGAAGGATGTGTGGGTATTAGTTTGGATGAAACCACTACTGTACAAGATATTATCGATTTATGGCAAATTTTTGCTGCCCAAGATAAACTTTCTTTTACAGTCACTGAAATTGCTGAAACCGTGAAGTTTGACCTGCCTGATTTCTGTCGGCGTACCACAGACTACTTAACTAGTCCTGTATTCAATCACTACCATTCTGAGAGTAAATTACTGCGATATCTGCATCAACTAGAGACCAAGGATTTAGCATTGAATACGTCGATGATTCCCTTGGGGTCATGTACCATGAAGTTGAATGCAGCCGCCGAAATGTTTCCCGTCACTTGGCCAGAATTTGCAAAAATTCATCCTTTTGCCCCGCTATCCCAAACAGAAGGCTATCAAATTTTATTTGAACAGTTAAAAAATTGGTTAGGGGAAATTACAGGATTTGAAGGTATTTCTTTGCAACCAAATGCGGGTTCACAAGGAGAATATGCGGGGCTACAAGTTATCCGGAAGTATCATCAAAATAGAGGAGAAGGACACCGCAATATTTGTTTAATTCCTGAGTCTGCTCATGGAACAAACCCCGCTAGTGCAGTAATGTGTGGCATGAAAGTTGTTGCCGTAAAATGCGATAAGGATGGCAATATCGACACTGTCGACTTAGATGAAAAAGCGAAAAAATACACTAAAAACTTAGGTGCTCTGATGGTAACATACCCTTCTACCCATGGGGTATTTGAAACAGAAATTATTAAAATTTGTGATATTATTCACCGTAACAAGGGTCAAGTCTATATGGATGGGGCGAATATGAACGCCCAAGTTGGGTTATGTCGTCCGGCAGACTTTGGGGCTGATGTTTGTCATCTCAATTTACACAAAACTTTCTGTGTTCCTCATGGTGGCGGTGGACCGGGAATGGGACCTATTGGTGTTAAATCTCATTTAGTGCCTTTCTTACCCAGTGTGGCCATAGAAAAATACACAAATCCAAATGACAACAATGATAAAGCAGAACAATCTATTGGGGCAATTTCGGCGGCTCCTTGGGGTAGCGCCAGTATCTGTGTGATTTCTTGGATGTACATCGCTATGATGGGGACTCAAGGATTGACTGAGGCAACAAAAGTAGCTATTTTGAACGCTAATTATATAGCCGAACGTCTCCAGGGTTATTATCCTATTTTGTTCAAAGGGACATTCGGTTGTGTTGCCCACGAATGCATCATCGATTTACGTTCTCTGAAGAAACGCGCTGGGGTGGAAGTGGATGATATTGCAAAACGGTTGATGGACTTCGGTTTTCACGCGCCTACGGTGTCTTGGCCGGTTATTGGGACGATGATGATCGAACCAACCGAAAGCGAAGACAAGGAAGAATTGGACCGTTTTTGCGAGGCCATGATTACTATTTATAAAGAGGTAGAAGCTATCGAAAATAGCTCTATTGATCCCGAGAATAATCCTCTAAAAAATGCACCCCATACCGCACAAACGGTAATTTGTGGTGAGTGGAACCGTCCCTATTCCCGTGAACAAGCTGCTTATCCTGCACCTTGGACAAAACAATATAAATTTTGGCCGATTGTAGGACGTATTGACAATGCTTATGGAGACAGAAATTTAGTTTGTTCTTGTGAAGGAATGGAAGTTTATCAATAAAGTCAACGTGGGTTCGAGGATAATTTATAGAGAGAAAGGAAAGTAGCAGCTCTATACTAGAAACAACATTTATTGAAATCTGGTGCTATGAACATAAAATCTCGTCTCGATCTCACGGAAGTACTTTGTCATTTGGACTACTTCTGTCAAAAATTTGAATAACTAAATTGTAAAAAAGTATTTCCTGATCTGGTAAATTATAATCGTCTTTTGTATTTTATGTCCTGGACAATGATGTTGCTATGATGTTTTTTAATAACTTGAAAAAGAGAGATGATAGTAATTGGCTTTACTGATTTTTCTAAAATAGAAATCCTTCTCCAAACTCGCACAGAGAATATACCAAGTTTTATAAGGATTAGTTGGATATGACTAAAGTTCCGTGGAATAACATTTAAGTAGACAAACTACACTCGGTTGTAGATGACCATAATCTAGTTCCTAAGTTAAAGCAGGATATAATTAGCAAATTATCAGGGAACCGAGTATATATCACTCAATAACTCCTTAAAAAGTTATATCTAAAAAAACTTCAGTTAGTTACTTATCCTCAATAGAAGATGAACTGAAAGTTAGTGAAACTGACTAATAAACTTTTGCTTCATAAGCGTTTTTAAATTGAAACGGTTAATAACTAACATAAAAATATCTTACAGATTGAACATTCAAGAGATCAAAGTGTTTCGAACTGTTTTGTCAACTTTTGTGCTCAAGTTATTGCGTATACTTATTTACCTGAAAAACTTTATATGGATTTAGGGCAAAGGGTAGGTTAACTTTGCGTCCTGTTGTTTTTAAACAATCATCATAGTCTTAATTGTTGGCGGTCATTATTACTATTTTATATAACTGTCAACCTTGTTGTATTTTGACTTAAATATTGAGGGATAATAATCCTATTTTTAAATCTCGTAGAATCAGCGTAAAATTTGATAGCTTAGAAACTAAGTTTGTTTAAACAGCCCAATTGAAATGGCGCTTAGGCAGGCTTTGTTTTACCCTTAACTATAGAGCAAATAGTTCATAAGAATAACTTGATTAAAATTAATAGAGACTGATTTATCAAATCTATAGCTTTTTACCTGTTTCTCTATCAAGTTATCGATTCAACTATTGAATTGAGCGGCTAACCGTTCCCGAGAAGTACTAGTGAGAAAAATAACTTAAATAAGACAATTGAAGACATAATTTCTCTAGATAAATCACAAAAGATAAAATTTTTACTAGGAAGTAAAGAAAATCATGGAAGACTAAGTTGATATTTTTAAAATCAATAGTTGTAGCGAACTAATTGAAGGAACATATCACAGCTTCTATCTTGAAATCTTACATTAATATTTCTATCAATCATTTTAATTGCTAAGTCAATAAGTATCTCAATATCAGTTGATTTAGCCAGCAGTTTATCGAAAAAGGTTAAAGAAGTTTTGAACCATGTTCTTAATGACATCTCTTGAAAGTTCAACAATGCTAATCATATTTTTTTTAAGGCTAATAATCTCTACCTAAGAAATAGAAGATATCCAAAACGTTTATAGGAATATTTAAGCCTAATTTAATTTTTTAGTATTGCCCATTTCCTATTTTTGCTACTAGCGCTTTTGTTAATCCTTCTAAGGTATATTCTCTGGCTTCAATATCAGTTTTTCCTAAAAGCTCATAACAGGTTTTAGAGGTCTGAGGTCCAATAGATGCGATAATAATTTTAGCTAGAATGGATGATATTTTTTTTTGTGATATCCTCCCTAACTGCTGGGAGATTAAATGATGAAAATTATGAACAGTTTTGGAACTAGTAAAGGTAATGATATTAACTTTCTCTTGTTGTAAAACTTCCCAAGCTTTAGAATCAATCTTATTAGGACACCCTGACTGATAAGTAGCTATTTCTAAGACTTGCGCTCCTTGCTGTTTTAATTTTTTAACTAAAAGATCTCGACCTCCTGTTTCAACACGAGGAAATAAAATATTCTTATTATCTAAAGATTCTGGAAAATTATCCACTAATGAATCAGCTATAAAATCAGGGGGAATAAAATCAGGTTTTAATCCATATTTTTTTAGTACATAAGCTGTTTTCTTCCCCACTACTGCTAGTTTAATCCCTGCTAATGCCCGAGCATCTTCACCTAAAGTTTCTAATCTTTGAAAAAAGAATTTAATTCCATTTGCTGAGGCAAAAATTAGCCAATCAAAGCTAGACAGTTTCTCAATAGCATGATCTAAACCCTTCCAACTCGACGGGGGAATAATTTCTAAAGCCGGCATTTCAATTACTCTTGCTCCCTGTTGTTGTAACAACATACTAAACTGATTTGATTGTCCTGCTGCACGGGTAACTAAAACCGTTTGTCCTGCAAGGGGACTGTAAGAAAAGTCCACATTTCTTAGACCAACTACTTCGCCAATAACAATCACTGCAGGAGATAAAGATACCTCTGATACCTGATCTACTATATCTCCTAACGTCGAGATCCAAACCTCTTGTCGAGGGCTGCCCCCGTGACGGATAATCGCAGTAGGTTCTGAAGATAATCGCCCATTTTTTTGTAACTGAGAGACAATTTGAGGTAATGTTCTTCCTGCCATTAAAATGACTAATGTGTCTATTTTGGCTAAGGCTTTCCAGTTAAGTAAATCCGGTTTATGACCTGTCAACACCGTGAAACAGCAACTTAACTTTTTGTCTGTTAGAGGAATTCCAGCTAAGAAGGGGGCAGCCAAGGCCGAAGAAATCCCTGGGACTAATTCATAATTACAATTTGCTTGGGTTAGGACTTTAATTTCAGAGTCAACTCGACCAAAAATTGAGGGATCGCCACTTTTTAACCTAATTATCTGTTTTCCTTGAAGACAATAAGTCACTAAAAGCTGATTAATGGTATTTTGATTGGCACTAGGGAAGCCTCCTCGTTTCCCTACATTTAGCTTAAGACAATTTTCTGGGACTAAATCGAGAAGTTGAGAATCAACCAAACTGTCATAAATTAGAACTTGGGCGTTATTTAGTAACTGTTGTCCTCTGAGGGTTAAATAAGCAACAGAACCAATTCCCGCCCCTACTAAATAAACTTTCCCTGGACGATCACTCATCTACTCTCATGCCTTCAACTTATTTCAAGGTAACACTTGCCATGCTTGCTCTACAAGATTACTCAGCCAACGGCGTTGAACGAGATCGAGCATAGGGTCATCTTGTAAAACTTCGGCGGTTAACTCATCTAACGATTGTCCCTGAGAACGGGCAAGTTTAACAACACCAGCGATTGCCACAACAATCATTTCTTCATCAACAGGTTGACTGCAGAGGGCAAAGATTTCTTCAAGACTAGTAGGGATGGGATAATGCATAACAACTCAACTACGGCATTAGATAATATAGATGATGATACGAAACAATTGTAAAGTTTTATAAAAGTATCTGTCATTCTACAGCAGAACATAAGTTTAGTTTTTTATACAAAAGTCAATTCTGTATTTTTTCTTAATTTTTTCCCTAACAATTTTGAGATGCAAGAAATCCTTTACTTAGAAATTCCAACACCTCATATAGATATTGTCTCTAACTGGTTACAAGATAAATGGACTCCCCACGTAGGACAAAAGATGATTACCCCCCAAGGTATTCGGTTGCAAGTAATCTCTAATTCTATATTAACTAGACTTACCATTTCCGAGACAGAGTTATCAATTTTTCTTTGGTCAGTTCAACGAACGACTTATCTTAAAATGTTTCGTTGGGGAAAAAAGCCATTTCCTTCAGAGAGAAATATTTGCCATCAATTAACCAAGGACATTCAACAGGTTTTTCCCCCTCAATATTCCCAAATTTATGATCTCGATTTATCAAAAACTTCAATCTTTGAGTCCTTAGAAGATAATTATCCCCAAACTGTTCATTTTTTTCGAAAAATGCCCCAAGGGGAAACAGACTTACAAAGGGTGTATTGGTGGGAAAAACGCTGGCGTGAAGGGGTACGAAACCTACAAAAACCCAAACAGGTCATATTTGACTGTCAAAAATCCTCCAAAGAAACTATGATGGCTTACGATCTTATTTATGTTGGTGGTGCTTTAGGGGCGATTCATGCGGCGGTCATGGCACAATTAGGCTATCAAGTGTTAGTAGTAGAACGATTAGCTTTTGGACGGATGAACCGAGAATGGAATATTTCCCGTTCCGAATTTCAAACTTTAATTGATTTGGGATTATTTACTCCAGAAGAATTTGAAAGTATTATTGTTAGGGAATATGTTGATGGATTTAACAAATTTTTTGATGGCAATAATCCTCTTCATCTTAAAGCAAAGGTTTTACATACTCCCACAGTTTTAAATATTGCCATTGATACTACTAAATTTTTAAATTTATGTGGAAAAAAAATACTTAAATTAGGAGGTAAAATATTAGATAAAACAGAATTTATTCGTGCTGATATTGACACTGATGGAGTAACTATACAGTTAGTTGACTTAAATAATAGAACTTCTCAACAAGTGAGGGGAAAATTATTAATTGATGCTATGGGAACAGCTTCTCCTATTGCTTGGCAAATGAATGGCAAGCAAACCTTTAATAGTGTTTGTCCGACAGTTGGGGCAGTTGTTGAAGGATTATCTCCCAAAGTTTGGAACTCAAAATATGGAGATGTGTTAAACTCTCATGGAGATATTTCCCGTGGACGACAATTAATTTGGGAATTATTTCCAGGCAAAGGAGATGAGTTGACAATTTATTTGTTTCATTATCATCAAGTAAATTCTGAAAACCCTGGATCTTTATTGGAAATGTATGAAGACTTTTTCAATATTCTACCGGAGTATCGTCGCTGTGATTTAGAGAAATTAGTTTGGAAAAAACCAACGTTTGGTTATATTCCAGGTCACTTTTCTGTGGGTAAACGTGATCGTCAAGTAGCTTTTGAGCGAGTTTTATCCATTGGGGATGCTGCTTCTTTACAATCCCCTTTGATTTTTACAGGTTTCGGCTCTTTAGTCCGTAATTTGGGTAGTTTAACTCGCTCTTTAGATGTAGCACTAAAAAATAATTGTTTAACAGCAAAAGATTTAAATGAAATTCGTGCCTATCAAAGTAATGTTGCCGTAACATGGTTATTTTCTAAAGGAATGATGGTTCCCACCGGAAAAACCTTACCTCCTCAAAGAATTAATGCGGTATTAAATACCTTTTTTGGACTCCTCGCAGATTCTCCTACAGAGGTAGCAGATACTTTTATAAAAGATAAAACTACTTGGATAATATTTAGCCAATTAGCCTTAAAAGCTGCTCGAAAAAATCCGATGTTATTATATTGGATTTGGGAAATGGCAGGTACTCAAGATCTTTTACGGTGGTTAAGATCTTATCTTGATTTTACTTTAGATGCTTTAAAAAATTTATGGTCAAGAAACAAGCATCAATAATTTATAATCATCTAAGTTTTAGGGCTTTCTCTCAAATTACCTAAATTTGACTAGTTTGTTTAGATAAAACTCTTATTTTTTAACTAAATGAAAGTTAATTATTATTCATGAGTTACATTTATAAAAAAATATATCCGAGTTAAATTACAGGAAGCAAACCTTAATGGAGCCAATTTAAAACAATTCAACTTGAGTAAAGTCACTTTAAAAGTAACCAATTTAGATAAGAAAGAATTTACTGAAGTTTCTACTATTTAGTAGGTATATATAAACAAATTTTTTCTAGAAATTATTGCGTATCTCCATATTGAAGTAATTATAGCTTAATTTATATTAAAACATCCTTACAGGAATTATATTAGTTTTTATTTAATACCTGATACCATTTCTCTTTTATTAGATTTAATATTGGACTCTAATTTTTAAGAAAATATAGCTATAATCTTGATTATATTATTTTATATTAGCTTTAACTAAACTTTTTGTGTGCACTGATTAATTGTCAAAAACAATTACAGTATCTATTTCTTTATCTTTACTGTATTTTTTAAATTTATTTGTCTCTTGTTTTAAAATTTTTACATAACTTACCCAGGATAAATACTATCATAGTTAAATAAAAAAATAATAAAAGTGTAAAATATCATTATTTTGCCAGAAAAAATACGAGCTAAAAGAGTGCTTTAGAGCGAATTTTATTGAAAAATAAGATTGGTGGATATCAAGACTGTTAAAATTGGCCAACTAGTGTAAAAAAACTATTTATTGTAGCTAAAATAATATGAGACAATTAGACTAAATATTGGATTATGAATTATAAAAATAATTGTTTATTTTAACTAGAAAAATCTAAGAAATAATAAAAAATATTGATAATAAATTGAAGTTAATTGAAAAAATAATTAATAGATTCAGAACATTTATTAATTCTCAACTCCAAAGTACTACTACTTTATTTTTTATTTAAAATAAATATAAATTATCATATTAACTTTTGTTCCTTTCTATTTCTATAATTATGTCAAAAATTCTTACGAGTTTTTGTCGGAAGTTGATTTGACTTTTATTTTGTTTATCCTTTCTTGCTTCTTATTGTGGAAGAGATTTTTGAGGCACGGATCAAATTTGATAATTCTTACTCTTCTAATTATGTTAGCTAAATTTTTATACAAGCTAATGTCTAATGAGCATTTTTAAAAACTGTTTTACAATTTTACTTTTATTTAGGCTAACATACTCAATATAGATTTAGCTCAATGTAGTTTTACTGGAATTTGTATAGAAAATTGAAATACCGAGCAGGTGACTATTTTCTCATAAAAATATAATTCTAATAGTAATAGATAACGTTATTTTTATAATTTTTACAAAGTATTTAAACAAAGAGACTCAGGAAAGATCTACGGTAAAATTATCAATATAGTACAGCTATTGCTCAAAAATTAGATAAATATAGAAACTTTTAATTTTTTTTGTAAAAATTATGGCAGGAAAATATAAAAAAAGTATTATAGCAACTTTTTAAGTTTATTAAAATATTTAATAATAGATAGACATTAATAATCTATAAATTGTGTTCTATAACAATAACTATCTCGTCGATAGTTAACAATAATTAACTTTAACAACTTCATTAATCAATTTAATATTGTTATATATTAGCCATCTTCATAAGTAATTTTTTTTAAAAGTATTGTCACTACTTTTATTGGATAAAATATTTTGATAAATTTGTTTTTGATGTCTCAATAAAAATTTAATTAAACGAAGTTACAGAATAAAATTATTTTAGTTTGTTTCTACTCAGAAAACTTTTCTTATTTATTAAAGGCATTAGAATAGAAGAAAAAATAAAATTTTTATTTAGCTTAATCTAATTAAAGTAACTCAGATTTGATATTAGCTATTTTGTTATTATCATGTATCTATCAAAAATAAGTTTAAAAAACTTACATTATTTTGCTTAGTATTTTTTATTTTTATCAATTAAAATCTTAATATTTATTTTTAGTTTATCACTCTAGTATTTATAGTTTTTTTAGCAAAAAATACTCAAGCAATCAACAACAATTAGATTTTATGCTTATCACTAAAATTAGGTTATTTCTAATATTTACTTGATTTGTAAATTGCATTGTATAAAAACAAGATAAAAATAAAAAATAGGCTAGATTTTTGTGAATTAGTTAATTTTAAAGAATTAATATCTAGATAAATTCAATAGCTCTTGTTTTTTTTATAAAAAAACAAAGAATATCTACCATATATAAAATATTTTTACTTTTGATTATATAGAGAATTTTATAAAATAAAATCTACATAATATTGCTGTCTATTTTATCTATTTTACAAGACTTATTAAAGTTATTGCTGACTACCTAATAATGTTTTAATAAATTTATTAATAGAGAATTAAGACAAATTTATTTCGTAATTTTGTTATTAGATTTATTTTGATTGTTTACAGCGAGCTCACTGCTATTTTGAATGATTTGTGCTACGGTATTCAACGAATGTCGTAGAATTATCAAATTTTTAATTTTTTGCCATCTGAGGAATAAATATTATGCTTCAAACAAAAGAAGTTACTAGCAATAAAAAAGAGACTACTAACAATAAAAATAGTTCTGTATCTATCCCTTTTTCTGTTTCTCATAGCGGTATATGTACTACTGAAATGCGGCCTTGGGGATCATTCACTACCCTAGAGGAAGGGCCAGGATATAAGATTAAACGGATTGAAGTTAGTCCTGGACACCGTCTCAGTTTACAAATGCACCACCATCGTAGTGAGCACTGGATTATTGTTTCAGGAACTGCTAGAGTCATCTGTGGAGATAAGGAAAAAATTTTAGTGGCTAACCAATCCACTTATGTTCCTCAATGTACGGTCCACCGCCTAGAAAACCCAGGAGTGATTAAATTAATTCTTATTGAAGTTCAGAATGGGGAATATTTAGGAGAAGATGATATTATTCGTTTCCAAGATGATTACTCTCGTCATCAAGCGTAAGTAAATTTTTCTAACCCAACAAGAGCTATTGTCGAGTTCATTAAATCTGTCTTTTCTTTTCCAAAAATTAGGCAGATTTTTTTATCAAAAACTAATGTCACTTTCTATTTAAATTTTCTTCTAGTGAAGGAACAGGATCATAACCTCCTGGGTCCAAAGGATGACAGCGTAAAATTCTTTTCATTGTCAACCAAGTTCCTTTGATAGCGCCAAATTTCTCAACAGCCTCTAAGCCATATTGAGAACAAGTAGGTTGAAAACGACAACTTGGAGGAAATAAAGGAGAAATCGAACGTTTATATATTCGAATAAGTAAAAGTAAGACATTTTTCATTTCAATTTTTACCTGATTATTCACCTTTTTCAGATTTTCTCATCTCCTTCCAAAATTTTTTATATTCTTGTTTATTTAGCTCAGATAGTGGTTCAATAAAATCGCAATTATTCATTATATTTTTATCAATAAATAGGAGGGGATTTGTTTTTATTTTTGCGGATATTGTTGGGATTGTATGAATCATTGGTGAGGCGCCATCAGTTAATAAAGAAATTTGATTAACTGATGATTCTTGCCAACAAAAATCAATCCATTGTTTCGTCAATGTCGATAGATCAATATTATTTTCTTTAGCTCTCGGTTGTACCCATATATCTGTCCAAATAGAGGTTCCTGATTTGGGGATGATCGCCTTAATTTTCCGGTTTTTAGCTATTAAAGGTAGAATATCACTAGACCAACCTACACTCAGCCAAACATCTCCAATAATCAAAGGTTGTAAATAGTACCGAGAACTATAATATTTTACCTGTTGGTTTAGGGCTTGGAGTTGCGAAGATAAGTTAGGAATCTGGGACAAATTTGGGCTATTATAAGAATAGCCAAGTTTTTTTAGAGTTAAACCAATAATTTCCCTTGGTTGATCGACTACTGCGATGCGATGGCGCAATTCTTCTCGCCACAAATCTCCCCAATTGGTTGGAGTCCATCCTAACGTTTCAAATTGATCACTATGATAGGCAATTAATGTAGTTCCCCAACGGTAAGGTGCACCCCAAATTTGTCCTTGTAAATCTAGATTTCCAACTTCATCTCGTTTAACAAGAGCTTGCCAACGAGAACCCAGCTTTTGCCAATTTGCTATCTCAGTTAAACTCAGGGGTTGAATTAACTTATCCTGAATAGCTTTTTCTAACCAAGTATCTCCTAAGGTGACTAAATCGCTCATCTTATGGGAAGTGTTATCGATTAAGGGGAGTTTACTTAACCAATCTTTAAGACCTTGAGGATCTCGATTTTTCACTTGCCAACTTTGCAATTGTTTCCAGAGATCTTTTAATTGAGCTGTCGGTTTGAAAGAAAGAGACTGATCTTTAGAAAATTGTTGACGAAAAGCTTTTAACAACTGGGGAGGAATCGAGCCTTGTAACAACAAAACTCTTAGTGCAGTAGATTGATTGTCGCATCCCGATAATAATTGCGTTAGTGTCAGGGTACCTGCACTTCTTAAAAAAGAACGACGACTAAGCATAATTTACATTGTATCAATGATTACTGTTGAATAACTTATAAAAAGCTATGGCAAATAAACGATGATTTTGTCTCTTAAAATTAAACTAAGAATAGTTAACGAATCGTTAAATTAATAGGGAGTATGTAAAGATTTTTCTTGGTCACTTCTAGGATAATACATGTAAATCTAAATGTTAGTTATGAGAACTCTTATGGATGGGCTACAGCAACAAATTAATGAACTTAATTACAAATTCAATCAACTTCATCAAATGGTGGAACAAGTTAGTCAACAGATCTCCACCTTGGTAAAACCGTCAGAAGTTTCTGCTAACATCAATCAAAAATCTTTTGATTGTGTTTCTCATCTTATCCCGAGTCCTAATACCGAACCTTTAATCACTAACAAACCCTTGAAGTTAGGGATTAAACACAAGGATATTCTTTCAGATGACCGTGATAACCAGAGCGTATTCTCCCCTGAAGGGGAGATAATTCTCTCAAGAGATCTTCAAGTTCGCCGACTAACAGCTCAACTAACGGCAGCATATAACCGAATTGCTGCGTTGGAAGAACAACTACTCGCCTATCGCCGATCTGGGTTATCTTTTATGAAAGTTGCTCACTCACAAGATTAGTCTTATGAGTTCATCCTTAAAAAAGATATTTGATGGACACTATTTACTTGAGTTAATTAGCAAGTTGAGTTTAAGGAGATGTAGGACCTCCTGATGAGGAAGGGTTAAGAGGAATGTCAGGGGAATCTCCGAATCCTTGTTCTAGACCGGTCGGAGTTTTTGGTGGCCAGGAATTAGGAATATTCTCGGGTAATTGATTTTTTGATGGCAAAGGAGTCAGATTCAAAGCATTATTGGAAGGATCTGACTCCCCTGGTAAAGTTGCTAGGGCGACACGATCACCACCCACTTGCTTGAGCATATCAAGGACTTGGATGACTTCGTTGTAACTAGTATTTCCCGAAGCGTGGAGAACCATCAGACCATTAGGATTAAACTGGTGATAGTTTTTAATTGCATCAAAAAGTTGGTTGCGCGTCACCAGTTGTTTTTCCACGTATACCTGACCGAAATCATCGAGACCAACCACCAACATTTCTCGCATTTGCGGTGTTCCAGTGCTAGCCTTAGGTAAATCCAGGCTTATAGCCTGCTGACGAGATAATCCCACAGCCCCCAAAATAAAAAAGGTCAAAATGCAAAAAATTACATCTATCATCGGCAAGATTTCAATACGAACCTCCTGGTGGAGAGAAGTATCTTGCCACAATTTTAGGGGGCGCGAGTGAACATGAGATTTATTTTTCTGACTTTTTAGTTTTTGTCCAGTGGCCTGTGTCATAAGTACCTTTACTAAGATCAAAGAAGTTAGTGGTCAGCTGTTTCGGAAGGCTCCGAATCGGTACTTATAGAATAACGATCATCGTCTATTTCTAACCAGTGTTGACGATAAATGACCTCCAATTCACTGCCCGTTTTACGGAAAACTCTCACTTGATTGAACCATAAGGCTTGAAAAATGCGATAAAAAACTAAACTAACAATGGCCACAATTAAACCAACTGCTGTTGAAATTAAGGCTTCCCCGATCCCTAGGGTAACTCCAGCCGTTGAGGCTGTTCCGAGATCACTAATCTGAATTGAACTTAAAGAACCAATTAGTCCTAATACTGTACCCAACAACCCCAAAAGAGGAGACAGCGCAATGACGGCTTCTAGTACCTTATCCCCTCGACGCATGAGAGCCAATTCATCGTCGGCAGCTGATTCTAAAGCTAAATGGAAGACTTCAGGATCAGGATTAGTCAATCTCAGGGGACTATAAAGATAGTTGCCCATAGGGTGATTGCGGTATTCTCTAGCAATCTTGGGAACCAAATCCCAGTTTCTAGCAGCGGTATCCATGATTCGATTAAGTATTTGCCCTTCTTTAAGGAGAAATCTTACCCAAAACCAGGAGCGCTCAATAATAGTACTTAATACTAGTACCGACAAGAAGAGGAGCGGGCCCATAGCCACCCCACCCTTTTGAATAATTTCTGCGATGTTCACGGTCTTTAGCTTACCTCCGTTCCTTGTCCCCAACTTAAGTGTGACTTTAACGGTTAGAATTATTTGTTTACAATTCTAAGGGTTTATGTTTAGCAATCGAGTATATCTTCGAAATAAGAATGCTTTGTCTAAAAATCTCATTAATAAAGTATAGAGTTACCTAAAAGGCACAGGTCAAGAAGCCCTGGAGTAGGTTTACTCAGACATTGCTGTGTGGTAAATAGGAGTGATAGTGATGACGAATCGAAAAACTTTGATCACAACTTTCGGATTTCTAGGTTTATGCCTCTTGATTTGGTTTATTCCTTCGTCTAAGATTCAGGTCTTCAGCATATTAGCAGACGCTCAAGCACTACAAGAAGTTTCCCCAAAGATATTTTTTCCGAACAAGTCTTTGGGCAAGGACAAACTGGTAAATGCTCAGATGAAATTTGGTTTTAAGCTTTTTTCTACCCTAGCCAGACAAAATTCAGAACAAAATATTGCTGTTTCTCCTGTTAGTTTAGCTTTAGCTTTATCTATGCTCTATAATGGCGCAAGCGGAACTACTCGGCAAGAAATGTCTGATGTACTAGGTATTAAAGGAGTGAACCTTAATGCTTTTAATCATGCCAATAAGACTCTAGAAAAATCATTAGATACGAATGATTATCGTGGTCAACTGACAATTGCTAATTCGCTTTGGACTAGACAAGGATTTTCCTTTCGTTATCAATTTCTTAAAGCTAATCAAGAATACTATCAGGCTCAAATTACTAATTTAAATTTTGAGAGTTCTGAGTCAGTGGGGATTATTAATCGTTGGGTAAAAGACAAAACTCTGGGAAAAATTCCCCAAATTATTGAGCAAATTAGCAATGAAGATGTACTGTTTTTAGTCAACGCAATTTATTTTAAAGGAGTTTGGCAAATAGAATTTGATCCTCATCTCACGACACAACAGCCATTTTACTTAAGTAATGATCGGGTTATAAAATTTCCATTGATGTCTCGTGAAGGAAAGTACCGCTATTTTGAAACGTCAGACTTTCAAGCGGTGAGTTTACCCTACACAGGAGAACGCTTTAGTTTGGAAATTTTCCTTCCTCGACCAGATAAGAATCTAAAAGACCTAGTTTCACAATTAACAGTAGGTCAGTGGAAAAAATGGATGGGACAATTCCGCGAACAACAAGGAAAATTAAAACTACCCCGTTTCAGTTTATCCAATGAAATTGACATGGAAAAAGCTTTAATCTCTTTAGGAATGTCCACAATATTCGAACAGTCATCAGCTAACTTTTCTAAGCTAACATCTCGTCAAGTTTATGTGAATCGTATGAAGCACAAAACTTTAGTAGAGATTAACGAGAAAGGAACACAGTCAGCCGTCACTAGTTCCATTCGTGCGAGGATGACTTCTCTATTTCTTCCAGAAGAGCAATTTACTATGATCGTTAATCGTCCGTTTTTATGTACAATTCGCGACCATAAAACTAATGCGATCATCTTTATAGGAGTCGTTAGAAAACCTAACTGAAACCTACCCCCATAAGGACAAAAAAGCTCTGGACCTCTGGAATACTTCACTCCAGACGAGGTTTTTCAAAAACCTTGAGTTTAGATCCTATTATTCAACACAGAGCAAGAAGTAAAACTTTAGTTTTACTCCTTGCTTAAAAAAATACCCCCAAGGGAATTTGAATCCCTGTCGCCTCCGTGAAAGGGAGGTGTCCTAGGCCACTAGACGATGGGGGCTTGTTTTTGACACGTATATTAATTTAGCAATGATCTTTGTTGATGTCAATAGTATTATTCATCAATTTTCTAGAAATTACTGACTCAGGTCCTCTTCAATATGCATGTTCTTCAAAAACCTGTCTATAAATTCCCGAAACCTAATAAAGGAAGTCATTATTGTTAATTTGTTCCTTGTTGCCATCGAGCAAGGCGCGCTTGAGATTTAGCGTCAAGACAGTTGAACAAGAAACGACCTTGACTACGTTTTCTAGGTCGTTGTTTGCGTCTAACTTGATGGGTGGATAGATTAATTTCATTAGCTAGATGTTGAGCCGACATCCATTCTGCGCCATATCCTACTACTGTCAAACGTTGATCTCGATCTGATGTAGCGACAATTAATCGAGGCGGAGCGGGACTGGTTTGATGAAAAAAAGACGCACAGACTTTTTCAATATATGTATCAGCTGTTTGCGCCCAAGCGGTAAAGTATATAGACAAATTGGGGGAATATTTTTCTAAAGAACTGGGGGTTTTGCGATATTGGGAGTCAAAAACAACTTGGGCTTGATAACCACTGTGGGCTATATAATTGACTAGGGACTCTACCAGTTCTCGTCTTGCCTGTTCTAAACCATGGCGATCACGGGTTTTTTTTAGAGAAGTCCAATTCCCGATAATGTTATAACCATCGATTAACAATAAAAGATTGTGAGGAGTAGCCATGTTTTTTAAAAGTTGTCATATGTGCTTAAGATATTTTTGATGCAAATGTCCTCCGATTTTAACAAAGAATTTTCATTCTAAGGGTAAGTTTCTGAAACTAATCTAGCTTTTAGATGGTTGGGATCTCCTTTTTCTATTACTTTTCCGTTTTCTAGTAAAAAAGCACCATCACAATAATTTAACTCCTCTAAGCGATGTGTTACCCATAAAGCGGTAATGCCTTGACTTTTCACCAACTGTTGTACTTGGACCACTAATTCTAATTGAGTATTAACATCAAGGAGAGCTGTAGGTTCATCAAGGAGAAGGACTCTGCAATGACGCGCAATAGCTCCAGCAATAGCGATGCGTTGTTTTTGTCCTCCACTAAGAGCATAAATAGGCCGTCGCTCTAATTCTAGAAGGTTAACAGCTGATAAAGCCTTTTGTACACGCTTACGGACTTCAATAGGGGATAGACGTTCAGGAACTAACCCAAAGGCGATATCAGCCCCAACGGTTGGCATAACTAACTGAAGATCGGGGTTTTGGAAGACAAAACCAACAGGGGTACTCATGGCGATAGTTCCAGTTTGGGGAGTTAACAGTCGCGTCATTAATCGTAAGAGGGTTGATTTTCCACTACCATTAGTGCCCAATAACATCCAAAATTCCCCTTCTGGAACTTCTAGGGAACATGATTGCAGTACAAGAGAGTTTTTATCCCAACCAAAGCTTAAATCTTTAACTTGAATTGCAAAATTAGTCATTAATAATTTAGTCCTACTTTTGAAGTTTAACGTTAGAATTAAAAGAGTTTTTTTTAGTTAAAACTAATTTTCTAATCTCAATACTTTAAGCTCTACCATACTTATGATGGTAAAAAGCTACCAAACTACCAAAGCATAACACAGCCTGATTTTACAATATTATTAATAATAAGTAAATTATTAATAATTAAAATAATCCTCAAATAATTTTTTCAAAACGTTAATATTAACAATTTAATACTGTAACATTAGCAAAATTATACTTTACGGACAAAAATATAATGAAAAATTAATAACTTTTTTCTTAACTAGATAAACGCTAAACAATTACAATTATCTTGAGTATTGATAATTTATACTTGACTTTTATTAAACTAAAAATAAAGGTAAATTCTCGTTATCTTAGTGCTAGTTGAAGAGAATACAGTAATCGAACAAGATTATAATAAATAAGTCAAATGTAATTATTTTATTACCTATGCTAAAATAGATTTCTTTAGAAATATAGGATGTACTGGCAATGATAAATATAGAGATAGTTTTTTTTGTTCAAGCTTAACTCCTTATTATTTATACGCAGTAGTAGTGGCTTAATTTTAGATTAAAGAGTAATTTCTGAAGAGTTTAAGGTTTTTCTATAGTAAAAAAATTACTGAGTTTAATAAAGTTGAAATGAGCAAATTTATCGAATAAATCTATTATTAGATAATACAAGGTATTGAATAATAAACAAAAAATATTGTTGTGCCTAAATTAGCAGGACAAACAGTAATTTTATACCTTGATGATTAATAGCTATTTTTTCTATAAAACTAATATATTCTCAGATTCTATCTACCTTTTTGCTGAATAATTTAAAATATAGAGAAACAAAAAATTCTTTGACAGGAAAAACCAGAAATGTGATAGGATTAACGGTGACAATAATGTTCCGATTATCAGTTTTTGCTGCTTTTATAATACGCTTAGCAACCCAATCTCCAGACATTAAGCCAATGGGATTAAGCTTACTTTTAAATGGTCCCAAAACTAATTTCCTTACCACGCAAGGAGCATCCAAACGACGTAAAGTAACTAGGTCTCCTAAAGCTCGTTTGCTCAATTCATAAAGGGGGCTAACTGCGGGAATAACTTCTGCTTCAGAGGTGTTAACCCAAACTTCCTTGCAAACTCTATCTTTATTTGTTTTAATGGTAGTAATAAATAACTCCATTAACCGCAAACTAGAAAATACATTTATTTCATAAGATTTATTAATAGCTTCCGGAGTTCTTTCGTGATGTACATTAACACCATGATTGAGTATCAAAATGTCAACCGACTCTAACTCATTCGTTAATTCTAATTCTTGACCTACTTGCCAAGTTAATGTTTTTATTGGTAGTTTTTTGTCTTCAATTTCTATTGAAATGGACTGAGGTTTAGAGGTAAAAGCAATCGGTATGGCTCCATTAATATAAAGTTGTCTCAAGAGTGATTGCCCTAAAGTTCCTGATGCACCAGTGACTGCAACAGTTTTTCTTTTTAGGGATAATGCGGTTCCCATAAGTTTATCTACTAGGGTTAATGTTCCGCTGTAATAAGCCTTTTGATTATCAAAATGGTGTCGCCAATGGTATGGACGATTGACAAACCAGTCCCCAGGAAGAGTAACAAATTCCCCTTGACGGTGGGTAATATCCGTTAATTCATCGGCGTAGGGAACTCCTGTTCCCCGCATAATCGCTCCTATTAGAAAGGTTAAAGCATAAACTGACCCCCCCCACGCCATCCAACTGTAGGGAAGACTTCCAAAAAAAAACACTGTCCCAGTAATCAGGCTCAAAGTCAACATTACTAATGCTTCTGGAAGATCATTATACCAATGAGCTTTACGGTAAATTTCCTCACTGACGGGGGATAAATCAGGACGAAATACACGGTGATGCCAAGCATGAAGACGATATAAAGGACTCCAATGATGGGATAACACATGGTAAAAGTCCCGAACAATTTCTACCCAGATAACTGAACCTAACATTAGAGAGGTCATCGTAATAATATCACTCAGCATAAAATGATTAGACTTATTTATTTGTTAAGATAGGGAAAAAATAATGAATAATTCGCTTCTATTTTAAGAGTAGCTAACGTGCTAGTATAGCCCCCCCATTATAGCTTTTTATTCTTAACGTTTAACCGAAATGGACTTTAAAAAACGCCAACAAACAAAATTTGCATTCTCCGCTAGAATAAAACCTTAAAGTGTAAAGCAGACAACAAACGAACAAAGAGAATAACGGGAGTTGTTAGCATCAAAGCAAACGAATTAATCAAAACATCGACTTATGCAAAATAATTATTGGTCAGACGAAGCTGCTCAGAACTTGGATCCCTTTAGTTCATTATTATCGGAATGGTCTGATCTCCAAGACGAAGAAGAAAAATTTAGAAACGATTTTTTCCAAGGATTATCAGGACGGCGTAAAAAAGCTGCTTTTGTCCTTATGGCTGTTTGGGGTATCACCATTTTTCTTCATTTAGTGACTTGGGGAACTTGGGTAGTTTTAGGATTAACAGGGTTATTTTTCATCCAAGCGTTACGTCTGATAACCGCTAAACCGGAGGATGTGCCGGGTCCTTTGTCTGATGAAGTTATTGCTAATGGTCATGTCCCTTCGGTTTCTTTGTTAGTAGCAGCTAAAAATGAGGAAGCAGTTATTGGTCAACTGATAACGACCTTGTGTAATTTGGATTATCCTACTGATAAATATAACTTGTGGGTAGTTGATGATTGCAGCACTGATAAGACTCCCCTAATTTTAACGCAATTAGCCCAAAAGTATTCTCAACTCAATGTGATTCGTCGTCCGGCTAATGGAGAAGGAGGAAAATCAGGAGCATTAAACCAGGCATTATCCCAAACTCATGGGGATATTATCGCGGTTTTTGATGCGGATGCTAAGGTTTCTCAGGATTTATTACGTTGTGTAGTTCCTTTATTTAAAGACAAAACGGTAGGAGCAGTTCAAGTTCGTAAGGATATTGCTAATGCACCTCTGAATTTTTGGACGAAAGGACAGAGAATAGAAATGGCCCTCGATGGCTATTTTCAACAGCAACGGGTTGCGATCGGGGGAATTGGAGAATTGCGTGGTAATGGACAATTTGTTAGGCGTTTAGCTTTATCTCGTTGCGGGGGATGGAATGAGCAAACAATTACAGATGATCTTGATTTAACTATTCGGTTACATTTGGATAATTGGAAAATTGGTTTTTTATCCGCTCCCGCCGTGAAAGAGGAAGGAGTAACAACAGTAACATCTCTTTGGCATCAACGAAACCGTTGGGGAGAGGGAGGGTATCAACGATATTTAGATTATTGGAGGTTTATTCTTAGTGAGCATATTGGCTGGACAAAAAAGGTTGATATGCTATCGTTTATCGTCATGCAGTATTTGATCTTAATGGCGGTATTTCCTGACTTTTTGATGGTAATTCTACGTCATCATTTACCAATTTTTAGTCCGTTAACCATATTAATTTTATCTTTGTCTTCTTGGGGGGTATTTAATGGGTTACGTCACAGTGAAAAAAACAATAATTTGGGGATTGTAGATGTGTTTCGGTTGACGTGGTTATCTTTGAAGGGAACCTTTTATATGATGCACTGGTTTATTATTATTCCTAGTGTTACTATTCGAATGTCAATTTTTCCTAAACGTCTTAAATGGGTTAAGACAATTCATGAAGGAACTCCTGAAGAAAGTTTGGTTAATTGAATAAATTTATTTGGTAGTATTTTAGACTGATTAGGGACACAATATGGAGTGGTTTGTGTTCCTATTTCTATAAGTATTAGACTCGAATAGAACACATAATTAGGAATAGACTTGTTTCAAGCTAAAATAGGAAAGCGATAAGTAATAGCTATAAAAATTGATGATTTATTCATAACTAATTTATTTTTTTATGTTGTTTTTTAAGTTTTTTATTTTTGGTATAAGATGTTAGTTATAAACAGGTAATTCAGAATATGTCTAGAATAGAAAAGTATTTGAAAAATAGTATCTAGCTAGATTCTAGCTTACCCAAAAGTTAAGCTAACAGAAATAGAAGAACAAAAACTATGAAAGTTACATTTAAAAATCCAAAATAGCTATTGTGTTTTTTTTACTTTAATTAGACCGGTAATAATATTGTAATTGTTTAAGATTTGAATAATATGTGTTGAAATTAATGCTTTGTCCTTCTATTTCGATAAAAGCAAAAGGAATTATTCCAACCACATTGTTACCATAAGTAATGATCTCTACAAAGCAATGATCTCTAAACTATCAATAAAATCTAAATCCTATTGGGTTTAATTAATAGGAATTTGTTGATGATTTAACCAAGATAATAACTGTGATTGTCTGATTCCTGGTAAGATTGATTCTTCGATTGGGAGTGTATACCATTCCCTCTGCTTATATCGCAAAATATTTCCTATACTAGTTTATAACCAATTTCTTTGATGATCAGCTAAAATTGTTTCTCTAAAACCTAATTGATCAGCTTTTTGTAAAACTAAAAATGTTCCTAAATAGTTGCCAGTTTTTTAATTAGCTAAAGATCTTTTATATAAGCTAGTGTTAGCGACCCACCCTTTTATCCCTTGTTGTTGAGATTGTTCTAAATCTTCAGATAACAAACGTCCCGTAATCCATTTTTTACCATCAGAGAAAATTGTTAATCTTAAGACAGGATAATAATAAATTAATACTTCAGCTTCTTGACATAATTATTGTCAATTAGGTAGCGTCCAACCAAAGGTTTTTAAGCTTTATTCGAGTCGACGAAAATAAGTGGACCGTTCGGTTAAAAGATGGTCAAAAGACTTTTGATAGACTCGTAATGTTGTAAATACTGTTGCCCCATAAATCAAACCAGGTTCAGTCACCTTAACGGAAATAATCTCTGTTTTCATCAACCCTCTGTCATACCAAAACATAATGTCTAAACTTAAAGATACTCTAAATAACTAAGTAAATCAGCCATTTCTTGAGGACTGGACTTGAATTTTGGTAAAGGCTGCGTTTTTACACTGATAACTTGATTAATTAGCTTAATCTTAGATTTATGTTTATGGACGTGATGTAAACTGGGTCCTACGCTTCCATCGGCTTGTAAGCTATGACATCCTGCACAGTTGATTTCGAAGATAGCCCGCCCCTTATTCATATCTCCTTTAAGAGATAAGACTTCTTGAACATAGGGTTTAGACGTTTCATGCAAACACCAACCTACTATTAATACAAGGGTGATAACAACTATAGCTATTAAGGTTGAAGTTAACCGTCTAATGATATCTTTAGGTTGGGTAAACTGGTCAGTCACAGATACTCGATAAAACGGGCTAGTCTCATCTTTACATTCTGCAATGTTTTAAGTATCAAAAGCTACCTTCATTAAGTTTTTGTAAAAATCAAGGAGAATATTTGGTAGGTTATTATTAACTTTATTGAAATTGGCAGATATTTTTAATAGCAAATGCTAGATGATGATTGTTAAGGGATAGGCAGAGAAAGTTGGTCGATCTCAAAATACTGGTGAAATTTGTCAGTAATTTCCAACCAGTATGATCGTCCATTTTCATGACGACGCTTGCGAATAAATCCCAGTCCAACCAATTCTTGAACGTGTTGATAGGCACTGCTACCCCTAAGTTCAATCAAGTCGGTTTGTACAATAGGATTTTTGAGGGCGATTGCAGCTAGAGTTCGAAGGGTTCCCTTTTTTAATTCTGCCGGAATCAAGTCATCTATCAAACTGTCAAATATTGGACGTAGCTGTAGACTATAACCTTGGGACATCTCTAGTACTTCCAACGCGCTGTCTCGATACGCATAGTCTGACATCAATTCAATGATAGCTTCTTGTACCTCATCCACCTCGCAATCAGCACATTGAGCAATTTCTGTTAAGGACAAGGGTTTACCTTTCAAATAGAGAATGGCCTCAATTTTGGTTGCTAATCTCATAAACGTTCTAAATTATTTTCTGGAGCGACTTCTGATTCCACCTTATCTCTGTACCTAATAGTTAGCAATAGGAGGAGCTAAAATTTACTTCTATTTTTGATTAGCTGTGATAGAGTCCGGGCAAAAATGATCAAGTGTCTAAAGTCAACTTATCTTGAAAGTGATTAAGCCTGGCTTCTGGATAAGAATAATGGGTAGAGCCATCATACTCAGTGGTATCAAAGTGAATGTCACAAACAACAAAAGAAAAAGTTTCACTCAGAAAGTCCCAATTTTGTTAGACTTGTTTGAAATTTATCCTCATAAGCTATTTTTTGCTGTTCCTTAGAACACTTGATATCCGAGTAAGTTTAGTGATTTCCTTAACTTCTATCTATAACGATTATCCATCAATGAATGCTTCTAATGCTTCACATCATATTGTTTTAGTGTTATGTTAAAGGCAAGTTATTTAAAACTGGTTCGGGGTTACTGCCTAAAAACCACATGAGGCAATGGCTGAGTTTTCAACCAACACCACCAAAACTGTTGATATTCGTACCTGTGGAATTAACCTTAATCATTGGTATGTTGCGGCTCAGAGTCTAGAGTTAACTGATGAACCGTTAGAGGTTACAGTTTGGCACCAGTCTATTGTACTCTATCGAGATGAGCAAAGAAGAGTCCAAGCCATTGAAAATAGTTGTCCTCACCGTCAAGTAAAACTAAGTAGTGGTAAAATCGTTGGAAGTCACTTAGAATGTGCTTATCACGGGTGGCGGTTTAATAGTGAAGGGAAGTGTGTATTCGTACCCTATTTAAGTAAAGAAAACAAGTTACCTAACTGTCAAATTGTGTTCTACCCAGTTTGGGAGTCGGATGGGTTTATTTGGCTGTTTTTAGGAGACTCCAAGAAATTACAAGATGCCTATAAGCAACCGTTAAAAATTCCTGAATGGGGACACCTCAACTATATCGCAACTGTTTCAAGCATTGAATGTCGAGGCCATTTCTCATTTTTGATTGAAAATTTAATGGATATGTATCATGGACATTTGCATGAAGACTATCAAGCTTGGAATTCAGCTAAATTAGCTAAACTCTCATCTAATGAGAAACGAGTAGACGCCCTATATGAAACCGAAAGCTACTATAAGATAGACAAAATATGGTCAATTTCCCAACTGTTTTTTCCTCGTTTGCGCCGATTACACCCTGAACTTTTACAAGTTAGTTATGTTTATCCCCATTGGATGTCAACCCTAGGGAAGGATTTTAAAATTTATTGTTTATTCTGTCCTATTAATAAGACTTATACTCGCGCCTATTTAATTCATTTTACTTCCTTAAATGCTTTTTGGAGACTTCATAAACTCCCCATCTGGTTTCGGCGCTGGATTAAAAATAGTTTGTTTGGATCAGCACAAAAAATGTTGGATGGACTAGTAAAACAAGATATTACCATGATTGAACAAGAACAGCAGGCATATTTAAAAGGTTCACGACAACAAACCTATGAAGTAAATCCTACCATTATCAAAGTCCAAACAATGGTTAAAAAACAGTTTCAATTATACAAAAATGATTAGAACTTAACTGTATACTTAATCTTAGTTGCCGTCCAGAATATCCATGAATTTTTCTGCTTCTTCTCAGTCTACTCCTAATTTCATCTCTCCTCAATTATCTTTTAAAGAACTTGAGTTAGAATATCCCCTGAAATTGGGAGTTTTGGCGTCGGGAAGTGGGACAAATTTTGAAGCTATTGTCCAAGCAATACGGGAAGGAAAACTAAATGCTGAGATCCCCGTATTGGTCTATAATAATCCCGAAGCAAAAGTTAAAGAAAGAGCGCAACAATTAAAGATTCGGGCAGTATTACTTAATCATCGCAAGTTTAAGCAACGGAGAGACTTGGATCGAGCTATTGTTGAGACTTTACAACAGCATCAGGTAGAATGGGTCATTATGGCTGGTTGGATGCGTATTGTTACTCATGTTCTATTACAAGCTTATCCTAACCACGTCATTAACATTCATCCGAGCTTATTACCAAGTTTTAAAGGAATTCACGCTGTTGAACAAGCCTTGGCTGCAGGTGTTAAGATTACCGGATGTACGGCTCACATTGCCAGTTCAGAAGTCGATAGTGGACTAATATTATTACAAGCGGCTGTTCCTATTTTACCGAATGATACCCCAGAGACACTACAAGCTCGCATCCAAGTTCAAGAACATATTATTTTTCCTCAAGCGATTGCTTTAGCTGCAAAGCGATATTATTAATCATTCAAGATTATGATTGACCCTCCAGATTGTATCCTATTTGTGCAACACGGATGGACTGATACACATCAAGATATCCTACAACTTGTAAAAACTTTAAAAACAGCAAAAAATCAGATTGTTGCTCTCAATTTTGGATGGTTAAAAACATGGATTGAAAGTGAAGATATTCTTGAACTTATTGAACAAAAAGTAGTGGAGGTTTTGGACAGCTATCCTGATATACCTTGGCGTATTATTGGTTATTCGCTAGGGGGATTACTTTGGTTAGACTTTCTAGATCAACATCCCGAATTATGGTCAAAAATTAACTCAATTGTTTTGATTGGTTGTCCTATTAATGGAGTGCAATCATTTGGTATTCTGAAACCTTCAGAGACTAAAATTGCTAAATATTTATTAAAAAGTCGTCAAGCTGTTACTGAAAAAATTGCTCAATCTATTCCTACTTTATCAATTGCAGGAGATCTTGGTGATAAAAGTGATGGAACTATCAGGATTGAGACAACTCAAGTCGCATTTGGGGAGTTTACTTGTCTACCAAATCTTTCCCATGCTAAATTAAAAACCTCTCCCCAGGTTGTGGAAGTTATTCAGAAGTTTTGGGATTTTTTACCCATTCAAGTAATTCCTAAAAAAGACTTTGCAATCATTTTAATTGAACGTTTACAAGCAGTTCCGGGAATGACATATACTCAAAACCGTGATTTTGAAAGATCGCAGGTTTATTTATTATTTCAAGATGGAAAAAGTATTCGTATTTGGAAAAATTCTCTTAATATCCTTTATGTTTTTCTAGCAAATAAAAATAAAGAATGTTTATATTCAGGATGTGTTTGTTGGGTTCATGCACAAGAATTACAAAATAGTCTTGAAGCAATTCATCAAGATTATTATGAATTAGTTATTCACGGATTTGATTAAACTAAAATAAAACTATTATATATTTATGCTTTAATAAAAAATAGAATTGAGTGTATTTATTTTATTGAATAAACAAAGTATTTATTCCTAATTCTATTTAGACTTTTTTCTAAAAAAAACACAAGAAAATACAATACTGATTGTTGATAAATTAATTATTATTCACTGTATATATAAATTTAGTTTAGGAGAATTACGCAATTTTTCTCTCTCTTAAATAATCCATATAATATAAAAATAGTTTATTTGATTAAATCTTAATATAAATTTACTAAATCTATAATTTTTATATTTCTATACTCTTAGATTGAAGCAGAGATACTTTTGCTATTTTTATTGTTATGAAAAAATTTTTTTGACATGAATTATGTTTGACATTGACTTTTTAAATTATGTCAATTAAATTTTTAGGTTGGCTAGTATCTAAATAATTATTCTTTTCTGAAGAAGTTTAAAGCTTTAGTTTTGTAAAACTATCTAAAATACTTTCTATTTTTTTGTTTATATTCATTAGCTCTATGATTTTAACTAAAATTTAAACAGAAATATTTAGTCTATTTTTTAAAAAGTTTCAAAAATAGCAACTAAAATAGTTTTCTGCTAAACTTCAATTTAAGAACACAATTATCTTTCTTTTATGGGAAAGTTTACTGTTACTTTGACAGTATTGTATATTACAGTCTGGACATAGAGTTAAACGTGAATCTTTTTTATTAACTTATTTTTTGTCTTTCTAGTTACTATATTTTTTTTTGAAAGTCGTTTAATAAATTTGCTAATTTTTATAAAAAAATAAATTAATAAATTAGGATATCTTGGCTTCTATTTTTGAATAATATCAACGTTTAGTAAATTTAGATCTATTTTCAAAATTTTTCAGAAGAATATTCATTAGATAAACATTTAAACATTAAAAGCAACATCGTCAACGTTAATTAGTACCTATTGATAATGTTCTAAGAATTCAAGAAGAGTTTGTGAATTAATTAAATTATTTTGGTCTCAAAGAATAAACATAAATAATTAATATTTATATTTTAGCAAAAAATAACTTTTTAGACATCAAGATTAATTAGACTTTAATGTGTTTTTTAAATGAAACTATAATGTTTTTTTCTAAAAAAAACACTGTTATCTCCAAAACAAAAATTATGGAGTCTTAGTAAAGAATGTTAAATTGAATTACTTAACTTGTTGTGGCACAATTTGATGGAGAGGATAATCATACCCATACCCTTCTATTCTTCATGACCGTAAACCCATCCACTTTACCCCCCCAATACGACCCTAAAACGACCGAATCTAAATGGCAAAATGCTTGGGAAACCCACCAGGTCTTTAAGGCAGACCCCAATCACCCAGGAAAACCTTACACCATTGTTATTCCCCCTCCTAATGTCACAGGAAGTCTCCACATGGGTCACGCCTTTGAAGACTGTTTAATGGATGTTCTGGTGCGTTATCATCGGATGTGCGGTTACAATGTTCTCTGTCTTCCCGGAACTGATCATGCAAGTATTGCAGTTCATACCATCCTTGATGGTAAGTTAAAAGCAGAAGGAAAAACTCGCTATGATATCGGTCGAGAAAAATTCCTCGAACACGCTTGGGAATGGAAGCAAGCGTCGGGAGGAAAGATCATCAACCAATTGAAACGGGTTGGACTTTCTGCGGACTGGTCAAGGGAACAGTTTACCCTCAATGAAAGACTTTCTAAAGCAGTCAGAAAAGCTTTTGTTAGCCTTTACGAAGCAGGGTTAATTTATCGAGGAAATTATTTAGTTAATTGGTGTCCTGCATCTCTTTCTGCCGTCTCAGATTTAGAAGTGGAAAATAAGGAAGTGGATGGGAATCTATGGTATTTTCGTTATCCTTTAACCGATGGCAGTGGTTATGTGCAAGTTGCAACCACTCGACCAGAAACCATTTTAGGAGATACAGGAGTAGCCGTTAATCCTAAAGATAAACGTTATGAAGAGTTGATTGGAAAGACCTTGACTTTACCTATTGTTGGTCGAGAAATTCCTATTTTTGCTGATGAATTAGTTGACCCTAAATTTGGCACAGGTTGTGTTAAAGTTACTCCTGCGCATGACCCCAATGATTTCAAAATGGGAAACCATCATAACTTGCCCTTTATTAATATAATGAATAAAGACGGCACATTGAATGAAAATGCCGGAATATTTAAGGGACAGGACCGTTATGTTGCACGAAAAAATATCGTTAAGAAACTTGAACAAGAAGGATTTCTGATTAGAGTAGAAGAATACCGTCATGCAGTTCCTTACAGTGATCGAGGTAAAGTTCCTATCGAACCTTTATTGTCAACCCAATGGTTTGTCAAAATTGACTCTCTTTCCCAAAAGGCATTAACTTTTTTAGATGAACACAATTCTCCCCGCTTTGTCCCCGAACATTGGACAAAAGTGTATCGAGATTGGTTGATTAGACTAAAAGACTGGTGTATCTCCCGTCAATTGTGGTGGGGGCATCAAATTCCTGCTTGGTATGTAGTTAGTGAAACTAACAACGAAATCACAGATCATACTCCATTTGTTGTGGCTAATGATGAAATAGAAGCTATCGAAAAAGCTAAAGAAAAATACGGAGAAAGTACTAAATTAGAACAAGATCCTGACGTTCTCGACACCTGGTTTTCTTCCGGTTTATGGCCTTTTTCAACACTAGGTTGGCCTGAAAATACTGAAGATTTAAAAGTCTACTATCCGACCAGTACTTTAGTTACAGGTTTTGACATTATCTTCTTTTGGGTTGCTCGTATGACCATGATGGCAGGTTATTTTACCGATCAAATCCCCTTTCAGGATGTCTATATACATGGGTTGGTTAGAGATGAAAACGGAAAGAAAATGTCTAAATCTTTTAACAATGGGATTGATCCTTTAGTTTTAATTGAAAATTATGGAACCGATGCCCTACGATATACTCTGATTAGGGAAGTCGCAGGGGCAGGTCAAGATATCAGCTTACAATACAATCGTAAAACTGATAAATCCGAATCCGTCGAAGCTTCTCGAAACTTTGCCAATAAACTGTGGAATGCAGCGCGATTTGTCATGATGAATTTAGAGGGAAAAACTCCTCAAATTTTAGGATTTTCAGAAGTAGAAAAATTGGAATTATGCGATCGCTGGATTTTATCTCGTTTCTATCGACTAGTTCAGCAAACTAAGAAGCATATCGAAACTTATGGGTTGGGAGAAGCGGCTAAAGGGCTATATGAGTTTATCTGGGGAGACTTTTGTGACTGGTACATCGAGTTAGTTAAAACTCGTCTTTGGAAGGGTGCTGACACTGAATCTCGCCTAGTTGCCCAACAGATCTTAGCCTATATTCTCGATAATACTCTGAGGCTGCTCCATCCCTTTATGCCTCATATTACTGAAGAAATTTGGCAGACTTTAAGCCAAACTAACAATGAATTTCTGGCTTTACAGAATTATCCTACTTCTGACACCCAACTTGTTAATGCTGAATTAGAAGAGTCATTCAGCCTTATTATAGGAACTATTCGTGCTCTGCGAAATTTAAGAGCCGAAGCTGAAATAAAACCTGGTTTCAAAGTTGCTGTGATTTTACAGAGTGAAAATGAAACAGAAAGGACAATTCTAAAGTCAGCTCAAATTTATATTCAGGATTTAGGGAAAGTGGAACAATTGACTATTACACCTCAGTTAGAGTTAGAATCAGGAACTGGACAGGTCATTGCAGGTGTTGTGGGGACAGTTCAAGTGTTAATTCCTTTATCAGGTGTTGTCGATATTGCAAGTCTTCAAGGAAAACTGGAGAGAAACTTAAGTAAAATTAAAGCAGAGGTTGAGTCTCTTACTAAGCGTCTTAATAATCCAGGCTTTATTAATAAAGCCCCTAAAAAAGTAGTTCAGGGTGCTAAAGATTCTTTATCTGAAGCCCAAAAACAAGCGGAAATTCTACAGGAACGTCTGCATCGTCTGAAATAATAATATAACTGATTAAAGTTATCGTTTACCCTACTGTTCATGACAAATTCACCTACGCCTACTCCAGAAAGAGATCGTCCTCAAAATAAAAAAGTCACACCTTTACGTTGTCTAATTGGTTCAACTATTTCAGGATCTTTGGCATTTGGTTTTTATTCTCTCACTCTCTCTATTTTTCAAAGCTTTGCGACTAAACCTCTTATCTCTGATAATTCTTTAGTCTTGAGAATTGGTTCTTTGGTACGAACCTTAGTGATGGGAATTGCTTCTTTAGTAACCTTTATTTTTAGTTTTGTGGCTTTTGGGTTAACTCTTTTAGCAATTCAACTTTTTTTAAAAAGACTTTCTTCTATAGAAGAAGAATGATAAAAACCTTAATTTTTGCTCTCAAACTTTTGAGAATTGAGGTTCCATTGTGGGACTTTTTAATTCGTCTAAAATTCTCACTAGTTCTCTTTCAAAACTGACGTGCGCTCTATTAGTTTTACCGCCAATATAACAGCGATTCTCCTGTTGTAAAACCCAAACTTGGGAATGGGAAACATAACTTGCGATTACTCCAAGCATTAATAATCCAAACCCAGTATAAACAAGAGGAATTCCAGGATCAGCTTTAATTTGTAGTCCTGTACTACCGATTAATTCACAAACTTCTAGACTAACCCCATTAATATCAATCACCATCCCTGGGCGAATCGCACTGTAAAGATCACCTTTGTTATCATAAATAATCATGGTTCCTTGTAAATCTTTAACTAGTAAGGATATCCCTTCACTTAAATTAGGTTTAGTAGGAATCCAAGTCCCCCATATTTTTCCTTTTCCCTGGGTGTTTAAGGGGACTATAGGAATTTGAAAAATAGGACCTTTATTAACTTGAACTTTTACCCCAGCAATTCCCCAACTGGTTTGGTAAAAAGTAACTCCGTCATATCGCAAAGGTTGATTAACAAAAATAGTTTTGCGATTTAATTCTTCTCCTTGATTGTTAACAACCGAAAGATCAGAATAAAACTGTTTAATATCTCCATTAGGAGTATAGTCAATCCAAAACCGATTGACTCTAATTCCCCAATCAGTTGGGATTAATTGTTTTGAGAAAGGACCTGCTTCAATAATATTCTTTACTTCAAAAGTTGAGCCACTAGCAACCATTTCTTGAGCTAAAAATCCTGCCAATATTCCCCAAATTGCTCCTCCTAAAATGATCAGTATAGAAGCATGAACAATAATTGGTCCTATTCTGCCTACAATTCCCTTACGGGCATATAAAGAATTTTCATCTTGGTAAACTTTATAACCTCGTTTTCTTAATGCATTAACGACATTAGTCAATGATATATTTTCGACATCCCCACTTAAAGCAAACTTTTGAAACTGACGAGGTTGCTGATAAAAATGCCAGTTACGGGCAGCTTTAAAGGCAGAGAATTGACGGGTAAACGTACAAGCGGTAAGACTAGTTCCAAAGAAAACTAATAGAGATAAAAACCACCAAGTACTATAGACATTATTTAAGCCTAAAGTTAAGATAATCTTCCAAGTAAGAAACCCAAATAATGCAGGATTTTCAGGATAGTTTTTTTGATAAAAAGATAGACTTTCTCCTTGTTCAATTACCGTTCCGCTAACACTAAATAAAGCGATTGCTAGTAGTAGAATAATAGCTAACCGCAAATCAGCCACCATCTTGACAATCCGCTGTCGTCCTTGCTGAAACAATGAGAAAAAATAAGTTTTTTGAGGTAAATTAGAAGCGGTCATATTTTTAACCTCCCTTAAAAATCAACGCTTTTTTTAGACAACTATTATAGGCTTAATTTTTTTGACAATTGCTCCATTATCAATTATCCTCTTTTAGAGGGTAAACGAGATAAAAGAGACAAGAATCCGAAACTAATTAATAAAATACCACTGACAGGATTAATCCAAATTGACCAACGACGTAATTCTAATAATTTTTTCAGAGATGCAGTAAAGATTCCTGCCAAAATTAAAGGGGTAACATAGCCAATTGTATAAAATAGCAATAATACTCCTCCTAATAATGAATCTTGAGTTGATGCAACCCAAGCCAACAAAGTCGCTAAGACAGGAGTACTGCAAGGAGACGCAACTAATCCGAAAGTTAAACCAAGGGAATAGGAACGTATGCTTGGTGGAAAATTGTCCGTAATCCAATCACTATTACCAAAATAAGGTAATTTTAGGGAAATTAATTCTAATAAATTTAGCCCCATCAAAATTGCGATTAAACTTACAAAAATTGGTAATCCAGCTCCAATTTGTCCATATATTTTTCCCAAAGAAGCTGCTGTAATTCCTAATCCTGCAAGGGTAGTAGCTACACCCAAAGAAAACCAAGTTGATTGGATAGCTGCTTGTCTTCTACCTTGGTTTTCGTAACCCCCAATGTAGCCAATGGTAACCGGTAACATCGAGAGCATGCAAGGGGTTAAACTAGTTAATAATCCGGCGATAAAAACAACTGTTAAACTCAACCAATTCAGATGGTCCAACTGCAAAGAAACCAATTGATTGGCAAATTGTTCAAGCTGATAGAGTTGAGTTTGCAATCTGTAGAGCATATTTCAGAAAGTGTGGGGCGGTTCATTTTGCATTGTAGCTTAAAGTATGGGTCAATCAGGCGCCTAAAATAGTTAGATTTTTAAGAATTTTAAAGAAGCTAATAACGAGCTAATGTTTTTTGATAAGAATCGATACCGGGGTTCTACTTTAGCTTAAAGTCATTATTTTTTATATTAAATATATTTGTAATAGTAAAAATATGTTTTCACTATTACAAACAATGCCAATATTAAAGTTAATAATAACAAGTAAGCTGAGATAACTATTAAAGTTAAAGACATACAATAACTTCATTGATTTTAACTAGGCTTAAGTCTATTGTAATAAATAATTAAATTTAGAGAATATACTGTTTGTATTTTACTCTATGGAAAAATAAGCTAGCAAGAAAATAAAAATAATTTATTTATCTTAAAAGATATATTGTATGGATATATTGTATGGACAGACAGGTAACAGTTTACTATCTTCTAGAGCGTTTAGATGATCTCAGTTTAAATAGCTGTATCGAAGCTGACTTTACCGGTAATACCTATGCTAAATAAAAAGACACTCTATTATTAATTTATATAAAAAAATAAAGTGATATATAAACTTTTATAAGATAGTCATTCCCTAGTTATATATTTAAATATTATACGTTCTCTTTTTAAATTTGATAGCCAAATATTTCTTTTCATGGTTGAATAAAAAGAAATGTTTTCTTGATAAGACCGATAGAATAAAAGTCTATAAAAATAGTTGTTTCTATGACAAAGTAGGAGCTATCTAAGGTTAAAATTAGAGAATAAGAAAGAGGAGCAGTCTTAATATGATAAGATCTGGAAATATTTAGCAATATACTTAAGTTTTTAGGATATTTTATTTAATTTTCTCCCAATACACCTTCAAAATCGAATCCTGGAGCAGCCAGTACAAAGATTGATGTGGGTAAGTTTTCTGTCCAATTTTGTAACTTTTCATAGGATTGCATAAACACTTCTCCAGGACTAGCCATACCTAAAAAGATTAAATCAGCTCCCATCGAGGATTTTTTAAGAATTGTGGCAAACGTTCTGCCATCAGCCAAGATTACCTCTGATAAAGCCCCAATTCTCAAGTGTTTAGCCAAATTATCTAAATTAGCTTGGGCTGCTTGAACCCCAGTTTCATCAGTAACTACTAACTTAAGACAAATCTCCGCATCTTGCCAGTTGGGATTAGAACGCAATAAATAGGCTAAAATCAACATCAGACTACCATTTCCCTGCATTCCCCCACTCCACCAAATATCTATGTAACAGGGGCGGTGTCTTGACTCTAAAAAGGGGTTTTGGTCGAGTTTAGGATTTTCCCGTAAAATAATAACATTGCGTTGGGCGCGATGGAGGTTGGCAATCATTTGACAATAGCGATCACGGTGGGATGATTGTTGAGAATCTCCCAGTAATACTGTATCAGGTACAATAGATCCCAGTCCGTAAGTCTCCACAAGTCTCTCAGCCCCATCGAAGGGATCAGGAGCTGTTACCAACCGAACTAATGCCTGTACACCTCGTCGTTGTAAATAATTGCGAATCCGCTTTTCCAGAATCGCTTGTTTGGCCATATCCCGTGAACCAACAGGAAGAACACTTGATACGGTAATTAAACCTCGATTATGGGTTAATGCTTCTGCTAACTGAATTAAAGTCCAGCGTTTAGTCGGTGCACCCGACAGAACTAAGAGTTGAGGTCGCCAGTTTTTAGTATCGTCTGTGTGATCGGTTTGCAGAATTGCAGTCCTTAACAAAGCCATCCAAAGTCCTCGGCGTACATCCCCCCACGTCACTATTAATTCTCGTTGACGTACCCAAAAATAAATTCCAATCACCACAATCGCTGCCACAACAGTCGCAACAGCATCAATCAAAAACATAACGATTAAACAACCGATCGCCCCGGAAAGGGAAAACGCCCAATGAACCTTAAACGAGGGACGAAAAGAAGGACTTTGTAAAAATCCTTCAATAGCTGCTGACATATTTAACACTAAATAGGTGGTTAAAAAGAACATCGTTAATACAGGAGCAATTAAATTTAAATCTCCGACACAAACAGCTGCGATCGCTACTACCAAGGTTGCTAGAGTCCCCATTTTTGGTTCATCCTGAGGTCCACTTCCCTGTCCGAGGAAACTCATCCATTTTGGTAAAATCCCATCTCTAGCCAATGCCTGGAGGATACGAGGTGCACCCAAAATACTACCAATGGCACTACTGAGGGTTGCCCCCCACACCCCCAACAAAATTAAAGGACCCCAGACAGCCATCTGTTGCATGATCAAAGGTTCTGCAATTAGAGTGTTACTATTAGCTCGCATAGCCATAAAAATGGGCATAGTCATATAGATAGCAAATCCTGTCCCAACAGCCCACAGAGTTCCACTGGGCAAAGATCGGATAGGATCTCGTAAATCTCCTGACATATTGACCCCGGCCATAATTCCCGTTACCGCCGGGAAAAATACTGAAAAAACTGTCCAAAAGGGAGCTTTATTGTTAACCCACAATTCAATGTGAGTTTCTTCTACAGGGTGTCCAAAGTAGAATGACACTAATGATAGGACAATGGCAGCCATAATGAAATATTGCGCTTTAATGGCAATACTGGCCGACATAAACGCTAATATTCCAACTAAACTTGTTACCACCAAAGCCACATAAAGTTGATTTATGTGGGGAAAGGCTGCCTTTAAGCTTTCAGCAAAACCTATAGTATATAAAGCCACGGAAAGAGCTTGGGCAAAATAGAGAGGGATTCCTACGGCTCCTCCTGTTTCTGCCCCTAAAGAGCGACTGATCATGTAATAGGCTCCCCCTGCTCTTACTACCTTGTCTGTTGCAATCGCACACACAGATAGAGCGGTAAAAAAGGTGATGCTGTTGGCTAAGATGACAATCAATAAGGTTCCTAATAACCCCACATTTCCTACCACCCAACCAAAGCGAAGATACATGATTACGCCAAGGATGGTCAAAATAGAAGGGGTGTAGACTCCACCAAAAGTTCCTAAACCCCCTTGAGTCTCTCCGGGAAGGACAGTAGCAGATTCAGAATGGCGATCAAAGGGTAGTTTCCAATCGGGCATAATTTAGCGTTTATTCGGTTATGGTCATTATCCCAAATTTTTTCAAAATGAGTTAAAACAATTGACTGTTTTAGGAGGGCGAAAAAGACGAAATATGTTGTATAATCAGTATAAACAAGAACTTCTCGTTAAACTTTGCCTTAACAGCGAGATCTCCCAGATCCATCAGCTGGTACGTGAAACAATGCTGAAGTACGCTTAGTTACCCAGGTTGTGTTGCCAAAGGTGCTTGTCGTGAACGTTATCTGTCTACTGCTGCTCTCACTGATGCGTTGGGAATAGAATTGGTTGAACTCAAAAAAGCAGCCTGTTGTGGTTTAGGAACTTACAAAGAAGATTCCCAATTATTGGAAGATACGGTCAATGCACGTAATATTTCTTTAGCTTAGTTTCTAAATCTTCCTTTGTTAACCCATCGTAGTACCTGTCAGGGAGTTGTTGGACATGTAGACGAACGTCTCAAAAATGCACAGAAAAATGATCCTAACTATTTAGAACAAGTTAATGGATTTTTAGAGAAAGAACATTGTTTTCCTTATCAAGGAAGGACTGAATTTAAACATCTGTTATGGGCATTAGTAGCTGATTATGGTCTTGAAAAACTTAAAAAAAAAGTGACTAAGAAATTAATTGGTTTAAATTGTGCTTCATTTTATGGCTGTTATTTATTACGAGCTCAGGATAATCTTCCTTACGATAATCGCTTTCAACCAGAGTATTTAGAAAATATTCTCCATACCCTTGGGGCGACTCCTATTTATTATCAAGGACGGACTCTATGTTGTGGTTGGCCCTTAGAAGTTATGCGACAAAAGAGTCATTTAAGCGGGAAATCACCTGAAAGAAGCTATTGAAGCAGGTGCATATTGTTTAGTCACTACCTGCCCTTTATGTCACTTAAATTTAGATTCTTGACAACCAGAAATCGAGAAAGTTATTTAATACAAATTAAACTTGCCTGTGCTACATTTACCTCAGTTAGTAGGATTAGCATTAGGAATTAACCCCGCTAAACTAGGATTAGATCGTCATGTAGTTTCAACAAAGTCTGTTTTAAACAGGTTAGATTTTTAAGTGAATATTTAATTAGTTAATTAAATATTCACTTAAAGGTTAATTGCCAATATTCTAAAATACTTAAAACAGATAAGGCACCTAAAACAAAAGTAGTATTTTATGATTTTACTTTTACTTTAACTATTTAACTATTTAAATTTTAGATTAATCCCTCCTTCTAATCAACTTCAATTTATTATTAATATATTCTACTGTCCCTTGAGTTTTCCCTTGGTAAAAATATACAATAATTTCTAGCAATTTAACACCTAGCCTAATTGTCATAGAGACTTTTGGGTGTAATCAATAAGTTTTTTTGACACCAATCGGCCAATTTCAATAGTTCTGACACCAAGTATACGTTTTTATAGAAAATATTTTAAATTACTCGTTTCTGTTAATCGATGTCTTCTTGAGAAGAATGGTGTTTTTTTATACACGTTGTTTAATTTTGTCCTTTGTTCTTCGCTTAAATATTCTTCATTTTTACTTGAAACATATTTGCTTTTATTTAAACCTGACAAAATTTTTTCTGTATTAACTAGTATTTAAAGCCATTTAACTTCTCATATTAGAGTTTTTCTTTGACTATCTAATTGAGTGTTAACTTATTTAAGCATGTCAGGTATGTCCACTACTACTTCAGCTTACAGCATGGATTTATTTACAACATTATCAGAGTATTTCTAAAGACTAAGACCAACCTTTTGAGTCTTGGTCAAAACTTTTTTTTCAAGCTTATAGCTATCTTACCATTTGTTTAGATGTTCTTTCTTCTATAATTCTATACTTACTTCTTCATCTAAATCTACCATTATTGTACGATGACTTTCTTATCCTTTAGTCACAACAATCTCATCAATTGCCAACTGTTTCAATGGCTGAGATTTTTTACCTGCAATTCTTGACGTAGATAGTTGAGTGTTGTTTTAGTCTGTTGTCTACCTACTCTATTTCTTCTTGCTATATTCTTAGTGCCATTATTTAAGATATATTCAACAGTTTCTGTCCTAGATCTTTCACAACTAGATTCTTTCTTTTTCAACTAGCCTAACTCTTTTACAAGAAAGTTAACTCTAAATTGTTACACCTTACCAGTGCATGATAACATCTACTCCTCGATTTTTATTAAAACAACTTTTATTGTGTCTGACGCAACCTAATCGAAATACTCTAATATTTTATGTTTGTCTCCTACATTAATACAGATATATATCCCGAACAGATAATCATGACACTTATTTTTTATCTCAGAAACATCCACAATTCCAACAGGGTATCGAATAAATTCTAACTTCATAGAGTCATCAGTATAATTCTTAGTTTTTCCAACATGAGATTTTCTCATGAGAAAGAAGCTAATTTTTTTACAGCTCTAACTTTTTTGTTTATGATGACGAACTTTAATAACAGTATGAATATTTCCCCTAGGATTAAAGTCTCCTTTTAACGTTACTTCTAGTGGATCGCAAGCCATTACAAAATCGTCCAGAATTTGGTTAATCGATTCTTCATGAGAAACATAGAGATCCCGGTAACGATTAATATACAATTTTAATGCTTTTAATTCAACCACTTTTTTATCAGGAACATAGGTTAAATAAAGGTTAGCAAAATCAGGATAACCAGAGAAGGGACACTTACAAGTGAACTCAGGTAAAGTAATATTAATGTCATACCGTCGACCTATACGAGGATTAGGAAAAGTGATTAATTTCCCTTCTTCAATGAACCGTTCCCCATATCTAATCGTTGAAGAATCAGACTTAGATTTAGAAGATTGAGAATTAGCAACTTGATTCATTATTGAAATACTCTCTTTAACTTACTTAACTCTTTCATTGTAAACTATCAACTAAAGGTAACCAAACTAGAAATTTTGTCCCCATATTCTGCATTTCATCAGTGGGACTAACAAGTTCAATCAATCCTTGCATCTGAGTAACTAAATCTTTAGCAATTGCCAAACCTAATCCACTTCCTGGAATTTCTCCTTTTTCTTGAACCCCTCGATAATGACGCTCAAAAATATGTTCTTGATCTTCAATAGGAATACCGCATCCTGTATCTTCAATTACAACACCTTGATAACTTTGTCCATTAGTCATCGAGAGTAACCCAACTTGTACAAATACTTGACCTCCCGATGGTGTATATTTAAAAGCGTTGTTAATGATATTACTAAAGACCTCTCTGAGTGCTTGAGGATCTCCCCATATACAGGGTAAGTCTTCAAGGATATCGATTTTTAACTCAATTGATTTTTCCTGGGCGATTGATTTAGCAGAAGTTAGCAATGGTTCTAATATTTCTGTAACCTGGATAGCTGATAAGGACAGAAATTGTTCTGAGGGTAAAGAACGAGTTGACCGAGCATCAAGAGTAACAACATCGTCTTTGAGAGATTGCTTATCAACTTCAAATTCTTGGAGTAACTCTTGAAGATGATCACTTTCCCGCACAATACTCTCTACGATCGCCGTACTTTTTTCGTCTGAATGCAACCGCTTAAGTAATAGTTTACCAAAGATTTGTAAGGCAGTTAATGGGTTACGCAACTGATGAAATAAATCATCGAGGCGCTCATGTTCTTGTTTTTGTAATGTTTGCTGTTGACTCAATTGTTCTTGATACCATTGCTGATGGCTATCTAATAAACGAGCGATTGCTAGGGTTTGAGCAATGGTTTCGATTTGTTCCAATTCTGACTGTTGCCATGGACGATTTTTACGTCGAGTTACTAATAATCCTACTACTATATCTTTATACATCAAGGGTAAGACTAATTGATGGGGATTGCTCATAGTTGTTTTATTCTCATCAATAATTTTGTGATTACCTTCAAAATTAGTCTTCAAAGATTTAGATAGTTTAAAAGAGTTAGCTATCGGTAAACTGATAGAACTGTTTAGGAATTTTTCGACTTTAGGTAAACTCAAATTAACATTCTTGCTGACGTAAAACTCACATTTTTGCGGAGAAAACAAGAGAGGAATCAAACTCGTATGTGTTTCTTTTTCTCTTTCTTGGGTGAGATAAATCCCACTCCAATCGGCCTTCAGTCCTTGAGTTAACAACGTTGTTTGAGCTCGACATAAGGTAATGAATTCTTTACTTGGTGTTATAAAAGTGTAAGCAGCAGAGGACATAAGGGATTTAATCCATAAAGCTATAAAGTTTTGTTAAGAAAATGATTTTTAATCATTTCGGAATTTTTCCTTAAGTTTAGCGGAATATATTGATTATTGAAGCCTTGTTACTCCAACAAATCTACTAAAATGCGAACAAAGGCTCTTGATTTCCTATGTTAAACCAGATATAATACCCTCAACTTTTGTAACTATGATTACAGCATGTATCCAGAATAGGAGGTAATCGGGTTGGCAAGAAAACGTAAGCGCAAGAGTCGTCGTCGTCAAGAAGGTCGCAGAATTCTCGAGATTGTACCCCAGTATAGTATCGAAAGTGGTGAAGATAAACCAGTAACAGCCGCGAGGAAGCATATTGGGGCAGTCGGGATCCAACCTCCGGCTTTGCTGATTGTAAAACGAAACGAGCACACAACGGATAGATACTTTTGGGCAGAAAAGGGTTTGTTCGGTGCCCAGTACGTTGAAGAAAATCATTTTCTCTTTCCCAGTTTGCGAGAATTCCAGCCTCCTGTGCTGAGTAGAGTTCCCGCAGTGATGACCGCTGGTAGTGATCATTAACAAACAAGCAAGATTGCTGACTCTCGTCTAATGAAGTTTAACATCCCATTTCCCACTCTAAACACAAGTAGATTGGGAAATGTTTCGTTTCGACCGTAATTTCTTTTTAAGGATTGCAAGCGGATTTCAAAAAGTCCACTTTTTGTAGCTGAGCCAGTTCGTCTCGATGAGCTGTTACTATGACTAAACTCTGCATATTCTCACCTGGTTGTGACTGGTTAGGCCCTGATATCGTTTTAACCTCGAGCAAGACTTTTTCGACACGTCCTGACTTCTTCCAATAAAAAAGTCCACCTACTGGACACAAAAAAACTAGTCCCAGAAACAATAAAGTCAACGAGGGATATAAAAAAGATAGAACCAAAGAAAAACAAAATAATCCGATGGCCGCTAACCCACTCAGAAAGATAGCAAGGAACCAACTAGGACTCACAAAACCCTCAAAAGTCATAGTCTGGTGTTGAAGATCGACAGAACTAATGTGATAAGCACGTTGAGTAAAATATACTTGTAGTTTACTCAAAAGCTGATCTACAGACTCTCGTGGGGTTAAATTGATTTGTTCAGTGCGATCTTTAGCAGATGCGCGAATGAAAAAGAACAGACCCATCATTAACAGAAGAGTCAGAAAAAAAGTGGAGCTAAGAACAGGAAGATTCACAAAGTTAAGGGGTAGGCTAGTTATCCGAATGATCGATTACGATAAACTGTTATCTGTTAGGGAATACATAGTTCAGAGCTTTTTCTGGAATTCCTGAACCTCGTATGTATAGAACTTCTGGAAAGCACCTATTGTACCAAACTCATAACTGGGGACTGGAAAAGGCAACAACAATTCAGTTTCGTAGATACTGAACAGAAGATAGTTTCGCCGAATAGTCTCTTTAGCAATTACTTGTTCAATTTGAGGTCGTCCTGTATCTATTAGGGTTTTACAATAGCTTTGTAAGAAGCCTCCTAATTGTTGAGGGGCTTTGGGACAAACTTCTTGTTTTAAATATTCAGTGAGGGCATCAGTAGCATAGTGTTCATAGTCATTCTGTCCTGGATTGGTTATCACCATTAAAACACCAATTCCAACTAACGTAACTCCTCCGACGGTATTCGCCAATTGTAACGCTTCCATCACTTTTTTGGTTACTTAACTTGCTTAACTATTAGGATAACTTAATTTCGATGATCATGAAACAAACAAAAAGTATGTTATACTGACACCTAAATACGCATGGCGAGCGTAGCCAAGTGGTTAAGGCAGCGGTTTGTGGTACCGCCATTCGTGGGTTCAAGTCCCATCGTTCGCCCTGAATATATACAGTTTTTTATCTTCTTGTTCCAATCTGGGATGTGAGTGTTTTCTAATTTAGGGGAAATGATTGCCTCGTTGGTAAAAACGAAGTCTACCGAGTCCAAGATATAACCCCAGAGGTTTTTCTCCTTTCGGATAAGCAATAAAACTGAATGGATAAACCCCTGCTAATTCGGGGTTTTGTTGGGGCTTTAGTCCTACAGTAAAAGTTGTTCCTGGATCAATGGGGTTATCAAAGATAAGAGTAATAGCTTCATTATCTAAATTTCTCTTTATACGAGCAATGGTTAAAGACTTGCCTCGATTAATTGGTTCTCCCTCAAAAGCAAAGGTTTCGTCTAAATAATAGTTAATAACTTGGGTTGTTTGAACTTGTTGTAGCGTTAATTTTTCAAGGGGTTCGCCAACGTCATTTCCCAACTCAATTGTGAAGTAATACTTTGCCCCCTTCACTCTAATGCCACTCGATGTTGTGATTGCATTAACTAAACGAGGTGACTTATTAAACATAGTCGTTCCACTCCCTAATTCCATCGCTAGGTTAGGGAAAACACTAAGGGTTAGTATACTTGCTATTTCTAAGATAGGTTTAAAATTGATGTAGCCCATTGGGGAAATCTAAGTTGGGGTTTAATTTGCCCGTACAGGTCAATTGCCGTTGACCTGCACACTAGAATTTAGGATTGTTCCTTAGACAGGAACTGCCGCTTGACGGGCTGCTGCTGCTTCATCAGGATGAATGCCCAATCGAGTTAAGTTAAGGCGGCCTTTGCTATCGATTTCTCGTACTTTAACTACGACTTCATCGCCTACAGCGACTTCATCTTCTACCTTCCCTACACGCCCTTCAGCTAATTGAGAAATATGAATCATGCCTTCTTTACCGGGAAGCACTTCGACAAAAGCCCCAATTTGAATAATACGGGTAACGCGACCAGCATAAACTTCACCTTCATTAAGTTTACGGGTCATGTTATAAATGATTTGCTTAGCTTTCTCAGCTTTTTCGGCTTCGAGTGCCGCAATAGTTACGGTTCCATCGTCAGCAATATCAATTTTAGAACCAGTTTGTTCGGTAATACCTTTAATGGTTTTGCCCCCAGGTCCGATCACTAACCCAATCATATCGGGATCGATTTTCATAGTCAGTAGACGAGGAGCATAGGGAGATAGATTCGCACGGGGTTTATCAATGGTAGTTAACATTCTATCAAGGATATGTAATCGAGCTGGAAGAGCTTGTTCAATAGCTTTTGCGACCACCTCCATAGGCAGTCCAGTGATTTTCATATCCATTTGTAGGGCAGTAATACCGTTCTCAGTGCCAGCTACTTTGAAGTCCATATCGCCTAAAAAGTCTTCAATTCCTTGAATATCAGTCAAGATACGAACTTCATTTCCTTCTCTAATGAGTCCCATGGCTGCACCACTAACTGGTTTTGTGATAGGAACCCCTGCATCCATTAAGGCTAGGGTTGAACCACAAACTGATCCCATAGATGTAGAACCATTAGAAGATAGCACCTCTGATACCACACGGATTACATAGGGAAACTCTTCTTTCGGGGGAAGAATAGGGGTTATCGCCCGTTCTGCCAAAGCGCCATGTCCAATTTCTCGGCGGCCAGGAGAGCGCATGGGTTTGGTTTCCCCTACAGAGAAAGGAGGAAAATTATAGTGATGAAGGTAACGTTTTTCGTCTTCGGGATGGAGATCATCAGCGAGATCTTGAGCATCCCCTGGGGTTCCTAAAGTAGCGAGGGATAGTACTTGTGTTAATCCCCGTCTGAATAAACCACTTCCATGAACCCGTTGGGGTAATAAACCAACCTGAGAGGAAATAGGACGGACTTCATCAAGTTTGCGTCCATCAACGCGAACTCCCTCATTAATAATCTGAGAACGCATTAATTTTTTAGTCAAATCTTTGTACAATTTTCCTATAGATTTAGGGTCTTCAGTGGTGGCTACTTTAATTGGGTCTTCTTTGGGTAATTCGGCGATAACCTTATCAATTTTGCTTTCTTTAATCTCATCAAGATATTTATCTCGACTATTTTTATCGAGGTCGTATTGTGTTAATACCTTTTTAATTGATTCCGAGGCGTGCTCGCGGATAAATGCTTCAACCGCTTCATTCACTGACGGTGGTTCCTCGGTAGTTAATTCGAGTCCTAACGCTTCCATCACATCCCATTGAGCCTGAATAAGATCCAGAACTGCTTCATAGCCAAAATCAATTGCTTCAATGATATCTTGTTCTGGAAGTTGATTAGCTCCCGCTTCGACCATCACCACTCCATCGGGACTTCCAGCAACTACGAGATCTAAGTCTCCTGTGTCTATTTCCCGATAGGTGGGATTAATAATAAAATCATCTCCAATCAACCCCACTCTAACGGCGGCCATTGGACCAAAGAATGGAATGTTTGCGGCAATCATCGCAATCGACGACCCTGTGACTGCAAGAACGTCGGGAGGAACTTCTTCATCCATCGAAAGGGTCGTAGCAATAATTTGTATATCGTCCCGTATCCAGTTGGGACACAGAGGACGTAGAGGACGATCAATTAAGCGGCTAATGAGAATAGCTTTTTCGGGGGGACGACCTTCTCGTCGTAAAAAACCACCAGGAATACGCCCTGCGGCATACAGTCTTTCTTCGTAATCCACGGTTAGAGGAAGAAAATCGATTCCTTCTCTACCTACTGTTCTTGTTGCAGTTACTAAAACCGCCGTGTCTCCTGACTGGATCAAAACGGCTCCCCCTGCTTGCGGGGCCAGTAGTCCCAACTTGAGCCGAATATCCCGTCCGTCAAAAGATATTGACTTATCAAACTCTTGCATGTAGCGTTTGTTCCTTTTTTTATCACGTTTCTTCTTCTAGAGCAATCCTAACATTTTTAGTTCACCCTCGCTGATTTCTATGTTACTTATATTTAGACGTTGATATTGTAGGAAATATGGTGATACGAAAGTTGATAAAAAATTAATACACGAATGTTTTTTTTAAAAAAAAATTATAAAATACTAGATTAACTTGTGCTTAGTAAGTTGTTTAAATACTATTACTAATTTGATTATTGATTTGATTATTAGGTCAAAAATAGAATTATTTAATAAGAAATTACGATTTTTTATTAAATAATTCTATTTTTGTGTACCTATATTTTAAACTAAAATTTTTAATTATTTATAAGTAATTTTATGCTTCTTTGTAATTTTATTATTTCTATTAATTTATCTACCTTATGCCAGGTAATTTCGAATTAAAATAAAGATTACTACATAATAGAAAACGGCAATAATTACATTAGCAACACCAAAAACTATACTAGATAACCAAAAAAAATAAATATTAATGAGGAATCATAGCCTCACTCTGTAATACTTGAAATAATATTTTCAATACTAATTGGAAACTATTTTTTAAAACAGGTAATACAAGCAATAAAAATCATACTTATTAATGCTTATTTTTTTACTAATTAGACAAATCTATTATACGGAAATATGGCATGAAAGATATCTCTTAAAAAGAGATAGGTATTCAACTGAAATTTCTCGCTCAATTTATATTTTTTTTTGTAAAAAATAATATAAATTGATTAATAAAAAATGACTCCAGTAGTAGATATACTTAACATGCTTAAATAAGTTTACACTCAATTAGATAGTCAAAGAAAAACTCTCAGGCAAGAGGTTAAATGGTTTTAAATACTAGTTAATACAGAAGAAATTTTGTCAGGTTTAAATAAAAGCAAATATATTTTAAGTAAAAAATATTTAAATCACTGTTAAAATATGGTAAAAACACAACTCAATTTGAGGCAGATTAATATAAAATTTTTATTAAAAATAATACAAAAAGTAAGTATTATCTTAATTAGATTTAACTTAGTGATGAGAAAACTTAACTATAAATCTAAACTTATGACTTATAATTTACTTTACTGGGAAAGTAAATTAGCTTCTATCTTTATTAAATTCCATGACTTTTTCCGATTACCCAATGACGTCGAAAAAACCGAGATAAAGAAGAATCTTCTAAGGATAAATAAATTGGCCTACCGTGAGGACAAGTTCGGGGGTTTCGGGTTGTTCTCCAACTATCTAAAAGGTCTTGCATTTGGGATAAATTCATCGGAGTTCCATTGCGAATTGCACTGCGACAAGCAGTCGCTACTTGCGCTGTTTCTAAATCTCCTCCTAAACTTAACTCTATTAAAGCATCTAGGCGATCATCCCGTTGACTTAGTATTTTAGGAATGGTACGAACTGCCCACATTTCCTTACCAAATCCTTCAACCTCTAACCCAATTCTTTGTAATTGTTCGACTTGGTAATTTGATATTCTTGTTAAAATTATAGGGGTCTCTAAACCTATAAATTCCCAGTCTCTCTGTAACTTTTCGTACAATACTCGTTCTTGTGCAATATGTTGTTCAATTAACCATAATCCACTTGAATGTTCAGCTACAATGTAAGTATTCCGTACCTGTGCCACCGCCTTCAAAGGTATTAATCTGATCTCGTTAGAAGTTTTAGGTATGATGTTATGACTTTCCTTCTTTTCTACTGATTTAAGTAATTTTGCAACTCGCTGATTTTGAGTCGCTATCGACAGAGTTTGAGGAAATAATCGTAATCCTTGTTCAATAATTTCGGAAATTTTTTTTTGCCAAAAATCGAGGGAATAAAGATAAATTTTAGCCTTAGTAGGGTGGCGATTCCAATCAATGTGATTAGGGGAAATACTCAGGTTGAGAAAACAAATAGGAAAACGATCTTTAGGTAAAGTTCGACTAAAAGTCATTAAAATTGTCTGTTCTAATTGAGGTAATCGAACGACACGCCCATTAATTCCCACCTTGACCCAATCAGGTCTTCGGCGATGACAGCGATCAGGCAATCCTAAAGTAACTTCGACTAATCCATTTTTTTCTACTGGAGGTGAGGGTAAATCAATTAACCGCGCTTTTTCTAAAGATTGGAAAGCATAATTATCGGGAATTTTTACATGTTGTGAAACAAATTGTAAATCATGGTGATGAACTTGTTTAAGGAGTTGTGGTAAAATATCTTGAGCTGTTTTCCCTGGACTAATACTAAGCCACAATCGCTCATTGTGCCAGACGTGCCAATTAACATGAGGATGACATAAAGCTAGGTTTTCAACAATTGCTTGTATTCTTTTCAGTTGTTGCGAGAGGGAAGGTAAACCTTGTCGACGGACTGGCATATTTCCAAATAAGTTCGATCCAGTCACTATCGTTCCCGGGGCGATCGCTGTTGGTTGTTCTGTTAGAGGTTCTCCTGGGTTATCGTAACGTAAATGCCATCCCATCCCTTGAGGGTCCATAGCATAACGACTAGCAATTTCCAACTCACAGACCCTGGCTAAACTATGTAATGCCTCTCCCCGAAATCCTAGACTAGTAATCTTAGCTAAATCATCGAAGTGAGCAATTTTACTGGTACTGTGAGGTTTAGCACAGTTGCGTAAGTCATTGAGGGACATCCCTTCACCATTATCTGCCACCTTAATACGCCATGCTTTTGGTAAGAGGGAAATAGTTAGGCGAGTTGCTTGGGCATCAAGAGCATTTTCAGCCAACTCCCGCACTACTGCAGCCAGAGAGTCAATTACTTCTCCAGCAGCAATGAGGCTAACAACATCCGAAGGTAAGGGTTGAATGGGGGGGGACATAAAGAAGTCGTCAAGTTGCCAAGTCGGAAGTTAGACTTCCTATTGACTTAAGTTTGAAAACCAAAGATTTATTCTTAAAGTTTTTACCACTATGGAAGGGAAGTTGATGACTTCCTAATCATCTCACGATAAAATTAATTCCCTCACAAATAAACGTTAGGACATTTTATCGCTATAAACCCCCCATTTTACTCGTTGCCAAAGGCTTTACAACAGAAATATCTGTCCCTGATCGTACGCCACTTAAACAGTAGCTACATTAGGTTCAGGTTGTTCCATAAGTTGTTCAGCACTAGGCAATTCTAGACAATAACCCGCACCATAAACAGTTTTGATATAGCAAGGATGTCTAGGATCGGGCTCTAATTTAGTCCTTAAGTGGCGGATGTGAACCCGAATAGTTTCAATGTCATCATCGGGATCGTATCCCCAAACTTCTTTAAGAATTTCACTCGGAGAGACAGTCTGTCCATGACGTTGCAAGAGACAATGAAGTAATTCAAATTCCAAATGAGTCAACTTAACGGTTTTCTCAAACCAAATTGCTTCAAATCGCTCTGGAATCAAGGTCAATGGACCATAATTAAGAATTTCCGAATGTTTAGCTGCTTGAGGAATTCGATCAGTCCGTCGTAACAACGCCCGTACCCTGGCTAACATTTCTTCTACCTCAAAGGGTTTGGTGAGATAGTCATCAGCCCCTGCATTAAATCCTTCTACTTTATCTTGAGTTTGTCCTAAAGCACTTAACATCAATACCGGAATATCGGCTGTGCGATCGTCTCGGCGCAGTCGCTGACAGACAGTGAAACCATCGACCTTAGGCAACATTAGATCAAGCATAATTAGGTCTGGCTGTAATTGGACGGCTAAGGCTTGTCCCTTAATGCCGTCTTCTGCTTGATTAACATCATAACCGGCCATCTCCAGATTGATGGAGACTAATTCAGCAATTGCAGCATCGTCGTCTATTACTAGTATTCGAGGCATAACATAAGATAGTAATTACTATCGTGTATTGTAAAGGCTAACTAAGAAATGCGATCGGAAAATGAAGAATCCTGTCCCGATTATAAGCATGATTCTGAGAAAGAGAGTCTAAAATTGTTAGTCTTTGCTGATATAATCTTCAATTATCTTCTAAATGATGTTAGGATTGCCCCAAAAAATTAGAATTTTGTAAGCTATGTCTTCTAGCTTCTATCCCGCGCCTCTGCTAAGACATGGGTTATCGATGACCATTTATACAACTTTGCGATCAAGTCGTAATTGGGAAAAAACAATTTATCATCAAGAACCTTCCTACCGAGATTATATTTTTAAGGGAGCTAATGGAGTTCCTTTATTTGTCCGCATTGCCATTTCTGGTCAACCTCAGGGGACAATTATTGGAACCTATGGCATCACGGGAGACTTAGATAATCAGTGGTTTTTGAAGTTGTTAGGGCGTAAGGGGTGGGCGAGAAACTATGCTGTGGTTTTGTTTGATTGGCGAGCTCATGGGAAAACGGCAAAGTTATCCCCATCTCTAACATCTAATGGGTTGCATGAGGGAGAAGATTTCGTCAGAATTGCAGCGCAAGCAAAAGCGACGGGATGTCCTGCACCATTTTGGTTTACTGGTTATTCTTTGGGGGGACAATTGGCTTTATGGGGAGTTAAAGCTGCCGAAACTTTATCTGACTGGGGCAGCGATTTACCTCTAGAAGCCTCGGAGATTGGAGGGGCGGCAGTAATTTGCCCTAATCTTGATACTAATCGCTCTCTGCTTTATTTAGTTCGTTCTCCATTAGGACGATATATCGAACAGTCTATTGCTAAAAACCTTAAAAATTTAGCTTGGCGTATTTATCGACACCATCCCCAAAGTATAGATCCTAATGCCATTGAGCGGGTTGATAGTATTTGGAAATTTGATGAAGAATTGATAATTAAACCATTAGGTTTTTTTTCGGTAGAAGACTATTATCAAGCTAGTAATCCTCTTTTCTTTCTAAACCATTTGACCAAACCCACTTTAATTATTTATGCGGCAGATGATCCTATGTTTGATCCATCAATTATTTATGACTTAGATCAAGCCTGTAAAGGCAATGATCAAGTTCAACTATTGTTGACTAAATATGGCGGACATGTTCATTATTTAAACAGTGAACAAGGGCGAAAGTTGGCAAATGATCCTGATATTTGGTGGGCTTGGAATCGAGTTTTAGATTGGTTTTTGTTAAATAGCTAGGTTCAAATAGCTATTGAAAAACAAATACTAATTGTAGATTATAACTAAATTACTTAAAATTTTATAAATAAAACAAACAAATATTAAGTTAAAACTATCCGTTAGCTAAATGTACTATCATGGTAATATCCTAACTTCTACGGATGTTTATGCATGAATTAGGAATAACTAAAAATATTGTAGCTATTGTGGCTGAACACGCCGAAGGATTATCAGTTACGCGTGTTACTCTGGAAGTAGGACAACTCTCAACAATTATGGCTGACTCAATTCATTTTTGTTTCGATATTTGTTGTCAAGGGACAGTTTTGGAAGGCGCAACTTTAGAAATTATCGAGGTTCCGGGGATAGGAAAATGTCAGGACTGTGGGGCAGAAGTGAAACTTTCTCAACCTTTTGGTCGTTGTGACTGCTGTCGCAGTGCTAAGTTAGATATTATTCAAGGACAAGAGTTAAAAATCAAAGAAATGGAGGTACGATGAAATATGTGTGTAACTTGCGGTTGTTCAGATAATAGTCAAGTCCGGTTCACTAATCTCGAAGCAGAGGTTACGATAACAGTAGATGGACACCACCATACTCATATTTTAGATGATGGGACAATGGTTACCCATTCTCATGATAACCAAGATCATTACTCCCATTTCCATTCTCATTCCAGAACAAAATCATCCCAAACTCATTCTCAAATACACGGCACAACCGTCAGTTTAGAAGAAAACATTCTAAAAAAAAATGACTCTATTGCGGCACAAAATCGAGTTTGGTTTAAAAAACATAATATTTTGGCGTTAAATTTAGTAAGTTCTCCAGGTTCAGGAAAAACAACTCTATTAACTCGAACGATTGAAGATTTGAAAGATAGGATAAAGATTAGTGTAATTGAAGGAGATCAAGAAACTGCAAATGATGCTCGTAAAATTAAAAAGACAGGATGTAAAGTTATTCAAATTAATACAGGGATGGGATGTCATCTAGAAGCAGCAATGGTAGAAAAAAGTTGTACAGAATTAAATCCTCCTGCTAATTCTATTTTAATGATTGAAAACGTAGGAAATTTAGTCTGTCCAGCATTATTTGATTTGGGTGAATATGCTAAAGTTGCTATTCTTTCCGTAACAGAAGGAGAAGATAAACCGATAAAATACCCCCATATGTTTCAAAAAAGTAATGTAATGATTTTAACAAAAATTGATCTACTTCCCTATCTTCAATTTGATGTAAATCGCTGTTTAGATTATGCCAAACAAGTTAATCCTAATATTTGCATTTTTCAGGTTTCTTCAATTACAGGAGAAGGATTATCTATTTGGTATAATTGGCTAGACAATGCTCTAACACAGACTTAGGGGTATCTTTAACTTTAAATACTAAGATTAAATCGGGAGATAAAGAGCAACCAATAAAATCTCTTATAATCATTATTGAAGTGGGGTTATATCCTAAATTTTTTAGAATTCATTCACATCAATAATCGCCTCTAAAACTTTTAAGGATTGACCATTTAAACATTACCAATTCGCTGAAAAGGGAAAAATCTAAAAACTGCATGGCCAATTACATTTTCTTTAGGTAAAACCCCCCAGATGTGGGAATCGTTGCTGTTATTTCGATTATCTCCCATAACAAATAATTGGCTATCGGGAATGGTAATAGGTTTTAGGTTATAACGAGGAGATTCTAGAATATAATCTTCTGGGATTAACTGGTTGTTAATGTATACTTTTCCATCGACAACTGCGACGGTTTCTCCTCCGACGCCAACAACCCTTTTAATAAAAGCTTGTTCTTTTTTATATCCCTGTAATCTCAATTGTCTAGGAGGTTCGAATACAATAACATCACCTCTTTGGGGAGGATGAAAATAATAAGAAACTTTTTCCACTACCAAGCGATCACCTTCTTCTAAAGTCGGCAACATAGACTCAGACGGAATATAACGCGGTTCAGCAATAAAAGTCCGAATAATGAATGATAAAATTAAAGCGAAAATGATAATTTGTATGTTTTCCAAAAGTCCTCTCCAAATTTGATTCTTCTCCTTTTTTGAATCATAATCAGTGGAACTGTTTACTTTGTCTCTGTCTAAACTCATAAAAATCTCAATAGTTTTTATAAAAAGTAGTTTATTATTAGTCTAAGCGTTTTTTTGCTTTATGCCACAAGATTTCTAACTTGTTTAAAGTGTAATCTGTTAGGTAACACTCAGTAAAAGTCTCCATTTATTGATAACTGTTGAATAAACCTTTCATTGGTTTCCTGCAAAGCTTCTGAGGGACTTATAGCATACAATCGAGCAATATCAACTAAAATAAAAAGTAAGTTCCCTAATTTTGCTTCTTGATTCGCTTTACCTTCTACTTCCAAAGCTTGTTTAAATCCCTCTAGTTCTTCAGTTAATTTTTTCCAAACTCTATCTACAGTCCCCCATTCAAAACCAGAAGATGCAGCTTTAACTAAAATTTTATTACTAGCCATTAAAGGGGGTAAAGTTTGATTATAGCGACCGATTTTTCGACTCAATAACTGAGTCATTTCTAAAGTTTCTCCCTTCTCTTGAGCTTTGATTTTTTCCCAATTTTGATGGACTTCTTCTTTATCTTTGACCTCTATGTCTCCAAAAACGTGAGGATGACGACGGATTAGTTTATTAGTAATTCCTTGAACAACTTCTTTTAAACTGAAATATCCCTCATCGCTAGCAATTTGTGCTTGCAATATTACCTGTAACAATAAATCTCCTAATTCCTCGATAATAGCCTGATTATCTTTACTTTTGATAGCGTAAGCCACTTCATGAGCTTCTTCAATGACGTAAGGAATGAGGGTTTGAGGAGTTTGGGCAAGATCCCAGGGACATCCATCGTCAGGTGATCGCAGTCTAGCTACTACCTCGATTAAGCGATTTAACGCTTCTAAAATCGTATCGTAAGCCTGACTAGGCACTTTCTGGGGTGCAGACATAAAACAGCAATGATAAATAACCTCTTATCTATTTTTATCCCGATTGTCCCTTTCTGTAAAGATAGAAATCCTTAGAGGCTATTTTTAAACAAAACCCTAAATTTAAGGTTTGCTAAGCAAACTACTTTTATTTCTCTGCGGTAGCGCACCAACAAGACAACTTGATGAACAGTTTCTTAATACTGAAACAACAGAAAAAGTACTTTAGTGTTAAGTGATAATAATCTATTAAAGATAATGAGTAGACTGCTTTGTAGTCTTTGTTCCCAACATTTAACACAGATTCAACTTTATTCCTGGCTATAACTCATGACTTATGCGACTGTGATTGCCTTATTAACTGACTTTGGCTTACAAGATGGTTATGTAGGAATCATCAAAGGGGTAATCCACTGTATTAACCCATATTTAACTGTCATCGATATCGCCCATGAAATCGACCCCCAGAATATTGCCGCCGGACGGTTTTGTTTAATGAATGCTTATCCTTTTTTCCCGAATGGAACGGTATATGTTGCGGTTATCGATCCAGGGGTAGGAAGTCGACGAAGAGGGGTTGCGATTCAATTTCCCCAAGGGTATTTGGTTGGACCTGACAACGGCTTATTTGGAGGTGTTCTGAGTTTATCTGAGGCAATCGCAGCGGTAGAGTTGACAAACCCTAATTATTGGCGAGTTGGAGATCCCAGTTCAACTTTTCATGGAAGGGATATTTTTGCTTCTGTGGGTGCACATTTAGCTAGTGGTATTTCTCTTAACGCTTTAGGAACTTCTATTAGTCCCGATAGTTTAATTAAATTTCCCCTTAAGGAAGTAATAATAACAGCTAACCATGTTCATGGTTATATTCAATACATTGATCGTTTTGGCAATCTTATTACTAATATTTTAGGCGAGTTAGTTAGGGGTCATAACTGGTCAGTCGAAATAGCAAAACTACCGATAAAAACTGCATTAACATATAATGAAGTATCTCGGGAAGAATTAGTCAGTTTTATCGGTAGTCATGGCTGGGTAGAAATTGCAGTAAATGGCGGTAGTGCCCAACAGAAATTACAAGTTAATTGGGGAGATCAGATAAATATTTTTCTAGGCTAGAAGTAACTTATTAAAAATATCTATTAAAAACAAATTACAATAAATCATACTAACTAACTGTTAAGCAGTATAGAAGGTAAGTTCAATTTAGTATTCAATACTATAAGTAATTTTTGCTCTACTTTAGAACAAAATAAGCTAAGTAAATAACAATTTAAGTTATCGTTTAACCGAATTCTTATTAGAATTTAATTTAATTTAATATTTTAAACTAAATACAAGTATTAATTGTCTTTGTTCTAAAAGAAAAATATGCAGACAGATGGCAAAATAGTCCTTTGTTTAAAATAAATAAACCTATTTTTTGAAGCAAAAATTTTTATACAAAAAATATAAACTATTACTCCTAAAAAAATAAATACTATTCTCTATTTTTTAAGGAGAAAGTCTAGTAGTTTCAGTAAACGTAATAATTTATACGATTAATTCAACTACCCCAGTCCGTAACAAAATGTCTCTTTCTTTTAGAGAAAACCTAGCGAATATGAAGTCACTGAAAATATTTTGAATTAGAAGTAGTAATCTTTCGTAAGAAATAAATTTTTGTAAAAAAATTATCAATACTTGTCTCTTAAAACACATCACGCTAACATCCTAATACGATGATAGTCAACTTAGTCAACTAGGTTTGTAAACTTTTATTCAAAAATTGATTGTTTAGAATTAAGACTTAGTATTTTTTTAAGTAAGCTCTTTTTCTCTACTTTAATAAAATTAATTATCTTTACTTCTGAGCAATAACCTTCACTCTTAGGTGTTGACTTCTAAGTTGCCATCGTTGCTAAGTAATGCAATCACAAAAGGCTAGGTGCAGTGTTATTTAAATAAATAAACTGCTTTTTTGTGGTGCTTTAAATGTAAAAATAACTATAACCATATATAACAATCTCTTTGAAACAAACTAGCCAAAAAGGAACCAAGAGTAATTAGAAAACTGTTCTGCTTGAACTAATTTCAATATATAAAGCTAACAAACCTTCCACTAATCCTAATGATTCATAATGGGAGAGAGTTTATAGATGACTTCTCAAGATTAACCATTGTAATTACTAATAATCGATCTAAATAATGGAATAAAAATAAGATAAACGATTAATAAATAACATGAGAGCAATTTGTATTCCGGCTACTGCGGAGACTAAGAAGTATAGCGAGAATACTAAATGTTCATCATTTCTAAGCTAAAAACTCCAATTTAATCTAAACTTCAAGTGCTGAGGGTCAGTGCTTGTCACCTTTTGCTTTGAATAAAAATTTTTCCTAAAAAAATCTTAACCAGAGGCAAGGTTGACAGTTTTTAACATTAGAATCAGGTAGAATTGATTTACGACCTGGTCTGGTTTATAGGTTTCCTAACCTGATTTACTACTGTACCCGAAGTCTACTAACGTAGGTTGATGATGGAGTGCAGCGGTTGTGTTTTGAGTGAATTGGGAACAAGACATAACATGTACAGTCCAAATTTGGGGACGACTTCAACCAAAGCAACAGTGTCTGGAAACCAACTGTTTGTTTACGGGGTTGTGGGGTTAGATTCAGAGTGGCGATTAATGATAGTCTTGGCTACCCAATTCGTTGCAGTGGGAGTTTCCCTATCACTGTTCCTTATCGGTGAATGAATTAGGAAACGCGCCGCATTGCTCGCATAGGTATTAGGATTGTCGAGGTCAAACCTCTGAACGCAGATACTCCTTTGCAAGTTACCACCAACCAGTCAAAACCCCGGGTCGTAGAACAACCGTAAAGCAACAAGAAACCAACAAGATAAGTCTATGACTCAAGCAAAGGCGAAGATTCCTGTTAATATTTACAAGCCCAAAGATCCTTATATTGGGAAATGTATTGAAAATTATCCTCTCGTCGCCGAAGGCGGTAGTGGAATTGTTCAACACCTCACCTTTGATATCTCCGGCGGAGATTTACACTATTTGGAGGGACAAAGTATTGGAATTATTCCCCCGGGAACTGACGAGAATGGCAAACCCCATAAGTTAAGACTCTATTCCATCGCATCTACCCGTCATGGTGATAAGCTCGATGATGGGACAGTTTCTTTGTGTGTTCGTCAACTCGAATATAAACATCCTGAAAATGGAGAAACTGTTTATGGTGTTTGTTCAACCCATCTGTGTTATCTAGAGGTTGGTGCTGATGTAGCCATTACGGGACCTGTAGGTAAGGAAATGCTTCTTCCTGAAGATGAAGACGCTACCGTCATCATGTTAGCAACAGGGACTGGAATTGCTCCCTTCCGTTCATTTCTCTGGCGGATGTTTAAAGAACAACACAAAGACTATAAATTTAAAGGGCTGGCTTGGTTAATTTTTGGGGTTCCCTACTCCGCTAATATTCTCTACAAAGATGATTTAGAGAAGATGCAAGCAGATTACCCTGAAAACTTCCGTCTTAGCACTGCTATCAGTCGGGAACAACAAAACAAAGACGGTGGCAAGATGTACATTCAGCATCGAGTCGCTGAACACGCCGAAGAGTTATGGAATATGTTACAACAGCCCAAAACTCACTTATATATGTGTGGACTAAAAGGTATGGAAAGCGGCATTGAAGAAGGACTCGCTCCCTTTGCTAAAAAGCAGGGAGTAGAATGGCCTGATTTTGTTAAGTCCATGAAAAAAGATCATCGTTGGCACGTTGAGGTTTACTAAATTTCCTCACTCCAACCTAAGTAGGGTGGGTATTGACTGCTCTGCTTAGATTGCAAGATATTTTAGGGGTCAACAACTGTTGACTCCTACTGGGCGCTGAACGCTAAACAATAGTACGATCTGTAAAGACTTCATATCCCGTCTGTGTGACTAGTACCGTATGTTCGAATTGTGCGGACAGAGAATTATCCACTGTTACCACAGTCCACCGATCACGCAGTTTCCTCGTATATTTTGACCCTTTATTGACAATCGGTTCTATAGTTAGGGTCATTCCTGCCCTTAATTTAACGTTGGGTAATTCCTTGGTGCAATAATTAAAAACATAGGGATCCTCATGAAGATTACGCCCTATCCCATGACCGGTATAATCTTCCACAACGCTATAACCATATTCTTTTACCTTATCTTCGATCGCTCTGGCAATATCTAATAAATAATTTCCCGCTTTTACCTGATAAATTCCGGCATACAATGCTTCCTGGGCTCCAAGAATTAGACGAGAAGTTATTGGCGAAATTTTTCCTACGGCAATAGTGATACAAGAATCCCCATGATAACCCTGAAAATAGGCTCCTGTATCTACTTTCAGTAGATCTCCAACATGAACCTTCCGTTCGGAGCTAGGAATACCATGAACAACTTCCTCGTTAATAGAAGCACAGATAGAGGCAGGAAAACCATGATACCCTTTGAAACTAGGGGTTGCTCCCATTTCTTTGATTCTGCGTTCAGCATATCTATCTAAGTACTCTGTTGTCATTCCTGGTTCTACAAGCATCTCAATCTCTTTGAGGACCGTGGCTACAATTTGGGATGATTTGCGCATAATAGCAATTTCTTGAGGAGATTTAGTTTCTATCCTTTGACCGCTTATTTTCAAGGGGAGAAGTTCCGTTTGGTTATTGTTTCGGAGTTTAGAAAGATTAGTCAAGATGTTCATAGGATGTTACAAAAAGCTAGAGGCCAATTTAAGTTTTCTTATAATTTACAGGTTTAACCCAAGTTAACGAGTCAGGTTAGAATACGAATTCTATTTTTAATTAAAATTAAAAATTGGAGATATATAACGATTATTGATTACAAAATTAAGGACAATTTTCTATGAGATTGTGGTGATTAATTATTTTTCCTAAAAATAGTTAGGATAGACATCAAACCCTACCAATACCAAATTATCGATTTTTTCGTTATGACTATTGTATAGATAACAAGTTGATGTATAGTCTAAAAATCACACACTATGGGCAGAGCGTCGTTAGCTCTCCTTTTTAATCGTTGTTCAAATGTCTTTTTTTTTCTTCTATTAAGAAGTGCTGTGAACCTATCGTATTATAATGGTCACCCTCAACGCACTCACTTTGAACGATGTCTCAAACGACTAAAACAAGAAGTATTACGAATGGGGACTTTAGTAGAAGAATCCTGCCGCCTTAGTCATCAAGCTCTATTTAATCAGAATCTAGATGCAGTTAGCAAAATCACTGAAATTAACCGACAAGTTGATCACTACTATCGACAGATAGAGCTCGATTTCGCTACCTTAATGACACTACAGTCCCCTGTAGCCCAAGACTTACGTCTTGTAAGCGCCTTCATGCAGTTAATAGACTTGGAAAGAATTGGGTATTATGCCAAAGATTTAGCAAAAATAGCTGTAAGATTGTTTTCTTATCCCCCCCATCCTATTATGAAGGAAGCTGCAGCCATGTCCCATCATGCTCAAATAATGCTAGGGACGAGCTTAGTTGCCTTAGTAGAACTTGATTCCAATGCTGGACAACAAGTTAAACGACTTGACGATACAGTAGATGACACCTACGAAAAACTTTATCAAACTTTAGCTTGTCAACGAAATGTTCAGGAAGTCATTGAACCGTTTCTTTTATTAGCTTTAGTCATTCGTCACCTAGAAAGAATGGCAGATCATTCCACCAATATTGCTCAAAGAGTTTCTTATATCGTTACTGGATAGAGAGATAGATTATTCATCAAATTGTCATTTTTTTTTTAAAAAAAAAGCTCCCAAACTTTTGTGCTCGTTGTTTTACAATAATTTTTGGTAAAACTTAGCTGATTTTCGCCCAGACTTTGATCTATCTTGTATAATTTGTCTGTTAGATTAGAAGTTGAAAATAAGATCAACTGAGTATTAAAGAACACTATATAGACTCGGTGGTTTTGATACTTCTTATTTCAGGTGTGAGGACTATTCCCAATGTCACGATTCTTTAGTCAAATACTCAAAGCAACCTCAGGGGTCTTGGGAATTCTATGTTTAGTTGCTCAAGGGGTGATCGCATCTCCCAAAACAGAGATAGAAGCAGCTAACCCCGATATAATAAACTCGACAGAAGCTTTAGGGATTCTACGGAATCGTCCCCAATTGGGAAATTACGTTAATCCTAGTACCTTTAAGCGGAAATCTGGTACTTCTACTTTTCAAGTTACTAACGTTTCAGAATTACGGGATATATCTCCTACTGACTGGACTTATGAAGTTCTATCAAATCTGGTTGAACGCTATGGTTGTATTGTCGGGTATCCTGATCGAACTCTCCGAGGTGACCGGGCTGCCAGTCGTTGGGAATTTGCAGCAGGCTTAAATGCTTGTTTGAATACCATTGAACGACTCTTACAGGAAAACGTTGCTGTTTTACGAGAAGACATCGAAAAACTTAAGCGATTAGCCCACGAATTTGAACAGGAATTAATTGTCTTAGGCGCACGGGTCGATAACCTCGAACGTAGGATGGCTTTCCTCGAAAATCATCAGTTTTCCACTACTACTAAGTTGAAAGGGGAAGTACTATTTACTATCTCCTCTGCATCAGGGGAACGGGCTTTAGACGCTCGTGAGCAAGACGAGTTTAACCAAGACTTGCAAAACGGTAGATTCACAGACGCACGGCGACGTATTGACGATAACGCGACTTTTGGTTATCGAGCTCGTCTCAACTTAGATGCTAGTTTTAACGGAAAGGATAGACTAACTACTCGTCTTGAAGCAGGAACTCTCTTTAACTTAAGTCGTGCCACAGGGACTAACATGGCACGGTTAGGACACGATGTTAACAGTGATGCTGATCTTCAAATTGACAACTTATATTACCGTTTTCCCATCGGTAACTTCACTGGTTATGTTGGAGGTAACTCCCTAGATATAGATGATATTTTTGATGAAGGAAACCCATTCCTAAAAAGTTCGGGGACTGGGGCATTGTCACGATTTATCCGTCGTGATCCTATAACCATGCGGGGTGAAGAAGGTATTGGTGCCGGTTTTACCTATGAATTCAATGATATGTTCACCGTTCGTGGGCTTTATTTGACCCCTAATAATGACGGTGCTAATCCTGAACTAGGAAGCGGTTTATTTAATGGTAACTTCAGCGCAGGAGGTCAACTTGGATTGTATCCAACTGACAATCTTGCCTTCAACTTCCACTACCTACACACTTACTACAAAGGGGATCATGTCAACTTGACTTCTAGCACCGGTAGCGGACTAGCTAGTGATCCTTTCTTGGGGACTCCGACAATTCTTGATGCTTACGGAGCAAACGGTAACTGGCGTATCAATCATATGTTCAACCTCACCGGTTGGGTAGGTTATGGATTAGGGCGCGCCCAAGGGCTTGACGAAAATGGAAACAGTCGTCGCGGTTTTGGTGCCGACTTGTGGTCCTGGATGGCAGCCCTTAACGTCGTCGACGTATTTAGGGAAGGAGCTATTCTTTCCCTTGCCGGTGGTGCTCTTACTCATACACAAAGGGTTGATGCCATTACTGGAGATTTGCAAGTTCCTGACCAAGATACTCCCTACATTATTGAAGCTCAATATCAATACCCCCTCACCAAAAACATTTTGCTAACTCCTGGTTTCTATGTTGTTCTTCAACCTGGGGGCAATAATGACAATAACAGTATTTGGGTTGGAGCTTTACGAACCACCTTCAAATTCTAAACTCAGTTAATCCAATTTAGTTAATCTAATTTGGATCAGATTTCGATTATTTCCCTAGTTTAGCGATCATTATCTCCGAATTAGGGATTTTTTGACTAACATTTTTTTAAAATAATCTCTTTTTAAGCTTATTAAATTAGAATAAACTGCTCAATAAGTGAGCTGAAAAATAGAAAAGTAATTAAATATAAAAGACAGGGCAATTGCTAAGTAGTCAAACATAAACAAACAAAACTCAGAACTGATAGATACATCAGTTAGCCAGAATTTGACACTAATTTTTAACTTAATTAGATAAGGTTTTAACTTTTCTATGAATTTGTCACCATTGTAAATTCGTTACTAAATTAATGGTATCTCATGTGGTAATTCTTTCTTTTTAAAAGAAATGACTTTCTATACTCTAAGTAAATCTCTAATATTTAATTTATTATTGTGATGAAGTTTATTGAAAATTTAACTTAAATAAATACGAGTTAATAGCTGAACTATTTTTTAATGAATCAAACCAATCCCATCTTATTTAAGATAGGATTTTGTTCGTTAAACTGATAACTTTAAATTAAGTTAGAATGCTGGATCTAGCATGATTTTATTTCATAAAAAAATATACCACAATGGATATTACCCATATAGTAATTGTTAATTCTTGTAATTTTATTACTGAAAATTAAACTATATCTTTATATTTGTAACTTTTACATTACAAATTTAGTCAAAACTTTAACTTTTTACTATCTGTTTTTAATTTTATACTTTTCCTACCTCTAATAGACTGCATATTTTTTCTGAGTCTATTCAATTTTTTTTTATTCTTCTATTTTAGATTAACTAAATTAATGTTGATCACAGATAAAAGTCTAATTAATCTAGATATTTTAAATAGATTTTTTCTACGGCTTCGCGAAGTATCTCTTACTGCCTATGAACTTAATTTTATTTCATCGATGGATTATTGTGTGAATTGTATAATAAGCTCATTTTAAATAAATGGTAATTTTCTCTATCTTTCAACTTCCAATCCATTACTAACAATTGCGTCGTACTAGCTCTATCTTTTGTTTTTTGAGAAATTCTTTGAGCTTAACTTGACTAAAATGAAGTATTTTTTTACTTAGACCTTAGAAAAACCCTTCAACGAGGAGATGACATCGGTCATTTAGAGTTCTTATAGCTAACTCTATTAATATATTTATATCTAAGTACTTAGATCTTAGTTTATCTCAACTAGAAGAGCAAGAACTATAAAAGTCGACTCGCGACCCAAAAACTTCCTCTAAAACCAAAATAAAAGCAAAGATATTTTTGTTTAAATACAAGAATATAAATTGTTTAATAAATAAAAAAAATAAGAATATATTACTATTAATAATTTTTTTAAATAAAGATTAAAAATATTTTTATAAAAATTTTAATACTTTAAGTGAATATTTATATTTACATAGAAATACAGTAAAAAAAATGCGAATTCTAATTGTTATCAACAATAATATAAAATATATAAATAGTTTTTATTATGAGATTTTAAATAGTAAAAAATATAAAGTATATTTTTTACTATTTTAGTCCTTAATAGGGGTTAATAGAAAGAAATAATTTAAAAAAGTTGACAAAAATTTAGGTAATATATTTGAATTAAGTGTTGCTTATATAAATTACTATAAAAAAGTAAATGAAAACAACATAAAATTAACTATCTCTACTTAAATGTAGAAATATAAAATAATTTTTTAAAAAAGTTTATTTAAGGCTATCTACTTACTCAAAAGATAATTAACTGGCGACAATATAATTAAGGGAGTCTTATATGATTTAGATAACTAATATTGAAACTAGCTAAGAAATCGTCAGCTCTCCTTTTTGGGGTGCGCCTGTTATCTTACAGAAGACTGACAGATTAATATTTAAGTTCTCTACTTGGGGAGCTTATGCTCTGGCTAGAGCGCAGGGTTTAGATAATTTAGGGAATAGTCATAGTATCAATGCTGTAACAGGAAACTTAGCAGTTCCTAATTGAAATACTAACTATATTGTGGAAACTCAATATCGTTTTAAGACAAAAATACCCTAGCTTATCTCTAAAAATTACTTCATTCTCGACGGTAATAATGACAATAATAGTATTTGAGTTTGTGTTTTGCGTACCGCATTCACCTTCTACTCTTTTTGCTCGAAGATAATTTTTTTCTGATTGAGTTCTTAGAAGGCTTGCTCAGAAAACTCTTGATAAATTATTTTTATCGAAAACTATTGAATAGAGATTCAATGTCAACGACTTAGTTACAATGGGATAAGTCTGTTAACTTTAGGTTTTATAGTCACCTTGAGATTTTCTTTTCAAACTCAAAAAAAATGTTGTCAAACTCACGCTAGAGTCGGAGTTTTGCACACTCCTCATGGACTAGTAGAAACCCCTCGATTTATGCCTGTGGGGACCCTAGCGACAGTGAAAGGGTTGACCCCTGCTCAACTGCAAACCACGGGGGCGCAGATGATTTTAGCAAATACTTATCACCTACATTTGCAACCTGGAGAAACCCTGATCGGAAAAGCAGGAGGACTACATCAGTTTATGGGGTGGCAAGGTCCAATTCTTACTGATTCTGGTGGTTTTCAAGTGTTTAGTCTCAGTGAATTACGCCAAATCCGAGAAATTGGCGTAACTTTTCGTTCTCCTAGGGATGGACAAATCATTGAATTAACTCCCGAACGTTCGATACATATTCAGAATACTTTGGGGGCTGATGTGATTATGGCTTTTGATGAATGTCCCCCAGGTCAAGCAGATTATTCAACGGTTGCAGCAGCCACTGAACGTACTTATCGTTGGTTAGAACGGTGTATTGATGCTCACCAACGTCCCCAGGATCAAGCTTTGTTTGGTATTGTTCAAGGGGGAATTTATCCAGAACTAAGGAGATCAGCAGCTAAGTCTTTGATCGATTTCGATTTACCCGGATATGCTATTGGGGGAGTTAGTGTCGGGGAAGAGCCCGCCTTAGTTCGAGAAATTGTACAAATTACCGCACCCTTGCTTCCGGCAACTAAACCTCGTTATTTAATGGGAGTGGGAACTTATCGGGAGATGGCTATGACAATCGCGTACGGGATTGATTTATTTGACTGTGTAATTCCTACTCGTTTCGGCCGCCATGGAACCGCATTAGTGGGAGGAGAACGTTGGAATCTAAAAAATTCCCGGTTCCGCGAGGATTTTAGTCCTCTTGATGCTGATTGTCCCTGTTATACTTGTAAGACTTTTACCAAGGCATATTTAAATCATTTAGTGCGATCGCAGGAAATGTTAGGGTATATCCTTCTATCCCTACACAACGTTACGGAATTAGTTAGGTTTACTCAGCGAATTCGAGAAGCTATTTTAGGCAATCGGTTCATGGAAGAATTTGGTCATTGGTTAAACTAAAAGCTTAAAAAATGAGACACTATTTTAGTGTTTATGATTGCCCATTCTCTCCGATAATAGAATTGATTATCATTGTCAAATTATATTGCTGTCTTATGCTTTGGCCTCACAAAACTCCTGGCATTCCGGATCATCTTTTTGAATGCTTTCCGGGAATTCCCCTAAGTAAACGCGAAGTTCGTCTATTATTAATTTCTGCTCTACGATTGAATGCCAACTCAATTCTCTGGGATATCGGTGCAGGAACAGGTACAATTCCTGTAGAAATTGGTTTGCTATGTCCTGAAAGTACTATTATTGCTGTCGAACGAGACGAAGACGTGGTAAAACTAATCCGCAATAATTGTGATCGCTTTGGAGTTAAAAATGTCACGATTTTTGAAGACAGTGCTCCTGAATGTTTCGACCAATTGCAACCCTTACCTGACTGCATTTGTATCGAAGGGGGCCAGCCAATTAAAAACATCGTGACAGAAGCTTGGCAATTTTTAAAGCCTGAAGGTAGGTTAATAGCCACCGCAAGTAATCTAGAAACCCTGTATTTAATTTCCGAAGGGTTAGCCTCACTACAAGCGCGTAACATAGAAGTTGTTCAATCAGGGGTAAATCGTCTAGAGACTAGAGGACTTCATCAAGTTTTTGCTGCTGTTGATCCTAGTTTTATTCTGAGTGGAGAAAAGTTTTAATTTCTAATTGAAGAAGTCGGCAACGTGAAAACATTTTCTATAATTCAAGTTAAGCTGCTTTCATCCTCAGAAGATTTACACGATTAGAGATAAGATAACTTGTTAATTTTTCGTAGACATTTGTTTTTCCCTTATAAGAATTTCTTGATCTTTTCACCTAAATGTCACTCTAGCTTATGCCTTGGACTCGGATTATCAGTACTATTGTCACCATTGCCCTCGCCTTGACCATGCTCATCGTTGGAGGGTGGTATTTCACCCTAGGACTTTGCCTAATTGTTTTTTTAGGACAACTAGAATATTTTCAATTAGTCTGGGCAAAAGGTATTGTCCCTGCCGCTAAAACCACCTTAGTAGTCTCTCAAGTATTACTAATCACTGCTGCTGTTGCTCCCCCTCTCACCGATGCCCTATTTCCTTTGACAGGGGCTTTAATTTGTTTTTACTTGTTATTTCAATCTAAACTAGCCACCATTGCCGATATCTCAACCTCTATCTTAGGGTTATTTTATGGGGGATATCTACCTAGTTACTGGATAAGATTACGGGTCGGGTTTGCCAATACAGTTCCCACGGTAAATATTGCTAGTAATAATTTCTCATTAATGGGATTTTGGCCTAAATCATGGACTGAACCTAACCTGTTTCCCCCTACGTTAATGGTGACTTTTATTGCCTTTGGCTGTATTTGGGCGGCAGATATTGGAGCTTATATTATGGGAAAATGGTTAGGGAAAACGCGTTTGTCCGATATTAGTCCTAAAAAAACAGTTGAAGGAGCAATTTTTGGACTCTTAGGGAGTATTATCGTTGCTGAATTAGGAGCTTGGTATTTAACTTGGCCCTATGGGTATTTAACTGGACTCTTGTTAGGGATATTAATCGGTATTGTTAGCTTATTAGGTGACTTGACTGAATCAATGATGAAACGAGATGCAGGGGTAAAAGATTCAGGTCAATTAATTCCTGGTCATGGAGGTATTTTAGATCGCACTGATAGTTATGTTTTTACCGCTCCTTTAGTTTATTATTTTGTAACTTTGTTGTTGCCTTTACTTGATTAAGATTAAGTCTTATTAAGAAGATCAATTTCTAAATATGAATTGATTTTTTGTTTTGGATATTGTCAAAGTTGATTCCTAATTATTATAACTTTTAAGTTAGATATTATACTGTTTTTTCACAAATCAAAACTTATTTTTCTTCTTATGAAAGAAAGAACCGTAACTACTTATTGTCAATAACTTAAATATAATCTTAATTATTAACTCTATAGTTGTTTTTAATAATTAAATTAGTATATTTTTTTCTTTCTTTCTAAACTATCTAATTTGCACATAGTTACATTACAGTCAAACAAATAAAAATTTTGATAATCTTCCTGCAATAATTCTAAAGATTAATTAAAAGTATTAATTGTTGTAAGTGTAGTTTAATTTTGATTAGGGGTTCATTCATTAATAACTTCTTAAGAGTAGAGACCATGTTCTCTGTTTTTTTTGAATAAAAGTGATAATATTTACTTGATCACTATCCAACTTAGATATTCACTGAATTTCCCAGACAAAATTATGGTTAAATTCTTGATTTTATATTCTCCTCTTACAAAGATTGTTTATTTTAAACTTAGAATGTAGATTTAACTAAATAAATACTAATTTAAAAGATTTTAGCCGTGAAAATTGACGACATTGCTGAGTCCATAAGTTCTTATTTTAATTAACCTCGATTTATTGTTAATACCTTCTACTGTTTCTTAGATTTTTTCTTAATAAGAATGAATAATTATTCTCTAAAGATATAATTATTTTATTGCTTTTTAAGTACAATTAATATAATTTTTAACGCCAATTAGTTAATCTTTATAGTTCTGATACCTAGTCTAAGTCCTTATCTCAAATTTCTCTTTATAATTAATTTCTTTTTAAGGAAAATGATATTGTGACGTTTTACATATCTGGTTTAATTTTACTTTTTATTTTTATACAAAATATATTTGCCATTATTTTAAGTAAAAATATTTTTATCTTTGACTAGTATCCTAATACTTTTTAATTTTTATATTGAGATTTTAATATTAAAATTTTTTCTTTAATTATTTGATTAATTAATAACTTATGGCATAAATAAATTAGTTATATTTTATAAACTTTTTTAACTACTTTTTGATGTTAATTTACTAACAATTTATGATATTTTTATCTTTTTTATTAGAGTAATTGTATCAATTATAAACCCTTCGAATATCTTAAATATTCTATCTGTCAACTTTGATTTCAATCTTTGGTATTATTTTTATTCAAAAATTTTTATTTTAAACTTTTCAAAATATTTTGTATGATTCTTGACCCAGATCAACTCTTGACTGAAATTTTTTAAAAAAAATCTTTTTTATAATTAATTTTAAGATAAATAGATTAATTTGTTTTTACAATTAATCTCTAATATTTAATTCATTATCTTGATAAACTTTATCAGCAAAAAAATAATAACTATAAGTCTATATATAGTAAATATTTCTAATATTAGAATCTTATTTATTAAGCTGATCTAAATATTTGATATCATCAGTATAAGTCAAGTAAAAACATTAAACTTGATATATCTTAATTTAAGAAACAATATACTTGAATACTATTAATTTACGTGCTAAAAATAGTTTATAGTAAGTCTTTATCTGAAAATAAAATCTTTCTCTTACATTCTTATTTGTGCATAAAATTTAATTTTAATAAAATTAAAAATAGATTATCAAATACAATAGAATATAGATTCTATAAATTTCTCTCTAATAGAAGAAGTAAATTTAATTTACTTATCAAGATAATTATTTTTTTATAAAAACACTAGTTGTTTTTACGGGAAAACCAAAAGTATTTATTTTATAAACTTTTAAGCGTCTTAATAAAACCAATGAAATTTCAGATAATTTTTCTATACAAGACATTTTTGATATCATGATAAATAAACTTGTTTATTATTTTTATGATAAGACAGCGGATGGTTATCATCAATTATCTAAATAAGGTAATCCAATTTTTGAAAACACCATTAGAGAACTTCAAAAAAAATCAATTGACTAAACTTTTTGAAAATTAGGAGCAAGATTATGTATTGCATTGGTTTAATGAGTGGTACATCTGTTGATGGAATTGATGCTGCTCTAGTCGAAATTACCGGAACAAAACTAGACTTAAAAATTAATTTACTTTCAGGAGAAATTTATCCCTATCCCAAAAGTCTCAGATCTCAAATAATAGAAGTTTGTGGAGGAAAACCAATTTCTGTTGAAGAATTTGCCCGATTAGATGATTCAATCGCCTATTGTTTCGCCCAAGCCGCCAAAATAATTCAAGAAAGCCATCCCCAAGTGGAATTAATTGGATCTCATGGACAAACTGTTTTTCACCGACCCCTTCAGGAGGGTAACAAAGAAACTGAATTGGGATATAGTGTGCAATTGGGGCGAGGAGCAGTTATTGCAAATTTAACAGGGATTCCTACCGTTAGTAACTTTCGGGTGGCTGATATCGCTGTTGGAGGACAAGGTGCGCCCTTAGTCTCTAAGGTTGACGCCTATTTGTTAAGCCATACTACCCGCCATCGCTGTGTTCAAAACATTGGGGGAATTGGGAATGTTACTTATCTCCCTCCCCATCAACAACCCCACTGGGAACAGGAAATTCGTGGATGGGATACAGGTCCAGGAAATATCTTAATTGATTTAGCTATCCAAAAACTGACCAATGGCCGACAAACTTACGATAATAATGGTAAATGGGCATCTCAGGGGACTCCCTGCGAACTCTTAGTCCAACAATGGCTAAAACAAGAATTTTTTCAACAACCACCACCTAAATCAACGGGACGAGAATTATTTAGCTATGTTTATCTAGAACAATGTTGGCAAGACGCACAAAAGTATCGTCTCACAAACGAAGACTGGTTAGCCACCATCACAGAACTAACAGCCGTCTCAATTGCCGATAGCTATCACCGATTTATTAATAAACCTATTGATGAGATTTTACTATGTGGTGGAGGAAGTCGTAATCAATATTTGACCCAACGATTACAAAAACACTTACTTAATTCCCGAATTTTGACTACCAATGCTCTCGGAATTAGTACAGACTTCAAAGAATCTATTGCTTTTAGTGTCTTAGCTTACTGGCGGTTTGTTTGTCGTATCTCGGGTAACTTACCCCAAGTAACAGGTGGAAAACATCCCATGCTATTAGGAGAAATTCATCTGCCCATTGACTGGAAAAAAAATAGCCTTAGTTCTAAGTCTTTGGGATAGAAGGTTGCAGTGTAAATTGCCACGATGTAGATAATTGATCAAAGATAGGAAAGACACCCTAAATTTAACCTTAAAACTAAAAGTATCTAATCACTATTGTCAAGGGGAATCGGATATGACAGATCGGCTGACACATTTTCAATAGAGCCCAGATACTTGAATACAGCTTCATTAAAAAGAGTGGAAAAAAGATTATATTGCCCCTGATTTGATTGTCCAACGATATTGAATCTTGGATAATCGTCAATAGCATAACGGACTTAAAACTTTCTATCGCCTCGACAATAGTACTTAGTTATTCGTTAAGTGAAATTTTAGGGGGTTACTATCTAATCTGATACCATGGAAGTGACCTTAGAAAGTCAACCCGAATTTATCACTGCAAGTCCTCAACGACTATTATATTTAATCCGATCACTTTACTGTAGGGATAATCTGTGTGAACGGTTCCTGCTCTCTTAGGGGAAGACTATGTCCATTATTGGAGACTGTGGTATGGATGAAAAAGAAATTGTCTTCTATATGTATGTAATCCTTTGAAGGGAAGCCTCTTAACGAAATTATTAAGTGTTGCTGTGTTTTACTTAATTATTTTTCAATGAAAATAAAACAAATATACTTATAAAGGTATCTTATTTTAATGAGGAGTTGTAGTTTTATCACTTCCTAAGATATTAAACCTAGTAACGTCTTTGTCACAGGATATGAGGCTTTAAGAGAATTGGTAAAAATTTTAGATTTTGGAAATGCCCCTTTTCTCAGGAAACTCTTCTTTTGAAGGTTGAGATGAAGCCCACTATCCATAACAAACTTAAACCTATGCCTTCTCAATCGAATCTCCCATCAGCTTTTAAAAATCTAATCCTAGGATGTTTGGCTAGAATTGATGGTCGATCCCAAAACGTCAATAAGCCACTTTAAATTTTAGAAAAAGTAGAATCAAGTCAGGCTAAATCCGAAAAAAACATGATCGCTAGTTTTTACCGATTGGACTCACCCTCAATGCTGAGACTACTTGTACTAGAATAGATTCCCTCTGTTCAATATGTCTGTCTGAAAATGACCTAGTTCAAGAATAAACCAAAACAAAAAATTCTTTTTTCCCACACTATAAGAAACTCATAAGAAACTTTCGCTGATTTGTTATCAATTCTAGAAAAGTAATATATTGTCGGTAGATAAATAGTTAAAATGACCTCATTGATGGGAGAATAAAAACCTGTGTATATTTTGCTAAGCTTCCGTAACGATGAGTGTCAACTGGATTCGCCGTGCTGATCGCTTAAAGGCTTTACCCCCCTATGTTTTTGCCCGTTTAGATGAACTTAAAGCACGGGCAACTGAACAAGGATTAGATTTAATTGACTTAGGAATGGGCAATCCCGACGGTTGTGCGCCTCAACCTGTCATTAATGCAGCAATTACCTCTTTATCTGAACCACAAACCCACGGCTATCCTCCTTTCGAAGGAACTGCTAGTTTTCGCCAATCCATTACAGACTGGTACCAAAAGTGTTACAGTGTAGATCTCGATCCCAGTTGTGAAGTATTGCCCTTAATTGGTTCTAAAGAAGGTTTAGTTCATTTAGCTTTAGCTTATGTGAATCCTGGGGATGTGGTATTAGTCCCTAGTCCTGCCTACCCCGCTCATTTTCGTGGACCTTTAATTGCTGGAGGAGAATTATATCCTATTATTCTATCAGTTCAACAAGACTGGTTGATTGATTTAACTAAAATCTCTGAAACCATTGCTCAACGAGCTAAACTAATCTATTTCAATTATCCTAATAATCCGACAACAGCAACTGCTCCAAGAGAATTCTTTGAGGAAATTGTCAACTGGGCTAATCACTATGAAGTTATTTTAGTCCATGATTTGTGTTACGCGGAACTGGCTTTTGACGGGTATCAACCTACTAGTTTATTAGAAATTCCAGGGGCTAAAAAAATTGGGGTAGAGTTTCATACTCTCTCGAAAACTTACAATATGGCCGGATGGCGTGTGGGGTTTGTAGTGGGTAGTGCCGATATTATTCAGGGACTACGAACCTTAAAAACTAATTTGGATTATGGGATCTTTTCCGCTATCCAAACCGCAGCCCAAACAGCTTTACAACTACCAGATATTTACATCAAACAAGTTCAAGAACGCTATCAAAAACGGCGAGACTTTTTGATTAACGGCTTAAGAAAATTGGGCTGGGAAATGACTCCTTCTAAAGCGACTATGTATCTTTGGGTTCCCTGTCCATTGGGAATGAATTCGACGGATTTTGCTTTCGATGTGTTACAAAAAACAGGGATTGTGTTTACTCCTGGTAATGCTTTTGGGGAAGGGGGTGAAGGGTATGTTCGTATTAGTTTAATTGCTAATTGTGATCGTCTAGAAGAAGCTCTACTCCGTCTTCAACAAGCGGGAATTTGTTACCAGCAATAGGTAGTCACCAGCAAAGTTTTAGGGATTTGTCAAAAGACAAACTGTCAAAGTTGGTAGTCATATTTGAGTAAACATAGTAAAATAAGTTACAAGCTAAACCGCTAAGGTCATTAAACTATTTACAGGATTAACCGAATGTCGAACAAATTAGGCTTATTTTTTGCTACTGTTGTGCTGGTCGTTTCTAGCTTCCTTGTAGCTGTTAGCCCTGTTGCTGCTGAAACTGTTACGGTGAAAATGGGTGCAGATAACGGAATGCTTGCGTTTCAACCTAAGCAAGTTAAAATCAGTGCTGGAGACACCGTTAAGTGGGTAAATAATAAATTACCTCCCCACAACGTTGTTTTTGACAAGGCGAGTGAGTACAACCATGAGGGTCTTGTCTTTTCCCCTGGAGAATCTTTTGAAACCACTTTTAACGAACCTGGGGAATACACCTACTGGTGTGAACCCCATCGTGGTGCTGGTATGGTGGGTAAAATAATCGTCAAGTAGTTTCTAATCTAATTAATTGGGAATTAATTATTTAGGAAAATTAAGCCCACGGATAGCATTCATTCGTGGGTATTATTTTAGTATAAAGTTTTCTTGAACAAGAAGATTTTCTAGACACTGAGAATTTAGGCAAGAAACAAAATCTATTATTATCGCTAATAACTCAATTTTAATTTTGTCTACTTAAACAATCGACTAGGCTAAACATTAAACTTCATCTAGAGCAGTGATACCAGGTAAAGTTTTACCTTCTAAAAACTCTAGACTTGCAGCACCGCCAGTGGAAATGTGACTCATTCTTTTAGCAACCCCAACTTTTTCTACCGCAGCAATAGAGTCGCCGCCTCCAATGATAGTAGTGGTTCCGGTCTCCGTTAAATCCGCTAAAGTCCGGGCGATCGCTTCCGTTCCAATGGAGAATTTATCGAATTCAAAAACCCCCATAGGCCCATTCCAAATTACTACTTTACAATCAGCTAAAGCTTCTTGGAATAATTTAATGGAATTAGGTCCGATATCCAACCCCATCCAGCCTTCTTCAATGCTATCAACGCTAACAGTTTTATGATTAGCATTTGAAGCAAAATTGTCAGCTAAAACTACATCAGAAGGTAATAAAAAATCTACCCCCTTTTTTTTAGCTTTAGCTTCGAGATACTTAGCTAATTCTAATTTATCATTTTCGATTAAAGACTTACCAACACTCAAACCACGAGCTTTATAGAAGGTAAAAATCATTCCTCCACCAATAATCAGCTTGTCACATTTTTCTAGTAGGGTTTCAATTACTCTAATTTTGTCAGAAACTTTGGAACCACCAATAATTGCTGCTAAGGGACGTTGGGGGTTTTTGAGCGCTGTTTGAAGATAATTGAGTTCCTTCTCAATTAAATAGCCCGCAACACTAGGGCTAAGATAGTGAGTGACTCCTTCAGTGGAAGCATGGGCACGGTGAGCAGTTCCAAAAGCATCATTGACATATAAATCTGCATTAGAAGCCAATTGCTTGGCAAATTCGGAATCATTTTTCTCTTCCTCTGCATGGAAGCGGAGGTTTTCGAGTAAAGCCACTTGACTGTTTTCAAGCTTACTAAGCTTTGCAGTGACGGAGTCTCCTACACAATCAGGACATACTACCACCTCTTGTTCTAATAATTCAGACAAACGTGCAGCGACAGGGGTAAGGCGCATACTATTCACCACTCTGCCTTTGGGACGACCCATGTGACTACAGAGAATTACCTTAGATCCTTTTTCCATTAAATCTTTGATGGTTGGTAAGGCTGTCCGAATTCGAGTATCATCAACAATGGTTCTTCCATCGAGGGGAACATTAAAATCAACGCGAACCAAAACCCGCCTTCCAGCTAATTCGTCCGCCGATAAGTTTAGAATAGTCTTTTTAGCCATTGTCAATCTCCTCTAAAATAATTGCTCGATAATTACAAAAAAAGACTAACATCGATATTGACTAAAAAATAACTCAAGATTATTTCTTTATTAAGATTAATATTGAATAATTATTGAGATAATGGGAATACAGGCAAGAAATCAGGCGGTATTTGATGTTCCTGATTATCTTGGAATGATACGTACAGGAGATAGATAAGTCATGTTTACTACCGTTTTATTCCCTGTGGATCAAAGTCGAGAAACCCGTGAAGCTGCGGAAACCGTAGCTAATATCGTTAAAATCTACAATAGTCGTCTTATATTACTATCGGTTGTAGAAAAACCGTCAGAAGAACAAAAAACTGAACAAGAGAGGATTATGGGTTCTACTGATGCAGTAGCAAAATTGCTACAAGGGGCTCAGGCACTTTTTGCTAACAAAGGCATTGAGGCTGATCTTATTGAACGGGAGGGAATGCCATCATTTGTTATTTGCGATGTGGCTGATGAAGTTAATGCAGATTTAATTATTATGGGGTGTCGAGGACTGGGTTTAACGATGGAAGGCGCATCCGAGAGCGTTACTAACCGTGTGATTAACCTATCTCCTTGTCCCGTGTTAATTATTCCCTAAATTTCGATAAGGCAAAAGATAAAAGTTAAAGTTTTTCTGTTGTTTCTCTCTCTGTCTCTTCCACTTTCCTTGAAACTTGGGAGAGATCTGTTTTTTGAGTTAAAGTGTGATTAACTTAATCGATTTGCCAAATTGAATCATTAAGTATATTCAATTTAACAAGACTAGACTAGTCCGTAGCAATGCCCTCAAAAACTTCTCCTGTCTCTCCTTGTGTGTCTACAACCTTAACCCCTTTGTTAGTCTCCCCTAGTCAAGTGATCAAGGGAGAGGGGGTCCTGTTTCAAGCTCGAAACGTGATCGCCGATTTTGGCCAACGTCCTTTAGTCGTGGGAGGACAGCAAACTCTTAAGGTTATTTCCCCCCACTTTGATCCTATCTTTAGTAAGTGTAGGTTAAAGTCAGCCTATGCCATCTATACGCCGGACTGTTCAGAGAGCTCTTTAGACGCTCTTAAAACGACACTTAAGGAGCATCAAGGAGATGTTATTATCGGGGTGGGGGGAGGTAAAGCTCTTGATATTGCAAAATTACTCGCCCATCAACGTCAGTTGCCTATTATCACTGTCCCAACTTCAGCAGCTACCTGTGCAGCGTGGACAGCTTTGTCAAATCTTTATTCTAATGAAGGGGCATTTCAACACGATGTTTCTTTATCAAGATGCCCCGATTTACTGATTTTAGACTACGCTATTATCAAAACGGCCTCAGAACGGACTTTAGTGGCAGGGATAGGCGATGCGATTGCTAAATGGTATGAAGCTTCTGTCAGTAGTGGTGATTCTACTACTACCCTTACCATTGCTGCTGTTCAACAAGCACGAGTATTACGGGATCTATTGTTTCAGAAGTCAGTAGCTGCCCTGAAAACTCCTGGAGGTGAGGTGTGGCGAGAAGTAGTTGATGCTTGTGTGTTATTAGCTGGAGTTATTGGAGGATTAGGTGGAGCTAATTGCCGTACTGTAGCTGCCCATGCAGTACACAATGGATTAACCCATATTAGGGCAGCCCACAGTATTTTACACGGGGAAAAAGTTGCCTATGGCATTCTAGTTCAACTGCGCCTAGAGGAAATGATCCAAAGCAATCAGTTGGCGGTTTCCTCTCGACAGCAATTACTAAAATTTTACGAGGAAATTGGTTTACCAAAAACCTTAGAAGAGTTAGGGTTATCTAACGTGACATTAGGTGAATTGCGCCGAGCAGCAGATGTCACTTGTTGTCCTGAATCAGATATTCACCGCCTTCCTTTTGTTGTTTCATCTGAACAGTTATTAGCAGCAATGGTATCTACTACTAGTGATTTTGTTTCTGACAGAATTTTCTCAAATGTCTAGATTCTCTTTTACAGTATTTTTATACTCCTCAGTTTCCCAGTCTTGTCCACTACCGATAAATTTTAAACTGGGCTCAATGTAATCACTAGCATAATGCTATTTTATAGTATTTAAGTTAACATTCGCCCAATGCTTTCAAGAAAGCAGCAAAACAAAGCGTACTCCATTGAGGGAAAAATTATGTTAAAGAATTAGCACAATCCAATTTTGAAGATCAAAACCACTTTATCAAACTCCACTTCAAGGCTAATGTGGTTCCCCTAAGACGTATCAGGCATTATCTGAGCTAAATCAAGTTCATGAGGCTCAAAATAATTTTTTAAAAATGTAAAAAGTGAATATTTTTTAACTATCTGTTTTGTAACAGTTGACTTAGCCTTGTATAATTATAGCTAATAAAAATGCCTTATTACAATAATATTTGATTCAGTTTAGAGTTCACATAGATAAATTTAATTCCATTATTATCTATTCGTAATAGTACGTTTTAGTTATTCCACTATTAGTTTACTAGATAACTCAAACATTTTCTACTAGTAATTTTTCGTCTAATTGTATACTGTTATGAGTACAAAAATATAATGAGAAACAGAAATTCAAGGATCGATAATATCCTAATCTAGGCTTAGATTATAGATTTTAATACATAAACTTAATAATTATTTATTCAATATATTCTGCTGAATTGATTAAATCATCTCGTGGTTAATATTTATTATCAACTAATATTAAAGGCTAATTTACTGTGGAGATTATCGATATCTTCAAGAATATGAATGTATCAGTAATATAAAAAGTTACTATAATAAATGTAAGTTTATTCAGAATTGATACAGTAAAACTTATCATTAGTTTTGCCAATTTACTGGTAATTTTCTTAAAAAGTTGTTCTTAGAAAATTTAGCCACTCGACAGTAATTATTTCTCAACCACCTAACTGATATAAATAAAAAAACTCTTGATTAAGATGATGGATTTATTTAAAAGTATTTAAAATTGTAGAAATAATAGTTTAGAATTACGTTCTCAAGAGAGGGTAAAATTACAAGCAACAATCCTATAACTATTTATATAACTATGAGCTAAATTTTCACGCTAATCTTCTCTAAAAAACATCTCAAAAGTGTCACAAATATCTCTAGATTTAACGACATCAACTCCATTTATGACTAACCTTTATAGATTTGATTAAGGAGTTAAATTAACTAAAGCAATGTCACAGTTTTGTAAAACTATCTGGTTAAATAATCTGCTATTTTTTTTTTAAATTATTCTTTTTTATAATCTAATTGTTGCCTATATGATTTTACTATTTATTTTTATTGATACGTTAAAACATCATTGTATAGTCTGAGGTTATGGACGTACCGCCTGTCAGGTAGCTGTATAATTTACCACAGGGTACATTCCTTTTGTAATTAAACTATGATGACTTTTTTTATGCTTTTTATTAATTTTCTTAGTAATTTTACAGTTTAAACTAATATTTTTTTATAAAAATTTAAATGACATCTGTACGAGTCTACTTAACCTGGTAGTGACAAAAAATATAATTATTTTAAACCACTAAATTGTATTGTTTGATTATGTTTATTGGTTTCAACTGTCCAACTTATTTGTTGATTAAAGAATTTAGCGATATGCTACTTAAAATCAATAAAATTAGGAGAGTAACTTATGGTCTGATGTAGTAACAAGATAAAAAATCAGTGATTATCCTAACTTTATAATTTCTTTGGAAGACTTGTCATATTTTTAGAGAATATGTTATCGTTCCTTTAAATAAAATGGTAAAATCAACAAGGGCAAAGATCATTGCTTAACACTTGAGAAATAGTCACAGGTTAATTAACCAAAAAGTTATGTTTTTTGTAACTATTATAGCCAAATAAACTGTTACGTGTTAGAGATTATAGAGTTGATTAGGAGTCATAATTAAAACCTAAATTATTGTTAAATAATTAACAAACTTAGTCGATAACTTAGAAGGAAACTTGAGTCTAATTTTAGATAAGTTGAAGTAGTCTTAAAGGATATCTCTTGGAAAAAGCTCAATTACGTTAATTTTCAATTAAAAAACAGACTTTTAATGGAAAATCACAGGGAAAAAACATGGTAAGTAATTAGGTGAGATGGAGATGACACTATACTCATTTCAAGATAAATATCGACTCTTACAAAAGGAGTTATTGTTTGGAGCGTTGGCGTTAGCAGGAGTCTTTGGACTGGGAACCGTTTGGTATTCATTAGTCGAAAAATGGTCTGTTATTGATTCAGCCTATATGACCATGATCACCCTATCTACAGTAGGATTTTCAGAAATTCATCCTCTCCAAGATAGATCGCGATTATTTACTATTTTCCTGATCTTGATGGGATTGATCACCATTGGTTATATTGTTAATCGTCTAACCGAAGCATTAATTCAAGGGTATTTTCAAGAAGGAATTAAACAACGACAGGAGAAACGCTTGATTGATACGTTAGAACATCATTGTATAGTCTGCGGTTATGGCCGTACCGCCCGTCAGGTAGCTGTAGAATTTACCGCAGAAGACATTCCTTTTGTAATTATTGATTCGCGTACCGAGCAATTGGAAGAAGCCAAGCAACTAGGCTACATAGTGATTCAAGGAGATGCAACCCTCGATGAATGTCTCATAAGTGCCAAAATCGATAAGGCTGCCTGTATTGTGTCGGCCTTAACCTCTGACGCGGAAAATCTTTACACTGTCCTATCAGCAAAAACCCTAAATCCTAATATTAGAGCGATCGCTCGTGCCAGTACAGAAGAAGCTGTTCTCAAATTACAACGAGCTGGGGCTGATGCGGTGGTATCTCCCTATATTACAGGAGGAAAACGCTTAGCAGCAGCGGCCTTACGTCCTCAAGTGATGGACTTTGTGGATGGAATTTTAACAGGAACTGAGCGCACATTTTATATGGAAGAATTCCTGCTTGATCCACAATTTTGTCCTTGTGTAGGAAAAACCCTCAGTGAGGCTAGGTTAAGGTCGAAATCTGGGGCATTAGTGTTAGCAATTCGCCGGTCTGATGGAGCCCTTATAGGTGGTCCGACAGGAGATACCATCTTACTTGCTGGAGATTTACTCATTTGTATGGGAACCCCTGAACAATTACGAGAACTCAACCAGATTTTAGGTCCAATTCGTCTTTTTCCTGCATTACGCCCTCCCAGACATCGATAATTAATGTTTTTACATTGAAGAAGTAATTTTCTCTAAACCTTGTTGTTCTTAATTAAGAGACAAATGAGTTTGGACTCTAACAATCTAAATTATTGACTTGTTCATACCTTTGGACTTGCTTTTGAATAATTTATTATAATCTTCTTTAACTGCATAATAATATTCAAATCATTAATGTACCGAATTTTTAATTGTAAAAAAATACACTCTTTATCCACAATCCTTTAGCAGTAAGTAGCAACTGATAAATAGTATCCTAGGATAGGAAGGTCTCAATATAACTGTTCGTACCTGACCTAATTTTAAATAATCAACGGACTGTTCTGAATTGAAATATGGTAATAACTGTGCTTTGCTATATTTGGCTTATTGTTTTCTGTGCTTTCAGTAACAATGGCTATTTGTTTGTCCTGAATATCTTAAACTTGATCAAAAAAGTTAACGCTCTTCTTATCGATTACAAGCCTTAAAACCTCACCAACAACTGCTTTTAAAAAAAACAAAGCAGCTATGGTGATTTTAATACCTACAAACTTATAATTTTCTTCTCTATTTTAAGCAACAGTGGTTGTATTTTTATAACTTAAAGTAGTTAATTTGATTAAATCAAAATATACTCCACCCTTCGTCTCCCAAATATAATGCCTGAAAAATTGTTTTTGATTATATTGGATTTCTACTCATAAGATGAGGTTTCCTACTATTTACATAATAAAACTAAGAAGTAGGTCCTCAAGCGAAGAAGTGACTGCCACTTGAAATAACATTTCAGTGCTACTCTAGACGGTAGCAATTTTTTCAGAGATGAGTAATCCACTGTTAGCTCTGAAATAGGGTTAGGGACAAGACCCTCGTTGAATTATATGTAATAATACTCATCAGACCAATGAGTAAATCAAGCTTTTTATTAGTAACTCATCGATTTTTTTCAAACGCCTGTTTTTTTACTAAGTTCCTTATAAAAATTGTTTTCTTTCTACTAGTTATTGCCCTCTCAATGTTAATTTTTCTATAAAAGCTATTATTCTCTTTCATAAAAGAAAGTGTGTTGAGTCAATATAGAATTCTACTTAAACTAATCCGTTCAATAAAAATCTTTATTGGTTTTGGGGAGTTTGCTGGAAACTACTTAAATTTATCCATTTTGAAAATATTTATTTGTTGGTTTAACTGAATCTCTTGTAAGAACTTACCGAGTATTAGTCGCGGCAAGGAAAAAGTCAAGACAACAACCCCAACCTCTGTATGAAATACCCCCCATTGAACTCCCTAGTAACGGGGGGTTCTCTCTGTATCACTACCAGAATTCCTTATTCAACGAAAGGGCTTAGATTCTAAACACTCCCATCGGGAACCCAGAAGTGGAATTTCTCTAAGGTGTCCGGCTTAGTTTAAGCACCGAGTAGAGTTGAGATATTGAGACCTTCTTAAAAGATTGCAACTCTCGTATCAGAACAGCGTTTTTCTAGCTAATCAAAATAAAATAATGTAACTAGCTTGCGCTGCCCTTCGGCCTCTTGACAAGTTTGGAGAAGGGTATGGCTATCGTGAAAGGCAAAGCAAATTAACTGTTGACAACGAGAAATAATCTCTAAATTACACAAAGAACTTGCTTGTCTTAAGGATAGCCCGTCATTCTCCGGATTTTCCACCAAATGAACGACTTTTTGCAATTGATTGCGGGACTCTTTAGGTTGGCATCGGAGGCTTTGGGGAAGAATAACCGTTAAGAGGTTTGGATCAGCCCTCATTGCCCCTTTAATAGCGGCTGCATTGGTCCCTGTCGCCCCAGATGTCATAAGACGATTGCCTCCTAAAACTAGGGCATAGGTCATCATCTCAATCAATTGTTGATGAGTGATGGGAACGTGGCGCGAACCTAATAGGGCAATCCGTTTGGAACCTGTCTGTTGGATAGCGGCTAGCTCTTGCGCCAATATATCTAGGTTGGGAATCTCTACTGCTTTACTCAAAGATTCTATCTTAAGCTGAATGACCGCCTGTAATTCTAGCAAAACCTAACTTACTTGTGTCATTTATTTTGTAAAATTTTTAAAAAATCCCGTTAGTTCAGCAGAACATGACCCATCCTTCAAACGGTTTGAATTAGTAAAAGTTCTTTTTGGACTTCCAATCTTAGGAGCAGGTAACGAATATAGACTTAAATAATATTCGGGTCTTCCACAAAATTGGGATCCTATACCCTTTCGATAATTTGCTCTCTAGTAAAAATTCCGTGAAGATAATACATCAGCATTTATACTGATGCATTGGCAAATCTACTATCTAATAAAATAAATGAGGTCTAGGGCATCTTCTCTAGAGAGGGTTAATTTCGATAAACTACTATTAGCCATAGCAGTGTCATAACTCTCCTTATACTTTAAATTATAACTCGATAAACCAACTTAATTTTACTTCATCTTCCACCACTAAGATTCGAGCAGATTTCATAATCTTAATTCATTTGACAATATTATCTACAATTTAATTTTTTAAATCTTTTTTTACTCTCCATCCTTTTCTTTTTTTCTTAATCAACTAATCTGGTAACCCTTCTACAAGAGGTCGAATTATCCAACTCAACCCTACACTGAGTTGATGTTTAAAAGTGGGAAGACGATACAGATAAACTAACCGTCGAGTTAGATAAGCTAATGGTCCATCAAGTTCTATTCTTAAACTATTGAGAGTTGCATTATTAATCCCTAGAGCCAACATTTCCCCTAATGCTTGATAACGAAAGGGTAGCAAGGGACGTCGGGTAATGGAAGCCCAAAGATTCCAAGCACAATAGTCAGATTGTTGAAGGGCTGTTTGGGCGGTTCGGGGGATTTGTTGTCCGGTTGCATCTTTACAGTCTGCTAAATCACCCAGCGCATAAATCTCTGGATGACCTATCACCTGTAATTTTGGGTTGATCGTAATCAATCCCTGTTCACTGTGTTTTAAGGGAAGGTCTTGCACCCAGTCTAAAACTTGGGTTCCCACAGTCCAAATAACTAAATCGACAGGAATGGTATCCGTTCGACCTTTGTAACATAGGGATAGGCTATCAAAAGTGATTTCACTAACTTCTGTTTCCAAATCAATCCAAACTCGTCGTTTTTCTAAAGCATCTTGAACTGCCTTGCAGTTAAATTCAGGGGAATTACTTAAAATTTCTTTTCCCCGTTCCACTAAGCGGATTCTTCCTATTTTTCCTAGATGGTCTGCGAGTTTACAAGCAAGTTCTACCCCACTATAACCACCACCCACTACAGCGACACGGATTTTTTCAGCCTGGGCAACTTCTAGTAAGCGCAACCTTTCTTTGATTCGATAGGCATCTTGGAGGCTGCGAAAGGAAATACCATAATCTTTTGACCCTAATACCTTGTCCAAGGGTGTTTTTCCCCCCATTGCCAGGACTAATTTATCGTAGGATAAGCTATGATGATTGTCTAATTCAATGTGTTGGGTTTCGACATTAATTGCGGTGACACAACCTTGGTGGAAACGAATTCTCGTATTAGTCAATAATTCTTCAAAGCAAGGGGCAATTTCCCAAGATTGCATCTCTCCAGTAATTAACTCATAGAGTAGAGGGGTAAACAGAAAGTGATCGTTTTGATCAATTAGGATGATTTCAGGAAAATGTCCATCTGTCCAAGGAAACTGACTTAAACGTAAAGCAGTATATAGACCACCAAAACCTCCCCCCAAAATACAGATGCGTAATGCTTGCTCACTCATGATGATTCAATGTTGTGGGGTTGCTTAAACTAAGCTTGATTATTCTTAATATAACTTAGTATCAGAGATTAGAGATTAGAGTTGATGAAATATCCTCTATGAAAAAACCACGGGGCAGATCCCGTGGAGGTCAAAATGGTTAGGAACTATCATTACACATACAGTAATTTCTTGCTATTTTCAAACATTATAAAAATCTTTGAACAACCGAACTTAATTAACTTAACCATGTGTAAATTAACTTACCGTATATAATAAGTTTCGATATTTTTTGCCAATGTAATCTATTTTCTGGCTACAAATCCGCTAAAAGTTTGTCAACCTCTTTTTTATTTTAAATTTATCACTAGAGATAAAATAACTAAAAATAGAAAATATATTCTTAAAATAAGGTTTGAAGAAATAAAATAAACTATATACAGTTTATCTATTTAACTTGGTCAAATAATAATTTAATTTCAACTTCTAGTATATTATTTAATTTTAATGATTATTTATAACCTTGTTTTTTCATGTAAATGACCATAACCCATGAAAGCTGACCTCAATAAAATTTGATTTATTTAAAATATTTGTTAATCTACTTTTAATAACAAAAACAAAATAAGTTATGTATAAATACTTTTTGAAAAGTATTTGAAATTAAAGAAAATAATTAAGAATGAACAAAAATATATTTTTTATTAAAATTAGTAATTATTATTTTTAATATAATTACTAATTAATTACCAAATTAATATGATTTATATTTTTTTAAAGTTTTTGGAACTGAACGCTTATCTATTATTATATTTTAATAATTTCTAGAGAAATTAACTATTTTTAATGTTGCACTTATGCCAGTATTAATTTTTAATATTTATTAATATTTTATAATTAGATTTAACCAAAAACATGAAAAAATATTTGTGGGTTAAAAATATTTAAATTAAAATTAAATACTGAATATAAGTATGATTAATATCATTTAATTTTGGATTAAATTAAGTTTATTGTTAATCTTATTTGCTTGTTATTTATAACAATATTTTTTTTTGAGAGATAGGTTACAACAGAGTCAGATCTCATATTCTAACGATAAAAAATATTAACCTGTTATGTATAATTAGTTATACTATGATCAATAATTAAATATTTTATTCAATAAATCAATTCCCTGTAAGCCAACAGCTATAAGATCTTTATTATTTCTAATAGATCTTATAGCTGTTGGCTTAAGTCAAAAAAATTTAATTTAAAATCTGTTTTATGTAAAAAAGAAAGATAAAAAAATAACAAGTATTCCTATTTGATCTGATTCTTTGGCAAAAATATTAAAAATTCACTTTTTAAAAAAGTTATTACAATATCGATTAAGTTTTGACCACAGTTATTTATTGATATGTTTCATTGTATTGTTACAATTAACAGATTTCTCTTAAGTAGAACTGTTACCACTTAAACATAAGATACGATTAACAGAAATTTTTTTCTGATTTAACTTCATAAATTATCTGAGAATTTTTATCTTAAACAGAACCTATTTTAACAGAAATTTGTTTAGTAATTAGGCATGTTTACTTATCTTTTAAGCATCTAAGCTGAGCAATCAAAATAAGTCTGTATTTTTCCAAACTACTAGTTGCAGTAGTATGGACTAAAACCCTAAATTTTTGATTCCAAATCACTTTTAACTGCACATATTGTTGATCTCCTAAACTGCCATTTTTGCAAAAAGTTATTTTAACTTGAATAGTCTTGGTATTTCAGTCCATTAAAAGAACAACATAAATAATTTGTCCCTCCACTTCCGTGGTTCCATCAGGATTAATAATTCCTATAGGAAGTACTGAACACAATCGATTATAATTTTCAGCAGTAACACTGACATTAAGATTCAAGACTTGATTATCTATTATGGTGGTAATTACTTCTCTAAGATCAGCGTTATCTCCCATTTCTTCTTGATTTAAACTTCCCTACACTCTATATAATAGGAGCGTAAAGAAAATTATAGGTTAGGGTTTGACTGGTTGGTTGCCCCGAATTTTAATTAGGCTTGATATACAAATTCTCGACTATCCATATTGGCTAAAGCTTAGTTTACCCGTTTTTCAGAGGCTAGTAGATTTTTGACAGCAGCATTGAGATATTTTTTACCGCATCACAGGTTTTAATTCTGGAGTTTAATTGAGCTTTTGTAGCGTTTAAAGTGCGTATTTTATCATCTAAGTCTGCTTTAAGAACCATTAGAGACTTCGTGATCGACCACAATTAATCTCAACTAAAGTTAAATTAGCTTCGGTTTTATGTGCATCAGCATTGTGAAACCAGCTCAGCTTTCCGTTGTCATAATTACGCTTCGGCAGTACGTAACTCTGCTTGAGCAACATTCAAGCATCTGATAGTAGCTCTGATATCCTTTTTCTCTTAGAGAGGTTATATTTCTACTAAGGATTATTTTTAACGAAGGATAATCCTCTTCTTTAGAAAAAATCTTGATAATATGTTCACTGGTACTACTAGAAACTGGATTAATCCATTGTCTAGCTTCAAGAATTCCCACACAATTATCAATTAGGGTAGTTTATTGTAGGGTTTGGAGTTTAACAGGAATTAGTACTAAGACTTGTAGCTTGTTGTTCCTCCGAGCCACAGGCTATGATCGATAAAAATAGAATTAGAAAGTTTTTTAGAAATTCTCAAAGTATTTGAGTGAGATTGTTATCATTTATATGTTGATTTTTTGCCCAAAATTGTTTGGGTATAATCAAAAAGAAGATATCTGTCAATTCTCAAAATTTTTGAGCCCCGAGCTTATTGCACTTTCGTTAGACTGGGATAATTGTTTAGTTAAAATTGTAGGTCCGTCTTCTTGGAAACGTGGGGGAAACAAGTCTACACTCTACCATCCTTTGGGTTAGGGCTGTATAATTCAGTTGCCCTCCGGTAATTTGGTATTCTGAGCGGGGGTTTGGAAGATGACCAATCGGAGCATCTAAACTATAAATTAAATTGTGTTTGAAGGCGATCCATTGATCGTCTTTACGCCATCCTACTCGCGTCCCAAAATCGTCATAGAAATAACTTGCTACTAATTTTCCAGGTTTATTTCCAGTGTCAATGAAAATAGGAAATTGAACACTAAAGCCAAATTTTCCTTGGGAATATTCTTTCCATAAACCATCAAGGGTTTTTAAGTCCCAACAAGCCAATTGAACCACATCTTTACCGGACATCCATCCTTGTTCGTCCCGGTTAACAGCCTTAAGTATTAGGTAGGTGCTGGTTTCATTAGCCTCTTGCCATTGTTGTTGTTGTAAACGATTTTGTAGGGGGGTATAGTCTACCCCTGTTTCTGGAGATATTAAGGAGCGATTGTTCGGTTTAATTTCAGTTAAATGTATGGTATCTTCGGACAACACTGGTGACAAAGATAAACAACTCAATACTAAAGCTAACAGGAGTGTAGGTAAAATATATGTGAATATCATTATATATTGACTATTGATAATTCTTTTTAAGAAATAAAAGAGAGGGTTTAAGCTTCTGTCATTTTAACTGTTTCGATTACCAAAGTCTGTAGGGAGTTTAAAAAATATTTAACTTAATAGTTAAATCTGTTATGAGACTTTTCTTAGGAAAGATTAGTAGAGTTAGCGAAAACAATACAGTAGCATAGTTATTGATTGGTTGCCCTTTCGCATCTCAGTCACAACTCACAACTTATCTAAATTAATGACCAACTAACATGAATTGGACTCGACATCATATTTTAGGGTTGGCCGATTGGATGACTGAGGAATACGATATTCTTCTGCAAACTGCCTCTAGTTTCCGGGAAGTTTTGTCTCGACGTACTAAAAAAGTTCCAGCCCTTCAGGGACAGGTAGTGACCAATATGTTTTTTGAACCTTCTACTCGTACCCGCAGTAGTTTTGAATTAGCTGCCAAACGTCTTTCGGCAGACATCCTTAATTTTTCTCCTGGAAGTTCTTCTTTAACTAAAGGAGAGACTATTTTTGATACTGCTAAAACTTATCTGGCGATGGGAACGGATATTATGGTTGTTCGTCATAAACAAGCCGGCGTTCCTCAAGCGATTGCGGCAGAAATGGACTTTCTAGAAACGGGTGTCTGTGTTCTTAATGGAGGAGATGGTCAACATGAACATCCTTCCCAAGGATTATTAGATTTATTTACTTTATGTTCTTTACTTGATCTTGATAACCCTAGAACAGAACTTTTAAAAGGCAAAAAAATTGCCATAGTAGGAGATATTTTACATTCACGGGTTGCCCGTTCTAACATTTGGAGTTTAACCAAGGCTGGAGCCCAGGTTCATCTAGCCGGACCCCCCACATTAGTTCCCCAGTTTTTTCTCCAGATGGTGACAAAATTGGAAAACGATCAATTGTGCTTACATTGGGACATTGAACCTGCTTTAATCGAAGCTGATTTTGTCATGACTTTGCGCTTACAACAAGAACGAATGATAGATCATTTATTACCTAGTTTACGAGAGTATCATCAACACTATGGCATTACCCGTGATCGTCTTGAGTTATGTAGACCTAACGTCAAGGTTCTTCACCCAGGTCCAGTTAATCGAGGAGTAGAAATCAGTTCTGATTTAATGGATGATCAAGAGTTTAGTTTAATTCAACAACAGGTTACAAATGGAATTGCTGTGCGAATGGCCTTATTGTATTTGATTGGAACACTGAATAATTAATATTAATTTATTTTTAATAAAAAATTTTTAGGTTAAATATTTATCTATGAATATTTTGATTATTTAGGACGCATATAAAATTAATAAATTAATTCTATAAATCCTGAAAAATGAATCATTTGTTTATCAAGTTTATACCGATAAAATCGTTGCATTAGAGATGTTTTAAAAACAGCAACTAGATGTTATTATTCTCTATTTAATGTTACCTAAGTTAGATAGTTAAGAAGTTTGCAACCGTATTATTAACACTTTAACTCCTAAAAATTTATATATTTTGATGCTAACAGCGAAAGGAGAAGAAATTGATCGGATTATTGGATTATAAACGGGAGCAGATGATTATCTTATTAAACCCTTTAGTCCTATAAAATTAGTAGTAAAGGTTAGGTCCATACTTCACTTTACCATAGTTTACAAGATGGAGGACAACTAAACCAAATTTATTGTACTCAACATTTTACTGTTGATTTAAATTGTTATATTGCTACTAAAAAATTAAAAAACAAATCAGAATAATATCTTGAATTGACAGCACTATAATTTAATTTACTGTTAACTTTGATAAATTATTCTGGGCAGGTGTGGAGTCGCAGTCAACTAATTAAAAAATTATGGTGTGATAATTTTTTTTGTATGAAAGGGTTGTAGATACTTATGTTAGAAGGTTGTGCAAACAAATATAAATTGATACCGCTCATCCAACTTTTATTAAAACAGTCATAGGGGTAGAATTCAAATTTGAAGATGTATTGTTTAATACAACTATTATTTATTTCCTATTTATTGGTCATAATAATAGGGATAGTAAGTTTTATTTTAACTTGTAAAATATCTTAAATACAAATGTTTATTATTTATCTTTAATAATTCAAAGAAAGCAGGATGCATTTACTGTTTAATCAGCAATAATTCATCTGATAAAAAATAAAATTGCTTGTAATAACAGTGTATTTTTATTGTTTTTTATAAGAAAAATTGTAATATAATTAAGTTTATATTTTTTATAAAAAATAAAATAAAGAATGCCGAAAGTTAATACCATTGAGCTTGACTAGTTTGGAAAAAGCCTTAATTATATAGCCAATAGTTTAGAAAATTTTGAAAAAAGAAGACGAGAATTAATTAGCGATCTAATCCATAAATTAAGAACTACTTTAACAGTGGTTAGAGAATACTTAGAAAAATTAGCTGATGAATCCATTGACTCCTCTCCAAAACTTTATTTAAAATTTCTTAAATAAATAAGATGTTTATAGAGATTAATTCAAGATATTTAGACATTTTAGTAAAAATATTTTTTGCTACTATTCTTGATAGTAGTCCAATAATTAAATTAGACTGTCCTAAAGATTTACACCTAATATTGAGAGATAAAGATCGGACTGAACAGATTTTAGTAAATTTATTTTATTAGGAAATACTATGCTGTACACTGAAAAAGGAATAATTACTGTTAAAGCTTGGTGCTATCATCACCGAGTTTTTGTGTCTGTCATTGATACAGGAATAGGTATTAAGCCTGAAAATTTATCCTATGTCTTTAAAAGATTTTGGCGTGCAGATAAATCCAGATCACGTTATGCTGGAGGGGCAGAAATCAGGCTAGCTATTACCTGCCGTCTAGTAGAATTACAAGAAGGGAAAATAGGCGTCACGAGCAAATTAGAAAAAAGAAGTATTTTTACCTTCTATCTTTCAGTTGCTTAGATTATTAGTTGTAAAATTTTCGATGAATATCTAATGTGGCTTAAGTCTCCCAATTGCCTAACCCTAAATCCATTTGATATTCACTTATGGAAACAACACCTAAAAGTCTCAGATTTAGAAGTAAATAGGTGTTTTGCCATACTCGATCAAGAAGAAAAAATAAAAGCTGAAAAGTTTTCTTTTAAAGAACATCAACGACGCTTCATTGTAGCCAGAGGTACTCTAAAAATAATTTTGGGTCGGTACTTGAATATCCCAGCTTCCACAGTTGAATTTACCTATAGTTCGCGAGGAAAACCACGATTAACGAATAAATTAGTGGGGAATGGGTTGCAATTTAACCTTTCGCACTCCCACGAATTGGCAATTTATGGTGTAACCTGCAATCACATTATAGGAGTTGATCTTGAATATATTCGTCCTATGTCAGAGGCCAAGAAACTGGCTAAACGTTTTTTCTGTTCCCAAGAATATCATCACATTAGCCTTCTAACTTCTCCTGATCTGGAAAAAACTTTTTTTAAACTTTGGACAGCCAAAGAAGCCTATTTGAAAGCTACAGGAGAGGGAATTGGTGGAGGACTTAATCAAGTAGAATTCTCCCTTGGTTCCTTTCCTCAATTGCTTAAGTTACCCAACAATCAATCTCTGTTGAACTGGACTACATACTTTTTGATTCCACACCCTAATTATCAAGGAGCAGTAGTTTTTTACACTAACAAATATACTAACGAATGGAAATTGAGTTATTGGACTGTTTAAGAAGGTAGACAATATGTTCAACTCTTCAAAGTGGACCCCGTTCTCTATACAATTCCGAGTCAAGATTTGCAATGAAAAACCTGATGTCAAAAATTTTATTAATTAGGAACTGATGAACAATTAGGTCAAAAGTTAAAGCAGACTTTAATTCCTATTGAGGAAGTCCTCTGTATAAACCGCAAGATTATTGGTCTAGCTCAACCTGGTAAAATTTGCAAGGGAACACAAGAAATCAAGCTTAAATAATAGTTAATACTGCCGCTTATACTGCTGTTGACAAAACCGACAGTAAGTCTAAAGTTGTTTTCGCCATCAATGAAATTGCTCTCACAATTATGTCATAAGAATCTTAAAAACTCGGGGATTTTCTCTTTTATATTTACACAAATTATATCTTCGATAGTAAAAAAAATACTTCGTATCTAGAAGATGATTCCACTAATCTTCTTAGTGTTTAAGGTTAAAGTAAACTTGCTGGGGAGGTGGGAATTCGAAAATATAATAATCGCTATACTATTTTGAAAACTGCTTGGGTTTATGGAACCTATGGCAAAGGAAATTGTGTCAAAACTATGCTGCGCTTGGGAAAAGACTGAGAACAATTACAACTAGTTGCTGATCAATTGGGGACGCCTACCTGGACAAGAGATGTTGCTGAGGCCATTGCTCAATTATTGTTGGCCTTAGATTTAGTAGATACTGCTCAAATCTATTGTTTTATTAATGGCAGAACTAATGGCAGAGTCGCGAACTAGTATAATTTAACTGTTTCTCTTTTTGAAGAAGATAAAAAAATTGGTTAACCTTTAAAGGTTAACCAGATCTATCCCATTACAACAGCCGAATATCCTACTCATGCTAATTGTTCAGCCTACTCTGTTTTTTCAATAAAAAATGACTGATGTTTTAGGGCATTATGGTCACTATTGCCGCGATTCTTTAGCCAAAATATTAAAGCAGCTTTATAGAGGTCAGTTGAGTTTACTCTTAGTGCAAGAAATAGAACATAAAGTAATAAATAAATAAATTATAATAAATATATGGAAATAAAAAATCTCGAATATCTGAAGTTTTAAAAAAGAGATGAAAGTTAAATTAACCTTTGTAATTATCTGTAATATCACACAAAACAGGACTGAAAATAGAGATGAACAGAATTGACTATGATAATTTATTCATATCCTAAAAAAAAGTCAAAAAATTCAAATCTGGAAATGCTGTTTCGCTCAGAAGTTAATAGAAGTATAAGGATAAAATATTTAGACTAAGTAAGTTTCATAGCATAAAGTAAAAATATTAGAACAATTTTTTAATTAAGAAAGGAATAATCAAATGATCAAGTGAAAGCCACTATATCAATTATGCTGGCATCTTATAGTTATAATTTACACCACAATACGATTGAAACAGCACAAATAAAATACAAAAAAGTAATGGTTTGTCATATATTTAAAAATAGTCTCAATTATATCTATGGTTAAAAAAGTTAAAATAAACAGTAAACTATATAGCAATTGCCAATAAATAGGAAAGAGAGAGTAAAATCAAGAATAAATAAAAGTTTAAATTATTTGTTAATCCAAATAAGGCTAAGACTAAAATAAAGATAACTCAATCATGAAGCAATAATACTTAACAGTATATAATCATACTTGCTAAAAATCAGGAATAACCATAGAAAAACTTACGAATATTGAGAAAGAAATTAACTATAAGAAGAAGTGTTTAGGGGAAAACTAGGATAGACTACTAAAAATAGAAAGTTATATCTAAATGAGTTTGGACTTGATAACCGAGGAAATTATCTATAAAAAATAATCTTATAGAATAAAAATACTGATCTATAAAATGTGAAAAAAAGGAGAAGTTCTATGTTTAATTAGGTTTTAAAAAAAAAGCAAAAGCTTTACTTCTTTAATGGTTGAGAAATGTAGTTATAGTAGAGACTTATTTGAAGGTTGTTGATCTTAGAGTTTAATTGCTTGGTGGAAACTAGAATATACTATCATTCAAAATGATAGTATATTCTATAGGGGAAAACCGTTAGGGAAATAGTAGAAGAAGTTAGATGCGAATTATCGTGTCTTCTGTCTTACTCTCTCAATTTCAACAAAATTGAGAATTGGTGATATGTTGTAAATACTTAACTCAAACAAATGTTATCTAGATTTTAAATAGTTAGAGAATATTTAGTTGCTGCCTTTAGAAATTACCCTAATATTTTTGCTTAGTGCTACACTTCTTTGTTTTACAGTTATTTAAACCAATGTACTTATATCTATCTTTGATTTTTTAAAAACCTTACCACAACAAAGAAATAACATTAGTTAATCAGAGTTATTATGGATAATAAATTTGCAATATATACCAACATAGTTCTGATTATTTATGCCCAACGATTTATGATGGTAAACTATGAATAATTAAACCAAAAATAAAAATGGTAAATGGAAACATTAAGAACATTACCTAAATTTCTAATTATAGGAGTACAAAGAGTCAGAACAACCTGGTTTAGATACAATTTAACTCAACATCCAGAAATATTTTTAGTTGACTGTGAAATCAATTTTTTTAGGGAAAATTTTAGGAAAGGTCTTGATTGGTATAAAAGTCCTTTTATAAGAGGTAACAATTATTTAGCTATAGGAAAAAAGACTCCTGAATATATATATTGTAAAATTGCATGAACGAATTAAGGAACACCTCTCGGATATCAAGTCAATTTTTGCACTAAAAACCTAGTTACCTGTGCCTTATCTCATCTTGACCATTTACTGAGTAAGGGGTATACTTTCCCCAATGCAGATTTTAAGAAGGTCATTTTCTCTCTAAAGTCATTCATTTTTTTCCGAGGCTTATATTATAGACAATTAATGTCTTACTTCAATTTTTTTAACTATAAAAAAGTAATCATATGAATCAATTAAGAAGATATTGCAGTTGCTCCTAATATCGCCTTAAAAAGGGCTTGCAAATTTATAGGAGTTGATCTCTAGTTGAAATATTTAAATGATAATAAAAAAGGTCACTATCATAATTAATCTTATTTGAGAATAAATTTGGCATATTATATTCTCTCTTTGAGGAAGACAAAATATAATGAAAATGGTAGTTGGGAAAATTTTTATATATCCTTATTTTGGTCTTTTTAAGTATTCAAAGATATCACGGGATAAATGAAAAAATCAACTGTCACCCGAACAACAAAATAGTATGATGACACTAATAGAAAAGACAGAAGTATTTCAATTAATATCAAACTAAGGTTTTTAGCAAGTGACAAATACTAAATTGTGAAACTTAATTGACAAACAGAAAAATTGAACAGAATTCTTAATCCTATGTTAAATTTTTCGGCAAAGCAATATCGTAAATTGTTAATTACAGGGGGATCAGGATTTATTGGCTCCAACTTCACTCGTCATTGGCATAAAAATTATCCAAGTGACCGTGTTATTGTTCTTGACGTCTTAACCTATGCTGGAAACCGTAAAAATTTAACAAGTTTAGAAGACAAAGAGAACTTTCGCTTTGTCCAAGGAGATATTTGCGATTATCCCTTAATTGATGAGTTGCTCAAAGAGGAAAATATTGATACAGTTGCTCATTTTGCGGCAGAATCCCATGTAGATCGTTCTATTCTAGAACCTGATGCGTTTATCAAAACTAATGTTCTCGGAACCTTCATCTTATTAGAAAGTTTCCGTCATCATTGGAATACTCAGGGTAAACCAGAAAATTATCGTTTTCTTCATGTTTCTACTGATGAAGTCTATGGCAGTCTAAAGGCTGATGATCCAGCTTTTACAGAAACTACACCCTATGCACCAAACAGCCCTTATTCTGCATCAAAAGCTAGTATTGATAACTTAGCCCGCGCTTATTATCATACCTATGCTATCCCAACTATTATTACGAACTGTTCTAATAATTATGGCTCCTATCATTTCCCTGAAAAATTAATTCCTTTAACGTGTATTAATATCTTATTAGGAAAACCTTTACCTGTTTATGGAGATACTCAAAATATTCGAGACTGGTTATATGTTGGCGATCATTGTTCAGCATTAGAGATAGTTATTAATAAGGAAAACCCAGGAGAAACTTATAATCTTGGCGGCGATAATCAGGTTAAAAATCTTGATCTAGTTACTATGTTATGTGACTTAATGGATGAATTAGCTCCAGACTCACCTGTCAAACCAGCTAAACAGTTAATTACTTTCGTTAAGGATCGCTCTGGTCATGATCGTCGTTATGCTATTGATGCTACAAAAATAAAAACCGAATTAGGATGGATTCCCCAAGAAACTATAGAAGGAGGATTGAAAAAAACGATTCAATGGTATTTAGATAATAAAGATTGGTGGCAACCTTTATTATCTAGAGAATACAAAAAATACTCTCATAAAGTTTATGGAAGTTAACAAACTTAGAAATTACTACGCTAAAGCTGCAACAGAAGATTGTTAATAATGTCTAACTGTGCCACAAACTGTAGGTGAATAATCTTTGGGAAGTGTTTAAAAATTATTCTCCCCAAGTTTAGCTAAATACCTATTCTGGTTTGATCACTTCTAGTTCATGATCTCGAAAATGAGCCTTAAACCGTTTATCAAATTTGACTAATACGGGAAAATTACTGCTAACCGGCCTTCCTTGCCAATTTGTAATAATATCAATGATTTCTCCTTCCATCCCTTTGAGATCGAAAGGCTGTTTTTTGTGCTGGGGGTAATGGTAAACAATAGTAGATGCCATAACACGGACGTGATCGCCAACTTTCATGTGTGTTCTTAATTGTACGGTTAAGGGTATAAAGCTCACTGTCAATCATCTATTGTTGATGATAATAAGTGGTGAGTAATTATTTAGATAACATCTAAACCAGCTTATCACTTACTCTAGACTTAGCCTACTGAGTTAACTAACTTTTTCCTTTAAAGGTAACTGAAGGATAATAGGGTTTCATCTCGGTCTAGTTACTTAGTTAAAAGTTTTCTTAAATCATTGCCACAATTATCGTAGACAGAGGTCTACAGAAGAATGACCAACAACTTCCTAAAATTTAATCAGATTTCAAGTTAATCAGATTTCAAGGAAAATTAATGATGAAGTTCAATGAAATTACCAAAAAGCTTAATTCCTCAGTCATCAATTCCAGCTTAACTAATCACCCCAATAATAACCCTAACATTATTGGAGTCGCCCCCGTCGATGCAGCGATAACAGGACAACTTAGCTATATTGAGGGAAATAAATTTGCTGCTATGGTTAATAAAACAGCAGCCAGTGCCCTGATTTTACCTCTTGATGAGGCATTACAAAACCAAGCTAGCGAAAAGGGGATTGCTTGGATAGCTACCAAAGAACCACGTTTAATGTTCGCTCAGGCGATTAATCTGTTTTATCAACCTTTTCACCCCGCTCCCGGGATTCATCCGAGTGCTGTCATTGATCCCTCTGTTAGGCTTGGTAAAGATATTTATATTGGTCCCCATGTCGTTATTGAACATGATGTAACTATAGGAAACAACGTCTGTATTCATCCTAATGTAGTCATTTATCCACAGGTTTTCCTTGGAGCTCGTACTATTCTTCATGCTAACTGTACTATCCACGAACGTACACAAATTGGGTCTAATTGCGTAATTCATAGTGGAGCAGTTATCGGCTCGGAAGGTTTTGGATTTGTTCCAACCCCTCAAGGTTGGTTTAAAATGGAACAATCAGGTTATGTAATTCTTGGGGATGGAGTAGAAATTGGCTGTAATAGCGCGGTTGATCGCCCTGCTGTAGCGACTACCAGTATTGGACGTAACACTAAACTGGATAATTTAGTCCACGTTGCCCATAGTTGCCAAATTGGCGAAAATTGTGCTTTGGCCGGACAAGTTGGTTTAGCGGGAGGCGTCAAGTTAGGAAGTGGAGTAATCTTAGCTGGACAGGTAGGGGTGGCTAATCAAGCTAACATCGGAGATGGGGTTATTGCCACAGCCCAAACAGGTATTGTTAGTAATGTTTCCCCAGGAGAAATAATTTCTAGTAGTCCGGCAGTTCCTAATAAATTGTATCTGAAAGTTTCTGCTATTTATAAACGCCTTCCTGAAATGTACCAGACCCTAAAACGTCTGCAAAAAAAGATTGAAGAGAGTTGATTTTGCTATAGATTTTCAGGATTGTTGTATGCTATGTCAACCTAGTTTTCTAGAGAAAAACTTAAAAATTAGGTTGATTATTACTTATTTCAAATATTGAATAAATTACCTTAAATTATTTTTTAAAATTAATTATTTTTCAATTAAAATCAATTTAGTTAGCTATTTTAAGCAACTAACTTTCTATATTTTTTTTAGATTTTTGAATTTAAACTTATTGTTATTTTTCTATTAATTTCTATAAATAACTTTTTTATATATTGTTATTCCTTTGTTTTTCTTAACTTTGTCTTTAATAATTAGTTCATTTTTTTAAAAAATTTCAGATATTTTTTGAAAATTATCATTATTTTTAGTTTTATCTTTGTTTATATAGAAAAAATAAATTTCTAAGCAATTAACTAATAACTATCCTTAAAGTTTTGTTGTTTACTTTGAGCTTGAGATTGTTCCCCAGCTGACGTGAAACCGAGGTGTAATCACCTCTATCTTCCAGTAGAGAATTATTAGAAGCTACAGAGCAAACGATAATGCCTCCAATTGAACATTGATCATAAGGCTAGAAAACGCCACCAATAATTAATTATTCTGACTGTAGTATGTTAACTAGTAAATTCTGTAATTCATTCTGATTAGGAGAAATCATTACTGAACAATTAACTCACTAAAAGGGGATTCTCTATCCCTAAGGAGTTTTGTTATTTCCACAACTATACCTATATCGTTCTCTAGGGAGTCAATTATCTACTCGATGTGTCGATTTTTCTATACATTGATGTGTAGAAAAATCGACACAATACTCATTGAACATCATAGTGCAGTTCCAATGAAGCATAAGCTACTTATATTGTTTCTGCCATTTTATTGACAGTATCATATAACTTATATTGAAGTTTATTTCACTGTCCTTGAAGCATTAGTCTTTGTTGGATATCACCGTTAATATAGTCACAAATAGTCTACTTATCAGTAATACAGTTATTTTAAGAATAATTTGAGGACTAAAGGCTTAATTCCGCTATTTTTCATAAACCATGTTCTGACTACAATCTAACAGAAAATAGTCAATCCTATTCTCACCCTACAGGAAAAATTTTCTTACTTTCCACTCCTAAGAATGTCAACCAAAGCGTATAATCCTAGTTTATAACTCTGCACACCAAAACCACTAATTTGTCCGATAACAATAGCAGCAATATAAGAATGATGGCGAAAATCTTCCCGTTTATAAACGTTACTCATGTGAACTTCAACAGTGGGGACTTTCACTGCAGATAAAGCATCCCTAATGGCAATGCTAGTATGGGTGTAGGCTCCGGCGTTAATGATAATCCCTTGGTATTTATCCGAAGAATCATGAATAGCATCTACTAAAATTCCCTCGTGATTGGATTGCATACATTCTAGATTAACGCCAAGACTATCTGCCTCTTCTGTTAGAAGGTAGTTTATACTATCCAAAGTGACAGAACCGTAAACAAGTGGTTCCCGTTTTCCTAAAAGATTTAGGTTAGGACCGTGAAGAACTAAAATATTGAGTCGCTTAAAAGTTTCAGAATACACTTCAGATCAACTGTGCCTAACGGCGGTGTTGTGGATCGTTGACAGGGACAGGGAGCAGCTCAGGTTCAGGCTCAGCTTGCGGACCTAGTAAGGTCTCAATCAACTTTTGTGCCCATTCTTTGAGCTTTTCCAGAACTTTCTCCAAATAGTCCATTAGTACAGACTGCTCCTGATGAATATGTTCAATTGGTTTTCTGTGAGGTTTGTCAGATCGGCAACAGAATCACTTCAAGACAGAATTCCCCCAAGAACTGCGCTAGTTGTTCTAATATTTACAACAACAAACTAGTTTATAAACAAATTTTATAGGCGTATCGATTTTAACACAAGGTTTTTGAGATAGACACTGCTTACGGTTAAAACATTGGAACGGTATTGAGGCAGAGGATCAACCATAAATTCATGGATATACTACCTCTGACCCATATGTACGAGTTCTGTCTCCTAAACTACCCCGTTAGCCTTCAACTGTCGACAGCTTGTTCAAGTTCTTCCTGGGCTCCCACGTCGGCATCTAGCTCTTTTGACGCAACTTTCTTGACTTTAATAGTCAAATAGCGAATTACTTCCTCACTTAAACGCATTGCTCGTTCTAAGGGGGCTATTTGAGGTCCTTCGCCTTGGTAGTTCATTTGAACATAAATTCCGTCAAAGTACCGTTGAATCGGGTAAGCTAACCGCCGTTTACCCCAAATCTTAGTTTGGAGATCGATTACATTGTACTCTTTTAGAAAATCTTCATATTTACTCACTTCTTGCTGCACCTGCTCTTCTGATAAACTGGGGCGCAGGATGTATAACATTTCGTAACTTTCACTCATAACGGTAATCTCCTTGTGGACAAATTGGCTCCTCTATGACTTTAGGCTCGAGAAGCAAGGGAAGTCTTTTGATACAGATCCAGATAAGATCATACTACGATCAAAAGATTTAACGCTAGTATATCTGTTACCCTTATCGACTTAAATCTATTTAACTGACCGTATACTGCTATGGCCCAACGCTATGTTAGAGTCAAAACGGCTCAAGGAAAAATCCACTACGGCTCCCTTAATCCCAACCGCACAGTGACAGTTTTAAATGCTGCTCCCTGGCAAGGGGGACAACTTACTGACATTATTTTAGGAGCTGATAATTATCATTTGTTAGCCCCTTGTTTTCCTTCTAAAATCATAGCAGTGGGGAGAAATTACCGTGCCCATACTGCTGAACTTGGGAATATGGTTCCTCAAGAACCTTTATTATTTCTTAAGCCTCCTTCAACTTTAACTCCTGATAGTCAGCCAATCTACTATCCTCCTCAGTCCCAACGGGTTGACTATGAGGGGGAATTAGCTCTAGTGATGGGTGAGATTACTAAAAATTGTTCCCCTCAACAAGCTCGCACCAAAATCTGGGGATATACCATTGCCAATGATGTCACCGCCCGCGATCTACAAAGAAAAGATGAGCAGTGGACAAGGGCTAAAGGGTTTGATAGCTTCTGTCCCCTCGGTCCTTGGATTGTGCGAGAATTAAGTGCAGGAGCTAGAATACAGACTTTTGTAAATGATGATCCTGAGCCTCGACAATCAGCGTTAATTCATGAAATGGTTTTTTCACCGCAAGCTGTGGTTTCTTATATCTCCCATATTATGACCTTAATGCCAGGGGATGTAGTTTTTACAGGAACACCAGAAGGGGTAGGTCCAGTTAAAGTAGGAGATAAGATTAGAGTTGAAATTGAAGGAATTGGTAGTTTAGAAAATCCTGTAATGCCTGCTTTTGTACCTCAAATTTCTAGTAACGAACTTGAGAATATGCCGCCTCAGAAATCGTAGGAATTTCAGCGTAACGCCCTAAAACTGACTGAATCATTGAATAGTAGGAAGCCGCAATGGAACCTAGAAATACAACGTTATACAGAGTTTCTATGAATAGACCACTATTGCCCAAAGCAGGCACGAGAACCCATTGCATAACTAGTTGAATCAACGATAGTAGAATTCCAATCAGAATAGTCTGCATAGTATTATAGCGGACAAAGTGGCTGATCCTATCATTGCGAACTACTCCCAAAAAGAGGATCATAAAAACTAGAAAACTACCAAACATCCCAAACAATTGAACGGAAAATCTGTAAACAAATGCAATGGGAAACCCTGGTAGTAAAAAGAAGCTAAAAACAGGAAATTGGTTAACTAAAAAGGTACTAAAAAATATTGTATCGAAAATAGCGAAACAATAAACTAAGGTTCCAAAAATGCGATCTTTAATCTCTATAGACCCACGCCAAGCCATAATACTTGTCTCCTATTGAGTGATTGATTATGTCTACTCTTTAATTTAACAAGATATGCTAGATTTTGTAACTTGATATTAATCATCAGCTGATGAAGCAATGACCGTTACATCCTACTTTGAATTATTTTGTTAACTGTTTACTGTTATCTACTGTTATCTTGTGTCTAAATAAGCTTTTTAATCTAAGTTTAGGGTTGAACTTTGTTTCAAATTTACTTCTTTTATTTTTCAATCCCTCTTGGAGATTATCTTCAATTTGTTTAGGAAATTTTTAAAGGTCTTTATTTTTTATAATAGACCTCTTTTTTGATGTATTTTTTGCTTATTACTTTATAAATTTTTAGTATTAATTACCTGGAGTATATTGAGATTTTTCTTAACTGTTTTATTATTTCTATAACATTAGATTTATATTTTTTTAGAAAAAAATATAAATCTAATGTTAAGTTAGTAGTAACTATTTGACTTGCACGCTAAATGTTGTTTTTAATTGGAGTCAATATTATTATTGTAATTGACAACTTAAAAAGTTTTTTTTTGCAATAAAAAAACTATATATTAGTATAATAAATGATTTTAATTTCCAAAATTATAGATATATTAAAAAATAAAAAAAATGTCATTAAATTTGATTAAATCTTTTTAGATATATAAAAAAATAAGTTGTATTTAAGTTTTAAAGTCCTTGCAAAACAAGACTTTTAGCTTTCGTTTATTACAACTTTTTTATGGCTAATCTAGATAAATTCTTGTTAGTATAAACATTATAATATAGCAAGGTAAAATGTAATAAGTAACACCATAGTAGTGAAGTTTATTAATTAAGTTAAATTATATTTAGTCTAGTATTGGATTTTCTTATGATACAAATATCTATACTTATTCTTTTTAAGAAAGTTTAAATCTAGTTAAATAGAACCTAATTAGTAAAAAAATACTAATCTTCTACATTCTCTTTAGTCTTTTAAAGACTAATCACTAGTAAAACGTTCTAATAAATCAGAATTCTTAATATATAAAAAAGATTGCTTGGAAAAACTGTATCTTCTTCTTTGATCGATTCCTTACCATTTTTTAAATGTAACCACAATTTTCGATTAAGTGATTGTTAAATGTATCTCAAAATTATCTATTCATAAAAAATAAAAGCTAACCTATAAAATTAATAAAAATAAACTAGTTTCTAGTAGTTTGATTATTTAATAATAAATATTTCTATTTATTATTAATTGGGAGAAGCTATATCATTAGGTGACTCAATACGAAAACAGACGAAACTCAACTTAACTAGTTAGCCAAATTATTTTAACTATATCAATCTTTTCAAGAACTATAGTAATCTCGCAATTTCTTCATGGTTATTGGTACATTAATTGGTTTTAAGTTGTGAAAATTTGTCAATAAAATAACTATTTTTAGTATAAATTTTACTTAATTATTCTCTATAATTGCAGTCTATAATGTTGTTTAACGACGTCTTTCATAAGAGTAAAGATTTTTTGAGTTTCTAAGACGAGATAAGTTTTTTAAGATTGCTTTCCATTGGGAGTATAAATATAATTGCTATTAAGCTCAATATATCAAGAGAGAATGAGAAGTTTACCATATTTTTGAGAACTGCTGTTAGTAATTTTTTTACAGAATAAAAGTTATATAGAATTGTATAAAACAAAAATTTTTATACTGATGAACTACTTATGTTACCTATTTCTAAGCTTCAGCATGAGGAGTTTATAGTTTTCCAAAAATATTCTAATAACTGATGATGGATTGATTGAAATATATTTAAGTTAAGTTCAATCCATATTTTTTAATGCTATCATTGACATGATACGATTATTTTAAGCGTAGTTCTCTTAATAAAAGTACGGAAATGACAGAACATAAAAATGTCTTGGGGACTAAATTAGTTGCATGTTGCACTTCCCCGATGACAGGATATTATCGAGACGGCTATTGTCGGACAGGGGGTCAAGATTATGAGGTCCATGTCGTCTGTGCCCAAATGAGTTCAGCATTTCTTGGGTTTACTAAATCTCAGGGTAATGATCTTAGCACTCCTATTCCTCAGTACAATTTCCCTGGGTTAAAACCAGGTGATCGCTGGTGTTTGTGTGCCTCACGCTGGCGAGAAGCCTTAGAAGTCGGGGTTGCTCCCAAAATTATCCTGGAAGCAACTCATGTTAGAGCATTAGAAATACTTTCTTTTAGTGACCTAAAACAATATGAGTTGAATTAATATTCCTCACGAATATAATTCGGGGAATTTCTTTTTCAAAAATTTATTTTGCTATAACTTCAGCAAACCACCAATAGTAGCGGACCGGTCTCTACAAGCGTTCGCACTTTGGAGCCAATCCGATGCTGCTCATCATACCCAAGTTTCTATTTAGAATATTCCAGGACTGTAAGTATTCATTACGGATAATATTGAGCCTTTCCCATTGTTTCATCAATGGCTTGGTATTGATAGCTTTTTTCTTTGACTTCAAATTTACAGACTGTCATTCAGTGCTGATTGTATTGGCGTCAATATAGGCTAGTATAGATCTTGTGGAGCTGCAACAAATTGCCTGTCAGTCTTATCCTCATAGGTAAGAAGTGAGGACTTGCACTCTTCGCTTTTTTGGTCATGATGATGATAATGATTAAGTAGTTTTTAACGAAAATGACTATTTCCAAAACTGAAGCTAAACAACTTCTAGAACGCCTAATTTTTGAGGATATCCATCCCCAAGATTGGGTCAACGACGTTTGGGGGTTAAGCCCCATGCATGGAGATAGTTGCGCAAAATTATTGGAGGCTTTCTATAATCTGATTGAACTTTGTCGAGAAGAACAATTGGAAAACCTACTTCAATCAATTTATCAAGAAAAACTTTGAAGTTTTGCCTCAAGAGATCTTAGGTATTCCGTGTTAACGCCAGATTCTCGTACTAGGGCGATCTTTCCGGTTCGTGCTATTTCTTTGAGCCCAAATTTGTTTAACATTTGGACAATGGCCACTATTTTACCAGGGTCACCAACCACTTCGATGGTAACTGTCTCTTCAGAAATATCAACAATTCTGGCTCGAAAGACCTGAGCTAGTTCGATCACTTCGGCACGATTAGAAGCTGATGCATTAACTTTAACGAGTATCAATTCCCGTTCTACACAGGGAGTCTGAGTAATATCATTAACTTTAAGAACGTTAATTAGCTTGTACAGTTGTTTAGTCAACTGCTCAATGCTGTCATTATCTCCAGGGACAACCATAGTTATACGAGAGACTCCCACCGTCTCAGTGGGTCCGACAGCTAAACTTTCAATATTAAAGCCACGACGGGCAAATAATCCTGCAATCCGAGTCAAAACTCCAGCTTCGTCTTCAACCAAAACAGATAGGGTATGTTTCATGCTTAATTCATTACTAAATCTGCTACAAAGTTCGGACTGGCTAACCATTTTTATAAAGGCTGTATTCTACACCTTACTATGACATGATCAGTTTCTCCTTAGCATATCATCCTACCATAATCAAGGATATTCGTAATATATAAAATATCTTCCCTATTTTTATCTGAGAGTTTAATTTTTTATTAATGAATAATAAAAAATTAAATAATTAATTGCGATAACTTATTTTAAGAATAAAAAATCTTGATTTTTAAAAGAATAGAGACGAAACATTAGAACCTGACAATCAGAGTTTAAATAATTTTCAAGAATAAGCTGTTTTGCATTTAAACTGAGTATAGTCTAAATCCATAGATAAAGGAGTATTAATAATGATGAATGCTGATACTGTCACTTCTATTGGTTCTCATAGTAAACTTAGAGAATTAGTTCGTGTCCAACTTCAACTTTTACTAGAGCAGAAAAACTATGAAGGGGTTAAAACTTTGCTTGTTCCTGTTCAACCTGTAGATATTGCTGAAGCAATTGAAGACTTGCCAAAAACCTTACAGATAATAGCCTTTCGTCTTCTGACAAAATCAGAAGCAATAGATGTTTATGAATATCTTGATCCGATGGTACAACAATCTTTAATTAAAGAATTTCATGATCAAGAAGCCATCGCTATTGTTAATGATATGTCTCCAGATGATCGAGCTAGATTATTTGATGAATTACCCCCTAAATTAGTCAGAAGGTTAATTGCTCAAATTGCTCCAAAAGAACGAGAGTTCACTGCTCTCCTATTAGGTTACCAAAGCGACAATGCAGGGCGACTTATGACCCCTGAATATATTGCCCTTAAAGAACATTTGACAGCAACCCAAGCACAAGAAAAACTAAGAACATTAGCTCATAAATCAGAAGTTAATTATTATATTTATGTAACGGATATTAATAAACGTCTCATTGGTATTTTATCTCTTAAGGATTTAATTATTGCTGAACCAGATCAAACTTTAGGGGAAATTATGACACAGGATGTAATTTATACTTATACTAATACTGATCAAGAAGAAGTTGCTAGACTTATTCAACGTTATGATTTATTAGCTTTACCGATTGTGGATAAAGATGAAAATCTTTTAGGAGTTATTACTGTTGATGACGTTATTGATATAATTCAAGAAGAAGCGACCGAAGATTTTTATAAAATGGTAGCGGTAGAATCTCAAGGAGATAACTACTTCCAAGTAGGGCTATTTGAAGTAATAAAAAAACGAATTCCTTGGCTGTTATTATTGTTAATAACTAATTCAGTAACGGTAATTATTTTAAGTCAGTATAAAGCGGTATTAGATGAAGCTGTTGCCCTAGCCTTTTTTACACCTTTACTAATTGGCGCAGGAGGAAATGTAGGAGCGCAATCTTCGACCGTTGTTATTCGTGGATTAAGTACAGAAGCTTTACGGGATAAAAAACCTATTAGTGTTATTATTCGCGAATTAGTTAGTGGTGGATTATTGGGAATTATTTTAGGACCATTAGTGATTATTGGGATTTTTTTATTTTTGGGACACCAAGAAGTGGGTTTAACGGTAGGCATAAGTTTATTAGTAATTACCATAATTGCTGCAACAACTGGGGCAGCATTCCCTTATATTTTTAAATCTTTTGGTTTAGATCCTGCCTTGATGTCTGCTCCTTTTATTACTACCATTGTTGATATTTTAGGGATTATTATTTATCTTAATTTGGCCAAATTATTTCTAGGTATATAAGATTTATTTTTCTGAAAAATAGATTTAAAAATTAACAATTAATACATAAAATAGAGTTCTTAACAAGTCAAGAAGTAATCTTAAAAATATCGTCTGTCGTCAACTTAGATTACTACTAGAATAAAAAACTATAAAGGGGCACCATCTTTTTTATTAGAATTTTACCGAACTTTTGATGTAGAACTAATTAGTGAAATGCTAAGTAAATAAACTTTAAAGATAAAAATTGATAAGTCTTCTAAATTTATAGGCTCTTTTTTTTGATTGGTATTGAAAATTTATTTAGCTTCTCATTCAAGAGTTTTTTTATTGTTAAGAAAAATTATAGTAATTAATTTTATAAATTCTACTCGGATAGAAGTCTTTCATCAATCTTACAGTAGAACACACCAAATTTTTGAAGACTTAGTTAGATGAGATAAAAATTCTGTATAATTGCATTAAGTATATAAACTTTTTTTATATAAAAAACAGCGATGAATGATTGTCTTTTAAGTTAACTTTAAGCAACATAGATGAGCGTAAAATTGTTCTTGAGTTAGGGTAAAATTTAATAAATTATTTAGATACCGAGAACATATTGTTTTAAAACCTTTTGAAGGACTTTATTAACAAGAATTTCAATTAATTACTTATCATCAATATCAAGCGAAAAAAGTTGGTAAAACTAATTAATAAAATTGTATTTTACAATTATTCTGTTATTGAAACAATCAACGAAAAACTTAAAAATATTTCTCAGATTTAATGTTTCTAATGTTAAAGTGTTTGGAACTATTTTGTTAACCTTTCTGATCGACTAATAGTTTATACTTATTTGCCTGAAAAATATTCTCTAGATTTAGAGTTAATAAGTAAGTCGTCTTTGTTCTCTTTTATTTTTAAACAACAACTGTGGTTTTGACTATTGATGATTACTGTTTCAGATAATCACTGACCTTGTCGTATTTTGACTTAGATACAGTATGTTTTTTGATGTATCGGTTTAATGGTTTGATGAATTGTTCTTGAGACTTATGTAGCGGTTTATAAGAGAATTAACTCCTAATCAATCTAAAGTCAAAAGCCACTTCATTGTTACTCAGTTGTCTTAAGCATACTGCAGGGCATCTTATTACTTCCCAGTATACCCAAGGTACCTAGACATTAACAGCAGAAGAATTACAAGGAGGAATATACCAATGAGTTCAAATATTTGAACTCATTTTTTTTGATAAAACAGACAAATTACACCAACTACTAAGAATTATTTCCTTAAATTATCAGAAAGAGAAATATACAACATATGTAAAATAGTAGCTCTATAATTAGAAGAGTATGATTACTTTAAAAGTAATTTAGCGTATTTTTTAGCTATTAATTTATTAATCACTAACTCGGCTACTGTATTCAGTATAAGTCTCTATAAAACAGTTTCGAATTCTGTTGTTATTTTAGTATTTTCTACTGTATTATTAATTAATACAAGGAGAAATATTGAGACGTTATCTTTAACAGTTATTATTCGGAGATTGAGTATCGATAAATCTAACTATAGAAAACCTCGTTTTGTGATCTGACGAGAATGTAATGACTAGAAGAATCTTGAATATTCTCTTAACTGAAGATGACCGTTAGTCTTGGTTTAACTATTATTTAGTATCCTGGCAGCAGCAAGCAGGACAACGTTACCTTTTCTTATTTATTTATTTTAATTTAAAGACTGCTTTAGTATTCGCACAACTTATCATAATGATTATGGATATTAACTATAATTTGAGTTTGTCTTAAAACTGCTAGGTTGCTACTACAAATTTTAAGGGGTTAATCAATTCTAGAAAACAACATCTCTGCCTGTACAACTACTTGTTCATCAACTACACCTTGCCCTTTCATTTTAGCAATACGATTCCGTTTAAACGTTAATAATTCTACTGTCAAAACTAACTGATCGCCTGGAACTACAGGAAGACGAAAACGTACTTTATCAATGCCTGCAAAAGCAAAAAACTGGCCTTTCATCCCAGGAAGTAAAGTTAAAATAACCCCTCCAACTTGCGCCATTGATTCTATAATTAATACCCCTGGCATAATGGGACGAGCAGGAATATGTCCAGTGAAAAACTGCTCATTAATGGTCACATTTTTAATCCCGACAGCTTTTTCTCCAGGAACATAATCAATAATGCGATCAACCAAGGCAAAAGGATAGCGATGGGGAAGTAATTCTTGGATTTCTTGAACGGTCAAAGTTGTTCGAATGGAAGAACTTTCCATCGATTCTTGTTTATTTTTATTTAACTCTTGAGAGGTCTGAGTCGTATCAGTATTAGTTACAGTGGACATAGAATTTCGTTATGATGATTGGTTATCCGAAATTTAATCAGATCCCTCTTATTGTTTCATATTTTTAGCTCACATCTAAATCAGATTGTAAAATTAGTTTAGAAGAACTACAATCGTAACAGTTAACCAAACACTTTGGTAAAAAATGTTTGAGCAATTAGATAACTGTTACTGTAAGTACACTCAGCGACAGGAATTAATCTTTTTTGAGCCTCGAAAGTTCGTTTGGTTTAATAACCCCTTTTTCTGTAAAAATGGCATCAATTAAACTGGCTGGCATGATGTCAAAAGCTGGGTTATAATAATCGACACCCTTAGGACAAAGTTGAGTATCTCCTACCTGATAAATTTCAGATGGGTGACGTTCCTCGATAGTAATTTTATCTCCGTTCTCTAAGTCAAAATCAATAGTAGATAAAGGGGCTGCAACAAAAAAGGGAACATTGTGCATTTTTGCTACAATTGCTAGGGCATATGTCCCAATTTTATTAGCAGTATCCCCATTAGCAGCAATTCTATCAGCCCCCACTACCACTGCATCAATTTTTCTAAGTTTCATACAGTGAGCGGCCATATTATCACTAATGACAGTAACTGGAATACCTTCTTGTACACATTCCCAGGCGGTTAATTTAGCTCCTTGAAGACGAGGCCGAGTTTCATCGGCGTAGACCCTTTTTAATCTTCCCCTAGTCCAGGCTGAACGAATTACTCCCAAAGCTGTACCATATCCAGCCGTTGCTAATGCACCTGCATTACAGTGAGTAAGGATAGTTAATTGTTGAGGACTATTAGGCAATGCTTCTAAGCCATACTGACCAATTTTATAACAAGTTTGTAAATCTTCTGTTTGAATAGTTTGAGCTGTTTTCAGCAGAATTTTTTTAATCTCTTCGACTGTTCCCACACTTTCATAGGCTGTCCTTAGCATCCGAGAAATTGCCCAAAATAGATTAACGGCTGTAGGGCGAGTCTCTCGCAGTTTTTGGGCTACAGTTTCAAGGTATATTAAAAACTTATTCACTTGTTGCGTTTGAATCTCCCTTGCCCCTAAATACATGCCATAGGCCGCCGCAACTCCAATAGCTGGGGCACCTCTGACGATCATAGTTTTAATTGCTTTAGCCATGTCTTCATAACGGGTAATTTCTACCAAGGTATATTTATGAGGCAACATCGTTTGATCAATGAGCAACACCTTGTCCTTATTCCAGAGAACAGGATAGATAGGAAGAATTGGTGATTTCATAGACAACAACAATCAAGCAAAACTAATTTTAATTAAATCTTAATATAAGATACCCGATAAACATCATTTTTGACTATAAGATGATCAGTATATTTATTAAAATTTAAAAAATTTTTATTTTAATGTTCTTAACAAGATGCTTTTAGCATTTAACATAACTCAATATAAAATATTGCGCGATTTTGAGCCAACCTAAGAAACTTAAAAATAAGATAATCATTCAATCACTCCTATGAATAAAAACTAGAACTTATGTACTGTATTTAATAGTTACTAACTACCACAATATTATAATTAGTGGTCAAGTTCTTACCCGAAGATTCTGTCGAAAGATAGTAATTCAGCTAAAATACAAGAACAGTAGTGATCACCCAATTAACTAAGTAGATTTCTTGAGGAGATCTTGTACTAGATTTTTATGGACTAAATTTTACTTCAAATTAAAATAGCCTAGTCAATAGCAGAACAAACACTAGTTCAATAATTAATGTCATAATTAACCTCTTGATTGATAATTGATCAATACTGATATTTAAGTTTTCTATTTATAGATAAAAATATTCAGATATAAAAATTTATCTAAGTGTATCAAACTTTATCAAAAAAATAATTGAATACATCGAATACCAGATATTATCATACTTAAGTATATTTTCGTCAAAAAGGTAATTAAATTTAAATTTTAAAAACTACATCTGAAAAGAAATATTTAATTTGATTTAAACTGTTATTTTTTTCTATGTTTAACTTATTTAGGTTTAGTAAAACTAATTTTAATTATGACTGCCAACATTCCCCGTAGTAATAATTAGTTCTATTTTATCAGAGAAAATATTCACAGTTTGCAAAAATTAAAACCCGGTATTGTTCCGATTAAAAATAGAATAGATTGTCTAATTTTTTAAAAAAATTAGACAATCTATTTATGATCTTTTAAAGAGTTTAGTTTTTTAATAAAAAAAATTGAACGATGAAGAAGTTTACAGTAGAGATGAAGTTCCATTAATTATCAAAAAAAATGGCTTCAATGATAGCTTATTCTTTGATAGTCATGTTATTTTCTCGAAAATATAAATCTAGTTGAATCGAGAGATGGCAGAATATCTGAGGTACGTACATGGCAGTTATTCAATATTTTAATCTTCCTTAAGATTTTAGTAGCACTGAACAAGATATTTGGGCTGAATTGAAATAGACAAATACTCGTTAACTTTATGACCCCTAATAAAGAGTTGTTTTATGGGGTGAGTACTAGATTATCCATTTTTTTTTAAACTTTTTTATTTGTCTTAACCTAAAGTCTAAAAATAAATAAAGACCATTTCAATACGTTGCTCAAAATCAGCTATCCTAACAAAGGAAAAATTTTAGCTAAGGGGTTGAGTCTTCGGTGTTAGACTTAAAACAGATTCGAGAAAATCCAGAACGCATTCAAGAACGTCTTAATCGTCGCAGTGGTTCCAGTGAATATGATTTAAGTTTTATTGTAGACCGTGATCGTGCTTCACGGGAATTAGAAGTCACTCGAACTCAATTACAAGCCCGTAGCAACGAAATTGGGAAACTCATTGGACAAAAGATTAAAAATGGTAGTACCCCCAAAGGGGAAGAAATTGAAGTCCTTAAAGCTGAAGGAAATTATCTAAAAAAACAGATAAACACATTAGAAACCCGAGAAAAAGAATTAAAAGCTGAAATAGAAACTTTATTACTTCAACTTCCTAACCTTCCGAGTGACTCGACTCCCCTAGGTAAAGATGAGACAGAAAATTTAGAAGTCCGTCGCTGGGGAGACGAATATCTACCAAAAATTGAAGTCCTCCCCCACTGGGAAGTAGCCGAAAAATTAGGAATTTTAGAAGTAGAGAGGGCGGTAAAAATAGCCAAAAGTCGCTTTATTGCTCTAATGGGAGCAGGAGCGGCTCTAGAACGTGCTCTAGTTAATTTTATGCTTGATCGCCAAATAGAAGTTGGTTATCTTGAGGTGGTGCCCCCTGTCTTAATTAATAGCACTTCTTTGGAAGGAACTGGACAATTACCGAAATTTGCCGAAGAAAGCTTTAAATGTAGCGAAGATGACCTCTGGTTAGCCCCCACTGCGGAAGTTCCTTTAACTAACTTGTATCGAGAGGAAATATTGGAGGCGGAACAACTTCCTATCAAACATTGTGCCTACACTCCTTGTTTTCGACGAGAAGCAGGGAGTTATGGAAAAGATACCCGTGGACTAATTCGTCTTCATCAGTTTAATAAAGTGGAGTTGGTGAAGATTGTCCATCCTCAAACGTCTGAGGCAGAACACCAAAGCTTAGTGAACAACGCTGAAGCCATTTTAAAGGCGTTAAAATTGCCTTATCGAGTTTTGGAATTGTGTACTGGTGATTTAGGGTTTGGGGCGAATAAGTGTTACGATCTGGAGGTTTGGTTGCCATCGTCAGGAACCTATCGAGAGATTTCAAGTTGTTCTAATTGTGGAGATTTTCAGGGAAGACGGGCTAATATTCGCTTTAGAGAAAAAGGTAAAAAAGGCACTCAATATGTCCATACTTTAAATGGTTCAGGGTTAGCAGTTGGTCGCACTATGGCTGCAATTTTAGAGAATTATCAAAAGCCTGATGGAACTGTTAAGATTCCTGATGTTTTACAACAATATTTAAAACGAGATATCATATAACTTTATTGGGGTAGACATAAAATTTTGTTTTTCCTTAATGATTTTTAGCTTCGATTGCTCTTACTCACTCTACTGAGTTACAGACTGACCAAAGTTAAAATTGAATGGCTTCGGTTACTAAATATCCGTATTCTAGTACAATAATACGAGCAGCCAGCTCCAAAATCCAATTGTTGTAAGTAACAATTAAAACAGTACAGCCTTACCCTTAAACCAAATACATTATAAGCAGATTTACTATCAAAGTAAGCAGTATATTTGTTGAATACACGTACTTTAGTATAACTAACTAAAGTATGTGCAGGAGTTAATAGACATAATAAATTATCTTTCTTGAAAGAAGTTACCAACATTATAGTAGTACAAATTTTAACCAGTAACTGTTTTTCTCTACTAATTTCTGTCCTAAAACTTGTAAACTACCTATTTATTGTAATTTAAATCCTCTTATTATGATTGATAAATTTGTTTCTTATAAATTTAGTTTATATTTAAAAATTACCACTTTTCCGCTTTTTAAAATTTAATTTTTATAAAAGAAAATCTCAATAAATAGATTTTCTTTTATAAAAAGATTGATGTTTATCATGACATTTTTATGTCTACTTTTAAATAATTTTTTTTAAAAAATGATATCTTCTGTGTCAACTATTTTAAGCTTATAAAAAGCTACTGTGTTAGACATGCAACATATTAATTACTTTAGATATTATCATTACAATAATCAACTATCTAATTGGTTTAGGTACATTTTCTGTAGAGAAACTTTGATATATAAAAATTCATAAGAAATTCAACATAACTCAAAATAATTACTTATTATAAAGTAATATTAATAGATAGAAATATGTATATTCTATAGTCTTTAATATTGTCTATTCGTACAGACAATTGTTTATATTTATATATAGAATTCAATAAATAATATTATCTTCTTAATAAGAGTATTTATTGCAAACCCTATTTTTTCCTCAAAAAACTAATCATAGTTTGATTGTGCTAAAAGTATTTATTATTTTTTATGATTTTTTTATAGAAAATAATTTATCTTTGCTCAACATCAGCATGAAGTTTTCATTTAAAATTATTAAAGGTTAACACCTTTTCTACTTTGGAAAAAGCTATTCAAAACTGACATTAATTAGTAATTGAAGTTTTAAATGATTTTTATCAATTAAACAAAAGCATGAATAAAAAAGACTATCAAATAAAAAAATATCCTATAGGTTGATAACCGAAGTATTTTTTCTGGTTCCGGATAGATTATATTTTTATCAGGATTTAAACTTGCCATAAAAATAAATGTTTTTTCTTTTTATAGAAAAGTATCTTTCTATTTAATTAGAAAGATAAGCAATATATTCAATATTATTAGTCTCTTATTTTTTATAAAGTATCTAAAGACTACATCAAAAAAAAGTTAACTAATTCTGTCAAAATCTCTAATTATCTAATTATTAAAATATCAACAATTTTTTTTGACGTATAATTTAATTTAACAATTTTATTAATATCATCAATCTTTCCCTCCAGATAGCGATCAATTTTCAGAACTTTACCATCCTTAGGAGCTTTAATATCGCCTAAGTCTAAATTAGTTTGAGCTTCTTTTAGTTCAGCTACGACTTTATCTACTTCCACTCAGATTTTTTAGACATCAACAGCACAAACTTCAGCGATACAATTCAAGGCGGCTTTTGTTTATTTTATCGCTCTAGTTAAATCATTGATTTTTTTGTAAATTATACTTTTCTTTCTTGAATTTGTTCGCTAAGAACATTAATAATTTTATTTAGTTTCTCCTGATATTTTGTTTAGATCTCTCTAACTGTATCTAAAAATAGCTAACACTTATTCAACTCCCATTCAAAAAATATCTTCTTGATAGCTAAGACTTTATGGCTTACATATTCCGATTGTATATCTTTTAATTCAGCTTCTAAACCTTTAACGATGATGGTTGATTGCTGTTTTTCCCCAATTAATTCTCTTTTGAGACGTGCCAAATTAACCTGAATTAGTGGACCTCTCTCAGCTAATTTAGCTTCTAAAGATTCAATAGCAGCTTTTTGTACTTAAATTTTTTGATTTCCCATCTGTTTTGATAATGGCTAAACCTACTCGAGCCAGACTAACTGTTTGCTAGTCCACTTCGACCTTCCCACTGACTGTATTTAATAATGGCATAACTGTCGGAAGCTAACTGCTCCTAATGACTGGGCTTGGGTTTATTTAAGGGTTTAAATTCGCTTGGTTCCTACAGTTAGTAATATCAGCATACTCGAGGCAATCACCCATCGTTTTTCTGGAAAAGGGACAAGAAAGGTTTTTAACTTATTTAATTATAGCTTCAAATTTTTTATGAAGACATTTCAATAAAGTAATTCACCGACAATAAAGGTCTCGATTTGAGATGAAAGTTACTCTTTATACAAAGTTTAAAATAAAGAACCCAGAATAGTAAAACTGGACTGTTGTAGCATTTGACTGTACACTTGCTCCAAGTGGATGATGTTATCATTGAGATTATATTTTTCTAGAACTCGTTGTCGTGCTTTTTGTCCTAAAAGTTGAGTGATATCAGGGTGATCTTGAAATAGAGGGAGCAACGTTTTTAATTGAGTGGTCACGCCCTGGGTATTAAGCACAATTCCCGCCCCATCAGCCAAGACTTCCCCATCAGCCCCCGCATCCGTCGCTATACAAGCTAACCCACAGGACATGGCTTCAAGAAGGGACAAAGACAACCCTTCCACTAACGAGGGAAGGATAAAGACATCAGCTCCGCGTAGAATGTCGATGCGTTGTTGTTCATCAGCGACAAACCCCAACCAGTGGATACCACACTCTGTTCCGTAAAACGGTTCTAACGATGCTTTTAAGGGACCGTCTCCCACTATGAGTAATTTACTTTTCGAGCCCATTTTAGTATGTTTCCAAGCCTTGAGTAAAGCTTCAACATTTTTTTCGGTAGCGATGCGTCCCACATAAACGAAAAGACGTTTAGCAAAAAACTTAGATTTAAGATGAGATACACCAGGAGAATACTTGTCTGTATGTACCCCATTAGGAATTACTGCTAATTTTTTAGTAGGAACTCCTAGTTTAATTAGTAAATCTCGTTGTAACTGAGAAAAAACGATGACTTTATCATAGTGAGCTAAAAATGGTGCATAGAACTGATAAGTCAAAAATTGAGTACTTGATTTAAGATTACGAAGTTTACTATCAAAGGCAGGATGGAAGGTTGCTATTAGAGGTAAATTGAGAGCTTGACAAATTTCAGGAAGTCGAAAATCTAAAGGGGAAAGAGTTAGAGAAGCATGAACCAAATCAGGTTTGAGATCCTCCAAAGACTGCATCAAAATTCTGTTTGATCTGGGCGTTGGAATCGTATAAATTTGGGATTTATATAGAAATGGAAGAAAAACTTCCGGACAATCAGGCCAATTAGAAGAATGAACTTCTTCTTGAGCAAAATGAAGAAAACTAACGTTATATCCTCGATCTAGAAGAGCATTAGTCACTTCCCGACCATAGGTAACATTTCCGCAGAAAGGAGATTTTTTCCCTAGCCAAGCAATATGCATTAAAATGAAGAGATTTAATTAAGTTAAATAGATTCAATATACCGTAAATTAACATCTAGTTACATCTGTGTACAGAGGAAAACTTATCTTAAAGCTAGACATTTGAAAATTAATCCCTAGAAAAAATTGATTAGGTTAATCACTCAGCCTAATTCTTTGACTGAGAATATAAGTCTTTTTCCTGTCCCAAAGCAAAACCTAGGGAATGTTTGAGACTTTTATTGGACCGACTCATAAATATTATCATGGCGATGGTAGCCAAACTACCATCTAAAGCAAACATGGAACGATAACTTATCATTTGTCCTAAAATTCCTAGAATTGGACCAGCTATGGCTAGTCCTAAGTCAAACCCTCCCATACATACCGAATAAACTCGACCTCGTTCGGAAGGAGAAGATCGATCAGAAATAAGCGAAATCATCATGGGAATTAGAATTCCCGCTCCCATTCCTTCAAAAATAGCTCCTAGGAGTAGGTCTCTGTAACTGTGCGCTTGGGTTAACAAACCCATAGAGGTTACGTAACAAACAAGACTAATAGTAATAAATAGTCCTCTACCATAGCGATCAGATGCTTGTCCCGAAACAACCCGCATAATGAAACTTGCAACAGCAACAGTGGTGTAAAACAAGCCGGCACTTAATCCCAAGGCAGTTTCCCGTAAAAATAGCGGTAAAAATGCCATTAACGTCCCAAAGACTAATCCAATCAATAACAGAATAAGAGTCGGAACCAAAATCGAGGGACTACTTAACAGTTGCCTAAAATTTCGAGGAGGTACGTCAGATATCGTTGAGTCGAAACTTATGTTACGATTACGGGGTTTCTCCTGAATCTGAGAAGCGAGTAGATAACCCCAAAATCCGATGCAAGCAGTTGTTAAAAAGAACAATTGGTATCCCCGAGACTCCTTTAAAAAAGTCCCCATGGCTGGGCCAATTGCCATGCCAATTGGAGCTCCCAAATTCATATAACCTATGAGTTGTCCTCGCTGTTTAATAGGAGATAAATCTATTACCAACGTACTATAACCGGTGGTAAAAGCCGCTAAACTGATGCCATGAAAGGTGCGAACAGCTATCAGTGGCCAAATAGACTGAACTAAAAGATAGCCAATAGGAGCAAGTGTGGCAACTAACATACCAATGCGAACTACTAATGTACGACTATACCCATCAGCTAAGTATCCTAATCCAGTGCGAGAACAAATTAGCCCAATGGCAAAACTTCCCATGACTAACCCAACTTGAGTTGTTGTCCCACCAATATCTTCAATATAAATAGGTAAGGTGGGAAGAAGACTCGTTAAACTTGTCCAAAATAGTAGATTTGCACTAAATAAAAGTGAAAGATTGCGTCTTTTATCTCGGTCAAGAGACCTAAAAGTATTAAAAATAGTCACGGGTTAAAGTGGGCGGACGAGTGGTCTTTATAGTTATTCTTAACACATAATTATCAAAATAACCCTGAAAATTACCATGAGTAAAGTTTAATTTTTGTCTTAGGAAGACTTAACGAAAACTAATGGCTAACAAATTCCCTGAAAACAATAGTGAATCATGTCCAGAGTAATTCCAAATACAAGACTATTAATAATAATGTATCTAGAAAGTTCCCTAAATTTATCCGTATTTTAATGAAGATACTAGTACCATAATTTTAATGGTCAATTGCTAGAAATATTCTAAGTACCAGATAAATTCTCAGGTTTAGATGAGTCAATAATCGAGATTTGTTTCTTTTGATAGATATCTTAATTTTGAGCATAAAGGCTCAGAAATTTCTAGGGCAAGTTTTCAATCGAAAGACAACCCAGATTAATGACTCCTACCTACAAGGTCTCATCCACCTGATGTAATTCCATCCGTTGAGCGTTAGTTATTGCATTGAGTTAAGACAAGCTATTTTTCAGGAGATATTTAAACTAATAGTGACTTTTTTTTTATAAAAATTAGTGTGAATAAACAAAAGAATATTAGTTACTTTAAAGAACAAAATTGTACTCTATAGATACTACTAAAGGCATATAAATTAACAATAAAATTAATTAATCAACTCAACAATTAGTAGGATATTTTTAATTCAATTAAAGTTTCGTTAATTATTTTTATGATTATTAAAAATTAATAAAAATATAGGAAGTATTGTTCTAGCTTAGAAAGCTCTCCTTTTATTGAGATAGAAAGACTTAATATCATACAATAATTACATAACAATATAACGATGTTTATTGACAATATCTCAGTGTTCACTTATCTAGAAAAACAGATCTCAAAGTTAATATCTTACTGTGTGTGATTTAATTCATAAACTTAACTGAGTATATAAAAAAGACTTCATCCCTTAAAAGCTTATACAAACAAAGTTCAAACTTTGAGATTAAAATAGTTATTCAAGTATTGAATAACTATTTTAAGATCTAGTTTTTATTTACGAAACTGAAGTTGGTTTAGGTATGAATAGTTACCATGTTAAAGCGACTGAAGGAAATAGGCTTAGGGAAAGTATTACCTTAATTGAAGAGTTTATTATATTGAGTTTTTTTTTATTTTTTTCGAAAAACAGATAAATAAAAAAGTTTTTCTTACTAAGAAAATAAAGCTGCTGATACCCTAACTCTGGTTAGGGGTTTGTGTATTCATGGATTATTTAATGGTTTATTAAGCTATAAATATAATCTATAGAAACAAAAGTCGTATTTTTATATTTTTTTACAAAAACACAACTTACAGGTTTACCTACTACTGTTATTTTAAGCTACTAAATTTTAAGTTTTATTGAACTATTTAGCTGAAATACTATAGAATTAAAAAGATGATATTTACTTGTCAAATTATTCTATAAATAGATTTTAAAAAATAGTGTTATCGCCGCATAAATAAATTCTAGTTCAATAAAAAATCTTAACAGATCTGATTATGTATAAAAAAATATTATCAACTAATAAGCTACTTTAAAAAGTAAACTAAAAATCGAAATTAATACTAGCAGATATACGAATATATACAAAAATAAAAATGGTTTTTTAAATAAAAAAAATTCCTTAAAAAGTTTGATGTATTTTAAAACAAGAAAGTAATTCTTCTTTTTTTAAAACTTTAAAATAAAGAGAAAATATATCTAGTTAAATATTTTTAAAAACTTATAGTACAACTCAAGTCAATTAGAAAAAAAGTTTTGAGTATTATAAAATAAAGACTAACTGTTATAACAGGCTGAGACTACCGATAGTTATGTATCTACCTATTTTTCAAAGTACTAACTGAAAAAATTATGAAATTTTTTCAGTTAGTAAATACAAAATTGCTAAATTTAGTTGATTAACATTGGTCTAAAAATATAGAGCTATCTAAAAAAGTATTATTGCATAGATGATGGTGGCGTATGTAATTTAAGAAAAAGAAAAATTTTTCTTAAAAAATATTGGGAAAAATTTACAAAATTACTCTCTATAATTCTAGTAATAATAGAGAGTAAAAATTTTATTAAATAACTCTTAAATTCATATTAGTTATATTATTGATATAATAAGTCTTTTTAGTTATATACTCTCTCTTCTTTTAGAAGAAGAGAGTAATTGTATTTAGCATAAGGATAAATTTGTCCTTCTTAAAGTTAAGCAAATTATAGAATAAAAAATTGAATTTTAAAAACGTACAAAACTTAACTACTATTTTTGAATATCTTTGTCAAAAAAAAGACTTAAGATAAATTCTTAGAATAAACAAAATTTAGATATTCTGATATAATAGATTTTTAATATTTTATATATTATTTTCTATATTTAAAAACTAGAGCTTAACTAAGTGTTAAATAACAAAACTACTACTTGTTTTAACAAGGAAACAGCACAAAGTATTAGTGACTAAATTAAGTCAACCAATAAAGGGAGCTGATATATTCTTAAATGTTATCTATTTTTAATTCTTAAGTTTCTTGATTTTACATTTTGCTAGATGATTATACATCAGTCAATATAACTATCTATTTTTATTAAAGTCTCTTTAAAAAAGACATCAAGTTAATTCTACTTTCAAATAAAAAAATTATTTTTTTATTTGAAAGTAGAATTAAAATACAATAAGGTTGTCTGTTATTCATTACATAAGTATGGAGATAAGTTGCGTGAATTAAATGCTTTTTATACTAAGTTAGCTTAAATTTTTGATATTTTGCTTTTGTCTTTTACTTTTTACCTGTTTGTCCACCCGTCATCTTAGGTTCGGAAAACTACACTACCGAAGACTGACCTACTGCCGTCACTATAGATATGGGTGACTGAACTTACTTAACATAATCCCTGAAGTATTATATGGTTTTTATTCAAGTTCAGTATCAGTTCATTCTTATAGTTATCTTGGAGTTGAATTTAATATGGGAAAGGTTGTTGGAATTGACTTAGGAACTACCAACTCGTGCGTGGCGGTTATGGAAGGAGGAAAACCTACTGTCATTGCCAATACTGAAGGATTTCGTACCACCCCCTCAGTGGTAGCTTATGCCAAGAATGGTGATCGCTTAGTGGGACAAATTGCTAAGCGTCAAGCGGTGATGAACCCTGAAAACACATTTTATTCTGTTAAACGCTTCATTGGACGTAAACACAGCGAAGTCAAAATTGAAACTACGGAAGTCTCCTACAAAGTTGACAAAGACAGCAATGGTAATGTTAAGCTAGACTGCCCATCGCAAGGCAAACAATTTGCCCCTGAAGAAATTTCTGCCCAAGTTCTCCGTAAATTAGTGGACGATGCGAGTAAATATTTAGGAGAAACAGTTACAGAAGCAGTTATCACCGTTCCTGCATACTTTAACGACTCTCAGCGTCAAGCGACCAAAGACGCGGGGAAAATTGCTGGAATTGAAGTTAAACGTATCATCAACGAACCTACTGCAGCATCTTTGGCTTATGGGTTAGATAAAAAGAGTAACGAAACTATTTTGGTATTTGATTTAGGGGGAGGGACGTTCGACGTTTCCATCTTAGAAGTCGGGGATGGTGTTTTTGAAGTACTAGCCACCTCTGGAGATACCCATTTAGGAGGAGATGATTTCGACAAAAAAATTGTGGACTACTTAGCCGCAGAATTCAAGGCAAAAGAAGGGGTAGACTTAAGACAAGATAAACAAGCCCTACAACGTCTGACAGAAGCTGCAGAGAAAGCGAAAATTGAACTATCTGGCGTTACCCAGGCTGAAATTAACCTTCCTTTTATTACAGCTACTCAAGAAGGACCTAAACATCTTGATACAACTTTAACACGAGCTAAATTTGAAGACCTCTGCTCTGACCTAATTGATCGTTGTGGAATTCCTGTAAAAAATTCCATGAAAGATGCCAAAGTCAGCAATAGTGATATTGACGAGGTCGTCTTAGTGGGTGGGTCCACTCGCATTCCTGCTGTGCAAGAATTAGTTAAAAAAGTTTTAGGAAAAGACCCCAATCAAGGAGTTAACCCAGATGAGGTAGTTGCTGTAGGGGCAGCAATTCAAGGAGGTGTCCTAGCCGGAGAAGTTAAAGATATCTTGCTCCTTGACGTAACGCCTTTATCTCTTGGGGTAGAGACCCTTGGTGGTGTCATGACTAAGATTATTCCCCGTAACACTACTATCCCTACCAAAAAATCTGAGGTCTTTTCCACTGCACAAGACGGACAGGCAAATGTAGAAATTAGCGTTCTTCAAGGAGAACGGGAAATGTCGCGGGATAACAAGAGTTTAGGAACTTTTCGCCTTGATGGTATTCCTCCCGCACCTCGTGGTGTTCCTCAAATTGAAGTCACCTTTGATATAAATGCAGACGGTATTCTTAATGTAACTGCAAAAGATAAAGGAACAGGGAAAGAACAGTCTATTAGCATTACTGGGGCTTCTACCCTACCTGATACAGAAGTTGATCGTATGGTACAAGAAGCTGAAGCAAATGCTGCAGCTGATAAGGAACGTCGAGAGAAAATTGACCGCAAAAATGAGGCTGACTCTTTGGTCTATCAAGCCGATAAACAACTAAAAGAATTGGGTGATAAAATCCCTGCAGCTGATAAGACTAAGGCTGAAGGATTAATTAGTCAACTCAGAGACGCTATCGACAAGGAAGATGAAGAAACCATCAAGACTGTCATGCCAGATCTACAGCAACTTCTCTATAGCATTGGTACTAGTGTCTATCAACAAGCTGGTGGACAAACTCCTCCTGATGGTGCAACACCTGGGGGTGGGACAGGTTCTAGTGGTTCTTCTGAAGGTGGCGATGACGTAATTGATGCTGAATTTTCAGAAACTAAATAATTCACTTCTCGTTTAGTTTAAGTTTTGGAAACCCTGACCTTTTACAAGTCAGGATATCCAAAACTTATTGAACCAAAATTTTGCGCTATCAAGAAAAAATTCAAGAAACAAAATTTAAGTTCAACAAAATTTTAGAAATAAAGAAAGTTAGTAAAACTGATTGGTTAAATTTTACTTCGTAGGCTTTCTTTTATTGAAACAATTAGCAATCAACTTAATATATTTCTCAGATTAAACACTTTACAAATCAAAGTGTTTATATTTTTTTATTAACCTTTTGGTTTGATTTATTGCTTACACTCATTTACTTAAAAAACCTTTTCCATAATTTAGGCTCAAAATATTAAATATTAAGTTAACCTCGCTTTCTGCTATTCTTAAATGATTATTAATAGTTGCTCTTTTTGATGTTTGTCAACCTCGTCGTATTTAAACTCAAATATTGAGAATAACAACCATGTTTTTAGAGCTCGCCGAACTCAGCCGAACTTACTTTAAATTAGTGATGGAGAAATCATGAATTTTTATAACTATTTCCTATTCCTATTGCCTATTTCCTACTGAAACAAGTAGATATTTGACTAGATACATTATTTGAGTTTAAAGTCGTACTAAAATTTATTCTCATAACGGATAATTACCTCATTAAATGAATAATCATAGGAAAAACGAATTAGTGAATTATCTTCAAGTTCATAGACTTTTTCTAAAACAGGATATAAGCGCAAATTTCCTATCCCCCATTCCTTTCCCACTTGATTAGTTGTTTCATTAAGTTCAAAAAGCCAATCTTGTAAAAAAGGAAACAAGACTACTGCTACTTGAGGTAGTCCTGCTTCCACTAATTGGGCTGAATTTTGTTGCTGTAATTGCTCGACTAGATTAGGAAGTTGTGTCCCAAAAAGTGTTAGCAATTCACTATTACTTAAACGGGGACTACTAGAAAAAGAAACAATTGGGGATTGTAGTAAATCCTGAATTGAATTAGTTCCTAAATTATTGACCTTAATACAGTTAACTAGTTGTCTTAATTTATTAGGATCAATCGCTGAAATTTGGGGAATAGGACGATAATTATTTGGCCTTAGTTTACAAACTTCTTCTAATTTAGTACCGAGATTAGGAAGTAATTGGTTAGCATCTCCTTTGATTCCTAGCGTAATTTCTACTGATTGGGAACGACCACTTTGAACAATATCATCAGCAACTTCATTAGCATTAATTGCCCTTAGGGCAATATTCAATATATAAAGTTTAAATTCTAGATCAATATAAGGATTTAACAACCCTTTTTGTGGAAAAAAAGTAATAGTATTATTAGATTGACGAGGGATAAAAACACGCGTCACAGGAATGTCTACTTTCCCACTATTGATATGAACTTTTCCAGACGGTTTTAAAGAAAGTAATCCCGGTAAAGAAAAACTAGCTAATTGACCACTTAAACCTAAATTTCCACTTACGTTAAAAATAAATTTTGGACTAATATTTCTCTGCTCAATTGCCACTTCTTTAATTGAAACTCTAAAGTCATTAAATTTGGGAAGAATAACAACTTCTTCTAAGGGATTAATTCTTCTTATCCACTCTTCTAAAATTGATGATTCTGTTTTCTTATAAATATCAGAAATAAAATTAGGAACTATGAATTTACCTTGATTTAACTGTATTTCTCCCTCAATTATAGGGCTAAAAACTGTACCTTTAATAAAAATTAAAGCATTAGCAATTCCTTGATATAAATTGCCAGTATTTATCTTATTTGGAGTCAAGGTGACGCTTAAAGGAATGGTGCTATCAATATTTTCAAGCGACGAAGAAAATAGGGGTAATACCCCCATAGCGTTAACAGTTATTCCTCCAATTATACCTGTTAATTTATTTACTTCTATTTTTCTATTTTGGATAGCTATTTCTCCATTTAAAGTCAAAGTATTTGGTGATAAATAATTTTTAAATGTTATCGAGTTCAGATCTAAAATTGACCGACTGTTAGGATCAAAACTAACTTTTACTTCATCATTAATAGTAATTTTACCACTCAGATCAAGATCTATTTTTCCTTCTCCTTCAACCCAACTTACTTGTTCTTGAGTTACTATTTCTAATAGAGAAAATGCCTCAGTTCCTAGTCTGATATTGATTTTAAATCGATTATCATTATTTATCTCAATAGGTAAGGGAATATGAGCATGAGCCTTAATAAAATCTGGCTTATCTATTTGTAGTTCTAATTGTGCATTACTATAAGTAAAATTACCTTGAAAACTTTGTCTAAGTAATCGAGCATTGATGATTACTTTTTCTAAAGAAAATATTCCGTTTATTTCTGGTTTTATTAAACTTCCAGTAAGATTTCCTGCTAGATCAATACTACCATTAATATCCCCAGGAATAGTTATTAAGTTACGTACTGTATTTAGAGTTAGATTATTAAGACTGAAAGTTGAAGGTTGTAAGTTAAACTGATTGTTGTTATAAATTAAGTTAATATTAGCTTGAATTAAACTTTCATTAAGCTTTATCATGGGATTTATGTTAACAATTCCATTTTCTAGCTTCCCTTTGATTACTAACTTCTCGAGAGAAATTACCGGAGAATCTTCGAGTACAAAACCTAAAGGATTAATGATAGAAGGGGTTGGTGGTTGAGATATCCATTCCCAACTTTCTCCTTCGAATTGGAAAGTTATTTTTGGAGCTCTGAGAGTTCCAAACAAGAAGATTTCTCCATTAAATTCACCTTTAATATCTAATTCTTGTGGCAATTTGCTAGCTTGTCTCTCAATAGCAATTTCCTTGATTTTTTGATCATTTTCCCACAACTGATTGACTTGTTCTGAAATCGGCGCCTTGATATCTCCAATGGGTTGAGGAATCACTTGTTCAAAATGTGTTGAAGAATCTTTTTTAAATTTTAAAAATCGTAAAATACTATCAAAATTAGAGATTTTTAGTACTTTTAAAAGTTCTTGAATATAACCTTTATCTACTCGTAAACTTCCCTGAATTTCTCCTGTTTTTAATGCTACTTTTCCTCTAATATTATAGCTGCTTTCTCCTAATTTTAAGGTTGTATTTGTTACAGTGACATAGTCATTCTGGTAAGCCCAATTAATTTGTAAGTTATCTCCAAAAACTCCACCTAAATTAGGATTAATGATATTTAACTTTCCTCTACCTATTAAAGTTAATGAATCAATTTCCAAGTTAAGATTAACTTTCCCTCCTAAATAATCAGTTAAACCATAATCACTAACTGGGAACAATTTTAATTGTTTTAAAGGCAAGTTTTGAATGTTAGCGACTAGGCGATCATCCTGACGATTTCCTTTGACAGTTATTGGAGAAGAATTTTTATATTTTTGGCTTATTTCAAAGGAATATGGGATATAAGGAAACAAGCATTTTTGTTGTAAACAGGAAGTAAAAATTGCAGTAATAACATCTTTTTTTCCTCGTAAATCAATGGAAATCTTTTTTCCTATTACTAAATCGATTTTTCCCTTTAAAATCGATTCAAAATCTAATTCATTAAATGCAAAATCTGATAAACTTAAGTTTCCTTTCAATTTTAAATTGCTATTAAATAGAGAAGAAGTTAATAAATTTTTTCCAACTAAACTGCCTTTAAATTTGCCTTTTCCTGCTAAATCAATAGTTTGTGGTAAAAGCTGTTTATAAATAGGAATTTTGGATAAAAGTTCTGTAATAGGTAAAATTCTCAAATCAGCTTGGGTCTCAACATTTAGATTGATAGAAGTAATATCAGGATTATTAAGAAGATTAGTTAGAGTTATATTTCCATTAGCTTTTATGTTTTGCTGTCCCATCTCTACTAAAATAGTATTAGCTTGAATAGGAATTGTAGAATTAGGCGATAATAACGATTCTAAAGTTCCTGATAGGTTTATTTTTGCATCAATTGGTTCAATTATTTGTGAAGACAATAATTGATTTTTCCAGGTTGATAAATCTAGTTGATTAGCAATAATATTAGTCTGCCATTGATTATTAATCAATTGGATTGATGTGGCAATTTCTTTTTTTGTAACTCCAAGTTCAATTTTAAACTGTGTGTCAGCATTTACTTGAAAGTCTTTAAAGTTAGGAGTTTTACTCAAAGATAGTAGTGATTGTAGACTTCCTAAAAAATTAATATTACTGTTAGTTAATTGAACAGGAATAGCTAACTGGGGTAAAAATTGATTGAGAGATAAAGATCTCAGCTCAGCGTTTCCTTCAAACAATCCATTTTTCCAGGTTACTTGGGCATTCAAGGGACTTCTAGCTATTTCTAATTCTAAGTTAGAATCACCTTTAATCGCATTAACATTAATGGTTGATTCCTGTAAAATTTCTTCTATGTTTCCTGATAAATTAAATTTATATTTCCTTAATGTAATTGGAATAAAAATATTAGCCAGTAATAAACTTAAAGGTAAATCTAATCCCGTTACTGATGTGGTAAATTTAGCTTGTTGTAATTGACTGTTAATAACAAGATTACCATCGTCTAATAATAGAGCTAAATTAGACGATAAATCAACTGATTTTTTCCAAGGTTTATTAAAGTTACCTCCTATTTTAACATCGGCATTTTCTAAGAAAATATTATTAGGACATTTTGTATGTTTTATACTGCAAATTGTTGAAGTAAATGGAGTTAAATCTAGAAAATTAGAATTTAAGTAAGCTTGCCACTTTTTATTTTTAAAATTTCCACTACCGTTTATAACTACTCTCCCTTTTTTGGTCACTAATTCTAGATTTTTTAAAAAAAGATTATTTTTGTCTACTAAAATATTACCTTGACTGCTAATTTGAGTATTAGGTCTGTTCAAACTTCCAGCTGTATTCCATTTTATTATGCCTTTAAGACTAGCAAAGCTTCCATTTATATCTCCTTGTGCTTTTAGATGATTTAAGTTTACTTCCATTGGCAATTCATGATAGTCATTAACTATTTTTTTACTTGGCAGTTCAGTCTTAAAAACTAATTTAAAAGGAATATTTTCCCAATCAATTGGCTTGCCATTAATAAGAGATTGAAAAATTTTAGGTTTAGCCATACCTTGGGCAACAATCCACCCCCCAACCTCAGGGATAACTAATAAATCTTTCAATAAAAAATTATCTAAATTACTCTGAAAATCAATAGTAATCTTCTCAAGTTTAGTTTGAGCAATCTTTATATTTTTTTTATTTTCTATCTTCCCTCTTAATAAAGGGGCATTAAGCATTCCTATTAAGTTCAACTTAGCTTGTAATTCTCCTTCAACTCCTATGGGCAATTTAATTGGGTAGACTTGCTGAATATTATTCCCACTTAAACCGCTAATTTTAGCTTCTAAATTAAATCCAGTATTCCAATCATATTGACCAGATAAATTAGCAGTAATATTACCTAAATTTATTTGAGTTTTTTTTATCAAAACTTTTTCCGCTTGAAAAGAAATATTGGCAACGGCCTGCAAAGGTTTTTTTAAAAATTTAACTCTCCCTTTAAGATTATCTAAGTTGACTTCCCCTTCAGCTCTGGTTTCAGATAATTTTTCAATAGAAGGAAAATTAAGATTTAGATTCGCTTCAATATCTCCTTTATACAGTTGAACAGGAGAATTAATGATAAGAGGCATTAATTGGCTAAAATCAAACTTAGCAATAGCTAGTTTTATCTGACTTTCTTTGGTATCAATAACTGTTTCTCCTTCGAGAGAAATCTCACTATTCAGTAAGGCTAAATTAAGATCATAATCCCACTTTGCTTTCGTAACTTCACTATATCTTGCTTGTCCATTGAGAGTTGTTACAAGGAAATTATTTATACCTTGAGGAAAAACATTTATGACAACATTTGTAAGATCGAAAGTAAGGTCCAACTTGAGAGGAATAATTTCATCCGTTATATCTCCCTTAAGTAAATCTCCTTCAGAATATTGATGTAACTCAACTTCAACATCTTTAGGTACAATTTTAATCACTAAAGTTCGTTTGAATAGAACAGCAATGGGATCAAAATGAACAACAACACGACTAGCCGTAAGTTGATTAGGATGCTCAGAAGTTTGTGGAACCGAAGTAGATCCTAGATAAAGACGAGTGAGAGAAAAACCTTGAAGTTCATCAATATCAACAGGACGATTAATCAAGTAACTAACTTGTTTTTCTAACCAAGGAGGAAGATATTTTTGAAGAAAAAGACGTAACCCTGTGTAGCCAATGATAATAACGGTTACAGAAGCAAGTACAAGCGCAATATTATATGGTTTTTTCGCTATTCTTAGCAGACGACCCAAATAGTTTGACGTAGAATCAGGAGGAAGCGGCGATTGACTCATGGAGGTTTCTTAACGGTTTAAAAACAATATCAAGTGTAAGGAGACAACCGTAGTCAAAGAATTTGGTAACTAATCTAACTTACTTAAGTGGAAAACTGGATCATGAATCCCATGAACAATAAGAGGCAAGATGCCTCACAATGATAAAGAAAATACTCAAGGAGTAACCTATTCGATGTTGGACTACATCCTAGCAATTATCATCGCTTTCATTAGCATAATTTTGTATCTATCAGCTTTCTTCTTACCAAAATTGCATCGCCAAGACGATTTTCTTTGGAGTGGTATTGGTTTATTTTATGCCCTAGTTTTATGGATATGTGCTGAACGCATCACTGGTGGAATCTTATTGGGACAGTCGGCGGCAGTGATATTAGTGGTATCCTTCTGGTGGCAAACCGTTCAGCTGAGACGGGTGATCACTCATCCTGAGGACCAAACTAATCCTAATAATTTTTCCATCCTAAGTTGGGTAAAAAGCCGTTTAAGAGGTAAGAAAAACTCTAATATTGCCGATACACCGCCTCCAGTAGTAGAAAAGGTAACAAAAGTACAAGAACCTCTTACGAGAGAAGTTTATAGTCCAATCTCTAAAGAAGTATCTACAGAAAAAGATACCTTCCCAGAAATGGCAGAAACCTTCATTCAAGAATCAGCAGAAGTAATAGAAGAAGATACCTTCCCAGAAATGGCAGAAACCTTCATTCAAGAATCAACAGAAGCGATTACCCTAATGGGAGAAACAGCAACATTAGAAACCTCTTATAAAGAAATACCTGAATCGTCAATTTCAGATGAAAGATTTCCTTTACCAAAACTGGCGGAAGAACAAACAGAAGAACCAATAGAAACCCCTACGGTAGAAAACGAATCCAAATCTTCTACGACCATTGAATTAGAACTTAAAAAACCCAAGAAGAAGGGATTTTCCCTAAGTTCTCTATTTAGGTTTATAAAACCGAAACCCCAATCGCCATCAGAAATTATTACTGAATCATCTAACCAACAGGAATTAGACATAGACAAAGAAGACTGGGAAAATTCTGAGACTTTGGAGAAACCCGAAACGTTTGAAGCGGTTCCTGGAAAGAAAGTAGTCATAGAACATAAAGTAACAGAAGCATCAGGAAAGCGAGAAGAATTGGCAACTCAACAAGTAAAGAAAGAGAATTTTGATCCTTCAGAACAATCTCAAGCAACAACGATAATCGTTGAAGAGATAGAAGTTACCCCAGAAACTTTTGAGAGCGAACAACAAAAAAAAAATAAAGAGGAAACCTCAAAAAAGTCTATCTTTTCGGAGGAAACTATCCTAGAAGTATCTGAAAAGACGCCAACAATGACCATAGAAGATCAATCTCAAATTAGTGAGTCCTTCATCATAGAAAGCTCTCAAGAGACTAACCTAGACACAGATAATTTTGAAACAGAATCATCTACTTCCGGTTTTTTTGAAAGTTTTACTCAAGAAAAAGAAGAAAACAGAAAGTCAGATAAAAACGATGAAAAATAAAGTTAGCCGTTGAAAGTCATACATTAAAAATTTCCCTCTCTCCCACTCAATTCTCTATAGTCAAGGAAAACACTATTATGAGTTCTTTAGGTAATCGCTTTAACAAGTTAACAGGGAAGAACCGTTTTGTAGTTTCTCGTATTTTTATCCATCTTGCTGGAGATGAAGTCGCTCCCCTTCTAGGGGTTCTCAACCAGACTGCCCAAGACGCCTTAGAATCTGAAGGAGATTTAGGAGTGTTAGGAGATGGCTTAGCTAGTATTTGCCAAAAACTCTTAGATATGTCTATTTATTGGCGATCAGCCGCTAATGAAGGAGATGTTTTTTGGAAAGAAGAAGAGGCGGGAGATTATATCACCGAATTATTTACAGATTCTGCCCAACGTTATCTCAGTGAACCAGAATTTGACGGTTTTACCAGTGAGGAAAACACCCCTTTGTCCCTTCCTATGACCCGTAATGTGGTTGTTATGATCATAGTAGCTTTTAAAGGTGAAGCGCCTGAATTAGAAACCAGTTTAGCTGATCGCCTAGCCTTAGAAGAGGGACTTAAAGCTCTCATTAACCTTAATTATCAAGGGGTTTTAGAAGCGATACAAGTCCACTTTTCCCCCGCCCAATTAGGTGATGAACTTACTAATGATCAGCTATTACTTAATTTCTCAGAATTAGTTTCCTTATAATCAATCCTAGTCCAATAATTTAAACTTATGCCACGCAGATTCATTACTATTTTGATGATCATAGCCTTATGTTGGACGACAGTAGCTTGTAGTTCATCAATCACCCCAACCCAGTCTTCTTCTATTCATAAGAATTCACCGGTTTCTCCTAACCAAGTGAATAAAGGAACTTATCCAGTCCAACAGGCAAGCTATGACGATGCCGACGGAACCTATACTCTGATGCTGTTAAATACACCCCCAGGAACATCTTCTATCTATCAGACTGCTGACTTACAAATGGCACGATTGACAGATGAACAGATTGCTAATGGGGAAAAAACTTCAGTAGAAGTTACTGGAAATGAAGCTATCATGTTCCTCACCAAAGACTTTAAAATTGAATACGTCCATACCGTAACTGAAACTCAAACTAACCCTCAAACTGGACAACCCCAAACTGTAGTAATGCATCGGGAATCTAATTTTTGGACTCCTTTTGCTGGAGCGTTAGTGGGTCAAGCGGTAGGGAATCTACTGTTTAGCCCTCGTTACTATGTTCCTCCCATGTATCAATCAGGAGGTATTATTAGAGGATATGGCGGTTATGGAAACTCCTATACTCAAGCAGTTGATAGCTACCGAAGTAGATACAATGCTCCCCCTGCAGCCGTGCAAAATCGCGAAACCTTACGGACTTCAGGGAACCTAAGAAGCTCTTCGTCAACCCGCAAAAGTTCCTCTAATTCCAGTAAATCAAGCGGTTCAGGAGTGGGGTCGAGTAGGCTAAGAACCTCTGGAAGATCTAAACCTACTACCCAACACAAGAGTGGTTTTGGTAGTAGGTATCCCAGGTCGCGGTCTCGTAGTTTTGGTGGAAGAAAACGCTAAAACTCTGACTTTTAAGCCAAAAACCAGTTTTTAAACCTCACCATTTTAGGACGAGGTTTTATTTTCAAAAAAATTAGTGATGGCAAGAAAAAAATTTGTAAGATCTTTACTAAAATTATCAATCTCACAAAGTATAAATAACAAAAAATAGTCGGTAAATGAAGTTTTTAAGGAAAATATCATTGATAATGTAATAAAAGCTAAAAATATTTAGACAGTTTTATAACTAAAGAAGAAGTAATCAAATAGTCTAGTAATCGCTATCAATTATACTAAAACCTTATACTTAATGGTTTATACTAAAAAATGATTAGTAGAGTACAAAGAAAAGGAAAAATTAAATGGAATTAAAGATAAAAAATATTTTTACTTTTTTAAGTAGAAAATTATACAATTTAAATAAAGATGGTTTAATTATGAGGTAGTAATATTACCCAATATAATATAAATTTTTATTACTAAAAATTTGGAGTAAATAGAAATAATTGAAAAATTTTAAAAAAGAAATCAACTAGAACTAGAAGTGTTTTTAATAAATAAAAGATATATTTAAACATGGACAAATTTTTTAACGGAAAATTTGTCCATATAATTTTATACATAAATAATAAAAAGACTAGCTAAATTAGTTTTTTGAAGAAAAAAATTGCTACCATGATTAATATTTTTCTTTTTATTGAAATTATTCAAGTTTTTAAAAAAACTACTTATATCAACTGAGTAATTATCAATAACAATTACCATATTTATTTCTTTATATAAAATTCTCTATTTTTTGTTTCTTTTTTTAAAAAAATGGAATAATCCTTGTACTCACTCTTCTTTATTTATATTTCTGACTTTTCATTTAAAAAAAAAATTTATTTATTAATATTACAAATTAGTTCATTATCGATTAATACAAATTGTTCTATTCTATCCTGATAACTATTCATAATATTTTATCTATTCTTCTATATAAGTTCTTTTCTTTTATTTTTTAGTAAATCTCACAATTATTTTTTATTTTTTAACAATCTATCTATATAAATTATTTGTCTAATTGCGTTTTCTGATAGTCTCAGTCAATCTGTAGTTTTTTAAACTTTACATACTCTTACATTTAAACATAATATTTCTGCTTTTGCTCTCGTTCACATTTATAATAAACAATGCAAAGAACCTTTTTTTATATTAATGTTGTCAGGTCCGTTGTCATGATAATAGTTTTTGAAATAAATCCTATCAAAAAATTTAGAATTTTCTAACCTAGCTTTGACAACTTTGTAGTAAACAAAAGCTAAAAGTTTTGCTATGTAAAACCTTCAATTCTATAAAAACTTAATCTTATAAAGACTAAGTTTTTGACGTTACACAACCGTTGGGTTATCTTGAAGTGCTTGTATCACTTCAAGATAACCCAACGGTTGCGGCGATATCTAAATCAATAACCCCGACTTCACGGTGGGTGCTATTCGGGACTCAGTCAGCCAGACACTAGGTCAAATTACAAAAAACTAAAATCTGGTAGTTCCCCAACCAAAAACGGACAATACAAAATAAAAATACCAAAAAAAGGATTCATTTAAATATATCCTGATGGAGGTAAGCGGACTTGAACCGCTGACGTCCTGCTTGCAAAGCAGGCGCTCTACCAACTGAGCTATACCCCCACATTCATTGAGTGGACAATTAACGGGAAGTCCCCAACAACTTGTTCACCCTCGCTATTATACACATAGAATCTTTAAAATGACAAATTTTTTCGAGCAAACCTACCATGAATCAAATCGTCGCTACCTTCTATAAATTCGTGAGACTGACAGATTTTGAGACAAAGCAAAAACCTTTACTAGAACTTTGCTACCAAAAAGCCATTAAAGGCACAATCTTATTAGCCCAAGAAGGAATAAACGGAACAATTGCGGGGTCTCGTCAGGGACTTGATGCTGTAATGGCTTACTTACGTTGTGATCCTCGCTTAACTGACTTAGAAACAAAAGAAGCTTCTATAGAGTATTTGCCGTTTAAACGGACAAAAGTTAGACTAAAAAAAGAGATTGTTACTCTAGGAATTTCAGACATTAATCCGCTTGAAAAGGTCGGTACTTATGTTGAGTATAATGACTGGAATTATTTAATTTCCGATCCAGAAATTTTAGTTATTGATACCCGTAATAATTATGAAGTAGAGATGGGAAGTTTTAAAGGAGCAATTAATCCTAGAACTAACTCTTTTCGAGAATTTCCTAATTATGTATCTCAAAATCTTCACCCATCCAAACATAAAAAAATAGCTATGTTTTGTACAGGAGGAATTCGTTGTGAAAAAGCAACTTCTTTGCTAGTTAACAAAGGATTCAAGGAAGTTTATCATCTTAAAGGAGGAATCTTAAAATATTTGGAGAAAGTAAAATTAGAACAAAGTTTATGGGATGGAGAATGTTTTGTTTTTGATCAAAGAATAGCAATTAAACATAACTTAAAAAAAGGAAATTATAAAATGTGTCCTAGCTGTGGTTATCCGCTTTCCAAGATAAAAAAGCTATTTTCAGACTATGAAGAGGGAGTCTCTTGTTCTAACTGTATTTCTAGTTTTATCACAGAAAAATAGAACTACAACCAGAAAAAAAAGTAATTAAAATTTGCTAATAAAAGAAATAAATAATGATCAGTCAATCATCTCGTTCTGGCTATACGTTACCTGTATTTGCTTGCGCATCGGCAATCGCTGCTTTAAGTCATATTCAAAACAAAAATATTAAAAATATTGTATCTGTGGATTTAATTTACCCTTCTAAAGTGGTTAATATTCCAATTGAACAAGTAGCTAGAATCGGATTAAATTCAGCTTTAGCAATTACTAGAAGTGATCCAGGAGATAATTTAGATTTAACTAGAAATACTCCAGTTTGGGTATTAGTTGAATTAGTTGAACAAACTCAAGCTAATTCTTGTAAGCAAATTTTGATTAAAGGAGGTGAAGGAATTGGTATCCAGATTAATAATGAAGGTAAATGCGCCATTTATCATTATGCGAAAAAAATATTACATAAAAATCTTAAGAAATATCTTAAACCCACAGAGAGCATTATTGTAACTATTATCTTGCCGGAAGGAAAACAATTAGCAAAAAGAACATCTAATGAGTCATTTGGAGTGGTAGAAGGACTTTCTTTGTTAGGAACTACTGGTATTTCTCAACCCTTAACTGCTGCCAATCAATTAACAGCATATCAAGAGGAACTAACTGCCAAAGCTAAACAGTTTAATAGTTTAGTATTTTGTTTGGGGGAAAATGGCTTAGAGTTAGCAAGAAAACAAGGAATTAATCCTGAAAGAATAATTAAAACTGCGAATTGGCTAGGCCCTTTATTAGTAACAGCTGGAGTTCAAAAATTAGCTTCTCTTCTACTATTTGGTTATCATGGTAAGCTAATCAAATTAGCTGGAGGAATTTTCCATACCCATCATTATTTAGCGGATGGACGATTAGAAATCTTAGTTGCTCATGGAGCTAAAATAGGTTGTCCAAATACTAAGTTGCAACAGCTTTTAAAAAGTTCTACAACGGAAAATGGATTAAAATTATTGCGGGATTGTGATGAACAAACGGGAAGTAATTGGACTGAAAAAATCTATCAATCTATAGCTCAGACGATTGATCAAAGAAGTCAAGTTTATATTCGTAAACATACTGACGTTAATGTGAGAGTAGGATCTGTCTTATTTGGACGTGATCGCTCTATCATTGTTAGCAGTAATCACGGAAAACTAATTATGAGCAATGAAATCTGTAAGTAGTAAAAATATTGTGTAAAATTTCCATACTCCAAATCGGAAATTAACTTTACATCATATTACAAACTGAGTATTTTGTCCCCGTCACAGCTTGAGCTTGACGGGGAATAGTCAAAACTCTTCTCCTGATTCTAAAATACGTTGAAAGAGATAGCCAGTTCCTCTAGCCGTCAGAATCAACTCAGGATTACTCGGATCATCCTCTAATTTTGCCCTGAGACGGGAAATATGAACATCTACTACACGGGTATCCACATGGCGTTCGGGAGTATATCCCCAGACCTCCTGTAGAATTTCTGAACGAGAAAAAGGTTCGCCTGATCGACTGACTAACAGCTCTAATAAACTAAACTCCATCCCCGTCAAACGGATGCGTTCATCCCCTTTATAAACTTGACGTTTGTTCGTATCAATTCTAATTGATCCGATGTGAATGACCCCTGAACTAGGAATTCCTGGAGTTCCATTCTTGTCAGCCCGTCGCAATACGGATCTAATTCTCGCTTCCAATTCCTTAGGGGAAAAAGGTTTAACTACATAATCATCAGCTCCCAACTCTAACCCTGTAATTCTATCAGCAACATCTCCTAAAGCAGTTAACATGATGATAGGGATGTCCGATTCTTTGCGTAATTCTTGACAGACACCATAACCATCAAGCTTAGGCATCATGACATCTAAAACGACTAAATCAGGATCAGCTTTATGAAAAGTGTCTAAGGCTTCTTCTCCATCGGCAGCTGTGACCACATCATAACCAATCATAGACAAACGAGTTTCTAAAATACGACGGATGCTAGCTTCATCATCAACCACTAGAATTTTCTCTTTATGAATTTCCAATTTCTCCAATACTCCTTAGATGTAAAATTTCTGAACGTTAAGTTACATAGCGATGTTTCTGTCTCTAGAATATCGCTTTCTTATTATGATTAAGTCAATAACTATAGATTATTTCCCCCTTAGTAAGGATTTTAAATAGGATAACGAAACAGCATACCCCTTATCATTTTTTAATTATTTTGGACTCTAACCAGCTAGTTTTTTAAGTTTTTTTAACCTTTCTTAAAAAAGGCATTATGGTAAAATCTCGGACTATTCATATTTGCAGTGCCTGTGGTGCAGAGTCTCCTCAGTGGTTTGGTAAATGCCCTAGTTGCGGAGTTTATGGGACTCTGGAAGAACAAATTGTTAACCCCAGTCTATCAGGGGGAATTTTACGGGGAGGATGGCAATCTAACACACGTTCGCAGAACATCTCCACCACCCCCCCTAAACCTCGCATTTCAATCCCATTTTCAGAAATTACCCAAGAAGAACAACTTAGGTTTCCGTCGGGATATGAAGAATTAGACCGAGTTCTCGGTGGGGGAATGGTTCCTGGTTCCCTTGTTTTGATTGGTGGTGATCCAGGAATCGGGAAATCTACTCTCTTACTACAAACAGCTAACCAACTGTCCCAAAGATTGCCTCGCATTCTCTATGTGTCTGCTGAAGAATCAGGACAACAGGTGAAATTGAGGGCTTCTCGGTTGGGGGTCAAAGAAACAACAACGACCACCGATGTTAACAGTAATGGTCAAGAACCCAAAAACTCCAAATCAGCAAATTCGGAGAGAAACAACACCAATGCCAGCCTTTACATTTTACCAGAAACAGATTTGGAAGAAATTCTGCGAGAGTTAGAATCGTTAAAGCCACAAGTTGCTGTTATTGATAGTATTCAAACTCTCTATTTTGCTGCCCTCACTTCAGCCCCCGGCTCAGTTGCCCAAGTCCGTGAGTGTACTTCAGCGTTGATGCAAGTAGCTAAACGAGAGAATATCACTCTACTGATTGTTGGTCACGTCACTAAAGAAGGGGCAATTGCAGGACCAAGAGTACTTGAACATTTGGTCGATACAGTCTTATATTTTGAGGGTGATCGCTATGCTTCCCATCGTCTTCTCAGATCAGTTAAAAATCGCTTTGGGGCGACTCATGAAATCGGAATTTTTGAAATGGTTGAACATGGGTTAGTAGAAGTCCTTAACCCCTCAGAATTATTTCTAGGCAACCGTGATGAATTTGCTCCAGGAACCGCTACTGTCGTTGCTTGTGAGGGAACTCGTCCTTTAGTAGTAGAATTGCAAGCATTAGTCAGTCCTACGAGTTATTCTTCCCCTCGTCGTTCCACCACTGGGGTTGATTATAGTCGCCTACAACAGATTTTAGCCGTCTTGGAGAAACGAGTAGGGATTCCGTTATCAAAATTGGATGCTTATGTAGCCTCTGCCGGTGGGTTAGGGGTGGAAGAACCAGCCGCTGACTTGGGAGTAGCGATTGCTGTGGTAGCCAGTTTTCGGGATCGGGTAGTTGATCCTCGCACTGTCTTGATTGGTGAAGTGGGGTTAGGGGGACAGGTTCGGCTAGTATCTCAAATGGAACTGCGTCTTAAAGAAGCAGCTAAGTTGGGCTTTAAACGAGCAATTGTGCCTAAAGGTCAGACTTTTGCTGATGATATCGGACTAGAAATTATTGCGATCAATAAAGTGATTGATGCTATTACTGCGGCTATTCCGCCCCAACATAAATTCGAAAAAGGAATGCTAGATATTAATGACGAACAAAAAGATTAGTATTAATTTAGCTCTGTAAGCTGTTGTACATTGTTTATTTAAAGAAAATTTAGTATGTAAACTAATCCTTGAGTCAATTTATTTTCTGATTGTTTTTTAGGCTTGAAAATAACAGGATTTTGAAGAAATTTTTCATGTAACCAAGCATGTAAAATATAATCAACCGTCTCTATTTCTTTTCCTAAAAGAATAATTTGTCCTATTTCGTATTGAGAAGTTTCTCCTAAACTGAAAAGACTGTTTGAAGTTTCATTTAATTTTTTAATCCAGTGAGTAGTAATCTGTTGTATAAATTCATGACGAGTTACACCCCAAGATTTTTCTCCTAACGAAGAGACAAAACTATCTTGTTGTTTTAAAATAAACCGAGTTAATTGAGCCACTTCTAAAAAAGTATTCCCTAAAGGATGATTTTTTAGTTGTTGATTAAAAGCTCCTCGTAAGAATAAGTTAGTATTTCCTACTTGCGGAAAGTGCGGTTTAAGACAGGGTGATATCTTAGTAATCTGAGATTGCCATTGGGGATAAATAAGTTGACAAAAAATATCTTGATCAATCGATTGAAAAGCATATGTTAATTGTCGGCTAATCAAACTGGAAAAGGGGTTTTTAACATTCACTAAAGCTAATTCTGTCATGGTTTCTCCCACATCAATAATCAAGGTGTTTCTGGCTGTTTCAGTAGGAGAAAAATAACTCAAAGCAACAGCTATTGCTTTAGGCACCCAGACAATCTGATCTGAAGTTGATAACGAGTAAGTATCTAAAATTAGACTTTGAAGTTGAGTGCGATCAACCAAATTCCATTGACTAGGACAAACTACAATAATTCCCTGCAATTTATTGATGATCTGAGCTACAGAATATTCTGTTTCCCCTAAAATCAAAGAGGTTGTTCGAGCCATTAACTGAGTTTTGAGAGTCTTTAAGGCTGATTCCCATGTGGCTAAAGAACTCGTTACATCTTCTGATATAACCGACGAAAGGTTAACTGTTTCTTCTAAAGTAGAAATTCCTATATTAGGATTGATTTTAGCGCCAAATACTAACAAAACAGCCATAAATTGCTCAGAAGTTAAATCAATTCCTAAAAACCATCTTTCCTGAGTAGACTTTATTCTGGCAGATTGTTCTGGAAATGACGAAGTTAAGGGAGTCCTATCCACTGTTGTTTCTAGTGATTGCTGTAAGTGACTAAAATAGGCTGGAAATTTAGTTTCCCCTCGCTCTTCAAAACTATATATTCCTTTGACTCCTTGGGACAGACAATCAGAATAGGTTTGTAAATCTTGTCCAAGACTGTCTAAAATTTTTCCTAGGGCTAAATCTATATGACCGGCTAACCTTTCTGAAGACATTTCAGGAGAAACTGAGAGACCGTTTAAGGAATCTTTACCGAAACAGTTCCTTTTTTTATACTTAGAAGATTGTCCTTCGATAATTTGAGTGCAACCGATAGTTAACTTTTCTAAAAACTCAGATATCAGTTGTCGTTCATATTTTAACTGCCGAATTTCTTGAAGCAGAGACTGTCTTTGATTGCGTAAATCCTCTAGGTTATTTTCTACAGATTGTACCCAAGATATTATTTGGGTCTCTAGTCTTTTTAAAATATCTTCGTTTAGTTTTTCAGACCTTTTTTGATAATTTTCAGGCTTTCTATAAAACTGATGAGTAAGCAAATAATATCGTACTCTCTCTAAGAAAGCCAACACGCCTGGATGTTCTGATAACTGACTATCCCAGAGAATTTCCTCAAGGTCAGCAATCAAAATGGCAAGATCGTCTTGAAAAATCACAGTTACTCGCTAAAAATCTCACAAAAAAAAATTAAATAGAACAAACTAACTTTTGAAAGTTAACAATTAGGCTTACAATTTTTGCTAGGCTTAGCATAACAGATAGAGCAAAAATCCGCTTGAGCATTAAATGAAAGATAAAAACCGCCACTATAATGAAAACCTTAATATTGAAGATTTAGGGGTGATTATTCTTTATTGACTGGATTGATAGAATAAAAATGACAATTTTTTATCCTATATTGTATTATCTATAGTTAACTCCCTAATAGGGGAGTTTTTGTGGAAAATAATTGGGGTAGCTCAGTTTATTTAATTTTAGAAGATTAAGTAAAAATCCAGAATTATAGTGTTGAGGTCAAAAAAAGTTACTTTAGATCTCATGAATAGAGGAGAAATGACTACTTTAGAAGAGATTTCTTATTCCATAGATGCCGTTAGCCTAAGAACTATGACTGTTAACATTACTCCTACTCATAAATTTATTAGTCTTCTTTATAACGATCTAGTAATAGACATTATAGAAATTGCTGACTTATACCATCGAGAATTAAGCAATTTTAGTAAATTGGCGAAGGAAACCGTAACGAAGCTACTTACAAAATTAGAAAAAAAGGTTTAATTACGGAAACACACGATATTCTGTGTATTAATAATACAGTCTTTGCCAGACTAGCTATGACAATATCATAGTTTAAAAAACTGAAAGTCTTACTTTGTGAGAATTTCAAAATTTAAATGGACTAATTTTTACAGCAATCAATTTTTTGAAGTTGTAGAATAAGCTCACAATAATAGTCTTGTAAATTATTAGTTACTAACATGCATTATACTCAGTCTAGAAGAATTAGAATATGTATAACTTAGAAAAAATTATTACTTAGTTTTTCCTTAAAATTTCAATGAGATGATTTTCTTTAATGAATTACTCTTCTGATAATGCTAATCCAGAATCCGATTTGGAATCTAATGCTTTAACGAATAGTGAGTCTAATTGGGTTGATGATGACACCAAAGAAACAGTCACTGCGCCTGTGTCTAAATTCAAAAATATTCAACCTTTATCCCTGTCTAAAATCAAACAAAGTAGCACTCTAGCAATGGTGGAAACAGCTTTTTTAGCTAGTGCTTGCAGCTTAATTTGGTTAATTAATTATTATTTTCCTATCGGTCCTTTTTTAAGGATTTTCTTTCCTATTCCTATTGCTTTAATTTATATACGATGGGGATATCGCGCCGCTTGGATGGGAGCATTAGTATCTGGGTTATTATTAACAGTGTTAATGGGTCCTACCCGTAGTGTTGTTTTTTTAATGCCCTATGGCTTGATGGGAGTTCAATTAGGATATTGTTGGAGACGTAGGACAAATTGGCTGTTTTCTATGGTGACAGGGGCGTTAATTGGAACGTTTGGCTTCTTTTTTCGTTTCTGGTTATTTTCAATTTTATTAGGGGAAGATTTATGGCAGTATATGATTATCCAAATCACTGAATTAGCTCAATGGTTATTTATTAAATCAGGGATTTTATCTCAACCTAGTTTTTCTTTGATTCAGTTACTAACTATTGGATTAGTTGTTTTTAACAGTTTAATTTATTTATCTGCTGTTCATTTAGTCGCTTTCTTAGTCTTAGAAAAGATAGGAAATCCTATACCTCAACCTCCCAGATGGATCCAAGCAATTTTGGATTATAAACAATAAGCAATTACTAAATATCTCAAGCAGGTAAAAAGTGGTTTTCATATTTATTTTTTAAATGGGTATTTAAAAAGAAGTGATTCAAGTTTATACACAACAAAAAAAAGGTAAACAATGGCTGGAATCTAATCAAAACCATGATCCAGTTTTTGCCTGTATTTTAGGGTTTACATCTACAGGATTAATCCCAGGAATTTCTGCGGCTGGGGCCACCCCAGAAGACCGAAAATATACCGCGATTGCTGATGCAGAATTTTTATTTAAGGGGATTCAATCTCGTTATCAACATCCCTTACCTCCCTTAACTAAGGGGGTTTCACCAGTATTTATTACACGCGCTATTCTAGAGACTCTTAATATTCCCATTTATCTGTTTAATGCCGGTTTGCCATTCCCTCCCTCTGTTCCTAATTTTAACTTAAAAGGTATTAGTGCCAATTGTATTACAACAGGAAAAGCCTTACCTTTAACTGTCATTAATCATCTATTTCAGCAAGGGTTACAATGGGGAGAAAAAATGGCTAAAAAATACCCCAATTCCTATTTAATTCTGAGTGAATGTGTTGTAGGAGGAACTACTACTGCCCTGGCTATTCTTACAGGATTAGGTTTTAATGCCATTGGAAAAGTTAATAGTAGTCATTATAAGTGCAATCATAAGCAAAAATGGTCTATTGTTCAGATGGGACTTACTCAAGCCGGAATTTACCCTATTTTACAGCCGATTAATCCTTTTTCTCTCGTCGCCGCGGTGGGTGATCCTATGCAAATTGTGGCGGCAGGTATGGCAATTACCGCTAGCCATCGGATAGGAGTACTTTTGGCTGGAGGGACCCAAATGTTAGCGGTCTATGCCTTAATCAAGGCAATCATCAAAAATTTGCAAGAAAAAGCCAATCTAGACCAAATTATAGTAGGAACAACTCGTTGGGTTGCCGAAGATTCTACAGGGGATACAGTAGGGTTAGCTAATATGATCAGTGAGGTTCCCCTGTTAGGGACTCAGTTGAGTTTTGCTAAGTCTTTCTATCCTCAATTATCGGTATATGAACAGGGGTTTGTTAAAGAGGGTGTCGGGTCTGGAGGATGTGCAATCGCCGCTAGCCTATCATATCAATGGACTCAGGAAAAACTACTACAGGTGATTGAATCTATAGTAAGTGCTAAAAAAGACTAAAAATTGACATTCAATATAACGATGAAGATAAATCTAAACTATGGTTAATCATCTGGAAGTTAGATTTGAGTTCTTTAAACTTACTGACAAATAATTATATCAACTTTGCCAAGATAACCGAGATTTACAGTTTGAAAGAAATCTCGATGGACACCCGATAATTATACCATCAATAGGATAATAAACAGGATAAGAATGCTGTAATTACGGCAAAATTTTAGAAACAACATCAAAATAATCATTTAAAAACCATTTTTTATTTATTAAAAGGTTTTAAGCCAGTCAATGGCGAAGATATAGCTCCTAATAATACTTAAATAACTTCGGAAAAATGAAACTAGTTAAACCTCAAACAACGACAAATATTTTTTCTACTAGTGATAGATTAAAATCTTTAAAAGATAAAATAAAAGAATATCATGAATGATAAAACGAAATTCAAGAAGGTTAATTAATACAAACAAGTGTAAATTCATTGATAAAGTAAAAAAATCAAAATATTAGATAATTATGAGACCTTATCATCTGTAGAGAAATTGATCTCTTTCAAAAATTTGGTACAAACCGTGTAATCATTTACAAAAACTACTTTGGTAAGTTACGGTACAGATAGAGACTTATTCATTATCTCTCAACACTAAGAGGTATCTAATCCACGTTGCAAAATATCGAATTTTTTGAGTGCGATAAGTACACCGAGAGCCTATCTCTGTTTTAACCAAACCGTCCGCTTATGTAATCCCTCGTTGTTTCCCGTGCAGGATTTTGAAAAATAACCTCTGTTTTATTATATTCTGCCAGATATCCTACTTTTGCTTCTTTATCAGTAGCTTCTACATTATAAAAAGCAGTAAAATCGGATGCCCGTGATGCTTGTTGCATGTTATGAGTAACTATAACAATAGTGTATTGTTGCTTCAATTCATAAATTAGTTCTTCGATTTTAAGGGTGGAAATGGGATCAAGAGCAGCACATGGTTCATCCATCAAGATTACTTCTGGTTTGATGGCGATGGTTCTCGCAATACACAGACGTTGTTGTTGTCCTCCTGATAAAGCAAGTCCACTTTGCATTAATTTATCTTTAGTTTCATCCCAAATTATAGCTTTTTTTAGGGATGTTTCTACTAACTCATCCATATCCCCCTTAAATCCATTTAGTCTTGCCCCAAACGCAATATTTTCGTAAATAGATTTAGGAAAGGGATTGGGTTTTTGAAATACCATGCCAATGCGACAACGTAAGTCTATAGGATCAACTTTGTTTGCATAAATATCGCTTCCATGGAAAGTTATTTTGCCATCAATCCTAGCACTGGGAATTAGATCGTTCATCCGATTAAAACAACGGAGAACAGTACTTTTTCCGCAACCTGAAGGACCAATGAAGGCTACAACTTTATTTTTGGGAATATCTAAGGAAACTTCCCTGACTGCCAAATTAGTACCGTAAAAAACATTAAGTTTCCGAGTTCTCAAAACTGTTTCTGTTGCTACATCAGCTACCATGATTTTTTGTTAAACTCCCTTTCGACAAAGACGATATCGAAGTTTGTAGAAATGAACCATACGGTTTTTACCTACTTTCCCATTTTTCTATCTTCATCTTTTCTAACCAAACCGTCCACTAACATAATCTTTGGTATTCTGTTGACGAGGACTACCAAAAATAGTCTGGGTTGCATCGTATTCTACAAGATAACCGACCTTGCTTCCTGTCTCAGTTACTTCTGTACTAAAAAAAGCAGTTAAGTCGGCTACTCGTGCCGCTTGCTGCATGTTGTGAGTAACTATCACAATAGTGTACTGTTTCTTAAGTTCATGTATTAATTCTTCAACTTTTAAGGTCGAAATAGGATCAAGAGCTGAGCAGGGTTCATCCATTAAAACCACTTCTGGTTGAGCAGCAATAGTTCTCGCAATACACAGACGTTGTTGTTGTCCTCCTGATAAAGAAAAGCCATTATCTTGTAATTTATCTTTAACTTCATCCCAAAGGGCAGATCGTTTCAGAGAAGTTTCTACTAATTCATCGAGATCTCCTTTGTAATTATTTATCCTCGCTCCAAAAACTATGTTATCGTAAATAGTTTTTGGGAAAGGATTGGGTTTTTGAAATACCATTCCAATTCGTTTTCTTACTTCTACAGAATCAATATCAGGAGCATAGAGATTCTGTCCATGATAGGCAATGGTTCCCGTTAGGTGAAAGATTTCGATTAAATCGTTGAGTCTATTTAAACACCGCAGGATGCTACTTTTTCCACACCCTGAAGGACCGATAAAAGCAGTCACTTTATTCTTGGGAATGGTGAAAGTAACATCCCGAACTGCGCGATAATCTCCGTAGAAGATATTAACATTTTCTAAGCTGAAAACTGTTTCTATCTTAATAGAATCCGAAATTTCGTTGTCTATCATCAAAGTCCTCTATCACTATTAACTGTTCACTATCAATTAATAAGTTTTCTGTCGAGTTGCCCAACGAGCAGCCACACTGGTAGTTAACACTAACAAGACTAAAATTAAGGACCCCGCCCAGGCTAATTCTTGTTGGGGTTTAAAAGGGACAATGGCATAGTTATAAACTAACACTGATAAAGTAGCAATAGGCTCAAAGATTCCCTTAGGCCAAAAGTTAGAAAACAAAGCAGTAAAAATTAAAGGAGCGGTTTCCCCTGCAGCACGGGCAATCGCTAGGGTTACTCCAGTTAAAATAGCAGGAACAGCCGCAGGAAGGACAACTTTTAATACTGTTTGGTAATTATAAGCTCCTAGTCCAAAGGCTGCCCAACGGATTTCTTGAGGAACAAGTTGTAAGGCTTCATCCGTTGTCCGGATAATAGTGGGTAACATCAATACAGCTAAAGCTACTCCTCCTGCAACGGCGGAAAAACCAACAATTTTTGTGGCGACTAATAAACCATAAGCGAAAATACCAGCAATAATTGAAGGAACTCCACTGAGAACATTAGTCGCAAAACGAACCCAACGGGCAATTTGATTTCCTGCACTAAATTCTGATAGATAAACAGCAGTGAGTACCCCAATAGGAACAGCAATAAAAGTCGCTAAACCCACAGTTAGTAAAGTTCCAAGAATAGCGTTACCAATACCTCCTTGTGACAATCCAGGCGGTGGAGGAAGCTTAGTAAATAAATCTAGGTTAACTTGCCCTAATCCCTGAACCATCACGAAGATAAGAACCGCAACTAATGGGATTAGAGTGATAATCATACATAAGGAAGCTAAAGCTGTCCAGAAGCTATTGAATAGGGCGCGGGAACTGCCTGGTTTCTTTTTTAGACTTAAACCAATCTCGGTTGCACTTGAATCAGTCATTTTTTTTGAGGAGTAAAACGGTAGAAAAAGAGGAGCGAAAGCTCAATTTTTGCCATTCGTCTATTACTGATACTTGGCTCTCACTTGAGTTACAATGCAATCGGCTATAACATTAACAATTAGGGTCAAAACCATTAAAATCAACGCAGCATACATTAGGGCAGAAACCTGCATTCCTGATGCTTCGGCAAATTGGTTGGCTAAAAGAGAAGAAATAGTGTTTGCTGGTTCAAGTAGAGAGATGCTGATTTTATTAGCATTCCCGATAATCATCGTAACCGCCATAGTTTCCCCCATTGCACGGCCAAGAGCTAACATAATTCCCCCAACGATTCCTGAAATAGCTGATGGAATCAACACACGGAAAATCGTTTCCCAACGGGTTGCTCCCAAGCTTAAAGAAGCTTGGCGTAATTCAGGAGACAAAGAAGCTAAGGAATCACGAGAAACTGCAGTGATAATAGGCAGAATCATAATAGAAAGAACAATTCCTGCAGGTAACATTCCAGGTCCGGCAGGGGGGGTAGCAAAAAAGGGTACCCAGCCAAGGTTGTTGTGTAACCAGAAACTAATAGGGTTGAGAATGGGAATTAAGACAAAAATACCCCACAGTCCATACACCACACTAGGAATAGCGGCTAACAGTTCCACCATAAACACTAAGGGGGTGCGGAATTTAAGAGGGATAAAATCTTCACTTAAAAACAGTGCCGTTCCTATCCCTAAAGGGATGGCAATGAATAAGGAGATGAAGGAACTTACTAGAGTTCCATAAATAACCGGTAACGCCCCAAATTTTTCCTTTCCTATAACAGGATTCCAAGCACTGTTGGTAACAAAGCCAACCCCGTAGGTTTGAATTGCTGGCCAGGCTCGCATAATGATTACAATAGCAATGGACAATAGAATGAACCCAATACTGACGGCAAAGACTAAAGTCAGCCAAATAAAACCAGTATTGAAAGTTTTCTCCAGAACAGAGCGAACGCCAACTCCAGTTTGTTTAAACTTAGAAGCAGTAGGTGCAATCATAATTAAGGATAACCAAGTCGAAAGTAAGAAATAATAGTTTGACTAGATAATTTGTTGGACTAAGTTCAGCATAAGCCAAGTTCACAGAAAACTCGCAGCAATCAGAAGTCCCTATTCCTAATTTTTACACCGAAAGATTCCTGAACTCTGAACTCAGGTTGTTTAGTTTTTTAGAAGGGACTAGTAAAAATCTATAAGTGATTTAATCTAGTCAATGTAGGACTATCAATCTAGAAAATCGTCTGTTTGTTTGACCTTAATAGTGTAGTCCGGGCTAATTACATCAGCAGCCGCGGCTACTTTCTCTTTGACACTAGGCGGCAAGGCAACATAACCGAGTTTCTTACTGGCTTCTTGTCCATGGTTTAACGCATGTTCAACCATGGCCTCCATGGCGATAGCTTTTTGGGGATCGTCATATTGTTTGTAAGCCAGCATCCAAGTGTAGGTCACAATGGGATAAGATTGATCTCCTTCAGGGTCGGTGATAAAGACTCGTAGGTTTTCAGGAAGAGTAACCGCATCTAAGGTCTGTTCGGCTGACTCGTCACTGGGCTCTATATAGTTCCCTGATAAATTTTCTAAGGCTGCCATTGTTAGACCATTATTCTTAGCATAGCCATACTCAATATAGCCGATGGCTCCTTCAATTTGTTGAATAGTGGCAGTTACTCCTTCATTTCCTTTGCTACCGATGAATTTTCCCTTAATGGTAGGCCATTCTACACTTTTTCCTTGTCCGATTGTATTTGCCCACTCTGAACTAATTGCACTTATGTGCTTGGTGAAAACTTCAGTGGTTCCACTACCATCAGAACGGTGAACGACGGTAATTGATTGACTAGGTAAGTTTAAATCAGGGTTAGCCTCAACAATTTCGGGGTCACTCCAGTTAGTAATACTGCCTTGCATGATTCCTACATAAGCCTTCCGAGACAATTTAAGCCCTTCAACCCCAGGAAGATTGTAAGCTATTACAATACTTCCGGCAGTCATAGGGAGCAATATCACCCCTCTAGAAACTTTTGCGATTTCTTCATCTTTCATCGCTACATCACTAGCACCAAAGTCTACTGTTCCGGTAGTAAATTGTTCTACCCCTGCGCCACTACCTATAGACTGATAGTTAACTTGAAGCTCAGGAATTGCACTATTGAGTTGAACAAACCAGTTTTGATAGAGAGGTGAGGGAAAAGATGCCCCCGCACCGGTCAGAGTGACCTTACCTTCTAATGGAGGTTTGTTTATGTTATTAGCCGTTTCATCGATAGAGCTATCATCATGGGTCGCACCACCACAAGCCCCTAAACTTACTATTAATGCCAATATTGATAGGGAAGATATTAAACAAAAAGGACGTTGTTCGAGTTTGAAAAAGTATAACATATTTGGGTGTTTTGTAAATTGAGTTAATTACACAATGAACATTCAAACAGAAGTTAACGAATTTTGGTAAACAATAGGTTAAGAAATACAGTTCTTAGTCTAGAGTTAATGAACTGTCTAAGTAAAATAGATAAATCTTCACTATTTATTTATTTTTATCTTAGCTCTTAACTTTTAGGATCGTAGTGTGATTTTGTTAGGTAAAGCTTGAATTATTAACTAACTCTGATTTAAATTTAGGTTGCTAAAAATGAGTTGAAAACCATAATGAAATAATATGCATCTGATCACTGTATTTTTGATACAAAATAAATTGTGAGATGATTCATAAAGTTTACATCTCTTAATAGTTTTTTAGATGTTATGAAAGCAACGATTGTAATCGCAGCCATAGTAGTTATACCAGCTTGTAGCCAAGTGATATCAATAATGTTTAACCAATCAAAACAGATAGCTTAAGTGCGGTATTTCCGATAACTGAAGTAGTGTTAGAAACCTGTCAAAAACAACCTATCTATAATAAGCAAGTTAAAGATCTGACCATAGAAAATAATTTTTCAAATACAAGCAGCCTCTTGTCCCATTTCTTCTGCAGAAACAAAATTTTGCAATGACAACATAGTTTGTTACATTGAGTCTCTTATTGCTTTTAATGCGATCACAGTTGTGGCAAATATCCAAAATATTTAAATATATTCGCTAAAAGTTAGTTTATTAGCACAAGTATAGGAATTTAAAGCTAAAAACAGGGTATTTCTCTAGCTATAATCAACTTTATTTCTTTTATCCTGATTGATTTTTAACTATTTACGGTCCCGGTAAAGGCTCGGGAACCTATAATTATCTTACCGAAGCGCTCATAGGTGAAGCAACAGAAATTTGCTCAAATTATGTTTTCAGCAAGGACGATGAAGTATTAGTAATTATGGTTGCCCAAGATCATAATACTTTGGGTTACTTTAGCTACTTTTGTTATCAACAAAACCAAGATAAACTCAAAGCAATTGCTATTGATAATGGTTAAAACGGGGTATTTATTTCAACTCAAACTGTGGATAAGAACGAATATTAGCCCTTGTCGCGACCTTTATTTGCTTATGTTAATGTTAAAAACGTACAAAAGAATCGAACTTTAGAATAATTTGTCGAATTTTACCTCGAACAAGTTTCAAAATTGACGACTCGAGTAGATTATATTCCTTTATTAGGATAAGGTTATTTTTTTACAAAAGTTTAATTTCAAAAATTTGAAGTCGAAGAAGCCTTTGAGCAAAAACATCAAACAGATATGACCATTGGCGAGTTGTTATACAAACAAGCTAGATTTGAGTAAAACTCGATGAGGAAGAATGGTCCTATGACTGTTGAATTATTTTTCTTATTTAGTAACAAGTATAGAAGTGATTCCAACAACGAGCATAACTTAGAGTCAGTTAGTTAGTACCCTATTTTTACATAAAGCTGAAGGGACTGATGAACATAGTTTTGTCTTAAAATAACTCGAAACTTGATTCTGACAATCAATACCCTAATATCTATCCCTAGTCTTAACCTAAACTAGTAATTAGGTTTAGTAAACCATCCCAATATAAGACTGTAAATTGAAAGATTTCTTGGTTATAGGTAAAATTATAGGCCGTCACTATATTTCTGTAGTACTATTACACTATAAATTATAAAAAAACTATAATCAAAAATTGATCTAAATTCAAAAAATATGAGTGAGCTTTGGATTATCTACCTTTTGGTAAAAAGAAGTTTTCTTAAGGCTTACCCTGTTTTAAGACCATCTTTAATATTTTTTTTTTAAAAACATAAAATCACTGATCATTTCTTAGAACTTCTAAATCAATCTAAATTGGCAGTTCCTTTTTTTCCAAGTTGGTTAATTTTGATCATTTGTTTATTATCGACATCTGTGATAACAAATAAGTGACTAAGGTATTTTTTGAGTCTGGAGTTTGCTAAATTGAAAGACAGCGAAATAATAAGGATAATGAATAAATCAAAAAACTTAGTAATTGTCAAACAACTCTGCAAAGTTGAGGAAGAAGGAAATTACGGCTTGCTAAGTCCTTTATTAACTGAGGAGTCGACGGCATGGACTAACTTTAGAACGACAGTTTAAGGCTAAATTCCTTCAAGACAAATGGGTTCACGTTCTTACTATTTGTCAAGGAAAGATTGCAGAGTTTCAGAGTCAGATTGATTTAGTAACTCTCCCAGGAGTTTCCAATTTAAGATAAAGATGAAGTTAAAAGTCAGTATTCAGAAGTTAGGAAAATTTTTTTTACAACCCTTATGGTTTATTATCGGAATTTGGCTATTGAGTCGAGGATTAATTCTTGTAGGCATGTTAGGGATTGCCCCGTTACTCGAAGCTCCTTCAGGTGGAATTAAGACGGAATGGGGTTGGGAAGTTTTTTCTGCTTGGGATAGTAATTTCTATCAAGAAATTGCTACAGCAAATTATAATGGCGTCGGAACTCTACCAGGAGCTAACGTAGCTTTTTTTCCCTTTTTTCCCTTAACTATCAGGATTGTAATGGGGTTAGGAGTATCAGCAGAAGTGGCGGGAACATTGATTAATAATTTAGCCTTTTTAGGAACTTTATTTATTGTTTTCCATTGGGTAAAAAGGACAAATGGTATTAAAACGGCACAGTGGACAACGACTATTTTAGCTTGGTGTCCTCTCTCATTATTTACCGCAGTTGTTTATACTGAAGGACTATTTCTATTTTTAAGCACTGCTTCTTTGTGGGCTTTTGATCGCCAGTCTTATCTACAAGCTGCATTATGGGGAATGATGGCAACCGCAACCCGCATTACAGGATTAGCTTTAATTCCCGCCTTTTTCCTCACAGCATGGTATAAACGCATCCCCATTACTGCTTATGTGACAAGTTTCGGTAGTGCGTTAGGAGTTTTACTGTATAGTGGCTATTGCTGGATGCAGTTTAGTGATCCTTTAGCCTTTATTACCGTTCAGCATACCCAATGGAACCGTAGTCGTGGTATTGATTGGCAAGGATGGGGGACTATGTTGGTTGAAATTACCACAGGGAGAAGTCAGTGGCATTATGAGAGTTTATGGGATCTATTACATCCTTTTTTATTATTACTAATGAGTGTGATTGCTTATGGCTTATGGCATTATCGTGATTGTCTAGGAGAAACTTGTTTTGATTATAGTTGTTGTGGATTATTGTTTCTATTATGGTTATTAATTGGTGATCCTTTGCTCAATACGATATCTGTTTTAGGTGGAATTTATTTACTATGGCACTTACGAAATAAGCTCAATTTTGTTGTAGTTGCTTATGGGTTTTCCTCCTTGGGATTATTGTTAGTATCTGGTGGAACCATCTCTTTGAGTCGTTTAGCTTATGGGATTGTTTCTCTAAACTTAGGGTTAGGAATGTTACTTTCAAGTAATCCTCGTTGGGGATATGCTATGGTTGGGTTCTGTACTGTTTTGTTAGTCAGTTTTTCAATTCGTTTCGCTCAACATCTTTGGGTTGCATAAATAATTGATGATTGTCAACAATATTACATTTTTAGAAATTTAGTTTTCTTTCTTTTTTAAAAAATTTTAAATTAAAATTTAAGACTTTTTCTCTAATAAACTCAGATAATTTGTCAAGAGATTGATTGTATTTGTTTATATCCTAATTATGGAGTAGGTAGTCACAGCTTCTAAATATAACTGACAAGATACTTTTAATAAAGAGACTGGAAATGCTTGCAATTGGCTGTAAGTTTTAGTCTCATTAATAAATGCTAAAATTGAACCAACACATCATTGGAATTCGTTTTCTCCTTGCACTTATTTTACTTGAACTGTTGCTTTTATGATTCTGTTAACTGAATTTTTAGAACGGCTAGTATCTAGTGATTACTCTTTCTCAACTACTTTCCTCTTTGACACTTATTTAATCTTACCTTCTTACTACTATTTCTAAACCGTTATTTTCTGCTGACCGAGTTATCATCTCATTGAGTCTAATTTTAGTTTTTGTCTCTAAAAATATCTGTAATGTCAGTTATCCACTGTCACCAATTTGAAAGGGGTTCGAGATGTATTTAGTAGTTAAGAGTAACAAAAAAGCAAATATAATACAATGCCGAGCAAAAGTCGCTGTAAGCTTATATTCTGTCTACAGAATACCCCTTCAACGTTCCCCGTCAGCTACTGCAACTAAAAGTCTCCACTCCTCTATCACATAATTTTATTTAACTTTTTTGTATTTTTTTACTAAAATAATTAAGCTGTAATAGCATTTTTATTTTGGTTATGGTCAACTTATGAAAGAGAAAAATAGTAATCTTTTTTGGCTTTGGATTATTACTGGCACAAGTACAATAATACTCTTTTTGTGCGCAAGTTTACGTCATTTTTTATTTCAATCTAATGCTTTAGATCTGGGTTGGTTTGATCAAGCAATTTTTTTGATTAGTCAGGGAAACCCGCCGATAGTTTCTTTTGTAGATAATCATATTTTAGGAGATCATGCCGCTTTTATTCTTTACCCTTTAGCATTATTTTATGTAATTTATCCTAATGTACATTGGTTATTTGCTATCCAAGCGGTCGCTCTTGGCTTCAGTGCAGTCCCTGTTTACAGATTAGCACAAAAATCAGGACTACAAAAAAATTTGGCTTTAACTATGTCAGAGGTTTATTTACTTTATCCTTTAGTGTTTAATCTCAACATATTTGATTTTCATTCAGAAGTCATAGCTTTACCTATTCTATTTTGGGCAATTTTGGAAGCAAAAAACAATAATTTCTGGCGATTTTTGTTGGCAATTATCATTATTTTAAGTTGTAAAGCTGTACTGTCTTTAACTGTTGCAGCCATGGGATTATGGTTATTTTTCTTTGAAAGAAAACGTCTTTGTGGTAGTGTAGCGTTATCCTTGGGGATTTTTTGGCTTTTAATCACCACTCAAGTTATTATTCCTCAGTTTAGTGGAAATACAGTTGCCGCATTGGGACGTTATTCATTTTTAGGAGATTCTATCGGAGAAATTATAAAAAATATTTTCTTAAATCCTGGTATTTTTCTTAGTAAAATTTTCACCTTAGCTAATCTTGAATATTTGATTTTATTAGTTTGTCCGGTGATTTGGGGATTATCTCTCAATCATTTAGCTCCAATGGTTGCAGCTATTCCTCAGTTAGGATTAAATCTATTAACTGATTACCAACCCCAAAAAGATTTAGTTCATCAATATTCCTTGCCAATTCTACCTTTTTTATTGTTATCAAATATTTACACATTGGCAGCTAAAAAAGAAATAATAAAACGTCATAAAATAATTATAATTTGGTCATTAATTACTTTCTTAGTATTAGCTAAATATAATTATTTTGGCTCGAAATACTTAGAACAATTAGACACATTATTGGCGATGAAACAAGGAATAAAGTTAGTCCCTCCTCAAGTAAAAGTTTTAACATCCCCTCAAATTGCTCCCCATTTAACCCATCGTCCTGTAGTGAAATTAGGAATTAAAGGTGCGGAATCTATTGACATTAATAATTTTGACTATATTCTGCTGAATGTTCATCATCCGAGTTGGCCAAAATCTAAAAAAACTGTTATCGATTTAGTGAAAAAATTGAAAGAAAATACAAAGTTTATTTCTATTTATGAACAGGATAATGTTTTTTTGTTCAAGCAAAATTAGGAGCCAGAGTAGAATAATTAAGTCATTAAACTCTTGCCTTAGTTTAATGACTTAATTATCTAAAATACCAGAGTATATATACTTGCTCAACTAGTTGACAATCTACTGCAGAAGAATTACAAAAACTTTATTCAAATAGTCGCAGTTTTAAAAACTATTTACTAGAAATCAATATTTGAGATATTTTGCCAGGATAGTTAACAATCAACCGCTAACCGTAAAATAAACATGTTTTACTTTAGATCTTTTCTTCACAGAATTTTTTTTTACTATCAATATAGATTTAAAATAATAATTATCTATTACTCATTTAAATGAACTCTATAAGTCAGAAATTTAATTAAAGATAAACTTATCTATTCAATCATTAGTACTATAGTATAAGACAGCGTGACAATCATGATAAATCGGAGATTATAGAAAAATAGATCCATAGCCCAATGTTAAAACTTCACTATTTGATTTTTTTAAAAAAAGTAGCATAGTATTATATTATTGATTATTTAGATACATATATTTTTATTCTCATAACCATCACTATTAACTTTGTTAAATTGATAAAATGTTGGCAATTTTTATAAAAAACTCAGCCAAGATAGGTACTCGATCCCTATTTATTACTACCTCCATTTTTCAACCTAAGTACAAGACATAACTAACTATATCCAAATATCCTCAACACAATGTTTAAGTTTTATCGATTTATCAATATTTTCCCTTAAATTAGTGAGTGTACTCATTAGTTTAAATTGTAGAGACAAGTCATTAAGCTGTAAGAAACACTTTACATTATAAAAAATATAAAAGAGGTTTTGTCGTATTTTTGTAAGATTGTCAGTAACATAAAAAAATGAATTAAAAATTTAACTTATTATCGATTAAATTTTCTGTAATTTTTTAGGAGGGTATGGTAACCTCCCCCTGAAACTCGTCATATATGTCTAAATCATGCTGGTAACTTTAGAAACTGAACTTATGAGGATTACTCCATTGATCATAACCGAGACATAAATACGTCGATAAACATTATAAATGAATACAGGCTTACGGAATTGTAATTAAAACTATTCATATGTCTAATGAAGGAAATAAGAGAGGGCTAGAGAGTGGATTTCTTATCTCTTAAACCCAACCCCCAATTCGGTTGTAAGCCCTAAATTAAACAATAGAAAGTGGGGGAGTTTACCGATCTAATTTGTTGGGAATCTCGCAACATCCCCCTGAAATAGTTGCACGGGTTTTTTCTCCTCCCCAAGCACAACAATAATAACGCTGTTCTTCAGTAAGATTTTGGATTGCCATCAGATTGCAATTTTCCAATACAACCCCTGTATAAGCTCCCGTTTCGTAATTAGGGGGAAAGCTACGCGAACGGGGACTGGCAGTTTCGACAGAGCCATAAAACAAACGAGTCTCTTTAAGATCTGACCCTTTTAAGTTGGCATCATAAAGGACAGTTCGAGATAAATTGGCTTTGACAAGACCACACCAACTTAAATCGGCACGTACCATATTGGCTTCACTTAAATCTGTCCAGCGTAGATCTTGACCTGATAAATTTGCCCCTGCTAACATCACCCCTAAATTAATTACTCGTACCCCATGAACTCGATCTTCAGCGTATCCTCCAAAACCATCAAGTATAGGTCGGCCTAAACGACTATCTCTCATCAAGGGGGTTAATAATTTTGATTGGGACAGAAAACGCAGAATTTTTGCTTTTCCTACTTCATCAACACTACTGAGAATAGCTGCTGTTCTCCCTTCAGCAATAGAACGTTCTTGCGGCCAATCTTCAAGCATTCCTTCTTCATTAAGAACTAGGTCGGAGATTCCTTGAAAGTAAGTATCAATAGTTTGTTGTTGAGTGATACGGTTTTGCTGGATGGTCAAATCTTTGGAGATGACATACTGAGCCCAGGCGACATAAACTGCAAGTAAGGCGATCATAATTTGACCCAATGCCCCTACCCATTCAGCCCAGGAGCCAAATTCATCATATTTAAACTGATTAAGCCAATCTCCAATTTTTTGATAAAAACCAACATATTTTGCTAGTCCAGTAATTGCCAGAATAAACACCAAAAATCCGATCAAAGTGTCACGTTCTTGGGGAGTTAAATATTGAACCACCCAATCTCGGATCGACGGCAAAATAATTTGTAAAGATAGTAATAAAGCAAGAACTCCCGCTGAAAATCCTAACCAAGAAATATTAAATCCTAATCCTAGTCCCATAATTGCTGCTGAGGTTAAAAGTAACCAAGGGTTAGAGGATTTTACTTCGTGCATATATAATGGTTGAGGTTTCGCAATAGAAGATAGAGTCTTCTGCGAGAGTTGAGTTGACGAGTTGGAGGAGACAGTTGTCCCTATTGTAGTAGGTGAGATGTTTTTTTTACCATTTTTCTCTGCCAAACGGTCCGGAGTTTCGTTGAAGGAATGAGATTCAGGAGTTTTGGACATAAAGTATTGACTGTTAACCAGTAAATTAAGAACAAGATAACAATTATCTTTTTATGGATGCATTATGAATCAATCTCTTTATACAGAGTAAAAAAAACCTAACACCCCCAGACGTTAATTCTATTGAATTAACGTTCCGCTAAAACCAATGGTTGCAGTAACCTATCAAGAATCTGTTTCAGGACTATGGCAGTCCATTCAGTATCTTCTGAGGTAATTCCCCGTCCTAAAGTGAGTCGAATTCCCCCTAGTCCTTCTTTCCTAGAATAACCCATGGCTAATAAAATTGGACTAGGACTTAATTTTCCACTGTGGCAGGCTGAACCCGCACTAATCCCAATTCCAGCTAAATTAAGCTGACGAACGATAGTTTGCCCAGTTATTTGCTTTCGGTTATTATTGCTTGATGGATCGGTTACAATGAAACTGACATGGTGAGGTAAACGATGTAATCTGTCACCTGTGGGAACTAGGTAAGGACAGTCAGCCATCAGATCAAAAAGACGGTCGCGTAACGAAGTTACGCGAGAGGTTTCTTTATCCATTTCTAAGACAGCTAATTCAGCGGCGACTCCTAACCCGGCAATAGCAGGAACAGCTTGGGTTCCTGACCGTAACCCTCTTTCTTGTCCTCCACCTCCCAATAAAGGAGAAATTCCCACTCCTGGACGCACATATAAGGCTCCTGCTCCTTGAATTCCATAAATTTTGTGACTTGAGAGAGATAATAAATCTATCCCTAAACGCTGCACATCTAAGGGTAATCTACCGGCTACTTGTACTGCATCGGTATGAAAAAGTACCCCAGACGAACGAGCAATTTGTGCCAATTCTTTAATCGGTTGTATCGTTCCCACCTCACTTTGTCCGTAAATAGTAGAAACAAGTACTGTATTTGGTCGCATAGCCTCTTTGAGATCTAACGGATAAACTCGTCCTTGACGATTAACGGATAACGTTGTCACTTGCCATCCTCTTTGGTTCAAAAGTCTAGCAGTTTCTGAGATAGCAGAATGTTCAACTGATGAAATAATCAAATGTTGGGGAGTAGAATATTGTTTAGCTATTCCCCATAAAGCCAAGTTATTCGCTTCTGTTCCTCCTGATGTAAAAATGATGGAGTCAACATTAGGAGCATTGATTAAATTTGCTACCTGACATCGAGCAGTTTCGACGATGGTAGCCGTCCGCTGTCCCCAAGTATGCAAACTTGAAGGATTTCCCCACTGATATTTTAAGATTTCCTGAACTTTAGTTATCACCTCTAGACGAGGGGGCGTGGTTGCACTGTAGTCAAGATAAATTTGCATTATTTCACCAGAGTGAATATTCGGAAGCAAGACGAAAAGCTGACTTGAAGATTAAACAATCAGAGCGATTTTAAAAAAATTTATATATTTATTATGTATCAATGGCCAGGTTTACAAACATTATACTCTTCATGGGAAATGACCGCTTCTGGGACTAGTAAATTTCCCTGATCACGACAAATTAAACGATAATGTCGTGTTACAGGTATACTAATGACAAAACGATCATGCCTAAGTCGCTTCCCATGAAATTCCCGATAATTTTTTCGATTGGCTAATTCTTTAAGAATTTTGCGGGCTTTAAAAACAACATTTCTAGGTAGAGTTCTTAAATCAATAGGATCTTTATCAAACTTGTCTTCCCAAGCATTTTTCTCTTGTTTTTTTCGTTCCCAAGCAACCTGAGCTTGATCACATCGGTGACACCGTTGACCGTATCCTTTATGACCACACGGAAAGAGCTTTTTTCTTCTCGACATAATAATTATTTATCCATAAAATATTTACAGATTATTTTGTTAAAATGGAGTGTCTCGACGAAACCTAGTTTCTCAACATCTTCTCTTAAGAAGATATTGAGGTATTCCTACAACCCACAGTTATACATGTGTTCAGCATACAAGGTCTTATTATCTCCAGGCAAAGAAATTAGAAAGATACTGAGAGAACTTCATTATCTCTAATTCACAAAATCTCCTTTGTCCAAGATTTAAACCTATATATTTTAAGTTTAATTATTGTTAAGTTTTTTTAATAAAAGTTCTAATAATCCATCTTTTTAAAAAAGGTTTAGAAACTGTTTACTATAATAAATCTATTATCATAGGTTCTCAGGAGTAGATAGCATAGTTATAGTGAGATTTAATGTAAATAACGTTTACTACTTAAAAGCTAGAATTATGTCATCATTCCCAATCTCGTTACCCCCCAATCTTGATGCGATTGTCCAGAAATTCAAACAGCGTTCTGACCCCAAGAAACGATATGAACAATTGCTGTGGTATGCCAAAAAGCTAGAATCAATGCCAGAAGAGAGTAAAATACCCAAAAATAAAGTTCAAGGCTGTGTTTCTCAAGTTTACATTACTGCTGACCTGAGAGATGGTAAGGTTTGGTACCGGGGAGATTCTGATGCTCAATTGGTCAAAGGGTTAGTTGCTTTTCTGATTGAGGGATTAAATGGTTTACCACCAGCTGAAATTTTGCAAATTACCCCTGATTTTATTGAAGATACCGGGTTGAAAGTTAGCCTTACTCCTTCTCGTGCTAATGGATTTTATAATATCTTCCAACTCATGAAAAAGAAAGCTCTAGAATTACAAGTAGAAACATAAGCATAGAGCTATCCCCCTAGTTATTTATAGGGGGAAAATTTGCTAATATATTGCATTTTCAGCAATTTAGCAGAAATAGATATTGCGATTTATAATAGATCGAAGTAAATTGCACAATTAGCAGTTATCTCAGTTTAGTTTATATCTAAACACTTGTACTTTTCTGTAAAAACTCGTTTGATAAAACCTGATATTTCCTATCATTCTGTAGTTATTATTAATGATAACTAAACTATTTTGATTATTGATCTAAAGAGATACTAAACAAAACAGTAATTATCTGTAGACTTAAGATAAACTTTCAACTGTGAGTAACTTCTACAATGTCTGGAATATAAAATTTAAATTGCACCATGGACATCAATACCCGACCTGGCGAAAGTCACCCTCTTGGTGCTACTGTTTATCCAGAAGGCGTTAATTTCTGTCTTTTTTCCAAACACGCCACAATTGTTGAATTGCTTCTTTTCGAGGAATCTAATGCCCCTCAGCCTTCGTATGTCCTGGTTTTAGAACGACAAACAAACTGCACCCACTACTATTGGCATATTTTCGTATTTGGGTTAACAGCTGGACAAGTTTACGCTTATCGGGTTCATGGTCCATTTGAACCGGAAAATGGTCATCGATTTGATGCGAATAAAGTTCTTTTAGATCCCTATGGCAAAGCTATTGTGGGATCTTCCATCTACAATCGTAGTGCTGCTTTCCAACCTGGAAACAACTGCGCCCAAGCTTTACGGAATGTTGTTATTAACAACAATAATTATGACTGGGAAGACGACCACCCCTTACGCATTCCCTATTCCCAAAGTATTATCTATGAAATGCACGTGAGAGGATTCACCCGTCATCCTAATTCTGGTGTAGAACCTGATAAACAGGGAACCTATGCTGGATTAATTAAAAAAATTCCCTATCTCAAAAGCTTAGGCATTACGGCGGTTGAATTATTACCAGTTCACTATTTTGACTCCGAAGATGCTAGATCTGGACTAACAAATTATTGGGGTTATAGTACCATTAATTTTTTTACTCCTCACCGCATCTATAGTTCTGACAAAAGTTCTCTGGGACCTCTTAATGAATTTCGAGATATGGTTAAAGCATTACATAAAGCAGGAATTGAAGTAATTCTAGATGTAGTCTTTAACCATACTGCGGAGGGGGATGAACTAGGACCGACTCTTTGTTTTCGGGGCATAGATAATGCAACTTATTACATTCTAGAAGCAGATAATTTAGCCCATTACAAAAACTATAGCGGTTGTGGCAATACTTTTAGGGGGAATCATCCCATTGTTGCCCGTCTAATTTTAGACTCGCTACGCTACTGGGTATCAGAAATGCATGTTGATGGATTTCGCTTTGACTTGGCTTCAATTTTGACTAGGGATGCTAGTGGTACCCCCATTAAAGATCGCCAGGGATTAGATTTATTATGGGTAGTCGAATCTGATCCTGTCTTAGCAGGAACCAAACTTATTGCTGAAGCGTGGGATGCTGCTGGACTCTATGATGTAGGTCGATTTGTAGAATTAGCAGACTGGTTTGCTGAGTGGAATGGACCATTTCGAGATGATATTCGCCGCTTTGTAAAAGGAGATTTAGGAATGGTTCCTTCTTTAGCAGCAAGAATTATAGGTAGTCCTGATATTTACCACCGCATAGATATGGATACCAACCGTAGTATTAACTTTATTACCTGTCACGATGGCTTTAGTCTTAATGACTTGGTTTCCTATAATGAAAAGCATAATGAAGCAAATGGGGAAAATAACTACGATGGATGCGATAATAACTTTAGTTGGAATTGTGGAGTGGAAGGGGAAACCGATGATTCTAAAATTAATGCTTTAAGGTTACAACAAATTAAAAATTTTCTAACTATTCTGTTTCTTTCCCAGGGAACCCCAATGATTTTGATGGGAGATGAGGTAAGTCGAACCTGCAAAGGAAATAATAATGTTTATTGCCAGGATAACGAATTGAGCTGGTTTGATTGGGACGATGTGGATCGACAATTTCATTTATGGTGTTTTGTTAGAAAATTAATTCACTTTACCCAAGGGTTAGAATTATTCCGTCAAGAACGACGGTTGGAAGTTGCCTATATAAATCTTCATCATCCTCAGATTAGTTGGCATGGAACCAAATTAAAACACCCTGACTGGTCTTATCATTCGCGTTGTTTGGCTTTTAGTGTGCGCCATCCTGATGTGGATGAACATTTGCACGTAATGCTGAATGCTTACTGGAAATCCTTAGAATTCGAATTGCCTGTTTTAGAGCACGGATACTGTTGGCATCGTATCATTGACACAGCGTTACCTTTATCCGAGAGTTTCTGCAAATTGGATGCACCTTATCCTGTTAAAACTAATAGCTATCATGTTCAGGGACGAGCCTCTGTGGTTTTAATGGTTAAACCTTCTCTTTAAAAAAAGTTGATTTTCCTTGAGGGTTACTACTGATAAATAATAACTAGAGTTCCAACTAATATCCACTTCAAGAGTTATTAAACAGCTTCTACCAGCAGATTTATATAATTGTAACTGACACAAATGCCACATGATCATGCCAGCTTAATGTATAGAATAACATCGATGGTAATAAATCAGATAGGGGCATCGGGAACATCGTAGTCTACTCTCTACATTCTCTCTTGAAGAGGTTTTCTAGAAAAGAAAAATATACCAATATTTGTTGTTGTTGTTAGTTTATTAGTAACAATCATTGTATGATTTAAAATTTCTTCCTATGTTAGTTTAATGAGATTTAAAAACGTAGTTGTTATTCTCGATATGTTAAGTCAAAGTACGACGAGGTTTACAATTAGCTGATGATTATTTAAAATAGTAACTGCCAGTAATCAAGACTAAAACAGATAAAATAGCCTAAAACTAGGATAGATTACTTTGTAATTTCTAATTGAAAGAAAATTCTTTATATAAATAAGTATAAGAAGTCAGTCGATTAAAAAGATTAACACAACAATTTTAGACACTTAAATTTCTCAAATATTCAATCTGAGAAGTAGGTATTTAAAGAAAATAACGTTTATTAAGCAAATTTTTATTAATTATTTCTACTAATTTTTAGCTAAACTTTTATTAGTTGATTAAACCAAATAATAAATTAAAAATAATTTAGATAAAAACTCTGTCTATAAAACTATTCTATATATTGTTTATTTAAGCCAGAAATTAAGTATTTAAAAGATAAAAATTATTTTTAATCAAGAGGATATTTTTTATTGAAAAAATCTTAAAAAGAGAGCTATAAAAAAATAATAAGTCTCAAAAATTGGAGCAAAAAAAAACAAACATTCAATAACTTATAAGTAAATTTAAAATTAGCCAGCTAATTTTAAATTTTACTAGTAGATAAATATTTATATACTCAAAAGTTACTTGTTATATATAAAAAAATAAAGAAGTTTGGTATTAATGGGACTAAAAAGAATTTAATTTTTTAAAAATTTCAGATATCATTATCAATTTTTGAGATAAATTTATAGAAAGGGAGAATCTATTGCACAAGAAAGATTTCTTAAAAATTTACTTTTAAAACTTAAAAAATTGAAAAAAGATATCTAAAAGCCAAAATAAATATATGACATCTTAAGGGATCTAGAGTGCGATTAAAGCTAATTAGAACAAAAGTTTAGAGTTCTATTGAGAAAATCTACTATAGTAAGCTAGGGCTATGAATAGTTGTATATCTACGGATTTATCAAATAACTAACTGATCATTCACTTAAATTAAAAAAGTAAAGTGGGCAAAAAAGTGGAAATCTCTACTTAGTCAAGTGTTGATAAATTAGGAGTTTATCAATTACGTCACAAACACAGTTAGAATTACATAGACAATTTCCTCTTAATCGTTTATTGGCTCTAATAAATGAAGGTGACATTACCTCATGATAATTACACAGGATAAAGTTATGAAGAACTAGCGGTATTATTGATCTATATTAGTAAGTGAAGTTGATCATAGAATTTTTTATTTGGTAAAATAGGTCTGGGAACATCACAAGAGCCTACAAGAATAATGAAATAGACAATCGGAAAAAAAAAGATAAAAAACGACTATTCCTGAGATTTATTCAGAATTTTTGGTATTATAGGAACTTTTGTTTGGATAAAGATGTCGTTATTCCAATATTTGGTCAAAGTCTATCAATGACTCACCAGACAAACAAGAAGTGACACCAGTAGTTTTTCAGTATATCGTTAAATCTCAAAAGACTTTAGAAGAAGGATCTCCAATTTAATTTAGGTATTTTTTTAAAAAAACCTAATGTAACTAACATTTGTTAATGTTAGTTACATTAGACTTGTTAAGAATGCTCTTATTTAAGAGCAACTTCACTAGAAGTACAAGAAATGAGTCAGATTGTCTACCAACTTAGAAAAAATAAATTAACTCTTAAAAGAAGTCTTATTAATAGAAAATGATGCTAGATGACAACATAACAAACAGTGGAAAATTTTTGAGTAAATTACTAGATAATATTTGTTAGCCTACGCTCTAGAATTGGAGCAAACGGAAAGATTCTAAACTTTGGTATATGATACTTGAGTTCATGAGTATTAAGAGCTATTTGATTAGATAGAAGAAGTCTTGCTAAATTATTATGATATTCTAAATCAAATAAAAGAAGAAACTTAAAATTAAACTTATTATCATTAGTCAAGTTTTCTATAATTTTTTATAAAAATAAAGTAACCGTATTTAGTATAGTTATTTTAAATAATTGTTGATTATTTTAAAAAAAGTTTTTGAGTAATCTCTAATTTTAGATTTTGCTTAAACTCATTCATGAATTTACGGTCATCTGTGTTGTCTGGAGTTAACTTAAAAACAAACAACTTACTACTGTCGTTATGATCAGTAGTTTTAATTCTCATGCAATCCAACATAACTTTTATCTAAGTTAACTAAGTGTTCAAAAACTCCTATAGTAGTAGAGTAAACAATACTAATTATTATAATTTTTTCTTTACAAGTTTGTAAAAAATTACATAGCAATATCATTGCTTAAAATACAAGTTCTACAAAACAATTTTAGTTGACTAGATTAGGCAATGCTTTCCCAAAACTTCAATCGAACTTATGTTAGTAGAGTTGACTCTCCTGACAGCCCGGTACAAACTACATAGTCAACTATTTAGAGTGGGTTACGTCACAGAGAAAAACTTCTCTTCACAATAAAGCTTTTGCCTAACTTAGGCTTACAAAATATACAATTTTTTTATCACATTGAGTACAGCAGCACCACAAGAGATTGAGTCAGCTTAATACGGTAACAATTGTTTCCTCTGATTGAAGTTTTACTAACTTATCTCCTGTGCCATCTTTACCAAAAAATGGAATTGAACCAATCGGCACAACTAAAGAACGATTGTGATCGGTAAGCAAGGTAATTTCTCCTTCGTCTTTAGCCAATATCATTCCCCCTAAACCATCTGTTTTACTTTTGAATTGTAGACACTGATGACCAATATCCCCCAACTTTCCTGCCCTGATGTCTTTCAAAGACAAGCGTTTACCATAACCAAGACTTGAAATTAAGAGAATATCTTCTTCTGGACTCAAAGTAACACAACCGACTAAGGTTTCTCCATAAAGGAATTTTAACGCCTGATTTCCCTGAGCATTTCGTCCCATTACACTAATCATCTCATCAGTAACTGAAAGGCGTAATACACGCCCTCCTGACGTAGCAATCACTACTTCTTGCCCTTCTTGGGTAGGACAAGCATAGTCAAGACGATCACCGTCTTTAAGTTTCACCAACACTAATCCTCGATTAGTTAAACTGGTCAATTGGGACATTGCAATACGTTTAATACGCCCCAGTTTGGTTAATAATAATAAATCTTGATTTTCCAATTTCTGAGGCAGGAAACCTGAATAAATAACCCGATTTACATTTCGTTGCGTCCCTTTCGCCAAAAGACTTAACAGAGAAATTGATTGAGTTGTGACAGGAGGAATTTCTGATACGGTGACAGGATAAGCTTTACTGGCATCGGTAATCACTATTAACTCGGTTTTTTGTCCAATGGTTGCAGAATAAACAAGGTGATCGAGTCCTTTAGTACCGGGCGATCGCCAAGCTACCTCACTACTATGGGTAATCTCTAAGATTGCATCTTCAGGGGGTTTTTGAAGAGAGAAAAAAGTTAATGGTTGAGGCAACTCCGAAGATTGTGATTTTTTTTCTGAATTATTCTCTTGTTTAGAGAAAGATGATTTGGGTTTAAGATCACTTTTTGTTGATTTAACTTTCGTGTCTCTGGTGGTAGTAACCATCTTAGTACGACGAGGATCACTAAAGTTACGTTTTAATGATCGCAGATTTTTCTTAAGCGTTTTTAACAATTCATGACGATCATTTAATAGAGTTTGTAATTCATTTATACGAGTTTGTAATTCATGATATTCGGACTGTAACTTTTGCTGTTCTAACCCTGTTAGACGACGCATTGGCATTGCTAAAATAGCGTTAGCTTGAGCATCACTAATTTCTAATTCCTTTTGAAACCTGAATTTGGCAGTAGTTCCATCGGCAGCATTTCGTAAAATATTAATAACCTGATCAAGATTATCGAGGGCTATTAATAACCCGTCCAATAAGTGGACACGGTTTTGTGCTTCTTTCAACTCATTTTTATATTGCCGTGTTAGAGTTTGTTCTCTAAATTTTAAGAATTCTTTTAATAACTGACGCAAGGAAAGCTGACAGGGCTTATTATCCACTAAAGCTAATGAAATCATCCCAAAATTATTTTGTAGAGCAGTTTTCTGATAAAGTTTTTTCAAAACAGTATTAGAGTTAGCATCCCGTTTTAATTCAATGACAACCCGCATTCCCGTGCGATCACTCTCATCCCGAATATCGGCAATACCCTCTAGGCTTCCTTGATTAACCAGATCTGCCATTTTCTCAATCCAACTGGACTTATTGACTTGATAAGGCAATTCTGTGACGATAATAGCGGTGCGTTCTTTGCGTCGTCGTCGTCCCACATTCAAGGTTTCAATCCGAGTCACTCCCCGAACGGGAATTATACCGCGTCCTGTAGCGTAAGCTTCCTTAACACCGTTTGTGTTGATAATTTGCCCTCCAGTGGGAAAATCAGGACCGGGAATAATTTTCCATAACTTCTCATCAGAAACATCGGGGTTATCGATAAGAGCAATTAATCCATCAACTAACTCCCCTAAATTGTGGGGGGGGATACTTGTCGCCATCCCCACAGCAATTCCAGTACACCCATTGAGGAGTAAAATAGGGAGTTGAGCAGGTAAAACAACGGGTTCTTGTTGAGAATTATCAAAATTATTGGTAAAGTCGACGGTTGAATTGCTAATATCGTTCAACATCCCGCGATCAGCAATGGCGGCCAGTCGTGTTTCCGTGTAGCGCATTGCTGCGGGTGGATCATTATCCACCGACCCAAAGTTTCCGTGACCTGATAGGAGAGGATAACGGCTCGAAAAATCTTGTACCATCCGCACCAGAGCATCATATACTGCTTGGTCACCATGGGGATGATATTTTCCTAACACATCTCCAACTACCCTAGCGCATTTACGAAAAGGGCGATCAGGGGTTAATCCTAATTCATACATTGCATAAAGAATGCGTCGGTGAACAGGCTTAAGTCCATCACGAACATCAGGTAAAGCCCTCCCGACAATAACGCTCATGGCATATTCAAGATAAGAGCGTTGCATTTCTGTATGCAATGCGGTTGGGATAATTTTACCTGTCCCTAATACGTTTAGCTGTCTTGTCATTGAAGTTTCTTGATAAGAATATTCTGTCGGTTTACAGTAAGAGTCCTTGAATTTAACTTAACCTGATCACTAAGCAACTTGTGAATAAATTGCATCGGATGTAGGCTAACCATTAGCAATTCGCATTGATTTTTAAGATTTTCCCCAAAAACTAAGTTTAATCTCTTCCTGATTTAGAGCTAGAGGGTTAGTCCGGCAGGACTTATTTAACGTAGTTTATGGGAGTTGATGTCCAATCAGATATCAAGTTGATAGAGTCATTCCTATTTCTTTGAGCAGCTCGATAGTCTCTTTAATCTTACCCAAATCACTAAAAATCAGTAATCTATACTTTTTGTGATCCAACATAATGTTTTTGGGGTCTATCAAAAGCATTCTTATCGTAGAAGACGATCTCATTAACTTTTGCGTGTCTTCTAAAATTTCTACCAAACGTGGTGAGTTGGATGTCAAAAGAACAGAGAATGTAGAAGAAATAATTAAGAATAGTCAAAGAGAGAGAAGTTAATATTACTTAAATAGATGTTTCCCTATCCTATAGTGTTTATCTCTTTATCCAATCTATATTGTTAGATCAAGCAAGGACAAGCTGTAAATAGAGTCGCAATTGTTCAGTGTCTTAAAGCTAAGTCTTTCACTAAAAAGTGCTTGTTTTTCTGACAAAAGGCTTACACAAGAAAAGACAATACATAAAGAGTTGTTAAAAAAGGCGTTGGTATTTTCAATGTAGGAGTTTTACCCCTGCTCTAGTCCACAATAGGGCAGTTAGTAAATTGGGAGAATTGACTTCAATTTAGGGCTTTTGCTTTAAACCCTCGTTGTAGTGGAGTTAATTTTAATCAATGGAATCTTGATCGATGGAATTCCAATCAAAATGTCATTAAATCTACTAAAAACCGCTTTATTCTGGATCGGTGATCGTTGGTATCGGGGCAAAGAACGACCAATTAGTCCAGGTAAATGGCGCAAAGATGGTTGATTTTGTAGATTTAGAGGAATATCTTTATAGAGTTAAACTTATTCACGCTATCCATCCGAAGTTTTCTTAGTATGTACGATCACCTCTCAAATCCCTTGAGTTTTGCGATAAGATTTTCATATTTGTGGATGTGTGTGAGGAGAACAAGCAAATGTCACAAAACTATGATTTAGGTTCTAGAGTCTGGACGTTCAAACTCTCACAGATTTTGTTGGGACGCTATGGCTGGTTAACAGGATTAATTTGGATGATTTTGAGTTTTCCAGCTCAAGGGGCTACTGAATTAAGAGTTGCTATTGAAAAAAGTGTTGGTACCCTCAAAGTGGGAAGCTCTACCCCTGCTCTAGTCCACGATGGGGCAGGCCACAAATTGGGAGAATTGACTCAGTTAGAGGCTTTCGTCGTAAAGCCTCATCGTAGTGGAGTGAATCTTGATCGATGGAATTCCAATCAAATTGTCATTGAACCTACTAAAAACGGCTCTATTTGGATCGGTGATCGTTGGTATCGGGGCAAGGTACGACTAATTCGTCAGGGAAATGGCGTAACGGCAGTTAACTTAGTCGATTTAGAGGAATATCTTTACAGTGTAGTAGGGTCAGAAGCTTATCCAACCTGGCCCATAGAAGCTCTTAAATCCCAAGCTGTAGTTGCCCGCACCTACGCTCTCTACAAAAGTTCTAAGGCACAAAATCGTTACTACGATCTTGATACAACCACTAAAACCCAGGTGTATAGGGGGTTAGAAACTGAATTTGTCACGACTCATGAAGCGGTTAATGGAACAGCTGGTCAGGTCTTAACCCACAATGGCAAGGTCATCTTGGCAGCCTTCCATTCTTCGTCTGGCGGTCATACCGAAAATGTTGAAGATGTTTGGAGTTCCCCTCTACCATATTTGCGTGGCGTGGTGGACTACGATCAACTCGCCCCTGTTTTCCAATGGCGTAAGTCTTTTAATGCTGGTCAAATGGGACAACTCATCGGTGGTATAGGAGCAGTACGATCACTTATTCCCCAACGAACGACCCCTCACGGACGGATTATTACTCTGAAAGTAGTAGGAACTCGCGGTTCTAAAAATATTACTGATGACAATTTGCGAAAAGCTCTCGATCTGAAGAGCACCTTATTTACTGTTTCTGCCAATAATGAAACGTTTCAAATTGATGGTAGGGGTTACGGTCATGGTATTGGTCTGAGTCAATGGGGCAGTCATTACCTAGCAGAACAAGGTATCCCCTATGACCAAATTGTCAGCCATTATTATCAAAATGCTCAGTTAACAACCTTAAATTAAGGTTTGGTTAGTGTGGTGATAACTATCAAGTGAGCAAGGTTAATTAATCGTTTAATTCTATAGAGATTAGATTTTGGCTCACTTGATAGTTATTTGAACTAAGATTATTGGATAATTAATTGTTTTTCTGTCTTTTTTTATGGACATTAGTTCGAATATTATTGATATGGTTATAAGATTCTTTTTGGTATGACTTTTATTTACTTAGTGTTTTGTTTTGTTGTTTCCTTTTGTAGAAATTATTTTTCAAAACAATATTTTGATAATCATCCTACATTCCATATGCTTATAACTTCTAATCCGTATTAGAAAATAAAGAAAACTAACAGGGAGAATTATCATATTGCTAGGCATTGGAGTTAGTACTAGATCAGATGAGTGTCATTGCCACTGTTTTTGTTAAAAATGTCCAAATTCTTTTTTATAAGATAGTGTTTGGTAATTTAGTTATGATTTTTGATTTCCCCAAAATTTAAACATAACTATTAATTTGTAAGTTAGTAAATTAAATTTAGCAAATAGCATAGGTTAATTTGTCTGGTTTCTTAAATTTTATTGTAGTTAATTTTATAACAAGGTGAATAATTTTTATCTTTTGCTGTCACTGCTATTCGAGAGATAACTCATCGTATTATTTAGATTACCATCCAATAAAATCTCCTCATTAAAGTTAGATTAACGATGGTAATAACTCCTTTTGCTAATTTTTTAATTCTTTTGTATTTAAGTTTGCATAGTTCTAATAACATTAATTAATGATTTTTAAATCTTATTTAAATTTCTCACAAATGTTTCAAAGTTTACCTGTTCCTACGATAATAATTGTAATTAATATTTTAGGATTAATTTTAATTTCTAGAGGTCATTACTCTATCTAAGATAGATGATTATCTTCTCTTATTAAAAACTTTTATTTAGGGATAAACATAATGGTACTAACAAGATAGTATTTTCCCACTCTACATACTAACTAATAAAAATTAGTTAGTCGACTTTAAAATATTTTTATAATTTATATATCAAGGATTATAATTTTCTTTTAATAAAAAAAAACACAAATATTTTTTTTTATTAAAACTAATTTCTTTCAAAGAAATATTTAAATTTTATATTTTTTGTTGTTTGTTCTTGTATTTATTTAAATATTTATGAAGTGAAGGTAATTTTTCTTGTTTATAAGTTTTACTAATGTTAGATTTTATTTATTTTACTTATTGATTAAAAGATATTTCTTTATGGAATTTATTTTTTTTGAAAAAAAATAAATTTTAAAAATTAAGCTTGTATATGTTTTTAACAAAAATAAGAAGTAATAAATTTATTTAAACGAATTTGATCTTATAAATATACTTGATGTTTTTTGTGATTATGTATAAGCAATGTTAAATAACTACTGCTGTAATTTGTAAATCTACATAAGCTAACACTTGACTTTTTTTAAAATTCAGCCTGAATCTTATCTTACATTTAAATAGTTGATATATCAATATATATAACTATAACTTATGAAATAATTGTAATTATATCAAAAAGATTTTAATATTTGGTTAAACTAAACGTACTTTTATAGAGTTCTACCATGATAATTATACTTATGTATTATTTTTTTCTATAAACTGATTTCAATCATTTTATGATTATTTCATAAATAATATTAATATTAAAAAATATATTTTTTTGAAAGAAATCCTTTTTCTTAAAAATTTAATCTATCGTTTTAGCAAATTTTTTTACATCTTTTTAATGAGACTATAAATGAGTCAATTTATCTTTTTGACTATCATTCTTTAGACTTTTTAATTTAACTAAATCTTTGTTAAGTAAATAGGTCCAAAACAAATTTATCTTTATTGTTAAAGCTAACTATCTTTAATTTTCAATAAAATCAATTGAGTAAGCAAAATTGATTAAAATTTAGATCCTTAATTGGTTTGTTGTTATTAGAGTTGAGTTAATCATAGTTCTTTTCGTTATTATGGATTATTTAACAGCACTTGTCATTCTTACTTTGTCATCTTCTTCTAAAAAGAGAAGATAAGTAAGTAGATTTATTTAAATAAATCTAAAAAATAGACTATCATATATTTCTATAATTAAGTGTTCAGAGTTAAATTTATATTATTAAAATTTATATCTTTTTTAGAGCAACTCTTTGTTTACCTACCTTGTCCAAATTATATTCATTTTCAAACATATGTGTGGCAGCTTAATAAGCTATTATTTAATGTTATTTAATTTCTATTAAATCTAGTCAATAATATAAAAATATATAAAATTATTTGTCTTGACATTATTGTAATTTGGCTTTTACTAAACTAGTAATATACCCTTAATTACTATTAATAATAATTGAGAGTACATCACTTGGTCTTTACAGTATTTTTTAGCTTCCTTTACTGTAGAGCATGGATCTATTTTTGTAATTACGTTTGTTCTTTTCTATTTTCAGCTTTTTTTTAAGCTTACAGATTTTTACGTTAGTAGATTTTACCTTAATAGTTCTTATTTTTCTAGTTCTGTTGACTAAATGTTTGGGCTCGATTGCTTTCTATAACTACTTCCCTATTTTAAACTTATTTAAGTTTACCTATTTACTTATTAACAACTTTTTAGAAGATCTAAAAATATTAGGCTCTTTCGGCTCAGCTATAATAGAATTGCTGTAAATAAAAGCTAAAGGGCTAACTTTACAAGGTTCCCAAGATACTATCAACTCGAGCTAGATAGAAATTAAGTTTCTGGCGTTATAGAATGCAGTCAGAATCAGAATGTTATAGCTTATCATATACCAATTCATCATACCTATTTTAAGAGAACCACATATTATTACTGACTATCAATACAACTCATTACTAACTGTAAAGATAACCTAATTGTGGGGCGGGCAATGCCACCCCACAATTAAAACTAAACATTAGCCTCTTCTTTAACTAATTTTTCCCACCCTAATTCTTTTAGGTTATTATTGCGACGTAGAGGACGAGTGACTAATTCTAGAATATCTCGCGCATTAGTAAATCCATGGATTTGAGCAAAAGTGAATTCAACAGACCATTTTGTATTAATTCCTCTTGCTTCTAAGGGGTTAGCGTGTGCCATTCCCGTAATAACTAAATCAGGTTTTAACTCATAAATGCGTTTTATCTGATTATAATTGTCTGGTTTTTCAACAATTTTAGGAATAGGAACTCCCATTTTTTTACAAGTTTTTTCAAGCAAATCTAATTCTGCTTTTTGATATAGCTTATCCATATAAGGAATTCCAATTTCAGGACAAGTCATCCCGCAACTAATTAGAAAACGTGCCAAAGAAATCTCTAATAAATTGTCTCCCATAAAGAAAACAGATTTACCACGAATTAACTTAATATAATCTTCTAAATTCTCCCAAATTTTTGCTTCACGTTCCTCTAAACCCTTGGTTTCAATATTAAATACCGAGCAAATCTTCTCAATCCAAGCGCGGGTTCCATCAGGTCCGATAGGGAACGGCGCACTAATTAATTTGCACTTACGACGGCGAATCAAAGTTGTTGCAGTCCGTGATAAAAATGGACTAACCCCACTAACATAATATCCCTCATTAATCACCGGTAACTCTGTATAATGTTTAGAGGGTAACCAACCCGAAATTCTGACCCCTTGTTTCTTCAATTCTAGGGTTAGATTGGTAACAACTGGATCAGGAAGAGAACCAAACAAAACTAAAGAAGGATGGTCTATGTATTCCGAATTATCTTGCGTTACATTCTCTTTTTTTCGTCCAAAATTAAGCAGTTTAGGAATAGCACTACGTTCTTCTTTTTCTCTCTCTTTGGGACACTTATGTGCCATTGCTGCTAAGACTGTATCTTCCCCTTGAGTGAAAGCATAATCTAAGCCGTTTGCGCGCGCAGTTATAATCGGAATACTGATTTCTTCTTCTAATTTAGGTGCTAACCCTTCCAAATCCATTTGGATAATTTCAGTTGTACAAGTACCAATCCAAACGATAACACTAGGGTTGCGATCACGTTTGATTTGTAAACATAATCTTTTGAGTTCTTCATAATCTTTTAATTGAGCAGAAATATCTCCTTCTTCCAACTCTGCCATTGCATAACGTGGTTCCGCAAAAATCATTACCCCCATGGCATTTTGTAGAAAGTAGCCACAGGTTTTAGTCCCAATAACTAAAAAGAAACTATCCTCAATTTTTTGATATAACCAAGCTACGCAACTAATGGGACAAAAAGTATGATAGTTTCCAGTTTCACAATCAAATTGTAAGGCAGTAGGTTTGTGTGTCGCAGTCATAATTTACACTATTCTTAGTTTAAGTTTTTGTCTAATTTATTTTAATTTTTCAGTTTCTGATAGTAATTCTAGAAATAATTGTATTTCTCCCTTTGCTTTTTTTTGAATCCGGACTAAAATCTAACTTGAGAACTTATATTCATTCTTTTATAAAATTTTTTATAAATACCAGTTTGTAGTAAGGCTATTAGACCCTATTTTAATAGGATACTATAAACCTAAACTATTATTAAATCTAACTTTTCTTCCTGACTCTTAGGAGGGGCTTGAGGATTAAGATAGAAATCAGATAAAAGGGTAAACAATTCCCTATCCTGAACACCATTTGGAACCACACCTTCTGGCATAGCTAACAATTGGTCAGCAATATTGAGATAGTAATTACAAATATACTCAAGAGAGGGATTTTTGTCTGACATTTCAAATAAGGTTTTACCCTTAACACGAGAAACCCGAATATCTTCAATTAAGGGTAGAACTTCTAACACAGGCATAGGAACCGCTTCGATATATTTATCAATCAAATCACGCTTAGAAGTACGGTTTCCAATTAACCCTGCCAAACGTAAGGGATAAGTCTTTGCCTTTTCTCGAACCGAAGCACTAATTCGATTAGCAGCAAATAAGGCATCAAAGCTATTATCAGTCACAATTAAACAATAATCCGCATAATTCAACGGTGCAGCAAACCCGCCACAAACTACGTCACCCAACACATCAAATATGATGACGTCATACTCATCAAATGCATTCAATTCTTTGAGTAATTTAACAGTTTCTCCAACTACATAACCTCCACAACCTAACCCTGCTGGAGGTCCACCAGCTTCCACGCAGTCGACTCCTGCATAGCCTTTGTAAATGACATCTTGAGTCCAAATATTTTCATAGTGAAAGTTTTTTTCTTGCAGGGTATCAATAATGGTAGGGATAAGGAATCCGGTTAAAGTAAAGGTGCTGTCGTGTTTAGGATCACAACCAATTTGTAAGACTTTTTTACCTCTTTTGGCTAATGCTGTAGAGATATTACAGCTCATAGTAGATTTGCCGATGCCGCCTTTACCGTAAACTGCGAGTGTCAAAGTCAAAGTTCGTTTTCTCCTTAAGTTATCTCTTAATAGTTGTTTGCTTATAGCTGTCTCAACTGGAAATCGACAGTAGCTTTCTTTTGTTGATCTTAATAAATCTAAATTATGAACTGTTTTACATAAAAATAAAAGATTATTTTTAGAGTCTTAGAAGGCTTTTTAAAGAGATAAATAATCTATCATAAATTTATATTGACTAAAAAACATGATTATAAATTTTGATTAATTTATTCAAAATAAAAAAGTAAAGAAACTTCGTAGATCTAAACTTCTTTTAAAGAAAAGCCGCTAATCCTTAATCAATAAATTTTTGAGTTTAAGTATCAAACTTGAACCTTAATTTTTAACGGATGAAACTTTAGATTTTAAGAGAATAAGTTTTCGAAGATGATTAGCTCCCCAAGTCCTTTATAAAGAATCTTTACAGTTTCAATAAATTATAGGTTCACTCTCACTGAGGTTTATAGAAAAAGAGCACTAAACATTATGGTTAGGACATTGATAAAATTATAAAATATTGTAGACTGGTGTGCTGCTGATTTTGCATTAATTTCATGACTGTTACTTGTTCTGCTATAGTTTATGGGTAAATCAACTCGTTCTAAGACTTCATCTATACTCTATTTTTTCATAGTATCGTTACTAATAACACTCACATTCTATATATTGAGAGGAATAAAGATTTTGAGCTTTTTTCCAGGGAGTATAGCACTAATATTGATAGCTATCTCAACTTTGTTAGGTATTTTGTACAGCGTGCAAAATAATCGACGTTGAGGATCATAAAGTATGATGGGGTTCTCGTCTCTATTATATTTATACTCAGTTCTATTTTTTTTCTTAAGCAATTACTCCCTTTGTCTGGGCAATTTGAACTTCTCAGAGATTATCTTAAACAAATCAAAGTTTTCCCGATTTGTTTTCATCAATATCTTACCGAAATAGCTAAACACCTAAAAATCAATGAGATTTCGCTCAGTAAAAACTTTAGATATGCTAGCAAATCTTTTCCTATTTATTCATTTACTAAAGAAAATTACAAATAAGTTTTTAAAAAAAAACATCAAGTTTTCTTACTATTAAGAATTCAAAGGAATCAAACTGTAAATTTTATTCTTAGAGGCCACTTAAATCAAAGAAAATGTGTTTCCCTATCTTCGTGTAGAAAATAGTGTTTTCTAGAAAAAAGTTCAACGGGAAGAAAAATTTACAGGAGGGTTAAGTTTTTTTAAAAAAGACATAGACTGATAGAGTCTAAGATAAAAATTATTGAAGAGGTCTTAAAAAGTTAAATTAAGAATATGATCAAAAGAAATTAAGTAAATGGACAAAAAAGAGAAACAATTTTAAAAAATTAAGATCAAGACTTACAAATAGAAAAAAATCAGATGTTAAGACAGCTAATAACTGATAAAAAATAGTAAACATAGAAATTATAAAAACAAGAATATAAAAATAGTTTAGGAGGTAAATACTGAAAATGAAGAGGTTAGTATAAATTTTAAAAAATTCTCTAAAAAGATTGTAAATAAATTAACACCATAGGTTTAAATAGTAATAAATAAAGTTTTTATAAGTAACATAAATTAGCAATTAATTCGATAATTGAATAAAAATTCTTCAATAAGAAGCCAAAAAAACTTAAAAATACCGATCAAAAATAAAACACTCTGTTAAGGCTAAATAAAAGCAAATATATTTTGTATAAAAAGAAAGAGGAGATGTTTGAAAAAGAAAAACAAAACTAAATTAGATATATGAAACGTCATCAATCACCTCGCAAAATACCAATTAAATAAAAAAGAAAATTAATAACTAAATATCATGATTATTGAAATCAATTAATTAGTTTTAAAATACTTATTAGTTGTCTCGAAAAAGCTGTAAAACAATTAGACATTGAGTTAAAAAAGTTATTGCCTGCCTCGAGCAAGAAACAATTCAAAGAATAGTAAAAAATATTAATAATAAATTGAAGTTGATTAAAATAAGAGTCTATGGATTCAGAAATTTTTTCAATTTTTAACTATAAAATTCCATAACCAAGCATTTTACTAGTTAATTCTACATTACTATTTCGGTATAACCACTTTTTTTAATTTATTTGAGTTCAATAAATTTTTTCTCAACTTCAACTTGAGAAATACCTTTAAACGGAAAAATGACATCAATTATTCAAAGCTAAAAGCAATTATAGCTAACTATACTAATACATTTTATGTAATATTTATTAGCATAATGTAGTTTGTTTATGTAACATATGTAAATTTCAATGAGTATAAAATAGGAATGTTTTATAAAAAAGCTAGTATTTAAATATCAATCTTTCTAAAGATTTAACTAATAAAATTAGAAAAATAAGCATTATTATGGTTATAAGTTAACACAAAAATTCTCTTCGAGAATAAACAGTAACAGAAGTTTTATGTTTAAATCAAAAAGGATATAAACTAAAATAAATTACAGATCGGCTGATCCTATCACAAAACACAATTGTAAAAACAATCTCTGGATAGATTATTAAAGCAAAAGGAGAATTGTGAGATTCCTTGAGGAGTATAAAGAAGATAACTTGGAAGAAATAAAATATAAAATCTCTTGAAGAGAGATAGTTGAAAAGACGATAAAAAAATCTATAATGGTCAACAGTTATCTAAAATTTTAAAAAAATAACTTTAATATAGAAAGCAATAAAAGTGAGGATAAGAATTGATTTATGTCCTACAGAAAAAGAATATAAGAAAAACAGAAAGATTTTAGATAAAGAGGTAAATGAAACTGAAGAACATGGCAAAAACTAAGAAATAGACGTGGTAATTATTAAGAATAATTACTTAGTACCTACGAGTATTTCAATTTAACTTAAACTAAAACAATCTTAAGGAAGATAGTTATGTTTATTTTTTCTAAAAACTCATAGCCTAGTATAAAACAGGATAAAAAATGATGACACCAAGTACAAACTTATACTTTTACTGGAAGTATGTTTGGATGTGATTTCACTAGAATAGTTAAATAAGGTCTTATTCAAAAGAGCTGATCCACAAAGTATTAATTGAATCAATATAAATTTAACTCTACTTACTTAAGTATAAAGATAAAAAGTAATTTACCCCTTCTGGGGTTTATTGATAGCCATCTACTCAGTCAAAGAAACATGTATTTTTATAGAAAAATACATGTTTCTTTTTATAATTTAGATAAATAAAATTTTTACAAAAATTCAAAAGTAAAATCTGTGAGTAAACAACGCCTCGATATTTTATTAGTTAATAAGAATTTGTGTTCTTCCCGTCAAGAAGCCCAGGGATTTATTCTAGCTGGAGAAGTTAAGGTACATCAGCAAGTTATTGATAAACCAGGAACCAGAGTCGACATTACAGCCGACATTCAACTACAAGCTAAAGCCCGTTATGTTTCTCGTGGAGGTTTTAAGCTCGAAAAAGCTGTAAATACTTTTAAGATAGCTATATCAGGGCGAATTTGTCTAGATGGCGGTATTTCTACAGGAGGGTTTACCGATTGTCTATTACAGGCTGGGGCAAAACAGATTTATGGAATAGATGTAGGTTATGGGCAAGTAGCATGGCGTCTACGTCGAGACGAGCGGGTTCTTTTGAAAGAAAGAACTAATTTCCGCTATTTAACCCCCGATGATTTATATGGAGATAGTCCTCAAGCTGACTTAGGGGTAATGGATGTTTCGTTTATCTCTTTAACTAAATTATTAGAACCCCTGTGGAATTTGTTAGTAGTTCCCAAAGAAGTCATTTTGTTGGTCAAACCTCAGTTTGAAGTAGGGCGATCGCGGGTTGGAAAAAAAGGGATTGTTCGTAATCCCAAAGATCACGCCCAAGCTATTGACCAAGTTCTACAAGCTGCTTGTTCTCTGGGGTGGTACTATCACGGGCTAACTGAATCTCCTATTACCCGACCTGGGGGAAACGTGGAATATTTATTATGGTTGCGTTGCGATCAATATAAAAAATCACCTCAGCTTAAAACTCTTGAGAATTTTACCCAATTCATTCCTAATGGACTAGGTTAAAACTACAGCTAACACTACCAGTCCTGCATTAACTAGGTAAAATATCCCTACAATTTTGGTTTCAGCCCAACCACTCAATTCTAGATGATGATGCAACGGAGCCATTTTTAACAATCGCTTGCCTTGTCTATCAGGTCCTTTAGTTGCCTTATAGTAGGTAACTTGGGCAATAACTGAGAGAGCTTCAACAAAGAAAATCCCACTAATGATAAACAATCCCCAAAGATTGCTACTAAGAATACCCACTGCCCCAAGGGAACCCCCTAATGCAAGAGAACCTGTATCCCCCATAAAAACCTTAGCGGGGTTACGGTTGTGTACGACAAATCCTAAACATCCTCCACTCAGACAAGCACAGAAAATCGTTAATCCTGAGTTGTCAGAACCTACTAATACTCCTAACCCTAAAAAAGCTAAGGACCCATTTCCTGCAGCTAAGCCGTCTATCCCATCAGTGAGGTTAGTGGCATTACTCTCAGCTACTAAGACAAATACTGCAATTAACCAAAAGAAAAGTCCTAAATGCAAAATAAGATTGTCAGGAAGGATAATATCAGTAATGCTAGACGGTTGACTCTGAAACACCCAAAAACAAAAAACAATAGCGACTGCGATTTGTAGAATAAATTTCACCCAAGGGCTAATCCCTTTATTGGATTTTTGTCGTAAAATCTGCCAGTCATCTATCCAACCAATGCCAAGATAAGCAAGAGTAACGGTTGAAACAGCAATAACAGTTGGATTAAAGTTTGTCCAGACTAGAGCTACAATCACTCCAACAGGTATAAAAAAAATTCCCCCCATGGTTGGGGTTCCCGCTTTAGTTAAGTGAGCTCGAGGACCGTCCTCTTGGATAATTTGTCCAGCTTTAAGTCGCCGTAGTAGGGGAACGATCCCATAACCAAGAATTGCACTAATAGTGGCGGAGATACCAAGAGGAAACATAAGTTTCAGGCTAAAGCAAATTGGTTGCCCTACAAGTTGAGCTAACCCTAAACTTAAAATGTTTAACAGTACTATTAGTAGAACTAATAGAAAGGTCCCTGATGGTTTTGTAAAGAGGGTTGAAGGGGAGAATTTAGCGTCCACAACTACCTTAAATATTTAGAATCGAACAACAATCAACACAGACAATACAGCGTGAGGTTGATAGATAGATATAGATAGACTAACTTAGTCTTCGTCTAAATTAATATCATCGTCATCATCATCATAGCTATCATCAACATCCATCAATTCTGAGATTTCTTCATCCTCTTTCAGAGTATTTTTAATGTCTTCTTGTTCGCGGGGAATCAGACGATCATTGGCTTTTAACCAATCTAGAATAGATGAATCATATTTAATTGGAATTACCACAGCCGGTTCATAACGTGGTTCTTGGCGCAAAGAGGGATTGTACATAAGCTTACCCTTAAGTTTACCGAAATACCATTAGAGTGTACCATTGAAATCCCTTTTTTGTCTCTATAGCCAAGAAGTTTTAGACTTACTGCTAATTGATGCTTTCTTCAATTTACAAAATCTATAAAAATGCGTGATATTTATTCTAGTCTAGTCATTTCAAAAACTTCTTTAAATAATTAATATTAAAAATATTTATATTTTTATCCTTGAAGCGAATATAATTATAATCTTCTCTTAGAGAATAATCAAGGATCTTAAATCTTAAGAAGGAGGAGACAGGAAATGACAAAATAATTTTAACTTTCTAGTTTTTTTATAAGATCAATAATCATTCTACTTTCCCCTTTTAATAAAATCAAGAATTATTTCTGCCTCTCTTCTTTAGCATAAGTCCTACCCCTTCACACAAAATTAGACAATTTTTGTCTTTGATTCAGTTAAACCTTTCGCTAGATTTAAAAATTTTGCATTTTTCTCCCTATATAGTTTTCTGTTTATAGCCTTCAACCATGTTTAGATTTAATTTGAGACTTGTTTTAATTTGTGCAATCTAGTTTTTTAGAAAAAATCTTAGGAGATAAATAGTACTTCTACACAATGTAGATACCTTTTTACTAAATTATTAAGTCATTGAATTTATTTAATGTATTTTTCTCTCAACTATTTCCTGTTTGTTATTTATAATTGTTTGATTTATCATCCTAAATTAGGTAGAATATTTTTTTGTATTCTATCTAGAATAGAGCAGTATATTTGATATGTTTGTTTCCACCGATGACTTTATCTAAAATTCCTTTGATTCCTAGCATTAACTTCTCTAAAATTCGCTTAGATATTCGTTCTTGTCGATCAAAATTAGTTCAATGGCGCAGACAATTTCATATTCAACCAGAATTGGGATTTCAAGAACAAGCAACGGGGGCGTTTATAACCCAAACTTTAACAAAAATAGGTATTCCTCATCAAACAGGAATTGCTAAAACAGGAATTGTCGCCACTATTACCAGTCCCTATCCTGGACCAATTTTAGCAATTCGGTCCGATATAGACGCTTTACCTATTCAAGAAGAAAATGAAGTTTCTTATCGTTCCCAAAACAGTGGCGTAATGCACGCCTGTGGGCACGATGGGCACACGGCGATTGCTCTGGGAACGGCTGATTATCTGTGGCACCATCGCCATAATTTTAAAGGAACTGTTAAAATCATTTTCCAACCCGCTGAAGAAAGTCCAGGAGGGGCAAAATTGATGATTGAGGAAGGAGTACTCAAAAACCCTGATGTAGATGCCATTATTGGATTACACCTATGGAATAATTTCCCTCTAGGGACAGTGGGGGTAAGCAGTGGACCGTTGATGGCAGCAGTAGAATGTTTTCGCCTAAATATTTTCGGAAAAGGTGGGCATGGGGCAATGCCTGATCAAACTGTAGACTCTGTGGTAGTTAGTGCGCAAATTGTCAGTGCTTTACAAACAATTGTTTCGCGTAATGTCAATCCTCTTGACTCGGCCGTCATTACAGTAGGAGAACTTCATGCAGGAACGGGATTAAATATAATTGCAGATAAGGCTAAGATGAGTGGTACTGTGCGCTATTTTAATCCTAATTTAAAAGGATATTTTGGTCAACGTATAGAAGAGATTGTCGTGGGAATTTGTCAAACCTTTGGTGCAACCTATGAGCTAGATTACTGGTGGTTGTATCCTCCAGTTATTAATGATGAAAAGATGGCAGATTTAGTGCTCTCAGTAGCTATGGATGTTATGGAAACTCCCGCCAGAATCATTTCTTCTTGTCAAACTATGGGAGGAGAAGATATATCTTTCTTTTTACAAGAAATCCCAGGATGCTACTTTTTCTTGGGGTCATCTAATCAAAATAAAGGGTTTACCTATCCTCACCATCATCCTCGTTTTGATTTTGATGAAACAGCATTATTAATAGGAGTTGAAATCTTTGTTAGAGTCGTTGAAAAGTTTTGTCAGTAGGATTAAGAACTAATATCAACGATTATACAGAGGTGAATCTTTTGATAGTTTGATTAAGACTATTCTATTTTTGTAAAAACATAACCTAAAGTTTATCTCTACAGAAGTTTCAGTCACAAACAATAGTTAATATTCAGAAATGGGATATTTACGAACAATGCCAACCCATTCTGTATTTACAAAGCGAAGTTAGATTATATCTAGACTTTAAATTAAAGGTTTATTAGGAAATAATAGCAGTACTGAAAATAATTAGGACATTGTTCAACAATTCGTCGGCAAAACATATTTTGATTAATAGAATTATAAAATGTTTAGTAAGGTAAAAAAAAGAGAATATAACGTCTAAAATATAAAACAGTTTCTAAATAAACTAAAAAAAACAGAAGAATCATAATATTAAACAGTTTCCAAAAATATCAGTTATATTAAACAGAGTCTATATGAAAAAATACCCATTAAAATTGATACTAAAAACTACTTAGTAAAAACTTATTAGTTGAGGTTATTTAGGGGTAATTTATTGACCAGGGATTGATCACTGTACATATTTTGTGGTAAATTCTCTAAAAAGAGATGAATTATGAATTAGTTGCTTGTTAAAATAGGCCAATCGGTTAACAAAATATGAGTTCGATGAGATTAAAAAATAGAGAAAAAATTTTTTAGGTAAATTAAGTATAAGTGGTCAATCGACAAAAAAACTTAATAAAACAGTTCCAAACACTTCAATATTTCTTTGAATGTAAAATATATGTTCAAGTTGGTCATTAACCGTTTCAGTTAGAAATTATAAAAAAATAAAATATTATTAATCATTTCTTTTTATAAATTTTTTAGTCTAAAATATCTAGATTTTAAAAAATATTTCAATTAAATTTGAAGTTAACTTAGGAATAAGTATAAAGTAATCTTATGTTTAATTACTTAATTCACCGGCTTTTTTGTAATAAAAAATAAATTTTTTATTACAAAAATATTAAAATATTATTTTGGCTATTAACTAAGTTAAAATCTTAAACAGATTACAGTATATTTTTTTACTACTAAAATAGTATAATTATAATTTGGGAGACACTCAATAAAAATCTTCCAGCTTAAATAATACACTATATAATGTTTATATATTTGTTAATATTTCTATCTTTTATGTTAAAATAAACTTGCTTTTTTTCCTTATTACAAAAATAGCGATTAATATTTTTTTATTTAGAAGTAAAATCTTAGACTTTTCAGAATCTGTTGTATTTTCTTTAATTTTTTTTGCTATTAAATATATAGATTATATAGCAATATATAAAAATATTAATTTAGTTTTTAACTTAAAAAATAAGCAATTAAATACTAAAGTTAAGAAAGAATACTTGTCAACACAAAAAAATTAAAGAAGTATTTATGAAAATTACTAATTTAACTCTTGAGAGAATCTCTAATAGAGATTTATTTAAAACTTAGTTATATTAACGTTTAATTTATTAATTGAAACTAGGAGGTATTTTTTTATATTAAATTGCATTAATACCTTCTACCTTACTCTACCAAACTTAAACAAAATTAAAAAATAATAGTTTTTTATAAAAATTTGACTTATACGAATATCATTTAAATTTAAACTAGTTAGAGAACATGTAGACATTGTTTTTATAAACCACCCTAATATTTTTGCGTAGTGCTATGGAGCACATAATTATTTAGTCAAAACTCAAGACAAAATTTTACCTCCAACGTACCTGATCTTAATAAATACTACTTACTTTTCTCTGCACAACTTTCTGTCAAACCTCTTTGAATAAAGATGGGACGGAAGGCTATAGAGGTTGTTCAAAAAAATTTTTTAATAACTTGTAAACTTCAAAAATATCTAAATTTAATAGTGACGTTACTTTAGATAGCTAAAGCTTTAAAAAATCTAAAATAATAGATAAAGGCATTTATTTTAAAAAATCGTTTGAATACATGTATAAACTTCCAATGAAGAGTAGATCTAACTTAATTCGTTTAACTGAATAAGGGTCAACAGCCGTTAACCCTTATTAACGTCTAATCTTTATTCAAAAATTTTGACCATTAAAAACTTAAACTCTTTCAATTGATACAATCCAAGTTCCTACATACATACGAATGGGGATATCTCCTGAACTCAGAACGTCACAAATTAAGTAATAAGTGCCATTGCTAGGATTTTTTACGCCAGAAAAGACAATTTCTGCTTTTTGACTAGCCTCGATAGGTGTTTCTAGCTCAATTTCGACGACACGACTTTCTTTATCCCAATAGACATCCTTTAGGGGTAAAGACTCTCCATCAACACGAACTTCTACTTTATCAAGATTAAATTTTCCATCGAATTTAGGCCTTTCAAGATAAGAAATAAAAAATTTACTTGCTCCTTGAGTCAATTTTTTTCCTGGGACATAGAGTCTATACCGTTCTCCCACTTGTCTAGGGCGGCCATTAAAGTCCAAATGATAATCGAGAATATCTTTACGGTTCTCAACTCCACTGAAAATTGTCAGTCCAGGATTACTCCCTGCCCAAGTCAGAGCCTGAACACCAGTGAATAAACAACCAGACAAAATTAAAGTAGAAATCAGACGCTTAGAAAAAAAGATTGCAGAAAATAAATGATTTTTATTCATAATTGATTTCGTTAGCCAAAGACGTTTTAGAAGCAGATTAAGTAAATTCACTCATTGGGTCTTAGGATAACAAATGTCTTTCCATTATGGGGAGAAAATAAGATAATCCTGTAGGTGTCAAAACTTCGATAGAAAAACTTTTGTAAGAGAAGCGATTGCTGCGCTTAAAATCTTATGAAGATGAGGTATTCTTGCAAAAAAGGATTGACAACTATTAATGCAACCAGCTGATATTCTGATTTTGTCTAACGGACCAGGGGAAGTGACCACTTGGGTGCGTCCTGTGGTGAAAGCTATACGGGAAATTATAGGCTGTAATAGCTCCCAAGTGCGGATTTCTGTGGTTTTATCCCCTTGTCCTCATGCTACTGGGCAAGAAGCTGCTATCGCGCGTCGTTACCTGGAAGTTGATCGGGTTCAGTCAAGTGAACATTTTTTTAATTTTTTATTCTGGGGAAAAACTGCTGAGAATTGGAACTGGCATAAACATGGCATTGTCTTATTTCTGGGGGGTGATCAATTTTATCCAATACTACTCGGTAAACGGTTAGGATACCGCACCGTCATTTATGCGGAACGGGAAGCTCGTTGGTATCGTTGGATTGATCGTTTTGGAGTCATGAATACAGATGTGATTAAGCCTATTCCCAAATCCCATAAACATAAACTGACCGTAGTAGGGGATCTAATGGCTGATTTGACTCCAACTTCTGTAAGTTCATCCCAAATTGCTCCTTTCCCCACCATTGCAATTTTACCTGGATCGAAACCAGGAAAATTAATGCAGGGGATTCCTTTATGTTTGGCAATTGCGGAACAAGTTTATCAACAAAATCCCAAAACTCGCTTTATTCTTCCTGTTGCCCCCACCTTGGATTTATACACCCTAGCCGGCTTTGCTAATTCGAGTCAAAATCCTATGGTAATGAAGATGGGGGGAGTGTGTGCAAAATTAGTCATGGCTAGTGCTGACTCATCTCCTTCTCCTCGACTAGAGACTTCTAATGGACTTCAAGTAGAATTGATTACCCAATTTCCAGCCTATAATTACCTCTGTCATTGTTGTTTAGCCTTAACTACTGTAGGGGCTAACACAGCTGAATTAGGAGCATTAGGGATTCCCATGATTGTCTTACTCCCTACCCAACAACTTGATGCTATGCGGACTTGGGACGGGATTCCAGGGATTTTAGCCAGTTTACCTTTAGTGGGAAGAATTTTGGCTAAAACTATTAATTTAATGGTACTTAAACAGGGACGATTATTTGCTTGGCCTAATCTTTGGGCTAATGAAGAAATTGTGCCGGAATTAGTGGGGGAACTTCAACCGACCGATGTCGCAGAATTAATACTAGATTGGTTAGCTAATCCTATCAAACTAACAAAAATCCGCGATCGCTTATTACAGGTTAGAGGAAGGACAGGAGCAGCAACTGAGCTTACTAACATCCTTAAGGAGCAATTAAATTTACTCAATTCTTGATGCAAAATTGAGCTATAACTTCCTTTAGTTTGAGTGGCTTTTTGTAAAAAAATTAACTAATGAGGGAAGACAAATGTTAAGATGTCTCGAGTCTTCATAAGTTGTTTTACCAAAACTCGGCTCGAGCGAGTTCTGTTATGTTAAAGGTGTTAATGCGCTGCTTTAGTTTGAATCGTCTAATGGTTGCCTTACTAGCCTTGGGAATCACCCAATTACATCCAATCCAAGCTCAAACGTCCCCTATTAGCCAGGATAATGGTGAGCTGCTTGGAGCTACCCCAGATAATGGAGGGGAAATCACAGATGAAGATCCTAGTGATCCTACTAATTTGCGTCCCCTAACTCAAGCTGACAGTTTACTTAGCTCACAAGGAGCTCAAAGACTAGTTTCAGAGGCTAATGAAGCTGTTAATGCTGAAAACTATGACCTAGCGGCTAATAAACTCCAGCAAGCTCGCAAGATTTTCAATCAGTTGTCTAATTTCTATTTACAACTAGCCAAGAGTTTTTCAGGAATTGATAGTAAGATTTATGAATCTCAACGTAATAGTGCGCTAAAAACAGGTCAGATGAGAGATTCTGCCACTTATCAATTGGCTCTTGTTCACCGAGCACAAGACAAACCAGAATTGGCTGTTCCTTTGTTGATTCAAGTTATTCGTTCCCAAAATCCTACAACTGATTTAGGAAAAAAATGTTATCAACAGTTGTATGAATTAGGATTTGTTGATGTGCCTTTTGGAACTTCTCCGGCAGCTACAACTCCCAGTAATTAAATCTATTCATTTTAAAAAAAATTTTGAACCAGTTTATCATGGCAACTGACACATTGAGCTGTTCTATTTTTTCAGCCGCCAAAACGAATTCGCAATAGTTTTTGACTAAGCTAAGGTAGTTTGTAGATTTTTCTAAAACTATACCTATCGCGAGACTGCGAAACTGCTTTAGTCTGAAAATGTAAATTGAGATAGGTAGAATTAATGGACTAACATGTTTTTGAGGATCTCAAGTTAGTCAATTAATCAAGTTGAGGAGTAGCCAGTCAAGGAATCAACCCCGCCGCTACCAGTTTCATAGATAGATAGCATTTTATTGCAACTTATTCACTAGCCCGAGTCTGTGAATACGAAATTAACTAAATTATTGACGAAATTATTGTAAATATCGGTGCAACGTCCCTTAAAGATATGTAAAAAATAATAAAACTAGCTATACGTAATAGTTAAGGGGCAAAGTTGATGAAAAAAAGTTCAAGAGTCGGTTAAAACAAAACTTACTTAAGAACTGTTTGAAACAGCTTTTGATATAATCGTGATCAGCTCAATTGGGGAAGGTGTTCCCCTCCATTTATAATTGAAGAATCGAATTTGATATAAGATCAGCCTGTACAACAGTGATCGATTTATTAAGGAGGATTGTAACTTATGGCCGCTGCGTTAATTATTGAAACTTTGATCAACTTCATCAATATATACTTACTGTTGATCTTTATTAGAATCTTACTCTCTTGGTTCCAAACTACTGAGTGGGCCTACAGTTTAATGGCCTTTTTGAGCCCCATTACTGATCCCTATCTCAACATTTTTCGGTCGATTATCCCCCCCTTGGGCGGCTTGGATATGTCTCCCCTTTTGGCAATTTTAGCATTGCAATTTATTTCTTCTATACTGACCCAGGTTCCTGCTATCTTCTAGCTTAAGTAGGCATTATAGGCTTCATTTTTCTAGAAAATAGAGGTCATTTTAGTGGTGAACTCAAACGCTTTAAATTGCTTTAGTTTAAGGGGGGTCAGTCGATTGGCTGGAACCGTAATCCTTAGGTTGAACTTGCTGACCCCTGGTGGAACTTCAGTAATTGGACCAACACTATTTAGATGTTACAATATTGGCTCATCATTCGTGTTTAAAATTCGCCTAAAAGTATTTAGTATAAAAAACAGTTTTTTCTAAAATATTTTGAACTTTTCTGGTCGCTATATAATACTTGACGAAGACATAGCGCTGCGGTTATTGAAGCGCTCTTCAGCTAGTTCAAAGGGATAGTCTTGATAGTCCATTTTGAATACTCTGATTTAAGTAAGGGCAGTCCTCAATAGAGTAATTAACCAAATTTAACAGCGATAGTAGAAAGGAAATTATAACAGTCGTGATTGCTCTAAATTTCATAGACATTTATTCATTTTATAAATGATTTTCTTAGCTCAATGCTGACTCCGACACCTCCTGCTTTTTGAAAGCAGGAGGTTGATTTTTGTTGATAGAGTTCCTATTCTAGTAGAGGCTTAATATTGACACTGATGAGGTCAATTCCTTACTGAGATTGACTTCAGGCAATTATACATAGTACCCAGCTAATTAGACTGTCATAATATCTTTTTCCTTGATTTTTAACAAGTCGTCGATTCTCGTCGTAAATTTATCAGTTATCTTCTGAATCTCATTCTGTAAATCACGAGATTCATCCTCAGAAATATCATTATTTTTTTCTTGTTTACGAATTGTATCAATGGACTCTCGACGGATATTGCGAATGGCCACCTTCCCCTCTTCGGCTAACTTTCCAGCTAATTTGACCATTTCTTTACGCCGTTCTTCCGTTAAGGGAGGGATATTTAAACGAATGACTTTACCATCATTATTTGGGGTTAAACCAATATCTGAAAGGCTAACAGCTTTTTCAATTGCTCCCATACTACTCTTATCGTAGGGTAATATATTGATGCTACTGGCATCAGGAATACTAATATTGGCTAGTTGATTTAGGGGAGTTTCTGTCCCATAGTATTCAACTGTTATTCTATCAAGAAGTGAAGCGTTAGCCCTTCCTGTTCTAATGGTATTGAAAGACCGTTGAGTGGACTCAATGGATTTTTGCATATTATCTTCAAGTTCAGCTAACTTCACATAAACCTCCCACAAGTGTTCCAACCGCTTCTCCTTTGATAGCTCGAAGGATGTTGCCTCGAACCGAGAGATCAAAGACAACGATTGGGATATTATTTTCTTTACAAAGGGCGATCGCCGTTCCATCCATTACCCGTAGATCATTGGCTAATACATGACCGTAGGTCAGACTTTGATAACGACGAGCCTTCGGATTAATATTGGGATCACTATCGTAAATCCCATCGACTTTTGTAGCCTTAAAAACCGCCTCTGCATCAATTTCAGCAGCCCGGAGTGCGGCCGTGGTGTCAGTGGTAAAAAAGGGATTTCCTGATCCAGCCCCAAAAATAACTACGCGTCCCTTTTCAAGATGGCGAATAGCACGACGACGTATATAGGGTTCAGCTACTTCCTGCATAGCGATTGCTGTCAGGACCCGTGTGGGGATTCCCATCTGTTCGAGGGCATCTTGCAACGTCATAGCATTCATAACTGTAGCAATCATACCAATGTAGTCAGCTGTCGCTCGATCCATACCGGCCGAAGCCGCTTTGACTCCACGAAAGATGTTCCCTCCCCCAACAACGATAGCCAACTGGGTGCCATGTTCAATGACATCTGAAATTTCTTGAGCAATTTCGGCTACCACTTTAGGATCAATGCCATAGCCTAGGTTGCCCATCAAGGCCTCGCCGCTTAGTTTAACTAATACTCGGTGGTAAGTCATCCCTCTGTTGCTACTATTGAATTGAACCTAGAGTTTATGTTTAAATTGATATTCCCACCGGTGTAACCGCGCAGGATTTTTGCTTCATTGGGTTTGTCTAATTTAGAAAGCAAGGTTTCTAAACTCGCTCCAAATTCCCCTCTACAAGCATTTGTTTCACTTCCACTGGCTGTCCGACAGCAGAATGTTTTTTGCAACATGATTGATTTAAGTGGGTCTGTCAACTCAAGTCACATCAGTTACAGTTCCTAGACAATCATATCGCTCAATGACTCTTGGGTCTATCGATTAAGTATTTTAGTCAAGCTCAATCTTAAAAAAAGCTAATAAATTAGCTACAGGAGTTGTCCTTTTTGGAACTACGATACAATGGGGCTATGACTACACTAAATTTTGGTTAAAATCAAATTTTAGAAGGATCAAAAACCTAGATGTCAAGTCGCCAAATCCCATTAACAATTGCGTTGGCAATTGACGGTGAGGACGTCAATGGGATCGTTTAATTTTGATGGATACCATTACTTAACGTTAAGATTGTTGAACACCAGGGAAACAGTTACCGAATGCCCCACATTGATCTGCTCAACTCCCAAATGCAAGTAAATGGTACCCAAGCTATCTCCGTTCAGGGTCCTCAACCACATCACACTCCCGAAATTCTTAAACCTGGTCTTGATTTACAAGCAACCAATCAACTCCTATCAAATGCTAATGCCAAAAATGTGGTTGAATGGTCTGCCAATACATTCGGGGATAGATTGGTGATGAGTACCAGCTTTGGTATCCAAGCGGCAGTTATGCTCCATTTAGTAACTCAAATTGTACCTCATATTCCGGTGATTTGGGTCGACACTGGGTATCTTCCGGCGGAAACCTATCGTTTTGCTGAAGAATTAAGCAAACAGTTAAACCTTAATTTGAGAATATATCAATCTCCTCTTACCCCAGGCCGTATGGAAGCTCTTTATGGGAAACTGTGGGACAAAAAGGATTTAGAATCTCTTAACCTATATGATCACATCCGTAAAGTAGAACCAATGCAAAGGGCGTTACTCGAATTAAATGCTACAGCTTGGTTAGCAGGGTTACGTCGAACTCAAACGAGTCATCGGGAATCTTTAGAACGAGTAGAACAACAAGGAAACCATTATAAGGTTCATCCGATTCTACATTGGGATTCCCGTGATGTTTATCAGTATTTAACAGTTCACAATTTACCCTATCATCCCTATTTTGAGAAAGGATATGTATCTGTCGGAGATTGGCATTCAAGTCGTCCTATGATAGCAGGAGATAAAAGCGAGCGGGATGGTCGTTTTCACGGGCTGAAGCAAGAGTGCGGGCTGCATTTACCCTTAACGCCTGAGGCCGCACAAAGTTTAGATTCAAGTACTTTGTGATCTGCAAATAAGCATCATAATTGAGTTAATAAAACTGACTTTCTTAAGATTGATTGCTACAAGGTCATAATAAACAAAAGCTGGCTGTTTTGCTTCACAGGTTTTACAGAATACAGTCGGTTCGTGGTGCTCGGTTTAGAAAACCCCTAAAACTTTTTATTATAATTTTCGATTTGGCGAGGTTTTGTTATCACTGAACTGGGGGGTAATTTTCCTCAACTCTAATCCTTGTTCGAAGATGTCATGAATAGGGTACATTTTACCTTCGGTGGTCATAAATTTATGGTCTTTTGTTGCTCGAATGATGGAACCGTCCTCAAGACAATATTCAAATATTTCTTGTTTACCTCGTGAATGCCATTGTTGAATAGGTTGAGTATAAACAAAGCCATTTTTGTCTACTGTATAAACAGTACAGTCGAGACTTTCCTCTACCACTTTACCTATGGAAATTGCTCCATATTCGACAGTCAATATCTTTGTATCATAACTCAAGCAATATTCCGCAAACTTAACCATTTGTTCATACAAATTTTCTGCAACATTTCTAGGAACCCCATTTTTAGTTGACCCATCAATAAAAATCTCTCGATGCTTTTTCATTTCTGAGATTTTCTTTTTTCCCATTGCGCGACGTAACAGGTCTGCTTCTCCTAAAGAATAACCCGCTAGATCTTGCGCCATCTTCATAATTTGTTCTTGATAAACTAAGACAGCATAGGTTTCCTCAAGAATGGATTCTAATAAAGGATGTTCATATTGAATCGCTTCTTTTCCATGTTTACGATCAATAAATTTAGGAATAAGTCCAGCATCCAAGGGTCCAGGACGATAAAGAGCTAAAATAGAGGAAATATCTTCAATTCCTGATGGTTTTAGATCTTTAACTATCTGCTTCATTCCTGATGATTCTAACTGAAAAATTCCTTCTAAGTCTCCTCTTGCTAAAAGTTTATATGTTTTCTCTATATCACCTGGAAGTTTTTTAGCAGTTCCTTTAGCAATAATTTGTAAAGCTTTTCTTTCTTCTAAAGGTAGTTGATCTAAATCTAAATCTATATTTCTATTTTGCTTAATTAAATCTGCTGTTTTCTGAATAGTTGTTAAATTTCTTAACCCCAAAAAGTCCATTTTTAACAACCCGAGGGACTCTAAATCTTCCATAAAATACTGAGTAATAACTGCTCCTTCATTATTCTTTTGAAGGGGGACAACTTCGTCTAAAGGTTCAGAAGAAATAACTACACCTGCAGCATGAACTCCAAAGGTCTTATTGGTTCCTTCTATGCGAATTGCCATCTCCACCCAATTACGTACAGGGATTTGACCAATCACATTTCCTTTATCATCTTTAATATCTACTTCTTGACTATCATAAGCTTCTTTAAATTTTAGCTCTGGTGTTTCATCAGAAATCATTACTTTTAATTTAGTGGGTTTTCCCCGTGAAACTGGAATCATTTTCGCCATTTTGTCGGAGTCTGCATAAGGAATATTTAATACTCTAGCCACATCTTTTAAAACAGCCTTAGAAGTCATACGGTTAAAAGTAATAATTTGAGCAACATTAGCTTCTCCATATTTTTCGGTAACATATCTAATCATTTCATCTCGTCTTTCAATACAAAAATCTGTATCAACATCGGGCATAGATTTCCGTTCAGGATTTAAAAATCTTTCAAACAAAAGTCCGTGATGAACTGGATCTATATTAGTTATTTTCAAAGAATAAGCAACCAGAGAACCTGCCGCCGATCCTCTTCCAGGTCCTACAGGAATTTTGTGATCTCTTGCATATTTAATATAATCCCAAACTACTAAAAAATAAGTTGAGAATCCCATTCTTTGCAACATTTTTAATTCATATTCTAATCTTTCCTTATAGTTCTCTGGTATTTCTTCACGAGAACGACATTTTAATCTTTCTATCAACCCTTGCCAAGTTATTTCTTCAATGTAACTATCGGGATTATGTCCTGGAGGAACGGGATAATTAGGAATGCGAGGTTCTCCAAAAATATTTTTGTAATGTTCAATTTTATTAGCAACTTCTAAAGTATTATTTATTGCCTCTTCAATCACACTATCAGGAAGATGATCTCGGAATAATAACCTCATTTCTTCTGCAGATTTGAGATATTCAGTCCCACTATATCTAAGTCGTTTATCTTCTGTAATTAACTTTTGCGTTTGAATACAAAGTAACGCATCATGAGCTTCTACGTCATAGCAAGAGATAAAATGAGAATCATTAGTTGCAATAATTTTAATGTCTAATTTATCAGCAATTTTGACAATTTCTCGATTAACAATTCGATCTTCTTGTGAACCATGATCTTGGATTTCTAAGTAAAAGTCATCTTTAAATAACTTTTGATACCATTTAGCAATTTGTTTAGCCTCTTTCAAATCTCCTGCTAAAATTTTTTGGGGAATTTCGCCTCCTATACAAGCACTAGTAACAATTAACCCTTCGTGATATTGCTCTAATAATTTTTTATTGATACAAGGACGAGAAAAAATCCCCTTTCCCTGAATACCTTTAAGGTGAGATATAGTTGTTAACTTTACTAAATTTTTATAGCCTTGGGTATTTTTGGCTAAGACAACTTGATGGTATCTTCGATGACGTTTATTAACTTCAATATCTTCATTAATAACATACATTTCATTGCCGATAATTGGTTTAATTCCTTTATTGCGACAAACTTTCATGAGTTCGATCACTCCATACATTACTCCATGATCCGTTAGAGCAATCGCTGGCATTTCTAATTCCAAAGCACGATCAACTAAAGCATTGAGTTGAGACGCTCCATCAAGTAGACTATACTCACTGTGAATATGTAAACCAACAAAAGACATACAATTCTCCTTAAAAATTAAAATAGTTTTTTGATTTATTGTTTGTTAATCAAAAATATTGATTATTTACGATTAAACTCTCTCCGTTGGTTCTAATATACAAGGATATTGTGAATCGCCTAGTTCAACTTGGAGTGTTGAATGATCGATGCCAAAGTTGTTATGTAACTCCTGACAAATTTGTGATAAAAATTTGTCGCCTGGATGACCTTGAGGAATAATTAAATGTGCTGTTAAGGCAGTTTCTGTGGTACTAATTCCCCAAATATGCAAGTCATGAATTTGAGTTACACCTGGAAATTCAGATAAATAAGTGTAAACAGCACGTTCATCAATTTTATTAGGAACTCCATCAACTACTAAGTGAAAGGATTCTTTTAACAGTTCCCAGGTGTTGAGAATAATCAATATACTAATAATTAAACTAAAGGCTGGATCTAGCCAAGACCAATGGGTTAAAAGAATTCCAATTCCTGCAAAAACAACCCCAACCGACACCATAGCATCGGCTATCATATGGGAAAATGCGGCCTTAATATTTATATCATTTCGACGACCTGAGAAAAACATTAAGGCAGTGCCAACATTAATAATAATACCTATCGCCGCTATCCAAATAATTGTATTACTTTGTACATCCTTAGGATAGAATAATCGCTCAAGCGCCTCCCAAGCTATTCCCCCTGTTACTAGTAATAAAGATACTGCATTCAAAAATGCAGCTAAAATTGATGATTTTCGCCAACCATAGGTCTTTCGACTCGATGGTTGTCGGCGGGCGACCAAATTAGCGGACCATGCTAAAGTCAACCCTAAAACATCACTTAAATTATGTCCTGCATCCGCCGTTAAGGCAACTGAGTTAGCTAGAAAACCTCCTATAAATTCAATCAATACAAAACTTGCATTAAGCAGTAACCCAACAACAAAGGCACGATTGTAACTAGTGGGATTATGATTATGTCCATGAACTGTAGTAGAATGTTTATCACGAGAGTGAGAGTGAGAGTGAGTATAATGATGGTGGCGTGTCATTTATAGGATCATAGATATACAATTTGACTTAGTTTAATATAAAAGAATAATAACTGTCTTTTAAGAAGAAAACATAAAGTCTGTAGTAATGTCCGTTTTTCAAACTATATTTAATAATATTAAAAAATAAAATTTCATCTATAAGTAATCATTAATCATCTAATTTTAGTGATTTGTGGATCTACAATATATTTTATACTATTCTTCAATTTAGCATTTTTGTAAATTTAAATCTTTCATAGATTAGGTAAAGATAAAAAATACGATACTATTAGTGTAAATAAAAACTTATTACCTATTCTCCATTGTCTTGTTAAGAATGAGCACTACGAACATGAAGTTCAGTGATTAAGATTAACAAGATAGGAAGGTAAAATTGCTAGAATAATTCTCTGCTTAATATTTTTTGCTTGTAAAATTTACCGCTAACCACGACTTTAAATTATAAACTTATTTGTTTTTTTTACTGATTTTGTTTATCTAATAACAAAAAAATAAATTATTGAAATAGTTGACTTAGTAGCTATTCTTAAAAGAGAAGAATATAAATATATGTCAAAATACTCTTTTGAATCAACAAAACATTTAAAAAAATAAAAATAGCGTGTTCTTTATGAAGAAAAAACAGAGATAGATCAATTTTTAGCGATGTTCGTAGCTTCATGTATTGGATTAATATCTTTATTTTGTACATATAAAAAATATTTTTTATGATCACTTTTTTAAAATTTAATCAAATCTGTAGAGTACCTTAGCTATTCGACTGCCTTATCTTCATAACCAAACAGAATAGTATTCTTCTTCATTTCTACTGTCATCTTTCGTGTACTCTCAATTTTCTCTAAAATTATCTCGGATAAGACTATGATGAGGAAAATAGCGATAAAAGTTTTCCGAAATTAAGTTTTACACAATTTTTTTATCTTTAATAAGATATACGGTGGTTGCGAGATGTAAAAACTAATCTCAATTCCCTTGAGAAAATCATTATTTTGATGTCTCTGCTACAAGATATTCCTATTGAATTAAAAAAAGAGTTGTTGTCTTTGATTTTCCTTTTTCAGATTTAAGCGAACCCAATAAAATTTTCTACCATCAGCTAGAGAAGACAAAGATGCACCGAACGGACATAGGAGTGCGCAAAAGACTACTGAAAATGGATTTAGGATTAAAAAGAGATGAAGCTGAAAAAATTTATTGTAAAGTCTATGTCAAAACAGATCGTTTAACTGAAGATGAAGTAGTGTTCTGTCTGAAAAGAAGCAACTTATCCATCGTAATGAAGTTTTGGATTGCATCGAAGAAAATAAAATTATCAATGCAGTAGGTGGACTAGAAAAATTAAATAAATGGCTAAAACAACGCTCCGATATGTTTACAAAAAGAGCTAGGAAATATAGTTTATCCAATCCCAAAAGAATGCTTATTTTCGTAGTTCGATGGTACGGAAAGTTCCTTATTGCCAAAACTATTTTCCTTTTGTGGAGATCGCCCCTATTATACTTAGACATGGGACTAGTTTATGATAGTTTGACGATAGGACATTCCGAGACAAACCTTTGTAATGCATTCAAGACGGACGAATCTATTTCCCCAGTCATTTTCTTCATTGATGAATTAGACAAGCCTTTATTCGGAGGAACTGGGTTTGCTGATTCTAATAAGGGAACTTTTAGCCGTATTTCTGGTTCCTTCCTGACTTGAATACGAGAAAAAACATCACTTGTTTTTGTGATGGCAACCGCAAACCAAGTAGATCTCTTATCAAGAGGATTCTTATGAACAAGGCGTTTGATAAACGTCGAGCTGTTTTTAATATTTAGCTTAGCAAGACTTGCTCTGAGTGAATATTCTTCGCTTCGATATTGAGAAATTGGCTAAGGTTTTTTATGTTTTTTTGTGTGTAGAGATTTAGCAGGCTCTAACAGCTACAATACATGATGTTTTTGCTTAAAATAGGGAGTTAACATAGCTTGATATTATTGTTGCGATTAAATCCATCCTATCTCTATCGCCGACAATGACTGAAGAGGTAACAACCCTTTAGTCCTGGCAAGATAATGCGCACAACCCACTTCAGCCTCTGTTGCTGAATATTAACGATTGGAGTTCTAACAAGTTTTCTACTATTTTCTAACAAGACAAAAGGCTAACTTTGTGTTAACAGTGTGGTCAAAAACTGGTTCCTATTTAGTAAGATGGCAAATCATAAATTATTGTTGTCTTCTATTCTTCTGGAGGAAATCTAAAATATCTCACTTTAGTACTCCGCGTACTGAATATCACAAATACTGTCATCTTAAACGCTTCTTTAAGCAATCTCGGCATTTCTATTAAGGTTGAAGCTGATATCCGTAGTTATAACGGACAGCATGTTTGTTCCGACATCATAGCCGTTCTCGAGGGCGAATATGATCTAGGCTAGTCTCATAACAACGATAGGACTTTCGACTTAATTACTGACCTATAGAGTGTTGCTAAGAAGTAAAACCAAGCTTAATTCATCTCTATCAACCAAAAGTGCACTTTTAACAAAATTATCGTCGACTTTAAACAGCAATTTCTACGAAATGCTGATATTAAATTAATTATTCTTAACTAAGATGTAATTTGAAACACATTCCCAAGTTTTATAATTGACTTTTTCGGTTGACCTCTTCTTGAAGATTAATAGTAATTAATAGTGTTAATTATAGTTATTTTTTTTGCAAAAATGTAAATAAAAAATACACATATTTTTTTATTATTACTTGTATCGAGATATGGGCAATTTTAACATTTGGATTAATTGGAAGATATGAGTAAGTAATTATCATATAATTTTTATTTATAAATTTTATTAACCTGAAATATCTGTAATTTTTGGTGATTTTTTAACCCCAAAAACTGAGTGTTTTTATGAATAAATTATTTTTTTAAAAACCTTAAAGTGATATATTTAAGAACTTAGACTAATGTTTAATAATTGTGTTAATAACTTAACAGGGTATTTAAGTAAAATTTTTATCTTCATAAGATATACTAAATATTGTTTTAAAGAACTATTGATTAATTCAAAATTATTGGAATATACAAATTTTGTGTTTTTAATTATTAGCTACAAAATATGTTTTTTAAACTTTGGGCTTTCTTTTTATTTGTATAAAATAATTGAGAGAATTAACACACTACGGGGTTTTTAAAAAGTCAAGTATCAATATTATTATTTTGTAGGGTGGACAGAGACTATTTTTGATATTTGTAATGGTATATCAAACTTTACTAATGCCAACTACATTTCCATTAAAATTTCTGGTAATAAGAACAACTTTTTTTGACCTACTTTTATCAAAAGAAAACCAGGACTCTCTAATTTTGTATATCGTTTCACTAAGATTCTTAATTGCAAAAGCAATGTGACGGTTTCAGTCTAATTTCTCTTCATTGCATAAAATCATAGCAAGATTACTGTCGATAATTTATCGTAAGGTTGATAGTCTTCTAATTAATATCAAACCTCGGTATAAAGATAAAATTAATCATTTCTAATCCTAAAAGTTAGCCATAAAAATGCTCAGCTTTTTCTAAATTATAAACAATAATAGCGGCGTGAAGATAGTAAGTGATTTTCATCATAATTAGACATCATCAACCTGATTAATTGATTGCCTCAGCTATTTCTGGGGAAGCTACTAATTCTTCTAAACGTTCCTGTTGATCCTGACTAATACAAATTTGGATTATATCCTCAATATCTCCTTCCAAAGCTCCCTCAAGAGCAAAATTTTGACCTAAACGATGATCCGTTATTCGATTGTCTTTATAGTTATAAGTCCGAATTTTCTCAGAACGTGCTCCTGTTCCTACCTGAGACTTACGCATTGAACTAACCGCGTTGTGTTGTTCCCGTAACTTTACTTCGTACAACTTTGCCCGCAAAATTTGCATTGCCCGTTCACGGTTTTGTAGCTGCGAACGCTCTTCTGTACAGAAAATACGAATACCCAAAGGTTTATAAAACAAATCTACTGCCGTTTCTACCTTATTGACATTCTGTCCCCCTGCCCCCCCTGAACGTGCTGTCGATATTTCAATGTCTTTAGGATCAATATCGACTTCCACTTCATCCACCTCTGGCATAATTGCCACCGTTGCAGTTGAAGTGTGAATTCGTCCTCCTGCTTCTGTTACAGGAACGCGTTGTACCCGATGAACCCCGGCTTCAAATTTAAGTTTGCTATAAACCTGTTCCCCTTGAATTTCAAGAATAGCTTCCTTAAATCCACCCATATCTGCCAGAGACTCACTTACTAGCTTAACTATCCATTTCTGACTTTCTGCATAACGAGAGTACATACGTACTAAATCTCCAGCCCAAATACTGGCCTCATCGCCTCCGGTACCAGCGCGAATTTCTAGCATGATATTCTTATCATCGTTAGGATCACGAGGAAGTAACAGAATTTTTAGTCTTTTTTCTAAATCTTCCGACTTTTTTTGTAACTCCTCTACCTCCATGGAAGCAATTTCTCTCATTTCAAGATCACCTCCGGCATCTTTGAAGATTTGTTTAGCCTCTGTTAACTCCTCTTGAGTCTTTTTCCAAGTCTCATAAGTAAGAACAGTTTCTTCTAAAGATGAACGTGCCTTAGCTACCCGTTGAAGTTCATCAGGGTTAGTTGCAATGTCAGGATCTGCTAGACGGTAGGTTAATTCTTCATAGGTTTGTTCAACAGATTGTAACTTTTCTAATAGATAGGACTCAGCCATAGGATTCTCTTAACTTTAATACTTCTAATTTAACAATAACAAGATTATGTCAAAGAGTTTGCTTCCAACTCGGTTTGAATTAACTAAAGAATTACGATATCTGTTTAGTAAAAAGTGGAACTTTTATAATACGACTAGAGTACGCTACTAATTTATCTTTTAAAGATATAACTATTTTAGTTCCGCCCTTGTACAGGAATAAAAATACTAGTAAAAAATCGTTTCCTTACCCGCTAAAAATGTATATTTAAATGTAAAATAATATGGACTGGAGATACTTTCGCAATAATTTTAAATGGAGAGTTTCTAGACAGCTAAACTTGTTAATAACCCGTAGACTAGAATATCAAATTGCTTGAAGATGTGGTGAACAGAATTGATGATTGTTGACGATATCTTACCCCAAATTGACCTACCGCTGCTTAAATTTTAAACACAGCATATTCTCTCATCTTAATCTCGAAAACTGTGAACTCAGCAGAAATTCTGCTGAGACACTAACATCAATCGCGTTGCTATTCTTCAGAAGCATCAGATTTTTTTTCAGATTTTTTATTGCCTCCTTTAGCAAGGTTTCCATACCGCTTTTGAAAGCGATCAATTCGTCCCTCCGTATCGATCATTTTTTGAGTTCCAGTATAAAAAGGGTGATTCCCCGACCAAACTTCCACATTAATTTCGGGTTGAGTCGATCCTACTGTCATCACAACTTCCCCATTACAAATCACTTTCGATTCGGGATACCAAGTGGGATGAATGTCCGGTTTAGCCATAAAACTCCTTCTGCTATTATTGACTAATAATTGTTAACAAAAATCGTAAATTATCGTTTTGAATATTGAGGGGCTTTACGAGCTTTATGTAAGCCGTATTTCTTACGTTCTTTTGCCCTAGGGTCACGAGTTAAATACCCTTCAACTTTTAAGGGTTGGCGATTTTCAGGAGCCAACTCACATAAAGCTCTCGCTACCCCCAATTTAACGGCATCCGCCTGACCGGTCAACCCTCCTCCATGAGAAGTGACTAAAATATCATAGTCATTCTCTAGCCCCAAGGTTTCTAACGGAGCCTTGATCGACTGAATATAGGAAGCAATTCGGTTAAAATAAGTGTTCCCTGGTTTTCCATTGACGGTAAGTTCCCCACTACCAGGCACTAATCGAACTCTTGCGATCGCTGATTTACGACGTCCAGTTCCCCAATAGATGACTTTGTCTTCAGTCGCAGTAGCTTGCATCAATTTTTTCCTCCATTAGGAATAGTATTAATATTAAGTTGTTCAGGATGTTGTGCTTGGTGGGGATGGGTCGCTCCAGTATACACTTTAAGTTTTGTAAATAATTTACGACCCAAAGCACTTTTTGGTAGCATTCCCTTGACAGCTTTTTCAACAATTCTCTCAGGGATACGGGCTTGAAGTTTTTCAAAGGTCTCTATTTTCATCCCTCCTGGTCGACCTGAATGACGGCGGTAGAGTTTTTGAGTATTTTTCCTACCGGTTACCATAACTTTTTCGGCATTGACTACAATAATAAAATCCCCTGTATCCATATGGGGAGTAAAAGTTGGTTTATTTTTCCCCCGTAAAACTTTTGCAATCTCACAAGCGAAACGTCCCAAACGTTGGTCTGTTGCATCGACAACATACCATTTATGTTCAATATTTTCTAGGGTTGAAGTTAGGGTTTTATTCATGGAGAACTCAGTGAGTAATAGATTTTATTTTATCGAGTTTTCTAGGAACTGATGACACACCTCTATAGGCTGCTCAGCAACAGAAAACTGTGGTTCAAAACTTTGATGAAATACAAAGGGTTGGGTATCAAACCGAACACTACAGGGAAAAGGAAAATTTTGATAACCTACCCGCAGCAAGCATAGTCCCTTAGCTGGAGCAGAATATTTAACCTCTTCTCTTCGCTGATTCATCCAAATATCGGTAAAGTTATCAGCAGAACGTCTACCACTGCCTACTTCAACTAACATTCCTACTAATAAACGCACCATTCCATACAGAAAACCCTTGGCTTGGATTTCTAAATGAATAAATGGCCCCTGTCGGTAACAACAAGCGGCTTGAATCTCAACCCAACAATGATCACGATGGGAACCTGCACGACAAAAAGCCGCTAGATGATGTTTTCCTATCAATGGTTTAAGAGCCGCGTTCATTAGAGATTCATTCAAGAGCGAATGGTAATAGTGCCAACTAAAGGGTTTTACAAATAGGTTTGGCTGCTTTTCAGTATAAAAAGTGTAGCGATAGCGTCGCCACTGGGCCGAAAAACGAGCGTGCCAGTTTTCAGTAACGAGGGCCGAGGCCCGAATAAGAATATCTTCGGGTAGATGAGAATTGAGAATATTTGCCCATCGAGTTGCAGGAATGGGACTATAATGGTCAAAATGAGCCACTTGAGCGGCTGCGTGAACTCCTGCATCCGTTCGTCCTGCACCGTATAAGGTAACTTTGGTTTCAAGGACTTGGGTGATCGCTGTTTCGATTTCTGCTTGAACCGTTCGCCGGTTGGGCTGCCACTGCCAACCATGAAAGCGACTTCCCAGATATTGAATAATCAGGGCGACTCGTTGTTTTTCTAGTGGTTGGGTTCGGTTCATAAATCTCGAAACAAATTTTAAAATAATTTAGACGAGCTCAATAATAGCCATTTCTGCATTATCTCCGCGACGGCGTAGGGTTCGAGCAACTCGAGTGTAACCCCCATTGCGATCACCATAGCGGTCTTTGGCTTCTGCAAATAGGGCATGAACTAACTGTTTATCGTATATGTAGCCTATTGCTCTGCGTCTAGCTGATAAAGAGCCGTCTTTAGCTAAAGTAATCATTCTTTCCACCTCAGAGCGCACAGCTTTGGCTCGAGTTTTAGTAGTTGTGATTTGACCGTGACGAATTAACTCTGTTGTGAGTGCTCTTAACAAAGCTTTCCGTTGGTCTGCTGGCTTTCCCAATTGGGGAACGCGACATTGGTGACGCATGATTTTTACTCCTCCTAAAGTAAATTGTAATGTAACGAGTCAAGTTTAAGTCCTCAAATTTTGAGTGTACAACACTCAAAATTTGAGGACTTAGATCAAGGTTTAACTTTTTCCTGAGGTAAGGTAATGCCCAACCGCTTTTGTAAAGCTTCAATCACCTCTTCAGCAGACTTTTGCCCAAAATTCTTAATTTCGAGAAGGTCTTCTTGACTATAATCCAATAAATCTGCGACTGTATTTATCTGTGCCCTTTTTAGGCAATTGTAAGCTCGCACCGAAAGTTGTAGTTCTTCAATAGGAATCTGACTTTGAGGATTATCGTCATCTTGATAATCAGGAGGACTAGTTTCAAGTTGATTAAGATCTTTAAGAGGACTAAATAAATCCACTACAATCTCTGCTGCTTCAGACAGAGCATCTTTTGGATTAAAACTGCCATTTGTCCATATTTCCAAAATAAGTCGATCTTTAGGCTCAGCCCCATCTCCCCTAATGTCTTCTACACTATAATTAACCTTGGTGACCGGCATAAAAACTGCATCGATCTGTAAGAAATCTAGGGAAGAAGATTCATCTTTGTGACGGTAAATTCCTTTATATCCAGTTCCTTTTTCAACTCGAAACTCCATCTCCAACTTCGACCCTTCTGTCAAGGTAGCAATGTACTGAGTTGGATCAACAGCCTCTACTTCTGAGGGTAACTCAAAATTTGCCGCAGTTACTGTAGCCGCTCCCATTGCTACCAGACGGCCAATTTGCGGCTGATCACTATAACTTTTGAGGACAATTTCCTTCATGTTTAACATGATTTCTAACACATCCTCTCTAACCCCTGGGATGGTAGCGAACTCGTGGTTAACCCCCGCAATGCGAATCGCCGTAACCGATGCTCCCTCTAAATTAGCTAGTAACACTCGCCTTAGAGCATTACCCATTGTAGTCCCTTGTCCTCGTTCTAGAGGCTCCAGGACAAACTTACTATATTGACTTTGATTTTTCTGAGTCTTAGACTCAACACACTCAATTTGAAACTGCGCCACGACCATGACCTCCCTTCATTGTCAAATGCCCCTACGACGCGGATTCGCGCCTTGTCCAACGCCAACTTTTTACGTTTTTTTTAATTTGCGACTGCTGGCTAAACTCGGCGTCGTTTTGGTGGACGACAGCCGTTGTGAGGTATAGGAGTAACATCCCGAATAAGGGTAATTTCTAGTCCTGCACCTTGAAGAGCACGAATAGCTGTTTCACGTCCCGCACCTGGCCCACTGACCATTACCTCAATTTGCCGCATTCCATGATCAATTGCTCGTCGAGCCGCTGAATCGGCCGCGGTCTGTGCCGCAAAGGGAGTTCCTTTCTTCGCCCCCTTGAAACCGCTTGAACCAGCTGATGCCCAAGAAACGACGTCACCTTTCGTATCAGCAATGGTAACGATAGTATTATTGAAGGTAGATTGGATGTGAGCCGTGCCGTTAGGAACATTTTTTTTCTGCTTCTTTGCACCGCTTTTTTTTGTTGGTCGCGCCATAGTTCTTTACTGAATTTTCTGTCTAACTCAATTACCAATAGAAACTCATTATTTTTTAGAGGGGGCTTTTTTCTTCCCAGCAACGGTAAGTCTTCTACCGCGACGAGTACGGGCATTGGTCCTAGTCCGTTGTCCCCGTACTGGCAGCCCTTGACGATGACGACGGCCTCTATAGGTCCCAATATCTGCTAAACGCTTGATATTCATTGCCTCCCAACGTCTCAAATCCCCTTCGATTTGATAGTTCGCTTCAATGTAAGCACGCAAAGTAGCAACGTCTTCGTCACTTAAATCTCTAACCCGAGTATCGGGACTAACCCCTGTTTCTGCTAAAATTTCTTGAGACCTCGATAGACCAATGCCAAATAAATAAGTTAGGCCAATCTCCACCCGTTTATCCCGAGGCAGGTCTACACCAGCTATCCTTGCCACGCTTTTTCTCCCTATACAATATTGCTGTTTGCGTTTTTAGAAATTGTTTCACTTTTGTGTAACGATAACGACTAACCTTGACGTTGTTTGTGTTTAGGATTGGTACAAAGCACCATTACTCGCCCACGCCGTCGGATAACCCGACATTTGTCACACATTCTCTTCACTGATGCTCTAACTTTCATTTTGTTTTTTAAAGCTTCGACTGCAAGCTTATTATTGTAGCAATAATTGTCTTCAAATTTAGCCAATTTAACAAATTTTTTAAGGAATTGTTGTCGAGCTTCAGTTTACTAACCTCTTATTTTTTTGTTTTTAACCGATAAGTAATTCTTCCTTTAGTTAAGTCGTAAGGGGTTAACTCAACCTTCACACGATCACCTGGCAGAATTTTAATATAGTTACGGCGGATTTTTCCTGAAATGTGAGCTAATACATTAAACCCATTATCAAGATCAACTCTAAACATAGCATTAGGGAGAGATTCTGTTACTGTTCCCTCCATTTCAATTAAATCTTGTTTGGACAAAAGATTAAGCCTCAAATGGTACACTTTAAAAAAGATTGGGTGGATGTCTAAGCTAGGAATGGACAAATATGATCAGTCTGACGTGTAAGCCTTATAGACTACTCCCCGCCTATTTTATCAGAAATTTTGAGGTCACGGGATTTGTCAGTTTGTGGTCAACTCCGTCACTGAATTAAGTAGTGATAACTCTTTTCAAAGAAGCGGTTACCCATTCTAGTGGAGGGTTTCCATCCACAGAAGTTAGTCGACAATGTTGTTGATAATAATCAATAACTGGCTTTGTTTTCTCCCGGTAAACTTCTAATCGACGACGAATAGTTTCTTCATTATCGTCTTTACGACCTCTTAACAGAAGCCGTTCAACAAGTTGATTATCGGACACTTCTAAATTGATAGCTTGTTCAGAAAATTTTCCCAATTCTAACAAGAGTCTATCCAAAAAAGTTGCCTGAGAAACGTTTCGGGGAAACCCATCTAAAATCCACCCACTTTTAACATCGTCCTGGTTAAGTCGTTCTCTAATCAAGTTTAATAGTAACTCATCAGGCACTAACTCCCCTTTATCGACATAGTGTTGAGCTCTTTTCCCTAATTCTGTCTTTTTAGCGATCGCTTCTCTTAACATTTCTCCGGTTGAGATATGAGGAATTCTTAATTGTTCTGATAAAAGTTGGGCTTGGGTTCCTTTTCCTGAACCTGGTGGTCCTAAAAAAATTAATCCCTTTGCATGACTCATAGCTATTGTTTGTCTTGAGGTTAGTTAGACTTTATGAAAAATAGGGACTGGGAATAATTAAACTTCCCTATTCCCTAAATCATTTACTGTTTAATCATTCCCTCATACCTTTGGGAGATGACATAAGTTTGAATTTGTTTAGCGGTATCAATGGCGACCCCTACTAGAATTAAAAGAGAAGTTGCTCCCAGTCCCCGGAAAGTTGTAACTCCAGTTGCTCCTTCAACTAGAGTAGGAACAGTTGCGACAATGCTTAAAAAGATTGCCCCTAGAAAAGTAAGACGGTTAAGAACTCCTTCTAAATACTGTTTAGTTTTATCTCCTGGGCGGACTCCTGGAATACTTGCTCCCATTTTCTTAAGATTTTTGGAGACATCTTCAGGGTTCATGATTAGGGAAGCATAGAAGTAACTAAAAAACAGAATCAACAATGAGTAGACTCCAATATAAGTCCAAGTTCCAGGACGTAAAGTATTAGCAATTTGTACTAACACCTGACTAACTGGTCCTTGGTTACCAAAAAATCCTGCTAAGGACTGGGGTAAAATCAAAACGGCGGAAGCAAAAATAATCGGCATTACTCCACCTTGATTCAACCGTAGAGGTAAATAACTGGTTCTTTCTCGGTATAATCTCCGTCCTACTTGACGACGGGCTGAAATAATGGGAATGCGTCTGGTTCCTTCTTGAACAAACACAATCCCCACAATCATAATCAGGAATACTAACAAAAGAATTACGACTTGGGCTACGGCTTGCTGACCGCCTGTTTGAGCATAATCTATAGTGTTACCCAAAGTTCTCGGTAAACTTGCAACAATATTAACGAAAATCAATAAAGATGCTCCATTGCCAATGCCTCGTTCTGTGATAATTTCTGACACCCACATAACAAACATCGAACCAGCCGTTAGAGCTAAAACTGTTTCAGGGACAAACCAAAACTGGTCATTGAGAGCATACTGTCTCAATAAACCAATAGTAATCCCCGAACTCTGGACAATACACCAACCTAGGGCAACGTAGCGAGTTATCTGGGAAATTTTACGCCTTCCTGCTTCTCCTTCATTTTTTTGCAAATCTTCCAAAGCAGGGATAGCAGCTGTTAATAGCTGCATAATAATGGAGGCATTAATAAACGGGAGGATTCCTAAGGCAAAGATTCCTAAAGCGGCAATCCCTCCTCCTGTAAAGATATCCAAAAAACCTAAAATAGGACTATTACTAATAGCGGCGGCAAAGGCTTCACGATCAATTCCTGGAATAGGAATAAAAATGCCAAAACGAATTAAAATCAATAATCCAATGGTGATCAAGAGCCGACCTCGAAGACCGGCGGCTTGAGCCATTTGTAAAAATGTCTCTTGTGCTGTAGGCGTTTTATCTCGACTGACAACCATTAATGGCTACCTCAGTTATCAATGATCAATTATTCCTTATCAATTATTAATCGTTTTCGGTGTTTTTTTGGTAGTATTTCAAGATAACTCTTTCCAACTTCCTCCAGCTGCTTCTATTTTTTCTTTAGCACTTTTGGTGAAGGCCGCTGCTTTAATTGTTAAAGATTTCTCCAGATTTCCATCTCCCAACACCTTTAATGGACCATCATTACTCGTAATAAGTCCTTGTTCAATCAAACTTTCTAGGGTAACCTCGGTCTGAGGGAACAGAGAATTTAATTTACCCACGTTAATAATGGTGTAGTTATGGGGATTAACTATGGAAAAGTGTTTTAATTTGGGAACACGACGATACAGAGGCATTTGTCCACCTTCAAATCCGGGCTTTGTCCCTGTTCCTGATCGTGATTTCTGCCCCCGCATCCCAAAGCCACAACTTGCTCCTTTTCCTGCAGAAATTCCACGTCCAACGCGACGACGGCGTCTTTTGGAGCCTTCTTTCGGGGTTACTTCATGAATTCTCATAATTTTCTTTTTTTTGGATATTTAATGTTTGGGCAGTCATTCTTCCTCACGCCTTAATAATCCATTGGCGTCTAGGGATTAAGTGTAAAGATATTCTAGGGGAACCCCCCGCTCCTGAGCGACATCAGAGAAAGTCCGGATACCCTCAAGAGCGTTAATCACAGCCCTAGCATTGTTGAGAGGATTACTTGAGCCAAGTTGTTTAGCAAGAATATTTTTTACACCTGCTAATTCCAAAACTGTACGTACGGCTCCCCCGGCAATTACCCCCGTACCTGGGGCAGCCGGTCTGACAACAACTTTAGCTCCTCCAGAAATACCTTTAGCAACGTGAGTAATGGAACTGGCTTTGTTCAAAGATATATCTATTAGTTGTTTCTTGCCATCAGCGACTCCTTTACGAACTGCTCCAATAACATCCCCAGCTTTGCCAACGCCAACGCCGACTTGTCCATTTTCATTGCCAACGACGACAATAGCACGAAAACTTAGTTTTTTACCGCCTTTAACAACCTTACTGACCCGACGAATTTGAATTACCCGTTCTTGCCAGTTGGTTTCTTTCGCTTTTGTTCGGCTGCCTTTACGACGTTTTGCCATAATTTCTACCCTCACATTGAGATATTGGTTCGTTGTATTTAAAACTGTAATCCAGCTTCACGGGCTGCATCTGCTAATGCTTTAACTCGTCCATGGTAAAGATTACCCCCTCGATCAAAGACGACTTGTTCAATTCCCTTATTGATAGTCCGTTGAGCAATCAATTTGCCTACTGCAGCTGATGCTTCACAAGTAGACCCTGAAGACAAAGACTGTTTTAGATCTGGTTCTAAGGTCGAAGCGGCGGCTAAAGTTTGCTGAGCTATATCATCAATAACTTGAGCATAGATATGCTGATTAGAACGAAAAATTGCCAGACGGGGGCACTCAGTCGTACCGCTGACTTTTTTGCGAATCCGCCGATGGCGACGTTGAGTTGATTGTCTACGCGTGAGTTTCATATTTATTTTTTACCTGTCTTACCTGCCTTACGTCTGACAAACTCGCCCAGATAGCGAATGCCTTTGCCTTTATAAACCTCTGGGGGACGGACAGCGCGGATCTGGGCTGCAACGTTGCCCACAATTTCTTTATTGATGCCACTAACCACCACTTGGGTGTTGTTTTCAACTACAACTTGAATGCCTTGGGGCATAATCATTTCAACGGGTTTACTATAGCCCACATTCAAAATAAGTTTGCTTCCTTGGGTTTGAGCTCGATAGCCGACACCTTGGATACTGAGACGTTTTTCAAAGCCTTTAGATACTCCTTCAACCATATTAGCGATGAGGGTGCGGCTGAGTCCGTGACGCTCTTTGGCAGTCCGAGAATTATCAGCTCGTTCTATCACCAGGGTGTCGGACTCTTGAACCACCTTGACTTTTTCGGAAAGGGTGAGATCCAACGATCCCTTAGGTCCTTTAGCCGCCACATATTGCCCGTTGATCTCGATGGTGACTTTATTAGGAATAAGAATGGGGCGTTTACCAATACGAGACATAGGTTTAATTACCAGTTATCAGTTATCAGTTATCAGTTATCAGTTATCAGTTATCAGTTATCAGTTCTTATTTACTGTTTACTGAAAACGCTACCAGATGTAGCATAAGATTTCGCCACCCACGTTTTGACGTCTTGCTTCTCGGTCAGTCATAACACCTTTGGAGGTAGAAATGATTGCAATACCAATGCCGCCAAGTACTCGAGGCAAGTCTTTTCTCTTAGAGTAGACTCGTAACCCTGGTTTACTTGCCCGCTTAAGCATATTAATAATGGGTTGACGGCTTTTGTCTTTGTACTTGAGAGTCAGAACAAGAAATCGTTTAACTCCTTCTCCCGTTTCTTCGAAGTCTTCAATAAAGCCCTCTTCTTTGAGAACTTGAGCAATGCTACGGGTCATTTTTGTGGTCGGCACTTGGGTAGTGGGATGCCGGACGGCACAAGCATTGCGGATGCGAGTTAGCATATCTGAGATAGTGTCGTTAGGTGCCATTATTGCTTAAGGTGAATTTCTCCTATGAAGTCGCTGATTAACCAAAGGTTGCTAGCAGGCAGGCTCCGTATAAAGCGGAGTAATATGGTGACTACTTGCGGAAGGGCATTCCCATTTCTTTGAGTAAAGTGCGTCCTTCTTCATCAGTCTTTGCCGTAGTAATAATTGAGACATCCATTCCCCGGATTTGGTCGATGGTGTCGTAGTCAATTTCAGGAAAGATGAGTTGTTCGCGGATTCCTAAACTATAGTTACCTCGCCCATCGAAGCTTTTTTCACTGATACCACGAAAGTCTCGAATTCGAGGCAAAGCTAGGTTAATAAGACGATCTAAGAAGGAATACATTCGATCTGAACGCAGGGTAACCATGACCCCGACAGGCATTCCTTCACGGATTTTAAAGCCAGCGATCGCTTTTTTTGCCCGGGTAACAACGGGTTTTTGTCCGGTGATAGTGGACAGTTCACTAATGGAAGATTCTAGAGCCTTGGCATTTTGAGATGCCTCTCCTAATCCTCGATTGACGGTGATTTTGACCACTTTAGGAACTTGATGTAGATTTTTGTACCCAAACTGTTCTTTGAGTTTTGGGACAATGGTGTCTTGATAAAAATTTTTTAGGCGTTGAGTCATGGCATTTTATCCTTGATTTCCCTGGGCTTGGTCAGGGAAGGAATTGATCATTGGTTAAGAAATTAATCATTAATTAAGGAACGGATTAACTATCCAGGGATAATAATCAATTTTTCCTCAAACTAGTCAATAATTTCCCCAGTTTTCTTAAGCATCCGTACTTTACGACCCTCTTTGGTGAAGGTGTAACAAATTCGACTGGCAACTTTTTCTTTAGTGGAATACAACATGACGTTAGAACTATGAATTGGGGCTTCAAAAGTAGTAATTTGCCCAGATTCTCCTTCTTGCTGAGGCTTAATGTGCTTTGTTCTCACATTAACTCCTTGGATGACGACTTTACTGGTTTTAGGATTGATTTTAATAATTTCCCCAACCTTTCCTTTATCTCGACCAGAAATCACCTGAACGGTGTCGCCTGTTTTGACGTGCATTCTATGCCGTTGGAGCTTTTGGTTTTTCTTATTACTCATTTAGAGTACCTCCGGAGCCAGAGAAACGATTTTGGTAAAGTTTTTATCGCGCAGTTCCCGCGCAACTGGTCCAAAAACACGGGTTCCTCTCGGATTACCGTCGTTATTGATGATAACAGCGGCATTATCGTCAAATCGAATACTCATACCGCTTGCCCGTTTTTGTGCTTGGCGAGTCCGCACAATAACGGCTCTTACAATATCGGAGCGTTTGATCGGCATGTTAGGGATGGCGTCTTTTACGACGGCAATAATGACATCGCCAATCCCGCCGTAGGTGCTGTTTCCGGTTCCTAAGACTCGCAAACACATTAACTTGCGAGCGCCACTATTATCAGCGACATTGAGATAGGTTTGTTGTTGAATCACGGGGCTAACAAAAGGACTAATGGGACGTTAAAATTTCTGTAACTACCCAGCGTTTTGTTTTGCTGAGAGGTCTGGTTTCTCGAATGCGAACTCGATCGCCTTCCTGACATTGGTTTTCCTGATCGTGGACTTTAAATTTTTTCGTTTTCACGATAATTTTTCGATATTTAGGGTGAGGAGAACGGTTTTCAATAGCAACAACGACGGTTTTATCCATTTTGTCACTGATGACAACTCCTACTCTTTCTTTTACTGCCATAATTTACTCTGATTCCTCCTTTTAGGTTGGCTATGGGGTTTGAGTTTCCGTGGACTCTAACTTTGATAGTATATTTGAATTAATTGCTCGGATTTGACGTTCCCGCTCCACGGTAAGAAGTTGCGCTAAACGATGGCGTGCATGCTTAAATTCATGGGTTTTTTCTAAGCGGCGGGTAGCTTGCTGAAATCTCAGATTAAATAACTGACGCTTGGTAGCTAGAATTTCATTAACCAGTTCTTCATCGCTGAGCTTTCTCACATTTTCTATCTTAGGTAGGGGCATAACCTTAGATGTATTCCTCCTCTTTAGTTATAAACTTTGTTTTAATTGGCAATTTTTGGTCCGCTAACCGCATTGCTTCCCGCGCAATGGTTTCAGTCACTCCCGATAATTCGAACATGATGCGACCAGGTTTAACCACTGCAACCCAGTATTCTGGATTACCTTTACCTGATCCCATTCGAGTCTCTGCAGGACGCATAGTCACAGGTTTATCAGGAAAAACCCTAATCCAGATTTTTCCACCCCTTTTGATATAACGGGTCATGGCACGTCGAGCAGCTTCAATTTGACGAGAGGTAATCCAACAGGGTTCAGTGGCTTGTAGTGCATATTCACCAAAATTCAGGGTATTACCTCGATAGGCCATCCCCCTCATTCGCCCTCGCTGCTGTTTCCGAAATTTAGTTCTTCTAGGACTAAGCATTGTAGTTATCCGTTATCAGTTCATATCATAGTTAGTCGTTAGTAGTTAATAACCGTTAAATAATCCACTATTGACTACACTTACTTAACTCTTGTTAACTTACTCTTCATTCGAGCGATCTTCAAATTGCTGACGGCGGCGTTGACGACGTGGCGTCTGAGTCGGCATGGGAATAGGTTGTTCTTCTTGACCAGGAATGATTTCTCCTTTGAATATCCAAACCTTAACTCCTAATATGCCGTAGATGGTTTGGGCGGTACGGTAGGAATAGTCGATATCGGCTCGGAGAGTATGCAAAGGAACTCTTCCTTCCCTCACCCATTCACTCCGGGCAATTTCTGCTCCGTTAAGGCGACCTCCTACTTGAATTTTGATGCCTTTTACTTCCGCTCGTTGCGCCCGTTGAATAGCTTGACGGACAACACGACGGAAGGAGACTCTTCGCTCAAGCTGTTGAGTAATATATTCAGCAATCAAAGCTGCATCAGCATCGACTCGCGATACTTCTATCACGTTGATGCGGATTTGACGGTTGCCGCCTAATTTCTGTTGTAAGCCAACACGTAGTTGCTCAATACCACTACCTCCTCGCCCAACGACAACTCCTGGTCGTGCCGTATGAATAACGAGGTCGATCTGATCGGCTTTGCGCTCGATACGAATGCTAGAAATTCCAGCATTACTAAGATTTTTAGTGATATAATCGCGAACTCGGCGATCTTCTTGTAACAGTTCTGGATAGTGTTTGGCATCAGCGTACCAACAGGATTTATGTTCTTTGGTAACGCCGAGACGAAACCCAATTGGATGTATCTTTTGTCCCATATTAAAGTAAAAGGAGGAAAGTATTAAGGGTTTTAGCTAGTCTTCTGCTAAATTGGGTGCGACGGCAACCGTAATGTGACAGGTTGGTTTGCGAATTTGATAAGCTCGCCCTTGAGCTCTAGGTCGGAAGCGTTTTAGGCTTGGTCCGCCATCAGCATAGGCTTTACTGACTACTAAAGTTGCCCGATCTAACCCTCGGTTATGTTCTGCATTAGCTGCGGCTGAACGCAGGACCTTAAGAATAGGCTCACAAGCCCTATAGGGCATGAATTCGAGAATAATTAGAGCTTCTCGGTAGGAACGCCCGCGAATCTGATCTAACACCCGCCGCACTTTTGCGGGTGACATTCGAATGTAACGAGCGAGCGCTTTTACTTCTACTGTCGTATCAGCTGTCATTTCTTTAGTTAATAGTTAATAGTTAATAGTTAATAGCTTTTGACTATTGACTATTAGTTAGGTTATCGACGACCCGATTTTTTATCACTTTTGGCGTGTCCTCTAAAAGTTCGGGTGGGAGCAAATTCTCCCAGTTTATGCCCCACCATCTGTTCTGATACAAAGATTGGGACATGTTGTTTTCCATTGTGGACGGCAATGGTATGACCAACCATTTGGGGAACGACAGTTGAAGCCCTAGACCAAGTTCTAATAACCTGCTTTTCTCCTTTCTCGTTGAGTTTTTCAATTTTTGAAAGAAGACTATCAGCAACAAACGGACCTTTTTTCAGAGAGCGACCCATAAGCGGTTCAATGGTAAAAATTCAGTGATTAATTTCTTAAAGGAATTACATTTTCCAGAAAGATTATTTCGTACGACGACGCACAATTAGTTTGGAACTCTGTTTTTTCTTATTGCGGGTTTTGGCCCCTAATGCAGGCTTACCCCAAGGTGTCATCGGTCCACTACGACCAATGGGAGCGCGTCCTTCTCCACCACCGTGGGGATGATCCACCGGGTTCATGACACTTCCTCTAACGTGAGGGCGTCGTCCGAGATGACGGGTCCGTCCAGCTTTTCCAAGTTTGAGGTTTCTAGCTTCGATATTGCCCACTTTACCAATGGTGGCGTAACATTCTTTACGAACCATGCGGACCTCTTTTGAGGGCAATCTTAAGGTAACGTAGTCACCTTCTTTAGCCACCACTTGAGCAGCTCCCCCAGCAGCACGTACTATCTGTCCTCCTTTCCCTGGTACTAGTTCAATATTATGAACTTCTGTTCCTAGAGGGATTCTAATCAGAGGTAGGGCGTTACCTACTTCAAAGGGGGAATTTTCCCCAGACACTACTATAGTTCCAACAACGATGCCGGCCGGTGCTAACATGTACCTCTTTTCTCCGTCTTGGTAGAATAAAAGAGCAAGACGGGAATTACGGTTGGGGTCGTACTCAATAGCGGCTACTTTTGCCGGTATATTGTGTTTATCGCGGCGAAAATCTACTAATCGATAGCGACGCTTGTGTCCACCTCCACGATGACGACAGGTAATCACCCCTCGGTTATTGCGCCCCTTGGGATTGTGCTTGGATGTGGTTAATGATTTTTCCGGCTTACTTTTGGTAATTTCTGAGAAATCTGAGACAGACGCTTGTCTAGTTCCTGGAGTGTAAGGCCGATAAGAACGAATACCCATGATGATAGTTAATAGTTAATCGTTAGCAGTTGATAGTAAATATTTTGGTTTGTCAGATGCCTTTCTCCATACCTTGTATTGACTATCACTATTGACTGATCCTTTAAACATCAGGGAACAAGATAATGGAGTCCCCTTCTTGTAAGGTTACGATCGCCCGTTTATATAAAGGCTTATATCCAACGAACTTGCCCACTCTCTTTTTTTTGCGTGGGGGGCGGGACGTGTTAACCTTCAAGACGCTAACTTCAAATAAGCTCTCAATAGCGGCTTTAATTTGAGATTTAGTTGATCTAGGAGCAACTTCAAAGACATATTTATTGTCTTCTAAAAGTAAGGTTGCTTTTTCAGTAACAATCGGCTTGAGGATTAAATCAGCCAAGTTGCGGGGGTCATAGTTAGTCACTGTAAACCTCCTGTATTTTGCTTAAGGCCTCTGGGGTAGCGACAATTTTTTCGGCTACTAACAAATCATAAACATTTAAACCGTCAGCTCTTAATAGCTTTAGATAGGGAACGTTACGGGCTGATAAGTAGACGTTATTGGAAATATCGGACAAGATCAAAATGACTTGTTTACCCTGTTCTACTCCCCAACGGCTCAAAGCCGAGACTAATTCTTTAGTTTTTGGCTGAGAAAATTGAGCGGCAAAGTTTTCTACAATCACTAAGTCTTCAGCACGGCTTTTTAAGGCGGTTCTCAAGGCTAAACGGCGCTCTTTGCGGTTCATCTTAAGGCTAAAGTTCTTAGGTTTAGGTCCAAAAATAACCCCTCCGCCTCGCCATAATGGAGAACGATTAGATCCGGCCCTAGCTCGTCCAGTTCCTTTTTGTCTCCAGGGTTTACGTCCGCCCCCTCTAACTTCGGCACGAGTTTTACTTGAAGCAGTCCCTTGACGTCCATTCGTACGTTGCCGTACTAAGGCACGATGGACTATGTGAGTGGCGTTTTCTTCTTTAGCCACTTTTAACTCCAAGGTTGCTTGACCTGCTTCTTCTCCTTGCCAGTTTTTAATGATACAATCAACCATTTTTAGCTCTCAGTTAAGTGATCGGTCGTCATTATTACACACGATTATTTACCGACTTTTTGGGCGGGGGTAATATTAAGTAAAGCCCCAGACTTACCCGGAATTGCTCCTTTAACAAGTATTAGGTTTCGTTCTCTATAGACTTGCACTACTTGAAGTCTGCGGATGGTGACTTGGGTCGCACCATACTGACCTGCCATACGTTTCCCTGGATAAACTCTTCCTGGAGTAGTTCCGGCTCCAGTAGATCCTGGAAGACGATGGTTTTTAGACCCGTGAGTCATATTCCCCCGTTTAAAGTTATGACGTTTTTGATATCCAGCAAACCCACGACCGATACTTTTACCGGCGATATCAACCAAATCACCTGTGTTAAATATATCTGCTTTAATAGCATCCCCTAACTGATATTGATTAGGATCATCTAGCTGATATTCTTTTAGATGACGCAAGGGCGGTACGTCATTTTTTTTCAAATGCCCTAATTCAGCTTTAGTTAAAGCTTTTTCTTTAACTTCGTTATATCCAACCTGGATGGCACTATACCCATCTGTTTCAGATGTTTTAATTTGCGTAACGGTACATGGACCTGCTTGAACGACAGTGACGGGAATCGCGAGTCCCGTCTCCTGGTCGAAGATTTGGGTCATGCCGAGCTTAGTTCCGAGGATACCAACAGCCACGGATTTTTCCCTCTACATTATTATTTAGACAATAGGTGAGCAGCAATCAATCAAGTCTAGAGGTACAAGACAATATTTGTACGCTCCTCCATCCTTGGGTGATATTTTAGATTCGGTATATCAAGAAGATGCTTGATTATACGTTTAACCAGTTGAACATACCTGGTTAAGATGCCGTTTTCTCCTCAAGACTTAAGGATAATTTTTATTCCTCAGTATCTTCAAGGCGGACTTACAACACTAAGCTGCTGGTTGCTTTTACGATACCTTATCAGTTTCATTTAAGACAACGGCTATTAGCCATGGCAATAGTCATTAATGCTTTTTAGCCACCACAGTATATCTTACAAGCAAGTGCCTATAAAAATCAAGCGCTGAGTAGAATTTATTTAACTTTAGAGAGTTCTAAATCCAATAGTTGTCGTGTTGTTACAAATTATCAATCCCTATTTATGTGGTGGTCGTAGTCTCAAGTATCAATCCCACTAAAACGACAAAACAGTTTTGCTAATGAACCAACGGCATCAATAACCGCCTCTACCTAGGTTATTTCGGTATTTTAATAACCTCTATTCTTTTAACTGCTACCATTCCGTCGCGGCTCCTTCAGTAGATACTGACGATATCTGTAAACCTGTAGCTAGTTCACTTCTCTACGGAAACAACGTCGTTTTTGGTGCTGTTATTCCTTTTTCTAACGCCATCGGACTTAGTTTACTCTATTTTCATAGAGCTTTTGCACGTTTATGTTTAGTATCTTTACTTCTGACCAAAACTCTTTATTTTTAATATATTTACCATCTTACTACTTCCTCTAAGTTTCTTGTTTTCATAATTCTTATAATCACTTCTTTATATAAATTTTACTATTATTAAGTTAATATAACCACTGCTTCTTTTACATTTTTATCTGTTTTTTGTCCCTACTAGTTATAATCAGCAATATATGCTCCTAATGAATAGTTGCCATTCTGCTTAATACAATCTATTTACATATTTATACCAATAGTAAGATCTTGTTGAGAATATAATATTTCCCATTTTAATTACCTTTTTTATCGCCAATAAAGCACAAACAATACTTCCTATTGCTGGTAAGTTTTTAAAAATCAACTTTTTATATTTTTATTTTATAAAATTAAATATTTTGATGCCAACAAAACCATTCATTATCTTATTTTTTCAGAAAACTAGTTATTGTTTTTATTGGAGAAAATTGAAATTCTCTTATAAATTTTTATAACAAATACCGTAATATTTTACCTTATTTTTATATTAATTCTATCAAGCTAAAAATATTTTTCTATATCAACAGTTTAAGTTTATTGCTGAAGTAGCTGAAAGAATAAACTTTACAGCTAATTAAGGTATAATATAAAATGCATAAGCAATAATAAGCTTCTAGCCTGTAATCGCAATTATGACTTCCTCCATTTCCAAGAAATAAATATTATCCTATTCTTTTACTTTTCCATTATAATGAAAAGCTTCTACTTAAAATCAAAGTATAACCTATGATGAAACTCTAAAAATATAGCTAAAAATAATTTTTTACAATAAATACAAAGATGGAATTATTTGGGGGTTAAATAAAGATAAGATAAATAAAATATTATTTGTTTTATTTAGTTGACAGAAAAATAAAAACCAAATACAGATTAGATTGTTTTTACAAGTTAAACAAAAATATCAAAAAATAAGTTTTTTTAGTTTTAAGTAAACTACTGGTTAGTTTATTACAGCGAACAGTAGAACGTTTAAAGTTAAGAAATCAATACTAAAGTTACCAATTAGTTTTCTCAATAAATTTAAAATTTAACAGTAGATACCCAAGAACAAAAAATCGACTAATTAAATGACTTTTTATTCTATAAATCAGAAGCCTCCAGGATACCCGCTCAGTATAGCACCGATGATGAATCGTACTGATCGTCACTTCCGTTATTTTATGCGTCAGATTACTCGTTATACTCTACTCTATACGGAGATGATTACAACGACAGCCATTCACTACGGTGATCGCTCTAAGTTACTAGACTTCTCACTAGAAGAAAAACCTCTCTCTTTGCAATTAGGGGGAGACAGTCCGCAAGAATTAGCAGAATGTACAATTATTGCTGAAGATTTAGGGTATGACGAGGTTAACTTGAATGTAGGTTGTCCGAGCAATCGTGTCCAAAGTGGCAACTTTGGGGTTTGTTTGATGGCACAACCAGGATTAGTAGCAGATTGTGTTGAAGCAATGCAAAAACGAGTTCATATTCCCGTCACGGTGAAGCATCGTATTGGAATTGATGAATGCGATAGCTATGAAGATCTCGCTAACTTTGTCCGTATCGTTTCAGAAGCAGGATGTCAACGGTTTATAGTGCACGCTCGCAAAGCTTGGTTAAAAGGATTAAATCCCAAGGAAAATCGAACTCTTCCTCCCTTAAGATATGGTGATGTTTATCGCCTGAAGAAACAGTTTCCCCAGCTTTTTATTGAGATTAATGGGGGGATTATTACCCTAGAAAAAATAAAACAACATTTACGATTTATAGATGGAGTTATGATTGGTAGAGCAGCATATGATAATCCTTATTTATTTGCTACAGTAGATCGGGATATTTATGGAAAAATAGTTACCCCATTAACACGTCATGAAGTTATTGAAAGAATGTTTCCTTATATTGATTATTGGAGTAACAATGGATTGAAACTTCATAGTATTAGTCGTCATTTACTAACTATTTTTGGAGGTGTTCCAGGAACGAAAGCTTGGAAACGATATATTAGTGAGAATACTCACTTACCAGGGGCAGACGTTAAGGTTATTGAGAAAGCATTGACTAAAATTAGTAGAGAGTAGAAATTACACATTGATAAATTATATAAAATATAGTTTCCCTGAAATAAATAAAGCGGTAACTATATATTTAAATAACTTATTAATTCTCAATAATGCTCAAATATTTTAAAAAACAAAGGGACTAAGTTTTAGTTTAAAGTTTAGTTAAAATTATCTAAAATAAAATTGTGCTCAACCTTGATAGATAATTTTCTTTGAGTCTAATTCTGACTATAAATTAACTTTTTAAACATTATTAATTTTAACTAGATTAAAAATTATAAACTACTAAAAAAATGAGTAAATATTACTTATAATTTTATGTCTATAAATAGACTAACTTCACTTAATTATTTAAGGACTTAATAGTGATATTTAATAACTCAATGAGTTGTTTTAAATTGAAGAAATATGCTTTTACTAACTTCGTTTATGTCTTGATTGTCTGGATAGCATGAAACCGCGAAGCATCATTGTACAATTATTTCTCAACACTCTAACTTTTCCGAATTATTTTAAATAAACAATTGCCTCATTATCCTATATATATAAAAATATAGAGTTTCGACCGACTGTTACGCTCCTTTTTGGTTGAAAATAGGAAAATAGTCTATTTTTAGTTATTGCCATCATGGAACCTAACTTCTGCTCATTAGATAAATCATCAAATATTTTATACAAATGATTACAGCCTGAACATTGATATTCAACGATTAAATACAAGTATAGAAGTATAAAGAAAGTTTAACTGATAATTTATCAGTAATTTAATTGTAGACGACCATGATAAATGATTGTTTTTCAAGTTAACTTAAGGTAATACAGATGACCATCAACTTATTTGTGAGTTAACGCAAAGTTTAATTTGTAAATAGTTTGGATGCCGAGGATATATTACTCAATAAATTTTTAAAATTTTCTATTAATAAGGATTTCAATAAATTACTTATCATTAACAGAAGATGATGTAAAATTTAGTGGATCTAATCAAGAAAACTTTTTGTGTAAGCGGTTTAAAATTGAAACGATTGACGAACAATTTTAAGATATATCTCAAATGTTCAATTTTAAATATAGAATGATTATCTATACTTATTTAACCAAAAAACCTTCTTTAGGTATAGGAGCAAAAGGTAAACTAGTCTTATTTATTACTCTTTTACAGCAACTATTGTAGTCTTGATTATCTGAAATATAAACTTCCAGATAATCAAGACTACAATAGTTATATTTTAAGTTATTTTCTGATAAAAACAATCGTGTTTCTAAATTTTATCGTCCTAATAGCTTAGAATTTTAACTTATTTTTTCATCGTCGTGTTTTATGGACTGTTCCTTGTTGTCTATTCCTAAAAGAAATGAACATATATTGTGAATAGTACAAAATTAATACTAAAACTTTTACATAAAAATAGTTAAGAAACTATAGTTTATACATAGTTTTTGATAGAACCTATGTTATTAACATATAGAAAAATAATTTTAAAATTATAAATTACTCTTATTAACTAATATTTCTAATTGACAGTTAACTATTTTTTTAGAATGAGAGACTATTATTATTTCATAATATCCTGTTTCAGGAAGTATCCCCGACCATTGATGTTGTTGAGAATTTTCGATTAAGTTATTATCACCCGTTGGAGAATAAATAGATAATGAAATATCTCGATTTGCTTTTAAGTCAAACCTCATCCGATCAGAAGCTTCTAAGAAAAGAACGTATGCTCTTCCTTCCCCTAGTTTTAGGGTTGCCTCTCGCCGAATGAAGTTAGATTCTACAGCCGTCAAAGGAAGTTTTTCATAAATTGAACTAGATTGCAAAGCTTGTAAAGTATCAAACATCATGCTATTCCAAATTTGACCGATAGCTTTATTAAGAAAAGATGTATTTTTATGTTCAGGAAATACATGAAAAAAGCGAGTATCAACTAAATTATAAAGAGCACGACTACTTAAATGTAAATTATTAACTTGTTGTTTCCAGTGATGTTGATCACTTTGAGTATAAGTCCCCATTCTCTGAACTGCCTCAGGACTCAAAGATGCCAAAATATCAAGTAAATAAGCTGCCGTTTGGTCCCACTTTTTTCGCCAAGAATAATCTTCATCATTATTACTCAAGTGACGACCTTTTTGGCTAGGATATTGCTCACTAAAATACTCATCTACTAAGGTAACAAACAAGTTAGGATTTAATCCTAAGCTCTGGCGACGACTACGTAACTTATTTTTGCGTTGTAACTCCTCATTATTAATTTTAGAAACATTACTCTCATTAGATGTTTCTGAAAAGACTTTAGCATTTTTCCCTTCATTAACTCCAACAACCAGAGAGATCCAAGCTTTCCCTGCAAACCATCCGAGGATTCCTGAACTAAGAATTAGGATTGTAAGAAAAATAAGTTTATTTAAACAGCCAGTGGCAGATGTTTTGTGGGGACTGGTCATGAATGCCATTTCGGTGTTAGTTTCAGATAAAAGTAGAATAGGAGTTGCCTTGTCATTGGCATTAGAAGGCATTCTAAGGATTGTAGCAGGACCAATAGATTAAATAAAAAAGTTGCCGGTTAAGTAAAAGCGAGCTCGGGGTAAACTCGGAGGGAACTTAAAAGGTGAATAATTGAAGAGTAAGTAGAATTTATAGATAATCTTTATAAGCGAGGGATAACATCCTCTCTGAGATCGCAACATTATTTTGCCAAATTGAGTAAAATTAAAGCATTTGCTGCTAAACCTTTACTAACCACTATTGGGGACTGACGCGTTTCTGTCAAATCTGTTCCTCGGGAGTCTAGCTAATTTGAGAAATTATATTCGAGGAAGTCTAATTGTAAATCATAAGTGTACGGAAATCCACATCTGTTTAGGGGGACAATCCCTGAGTGAACATTGACCTACAATCAGGCACAATTATTATTTAGAATATGTAAACCATTTCCAGATTAAGAAGCTATGACAGTATTTGAAAAAGGCAATATTACCATTCATACTGAGAATATTTTTCCCATTATTAAGAAGTCTCTCTACACTGATCACGAAATCTTCTTACGGGAGTTAATTTCTAACTCTGTTGATGCCATTTCTAAACTAAAAATGGCTGCATTTGCTGGAGAAATGAAGGGAGAAATTCCTGATCCTGAAATTATACTTTCGATCGATAAAAATAACAAAACTCTATCTATTTCTGATAATGGCATTGGCATGACAGCTGATGAAATAAAGAAATATATCAATCAAGTTGCTTTCTCTAGTGCGGAAGAATTCATTCATAAGTACCAGAAAGATACCAATGATTTAATCGGTCATTTTGGTTTGGGTTTTTATTCTGCTTTCATGGTGGCTAAAAAAGTCGAAATTGATACTCTTTCTTATAAAGAAGGCTCCCAGGCAATACATTGGTCTTGTGATGGTTCTCCTGAATTTGAATTGACAGATTCTTCTCGAACTGAAATTGGAACAACCATTATCCTAACTTTAATGGATGAGGAGCAAGAATACCTCGAACCCTCTCGTATTCGTCAGTTAGTTAAAACTTATTCTGACTTTTTATTAGTTCCCATCAAATTTGAAGGAGAGACTGTTAATAAACAACGATCTTTGTGGAAAGAACCAGCTCAAAATTTAACTAAAGAAGATTACTTAGAATTTTATCGTTATCTCTATCCTTTCCAAGAAGATCCCTTACTTTGGATACATCTGAATACTGACTACCCTTTTTTGGTGACTGGAATTCTCTATTTTCCTAAACTTCGTCCCGATATAGATGTCTCAAAAGGCTCTATTAAACTCTTCTGTAATCAAGTTTTTGTCAGTGACCATTGTGAAGAGGTTATCCCTGAATTTTTAATGCCATTACGAGGAGTGATTGACAGTCCTGATATTCCTTTAAATGTTTCTCGTAGTGCATTAACTAATCATCGAACTGTTCGGGGCATCGCTAATCATATTTCTAAAAAAATTGCTGATCGCCTGAGAGCACTTTCAGAGGAAACCCCAGAAGAATACATTCGTTGTTGGGAAGATGTAGGAGCATTTGTTAAATATGGTTCTATCAAAGAAGATAAATTCAAGAAACAAGTAGAAGACATCCTTATTTATCGGACCACTTATCAGCCTCCCGATACACCAACTAAAACTGAGGATGAAACGGAAAAAATTAAAGCAGAAGCAAAAGGAGATGTTTGGCAAAACATAGAAGAAAAAAACAACAAAGATCCACAATCAATTTATGAAAAATCAGGATTTACTACTTTGAAGGCTTATTTAGAAAGAAATAAGAAAAATCACGAAAATAGGGTATTTTATTGTACTGATCAAACTACCCAAACAACCTATGTTGAACTCTATAAAAATCAGGGAATAGAAATCCTGTTTATGGACTCTTTCATTGATACTAACTACTTTATCCCCTTCTTGGAACGAGAATATTCTGATGTTCAATTCTCCCGTGTGGATGCGGAGTTAGATAAAACCCTGTTACAGGAGGATGAAAACAAAGAAATTGTTGATCCGAATACAAATAAAACTCGAAGTGAACAAATTAAAGAAATTTTCGAGAAAGCACTCAATAAACCTAAGGTAAATATTCGCACTGAGGCGTTAAAATCGAATACTCCTGAAAGTACTCCTCCTGTGATGGTTCTATTACCTGAAGCAATGCGACGTTTACAGGAAATGACGGCCATGATGCAAAAACAAGCTGTGGAATTTCCAGAAGAGCACGTTTTAGTGATCAATACTAACCATCCGTTGATTGAAAATATTTATCAATTAAGTCAATCTAGTATCATCCAAGGGACAGGTGAATCTCCCTCTGGAGAAATTGCTAAAATGCTTTGCCAACACGTTTACGACTTAGCTGTGATAGCACAACAAGGATTAGGTTCGCAGGGAATGAAATCCTTTGTAGAACGTTCTAACCAGATATTAACTCGCTTAACAAAATAATAGAATTATTTACTAGATACATTACTTTTCTCGGGATGTTATGGGTAAATAGCATCCCCACTTTTTTTTAAAAAAAGTTGATTATATTTTGTTTAGAGTAGCATATGAGTAGAAAACTTTAGGTTGTTATTAACTAGATATTCTCGTTAAAGTATCGTTAAGAAGTTTATATTCTATAATAACTTCACGCTAGACTTTCTTGGTCTAGCAATAAACTTTGTCTCTATGTCACCTATTCGGAAATGCGTTGAAAAAACATCAGGTTATATTCCAGGAGAACAGCCTCAAACCAATGATTTTATTAAATTGAATACTAATGAAAATCCCTATCCACCTCCTCTTGAGATTTTTGAAGGGCTTCAACAAGAATTAACAAAAGTTAGATTGTATCCTGATCCAGTTTCTACTCAATTACGAAAAGCTGCGGCAAAAGTATTTGGAGTTTCTCCCGCGAATATCCTAGCAGGCAATGGTTCCGATGATATCTTAAATATTGCAGTAAGGACATTTGTAAATCCAGGAGAAACTGTTACTTTTCTCGATTTAACTTACTCTCTATACGAGACAATCGCGCGAGTCCATGGTGCATCTATTATTAAAATTCCTACAAATAATCGGTTTGTCATTGATCAACCGATTATTTGTCCTGAAGCTAAATTAATATTTATTGCTTCTCCTAACCCTCCCGTGGGGCAACATTTGAACCGTGATTACTTAGAAGAAACTTGTAAAAGAGCTACTGGAATCGTTTTAATTGATGAAGCTTATGCAGATTTTAGCGATGACAATCATCTTGACTTTTTGAACAAATATGACAACGTTATCATTTCTCGTACCATGTCCAAGAGTTATAGTATAGCAGGAATGAGAGTGGGTTTTGGAATTGCTTCAACTCCCGTAATTGAACAAATGAATAAAGTCAAAGACTCCTATAATTTAGATAGAGTAGCACAATTGTTAGGAACAAATGCTTTTAGTTTTCAAGAATATTTTAAGGGAATTTGGCAAAAAGTTCGTCAAACCCGCAGTCATCTCATTGAATCCCTAAAAGCTTTAGATTTCTTAGTCTTTGATTCTGACTCAAATTTTGTTTTCGCATCTTCTCAATGGATACCTGCATCAGAGCTTTACAAAAAATTAAAAGAAAGAAAGATTTTAGTAAGATACTTTGAAAATCCTCGTGTTAAAGATTATGTTAGAATTTCTGTTGGTACCGATCAGGAAATTGCCCAGCTATTAGAGGCGATTAACGAAATCAAATCTAGTTTAAGATTTAGTTAGTTTTTACAGGAAAAAACTAATTCGACGATTGTACAGACTGTATTTATTTAAAAATAAAAAAGAAATATTGTTAGAAGATATGAACTTGACTGTAACATATTTACAAACATCGGATAAATAAGATAGCTCAGTTTATAGAATTTTTCTATGGTCAAAATTTTACCGAACATGCTAGATGATTTTATAATGGACTCGTTTGTTGTGAAATTTAGTGGCCGCACCGCTTTAGAAACCTATACCTACTATTCTTAATATCTAGAGGTAGTCGATAAAATGAATTAATTCCTCATCCGGTGGAGAACATTGTTGCCCTAGATTACAAAATCTAACTGATAAGATTAGTGAGATGAAATCGGTTTCTATTGTGATTGTTAGTTATAGTTAATTGATAAAGATAAGTACTATTACTATTTTTAGTCTTATCCTCGTTACGGACGATATCATCCTTTTTGGTGCAATTCAACTTTGATAGTGTCTATTCTTGTAATTGTGTGAGCTAAGTTTTCAGATACGGTGGCATTTGGCTATCAGTCTATTCTAACTACCTTCTTATTTTATGTTTATTTAAACCCACCTGCTTGCTGAACAGCAATTGCTTCCAATAAGTAAGTTAGTTGCTATAGTTTTTACCAGATTTGCTTAATGGGTTTTCTTATCTGTGATGGCTCTTTAATACGATTTTTTGTTTCATTAACTATATGATAGATTAATTGTAAAGCTACAATAATAAAACAACTGTTTTAATTGAATAATTTCTGTATATTCTGTTATATTTTCTATAATTTACACTCATACTAAGTTGTGCTAGTCAATAGTCAGTTTATTACAATTAAGTAATGGGTTTCTCAAAACATTACCATTTTTGGGAAGACTATTCTTTGGATCACGGTCGTCATTTTTATTATTCTACTTTTCTCTGTTTAGGATAATTCTTACTATAAATAAAGTTATTAATCTGCAGACCAACAATAAGGTTTTAGACAACCAATTAAGTTAATGTATTAAGTTGGATAACAGAATTAATTATTAATAGTTAAATTACTCTTGTGCAGCATAATGATGCTATCTTAAATGGTTACCAATCCTGTATTGATTACTATTCATCATCTTTAATAAAATATTGATAACATTGTTTTCTTTACACTAAATCATAATTATTGTATAACTAACTTTTAGATAATTATTAGTCCTTAGGTAACTTTATTTACATTATCTTAAACTCTTTTTCTTCAGGAAATAGATCAATCCTCGTTCTCAATTTTATTTATTTCCATTTTCAGATCTTTTTCTAAAAATCTTACGGATTCTTCCGGGAGTTTACTTTACTTTTTTCTCTTTTTTTAGAAGGAATATATAGTTTAAGAACACTGACAATGCTATCCTGACTTATAAACACTGTAATATTTGTGGGTTAACGGTTTACAAAGTAACAGGTCAGATGTAGCCAAGGAACACAGTTCTCGTGGTGGGGATGAACTGAATTTAATTAAATTAGTGACAAACTATAGTTAGCCAGTCATTGACTATTGAATAGGATTAAATCTATTAATTTCTCTATAGATATTATTTTTTTATGATGGTAATTAGTTTAATTATTAGCGCGCAGATTTATTTACGAGAGGTTTGGTAGACCAAACAATCGATTATATAGATGATGATCAATAAATAGGCTTATCAAAAATGATATCTATTAAATAGACAGTACTATACTATATTTTTTATTTAAACTGAATTGTGCTGGATCCAAAATTTTAACTAGATTTACATCTATGGTGTTAAATGCTCAACTCAGCAATTTTTTTCTATATATACTACTCATTATTTAATAATTTTTATTCCAAAATTTTTAATTGACTAATACTAAATTATCTAACTCTGCATAATCAGGTAAGTTAGTATTGATTGGCTTTCCTCGACGCAAAACAATGCGATTACTTTGAGAACGCGACAATAATTCACTGAAATAACGAGCTTTAAACAAAATTAAATCTGCATTTAAACCGACTGAAATTCGACCAATACTAGAGAGTCCCATTAAGATTCCAGGGATTTTCGTTACCCCACTACACCAATCACTATAAGGAGTATCTAAATGAGCAATTCTTACGGATTCTTTGAAGACTTCTAACCCATCATGATCCCCAAATCCAAAAAAAGGATCTCGACAATTATCACTAGCAAATGTAACAGGAATTCCTTGGTTTTTAAATTCATGAACTTTTGTTATACCTCGCCAATAAGGAGTCCTATCCGAAGCTCGATCCTGAAGATATAAATTACACATTGGTAAACTAACAACTCCAATGTTTGCTTGTTTAACTAATTTCATTGTTTGATTTACAATTTCTTGCGGTTGAACTGCTAAACTGCAACAATGACCGCAAATAATTTGATTTGGAAATTCATGTTTGAGGGCAACTTCAGCAACTTTATATAAACAAACCGAATTAGGATCATTATTTTCATCTACATGAAAATCCAAACTTAAGTCACGTTCTTTTGCCAAAGTAAAAACTTGATTAAGTTGTTTGTCTAGATAGGGATTCATATAAGCAACCCCACCTAAAATTCCTCCATATTCAGCTACTTTATCCGCTAGAATTACACCTTTATCCGTCAAGAAATAATCTAGAGAAACTAAACAAACAGCTTGAAGAATGATTTTACCTTGCCATTGAGTTTGTAATCTTTTAAAAACTTCAAAAACTAAGTCAGCCTTTCTTCCACATGAATCTAAATGAGTTCTAATAGCTGTTGTTCCATGAGCATAACTACACTTCAGACTAAACTCCATGCGAGCATAAACATCTTCTGGTCGCCAGAATACTTGAGTATCTCTTTTAAGGGCTGTTATCGCCGTATCAAATGTCCCGTCTAAATTTGGTGATCGTTCCCAAATATGACTCTTATCTAAATGGGTGTGAATATCGACAAACCCCGGAAAAATAATACCTCCTTTTAAATCTATAAAAGGATTTTCTATCACATTAGAACCAGAAAGAACAATTGAGGAAATTTTTCCTTGAGCAATTTCTAAATCAACTCGACATAAACCTTCTCTAGTATCAGGACTAAAATGGCTATCATCTAACAAACACAAGGGAATATGAGCATTTTTGAGCCAGTAGCGCTCACTCAAAGATATCTCAGAAATAATAGACATAAGAGCAACCAAAATTTATTTTAATTAATTTTAGGAGTTTAGGATTTTAGCTTGATCGCTATTCTATGGGAGGAATCTTCCTCAAAACTATGCCTGAATTAGAGACAATAAATAGATTATCTCTCATCAATTAGAACATTAGAATTAGAATGGTAACGGTAAACCTGACGAGTGAAAAGGTAAATCAATTGTTCTTAAACTGCTAGTTATAGGTTTATTAGCTTTTTTTTAAAAAAATACTCAACTGCGGGGCTATTATCTTACCCTGGATTTAGGAGAAGCTTTAGAAAAGTACTAAAACTATATAGAGACCCGCTTTACTGAACTTTTTATCTAATGTAGTTCATTTGGCACGAATGGGATTAATAACTTCATCTGATCGTTCTAGCTAACTTTTTGTGGTTTGGCTAGAAGAAGCAACTAAGTGAGTTTTGCTCACAGTTTAAGATAAAGTTAAATCAGGTTATCTTCCTGTGGTTTTTTATGTCTTCCAAACGTCAGTATTCTTCTAAACACATCGCCTATCAGGAGTTTGGTTTATTTTCCAACCCAGAGATATTAAAAAGCGAGGTGCAAGATCTACTTCCCCAACAACAAAAGATTTGGGTAAAGTCTACCCGATCAGGACGAAAGGGCAAAACCGTGACTGTTATGACTGGTTTTCAACACTCTGCTGAAAAGTTAGTTCAATTACTCAAACAATTAAAAAATCAATGCGGTAGTGGCGGAACCATTAAAGACAATACTCTTGAAATTCAAGGAGATCATTGCCAAAAACTAGTAACTGTTCTCTCTCAATTAGGCTATAAAGTAAAAATTAGTGGCGGTTAATTCCACAAAAAATCAATCCTCTCCAATTCAGGAGAGGCTATGGATACTATAAAGCTTTTCAGAATATATCAACAACTTTAAGAAAAATTAACCAACTAGGGTATAGCCTGCATTGCAAGTCCAACTTCTAACGACGGCGCGATCGCTGCCTTCTACGAGTCGCTTCTTTGCGCTTCCGTTTCTCTTGCGGCGTTTCAAAGAATTGATGCTTTTTATAATCTGTGTAGATTCCGGCTTTAGCAACCTGTCGCTTAAACCGACGCAAAGCAGATTCGATGGGCTCATTTTGACCGACGACAACTTGGGTCATTGATTAACTCTTATACCTCCTATTTTTTTTACAGCAAGAAATGGGCCAACAATCTGACTATTGGCTTTCCTGACAAGGATCCGTTTAGTTACAGTTCTCTAGCATATCAGCTACATTATTTTTTGTCAAACAAATTGCTCTAATGACTTAAAAAGTTTGCTTTTCATTGTTTTTTATTCCCATTTTTCTTTAATTAATAAGTTCAAGGGAGTGAATTAGCCAACGATCTTGCTCGCGGAGTAACTCATAACGAACTTTCAGTCGATCATCATAGGACATATTCGCATTTCGTTGACCATTTTGGTAAAAATCAGCAATTTCTCTAACGTCAGCTTCAACGACTGCTTTATCTGGGTTATTATCAGTAATCTTCAAGGACTTTATAGTAACATTATGCTTATATTGCCAATAGTTTTGGGATTTTTTAAGACTCTGCGCTCTATTTTTCCAGGAACTGAGAAGAGGAGTTGCTAAAATGCTGTTTAATGACTCAATCTTATGGTCAACTCCAAAAGCATCAGCTTTACCCAATAACCACATCTCAATAACTTGTTTAGCGTCTTCTATGGTCAGTTTCTCTGTCTGATTTTTTATCTGATTTTTTATTCTAGTCTCTGGCACTGGAATGGTAATTGGGGGTTGACGTAGTTCTAAAACTAGTTGTTCTTCTTCTAAAGCAACCAAGGGAGACACAATATATTGAATCCATTTAACCGATGATCCCACTGCTCCTAAAACGGTCAATGACGCAACTAGTACAAACCAAGGCCGGAATTTAAAAATTGTTTTGCTGGGCCTGTAGGGATTGGTCTGCTTATATGACCCACGCTGAGATCCTTGTTCTGGTTCGTCAGCTGTTGTCGGTAAACTAAGGGATTGGTCAGTCTGTGACCTCCGGAGGGAATCTTGGTGAGAGGTCGTAACAACTGACCTGTCTCTAGTTCCTCTCGAATAATTTTCCCTAAAACTACGACGATATGGAGTCGTAGGAACGGTAGCTGCTGTGGCCAGGGTGGGAATGCCCCCACCTCCACTGACGAGTAACTGAGGTTCTTGATGTTGAAAGCGAGTTTTTCTTACGTATCGTCCCTTGGTGAAAGATCTTCTTTCTTGAACGACATGATCATTTCGAGAGATTGTTCTGCTAAACATTACTTCATTTTCTTGTTTTTCTTTAAGAGAATTCTTTTGAGAATCAAAGGATAATTGTTCTAAGTAAGTCTGAACTGCTTGATCAGCGAAATAATCTTCTAAAGAGTCCGTCCGTTTTTTTAAATCACGAAAATGAGAAAATACTTCTGTGTGTAACCAATGTTGTCCATATAAACACAATCCAGGTAAAAGATCTGGCGCACCTTGGGATTGTTGTCGAACAAAAGTTAAGACTTCTTCATCCTCACACTGTTCTAATGCTAGGATAGCCTCTTGGGTTTCTCCTAAAAGCAATGCACAAATTCCTTTTTCTAAAGAGACGTCTTGAAGTTTCTCTAAACCGTCAAGAATATCTTTTGCTTCAACAACGAAAGCCGGTTGTTTTCTGGCAAAACCACTGGCAATTAAAGAATATACTCTTAAATAAGCAGCTACAGCTGACCGGTAATTGGTTTCACGAAAAAAAATATCTTCTTGTTCAGAGGCTGTCAGATAAGTCCTTAGTTGTTGAATAAACCGTAAAAAATCATCAATACCAAGCCCAGAGTGATCATCACCTTGACCATCAATCCCCTGTCTTTCCTTTAACATTTCTTGAAGTAAGGTTTTACCTCGATCTCGATCAGCTCGATTTTTTTCAGGTTGAGCCAACAACTCCAGAATTCTGTAGGGACGTAACTTATAAAGTTCTTTGGTAATTTCGAGTTGTAATGAGGGAAATAAACAATTTTCTTGGAGTATACTGAGTCCTTTTCCTCCTGAAATCCCAGCTTGTTCATATTCTTCTTGTTGCCATTGTTCCCTGCTTAATTCTAAAGCAGCTAGAGCAATAGTAAGAATAACATCAGTTTGAATCTCGCAGATGGAGGAATACAGCTCTGATCGAGGACTTGACAAGGTGTCAAGAGAAATTTCACCAAACTTAATTACTAGTTCATATTCTCCCAACTCTTGGAGAATCATTAAAGCCCCTATCCAATGCTTAGGGGCAATTTTTAATGTTTTAGAATCTAACGGCGATGAATCAGGAAGGATTTCTTCCCCTGGGCCAGTTAAAGGAATTTCTGGATTAGACTTTAATTGGTCGGAAAGAGTGCTTTCTAAACACAAGGCCTCGTAAGCAGCCCTTTGTTCTGAGTCCGATAATATTTCATAAGCTTGAGTAAGCAGTTGCTTCCTCGATAAAATCGCCATCTTGCTATATTCCCGGCGGGGTGATTGCAAGCAGCGATCATGATAAGCCTGACTAAGCTGCTTATCTGTTACTTGGGGAAGAACTCCCAAAATTCTGTAGTAGTCGAGGGGGATGCGCACGGTTGATTTCCTCAGAGCCGGGTCAAGACAATAAGCTTGTCCTTATTCTGCCTATAGTAGGATACACGTCCAGTTTAAGATACTTAGGAAACAGATCAAGGACAACATAGTAAGCTAATAACACTTAAGCTCCAGAAAAGATTCAGTAACTGGTAACCATAGACAAAGCTGAGAAAGATTATAACTAAAATATTCCAATTAGTAAAATAGTTACTACCTCTCTCAATCTTAGCCTTCATAGAGATCCGCTCCATCCTAACCACGTTGACTCTATTGGGTTTATTAGAGTTTGTTTTAGTAAAAACTTGGAGTTATGGCAAATCGTATAAGTCTTTTAACATAAAAATCTCATCTCCTTCTATAATTCTTAAGTCAGTATTTTTTGCCCTCATTTGAAGTAGGCGGTTGAGCTAAGTCAACCTTAATCACTCAATAGTCTTCATTAATCATCATAATATTACAAAATCTATGGTTTCCCAACGACAATTACCAGAATTTGACCAAACTTCCATCAAAATTACCAAAAAAGAAGGTTTAATTCTCTATGAAGACATGATGCTGGGGCGCTTATTTGAAGACAAGTGTGCTGAAATGTATTACCGGGGTAAAATGTTCGGTTTTGTTCATCTGTACAATGGACAAGAGGCAGTTTCTACTGGAATAATCAAAGCTTTGCGTCCTGATGAAGACTATGTATCTAGCACATATCGTGATCACGTTCATGCTCTCAGTTGCGGGGTTCCTCCTCACGAAGTGATGGCAGAATTATTTGGAAAGGAGACTGGATGTAGCAAAGGACGAGGGGGTTCAATGCACTTATTTTCTGCAAAACATCGACTGCTAGGAGGTTATGCCTTTGTCGCTGAAGGGATTCCTGTAGCTACGGGGGCAGCCTTCCAGAGTAAATATCGACGGGAAATGATGGGAGATGAGAAATCAGATCAAGTTACTGTGTGCTTTTTCGGGGATGGAGCTAGCAATAATGGTCAATTCTTTGAGTGTCTAAATATGGCCTCATTGTGGAAATTACCAATTATTTATGTCGTTGAAAATAACAAATGGGCGATTGGCATGGCTCATGAGCGGGCCACCTCTCAACCGAAAATCTATCAAAAAGCCACTGTTTTTGATATGGCTGGTGTGGAAGTTGATGGGATGAATGTACTAGCTGTTCGTAGTGTTGCCCAAAAAGCCATCGCCCGTGCCCGTAGCGGAGAAGGACCAACCCTAATTGAAGCCCTAACTTATCGCTTTCGAGGACATTCTTTGGCTGATCCTGATGAACTCAGATCTTCCGATGAAAAAGAATTTTGGGGAGGACGAGATCCCATCAGACAACTTGCTACTTACTTAGTAGAGCAAAATTTGGCCGACAATCAAGAACTCGAGAACATTAAAAATAAGATCCAAGAGAAAATTGATAAAGCTGTCCAATTTGCTCAAGATAGTCCAGAACCTAATGCTAATGAGCTCTATCGCTATATTTTTGCTGAAGACAAATAAGTTTCTCTCCTCAAAGAGAGAACAATTCAAGGGGAAGATTAAGGAGATTTTCTTGTTTATGTTTCCCCTGAATCTCCTAATGTCTAAATTGATTGGATCTGAGGTTCAGTAGCCGAATTGTTTTCAGAAGTGAAACTATCTGGCGTGTTGGACTTGGATGGTTCGATTTTATACTTAACTAAATCAGCTAATTCCTGTAATTGACTGATAGCCTCAGCCCCTTCAAGTTTCATTAGCTCAAGATCATCTCGCATCTCTGTCCAGGTAATTCCGTAGTCAGATACCAGAAAGCGAATCAGATGGTTTTCTCCTAGGCTAACCATAAATGAACCACTGTTCATCTGCCCACCACAAGTGTAGCAAGAAGCTAAATAACCTTGTTTTTCAAGGACAATCGCCAGTGCTTGGAGATTGATCACTAAATCTCTCACAAAGTTGTGGTGTTGTTGAGCTAGTCGGGTAAACACTTTTCTTCCTCCGAGTAACACTACCCATTGTAAAACCCTAACACTCTTTTTAAATTTTATTTAAGGTATTCAAGATATATTCACTTAACAATCTAGGTAAGCACAAAACTCAACTCAGTATACTAGTGACTTCGTGTTAGTCTAGTCTGGTTTCACACAGATTTTTAGTGTGTGCTATTGCACCCGATTATGCTGTCCTTACTCTCTTGAAGTTTTGCGCCATGTATAAAAGTTTCAAGAAAAATTTAAGATTTATCTTGAAAAGAGTATGTTAACTCAACTTTTTGACTTGATTATTAGAATTTTTAACTTTAATAAATTGTTCTTGTTCCTAATTTGTTAATATTTGATCTGGCTGATTTTCTTTCGACCTAACATGTCTTATGTTATCGACTTCAGGACAATTAACATCGTTACCATCTATTGGAATCCAATCACAGAATAGGCTGAAAGTGTAAAGTTGTCGAAACTATCTTGTCAATGTCAATATAAGCAGTAAATCTTTATCAATCCTCAATTTACTCTATTTAGAAAATACTACTGAGTTTTAAGTGATCGAAAGACAATCCATACCCGGTCGCGGGCTAGATTTTAGATTGTTTCAAAGATTTAAGCGAGGGATTAGCTTATAAGTCTAAGATTTACCGCAAAATTTGGATGAAAAAATTATATTCTTTGAATAGATTAGAAAACGATCTTTAACTTAAATTAGTAAAACAACTTAAAGCAGAAGAAATTCTTAGCCTTGACTCGGTAATTATAACCGTTCCAGTAGACTTTCTAAAAGTTACCATTGTTGGTTAGGCTAGTTATGTTAGTGTTGGTCTATTGAGCAAGTGAGACTATGTTGATAAACATACTGTAGCAGCGTTAGAATGTAGAGTAATCAAAAAAGTTTATTATTAGTAATAGATTTTTGGGTAGAAATTATAGACTTATCCCTAATCTGACTAAACCTCGGAACCAGACAGAAAAGTCAAGAATTTGTTTTAGAATAAAAGATAAATTATTCAGCTCAGGCTCAGTATAATGTCATGATAATGTCATGGGTATTTAATGAATGTTGGTTTGAATTTGAACGATTCTGATATTGATAATTACTTGATATAATATTTTTCTGTCATCTGAAGTTTACTACAGTACTCTCTTTTTTTACGTTTAGTAGAACTATTAAAAACTAAACTGTTACCCTCAATGGAAATAACAGAAGTGTATTTCAATGATAAACTATTAAATGTTTATGAGTTAAATCTTTATCGAGATAGATTGGAATAATTTTTCCAACCACATCAATTTTAAAAGCAGTTAAATAACTCAATAAATTAACTTTTATAAAAAGGAAACACATTTAAATATTAAGTATTGATGAGATGTTATTAGTTGGGTTAATCTCTCAATCATTCTAGTAAAGACTTGGGTAAAACAGTACTTTAATAAAGCTAAAATCAAAGGTTGACGAATTATTAAACCAATTGTCTCGATAGCTTTATAATTAGCTCAAGAATTTCAATTAACTGACTTTCTCCACATTAGAACTATCAGAAGAATTGTTATAGCTGGCATTCTATTATTAGATTTGGCAAATCTTATTCCATGAAAGATATCCTTGAACAAACATTGCAAGCTTCTATCGATAATTAACCAAGAATGAAATTAATTATCAGAGAATTAGGTTCTGAAAAAGGAGGAATGGTAGTCTATTTTTATGGTGATCGCTCAGTAACTCTCCGGTCATAAAGTTAAAAGACTTAGATACAACTCTTTAATGATAAAGATACGGGAAGAACAATTACTAAATTAGTCCGGTGGAAATTACAAGAAGTGATTGCATTAAACTATATTTTTTGGTGGATGGATAGTAATTTTCACAAATTACAGTCGGATATTTATGAACCAGAAAAATTTTAGTCGACAGTCAAATGATTGCTCAGTCTAGTTGAATAAACTTCCTAGATTAAAATAAAGATAATTGCCATAAAACTAAACCTGTTCCCAACAGACAAAAAATCCCGGATATCCTAGCTAAAGGTTGTCTTTTCCAACCAACTCCCCCAGTAGCTTCCTTATCAGTGTAAGAAATCAATTCAGCCGCATCTATGCACGATAACCCCCAAATCCACCCCGCATGGAGTCCTGATGCTAAAGCTAAACTTCCTTCGCCCATTATTCTAGCCCACACCAAAATCATACCCATTATCCATAATCCAGGGAGTTGAGGAATTGTTTCTTGTCTTTCCCAAAGTAAGTGTAAGAAGGCAAAAATACCACTGGAGATAATAGCAGCTATTCCTAGGGAATAGTCTTGTTGTAGTAAATTGAGTAAAATTCCCCGAAAGATTAATTCTTCAGTAATTCCTACCCAAAGTCCTAACCCTAACAAAGGTATTCCCAGTTTACTCAGACGATATAAATTATTTTTTTGCCAAATTAACCAACCAAACCATCCTTCGAGTCCAAAAGAAATTCCTAAACCAGCAATTCCTAATCCTATTCCCAAAAGTAAAGAAATTAAAAAAGTTAGTTGCAACTCTAGTCCATAGTCTGATATTAATGTTCCTTCTACTGAAATAGTTAGCCATACTAGAAGAGGAACAGTTAAATAAAGGGACATAACAAGAGAGAGTTTTTCCGAACCCACTAAAGGACTAAAGGGTTGCCAGCCAACTTTCCTGGCTATATACCAAGCCAAAGGTAGCCAGAGTATAAACCAAGTGATTAGAAAGAGGCACACTTTGACTGTCCCAGAAAGAGTCGGGAGCAAAATTATCCAAGAATACAATTGGGATAACAAAATTATTCCTTATACTGTCTATATCTCCTAATGAAGAATCTATCGTTACTACCCTAGAAAAATATTTGAATTCGGACAGGTTTCCCAGAGAAATCTATGGGGGCTAACGTCTGTTTCTTATATTACGCCGCCCCGGGTAAGACGATGGCCTTTAGGACTAATTTTATCCATTAGACTCTAATAAGAACAGGTAAAGGTGAACCCATCCAATGGAGTTTTTTAGGCTCAAGAGATTCTATAATCTTTGTCTAGATCAAATAATTCCTAAGCCGCTTCTTCCTCAACGACCTCTCCATCATCTCCAATTTGTTTGAGGTGAATGTGTTTATATCCCAATTTAATTTCAAACTCATCTCCAGGTTTCAATCCCATCTCTTGGGTGTATGTTGATCCGATGACAATTTGACCATTTTTGTGGACACTTACACGGTAAGTGGGTTCACGTCCTCGACCATCCTTAGCAGTTCCTGGCTCAAGAGGAACTCCTTTTGCTCCCAACACCGCGTCATAGAACTCCGTCAAATTGACGCGGACTTGCCCGTCTTTTGTAACCGAGTAATAGCCACAATCTTTGGCTGTTTCTCTCCGTGGTTTGTGGGATAGCTCTTTGACTTTTTGAAGTAGGGCTTTTCCCGTTAAAGGGATTGGTTTGTCGGTCATGATGTTATCGATGTTCCTTGATTGAAGTTTAATGATCGTTGCTTTTATTGACCATATCAAAAATATAGCGTTATCTTCCTAATAAAATCAAGAAAATTTTCAACAATTATGAACGGGAGAAGCAGACAGTTCAAGAAGACAAAATGCAATGAGAAGTGCCTCCCCTTCAGAAAATTTACCCCTAAGATCGTGATAAATTTGAGTTACTCAGTCTAAAAATAAGTTTTTTAAAGTTGGACTCTACAATCTGGATAACCTTTGTAATACTGAGTTTGGGGGAATATACTTATGGGTCGACGAAAGGATTAACTCTGAAAGTCGCGGAGCCATTTGCTAGGATTTCAATCTATGGAATTGCCCCAGAAGTTGAAAAAACCTCGCCGTTTAATTGCAGTCTTAAAAGAAGGCTAAGCAAGAAGATACACAATAGAGATTGTCAACTTTCGACAATCTCTATTGTGGCTGTGATGGAATAATGATTAAGATATTTTAGTGAATGTGTTGGCATACTAAACTAATAGATATGGTTATCCTTACTCCTCTTCTAATAAATTCTCCTATGTCTTTCCTATGAAAGTTCAATTTAAAATTCTGCGACAAAAGTTTAATAAAACACCTCATTCACAGACTTATAGCTTGGACGTGAAGTTGAACGCAACTATTTTGGATTGTCTCAATCGTATTAAATGGGAAAAAGATGGAACTCTTGCTTTTCGTAAAAATTGTCGTAATACGATCTGTGGTAGTTGTAACATGAAAATTAATGGTCGTTCTGCCCTTGCTTGCAAAGAAAATGTGGGCAGTTAACTTGAAAAATTTAGACACTCTGAGAAAGAAAAAACGCCAACCATAACCATTGCCCCCTAGAAAACCTCCCAGTAGTTAAGGATTTAGTAGTGGACATGTCCCTTTTTTGGAAAAAATTAGAAGCCATAGAACCCTACGTCAGTATAAAGGCACATTCTATTTCTGAACATGAATTCCTGCAAACCCCCGAAGAGCGATCACGTCTCAATCAGACCAGCAGCTGCATCATGTGTGGAGCCTGTTATTCCGAATGTAACGCTCTTAAGGTTAACCCCGATTTTGTTGGTCCTCACTCTCTCGCCAAAACACAACGTATGATAGTTGATTCACGGGATACAGAAACTGAAACTCGCATAGAAACTCATAATGATGTAACCTAAGGAGTTTGGGGGTGTACTCGTTGCTATTTTTGTAATGCCGTGTGTCCCATGGGCGTTTTCCCCATGAACCAAATTGGTTACATTAAACAAAAAATTTTAGCCACAAAAGATTCTCAATACAGTCGTGCAATTCGGCATCGTAAAGTTTTGGTAGACTTAGTCAAACAAGGGGGATGGATTGATGAACGTAAGTTTGGACTATTTGTAGTAGGGAATTATTTGAGAGATTTAAAAGGATTGTTTAGTCTTGTTCCTTTGGGGGTACGAATGGTAGCGAGTGGTAAGTTTTCCCTCACTTTTAAACCATCAAAAGGAACCGATGAGGTTCGATTACTAATCGAACGGGTACAAGCAAAAAGCTGCTAAGAGGCAGTCATTTTGAGTCTGCTTATCAATTCCATGATATTGGTAGGTTTAATTACTATCTTACCGAAAGGAAGCATCAAAAATGTCCACAACGTAAGCTGAAGGATGATTTACCCAAGCTGTATAAGCCGCAAAACAGTTCATTTTCCTCGGTCAGTTTTAACATTCTAAACCTTTGTATTCAAAGGTTTGGACAGTATTTAAATAATCAATATAGTGTAACTATTGGGAAACCATAAGGGTAAAGGCAAGAATCTAGAATTTTAAGATCTGAAATGCCTACACTTTTCAATTAAAATTAGGAGTAGGGGAGTTACAGGAAAAGTTTTCCCTAACAACAGCTCCTTATAATGACGTTTACGAACGTTTTATTGAAAGATTAGATATATCTCAGAAAACTATGCTCAACAGAATTGCTACTCAAATTAAAAAGCACTTCCGTGCGCCAGAGGTTAGTGCTCACTGCGATGGACCTTGTGGTGTTTATGATACCGCCTCTGCTCGTATCTACGCTGAAGCGGTATTGTCTATGACGAAGAAAATCTTAGACCTTAATCCTTCTGTCGGAGATCATGGCACTGCTAATACTCTTTCTCGCTATATCGCAATTAAGGAAGAGCAAGCACAAAAAACTAAAGAAGAATTACTTATTCTTTGGACTGACTACTTTAAACCTGTACATTTAGAAAAATATCCTGATCTTCACGACACTTTTTGGAAAGCAGCTAAACTTTGCTCTGCGTGTAAGGTAGGAGTTAGCTTGGACCAAGCCACCGAATTACTTGCTACTGTTGAGAAAATTCATACTATGTTCTGGTCCAGCAAGAATCGGGATGTAGTCTGGGTAAGAGCTAGCTAAATTTGTTTATTTTAGGTAGTGTACATACAGTTGATCATTACTAGTAAGAATCAAGAATTACTTTTCTGGTTGTTAAGATTGCGTCAACGGTTTTGTGTTACAGGGGCTTCTATGTTTCCCCTGCTTAAGGCAGGAGAGGAGGTCCTTGTAGACACAAGAGCCTACCGTCGCCGTTTGCCCGAAATAGGGGACTTAGTCGTAGCTAAGCATCCTTACCGTCATAATTTAAAGATTATCAAACGAGTTGTTTTAGTTGATAAAAATGGTAACTGTTTTTTGTTGGGGGAAAATAAAGCAGAAAGTAATGATAGTCGGTATTTTGGTTTTATAACCCTTCATCATATTATCGGTAAAGTTACTAGTAAATTTCCTTGAAACATGTTCTAGGATTTCCATATCATTATCAATTTCTGGCTATTCTAAAATATATTGGTTGATCACTTCGTAAATTACTACAGTAGTCATTACTATATCAGTTCCATTGATAGGTTCGTGGTTAATCGATTAAATTTTCGTAAAAATGAGAGTTTAAGTAGTTCATCCAATTAGAGGAAGATTTAAGCAAGTTAATTCTAAGATAGTGAAGAGGAGATTGCACACAGGTCTATCATCATGAGTTGTTTTTTAAAATTCTTCCTAGCTAGTACTGTTGTTTTTTGCGTTGCTGATTTAATTCCGTTTCCTAATTTCCCCTCTGGCATGATTGTTCATATAATTAGTCAATATCAACAACAAAACCAACAAAAATAAAATACGCGAAATGCTACTCTCATTTTGGGAGATATTACTAGATTTAAACTTTTTGTCTTATATAAATAAATCTGAAGTTCTTCTATTTGACATTTTACTAGTTTATTTTATATCGTTAGTTCAGTGTAATCTTCTTTTTGTTCATTTACAAAAAATTAAAACCTGCCTAAAAAACTTAGATTACAAACATTAGTTTTATACGTCATGTCGAACATAAGAACTGATTTTTATTTATGTTATGTCTTGATTTACTTCATATTAAAAAGCAATGAAAGCAATGACGACTCTTCATCTCAATACAAGTTAATTTATAAGTTTATTGGGATTGAGCTTTATTGTAACTGAATTATTTAGCCTTATTAGTAAGTTCCTTCAGAAAACCAATAAAAATATAAAAGGTTTATAAAAAAGTTAATCTACAATTAATCAACAAAACTTAAACTTTAGAAGTTATCATTCAAAACCGTACTTTAGAACGGGAAACAACTAACTGAAAAGCTAGTGACAGAAATTGAACATTGTAAAATAATAAAAAAATAGCATTACGTACTTCATGATAGCCTAACTAAATTGCTCGATTATTTTTTAAATAAAAAAAAATGAATTACTTCTAAGATAGAAACTTAATTAAGATTAAGAATAGTTATAGTTTCTTTTTTTGAATTATATTAATAAGTTTAAGGTCAATGATACCTAATTTAGGGATAGTTTGTTGTCTAGGTAAAAATAAAAAATTTATCACTTATCTAGCAATCGCTGAATATAAGTCAGCCTAAAAACTTAGCTGATTCAATTAAAAGAACAAACATTATCAATGTTAACTCGCGATCTTAAAATTATTTCTTGAATGTAAATAAAAATAGAAATATCATGTTTAAATCCAAGACAATGGAAGGTTAAATAAATTGTAGATTCTATGAAATTATTAGTATATATAATTAGAAAAGCAATTTATGGATAGACTATTCAAGGGAAAAAATTGTAGAATTATCCAAAAAATAGAAAAAAATAACTTGTAATAAAGAATAGATAAAACCTCTTAAAAAGCTATTCAATTGTAGTCTATAGACCTTAATAGGTTTTTCTTATATAGAAAAGGTTGGAAAATACAAAGTAATTTTACAGAGTAAAAAAAATAATTAATATCTTTTTATAGAAGGAAAATGGCATCAGTAAAAGCTCATAAAATTATCGGAAAGATATTTTGTAATGAATATGATTTAGCTAAAAAAATTTTATAAAAGTAGTTATCGAAAAGAGTTACCATAAAAAGTGCTAATTAGAGTTGATTACTTACTGGTTTCAACTTTGAATAGACCATAATAAAACCCGATTATTTCCAGAATCAGCAACAATAGCCGTATCACCACAAACCGAGATACCATAGGGCCAACTTAAACTATTACGATAAGTCCTCCCGTAGGAACGATTTTCTCCCTTACTACGAAAATTAAGTTGACCTATTAATCCTTGGGAAGAGATACCCATCTCTAGGGACTCTGTCCACCCTAATAAACGAGAATTAGACGTGTCTGCCACCATCAGCCATTGCTTATGAACAGCTACGCCATACGGCATACTTAAACTACTAGAACATGGCCAATAAACCCCTTGATTAAGTTCTACATCTTGAAAATTTGATTGACCTAAAACTAGTTTACAGGGAACATTATTTTCAGTTGGTATCCCATCCCAAATCATTACACGATTATTTCCCGCATCAGTCACAACTAGGTTATTTTGCCAAATTGCTAACGTATGAGGCCAACGCATACTTGAAGCGGTTGGGGTTCCTCCTCCATTTTCGTCTCGCAGATTCATCTGGGACTGTCCTAAAACAAAATCTGCCGGTTGTCCATTAACTTCCGGGAGTCGATTCCACCCTAACACCCGTCTATTTCCAGTATCTGCGACAAAAAAATAGCCTCGATGATAAAAAACGCCATAGGGCCAGTGCATCCTATCTGCAGCTGTATTAATTTCTCCTCGGTTAACTTGATTTTGGTGAAAGTCTGTTTGTCCTAATACAATATCTGCAGGAACATTATGATCTTGAGGTAGTTCTTTCCAGATTAAGACTCTATGGTTCCAAGCATCAGCTACCGCTAATCCTTCTCCACAAGTGCAAATTCCTGTAGGAACACTGAAGGTATTGCTTTGAGGAGTTCCATTGGCATTTTGTCCTTCCTGATGAAAGTCTGGTTGTCCAATTACCAAGTCTGCGGGTTGGGCATCAGTTTCAGGACGATTTTTCCATCCCAACAGTCGATGGTGCCCTGTGTCTGCTACCCATAACGGACCAGTTTTGGAAACTAAACAAACACCTCTTGGACCAAACATAGTAGTGGCATCAGGTTTTAGGGGCATAGCCAAATTATTAGAGGACTGTTCACCTAAAATGACAGCTGCGCCTTCGGAAACAAGAAATTGACAGAATGGTTCATCTGTGTCAGCTATAAGGGGAAAGTTTCGGTTAATTTGGAAGAAGTTTTTCACAATATATAAATCAGCAGAGTTTGTGTGACTGTCGATGGCATTGGATCTTCATATGTAGATTATTTTAATATATAAAAGATATTATTCCTGATTCTTTGATTTTTTTATAATTGACATTATCTTTTGATGTAATGCTTCCAATCATTAAACCTAAACAATAATAGCTCATTAATTTACATCTAACTTACTCTTAAATTTATTATTTCTAATTTTTATTTTTTAGTCTTGTAATAAACCAAATTTATTTCTTAAATAGCAAAACAAAAAAATATTATTGATTTTTCGATTAGTGCTTATTTATTGTATGTATATAGCCCTCTTGTATGGGCTATTTATGAGGCCGGTTTCTTATCCTCTAAATTATGGTTAACTTCTATTTAACAGCAAAGACTGGATGTCTTAAGGCTATGATTGGGACAGAGTTTATTTTTTAAAAGTTAATTATTTACTAGCTATTGCTTAACTAAAAGACTATCAATGCTCATAGAAATTGTTAGTTTATTAAAAATTAACTAAAAGCTAACTCCAAAGAAGAAGTAATAATTATCTCCAGAAAAAAAATTACTAATTAATCTCTAGCTTAATTAGATTATTAATCTTTGAACAAACTATTTTTTTATAAAAAATAGTTTGTTTTTTATTTTCAATAAAGTCTCTAACCATAGAACTGATTTTTAAAATTTTAACAATTTAGCCTAAAGAATAGGATAAATTTTACAAATATTTATTAACTACAATAATAATTGTTAGATTAAATTTAATAATCTCTAAACCGTAAATTAGACAAATATTATAACTATATTATGTACTCATAGTTTACATTATTCTAGCTTAAATAAGATCGTAAAAAGCTATCTCTAATAAGAGAGAAGTAATTGAAATTCTAAAAAAAATAACAAAACTTTTATTACTCCTATATCTTAGTTAACGTAAACCAAAAAGTGAGTATATAAAAAGTAAAAATCTGTATAAATAATAGTAGCTACTTCTGAAAATATCTTATAGGTTAGAAAATTTAAAAAAAATAATTAAAGTGAAAAATATATTAAATTTTGTTTATTTATAAAATAATTAATAAATTAGCCAGTTGATTTAAGTTAAGCTTATAAAAGCAAAAATAGACAGTTTTAAGAGTAGCTTATTAACTACAAAACTAAAAATATTTAATCTAAAATAGAAAAAATTTTTAAAAAAACCCTGCTATGGTAAACATAGATAATTAGTAATCGTATATCTACAAATTTGGAAGAATTAAAACGGAAGAAACCTTATAGGATTATATTCTAAAATCAAATACAAAATAACTTAATTTAGGTTAAGATTTTTTAGTTCATAGGCTCTTTTTTAAAAGATAGAATTTATAAAAAAAGTATTCTATTAGGAAGATAATTATATATCTGATTTTAGCAAAAAAAAATAAATTCTTCAATAAATTACTCTCCATAATCAGAGCAAGTAGAAAGATTTTGTATTTTCTTATTTTATTAAAATAAGAAAATACAAATTAAATTTATTATTGATTAAGTTATATTGGACAGGATTAAGAATGAGATCAACTTCAATTAGGATAGTATCTGCAGATAACGTTAAAAAAAATAATTGCTTTCATAATTAATTATTTTGTGTAGTTCTAAAATATGTTTGTGTATTTCCAGGTTAAGGAGAAAGAAAAACTAATGTTATGTTCTTAACCCAATGTCAAATACTTTGCTTAAAGGTAATCTAATTATTAGAGAGAGTTTTTTTACTATTATCAAAAATAATCTTTGATTGCCTGTCGTCCTTCGGGAGTTCCGTATTGAATCAATTGATTCCAGTATTGAGAGTTAGTGATTATAAAACCACTGGTAATAGCTAATTTTGAGATAACTTAAGCTGTCTCAGAAGGGGAGACTTCTGGCATAAGACTTCTAGTTAAAATAATAAGTACCGGCTCCTACAGTTGCTAAAATATCTAAAATTCTTAAAACAAGGAGACTACATGCCTTAACACGTTAAGGTCTGATATCAAATTTTTTGATCATTAATCAATCTGATAGAGTTTTTTTAATTCGATTAAAAGTGATTAAAATTGTCACACTATCTAAATAAAAAAGCTTAAACTTAAAAACAGAGATAATTAATAGATTGTCTCTGCCTAACCTAGTTATTTAGCGTCTTATAAAGAATTTTTAGAAAACTAGATTAACTTACTTGTTAAGCTTAAGGTCTAGTTGATAAAATATATCTATGCTGCTATCGCTACAACAACGTTAGGTGTTTGCTTTTATTGCGGAACTAGATTGAGGTTTAAGGTGAAGTAGATTGTTAGGATCGAACACCTAACGTTGTCAGTAAGATTTTTTTTATCGAAGATATTTTTTTACAAACTCCGCATTTTCTAAGCTTTTTGCGTCATCAGATTCAAACAAAAATGAAGTACTTCTTTTTTTCCGTTGAAAGGCTTATACACTAAATTCATCAACATACTTGGTTTTGTTACCGAACAATCCAAATAATCCTGCTATCAGATGATATTCTCCTAAATTTATGAGTAAATCATTGTATTATGTTAAAGTTTATCAATTTTCTCTTAAAAAAAAGAACAGAGTTATCAGAATGAAAGAACTAGTAAAAAATGAACAAAATCATCGTCTGATGGGAGTGTTGCGAAGATTATCCAGATTTAAAGTAGATAATTGTTCATAAGCCTTGTCAATCAATCTTTTTTCCAGCAGAAATCCTATATTGGCTCCTGGGCAAATATAAGTGAGGGAGCCAGAGTTGAAGTAATCGAGTAACATCTGAACACTCTTTAGCTGACGTAACCAATGGAACGTTTTGGCTAACCGTAAAGGTTTTAGAGTCCCTGAGAGATCACACAAAAGATGCCGTCCAGTGAAAAGAATTCCTCCATGGAAGCTCCAATAAAGACAAGAAGAACCTGGAGAATGTCCAGGAGTCCAAACTCCTTTAATATCTGGACTCAGAAAGGTTTCTTTTTCGAAAGAAGTTACGGCTGCCTCTGGGAGCAGATAGGCTTCCTGTTCTTGGATCACAACTGAGCACTTTAGAGTTTTTTGTAGAGATTTTACCGATTTACTTATAGCACCACGATGAGTGATAAATAAATAACGCACCCCTCCGTGTTGTTGAAGAAAGTCTTCAACTTGTTTATTCCACTCGGGACAATCTACCAAGATATTGCCAGTTTTTTCTAGAATAAAGTAAGCTGCCCCGCCTAAAGTATCTTTATTGGAGGGGAAAGCGAACAACCCCTCTAATAGTTGACGAGGGAGTTTAGAGAGCCTAGCTGTCTTTTGAAACATGATAGGTGAAAAGCAGAATCCTTGTTACTTTATTACAGGGAATCTCAAAATTGAGTGTGGCCTTATGACTCTATTATTCCTTAATTTAGTGAATCGTCTTAATCATGAACGGTGGAGACGATTTCTTAACACATTCTTCAATAGATAATTATGTGGTTACTTTTACTGTTACTTACTTTAAGCATTATTACTTATATCCTCATTGGGCGCACGGTAACGTCAGTCACTCGTACCCCTGCTTGGCTATTGTGGTTAGTTGTTATGACTCCTCCCATAGCTTGGACAGTATGGTATATGGTAATGGGAGAAGAAGAACCTATTCCCTTTGTGTGGATTATCTTGCCCCTATTTATTTGTTTTATTACTTATGGGTGGTTGATTTCCATTGGACGTATTCTCACAGAGAACCAAGATAGTCGTAATTCTTCTTTATCCTCTAACCTTGAAAAAAAGATAAAGACTCTAGAAAATCCCGTTTTCATCCGTCCGATTACCGCCACTGAGGAACAGTCATTGAGAGATTGTTTCCCTTGGGGAGTGTATTACTTGCAGAATTTAGATTATCGTCCCCAAGCCATTCTTTGTCGGGGAAAGTTAAGGACAGCTCCAGAAAAAGCTTATCAGTCAATTAAAACTAATATTGAGCGGGTGTTTGGTGATCGATTTTTAATTCTTTTTCAGGAAAGCTTACAGGGACAACCCTTTTTTGCCTTAGTAGCTAATCCTTGGGCTAAATCCCAACATAAAGAACCAGAACAACCTACCACCCGTCCTTTATTTGCTTTAGGGTTACTATTACTGACGTTGTTGACTACAACAATTGTTGGGACTGAAATAGCTGGCATTTCAGTAGAACAATGGCAAGAAAATCTAAGATTACTATTAAAAGGATTACCCTATAGTCTAGGTGTAATTATCATTTTAGGGATTCATGAACTAAGTCATTATCTAACTGCTATTCGCTATAAAGTTGTTACGACCTTACCTTATTTTATTCCTATCCCTTTTTTCTTAGGAACCTTCGGAGCATTCATACAGATAAAATCTCCTATCCCCCATCGTAAAGCCTTATTTGACGTAGGTATAGCAGGACCTTTGGGCGGATTTATTGTAACTGTTCCCATTCTACTATGGGGACTATCTTTATCAGAAGTTGTGCCTCAGGTTGAGGAATCTAACCTATTAAGTCTACAAGCATTCGATCCTCGAATTTCTTTTCTATTTGCTATTTTGGCTAAATTGGTTTTTGGGAGTAGCTTTATTGCTGAAAAAGCAATTTATCTTCATCCGTTAGCCATTGCGGGTTATGTAGGATTAATTATTACGGCTCTAAATTTAATGCCTGTGGGACAACTCGATGGGGGACATATTGTTCATGGGATGTTTGGCCAACGAACAGCAATTATTATTGGTCAATTTACTAGAATGTTTGTCTTAGCTTTAGGAATTATTAGACAGGAGTTTTTACTATGGGCAATTCTACTCTTTTTTATGCCGACTTCTGAGCAAACTGCCCTGAATGATGTAACAGAATTAGATGGCAGACGAGATGTCTTAGGATTGTTTTCATTAGCATTGCTGATAATGATTTTACTTCCTTTACCTGGGACAGTAGCTCAATGGTTAAATCTTTAAACTAGTCAAAAGCTAAATTGATTGACTAAAAACTAAGTCTGTAAAAACCAATAGTGTCTTGGCTCAATTGATTGATATTTGGAAAATTGTCCAAAAATTTTAAGGTATGATAGTGGGCTTAAAAACGATAGAAATGCTTAAAAAGTTCATTTTAGTCATGTACAGGACATTTATCAATAGAAACTTATTGTACTTGATACAGGTAAGACAGTATTGACCATGGGGGATTAAACTATAAATGGACTATCTACCGACTCAGGTTGGCGCTTACATCGTTTCTTTAGATTGTAAAGTGGCTGGTCCCGAGGGTTGATCTTGACTGTTGGGTTCTAAATATGAATCCTAGGCTGGAGTCAAAATAGCACAATTTTGAAGACTTGAGTAAGCGGAGGATTCGCACTCAAAAACAAATGTATTGAAATTTCGTGATTATCCTAGCAATAATTAACATCCTATGTCTCAACAATACCAGTGTCGTATTTACGTTACCCTTAGACCATCAGTATTAGATCCCGCTGGGACCGCAGTTGAATCGGGATTAAAGCAGTTAGGCTACCAAGGGGTTGAAAAAGTAAGAATTGGCAAATACATTGAACTTACTTTAACAGCCAATAGTGAAATCTATGCAAAAGAACAACTTGAGCAAATGTGTGATCAATTATTGGCTAACCCAGTCATCGAAAATTATTGTTTTGAAGTAACAGCTGTTAACGTGATTCAATCCTCAACGAGGTAAGTATTGATGAAATTTGGTATTGTAGTTTTTCCAGGATCTAATTGTGATCGTGATGTAGCAACGGTTACTCAAGGATTGTTAAACCAACCAACCCGTATGGTATGGCATCAAGAAACAGATATTTCTGATTTGGATGTGGTAGTGATACCAGGAGGATTTAGTTATGGAGACTATCTACGCTGTGGGGCGATAGCTCGTTTTTCGTCGGTGATGCAACAAATCATAATTCACGCTAACCAAGGAAAATGGGTGTTAGGAATCTGTAATGGATTCCAGATCTTAACGGAGATTGGGTTATTACCCGGAATATTAATTCGTAATCGAGACTTATATTTTATCTGTGACCAAGTCCCTGTGAGAGTTGAAAATAACCGTCTACCCTGGACACAAGTATATGCATCAAAACAGATTATTACTCTACCTATTGCTCATGGAGAAGGCCGTTATTATGCAGGGCAAGATACCCTTAAAAGTTTAGAAGACAACGGACAAATTTTGTTTCGTTATTGCACAGCTAAGGGAGAAATTCATGAGGACCAAAACCCTAATGGCTCTCTTAATAATATTGCCGGAATTGGCAATCGAAAAGGAAACATTTTGGGCATGATGCCCCATCCGGAACGTGCTTCAGACCCAATTTTGGGATCCACAGACGGGCGAGGGTTGTTTGAAGGATTAATTGAAGAAAAATTGCCACAACCTCATATAGAGGAGTAAGCTTTAGTGCAAAGAAATTCTAAAGAATGCCATCAAACAAACAATAGAAATATTACAACGAAAGGATTATAAAGTAAGTAAACATTAATTTAAAAAAGATGAGAATTGCGCATAACATTACAGAGTTAATTGGTCGGACTCCACTAGTACAATTAAACCATATTCCTCAAGCAGAGGAATGTATGGCTCAGATTGTTGTGAAATTAGAGGGAATGAACCCATCGGCCTCAGTAAAAGACCGCATTGGGGTAAATATGATTAATGCTGCAGAACGTGAAGGACTAATTATTGCTGGTAAAACTCTTTTAGTTGAACCTACTTCCGGTAATACGGGAATTGCACTAGCTATGGCCGCGGCTGCCAAAGGATATAAACTAATTTTGACAATGCCAGAAACCATGAGTCAAGAGCGACGGGCGATGTTAAAAGCTTATGGTGCGCAATTAGAGTTAACCCCCGGAATTGAAGGTATGAGTGGCTGTATTCGACGTGCTGATGAACTAGTGAAGACTTTGCCGAATGCTTACATGCTACAACAATTCAACAACCCTGCTAATCCTGAAATTCATCGCCAAACCACTGCTCAAGAAATTTGGGAAGATACAAATGGCCGGGTAGATATTCTCGTTGCAGGAGTAGGTACTGGAGGAACTATCACTGGGGTAGCTGAAGTACTTAAACAACGTAAGCCAACTTTTCAAGCTATTGCCGTTGAACCAGCTAATAGTCCTGTCTTATCAGGAGGAAGCCCTGGCGGTCACAAAATTCAAGGGATAGGGGCAGGTTTTATTCCTAAAGTTCTCAAAGTGGAGCTAATTAACGAGGTAGTAACGGTGACTGATGATGAAGCTATTATTTATAGTCGTCGTTTAGCTAGAGAAGAAGGGCTATTGTCAGGGATTTCTACAGGGGCAGCTTTAGCTGCTGCTATTAGAGTTGCTCAACGTCCCGAAAATACAGGCAAACTACTTGTCATGATTCAACCGAGTTTTGGAGAACGTTACTTAAGTACTCCCCTCTTCGAGAGTTGAGAAACACTTCAACTGAACAATGATGAATACTGACCGTTGCTTATTCTAGGATAAGTCCGCCAATAAAAAGGCAAGTTCGTAGCAGGTTTATTGAGAGCTTGTCTAATAAATCTGAAGCCTTTGCTTTTGATCTTGAAGAAGATACAGATTTAATCATATCTAATGAGTTAAACTTCTTGTCTTAAATCAAGTAATTTGCCACCTATAACTAGGCTGATATTCAATCCTACGCATCAATATCACCGATAAACTCAACAAGCCACACCAATTAATTCAGATTATCGGTTGCAAGAAATCTATATTCTAATTTATAAGCTCGGCTGGTAAATTTCATTATTCATTTCTTAGAAGAGCAAATTAATGATTTAACAGCTGATTCCAGTGGCTAATGCGGCAGCTTATCTATGTTTTTTCCTCAGTTAAGTAGGTAGTAAAATTGATAAGTTAGATAGGTTTGTTCTAAGTTGTCATAATAATGATTTATATACAAAAACAGAATCATTCTACTCCCAACGTCTTTGTTATGAAGCAGAAAGATACAATACATAAGGGGCTAAAGAATATTGTTTCAGAAAATTCTAGACTTTATCAAAACAATACTAGAAAATCAACTATTCTCAATACGGACTTTTTTTTCTGTCATTTCCCTTTAATTGTAAGCTGTACTTCTCCTAAGCTAATTATATCAGAACTCCCAACGACACACGTTATCTATTTATTTTAAATTCAACTACGATTTGTTTAGACATAATTTAAATATCTGAGTAAGATTTTAACCTAGCTAATTATGTTATAGATACTTTCTTTGAAATAGTAAATATGGTCTAAAGAACAAGTTTAAAATGCTAGTTCGATGTATTATATAAGGAACAAGAAAAATCTTTGAAGGTGCCCTTTCTTAATACTTAAAAACTGCCCAATATTAATTGAAAACTAAAGTTGAAGCAATCAGAGTTTTTAGTCTTTAATAGACTATTAAAGGATAATGAAAAAGATGACATAGATAAAATCAAGTCGCTCAGGGGATTACTATAGTTGTTTAGCAAATTTCTCAGACAGGTTTTAATAATTATTTACTAATGTTTGTTAAACTCATTGAGTTAAATAATCCTTAAGAACTGGCCAAAAAATAATCGTCAAAATTAGTTTAATTTTTTAAAAAAAATAAATTGCTCTTAATGAATTGAATCCATTTCCTACGTTATAACTAGATTTAATTAGCTGTATTTATGAACAAAATTAAAATTTTTTAAGATTTAGGGTAGAAAAAATTCTCTTTAGAGTTGGTAAGTGAAAAAGATTGCTAGTCCCTTACCTAAACAATTATTTTAAACTTTAAATTAAGCAGGTATCAATCACGAAACTAGCTGAAGTAGCTTATTAAATAGAGTTGAGAACTTAGACTGAGTTAATAACTTTATTTTAATTTTTACAAAAAAAACTAATAAAGTAGTTTTATCAATAACTCTATGATTCTCAATATGACAGGAAATTTTTGACGAATTTTTTCTGTTTTTGTTGTAGTTTGGAGTCAATTATATTAATAGTTTAACGGAAGTAAAAAGCAATTGCAAAGAAGCTTTTTTTAAAAAACGTTACGAGCTTTTGCTATGAGGGATTATTTTCATCTATTTAGATGAAAATAATCCCTCTTTTTAAAGAAACTCTTTTAAAGAAACTTTTCATCTCAATTATAGAGACAGAAGGTTATCGTCCCCTCCCAAAATTATTGAAGAAATGTAATTAAACTCAGTAAATAGTGATTCAGTCAGACAAAGTTCAGAGAATTATTAACTGAGTTTACTGTTAATCAAGCAACTATTCACCTACATGTCCACACATTTAAACATTCACATGTTAAGCTTCATCTTTATAATGACTAAACTTTCTACAAAACAAAACTTGCTTTGTGTTCCAATAAATTTAATTAGTTTGTATCTCTCTCATAATATTTCCTTAGTTCAAAACGAAAAGTCTGCAGCTTTTCTGAGCTTACTAAATGTGTACTTTATGCAACTTGCGTGGACTCTTAAGTGAATTAGGTTGGTTAACGACAAATACAGAAAAACCCTAAACGCATATTTTGCCACTAAAATCGGAGATTTCCCATACTGAATCTGTTAGAAAGGAATAGAAAACCTAACTCTTCGCTCAGAAGCAGGAATATCCTCACGAACTTCACTAGAAAAAGAACTATTTCTGTCAAATATCCTGATTCTCGTTTGAGGTCTTCTTTCTTCTTCTAAGCCTACATCGAGGCGACTATCTTCGGTATGCATTCTTATGTTAGTTCCGCGACGGCGACGGCGTTCATTAGAAAAATCTATACGAACATCATTCCCCAATTGTATAATCTGAGCCCTAACTGGAGAAGAAAATAATGATATTGAACCAATAAACAAGCTAGTTACCAGTAATTTTAAAACAAAAATTCTTTTCATGGGGAGTTTCTCCGAAAGGAGCAGATAGAATTATTCGAGCGACTAAAAAATACCAGATATTGACATAGATTTTATCTCTACTACTATTATCGCTTCTTCATCCATTTGCATGATTTACCTTCTTCATAGCTATGTAAATCAGGATTAATTTTGTAAAGATAGTATTCGTTTAAGAAAGTCTATATATTTTTTGATTGTTAAATTGTTAAAAACAATTAAAGTCAATAACATTGTAATCTTGAATTATTCAAGTACCTAAATCCCATGGAATCATCGCAGTAAGATAACAAATGCAAGTAGATATCGTAAAGCCCAAAAATTTTCTCAGTACCATCAATTTAAATATAGATTGGATTGGATTGCATTACATCACAGAAACTACCAACTCCCTTCAATAAAAGATGATAAACCTCAAAACAATGGACACAGTTCTATACAGAAAATCATGATAGAAGTCCTGGTTAACGGACTATTTAGCTATGGTGTTATCGGTTATCTCACTCCATAAAATATTCAAAACCTGCCTAAACCGCTTATCAATAAGCGATTATCGCGTCTTCTTAATGAATTTATCTCTTTACTTTTAACCAAAGGATAAGGGCAGTTGCTTATTATCATTCTTTTTATCTTAAACCGCTAAATATATTAAATTTTAAAGATATTGATAATCTTTTATTTAGGATTTATATGACTCTAAAATTTTTTGATAATCTCATCGAGGCTAGTATCTCAGAATAAATTACTGACGCTGAAGTTTAATTTGTTAGTAGGAATGGCTCTAACATTTATCAAAAATTTTTTAGATAATGAGTAACTATACAGTATTTACTTAAGAAGGGGATATTATTTAACCCAGAACTATTAACAAAATAATGGTACAGTGTTATCAGGGAAAAACAGAATTGTTCAACTTAGACACTATTTGAAACTGAGCTAAAAATACTGCATAATAAGCAGCGTTTGGGTTATTTTCTGTTCCTAATTGTCTAATATCTACATACAATACAACCAGTTTTAGCTTAAAATTAAATAATATTAAAAATTCATTAAAATATTGGATATCCGTTAGTAATTAATACTATTTAAATGTGTAAATGTAATTATCCAGGTTCAAGTTTTATTAAACTTTCTGAACTCAGAAATTTGTTGTATGGCTCCCCATTGATGAATGTGATTTTTTCCCATCAGTACTGAGATAGTTTACCAGTTATACTTTTGACAATAAAAGTCTAGCAGCTACTCGTTAATTTTTAGTTAAGGAGGGAATAATATTAGCCAACTAAGAAATTTAGAAAGTGAAGTAAGAGCAAAAATTTCTTAGTTGACTAATATTATTTAGATGACTAACCTTCACGCTTTCTCTTAAAACTATACGCCTATTGACCACATAGCCAATATTAATATTGATAATTATCGAAATAAATTTCAGTTTTACTTTAAGTATGTAAAACTAACCGACAATAGTCAACTAATTAAAATATTAAATAATCCTAAATTTTTAAATACTACTAATCAGTTTTTAGGAAAACTATCTCAAGTAGAAAATGGGTCAACAGTAGATATATATATAATTTCCTTCTGTGGAAAAGAAAAACCTAATCAAGTAGTTTAGGTTGAACATACTTCCCCTGTTTACATTTTTGATAATGTTAAAGTTCTTGAACGTGTTGAATGAGTTTATATCGATCAGAAAAGTTATAATTTAGCTTTAGTCAACTGCGTTAATTTTTGATTAATTATAAAATAGCAAATAAATACGTCCTAATCTTAATTAGACTGAGACTAAATTTTAAAAAAATGGACTACTTTTGTTACCATTCTGTTTATTATAGATCTATGTTTATAAAAACAATTATAAGTATTGAATATCAAGAAAAATACATTGTAAAAATAATTAATGATATTCACATTATATCTCTAAATAAATAAACTGATAAAAAATTTATAGTAGTCGCTTATTGGTACCAAAAAATGTAATCCCAAGATAAGATAAAAGATATGAATCTGACGATACTTTATACTGTAGATTAAGTGATTCTATCAAACATAATTTTAGAGAGACAGTTTCATTCGTTAGCTGATAACTATATAAATAAAAATAGTTATTAGCTTTCAATAAACATCTGAAATAAATAAGATTTTTTAGTTAATTATTATTACGTCAAGAAGCATTTATTAATAAATAGTTGAAAGGTAAAATACCTTAAATAAACTTGATTCATACAAGAATTGTAATTATATAACTGTTCCTATCTTCTTAAAGAAATTAATAGATATTAATCTTTTTAAGAAAATTTTTACTTAATCTAAAATTAATATAAATTGGGTAAATTTTTTAAAAAAATTACAAATCATAAATAAAAATCTTACCTAGCAATAGTATTCTCAGGATATTAGATGTAAGATGATACTTATCGAGCCTCCATTATTTAAATTGGATCGATCAATCACCTAAGGTAAAAAATCAAATAAATAACTCATTATACTTATTTGTATTTAGAATAATAAAACTTTTTATAAGTATAAAATATATTTATTTGGTTCTAACAACTTTAATTAATAATTTTTTATTTATGGTTTCATAAATAAAAAGGAAACAAATCTCTAGTCTTATAAATTAAAAAATAGGTGAATCATGAAAACATATATATAACATCTACTCAATAACGATTGATAACAAAATAGGAAAACTGTATATCCAATATTTTTGACAAGATCGATGGTAAAAATTTAGATTATCTCGTAAATAGTCTAAATCATACAAAAAGATCTGATCTTTGTGTTTAGTATTTCAATTTAAAACGATAGAAACTTCATCTATGATAGGATTAAACAATTGTCAAAAAATTAAAGCTTCTGTTGTAGTCTGTTGATGAAAAAACAATAATTACCTAAAAGATAAATTTTATTATATTTTAGGATTAGGTAGTAAAAAGAATCGAATCGATGCGGACAAAGCTACTCACTTTAAAAATGAGTTTTCCAAGATTTTTATTAAAAATTATTATAAATATTCATTAATAAATATTAAAGATTACTGAAAAAACTTAACAAACAAATTCTATCTACAAAACTAATCGTTAAACTCTATTGAGTTTCTCAAAACCATTCTAACTCAACCACACTCCTCTTCCTTGGTAGTAGTCATTTAACTTTCTCTAGACTTTCAGGACAAGATAAACTTAAGACAAATATTCTTAACCATGACACTATCAAAAAAATTGTAAACCGGGTTCGATAATAGATAAAATAACTGATTTTATGTATGAATAAGAGAAAAATTAGCTTTAACTATTAGTTTTCGTCATAAGAAAATTACTATTGTCTTTATTGTATTTTACTTAAAAAATGTTATTTTTCTTACAATAAACCAGAAATAGACTAATTCAGTGTTAAGTTGTCCTAGAGTTTAACTGATTTTAGTCTCAAAAAGTGACTGTTATAACTGCGGTGAATGATGTTAACTTTCGCAATGGAGTGATGGTGAACAACATAGCTGGGTAGGGAGAAATCTTCCCACATGAGTACAAAGTTTTTCGATACCTATATGGGAAGATTATCGGGAGGCTTATGAACTAAGAGAAAAACTACTATCTATATAGTGGTGTCTTTAGAGACTTACCCAATTTTCTTGTTATTTTGATTGATAAAAATCATAATTTTGGTAATTGTGAAGATAAACTTTATGTATCGATTAAGAATTATATTGAGCAAAGTGACAGTAAATACATCTTAATTAACGACAAAGTTCTATGATAGGAGTTATTTAGATTTATTACGTGCAATTATATCTATTTGTCCCCGAACATAAAGATATTGATATTAAACTCAAAACTAGAATCTGATAATTAAAGGGGAGAAATAGAATTTAACTGAAATTATTTCCAAACTACTGCAGAACCTCTATTAGGCTTTGGAAAAAGCAAATATTCTGTGGCAACAGTTAATTAACCGTCTGATGATACAGACTCGCAGCTTTATTAAAGATGATAATAGTCAAACTAACACCACTAAGCAAGCAGCTCTAAATAAACATCAAAAACTTAAGACATTTTGTATCTCTTCATTTAGGTAGTTAGAGTTATATCTAACTTGCTTTTTAATCTCACGTTTAATAATGTGAAACAAAGAAAGTGGACAACTTTCTCTTTTTAAGAAAGAGAATATAAGAAAAGTCTCTCTGTTATGAGAGAAGATTTAGAAAATGCAAAATTATGAAGTACTCAGTGAAACAGATTTTACTTTAGTGATATCTATCCACTTAACGGTTACAATAATAGGTCGTGGTGTTAAAGAAATTAGTAACACATTATTAACGAGATTACAGAAAATTTTAAGAAATTTAGCTAACCGATTCCTAAACATAGTAAGCTATGTTCTCAAAACCTCCATCTCTTCCCAAACATCCCTTGAGTCAACTGGTTACCCAAGTAGTACAAAAACTTGGGAAAGGAAAGCTAAGTCCTGAAACTCTCAAAAAAGGGGAAAAAGTTCCTGAATTACACATACAAGATAAAGAAGGAGATAAACCTCAAGTCTACTCATTAATTGGTGATCGCTATATTTTGGGGCGAAGTTCGAGATTCTGTGACATTCTCATTGCTAATAATTTTGTTAGTCAAGTTCACTGTTCTCTACGCCGTGACAAAAATAATTCCCAATATTTCGTCCTCGAAGACGAACACTCTACCAACGGTATTTATCACAACAGACAACGCATTAAAAATCTTTCCTTACGTCATGGAGATGTCATTATTCTTGGCCCCCCGGAATTAGCTAAAACTGCTAAACTGACTTATCATAATCCTCCTCCTGTTTGGCGTAGACTGATTTCCTATACCCTTTACGGAACCGTTGGACTATTTGCCCTTGTCAGTGTTGTTATCATCTGGGAAAGTCGTAAATATGACGTAACTCCTCTCCCATCAGGAGTTAGTGGTCCAGTAGTTGTCTATGCAAGGGATGATAAAATCCCCCTAAACCCCATTACCCAAAGTACGCATCAAGAAATTAACCGTTTACAAGACTTTTCTCCCTATTTATCTAAAGCTCTCATTGCATCGGAAGATACTCGTTTCTATTGGCATTTTGGCGTCGATCCATACGGAATTGTTAGGGCGTTAGTCATCAATTCAAAAGATCAAGGCGTTCGTCAAGGAGCGAGTACCTTAACCCAACAATTAGCCCGCAGTCTTTTTAGTGAAGTGGGATGGGAAGATACAGCCGGTCGTAAATTACGAGAAATAATTGTTGCCCTAAAATTAGAAGCTGTTTATAGCAAAAATAAAATCTTAAAAACTTATCTAAATCAAGTATATCTGGGGGGCAGCCTTTACGGGTTTGAAGATGCAGCCCAATTCTATTTTGACAAATCAGCTAGATATTTAACAATCTCCGAAGCGGCCACTCTAGTGGCAATGTTACCCGCCCCAAATCTCTATAATCCTGTTCAGGACTATGATGCTTCTGTTCAACTCCGAAACCGTGTCATCACTCGTATGGCAGATTTAGGGATGATTGAACCAGAACGGGCCGCTCGTGAGCGAAGATCACGCATAGAAATTAGTCCTAAAGCTAGAAAAACTTTGTCAAATTTGATTGCTCCATACCTTTATAGTCACGTTTTCAAAGAATTAAGAACTCTTTTAGGGAATGAATTAGCGAAGGAAGGCAATTTTATTGTAGAAACAGGATTAGATCTTCACTTACAGTCTAAAGCTGAAAAAGAGCTACGAAATCACGTTAAAATTGCCGGTTCAGCATACAAGTTCTCCCAAGGGGCAATTGTCACCTTAGATACCCGTACTGGAGAAATTTTAGCTTTAGTGGGAGGGGTAGACTATAGACAAAGTCAATTTAACCGCGTTACTCAAGCTAAACGTCAACCTGGATCAATTTTTAAGGTGTTCGGTTATGCGGCGGCTATTGAACAAGGAATTTCTCCCAGAAAAGTTTATTCCTGTGGTGGACTAAACTGGATGGGACAACGATACAAACCTTGTGAACGCAGTGGTGGGAATGTAGACATGTATCGAGGGATGGCACAGTCAGAAAATGCAATAGCCCTCAGAGTTGCCCAAGATGTAGGGTTAAATCGAGTGATTGAAATGGCGCAACGGTTAGGAATAGGATCAACATTAACACGATCACCAGGACTAATTTTAGGACAAAGTGAAGTCACTGTTTTGGAAATGGCTGGAGCATATGCTACCTTTGCTAATAAAGGAGTTTGGAACCGTCCTCATGCAATTCAGCGCATCCTTGACGGGGGAGACTGTTTAGATGTCAATAATTGGCAGACGTGTCGAGTCATTTACAATCTCAATCAGGATCAAACTAATAGAAGAAGGGTGATCTCTTACCAATTAGCCCAGACCATGACTGATTTATTACGGGGGGTCATACAACGGGGAACTGGAGGATCAGCGAGTATCGGACTGGGAGAAGTAGGGAAAACAGGAACTACCAATAAAGCTGTGGATCTTTGGTTTGTGGGCTATGTTCCTAGTCAGAATTTGGTAACAGGGGTATGGTTAGGTAATGACGATAGCTCCCCAACCAGAGGCAGCAGTAGTCAAGCAGCGGCCTTGTGGAGAGATTATATGAAGAAAGGGTTAGTTTCTCGGTAGTCCCATTCTATTTTTCTCTAATCGGACGGAATCACTCAGCAACTAACAGCTCAACCTTTTTTTGTCCCTCCATCGACATCTTCCAGAAAAGATCTATCCTTCATTATTTATCAATCTAGAAGATTTTTTGCAAGAATTAATGTAGAAAATGTCGTATTCCGCTTAAAACCATCACCAACCCTAATTCATTAGCCGCCGCGATAGAATCTTTATCCCGTACTGATCCACCAGGTTGTATGATAGCAGCAATTTTCGCTGCTGCTGCTGTGCGCACTGAGTCATCAAATGGAAAGAACCCATCACTAGCAAGGAATCCCCCTTTAGCTTCATTTCCAGCTTCTTCCAAAGCAATTCTGACGGCACCAACCCGATTCATTTGTCCAGCACCAATCCCCAAAGTTGTACGATTTTTCGTCACAACAATAGCATTTGATTTAACGTGTTTTGTTACCTTCCAAGCAAATAATAATTCCGCTAACTGTTCGGGAGTTGGTTGCTTTTCTGTAACAATCTTCCAACCCTCAGGAGTATCTATCTGATCGTCAGATGTTTGCACTAACAATCCCCCAGCGATCATTTTAACTGTCTGTTTCGGACCATTCATTAAGTCGGGTAATAATAAGACACGAATCTTGGATTTAGCAACTAAAATCGCTTTAGCTTCCTCATCGTATCCCGGGGCAACTACACATTCTAAAAAGGTTTTCGTTAATTGGCTTGCTGTCTTCTTATCTAAGGGTTGATTAACAGCCACAATGCCCCCGAAAGCTGAAATTGAATCCGCATTAAATGCATTCTCATAAGCGTCAGCCAACGTCTTTCCTATCGCTATACCACAGGGATTGGTATGTTTAAGAATAGCAACAGCTGGTTCTTTCGAGTCAAATTCAGCAATAATACGCCGTGCCGCTTCTAAATCCACTAAGTTATTATAACTGAGTTCTTTCCCCTGTAATTTAGTCGCTGCAGCCCACCCTGTTGGTTGAGTTCCAGTTTGATACCAAACCGCATTTTGATGAGGATTTTCTCCATAACGGAGAGATTGAAATTGAGTACCTGAGAGAGTAAAACGACTTGGTAAAGAAGACTCTGTTTCTGAAGCAAGGGTCATGAAATAATTAATGATCGCTCCATCATAACTATGAGTCAAAGCAAAGGTTTCCTTCGCCATTTTTTGACGAAACGCTAGGGAAACTTCCCCGTTGTTTCTATCTAATTCCTGTAGATAACTATCATAATATTGAGGATTAGATAAGACCGTGACATGAGCAAAATTCTTGGATGCTGCTCTCAACAAGGTCGGCCCACCAATATCGATTTTCTCAATTGCTTCAGCCATTGTAAAATGAGGCTGAACAATGGTTTTTTCAAAAGGATAGAGATTGACTACCACTAAATCAATCGGACGAATTTGATTATCCTCCATGTCTTGGTTATCTTCTGACAACTCCCGTCGTCCCAAAATGCCCCCATGAATGCGAGGATGTAAGGTTTTCACTCGTCCTCCTAAAATTTCTGGTGATCCGGTATAGTCACTCACTTTAGTGACCGGAAGTCGAGCCTCTTGTAGGACATCTGCTGTTCCTCCACTACTGATTAACTCAAAGTCAAATTTATTAACCAATTGTTGAGCCAAATCGATAATTCCGGTTTTGTCCGATACGCTCAGTAGTGCTAAACGCGCCATTCAGATCTAATCTCCTGATGTTAACCATTACTTAGGAGTATTATGACATTGCTCATCAAAGCCTAAGGTTTGATTTTAGAATAAAATTACAATTACTAAGATTTTGCAGATAGTAATGTCTAACAATAACAAGAGTAGTATTTTAGCTGCTGGAATGGTCATCGGTGGAGTGCTGGGGACAGTAACCGGCATTTTGATAGCTCCACGTTCGGGAAAAGAAACAAGACGTATTCTCAAGAAATCAGCAGATGCTTTGCCAGAGATGGCTGAAGATCTATCGACTACAGTGCAGTTACAAGCTGATCGTCTATCAGAATCAGCACTTCAGAACTGGAATGACACTCTTACACGACTCAAAGACACAATAGCGGCTGGACTCGAAGCCAGTCAAGGGAATTTTGAAAACTCTCAAACCTCTTCGTCACAGATAACTATGGATTCTGCATCTTCCTCTGCTAAACCCTCTTCAGGTAAACAAGCGTGAGTTATCCTCTTTTATGGCTTGGACTTTCTTTGCTTTTAGTGACTGTAAGTTTGACAGCAGTCTTAATTGTGGCTATACCTACTTGTACAGAGTTAGTAAGAGCGGCTCGTAGTGTTGAAAAGCTTTGTGATACTCTCAATCGAGAACTTCCCCCCACCCTGGAATCTATTCGTCGGACAGGATTAGAAATTACTGAATTAACAGATGAGCTCAATAATGGAGTTAAAAGTGCTTCAGATGTGGTCAAAAGACTCGAGCTCACTCTAAGTAAGACCCAAAGGCAAGTCAGTCTTGTTCAACAAGGAACCCGTCGAGTTGCGATCGGCTTTAAAGCGGCTTGGCAGAAGTGGCAAAGTTATCCAACACAAAAGGATTGGTCACCTAAAGCATAAGAGATAAGGACTCAAAATGTAGGAATTACATATTGGCAGGTTATGTCAAATATTGCAGATAAATCACTCACATATGTGTTTTACTAACTCAAAATTACTCAATAATAATCAAATATTTTAAGAAATAAGGGGAGTAAATTTTTGTTTAAATACTAAAAGTAAAATTATTAACACGTATCATAATTTTTTAGAAAATTATGATGGAACAACACTATCTCAAGTCTTTTCTGGTGGGTCTAATAACTTGTATTCTAAGTGTAGAAAGCTGCGTTTTTCCTTATCCAGCTTGGGCAGTTAATCACTTAGAACTTCTCCTCGATGTTATTATCCCCGTAGGGAACTTAGTATATTTTCTCCCTTGGTCTTAAGAATTATATTTAATTGAATAAATCGCCAATTTAGAACAAAATATTGGCTGTAAATAGAACTTTAATCAAACATACTCTCTCTTCTGACCGGGCTTTCATCAATTTATAGGAATTTGATAATTGGAGTATTTTATTTAGTAGAAGACTCCAGTGACGGCAACTTTTAATATTTAGTATTAACTATACTATTTATAATCTGTTATTCCGAACTTTTCGGAAAGAGCTAAACGCACGCTTTAGAAAACTTTATCATATTCAAGATGATGTAAAAAACATAGTTGTTGTTGATATCTTAGATAAGGTCATCTTGATCGAAAAAACGTGTGCAGTTGTCTTGAAAGAACTACTGGAATAGTGGATTTTAACAATAAGAACTTTTATCTTTAGTGTTTCTTTGCGTATTTGCTAGAATATCACATAAGAAAGGTAAAGCTTTTGCTTGGCAATGGGATTTGGTTATTTCTCCTTTGTGGGATATTCTGTTCCTTACTTTTAGCCCACTGATTCCCCGTACTTTTAATTTATTATTTTTATTTCGTAATACGACGATATTTGTCCTATAAATATCAGAGATTTATCTGTTTTTAGTACTGAGTAAACTTAAATTTTTTTTAATACTAAAATTTTAATCTCTTAGCTCTATATTGTAAAATTCCTTGTTCAAAAACTGTCAGTTGTCTTAAGCTAAATATAAAATTATTCGTCGAGTGATCCATAAAACTGCTAATTGTGTGTGATTACTTTCCGTTAATTTTTTCTTATAAAAAGGCATATTATTGGAAATGGCTGGGGCAGTGCTATTCCAAATGTACCCACTGTATAAGTGGACGTTGTACCTGATCTATAATCAACGTTTGTCAACTCAGTTTATGGCAACACTCTAACCATTACCCGTTCCTAAAAAAATAAAACACAAACAACAAACATAAGTAATTTTAACTCCCGCTAAACAATATCCTGAGAAGTGCGGTGGTAGCCATAGCTCTTACTTAAGACTTTGATAGATTTAGCTTGGCAGGTTTGTGGAGAGACTGAAATCGGGGAGTGTAATTTTTCTTAGTTGATTGCCGATCACATTGTTAAGAATTGAACATCGGTTTCGATTAACTGAGCTAAATCTTGCAAAAATGCAGCTGCATGAGCCCCATAAATTACCCGATGATCGCAAGTGATATTTACTGTCATCTGACATTTTACTCCAGTCAATCCTTCTGAGGTTGCTACTACTTGGGGACGAGATTTACCAATAGCTAAAATTGCTCCCTGTCCTGGAGGTAAAATTGCATCGAAACAGTCTACCCCAAACATTCCTAAATTTGATATGGTAATAGTTCCGTTTTTATATTCTTGTGGTTGCAATTGTTTCTTCCTAGCGCGTTCTACTAAGTCTTTCCACGTACGAGACAGAGAATAAATATCGATTTGATCTGCATTCTGTAGAACAGGAGTAATAAGTCCCCCATCAGGCATTGCTACTGCTAAAGCAACGTTAACTGAGCTATTATAGTGAATTCCTTGGTCACTGTAACTAGCGTTAACTAAAGGATGTTTTTGAAGGGTAACAGCCACTGCTTTTGCTAATAAAGCCGTCATAGTTACCCCTTTAGATTTAATTGTCTTATAGAGTTTATCTAAATTGTCGGTAGTTATCGTATAACCCACATGATAGGTAGGAACTTGCACCGTCGCCATCATATTTTGTACTACTGCTTTTTGCAGGACGGTAAGGGGAACGGCTTCTCCTGAGATAATAGGTACAGGAGTTGGCGACGTACTTGGAGTTGGAGTCGGTTGAGATGCAGAAAATAAAGTCTGGGTAATAGTTGCAGTTGGAGTTCTTCTTGTAGTGCGTTCTACATCTTCAGCAACAATGCGTCCATAAGGTCCACTGCCCTGAAGGGTTTTGAGCTCAATGCCTAATTGTTTAGCTAGTTTCTTCGCCCGTGGTGAAGCAATGATGCGGTCATTAGTGCCACGATTTCCATTGGTTTTAGAAGTATCTGTCGAAGTAGAAAAAGCTGTTGTTGGTGTCTTAGTTGCTTCAGGGGTGGAGATTGAGACTACAGTTTGGGGAGTTTCTTGAAGAGTTTGCACTGAGCTTGAGGAAGCTTTTTGCTGCGCTTGAGCAATTTCTGCTTTGGTATCTGCCAAGAGGGCAATCGCTTCTCCTACAGGGGCTTCTTGTCCAGCTTTTACCAAAATGGTGGCTAGATAACCCTCATAGAAAGATTCCACGTCCATATCTGCTTTATCTGATTCAACTACAACAACAGTTTCTCCTTTTTCCACTTTATCCCCCGGAGACTTCGCCCAAGAGATGATTTTTCCCTCTGTCATGGTGGAACTGAGTGCAGGCATGAAGATATCGTGAATCATGAAGTGGCTTTCCCTTTAAGTATGTAAATAGGCACTGAAGTTTATACCAGATTAGATCTTATCATTTTTTGTGAATCGTCTTAACCTTAATGCCATAGCTATTAGTGATCACCTGTAAGTCAAAATCATCTCGAATCCAATAAAGAAAAATTACAATTTTTAAGTTTAGACTAGGTACATCGCAGACTTATAAATATGAATATCAAAAATACTGTGTGGTATTTGCTGGACTTTTAACTCTTTTACCGGCTAAATTAACTTTATGAAAGATATTTAACAATTTTTGTATTTCAATGAAATCTTTTACGCGATATAATAACTAACTATAAGTTTAAGCACAATTAACTAAAGTTAAGAAATTATATTTTTTTCTTAAAAAGATTAATAAATAAATTTTAAATGTCTTCTTAAATTAAGGTGCTATTTCTTCTTAATTATTAGATCTCATAATTTTTGAATCTTATTATTTAAATGAGTAAACATAATTTTACGATTAAAATTCTAATATTTAGATTATTTAAATAATAGAATTTTAACCTTGTTAATTTTAATAATTAGTCTTTAATTTCACTGAATTCATTTCTTGATAATCATCATAGCAATGATGGCATCTAATATAGATTTATTTAATAAATGCTTCGATAAATATGAAATTAACTGTTATAAACAAGAAAAAGAGAAACTACTATCGTCAGTATATAAATTTTTGTAAAGAAGTATTCTATAATTCTTTACAAATTATGTCAAATACTCGAGATACTGCTCATTTGATAACTATTTTTGGTAGAAACACATATAGGGTCCTGTCAAATTTTTTGCTGACTCTGATTAAGGGTTTACAGCGTTTAGACCATCATAAAATTAAGGAGTACTGTAATAGATGTTTACTCATGTGAAGTCCACCATTCGCCATATCGTTCCGGAGGCAATTAATGGTCGTTCTTTGTTGAAGGTGGTCTATGTCGTTTTAGAACCACAGTATCAAAGTTCCCTTTCGGCAGCCGTTGAAGCAATCAATAGAAATAACCCTAAATTAGCTATAGAAATTAGTGGTTATTTAATTGAAGAACTGAGAAATCCTGAGAACTATGAAGAATTTAAGCGTGAAGTGGCAGATACTAACTTATTTATTGCTTCTTTAATTTTTATTGAAGATTTAGCGGATAAAGTTGTAAATGCGGTGGAACCTCATCGGGATAATTTAGATGCTGTGGTGGTTTTCCCCTCAATGCCCCAAGTAATGCGCTTAAACAAATTAGGCAGTTTTTCTATGGCTCAGTTGGGACAGTCTAAGAATGCAATTTCCCAATTTATGCGGAAGCGGAAGGAAAATTCTGGTGCAGGGTTCCAAGATGCTATGTTGAAACTGTTGCGGACTTTGCCTCAAATTTTGAAGTATCTTCCAGTTGAAAAAGCTCAAGATGCTCGTAATTTTATGTTGAGTTTCCAATATTGGTTGGGAGGATCTTCAGAAAATTTAGAGAATTTTCTGGTGATGTTGGCTCATAAATATTCCTATCCAGGTCTTCTTGAAGATAAAACCGTTAACTATCAGGATCCGGTAGTCTATCCTGACATGGGAATTTGGCATCCTTTATCGATGGAAATGTTTAAGGATGTCCCTTCTTATTTAAGATGGTTCAATAGTCGTATCGATATTTCCAATAGTTTAAAAGACTCTTTAGCCCCCTGTATTGGATTAATTTTGCAACGAACTCATCTGGTAACTGGGGACGATGCTCACTATGTAGCTACAGTGCAGGAATTAGAAGCTATGGGAGCACGAGTGCTTCCTGTGTTTGCAGGAGGATTAGACTTTTCTAAACCGGTGGATGCTTATTTCTTAGATTACAGTAAAGAGGGAAAAACAATTCCTATTGTCGATGCAGTGGTTTCTTTGACAGGTTTTGCTTTAGTTGGAGGTCCAGCTCGTCAAGACCATCCAAAAGCAATCGAATCATTAAAACGCATTAACCGTCCTTATATGTGTGCATTGCCTCTTGTGTTTCAAACCACCCAAGAATGGGAAGAAAGTGATTTGGGATTACATCCTGTCCAAGTAGCGTTACAAATAGCTATTCCTGAATTAGATGGGGCGATCGAACCTATTATTCTCTCAGGACGGGACGGAAATACGGGAAGAGCGATTGCACTACAGGATCGCATCGAAGCAGTCGCCCAACGAGCGATAAAATGGGCTAATCTACGGAAAAAACCTAAACTAGAGAAAAAGGTGGCTATTACTGTGTTTAGTTTTCCACCTGATAAAGGAAACGTAGGGACCGCCGCATATTTGAATGTCTTCGGGTCTATTTATGAAGTAATGACTGCATTGAAAAGCAATGGTTACAGGGTAGAAGACTTACCTAACTCTCCCAAAGCATTGATGGAAGCAGTGCTCCACGATGCACAAGCAGAATATGCTTCCCCAGAGTTAAACATAGCCTATCGAATGTCCGTTGAACAATACGAACAGTTAACTCCCTATTCAGTTAGATTAGAGGAAAACTGGGGTCTTCCTCCTGGAAATTTAAACAGTGATGGACAGAATTTATTAATCTACGGAAAACAGTTTGGTAACGTTTTTATTGGAGTTCAACCAACTTTCGGTTATGAAGGAGATCCTATGCGGTTACTCTTTTCAAAATCTGCTAGTCCTCATCATGGATTTGCAGCTTATTACACTTATTTAAACCAAGTTTGGAAAGCGGATGCAGTATTACATTTCGGAACCCATGGATCGTTGGAATTTATGCCAGGAAAACAGATAGGAATGTCAGGAGAATGTTATCCTGATACTCTCATTGGCATGATTCCTAATTTGTATTATTATGCGGCGAATAATCCTAGTGAGGCAACTATTGCTAAACGTCGTAGTTATGCAGAAATCATATCTTATTTAACTCCTCCTGCTGAGAATGCGGGGTTATACAGAGGGTTAAAGGAATTAAGTGAGTTAATTGGTTCTTATCAAACTCTCAAAGATAATGGTCGAGGAATTGCCATTGTTAACACAATTATGGATAAATGTCGATTAGTTAATTTGGATCAGGATGTTGAATTACCTGATACCGATGCTAAAGACATGACATCAGAACAACGCGATAATATTGTCGGTTTTACCTATCGAAAATTGATAGAAATTGAGTCCCGTTTATTACCATGTGGACTGCATATCATTGGCAAACCTCCCACCGCAGAAGAAGCGATTGCAACTTTAGTCAATATTGCTTCTTTGGATCGTAAAGAAGAAGAAATTATCTCTTTACCTCGCATTATTGCTAACACTTTAGGACGAGATATTGAGGAAATTTATCAAAATAGTGACCGCGGTATCTTAGAGGATGTTGAATTGTTACAACAAATTACCCTCGCTACCCGTGAAACAGTTACTTCTTTAATTCAAGCACAAGTAAATGCGGATGGACGAGTTTCTTTTGTCTCTAAACTGAGTTTTCTTAAAATAAGTAGAAAAGTTCCTTGGGTAGAAACTTTACATCAATTAGGATATAAAAATATCGATCAAGAAGCGTTAAGATCTTTATTTGAATATCTAGAATTTTGTTTAGAAAAGCTTTGTGCTAATAATGAATTAGAAGGATTGCTTAAAGCATTAGAAGGGGAATATGTCTTACCTGGACCTGGGGGAGATCCTATTCGTAACCCAAACGTTTTGCCAACAGGTAAAAACATCCATGCATTGGATCCTCAATCTATTCCTACCTTAGAAGCAGTTAGATCCGCTAGAATAGTTGTAGATAAGTTATTAGCACGTCAAAAGAATGAAACCGGAGGAAATTATCCCGAAACTATCGCCTGTATGTTATGGGGAACTGACAATATTAAAACTTACGGTGAATCCCTGGCACAAGTCATGTGGATGGTAGGAGTTAAGCCTGTTCCAGATGCGTTAGGAAGAGTCAATAAATTGGAATTAATTCCTCTCAAAGAATTAGGACGACCGCGTATTGACGTGGTGGTTAGTTGTTCTGGTGTTTTTCGTGACTTATTTATTAACCAAATGAATTTATTAGATCAAGCGGTTAAAATGGCAGCAGAAGCGAACGAACCTATCGAGATAAACTACGTTCGTAAACACGCTTTAGAACAAGCAGATAAATTGGGAATCAATCTTCGTGAAGCAGCAACCCGTGTATTTTCTAATGCTTCTGGTTCCTATTCTTCTAATATAAATTTGGCGGTAGAAAATAGCAGTTGGGAAGAAGAAAAAGAATTGCAAAATATGTACCTAAATCGTAAAGGTTTTGCGTTTGACTCTGATAATCCAGGAGTAATGAAAAATAACCGCAAGATATTTGAATGTGCTTTAAAAACTGCTGATGTTACTTTCCAAAACTTAGATTCATCAGAAATAAGTTTAACGGATGTCTCACATTATTTTGATTCTGATCCCACAAAAGTTGTCTCTAGTTTACGGGAAGATGGCAAAAAACCTGCTTCATATATTGCGGATACAACCACTGCTAATGCACAAGTTCGTACTCTCCCTGAAACTGTTCGTTTAGACACACGTACTAAGTTATTAAACCCTAAATGGTACGAAGGTATGTTATCTCATGGTTATGAAGGAGTAAGAGAACTTTCTAAGCGTTTAGTTAATACAATGGGATGGTCTGCAACTGCTGATGCAGTAGATAATTGGGTTTATGAAAATGTGAATTCAATTTTTATTGAAGACGAGAAAATGTGTAAACGTCTAATAAATTTAAACCCTAATTCTTTCCGAAAAATAGTATCTACTTTGCTAGAAGTGCATGGACGAGGTTATTGGGAAACTTCAGCAGAAAACTTGGAAAGGTTACAAAATTTATATCAAGAGGTTGAAAATAAGATTGAAGGAGTAGGTTAGATTTTAATAACTTAATTCATGAGGGAATGTTTAATCAGAGAAGTATTCTTTCTCATGTTTATTTTAAATAGTTTAGATATTCTTAATTATTTCAAGATTTTTTAAAATTATCTAAAGCTTGTTTCAAATATTAGATAATTTTTTTCCTTTCTTTAGAAAGATTGTTAATCATTAAACTTTTCAAACCTTTACTAAATAGGACAGAACTACATACTAAGTCATTTATGTTTTTTATGGATCATAAATTCATTCCATTTCTATGTTTTTTACAGTTTTTTTAATTGTTTTATTATCGACACTTTTCAAATATAAATTATCTGATTTAAAATTTAAATCAAGAATAAATTTAAATCAAGAATATTTGTTATTTAGATTAATGATCTCTGCCCTAATGGTGTAAACTTCGTGTTTACCGAAATTTTATCTGATTAATTTTTTATGGTTTTCTTTGCATAAGAAATAAACTTAGTCTTCTTTTTACGGCAGAATCTACCATATTAGATTACTTTAATATAATATGTTACTTTCAACATTCTTTCTAATTTAGAAATCATTATTATGAGCGTATTCTCCAAAACTTACAAAATAGGTCTTTTAAATCTTATTTAATAGTGATTTTATAATAGATAGGCTAGTGCAGCAATCTAAATTTATAGAAGCCTTATAAAATATCATTGAAGAAAAAAATCAATTACAACTCTGATTTTTTATTACCAGATTCATTTTTCCCTATATTTCTTGTGAGAATTCCCCCTGCAACTGCTAATCCAGCTAAAGCAAGTAAGACAGGTTTCAAACCTACTAAAGTTTCTGCAATACCGGCTAAAGCTAAAGGTAAAGACAAAGCAATATTGACCGCATTATTTTGTAAACCAAACACTTTACCCCTCATGTCAACAGGAGTTTCTGACTGAATCACCGTTTGCATCGGAACTCCGACAAAAGCTGCAAATAATCCTAAAAATGTGGTCATCAACAGAGTTAACCATAGATTATCTATAGACAAGGATAACCCTACCAAGGAAACTGTCATTCCCAACGATCCCCACAATCCTAATTGATTTTTACTAAACTGTTGACCCCAGTTTCCCAAAATACCTGCCCCAAAAGCCATTCCTAAGCCTCCAAAAGCCAATAAAAATCCGAATTGTTCAGCTTTTAGCCCGGGAATCGTTTCAGCCATCCTGACAGCTAATACTGACAAAGCGGCAAAAATACAAAAGAGAATTACCAGTTGAATTAAAGCATTACGAACTCGATGATTATTATTGAGATAATGAAGACCGTCGCGAATATCTTTCAATATATGGGAGCGTTCTTTTTCGTAGTGTTCTCGTTTTTCTCCTGTCCTTAAAAAAATTAAAATAAAACCCGCTAACAGATAAGATAAGGCAACAACTAAAGATTTACCGAATTCCCAAGACAATCCCACGAACTTAGCTAATGTTGCAGCCAATTCTAATAGAGGATCTCCAATAGCAAAACCGATAATAGTCATAGCCATCATGGTAGTAGTGAAGAGAGAATTAGCAGAAAGTAGATGACGGCGTTCAACAATCAAAGGAATAGTAACTTGTTCTGCTGGGGCAAAAAACTGGGTAATAGTTGAATCTACAAAAGTTAACGTTAATATGAATAAAAATCCCAAAGGAACAAAAAAGTTGTCTTGAACTTGGAATTGCCACTGTCTTAACCAGACAGGAAGCCAAGAGACAGGTAACGCCAAGGTTTGATCTTGGGATAACCAGATTAGGGGAGGAATGACGAAAACTAATGCCCCTCGTACAAAATTAGAGATAACTAATACCCCTTTTTTTGACCACCTATCTATGTAAACCCCAGCAAACGAACCAAACAAAACCGCCGGAATAGTAAAAGCAATCATAATCGCTGATACCCAACCACTAATAGGTTGATTCTCTCCTTGAAAGTGACCGGCAATTAAGGCAATCATCAAGACCAGATAAACTTTATCAGCCAATTGAGAGAAAATTTGTCCAACCCAAAGCGTTAAAAAACGCGGGTTCTGCAGAATAGGGAGAAAACCCTGACTCATTGGTGGCTTAGAAGAGGTAGATTGGCGATCCATAGAGTTAGGTGAAGAATCTTGGGGGGAGGAAATAGCTTAGTTTAAGGTTCATAAATAGGGATTTTACTTGACTCAATTGCGAGGATAACAATTAATTTTGTAGTTAATCACACAATCCTATTAAACCTTAAAACTCCAATGGAGATAAAGTATCGATGAGATCGGCTGATCGAAAAGATTTACCTAAATGATATTGGGCATAATTACGTAACAGATATTCAATGTGAACCCAAGCTAGAGATAGAAAATTATTGAGATACTCTGGAGGTAAGATTTTTCGTGGTTGTGGGAGATAAGGATGTCCTAATTGTTGTAAAAGACTTAGTTCTAAAGCATTTAGTTGTTGATTAATTAAAGTCCGGGTAATTTTAGAGGATTCTTGTTGAGTTGATAAGAAAGATTCGGGAATTGTTAATTTGATCAAACCTCCTTCTTTAAAACTAAACCCCACTCGCCAATGAGGATTGTTAAAGTCGGCTGATAACGTTTCATTAGTTAAACAACAAGTGTGAACTTGAGGACTAATTCCCGCGATTACCAATATATGAAACACCCCTTGGGCTAAATAACTATGTAAACTTTGACCAGATGAGATTTCTTCGAGGCGATGTAAATGTTCGTTGAGGAGTTCGTAAAGTTCTCGTTGAGGTTGTTCATCTAAGGCTATAGACAAAACTAATTCAGCTAAATACTGACTAGCAGCCAATTTACCTAAATTTCCACTTAATCTGGGATAAAATTTTAAGGTGTCGGCTTGAATGATTCGATCAAGTGATCGCCCTTTAACTATTAATAAATCATTAACTACAAATAACTCACTACGTCCGCTTAGTTTTGATGTATATTTTCTTGCCCCTGGAACCACTGCCCGAATTAAACCGAATTCTGGTGAAAGAATTTTTACTAAACGATCAGCCTCCCCAAAAGGTGTTCTTGTTAAGACAATCCCTGTGGTTTTATAAATTCGACTCATTAGATTTTGTTAAAATCCCCTAAATATCCCGGACTGGCTCACGTTGTTGTCTTACTAAGTCTACCCCATGGGAAGTCCCCAAACGAGTTGCCCCTGCTTCGATTAGGGCTAAAGCTTGTTCCAGAGTCCGAATACCCCCAGAAGCTTTAATACCTACTCGTCCTTTAGCCAGTTGGTTGAGATAACTTACATCAGCGACTGTTGCCCCTCCAAACCATCCAGTACTAGTCTTTAAATAAGTCGCCCCTCCATCCATACAAATTTCGGCAGCGAGTCGTTTCTCTGTATCTGTCAACAAATTAGTTTCGAGAATAACTTTAACCGTTTGTTTCGTTTCTGCACAAATTTCAGCAATCTCTTGATAAATTCTATCAGAAAGTCCAGTTTTTAACCATCCCAGGTTGATTACTACATCGAGTTCCGTTGCCCCATTTTCTACTGCCTCTTTGGCTTCATAAAGTTTAACAGCTGAGGTGGTTGCCCCTGTAGGGAAGCCAATAACTGTACAAACTTGGGTTTGCTTCCCTTTAAGTAATTCGGTTGCTTTACGTACCATCGAGGGATATACGCAGACAGTGGGAAAGCCAAACTGATCAGCCTGTTGACAATACTGTTCTACCTCTTGGACAATCCCTGTAGGACTGAGTAAGCTATGATCAATATAACTGGCAATGTCAATTTCTGAATTTACTACAGTCATAATTGTTTTTCTCTTAGAACTATCCCTTTATATTGTATATTGTGACGTGAATTACCCCACCCAAATCAAAGATTATATTTGAGGCTTCTAACTTCATTGGGAGTTGCTTCCAAGAAATAATAGATTTTATTCCTAGCCATATTATACTTCCTCGACTAAGTGTCACCATTCCATGGCGACAGTGTACGTAAGACTTGATTTGTAGCGTTTATTGATGTGTTTATGTCTCAATTATAGTGAGTTTTGTAACATTCGTAAGTCTAATTCTCAAAATTAAGAGGCAATCTGCTTGCTTGATCTATACAACTGTTATATATCTTATAACTAGAGAAGAATCTGTCAATTCTAATGTAAGTCTTTCCTTTGTTTTCTACCTTACACTTAAGTATTGCACAGAACATTACTTAACTAGAATCACGAATAGCGTATAGATAGTTTTGGTTTTTTCTTATGCCTTTTAGTCGTTTTTCACAGCAATTACTTGGTTTTTATTGATTAAACAATGTGATAGTTTTTGCAGAAATCCACTTCACATCTAGAGCTCGTGGGAGGGATCTTGGCAACTAACTTTCCTTTGACGAGTGTACTCTTTTTGTGCTTGTAAAATAGCTTGTTTTGTTTTATTGATTTTTTTATTTTGTCGAAGATATATTAGACAGACCACAATAGACTTAAAGCCACAACTTGTAAATGCTTATAAGCACTGAAAAAAAGTATCACTCAGCTAAGAATTTCTTTTTTAAGTCCTGACAAAAGACTTTGAACAACTTCCTCGATAAATTTCTACTTGTCTTTTAATAATTTTTCTTGCATGAGTCAGTCTGAAAAATAAACATTCCCAACATTACCGACATCACCTAAAGGTTTTAACTAATACTTGCTTTTGTTTAGTATCGGGATATATTCTCTGGCGAGATGCCTCGTATACTATCGTCAACTTAGACAACTGACGATATTCTAACACTAAGATAGATAGGACATCAAAGGTGTTTGCTATTTGTTAAAGAACAAGCGTTTAGAAAAATTTCTAAACGCTCGAAAGATTATTAAATTGTTCTAATAGTTAACTCCTACAAAGCATTAGCACCAGCAACCACTTCCATTAACTGTTGAGTAATTGCTGCTTGACGCGCTTTGTTGTAGGATAGAGTAAGACTGTTAATTAACTGTCCAGCATTATCACTCGCGTTACTCATCGCCGTCATTCGAGCTGCTAATTCGCTCGCCGATGCTTCTTCCAATCCCCTAAGTAATTGGTTGTTGATATATAGAGGTAACAGGGAATCGAGAATTTGCAAGGGATCTTGTTCGAAGATCATGTCTTGGGGAAAACTCTCGAGCTCTTGAGTAATCGTTTCTCTTTCTATCTGCAATCTCCCTTCACGGGTAATTAAGCGGAATATTTCATCGTCTTCAACTTCCAACCCCTGAAGAGTCAAAGGTAACAGAGTTTGAATCACAGGACGAGAACTGATCAAGGAAACAAAACGAGTATAAATTAACTCCACTCGGTCAACTGTTTCCGACAAAAACAGAGATAATAACTCGTCAGCAATAGATCCAGCTTCATCGGCTGTAGGGATTTGATTTAGTCCTATATACTTAGTTGCAATGGGAACTTCGCGACGAGAAAAATATTGAGTTGATTTACGTCCAATGGTGATGAAACAATAATCAAGTCCTTGAGCTTCTAATTCTTTTTTGCGTTGTTCTGCACGACGAATCACATAAGAGTTATATCCACCACATAACCCCCGATCACCTGAGACAACAACTATAGCTACAGTTTTGACCTGTCTTTGTTGCAATAGGGGGAGATTTACATCCCCATACTTGAGACGGTTGAGCAAATTATAAAGAACATTGGCTAAATTATCAGCAAAAGGACGAGTAGACATTACCTGTTCTTGAGCCCGGCGAACCTTAGCGGCGGCTACCAGACGCATAGCCTCGGTAATTTTTTTTGTATTTTTGACGGATTCAATCCGATCACGGATAGCTTTGAGGTTAGGCATATTTTTTTTTGGATTAATTATTCATAAGGAATCGTGGGTGGTTAGCCTCCCTTCTCGTTCGTTAGGAAATGACTAACCACTGACTTATGGTAAATTACGCTGCAAAGGCCTGTTTATATTCCTCAATAGCTTCTTTGAGGAGGCTTTCTGCTTCATCAGTAAGTGTTTTCTCGACTCCAATGATCTCAGTAAATCTTGCTTTACTGGTTTTAATATAGTTTCGTAGTCCCATGGTAAATTTAGTCACCTTCTCCACAGCAACTTCATCAAGATAACCATTTAATCCTGCATAGGAAATTGCTACCTGTTCCCACACTGCTAAGGGAGAATTTTCAGGTTGCTTCAATACTTCACGTAACCGTTGACCCCGTGATAGTTGAGACTGAGTAGCGGTATCTAGATCAGAGGCAAATTGGGAAAACGCTTCTAATTCAGCAAATTGTGCTAATTCTAGTTTCAATTTACCAGCGACCTTTTTCATAGCCTTGGTTTGAGCCGCAGATCCTACTCTACTTACTGAAATCCCTGCATTGATAGCGGGACGGAAACCTGAGTTAAACAAGTCGCTAGAAAGGAAGATCTGTCCGTCAGTGATAGAAATTACGTTCGTAGGAATGTAAGCAGAAACGTCACCTGCTTGGGTTTCAATCACGGGTAACGCTGTCATACTACCCCCACCGAGATTGTCGCTAAGTTTTGCAGCACGTTCCAATAAGCGAGAGTGGATATAGAACACATCTCCAGGATAAGCTTCCCGACCAGGAGGGCGTTTTAGTAATAAAGATAACTGACGGTAAGCTTGAGCTTGTTTGGAGAGGTCATCGTAAATTATCAAGGTAGCCTTGCCCTTATACATAAAGTACTCAGCAAGGGTGGCTCCCGTATAGGGAGCAAGATACTGTAATGTGGCTGGATCATTTGCGTTAGCGGCGACGACTATGGTATAGTCCATCGCACCATTTTCTTCGAGGGTTCTTATCACCTGTGCGACAGTAGATGCTTTTTGTCCAATCGCTACATAGACACAGATTACGTCTTCGGACTTCTGATTAATGATGGTATCAATCGCAATTGCCGTTTTTCCCGTTTTACGATCACCGATAATCAATTCCCGTTGTCCCCGTCCCACAGGAATCATCGCATCAATAGCTGTAATTCCTGTTTGCATAGGTTCACAAACGGATTTGCGAGCAACAATCCCAGGGGCCATCGATTCGATTAGACCAGTTTCAGAAGTATTAATATCTCCTTTACCATCAAGAGGACGACCTAGGGAATCAACCACCCGTCCTATCATTGCTTCCCCTACGGGAACTTGGGCAATTCTTCCAGTAGCTTTAACGGTACTCCCTTCTTGAATATCAAGACCGGTTCCCATTAATACGGCCCCAACGTTATCTTCTTCAAGGTTGAGAGCGATTCCGATAGTTCCATCTTCAAATTCAAGAAGTTCTCCAGCCATGGCTTGTTCTAAGCCATAAATACGGGCAGTTCCATCTCCTACTTGAAGCACTGTTCCCACGTTAGAAACTGTTACAGTTTGATCGTAGGATTCAATTTGCTGGCGAATAATGCTGCTAATTTCGTCGGGTCTGATGCTAACCATAGTTAAGTTGTTCTAGAAGTCGAATGGATACAATGAAACACAAATAACCTAAGCGATACCGCTTAAGCTAAGACTGACACGGCGTAGTTGTCCTCGAAGGCTGGCATCAAAGACTTGAGACCCTACTTTAATAGTGACACCCCCAATCAAGTCAGGATCAATTTTCGTTTTGATTTCTACGCCTCTCGCACCAGTAAGTTCTTCAATTTTGTTGGCTATAGACTCACTTTGTTCTTTGCTCAATTCTTTGACTGAAGTAACTTCGGCTAAAACGATATTGGTCAACTTCCGCAATAGGGCAATATATTGCTGGCAAATTTTTTCAAGGAAGATAATCCGCCGTTTATCTACCAACAACATCATAAAATTGAGTAGATAAAAATTAGCTCCTTCTCCCATGATCTGTCTCAAAACAGTTTTTTTGTCTATTTCTTTGATCACTGGGGATGCAATAAATGCTTCCAAATCAGGAGACTCTTCCAATAAGGCAACTAAGGACCGGCATTCTTCCCCAAAGGCATCGGCGAGATCGTGGTTCAAAGCCACTGACATTAACGCTTGAGCGTAAGGTTCAGCAATCGCAGTACTAATGAGGGAACCTTTCATTAATCAACCTCCTAACTGAGCGATACTACGGTCGATTAGGAGATGTTGCATATCCTCATTGACCTGTTCTTTGAGTTGGCTTTCCGCTTTATTGATAGCCATTTGAGCAATTTGTTTTTTCAATTGAGCAATGACTCGTTCTTGCTCACTACTAAGATCGGCTGCAGCCGTCTCTTTAAGACGCTCCACATCTTGCCTACTTTTTTCAGCAATTTCTTTAGCTAGAGTAGCAGCTCTGTCTTTAGCCCTTTGACAAATTCGTTTAGCTTCAGCTTGAGCTTGCGTTAATTTCTGCTGTTCCTTTCCCAAAGCATCGGCTGCTTTGCGTTGACGTTCCTCAGCTTCTTGAATAGCACCAGCAATCTGCAATCTCCGCTCACTCAAGATATTTCCCAAAACTTTGCTGCCGTAGAATACCAACACCCCAATGAGAATAACAAGATTAAGAAGGTTCGTTTCTAGAAGATTAAAATCTAAGCCGAACCCACCTTGACTGGCCTCATGGGCTTCTGTAGCTAATATAAAAAAAGAATCGATCATACGTATTTTGCTAGTGAAAACTCAATCGATGGCAGATTTAATTTACAAATTCAGGCCCTAGAAGTTTTTCTAGAATTTTACGGCTTAGGATATCAACCTGTTGTTCTAGAACACCCAGTGCTTCTTGGCGTTGTTGGGTGATTTCTTGGGCAACTTTCTCTTTTTCCTCTTGGGCTTTTCGTTGAGCATTAGCTAAAGCTTTGGCTGCAATTTTTTGTGCGTCAGCCTGAGCTTGTGCGATTACTTCTTGAGACCGCTTACGCGCATCGGCAAGCTGCGCTTCATATTCTAGAGCCAATTCTTTAGCTTTAGCTAGACGCTTTTTTTCATCAGTCTCTTTCTGATGGATATAATCTGCTCGCTCGTCTAATGCTTTACTCAAGGGCTTGTAAAAAATTCCATTGAGGACAACTGCCAAGAGAACAAATTGTAAAGCCATTAAAGGCATAGTTGCATCAAAATCAAACATTTTTTGCGGTTCCCATTAATGTTTCAGTCAAAACAAAAAAGATTCAAGCGGCTAACGAATCTCTGGTTGGTATGGTGGAGGAATCAGTAGAGACGAGACAATGATTGAAGTCACAAGTAGCCAAGTTAATACAAACTTTTTTTGATTTACTACACCCGATGTTGTCTGAGCCGACATTAGTAAAAGCAGTAAGGTCTGTATCGTCTCTTTTTGCTTTTTGTCTTCACACAGCGCGCGTCTCTACTGTTTCAAAACCGCTTATGCAAAGGGGTTAGCGAAAAGTAAAACTAGCGCAATAACTAGACCATAGATGGTTAAAGATTCCATGAACGCTAAACTTAAAAGTAAAGTACCCCGGATTTTGCCTTCTGCTTCTGGTTGACGGGCAATCCCAGAAACTGCCTCTCCAGAAGCATTACCTTGTCCAAAACCAGGTCCGATAGCCGCTAAACCGACAGCGAGGGCGGCAGCGATAACTGAAGCAGCAGCAATAGTTGGATTCATTGTGATTCTTCCTTTTTTATTGACAGTACAAATTTCGGAGTGAGTTGTTTAGATTAACAACCACGGAGGGTGATGTTCCCAAGCAATGAATAGTTATTGACCGAAGGTTAGAGCTGGCTCCGTCGTCGTACGGCGGAGCGCTCTCTGAATTCTCGAGGAAAAAAGCCCCACTAGTCAACCCCTATGTGCTTGAAGAGTTCAGCAATTATCAATGTTGAATTGTAAAAATGAACCCATCTGATATTGTCCTATGTTTTGGGCATATTTCAATAACAGATCCTATTCAATTTACGACACTCGATCATTGCTTTATACCTTATGTAAGAATTAATGTTCTTCTTCAGATTCGATCGCCTCATGAATATAAGCCCCCGCTAAGGTGGCAAATACCAAGGCTTGGATCGCACTTGTGAATAACCCCAAGGCCATAATAGGTAAGGGAATGAACAAAGGCACTAAGAAGACCAATACCGCCACCACTAATTCATCCGCGAGGATGTTTCCAAACAAACGGAAGCTTAGAGATAAAGGCTTGGTGAAATCTTCTAAGATCTTAATTGGTAAGAGAACAGGAATTGGCTCTACATAGTGAGAAAAATAGCTCAATCCTTTCTTGCTTAGACCAGCGTAGAAGTACGCTAGAGAAGTTAGTAGTGCTAAGGCAACAGTGGTATTGATGTCGTTGGTAGGAGCAGCTAATTCTCCTTCTGGAAGTTTAATTAACGCCCAAGGAACTAACGCACCTGACCAGTTGGAGACAAAGATAAATAAAAACAAGGTCCCAATGAAGGGTAACCAAGGCCTATATTCCTTTTCTCCTAATTGATTTTTAGCCAAGTCTCGCAAAAATTCTAGGACATACTCCATAAAATTTTGCATTCCATTGGGGATGCGTTGCACATTCTGAGTGGCGGCTAAAGATGCTATCACCAAGAGGCTAATCACGAACCAGGAGGTCATGAATACTTGTCCATGTACCCTATAGTTCCCAATTTCCCAGTACCAATGCTGACCGACTTCTAATGAAGCAAGAGGAAATGTTTGTACAAAACTCAAACCATCTAACATTGTCATTCGGTGAGATTTATTTACTTAATCAAAATACGAGAATGGTTAATTTCCTCGATGCCCTAATACCTTGGCTCAGATTCCGGTGTTAAAACACTTTTGAGCATATAGGCGATTATGGCGGCTTTATAAGTCAGAAATCCCAGAAAAGCTGGGAGGACATGCATTTTCTGCCATTGACTAGCCACAACAATTAAGATCACAAATAACCCCATCCCTCTATTCCCCATCCGTTTATGGACTAAACCAAGTTGTGCTACGTCCCTGGCTAATAGTTTCAAATAAACAATGCCGACAATAGCTCCTATCAAGTAGTTAAGAGCTGTATCTAGGGAATAAGCAGTCCAGACACAGATAAAAATAATCCCCGTAAGAGATAAACTCAATAACAACAAAGTGCGTTGCAATCGATAGTAATCTCTCATAGGATCAACTGAGGGGGAAACGGTTTCAGCCGTCGGGGTTTGACGATCAATCACAGGCATAGTGTTAGACAAATGAAGCTATTAGAATCAATCCATGAAGCCAATAGCGAACCGTCAGCAATGATATCATGGAAGGGTACCTGTTTTGACACTCCCTTCACTAGAGGTGAGGGATTCTTGGGATCACTATAATCCGTCAAGATTGTTTTTAATTGCTGATACCACACTGTAACTGCCCAATCTTCTAATGAACTACTTAAGCATAAAACTGTTTTTTCTTAGTCAATATTTTTTATAGCAAACTCTTGTAAGTAAGAAGATAGAGAAATTTTGATGAGTAAAAAAAAATTATAATAGCGAAAAATTAATCGTACGTTTCTCAAGTATAAGCCGAATTAAGTCGACTGTTAGTGATTTCTAACTGACCTATCCCTACCTTATGAGTACCCATACTCAGTCTAATGTTTATAGTCTTTGGGATTTGAACTACCATCCATTCCAACTAATATAGAACATAGTGACTTATCCAAATTATTGAGATCCATTACAAAGTCAGAAGAATTCCCCTTGGTGTGCCAAATCCGAGCCTAAAACATTGCAACCGTTTGGATCTTAAGCGCAACGTTGAAAAATTTAGATTCTTAACTATTGGGAATTCAAAATTTACTGAACTTACAACCAACTTGAATAATTTATTGGGTTAGTGATAGCTCCCACTACAGCTACCAAATTAGCCTTCAACCTAGAACTATGAGCACAAAAGTACGTTACTTTCGTCGAAAAACTTTAGACTTTAATTAGTTAAAACTTTCCTGTTTTCAAGATTTTGGAGACACTTCACTTAATTTTGTTGAGGTAATATAGTCAAATTTACAATAAAACTTAAAATTTTGATCATTAAGATTCTACTATCTAATAGTATCTATTAGGAGGATTAGATAATCCCGGAAGATATAGAAACTGTTGCTGGTGTTGACAAATCTGGAATCATCCATCCTGATTATCGCCAGCTTTATATAGAATTAATTATGATAACTCTAGTGGCAGTCTTGGTGGCATTGACACTAGCAACTTTTTTGTCCTTGTAAAAAATTAAACATCGTATTTTTTAGTATCCGCCAAGGAAAAATCCCTTGCTATTACGAAGGAAGCACTCTTAAATTAAGATTACTAGGACTGGACTATTGTTGCTAACCATAATTTTTAGGATAAGATTGTGCCAGAACTTCCCGAAGTAGAAACTGTTCGTAAAGAACTTAATCGATTAACTTTAGGAATAACAATACGAGGTGGCGAAGTATTACTGAATCGTACTCTCGCTCATCCTTTGTCAGTTACGGAATTTTTGACTAATATCACCAATGTCACTGTTAATGGTTGGGAGCGACGAGGAAAATATTTATTAGGAAGATTGAAAAAAGAGTCGGGTGAAAATGGAGGTTTTTTAGGCATTCATTTACGAATGACCGGTCAGTTGTTGTGGTTGAATCAACTTGAACCGCAACAGACCCATACGCGCCTACGTTTGTTTTGTGGTAAAGATAAAGAGTTACGTTTTGTTGATATTCGCACTTTTGGTAGGCTATGGTGGGTTCCCCCAAACCAAAACCCAGAAATAATTATCACGGGGTTAAAAAAATTGGGTCCTGAACCTTTTTCTGAGGAATTCTCTTTAGGTTATTTAATTGAAAAATTAAGAATTAGTCAACGCAATATTAAAACTTTGTTATTAGATCAAGGGATTGTGGCAGGATTAGGAAATATTTATGCAGATGAAGCATTATTCAAGAGTGGCATTCGACCGACCATAATGGCTAAAAATTTAAACCATAAACAACTCCAAAAGTTAAGAAGGTCAATTATTGAAGTATTGAAAGAGGCTATCGAAAAAGGAGGGATGACTTTTAGTGATTTTCGAGGATTGACGGGAACAAAGGGTAATTATGGAAGGATTGCCTGGGTCTATGGTCGCACCGGAGAATCCTGTCGAGTTTGTGGAATAGCCATTGAGCGTTTAAAATTGGGAGGACGTTCTACTCACTTCTGTCCACAATGTCAAAGGTAAATTGTAACACTCACTTCTGCCCTTTAAAATACTTCTCATACTACTTTTTCTAATTTCTATCCCTTATAAAGACCAATGAAAGTTGGGGCTGCCATGGTCTGAAAAGTCGATGTTGTAAGCTTTCTAAGATACGTTTGGACCTAAATCCTGAGAACTCAGATTTTAAGACTCCGTTATAGGAGCACAAAATTGCTAAAACAATTCCTGTAACTAGTGAGCCCATAATTCAAAGCCTTGAAGTGGTCCTATTCTATACTGGTCCTACGGGCTTTACATCTTGCCTTAAAGTTTTTGGTAAAATACAAAATGTACAATATTAAACTATTTATTTTTATGTTTTGTTGATATCGGCAGACCAAATGTCTCAGGTATAAACATGATATGAATAAAGAGTTGCCTTCGTAATTTCTAAATTCAACTAAGACAATCAGTCCTTAAACGCCATAATTAAAGTAGCAGTTCGGTTGGCTTTAACGATGGAATTGATTATAGAAATTACCTTGAATAGCTCCGAATCTTATTGACAGCATAACCAAACATCAGCCTCAAAAAGTTGATATTCACTGAAGTCCTTTATCTGTATGTGACATAATTCTGATGGTTGTTGAAGGATAGAAAAACCTGAAGAGTTAAAAGGTTAACTTCATCTCCGACCCATTCACTACGATGATAGTGATATAGAGCGTTGTTGTTCAAGATGGGTGAATACAGATTTATCACCAATATCAGGGGGGATAGCTTGAATCGCTTTGCGTGAACCAAAAATAATAAATAAAAATCCACAAATGGCTAATAATACTGCTTCTACCACAACCGGTAGAATTCCTGTTAAATGACCTAACAAGAGACTGGGAACTAAAAAGGTCATAAATTTGGTTTCTAAACGATTAAAACAAAAGGCTTCTTTAAAGAAGATCCCTGTTAAAGCAGCAAAAGTAAAACCAATCCCGAATAAGGTTGAAGGATGATTGTAGACAAATAGGGCTAGAGGATCAGGACTTTGCCAGGCAATAATTAATGCCGTGATTGTCCCAATCATCCAAAACACCTGTAATAGTCGATGGAGAGCACGGAGATAAATATGAATAGTTGCTAAACTAATCCCTAATCCCACTGAAAACAGTATAAATAATAGGGTTAGCAAGTTTAGTACCCAGAGTTGTTCTCCAATGATCAACACCAAAAGGGTAGCAATCCCAAAGCTGAAGGCCGCTAAACATAACCCCAAACGATAGATAATGACCTCTATGCGATCATTTTGAGTAATAATAAATTCCCCAAATTGTCCTTTATAAACGGCTAGTTGTTCAGTTTTAGTACTCATAATATTTTTTTGTTAATTCTAACTCAATTTAACTCCTAAATTTTATTCTTTCCCTCTTAAATTATAGAGCCGACCTCTTAAATCATAAAACCGATATTAAGTTTAAAAATTATCCCTTTTCTTTGCACTAGCATCCGGTCTTGGACCATTTTGGGTTAGCAGGAACTGATGCAAGAAGGGGAATCTTAGTTTCTTAACTCAATTGTAAAATAATGCTATGATTGTAAGCTTTGAACATAATGATAAGGTTAGGATGTCTATAGTTGTAGACAAGGCGCGTAAGTTAAGGCGCGACGGTTGACGACCTGTACGACGTAATGTGTGAGGTGAGGAAGTGGAACTATCCTAAAGCCTTTTAGCTAATAGGAAGTTTTATAAAAATATAGCAGTAGCTATTAATCACTGCTTCTTACACTCTTTGGAGGTCAAAATGGTTAACAATTCAGTTAAAGTTGTTGCGGCAAGTGCATTAGCCACCCTTGGTTTACTAAGCACAATTTCTGGAGCCCAAGCTCATCCTAAATATCCCCAGTATAACATGGTCTCAGAAGGATTTCCTTCTAGTGTAGATTGGGACAGCAACCGCGCAGTGATTCCCCATATTCAAGAAAAGGTTGTTTTTACCTGTGAAGCTCAAGGGGACGGAAGCTACGCAACTGTAGAAAAAGCAGTACGGGAAACAATGGATCCTGATCACTATCCTGTTTATACCACAGAGGATATTTCTGCTGAGTACGGTCTAGATAGTCAGCCCATGATGGTTTGGACAGCAACCCTGCCTTCCAGCCATCCTGATGGAGCTTACATTCCTGAAAGTCGTTGTCAAACCGTTAGTGCTCGCTTAACCAATCTTTCCTACGCCTTTGGTTTAGTTACCCCCGAACAGGTAGCACAACTTAGCGAATCTAGCTTAGTGGGGAAAGTTAATGGAGAACGGGTAATCTTCCTTTCTCATGATCCCGAAAATGCGTCTACCAGAAACGTAATTTTCACCCTCAAGCCTGAGAACGCACAGCACGCAGCTACAACCCTAACCCAATTCAAGATTGGTGTTTCTGGCGGTATTGCTGAAGGAATTGGTGGTCCTGAACTTGCTGTTGGGGAATTACCTCCTGTTGTGGAATAATCTCAGATTTCGGAAAAAAAACATTCCAATTGTGTGATTACTTCCTTCCTATTTGATTCGGTTAATTTGCTAGAGAGTAAGCTCTTATGCTGCTCTCTGCTTTTACTTTTAAGCAATTCCTCTCTTCTCCCGGAACAATCACAAGTAGCTACTTATGATGACAAACAACTTAAATTTCTCCCTATCACCAATATATCTATAAATTAGAATCTCCACTACAAAACAATCCTTCAATCGAACTAGTTGGTCTTAAAAATAATGCTTGTTCCGCTTAGATTACGGAAATATCAAGATCACGACGCTGGCGACGTCCATAAGTTAAGGAAATCTTGAACGAATATTAAGAATTTTTTTCTCTAAAACCTACTACACTAATTACGATCTTTCCCATCTTAGTTGTTAATATTCTTCACTGAAAGTTAGTTTGAAGTTTAGTGGTTTTGTTGTCCAATTTCAGCTGGTATCGTCTATTTTAGTTTTTAGGACAAGTCATGTAGATGATGAACAGATTATAATAGGGGACTAGACTCTTCTAAAAAAATATTTAGTCTACAACCTAAGCTATGGCTTCTTCCCCACGTTACTACCATATAATTACCTTTGGCTGTCAGATGAACAAAGCTGACTCGGAGCGCATGGCAGGTATCCTCGAAGATATGGGGTTCGTTTGGTCAGAAAATCCTAACAACGCTGATTTAATTCTCTACAATACCTGTACCATCAGGGATAATGCTGAACAAAAAGTCTATTCATACTTGGGAAAACAGGCCAAACGAAAACATAAAAACCCCAGTTTAACCCTAGTAGTGGCTGGTTGTGTCGCACAACAAGAAGGACAGAGAATCCTGCGTCGGGTTCCTGAATTGGACTTAGTTATGGGACCACAACACGCTAACCGTCTAGAAGATCTACTACAACAAGTCTATGATGGTAATCAAGTAGTTGCCACTGAACCCATCCATATTGTTGAAGATATCACAAAACCCCGTAGAGAAAGTACTATTACTGCTTGGGTGAATATTATCTATGGCTGTAACGAACGTTGCACTTATTGTGTGGTTCCTAATGTACGTGGTGTGGAACAATCGAGAACTTCAGAAGAGATTCTAAAAGAGATAAAAGTCTTAGGACAACAAGGATACAAAGAAGTTACCCTCTTAGGACAAAATATTGATGCCTATGGACGAGATTTACCGGGAGTGACACAAACGGGTAGACATCGATACACCCTAACAGATTTACTTTACACTGTTCATGATATTCCTGGAATTGAGCGCATTCGTTTCGCTACAAGTCATCCTCGTTATTTTACTGAACGTTTAATAGTTGCTTGTCAAGAATTATCTAAGGTATGCGAACACTTCCATATTCCCTTTCAGTCAGGAGATAATGAAATACTCAAAGCTATGAAACGGGGTTATACCCAAGAGAAATACCGCCGAATTATTTCTAAAATTCGGGATCTTATGCCCGACGCTTCCATTAGTGCTGATGCTATTGTGGGGTTTCCTGGAGAAACAGAAAAACAATTTGAGAAGACCTTAAAATTGGTCGCTGATATTGGATTTGATCAACTCAACACGGCAGCTTATTCCCCCCGTCCTGGAACATCTGCAGCTTTGTGGGAGAATCAATTAAGTGAAGACGTTAAGAGCGAACGCCTACAACGTCTCAATCACTTGGTAGCACAAAAAGCTGCGGAAAGATCACAACGGTATTTAGGACGTATGGAAAAGGTATTAGTAGAAGGACAAAACCCACAAGATAAAACCCAAGTAATGGGGCGAACTCAGGGTAATCGTTTAACCTTTTTTAGGGGTAACATTAATCAATTAAAAGGTCAAATTGTTGAAGTTAAAATCACTGAAGCTCGTGCGTTTAGTTTGACAGGTAATTTAGATTAAAAACTGTTTTGCAATCCAAGGCAATGTAAAGCAAGGGCTTTAGCTATATTGAACTGAATATTTGACTTAAAACCTGATTTTATAATTGAAAGTTGGACGAAGAATTAAGCAGGAAAAGAGAAGCAAAATCTATTGAGGTCTGGTGCTATGAATATACAATCTTATCCTTATCTTACTGGATTACTTAGTTATATAGATAATTTCTATCGAAAATTTGAACAACACTGTTATTTTGTTCTTTAATTGAAGGTTTTTTTAAAAAAAGAGATACTTTTCTTAAAAGTTATACATCACAGGTCCTTATCTATTGAGAAAAAGTATTTTTTAATTTGGTCGGCTATCATAATTTTGTAGAGCTCATTCCCTAGGCAATGATGTTATTGTACTGTTTTCTACCTACTCACAAGGGACAATTTACAGGAATTTATTTCATCGATTCTCTTCCAATAAGTGTGATTCGACCAAATTTACTAAGAGGGAATTCCCGGTAGAAACATCACCACATGAAAGACGGTATGAGAAATATAACCAACTAAAAATTCTCTCTGATAACCTAAGAAGATACTTACCCCTAATCTAGACATTACTTTTTCTCAAATCCACCTTATTTTTAAAAACTCCAATTATAAGCTGTCCCGATTGATAAATACCCCAGAAAGTTCTATGTCTAAGCATAGTAAAATTGAACAAATTGCTAAAATTTTTACGGGTTGTGTCTAATATAAGTATCTATTAAGATTTGATTAAGATCGAGAAAAGACAATAAATTCTTAAGTAATTACTAATTAAAACTAATAGATATTCTGCTCTTTCTCTAGGAGATGTAAAAGAACAGATAGGAGTTTGTAATTACTTAAGAATTTATTTAGAGTTTATTAACGTCCGAAATAGTTGATTATCTGACAAATTCCTTAAATTAGGGAGAATGACTGGTAGTATAAAAAGCAATAGTTACTAACAAATTGTTAGCCATTTCTCGAAGTTATAGCCGGGTTTAATCAGCTTGTTTTATTTTATCTTTTATTTTCTTGAAATACAGTAAGAACACAGCAGAATAACTGTAGTGTCTTAGTAAGAGAATATATGAAAGATTACCCTAATAAGCATCATCAAAGTCTAGTAAGATGAGTTTATTAGGCACATAAATGTTTTCTTGTAGATCTTAATAGAAGTAAATTAAGGCTAATAAAAGTTAATCCCTAATGTTTAATAAATTTGAGATGATCTTCAAGTTTTTAGGGGGTAACATCAAAAAAAATTTCTCCGGGAGCAAGAGAAGTATATCAGGATAAAAACCTTAGCGACACTAGTTTAGCCATAAGTCTCGGGAGATGGTTTTACCACTTTTTTGATCTTGACTATACTTTGGGCTATATTTCCCTTGACATAGAACCTTAATTAACCCTATGTGATCGAGTTATACATTAGACTCTCAGATATAGTTTGATAGAAAACTTCATCAGTAACTAACGTAAGCCATTTCCTAGAAATAAAGTCTATAAGTCTGGTTAGAGTTAAATTTTTAAACTTAATTTAGTAATTCTAGAGGCTAATGTGCTGATCAAAAGTATTCTTGTCAGGATACTAATTGCTAGAGCTACCAGTTGTAAATCAACAAGTTGAGTCTACTGGAAATACTTAACCATTAGCGCTATACAAACAATCATCAAGACATTACTATCCTAATCTAGGACTAACTTAACTGATAACTATAAAAAGACAGAAGGTAACATCGAGGAGATTTTTTCTCCTTATTTGATCCTTCATGGAAGGCAAAGTCGAATGTGAATGAATTTGCCTATTCCCGTTAAAGATCTCGATCCTCTTTTAAACGGACGATCTACATTATGTTCGTCTTGAGACTAATGGTAATGTCTATATGGCGAGTTTAGCAAAATTTGCTCCTCTTGATAAAAACGGAGAAGAACGACCACCTACTTTACAAGAATAGAAAACAGTTCTACAAAATGGAAATTTAGTGACTTCCTTTCCCGTGACTGCCCTGCTACTCGCCCTGAGATTGAACCCATTATTTATGGTCGAATAGCAGGTGTCTCTTTAGGCTCTATCTGGCAAGGAAGACTGACAAATCAAGGAAATGGGTTAACCATTCCTCTTAAAAGTTCAGCTATCTCTTACCCATTATGCTCCCTACAAGGAGGAACTCTAGGTACTAAGCAAGTGCAAAGCGCTCCTATGTTAGTCCATTATCTCAACACCGCTTATCAAGCTTATGGTAATTATGGAATACAGTACAGCCTGACACTCCCTTTGTATAATTCCACTTCAGAAATCTAAACAGTTACAATTATACTACAAGTTTCCATTCAACTGAATAAACTAATTGGAAGGTTAAGTTTCCTTTCTTCCCTACTTGACAGGTCTTTTTTCAAGGACTAATTAGCGTACGTTATCTTGAGCAAATGTAAATTTGGCAAACCCTTTGTAAAACAAACGATTCGTCCCTAACTATGGAAACTGGTCAGGATAAACTTTCTCTATTCCCCTGATGTTACTCTCCCTCAAGTGTTGACTGTGAAAACAGGGAATAGTTCAAAGCAATAGGAAACACAGAACAAAGAAGGTGTTTTTTTGACTAAAAAGCTATATTATCTCTATTAAAGATAATATAGCTTAGATGAAATCGATTCTATACCATGAGCGTCTATAAATTTTATACTGGATTTTATGAATGTCATTGGACATACCATGAGCCATGATTCGAGCTCATCATTTGATATATCCACCAAGATTTTTAATAAAAATTAAAGATATTTCGGTATTACGTTCTGGACAAAAGGATTACTTTTTTATAAAAGAAAAGTAAATACGATTCGTTTAGTTGAACTGAAGCATGTTTTGTTTATTCGAAGATTATCATTGTGTCTAACTTACTTTGTTAACTGCATCGTTGGGCTTCATGACCCCTCTGTTGTTGTTAAGGGTAGAATCAATTATAATTGTTAGCTGTTTGTCATATTCCTGAAGTTGCTGAGCTTAGTTGGCTATAACAGAACTGCTGACGTTTCTACTGGTTTTTGATGATGGCTATCTTATTCAAGGAATATTGACTATAGGCACTATTCGTAGCTAAGTTGCAGGATTATTTGATGTTTACAATTCTTATCTCTTTCAAGATGTACAGAGTCATTATTTGAATTAGAAGTCTTTTGGTTCTTATGTACTCAAATCGGGGATAAATATTTTTTTACAGTTTTTACTGTTTATTCTCCATAACACACTAATTTTATTAAATACGATTGTCTTGACACAAACCAAAAAACAGTCAGGTGGCACAGATCCCCTCGTTTGTGAGAAACGGGGGGATCGATATTAATTAGGAAAAAACAGCTATAGTTTATAGTTCTCGTACTATCGGCTTACCGTTGATAATTTCCCCTACTAAGACTGCGTCAGTTATCCCAACAAACAAACCGTTTTCTAGTACCCCTGGAATATTGTTAATGGTAACTTCTAAGGCGTCTGGATTGTTAATCTCTTCAAATTTGACATCAATAACTAAATTTCCCTGATCTGTAACCACAGGTCCGGCTTTTTTGATTGCCATTCGTAGTTCTGGTTTTCCTCCCAGTCGTTTTAATTGACGCATAACAGGAGTTACCGCTTTGGGGATTACTTCCACAGGTAACAGACAAGTTGAGCCCAATTTATCTACTAGTTTATTACTATCAATTACCACAATAAAAAATTTGGCTAAGCTGTCTACTATTTTTTCTTGAGTGTGAGCAGCGCCACCTCCCTTAATTAAATTTTTATGCGGATCAACTTCATCGGCGCCATCAATTGCAATGTCAATGTGATCAATCACATCAAGGGTAGTTAGGGGAATATTGTATTTTCTGGCTAGAACTTCTCCTTGAAAAGAAGTCGTCACCCCAACAATATTTTTCAAATCTCCTGATTTGAGGCGTTCTCCAATGTATTGAATAGCATAGGCCGTCGTCGAGCCCGTTCCTAACCCGACAATGGAATCAGATTGAACACGGGCAACAGCGGCTTTTCCCACCTCTTGTTTCATGAGCACAACAGGATCATTAGTTATTGACATGGCTAAACTCCTTAACAGCAGACTATTTGTCTGGGTCTTTAGATTTCAACCTCAAGAATAGAGGATGAGTAATTACTTAATCAATCATTGTTTATAAACCCACCCTTTACCCTAGCATTCTTCTAATTAGATGAAGTAGCCAGCATTTCTTTAAGCTTAGCTAATTCATCAGCCCAACGAGGATCAGGTTGAAAGCTATCGCCAGAGGGACTACTACCACTGCCTTGAGCACGAGACCGTTTTTTTGCACCACCTTTTTTCGCTAATGATTTTGGAGCTGGAGCCGAAGTTTGGGTAAACTTTTCCTCTTGTTTTTCTTCTTTGCCTATGTTTTTAGCTCTTGGTAGGGCTTTTTCAATCTTGAGAGAACTGTCCATGAAAGGTTGACCGTTATATTTCTCAATAAACGCATCGGCCAATTCATCTGTGGCTACAGTGACAAAAGCAAACCCTCGACATTTCCCCGTTTTGCGATCTTTAATTACTTTGGTGGACATAATTTCACCAGCATCAGCAAACATTTCTTGCAAAGCTTGGCGTTCGATAGGTTCTTTGGGTAAGTTACCGACATATAAGCGAATGGGCATGGGATATACCTCCATTGATTGGTTTAGAAAAAACTCATTGGTTTAGCACTGATCAGCCATATCGAATATGACTTACGTAGAGATTTTCCAGAGACGCATTTCCAAAAAAACCAGATTTTTGCTAGTCATATTGGCTCGTGCCGTCAAAATTGCCTTACCTCTAACTGTGCTGATGGGGTGATCACTGACGATTTTGTTTCAATCTTGAACAGTTCTGCCAATGAATAGGGACTTTAAAATACACTGCCCTTTTAGATTATTACAGATTGTTTACAGTATTCGTTAAATGATTTGAAAGAAAGTTATTCAAACTTTCTGATTTTTTGAGTAGATTTACTTATATATTTTGTTCATGCTGAGTAAATTTTGGAAAAAGGTCTTGCCAAAAATAATGTTGTGTACGCGTTTCATCGACTTATAGAGGTTATTGATTTGGTACAAAAAACTATCAAAGCTAAAAATTCATGAAGTTAAAAACCTATAAGCCAGACATTTTATTAAGCTTTTGTTACATTGCTTTATCTTATGAGAGATTAACTTCATTGGGGTAGTATAAATGAAGTTTTTACTTTTTTTAAGAAGTCTGTATAAAGTCAACATCTTCTGATTTTAGCTTAACGCAACAGTTTGAGATGAAGTAGATGTAAAATAAAGCGGTTTAAATGAACTAAGAATAAGCTTTGTAATTTCTGACGTAGGCGTTATAGCTACTAATGATTAAGACAAATGTTGTCAGTAACATAGTCTTTAAACGAAGAAGTTAACTATGAACGCAAATGCTTTTAAGTTGTGGTTACAATGACTGTTGTAGATTCAGTGTTTGCGGAACAAATTTCAAGGTTTAGAGTGAAAATAAGTTGTTAACTATTTGTTAAGTACCATGTAAGGGTTGATTATGTGATATCCTATCATTTAGGATCTGATTCTAACTATCTAGTATAGTGAGTAGGAATTTAAAAAATTTTTGTTTCAGGTCAAACCTATTTCCAACTATTTTAATTTTGATAAAGGACATATAACAGGTGTAGAAATATTATTTTCTATTCATGGTAGAAGTTTTTTTCTAAAATCTTCAAATAGAAATAACCACATAAAAAACTTCCTGTAAATTAATTGAATATCTAAATATTTTTTCCTAAAATATATTTAGATATAGTGTGAATTCTCTTATAGAGATAGAAGAAAATATATAGACAGCAATAGACAAAAGATATAATTAGAGTCGGGTTGGGGGAAGGTTCTTTTCCTAATCTGTCTTCAGTATCGGAAAAAGCCGGTGTTTTACTAAAAAATTCAGTAATTGCATCTGAGTGCTTCTTCAAGGCGGTAAAAAGATTTTTATAAAGTTAAAAGGTTGGAGTTATAGTTTTTTCGACTTCTAACTTTTTCTAGTTCTCTAAATAAGATTCTCATGTCGAACTTAAAACAAATAATCTGATTGTGGAGGTAAGAGTCACACCTTAACAGATGAACTTAAATATGAGGTGTACTAAAATGTAAGGTGATTGTTTGAGCGTTGAAAATAAAAAGTAGAAAGCTAATAAAAAAAAGAAATTATCAAAATAGCAGTTTAGATAGCTAAATCTAAATTTTTAGGCTGTGATCGCTCATCTGAGATATTAGATTTAATGATAGATATAGCTAAAAATTGATAATTTTCAATCAACAAAAAAGAGTACCAGTTGGTTGAATATTTTAAAATATAGAAAAATCGCTTGTTTAAAACACTTCAGAAAAGTTAAAGTTTTAAGAAAAAATACAAAAAATATATCATTTTATTATCTCTTATTAAGATGTTTAAGACTTAAATAAAGTGAGCAATAATCCAGGTTTTTAATTAAAAAAACTCATTAAATTGTTAAATTTGACTACTAGGTTTTATTATTTTTTGATACAATCAATAAGTTTTTTTTTAACTTTTTAATGTTTAATAATTTTCTTATTTAATAAAAATTAATAAAATGTAAAAAGCTAATTGATAAATAGTTTTATATCTTAAATACAAGTGTCTTTTAAAGATAATCATAATTTACTATTAAAATATCTAAACTAGAATTTATTCACCTTATTTCGAAACAACTAAACTTACGATATATAATTAATTGTTGAAATGTTAATTTCAACAAAAATTGCAGTTAATAATTGACAAAATTCCTGAATTAATAGGCTCTTTTTTTATTGACTTCAATTAATTATCAACGCCGTCTACTCTATCTTGATTTATTTGTTAATTAAAATAAACAGTAATTTTTTTAATCCAACGCCTATTTTTTTATACCAATCAGCTAATTGGTATAGTTTTAAGATAACTAGCTAAATTCTATATTTCTGGTTTATTTTAGCTTTTTTCCCTTAATAAAAACCTGAAAAGAGGTTTTATTGTTCACTGGTATTTTAAGCTGTTTGACTTCTTATTTAAAATTTTTTAAAAAAATCTCATTAAATGAGTTAATGTTTAATTACCTAAATATATTTCATGCCATTTTATTTTAAAGTAATAATTTATTTAAAAATTTATTAATTTTATTCTTATACAGTTACTAAATATATAAACTAATTACTTTAATTTTAGTCAAGATTTCTTTTTCTAAAATTCTATTTATTTCACTATTTATTTAGATTTTTATGTTTGTATAATTTCTATATTTACTTCTTTATTTGGTCTAAATCTATTAACATTAGATAATAATGTTGTTGTACTTCACTTAGTGGAATTTTATTAATTGTGAACGGCTTAAAACTTTAAGTTTTTATATATATTTTTTTGGGGTAGGTAAAATATTTAAATATTGTTTCTATGTTTTGTTCATTTACTTCATTTGTTTTAGTTATATTTTTAGGTTTTTTTTTAAGCTAACTGTTATGTGAATTTATTTATGTATTAATTATATGATATATGAAAAATGTTTATTTCAAAGTAAAAACCTTTTTATACCCAAGGCAATCTTGTAACAGTTAATTCATTTTTTGATATAATTTTTTATTAATTAAATTACAAAAAATATAAGTTTTTATTAGTTATATTTATACTTTATTTTAAATTTAAAAATTGTTTATTATTAGGTTTTTATTAAATTTTATTTAAAAAATAACACAATAAATATTAATATAAATTAAGACAAGAAATAAGTACATTTTAATTTCTTTTAAAGAAAAAATATTAAAGATTATTTTTTTGTATTTATAATTTAATATATAAAGTTTAGTAAAATTACTCTTTAGAGAGATATTGGCTACTTTATTAGTGATTAAAATCCTATTTTATAGGATTTTAATACAAATTTAAATATCAATTCTATTTATGTTTAAATCTATTCTAGAGTAATTAATAACTTACAATACTTCTCCTATAACTTTTTTTAAAAAAATTATTGAAGCTTTAGCAACTCTATTAATTAATGATTTTATTTTTATTATTATGAGCTTATCATAGCTTTTTTAGGCTAGCTATAGTTTATTTATTTAGTAGGTTAATAAATATGTTAAAAGAAAAAAAGATTTTTTTGTATTTACTAATAATTAAAAGTTAATAACTAAGATTACTTTATTAGAATGGGTTGACTCCAATATTAATTGAGTAAGTTAATAAATTTAAAATAAGTACAAAATAGAAAAGTAGTTAAAAGGAGTACTCACTAGATATTCATTATTTCTAATTAGGAAAATTATAGCTAACACAATTAGGATAGTAGAAATTCTTAAGGTTGACTCGTATCCAAAAATATTCTATAGAATGAGAACAAAAGTATAAATATATATTTAAATATAAGAGGATAAAAAAAGTTTCTAGTGAAGTAGAAAAGATTTTTTATAAAAAAACAAGAAACATTATGAGTAATAATAATTTGCCTTTCAGCATAACATAAAAGATTACCTAAATTTCAAAAAACATAATTTTTAATAAAAAAAATACCTAAAATATAGTAAAATTTATTCGCTTAAATAAAATAGTATCATAAAGTAAAACAAATAATCTTATATTATCTATAATAGAAATATATTAAAATAATATGACGATATCTCTATTTCAGTAGATATAGAGATATAAAGTAATTCATTTTTCTTTAACTTTATTTAAAATTGTCTACTTATTTTGTTGCTTGCTTTGTAATAACATTAATATTTAAAATAAAAAATAATAATTTGATTTTAGATATTTATAAGGAACATAATATCTACTTCCTCTACTTTTGCTGCAATGCGTTAGTCTAGATAGACGAACTCTTCATTCTTGAGGTATTGTCTAGGCTTATGGTTGTGATACGTTACAGTATTTTGATTTCCTTAATAGGACTATTAACAGCGTGTAGTGGAATCGAGGGGTTGGAAGGTCGATTTTCTGCAAATCCTAAATTCACAAAAAATTTAGAAACTCACCAAAATTCAACCATTAAACTTCCGAATAATTTTCCCTCAGAAATCCCCCAATATCCCCAAGCTACTTTACAAGAAATAACTCAAGAAATCACAGAAAATAATGGGGCAGCTAGTTGGAAAACTGATAAACCTACTGAGGAAATTAAGAATTTTTATCGACAGCAATTAAAGTTACAAAAATGGGAAATTATTCAGCCTTTTTCGTCTAACTCTGAAGAAAGTTCATTAGTTGCTCAAAAAGATAATCTAAAAATTAGACTGTCTCTATTCCCTAGAAAATCAACAACAGAATTCACCCTTGAATATAAACAGGCTGATACCACTCAATTAAATAATGGTTCGTCTAACCAGTTTTCAACTGTTACTAGTAAACCTGCTAATTTTTCTGATCTTAATCAAGTTCCTGAAGCTTTACGTCCCTATGTTCAAGACGTAGCAAACTTGGGTATTTTAACCGCTAAAGAAAATAACCAATTTCACCCTAATGAACCGATTACTCGTCGAGAATATGCACGATGGTTAGTCAAGGCTAAAAATAAATTTTATCAAGATTCCCCTGAGCAACAAATCCGTTTAGGGTTAAAAAATGCTAAACCGGCTTTTAATGATGTTCCTTCAAATGACGCTGATTTTCCCGTAATTCAAGGATTAGCCGAGGCAGGGTTAGTTTCTTCGCATCTTACAGGAGACAGTAACACTTTCTTATTCCGTCCTGATGAATTTTTAACACGGTCTGATTTAATTACTTGGAAAGTCCCTTTAGACATGGGTAGAAGTCTACCTAAAGCTTCTATTGATGGGATTAAAGAAACTTGGGGATTTCAAGATACTACTCAAATTGGTCCTATAGGATTACGGGGATTATATGCTGATTTCCAAAATGGAGAACAGGGGAACGTCCGCCGTGTCTTTGGTTATACAATGTTGTTTCAACCTAAAAAAACTGTAACTCGCGCTCAAGCCGCAGCCGCCTTATGGTACTTTGGTTATCAAGGGGATGGTCTATCAGCCGAAGATGTTTTAAAGCGAACGGGAAATAGTTAACAGAAGTAAAATAAAATAGCAGTTTATAAACTCTACATTGGAAAGTAGTTTTTCGATAAAAATCACTTTTATCTTTGATAAAATTCAAGTAAATATAGTTGAGTTTAAAATTTAATCAACCGTTTTAAATTATTAAAGTAACAATAAAGAACATAGTTATAAAAAAATTTTTTTTACAAAAAAGGGAAAATAGTTGATCATAGACTAAAGAAATAAATCTACTTTAGAGTAGAGATTCGGACAACGTATTTATTGCTAAATTACAGATTTTAAATGTTGTGATGAAGCAATTATTTTCTCGTAATAACTTTATAAACTAGAGAAAATATATTTTTATATAAACAATTTTATTAGTTGGTTACTAGCACTAATAAATATCTATATATCGATTTGTTTAATGTTATTTTTATTCTCACTATTTCCACTACAATTATTTGTTTTATTATTACTTTTATTGCAATTTTTATTAGCTAAAACACTCTTTATTTGACTGTGGATATTGATAGTTTCAGCAAAATTGTAGCAGTTTCTTTTCTTAAGAGAAATAATATTATTTCTGAAGCCGTTATCTCTTTATTTAAAACTATTAGATTGCATTTTTATTACATTTGGTAAATAACCTCCTTTGATGAGTTGCTGTACAAATAAAATCTCTGTTCGTTAGTAATTTTCTATTCTCAGATTGGAATTTTTTGTTAAAGGTAAAAACAATGAGAACTCTATTAACCGTTTAGAGATAGCTTCTTGAATTTTTATGACTTATAGTATATATATTTCTACGACAACCACCGTTTTTCTTCTCTATCCTAATTAGTGAGGATCCTTCGCTGTGGAACTTCTAGTTTTATGGTTGTGTTTCAATCAAAATATAATATCTTGATACACCAATTTTATTTGTTGGGAGTCGCCGGTATATTTAGTGGTACAATATCGTTTTTTATTCTGAGTCTCAGAAATATAATTACAAATTCAAATAAGAAAAAGAAAACTATAATAGTATGACTATTAACAGTTATTTTGTTCACTTAATCTTTCAATATATATTATTTAATAATAGCTGCAATTTACACTTATTTTTTTTAGGAGCATAGCCTGTCATTAGTATCTGGTTAATAACTATGGAAGTAAACATAATGGATTTTAACTTTAAATTGATTTAATTTCGACCAATCAGTATTTGATTCTTAAAATTATACGATGAGTATCTAGACTAATATCTTAAACCGTGCAGGAATTGGAAGAATGAAAATAATGTAATAGCGCGACGCTCACAACTCCCCCTTAGATTTAGCTAGTGGTGAGCAAATCCCCACAGCTTTGACAGCTTCTATCATTTATAGCAAACATTCCAAGTTGATTTTAAGGTGTTCTCTACAACGAGAACACCTTTGTTTTGGTTCATTTATAGCAAAGTAACATATCAATAATGTTATTCTTCTCCTTCTACTTGAGCTTGATATTCACTAGCAGATAAAGTATTGTCCAAATGATCATCAAGGTTTTCAACCCGAACTTTGAGTAACCACCCATCTCCGTACGGGTCATCAGCGATCTGTTCAGGAGTTTCAACCATCTGTTCATTGCGATCTACTACAGTTCCTGATACGGGAGGATAGAGATCCTCAGCCGCTTTTACTGATTCAATTGCCCCAAAAACTTCTCCAACCTCTATGGAATCTCCTACTTCGGGTAATTCCAAAAACACTATATCTCCAAGTTGTTCTATCGCATAAGCACTAATGCCAATAGTAGCAATTTCCCCATCTAAACGAATGTATTCATGGGAGTCTAAGTATCTTAGATCATCGGGATATTCCAAGTCCATTTTTTATTCTCAAATTCACAGCAAACGTAAGTTTAACACCGCTAATGCTGAAGGAGATAGAATTATTGTTACAAATTTTAAGATAAATCTTGTAATTTGTAGCATAAGATACAAACTGCTCTTAGAAATCTGCAATCATCTGCGGTTTCTCATGGATATACTTTGGTCAACACTTTCTTATTTTATAAATAGAAGAACGTCAGTCCCTTTTCATGAGAAAGACTAATAAATAAGCTTTCTTGAGAAGAAATACGAAATTTCTTTAAAAAACCTCTGCAGAAAAAGCATTTACTAGGATAGTTTTGGTAAACTACAGTTTTTCAGCGATTTATCTTTTTTCCTGTTGTAGTTTACCGTAAAATATTTTATATATTATGTTGCGTTGATATACCATACAATTTCTTCAAAATCTACTTTATAAAAAGTTAAGATATTATCTAAAAAGGATTGAATTCCTAACTACTTGTTAACCTCTCTTAATGTAAAAAATACTCCACGATAATTTTCTAAATAAATTGAAGTTTTTGATCCAGGAGTTCTTAATCTCCTAGATTAGTTAATTATTTATAGATAAAAGAATTAGCTTTATTTCTTGATTAAGACCAATATAAGCTGAAAATTTAGCTAAGTTCATTTCTCTACTAATGTCAATATCATCTTCAAATTATTCCCAGTTCTGTACCTTATTCAAAGCTGCACAAATAATTTTAACTTTAAAGTTAAAATTACCAGAAAAAGAAAAAGTAAAGTCAATAGCCTGTTTGGGTTATTAAAATTTTTAGGTCAAGGAAATCAGAAGTTTTTTAAAATTGTTTATAGTGGGTTTCAATCAGATAAGCTTAAAGTGAAAAAAATAGCTTTTTTATTTTTTTCACTTTATAAGTGTTAAGATGACCAGCAGTAAAAACATATTGAAATCTTAACTATTTAAAAAATTAGCTTTTAGAATAGAATCAAGATATATCGTTATTGTGAATAATGTAACTCTTTATAAGAAAAAACTTTTAGAAGAAGCTGGATATGAACTGTAGTATTTTTTACCTAATTTTCTAAATTTAAACAAAACTGATAATATCTTACAATCAGATTAGCTCGAACAGATGTTACCTAAATTTTAAAACAGTTAGAGAATGTATAAATATTGTCTTTAAAAGCTATTCCACTGTTTTTGTATCATGCTATAGTTATTTTGGGCTTCTTTTTAGCTCTTGACGGTAACTGATAATAAACTTTTGTTTTTCAGGTTAATTTTTAGTTAAATTAACTTTTTTAAAAAAACCTTATTGTAAATTTTATTAATTAATAGAATAATTCGAATAGCGGTAAAGTTTTTCTTAAAAATTAAGGGTTATGAATTTATTTTTATTCTTTTTTTCTTTGAAAAAATCAGAAAAAATCTAAATTATTTGCGTTACTTAATATATTTTTAAGTTATTTTTTATTTTATTTCTATTCATACAGGTTCCTAACGTTACCAAATCATTAATTATAATTCTTTTACTAAATTATTTTGGACATTAATATTACTATAATTTATCATAGCCACTGCCAAGGAAACCCCTACCTCTGATGAACTTTCAATTTTGTCACATTAAGTCAGGTAGAATAGATTGCTAGTCACTCTATTCAAGGAATGTTGTAAACAGGCGATCTAGATTTCGAGATTCAATCAATACCTGCTGCATTTGAGTTATATTAATGTAACCTGACTCGATCAATTAGCTACTAAAAAGAAATTGGGTAAATTGCTCAATGTCCTTAAAGAGGAGTATGGAGAAAATTCATTTTGATTAAACAGTCTATTTTTTCTAAGAATTCCCAGATGTGCTAAAAATCATAAGTATTCAACATTACATATAAAAAACTGTCTTTCATACCCTGATGATCATAAATTTATTTTATTTTAACTATCTTGGGATCTTGATTGTTTTACCCTTTATGCAAGGACATAGTATTCTTTATAGTTCTTTCCAGAAAGTTTGTTTTTTGAGTCAACAGTTCAATGATGTTCATAACCTTGAAGAAATCTTGATTCGAGGTATGGAAAAAGGGATTAAAGGGGATTATCAAGGGGCAATTGCAGATTTTACTCAAGTGATTCGCATTAATGTTTACGATACAGAAGCCTACTACAATCGAGGCATTGCCTATAGTAAAATCAACGACTATTCCCAAGCAATCGCTGATTTTAACTATGCCTTACGTCTAGATAATGAATTAGCTGAAGTCTACCTCGAAAGAGCTAAAGTTTGTCTAGTCTTAAATAATCAACCTGGAGCTATTAGAGATCTACAAACGGCGGCGGAATTATTTAAAAAACAGGTAAATTCTTTTCTTTATCAAGAAACTAAAAAACTTTTAAGACAGGTAGGGCATCCTCTTACAATTAAAAATGACAAAAAGTAAAGTTGAGGATATTTTGGAAACTACACAAACAAAAAATTTAAAAGAAATTTTGGATGTTGTTCGCTCTGTTGCTTGGGGAGCTGCTGAAATCCTTCGTTCTTACTACCGAGGAGAAGCCAATCAAGGAAATCTAGGAGTTAATCAAGACAAAAAAGATGGACCAGTTACTGTGGCTGATTTGGCTGCCAACCACTATATTTTAGAGAAATTACAAGAAGTTTTTGATACTGATAGTTTTGGTTATCTTAGTGAAGAAACTTACCAAGAATCTGATCCTATCCATCAAGACTGGGTGTGGATTATTGATCCTCTTGATGGCACTAGAGATTTTATTGATAAAACTGGGGAATATGCTTTACATATTGCCCTAGTTTATAAAGGTCATCCTGTTGTTTCCGTAGTTGGTATTCCTGAAGCTGAAAAATTATATTTCGCAGCTAAACATCAGGGGACTTTTGTCGAAACTCCTGACGGAATAGTTAAACCTATTCGGGTTTCAGGACGCAATCAAATGGAGAACTTATTCTTAGTGGTAAGTCGAACCCATCGTGATGATCGTTTTCAGAAATTGATCAATAGTTTACCGTTGAAAGATTGTAACTATATGGGGAGTGTTGGGGTAAAGATTTCTACTATTCTTGAACAAAAATCTGATGTTTATGTTTCTTTATCTGGTAAGTCTGCTCCTAAAGATTGGGACTTCGCTGCTCCTGAGTTGATACTTATAGAAGCAGGAGGAAAATTCACTAATTTTGATGGCACACCCCTAACCTATAACAAGGGAGATGTTAAACAATGGGGAGGACTGATAGCCAGTAATGGTCATTGTCATGAACTTCTATGCCAGGAAGCTATCAAATTATTAGCTAAAATTGATAAGCAGTAATAATTTTCACTTGAAAAAGTTAATAGCGGTTAACAGCTTTTGACCTCTACAGGTTTTAGCTAATTGATAGATTTTGACTACCATAGACATTAATGTTAAAGACAAGGGAACGAGCTCTGTAGCTTATTCCTTTATCAGGATATGGATTTAAACAAGATTTCAAAGGACTCAGAAGGCTATTTTCTCTCGTGGATAGGTTTAGTTGGTTCACTATGAAAATGAGCTATGGTCATGATTACTGCGGCGACGATCAAATTAATAAAGAACAAGATAATAAAAAGCTCAGCATTATTGTTTTTACTTTTTTAATTCAACTTTTATTTATTCATATAAATAAGTACAGTAAATACTTACAAAAAAAATTAACGTAGAGAAATTAAGGTTAACATGTATTCTATTGAGGTTCCTATGATTTGTTAAATAAACTAAAAACCGCTAAGACTTCAATCTTTTTCAGTTATATTTCCATCGGCGAGTTGTACTAAAGGTTAATGGAAATTGACCTCTAGCACGATTAATTCAACAATATATTGACTGCTTATTTGCGATTTTTACCTATCTAATTACGTCGTTCCTTACTTTCATAAACTCGAACGACACTTGCAGATAGCCCTTTGCGCTGCAATTCAACAACCCGTTTTTGAGCTTGTTGGGATTGCTTAAATATCCCTGCATGAATAACCCCTTCACTTTGACGAATAAACGCGAGAGGCTCCACAGTTTGAACCTGAGATAAAACCGATGTATTTCTACCAACAACCTCTACCCGATAGAGACTAGGAGTCTTGTTTGATTGGGAAGATGAAGCCGAGCTTTTAGGGGGGACAGGGGTAATGAGGACAGAAGACGGGGGGCTAGTGGGGGCTTGAAAAGTATATTCACGAACGCTCATAGGGGACATAGGTTTGGCTGGAGCTACCTCAACTGGAATAAAACTATTAAATTCAGAACTTGGTTCAGTAGAAGTATTAGGAACTGCATTTTCAGGAACTCGAAGAAGAGGGGGAGGGGGCAGAGTTCCTAAACTTTGGGAAACACTCACCGAAGGAAAACTTACAACAATGGGAATGACGAAAAACAACCAAAGTTGACTGTCAGAAACTCGTTTTGGGAACCATTGATGTAAACCGTATGTCAATTTTTTAAGCTGGGGAATTCGAGCTGTATCCATGAGTAATAAAATCTTTAATTAATCTTCTCACACCCTCAGACCCAAAAGATTGTATCTTCAGTCTTCGGGCTTATCGCATAATCATTGTTTATTGTAATGAAGTTGACTGTCGGCTGGGGTCAGCTTCAGTCTAGTGGGTATTTTTTTTAAAAAAATTTAATAATTCTTACTGAGATTATTCTCAATAGGAGATAAATCTTTGTAAGAATTGTTATATACCCTCTAAAGTTGAGACTATGGTTTTAACTAACTACTATAGATATAGTGTCCATTCTTAATATTTTATGAGTATTTTACCTATAAATAAACTCAAATGCAGCAGTTTTAAACAAAAAGTAGACAACTGTTACTGACATAGATAATATCTATAAATTTCTAAGAAAAATATAAATTAGTCCTCCAAAATCTCCTAAATATCTTCTCTCATAAAATCACTATTAAAAAATAAACTGAATCCCTAGAAGATCTTAATTGATATCTTAGGATCAGATAGAAGACTCAGATTAATGTAGTAATTAATAGAGAACGATCAACAAGAAGAGTAATCTGCCAGTAAAATTTGTGAAAGTTGATTTTTTTTATTGGATTAAAATTTCAACTATAGAGGTGATTAGAAATTAAGAATTAGGGATTGGAAAAAAGTAAAAAGTCTAAACTGATAATTGTAGTTTTATGTTGATTATCTGATGATAATAAGATAATCAAATTCTCTAAACTCTTCCCTTTTCCCTTTTTCTCAGTTAAATTTAGCTAAATCTTTGCGTAAATACATCTATTATGAGTTAATCGAGTCATCTTTAGAGTCATTGTTTGAATTAACGGAAGAATCAGTTGTCTGTGTTTGTTGTGTTGCTTTTTGTCGTTTTTTTTGTTCTGCTTTGAGAGTATCTTCAACAACAGCGAGTAGCTGTTCCATTTTATCAAGATTACTACGATAGAGATCTAAATCTTTTTGGAGTTTTTCTAAAGATAAATGAAGCACTTCGGCTATTTTACCAAAAATTTGGTTATTTTGATCCTGATTTTCGACTAAATCAGAATCAAGTTCCATTATTAAGGTATATAAACCCACCGAAAACAGACGACTATATTTAAACCGAGAATTTTGAGCAATCGCTTGTAAAGTTTCACATAATATTCCATCACCGCGAACTGGTGAACTAGCAGCTTTGAGAATCTCCATAAAATCTGAAACCGACATTCCTTTAACCTGAGTTAAGAGAGTTCGAGCTTCTCGTCGATATTGTTCAGGATTGCCTCCAACTGAATAACACAACGCTGAAAAAATAGAGTCTTTGTCTTTTTGAGGTCGATATCCTTGAACAAAACGCTCGAAAGAAGTAACAACCCCTAGAGCATAAATGGGATCGTAACGAAAATCTACATTAACCGAGAGCAGGTGCATCTCTACCAATAACTCTTCAATAAAACGGCGGTAAATAGAGTTTATGGGTCGGGCGTGATGGGTGTAGAAATCCCGTTTGGTATCCGAAACAGTACGAACTTTATCCACAAAAGAGACTTAAATTTAATTGAGATAGTAACTGCGATCTATTGTCCCTTGTAAAGACTTCTTTGCCAAGACAAGGAAAAACAAGCCACTAAGTGGAAGTTAACGAGCTAATCTTAGAGTCTTTCTCTCGCCATCTCTCAAAATTTAGAAAGAGGTCGAATTGAGCCAATGCTCAAGAAATTTTTGGAGTTTCATTCGTTCAATATAAGGCCAACCTCCCGTTTCTTCAATATCTCTTAGAACTTCATATAAGTTCTTACGAGTATCGGGCAAAGAAGGTTCAAACATATCTGACCGAATTTGTCGGTGTAAAGTTTCTAAAATGCGCAATAAAGACAGCAAGTCATAGGTATTGCCTTTACAATCAGAAGCTAGGGTTTCGACAATGTCCACTATTTCTTGAAAACGTTGGGACAGTGAACTGTTTTGCTGATTATACAAATAGTTGGCTTCATGTGGTTTTACTTGTTGCGTCATCCTTGTTCCTTGAATCTTTTTCCCAATCATTTTCATGATAAAGGGAAGAGGAGGAGAGTAGTTACGATTTTTTGGTAGAGTAGACTCCGACGTTGTTAACGTAACTTATCTAAAACGCTATATGTTATCTTTTTCACTAAAAATACTTATAGGAACAAGATATTTTTAATTTGAGACGAACACAACGAGGTGGAACGAAAGACTTTGTGTTTTAAATTATTGTCTTTCTGATACTGTGTTTGGAGATGTTAATGGTTTGTAGCGATAGACCTGTAAATTTAGTTAATCCTCAGAATTTGACCCATGATGAAATTATAAATACGGGATTAGCCAACAAATTTCTCAAAATTTTCAAATTTACTCGGAGATCAATTCTTGTCGTGGTAGGGATAACTTACGTGGTGGAAGATTTGTGTCTATAACCCTAAAAACAGATTTTTTTAAAAAAATTTGTCAGCAAACACAAAAAAGTTCCATTTGTTCCTAGTAAGTTCCTACCCGATTAGACTATTAATTTAGAATAAATCGCCGTTGAAATAGCTGTTGATAAGAATAGTGTACTTAATTTTATAGAAAGCGGTATTAAGTTTCAAAGTATCACTGTTAAGTGACCTGGAGATAAACAAATTTTCTTCTTTTTTATTATGAATAATCTAGTGGGTAAATGGAATATAGGTTTGCTTATTATTAACAGTTTTAAGACTGATTTTTAAGGTGATTTTAAAGTTATCTTTTATAGTGGGACAACTTTTTTGAATTCTAAAGGTCGTAGGTGAGCTTCTGGTTATGATAACATGGTTGCTTTTCCAGCAACAACTAATAAAAAAGAATCAGTTAATGTAAAACGAATTTTCATTATATAGAAGTTCTATCTATTTTTAAGTCATTAATGTTGATCAGGAAATCAAAAGTATAGATTATTAGTTTTAACTTTAATCACTATTTATAAATATCTTAGGACCTAGATTATCTATTTTTTACTGTAAAATTAATTTTATTCCTTGAGTTATTAACTTTAAAAGTTAAGCATTAATAGACAACATCAATCATCTAAAATAAATAAAAATACTACTTTATATTAGATATATTTAATATACTACCATAGTAAAAATATAAAATATTTTTAATTTAAAAACATAATTATTGATTATTTTTTATTTTTTTGTGTCTAAATTTTATCTTATAAATACAAGGACTACTATCTATTTTAGATTTATATCGTCAACTATTTAACTAAGTTAAATAAATTTTAAATTTATCAAAAATTATAATTTTCTATTATTTAGATTTAAATTAAACTAGAAATAGTTTAATTTATCAGAACAATAAATACAACAAAAACTTGTATTTATTGTATTTTACATACTAAAAAACTTCATTAAAATCATAAATTAACTGTTAGATAAATTTTTCTTATAAAGAAAGTGGTCTATTTAAAATTTAATCGTCGTCATATGAGATATAATCAATGCAAAAAAAAATATTGAAAAAGCACTAAACAGTAACGGTAAAAATATAGATAAAAAATTAATAATTTGATCTAAGATTTATAGATAAACAAACTTTAGATATTGAAACGGTTGGTAATTAATAAAATTAATGTGATTAAATAACAAGTGAGTTGTTATGTAGTGCTAGTTGATTTAGGTAAAAGAGTTAGTACAGAAAGGATAGAAATAAGAATTTTAAAAAAATGCGGCATAATTAGAGACTTTTTATAAAAGTTTTTTACTAAGTAAATTAATGCCACAGACTAAAAAAATAGCAAATAAATTTGATATAATAAAACGGGTTTTATCTTAATTAGATAACTAAATAAAAATCCTATAATGTGAAGTTAAAAGACTTAAAAGACTAGTCAAAAACTGTTCTGGCAATTTTAAACATAAGACAACTAAAAATATACCAATTAAAAGAAATATTTAGAATATTTATCTAAAAAGATTAGACTAGTTTCAAAACGATTAAATTTATAAAAATAAGTTTTTAGACGCTTATCCATCGAACTAAAAAAATGAAGAATAATCAAGCGTTATATTCAAAAGAATTATTGTTTACTTATACGGAGGAACAAATTAAGGAAAAGTAGAAAATATTAAATATAAATCAAAGAAAAGCTTATAGCTTCAGAAATTATGTCAATTCTCAGTCTCAAAAACTTCTAAACTTAACAGTTTACTGGTTAGCTTTACGTTATCAGTTTAGCATAATTTAAGACATTAGTTGTTATTAAACAATTAACTTTTCTTATATAAAGTTAAAACTAATCGTTTTCTGGATAGCTTATATCATTTTTCCGAAAAAACTTGGAACAACACGCGATCTCCATATCATTTAACAGAATAAGCTTCCAGAGATATTCTAGGTACCGTTAAACATTATCCCGTGGCTAAGCGATATTTAAACCAATAATATGGGCAATTTAAAATATCATCTTCAACTTCTCTAGTGTCTAAGGATATTGCTCAATGATTATAACTATTGCCATACCTAATTACTTGCTCATCTTGTCTTGTTTAAAGAAACTTTAATTTTTTAATTTCCAGCGGGGAAATTCCTTCATTGAATATCTCATCAATGGTTGTTAAAGATATTTAACCTATCTTTTGGAATAAAGAAAATGAACCACTAAAATAGCTGTTATCTTTATAACTAACTATTGCAGAGTTGTTAACTGATAAGATCTTCGTAATTTCAGGACAATAGGCTTTTATCACCTGTTCAATTTCTCGTTTTAAGGTTAGGGCAGAAACTGGACAATTCTTACAAGTCCTCATCAGTTGAACTGCGACACTCTCAGGTAGTTCAAGCGCCACTAATTCTACATCCTCATTATGACTTTCCAATCCTGATCGAACAGCTCCTAATGCTTTTTAAAAATATTATTTTAGGGGCGGAGTTGGAGGTTTAATTAATTGATGATAACGTAATAATATATAAACAATTTTATCTTCAACTGCATGGGGCAATATACCCATTAGTTATCGTTTAATACCACGAATTTAGACGAGTTAACCCTTCCTTATGTAATTCCTCAACTGTTCCTTTCAACCCTTCAACAATCACCTTTTGATTCTCATTTCATTAGAATGTTATTAGTTTACAGAGACTAACTTCTTCTACTAGGCTTTCTAAAGTCTTCACTTGTCTTAATGTGAAGGTAGATTGATTTATAGATTAACAGCAGAGACTCTATAGTAAATAGTTAACGACTAGCCACTATAAAGTCTGAAGAGCTAAATGCGAATAATCACTGCATTTTTATATCTTTAAGCAAAAAAGGCATAAGCATTCCTGTCACTAGACTAGATACTGCAATAGCTAAAGCTAAATTAATTTCCATTTTACCTAGTCCAACTAATAATAACAATCCGATAAGAAACCCCAAAGCAAATTGTTTGTAAAAATATCCAGGATTACGGATTAATTTGCCTTTGAAAAACAATTTTGCAGAATACCAGGTCAGTCTTAACATTATCTGTAACTCCTACACTAATCTCAACAGAATAAGTCCAATAACAACAACTGGAATAACCCCCGCGGGACCCAACAAACTACCCATCATGATAGACAGTTGATAGCCAATATCCTTACCTGCCAATAACACTCCACCGATAGCTCCACTGATAACAGAAATGATAGCAGCCACTACTAACCAGAGTAAGCCTGTTACTAAGGTTATCTCTCCCATCATTAGATTTGTAAAAAAATTATGAATGGTTGGATTTGTCCCTAAGTTATCTAGAATTTCAGTCATTTTAATTACGCTCCTTAGACAAATTAAATTACTAACTCCTTAATTGTACCTCTATATCTTGTAAAGCTTTTTTCACAACCTCTACTTGTTCCCATTGTCCGTATTGACTAAATACTCCTTGAGCTTTTTGATAGTAAGTTTTAGCTTCTATAAGATTACTTTGATTACCCCTTTCAGGGTGCTCAATATCATCAGGTAAATTGAACAAAACGTTCGCCTTATTTGAGATAGTGTTGGCCCATTCAAGGGGAGTATCTTGAGGAGTACGAACCTTTAACGCCTCATTGTATGCAGCTAGAGCTTTTAAGTTATTTTCTATCGGATGAGCACTCGGAAGAGATTGTAGAGCGTTAGCGAAATTATTATTCAGCATAGCATATTCGCTAGGATGATCGGTTAGCGTCACCCATTTCAAAGCCGCTTCAAAAGACTGAACTGCAATGGCTTGACACATTTCTTCCCCGTTCAGAGCTAGAGGCATTGAAAGATAAGCGATCGCGATGTTATTTTGTAATATGGAGAATTCTTGAGGGTAATTCTCTCCAGTAAATATTCTTGCCGCTTTTTGATAAGCCTTTATAGCATCTTGCATGGCTGCTTTTTGAAAGGGAACCAACCCTTGTAGCACAACCCCTATGTTCATGTATACCTCAGCGACTTCTTCGGGAGACGCATATTTTTCAAGTATGGGAAGGGCGGTTTCGTAAGCAGTTTTTGCTTCTAAGAGTAAGCTCTCTCCTTCTGCAGGAATTGTTCGCAATGCAGTTCCCATTCCCGATAAACATCTTGCTCGTAACAAGGGATAGTCAGGAGGACATAGTTCTAATCCCCTACGATAAAGAAAAACCGCGTCTTCGAATTGTTGGGAATTCTTCGGCTTTTTTTGCAGCCCCATAGCTATTTCAATTAACATCTCGATTTTTTCGTCTAGGGTAGCTCCATCAGATTCAATGGCAGCTAAAGCAGCTTTTACGTTGGCATCACTTAAGGTTATGATCACAGAGTTAACCTCTCTTAGTAGGATTCAAAAGATCGCAATATTCTTAAGTCAACTTCTAAAGACAATAACTGGTTTAGAGTAGTTAATTAATAATTCTAGTTCAGATGACTTTACTTACCCTTAAAATTTAGCTTTTTTATGTTTTTATTCCTAAAGAAACTAGCTTTTTTGCAAATTTAAATACAATCTACCATAGGTGATGGTAGGCTGCAACTTTATATTTTAAGGCTTTTTTTTACCAATTTTTAAAGCAAATGCTAAATTTTAATCTAAAAAACTACTTTATTTATTAACAATTAATTATCTATGTATTTTTCTTCTGCCATCTGAATAATAGGAAATGAAGATTGAGCGATTTGACTCAATAGATTTAGGTAGATCGAGGATTCATAACTCTAAAACCACCATGGCTGTTTTAATCAAGTTAAAGTAGCGGGGCTGAGTAATATCGACTTTATGAAAATTTTCTCGCGTTGTTCCTAAGAACCCTTGTCGTTGTCCTCTTTTAACTGTTAATACCTTTCCTCGATCATTTTTAATTCTTAATTCTTTCTCGGTTTTAGAAAAACTACATTGATAGTTTCGCCCTTGATATTGAAAGATTTCTGGCTTATGATCAGAATCGGACAAAGAAAACAATGGTAATCGTATTCCTACAATGTCTAGTTCAATTTTATAATTACTATTCCAGCAATTTTCTGTTAGTTTATAGGCAATATCAACTCGTTTAGGTAAGGGAAAATACTCACCCCAACGCCAAGCAATTGCCTCTATCTCTGCTTGATTATAATCATTTTGAGAAATTCCCAACTTAAGATGATTTTTTCCTACTATTTTTTGCTGAACAATATAAATATTAGGAGTCCAAAAAATTGGATGAGAATTGCCAATTCCCCAAGGTTGAAGTTGATCAATGGACTGATATAAATTAGGGGTCAATTGTTCGAAATCAACCTGAGCGTCAATCATCACTAAAGGTTTGAGGTGTTGAGTTTTTAAACATTTATGGGCGAAGATGCTTAATCTTTGTTTGAAAGCCTCTAATTTACTAGCTGATAAACTGAATCCACCTGCTGCTTTATGTCCTCCATATTTTTCCAAAATATCTTGACAAAAATCCAATCCCTCAACTACATTAAATTCTTTAATTCCTCGTGCAGATCCTCTAATTTGACTAGAGTTTTCTTCATAGGTTCCGATAAAAACAGGAACTCCGTAACGCTCCACTAAACGGGAAGCCACAATGCCAATAACCCCATGATGCCATTGAGATTGAATCACCACCAAAACTCGATCACGTTTCCAACAAATTGGAGTATCTTCTATTAAATGAATAGCTTCTAATTCAATTTGTTCACACATGTCCTTACGTTTACTGTTAATTTGTTCACATTGCATCGCTCTTTCTAATGCAATTTTAGAGTCATCAGTAGTTAATAATTCAATAGCTATTTGAGGCTCACCAATGCGTCCTACTGCGTTAATTCTTGGTCCTAACCGAAAGCCAATATCATCAGGTTTGAGTTGTTTTTGTTCTTCACTGATTCCGGTAACTTGCATGAGGGCTTGAACTCCTGCTAATTTTGAGTGAGGAAGTTTCCGTAAACCCCGTTTTAACCAACGTCGGTTGACCCCAACGAGAGGGACTAAATCTGCTATAGTTCCTAATGTAAATAGTTCTAATAATGGGTCGACTAAACCCTTGAGTAACCCAAAATGTTGAGCCGTTGTTACTGCTAAAATATATGCTACTCCAACTCCTGCTAATCCACGATAGGGAGAAGTTTCTCGAAGTAATTTGGGATTAAGAATCGCATCTGCTGGAGGTAATTCTTTAGGAAGATTATGATGATCGGTGATAATAACATTTAACCCCAACTGTACCGCTCGTTGAATCGGTTCATAAGCTGTAATGCCATTGTCAACTGTTAAAATTAACCCTACTCCTTCATTAGCACAAGATTCTACAATACGTTCATTAATGCCATAACCATCTTTCATCCGACTGGGAATTTTATAGCAAACATCAGCACCCAAGTGACTGAGAGCACGCAATAATAAGGCAGTACTAGTCATACCATCAGCATCATAGTCCCCACAAATAGCAATTTTTTTCTCTGTGGTAATCGCATCTTTTAATAATTTCACACTAATCTCTAAATCAGGAAATTCCTCTAAAGGTAAAGGAAGAGTTTGGGCTTCAGGATTGAGGTAGATTGCGGTATCATTAGGAGTCTCAATACCCCGATTAATGATAACTTGGGCAATTAAAGGTAGTAGTTCAGTTGTTTTGATCAGTTGCTCGACTTGTTCGGGATTAGGAATAGCAACTTGCCATCGTTGATGGGGCAATTTCATCGGGATCAAATCTTAATTATTGGAGATTACTTGATTATCGGAGATTATTAGTTTAGAGCCTATTCAAAATTCTTGGGATTTAATTTTAACGACAATACCATACTAGAGAAAATTTTAGAGATTTTTTTTGATTACTTAATGAAAGTGCAACACTATAATCAAACATAAAGTACATGTTACGCAATCAACTTTTGTGAGAATAGAAGAAGAGAAAATAAATATTTTTTTATTCTGTTTGTATGTCGTTTGTCACATTCAGATTTATGGATTCTTCCTACCTATTTTTAGAAAACCTAATGGAGTTGAATTAGATAGCTTAAACAGTTCCCCATCAGAAAATAAACCACTAGCATTGCTGCAGCAGACATAGCTACTAAAGTTCCTGCTAGCATTAAGGAGAATTCTTGTTGGTCAACCGCTTCTTGCATTAAGTGAAGTGACCAGGCAACTAAAGCCAGATCAAATATTAAAATTGGGCTCAACATCTCTTAAGGAAAGTTAATATTTATTATATTTTAATATAGAATTTTGGGAGGTTAACGTTCTCTTACAGAAATTAAGAATTTCTCTATTTTTTGAAAATAAGCCCCCGACGAATCCATCGGGAGCAATCAAGTTGGCGAATTTTTAAGAATGCTTAAAAAAAGCAACTATCGTCTTGAGTTATAGACTAAGTTCAAGTCCACTCCAAAACTGTTTCTTCCTTAGAATTAGCATGAGACTCAGAGGTTTTACGACTAAACTTCATATGGATAGAACGGGTTTGTTCTCCATCAACAGCTACGGCTACTATAGGATAATCAATCAAACCATCTTGGAAAGACATCTGGAAGCGGAAAGTACCATCAGGATTAAGTTCAATAGGGTGACCCCCAATGGTAACAGTAGCATCAGGATCAGTAGCCCCATAAACAATTAACTCAGCATCAGCCACTAACCAGAACTTACGGGGATACCCGGGCAGTGTAGAAATAGGAACTCCTGACCACACACCAGACATAGTGGAGACATTCGCCCCAGAAATAGTAGGAATTGCCCACATTCCAACACCAGAAGGAAGGACATAAGAACTAACCACTTCTTGATGAACGTAGGGACTAACCACTTCTTGATGAACGTAGGGATTAACCACTGAACCTGTGAGGTGTTGTACAGAACCGAACACAGAACCTGCCGTGCGCTGAGCTTCAACTCCCTGAGCCATACCAAAAATTTCGTCGTAGACAGAATTGTCGCCGGGGATTGCTTGACTGTGAGTGGGAGGAACAAAATTGTAAACAGTCTTACCTTGGAGTTCTTGGTTTGAGTCGACAGTAACAAAGATGTCCTCCACCCAGTCAGAAGGATAGACAGGGGGAATATGAACAGAAGCTGAACGGGCGAGAACCAACCAACGTCCATCGAAACAACGATAACCGATGTCAAGAACATAATCACGATCACTCACCGGGATCGGTAAATACCATTCCCGTGCTAACTCATCACAGAGGTACTCTTGGATACTGTGGGGACTTTGGCAATTAAGCTCAATATCAGTTACATCATAAAGACGTAGGGCTAACTGTTGTCCTCCTTGGCGACGTAATTCTTCTTTAGCATCATTGGGAACATCCCAATAAGCATAAGACCATTGCGGATCACGAGGCAAAATAACAATGCGGCTTTCTCCGTAGCCATCGGGGAGATCACCAAGCCCGTCATCAACAGAGGATGAAAGTCCCTCTACGATATCGTCTTGACCTATTTTAAATTTAGATGCTTCCATTTCCTGTTCCTCCTGAACGAATGTTGGACTTATTGTCATTTTTTTTATTTTTGGTTGTTGAATAATTTGTTCCTGAATAAGTTGTTTTATAGCAGACAACAATTGTGCTTTACGCATTCTGCTGTAACGTGAGACATTATATTCACTAGCTACTCTGCGTAGCTGTCTGAGGGTCATTTCCTCTAACAATGGTTGCTCTTGCGCCATGAGATACACTCTCCGATGATGTAGGTAACAAATAGCTCTTGGTAAGGTCTTAAGAGTTTCATGTGAATTATGGTTAACTCATAGAATTTGGATTGTGGGGATCGTTTGCTTAATTTTATGTAACAAAAAAATAGGGGAAATGGTCAAGAAGTGAGATCGTTAACTTACAAGATCATTGACGAATTTATCAGACTTTGAGAGATTATTTTGTCAATTTTTCTTGATATTTACAACTACTGATAAGATCTCCAATTTTTCCTAAAAGATCAGAAAATAATGACAAATTTTGTAATCCCTCAATAATAAGGTTATGAAAAGACCGATTCAAAAAGCATCATTGTCTCGAAAAGGATTTTGGGAAGATTTAGTGATTTTAATAGCGTATTAGGAGTAAAAGTGTACAGAAAAAATTCTTGGAATCGAAACTCTAGAAAGACATCCAAAAACTTTTTGTTGATTGAAGAGTGATTATTGATCTTTTAGGCTAGATAGAGGATGTGCACAGATTTAATGACAAGAATACATCAAGTTTTTCTAATAGAATGGAGTTTAAGGACAAAATAACTTATCTAAGCTATGTCCATAGAATTAAGTGAATCCTAATAACATTATCGTTAGCCACTATAGCAATCCCGTTACAATGAGGGGTAACTCTAAACATAGACTTTCTGTTTATAGTTCAACACCCCTCTTTAAGGGGACATAATTGCAATATGAAGGCTATAAAGGCGATATGACATCGATTTTGCCAGGAGATATCAAAAAGACGTCGATGAGCAACTCAATATCGGTTTTAACAAGACTGTTGCAAATTTTCCCCTATTGGCGGCCTCAAATGTATTTCAAGGCTTCCTTGACAGCTTTATCTCATGCTATGGAAGATCAAGTCTTAGCCGGTTCAGGTTATCCTCTAGTTATTGCCAGTTTTCAACGAGAACGGTTTTATCGGCAAGAAGCTCAACGATATCAGCGAATCGCCCAAAAAACAGATCAGGTTTATGTATTGGCTGCTCCAGAAGCCGATTTTGAAAATAGTTCTGAAGTTTATGAAAAGATCGCCTTTGAATCAACAGACAGCTTGGCTCAAGAATGGAACTTAATTGTTATTGCTCAAGATTATGCGAGTTGCTTAGTATGTCAAGAACGCATTGGGATAAACCATGATGATACTAATGACCGTGTTGGCTCAGCTATGGACAATAGCCGACGTTTTGAAGGAATTTGGACATTTGATCGTCAAGTAAGTCAACAGGCTGCGGATACCTTGTTACGACGGATTCTCGCTTATCGACCGGAATTAAAGACAAAAATCAAGCAAGCTCGCCAGAAATATTTACCGGTGACCACTTTAAAACAAAAAGGAGTAAATCTTAAACAAAAAGAAGTTAATAATTTAACGTGGGATTGTCCCAACAGACACCCTGATCCCTTTGTGCAACGCCTCGTTAGTTATCTACAAGCTGGTCAATATAAACTGCTTAAGGCCAACCGTTCCCTAGCCTCCAAAGAACATAAAGAACGTCTGATTAACTCGGTCACCATTGCTATTCGACGCTCACTAGATCCTGAAGAAATTTTACACTTGGCTGTTCAGAAATTAGGGGAAGGGTTGGGAGTCTGTCGTTGTCTTGTCTATCGCTGTCGGGAAACCGATACCACAGCTACAATTCAACATGAATTTTTAAGTGCCGGTATTGCTTCAATTAAAGGAGAGACTTGGCCGTTACACGACAATCCCTTATTCCAGGAAGTGATGGAGTTGCGTGATTCTTTGATGATTGAAGATGCAAATAATGATCCTCGCATTTTCAACCGAACAAAGTCCGATTCAGATTCAAAATCTCTTCAAAGTCTTGTTATTAAGTGTTCGATCCTATCTTGGCTACTAGTCCCCATTCTATATCGTGGAAGACTTTTGGGGATGTTAGAGTTACATCACTGTGGTCCTAATCCTGTGGACTGGAAAGATGAAGATGTGGCTTTAGTTAATGCCATTACCACTCAAATTGGTGTGGCCTTAATTCAAGCTGAAGCTTATGCTAATCTACAAGATCTTAATGAACAACTTGAAGCTCTCGATCGCACCCGTTCCAATTTAGTTGCTATTACCGGACATGAATTACGCACCCCTCTGTCTACTATTCAAATTTGTTTAGAAAGTTTGGCCACTGAACCTGACATGTCTCCCAAATTGCGTCAAGTGATGCTTAATACCGCCTTGCAAGATGCTGAACGCATGCGTAAGCTAGTCCAAGATTTTCTGACTCTTTCTCGGTTAGAAAGTGGACGAGTGGAATGGCATCCTGAACCCTTAGATTTAGCTGAATGTGTTGAACTATCTCTGAGTAATGTTAGGTCCCGTAACCGAGATAGCAATTTACCCAACATTAAAAACTTAGTGACTTTTGAACTTCCCTTAATTCAAGCTGATGGGGAATGGTTAGTGGAAGTGTTAGCCAAATTACTCGACAACGCATGTAAGTTTACCAGTTCTAAAGGAAGCGTAACCATTGAAGTTAGTAGTACTCATCCTGGTAGTTTAGAAGTTACGGTAGCTGATACGGGACGAGGTATTGAGCCCAATTGTTTAGAAACAGTTTTTGATCGATTTTATCAAGAAGAAGGGGCATTACGGCGTAGTACAGGGGGAACGGGGTTAGGTTTAGCTATTTGTCGTCAGATTGTTCAGGGGTGGGGCGGTGAGATCTGGGCAGAATCAGATGGGAAAGATCTCGGAAGTCAATTTCATTTTACTGTTCCTATTTTTCTCAACACTATTCCTTGTAAAAGGACTAAAAAAACAATGGACAGTAATCGTTCGAGTTAAATCTAAGACTCTTAAAAGAATTTGAGATTTTTTATTAAAAACTCGGTGTTTTAGAGATTTTTAAATCTACTAAATTTAATTTACTGTATGGACTACTAAAATATTTTTATTAATTTAAAGTATAAGTTTTGTGGAAAAGGAAGCAGCATTTATCGAGATTTTTACTATGAATATAAAATCTCGTCCCAATCTCGTTGAAGTATTTTGTAATCTAGATAACCCTCATTAAAGATTTGAACAGTACCATCATTCTGTTGAGAACAGATAAAGCCATAACTATGGTAATTACTTTTTATGATTTTTTATTCTAAACCATGAAAAAAATTTTATATATTGCAAGTTCTTTCCCATTGCAGAAAGGTATTTTCTAATCTAATCAAATATCATCATTTGGTAGAATTTGTGCCCTGTACAATGATGTCACTGCACTATTTTTTACAGACTTGCAAGAGAGAAAACACAGAAATTAGTTTTATTAATTAAACTCCAATATAAGTCTGTTATCAATCTTGCAGTAGAGTGCACCGAGTTTTGAAGACTTAGTCGGATCTATCCAGAATTATATGGAATAGTATTATAGACTTGAACTTTATTTAACTAAAAACGACTGCGATAAATTATTAGCTTTGTAAATGACTGTAAACTTTTCTCTGGGTTCAAGCAAGATTTGATTGACTGATTATTATAGAACCGAGGATATGTCACCCAAGAACTATTTGAAAAGCGCTATAAGCAAGGATTTTAATTAATTATTCGTTATCTATAGAAAATAGAGTAAAAGTTAGTGAGATTGATCAATAAAGTTTAACTTGATAAATGTTTTTGATTAAAATGGTTAACGACCACTCAAAGAGATTTTTTATATTAAGCATTCGAGAAATTAGGTGGTTTAAAATTTTGTTGTTTACCTAGTTAATTGATTAATTGCTCATACTTATTTATCCAAAAAACTCTCTCTTGATTTAGACTCAAAAAGTAGGTTGGTATTATGTTATGCTGTTTTTCGCTCAATTATTTTAGTTTTGATCGTTGGCGGTTATCGTTTTATATAATTCTTAACCCTCATTGTATTTTGACTTAGTTGTTAAAAATTACAACCGTATTTTTGAATTTTGTCAAACTAATATCTCTTGCTAAAGAAACCTATAAAAAACACTAATTAAAGCAGTATTAACCTAACTTTAATAAGTTAAATATAGCGATACAAAATTACTTATTCTTTCATAGTTTATTTTAAATATTGACGGTGTAAGGTGGGCTGAATGGCGATAGATATTAGAATCAATTAAAAAATTTTAAGCTAAGGCAACCCACTATTAAATAATATTGAAACTATTGAATATTAATTATTAATTGGGAAAGATTCTGGACATACTGCTAAAGTCTTAGAATTAGGATTTCCTTGACGAATTACCTCTACATCAAGAATTTTTCCAATAGAACTTAACTCTACTTGTTCTTGTACATCCGTCGCAGTTTTTACTGATTTGCCCCCAACTTTTAAAATTACATCTCCAGGTTTAAAACCAGCCTCAGCAGCAGGAGAATTATTCACTACACTAACTACTAAAACTCCTTTAGTTTCAGTCACTTCAAAATCTAATTTATTCTCTTGATTAAGTTCTTTTTGTAACTCTCCGTCCAATGTAACCATGTGAATACCTAAATAAGGATGATCGGCTTTTCCCTTAATAAACAATTGTTGGGCTACCCGTTGGGCTGTTTCAATAGGAATAGCAAACCCTAATCCTTGAGCATCTGCACGAATCGCTGTATTGATACCCACCACTTCTCCATTAGAATTGAGAAGAGGACCTCCTGAATTTCCTGGATTAATAGCTGCGTCGGTTTGAATAAACCTTAATCGCTTGTCGGGAACCCCAACTTCTGAACTTGACCGCCCCAAAGCACTGATAATTCCTACCGTTACAGTATTATCTAACCCTAAAGGATTCCCAATAGCAATTGCCCATTCTCCAGGTTGTAAATTCTCAGCCGCCCCTAATTTAACTGTGGGCAGATCCGTAGCTCCAATTTTGACCACAGCCACATCAGTCATTTTATCAATTCCTAATACTTGTCCTCGATAGATTTGTCCATTTTTCAAAGTCACTTTAACTTGTTTTGTTCCATCAACCACATGGGCATTTGTCAATAATTGGCCATCTTCACTAAGAATAAATCCTGAGCCCGTTCCCCGTTCAATATGTTCCTTGGGAATCGGAATTTCCTTACCAAAAAAACGACGAAAAAAAGGATTTTCAAACGAGTCGGGACGATTACTAGATACTTGTCTGGCTGCATCAATGCGAACGACTGCTGGCCCAACTTTTTGAGCAGCTTTGGCAATAAAATTAAGATTATTTACACCCGAAGATCTAGAAGGAAAATATAAAGGATTCAGATTTGTGGGAACCACTGGAGGGTTTTGAACCGTCTGAGTGACCAATGGTTGATTTGTGTAGTGACTTCTCCACAATCCAAAACTGCTACCTACAGCTAGGAGTGCAACGTAGACACATAATTGTTTGATGGAAATACTCATGATTATTTAGTTTGAGGTAAATACAGGGTTCCCTGTCTAAAAATTATTACAGGGTTTTCTGGTGGAGGCTCGATCTTAGCCTCTTGTTTTAATATTTTTTTCTGTGTTTTTCTTTTTTACCCTGGTAATTCCTGGCAACTCATTAGAAAACTTGAAGAATAGTTTAAAATCTTCCTTGTATTTTAGCCTTTGATTATGATAGTATATGCTAACGATTACGATGCGGATGTGGTGGAATCGGTAGACACGCACGCTTGAGGGGCGTGTGGCTTGTGCCATGCGAGTTCAAGTCTCGCCGTCCGCATTTAAGTGACAACCCTAGCACCATCGAAATCAATCGATAGTAATAGCGCTTCTGCTTCAACTCCTGCATGCATCCATGCATTAGTCATAGCAAGTGATACTTGCTTGGCATGCTCAGAAGAAGTTAAGGCGAGTACTGTAGGCCCCGCCCCACTAATGACCACCCCATAAGCCCCCACGGATAAGGAGGCTTTCTTCAAAGAATTAAAGCCCTTGATCAATGTCTGACGATAAGGCTGATGGAGCCTATCATCCAACGCCATTATTAACCAGTCTCGATTGCCTGTTTCTAATGCTTTAATTAATAATCCCAGACGAGCAATATTGAAGATAGCATCATGGCGACTTAGATTAGTAGGTAAAACGGCTCGCGCCTCTTGAGTAGACAGTTCAAAATTAGGAATAGCAACTACAGGAACTAAATCTGGATGCCAAACAATAGGGCAGATTTGCCAATTTCCTGCTTCTCCTACAGATAATTGACAATTTCCTAATAAAGCAGGAACTACATTATCAGGATGACCTTCAATAGTGATTGCCAATTCCATAATCTCGGATAAGGAAAGAGGTTCGCCAGCCAGTTGATTTCCTCCCATTAAACCACCAATAATAGCGGTAGCTGAACTTCCTAACCCTCTAGCTAAAGGAACTCCTAGTTCAATATTAATGGCGACGTTAGGAGGCGTTTGTCCCAAGTATTGATATAGTCTAAGAAAAGACTGATAAACCAAATTAGTGCTATCACAATTTACTTTTGGGGCTTCTTTTCCTGTTATAGCAATAGTTAGGTTAGGGCTTTCCGATTCAATGGGACTAAACTTAAAGTGGTTATATTGGTTTAAAGCAACTCCAATGCAGTCGAAACCTGGTCCTAAATTAGCTGTTGTCGCTGGAACTGAAACTTTAACAGTAGACATAATCAAATCCTCATCAAAAAAAACTTACTTAACATGATGGAAAATTTTGTGTATAGACATAATGCTAGGAATTTATTTCGGGTATAGGGCATAATAAATGAGACTAGGGGATTGAATCTCGGCCAAATTCCTATAAGCTACCTGTAAAAAACTTTATTTATGCCAGGTCTCCCGCTAATTCATAAACCTATACTTGGAGTGAGAAAGTAAAACTATCGTGTCGTCTAGCACTATTCGACAACAAACTAATCCAAACAAGCCCCCCTCTCCTAAAGCCTCCTTTAGGCAAGGTGTAGTCAAAGTAGCTGGGGGAACTGTACTTAGTCTCTCCTTGTTGGCCAGTTCCATTATTGCAGGGGGACTCGTTGGACTTGCCATTAGCTTTCGCAACCTCCCAGACGTTCGGAGTCTAAATAACTACGCCCCACCAGAAACCACTTATATCTACGATATCAAAGGACGGCTCTTATCGAGACTTCATGAAGAAGCCAACCGAGAAGTGACAACTCTAAACTATATGTCTCCTGAACTCAAAAGGGCGGTACTAGCGATTGAAGATAGTCACTTTTATCATCACCACGGGATCAACCTCACAAGTATTGGTCGCGCGCTTTGGGTAAACTATAAAAGTGGTGGTGTGGTAGAAGGCGCGTCTACCATTACCATGCAATTAGTCAAAAATATCTTTTTGTCGACAGATCGAACCTTTAACCGCAAACTTTCTGAGGCGGTTCTTTCTCTCCGGGTAGAACAGGTTTTTGAGAAGGATAAAATCCTGGAAATGTACCTAAATAATATCTATTGGGGTCATAATAACTATGGGGCGCAAACTGCAGCAGAAAGTTATTTTAATAAACCGGCATCCGAATTAAACTTAGCTGAATCGGCTTTGATGGCCGGACTCATCCAAGCTCCAGAAACCTATAGCCCTTTTATTAATTATTCCAAATCTAAACAAAGACAAGCAATGGTTTTAGACAGGATGCGGGGTTTGGGATGGATTTCTGCTCAAGAGGCTGAAGCAGCAAAAAAAGAACCTTTAAGAATGGGTAAACCTACAGCATGGCAGAATAGTAAACTTCCTTATGTGACCGACACTGTTATGGAAGAGTTGGAGGATAAATTCGGCGAAGAAGTTACTCTAAAAGGGGGAATGCGGATTCAAACCAGCGTTGACTATTATCTTCAGCTTAAAGCTAAAGAAAGTGTGGAAAAAGGTTATCGTAACTTACGGCGATGGGGAATTTCTGCTAAAGATTTACAGATCGCTTTAGTGTCCGTTGATCCTCGCACTCACTTTATTAAAGCAATCGTAGGAGGAGTTGATTACAATAAAAGTCAGCTAAATCGTGTTACCCAATCTCGTCGCCAGCCTGGATCTTCCTTTAAGCCATTTGTTTACTATGCTGCCTTTGCTAGTGGCAAATTTACCCCCGACTCCATTGTCAATGATAATCCTGTAAGTTTCCGCGATGGGAAAAATATCTATAGTCCTAAAAACTATGGAGGTAATTATAGAGGTCCAATGCCTATTCGTACTGCTTTGATACAATCGCGTAACGTTCCGGCAGTGATTATCGGGAGTAAGGTTGGAGTTAGTAAAGTTATTGAGATCTGTCGTCGTATAGGAATTAAAAGTCCGTTACAAGCGGTCACTTCCCTTCCCTTAGGAGCTGGAGATGTCACTCCTCTAGAAATAGCGGGAGCCTATGCTACCTTTGCTAGTAATGGTTGGTACTCTAAACCAACAGCTATCGTTCGAATCACAGACAGTCTTGGCAATGTTTTATTAGACAATACTCCAGAACCCCAATTAGTTTTAGATCCCTGGGCAACGGCTAACTTAACGGCAGTTTTACAGGGAGTTATTACGAGTGGAACAGGGAGAGCAGCTAATATTGACCGTCCTGCCGCGGGTAAAACAGGAACCACGGATTCAGAACGTGATGTTTGGTTTGTGGGTTATGTTCCTCAATTAGCCACAGCAGTTTGGGTAGGGGATGATGCTAACCGCGCTTTAGGGCGAGGGGTCACAGGAGGCGGTAATGCGGCCCCTATCTGGCGAGATTTTATGAAACAAGCAATGGTCAATGAGCCGATTAAATATTTTCCTGCTGCTTCTGAGTTTCCTCGTCCCAAAGTACAAAAAAAAGGGACTTGAGTGTTTTAAGCCTTAAATTATGTATAAAAGACTTATTAGGATAACCAGTACACCTAGATAATGAGAAGTGGTTTTACTTGTTATATCAATGACAAGGAGCTGCCATTGTAGTTATAGTGACTCGTGTATTGTTATATAAAGTGTTATATAAAGAGTTTAGCATTGGGGTCCTAGTCTTCATAATTGTGGCACTAGTCTAGTGTTATCTTTGAAGAATTAGTTTCAAGTTTCATTATCGGCAATAAAATTAAGCGATACTATGTTAATATGTATTGCATATTTAAAAGTAAATACCACGAATAGACATCAACATGTGTTGGTAAAGTTGACTATAAAAACTCTGATCAATTAATGCTATCTTGTCGTTTAAGGACATTTCCAAAGTTGGAGCAGAAATAAATTTCACTTTAGTACAGTTAAGCTCAAAAAGTTTCTTAAAGAACAAGAGATAGAGCTAGTGCGATTGAATCGTTGGCAATAGGGTGGAAAGTAAAGGAAATTGCCATTTGTTTAAAATTGTTTTTTTTGATAGTTTATACAAAAATTTATTGGTGAAATTAACTTAGATTAATGGGATTGTGAAATACTTAGCGAAGCTGTGGGGAAAATGTTTGTAAAATATATATATCAATCAGACTATAATTTCTGGTCAACTACCACTTATAGCTAGTCTAAAAAAGAGGGACAAAAAAGAATTTAACAGTCCGATAAAAAAAGTGAAATGTTAAAGATATGTAGTTTATCAGAAATAGGAAAAAGGTTTTAATTTTAATTAATTTTTAAAAACTCTTTAAAATTTAAATTCTCATCTATCAAAAATAAATATTATTGAGAATAAATGGCAAAGAATAAAAAAGTTTTAATTATATTTTTAAGTCTTAAAAAATGAATATAAATTGGTAACAATAATACAATAAATTATCAATTATCGAAATTGTTTACAAAATAATAATTCTGCTTAGTATAAAAACATTTAAAAATGTAGATAATTCTTAATTAAGCATCAAAAATTTAAGAAAATTGATTAGCTATAAACCAAGCATAATAGCTCAATTTTTATGTGACAAAATCAATAATTAGTTTTAATTTTACAATTATTAATATATGTGTTGTTTTCTAGCTTTACTTGAGATATATAAGCTAGAAAAGGTGTTAATTTTTTAAGTATAAATTGACAGTTTATTTACTCCTTTAATAATTATTATTATAGTATTGTTTATTTATATTCGTCTACTTTTACTTTTGGTAACTTTTTTTATTAAAATTCAGAATTTAGCTCGAACTGTTTAGCTGACAATTAAATAATATAACATAGATAGCCAGTGTGAGAGAATCTGTATTTCCTATCTTAGGATTGCTTTTTTAGTAGCCCATAACCTTTATTTTAAAGTCAGTTAAATCACCAATAAATTTGTATGTTTTATGAAATTTTTTTAAAAAAAACAAAAAAATATAGATATTTTTTCTGTAAATTATATTTAATAGTAGCAGTAATCTTAACTATATATATAAACGTACTTTTTTTATGTATATTAATCAACCATAATCTTTAATATATAAGATAGAATGGTTGATATTTTTCGTATATAATAAAGAATATTAAAATCTTATTTTATAGCTAATAATTGTAATTAAAGACTATATAGGTAACCTGATAGGTACTAGAATATGGTCATAAATTTTTATAGATTTAAATAACCATACTAGTCTTTTTAAGATACAAAAAAGTTAGAACCTGTGTAGATAATACAGATAAATTAAAGGCATAATATAATTATTAGCCTCTGTACCCAACTTCCTAATTTGATTGACGCCTGTATTCCCCAAAGTAGTCATCGTGAGAATCGGCACCTGAAAGTCTTAAGAGCTTAGCAATCGGCTTACACAAATGTCATTAAACTTAGTAAAAACTAAATCTAGCAAAATTAATTGAACTTAAATCCGCGTTATTCCTTATTGCCCGAAACTTAAAGTTTATAAATCTTTTAATGGTAAAATTTCCTGTTTAACGGATATATCTAAGTTCGGATCGTCATTATTCAGTAAAATTTCAGCAGTTTCTAACATATCTTTAACGATATCTTTGAGATCTTCTTTGCTATCTAAATAAGCTTGTAAAGCAGATATAGGATCTAAATTATTTCCTACCCCTAATTCTGGTAAACGAGAACGGGATAATTGACTAACTAATTCCGGTCTAATAGTATAACTGTGGGACTCTTCTAATGCTTTATAAATCTCCCCTGTATTAATTAATTCTAATTGTTCAGAACGAATTTTGTAAATCAAGCGTACTACTGAATTTTGTATAAACTTTTTTTGAATGGCTTTAAGGATAACAGATTGAGGGTCAGATTCCTCAGAAACATTAATATTAATAGAACAAAAATTGCGGCTAGGAAGTGGATTAAATTGCCAATTAACTTGTTCTTTATTTACTTCTAAAGTAATATAACCTTTGTCCTCTTTTTCTTCACTAAAATCTACCCGCTCAATACTTCCTGAGTAAATTACAGGAGGATCATTAGTAGGATTTAAATTTTGGTGTTTATGAACATGACCAAGGGCAACATAATCAAATTCGGGACGAATTAATAAAGACATAGGAATGGTAAATCCCTTGCCAACAGCAAGGAATTTTTCTGATCCAAAATTAGCACGATCTGCCATCAGATGACCTAACAAAATAGTTGGAAGTTGGGAATCAAGTTGACGAATTTCTCCTTCTAAAGCTAAGGTCAAACTTTCAATTAATAAATGCTGAACTTCTTCAAAAGATAAGCCATCAGTTTTACGACGGGTCAAGAGGGTAGAATGGGTTAACCAAGGTAAAGTGATCACCTGAATTTCTCCATTTTTAGTCGAAATTTTATTGGTTTTAAGACTGTCCCCCACAATAAATCCTGGAACCCCTAATGTCCTATAAATACAAAGACTTGCACCTCCATCTCCTTGAGAATGTTGGTCATGATTTCCAACTAATAATACCGTAGGAATCTTGGCATCAGCCAGACGATGAAATTGAGAAGCAAAAGCTTCTTGAACATAGGGAGGAGGGGTAGCATCAGGAAAAGCATCTCCCCCAAATAAAACAAGATCAACCTTTTCTCTCACCGCTCGATCAATACATAAACTTAATGTGTTGGTAAAATCTTCAAAACGGGTATTTAAACCTGTTTTAGGATTGAGCTGACCATGGGTAAAGCCACTACCAAGATGAATGTCAGATAGATGAACAATTTTTATCATATCTACTCGTTTTTAATTGTTATCGAAAGAATGTTTCTTTTTTGATCTTTTAAAATAGAGTATCAAAAATTAATTAACCTATCATCAATTATTAATCATTAACTGTCTATTGATCGAGAATTTAAATAAACGTTAAAAAACAAGTTATTTTACACCTATGTATTTAGCCATTAAAGTAATATAACATAACTCTTAATTTTTATTAAATGTTATCGGTTTGAAACGAAATTTTGTTTAATATGTTTAGTTAAACTATATATAAACACTATATATAAACATATTTGTGATATTTTAATAGACTTCTTTTATACAAAAAAATATTTCTCTTTTGATTATCATTGTCCTATTTTAACTTTATCTATATCTTTGCTTAAATCTTTTATTTATTCTTTATATTTTTATAATATTATATTTAATTACTTTCTAATTATTTTGTCTTTATTATAAAACTATATTATAAAACTATTTACTCAATAAAAAAATATCCTATAACCTACTTTTTTTACAGCTTCAGCTACAAAAAATCTCATGATTAAATTAGTGTAAGTTCTGTAACTAACAACAATATATCCATACTATACTCATAACCGTAAATTTAGTTGAGTCTCTTAGCTAATCCTAGTAGTAAAAGACATATAAACAGTAATAGGAAATAAAGTATTTGCTAATAAAAATGCAGTAACTATGAAAATAAGATAATTATACTTTTATGACTGACTAAAAAGTTTAGTGTGATAAACTTTAGGATCTGCCTCAAAATTGTTAAGCCGTCTATCTTTTCTAATTGTATTAGATATAAAAAAATCCTCTAAAATACTTTTTTCTCATTAGTTGCCATCGGCATATAACAATAAATTTTCACAAATAAAGTCTCCCAATTAGGGATTTCTTACATAGTTTAATTGCCTAAAAAAAGTGTACAATCTACTCTACAAAGTAAAAGAATTTATTTATCGCGACGAGTATACCGATATACAAATAACTTAATAAAAGTGGTATTAATTCTAATAAAATAGACGATTAACTTAAAATTTTAAATGGTTAAGCTTGGCGAATAAATTTCGTCTACGTGACTCATCAATTTAGCTCACAAAGACAGACTCTATAGTCCAAGAATAAGACCTTGTTTTTTTAACTAAATGTTAGATTGGCATAGTAAATGAGGTAGAACGATTAAAATCTTTGGTTTTATTCTTGTTACCTATCTTTATAGAACTAATTTTATGGATAACTTTTGTTAGAAAACCCTAGATATTTTACCTCTCTTGTTAAACCTTAAGCATAAATTTATGTTAGAATCCGAATGCTATAGGTTCTAAAGTAAAGAAAATCTAATGAAAGTTGCTGTTGTCAGTCAAGATTTCCAAACTATTACAGGCAAAACCGGACGTGCTCGTAGGTTTTTAGTGTACGAAACTAATACAGAAGGTGAAGTGACTTTACTGGAAAAGTTAGAAGTTCCTGACACGGAGGCAACTTTTCATGATCTTCATACTGATGATATCACTCCCCATCGAATTGATGAAATGGTGTTAATTACCAGAGAAGCAGGAGAAGGGTTGACAGAACGTTTAAGTCGTCGAGGAATTACCGTTTATATTACTAGCGAAACTGATCCTGAAACAGCCATCAAAAAGGTAGTTGATGGAACCATTCCAACAGTTGCTCCTACTCCTCATCAAGAAGATGGGAGTTGTTGATTTTAGGAAAGAACAAGAGGTAATATATAGTAATATCTCTCATTAACTATCTTTAGTTTAAATTGTTTTATAAACAATTATTGTGCATTAGTTAGTTATAGAAACCGTAATTAGTTTATCGGATTAATTAGTTGTAATTAATGACCTATCGTTAGATTGTTGATCGGTTTATATGCAGACTTTCTTAAAAATTTTTTCCCATATAAAAACAACGATAATCTTGAATATAAATTACGTCCAAAGAGTCATCTATTAGTAGAAAATCAAGGATTAAGTTACCACAACAAATTTACAGCTCCTTACAACCTATCACTTTTTAGAAATAACAAGGATATGAATAGTTTCAATATTACTTACGCAAAACTATTTATTTTAGAATATTTCTTTCAAAAGAAAATATAGTCATAGAGAAAAAACTGTTAACAGTTCAATAAACACAATGAGATGAATAAACTCAAATCTTGAACATTACTCCAGATACTTTAGTACTTCTTGGAACAGCCTTTTTAAGACAATCTTTATAGTTTATTTATAGAAAATAAACAGATATATGCTTTATCGAAATAGTGATGTTTATTCTAACTTAATTAAAATTTAACGTAAGTTATTAAATAAAAATTAAACTTAATGATTAATAAATCCTCAAAAACAGAAGACTATCTATCTAGTAGTCCAATAGTATAATATATCAGAATATTTCTTGTTTATTGCTAATGAAGTCTTTCTTAATTATTTTTGTCTAAGCAATAAAAATAGTCAGTTTTCTAGTTATTTTTTAACAATTATTAGTTTATTCTTGCTATTTTTCCTGGTGCAATATTATGTAGTTTATCCGGACTTGCGACAATGGATAATAATCTGTTTTAGAATCCATTTATAGCCTATAAATGAGTAGAACTAATTTTTTTTAATTTCTTAATCAAGTTATCTCAGTTAAGTGTAAAAAAATTATCAGAATACATTCGTTATATCGAAATACATAACCGTACTCATACATCATTTTCGATGAGTTGGCTATTTAAGCATGATCATAGTTTATTAAAGTTTTAATTTTGAGATAAAAAGAGACTATTTATCTATTACTCATTTACTGTTTATACTACCCTCAAATATTCTCAAATTAACTTTATATTTTTACGTATATAATTAGCTATAACATGCAGATTTTCTTCTTTTTAATTCGTTAAAGCGACTTCCAAAACTTGTTGGTTATTATAACATTTTAATAAATAGGGAATCTTATATTATGGTTTTTTTCAGCAATATTTCCTTAATACATAAGCAGCAGCTGAAAGTAATCTTGATTTATCTTTTAAGATTTATTACTATGGTTAAATAGACAGAGAAAGTACGAAAATAATTAGGCTTTTCTTGTTTGTAACTTTTTAAAGATATCCGCACCTCCATAAAAGATACGTTTAAATAATCAATGTCGATATTATAGTAGAGCAATGGAAGCAACATTAAATTTTAATTCTCTCTTCTAACACCAAAGTCGTAATATCGACGTTACAGGTGTCTAATTTTATTGCAACAAAAATTTATAGTCTTAAGAAATCTAAAGCAACAGTTTTGAACTTAATTTGCTTTAAACTCTCCTTACTCAACCACCCTTCTATCAGAGAAGCACAGCTCCCCACAATAACCGTTATTGGTCTTTCCAACTCGATTATTGTGCTGTTTAAGACTTTAAACAGTCACTAAATCAAGGGGAATTTCTTGGGGCTAATCTTTAAAACCATCAATTAAGACAACATAGGCGATATTTTTTCAAGAAAAAGTGAGGTTAAAGTCCTACCGACATTGCCTAGACCAACAACGGAAATACGAGAAGATTTGCCGAGGAAAAATTTCTCTTAAATTTTGATTAAATGAACTTTAATCGATTATTTCTAGTTGATCAAGGCGAAACCAAACATTCGGAGTCGGAATATAGAATTTAACAAGGGCATATTCATCATTTAACTCAAGAATTTCACCCTTACTTTCAAAAATATAGCGAGGAAAGTGCCGCGAATCGCTGGACTGCGCTTCCAAACTATTTTCAAGTCTTTCACGCACGGTACGAACAAGTGAGCCTTTCTTGATTTTAGCTGACATAATTATTACTGACAGAGGTTTTATCTCAAAGTCTCATCTTACACGTAATTGACACAGAATAATTCTTTAGACTCCTTAAAAAATCTGTAATTTGTATTTTTACAAGTCAATTTTCCTCACACTATTTCCCAGACTTCCCATAGTACTTCTTAAAGTTTTCCAAAATTTGCCCAGGGTTTTCCACAACTGATTACGACAACATCAATCCTTAAGTGTATTGTGGGGAATTTTATTGACTAAGCTCGAAATATTTAAATTTAATAAATATTCGTAAAAAAAAAGAAAAAAAGCTAATTTTTACGTGTAAATAGATTATTAACCATTTTTATAAAATTTTATAGCATTGACAAGCCAGACTTTTCTTGAGCAGAATGGTATCCACACAAATCTCTTCTCCTAAGGTAGCTGAGTTAAAAAAAAAATCCCAGTTAATAGGGAAGTTTTTGTTGTCAATTGAGGTATTTTTATGAATACATCTGTCAGTATTTTCGCTGAAATTCCAGAAGAGTTATATGAATCTCTAAAAAATTTTTTAGAGACCCATCCTAACTGGGATCTTGATCGGGTTTTTACTGCTGCTTTATCCTTGTTTCTCTTACAAAATCAGAATGATGATATTTCTCAATCAATTACAAATTATCACGCTTGCACTCAAGTTTGTCTAGAAACTTTTTTTGAGCAATCTGATTAACTTAAAATTGAAAATAGTTATTCTGGATTAACTGTAACAAAATTTCAATAAAAAGAAGCTAAAACTATTGCTTTATTAAAGTTATTGTAACTCTAAAATTTAGTTTTTAAGATTACTAAATAAAGTAATAATAAGGATTTTAACTATTATTAAATAATAATATATTTAAAGGAATTTTGTTTAAAACACACAATACATTCAATTCCTATCAATACATCTTTTAGTAAGCGAGAAACTTCTACATAAATACGAGCTAGAGCTGTGTATTTATCAAAGTATTAGGTACGAACTTGATTTATAGAATAAAAATTAGTTAAATCACTCATGAAAATCGTTGTTTTAACTACATTATTTCAATTCATTTTAGCTGAAATTAAAATCGCCTTAATATTAGCCATAACTTGTTGAGTTTGTTGAATAATATTTCCTGTTCCTGTAACATCTCCTATTTCATGACTTAGGGGGATTGGTCCGTCCACAAACAAAAATTTACCCCTAGCAGCGATCGCTTGATTATAAGGTCCAATAGAGGTAGAGGCTTTTGTTGTCTTAATTACTTGATGATGAGTCATTATTTTTTTGATAAACACTTATGAGGGCAAAAGAGTTTTTATTTTGAGTTTACATTTGAGTATGTTTCTTCTCAAAATGTCACGATGAGTCCTTTATACTGGTAATGAGACACCTCAAAAAAACATAATCTCTAAAGAAAGACAAGAAACCATTAAGTCCAATCTTCTCTACAGGAGTTTAGAAAACCTACTATGAACAACGAGCAACAGAAGCTAGGAAAACCCTCAAAAACCTCTGAAGTATCAAAAAATGTTGATACTTCAGAGGTAAGTCCTAAAATCAAAGTAATTGACCAACTAGAGTCAACAATAACGTCCGAGACTCCTGATTTAGAATCATTTGTAGCAGAGCCGGTAGCATCTGAACCTAAATCTGCTGAAGAGGAACCGACTCCTGAGCAGGTTATAGCCACTCTAACTCAGGAAGTGGAAGTCTTACAAAGAAAATTAACCGAAGAAGATCAACAGTCCGAAATTTTGAAGAAACGTTACATCACCCTAGCAGCAGAATTTGATAATTTCCGTAAACGAACTGAAAACGAGAAAAAAGAACTGGAAATTCAAGTTAAGTGCCGGACAATTTGTGAATTACTGTCAGTAGTCGATAACTTCGAACGGGCAAGAGGACAAATCCAACCTGCTAACGATGGAGAACTAGGAATTCATAAAAGCTATCAAGGGGTTTATAAAAATCTTGTCGAGAGTCTTAAACGTTTAGGCGTAGCCCCTATGCGTCCTGAAGGAGAACCATTTAATCCCCTATACCATGAAGCTATGTTAAGAGAATGTACTAACGACTATCCTGAAGGAACAGTTATCGAACAGTTAGTGAGAGGATATCTTTTAGGAGAACAGGTATTACGCCATGCCATGGTTAAAGTAGCAGCCCCGACAGGAGAATCCCCCGTGACTCCCGAAGAGTCTACTTCAACGAATGGCGGTAGTTCTCCAACTAGTTAACTAGTCTTTCTTAGAGAAAATCTGAAGGGGAGTGGTCGACATAATAACATTGGGGACAAGTCATGCCGGTAATGTTTAGGTTTCTAGCTGATCCCTGAATCACTTCCTTCATAAATTAATAGAACTAAGCAGACAACTCTAAATAAACGTTAAAAAATCAAGGAGATTATCGGAACTAAGCTCATGTCTTTAGCATGAGGGCAGAGTCCATTATCACCGACTTTGATTCAGATCTTAAACTTTTAACTGATCAGTCTGTTACTATCTAAGATTGTTTTGTCGAATCTGCTAAAACTTAATTTTTTTTGCCGCAATTACTAAATTTTTACAGACCCAGAGTTTAAACATAGCACACAACGATCAAGGCATAAAAGTAATGTTTGATCATAGTAGAGAATGACTGTGAACTTGTCTATTAATTTTACTCAAGTTATCATCATTTTAATTAGATTTTGTTGGTATAAACTCGGAAGATATCCAACCTAGAGAATAGTTAAAGAATAAAGTAAAATTCCTATTTTTAAGGAATAAAAGTACTCAGTAAAGTCTACTTAAGACATGATCTACCAAGTCCTTTAAAATCTGGGAAGAGGTAGAAGGCTTGAGACAGTTAAGATGTTGGAAGGCTAGGTTTCCGTGATAGGAAGCTAACTCCCGTGACCGTTCAATTCCTTGACTTTGATTAACAATAGACAAGGCTTTTTCAATATCTCCTGCCTCACTAAATTCCCGTTCAATTAAAGTTTCTAAATATGGGTTTTCCTCCATAGCAAATAAGGCAGGAGCAGTAAGATTGCCACTAATTAAATCAGAACCAGCTGGTTTTCCTAAAACCTCTGTTGGAGTTGTAAAATCTAGGATATCATCGACAATTTGAAAAGCTAATCCTAGGTCTCGTCCGTAAGCATAAAGATGTCCCCTAACTTCAGGTGAAGTCTCGCTTAACACCGCAGCTGCTTTGGCGCTATTGGCTATTAATGAAGCTGTTTTATAGTAACTTTTTTCTAAATAAGCTTCTAGAGTAAGACTGGTGTCAAAACGATTAATTCCCTGGAGAATTTCTCCTTCAGCAAAATCGCGAATAACTTTAGATAAAAGTTTAACCACATCTAAGTTATCTAAATTAGCTAAATACCAAGAAGACTGAGCAAACAAAAAATCACCAGCCAAGACGGCAATGCGATTATCGAATAAATTGTTAACGGTAGGGACGTTACGACGTAATTCTGCTTCGTCGACTACATCGTCGTGTACTAGACTTGCAGTGTGAATCATCTCAGTAATTTCTGCCAGCCGACGATGACGGGGTGTCAGCTCTCTATCCAACAGGGTTGCCCGTGAAACTAAGAGAACAATAGCCGGACGAATGCGTTTTCCCCCAGCATCAAACAAATGTTCAGCCGCTGCTCCTAAGATTGGATGGCGGGCTCCGACCAACCGTTTGAGATTATCAGTCAAGAGGCGTAGATCGTCGTCAACAGTAGCAAAGAGAGAGGTACTTGTTATCATGGGTCAGCCAAACCTGGCGCATCAGTTACGAAAATTTACATATTCTTATATTCATAATAAGCTAACCTTTCCAGACAAGGAAACGAAATTGTCTACTTTTTTGACTAAATACCTCAACTAATTCGGTAAAATCCCTTAAAAAAACTGACCTAACCTAATTTCTTATGTTAACCTAAAAATAGGGGTTTTTAAGGATTTCCTATCTTCTCAATTATCAAGCTCTTCAGAGGTATCTCCTTAACTGAGGAAGTTTTGGTCAATATGATCCGGCTAGATTCCTTATCTAACTAGTTATTCAGGCGTGTCGACTCAGAATTGCTCGGTTCAAGATTGTCAAGCAATCGGAGGGGATTAGCTTAGGTTAGCCTTAAACTGATCTTCAGTCTTGTTTACTCTTGAAAGTGAGTGTCCTCAAAGCATAGAGGGAGAATGCTTGTTTTTGTCCCGCCATCGCTAGTACCCTTGAGGCGCTGAATGTTCGGGCAGTTCGATATATATGACTATTTATGTCATTAACTTTACTTCCATGTCCACCTTAGCAATGAAAGACTAATAACGAAAAATGCCTGTGATCACTGTGCTTCTCGCTGCCCTCTATTTATTAATGATTTACGGATTACTTATCCTTGCTAAGCGGACGGGAAAGTGGATGTTTCCACCTCGCCGTGATTTAGGATAAACAGAATCCATAATCATTTATGATGATCAATCAATCAGTAAAATGATAAATGTCGAGTCAAAAAGAATTGATTAATTCTTTCAGGATTGGTAACTGTATCAAGGGTGCTCTCACAAACCAATCCTTTTCTATTCAAGAATTTCAGTTTCTTCTCGAACCCAGGAAGATCTTACTATCTTTGGAAGAGGAACAGACTCAACGATTGGACAATAACCTAACCATTGCTGGGAAACTTTTGAAAAAGTCTTGGGACAACCACTGACATAAAAACGAGTAGGTTGAGAAGTATTATTTCGGTATAATCCCATTAATTTCAATTCTTTTTCAGCGGCTTGCACCACAAAACTTGCAGGATCGATGAGGTTGACAGTTGAGGAAAGAATCTCATGAAAGATTGGAGCAAGATGACGATAGTGAGTACACCCGTAGATTAGAGTATCAATATTACGAGCCAGTAACGGACTCACATACCGTAGAGCGACCTGTTTTGTGTAAGGGTCATAGATTCGGTTTTGTTCAATCAGGGGTACAAATTCAGGACATCCTACTTGCCAGACTTGGGCATCGGGGTTGATTTCTTGAATTGCTTGGCGATAAGCACCACTTTTTGCTGTTGCTGGGGTGGAAATAACCCCAATGCGTTGACCTCCTTGTTTGACTGCTGCCCTTGCCCCTGGCAAAATAACCCCTAAAATGGGAAAGTTGAACTCACTGCGAACTGTCTCTAATGCCAAGGCTGAACTGGTATTACAAGCCATGATTACCATTTTGACGTTTTGTTGGTCCATCCAGAGAAGAATTTCTCGAACAAACCGCAAGATCTCCGCCTCAGAACGATTTCCATAAGGTAGACGAGCTGTGTCCGCAAAATAAATAATCGATTCCTGGGGCAACTGTTGGTAAAGTTCCCGTAAAACTGTTAGTCCCCCCACGCCACTGTCGAAAACGCCAATGGGACTATTTTGAACGTTGTTCATAAACAATTTAACACACCACACTTTAAGTTGTTCATAATTGAAACACAGAATCTTCAGAGAAGTAAATATATCTTGGGAAGATAAATATATCTTAAAGTCTTTTTTGTTGAATATAATCTAAAATTCCTTGAGCAATTGCCTGAGCCATTTGAAGACGATAAGCAGGATCACTCAATTTACGATTGTCTTCAGTTCCCGTGACAAAACCAACTTCCACCAAAGAAGCCGGCATCCCTGACTTTCTCAAGACATAAAACCGTCCTTTTTTTACCCCACGATCATCCACATTAATGCTACAGACAATGCTGCGGTGGATAGCTTCTGATAAATCTTGATGTCCATAATAAAAAACTTCCATCCCATTGATGTTGGAACGACTTCCCCCAACCGCATTAGCATGGATACTTACAAAAATATCGGCTCCCACTCGATTGGCCAAATCAGCCCGTCCTTGTAAACTTACAAAATAATCTGCGTTACGTGTCAACTTAACTTGAACCCCTTGTTCTTGTAATAAGCGAGAAACATCTAAAGAAATAGGAAGAATAACATCTTTTTCCTGTAATCCTCTGAGACCCACTGCTCCTGGATCTTTACCTCCATGTCCGGGGTCAATAATGACAAGTACCCGTCCTTTAGGAGCTCCAGAAGAGGAGACAGTGGGACAAGAGGTAATTGGAGGTACAGAAGCATTTGCCGGAGGTAGAAGAATGTTAATCGGCTTATGATCAGGACTAAGAGTCAAAGTTTGTGAAGAATGAACATCTAAAGCTAAGACCTGTTGATTGGGCTGAGTGAGCTCCCCAAAATGAATCCCTGAAGAGGGTTTGACTAAAATTTCCACCGATTCAGGGTTGAGTTGACGAACCTTCAACTCGTTAATAGGACTATTTTTCTTTAATTGCGGGCCTACTACCGGTTCAGCTAGTTGAGCATTGGGAATATTAATGGTATACACTCCCGTCAGTCGGTCAAAATTGCCATGCCCTCTGATAGGTTGATCGGACTGAATTAACAGTTGAGTATTGTTGTTAATTAGTTGAATGGCAGAAATGGTCGGTAGTTGGTTCTGGGAAACCGAATTACTAGGATTATTGTTAGCCAATGGTTTAGGGGGAGTTAAATCTCTGACTTGAGAAATACCTCCTTTTGGCAGGAGAACTAGTCCTCCTAACCTGGAATAATAGCCTTGCCAGTTAGGGCTATCTTTAGCTACCCGCATCGTAATACGAGCTTCTAGGGGTGAAGTTCGGGTTTGCTCAAATCGAATTTCACTGACCCCATACTTATTTACCGATTGGGCTTGGTTAAGTAGTGACTGGGGAAGAGATGCCTCTGGCAAAATAAACTCAATAGTTTTTTTATCGTCACTACGGTTTACCTGAATTTGACTGTTACTTCCGTTGCGTTCTAATTTAATAAAAAGACCACTACGAGTTACTTGAAAGTCATTAGAAGTCCGAGCCGGAGGTTTAGAGAGGGGACGAAGAGGCGCAGGGGTAGAACGCGGAGGTAGAGAAGGAGAGGTTGATGGACGAGCAATTCGCTGGGGAGTGGGAAGGTCTACACTCCATTGAGTAGGAGAAATCCCTTTAACTGTAACTTTCTGAGGATCGAGAGTATATCCTGGGGCTAATTCGATCACCAATCGGGTGGTTTGAGCATTGAACTGTCCTATTCGGACACTTTTAATTGTTCCTCCAATTGCTTGATTAACACTAGGACGCTCTAAAATAATTCCAGGTAAGTCAAGGACAACACGGGTTGGATTAGGAATCAATTGGGCTCTAGGTTGAACTCGAGAGTCAGTGGTAAAAACTAAGCGATTATCGTTTGACTCAAAACGCCAATATAAAAGCCTTCCTGCTTGTGCTGGGAGGGTGAACAGTAATGTACTTAAGATACTCAGTAATAGCCAGTGAAATCTCACAATGATCGCTCCTGTGACACAAAGGTGGCTGTTGGACAGGTTTAAGAAATTATAGCGATTCTCTCGTTGAGTTTGGGGGTTGGTACTGCACGTCGGCAAAAGGGATTTTATAAAATTGAAAACCTTATTAAGTAAAAGTTTTAGCTTTAGCTATTTAACCTTGCCTTACTTAATTTGTTAATACCGACGACACACACCACATAGATTCCAGTGACAAAGAAAGGGGATTTTGCCCACTTCCTCCAGTCAACCGTTCAAGCTGTCCCATTAATGATCAAAGGTGCTATTTATTGTTGTAAAGGCCTGCTCCACTAAACCCGAAAGACGAAAAATCTTTTGTTCAGGTTTCGGATAACTTTAGTCTGTTGTCAACAAACCTTGATAGCTCTTGTTAGGAACTGGGTTCTTTTTCTTGGGCCGTGGGAACTAGCTCTTCAAAGACAATTCGCAACCAAGGGGGAGCAATAAAAGTTGTCAGAATAACCATCATAATAATGGCTGCTTCGGTAGACTGTGTTAAAGCCCCACTTGCAGCCCCCACTCCAGCAAACACCAATCCCACCTCGCCTCGTGGAATCATGCCAACGCCAATGGCGAGTTTATTGAGGTGAGGTTGCCCAAAAATGGTAAATCCAGTAACCACCTTACCGATGATTGCTACAGTAACTAGGAAAGCTGCGATAATTAGCCCTTCTCGATTACTGGGAATAGTTGGATTCAAGACGCTTAAATTTGTTTTTGCTCCCACACAAACAAAGAAAATCGGGACAAAAATATCAGAGACGGCGACAATTTGCTCTTCAAGTTCTTTCCGTTTCTCAGTTTCTGCAAGAATTAAACCAGCTGTAAAAGAACCAAGAATCCCCTCTAATTGAATCACCTGAGCAATGTAAGATAAAACAAAAGCAAAACTTAAAGAAACTAACAGAAGTTGTCCTCTAGTCTTCATCTCATTAACTAATTTAACGTAGAGAGGACTTAACAGTCGGCCAATTAGAATCGCCCCAATTAAAAAGGCTGCAGCACTAATAACAAGATAAACAAGATTGACTAGTTGAATCTCACCAGTTTTAACTAAACTACCTACAACTGCCAGAATAATAATTCCTAGGATGTCGTCTAAGACAGCCGCACCGATAATGATTTGTCCTTCTGAAGAACTTAGACGACCAATTTCAGCTAACACCTTAGCGGTAATCCCAATACTGGTAGCAGTTAAAGCAGCCCCTGCAAACACAGAAGGAATAACGGGAATGTTGAATAAATAGACTAAACCTAATGTCCCCAGAATAAAAGGGGTAACAACACCGACAATGGCGATAACCACTGCCTGGGGTCCAACGCGAATTAATTCTTTTAGATCTGATTCTAAGCCAATTTCAAATAATAGAATTATGACCCCTAATTCCGACAAAACAGAAATAAATTCTTCTTGAGCTGAAAATATAGCTTGTATGCCTTCAGGGGTTAAATCTGCAGTTAGTTGCAAAAATTGCATGAGGGCTGAATCGTAAGCAGTTGCCCCTCCTTCGGGAAAGACTAATAATCCTAGGGCTGAAACTCCGACAGCCACACCTCCAACGAGCTCCCCTAACACGGGGGGAAGATTAATCCGAAAACAGATCTCTCCTCCGAGTTTACTGGCAAAATAAATAACCACTAAACTCAAAAGGACACTGGCTAAAACTAATGCGCCATCAGCCTCACCTTTGGTTACTGTAGCCAACAGAGGTAGCTTATAGACTAAATCAAGTAGAGATAATGTCGAAGTTAGTGTACTCATCCAAATCTTTATGTCAGCTATGGTATCGGCAAAAATCACTTTGATCTACTGTACAGGTTTCTTTGAAAGATCTCCGATTTTTTTTTTAAAACTACTTTACTATGTCAATTTTTGCAGGATACCATAACGATTAGTCGGTTTGAGGGCTATAATTATCATTAATTTTTACTAAAGAACGGATATTAGCTTAGGTGTATTTCTACATTTAACAATATTTAGCAATTTCAATAAATGACTATTTAACTTTTTTCAAGTGGAGTTAAGCTAGGTCATATCTATAAGATAAAATATATAACTAATTATCAACAACACTAATTAATGAAACGTCCTTGAAATTAATAGAAACTAGTAAACATCGATCAATAAGGTAATAATCAAATTCGGATTTTGTATTATTTTTATGTGACTTTATACTATTTCTTTCTACAAAAAGTTAGTTCTTCCTTGCTTAGTTTCTTTTAAAAAATTCTTTAACCTCTGCCAATCTTTATGTTCAATTAAAGCAATAATCTGGTCTAAGTGTTGACGATATTCTAAGAGTGACTGCAACAATGCTTTTTGATTATATTCTGCCATCATTACTCCTAACTCAGGGTTTCCTCCACCAACTCTACTGGTATCCCTAAATCCTGAACTGGCTAAGTTTTGAGCTAGTTGAAAAATTAAATCTTCTTTTTCTGCTAAACAAGCACTAATCAAGCTAGCACTGATCATAACTGGTAAATGGGAAATCCAAGCAACTGCATAATCATGATTCTCTGAGGTACAAGTGTAAACTTTAGATCCTAATTCATTTGCTATAGTTTCAAGTATTTCAACGTCTTTAGAGAGATTATTTTGAGTTGGTGTAATAACATAAGGAGCATCTTTAAATAATTCTTTTTGTGCTGCGTCTATTCCCTGTTCTGTAGTTCCAGCCATAGGGTGTCCTCCAATAAATTTATCCCATAACCTAGAACCTTGTTTTACAATTGACGTTTTAACTGAACCCACATCAGTGACAATTGTTTTTGCTTTTAAATGATAAATTAACTGTTCTAACGTAGGAATAATTAATCCAATGGGAGTACAAATAAAAATGATGTCCGCATTACTTAATGAGTGTAAATCAATACTAGCTTCATCAACAACTCCTCTTTCTATGGCACGTTTACAGGTACTTTCTTTACGCGAAACTCCTAGGATAGTATGGCCGTGATCTCGTAGATCCAACCCTAATGACCCCCCAATTAAACCCAGTCCAATAATTCCTATTTTCATAAATTAATACTTAATACTGAACAACTATAATCAATACGATATAATAACTTGTTTTTTGCCAGGTTTTAATAAATTTATTGATTTTTTTAGAAAATAATTGCTAATGAAATATTGACAAGTATCACACAAAATCTGATATATTATATTTACCTGTTTTGAAGTATTTTGGCTTATACTCCATATTAAACAAATTAATTTAAACATAAAAAGCTAAGTAAGAATAAAACATAAATAAACCTAGGTATAGGTTAACATATATTTATTTTCTTTAACTAATTAATTATATTTATTTGGTAAAATGCTGAGTTTTAAACTAAAAAAATTAGATCTAAATTATTGATTCATTTAAATTAAGTAAGCAACAGAAAATTAATTTTGACAACTAAAATATGGTTTTATGGAGGTATAATCTGCTTTTTCTGACTATTTTTCCAAGCTTATTTTCCATACAATAGTGTCTTTAATAGATTAAAGACACTGTTATTATTCTGTTCTAAAATATAGTCATAAAGTAAGCTTCAAGGAAACTATAATTTGTCTAAGGCTTCTTATTCAAGTTTTTATTTATGAACAGGTTTTTAAATTTAGTTCCAATAGTCGAATAGTTATATTCGTGTTACTCTTACCTGAACTACTCTAGACTAAAAATTAATAGTATTTCAAGGAAACCGTATATGAGTGATCAGTTTGATTATGATCTAGTTATTATTGGCGCGGGAGTCGGAGGTCATGGTGCAGCTATTCATGCCGTTAACCGTGGACTCAAAACCGTTATTATTGAAGCAAAAGAAATGGGAGGAACCTGTGTTAATCGAGGGTGTATTCCATCTAAAGCTCTCCTCGCTGCATCAGGAAGGGTAAGAGAATTACAAAATACTCATCACCTTAATAGTTTAGGGATTCAAGTCGATGGAGTGGTTTTTCAACGAGAGGCAATCGCGAATCATGCTACTAATTTAGTTAATAAAATTCGGGGTGATCTTACCAAGAGCTTAAAACGTCTCAAAGTTGACACCATCAAAGGATGGGGAAAAATTGTTGACAACCAAAAAATTAGTGTATTGACTGATGACGAGGAAAAATTTATCACCACAAAAGACATTATCTTGTGTCCTGGGTCAGTTCCCTTCATACCTCATGGTATTGAAATTGATCATAAAACTGTTTTCACTAGTGATGAGGCAGTTAAATTAAAAATTTTGCCCCAGTGGATAGCAATTATTGGTAGTGGATATATTGGGTTAGAATTTTCAGATATCTATACAGCCCTTGGATGTGAAGTAACCATAATTGAAGCATTAGACACTCTGATGCCAGGGTTTGATCCAGAAATTTCAAAAATTGCTGAACGAGTATTAATTAAACCCCGTGATATCGAGACATATTCTGGTGTATTTGCTACCAAAGTTATCCCAGGTTCTCCTGTTACCATTGAATTAACTGATGCAAAGACAAAAGAAGTTGTAAATTTTCTAGAAGTGGATGCTTGTTTAGTAGCAACTGGACGTATTCCTGCAACGCAAAACTTGGGATTAGAAAACATTGGTATTGAAACTCAACGAGGATTTATTCCCGTTAATGATCGCTTAGAAGTCTTATCAGACGGGAAAGCTGTCCCTCATTTGTGGGCTGTAGGAGATGCAACAGGCAAAATGATGTTAGCTCATGCTGCTTCAGGACAAGGAGTGATCGCAGTAGAAAATATTTGTGGACAAGATAGAACGATTAATTATCGTAGCATTCCGGCTGCTGCTTTTACCCATCCCGAAATTAGTTACGTTGGGTTAACTGAACCGGCAGCGAGAGAATTAGGGGAAAAAGAAGGGTTTACAATAGCCTCGATTAAAACTCATTTTAAGAGTAATTCTAAAGCCTTAGCAGAAGGAGAAACCGATGGTATTGCTAAAGTGATTTATCATCAGGGTACAGGGGAGATATTGGGAGTCCACATTATTGGTATTCATGCCTCAGACTTAATTCAAGAAGCAGCTAATGCGATTGCTCAACATCAGTCTGTACAAAACTTGGCGTTTAATATTCATACTCATCCTACTTTATCGGAAGTTATTGACGAAGCATTTAAACGAGCTAGTTCAGCGATTTAACTTTATAAGGTGGGCTATGCCCACCTTATTTTCTACACAAAAAGATTAAATAAATATACTATTTTTTGTTTATTATTTCCTGTTTTATTTACTTTATAAAATTTTCAACTGTGTCAAATATATAAGACATCAAAACATTATGTTTTATATATTTAAAGTTTAAGTAAGACAATAATAAAGTCTAAATATTTTGTGTATATTCAGCACCTTATAGGGGATAAAAAGAAAATCTATGATTTTGCTATAGTAAAACTTTTTGAATCCAACTCCGTTGATATTTTTTAAGGTTTTTAAGAATTAAACTTGATAATTTAAAATTATATTGTCGATAATAACATTTTTTTTACTTGTTCTATTAATAAATAGAGACTCAAATAATTATCAGTAAGTACTTCAAGAGTAAAATAAGTCAACCTAGAAGAATAAAAAAACTAATTTCGCGTTATAAAATATAATAGTTGATTAGCCACTATTCAAATACAAAGCTAAATAATCCTCTGTTAAATTTTATAATTGCTTCTACAAAGTAGCTATTAAACAATAATACAACATAGTCTATTTCTGTATTATTCGTTATTCCTGTATACTTTTCTAAATAGCTTGATTTAATCAATATAAATTATACTAAATTTTCTGAGTATCTATAAATTGTATTAATTCGTTATTTAAGTCAATTTTTTAAAATTAAAAATTTTTCTTGTTTTGAAAACTTCTAATAGTTCTAATAATTTATATATTTTTTTGAAAATTTTTTTTATTATAAATTTTATACTAGTTACTTGTATTGTAGGAACAAAAGTATTGCCAACTTTGAAGTAATAAAACCATTAGTTATTAAAACTAACATGCTGATCCGTTATCGAATAAATATAACTACTGTATATGGAATATTTTCTAGTGTATCTAAACAATCATCTATTTTAACTTATTAAAACTATAAATAATTTAAAAATTATAAAAAATGAACTAATTAAAACAAAATAATAATTAAAATTAGGATCAATACTTAAAATAAATTAAAAGTAATTGCTTCACGATGTGATGACTTCTTTTGTTTTTGTTTTTAGTAAGACACCTACTCTTAAATAAGAGAAAATAAAACCCCAAAAATAGGTCTGTAAATTAGTTACTATGATCACTTCATGCCACATTAAATATAAGCCTGATATTCTGGCAATCAGTTTAAGACTATGAATAGTAATAAAAGCGAATTTTAGAAAGTAAATAAGAATAATTCAAATAAAAATTATTATAATTGCAACTCCTAGGAGCACATCACATACTTTTTTAAAATAAACTCAACTTAATCGACTGTCAAATACTGCTAACATAGTAGCTTCTAATTCTCTAAATATCTATGCTTTTAGGGAATAAAGTACCAAAAAAGATAGTTTATAATACCAATAGAAATAATAGCAATGGCAGTAACATCACTCGTTAAATTTTTTTAAAAAAAGCTGCAATAATAATTTTTAAAAAACGCCTTCATCATCATAAGACCATGAATAATATAACCAATAAATTTATTTATTGCCGGTATTCTTACTTAATCGGCAAGAACTACTAAGACTACACTGAAAACAATTAATTTCTCTAAGGTTTTTGATGTAGCAATTACTCATATCGCTAGTTCTTTGTTGTAAGCCGTGACGTAATAACATAATGGACAAGGGAATGAACCTTACAGCTACCACTGTTGCAGCTACAATTCTTCTAGTTGCTACCAATCATGATCTCACAATTACTACTGCTAATGCTAGTCCTTACATATAGTCATTAAAACAGAATTTCTATAGTTACTAGTGATATTTCAAAAATTTCTGTTTTGTCTAACATAGAATCTGAAAAGATAAAATGAGCAATGACTAACAGCCTGTGATTATTAGCCACAATTTCAAAAATTTTTTGCCGCAAAGCAGTCAGGAAAAATTGATAGTGTCAATAATGCTGATAGGATAAAGGGTTTTTTGCGACAATTGACCTTAAAATTAATTGTTGATAACACTGGTAGTTTTTACTAGATGTCAATCAGTGTTACTGTAATATTGCCAGAAAAACAAATATCTACATCTGTTCCTTGTGATCGCTGTCGTTTAGCATATTCCCCTTGATAATAATAAAATTCTCCTTGAGCCCAATAGTCTACCGGTAAGGGATGAGTACTCCTTTCACAAAATACAATTTCTGGCTCTGGGGAACCAACCTCTAAATGAGGCAAATTGACATTCCAAAAACTTCCAGAAGATAAAGGATAAGTCCACAGTTTCTCTAATACTTTAGCCGTCCATGTTGTTGCTAGGTCCCAATCGATGACTAAAGGTCGCTTAATCCAATGAGAAATGGCAATTCCTGGAACTCCATGCATAGCCGCTTCTCTAACGGCAGCTACCGTCCCTGAAATGTAGATATCCACTCCTAGATTTCCTCCAGCATTGATTCCCGACAGCACCCATTTTGTTTCTTTAGCCACTTGAGTTAAAGCTAGACGAGTACAGTCTACAGGGGTTCCATCCACAACATATTCACTATCAGACCGCTTTTTTAGATGAATAGGTTTATTCGTCGTGACGCGGTGACCACAGCCTGAGTGTTGCTCTTTAGGAGCGACAATAACTCCTTGTCCTCCCAAGGCATTGTGTAAGGCACGAATTCCAGGGGAATCTATTCCATCATCATTGGTCAAAATAAAAGTCATGTTATGTCCTATTTCCTAAGTCGATGTTCAACCTTTGGTTCTTAATTTAACTCAAAATTGCGTTCAGACAAAGCCAATACGAGCTCTTTAAGAAATCAAAGTTATTAACGTTAAGATGAATTTTTCATTTAAACAGACGTTATTCTCGCACCGGAATGATTTTCAGGTTCAGAGATAAAAACTTTTATTGAATTGACTAAATATTTTGTTGTTAAAGTTTTTTAAAATTGAATAAATTGTCTAAATTAGTAGCAAAAAGTCAAATTGCTAAGGTGTAAGCTTTCTATTCAGCTCTAACTGTCACATTTAACTGTTGGCAGATTCTTATCCTAAATCCTTCCGTTTAATAATGACGATAAAAACGATAAGAAGATACTAGAAAATTAGCAGCTTCTATCATTTTTTAGTATAAAAAGTTATCTTATAAATGAGGAAGTTTAATCTGTGAATCTAAATTATTATCTTAATGTACATCTAATAGTTTTAGAAATAACTAAAATATAAAAAATATATTGATAGTTGAGAGTTAAAATGTATGCTTTTATTTATATAAACCTGTAAATATCAAATATAAAAAAGGTAAAAAAGAGTAACTAACAATACCATCCTTATGTTTTTTTCAATAAACTCTTCAAAAATAATTCTTTAACTTAAATAAAGTTTCTAAGAAGGAGGAAAATTAGTCTGCCATTGTTGGGTAGCACAATGCATACACAGTGACCAACGTTTGAGTTCACCAGGGGGTGTTGGACAATGACATTGAGGACATAATGGCATACCTTGTGATCTCGCTTTGATTAAGTCAGTCCAGCGTTGGAAAGCGATTGCTGGAGTCGTAAAGCTATCAGAAGTAGTCTGAGGTAAAGAAGTTGGAAAATCAATCTTACTCGGATGAGATGATTCGACAAAGGTGTCTGCAACGAGTTGAGAATTATGCCACTTAGCTGACGAAAAACGAATATCAACAAGAGGTTCTTCAGGAAATCGAGCATTAATGTTTTTGAGGAAAAGGTAGCGTTGTAACGATAAATGTTGAGCCCAAACTGAACTTGATGTAGCTACCCAGAGTATATTTTTTTGAATATATAGGGGTCGAGTATGAGAAACAATTTTAGGATCAATCACCTCATTCCAATATTGGCATAGACGGTAATATCGTTGATATCGCACCCATCCAGGTTGTTTGGTTAAAGCAGCTATTAAATGATTGAGGGAATTAAAAGCCATTAAACTTCATCCTTATATACTGGTCTTGTTTCAATTATGATTTGTTGTGACGCTTAACGACAAAATAATCATCCTAAAGTTACCTACCCTTTTATAAAATTATTTAGAATGACTATTACTTCATCAACTTTTTCTAACTTATCTGGGAAAATGACTCGTAATTACGATAATGCTCTAGTTCCGCCCAAAAATATGTCTCAAGATCTTCTTGAAGCATATGTTACTAGCTAGACTAACTTATTAAAGCTTCACTAGTTCTTGCCATAGCTATTCAGACAATTTTAAGAAAAAAGTGGTGAATTTAGCATACCAATATAAAGCCGGCTGACAATCATCGCTCAATAGTTGTGGGGTCATTCTATGTGCCAGAGGATTCTCATAAAGTCTTCATTCAACATTGAGAAACATTAGCTTGAATACTTAAGTGTTTGTATTGTACCCAAAAAACTTAACCTTTGCCAAAAGGTAAAATCTAGCACAAATTCTTAAATAGTTTTTCTTCCTAAAGTCTTCAACAACCTTATCTACCAAATCTAAATCTACTTCTATTTCTTCAACTTCTAATTCAGTTGCCGTGACGTTGAAAACCGTTACTTTTCTCTAACTATCTTCTAACTTAACTAAAGCTTTATTACTGTCTTTTTGCCATCGTAATTAATTTATTCCTCTTGTTGTATCAGATATTTTTATAAATCGTCATTTAATCAATACTTAAACTACTAAGTGGCTTAAAATAAAAGTCAAAGAAATAAATTGTTTCCATATCTCTCTAGATTTAATAACTTAATTAAAATTACTGTTGACTTAATTAATATGTCTTAAATAAAGTTTTTGTTAAACCATTTCAGTTGTATTTATATTTAAATATTTTTTTATTCAATACTGTTCTTTCTTTTAAAACTTGATTTCAAGCTATAATTTTTTAAGAAATTAAATATAATTATTTTAATTATGTCATTGTATTCTCTGATTAAATAGATTGTTTGTGCACGCTTGATTGTTATTTGTTAATAACGTCAAATTTATTTCTTTAATAAGATAGAAGTGTTTTGACTTTATCCATATATTTCTATAACTCTTTATATTTCTATATTATTTAGTATCTTTTCTATTTTATCTTTTAAAATTTTTTATTTTTTTAATTTATGTATTAAGTACCTACTTTTTACTAAAATTTATACTTTTAACTATTTTAATTTATGTATTGTACACATTTAATATGTAGTATTTCCTAAATTATCTTTAATTTAGGAAATAGACAATTATTATGCCTGTTTTTAACATCTAAAAAGATACGAATAATTTTAGAAGATATTTTTATTATTTGATATCTAATTATAATTAGAACGACTTTGCTAATCTTACGGTCACATAGCTTTTTATTTTCTTTAAAATTTTTCTATTGTTATTCTCTTTTTAGAGATAATTTTTAAGTTGTAAGTAAACTTTGATAGTGTCTGTTGTTATGATTTCGTTATACTTGTCTCGATTATTGAGATTTCCTCTTCTGGGTATACTCAATTTTCTAAAACTAAAATTTATATTCCTTTTCTAATAATTCTGGGGTTTTTTAAGATAAGCAAGCATGTAAAATGATGTTGCGGCTATTGAACAAAAAAACAGACTAATAAGTTCTTTATTCCTTCAGAACATAAACATAAAACCTATTCAGAAAGACAGGATAGTGAGGGTGAAATTGCTTTTGCTTAACTTCTCCGATAAATTAAGCAATCAGAATATTCTCAATAGCTTAGAGTGTTAGACTTAACCGATTAACATTTATAATTAATTAAAAATTTTAGATTTAGAGGACAACAATTATCTAGAAGGCAAAAGAAGGACTCTTAGTTCACTAACTTAAAATTGTATCCAAGGGCGTAGCAGTATTTAGCAAAATCACCATTACAATAAATAATAAAGAAGCTCTAAATTAGACTGAACCTATTCTCATTAGAAACTATATGACCGACGTTCCTGTTTCTCATATTCGTAACTTCTCTATCATTGCCCACATCGACCACGGTAAGTCTACCCTGGCTGACCGTATGTTGCAAGATACTGGAACGGTAGAACAAAGACAGATGAAAGAGCAATTCCTTGACAATATGGATTTAGAACGGGAACGAGGAATTACAATCAAACTACAGACAGCGCGAATGAACTATCTTGCTAAAGATGGCGAAAAATATGTTCTGAACCTTATTGATACTCCTGGACATGTAGACTTTTCTTATGAGGTGTCTCGTTCTTTAGCAGCTTGTGAAGGGGCTTTGTTGATAGTAGACTCGTCCCAAGGAGTAGAAGCTCAAACATTGGCTAATGTTTATTTGGCTTTGGAAAATAACTTAGAGATTATTCCCATTTTAAACAAAATTGACCTGCCAGGATCTGAGCCTGAACGGGTGGCTAATGAAATTGAGGAAGTAGTCGGTCTTGATTGCAACAATATTATCAAGGCCTCCGCTAAAAGTGGCGTCGGAGTTGATGAAATTTTAGAGTCTATTGTTCATCTAATTCCCCCACCAGAAGATAGGGTGGATAAACCTTTGAGGGCTTTGATTTTTGATAGCTATTATGATCCTTATCGGGGGGTTGTTGTTTATTTCCGCGTTATGGATGGAACTGTTAATAATGGCGATCGCATTCGGTTAATGGCCTCTGGCAAAGAGTTCAATATTGATGAGTTGGGGGTTCTTTCTCCTACCCAAGTCCAAGTAAATAGTCTACACGCAGGGGAGGTCGGCTATTTGTCCGCAGCAATCAAAACAGTAGAAGATGCCCGGGTCGGAGATACGATTACTCTAGCCAAAGAAATAGCAAAGAAACCTCTACCAGGCTATACTGAGGCCAAACCGATGGTCTTTTGTGGACTATTTCCTACCGATGCAGATCAATATGAAGACCTACGCGAAGCCTTGGATAAGCTTAAACTTAATGATGCAGCTTTGTCCTATGAACCTGAAACCTCCAGCGCAATGGGGTTCGGTTTCCGTTGTGGTTTCTTAGGATTGCTTCACATGGAAATTGTCCAAGAAAGACTCGAAAGAGAATATAATCTTGATTTAATTACTACTGCACCATCAGTAATTTATCGCGTTACCACTGTCGATGGAGAAGTTATTGAAATTGACAATCCTAGTTTACTTCCTCCACCTCAAAAACAAGAGAAAATTGAAGAACCTTATATCCAAGTAGAAATGATTACCCCTGAAACGTATGTGGGGACATTGATGGAATTATGTCAAAGTCGCCGTGGAGTATTTAAGGATATGCGTTACTTCACCCTATCAAGAACTGCTTTGATTTATGAGTTACCTTTGTCCGAAGTAGTCACTGACTTTTTTGATCAATTGAAGTCACGATCACGAGGTTATGCAAGTATGGAATATCATTTAGTCGGCTATCGAGAAAATCCCCTAGTTAAATTAGATATCTTTGTGAATGGAGATGGGATAGATGCTTTGGCTATGATTGTCCATCGAGATAAAGCCTATTTCATAGGTCGCGCTTTGACAGAAAAACTCAAAGAGTTGATTCCCCGTCATCAGTTTAAAGTTCCTATTCAAGCGGCGATCGGAACAAAAGTGATTGCCAGTGAGCATATTCCTGCACTGCGGAAAGATGTGTTAGCCAAATGTTATGGAGGAGATATTTCTCGCAAAAAGAAATTACTACAAAAACAAGCTAAAGGAAAAAAACGAATGAAGTCTATTGGAACTGTTGATGTTCCCCAAGAAGCGTTTATGGCTGTCTTAAAATTAGATCCACAGTAACTAGCTAGATAATAGTTAACTCCTAATAAAAGGGTTAACTGTTATTTAACCTTAGAAGATGATTTTTTTTAGGATGTATAAAGTCTTTCTAATAGAGCACTCTAACTAACTAGAATGGAGATATAATGCGCGATATGTAAGCTTTTAAAGCTTTTGACTTCAGTGGTAAATATATAATCTGACTATGCTACAATACGTGATAATTTACGGTATGATATCCATCTCAGTCAGTCAGATTTTTGAAGTATATGGACAATATTCCCAATCACCTCAGTAAGATCAATGGGCAGTTAGGTAAATTGACTATATTGGGGTTTCCGTTTGAAGAACTTGCCATTAATGCTTCTTTTGAAGAGATTGTTTTTTTATTGCTGCACAGCCATCTCCCTACCCAAGGTGAATTGGAGCAACTCACTGAGAAGTTATTAGGTTATCGAGATCTTGATCCCAAAATATTAGACGTCCTAAAAAGTGTAGCTGAAAATCAAATTGAGCCAACAGAAGCTTTGCGGATTGGAGTGAGTTGTCTGTCAATGGATATGCGTTCACATCGTATGGATAAAGAAGGAATTAATGGTGCACTTAAGATAATCGCATCAATTCCTGTAATTACTGCGACTTATTGGAGATTAATCAACGAAAAAACTATAATTGCTCCCCATCCAGAATTAAGTCATGCAGCTAATTACCTCTATATGCTTACGGGAAAAGATTCTTCTCCCGAGCATGTTCGAGGACTAGAAACCTATCTCAACACAGTTGTAGAACATGGACTAAACGCATCCACTTTTGCTGCACGAGTAGTGATGTCAACCCGCTCGGATTTTGTCTCTGCTATAACTGCAGCTATTGGTGCTTTGAAGGGGGTTCTTCACGGGGGTGCACCAGGTCCAGTTATTGACATGTTGTTAGAGATTAAAGAGTCTTCGGAGATAGAGCCTTACTTACGGCATAAGTTTGAAAGTAGAGAGCGTTTAATGGGTTTTGGTCATCGCATTTATCGGGTCAAAGATCCACGGGCGACACTTCTTTCAGAAGTAGCTGAGGATATTTGGCACCACAAAGGGTCCTCTAAGTTCTGGACTCTTGCAATTGATGTAGAGAGAATCGCTTTAAGGCTACTCAAAGAATACAAACCTCACCGAAGTATTAAAACAAACGTTGAATACCACACTGCGTTAGTTTTGCATGGACTGGATATTCCTACACCTCTATTTACTAGTACATTTACAATTAGTCGAGTGGTAGGCTGGTTAGCTCATTGTTTTGAACAACTCGAGCATGATCGCATTATTCGCCCTAAATCTATATACACCGGACCAAGCGAACAAAAATGGTCTCCTATCATAGAGAGATAATCTAATCAACGATTGTCTCTGAAAAACTTGTAGTGATTTCGGGTATTCCTCTAATTTAAGTTATCTCTAGCCAGTAAATTCCTTGATGTAATTGCTTGAACACCCTTTAAGATAAGTAGACAAACGCATCGAAACTAGCAAAAAGTGTAGAATTGTATGATACCTTGTTTAGCGAACTTCTTGTGGGGTATAGTTTTGAGGAATGTTATTGTTATTCTCCCTATCACAGTTGATTCAATTTTTATTAGTTAAAGTGGCACGATCAAACGTTCTATAGTAGAAACGTTTGTCCCAGTCAGAATACTGAATATTTTTAAAGACAGAGATATTCCCTAGATATCCTAAAAGTAAAAGGTGGAAATCCCTTGTCAAAACTCGCTACTATAGAAATGGAGAATGGAGAGGGGTAATGGTAAATTTTGGGTTGAATTCGGCCAGCATTCTTGGTATATTTCTGGCAGTGGCGGGAGCTGGCTTATATTTTTTAAGATCTGTCCGCCCTGAATTATCGAGAGACCATGATATCTTTTTTGCGGCAGTAGGTTTATTGTGTGGCTTAATTCTATTGTTTCAAGGATGGCGACTTGATCCTATTTTGCAATTTGGGCAGTTTCTCCTGACTGGTTCAGCTATATTTTTTGCCGTGGAAACTGTTCGACTACGAGGTGCGACAACAGAGCAAGCGAGACGAAATTTTCCTGTCGTGGATGATGAGCGTCGGGTAAGTAAAACTCGTGTCTATACAGAAGCTGAATTGGATCGACTCGAACCCTACGAAGAAGAGGCAGAATATACTAACAATCGCCGCAGGTTGAGAGGGTATGAAGAACCTCGTAGTTCTAGGAGTATTCGTCGTTCGACTCAATCTTATAGCGATCGTGAATCTACTCGTCAACGTCGTCCTCGTCGCCCTAGTTCGCCTTCCTCTCAATCGTATGATGCCTGGAATGATTCCTCTGATATGTGGGAAGAACGTCCTACTCCTCGTCGTCCCCGTCCAGATAGTCAAGCTTCAGAAACCACTCCTAGATCTTCTAGAAAACACCCTCTCCATGCTTCATCTGAGCAAAACTATTATCCTAATTCTCCATCTGAAGAAGCTACACCAGACGATTATGTCGATTATCAACCCATTGATCAACCACAACGTAAGCTAGGAAAGAAAACAAATCTATCTAGTACTGATCAAGAGTCAAAGATTGATCACTATGATGATGATTCGAATCCTACCCGTTTCGATTATTAATCTCGATTAATTCAAGTGCAAACTAGATCAATAAAAGTAACCCCAAGAAATTTTTCTAAACTTCTTTTTAGTAAAAGATTTGGTCTATATTTTCCATTGCATTACTTGGTTCTATTGATTTTAATGAGTTTACTGAATTCTTGTGATTTTATTGACCATTCTCAAGCTTTAGGTGGACTTAATAGTCGCTATAATGATGGTCAACCGGCTCTAAGTGGTGATGGACGCTGGTTGGCTTTAGTCTCCAATCGTAATGGCACTAGTCAGATACTACTTTATGATTTGCGGGGAAAACAGTTAGTCAATGTACCTGGACTAAATCAGAATAATGTTGTTCTCGACAGTCCTAGTTTAAGCCGAACGGGGCGCTATCTGGTGTATGTTTCTAGTATTCGAGGAAGGCCAGATGTTGCTTTATATGATCGTGCTACCCGACAGTCCGAATTGTTAACCCAGGGGTATCGGAGTTGGGTGAGAAATCCCCAGATTAGCCCCGAGGGACGCTATATTGTCTTTGAAACAGCAAAACGGGGTCAGTGGGATGTTGAAGTCTTTGATCGCGGTCCTTTAATAGAGTTAGATATTCCTGATGGTGCTTTAGTCGTTAACCCTTAAATAGTGAAGTATTTTGTCCTCATTTTAATGGCGATTTTGACCACTCTTTTAAATAGTTGTGGCGGTTATCCCCGTCTCCTGACGTTTCCGTTTGATCCGGGAGGACGAGGATTGAATAGTCGGTCTTCAGAATTAACCCCTCAAGTAACCTCTTCATATATCGTTTTTGTGTCTGATCGCAATGGATCTCAAGATGTTTATTTATTTAATGCACAAAAACGACAGTTGATTGATTTACCGGGATTAAATTCTCTTGATGAAGTAGCCTCTCACCCTTCAATTTCTGAGGATGGCCGCTACATTGTTTTTGCAACGAGTCGTCAAGGAAAATCAAATATTTATCTTTATGATCGTCAAACTCAACAAAAACGTAGCCTCACTGAAAATCTGCAAGCAGAGGTTCGTAACCCCATGATTAATGCAGATGGTGATCGTGTTGTTTTTGAGATTGCTCAAGATGGTCAATGGGATATTATGGTTTATAACCGTGCAGGAAACCCTACTGATTAATGTTTTTTTAGCAGATGTTAACTCTATTTTCTTTGCTAAAAGAATAACAATTAGGCTAAAAAAACATGATAATTGTTCTGACAACTTGCTTAAAAATTTATTTTTTTGAAATTTTTTATCTTTCCACTCATAGACTATTCCGGATAAGATCACATAAATACTTGGGGAAGGAGGAAATAGATGTGCTAAATTCTAGATAAGAATTTTTTTATTTATAGCTAATACAGTTATTCCGATTAATTATTCTGATTTAAACCCCAGACAATAAAAACTTAAAATCTCTCCATTCTACCGAGTAATAAGTTTACAAATACCCGTTATCTATCCCATAATTTTGGCTTTATATGAGGTTTTAAAAAATTCTTCAATTACAATAATATTCGTTTTATGCTGTTGTCTTGTTTCTGTCTCTGTTAATCTAACAGTGCTTAAAATAGGATTGGTGAAAATAACATAAGAAAGATGACCGTAGTTTACCTTAAAGCAAGGAAAAAATAATATATTTTTATGGCAATGCTAGCTTCATATTTAGCAAAATTAGAAGGTTTATAACCACCACCAATAGTAATGCCACAAGTATAAATTTTAGTGTTAGTTATTTGTAGTTTTTGATTAACTTTAATCTTCTGATAAGTTAATTTAACTTTTACTCCTTCTAAATTAAAACCTTTGATATTCGGTTGATTTTCCATAGCTATAATAATTTCATCAGCTTCAATTTCTTTATTTCCAGCTTTTTCCCATTTTCTTTGATTAATTCGTTTAACTTTAGTTATAGGACTTTGGGTTAATATTTGTATACTTTAAGCTTCTAATTGTCCTTGAAGTGATTGAATAACTGAAATATCTTTTTCAGGTAAAATATTAGGTTGTTCAACAATCACTTTGGTTGTTGAACAACCTAAACGGACTAAATTTTAAGCTAATTAAATTCCAATGAGGGTTGCTGAAAATAATTATTTAATGAGAAAGATTATCTAAAGAAAGAGTTTCTATGGTTAAAAAACCTACTTCTGAAAGGACAATAATAGGAAAAATTAGAGGAATAGAACCAGTAGCAATAAGATAAGTGCGTGAGCGTAATTTTCTACTAGGTAAGATGAAAGCTTGTTGTGGAAAACGAAAAAACTCTCAAGATTCAATAATTACATCTACCCCTATTGCCACTAGTATTACAGGGAATGTTGTTCTTTTAAATTAGCTTTAACTTGTTGCGTCTAAGTCTTGATATGAGTCGGGTTAAAATTTAGATAGAGAAAAGTTAGAAGCGAGCTCCTATTAAGTTGTTATTTTTTATTGTTGTTCAAGATCAGTAAAATAACTAAGAGTATAGCGCTCAATCTCTGTATAATAATTATTATCTTTGTTTCCCATAACCTAGGCGACACACATCTTAAGTTTAGCTGCTCCCAACAGAGGATACAATGTTTCTAGGGTATTTTAAATTACAATAAAATCATAGTCTAAAGTCATTGTAAACTTAAAAATTACTCTATATTAATAGACATTATTATAACAAATTTATAAATTTACTAAAAAATAAAAAATAGAAATTACTTTTCTAAAATTTAAGCATTAATTATGGCAAATATTAAAGTTTACTTATCAACTAACAATATTTTTTATTAACTTTTTAAATTTTATTAGTTGGGTTTAAAAGATTGCCTATTTTTTATAAAAGAGATTTGAATATTAATTATTAATAATTAATATAGAAGTTAACTTTCGCCATAAAATATTCACCAAAATGAAAATAAAAGTAATAATTTTATATTTAAAGACAGAATAATAAAAAATTAAAGAGATACTAAATAGTACAAGTCAACTATTAAGTTTAATTAAAAAAATAATTTTTGGTTCAGTTAGATTTTTTAAAAAAGAGTATTGATAATACATAAAATCTCTTAAATATATCAAAAAAACAAATAAATACCTTGTAATATAAAAGAATAAATATATAATTATTTGTAATAATTACTTAACGCACATAAGTAATTTAGTTTAAAGTTAAATTAAGAAAATGAAAAAGAAAATGGTCATATTTATTTTTTATACCAACTTCTAATATATAAACAAATATAACAGAAGGAAGATTGCATTAACTGAAAACCGATAAAGTTGTCTGGAATATATTTAGAAATTAATATGACTTAAGCTAAAAAAGTTTAGCAAAGTTTTATACGGAACAGTTGCCATATGAGATATTAATCAAGGTAAGACTTATATTGCCTTGACTTATTAAGAAAAAATATAAAAAAAGTTTACATTCTTAATATTTACTTAGAGCTACCTATTTACTTGATGTCATAACCAAATAGATTATCATTAACTTTATCTAGGATAATATCTTCTAAACCGTACTCGACCCAACGGCGATTAACCATTGTAAATATATCTGTATTAGATTCTAAAGGTTCTCCCCATTTGTGGTCGATTTCAGGATACATCTTTGTAGTGGCGTCAATTCCCATTCTACCTCCTAACCCTAATTTTTGACTCGCGAAATCTAAAGTGTCAAAAGGTGTTTCTGAAAGAATAAAAACATCCCTTGAGGGGTCAACTTTAGAACTAATTGCCCAAACTACTTGTCGAGGATCTCGGATATTAATATCTTTGTCTACAATAATCACAAACTTAGTGTATATAAACTGAGGCAACGCACTCCAAAAAGCCAAAGCTGCTCGTCTTGCTTGTCCTGGATAAGCTTTATCAATAGATATAATTGCTGCTTTATAACTTAAGGACTCCATAGGTAGGAAAAAGTCTGTAATTTCTGGGATTTGTTGTCGCAAAATCGGAGTATAAATACGGTTTAATGCGATTGCCATAATCGCCTCTTCTTTGGGGGGACGACCACTAAATGTTGTTAAATAAATGGGATTTTTGCGATGGGTCATGGTGTGAAAGCGAATCAATGGCGAATCTTCTACTCCTCCGTAATATCCCATATGATCCCCAAAAGGCCCATCAGGTAAAAATTCGCCTGGAGTAATAGTTCCCTCTAGGATAAATTCCGCATCTGCTGGGACTTCTAAATCTAGGGTTTTACATTTAGTCAATGCCACCCCTGACCCTCCATATAGTCCTGCAAATAGCCATTCTGAGAGGTCTATAGGAATAGGAGTAGCCGCAGCCATTATAATTAGGGGAGCGACTCCTAGAACGATAGCAATTTCTAACTTTTTACCATTCTCTGCTGCTTTTCGTAGATGTCTAGCCCCACCTCTGACAGACAACCAATGCACTGTCATAGTAGTTTTGGATTGCAACTGTAAACGATAAACTCCCACATTTGGGGTTCCAGTCTCACAGTCTTTAGTAACAACTAGTCCCAACGTAATAATTTTCCCCGCATCCCCATGATAAGGACGAATTAGAGGTAAAGTGTTCAGATCTAAATTTTCCTCTTCAATTACTATTTGTTGACATGGAGGAAAAAAACTTTTACTTGGTTTTGCTTTAATCACATCAAAAAGAATCTTACCAAAATCAATTGTTTGGGAGATTTTTTTTGGTGGTTTTGGCTGTTGCAACATGGCTAATTTTCTACCTAGAGTTTCTAAATCTTGAGGTTCTTTCATCTTCATCGCCCAACAAATGCGTTCCAAGGTTCCCATTAAGTTGATAGCCAAAGGGAAATCTGAGCCTTTGACATTCTCGAATAAGAGTCCAGGTCCTCCTGCTTGTAGTATTCGGTTAGATATTTCTGCAATCTCTAAATCAGGATCAACTAATGCCTTAATCCTGCGTAATTGTCCCCGTTGTTCAAGTTGATTGATAAATTCCCGTAGATCTCTAGCCATAGTGCAACTGGTTACAAATTTTTATATTTTAATTATGACTTATTGTGGTGAAATAATATTCCAGCGACAAATTTTGATAAAAACCAGTCTATTGTGGGACTACAAAGCATAAAATAAATTATCACGTAGGGTGAATAAAAGTCTAATTATTTACCCTTAAGATTTATCATGTTAATTTGCCAGCTTTACAGATTAAGATATTGAGAATAAACCTGAATAAACTTGTAACTAATGTCTAAACAATTTACTATTTAAAAAGTAATTAAAATCAAATACGACAAACTATTAAGATTATTATGTTTTCCCTTAGCAAGGTTAACTATTCCAATTTTTAGTAAACCTTAAATCAAAAATCACAAAAAATAATAACTAACAAATTTATCAGCTCAGTATTAATGATTAAAAAAAATATTCAAAAATATTTAATTCTCATAGACTAAGTACGCCAAATCAACGAATTATGATTTCTAAAACTATTATTAATAAGTATCTGTAAGGTAAAAAGAATAACTTTTATTCATCATTCTTCTATGATAGCTAGCCTAGAAAAGACTAGTATTCTGACTTAATTAGAAATTAAGAGCGAGGCGCAAATTTCTCTGTTAAAGGCAATTTATAATTTTTGATTTAATCAAATTCTAAATTATAAACATTGCACTTTTTTCAAAAAAAAGATTGTATTGAAAATTTTAACTTTTATAGGAAAATAAAACAATTTATTTTTTCTGTGAAAAAATGCGTCTATATTGTGTTGTCAACATTAGTTAACACACCTATTAAATCCTATTTTAGTCAAACTCATATCTCTCAATTCATATTAATTATTACCACAGATGTACCCTCCCAGGTCAGTTTGTCCTCAATTTATACAAAGAATTTACTATTACCAGAATAAATTATCAACTCGATATTTGATCGGGAAACGGCAATGAAAAGGTGGGGTGGGTCACAGTAGACTGAAGAGTAGTATAGTTCAGCCCTGTATGTTAATGAAACAATCTGGGAATAAACAACTTATTTTTGCTCAAGGAGATATCATTGAAGAACAAGTGGGTCGGGATGTGATTACTGCTTTTTATCTTAGAGCTTTTCAATTACCTTAGGCTTGTCAAAAAAACTTTTAAGGTTCGAGAATTAGAATACCTCATCAATTATCAAAATTTAGCGGATTTTTAGATTTTTTCTCCATTGATTAATTCATGTATGACGAAAATCTAAATTATTTACACAGTGTAGGGGTAAACGACTGTCGACCCCTATTAACTTAACGCTGCGAAATAGTCTCTACGGTTGGGCCAATTGGCCAGTCCTGACGAGGAGGAAAGGACTGTTCCGAATGTAAAACAGTCCCTCCAGGCTCAACAGGGCGGTTTAACGTTATGGCAGCTCCAAAACCTAGTCCAGCGGAAGTGCCTAATGCACTAGTTAGCAATAAAAACTCCCAGAGTAAACCCCAGGGAAGAGTTCGAAGTTGGGGGGTCTGTACTTTCATTAACTTCTCAACACCACACGAGAAAATTAGATCAGATTATGATTCCGCTTAGAGCTTAACCTGAGATACAAATTTTGCCAAGTCTCATCATTCAATATGAAGAACAAAAAATACTAGTTTCTGTGGTCATAAAAAAATTATTACAAATTCAATAAGTGATACTTAAAAGTTAATTAAATAGAAAAATATCTTGAGACTTAACTTGTAGATTTATTTGACTCGAGGACAAATAAATCATAAGAAACATAACTAAACTATCTTTAATAGATTTAATTATGTTTCTTAAATTGATCTTATCGATGAGTAGTTAATTACTCATCGATAAGATCAATTTCAAAATTTGTTATCCTATAAATCAGAGCGGCTGTATTTTTTCGTAGATATAAATGACTATCGATTTCCAAGACACCTTTGATATCATCGTCGTTGGCGCAGGCCATGCAGGATGTGAAGCAGCTTTAGCTGGTGCACGTCGTGGATGTCGTATCCTAATGTTAACTATCAATCTAGATAAAATTGCTTGGCAACCTTGTAATCCTGCAGTGGGGGGACTAGCGAAGTCTCAACTTACCCATGAGGTAGATGCATTAGGGGGAGAAATCGGCAAAATGGCAGACCGTACCTATCTGCAAAAACGAGTTCTTAACAGCTCAAGAGGACCTGCAGTGTGGGCATTACGCGCTCAAACTGATAAACGGGAATATTCAGCAGTAATGAAAAAAATTATCGATAATCAAGATAATTTAACAATTCGTGAAGGGATGGTGACGGATTTAATCCTAGGAAAAAATGACCAAGTGATCGGCGTCGAAACCTACTTTGGGACCTGCTTCGGTGCACAAGCAGTTATTTTAACTACTGGAACCTTTTTAGGAGGTCGCATTTGGATTGGTAGTAAATCGATGGAAGCGGGAAGAGCCGGAGAATTTGCGGCAGTAGGATTGACCGAAACTTTGAATAAATTAGGGTTTGAAACTGGAAGACTTAAAACTGGAACCCCCGCTAGAGTAGATAAACGATCAGTGGATTATCGTCATCTAGAACTTCAGCCCCCTGACGATGAAGTACGCTGGTTTAGTTTTGATCCTGAAGTTTGGATTGAACGAGAACAAATGAACTGTTATTTGACCAGAACTACAGTCGAAACTCATCAGATCATTAGTAATAATTTACACCTATCTCCAATCTACGGCGGGTTTATCGAAGCTAAAGGTCCTCGTTACTGTCCTTCTATTGAAGATAAAATTGTTCGGTTTGCAGATAAAGAGAGTCATCAAATTTTCATTGAACCCGAAGGACGAGATATTCCTGAACTTTATATCCAAGGATTTTCTACTGGACTTCCTGAAAATATTCAATTGGCAATGTTAAGAACCCTTCCAGGGTTAGAAAAATGCGAAATGTTACGGCCCGCTTACGCGGTGGAATATGATTATCTTCCCGCCACCCAATGTTATCCGACCTTGATGACTAAGAAAATTGAAGGGTTATTTTGCGCTGGTCAAGTCAATGGAACGACAGGATATGAAGAAGCAGCCGCCCAAGGCATTGTGGCAGGAATTAATGCGGTTCAGTTAGTTAAAAATAAAGAAATGATTATCTTTTCACGAGAGGAAAGTTATCTGGGGACTTTAATTGATGATTTGTGTACCAAAGATTTACGAGAACCTTATCGAATGTTAACCTCTCGATCGGAATATCGTTTAATTTTAAGGTCAGACAATGCCGATCAACGATTAACACCGTTAGGTCGAAAAATTGGGTTAATTGATGATCGTCGTTGGCAGCTTTTTAAAACAAAACAAGATTCTATTTCTGTAGAAAAAAAACGTCTCAACGAAACTAGAATTAAAGAAACGGATAAAGTAGGAATTACTATTGCAACAGAAACTCAACAAAAGATCAAGGGATCAATTACTTTAGCGGATTTGTTACGCCGTCCTGGGTTTCATTATGTTGACTTAGATCGCTATGGGTTAGGAAATTCTCAAATTAGTTTACTAGAAAAACAAAGGGCAGAAATCGATATCAAATACTCAGGTTATTTGAAACGCCAACAAAATCAAATTGACCAAATTAGTCGTCATAGTAATCGTCAATTACCAAACGGAATGGACTACATGAAAATTGAGACATTGTCAATGGAATCTAGGGAAAAATTAACTAAAGTTAACCCTTTAACCCTAGGTCAAGCGTCCCGTATTGGGGGAGTTAACCCTGCTGATATTAACGCTTTGTTGGTGTATTTGGAATTGTGTTCACAGAAAAAAGAGCATCATTCTGCAGTAATTTCTGATTAAGGAGAACCTATAAAAAATAAAAATTAACTGTACTAAGTACGTGTGAGTTTACATTTAATTTTGAAAAAAGTGATTATACTAAATCCGTTTGTAAAAACAAACTTGGACTAAGATGTAATCCCATAAAAAGTTGAGACTTTATCTAGTTAAGAAAATAGAATTTATTTTTGTAAGCATCTTGAGGATGAGCTCTCAAAAATAGAGTGCTTGCTGTAAGAATAGATTATGATTGCCATGAAGAGATTTTTAAAAAATAATTAATTAGAAGGAGAAGGAGTTAAAACATTTAATAATAATAGTTTTAAGTAAAAAAAGCATTTATTAACCAAATAAACAACTTAAACAATTAGCCCCTCAATTAAAATTGAGAGCAACAGATGGATAAATCTCAATGAGACCAAAAATCACTCGTTAAATAGACTAAAAAATTGTATTAAAAAAGTTTGGAAATAAAGAGGATGGAATGACTAAAAAAAGCTAAGATATTGTTATTAACATCTAAGATCAAAACATACAATAAAAGAGCTTATTGGACAATAAATGTTCATGGATAAACTGCTTTTAAAACAGAATTTAAAGAACTAAAAATTTTTATAAATTCAAGAAGAAATATGTTTGTTTGATAAATTTAGAGTAGAATTGAGGTTAATCAGAATAACAGTTTAGATTCTCTTTCAAGAGGACTTATTGTTTTTGTAAATAAAGACTATGAGTGGTCATGTTTCTATAGATTTATCAAACAACTGAACAGGATACAAATTATGGAATTAAATTCCATAAATAAATACAAAATGATTGAATTTAGTTCATGAGCATTTAGCTAAAGATGTGGGGATATATAAAAAAATCTTATTCATAGAAGGTAATGACGGATCTTTTTTTAGTAAAAAAGTAAAAATTATTTCAGTAATTACTGGAAAATATTCAGTAGCTTTCTCTCCAGAGTCAGAGTCAACAGAAAAATTATAGATATTAATTAATATATGAGCTTTAAGTTTATAAATATGCTAAAAAAATTGATAAGATAGGAGAACAATCACATAAATTTAACCAATAAAATGACAATTAATAAAATTTCTGTAATTTTTTAGGAGAGTATAAAAATGAATAAAGAGTAGCAAGAAGAAATTAAGCAAAAGATTAAAAATTTTCACTGCAAATTGGATAAACAATTAGAATACTTTGCTACGATTAAAGATAATTTGCAGACACGATAGCCATTAATTTAGAAAGTTCTGACTTAGTGAAAACAGTAAAAGAGTTAAAGAAATGCAGACAGATAGTAATCATTGTCTTAATGACCAATCAATCAAGTTAATAAAATTGTTCTGACACCGAAATAATGAAAAGATTAACTTTACTTAATCTTTGTTATTCAACAATGATACTATTAATAGTATTCGTAATTCTGATCACTGTTACTATTGGAGTTCGAAAATCATAGTCTTGAATAGGTAAGTTTAAAGTCCGACATTGGAGCGATATAGATATGTTGGCTTCCCGTACTCAGCAAGTGCAACCTAAAAAATACTCTAAGACTTCAACTTTATCTAATTTTAACCTATCATAAGTTCTGTTTTATTTCTTCTATTTTCTGACCTATCTAAAAGATAACTAATATTTAACAGTCAGTTAATAAATTATTACAAGTCATACAATTTAAGAAAATAACTATTAATTATCTTCTCTCATTTTTTTTGTATCAGGACTAACATAATGAGGAATGAAGGTTAAAAAACCGTAAGAGACTAATTGTTTTTCTAACATACTGAAATTATCGAGGTAAAAATTTAAAATATTAGCAAAGGAACAACTGGTGTTCTTTTTTGTTTCCAACGTTGAGGTTGATAGAGATGAAGTTGAACAGTTTCCTTAAGTTTATTATCAGTTAACTTTAAAAGGTCGACTGAGTAGACACCATATTCTCCTTTTTTTTAAAATTATATTCTTATATAATCTTGATTTGACTAGGCAATTTTTTAACAAAAAATTTTAGAAACATTTATAGTTAAATAATCATTAGCTAGAAATAATCGTTTTTAATAATCTGATTTTTTCTGAATCAAGTCTATATTAAGTTATATTTAAATTACTAAATATTATATTTATCAAAGTAAATTATATCTTGAGATTTTAATTTCGATTTTTACTAGAAACATTGAAGCATTTTTAGAGAAAAAAGTATTTATTTAGAGAGTTCTAAAAAATTAGATTTTTTAACTCTATAAGTGACGCTATTTCTAACATTGAAAATATAGTTATATTTTTGTGTACATAATTTATGTATTAGTAAATTATTTTAATAAATCGAATTTAAATGTCAATTTCAGAGATTATTAAATAATATTGATTCTTTATCATCAAATATAAAATATACAGGTTTTTAGTTACAAATTAAAAATTAATATAATTAGGTTTTCAAACTTTTTAAAACTGACTACAAACTTAGTTTTGTTTTAGTCCATCTATATACTATGTAAAGAAATACAAAAAAATAAAATACTGAATTAGAAAATAATTTACTTATTCTTAATAGAATTAAACATAAAAATTTATTAAAAACATGAGTTTAATAAAAAATTCTCAAGAAAGAAGAGAGTAGTATGTATTGCTTGAGGTTTAGTATTTTAGACCTAAAATATTATCGAACTCGCGTCATGATAAAATTTTTATATTAAGAATGTTTAATAAAAAGCATTGCCGAACATTAAAATCAGCAATGTTCAATGATCTTAACTTTTAGATAGATTAGCTTATACTACCTACATTTTAGCAAAGCTTTGATAAGCATTCCCAATCTGTTTAGTAATCGCCGCACTACTCATATACTTAGTAACGATAAAAACAGTATACACACTTATAACTCTGCTTCCTTGTTGACCAATTCTTTTGAAAATTGAGTAACGAGTAAGTAAGCTAAAGTAAGTCTAAAATAGAAAAGTTTTCAAAAAAGAACGATCATGTAGATGCCGGCTTGTTTGAAAATTTAGCTAATCTATATTTAATTAAAAATTTTAAAGAGCTTGATTAATATCATGATTAGAACCTCTCACTGAGACAACTGCATTAGTTATACTGTAAGCGATGATTTATTATCCTATTTTTTTTTGAAAAAACCGTAAATTATGGTTTAAAACTTCTAATAAGATTTGATATTTTTTTAGATGAAATCCGTAGTTGAAAATTTATTTTCAACCACTAACTCATCTAGCGGCAATTGTCCAGGTTTAGTCCAAGGCTCTTTGACTTTTTTGCCAATTGCTACCATTGGACCCATGACATAATCATCTGGTAAGTCAATCAGCTTTGCTACTTTATCGATATCAAAACCAATCATTGGACAAGAATCGTAACCCATCGCTTTAGCTGTCAACATTAGAGTCTGCATTGCCATACCAATTGAACGTTGAGCTTCATCTCGCTGTAACCATTCCCGTCCTTCATAAAATTTACTCATCCAATTAACTAATAAATCCGCAATTTTTTGAGGAGCATTACGCCAATAACGTTGAGGTTTTTTCTGCCAAGCTTTCATATCTGCCGTAAATAGAATTAGTAAAGAAGCATCCGTCATTTGAACTTGATCATTACCAAATTCCTTGCGAATTTTTTGTCGTAATTCTGTATCTCGGAGAATGACGAAACGCCAATGTTGAATATTAAAACTGGTGGGAGACTGAATCGTTGCTTCAAGAAGCTTTTGTTCTTCTTCAGGAGTTATTTTGTGGTTAGGATCGTAACCTTTGACAGAGCGACGTTGATAAATTGCTTCTAAAGTTTTCATAAAGTAAAAATACCTGTAATAAGTAAAACAGTTGAAAAAATAAATTTTACAATAGAGTTGAAATAAGTTATTGTCTATTCTTACTGGTTAGATTGATTTAAAAAGTAAGACCTAGGTATCATAGCTAATAGCAGCAGGTTCAATATTAGGTTCTTGAGAGAAAAGAGCACCATCGCCAGTATTTAAGATTTGGTCATGGTTCTCTAGAAAACCGTTAGCAACTCAAAGCCATAATGAGCGATTGTTATCACTGTTGTGGCTAACATAGTCATCCCCATTATAAGATAGCAACATAGAAATTAACATCTTGATAGATTTTATCATTGGGGTAGGTTGTCAATTTTAATGTTTTTTGTTTTGTGGACCGAGAAAAGTGTTTTTGTCAAAAGCTTAGCTTGAGTTCTTTTGTATTAGGAGTAAGCTCAATTTACAGAAAACGAACTAACCTTGTAATATGAAGTATTAAACTCGCTGTAAATAATTTCTGTCCGACTCAACACTTATTCTATATTCTATAGACTAATTACTGAACTGCTCTCAATACTATCTTTATTTTCTAATGCACCTTTCAAAAGAGTAGTCATGAGAGTCAAATTATTTGGTTGGTTCAACCTGATCTTCATTAATCATCTGTAAATGACCAAACTTTAGTATGATTAAGTTCATAATAGCTATTAAAAGAAAAAGTGTGTTTGCTGTCGAGCTAACTAAGATTAACCCTATGGATTGCCTGAGACTAACAAATAGTAACCATCGTTCGTACTGCCTCTTTTATGAAAAGAATTTTTTTATTATGGATTGTTTATCAGAAAAAGATAATTTAAATTTTCAATTACGCATTGTATCTAAATTTCAGATAGTTGAACTATTATAAATTAAATTTGAGAGCATGAGTGCATTCACTCAGTCAATAAACTGGCGACTGATTTAGAAAATTATTTAGGAGTGCCATTATCTTATCGTATTATTCGCAAAGTTATACCGATATGAATAGATCGAGCTTTGACGGACTCTGTCTTTATATTTTCAATAGCTTCGGAGAAGCAGAATTAGAAGTTTTCCAGCAATACTTCTATCCAACAGGAATACTTATAATGAACACCCCAATTTCTTTTGGCATTTTTATTTTAGATCTAAAAATAGATAAATTTATAACTTACTATAGAAATAGTACAATTTAATTGACATTATGGAGACCATGTTGCTTAACTTGTAAGTTAAACAACATGATATGGTTACCTATATTGGTTTACTATTTAATTTTTCTAGTTTAGTGATTTATTCTATAACTAATATTCTTCGCATCATTGGTATGGCGCCTAGTTACTTATAAGTCTAAGTAATTTACTACAATACTAATAAATAAAAATACCTCTATTCACACAGTATTTACTTAAAAAAGGCTGTTAATGGTAATTAATTCAGTCAAAAACAAAAGAAATAAGTTACATATTAGATATTTTTTGTTCAAGTAATATGGGAGTTTTTTAAAAAACTAAAGGAAGTTATTTGTGAATCTTTATTCTACCAACTTTTATTGCAAAGTAAGAACTAAAACAAGGAAAATTATAAATTATTTTGTCTAACAAATTTTCCCCAGAACTAACTTTTTAGCTGATTTATCCAGTGATTGGCTACTTTTATACTTAATTTATTTAAAATAACTTGTCTATATTTTTTATATTTAAAATTAATGAGGATTAAATTTTATTGATATAGTCTGAATAATTTGTTACGAGAATCTCTCTGATTTTACCACGACTATTCCCCTTAGAGTTAATCATCCGTGAAGCAAGAATGCGTTTAATATTAAACTCACAATATAATTCATCGAAAAAAAAATCTTCAATATAATTGGTTGGATCAGAATTACTTAACATTTGATAAGATCCTTTCTTAGATACTTCGATAAAAAGATCTCTTAACCGTCGTTGTTCATTATCTTTAAAATCTAAAGAACTATAAGCATTAAAAGTAGCAGTTTTACTAATAGAACGATAAGGAGGATCATAATAAATAAAAGTATTTTTATTTGCATATTTTAGGACTTCGGAAAAATCACATTGTTTAATTTCTACAATTTTTAATGCTTGACTAACAGCCCTAATATTGCTGCTGTTGAGTATGGCTGGGTTTTTATATTTACCCATAGGGACATTGAACAAACCCTTTCGATTTACTCGATACAAGCCATTAAAACAAGTACGGTTAAGAAAGATTGTTAGAGCAGCACGTTCTACCCAATTTCTCTGATGAATATCAGTATCAACTTTCTTATCAAAAGTATTGTAATCGTTTCTAGATTGATAGTAAAAATTTTTTCTTTTCTCTTCAGTTAAATTTAGATACTTTTCTTTTATTTTAGATAATCTATCAATTAGTAACTCGGCGTTATTTTTAATAACTTTGTATAGAATAATTAACTCAGTATTTTTATCAAAAAAATAAGCTTTTTCAATATTAAAATGATAGTAAACATCAAAAAAGACAGAAGCTCCTCCAACAAAAGGTTCTATGTACGTTTTTAGAGAACCTTGTTGTAGTTTTGAGGGATATTGCTTTTGGATTTGTGGTAGTAATTTCATCTTTCCTCCTGCCCATTTTAGCACAGGATAAGCTTTAAGTCTTTTGGAATTTTCTAGATTATAAAAAGATTGTAATTGTTTGATTTGACAAATTTTTTTTTTATATTTCATTTTAATTTTTAAGTCAAACTAGTTAACCTTTGTTTACACTCTTTCTGCAAACATAAAATTCTTTTTGCTGTTACTCTAAATTTAGACTATGATGTCCAATATTCTAACTCATTTAAGTTTAATTAACAAATATTTAATATTTGTTAATTAAATAACTTTTAACTGACCTTTTTTAACTTTTATTTTTCTAAAATCAAGATGTTAATATAGAATCAATCAAATTAATTTGAAGAAAAATAAAAGTTTTTTAAGTAAAAATATTACAGAAAATTATTCGCTAAGTCATTCATTGCTTGCAATGAATAATTGTTTCCTAATCCAGGGTACACTAAAACCTAATAGTTTGTTATATTTAGGATTTAAATAGGCTATAGATTACGAAAATAAGAATATTATATCCTACACTATATAATACTGATAAAATCATGTAATAGTATTTATTACGGAATATTTTAACTTTTTTATAATATTTTTTGGAAGGAAAACCATCAAATATTTGATAGTAACTCTCGAAAAATTTTTTATTTTTTTTACTATAATTCAACTCTTTTTTTGTAAAAAACTATATATTTACTTCAGTTCCTATATATAGGTTTTCTATTTTTTAACTTTTAAAAATATTCTTTTTTAAGAAACTACCCCTATTCTATATTTTAATCTCAGATGATGACAATAGTATTCGAACTTTTTTTAAAAACCTCTCCTTTTTAGCTTAAAACTTTTCTAAGACAATTTTCTGTATATACTTCTTCATTTATTTTTTTAGTTATCTAATAAATATTCTCTATTCGAATTTAATTTTACAAGGCATTGTGATATTAACAATTATCTTAACGGTAAATAATTATTAATTTATAAGTTAATTTTTGATAGACTTTACTTATAAATTAGCTATTTTATCAAAATTTTATTAAGTAAAATACTATCTAATGAATTGCTGATCATACACATTTTTAATAGTTGTATTTATTGGTTATTAATTAATCTATGTAAAAATGATAGTTTTATAGAAATCATGCATTAATGTATAAACCCAAATATAATTTATCTCAAAAAATAATGTAATCAATAAAAATAAGGAAAAAAAAACTGACAGTATAAAGATATTTTTAAAAATAGGAGTTTATTTATCTAAACTCTTACCAAGAATAAGTATCTATTTTTTTAGATCTCTATGCTTTGTATTTAAAGACTAAAATTAAGTCTTTGGAGTTAATAAAAGTTTATCCATTCAATTAAAGATAATTTATTCAATCGTTGAATATCGCTACTGTTTTATCAGGTTAGAATTAATAAAATTTAAAAAGTTAATTGATGATTAATATCAAAGTGAATTATCTATTGAAGTTAATTTTTATTTTGCTTGAGAGTATTTATACTAAAATTTAGTTTTCTTATTTTTTAATATAATTGGTAATTATTGAATAATTTTGATTTAATCTTAATGTCATGATTGCCGCTTCATCTTTTGTAGATAAAATACATTGTACGTAATTTATAGACGGATAATTCCTATATTATTGATCTCTCCAAGCACGTCGAACGTAAAACTTAATTAGGCTAAGATAGCCTCCAAAAGGAAATTGCAGAAAATTTTATTTTTCTTCTTGCAATTAACTTAAATTTTTGCTAGGCTTATAAATGATTAAAAAAGTTAGTTGCCGGGATAGCTCAGTTGGTAGAGCAGTGGACTGAAAATCCTCGTGTCGGCGGTTCAAATCCGCCTCCTGGCATTTTTGCGTTAGGGAGACTTTGTACTTTGTAGTATATAAAGTTCTTTTAGAATCCGATGTTCCGAGTAATAAGAGGCAATTGCAATAGAAATAATGATAAAATCATTCATAACTATTGCAGGAAGAGTCCCCTTTTTTTAATAAGTTCCACTTCCCTTTTTCTTCCTAACTTTTCCTTGAACTTATGTTGACCTATTAGGATAAATAATAAAGTCAATCAGCTATAAAACTAATTTCAATTTTTAGATACACGAACAAGCACATCGATAAAAACAGCACAATTAAATCAAATAGATCAACATAATTTTGCTAAATATACAGAGAACATAAAATATTCTAAAAAACTAGAATTAAAAAATTGATTCTAAATTATTACTTTACATTCGTTAAAGTTACTGTCCTAGCATAAGTATGTTCTCAGTGTAAAGAAATAAATTTCGGTAGTAAAATAACTAACAAAGTTTAATTAAACCCTTATACAAGAAACCCCTAAAATTCTCTCAGTATTGATGTTTCTACCCATTAATTAATGATTATATTTCAATTGGTTAGTCCGTGTTTGAGGGCAAAACGGACTAGTTCTGTTCGACTATTAGTTTCTGTTTTACCAAACAAACGACTAACATATTTTTCTACATTCCTCACACTGGTATTCAAACGCACGGCAATCTCCTTATTCATCAGCCCTTCTGCTACCAGATCTAAAACACTTTGTTCTCGCGGCGTTAATTCAATTTTAAGGGGGGGAGGAGTAGTTATTAAATGAGGCTGTTGAACAATTTGCGCTTTAAGTTCTCGAATCTCCTGGGCAATTTCTTCTAATTTTGTTGTTTCACCACTTGACTGAATACTGACTTGTCGGCGTTCAAGTAGACTTTTAATGATAGCTTCTAATTCTTCGGGATCAAAGGGTTTAGATAAGTAAGCATCACAACCGGACTGATATCCGCGAATGCGATCTGGAGTCATTCCCCTAGCGGTTAAAAAAACAACGGGAAGGGCTTTATATCTGGCATCTTCTCGAAGTTTTTGTAAAAATTGGTAGCCATCTATCTGTGGCATCATAATATCAGAAATAACTAAATCAGGGATGGTTTTCTCAATAAGTTCCCAGGCTTGATTAGCACTACTGGCAACTTCAACTTCAAAATCTCCACTATATTCTAAGTAAGCTTGTGTAGATTCACGGATTCCAGGTTCATCATCTACTAACAATATCTTCCCAGGATTTGACATAAGTTCTCTCGCTTGTTTAATAACAATCAAGTATTTATGTTAATGACACTTAACTGTTATTTTCCTATATTTTAACCTAACTTCTAGTATCTAACTGAGGTTATATTGACGATTTATTTAATTTTATATCGCTTTATCTAAACGCCAGTCATTGGCTAAAAGCTGGTAATTCTCCCACTTCAAAAAAGTCTAATAAGACTTTATTTATTGACCTGGTTTTTATAAAAAAATTTCCCTCAAACTAGTCCTTCGGTTTTACTGAAGGCCTGGTTTGAGGGTTTAATAAACCCTCTAAGTTGAACTCACGCTAATCCAATGTCATCTTACTCCGTGAGTATTAGAATCAAATTCTCAAAGAGTATCAGAAATATCAGAATCAAGTTCCCAAGGAATATCAGATTTAGTGTAAGCACGGGCAATATTATCATCAAGAACCATATGCTCGTCTACTTCATTTAAATTGGAATTTAATAAATGTCCTGATGGGTTAGAGTCTGAGGAGGAAGCTAAAGACTCCCATGAGCAAGATTTTTCCAATTCACTATTATTATGTGAAGTAGAACGGAATAGCCGTTCTGAGTCGATTTCTACATCCCCCATGGAGAAGTCCTCATGGGTATGAAAACCAGTTCCAGCTGGGATTAAACGACCGATAATCACATTTTCTTTGAGACCTCGTAACCAGTCGGATTTACCTTCAATCGCTGCCTCGGTCAAAACCCTAGTCGTCTCTTGGAAAGAAGCTGCACTAATAAACGAGTCTGTATTTAACGAAGCTTTGGTAATTCCCAAAAGGATTGGGGTATATCGGGCGGGTGCACCTCCTGTGATAGCCATCGCCTCATTGACCTGTTCAATTTGGCGCAACTCAACTAATTCTCCCGGTAACATGGTGGTATCTCCTCCATCATCTACCCGAACCTTAGCGGTCATCTGGCGAACAATGACTTCAATATGCTTATCAGAAATATCAATTCCTTGGGACTGATAAACCATTTGCACTTGATTTACCAAGAATTTTTGGGCAGCTCGTAATCCTTTAAGAGCTGCTTCATAAACCCCTAGCAAGTCCACATAATAATTAAAAAATACTTCTAGGATTTCATGGGGATTCGCAGGTCCATCAGTCAACTGATCACCGACTTCCACACGAGTTCCATCAGACACCATCACATTTTGGGAAGGGAGAATGGGATATTCACTCACCGTTCCGTCATCTTCAATAATCTTAACATCCACCATTTCATCATCTGAATACTCAACTTGAGTAATCCCTGGTTTCCGGGCTAATACACAACCCTCCTTCGGTTTACGAGCTTCTAACAATTCCTCAATTCGAGGCAGCCCTTGGATAATATCCCCAGTTTTCGAACGTTCAAACACCAATAGAACTAAATTATCCCCCCGTTGCACTAAATCTCCATCGTCAATATGCAAAATAGCTCCAGGAGAGACCCGATAAGGCCGAGCTCTACGTAAAACAACTTCGAACCTTGAATTATCCTGAGTTTGGGAAACGGCTACCACCCGCCCCGACGACCGTACTTTGATGCCGGCGGCTAACTCAGCATCAGCTACCATCAGGTCTTCTGGACCAACGATGGGTTTTTCATCAACGGTAATGGTTTCTAAATCGTCATCACGTACTACTAGAATTCGGCGAATTGCTTCAATTCCCTGCTTGATCCCTCGTACTTCACCGACGGAAGTACACTGAATTTCTGTCTTAGCCACTACAGCCCCAGGAGGAATCTGCTCCCCATTAGATACCAGCACATTAGTTTGGATCTTGCCTCCGTGAGGATCACTATCAAGATCTCGACGCAACACCAAAGATTCCAAAATAACTAACTGTAATCGTTGACAGTCAGCGTCTTCATCAGTTTTTAATTCAATATCAGCTACGAGATTCGTTCCATGCTCCGATTCTTTTTGATCAATTTCTAAGACTAGCTGGGTACTTAACAACTGGGTACCATCGACTGACTTAACCCGTTCCCCGTCTTTAAAAAATAGTTTCTGACAAGGAAGTAACTCAATGGTCCGTCCCCGAGCATCATTAATGGAGCCTTGAGAAGGAGCTAATGGTTCGTCTGAAACAAGATATTCTTCAACTGGACGCAGTAGCAAGCCCAATCCATCGGGACTTTCAATCCATTCTCCTTGACACAGACTTCCAGTAGTAACATCAGGTAAAACTTGAGTTCCCGGAGGAATTAACGCGCCGTCCTCAATGCCAACCTTGTCTGGGTCAACATCAAAGTAAAAGTCTCCCGGTTTAATAATAATTTCTCGAAGAATATCATTTTTTTGAACTACTTCGACCACTCCACTGCTGCCACAGAAAATATCTTTGACGACTTCAGTTCCTGCTTCAACAAACTGTCCATCTTCGGATAAGAGTAATGAAATATCTTTATTAACTTCATGAGTTTCTTCAGGAATCCATAACAAACTTCCTCCTTTAGTTACTTCATACCCTGTCTTACGACTTCCTTTGGATACCTCAATGCCACCATAGCGTAAAATTCCGCCAGTATTAGTCTGATAGCGATCATCAATTAATTCAGCAATGATGGCATGATTTTGTACTTTAGTTTGAGGAGCTGCTAACAATAAAAATTGCTGTCCATCAGCCGTATGAATAATATATTGTTCTCGACCTCCGGTACCTTCCATTTTGACTTCAGCTTGATCTAATAAAACTGAGGCCGTAATAATCTCAATTTCACGACTACCGGTAGCGGTGCGCACTACACCTCCACTCGTTGAGACCAATTTCGTTTCCGCTAAAATTGTCCCTGGTTTAACCTTATCTCCGTTAGCGACGACTGGTTCCGCCGCTGGCGGCAAGTTATAGACTTGTCCTGACAGCACCCACAGTAATCCCCCCCGTTGAGCAATACGGGTGCTATTCCCCTGGCGATCTGTTTTTTCTTCTGGCATTAACTGGGCAAAAAGCACTTCCCCTGCTAAATCAGTGGTTACATCTTTGGTTGCCCGTTCAGTTGACTTTTGTACCCGCGCATTAGTCACTTCAGCTAATAGCTGATCTGGGCTAACTACTGTTCCATCAGCCACAAAGATAAAGGAGCCTGGGGTAACAGAGTTGGATACTTTTTTTCCTGAGCCGTTTGGAGTCCAAATGATATCCCCTGCAATTTCTACTTGGAAGGCTTCATCTCCATGACGAGTCCGTACCTTACGAGTGCTCAATCCTTTTCCCCAAGTTACGGTTCCGTTATTGGGGGCTTTTATCACCCTAGCTACTTCTCCGGTAAAGACTCCTCCAGTGTGGAAAGTCCGCATAGTTAGTTGTGTCCCTGGTTCTCCGATGGATTGGGCAGCAATAATGCCTACTGCTTCCCCTAAATCCACGAGACGACCAACAGCTAGACTCCAACCATAGCACTGTTGACAGACTGAGCGAGCTGCCTCACAAGTTAAAGGAGATCGCACCATGACTTCTTCGACATGTTCGCTGATCAAGGAGGCAAGCTCTGGATCAATGCTTTGATTGCGCTGGACTAACACTTGCCCATCTACGACAACATCTTCGGCTAACACCCGTCCTAATAAACGGTCTACTAGAGGAATTTTGACACGATCACCATCTTTCATAGCAACCACTTTCAGTCCCCGCTTAGTTCCACAATCTATCTCCCTCACAATCACATCTTGGGAAACATCGACTAAACGACGAGTTAAATAGCCTGAGTCGGCTGTTCGTAGTGCTGTATCTACTAAGCCTTTACGTGCCCCATAGGAAGAGATAACATATTCTGTTACGGTTAACCCTTCTCGGAAGTTAGTTTTAATGGGTAAGTCAATAATTTCCCCTTGAGGATCAGCCATCAAGCCTCGCATACCCACTAATTGACGTACTTGGCTCATATTTCCTCGTGCGCCAGAAAATGCCATCATATATACCGAATTGAGGGGATCGGTTTCTTGAAAGTTCCGAATTACTTCATTTTTTAGTTCTTCTGAGGTACTATTCCAAGTATCAATTACCTTGGTAAAGCGTTCAACCTCAGTAATTTCTCCTTTAGCATAGCGATCCTGGGTGATACGTATTGATTGTTCAGCACTATCGAGTAATCCCCGTTTGGTGGGGGGAATTGTTAAGTCATCAATACTAATCGACACCCCAGCTTTCGTAGCATAGCAAAATCCTAAATCTTTTAAATTATCAGCCATTTGAGAGCTTCGCGCAGACCCATAATTCCGGTAAGCCCAAGCAATTAACTTTTTCAAACAACCCTTATCAACGATGTGATTATAGAATGTCATATTTTTTTGATGTGTTAACAGTTAATAGTTGATAGTTAAGTTTTAGATTGCCCTGTTGTCCAATTTTTACTTACTATTTACCGTTCAGGCTTCTTCTTCTTCAAGGTCTTCGGTAGTCAACGACTCATAGGTAGGACGATTTGGTGTCCGACGCTGAGTATCCACCATCAAGTCAACTTCCACGTCTCGGCTAGTCCCATCAGCTGAAGTCTCCACTTTATGAACGGCAATATCTAAACCCAAGGATTGTAATTCTCGCATCAACACTTTGAAGGATTCAGGGGTTCCCGGTTCAGGAATAGGCTTCCCTTTAACGATTGCATTAAGGGCCTCATTGCGTCCTTGCATATCGTCAGACTTAACGGTTAATAATTCCTGAAGGGTATAAGCCGCACCGTAAGCTTCTAAAGCCCATACCTCCATTTCTCCAAACCGTTGTCCCCCTTGTTGGGCTTTTCCACCGAGAGGTTGTTGGGTCACTAAGGAATAAGGACCAGTTGAGCGAGCATGAATCTTATCGTCCACTAAGTGAACCAGTTTCAGCATATAGGCCTGTCCAACAGTGACTGGGCGATCGAATGGTTCTCCCGTACGCCCATCAAACACCTGTATTTTGCCGGGATTTTCTGGCTGATAAATCCAACTTCGCTTATGTTTTTGTGAGGCCTTTTTCAACAAACCATGAACGGTATTTCGTGACGCTTCGGCGCCATACATTTCGTCAAAGGGAGTAATCTTAGACCTAACTCCTAAATTTTCTCCTGCCCAACCCAGTAGGCATTCAAAAACTTGACCAACATTCATTCTTGAGGGAACTCCCAGAGGATTAAGCACAATATCGACAGGACGACCATCGGGAAGATAAGGCATATCTTCAATAGGCATAATTCGGGAAATAATTCCTTTATTTCCGTGACGACCTGCCATTTTATCCCCTACTTGAATTTTCCGCTTTTGAGCGACGTAAACCCTAACAACCATGTTGGCTCCTGGGGGCAATTCATCTCCCTGTTCACGGGTAAATACCCGTACATCAACTACGCGACCTTTCTCTCCGTTAGGAACCCGTAGGGAGTTATCCCGCACATCCCTAGCTTTTTCTCCAAAAATTGCCCGCAGAAGCTTTTCTTCTGGTGGTTGGTCTGATTCTCCTTTGGGGGTCACTTTTCCCACCAAAATATCTCCAGCTTCTGTCCAAGCCCCAACGCGGATGATTCCTTGTTCATCAAGATTTCTTAGCGCATCTTCCCCAACGTTAGGAATTTCTCGGGTAATCTCTTCAGGACCCAATTTGGTCTGTCGGGCCTCAATCTCGTACTTTTCAACGTGAATACTGGTATAAACATCGTCGTATACCAGTCTCTCACTGATTAAGATGGCATCTTCGTAGTTATAGCCTTCCCATGGCATATAAGCAACAAGAATATTTTGCCCGAGGGCTAATTCTCCTCCTTCTGTGGCTGAGCCATCAGCCAACACTTGTCCGGGGACAACATCTTCATTAACATAAACCAACGGACGTTGATTTAAACACGTATCCTGGTTAGACCGTTGATACTTTTGTAGAAGATAAACGATTTCATCGCCTAATTTGTCGTGGTTTTCCGGTCCTGTAACTCGAACTCGAATTTCTGAAGCATCCACATACGTCACAATCCCATCAGTGCGGCTGACGATTACCATTCCTGAATCTCGGGCCGCTTGTGCTTCTAATCCAGTCCCCACTAGGGGACGTTCTGGACGTAGAAGAGGAACCGCTTGGCGTTGCATATTTGACCCCATCAGAGCCCGGTTAGCGTCGTCATGTTCGAGGAAGGGAATCATGGAAGTCGCTACTGAGACAATCTGTACTGGAGAGACAGCGACATAATCCACCTGAGCCGGATTGGTGGTGGAAAATTCTTGACGGTAACGAATGGGAACTGTATCGCCTAAGATATTACCCTCTTCATCAGTGGCTGCATCCCCAGGACAAACCCGTAAGTCATCTTCCTCATCAGCAGTTAAGTATACTGGGTTTAAATCCCGCCGCACCCGGCTATTCTCCACCTTATAGTAGGGAGTTTCAATAAATCCATAAGAGTTAACTCTAGCATAGGTAGCTAAGGAGCCAATCAACCCAGCATTAGGTCCTTCAGGCGTTTCTACAGGACAGATTCGCCCGTGGTGGGATGGATGAATATCTCTGACGGCAAAGCCTGCTCGTTCCCGGGTCAATCCTCCGGGACCTAAAGCAGAGATTCGGCGTTTATGAGTCAATTCCGCTAGGGGATTAGTTTGATCCATAAATTGGGACAATTGGGAAGAGCCAAAAAATTCTTTAATAGCGGCTACTAAGGGTTTAGGATTGACTAAGGAAGCAGGAGTGAGACTATCAGACTCACTGACGGTCATCCGCTCTCGAATAATCCTTTCTAGACGATTTAACCCAACTCTTACCTGATTTTGAAGCAGTTCTCCCACGGAGCGTACTCGACGGTTCCCTAAGTGATCGATATCATCAGTACTACCAATATCGAATTCTAAATTAATTAAGTAATCGATCGCGGACAAAATATCCTCCGATCTCAAGACACGAATTGTATCAGCCGTATTGAGACGCAGTTTTTTATTAAGCTTATAACGCCCCACACGTCCTAAATCATATCGCTTACTGTCAAAAAACCGCGAATCGAGTAGTTGCTGTCCCCCACTAACGGTTGGAGGTTCCCCTGGACGTAGTTTGCGATACAATTCCAACAGAGCTTCTTCTTCGCTAGGGTTACCTTCTTTATCTAAAGTTTGTTGATAAAAATCAGGGTGGCGTAGGGAATCTAAAATTTCCGAGTCACTCAAACCGATAGCTTTAAGTAATACCTGAGCTGACAATTTGCGTGTTTTATCAATCCTAACCCATACTAATCCATTTTTATCAGTTTCAAACTTTAACCAAGCTCCTCGATTAGGGATTAAAGAAGCTGAATAGGTGCGTCGTCCATTCTTATCAGTTTCTGCTTTGTAATAAACTCCTGGAGACCGTACAATCTGGTTTACGATTACCCGTTCTGCTCCATTTATAATGAAGGTCCCCCGTTCAGTCATTAAGGGTAAATCCCCAATAAATACTTCTTGTTCTTTAATTTCTCCAGTTTCTTTATTGATTAAACGGGTTGGTACATACATTTGTACTGAATAAGTGCTATCACGTCGTTTTGCTTCATCAACATCATATTTTGGCTGTTTAAGTTTATAGTTTTCTCCCAAAAAATGTAATTCCAATTTCCCAGTATAGTCTGTGATGGGGGAGAAGCTATTGAGCTCTTCGATTAACCCCTCTTCCAAAAACCACATAAAACTTGAGCGTTGAATTTCAATCAAGTCTGGGAGTAAATCATAGTTATAGATTAGATTAGTCATTGCGCTTTATCACTGAGTTAATTGTTCATTATCAACACTTAGTGAGCTATCGATAATTGGAATAGTTGACAGGCATTTCGGGTAGTTTTTTGAGCCAGACTTTCTAAGGATACTCCTCGCCATTGGGCTAGAAATTCAGCAACATAACGAACGTAGGATGGTTCATTACGTTTACCCCGTTTGGGAACGGGGGCGAGGAAGGGACAATCAGTCTCGATGAGGAGGCGATCATCTGGTACAACCAACGTACTTTCCTTAAGTTGAGCAGCTCTCTTAAAGGTAACAATGCCACTGAAACTGATGTAAAATCCTAGATCTAAAAACCATTGGGTTTCCTCGGGTGTTCCATTCCAACAATGGATTACCCCTTTTACTGGACCTCTATGAGTACAAAATGACTTCAATATTTCTCGTAGCTTAGCTGCGGCATTCCGACAGTGAATAATAACTGGCTTATCGAGTTGGTAAGCAATAGCTAGTTGAGCTTCTAATACTTGCTTTTGCCAGTCTTGATTATCTGCTTTATAAAAGTCTAGCCCCATTTCCCCAATGGCTACCACTCTCGGATCTGACTGGGCTGCTGCAAAAATCTCTTCATAAGTTGTCAATGTCCATTTGTGAGCATCTAACGGGTGTAACCCTACGCAAAAAGACAGTTGATTTTGAAAACGATCCGCTAGAGCTTGTATTCCCTTAAATTCTTTAGGTTCAACACACGAATGAACCAGGTGAACCACTCCGGCTTCCTGCCAACGGGTTTGGAGTAAATCGAGGTCTTGCTCAAAAACGTCGAAGTTAATGTGGACATGAGTATCAATAAGTTGCATCTGGTTAATCGTAAGCCGACTGCTCAGCTAAGTCTCCTAGACTAGAGAAATTAATACTGACCTGTTTGTGTTTATTTTCGGTTTATCAAGGAAGTGCAAGTTCTAATTTGTCCTAATCCTCTTGTCTTATTCTCTATATGCTTTATTCAACTCAAAAACCAGTCCATTTAAGAAACTATAACAACTTCTTTAAGAGCTTTGGCTAAACGAGCTTTCTTCCTGGACCCATTGTTTTTATGTAAAACTTTTCGTTTGACGGCTTTGTCTATTTTGCTATAGGCTGCCGATAAAGACTCATCAGCAACCGTTTTGTTATCACAGGTTGGGTTTGCCGCGTATTCTTCTACAGCTTTAAAATGTTTTTTCATCAAAGTTCTCAGTGCCGAGCGGTACGCTTTGTTGCGTAGCCGGTTGCGTTCGGCAGTATCAATACGCTTAAGTGCAGACTTCGAGTTGGCCACGGTCGTTTCCTACAACAGATTGCTTAATGTCTAACAATGCTAATTTTCAACACGGAAGAACATAATAACATTTCTTCTATGTAAATTACAAGGTAAAAACTCTGATAGATTTTAATTTTCTTATCGTCTTAAACTAAATCTCTTAATCTAAGAGACTAACCAAAGTCCCTGTTCAGTAGTGCAATTTGAAGTATTGACATCTTCACCACCCTCTGAAATGGTTAAGGAACTTAGCGCGACTTCCAAGTCTTACGACTCAAGTTTGCCTCAAAGCACCTGCTGTCTGAGACCTACTATCTCTTTTGGGGTCTTAACGACCGTCCTACAGACTAACTATGCAAGTACTCATGTTTAGCTTAAGGGTCAACCCAACGGCCATCAATTTTTATTAACTCAATTAATTCTTGAACGCCTCGGTCCTCAGGAACTTTTCTAATCTCTTCCCGCCCCCTATATAAAGAAATGTATCCGGACTGTTTCCCAACATAACCATAGTCTGCATCGGCCATTTCTCCTGGACCATTGACAATACAACCCATCACCGCAATATCTAACCCTGTCAAATGTTTAGTGGCTTCTCGTACTTCGTTAAGGACTTTTTCCAAATTAAATAGAGTTCGGCCACACGAAGGACAAGCGATGTACTCCACCATGGTCTTACGTAATCCCAAGGCTTGGAGGATGTTATAACAAACAGGAATTTCTTTCTCAGGGGCTTCAGTTAAGGAAACGCGGATAGTATCCCCAATTCCTTCAGCTAAGAGAGTTCCAATTCCGGCAGTAGATTTAATTCGTCCATATTCACTATCTCCCGCTTCTGTGACCCCCAAATGTAGGGGATAGTCCATTCCTAGGTCATCCATCCGTTTAACCATCAAGCGATAGGCGGATAACATCACGGGAACACGGGATGATTTTAGTGAGACGACTATTCTATGAAAATCTAGAGATTCACAAATACGGATGAATTCTAGAGCCGATTCTACCATTCCTTCGGGAGTGTCCCCATAGGTAAATAACATTCTTTCAGCTAAGGAACCGTGATTAACTCCAATTCGCATAGCTTTTCCCTGATTTTTTAAAGAAATAACCAAGGGCTTCAATTTGTTTGCGATTTTTTCGCCAATTTCATTAAATTCAGCTTGGGTGTATTCACCACGGATGGGATTAGGTTTCTCGAAGACATATAATCCAGGGTTAATACGAACCTTATCCACGTGCCTAGCGACTTCTAGAGCAATCCTCATGCCATTATGGTGTACATCGGCTACTAGGGGAACCTTTTGATAAACTTGAGTAAGTTTTTTATTAATACCTGCTAGGGCTTTGGCATGGGACATACTAGGAACAGTAACTCGTACAATTTCACAGCCAATTTCATGTAGACGCCGAATAGCGGTGACTGACCTCTCAATATCTAGGGTATCCTCATTAATCATTGATTGCACCACCACAGGATAATCTCCCCCAATGATGACATCTCCTACTGGGACAGGACAGGTTTTACGACGATGAATGGCAGTATCAAATTCAGGAGCAGAGGATGTTAGAAGCTGGGTAGTTTCCATGGTTTGCATGGTCTGTCTAGATAAGTGGTTAGGGACTATTCTACACATTTATTTTAATGGATTAAGGGCCTATTTTCCATTCTTTAGTGTTTAATATTTAAGGTTCTAAAAAAGAGATAAAAGCAAAATAAACTTCCAAAAAATCTTTAGAGTCATCAAAAGGAGCTAGAAACTGAAAAAGAGTAATAATAAAAAATTACTTCATATTTTTTGTTTAAAAACAGAAAACAGAAAAGTTTTATACGAATATGCAGAGATATATAATTCAGAACTAAACATAATAGAAGGAGAGTTATATCTTATGCGAGCTAATAAAAAAGCTAATAAAATTGTAGAAAAATATTTGAAAATAATTGAGCCAAGACAATTTAATTTTAACAAAAATATGTTCGGATTCGTTACCGTTAAAAATATCAATTAAAGCAATATAAATTTAATTATGATTGTCTAAATATAGAGATACAAAACAGTATAATGTACTTTTTAACGTTCCACTTGGCGGTAATTTCAATCTTATTTAGAAGATCAGAGGATTCCTAGAATCCCAAATAAGTCTTCAGATTTAAGTTTGTTACAGTAGTTATTTGTTACCTTTACTTATTATTATTCAGAGATAAAATGGAGAGTAAAAGTTATTTATTCTCAAAATAAACTTTCGGAATACCATACCTTTAAAGTTAAGTGTCTTATAATCAATGAATTTCTTTCGCTACTCCTTTAAGTTACCTTAGTTGCTCGTACATATCTTGTTTAGTCCAAATCATCGTAAATTTACTGAGTCCCCAAATGACTTCTTACACAAGTTGATATTGACTTTTTCCTACAAGGTTAACACTTTGATACAGAATTTAACTAATAGTGTATCAGTTCTAAGCCTAGAATAGGTTATTCAACAACAGTTCACTAGATTCAGTATAAATTAATTGTTTAAAACATTTAACAAGATGATTCAGTTTTTTGAAAAATAAAGGAGGAGATAAAAAATAAGTATTAAATTTTTTTCTTTTATCTTTTATATATCATTTTACTTTATAGGAACTAATACCCTCATCATTCCTATGACATTAGAATAATGGAATTTATGGATAAATACTATGTCATAGGTTAATTTAACCTGTTGAGTTTCGATGGGCAATTTCTCTTAACTGGGGTTAATGTAAGTATATTCTTAGGTTAAGCCAAAGTTTTGAGCTGTTGAGACAACTAGGGTTCGCAAGTAACATTATTATTGAAAATAACGCATTAAAGATTGTTGAGAACGATGAAAGTCAATTAAAGATACTTTCGAGTATAGTTTTAGGATACGATGTAACTTCTGTAAACAACAGAAAATATCGATTATGTTTCATAAACTATAGATCATAGTAACACAGTTGAACTTCTAATCCTTAAACGATAAATTGAGGATATTTTCTTCAGTTCACTCAATTGATAGTAAGAATGATTTACAAATAGATTGTTTACAGGCGATCTTCAGTTGTTCCCGAAAAAAATCTAATCACACCACTTGTTCCGTTTATCCGACTTTTTGACGAGCTAATAATTGGGCTAAATCTCAACTCCTACAGCGGACATCTGATCCTTTATCTCCCAATTGAGGTTGACTCTATTTAATAGCTATTAGCTTCCATATAAGATGTTGTTCTAAACTTAAAACGTTGTTTATATCTATCGTAAACTGGGGCAATATGCCTAAAAATCCTTAGACTTTTTGTAGCAGAATGCGGGTTTGAATAGATCATGGGCAAATAGTTAACTTATGCACTGAAGTATTTAGCAACAGGATGATAGGTAATAATTGCTGTTGTAGACTGTTCAGGATAGATTTGTTCACTCTCATCCATGTACATGTCGATGCGATTGCATCCTAATACCTCTAATTGTTTATATTGATCTTGAATATTGGGACAAGCAGGATACCCAAAGCTATAACGAGAACCTTGATAGTGCTGTTGTAATATTTCTCTAATATTATCAGGATCTTTCTTTCCAAAGCCTAATTCTCGACGAATTTTAGCGTGTGTCCATTCAGCTAACCCCTCGGTAGTTTGAACAGCCATACCATGAAAATAAAGATAATTTGTATAATCATTATCAGCAAAGAGTTTATGTGCGTATTCTGTTGCAATTTGCCCGACGGTCACTGCTTGCATCGGGAATACGTCAATTAGCCCTAATTCCTTAGAATTGAAGAAGTCTGCAAAACATAAGCGACGACCGGATTTTTGGCGAGGAAATTCAATTATCCAAATAGGTTCTATATTTTCAGGGATTTTATCGTCTAAGTTTTGGATAATTTCGGGATCATAAACTAACAATTTATTTCCTTCAGATTGACAGGGAAAGTAACCATAAACCACTGTAGGATGCAATAAATCTTCTGTAATAATTTTCTGTTTCCAGTCTTCTAAAATCGGATAAACTTTCTTGACTAAAAATTGATGGTGTTTTTCCCGTGATTGTTCTTTAGGCTTGCGAAATTGCCACTGACCTGCAATTAACGCCTGTAAATCTAAATACCAGAATATTTCACTTAGATTTAGGTCTTCTGGATTTAAAATCTTAGTTCCCCAGAAAGGAGGGGAAACAGGGTCTATTATTTTTACAGCCTCTGATCTTTTTGTATCAATGATTTGTAAGTTTTTCAGGGAAGTAGATTTACCATCTTTCTCAGCAAATTTTTTTGCTGTCTTTTCTCCTCTTTCTTTCTGAAATAGGCTATTTTTTTCTTTAAATTCTCCCAAAAATCCTTGTGAATTATTCCAGCTTCCAACTGATTTCGCTGGCATTAATGTATCCATAAATGCTAAATCGGAGAAGGCATCTTTCCCATAAATGACTTTACCTCTATAGGTATTTTGACAGTCTTCGTAGACAAATTTTGGGGTTAAAGCAGCTCCTCCTAAAATTACAGGAACATTAATTCCACGCTCATTAAAGACTTCTAAATTATCTTTCATAAATGCTGTTGATTTGACTAATAGACCACTCATTGCAATACAATCAGGTTTATGCTCTTCGTAAGCTTGAATGATATTCTCAACCGATTGTTTAATACCTAGATTAATTACTTTGTAGCCATTATTGGAAAGGATAATGTCAACCAAGTTTTTGCCAATATCATGAACATCTCCTTTGACAGTTGCAATAATAAACTTGCCTTTTCCATTATCATTACCATTTTCTTCTTTATCCATAAAAGGTTCTAGGTAAGCTACCGCAGCTTTCATAGTTTGAGCAGACTGTAACACAAAAGGCAACTGCATTTGTCCTGAACCAAATAACTCACCTACTACTTTCATTCCATTAAGAAGAAATATATTAATAATATCGAGGGGATGATATTGTTTTAGTGCTAGTTTTAACGCTTCTTCTAAACCTAGTTTTTCTCCATCAATAATATGCTGTTTAAGTCGTTCTTCTATAGATACATTAGCTATTTTTGTGGGATCTTTTTTCGTAGTCTTACCTGTAAATAATTCCGTCAATTTTGTTAGAGGATCATAGGTACAGATATCTTCATTAAATTCTCGTAGATCGTAAATTAGATCTCGACATATTTTTTGATGTTTTGGCTCAATTTTAGTGAGGGGTAATATTTTGTTTGCGCTAACGATCGCCCCATCCAATCCTACTTGCATTGCTTCATATAAAAATATGGAGTTTAATACCTGTCGCGCTGCAGGATTTAAGCCAAAGGAAATATTAGAAATCCCCAGTAAAATATGACACCCTGGCAATTCTTCTCGAATAAGCTTAATAGATTCAATAGTTGCTTTTCCGTTTTTTCTATCTTCTTCTATACCTGTAGAGATAGGTAATGCTAACGTATCAAAAAAAAGTTCATGGGCAGGTATTCCATACTCTATTGCTGCATTATAAGCTCGTTTTGCAATCTCAAATTTTCTATCTTTGGTGCGCCCCATTCCGTCTTCGTCAATAGTTCCTATCACAACTCCTGCACCATAATTCTTCGCTAATTCTAATACTTTTAGAAAGCGTCCCTCCCCATCCTCATAGTTAGTAGAATTGAGGATACATTTACCTCCTGCCACCTTTAGCCCTGCCTCCATTTTTTGCCATTCTGTCGAATCAAGCATTAAAGGTAAGGTTATATTCTTAATAAGACAGGAGACTAATGTGCGCATATCTCGTACCCCATCCCTTCCAACATAATCTACGTTAACATCAAGTATATGTGCTCCTTCTTTCACTTGAGATTTTGCTAGAGATACGAGGCTATCCCAGTCTTCTTTATTAAGTAAGGTACGACATTTCTTAGAGCCACTAGCGTTTAATCTTTCTCCTATAATTAGAAATGAATTATCTTGAATATAAGGTTGTGCACTATAAATTGAAGCAGCAGAAGCTTCATAATTGGGGTGGCGTTCTTTAGGTCTTAAACTATGGGAAAGTTCTGCTAACGCTTTGATATGATCTGGACGAGTTCCACAACATCCTCCGATAATTTGTACCCCTAAATCTTCAATAAAGTGCATTAACGCCATTTTTAATTCCATTGGAGTTAGACGATAATGTGCTTGTCCACCAATGTTTTCGGGTAACCCAGCATTGGGAATACAAGAAATTATAAAAGGGGAATGTTCAGATAAGTATCTAATATGTTCTTTCATCTGTTCAGGTCCCGTAGCGCAATTGAGTCCCAAAATATCAATTTTATAGGGTTCTAGAATAGCTAATGCGGCGCCTATTTCTGTTCCCACTAACATCGTCCCCATTACTTCCATTGTGAGCGAAACCATAATTGGTAAACGGTCACATTTTTGGCGAAAAACTTCTTCGACAGCGTTTAAAGCTGCTTTAATTTGTAGTACATCCTGGCAGGTTTCAATAATTAATAAATCTGCCCCACCATCATATAATCCTTCTACTTGTTCGATATACGATTTTTTGAGGGTATCAAACTCAACATGTCCTAAAGTGGGTAGTTTGGTTCCTGGTCCGATTGAACCTGCTACAAAACGGGGTTTTTCAGGAGTAGAATATTCAGCTGCAATATTCTTTGCTAGTTCAGCGGCTTTTTTGTTGAGATAATATGCTTTGTCTGCTAAATTATACTCAGCAAGAACAATGGACGTCCCTCCGAAAGAATTAGTTTCAATAACATCTGCACCAACTTCCAAAAACTCTCTGTGTACCTTCCCAACTGCTTCTGGTTTGGTTTGGACTAGGTACTCGTTGCACCCTTCATATTCAGGTCCTCCAAAATCCTCGGCGGTCAAATTTTGAGTCTGTAATGAAGTCCCTGTTGCACCGTCAAAGACAAGAACAGGGCGTTTGGGACTTTGAAGATGGTTAAGGAAGGAATTATTCATAGAACTATACTCAAAATAGCAGGTTAGAACTTAAATTTTATTTTGACATATCTCCTGTCAGCAGAGCCGAGAGCTTTGAGTGAACAGACACTTTTAAGCACACTATGCCCTAGTGCAGATATTTCTCTATTTTTAATATCTTGACTGGCTGATAAATTTAGTGAGGTCAAGTATTTACACTCGTTACAGTGATAAACTCTAATATACAGAGTTTTCTCTCAATGTATGTAAACTACAGTTGGGATAAATTTTGGAAGCTCCGTTTCTATTTACCTTAGCAAGGCAAATAGAGACGGAGACAGACTCATTATAAGATTTTAGAAAACCAGTCCAAGATTATTATCAGCACTATGTGTTAACAACACACCTCTTTGCCAAATAACAAAGTTTATAACCCTTACTAATATCATCCTAAACCCATCGTACGGATAATGGACTAACTTAAAATACTAATCTTTTTTCCTATCTAAGATAAATTAATATAGTCTAGCTATTTTCCTTTTAACTTGTGTTTATTAACTAAAGAGCTATGTCAATGTAGCATGCATGACTACACCAACATAGCTCAACCGTCAATCTGAGACATTTCATTTAAATCAAAGGCCTTCCGTATAAATTCTTGAGGGAGATAAAAAAACAGAGCAAGAATCTTAACTGTACTATATAAGCTATCTTTGATACTTTCCCAATCAAAGTTTGAGTGCTTGTTTTGGTAACAACATCTAGCAGTGATTGAAAAAGTAAACCCTGATGGGTTTGTCATTCGCGTAGATACGTGTCCAGCTAACCACTAAACTAGTATACATTTGAACTGAACATAGGTAAAATTAGTGAAGAAGGTAATTTTATAATCCTCTCATTTCCTAAACGGGTAAAGATTGAAATACTTAGCCTTTCAGTTTTTTCTCTACTAACTGATTTGTCAGTTTAGGATCGGCTCGTCCACCTGTCTTCTTTATTACTTGACCGACAAAAAAACCTTTTAGCTTAGTTTTTCCATTGCGGAATTTTTCAAGTTCGTTAGGGTTAGAAAGCAATACTTCATCAACTATTTTTTCAATTTCTTTTGTATCCGAAATTTGGGTCATTCCTTTAGCTTCAACCAACTTTTCTGGTGATCCACCTTTTTCTAATAGTTCTGGAAGGATTTCTTTGGCAATTTTGCCACTAATGGTTCCCTTCTCAATGAGTTGGACTAACTCCCCTAAATTAACTGGGTCCAAAGAAATTTTGGTTATGTCTAACTTACTATTATTTAAATAGGCAGCAATATCTTGAGTGACCCAATTAGCTACTAACTTAGCATCAGCCCCAGTCTCTACAGCTTTTTCATAAAAATTAGCTATATCTCGATCATCGGTTAAAACGCGGGCATCATAAGCAGAAATTCCTAATTCTTTCTCATAACGTTTCCGCTTTTTTGCAGGAAGTTCTGGAATAGTTTTCCGCCAATTTTCTAATTGGTCGGGAGATATCTCTAAAGGAGGAATATCAGGTTCAGGAAAGTAACGATAGTCACTAGCTCCTTCCTTTTTCCTCATACTAACGGTGCACTGACTTTTCTCTTCCCAAAGACGAGTTTCTTGGAATAGAGATTCACCCCTTTCTAAGGTCTCAATTTGCCGTTTAATTTCGTATTCAATAGCTTTTTGGATGGCATTAAAAGAGTTCATATTTTTAATTTCTATCTTGGTTCCAAACTCTTTTTGTCCCACAGGACGGACAGAAATATTAACATCACAGCGCAATGATCCCTCTTGCATATTACCATCACTAATACCTAAATAACGGACTAAACGACGTAACTCTTGGGCGTATTCTGCTGCCTCTCGTCCTGAGCGCAAGTCAGGTTCTGAAACAATTTCGAGTAGAGGAACGCCTGTCCGATTAAAATCTACTAGGGAGTGAGTTGATCCTGATAGGGAATCACTTCCTGCATGAACTAATTTTCCGGCATCTTCTTCCATGTGTAAACGAGTTATACCAATGATTTTACGGGTAACTTCCTTGTTTTTTTTATCCACCAATTCAATTTCGAGGAAACCGTGTTCGACGATGGGGAAATCGTATTGAGAAATCTGGTAATTCTTAGGAAGATCAGCATAGAAATATTGTTTGCGGTCAAACTTACTATATAAAGCGATTTTTCCATCGATTGCCAGTCCTAACCTACCTGCAGAGGCTAAAACTTCTTTGTTGAGGACAGGTAAAACCCCCGGATAGCCCAAACAAATTGGACATATATTAGTGTTGGGAGGACTGTCAAACTTAGTTGAACAGGCGCAGAAAATTTTACTACTAGTGTTAAGTTGACAATGGGTTTCTAACCCAATAACGGCTTCGTATTTAGTTTGAAAAGGGGTTGCAGTAGTCATATCCTGTTAATAATACTTGAGTTCATAAACCAATAGTAGCGGTTTCTGTCGGATGGTTGAATCAAAGTCAGAACTTGAGAACAACCTATTGATTTTAACTGAATATTAAAATCGAATCTTAAAAGAAGTTCACTAGGTACCTTAACATTTTTTTATAAAATTGTAGAATCTACAAATCTATAGAGAATTACGCTTTATATCATGTTTATCATGGTTACATTATATGATCATGACGGTAAAATACAATGTATAATTTGTTGACGTGGAGAGCTTTCATGATTCTTCTTCAGGAGAATTTGCAACGGACATATCCATCATAATATCTATATTTATTAGATCAAAAGGAAACTTTACAAATTTGATAGCTATTAATTAGTAATTAAAATACTAAGATTTACACTCCTCAAGGAGTGACTCATATAATAAAAGTAATTTTTATGTTAAATTGAATCTATAAATTTTAATATAAAAAAGTATTAAAATTTATAGATTTTTTATTTAAATAAGATTTAACTAGGAGGTAAAACTTTAATTATTTTTAGACAGTTAAAAATAGAATTCAAGGTTCTATTCTCTAATACTAGAAAAAACTTAGTTAAAAGCAGGAAGGTAAATGTATAGTCCTAAATATCTCTTTAAAAGAAGATATAGGACTGTATAAATATTAAAAATTAAATTCTAGCTTAATTTTTATTAAAAATACTCTAACCAAGTTTTTATTCAACATTACCGAATAAAATTATATCTCTTTTAAAATTCAATTCAAGAAATTTTATAGGTTTTTATTTTAAATAGGTTTACTTTTATCGTATTTAGTTGTTTGCTATATTTTTTATATAAAAATATCTGCCATAACTTTTTTTAAGAAAGTTTAGTTTTAACGAAATTAACGACTTATATAAATAATTCTAAGGCGATGTAAAATAACTATCATACTCAAGGTTAAGTAGACTTATATCTAGTGTATGAATATGATCTTAAATTGTCCAAACTTCTAACCTTAAGTTAAGTATTTTTGAGTGATTATCCAATACATAGCAGCAAAATTTTTATTATTATCGGTATTCTGATACCCATAAATAATAAGTTAATTACGTATATTTTAAACTTCTTTAGTCGGAATAAATCTAAGTATTTTGAGTTAAGTTTTCAGGAAACTAAAATATATTGCTGTAAGCTTATCTTCTTTTTTAATACCAGAAAACTTACTTATTATGAGTTTAATAGATTTCGTTCTTTTTTTGATTTACTATCAACAATAAACTCACCTAATCGAGTCAAAATCATTAACTTTAAAGTTAACTAAAATACTAGACGAATAGGAATATTTTTCGCTTGTTCCTGTAACCAGATTACTTGATCTTAATCAAAGATTAAACTGCAAAAAAATATCAGCATTTTCAGAGTATTTTCAATAACTTTAGCTTCAGTGTTCGAAGAGTGATCGCTAAAAATTTTTATAGCTAATTCCTAACGACGAGAAGTTGTTAATTGTGCCGCTTGAGGATATAAATTTGGGTTGAAAGATTCAAACCCAGTCATCTCCATAATGCACTTTATAACCAGCTCCGTAAAGTTTTATTACATCTATTCTTCTATTTATAGAGTCTTGAACAGACTAGATAGATTGGTATAAATGTGTGTATCTTAAGGCTAAAGTTGAAGTCAATAGGTTTTTCTATAAACTCAATAATAAGGCGATTATGATATGATGCTCAAACGCTCACAAAGTTCTCAATCAGTGGTTAACAGTCCTTTCTATTAAGTGATTATCTATGGCTGATGTAACCTTTGAACAAGTAACAAAGCGATTTAGAGATCATGTCGCTGTTAATAATTTGACTCTTGACATTAAAGATGGTGAATTTCTAGTCCTTGTCGGTCCATCAGGGTGCGGAAAAACCACATCTTTAAGACTATTGGCTGGGTTGGAATCGATTACTCGAGGACAAATTTGTATTGGCGGTCGCCGAGTCAACGAATTACCCCCAAAGGATCGAGATATTGCCATGGTTTTCCAATCTTACGCGCTTTATCCTCACATGAGCGTTTTTAAAAATATGGCATTTAGTTTAGAATTGCAGGGAAAATCTCATGCTGAAATTAAGCAACGTGTCCATAATGTTACCCAACACTTAGGAATTGGAAAATTACTCCATCGCAAACCTAAAGAATTATCTGGGGGTCAGCGGCAACGGGTGGCAGTGGGTCGGGCAATTGTGCGAGAACCAGCTGTATTTTTGATGGATGAACCTCTGTCCAATTTGGATGCCAAATTGCGGGTAAAAGCAAGAAAAGAGATTAGTAAACTCCATTCCACCCTAAAAACCACCTTTATTTATGTTACTCATGATCAAGTAGAGGCAATGACCATGGGTGATCGCATTGCAGTAATGAAGAATGGTATTTTGCAACAGGTGGATAGCCCAAGCAATATTTATAATCACCCGACCAATATGTTTGTCGCAGGATTTATCGGAAGTCCGGCTATGAATTTCTTTGCGGTACAAAGGATCGAACAGGGAGAAAAAGCCTATTTACGATTAGGTCAGAAGTTAATTAACCTAAACCAATATCTTCCTCAATTTCTCCAAGATACAGGCAATCGTTCCTTTACTCTAGGTATTCGCCCTGAAAATATTTACCATCCTCGATACCTCCCTCCAGATATTCAAGGATTCAAAATAAGATTAGTAGTTAGTATGATTGAAATGATGGGAAGTGAACTAATCGTTTATTTCAAAACCCAAGATAATTTAGAATTGGTAGCCCGTCTCGATTCCCGTATTAAGGTTAGTCCAGGGGAATCTCTTGATTTATTATTTGATACGCAACGTATTTATTTGTTTGATCAAAATCAGCAAACTATTTAATTTTTAATGAAAAATTTTAAACAATCTTTTAAGATAGGTACACTTTCTTCCTTATTAATTAGTTTTTCTTTTTTGGTAGGTTGTCAACCTTTTAATCAATCGAATAAAAATGACAGAAAGCAAGTTACCATCCTTGGTGTAATGATTGGGGAACAACAAGAAAAACTTAAACAAGCGCTAGCCCCTTTCACCGAAGAAACAGGTATTGAAGTGGTGTATGAAGGGACAGATGCTTTTGCAACCATCTTACCCATTCGTGTTGATTCGGGAAATCCTCCAGACCTAGCTATGTTCCCACAACCAGGGTTGATGTCGGATTTTGCCAGAGAAGGAAAATTGATTCCCCTGACAAACTTCATGACCCCTGAACAACTACAAGACGCTTATTCTGAGACATGGTTAGATCTGGGTAGCGTTGACAATATTCGTTATGGGGTTTGGTATCGCGCTTCCGTAAAAAGTTTAGTCTGGTACAATCCAAAAGTCTTTGAGAAAAACGGTTACAAAATTCCGAAAACTTGGGATGAGATGATGGCTTTAAGCGATAGTCTGATAAGTGAAGGTAAAACCCCCTGGTGTATCGGGATAGAAAGTGGAGATGCTACCGGATGGGTAGGAACAGACTGGGTTGAGGAGATAATGCTACGAACTGTAGGTGAGGAGATCTATGATCAGTGGATTACCCATCGAATCCCCTTTACCGACAATTCCGTTAAAAATGCCTTTGAAACCTTTGGCAAAATTGTCCGTAATGAAAAATATGTCCATGGAGGCATAGTTGGAGTTCTTAGTACTCCCTTTGGGGATTCAATCCAAGGGTTATTTGGAGATGACCCCAATTGTTATCTTCATCGTCAGGCTACTTTTATCAGTTCTTTTCTTTCTCAAGAAGTGAACACAACTGAAGATGTCGCAATTTTCCCATTGCCTCCCATAAATTATGACCATAGTTCCTCAGTATTGGTGGCAGGAGATGTATTTGCTATGTTTAACGACACACCAGAAGCCCGTAAGCTTATGGAATATATTGCTAGTAGAGTTCCCCATGAAATTGCTGTAAGTTTAGGGGGGCATATTTCTCCTCGAAATAATATCGCTGTCGAGCTCTATTCCAACCAATTAGTGCAAAAACAAGCCAAAATTCTTGCCGATGCTGAGGTAATCCGTTTTGATGGGTCTGATATGATGCCCGGTGCGGTGGGAACAGGTACATTCTGGTCAGGAATTGTTGACTATATTGGGGGAACTGATGTAGAGAAAGTCCTACAAAATATTGATAATAGTTGGCCAGATTAGATGAGTGTAGAAGTCTCTAAGGCATAAGTTTATCTTTAGAGGTAATTTATCAAAGAAATGGAAGTTATTTATAGAATTTTAAATGTAACTTTGGCAATTCTCTTTGGTTGTGGCGGGGTGATCGGGTTATTTTATTTAGCCAACTATGGTATTAATGCCCTTCCCAAACCATGGGACCGTCACTTCTTGCCATGGGCATATATTGCCCCGGCGATGGTAATTTTATCTACCTATTTGATTGTCCCTACAATTCAGACTATTTATCTGAGCTTTTTTGATGAGCGATCAGAAAATTTTGTCGGCTTAAATAACTATATCTTTGCTTTTACTAATCAAGCAATGTTAGTTGCTTTTCGTAATAATTTATTATGGTTAATTTTGGTAACCGGAATTAGCGTAAGTTTAGGATTAATTATTGCTGTTCTAGTAGATAAAGTTTCTTATGAATCGATAGTAAAATCCCTGATTTTTTTACCAATGGCTATCTCTTCTGTTGGAGCGAGTGTTATTTGGAAATTTATCTATGCTTACAAACCTGTAGAAGACGATCAAATTGGTTTACTCAATGCTATTGTGGTTAATTTAGGTTTTGAACCTATTGGTTGGTTAGTAGAACGATCAGTGAATAATTTTGCCCTGATTGCTATTATGATTTGGCTTTATACGGGTTTTTGCACGATAATTTTATCGTCCGCCGTTAAAGGCATTCCCGAAGATGTGATCGAGGCAGCTAAAATTGATGGTGCTAACAGTTGGCAAATTCTTTGGCGAATTACTATCCCTATGATTCGTTCGACTATTTTAGTTGTTAGTACAATGATGATAATTTTAGTATTAAAAGTATTTGATATTGTCTTCGTAATGACAGGGGGAAATCAGGGAACGGAAGTCATTGCTAGTCGCATGATTAAAGAGATATTTAATTTTCGTAATTTTGGACGAGGAAATGCGATCGCAGTAATTTTACTATTGTTAATAGTCCCCATCATGATTAGTAATATTCGCCAATTTAGAGCACAGGAAAAAATAAGAGAATGAGAAAAAAATTCGTAAAGAACTCAGAATTCTGGAAGAAAATACCTATTCATATCTTCATTTTAATAATCGCTTTTATATGGACATTGCCAACCGCAGGACTCTTAATTAGTTCTTTGCGACAGCCAGATGCCATGTTAGCCACAGGGTGGTGGTCAGTTTTTGAACATCCCTTTGAATTAACCCAATATCACTTAGGAAATTATATAGATGTAATTCAGTCTCATGGGATGGGACAGGCATTTTTTAATAGTTTAACCATTTCAATTCCTGCAACAATAATTCCCATTACGATCAGCACTTTTGCTGCTTATGCCTTTGCCTGGATGGAATTCCCTGGACGACAATTTTTATTTATTATTGTGGTCTGTTTATTAGTGATTCCTCTGCAAACGACTCTCATTCCCATTTTGCAAATGTATCGAAACTTCGGGTTATCTAATACTTTTTTAGGGGTTTGGTTAGCACATACTGGTTATGGTTTACCCCTCGGTATTTATTTGTTACGCGACTATATTGGGGCATTACCTAAGGATCTTATAGAAGCAGCCAAGGTTGATGGGGCATCTCATCTCAAAATTTTCACTAAACTTGTTGTTCCCCTTTCTATGCCGGCAGTAGCCTCTTTTGCCGTGTTTCAATTCCTTTGGGTTTGGAATGATTTACTAGTCGCTTTAGTCTATCTTGGTGGAACTCCTGATGTTGCCCCTGTTACCATTCAACTGACTAATATAGTAGGTTCTCGTGGTCAGGATTGGTATTTACTCACAGCAGGAGCATTTATCAGCATGATTGTGCCGTTAATAGTATTTTTCGCCCTGCAACACTATTTTGTGCGAGGAATTCTCGCTGGTTCTATCAAATCTTAGTCATTATGCCTTTATCTGAAAGATAGTAGGGTCTTTAATTTAATTAAAGACCCTACTATTAACTATTTATGACTGCTAAAGCTTGTTGATGTAACGTTTGGTTAGAAGTTGCCAAAACCTCTGTAGATTGACGATTAAGTGGATTCCCCGACCAGTCAGTTATAATACATCCAGCTCCTTGAATGATGGGAATTAAGGCACAGAAATCGTAGTATTTAAGATCAGATTCTAAAATAACCATTGGCATAGAACTCCAACCGCTAGCTAACGATACATAATTATAACAGTCTCCTCCAAAAGCTATTCGTTTACAAACATTTTGTAATTTAGCCGCAATCATTTGTTGTCTTTTAGTGATGAACATCATGGGAGTCGTTGAGGCTAGACAGGCGTCTTCTAAGTGACTATCAGTTAGTTTTTTATACAAATTTTCGACTAGTCTTCCATTCAAAGTAGGTGTTTGTCCATGTATTCCCAACCATCTTGTTTGTAAAATAGGTTGATTCATACAACCAAGTAGAGGAACGTTATAAGCCTCATCTATTAACCCTATTAATGTCCCAAAAATAGGTAACCCTTTGACAAAAGATGAGGTTCCATCAATGGGATCGAGTACCCAATAACGACCATTCCTGGACAGAATATTATCCCCTTCCTCTCGGATTATCCCATCACTTGAGGCTTTTTGCCGTAAAACTTCGACCATTGCTTCTTCAGCAGCGCGATCAGCAATAGTTACAATAGAAGAGATCTCAAAGTTTTTTGTTTCAGTCTCAATATTAGGTTGTCTAAAATATTGATAAATGACTTTTCCTGAAACATCAGCAAGTTCATTAATAATGTTGAGTTGTTGGACTAGATCAGTCATAAATAGCTTCCGATATTGTTATTGTCAATCTCAAAATCAAGTAGTGACAGAGACACTTCATTGTAAATAAAAAAAATTCGTTACAAAAATTAGGACATTTGACCAAACCGTGAATGAGGGATAACCAGTCGGTTTTAACGGCTCATAGTGGAGCAAGGATGGTCTTAACCCAGAAATATTAAATCTAGACATACGAACTTACATAATAATAGAAATATTTACTATAAAAGCCTAAAAGCAATATCGTGCAAAGGTCTGCTAGAACTTGCTAGCCGCTCAAATAAAAACTTCGAAAGTTCTAACAAATAAGCTTAAAGCTGAACTGTAATGTGTTTTTTAGGCAATATTGAGTATTTCAATAGAAACTTTTTAAATATGCTTTTTAGCTATACTTCCGTCTATAAAGACATTAACTCGTTAATGACCTTGCCAACGGTTAAGAGGAACACAATCAATATCTAGTTGATCTAAGGTTCGAGCTACCACAAAATCTACTAAGTCTTCAATAGTTTGAGGATTATGATACCAAGCAGGAATAGCAGGAACCACCTTAACCCCAACTTCGGCTAAGTGAGTCAAATTTCGAAGGTGAATCAAACTTAAAGGGGTTTCGCGGGGAACAATAACTAAAGGACGACCCTCTTTGATTTGAACATCAGCTGCTCGTTCAAGCAGCTCTGAACTTAACCCCATCGCTAACTTAGCTACTGTACTCATGCTACATGGTAGAATCACCATTCCAAACGTCCGGAAAGAACCACTAGCAATGGTTGCTCCTAAGTCTCCCCAACGATGACAGTTAAGTCTACCTTTTTCTGGTACTTCTGCTTGATTTCGCCAGAATTTTGCCTGTTTTTTAGGTTCAGGAGGTATTGTCGTTCCTTGTTCAGCCTTCCATACCATATAGGTAGCTTTTGAGGCTATTACTTCAACCACAGCATCTGCTTCGAGCAGAAACTTCAAGGCACGAACAGCATAAATTAACCCTGATGCGCCACTAATGCCTAAAATCAAAGGTTTTGTCATTGCAAAATGTCTGAGTATAAACTCTACTGCTACACTTTGGGATAAATAAATAATCAATAACTCTATGTTAACAAATATTAATAAATCTGAGAGCCTCACTACTGTTTGATTACGTTTTACGGCTTAAATTAATTAAATCAGTCCTTCAAGTTCAAGTTTTTCAATCATTTGCAGTCCCCTAGGATCGCCAACCTTAAGTAGTGCATTTCTAGCATCATCTTTAACGCCTAGATCTTCATCTTCGGCTAATGCCTCAATCAAGGCATCTATTGCCGTTGCATAAACCATATTAGAGGGTATCTCTCGACACAATTGACCAATTGCCCAGGCGCAATTACCACGGACCGCAGCTACGCAGTCCTGTCTTAACCCTTCAATCAAAGGGGCAATAGTCGCTATGACATCTTCGTATTCTAGCTTAGCGATTTGAGCTAAACTACTAGCAGCCCAAAGACGTACTGCTGAAATATCCGTTTTAACAGCATGAATTAGAGGATTTAATGCACGGCGATCGCCTCCATTACCTAAAGCCCAAACAATACCTTTACGGACATACCCATTCCAATCCTGTTTTAATAATTCAATCAATGCTTCTACTGCATCAGGGCTAGTATTTTTTCCCAAGGCGTAGGCCGCACTAACCCTTACCAGAGGACAAATGTCGTTCAACAGATCAATTAAAGGAGCAATCGCCCGTTGGTCTTGCAGTTCACAGAACACACGTGCTGCTAACATCCGTTGTGATGGTTCTGGATCGGTTAGCAGGGGTAATATTAACTCTGGGTTAGGAGGCGGCAGTTCAGAACGAGCACAGTCCAAGAGATCTAATGGTTCACCAAATTGATCTGCCGTTTCAATTACGCTAAGGTCGTCGTCGTGCATAGTTGTTAGGATAGGCCATTGTGCTTCATGAAACCTACGCAATACTAGACAAAAAACCGTTCAACTCCCGTCTCATCCTAGGAAGTGGCTCCTTACTAGTCCACGGGCATGTGCCGATAAGCCATCGGTATCTTTCAGCTACTTTTCGCTGTCTTTCCAGAGCAATGACGAAGAATTTCTAGTTTTTCCACTAACAAGTTTCAAAGTTGTTTTTTGCCAGTTGTGTTAAGACCAGGAAATAATTTTAAGTCACTGTCACAATTCAACCTATCATAGCATTGAATCGAGTAATTTATTCTCAGGACATTACCTTAAAATAGCTTCAGTGATCAGCTCGAGCATAGAAACATAGGATATGTAGCAGAAAAAACAGAGCGGGATAAGTATGAAGAGAGTGATTAACATTAAAACTCTTGACAATAAATTTCAGGTTAAATTAGTCTTTTAATAAATTTTAAGGATTTTCTAAACTACATTTCAATTGTCATAAGCTCTCGTTCAATAACAGAAGTTACTAAGGATAAAGCGACAATGGGAGCGGTTATAGCGCGGAGAATACGACGACCTAGAGTAACGGGTTGAAATCCAGAGGTGACAGCTTTTTCTACTTCTTCATGTGTCCAACCTCCTTCACATCCTGTGGCAATCACTATGGACCTTCGAGAAGAATTAGGCAAGTAAGTTAATAAATGTTTTGCTTCCTTACGGGGGACACAAATATAATGATCAACAGCGGTTCCGTTTACATTTGTTAAAAGTTTTTCAAACGGTATAGGTTCGATGATTGTAGGAACAATTTGACGTTCCGACTGTTCGGCCGCTTCAGTAGCAATTTTACGCCATCTTTCAAGTTTGTAAGAACTGGGTTTAAGCAAAGTGCGCCGACTAATGGTTGGAATTAGGGTCGTTACTCCTAATTCAGTACAACAACGAACAATTTCGTTAAAGCCATTGCCTTTAGGAAGAGCAATTATTAAAGTAACCGCAATAGGGAGTTCTGTTAACTCTTTAAAAATCTCTAAAATTTGAGCCGAATTTTCTACCAATTGTGCTAGGTAGGATTGACCTTGTCCGTTCATTGCCACAAAGTGATCACCGTCATTTAATCTCAAAACTCGCTTTAAATAATGCCGTTGTTCAGGATTTAGACTGATACTCTGATTTATGGTTTGGATAGATTCGATAACTAATCGATACACCTTCGTGAAAATTTCCGATAATATTAGCTTAGACCAACCACTCTGTTATAGATTCAGATAATATAAAAAACAAAATAGCAGGTTTCACAACACGAATCTGCACTGTACTTATTATCAGAATAATTTGTCAATTTATCTTTACGCTTTTTAATATTGACAACACCTGCTTACATAGTGCTAAGCATTAAACCGTGTCTTATTTGCCAGCTATAATTATGCGTTCCCAGTATTTATTGTTACATAAGTCCTCTTAGATAACCTCAGTGGCATGCCAAAGTTATCTATTAGTCATTAGACTTTTGAGTTGGCGACCTCATTGACATGACAACCCGTCCTTTAACTTGACGACCCCACCAGGAAGTATTTATCCCTAAACAGTGAAGATTAGATGAGTCCACTGTCCAGAGTTTTTGGGGATCAAAAAGAATTAATTCTGCCGGTTGTCCCACCTTCAAAGGAGTTAACTCTTGTCCTAAACACCTTCGAGGGTTATTGCTTAAAGCTCTCCATAATTGTAGAGGAGTTAATTCTCCGCTAACGACTAAATTCTCCCATAATAGTGGTAAGGCTAATTCTAGCCCAATCGCTCCTGGAGGGGCTTGAGCAAAAGGGACTGTTTTCTCTTCATAATTATAAGAGCGATGATTAACGGTAATTGCGTCAATAATTCCTTGTTTTACTCCATCTTTGAGAGCTTGACGGTCTTTTACATACCCTAGTGGTGGTTCTAAGCGTAAATTGGGATCATAATTAGCAATATCTTGGGTATCTAATAGTAAGTTCAGCCAAGATGTACTAGCAGTTATGGGTATTCCTTTCGCTTTCCCCAAGGCAACTAATTCCACTCCCCGATGGGTCGAGATTCCCCTAAGATGTACAGGAGTGTTGATGACAGTTACCATCTCTAAAATAGTGGCAATAGCCGTTGTTTCACTGATATGAGGGTTTCCTACAAGTCCGTACCGAATCGATAGAGGTCCTTCACGCATCACTCCATTTCCTTTAAGAGAGCGACATTCAGGAACCAAGGCTACTGGTTTCCCTATTGGTTTAATATATTCTAATATTCGTCGTAACAACCCTAAATCCTCTATTCCTTGACTATCGGTAAATCCTAAAATTCCTCCTGTTGCCAATTCTATTAGTTCCGTCATTTCTCTTCCTTTTCCTCCCACAGTTAAGTTTCCCCAAAAATAAAGCTTAGGGGATATTTGCAAAGTTTGGGATTTTTGCTGTAAGAAAGATAGAGCCGCTAATGTATCAATGGCTGGAATTGTATCGGGTAAGATAGCTACACGGGTAAACCCTCCAGCAATCGCTGAAGCAGCAAGAGAAGCTAAAGTTTCTCGGTATTCAAATCCAGGTTCGCCACTATAACTATAAAGCTCGACTAAACCTGGACCTAGAATCAATCCTTGTCCTTCAATGACAGTGGTATCTGGGTTTAAAAAGTCAATATGAGAGTTAATGGATTGAATTTTTCCTTCAGTTAACCAAACATCAGCAATGGTGTCGGTATTGGAGAAAGGATCTAATAATCGGACTTTTCGGAATAGAGTAGAGGTAGTCAAAATAGATTCTTCAAGTCAGAGGTTGAAAGTTGCAAGTTGGCAGAGTTCGGACTTTTTTGTGATTGAAACAGCCAACCGTTGCTAATCATATCAAGTTTATGAACTACTCCAAGTATTAAAGTATGGCCTAATAGTTTTTGATTCTCACTACAAACTATTAATTAGTCGTTTAATGAAACTTAAATAGTTTATTTGGACGAAAAGAATTAGACTGGGAATGAGAAAGGCTTAGAAGAAGATTATTATAATTTTTCTGGACTAGTTGTGACAAAATCACAACAAGCAAAAGTTAAAAGTTATAACCTTATAAGGTTATAACTTAGGAGAATACGGTCAAAATAAAAATTTTAAAAATTATTAGCCACTAATTTATAACACTCAGTTTGGAAGGGCCAATTTTATTAAAATCCTCGAAAGGTTGAGATTTACGATACTGGACTAGCTTAATTTTTGTTGCATTGATGCCACCAAAATTTGGGCAATTTCCGGACGGCTAAACTCAGGAGGAGGAGTCTTACCATCTTTGAGCATCTTGCGGACTTTAGTCCCAGACAAATTTATTCTTTCTTCAGGAGTGCTAGGACTAGTTTTGGCAGTCGCCATAGTTTGAGTGCGAGTACAATAAAACGCATGTTCAAATTTCATAGGCTGAATCTTTAGTTCATCTTCTTGAAATTCTTCAAAAATGTGTTGAGCATCGTAGGTACCATAATAATCTCCAACTCCTGCATGATCTCGTCCCACTATAAAATGGCTACAGCCATAATTCTGGCGAGCAATCGCGTGCATAATGGCTTCTCTTGGACCTGCGTAACGCATAGCAGCAGGAAAAACGCCTAAAAAAGTACGGTTTTTGGGATAGTATTTATCAATTAAAGTTAGATAACATTGCATCCGTACATCGGCTGGGATATCATCAGATTTAGTCATCCCAACTAAGGGATTGATGAATAATCCATCAACTAGTTCGAGAGCAATTTTAGTAATATACTCGTGGGCACGGTGGATGGGATTACGGGTTTGGAAAGCAACTACAGTCTTCCATTCACGCTTTGCAAACTCTTCTCGAGTCATTTTTGGAGTAAAGCTGTGTTCAGGAAAACTGCTTTGAGGAATAGTGTTGACAAGGTTGATAGGACCACCTAAGTAAATTTCTCCCTCAGCTCGCATTGCCTTCACCCCTGGATGATTTTCGTCGGTAGTGCGATAGACCTTTTGAGCTTCGTGGTTTTGATCTGGCTTAAATTTGCTGGTAATGGTTATGACAGCCAAGATATCACCATTAGGATGAACTAAAGCAATATCATTATCTAGGCGATATTTTTCAGAACCAGCTTTGGGAACCTGTAAAGTAACAGGAATAGACCACGCCAGACCATCCTTTAAGCGCATATCGTTAATGATTGTTTGATACTCTTCTTCAGTGATAAAGCCATTGAGAGGACTATAAACACCAGTCGCAATACACTCAAGATCTGCAAGATTACGCTTAGAAAGTGTTAATCGAGGTAAAGTATGGGCGTTTTCAAGGGCAATTTGTCTATTAGCGCCGCTCAAGATACGATCAATCAATTGACCACCATGGGGGGTGATTATATTCATCATGGTTATTACTCCTAAAATTGGCTCCTTAAAAGGTTCAGTATCCCACAATTTTATACATCAAAACAGAATATAAGTATGTTATAGTTTTCAACTATTTTATCTGTAATTTCTTATGTAATTGTTTTCAGCTGCGTCCAGGAAGATCAATAATTATATGTAATCTACAATTTTATTCTCTAACTTGTTGAGAATAACAACTATTTACATAGCTAAATTATAAAGCTTGTTTTTCTTACTTTATAATTTGGCTTAACTCTAAAAAATTAGAACATTTAATTTTTTAGAGTTCTATATTATTTGAATATACTTATAATTAGATTGAATTTATTTAAAATTTGCTGAATGATCGGATTAGTTGTGCTAATAAATTATTCTTTAATATATCATTAAATTGTTTTCTTTTGAAAAAAAGTCTTGGAAAGATATAATTTACTTAAGCATTAATCAACTAAAATAAATAAATTTCTATATTTAACTAAGCTTTTAATTTTGAGCATTGATCATTTCAATGACCATTTTATAGACAGTTAGATAAACATTATTTTCTGATACAATAATTTTCAGTCTTTCATAAGAAATATCTAAATAAATCAGGAACATAACACCAATTTTTTCCTCTTCGTTCTAAACGAACACACCAATTTACTTTAACCCTGCCTTCACTTTAATTCCAAGCTTCGAGATGGTCATCGTTTTTTGAACAGGTTTCCCGCCAAAGTATTCATATTTTTTGTAAACCAAAGGATATGATAAAAATTCATACAGGATAAATCTAGTTTAAGTTATTGTTTTTATTTATATAAACAATAACTTTTGATATAGAATTTAGGGAATGGACTATAAGTTATTTACAGACTTTCAGTCTAGCTTTTTCCTGGGGGCGAGCAATAAAATAGTCTTCTAGCCATTGACATCCTTGAGTTAAAAGATTTTCTAAACGAGTAAATTCTTCTTGTACTGGCCATATTTTTACAATGCCATTCCTAGCAACCGTTATAATCTGTTGACTATCTTGACTAAATTTAAGTCCTACAATAGGCTGCTGATAGCCCTTTATTTTGGCATGAAGATTTCCTTGAAAATCCCATAACCGAATAGTTCCATCGCTTGAAGCAGTTGCCAAATAGTTAGTATCAGGACTAATACTGACATGAGAAATGGGGAAAAGATCACTTTTAAATACTTCTAAAAGATTGCCATTCATTTTCCACAATCTTGCAGTTCTGTCTTTAGAAGCAGTCAATAAATATTGACTATCTGGACTAAAATCTAGCCAATCAATCCGATCTTTATGACCAAGAAATGACTGTTGTAAATTTCCCTTTAAATCCCATAATTTAGCTGTTCTATCTCCAGATGCAGTGGCTAATGTTTGGGCACTTGTACCAAAACTAATATGATGGATGGTTTCATTATGAGCAGCAAATTTATTAATTAACTTTGGAAACGCACTTTTAATATCCCATAGCCAAACTTCTCCTGAACGAGTCGCTGTCGCCAATAATTGACTGTCAGGACTCAGAGTAACACTATAAACCCTGACTAAATTATCAAATAATTCGCTGAGTAATTTGCCTTGTAAGTTCCATAATCTGACACGACCATTGTTATCAGTCGTCACTAGTTTCTGATTATCTTGACTAAATTTTACATCATTAATGCCACTATTATGGGCTTGGAATTGTCTTACCTGTTTACCGTGTAAATCCCAAAGATAAACGTTCCCATTTTCAGCAGCAATCGCTAATAACTGACTGTCAGAAGAAAAACTAACCGCCGTGACATAATTATCAATGGTTTTAAACCCATTGGTTATAGGAGAAGTCATGTCCCAAAGCTTCACTGTCCCGTCACTTGATGCAGTAGCTAACTTTTGACCATTATTGCTAATGGCGACATCATAAATGGGCTCTTGATGTCCATGAAAAACCGTTACTTCTTCCCCTTGGCTATTCCATATTCTGGCAGTCCCATCACTTGATCCTGTCACTATCCATTTACCATCCTTGCTATAAGTCACATTTTTGACCAACTCCTGATGTCCCTTCAAGGTTAAAGTTAATTTTCCTTGATTATCCCAAATTCTGACAGTCCCATCCTTGGCTGAGGCGGCTAATTGTTGCCCATCAGGGCTGAAACTGACACTATAGAAGGAGTTTACATCGTCTTTCAGAGTTGTTAGAAGATTACCTTTACTATTCCATACTTTAACGGTTCCATCTCGTGACGCAGTGGCGATACGTTGTCCATCTGGGTTAAATATTCCATGATCAATGGATTTTTGATGACCTTTTAAAATAGCCAGTTGTCGTCCTTGGAGATCCCAAATTCTGGCTGTATAGTCCCTAGAAGTCGTAATTAAGCGTTTTCCATTAGGACTAAAACTAACACTATAGACTGATGACTTATGTCCTTTCAGAGTTGCTAATTTTTTTCCTTGTAAAGTCCAGATTTTGGCGGTGTCATCTTGGGAGGCGGTGGCGATACTTTTACCATCAGGGCTAAAAGCTACACGATATATACTTCCCTGATGATCGGTTATGATCAATTGCTCTCGGCCCTGCCAATCCCATAAACGGATAGTTCCATCACTTGATGAGGTAGCTATTAATTGTCCATTCGGGCTAAAACTAACACTATTAACGGCATCTTGATGACTAGTTAATTTGTTTTTTTCGTGAATTTTATTTAGAATTTGTTCTAAGGCTAAAATGGGACTAGTAGCGGGATAGTCTTGTAGTATTCGTTTGTCTTTGACGATAGTTTGTAATTGCTGTACTCCTTCCATTGCTGATAACAATCCCTCAATTTGTTCAAATCTAAATCGTCTCCATGCACTATTACCAGCTTGTTCTAATTGAGTTCCTTTTTGTGCTTCTTGTTGTTTTTTAATTGCTAACCTTGCCTGAGTAAAGAAAATAATTGCTCCTACTAAAGAAAAGACTAAAATAGCAATTCCAAAACGGATCATTTTTTGAGCTTTTTGATTTGCTTGGGTTAAAATTTCATTAGCTTTTTTCTCGGCTACTAAGTTAATTTCTGCTTGCTGTTTATCTAAATTCTGACTCGCCGTTAAAAATTGATAATCAATATTGCTAAGGTTTTTATCTATTGCCCAGTTCAAGGCATCTTCAAGAGCTTTTCCACGCAATAAACGAGAGGTATCTTGATGATTTGAGTTAATCCAAGCAGTAATTGCTTCCGAATAAGGACGAATTTTTTCAAGTTCTTTGCTGACCCATTTGGAGTTGAAAACTTCTCGATAAATTTTGTTATAAACAATGAGTTTACTATTACACTTAACCACTAATCCAGATAGACGCAGTTCCGTTTGTTCTGGGCTATTATCAGCCTCAACTAAGCCATTTTTTAAAATTTTTTGATACAATCCTAGTAATTTTCCAGTTCTTTTCTCATTGAGAAGAAGACGATCACGAATCGTCTTTAGGTGAACAGGCTCATCTTGAGATTCCCAATTTTTTATAATAAATTCTTGTACAATACTAGTAATAATTTCATATTCTTTTCCTGGATAAATAATATCTACTTTGTTCAGAAGTAATTGACAGAGTTTTTGTGTCAAGAAAGGCTGTCCTCCTGTCCAATCTAAAACTACTTTTAAAACTTTTTTTGGAGAATTTGTAATAGTAGTTAATCCAGGAATTAATGGGTTAACCTCTTCCAGAGTAAATCCTGTTAATTCAATAGGTTGCCCAATATTAAACGGTGTTTGAGTTTTATCACGGATTAAATCCGAAGGAGTAGCAACTCCAAATAATGCAAAAACAATCTTATTAAATTGAGGCTTTTCTGCTCGTTGATTGTAACAAAATCGAATTAAGGTAAAAAAATCATCAAGGGAGAAATCAAGACTAATGACCTTATCAATTTCATCAATAAAAATATATTTCTTTTCTCCTTGAGAATAAATTAAAAGAACTTCTTCTAAGAAGAGAAGAAATTTTTGAACCCCCGATAAATCTTTTTTTTCCTTTAGCCAAGTTTTTAAATTGACTTTTTCAGTTAAATTAAATCCTAAAAACAATTGGGTGATAATTCCACTATACCATTGTTGCTGACTAATATTACTTCCCAAACTGGTGATATCTACTGAAGCACAGGTCATTCCCTCTTCTTTAAGTTGATGCATCATACGAACTCTAAGACTAGATTTTCCCATCTGACGACAGTTAAATATATAACAAAATTTTCCTGCTTTTAAAGCTTCTAATAAGTCCTTATCCGCTACACGTTCTCCATAGGTTGGATGATCAAAAGAAAGACTTCCACCTATTTTGTAGGTGTATTTTTTTTGGATATAATTATTTTTATCTATCATAAAAACAATAACAATTAAAAATTAAAATAACATTTTTATTATAAATATCTAAAGACAACTTACGCTCTAATCTAGGCAAAATCTTCACAACTTTTATTGATATACTCTCTTGAGTACTGCTTAAAATAAAAAGATATGATACTAGAATTTATACGTAATCACTTCATCAAGAACTAACAAAATTAATCAAATGACTTAATTAAGAAAAGACTCAATAGATGAGCATTATTCCAGAAGACAAGGTAAACTAAACTAGTTCAAATCATTTTTTCTAAATACTTCTAACCTCTAACTGTTTAAAATATGACATTAACAAATTTGTTTTTAAACTTTCGAAAAAAATATCTACATTTACAATCATTCTCTGAAAAATTAATAGCTTTAATAGTTTTAGTTAATTACGGATTTGTTATTTTTGATTTAACCTATATTTCTTTACGAGATTTTTGGTTACAAGGAAGAGTTCAATTATATTTGAAGATTGGAGCTTTTGAGAAAGAAATACCGAAAGAACCTATAATAGTTCTACCTTTTAGATTAACAAAATATTATGATTGGGTGAAAGGAATTGAACCTAATCGAGAAACAGAAAATTATTTAAAAACGGTAAATAAACTTAATTTTTTTATAAACAAAACAGGTGACTTAGTCCAAGATCAAAAAATTAGTTATCTTTTATTTTATCTCCGTAAACAAAGTATAGAAATGATTGAACAAAATCCATTTCTGGTTGCTGATAAAATAGGAACCTTAGAAAGAATAAAAAATAAAATAAGAAAGCATGTATTTGGAAGTAAAAATATTTCATCTAAAGAATCTTTTAAGCTATTTTGGAGTCAAGAAAATTGGCAAAAAAATAGATTAAAAAATGAGTTAATTTTTTTTAACAATCAAATTAGACCATTATTAGAAACTAATTATTTTCGTCCAGTGGGGGAAAATGGAGAACCTATTAATAATTTTGGCTTAATTGATTTTCCTTTTTCCCTTATCTTTTTTATAGAACTTATGGCACGAAGTTGGTATATTAGTCGTCGTCATACCGGAATAAATTGGTTTGATGCCATGTTGTGGCGTTGGTATGATATTCTTTTGTTGATTCCTATATTTCGTTGGTTGAGGATTATTCCCTTAATTATTCGCTTAGATAAATCTAATTTAATTAATGTAAAAGCGATTAAAAAACAAACAAGTCAAGGATTTGTTTCCGGAATTGCCCAAGAAATTACCGAAATAGTGATCATTAACGTTATTAATCAAGTTCAATTTTATGTTCAAAAAGGAACAATCCGTAATATCTTAAAAAAGACTAATACTAATCTATATATCAATGCTGAAGATACTAATGAAATTGGAGAAATTATTAAAATAATTGGTTATTTATTAGTGGAAAAAGTTATTCCGGAAATTCGTCCAGAAGCAGAGGTATTTATTGAGTACAATCTTAAGAAAGCTTTAATTGAGATATCAGCTTATTCTAACTTAGTAAATTTACCTGGGTTTGAATTTATGAAAGACCAATTAACCCAAAAACTTGCTTCTCAACTTTATCAAGGATTATCTAAAGGACTCAAACAAGTGTTAATTCAAGATCCTAGTTTTAATAAATTTTTTGAGAAATTAGTCGATAAATTAACACACACTATGATCATAGAATTACAAGACCAACAAAGTATTGAACAGATAGAAATATTTCTCTATGATTTGCTAGAAAAATTTAAAATCAATTATGTTAGACGACTTTCTACCGAAGATTTTGAACAAATTTTAGAACGGACTCGTACCTTACGCCAAGAAGCTAAGATCACTAGTAGTTGAATATAAATTCTTTAAATACACCAAAGTGTCCCTAATTCCAAACTAGAAAAAAGGGACTAAAAGTTTGCTAGACTAGTAAACCAGGACAGGTAATCATGGTATCTTTTGCAACCCTTCCAAATTATTGACGTTCAAAGGAAGTGGGCTGAAACCCGCTTTTTTTAGTGCCTAAGCCGCAATGAATAACCCTATAATCTCACAAATTATTAAAATAGCTACCCCGATCGCCGAAAACCTCGGACTGGAAGTCGTTGATGTTGTTTTTCAGACCAACAAAAGACCCCCTGTGTTACGTATAAATATTTGTAACCCACAAGGGGATATAAGCTTAAATGATTGTGAAGGGGTAAGTCGCTCCTTAGAAACTAGTCTTGATGAGTCCCAAGTCATTTCAGGTTCCTATGTTTTAGAAATTTCTAGCCCAGGAGTTTCTCGAGAACTAAATAGCGATCGTGATTTTATGTCATTCAAGGGATTTGCCGTCATTGTTACAACCTATACCCCGTATTTAAATCAAAAAGAATGGCGAGGCAGACTTCAGGAACGAGATACGGAGAGCGTTTATTTGAACCAAAAAGGACGGGCAATTACAATTCCTCGGGACCTAATTACCACAATCACACTTGATGACCATTCCTAACCAAACTCTATATCTTTAAGTCAAGGAGGTCCATAACCATGTCCCTTATCAGCTTACCTGGTCTGGCTAAAATGATTGATGAAATTAGCCAACAGCACAATTTGCCGAAATCTGCCGTCCAAGAAGCCTTGCGAGAAGCGTTACTCAAAGGATATGAGCGTTATCGTCGTTCCCAAAGCTTAGATCGTCAGCAATTTCATGATGAATACTTTAATAATTTTGAAGTAGAACTAGACATTGAAGAAGAAGGGTTTCGCATCCTCTCTACTAAAAGAATTGTGGAATTAGTCGATAACACCGACCATCACATCTCTCTAAAAGAAGTCCAAGAAGTTGCTTCAGAAGCTCAACTAGGAGACGAAGTAGTTTTAGATGTAACCCCAAATCAAAAGGATTTTGGGCGCATGGCGGCCATTCAAACCAAACAAGTTCTTTTGCAAAAATTACGAGATCAACAGCGTAAAATTATTCAAGAAGAATTTAATGATCTTGAAGGGACAGTTCTGAATGCAAGATCCTTACGCTTTGAGCGCCAAGATGCGATCGTCGCCGTCCAAAGTTCTTTTAGCCAACCCGAGGTTGAAGCAATCCTACCCAAACGAGAACAGCTACCTAATGACAATTATCGTGCCAATTCTAGTTTCAAAGTTATCCTTAAAAAAGTTCGAGAAGGCTCCCATCGTGGACCTCAACTGATCGTTTCGCGCTCAGCAGCTGGTTTAGTTGTCGATCTATTTACTGTAGAAGTCCCTGAAATAGACGAAGAAATCGTGCGGATCGTGGCTGTTTCCCGTGAAGCTAATCCCCCTTCTCGCTATGTCGGTCCGAGAACTAAAATTGCGGTAGATACCCTAGAGCGAGATGTAGATCCTGTAGGAGCCTGTATTGGAGCTAGAGGCTCTCGAATTCAAGCAGTAGTTAACGAACTGCGGGGAGAAAAAATTGATGTGATCCGTTGGTCTCCCGATCCTGCTACCTATATTGCCAATGCCCTCAGTCCGTCCCGAGTAGATCAAGTGGTTTTAATTAACCCTGATGAACGCCATGCTCTAGTCTTGGTCGCCGAAGACCAATTGAGCTTAGCCATTGGCAAAGAGGGTCAAAATGTCCGCTTAGCTGCCCGTTTAACTGGGTGGAAAATTGACATCAAAGATACGGCTACCTATCAGCTAGAAATCAACAAAGAACAACAACTCTCTGATAAATCAGAGCTTTTGAGTAATGAAAAAGACAATGACGAAACTGACCTTGTATTTAAACATTGAATCTCAGGAGAGTGAATAATCATTTCATTAGTTATGCAGCCTAATTATCGACGTTGTATTAGTTGTCGTAAGATAGCACCAAAACAGACATTTTGGCGTATTGTTCGAGTTCATTCATCTCGACAGGTACAATTAGATAAGGGGATGGGGAGATCTGCTTATATCTGTCCTCAGGAGAGTTGCTTGTACAACGCCAGCAAAAAGGACCGTTTGGGTAAAATGCTTAGGACTAATGTCCCTGACAGTATTTATCAAATCCTATGGAGTCGTTGGCAGATACTAAGTGCCGAGTCTGTATCAGCTAAACTTCCCAATTCCTAACATTTAGGTTATTACGGATTACGGATGCGTCTTGATGTCTTTGGTCGTTAGCATAAGAGTAAGGTCATTTTATAAGATCATCATGATTGTAGTCGGATGGAACTGACCAAACCCAGAACTTGCCCGTTGCTCAAAAGCCAAGGGGCTAAGTCTTTAAACCAACACAAACCTAGTCAAGGGGATAGTGGATGAACAACGCACAAAAAGTTAGAATTTACGATTTATCGAAAGAGTTGAACCTAGAAAATAAAGATATCCTAGAAATTTGCACCCAGCTTAACATTCCTGTTAAGAGCCACAGTAGCACGATTAGTGAATCCCAGGCTGAACGGATCAAGGCCATGGCAATTAAATACGTTGCAAGCCAAACAACAAACCAAAAAGAACAAGCATCTCCTAAGGGAAAAAACAAACAACAAATTTTAGCTATTCATCATAAGCAAATTCATAAGAGTTCCTCTACTCAAGCCCCAAGAGAACCTCAGGGTTCTTCTCCAACCTTAGTAGCTCCCCCTCGTCCACCTGCTAAACCACAACTCCCTCAACCCCCTGCATACTCCCAAGAATCGCCTCAAAAAGCATCAAACGAAGAGGAAACGGTCGTTAATCCTAGTGAGAAGCCAAAACTTCCTGATAAAACTAAGCCCTCCGAAAAACTTATAACTCCTCTAGTTGAAGATAGCCAAGAACTTGAACCTACTCCGACCCTTCTTAATCCCCCCCAACTATCTAAACCTCTAGTTCAATCTTCTAAGAAATCTTCTTCCGGGAAGTCAGATTTGAAGCTTATCTCTAAACCTGAACCGACAGACAGAGTTGAGCCACAGAATAAACTCTCGTTAGAGACTATCCAGACTCCAAAAACAGTTTCCGCTGAAACTCCGGCTCCTAATAAAAAAATAACTAAAATCAAAGCTAAACTGGATCTCCAGCGACCGCAAGTTGCGAGGCTGCAAAAAGAGGAAACCCTTGAATTAATTGCTCCTTCGGTAAAACCCCCATCAGACGAAATTGATGATTCAGAAGTCGATGATGATGTTCTTGAAACGGCTTTAAAACCGAAACCAACCTTAAAACGTCCCACATCAGCGCGTCCTTCAAAACAGAAAAAATGGGAAGAAGAAGAGGAAGAACGTGAGTCTAAGGCGAAAAACAAAGGAGCTGCAAAAGCGAAACGTCGGACTAAACGTCTTGACGAAGAAGATGAAGATTTTGAGTCAACAACTGGTCTCAATCCTATTCCTTTAACTGCAAGTCTCTCTACAGCTCGTCCCCCTAAACCTCAATCTCAGACGAAACCAGCTGCTGTCAGCAAGCCTAAAAAGCCAATGCCCAAACCAGATACCGGTGGGGGATCAACAACGCGTCAGAAAACAGAACGTCGCGAACGTCAAGAAGTTGTTCAACGTCCTGAAATTATTATTCTCGACAGTAATCTGACAGTTAGAGAACTCGCTAATAGGCTGCAAATTCCTGAAACTGAAATTATTAAAAATCTTTTTTCTAAGGGAATTGCAGTTAATATTACCCAGACGCTAGATCTCGAAACGGCTCAGTTAGTCACAAAAGAATTAGGGGTGGAAGTGGAAGTCCCCGAAGTCAAAGCTGCAGCGACTAAAGATACGGAAATGCTCGATGAACACGACTTAGATAATCTTCAGCGTCGTCCTCCAGTAGTCACTATTATGGGTCACGTCGATCACGGAAAAACTACCTTGCTCGACTCCATCCGTCAAACCAAGGTCGCTCAAGGAGAAGCTGGAGGAATTACTCAACACATCGGGGCGTACCATGTGGATATTAAACATAATGGACAATCAGAACAGATTGTTTTTTTGGATACCCCTGGTCACGAAGCCTTTACCGCTATGCGAGCGCGCGGAGCTAAGGTAACAGACATTGCGATCCTGGTAGTAGCTGCTGATGATGGAGTTCAACCTCAAACACGAGAAGCGATTAGTCACGCTCAAGCAGCAAAGGTTCCCTTATTAGTAGCTATCAATAAAGTCGATAAACCTGAAGCTAACCCTGATCGCATCAAACAAGAATTAGCAGAATTGGGTTTACTTTCTGAAGAATGGGGAGGAGATACCATTATGGTTCCCGTTAGTGCCCTCAAAGGGGAAAACCTTGATACTCTCCTAGAGATGATTATCCTGGTGTCGGAAATAGAAGAATTGGTAGCTAACCCACATCGTCTCGCTAAAGGAACAGTCATCGAAGCTAACCTTGATCGTACTAGGGGACCAGTAGCCACCCTCCTTATCCAGAATGGAACTTTACGGGTAGGAGATGCCATTGTTGCTGGCTCAGTCTTCGGTAAAATCCGTGCCATGATTGATGATCGCGGAGAAAAAGTTGAGGCCGCTTCTCCCTCATTTGCTGTTGAGGTTCTCGGACTTAATAACGTTCCCTCTGCGGGAGATGAATTTGATGTCTATGCCAGTGAAAAAGAAGCCCGCGTCGTAGCTGAACAAGGAGCAGCTGACCAACGTCAAACCCGTCTGCAACAAGCAACGTCTTCTCGTCGCGTTACTCTCAGTACCATTTCGGCTCAAGCTCAAGAAGGAGAACTTAAAGAACTCAATCTTATTGTTAAAGCTGATGTTCAAGGGTCTGTAGAGGCAATTCTTGGCTCCCTAGAACAGTTACCTCAAGATGAAGTTCAAATCCGAATTCTCCTGGCTGCTCCTGGGGAAATTACTGAAACTGATGTAGACTTAGCGGCCGCCAGTGGTGCGGTGGTAATCGGCTTTAATACTACCCTTGCTAGTGGCTCTAGGGCAACGGCTGACCACGAAGGAGTAGATATTCGAGAATACGACATTATCTACAAACTCCTCGATGATATTCAAGGAGCTATGGAAGGGTTACTCGAACCTGAAGAAGTGGAATCTCCCCTTGGACAAGCCCAGGTTCGGGCTGTCTTTCCCCTCGGACGGGGAGCAGTGGCTGGTTGTTATGTCCAGTCTGGCAAGGTGGTACGAAACCGCTTTGTTAGAGTTCGGCGCGGCGACAATATAGTTTATCAAGGAAATCTCGATTCTCTTAAACGGGTTAAAGAACTTACCCGTGAGGTTAACGCCGGTTATGAATGTGGTGTCGGAATCGACAAATTCAGTGATTGGCAAGAGGGGGATATCATTGAAGCTTACGAAATGGTGATGAAACGTCGTACCTTAGCGGGGAGGTAAGACAACAAAAAGTCCATAATAGCTAGTTTATCAGCAATTATGGGCTTTATTTATTCTGAATTATGTTCTTTTGGTATTATGAATAACTTTCGTTCGGAACCGTTTTTATGGATTCATCTAGCCGGAATCGCTGTTGCTCCTTTAAGCTTACAATTAGTTTTATTAGGACTAGCTGTAGGAGAACCCTTACCTCTGTTTTGGCTAGAACTTTTCATTGTTGGAGTGTTTGGAGTGGTTCCAATTCTCTTGATGCAGTTGACTCGACCCTTCGATATTTTTAGTGTATTATTGCTCTCCCTTCATCCTGATAGTTTGACCGTTGAACAACGTAAAATTTTAAGATCATTAAAAACTCGAAACATCCGAATTTTGACGGTGGTCGCGGCGTTTGCTATGTTAGGTGTTCTATGGGAACTTTATCTATTCGCTCCCCTAGGGGCAATGACGGTCGCTACACTACCTCAATGGCGAATACTAGGATTGTTTATTGCGGCGATCGGTTTTTTGTTGAGTAATCTGTTTGTTCAAATCCCCATCGCAATTATTGGTATTCTCTTGACTCCTCAACAACAATGGCTAACCATTGAACCTTATACAACCGAAAAAATTTTCCAAGACTTTACCGTTTGTGGACTTCGTGTACAAAAAATTCTCCCGATCAAAGTTGAATTTTCGTCCTCTTCTGAATAAACTTATCCAAAAACTTCATATTTTTTAAAAATTTGTCTCAAAGTTATCAGAATCTTCCGAATTATCTGAGTTATTCTTAAAGAAATATAATGTTAGTCATGTGATGAATTTCTTATGTTGAGTTCAACTCTCTCCCGTAATCGTAAGTATGATCAAGATCATGAAATTTGGGAGCATTTAAAACAGGCAATTGCTGATTGTTCTGGTTTTAAACAGTGGCAGTCTCGCCGCCAGACCACAGATCATGATTCTTCTCTTCTCGACCAACAGGTGCGCTGTTATCTCCGAGAAACTCTAGAAACCTTAGCTTACTAACATTTTGAGCGGGGGCTTTTGCCCTCTTTTTATTATTCTTGTTATAAGAAGTTTAGTTTGACTCAAATTAAATAGTAAATACTGTAAGTTGCAATAAATCCAAAATGGAAAAATTTTTAAATAAAAAACGATAGCTGACTGACAACCTGCCCAGCAATTCGGCTAACATAATTACAAAAATCGGGAGCTGTGAAAGTTTGCTTTTGACTTGAAAATCACCTCTGAAATAAGAGGTAGAGGCGTTGTGTTCAGATACAAGGTAAGATAAAGTGAAAAAAAATACAGATTTGTAAACATCTCAGAAATTATGATTACAAAAACGATTTATGAATTTATTACTCAAGGAAAATAGTAATTGTAGAATTGTCCTAAAAGTAGAAGGGAAAGAAAAAACTTGGAAAGAAAAAATATAAAGTATTTTGAATAGCTCTCAGAGAAGTATTTAAAAACTTAATTAGGAACCAACAATTACTTTACTTTTTCTAAAAAAAGATGATCAGACTTGATATTATTTCTGAATAAAAAGACTCTTAAATAGTAAAGATATTTCAATCAAAATGGTCAAAAAAAATCAAACAATACGGAAAGAACAAAAGAATAAATACGATAAATATTTTTTTATAAAGAACTAATTAACACAATTAATTAAATTTAAACTAAACTGGAATTTTTAAGAAAATATCATGTCTATTTCTTCAAAAAGAATTATCACTGAATAAAATAAAAGAGAAATAGCATTCAATAAAGAATTATAAAATTGCCAAAATAATACTCTAAACTAAACACTATAAAAAATATCAATGAAAATAGTATGAATTACAGTCTAATTGCCTAAATACAAAATTATAAAGTTATTTGCTTTTTTAAGGTTTATTTAGAGTTGCCTACTTATTCTCTCCCCTCCCTCAGAAGAAGAGACTTAGAATCGGGCAACGGGCAAAAGTAAAATTTTAGTCATAATTAGAATCTATTAGAACCGTTTTGTTTTTTTAAAAGTTTAAGATTACCGCTTCTTGGAAGTAAGCTTTGATAGTGTATTTAATCTGCTCTAAAATACCTGCTGATATTCATGTTGTCTTGAATACATTTTCAGAATCAATAAGCAGTAGCATCATTTCATTATTCCAAAAAAGCAGATGGTGAAACTCGACCCCATGAAATTGAGATTGGGAAGGCGATATCCTACCACCAAACTATATCTGCAGTGCTACAATTCTCAGTTGTATTTTCAAAATGATCGGGAACGCAACTGACTTAATTTTTCCATAATTTGAATGATTTATCTTGATACTGTAAACATTAACACTTCTCAATAGACAAGCTAGGCTGGATGGTATAAGAAATGGACTTTTCCCCCAGAAGCCGTGACCGTGGTCTGAGTGTATTTTTGGTCCAAATTAATAACTTATCTCCGCAACCGTAACCATTTTTTATGGAAAACTCGATCAGACAACAAATATTCTAAGATTATCTTCGTACAATGAGTAACGTCTTCTCTCAGAAAATCTAAGACTTGGGAAAAAAAAGAAAATTTTTTCTTTGATAGACTTGTTCAAGAATATTTAAACCTGCTTTAGCCTTTTCTAAGACAAAAAATCTATCTTGAAGGACATTCTTGTCTATTTTTTTGAATAGTTTACAGAAGATACAAAGAGACTAGACGAGCACTAGGTAAAAACCAATCTGTTAAGGTTGTACCTACCGACGACTCCCATCACGGCTAATTCCATAGGAAGATTAACACTTTATCCCGTTTCTGTATGAAAAGAGATTATCCCATAAAGATTTTCTGATGTGGATAAAATTGTGCCGACGATAAACTCTTTAAAGATATTCTGCCCCATGATACAAAAAACTTTTTCCGTTAAGCAATATTCTCTTTTCAGTGGGACAGCTTACATCAAGGGTTTTCCTTAGCGATACAATCGTGAGAATTCTATTTCTACTAAAGTTTTTCCAATAGCCATCAAGGGTAGATAGATTTGTATGAAGAGAACGTTAGGATTCAATATAAACTTTGAGACAGCATTCTGATGTTAGGTTTGCAAGAAAGCTAACATCAGAACGCTGAACTACTAAAATTTGAAAATGACGATAGGTTAAGTTAAGATACCCTTTTTGTATCCCATTGTTGAGGAACATTCAACCTGAATAACCCGTAACTACTCGTTGCTTTAAAAGTTTGTTTGAATATTTCGGTATCATTTTGAGTAAATATGTATGTCATTACATATTTTAATAAGTTTTCTTCCGTGATAATTTTTGGAAAAATATCTGTTTGTATTTTACTATTCCTAGGGTTAAGTTTCAGTCCAAATCAACTGAAGACATTGATTGAAGCTGCCTCATCCTTTTTCTTTACTGTTTATTAATTACCTTCTCACGAGGAATATCGTAAGCAATTAGAATATTATCGATAACTTCAAATAAATCTCCTAACTCCTACGAAATATTGTTAGAATTAGCCTGGGCAGGTTCTTGGGATTCCTTGATCAATTTATTTTTTAAGCTCTGTAAGTATTCCACTGCAGACAGAGTTCTCACTTCAAGCCTATTTCCAGGTTGTTCAATGATTTCTGGAATTTTGCTTCTGACTAATGTATTCAAAAATTGACGGAAGGTTCACCACCCATCAACTATTTATTCCTAATAAACTTACTATCAATGCTTTTTGGGCATGCATTCTGTTCTCTGCCTGTTCCCATACTCGGGAATGTTTCCCTTCAATAACTGAATCAGTAATTTCTTCTCCGCGGTGAGCAGGTAAACAATGTAAAACAATGGCTTCCTTATCAGCATAATTCAGTAGGGCTTCATTAACTTGATAGGGTTCAAATAAGGGAATTCTTGAAGCTGCTAAATCTTCTTGTCCCATGCTTGTCCAAACATCAGTGTAAAGTACTTGAGAATCTTTAGCAGCTTTAATAGGGTCATTAGTTATCATAACCTCAAATCCGTCTACTGCTAATTCTTTAGCCTTGTCAACAATCTGACTATTTGGTTGATAGCCATCAGGAGTGGCAATATTAACTTTCATCCCCATTAACGCTCCTCCTAAAATTAGAGAATGGGCAACATTATTTCCATCCCCAAGATAAGTAACCGTAATGCCGGATAGGGTGTTTAGATTCTCTTGAATTGTCAACAAATCGGCTAAAGTTTGACAGGGATGTTCCAAGTCAGTTAAAGCATTAATAATGGGAATTTCCGCATACTTGGCAAAGGTTTCTAAGTCTTCTTGTTTATATGTGCGAACAGCTAAAATATCTAAATAGCGATCTAAAACTCTAGCAGTGTCGGCAATAGGTTCCCCTCTCCCCACTTGAGTAACACTAGGATTAAGATCTATTACGTGTCCTCCTAACTGATACATCGCCACGCTAAAGGAAACACGGGTGCGAGTGGAAGCTTTATAAAATAAAAGTCCTAGGACCTTTTGAGAGATAGGCGACTGTCCCCCATTTTTAAGATGTGCTGCCAATTCTAGAACATTCTTAAGTTCGGTAGCATTAAGATCAGCAATTCCTAGAATATCTCGTCGAGTTAGAGTTGTCATAGTTATTTCAATCTATGTATAAATAGTGTCTTTTTGTCTGTAAAGAACAGACCGTCATTGTATCGACCGAACTATGGTTAACCGTGGATTCATAAGGCATAATTCATAATTGCTGTAGATAACCGAACTTAGTAAGACGGATTTTACTGTTATTTTTAAGTCTCATTAATTTTACATCTCGTTACAATGAGATTAGGTAAGAGTGGAGTCGTTGAAACAGATTTTATAAATTAAATAGGAGGTTCCACCCATGAATAATAATATAAGGGTTGGCAATTTGTTCGGGATTCCTTTTTATGTGAATCCTTCTTGGTTCCTAGTTCTGGGGTTAGTTGCTGTCAGTTATGGGAGACAGTTGGCATTATTTCCGCAATTAGTAGGGATTGTCCCTTGGGTTTTAGGTCTTTTTGCTGCATTGTTACTATTTTCTTCTGTGGTCGTTCATGAATTGGGGCACAGTTTTGTTGCACTTTCCCAAGGAATTAATGTTAAGTCCATTACTCTATTTTTGTTTGGAGGATTAGCTAGTTTAGAAAAAGAATCTGAAACACCCTTAGAAGCATTTTGGGTAGCGATTGCGGGCCCCGCTGTTAGTTTAGTGATCTTTGCTGTATTGAACCTAATTCAAGTTAATTTCTCCTTTAGTGCACCGGTTGAAGCAATTGTTTCACTACTTGCTTCAATTAACTTAATTCTAGGATTATTTAATTTAATTCCTGGTCTACCTTTAGATGGTGGCAATATTCTTAAAGCATTAGTTTGGAAAATCACTGGAAATCCAAATAAAGGAATTATTTTTGCTAGTCGCGTTGGACAAATTTTCGGTTGGTTGACTGTTACTATCAGTGGGTTAGCAATTTTAGGAATTAGTCCTATTGGAAATTTTTGGACATTATTAATTGGTTTCTTCCTATTACAAAATGCAGTATTTTCTGGTCAGTCTGCTAGGTTTCAAGAAACTTTAAGTGGTTATACAGCCCAAGATGCAGTAATTCCTTATAGTCCTGTAGTTCCTGATAGTTTTAACCTGAGAAAATTTGTTAATGATTATGTAATTGGTAAGAGGAAGTGGAAGAAGTTTTTAATAATTAATGAAGAAGGAAAACTATCGGGAATTCTCGAACCAGATGCTTTGAATAAAATTTCTACTTCCCAATGGACTGAGTTAAAAATTTCAGAAATAATGCAGCCCATTAATGATGGTATAATCACAATTGAAGCAGATAAATCTTTGTTAGAAGTAGTAAAAATTTTAGAGGATGATCCTCGTCAGCAACTAACCGTGATTCAAAAAAATGGCATTGTATTAGGGTTTTTAGAAAAAGCGTCAATTATCAAGTTTCTCCAAAAAAAAACAAGCTGAAGCCGTGTTATTTACTAGACCTAGACGCTTTTGAGAATCAATAAGAACAAATCGTAAAAATGAACGACTAATTTACTTTCTCTTCCATTCCCTGATGGAGCTAAGCGGACTCGAACCGCTGACTTTCACAATGCCATTGTGACACTCTACCAACTGAGTTATAGCCCCTGATGCACCGTCGACTTACCATACTACTTGGAATTTAACATCCTTGTCAAGTTTTTCTAGTCTAGAAGTTTTGGACGACAATTGCTAAATAACTTTCAAAGTCCTTAATTAGGTTATCAAAACATTATTGACCATTGAACAGGTTTTGCTAAAAGTTCTCTAAAGTAACTGGAGTTACTCATTTTTTAGTACTAGGAGGGAGAGGGGGAGCATTCTTGCTAAAGGTTGGAGTAGTAGTTGGTTCTGGGTTTCCCTCAGAAGTTGGTTGAGTTGATTCAGCCGGAGTCTCTGGTGTTGACCCTTCCCGAATTGTTGGTTCTGGGTTCCCCTCAGAAGTTGGTTGAGCTGATTCAGCCGGAGTCTCTGGTATTGACCCTTCCCGAATTGTTGGTTCTGGGTTCCCCTCAGAAGTTGGTTGAGCTGATTCAGCTGGAGTCTCTAGTGTTGTGGATTTGTCTTGTTGGCTTTGTGAACGTTGGGTAACATCAGGACAAATTTTTGGATCAAAATTAAAAGATATCTTTACTCGGTAGTGTTGAAGTTGACCGTCTGTACTAAAATTAGTGGACTTAATTTGATTAAAAGCTTGTTGGTTCAAAACGCCATAACCTGAACTTTTAATAAGATAAGGATTTTTAGCCACATCACCCCCAGGGTTAACAGTGATACCATAGATAGCTGTCCCCTCTAAATGTCTTAAACAAGCCGTTTTGGGATAATCTCCTCTTAAAGCTTGCCAATTCTCTTTTTTAGTAACAGGACTGCCTATTTTTGCCATCCACTGAGCATCATTGCGCCTTGCATCTTCATTAGTTGTATTATTCCTGTTGTAACGAAGATTGTCCGCTCCTTCAATTGTCTCACGTACTAAATTACTAATCAGTTTATCTTTTCGGGCTTGCTCTGCATTAAGGGCTACTTGAGGAGGCGTAACATCGCGGGTAATGGGGTTTTGCGAAGTAGGTGCATATGGACGATCATTTCTACCTTGATTGATTAATTGATCAATGGGAACTGGAGCTTTCGACAGACCGAAATCGGGTCTTTCAGAGATAGGTGGAAATCGGGGAGTTGGAGATTGGGGTTTGTCCAGCCTAAAAGTAGATTGAGGGGGGACGGGCAGTCTTGAAGGCAGATTTAGAGGGGGAGCAGTTGGTAGTGATCGCTGTGGTTTAGGAAGTGATCTAGGAAAAGAAGGACGAGTATAACTTAGGGACGGAAGGGCAGGTAACGCAGGTAAAGCAGGAGGAACTGGTAAAGTATTAAAAGTATTGGGCGCGGAATAGTTTGAGGAAAAGGAGTCTAGGACAGGTATATCGGCGGGTAAACTCTCAAGAGAGTTATGTATATCCGACAATGGCAACTGATCTGGTAAACGTGCTATTTCAGCAGAGGTTAACTCGATTATTTCAACGTCACGTCGATTAGAGTCCGACTTTTGTAAAGGATTTAAGTAAGTTAAGTTAGGAAGCAGCAGACCCAACAACAACGCATGAATCCCAACCGATGTTATCATGGACAAACTATTAGAGTTAAACACTCTAATGGACATGGGTTTAATAAAAAAAGTGGAAGTCATAATCGTTATTTAATCCGTTCTGCAATTATGCCTAAGTTCATTGTCTATGATAAACTATAGAAGAAGTTGAGTCCCTGTGAACACCACATTCATCTTTTGGATGCAGAAGACCGCTTAGGATTTTAACAATGACGTAGATACTAACAATAACGTTACTGATCTATTATCGATTGGTACTTGTTTATGTCGTCGCTCCGAAAATTCTAGTTTATACCTTCAAACCACAATTTTTTGATTTATACATCTTAATAAGTTTAAGATTGTAATCTTTCTTCGTCGAATTTCGAAATAGTTTTTGATCCACAGGCGATTCATAGTCTTCTAAATAAATTGTCGAGGTGTGGCAAATCAACTACCACACCAGTCCGTGTTTGTTTAGGGTGTTCCTTCTAATTGAGCAGTTCTTACCGTTAAATAAGTAACGTGATCACCACGATAAAGTTGGAGCTTTAAAGGAGCATTGAGACCTGAATTTTCTACAATGGATTGTAATTCACTACCGTCAGTCACCAATTTTCCATTAACTCCTACAATGACGTCTCCTCGACGGATTCCAGCTTTAGCAGCAGGAGTATTAGGGACAACTTGTACTACCAAAATTCCTTCAACTTCAGGGATGAGAATGGGTGAGTTAGAATTTTTGTTATTTTCCCGAGCCAGTTCAGGAGTGAGATTAACCATCTGGACCCCAATATAGGGGTGAGGAACTTTTTGTCCACTGACTAAAATATTTTGCAAAGTTTTGGCTTTATTGATAGGAATAGCAAAACCGATTCCCATCGCGTCGGCACGAATAGCTGTATTAATGCCAATCACTTCCCCTTGAGAATTTAAGAGAGGGCCTCCAGAATTCCCCGGGTTAATTGCCGCATCAGTTTGAATGAAATCGAGACGCTTATCAGGAATTCCAGCTTTAGCGGCTGAACGGCCGATGGTACTGATAATCCCCAAGGTGACAGTATTATCCAATCCTACCGGATTCCCTACGGCAATAGCCCAATCTCCTACTTTAAGATTAGCTGAGTCTCCTAGAGGAGCAACTGGCAATTTATCCTCTTGGGGAGATATTTTCACCACTGCCAAGTCAGTGACTTCATCGGTTCCTCGGACTTGTCCATTAAAAGTACGTCCATCTTTAAGGGTAACGGTGACTTTATCAGCCTTGTTGACTACATGAGCATTGGTTAAAATTATCCCATTTCCGTCGATAATAAACCCTGAACCCTGTCCCGCAATTCTTCGTTCTTGAGGAAGATGAGAGCGAAATTGTTCTCCAAAAAATTCTCGAAAGAAAGGGTCGTTAAAAAACGGATCAATGCTTCTGGTGACAACTGTTTCTGTGTCAATACGAACCACTGCAGAACCAGTGCGGGCTACAGCTGCGGAGACAAAGCTATCGCGATCTTTAGCAACGAGATTTTTAGCTAAGTCTAAGGGAGCAGAAGTATTTTCCTGATTATTTAGGGATGGTTCCGCAAAAGGCTCAGCTTGAGACGAGAGAAAATGGAAGCCACCAAAGCACAAAAGCATACCAAGTAAAAGTGATATCAGGTAACTACCCAATTGGCGTAGCAGTTTTGTAAACTTCATAATTTTTGTAAAACCTCAAACAGGTTAAATCGACTATATTAGTTGGATGAGCTTTGTTATCCGTTTTGACGAGTTGCAGCGTAGGCTTTCTACATCATTTCCAAACCTAACATTTTGAGGGTGTTTTGATAGGTTGTTTAATGTGTTTTTACTTAAATACAAGATACATAGTTTTTTTAAAAAAACTCATTGAATTATAATGGTATACCAAAATTCAAGCAGGTTTACAATAGCTATTAGCTATAATACGTACTGCTCCTGCTCTTAAAGAATCGTTCCCAACAATAGCTTATTAGCCGAAGTGAATGTCACTAACGAAGATATTTGGTCGTTCACACTAAACAAAAAGCAGACGTTCGGAACGACTCGCTTCTCTTTAGTAAGTTTGATAATATTAAAAGTGAAGTGATCTCCATTACTTTAGATGTCCTAAAAACTGATAAAATTCATTACTTTTATCGCTTTCCTACTAAAATTAAATCGAATCAACAATTTCTGAGAGCCCATTATCGTTAAATTTCTTTGCAATCAGGAATGTCCGTTACTATCAATATTAAAGTCCGAGAGAATCGCACAGCAATGAATCTAATGACTGAACTATTTAAAAAGAAAGTAGAGAATCTCAAACAAATCTGTTAATCAAGTATGTTTATGAGAAATATTCTACTTTTCTTTATCTTAAATTAGAAGAGTATTTATCTGATGTAATGCTTCGAGTACTAAAATTTTTATAGACTACTTCATGTGGTCTTGTTTTTTACTTTTTTCTTTATAATTTGATAATAAATTCCAGATAGGAGAATATTAGGATACTAACTGACATATTTTCCTATCTTTCTAAAAACTATACCTCTGAGATTAAAAGTGTCATGGATTTACTTGAATATCAAGCTAAAAAACTTTTTCATCAGGTGGGTATTCCTATTTTACCCTCCCAACCTATCGTTAATCTCAGTGAAATTAAACACCTTCATATCCCTTATCCTGTCGTGTTGAAGTCACAAGTCCGTTCTGGAGGTCGTGGAAAAGCCGGGGGCATTCGTTTCGTGGAAAATACGATTGATGCAATTGTAGCTGCCCAAGCAATTTTTAGTCTGGCAATTTTAGGAGAATATCCAGAAGTTATTCTGGCAGAAGCTCGCTACGATACCAAATCTGAATTTTTTCTTTCGGTTCTGCTTGATTATAAACTTCAGCGTCCAGTTTTGCTTGGTTCACCCAAAGGAGGAATTGACGTGGAAACTCTCCTCGAGCATATGGAAAAAGTAGTAGTTGATAGCGATTTTTCGCCCTTTTATGCCCGCCGTTTAGCCGTAAAAATGGGACTCCAAGGGGAACTTATCCAGACAGTAAGTTCCATTCTTGAAAAGATGTACCAGATTTTTCGAGAGAAAGATTTAGATTTGATTGAAATCAATCCTTTAGCGGTAAGTCCAACTGGAGAAGTTATGGCTCTCGATGGGAAAATTGCGGTTAACGATGCAGCTTTGTCTCGCCATCGAGATCTAGTGGAATTACTCACATCCTCTAAACTAGAAACTTCGTCAATAGTATTCAACCCTGTTATCCCTAAACCTTTAACTCTCCCTCAAGTTTGTGTTATTAAAGCTACCTCAGGAGAGGGTAATATCGGAATCATTAGTAATGGCTGGGGATTGACTCTTACCAGTTGGGAGCTGTTAGTTCATGAACAAGGTAATCCAGCCTGTGGTTGGATGCTCAGCGAACAGGAAGGATTAATCTCTCTTATCGAGCAGTTGACTACCGCGTTAGAACAAGCCATTAAATCAACTCATATAAAGGTTCTGTTAATTAACATTTTGGGTAATATTGAAACTTCCGGAGTAATCGCAAAAGGGATTGCTGATTATTTTCAACCTTATCTGAAACGCGAGACAGACTTCCGTGAAGACCCTTTCCCAAGGCCCACCAGGACTAACTCTCTTGATCATCAACAGGATGGTCAACCCCAAAATCGTCTGTCCCAAGTTACGAAACTACCATCTTTAGTGGTTCGTTTACTCGGGGACGATTTTGACTCAATTAAAGAAAGTCTTTCTGGATTAGACATTAACTCGACTGAGGATTTGGGACAAGCGATCACTACAACGGTTTCTCTAGCTAAGGCTCAAAAAAAATAGGACTTTCTCACCTCAGTCTAGGCAAAAGTTAATAAAAAATTAGGTTATTTTCTAATTTAATCTGATTAAAATTGCAATTCAATCACACGACGACTATATTGATTTATGAAATGGCAAGCTAATAGTAAAGTTATTATTCAAGGGATTACAACTCCTCTAGGGACCGTCTACGGGAAACAGATGAAAGCTTTTGGAATGAATATCGTGGCTGGAATTAGTATAAGCGGTGAAAGTCCAAAAATAGATGGAATTCCAGTCTTTAACTTAGTAGAAAAAGCTATCAGTGAGTTCGAAAACATCGATATTAGTGTTATTTTTACCCCTCCTTATAAAGTCTTAGATGCAGCTTTAGAGGCAATGGCTTCAGGAATTAGACAACTGGTGATTGTATCCGGGGGGGTTCCTCCTTTAGATATGATTGATCTTCTCCATAAAGCACAAGTTAACCAGACTTTTATCTTGGGTTCGGGCAGTCAGGGACTAGTTGTTCCTAATCAGTTTTGGTTAGGGATATGTGAGCATTCCTTTTATAGTCCGGGATCTGTGGGGATTGTTAGTCGTTGTGATCGCCTAGTTGATGAAATAGCTAGAGAATTAACCCGAGCTAAGTTAGGTCAGTCTCTCGTTGTTAGTTTAGGCAAAGATTTCATTATCGGCTCAAATTTCGAACATTGGTTACAGATACTTGAAGAGGACAGTAGCACTAAAGTAATTGTTATTTTAGGAAGAGGTAATAGTCATGCTGAACTCTGTGCGGTTGAATACATTGCCTCAGCTATCGAAAAACCCGTGATTGCTTATATTGCTGGGCTTTATACTCCCATAGAACGTAATTTTCGGGATGCTAAAACAATTGTAGCCGCCCAACTCTCTTCGTCAGTGATACAAATTCCTCCTGAAGAGTCCATCATAGATGGTTTTAAAAAAGCTAAGGTAAAAGTGGCTCAACATCCCACTGAGATTATTAAGCTAGTTAAAATGGCCATCTCTCGGAAATCCTTGCCTAGACAATTAGGTACATGATTTTCTAGGGCAATATTCGGACAGCAATCATGAATATTAACCTTAATCAAATCAACGTTTACATCAATGCGTGAGTATTTTCTGCCCAGCCGTATAGATTTAAAAGTTATTGTGAAAACAACACTAAATATGGTCGTGATAATCTACTTGTGATAGGAAGGAAATAATCTAGGTGAAAACAATGTCCGTAAAACCTAACAAAACCCCAAACTTAGTTTAAGTAAACTAAGTTTGGGGATCTAAGCAGTAAAACTTCTGTAGAATCAAAAAGATAATATTTACTCTAAAAAGTATTACGAGTATAGACTGTCAAAAATAGTCTACTTACTGTAGAAATAAATTTTAGTTGTAGTAGAAAATTTATCAAAAAATATATAGATTAAAAGAAAAATAGGTTAAGAATTTTAGTGATGAGGATTTGAAGTAAAAAGTAAGGAAAAAACATTACAAACTATAATTAGCTTAATAAATTATTCTTTAAATTTAAAAAGTAATATCTATGAATATAGATAATAATTAGGGTAACTTGTTGTGGAAAAAAAATATTTTGAAAAAGTTTAGGTACAAAGATAAAAAGATGAATCAATAAATATCAGATACTCTTGTCAGAGCACTAGATTAAAATATAGAAAATAAAAGCTTATTTTGCTAAAAAAATCTTTTAAAGAAAAATAAAAGAATAAACAAGATTATCATTTTTTTACGGAAATAAAGTATAACTAACTTAAAAATATTCTACTAGTTGTTAAGTTTATTAATTGGTATTATTGTTAGATTCTATGATTTTATTAGAAATATCTATACTGTATTTAAACTCTACGAAACCATTACTTGCCATGTCCCGATATAATTTTTTTTATGATGGATAAGTGTGCAAAAATTGCTTAGGAAAGTTGTTTCTCTAGCTTGGAATTGCTTCTATTTGTTACCGACAAGACAAAGGTACTATTAGTCTAATGTAACTAGTGCTATCCCCAGCCTAAACCTAAATATACTGACTTGGACCAGACAAGTAAATATATTTATATTAGCCAGTTTGCACAACAGAAACTTATGAACATAGAGTGGAATTACAAAAGATTGTGGTTAAGTGCATCTAATTGATATAAATTAGATTATAGAACAAGTACAAAGGGACTATAATCTTTTTTTAGCCGACTTTTTGTAAGCAAAAAACTCAATGTTCTTTTAGAATCCTAGAAACAGTTTAATTACTCAATTATCCTGAAAATTGTCGGAGATGTTCTTCGGTCTAACTAAGCAATAGAGACTACTCAACAATTTTCTTAAGTTAGAATGGCTAGGCTATCGACTAATGGTGAAAATTTATTAAGTGATGAGAAAAGCTATGTTTTTAGTGTATTCCTCAAAAAAAGATGAGATCTTTAGTCAATTAGTAATTTAAGCTTTTGCTACAGGGACTCTTGTTATTGTCTCTAATACCGAGATGATCACCAAATTAGTTGACTACAGTCTTCCTGGACTTCTTTTTTATTCTAACAATTCAATTGATTTAGCAGCTAAAATAGAGTGGTTATGGAAATATCCAGTTGAGCATAATGGAATATATCATGCAGTTATAATAAAGATTATAAACTAATATACAGAAAAGGAAAACAATAGTCGTCTAATGAAAATTTATGATACGGTCTTTAGATAAAAACTTAATAAAATCCCTTATTCACTGATTCTTTAATTTTCAATCAAAACCTTTAATAAATAAAAATGCAAATTTTAATTACAGGCGTAGCTGGCTTTATTGGATATCATTTAGCACAACGATTGTTAGCAGAAGGACACCAAATATATGGCATCGACAATCTCAACAACTATTATGATGTTACCCTCAAACAAGCTCGTCTAGAACAATTGTTATCCCAAAAGAACTTTAAATTTAACCGTTTAGATATTAGCCATAGATCTTTAGTTATGGATCTCTTCAAAGAATATTCTTTTGAGTATGTTGTTCATCTCGCTGCCCAGGCTGGAGTTCGTTATTCCTTGGAAAACCCTGAAGCTTATATTGATAGTAACTTAGTAGGATTTGCTAATCTTTTAGAGGGATGTCGTCATAACCATATTAATCATTTAGTATTTGCTTCTTCTAGTTCAGTTTATGGTTCTAATAAAAAGGTTCCTTTTTCTGTTACTGATAATGTAGATAGACCGGTTTCTCTTTATGCAGCTACTAAAAAAGCAAATGAATTAATGGCTTATGCCTACAGTCATTTATATTTGATTCCTATTACTGGATTGCGCTTTTTTACGGTGTATGGTCCTTGGGGAAGACCAGATATGGCATATTTTAAATTTGTTCGAGCGATCACAGAAAAAAAACCTATTGACGTTTATAATCATGGCAGGATGAAGCGCGATTTTACTTATATTGATGATGTCATTGAAGCTATGGTAAGGATTATCCCTAAGTATCCCTTAAATACTTTTAATCAACCACCATATAAGATTTATAATCTTGGAAAAAATAACCCAGTAGAATTAAAAGAATTTATTGAGGTAATTGAAACAGCTTTAAATATGAAAGCCGTCAAAAATTTCTTACCGATGCAACCTGGAGATGTTGTATCTACTTATGCTGATATAGATGAACTAATCAACGATATCGGATTCAAACCAACAACTACAATTACCCTAGGTCTTCAACAATTTGTTGCATGGTATCAAGAGTTTTATCGATATAATAACTGATGATTATTTTATTTTCGTTTGTTGAAAAAGAAAAAAGAGAAAAAATAGTTCTACTGAACTCAAGTTAGTAAACTGATAGTTAGCAATCAGGAAAAGAAAACATAAAATAAAGAATGAGAAACAGTTAAGATAAAAAGATGAGAATATATTAGATGTTTAGACATAGCAGAAATTTAGATTAATTAATAACAAAACTCATACAATTTTATCTAAAAAAACAGGACTGTTTTCAGAAAAATAGTTAGAAATAATTATTAATTTTTAAGATAAGGAAAGTGTTAGCCTTACTTATCAGATTTAGTCTAATTAAGTTTGATATTAGCGCTGAGTTAGTCCAACTTATTTAACATTATTATTCAAATAAATATAAAAATTAGTATACTAACTTTATAGTTTGTAACTATACTTTAGAAAATTTTTTTAATGCGGCAGATTTACTTGAGATTTTAAGAAAATAAATCAGCAATCATCTCAATACGATAGTCTCTTACAAAGTTTTTAATGCACTAGATGTAATTTATAAATATAAAATATTATTTACGAATGCTGCTGTTATTTTATCCAGGTTTATTTTACACAGATATTTTTCAAGTAGACAGATATAAATATACTTTAAAAAATAAATTGTATTTAGTTTATATAATTTTAATTAATATTTTTTATCACAATTATTTTGTGCAATTTATTATATAAATAATATACAGACATACTAATTTATAGAAAAAATATACCCAATAAAAATCTATATTTGTTGTGGCTTAATTACTAATAAAATTTATCAAAATAATGAATTAACTATTATATTTTCTGTATCTATAAAAACTGTATGTATTAAAAACAATCTCTATCAAATAAAAATCAATAAATTTGAAGAAATATTAAATAGTAACATTAATAATTTAGACAAAATTAATAATGTGAATGAACAAGAAATAGAAACAATACTCAAGGAATTAGAGCAAAAATTATAGATAAAAACTTTAGGCGTTAAAATGGTTAGTAATTGATAAAGTTGCTTTGCTCAAAGGACAAAAAAATTACTATATAATTTAACACTAAATTAAGATTATTCTTAATTAGTAAGACTTTTTTTAGATATACTTACATTTTTAGCTAAATGTTCATCAACTCAATTTAACTATTTTCTATTCATTTTTGAAATTCAATTTCATGAGGTTTATTTCATTAATAGGACTTCAGGCTTTTCTTGTAATTTGCTTCAGTTTTACTCTATTTTTTTAAAAAAAAATCTACTCATATAGAGACTATCAGAATGATAATGTATTTCAAATACATCACAGATAAATAGAGTTTTGGTTCCGTGGTCATAGGTTTGAATGGCATCAATCTAAAGTAGACTCGGTGCAGTCACTAACGTTAAAGAATGACTTTTCCCTAAGTCTATAATTTCCTCACTTTTGTCAAAGTATACCTTAATAAATGGTTGATAAACAAATTTTTTGAAGTATTAAATCGCTGCTTCAGAACTTACAACAGTAACCTTTAGGACTGACTCCAAGATTTTTCTTGCTAGCTCATTATGATAAGGTTTTGTATGATTGAATAATCAATAATAGACAGATCAATCTCCATTAACGCATTGAGGAAAAACTGACTGAGTCTAGTGTAGTAGATATCGACTAACACAAGTCTATTTCCTCGAATAATATTAGGAATTATTAAGTCGTTCGATATTGTAGTCTAAATTAGATATTAAAGTGATCGCGATCTCAGTTAAGAAAACGAATGGCTATGGTGTCCATAGTAACATTCGCTGTTATCAGCAGTTTTCCTAATAGGTTTTAATTACTGTCATCATTACACTATCATAGGAGTCTAAACCAACAATGAAGAGGTTTGGACAACTTTACACAACCTGAATTTGCGTTTTATTCATTTTTTTAAAAAATTTTAATTTTACAAAATATTTAGATTAAGGTGTCGTGGGACTGTTGTTTCGGATTTATACTGAGGTTATCGACTAGTTTAAGTAGTCCAGATTTGACTAACTTTAGTATGATTTTCAACTTTCTGTCTATGGAATCTTAAACTGGTCCACAGTTAAGATTCCAAGTTTGGAGTTTGATTCAAAACAATCCGAGAAATCTACATCTGCTGAAAAATAACTGAAGCTAACTAGGATTTGGTCAAAATTTCTATTATCAAGGAAATTAATTTTCTCGTTGACCAAGAATAATTTAAGTCATAATACTATACTTTGATGTTAGCTAACTGTCTAAAGTACTGTCTAAAATTAAGTTGCAGTTACGCAACTGATTTCGGTTAACTGTTTTTCCAGGATAACTGGTTATAATTTGAGTACACATTAATCACGGAAACTGCTTTAAACAGAGGATACATGGCAATGATGAGGAGTAATTTTATTGATCACGAACTAGCCATCCTTGAGCCCAGTGGCTACATCACAGCTGCTAATGCAGCTAGTTTTCAACAGGAACTAACTCAAGCGATAATTTCTTCCAAGCATTCTACCTTTTTGATCGATATGCACAGTGTAGGGTTTCTTGACAGTGCAGGATTAATGGCATTAGTGTATGTCTATTCTTTAGCTGAAAGTTTGGGTAAGCGGTTCAGTGTGTGTTCTTTAGAACCCTCGGTGCGTATAATCTTTGAGCTAACCCAGTTAGATAAGGCTTTAGACATTTTTGAGAATCGTCGTCAGTTTGAATTGTTGATGCCCAACACTGTAGCAGCCTAAACTTGCATCTCACCTCCCGAAACTTCCGGTATATATTTAGGAAAGCGACAGGATTTTATCCTGAAGTCTAAGTGCCGGAGGTTTTATTATGAAAGTTGCAATAGAAAAATTAATTACCCCTGAGATAAACAAGCCTGCCCGTTACCTAGGCAATGAATTAGGAGCTAAGCATAAACCTTGGAATGAAGCGGATGTGTATTGGGTTCTTACCTATCCAGAAATTTACGAACTTGGAGCCTCTAATTTAGGTCATATCATCCTTTACAATATCCTAAATGCTCAACCTAGACAACTATGCGACCGCGCTTATCTCCCCGCCCCAGATTTAGCAACTAAACTCCGAGATACTAAAACTCCCCTATTTGCCTTGGAATCTCGTCGTTCCCTCACTGAGTTTGATATCTTGGGTTTTAACCTTAGCTATGAGCTAGGGGTAACTAATGTTCTAGAAATGCTTAGTCTAGCTCAAATTCCCCTAACGTGGCAAGAACGCAACCAAAGAAACTATCCTTTGGTTTTTGCAGGAGGACAAACTGCAACCTCTAATCCAGAACCTTTCGCCGACTTTTTCGATTTTATCGCTTTAGGAGATGGGGAAGAATTACTTCCAGAGATTGGCTTAGTGCTCGAAGAGGGAAAAACTAACAACTTGAGTAAAGGAGACTTACTCTTAGATTTAGCTCAAGTTCCAGGAGTTTACGTTCCCCGTTTTTATGATGTCGCTGATGATAGTTCAGTCCATCCTAACCATCCCGATGTCCCTAGACGAATTTTACGGAGAGTAGCGACCCCTCTTCCTGCTTACTCAATTGGGTTAGTCCCCTTTGTAGAAACTATACATGATCGCCTAGTATTAGAAGTGCGTCGAGGATGCACCCGTGGTTGTCGTTTTTGTCAACCAGGAATGTTGACCCGTCCTGCACGAGATGTAGAACCTGAGCAAATTATTAATACCCTCGAAGAAGGAATTCGTCAGACAGGTTATAACGAATTTTCTCTACTTTCGTTAAGCTGTTCCGACTATCTTTCTCTCCCATCAGTAGGATTAGAAATCAAAAACAGACTCAAAGGGAAAAATATTTCCTTGTCCTTGCCCAGTCAACGGGTTGATCGTTTTGATGAAAATATCGCCAACATCATTGGAGGAATTCGCCAATCAGGGTTAACTTTTGCCCCCGAAGCAGGAACTCAAAGGCTGCGAGATGTTATTAATAAAGGATTAACCAACGAAGAATTACTTAGGGGCATCAAAACTGCTGTTGAGCAAGGATGGGATAAAATCAAACTCTATTTTATGATTGGCTTGCCAGGGGAAACGGATCTTGATGTGCTTGGTATTGTAGAAACTGTGCGCTGGTTAAAACGAGAATGTCGTCCCAGGGGCAAGCGATCACTCCAACTTACCTTAACAATTTCTAACTTTACTCCTAAACCCCACACTCCCTTTCAATGGCATTCGGTATCTACCAGTGAATTTCGTCGCAAACAGGAATTATTGAGAGAAGCGTTCCGTAAAGTTCAGGGAGTTAAAGTCAATTATACTGATATTCGGATCTCCGCTATGGAAGATTTTGTTGGACGGAGTGATCGCCGTTTAGCTCCTGTGGTACGTCGTGCTTGGGAATTGGGGGCAGGAATGGATTCTTGGTGGGAAAATACAGATAAAGCTCATTCTGCTTGGGAACAAGCCATCGACGAGGCGGAGTTAACCTGGAAATACCGTAAGGTTAAAAATGGAGAATGGAATGTTTTTGAAACGATAGACGATTATGACGTAGCCTTACCTTGGGATCATCTTGATACGGGAATTAACAAAGCCTGGCTTAAAGAGGACTTAAAACGGGCCTTAGAAACAGTAACTGTTCCTGATTGTACCTTTAATAGCTGCTCTAATTGTGGAGTGTGTGGACCAGATTTTGGTCATAATATAGCAATAGAACCTCCGCCAATTCCTGAGTTTCAGGGAAAGTATCAACCCAATCAAAATAAAGCGCAACGCATACGCGTTTGGTTTGGCAAAGTTGGGGAAATGGCTTTAGTAAGTCATTTAGATTTAGTTAGATTATTTAATCGAGCAATCCATCGTGGGTCATTACCAATTTCTTGTACAGGGGGATATCACCCTGGACCTAGAGTTTCGATTGCAAATGCTTTAAGTTTAGGAATTACAAGTGACGGGGAAATTGTTGATTTTGAATTGACTGAAAGAATAAAACTTGGAGACTTTCTTCAACTTTTATCGACACAACTTCCGTCAGATATTCCAATTTATCAAGTTGAAGAAGTTCCAATTAAATCCTTAGCAGCTACTCAGTTATTAGACAAGGCCGCTTATCTAATTACCGTTAAAACAAATGAGTTGGTCTCATTAGGAGAATGGCAACATTGGATTGATCAGTTAAATCATTGTCCGGAGATTAATTGGGAAAAGACCACAAAATCTGGTAAGAAAATTGTAGTGAACTTGGGGGATAGCCTATTTAGTTTATCTCTAAAATATTACAATAACGATAATTCTGTTATTTTGAGATATTTGGGGAGTTGTCGCAATGATGGAACAGTATTAAAACCTGAACAAGTGATTTATATGTTAGAGCAGATTTCTCAACAGAAATTACGATTATTACAGATTCATCGTCAACAGTTGATCCTAACAGACAACAAACTCAAATAAGACATAAATGAATTGTAGTAGTTTTCAAAGCAATCAGATTAACTTTATTGAAGAAACTTGAGGCAATAAATACTTTTAGTCCTTCTTTTCTCACTTGGACTTAAACAGCATTTATGGAACAATATTTTGTTGTCTTCACTGTCATGATATTGCTAATAGAGTGAAGCGAGTGTGAATTAACCGACTTTTTCCTGTGATGGGAGGAAAGTTATCGTAGGTAATAGCAAGAATCTTATGATTGTTAATGTGAATATTGACAAACTTGGTAGGGATAAAGTACTGATTGCTTCCTAGTAGTTCGCTCTAACCTTTTGATTCAAATTAACGTAATAAAGTTAATTTTAAAAAAATTTAAATTTTTGATATGTCTTGTAGCAAACTAAAACTCGGAGTTTAGGACTTTCAAACCTTTTAAGCCTTTAAATTTGGGTTGTCAATAATGTATCTATTCAGCCAACCCCAAATTTTAACTTAAGCGGCGATACACTTCGACTAACCCTTGATCATCTCCCACATTACCAGGAAATAAAACTACCGGCAAATTAGGAAAGATTGGATGATCTACTGATGTTCTTACTATCGAACATCCTGCTAAAATCTGACCCAACAAACGGACTGATCTTAAGTTTAGTCCGTTACTGAGAACATCATTAGATGTAATACCCCCTTTACTAATTAAAAACCCAATATTATGGGGCAACCCCTGCACCACATCTGTCAATAACCCAGACACTTTAAACCCAAAATCTAAGCGTTTTTGTGTCCTTTCAAAGGTTAATTCTTCCCGACTGGTATATATAGCCGGGGTTTTATTTTCTTGGTAAACAACCTTGACCTTATCTAAAGTTTGTGCTAGTAAGCTTTCACGTTGATTGGGATTATCTCGTAACTGTTTAACATCTATTTCAATTCCTACTACATCTTCTTCTTTCAGTAATTGCTTGAGCTGCTGAGTAGTTTTTTCAACATGAGATCCCACTAAAACGACCCCAGGGTTGATGGTGGGTTTATACTTATTCATTTCTTCGGGGGCGCTAGGTTGAAATCCCAATTGTGCCAAAGACGTTAGAATACTGGCTGCACCACGAAGCAAAAATCGTTTACCCGATGCTGCTGCAGTCAATAAATCTTGTGCAAATTGATCCAAGTCTTGTTGATTTTCTCCGTCAACAACTGCACATTGATTTCTTTTTAATCTCATTAATCTTTCTAAACTTCCTTGACGAATATCCCGGAGTAAAAATCGTTTTACTTCTGTTGATTTAATACGTCCATTAGTTTTTTCTTCCACATAGTCAGGAAGATAACTATGATGATAGCCAAAAACGGAATCTTTGGCAAATTCTGTCTCATGAACAGGGATAGGGACGCCATTTGTGTGTAGATAATGAATACTATCACGGGTTACTCTTCCCCCTTCAAAAAAAGCAGGGATAAGAAAATGAGCATCAAATTCACCTAATTCCTGGGTAATGACATCGGTTTCGATGGGATAATGTCCCCTTAGTGTAGAATCAGACCGACTGACTAGTAGGAAATCTTCAACGCCCTCTGCCTTAATAGCTAATTTTAGATTATGACAAACTTCTTTCGTAAGAACAGCAGCATCTTTTGGAGTTAATGCTCTCGTATTGGTAAGAACAAAAAAAATGGGAACCTCATCTGTTAAACCCAACCGCAGGGTGTCGACATCCCAATTCATCAGTAGCAAACAACTATGCACTGTTTGAGAACCTGTGGGGTCATCATCAAGGACAATAATTTTTAGGGGTGCATTCATGGTTATTCTAGATACCACCTTTGTTATTGTCCCATAAAAGCTTTATTTCTAATGTCTGACCTCATTTGTTGATTGACGAATCGCAGCGAAGTTTGCTCAATTAACTGAATTCTTCGCTGTTGACTCTATTGTAATCATTTAGCTGTTTTGGCCATCTCGACCACTTTTTCAAATGCTTGGGGATCTGTAATGGCTAATTGCGCTAACATCTTACGGTTAAGTTCAATGTTGGCTTTTTTGAGTTGTCCAGTGAGTTGACTATAACTCACCCCGTACATCCGTGCCGCAGCATTAATCCGAGTGATCCACAGGCGACGAAAGTCCCGTTTCCGTTTCCGGCGATCACGGTAAGCATTCCGCAACGCCTTCATTACCTGTTGATTTGCAATACGGAATAGTTTAGAGTGAGATCCTCTAAAACCTTTGGCTAATTTGAGAATTTTCGTACGGCGCTTGCGAGCAACATTGCCCCGTTTTACCCTTGTCATAAATAACTCTCTACTTAATTTTCTAAACAGTTGTCATGTAAGTTAGGTTTCAGTGATTAGATTCTTGCATCTTTCTCTTACATATAAGGAAGCATTAGACGTACATTTGACTCATCCTGTTCGCTGACCAAAGACAGTTGGGATAAGCGACGATACTTGCGCTCCGAACTTTTGTGTTGTAACAGGTGGTTTTTAAAGGCTTTTCGACGAAAAATCTTTTTACCACTTCCAGTTGGACGAAAACGCTTAGCAGCAGCTTTGCGAGTTTTTAGTTTAGGCATGAACTAAGGACAAATTTGAAACAACTCCTCACTGTACCACAGTCCTACAGAATTGTACAAAGATGAATTTAGTCATAAAACTGAATAAATCAGAGAATTAGAATTAAATTGAGAAATAATAAGGGAGTATGAAAATTTGGCTCAAGATAACAAGCAGAGTTATAGATTGACAACTGTTGATACTTACAAAAATAAATTTACAGGTAGATATGTTATGATACATTTACATATCAATATCATTTATTTAATCGTTTTCAGGCAATCATAAATCTGGACAAGCATGAGCTAAACTTAATGAGTTTGAGATTGAGATAGATAACTACAATATCCTCAGTTTTTACTGACACTTTTTAGTTTAAAAGAAGAGATAACTTAGTCAGTGACAATTATCGAATTACTTATTTAAATATCTGTTTGGTTTTAATCAATTACATAAATATTCTATCCACGAAACTTAAAAATTATAAATTATATATGAGAGAAACAATATCTATTTTAAAGATAAATAAAGACTAAAATCAAGTATAAAATGACCTTATTTTTGGTATTTAGACCTTGAAACAATAAATTATTTAATCTCATTGATTTCATAATTTCGGCTTTTAAATTTTAGACTGAAACAATAATATACGATTATTGATCTTACCTTTACTCCTTCTATAAATTTATCCAAATAAATGAAATAAGAATGTTTTATATTAGAAATCAAACTATGTATGATAATAATTTTAAAGTATGATTAAGCATAACGTTTGCGCCGTTGAATCATTAACCGATGGTTTTGATTGATTTAAAAAAGAATGGTACGAAGATAAGGAAAAATAGTAAACATACAAAATATGTTTTGTAAACTATTAAGATAATTAACCTATTTAACATCTTAGCTATTATGAAATACAATCAAGTTTTTATTGACACTTCTACCAGATAGATGAACATTCATCTGGAATGACAGGAATTTTTAATTGCTTATCTCCATCAGGACAACAACTGATAAGAACTTCTGACCTGAAGACTTCGAACTTCCTCCGACAATCATGGATAATTAATTATAAGAAAATGTTAACGGTGGAGAAACATTCGTGGAGTCTCAATATAAGGCAGCAGCAATCGAACATAAATGGCAAGAAGACTGGGTTAAACGGGGATTAAACAAAACCCTAGAAGACAGAAATAAACCCAAATTTTATGCCCTATCTATGTTTCCCTATCCTTCGGGAAACCTACACATGGGTCATGTTCGCAACTATGTTATTACTGATGTTATCGCCCGTCTTAAGCGACTGCAAGGATACCGTGTCTTACACCCAATGGGGTGGGATGCGTTTGGACTTCCAGCTGAAAATGCAGCCATCGAGCGCGGTATTCCCCCTGCAGAGTGGACATATAAAAACATCGCCCAAATGAAGCAACAATTGCAAACTTTAGGATTGTCTATCGACTGGGACATGGAGCTTGTCACTTGTTCTTCTGATTATTATAAATGGACACAATGGCTATTTTTACAATTTTATCAAGCAGGGTTAGCTTATCAGAAGGAAGCGGCGGTTAATTGGGACCCCATCGATCAAACCGTGTTAGCGAATGAACAGGTGGATAGTGAAGGTTATTCCTGGAGGTCAGGTGCTAAAGTAGAACGGAGACAATTGTGTCAGTGGTTCTTTAAAATTACTGATTATGCGGAACAATTATTAAACGATCTCGACAAACTCCCTGGATGGCCTGAGCGCGTTAAATTAATGCAAGAAAACTGGATCGGCAGATCTTTGGGTGCATATTTAGAATTTCCTGTTAAAGGAAGTCAAGAGAAGATAGCTGTCTTTACGACTCGTCCTGATACTGTCTATGGTGCAACCTACGTGGTTTTAGCACCAGAACATCCCTTAACCACTAAAGTTACCACAAAAGAACAAGAAATAGCAGTAGACTTATTTACGAAGACAGTCGCTAATGAAAGTGAAATAGAACGAACTACAGAGGATAAACCAAAACGCGGGGTTTTAACGGGAGGAATTGCCATAAACCCTTTTAATAATCAAGAAATACCCATTTTAATTGCAGATTATGTCCTTTATGGATATGGTACAGGTGCAGTGATGGGAGTTCCTGCACATGACATACGTGACTTTAAGTTTGCAATCCAGAAGAAGTTACCTATTAAAGTAGTTATTATTCCCGAAAACTCAAAGGATACTAGCCCCATTCTAACAGAAGCATATACAGAACCTGGAATTATGGTTAATTCAGGTAAGTTTAATAAAATGAAGTCTACAGAAGCTAAAACAGCAATTGTTGAATATGCAGAAAGAGAAGGCTATGGCAAGGCTAAGATACAGTATCGTCTGCGGGATTGGTTGATTTCTCGTCAGCGTTATTGGGGGTGTCCTATTCCTGTTATTCATTGTCCTAGTTGCGGTGCAGTTGCGGTTCCTGATGAAGATCTACCTGTAAAATTACCAAAAAATATCAAAATTACAGGAATAGGTGCATCTCCTTTGGCAAAATTGGAAGGTTGGATCAATGTTGCTTGTCCCAATTGTGGAGAACCGGCAAAACGGGAAACCGATACCATGGACACTTTCATTGACTCTTCTTGGTATTATTTGCGCTACACCGATGCAAACAATAAGGAGGAAGTTTTTAACTTAGAAAAAGTTAATGATTGGATGGCCATTGATCAATATGTAGGAGGTATTGAACATGCCATTTTACACCTTTTATATTCTCGTTTCTTTACTAAAGTTTTACGAGATAGAGGGTTAATTAATGTAGATGAACCTTTTAATTGTCTCTTAACTCAAGGAATGGTACAAGCAATAACTTACAAAAATCCCAAAACAGGCAAATATATTCCCTCAGATCAAGTAAACTCTGATGATCCTAAAGACCCTAGTACAGGAGATAAATTAGAAGTCTTTTATGAAAAGATGTCAAAGTCTAAATATAATGGGGTTGATCCAGAAAAAGTGATTAAAAAATATGGAATAGATACAGCACGAATGTTTATTTTATTTAAAGCACCCCCGGAAAAAGATTTAGAATGGAATGATGCAGATGTTGAAGGACAATTTAGGTTTTTAAATCGAGTTTGGCGGTTAGTTGCTAACTATGTGAACCATAAATCTAAAACAGTTAGAAAAACTAATGAACTAACTAAAATTGAAAAGGACTTACGACGGGCAATCCATATAGCAATTAAAGAAGTATCTGAAGATTTGAAAGGAGACTATCAATTTAATACTGCTGTGTCAGAACTGATGAAATTGAGTAATGCACTTAATGAAGAAAGATGTTTAGATTCTGAAGTATATCAAGAAGGAATAGAAACTTTATTGCTTTTGCTTGCACCGTTTGCTCCCCATATTGCTGAGGAATTGTGGCATAATTTAGGTCATAAAAACTCTATTCATTTAGAAAGTTGGCCAAAACTGGATTCTGATGCTTTAATCATAGATGAAACTACCCTCGTTATTCAAGTCATGGGTAAAACAAGGGGAACTATTCAAGTATCACCAACTGCAACCAAAGATAAGTTGAAAGAACTGGCTTATAAGTCAGAAATTGCGCAACGCTATTTAGACGGAAAAGAAGTAACAAAAATTATTGTTGTTCCCGGAAAATTAGTTAATTTTGTGGTTAGTAAATAATATTACAAAGTGGACAATTATTGTCCACTTTGTTGAAGATTTTAATGTAAATAAAGAAAATATAATAATCCAAAGCTAAATAATAAAAAATCTATATTTAGAGTTTTATACCTATAACTTTACATGAGTCAATTATAATTGATTGTTAATGATAACACTAGTAATTAAGATTTTTTAAAAAAAGTAAAATGTAAATTTATTTGTTAGTAAATATATTTATATTCACTATTTATGAATATAAAATTAATTATGATTAACTCGATCTAATTAATATTTTTAATAGTTGTTATAAACATTAATCTAATATACAAAATTATAAATATGCTAACTAAGTAGCTATTTACTAAAAATTAGTTACAATATTACAACATCATGTTACAGTTTTTTTAAATTTTAGATATAAAAGTAAAACAGAAATAACTAAACATAGTTATCAACTAATTAACCCTATAAAATAGGAGGCAGTTATGATAAGAATGAATACAGATTATTGAGTAATTTTTATTTAAAATCTCCATTTCTTATCCCATTCTTTATCTTTAGCTTTTTAACTTAAAATTATTGCATATTAAGACAATAATGTATTTGTAAATATTAATAAAATTAACTCTCCTTAATAAGGAGAAATCAGGTACCATAAGAAGTTGATTTAAATACTACAAAATAATTTCAATAAAAGTAAAGATTCAAGGAATCCTAATTTATATAAATAGTATAGGAAGAAAAGCTTATAAAATTTAACTTTGGCGATATTTGCTGTTTCTTCAGAAAATCCAGTTTTTTATTTGAAAAACTGGAATATAATCATATTGTTGATTCTAAATTAATAGACAAAATTTATTAATTGTAAAAATACAAAAGATAGACAAAAAAATTACTATTTATAGTTTACATAGTACTTATATTTTTTAATTATTGTTAAATCTAAATATAGAAAACTAAATTATTAATATTGAATAATTAATTAGAAACAGTTAAATTGTAAAATCGAATGTTTATGGAATTTATATGGCAAAAGAATAAGTAGTTTAATAATGATAATAATCATTATTTTAATCTAACTCACAATAATTTTTAGTATATCAAGATAAGGTAGTAAATAACTAGTGAAAAACTAAAATTAGCAGACTATACAATAGTAATTCAATAATTACTCTTTTATCAAAGATAAACTATGAATATAGACATTACATTATATAGAGTTTAGAGCAATCTGTTAGAAGTACTTAATAGGTAAATTACAAATCAATTAACTAATTCAAGATTTGATACTAGATGAATATTAGAATGTTATCTATTACTATTCAAAAATAACGTTTCCAAACATATAATCCTAGATTAATCAACTGTATACTTTGTTGCAGTTTTTGAAGTTTCCAAGTTAGTTCTTGATAGAGTTGTCTAATTTGATAAGTTTGGAGTTGTCTACTCATAATCACGACAGAGACTTGCTCGAGAATATAATTGGTATTTCGTTCAATCTTTGTCGAGATTTTAGTAATTTTAACAAGGATACGGTTAACTTTCCAGAGGCGGAAAGCAATATAAAAATTAAGAATTGTTAGCAGAAAATTACAGACAACAACAAATATGAGCATTCAATGTTATGATAATAAGCTGTGAAACCTTATGGGGAATTAGCTCAGTTGGTAGAGTGTTGCGATCGCACCGCAGAGGCCAGGGGTTCGACTCCCCTATTCTCCATTTTAAACAACAATTATAAATAACTGGAACTAATTTTGTCACAAGATTTAATATATTATCGTAGGGTCTAGATTAGAGTTTTAAACTTCTAACATCTAATTTCTTAAATAGTTATTTTCGTAAATTTTTGTATTTTTTTTCATAAAAGACAATACTTGGTCCACTTAAGCCGGAGACTTTTCCTAGTGATTATGAAAAATCTTAAACCTTATACTTATCAATGGTCAACTTATATTCGCACTTCTCATTATAAACGGTGGTTAAATCCAGCTAATCAATACAAATATCGAATTTTAATTCTACCCCCAAGTGACCTAATACCTCCAGTGTAAGATTGGCCAACTACTTGTTATTAAAATTAATTTTAATCTCTCATTCTGTTTGCGTTATTTTAGTGGACTTGGCTAAGAATACTTAGTTTATTTTGGGCGTTTGTGATCATTACTTTAATCTTTTTTTACTTATGGATAATTGTATCAACTTATATGTATTTTGGGTTTAAAGCTGTTAACAATCTTTATGATTAGTAAAATTTTTTTCAGAAATAATAAAATCTTTTTTTTTTATCTTTACTTTTAGATATGAAAGATTTTAACGATACTGTTCATTTAGAGCTTGACTATATTGATGATTAGTTATTAAACTTAGACTTATATTTTTCAGTAAAGACTCTTAGGATTTTTGTATTTGAGAAAAGAGCCTATTAAGGCAAAAAGTAATAAAGATTGAATTTTAGTGAAATTTAACTAATGTAGACAAAACCATGAATATAATTGATCATCAAATTTGCTTTATAGTAAAAGTTTTGGGATTTTTGATCGTTCTTTTGATTGCCACTAAGTATAGAAAAGAACAGGTAGCGATTGCTCTCACCTCATTCAAAGTAACAATGCGAATTGACATTACTCCTCTGTCGATAATTTGTGTCCTAGTGTGTAGACTGAGAAATCAACCCTCAATCAATCTATCTATTGATAAGGATTCAATCAGATGAATTTTTCTCAATGGCTTGGATTTATAGTTATAGCTATTGCTCTTCATATTTTATGGCAAATCCGCCAACTATTATCGTTATTTTTTGCAGCTGTTGTGATTGCTAATGGATTGAATCATTTAGTTAAATGGTTCCAAGAGAAGGGCATAAGACGGAGCTATGGAGTTTTACTTTCTACGGGAATATTAATAGCTACTATAGTTGGTTTTTTTTGGGTTATTGTTCCTCCTTTTATTAATCAATTTCCAGAGTTAATTCAGTTAGTTTCTCAAGGTATTGAACAGTTAATCGTCAGCCTAAGAAAATTTATTTCTGAACTTGATCCAGAATGGATTCCTAATTTTCCCAATACACAAGAATTAACTCAACAATTACGACCTTTAGTTAGTCAAATTGCTGGACAGGGCTTGTCTGTATTTTACAATACTCTTGCCATTCCACTAAGTTCACTTTTATTATTAGCATTAACCCTGATGTTATTGACTAATCCTCAACCTTATCGCCAGGGATTTATTAGATTATTTCCATCATTTTACAGAAAAAAAATTGATAGTATTTTGTGTCAATGTGATGAAGCATTACAAGGATGGTTAATTGGCGTTTTATTTGATATTTTAGTGATTGCTTTATTAAGTTTTCTGGGATTATTAATATTAGGAATTCCTTTAGCACTATCTCAAGCTATGTTGGCAGGAATTCTTGCTTTTATACCTAATATAGGTTTTGTTTTAAGTGTTGTTCCTCCTGTGGCTATTGCTCTTTTAGAAAGTCCCTGGAAATCGATTATTGTAATTATTTTATATGTTTCAATATACCAAATACAAATTCACTTTTTAAATTCCTTAGTTATACGTAGAAAAGCATCTTTACTCCCAGCATTTATTCTATTATCCCAACTATTTTTTACAATTATTTTCGGTATTTTAGGATTTTTTCTTGCTTTGCCTCTAGCAGTAGTTAGTAAAGTTTGGGTGCAGGAAATACTAGTAACAGATATTTTAGATGTTTGGCAAGACAAATCATAAATAAGAGTATAGTTTGATATTTATCAACAACTTATTCTTAAGTCCATAGAACTCTAGACTATAAAATTATAGGTTTATCTTTAGTTATGAAATAGTTATATAGTTCAGTTATATTTAACTTAATAAGGCTACGAAAGAACGGGTTATTTATTCTCCAAGTAAGTACTTTTCTTGAGGGCTTAAATAAGTTAATAAAAAAAATTAACTATTAATAGCAATAAATATTACTTTTTTTTGAGGATAACATAACTGATAAAAATCTATTTTTTTAGAAATCACTAATTCTTATTATTTCTATTAACAAACTAGAGTGATCGTTACTAAATAAAACTGTAGCGTTAACTATTTTACTCAGAGAGTATTCAAAAAACTCTTAATATAATTCACATAGAAAAGTTAGTTATAGCTCTGATAAGGTAGTTTTAAAAAACTAAGATAATTGACAAACTAAACAATCTCAATGAAAATTATATTATCAATACTAATACTTGTAATAAAACTATAAACTTTAGTTATGTTGATATTGTTTAATTCAACTCCGCTTAACTATTTTTTTCCAATTTTAAATAGATTTAGGAATTAAAATTAATCTTTTAAAACTTGAGGTAAAGATAGCTTTTTAAAAAATAAATAGATAAGTAAAATTAATTATTTGTTATTTTTGATGATTCAATATTTTTCTATATTCAAAATAATTCAGAATATAAAAGAAGTTAAAATTTACACTGGATTAATTTTCTATTAATAAATTTTATCAAAACAACTATACTATTAATTGTTCAGCTTTAGTTGAAGCTAATTCAATCACTATTTTAACAAAGTTAATAATTGTTTAGCGCAAAATTAGTTTGTCGTAATATAAGAATAATTTTAGGAAAAATTAAAATTAAATTACTAATTATTTCCCTTAAAATGTCAAAAGTATTGTAGTAATCGACGATCAAAAAAAACCGATAAGTTAAAATTATTTTTATTCGCATAATTTAAATTACGATCTTGACCACAAAAATACGATATTTTTAATCATTAAATTCAATACTAGCTCAGTAAAAATTAATCACCCAACTAGCCTAAAATAACTCAAATAGTTCAAGAATGCTTTTTACAATCTTTGCCTATTCTATCAAGAAAACCCTTCCCTCGTAGACTCAAGAAAATACTCTATCGTAATAAACTAGTAAGACTAAAATGAGAAGTAAAAATAGTCATCTACTAGTTTTAGATAAAGATGGTGCTATTGTAGCAATACATGTAAACTAGAAAAATGTAACAGCGACATATCGTTCTATTCAAACTAGAATATATCAACAAGAAACCTAAATTAACTAATTTTTATGTCCTAATTATGCTATCGTCTCCTCGGGATTGTTCTATAAAAATTGAAAGAAAATTGGAAATCTAGCTAAAACCTTAATTTTAGCTTTTAAAGCTAAGTTATTATTCCTTCCGATTAGAAACTGTTGGATTAGATCATTTGTCTTACTTAAACCCAAAAGAACTTTTTTGTCCGTCTTAAAATTGATCCAATAACAAGAAATATTTCTAATTATCTATTAGAGTAAAAATAAACTTCAATTTCTATCAAAGTAGTGTAACAAGAAGAATTATTAAAAAATAATCATACCTTTTCAAAATAAGTGCATATGGTCTGTTATTTTATGGTCGCAGTAAAACTAAGTGTTGGTTTCACTAGCACTATGAGAAAAGAAGTTATCATCAGAAAACTCCACACTCACGCTAAAAGAGCTCTTTGGAATATATATCTTAATCTACAAATGAGAAATATTTTAAATACGAAACAATTACTTAGAGCGTGGTTGTGATTTCCCCGTTGTTTTATCCCATCAAGTGGAGAATAATTGGCGTCATACTTATCTTTCAATCCACTGAAATAAGACTTCTTCAAATTGAGAACTATTTGAGATAATTGCCCGTTTTGGTCTTCAACAAAGAGCTCTATTCTGAACGAGAATAAATATCAACAATGGTCTATGATGGAATTAATCATCATAGCAAAGTGAGGATCTATAATAATCGAAACTTAAATCATGATCCTCCATATCGTTTAATTTTGTTAAGTGTTATTCCTCTTGGTTTTCCTGAAACTTAGAAATCTAGATAGTCGTAAAAAGGTTTGAAATGTTTACCTTGCAATCTTTTTACGATTGCAGAAGCCGAGTTTATGAAGTTACAGAATACCGTTTAGAATAAGAGGTTTAGAATTTTTTGGCTATTAGTTTAGTATTTTTAGTCTAAAATATTCAGAATCAATAGAATAAAATTTAGTACAAATAAATCCCCCCATTTTCTTGTAAATTAATGGCTCGATGTCCTAAAAAGCTCAAATCCTTTCTACTGATTATGTCTCTTTTAATAATGACGATGATTTTATTATCTTTTTCTACTTCCACATTGAATCTAAGAGTTAAGGGATTATTAGGATCAACAGAAATAGTTGGATAAACAACAATATAAGCAGATTGACCAAAATTTTTTAAGGTTCCTAATCCTCCAGCTTTAAGGGCTTAAGGATTGGTTAATTTTAGATCAGTTAAATCATATTCTAAGGGTATTTATGTTTTATTTTTTAATAAAACTTCCACCTAACATTTAATATCAAATATATCTACAGGTTGCCAATAGCCAGGCTGATAAGTCTCAGCTGACAGGTTTTAAGCTAGTATCTGACGGGGAAAAGTTATCGTAAATATTGCTAATAAAGTTGCTATTTTTTGTGAATTTAGTTTCATGGAAAGAACAACTTAAATAAAAAAATGACGTTTGCTACGATAACACACATTTCAAAGAAATTATAGAAAAATAATTTTTCCTTAATCTTTAATCTTAATCTAATTATTTATTGAAAAGTAAATATAGAAAGATAGAAATATAATTTTTTTAAATTAACTAAATTATCTGCTTAAAAAGCATAAAAACATATAAGAGAATACGTAAAAATCTATGGTTTAATATCTATGCTTCAACAATAAAAGATTAAAGAATTATCAATCTACTTTTAGCAGACATTAGAAACATACCAGAATAAGCTTTAAAAAATGTTAGATTTTATGACTATACGACTGAGTGTTTAAAGTATCTTTAGATTAGCTTAAACATTTCAATGCCTATGCGTGCTCGATTGCCTTTTTCAAAGCAATCGAGCACGCTATGATGACACCAGAGGACTTAACAAAGGAAATATCCGTTTATCTATAAAAACTGTTGGTCAACTGTCAGTTTTTTAAGTGTTCTGAAGGTTGTTATTGACAACATCAATCTATTTGTTCTTTCTGAATCACTTAGACTCAGTGATTATTACTTCTATAAATGATCCCATCAGCTTTAATTCTCGTTACATTATGATAAATAACATTTATTTAGAATGAGGACAACAATGGAGATAGGCGTTCCTAAGGAAATTAAAGACCAAGAATTTCGTGTAGGGTTGAGTCCCAGTAGTGTTAGGATATTGCATGAGCATGGTCATCTTGTCTTTATCGAAACTAATGCAGGAATGGGTGCAGGATTCTCCGATATGGACTACCAAAGAGCAGGAGCAAATATTGTTCCCACCGCAATCAGTGCTTGGGACAGAGAATTAGTGGTCAAAGTTAAAGAACCTCTCCTCGAAGAATATCCTTATTTAGATAAACCCCAATTATTATTTACTTATCTTCACCTAGCAGCCGACCGTTATTTAACTGAAACATTGATGGACTCAGGAATTACTGCTATCGCTTATGAAACTGTAGAATTACCTGATGGCAAACTTCCTTTATTGACTCCTATGAGTATCATTGCTGGGAGGTTAGCGGTACAATTTGGCGCAAGATACCTAGGGAAACAAGAAGGAGGACGAGGAGTTCTGTTAGGGGGAATTCCCGGAGTGCGTTCAGGTCGTGTTACTATCCTAGGAGGTGGTGTCGTCGGAACTGAAGCGGCTAAGATTGCTGTAGGAATGGGTGCACAAGTACAAATTCTCGATATTAATATTGACCGCTTGTTTTACCTAGAAACTCTTTTCGGATCGAGAGTTGAATTACTTCACAGCAATACACATAATATTGAGTCGATTGTTCCCCAAGCGGACTTATTAATCGGAGCGGTATTACTTTTAGGAAAACGTGCCCCTATTTTAGTTTCACGAGGATTAGTAAGCACAATGAACCCAGGTTCAGTTATTATTGATGTAGCGGTAGATCAGGGGGGTTGTATTGAAACTTCACGAACTACATCCCATACTGACCCGACCTATCTTGAGGAAGGAGTCATTCATTTTGGAGTTCCTAATATGCCTGGGGCAGTTCCTTGGACAGCTACCCAAGCTCTCAACCATAGTACCTTGCCATATGTAATGAAATTAGCTGATCACAGTTTAGATGTGTTGGACAAAGATGTTGCTTTAGGGAAAGGCTTAAATGTTAAAGGAAATCGTGTAGTGCATCCAGCTATTTTAGATGTTTTTCCTGATTTAAGGTAAATACTGAAAACAGTGTACTTTTATTAGCTTCCACAATTTTTTAAGAAAACAATCAAGCAAAAAATAGCTAAGATACCTATCAAGGAGTAATTAGAAAGTTGATATCATGTTAGCTATCAGTTAATATTTATGGTGTTTCAACTAATCTATTTGGTTTGTATTAATCGGCAGACTCAAAATCTATATATTTTGGGTTTTAGCTGAAAATAATGAATATTTATGGTCTGAAACTGTACTAAATGAGAGAGTGTTTTGATAAATAAAATTGATTTTAGTACAATGAACAATGCTTAATTGAGAAGGTATTTTTTAGAAAATCGTTAAGATAAAAAAGTGTTCAGGAATGTTTAGATAGATTCAGTAGATATTGAAAATCAATTATTATTAATCTAAATAATTCTAATTTTTGCGATACTATTTAGATAGTAATTTTGCAAAAAATAGAATTTTATAAAAATATTTAGAAAACTAATAATTCAATTGCGCACACCTATATCTTTTATATCTTTGATATAGGTGTGCGCAATTGAATTACTTTAATAAAGTAAACATATTTATAACTTCTATTTGGAGCCTTCTAGTAAGTGATAAAAATGAGGTATTTAAACTTAAATTATTTTTTACGAACTTAATATAAACCAAGAACTGGATATTTTACTTTATAATGATGATCGAGCATGAGGTTTTCATAGTTATGCTGAACCTGCTATGTAAAAATTAAAAATATAAAGACAAGGTTTGATTATTAGTCATAGGCTTATAAAAAATAATTTTTTTATATAAATGGTATTATTGTGGGGTTTATTTCTGAATAAAATTATGCTCAACTCAATACCTTAACTTAATTTATACCTATGACATCAAATACTCAATTTAGTCTAATGAACGAGATTCTAAATTTAGAAAAACTCACTATTATCCATCATCAGATCTTAAATAAGATAAGAATAGTTCAATTTTTAAAAAAAAATAGACTCGACAGCAACTTATATTGATTGTGGTTCTGACACCAAAAAAATTGATTAAAATAATGAATTAACTATAAGATATTTTTCTTAGTTAAAGAAACCCATCTATCTCTCTAGAGAGCGTTGTTAAACGATATATCATTAAGGTAAAACACATATATAGAATAGTCAATTTCTTAAAAAAAGAAATGAAAATATCCTGAAATATTTAAAATAAAAATTATTTAAGATATCTTAAAATAGTAATATTAATATTATAGCTAAAATAAATGAAATAGGTCAATAAAAAATAGAAACAAAACTTAAAGATTTAGGTAAAAAATTATAAATATAAAAATTTATACGTTGAAATAATTGATAATATATTCGTGTTTATAATCATGTTCATCATAGTTTAAATCATCTAGTAGAACATATCTATGTACAGTTATTTATTTATATTGAAAAGCTATTTAGCTAACTATTAGATAATATTAGGAATTTTTTGGGGTAAAAAATAGTATCTAAAATCTTACAATCTAGATAAACTACTATAGCTAATTACCGTCTTATTTAACTTATGAGAAGAGACTTTCTTCTAAGTTTTTTAACTATAACCATATTTGTTGACTATTTAAAGCCAATAAATATGGCTATATTTAACTTTAAAATGCTGAAAATAAGCTAAGTTCTAAGAAAGTCTTACTTGGTAAGTATGCTAATATAGAACAAACTTTTAGATACCAAACTAATTCAATAATAAAGCTTTCAATAGCATTAATGATTTTACATGACAGATTTAGTAGAATCATAAATATAAATTTATTTACCGATAACTGACAATCCTTCTACTAATAATGATGGAGTATAACAAGAACCATTCCATCGAGAATCATTTCCTAATCCGATCACCTGTTTAAGGGCAGTATAAATATTCCCAGCTACCATAGTATCTTTAACTCTACCTGTAATTTCTCCTTTTTCAATCCGATATCCTAGATCAACATTAATGGAAAATTCTCCCGAGATATCTGCCCCACCTCCCAACATTTGATCGACAATTAAGGCATTATCTAACTGACTAATTAATTCCTCAAAAGACTGAGTTCCTGACTCAATGATCATATTTACTAAACTAGGAGTTGGATAATGTTCTAATCCTAGTCGAAAGCCATTCCCTGTACTCTTTTGACCTAACTTCCTGGCAATAGTGTGATCACTATAAAAGTATTTTAATTGTCCTTCGGTAATTAAGGGTAAGAGTTGAGTAGGAGTTCCTTCATCATCAAAAGGGAGGGTATAGGGATAACGCTGAGGATCTTGAAATAAGGTAATTTTTGGGGACATAACTACTTCGCCTAATTTTCCATTCCAAGGGGAAGAGTTTTCTAGGACTCGCTTTCCATTGATTGCATCAGCAACTGTTTCCCATAACATAGTAACTGCATCGGGAGTGAACATAATAGGAATTTTTCCTGTGGGAGGACTTACGTTTTTGTTAGCCCATTGTAACCTTTGTAAAATCCATTTAATGACTTTATCTGGATTCAGTTGATTTCTGGTTAATTCACCGTCATAAATGCCTAGAAAATTTTCTCCCCTGACCCATTCCAATCCTAAATAATAGTTGATAGATGTTTCTTGATATTGACAATGGAGTCCTTGAGAATTCATTAATAAAGTCGTATGTTGTTCACAACTAAATTCACCGCTACAAATAGCCTCAGGATAAGTATCTCGAAGTTGATTGATCGCGGTTTTTCCCGTTGAAATTAGGGTTTCAACCGAGATGGAAGATCCAGTTTCAGGATAAATAGCAATGCGGGGTTCACTCAAATCCATGGTTTTGGGGGGATTTAATTGAGACAGAGCGATTGCTTTCTCTACTAATTCCTGAGAATCAATAAAACCGTAGGCCACTGCTAATCCTGGACGTCCTTGTTTCCATAAACGTAGTGCAGTTCCTTGGGACTGTTTGCTTTGTAGTTGTTTAAGACGGTTAGCTTCAAAAAAGACTGGATGAGATAAGGAACTTAACTGATAAACTTCTGCTTCTGACACATCGTATTTTAGGGCTAGATCAATGATTTTTTGAGGATAGATTGTCATAAGGTTAATAACTAAATACTTAAACTTCAATTTAACAATATAAAACAATATAAACACTAATTTTAAAAAAAGTTTACCTGCTCTCAATTAAGTTTAGTTAAATTAATTTTTTAGGTTGATTGCAATTGTTTTAATTTTTTTCAAAAAAACATGATTTTTTTGAAATTTATACTACCTCAATTATCGGAATTAATCTACTTTACTTTTTTTACAAAAAATCAAATTCTAATAGTTAGATTATCATAGATAAGCCAGTGATTATAATAGGTATATTGATGATATAGTTCCAACCATATTTTTCGTTTATTTAGGTTTTTATATAAAAACGCAAGTATTATTTTTATACCTGAAGTAATTCCCTGTTAAACTCAATAGAAAAAATAATCTATTACGATTTATCTTCTAATTAAGATTATTGGTGATAATGATAATCTTACCAGTATTCGGTTAAATTACAAATAATAAATTAATAAGTAGTTATGTACAAATAAGCAGCATTATGTTAGGATAATATTTTATCGTCACAAACAGTTCCCAAAATACATTAATAGGTTTAGTCATAAGAACTCTGATTAATTAATGTCATCTCCTAATTTAAGGAAATTTCTAAAGTAGAAGTAGGGAACATCTTAATTTGAGTTAAGGAAAGCTTCAAAAGTTTCTCTGAGAACAAAAGCGCATATTTTTTTATGTGATTAACTTAGATTAATGGACTTCATAAAATGTTACGCTAAGCGGTAAGAGAGTAAGTTAAAAATATCTATGCAAATTAGGTTTTAATCTCTGATAGCCTGTAACTAATAGTTAATCTAAAAAACCATAACAAAAAAATCGAACAGATTCAGTAAAAGTGAATAAAGATTTGGATATGGGATAGCTTTAAAGAGTCTCGAAAATAAGAATGTAATAGAAAATATCAAATAAACAGAGCATGTACATCTTTTTATTACCTAATTATTTATTCAGTATTCGATGTTATTAAAACCAAATAGAAAACTATAAAATCATATAAATTAGCAAGTAAATTTTCTGAATATAGATTAAAAATAGTAATAAAAATAAATATTAAATTTTATTTAAAAATAGATAGTTTAGCAGCAAAAAAAATATTATTGATAGCTATTTTTTAAAAAATTGGTGTCAAACTTATGTAGAATAAACAAAATCAAAAAATATTTGGACAACATTTTTATCAGTTCCAAGTTTTATTTAAACTTCTTATGCTAAAATTTTTTTCATCTTTATTTAGAATAAATTAACAGTTCATTTGCTATCAAAAGACTAACTCAACTTTTAATAAATAGAGATAAGCACAAAATTTCTGTAAAAATAGTGACCAAAAAATTTTTTTAAAAAAAATGACTATAATTATAGTAGTTTGAGATACAAAGAATACATAAAAAATAAAAGCTAATTTCTAAATAATGATTGTCTACTAACAAATACTTCAATTTACCTTGACAGACTACTATCAAAAATGTTTCTATTGGCATAGAACTCTCCTTTGTCGTAGGTATTAAAATGCGAGAACTTGATCGCGAAAGAACAAATAAACTCCTAAACTTGATCATGGAGTATGAACTGGCCGGGGTCGTCCGCTACACTCACTATAGTTTAATGGTCACAGGACCTCATCGTATTCCCATAGTGCAGTTTTTTCAACAACAGGCCACTGAATCTCTTCTTCACGCTCAACAAGTGGGAGAGATTTTAACCGGATTAGAAGGTCATCCTAGTTTATCAATTGCTTCTATGGAGGAAACTAATGAACATGACTTGCGCGCAATTCTAACGGAAAGTCTTAACCATGAGAAGAAGGCCTTGGATTTGTATAAGGAATTATTGGAAGTCGTAGAGGATGGGAGTATCTATATCGAGGAGTTCGCTCGCGGGATGATTGGACAAGAAGAACTTCATAATATTGAACTAAAGAAAATGTTACGAGATTACGTCTGATTCTAATGTCTAGTTGATAAAAAAATCAGTAAGGGGCTTAATTTAATTAAACCCCTGTCTTTAAAGGGAATGCCGTTTTAGCTGAGGATAAACTTCTCTATGTTGGAGTTTAAAAAATATTTTAGGAAGTTATGGCTTGTACTAAGCGATTGTAAAAAAGGGATAATAAAATGCTCAAAACTTTGGGTATAAAAAAGTAAAAATACGACCTGTGCTCCTATAAATTCAATTATCCTATAAGATTCAATTAATTTTCTTAACTTTTGCTGTTTCACGAGCCGGTAAGTTGTCCATGATTGTATAAGCTCCTAGCCTGATCTGTGGTGTCAGCAATTCTGTTTCAGAAGTTAAGAAAAATTTCTTTTATTTGTTCATTGTTCACAAATACAAGGGGCAAAAAGCCTAATACAGCGATTGCTCCTATTAACATACGATTATTGGGATTTTTTCCATAAACGTGTTCTCCTTTAGCTGTTCTTGTAAGGTAAGGAATTATGATTCGATAAACTCTGGTTTTTTCTATAAAAAAACTAGGTGTAAAAGTTTTAGCTGTCTCAGTATCGTCAATGTTCCTATGTCAAGCTCTGAACTATATCTTTGTAAAGCTCCAAGGCATAAAGTATTTTTTCGGGTTAAGTAAAATTTTTAGACTGAATAACATATGGTAGATATACTAACTGTCACACTTACTATTTCTGTGTAAGCGAGTCCTTAGTTCTCGTATAGTAGCATCACGACTTAATATTCTAGAACAATTGCTAAAATTATTGACACTCAGATGGAGACTCCTGTTAGTTTCCTAACAGGAATTGAGCCAGAATAATTGTTTTTTTTTAAATTATCTCAAAAAAATATAGTTTAAAAGAAGGACAAATACCCCCATTCTTTCATTGTTAATTATATCTTTTTTTGATTTATAAAAATCAGAAAAATTTAGTAAAAAACTCTTAAAATAGTGCTTTTTAAATTCTTATCTTTTAAGAATTTATTTAAATAAAGAAGATTTAATGGAATCCTATACAATACCTGATTTGATTAGATATTCTTCTGGAATTTTAAATATAAAAAAGTATAAATTAACTTAAGTAATTTTCTTAAATATTTATAATATAATTCTGTTTAATGGGATTAAAAAGTAAACTATGATGTTTTTGATTCACTATTAAAGTTGCTCTAATTTTATTTTTAAATAGATTTAAAAAAGTAGTAATGGCTTAAATGTTGAAACATAAGTAAATAATAATAAAATCTAAGATTACAGAGTTAAATAGGCTAGTTAATTATTAAATTAAGCACTACTTATGTCTTGTTTGTTTAAGCCGTATTGATGATATAATCACATTTCATCAATATGGCTTAAACAACTATCGTATCTTTTTTACTAAACACTTTTTGGAAAATCCAAATTATATGTTAGCTTTATTTAAGTAGATAAACTTAAATAAAGCTAACATATAAAAGTAGCTTAAAAAAGTATTTGCTATTCAGTCTATCTAAAAATTCAGCTAACATAATTATAAATAAAGCATAATAAAAATCATCAAAGAAGCTAATACTACAATTTTTTTCTTAGAAATAATTGGGTAGTTTTTAGATAGATAATTTTTCTAGAGCAGTTACTTAATCACTTACTCTGTTAGAGACAAGTCCATTGATTAGCTTTAGGTTTAAGATTTAATATTTATTAAATCTTAAACCTAAGAATACTCCTCCAATATAATCTTAAAATTTGTTTATTATCTCTACTAAAAAATTACTAAAAAGTAGTCTATGTAAAAGTTTGTGCGGCTTGTTAACTTGAAAAGCTTAATCAAGATTAAAATATAAAAAATAATCTAAGAGACTCAAAGTCCTACATATATGTCGGAGATTGCGACTGATTTGTTCGGTTCTACTACTGCATTTGACCCCTAAGTACAATTACTATTGTGGAGGTAAAGGGTAAACTATACTGATATTAATTTTTAGGAAAGTAAATAGTTGTGTCTAAGGGATTATTGATGAAATTAAGTGATATTATCAATCGTCACGCAGCCATGGCAGTTGATACTTGTCTGTCGCCAACTGTATCAGCGATTGTCAAAGACATCGATCATACCTCAGACAAAATTAACCGAGCCAAGTCAAAAGCCCAAAGACAATGGTTTGGAGCTATCGCTACTTTAGAAGAAATTTTACTGTCTCAAGTTAACGAGACGAAGACGGACGATGTCACTTGTCGAGGATTAGTTTTATCAGCTCCTACCACAATCCTTTGCCATCAATCCCTCAATTATCAATTCCAAACAGGGGTATTTACACCCCAAACAGGGCAGAAGTTGACCTCAATGCGATCTCAACTTCCGGCTGCTCGTGAGACTGAGTCACGCACTATAGCAACAGTAGCTGAACTTCCTTTGTTTCCTCAAGATCCTATCGCTACTGAACAGTTCTACTTAGTGTTGACTCCCTATTTCGGGTTAATTGCGGTTTTAGGAGAAGATTCTCAAAGACTTCCTGCTTTTCTTTTTTCCTTTGACCCAGAAGTGATCAACCAAGGATGGTTGGCTTTACGAGCTCGGCTAATTGCTGCCAATTATCCCAAATTATCTCATTTTGATGCTTTAGTACGACATTTTTCCCCTCCAAACCCTGACTATCGCTTAGTTACACACTTCAGTCAATTATTATTATACCATTTACCTGAAATCTCCGTCGTTCATTCAGGACAGCGCCGCTCAGTTCATTGGGAATCTCAGGATAAAGAAAAATCGTCCTTAGAACTTTTCAGTAATGCCCCAGACGTAGCCCTACTCCAGGCATTAACACATGAAATCCGCACACCTTTAACTACCATTCACACTATGACACAGTTGTTGTTACGCAACAAAGGATTAACTTCCCAAATGACTAAATTGCTCGAAGGAATTGATCAAGAATGTACGGAACAGATTAATCGTATGGAGTTAATTTTTAGTGCGGCTGAACTTAAAATCACTTCCAAAAAACAGAAGTCAGTTAGATTGGTGTACACATCGTTAGAAAATGTCTTAAATGAAAGTATTCCTCGTTGGAAAAAACAAGCTCAACGACGCAATGTTATTCTTGACATAGTGGTTCCCCAAAAATTACCCCAAGTCGTCAGTGATCCGGCGATACTTAATCAGGTGTTAATGGGATTGATCGAGAAGTTTACCCGTAGTTTCTCTGAAGGTGGAAATATTCGCGTTCAAGTTACCACTGCAGGCCATCAGCTGAAATTGCAATTTCGCACAGAATCTTCTTGTCCTCATAACCCTTTAAAAGCTTTGGGCCAGTTATTGATGTTTCATCCCAATACTGGAGGTTTAAGTCTCAATTTAGATGTAACGAAACATATGTTTCATGTCCTAGGAGGTAAGTTGATTGTGCGTCAACGATCGCAATATAAACAAGTTTTCACCATTTTCCTTCCTTTAAGTCAGGATTCCAGTAACCATGATTTACATCCTCTTTATCAGCAAAAAATTAGGTAGAGATAGCTAAAAAAGGGTTTGAGTCAAGACATGTTAAGTTCAACAAGATTTAAAAATACTGTTGTCAATAAAATCATAACTTCACCCGTTCTTAAATGAAGAGGGTACCTTTTTTCCGAATATTTTTAACAAAAAAATGTCCCTCTTCTATATTTTGAGAAATTTTAAATAGTAATAGGATATACCCAGTCTTGATAATCTGAATCTTTATTTTCTGTAATGGCAAATAATTTATCTCGCAATTTTTCCATAATGGGACGTTCTTCTGATAACCTAAAAGTCTCAATTTGTTTAACAGGAATGATTTTTGCGGCGGTTCCACATAAAAAGACTTCATCAGCAATAAACAATTCTGATTTATCAACAGGTCTTTCAATAGTCTCGATTCCTAAGACTTCAGCTATGTTTAAAACACTATCTCTGGTGATTCCTTCTAGTATATCTTGGTCGGGTCCAGGAGTAATTAATTTACCATTTCTCACAAAAAAAATGTTCATTCCTGTTGCTTCACAAACTTTACCTTGAGAGTTTATTAAAATAGCTTCATCGAAACCTGATTCTACTGCTTCTGTTTTGGCTAAAGCTGAAGTAATATAAGCAGCACTAATCTTCCCCCGTAAAGGAAAACTGCGATCCTCTTGACGATACCAAGAACTAATACGACAACTAATTCCATCTGAGGATAAATAATCGCCCATCTCTAAGCCATAAACAAAAAAATCTTTTTCAATCTTATGAAGTCTGGGAGCAATTCCTAATCCTGAAGTATAGACTAAGGGTCTAATATAAAAAGAAGTTGATGGCCTATTCTTTCTCACAAAGTCAATAATAATCTGTTCAATTTTTTGTGCTGACAATTCATAGTTTAAGAATTTCGCACTTTGACTTAAACGCTGACAGTGACGATCTAAACGAAATAACAAGATTTGTGAAGAATTTTCAGGATCAGGAATTCCTCGCATTCCTCCGAAAGCTGCTGTCCCGTAATGTAGCCCGTGAGTAGCAATGGAAATGTTCGCATTTTCGAAGGGAATAAATTGATTTTGAAAGTAAGCAATAGGAAGAAATTGATGCATCACTGTTTATATGACTTATTGGGTCTAATACCCTAAATATTTTTATTACTCAAGATATGTCCTAATTATAGGCACAGATCAGCCATTTTTCTAGGTATTAGGTTATAGTTTGCTGATTGAAGATTTTAGAGAAAAAGTATATCCCCTAAAACCGAAAACGATATCCTTATTCTTTTCCTAACCAATCCATCAGATTTTGCTTTTGGCTAGTGGATGGATGATCAATGCGAGTTACCTCATAGCGACTAGGTTGGGGCTCTGCTAAAGTGACAGGAAGAGTTCTCAGTTGATCCTGATGAAAGACTGTCATTGAAATGATATCACCGCTTTGGTAGTCTTTTAAACGCTCGCTCAATTGGTTTGGATTAACACGAATTCCATCAATAGCTAATAACTCGTCGTTTGTATCGATTCCTCCTATCTCAGCCGGTGATCCAGCTTCAACAAACTTAATAACTTCTTTGCTGTTTTCCGATTTAATTCGTATTCCCAGAAAGGGAATAGTTTCGGAGTCTAGGATAGGTTTTAGCTTCAATCCAAAGGGTTCTAGATAGTCATCAAAAGGTAAATCTTCAGTGGCATCGAGGTAATGTGTGAAGAAGTTTTGTAACTGAATTCCAGCCACCGACTCAATCACGTCTTGTAGTTGTTGGTGAGTGAAGCCAATTTCTGGTTTTCCAAATTTTTGCCACATCTGACTCATAACATTATCGAGTGATCGCTGATTATTATGACGTGATCGAATCAATAAATCCAGAAGTAACGAGACTAATTCCCCCTTTAAATAATAGGAAATCTGAACATTATCACTATGAGTATCACTGCGATACAATTTAATCCAAGCATCAAAACTCGATTCACTTAAAGAGTGAATTTTGCGTCCTGGTGTGTTCAAATATTGAGTGATATCATTGCTTAGAATCTCGAAAAAACTATCGATATCGTAAATTCCTGCTCTCAGGGGCATTATCATGTCATAATAGCTAGTCGTTCCTTCTAAAAACCAGAGAGATTTAGTGTAATTTTCTCGCTCATAATCAAAAGTTTCTAGGGCTTTTGGTCGAATGCGTTTAGCATTCCACAGATGAAAAAATTCATGTGCAACTAACTGAATAAAACGATTATATTTGTCCTTAGCTCGAAAGCCAAAACGAGGATAAATTAGAGAACAAGAGCTTTTATGTTCTAATCCACCGAAGCAACTTCCCGATAGATGTAGGATAAATAGATAGTGATCATACGGAAGTTCTCTATATAATTTAGCTTCTATTTCAATAATTTTTTTAACATCCCTAATTAGAGAAATAGGCTGAATATTACCATGTCCCCAAATGACTAACTGATGGGATTTTTTTAAAACTTCAAAAGTATAAATATTATGGGTACCAATTTCAAAAGGACTGTCTACTAATGTGTCATAATCATTTGCTTGAAATAAATTGATTTTTCCAGGAATTTTGGGTAGGGTTGTGCTAACTTTCCATTGAGTAACTGGGGGGATTATTTGTACAGTAATGGACTGTTTTTCTAACCCTGTAATAAAATAGAATAAGGCGGCTCCATTAAAATAGCCATGAGTTTTATCTAAATGATTTGTCCTGACGGTTAGTTCATTGGCATAAACTTGATAATGTATCGTAATATCGTTAACATTTCCTGTTTCAATTATCCAATGGTTTTTACTAATTTTCTGACTTAATAATTTTGTTTTATCTTGGCTAGAAGATGCATAAAAATACTGAATATGTCTAGCGTATTCCCGAACTAAGTATGAACCGGGAGTCCACACAGGCATTCCTAATTCTAGAATAGACTCTTGCCATTGGCTAACTTGTAACTTCACCTCAAAAATATGGGAACTTGGTTGAGGCATAGCTACAGTGTAAGCAATAATCGGAGAAGTTTTAGGAATATCTGAGCTATCGGTTCTTGTTGCTCTAGTCATGCTTAAAGTTGTTGGGAAAAATGGTGAATTTGCTTAAGATTACTTAAATATAAATTATGACCAACTAGGTCTATTTCTAGACAACCTTGACTTTGCAACTGGGTTATTGCTGACTGTAATTCTTCTAAAGAAACATCAGCGATGTCCGCTAAATCTTGCCCAGGAAAATACCAAATTTCTGTTCCTTTTTCAGTAGACTTACCGTAGGTTTCTGCTAACTTAATTAAGGTTTTAGCTAACCTAACTTTAGGAGACTGTTGGCGCAATTGAAGACGACGATAAAGTTGACGAACTCGCCGGACTTGTAACTGTAACATTCGATGATGTAACTGAGGATCTTTAAACAACATTTGTAGGAAGCGTTGAGCCGAAATACTCAATAATTGCAACTCAGACAAAGATATAACCTCAATTGACCTAAGGGATTCCTCAAGAACCTCCATTTCTCCAAAAAAATCTCCTCGACTGAGAATTTCTAGGGTTGTTTCGGAACCCTGGTAATGGGAGCGGAGTTTAACCCAACCAGAAACGACAAAGTAAACCGCTTTTCCCCAATCATCCTCCCTCACAACTTTAATATCAGGGGGATAGTCCTCTTGGTCTACAACTGATAAAAACCATTCTAATGTCTCTGAATTAGCTGTATGGAACAGGGGAAACAGCTCGCTAATTGATTGAGTCTCCATGCAAAGTGTGTCAGTGTTTCACTGAAATAACGGGTTAGGAAATCACAAGAGATCTACCATTCCATTACACCATACTGTTTGTCAACTAAGATAGGGTGACTCATAGATTGTGATATAACTATTAAGGCTCAACCTAAGAGATTTTTATTCGTGAAGGACATATGTTACTTCCCCGCTAGGATAAATTGGTTTCTCTATGTTAATTTGGCTTTTTAATTACTCCGGATTCACCATTTCAATATTATTCATCGTTCATGACAACACTGACTAGTCCTACTCAACGCAAAACCCTATCACAACTTGACCCCGCAGTGCGTTTACGGGATATTATCAATACCCTTCCCTCAAACGTATTTACTAAAGATCCGCGTAAAGCATGGTTTAAGATACTTCTAAGTATCTTTATGGTGGCTTTAGGTATGGGAGCTTTAGCGACCACTCCTTGGTATTTACTGCCTATTCTTTGGGTATTTACAGGAACTGCTTTAACTGGATTTTTTGTGATTGGTCATGACTGTGGCCATCGTTCCTTTTCTAACAGTACTTGGGTTAATAATTGGGTAGGACATTTAGCTTTTTTACCGATTATCTATCCTTTCCATAGTTGGCGTATTCTCCATGATTACCATCATAAACATACAAACAAGCTTGATGTGGATAACGCCTGGAATCCCATCACTACAGAGTTTTATGAAAGTTTTTCTCCATTTGCTAAATGGGGTTATCGTCAACTTCGAGGACGATTTTGGTGGTTTGCTTCTGTTGTTCATTGGGCTAAGATTCACTTTGACTGGACGACGTTTACCGGAAGAGAACGAGAGCAAGTTCGTTTTTCTGTCTTAGTTGTGATTATTAGTGCAGTTATTGGTTTTCCGATTTTATTAACGACTCTAGGAGTATGGGGTTTTGTTAAATTTTGGTTGTTACCTTGGTTAGTCTTTCACTTCTGGATGAGCACCTTTACTCTAGTACATCACACAGTCCCAAATATTGCTTTTAAAAAGGCTGACCAATGGAATGAGGCCCAGGCCCAATTAAGTGGGACGGTTCATTGTGACTATCCCCATTGGATAGAAATTCTTTGCCATGATATCAATGTTCATATTCCTCACCATATTTCTCCTGGAATTCCCAGTTATAATTTACGCCAAGCCCATCAAAGTTTAAAGGAGAATTGGGGAAATTATCTTTGTGAATACAGGTTTTCTTGGTCTTTAATAAAGAAGATTACAACTCAGTGCCATCTGTATCACCTCGAGTCTAATTACCAATCTTTTAAGAATTACTACCACGAAAAATCAAAAAATACTAATATTTCTTTCCTGAGTTAATGGGGGATGTCGTCCTAAAATTTTCCTAAATTTAGGAAAATTGCCAAAGTAGAGACGCTGTACATGGCGTCTCTACTTTGGCTTGACTATTCTTTTACAAGGTAGTGTTATGAATTCCTATTTTAACCTTTCTTCATCAGAAAAATAAGTAACAACACTTTAAAGATAATCCTAAGAAATATTTTTTTACTTTAAGAGACGAAAATCATCATAATTTTATATTATAGTTTAAAAAATTGTAGATAAAGTCTAATGTAGAATAAAAAAAGATGAAGTCAATAAAAAGATGAAGTCTATAATTTATAGATGGCTATAAATAACTGTTATTATTTAAAATAAAAAGTGGTTGCAGCAATTGGATGTAGGTCATTTAACTTAGTATTTTTTTAGAAAATATCTGGTTAAGAAAAACTAGCTATCTATAGTTTAGAAAAAAATAATCAGACGTTTTTACTACTTCAATTTTAGATAAAATTAAAATAATTTAATACAAAATTAAAAGGGGAAAATTATTAGTTTTAAAAGTTAAAATAAAGATGATTAAATCACTAATCTATACACTTATTTAAGTTGTACTACTCTACAGAATTATGGCAAAATTTTGCAATTTTTTACATAAAAAAACGAATCTTATCTCGATTATACAAAAAAAAATTTTTTATGAAATAAAATAGTTATTTCAGAGCTTTATTGATTACTCTAAAACATGTGTATTATTAGTACATTTAGTTTTTATCTTTACTAAGGGAACTTATTAAAGAATTTTGCTAACATCACTCACAAGAGATTATAAAATCTAACCCCAATTTATAAAAAACAAAGAATTTTTATGGTAAAAATACGAGATTTACTAAAAAAAGTTTCCATTTTCGGAGATTTTTGTACTAATAATCTTCTTGATCGCCAAATTAAAGGTATTTGCACTAATTCCCATGCTTGTAAACCGGGGGATTTATTTATCGGAATGCCAGGAACCCGTGTTGACGGTGGCCAATTTTGGCAAAGTGCCATAGAAGCAGGAGCGATAGCAGCTATTATTACCCCTCAAGCAGCTGCCCAATTTCCCCCTCCCCCTGACGTTTGCATTCTTACGGCAGAGGACATGGTGACAGTCTGTGCCCAAGTAGCCACAGCATTTTACAATTATCCAAGTCAAAAGTTGAACATGATTGGGATCACCGGAACTAATGGAAAAACCACCACTGCCCACTTAATTGAATTTTTTTTGACTCAAGGAAAATACCCCACCGCATTATTTGGCACTCTATATACCCGTTGGCAGGGATTTCAACAAACGGCTACTCATACCACTCCCTTTGCCGCAGAATTACAAGGACGACTGGCAGAAGCAGTAGCGGCTCAAAACCAGTATTGTGTCATGGAAGTGAGTTCCCACGCCTTAGCCCAAGAAAGGGTTAAAGAATGCCAATTTAAGGTAGGAGTTTTTACCAATTTAACCCAAGATCACCTGGACTTTCATAAAGATATGGAACATTATTTCCTCGCCAAAAGTCTTTTATTTGGATCAGAATACCTTACAGGACGGGCAATTGTTAACCTAGATGATATCTACGGAGAACGGCTAATTGAAAGATTAGGTTCTGATAAGGTATGGAGTTATAGCGTCAGTAGTGAGACAGCAGACTTCTATACAAGCAATCTCACTTACGAAGCAGCGGGAGTGTCAGGAGCTTTACATACGCCTCAGGGAACTGTTTCCTTTACTTCCCCATTGGTCGGACAATTCAATCTGTCCAACCTTTTAGCAGCAGTCGCAACAGTCTTATGTTTTAGGCTAGATTTAGACGAAATTGTTGCTAAGTTACCTAAATTTACAGGAGTTCCAGGGCGAATGGAACGGGTAAAAATTAGTGATAAACAGGATATTAGCGTCATTGTCGATTATGCTCATACTCCTGATAGTCTAGAAAATTTGCTCAATGCTTCTCGTCCCTTCATTCAGGGCAAGATGATTTGCGTTTTCGGGTGTGGCGGTGATCGTGATCGTACTAAACGTCCCCTAATGGGTCGAATTTCTGGCCAATTAGCGGACATATGCATTGTTACCTCTGATAACCCCCGCACTGAGGATCCCGAGAGGATCTTGGCTGATATTTTAGAGGGGATTCCCGATTCAGTGAACCCCGTTGTTATTAGTGATCGTGCTGAGGCTATTAATCAAGCTATTCAACGAGCAAAACCAGGAGATGGAGTCTTAATTGCCGGAAAAGGTCACGAAGATTATCAAATTTTAGGAACAGAAAAAATACACTTTGATGATCGTGAACAAGCTAGAAAAGCTTTAGCTGCAAAATTAGACCAAAGTATCTGAATCTGCAGAAACTAAACCAAATGCCATAGCTTTTGGTTTAGTTTCTAACTCAAACTGCCTACTCACGTAAATTAACACAGCTTAGGAATGTTTAGCCTTAGTCTGTTCGAAAATGTACTTTTCATCTAATCAATTGTGTTAAACGTCGACAACATCGACTTAAGGGTTAGGGACATCTTTCCAAAAATCATCATAACCGATTCAACTTAAAATTTCCCACGTTAGGCGAGACTAGTCAAACAAAGAAGGGCATCCACTTCAGTGACTTTCTTTCCCTGGAGTGGATTAGCCTGAAAAGCATTGACTAATGACGGGGTAAGTTTATTTATAAACCTCGCTGTATCTATAAATAGAATAATTAAAGAGTTTCCGCCGATTTAGAATTAACAAGGGGAAGACGGTAAGTGGTAGGATCAAAGATGGCAAAAAGTTAATCGGCGACATTAACTTTAACGTTAAATAAATGACTTTAAATAAATGTTGATAACGCTAATTATTTTGTATCTTTATATTGAAGTAATTCAAGTGAAATTTATATCGCTTTTATTTATATCATTTTATGATGATGTCTTTTAGCAATAACCAATTTAATTGCCTTAGCTAAAATATATCTAAAGATAGATATATTCATGACAATTTTATGATTTTCATTTGATGCTATACCTCTTTATTTTAAGAAAAATTACGGACTGTGATTTTATACAAAAAATATTATTTATTCTTATCTATTATTTTAATTTGACTTTAGCTAAACTACTTGTATGCATTGATAGTGGTTTTGAATTAGATAACTCATAATAACCGAACTGAGGAAACTGGCTAGTTATGTTTTTATCAGTTGCTTAATCAATCGCTTGATTGAGAATCATAGAGTTATGAAATTATTGGGTTTGCAAATCAATATTTTTTATTTCTAATAAACAGTTATCGATAAAGTTTAAGTCAAGATAAAAAAGTAATAAAAATATATTTTTTTATAAAATTTGTTATTTTCTGATTTTTATAACTTTATGAGCTGGTCAATTATTTATAACTAGACAAACTTCTAGCTATAGGGTTAATACTTCTATTTTTTTTAAAAAAAATAGAAGTATTAATTTATTATTCAAAAGTAAAATAAGTAAAAAATAATGTAGTAAGCGCTCCAATTAACATAATTATTTCTCCTTAATTTTTAGAAAAATTTTTATAGGCTCGTCTTCCTTCCGTTACTCAGGTACAATAAGGAATCATAGCTAAATAAACTCAGATTTTCTAAAAATAAACTAGGTTTTAGAGTTTAAGTTGTCCTAACATGGTCAAATATTTATGTCTCGGAAAAAGTATTCTTCCGGTAAAGTTTAATTTTTAAACTAAATGATACATAGCAGGAATATTAACGATAATATCTATTTTTTATATAAGCAAGTACTTAGTTTGTATAGAATAGCAGCGCTATTTAGTTCTAGTAATAATTCTATAAAATTAAGCTTTTCTATCTTAATTAAAGGCATTTTTTTTAAGCCATTAGATAAAGTTTTATCTTTTGTACTATTTTATAAAATTTAAGGAAAAGATTGACAAAACTATAACTGAGTTGACGATTCACTGCTAGTCAACGCCGATTTTTTCCTTAAAATACAGAAAGTTCATATCACATTCTTCCCCAAATAAACCGTGCCCACCAAAAAGGAATTAAAATTGCTAAAGCGACCCAATCCCACTGAATTAAGCGTAATTGATACCATTGAACTCGATGTTCATTAGGGTTAGTAAACCCTCTAACTTCCATGGCAACGGCAATCTCTTCAGCCCGCATCAACAAATTTTCTAATAATTTTTCTACTACAACTAACCATACCTGTAAAGTTCGTTTAATTCCTAATTTTTTCCAATTAATTGCCCTAGTACGAATCGATCTAGCTAAATTTTGTAACTCTTCTAGCACCAGGGGAATAAACCGTAAAGAAAGCGTTAGAGTTAACATAATTTCTGTAATGGGGAGTTTCAGATGACGCAAAGGTTCTAGTAAATCTTCTAACCCAGCAGTAATTTCTTCTGGAGCGGTAGTTAAAAGATAAAGGTTAGTGCTATAAATAAGAATGAAAATTAGGGTACTGATACGAATTCCTAACTCAACAGACCGACGGGTAATCAACCGCCCTTTATCAAATAAAATATAGTCATAATCAGTAGGCTGCGGCAAAGATAAGTCACCATCCAAGAGTCGAGGTTGGGCATTGACCGCCAAACCATCAGGGGCAATTGCTGTAATCATAAATGTGAGAATTGAGAGAACAATTAACCAGCCCATTTGTTGTCTCCAGACTCTTATTGGAATCCTAGCTGCTATGGTCAATAATATCAGAATTCCAACTACTCCAAGTTGCCAGAAGGGGTGAGCTAAAATCGGGGAAGCAAGAAAAGTCATTAACCAAACTAGTTTTACTCTAGGATCGAGTTGATGTAACCAAGTGATAGGTTTTTCTAGATAGAGTCCAATGGGAAGTGAGCGCAGTAAGTCCATAGTAAACAATTTAGACTATTATCTTCAACCTCAAAAAAATAATAGTTAATGTAAAAAAATAACAGTTAATGTAAATATGAACAAGGTTATTTTATTCTACATAGTCCCATCCTATCATAGCTAATTAATTTCTTGAGTAATTTTCTTAAAATTTAGGGCACAACCTTAAATGATTAATCTTTTTTACTCAAGACTTTGTACTAATTAGTGACATTACAAGAATATTTTTGACGAGACTATTTTTTTTGTATAAATTGTTAAATACTTCAATTTTAATTTGAATAATTTAAAGATTTTTTCTATCAAAAATAAACAGATATTTAATAGTTTCAACCTTTCCAGTGAGATTTATTAACGCGGTTGTACTATATAAAATATTCTCATTAAAGTTATAAAAACTAATAAATCAGAAAAATCAATTGACTCGACAATTAGCAGTGAATCGTCAACTCAGTTATAGTTTTGTCAATCTTTTCCTTAAATTTTATAAAATAGTACAAAAGATAAAACTTTATCTAATGGCTTAAAAAAAATGCCTTTAATTAAGATAGAAAAGCTTAATTTTATAGAATTATTACTAGAACTAAATAGCGCTGCTATTCTATACAAACTAAGTACTTGCTTATATAAAAAATAGATATTATCGTTAATATTCCTGCTATGTATCATTTAGTTTAAAAATTAAACTTTACCGGAAGAATACTTTTTCCGAGACATAAATATTTGACCATGTTAGGACAACTTAAACTCTAAAACCTAGTTTATTTTTAGAAAATCTGAGTTTATTTAGCTATGATTCCTTATTGTACCTGAGTAACGGAAGGAAGACGAGCCTATAAAAATTTTTCTAAAAATTAAGGAGAAATAATTATGTTAATTGGAGCGCTTACTACATTATTTTTTACTTATTTTACTTTTGAATAATAAATTAATACTTCTATTTTTTTTAAAAAAAATAGAAGTATTAACCCTATAGCTAGAAGTTTGTCTAGTTATAAATAATTGACCAGCTCATAAAGTTATAAAAATCAGAAAATAACAAATTTTATAAAAAAATATATTTTTATTACTTTTTTATCTTGACTTAAACTTTATCGATAACTGTTTATTAGAAATAAAAAATATTGATTATTTCGATAATTTTATTTTTTTAGAAAATTAAACAAACCGATTAACTAAATAAACAATTTAGAGATAATTAATTAGTTTATTTACTACATTTAGTATAAGCTATCTATATTAGAATCCTTTGCAAGTCTGTTATTAATAACAAAAATTTATTTTTACAATTTTTTTATTAAAGCTATTTGTTAGTATAAATTTACTAACAAATAGCTTTAACACTTGAATAAACCAGTAAAATGTACTTACTTACATTATCAATCTGTATTTTTACTATATTTATAGTAACTAAATAAAAATAACACAACATAAAATTTTTTTAATTTCTTTTACTAATAAAATAAGTAATTAAATAGTCAAATTGGCACCATTAATTATATTATTAACAATAAAAAAATAAGAAATAATGGTTATTTTAACTTAGTTAAGTTATTTTAAATTCACGGTTAAAAATAGTCAAAATTTATAAGAATAAACATTTGTTAATAAACAAAGAAAATACAGTAAGGTTGAAATAAATAAAAGTTAATATTACTTATTAAGTAATATACCGATATAATCCAAATAAGAACACCTCAATTGCAGGAATTAATATTGATTAATATAATATAAATTATTTTGTAAAATAAAAAAATGGAGGTGTAAATATAAGAATTAAACTAAAATAGAAAGGAGTATTTAAATAAATTTATATATGATAATAAAAAAATATTTATATGTTTATAATTACAGAAAATAAAAACAATACACTATGAAATCTAGAAATAAAAAGAGAAGTTAGTTATTTCATTAACTAAAATAATTTACAATAAAAATTTAAAAAAAAAATAAAAAATCCAGATATAAACTACAGGTTTATTACCTTATTTTCTAGATTTAAACAAAATTAACAATTAATTGTAAAACTTTAATCAAACAAATGATATTTAAATTTTAAACAGTTGAAGAATGTGTGGATGTTATTATATTTATTTTTGTATATTTTTCCAGTGATTTCATAGATTTTATTTAATTAAATATATGAAATATTAGATTTCTTTATGGACTATAAGTTAACGAAAGGGAATGGATATCCTTCTTTTGCTTTTTATTCTTTTAATTTAACTTTAACTAAACTACGTATATACAACAAATAACTATTCTTAGTAGTTACTAAAATTATTATTTTGTTTTTACAAAATTTTTTAATTTTTTTACGGAAATGGGTTGTCTCTGGTACAGATTAGTTATAGTTGTAATTGTAGTTTTATATTTTGTTTTTTTCATTCATAATTATTATTTAAAATTTGTAAAATATTAAATAATAATTAACTTTACTTTTCTATATTTTTAATGTTTTAAACAATTACCTGATATGATGAGTTCTTTGACATTCTCCTAAAATTTATTAAAGATATTTAATATTTTGCTTGTTTTAAATTATTCTTTTACTTTTCTAAAACTTCCTTAGTTATTCTCTTCATTGAATAATCTATCTAGAAATTATTTCTCTAAATATTCTATAAATAATATTTATTGGCAGATTTATTTGACCTACTATTTCTTTAGTTTTCCATACTCTTTAATTTAAATATAAGATTTCCAATCTTGTTCTCGTTCTGAAGAGGATTTTTAGATCGCTAGTCAACTTTATATAGTGTTTGCCATTTTAATTCTGTTAGCTTAATTTTCAGACAGGTTAATATCTAAAAGATTGCTCTTCTTTAACTACTTTTCTATTTTTAGATTTATCTAAACTCACTTACTCATACTGGATGTGAAGCGGCAATTGCTCACTTAGAGAATCCTCCTAGAGAGGAATTATCTAAGTAATAGTGAGACACTCTCATTTAATTTAGCTTAATGACAATTAATGACCAAAAGTTAGCCACCATGATATGGTAAGAAGGATTATCGATATGGCAAAAACGAACTATGAGCCAGGGAAAGTCTTCCTTAGCATCGTCTTTGTCAAAAACGACTCACCCTCGTTAATAGTAAAGGGGTGTATATAAAACCACTACAGCCGTCAATTTGGCGACTGTAGCGGACAAAAATAGGAAGTTTTGTTAGTAGATTCTGATCCTCAGAAGTCTGTAACCTGGTAGACAGGACGTGGTAAAGAAAATATGGATCTTAATTTGAAGGTAGAAGATAATCCTAAATTTTTAGAAAAAATCTATCAAACTAGCGATTATGGACTTGCTATTGTGGATATACCTCCAGCATTGCGTTCAGAATCTCTAAAAGCTGTGATTATATCTGCTGATTATTTAATTCTGCCTACCCCACCAACTCCGATGGATTTCACAACTTTAATTGAGACAGTATGCATCATGGTAGTACTGCTTAGAACTGCTTACCGGGTTTTGTTAACTAAGGTAGATTCTCGTAGTCTCAAAGAGATTTCAGAGGCACAAAATACCCTCCTAGAATTGAAACTTCCTACTTGCCATACTTTTATTTGTCAGTATAAAGCCCATGAACGAGCAGTATTAGAAGGAGCTCCTGTTAGAGAACAACGAGGGAAAATACCAAAACAGCTAAGGCGGATTACTGTAGGGTAACAGAAGAGTTACAACGAGATTGGAGTAAATTATGACAAAGAAAAGCTTACCTGATTTCTTGAGAGAAGAAGCTTTCCCGGATGCTCTTGGAAATATTTCCGACACAACTAAAGAAAAAAGTTTTCAGGCTCTTCCTTCATTGCAATCCACTACCAATCCTAGGTTAAGTCGCATGACTAAAGCTGAACTCGAAGTTAAAGTAAGGAAATTAACCGAAATTTTAGATAAAACTAATCAACAAGTTAATAATCTACAAATGAAAATGAGCTTAGAAGAAGGAAAAATATTGGTCACAACGCTTAAGCTGGATACACAAAAAGTGAATCGATGCCAGATAGAATTAGAAGAACAAAAACAATTAGTTGAAAAGCTTTATAAGCAGCTCAAAAAAAAGGAAGAGATGGCTATTAAATTAGCTGAACAACAAGTGATTGATAAACTCAAAGCTGAAGTAATCTAAAAATCATATTTCCCTAAATTTTTTCCTAAGTCTTAGGCGACAATGGTTCTAAAAACTAAGGAATCTCAGACAAGTCACCCACTGCGACATTTGGACATTATGTTACACCTTTGTTATCTAGTGAAGAACTAACTGATGAGAATATGGGGTAATTTGATTAGGTGGAAAAAAATTAAGAAAAAATAAGTAATCACCATGCCTAACAGTGAATTTCGTGAACGAGAAACTCTTAAAAATTTAATTCTTTATTATTTATTTAAGGGAATTATTATTGCTCCAATCTTCCATACTTATTTCCGAGGAAAGATTTATGGACTTGAAAATGTTCCGCTAAAAAATCCTTTAATTATTGTTAGTAACCACGCTAGTTACTTTGATCCTCCTATTTTGGGCAGTGGAGTTGGTCGTCCTGTAGCATTTATGGCTAAACAAGAGTTATTTGAGATTCCCCTTCTTAAGGAGGGAATTAAGTTATATGGAGCTTACCCTGTCAAACGAAGTTCAGGTGATCGTGGGGCAATTCGAGCGGCTTTGAATGCTCTCAAAGAAGGATGGATTGTAGGTATTTTTCTTGAAGGAACTCGCACAACAGATGGTCGTATTCATGAACCCAAATTGGGAGCAGCTATGATTGCTGCCAAAGCTCAACTTCCCTTACTTCCAGTCTGTTTATGGGGAACTCATAAAATTCTCCCCAAAGGAGTTCGTATTCCCCTTCCTGTTCCTATTACTTTACGCGTTGGCACCTTAATTGATCCCCCTGCATCAGTTAAACGTACCGAACTTACAGCCGTTACCCAACAATGTGCTATGGCCATTAACAAAATGCATGATTTAGGGCGTTAGACTATTGACAGTTTTGATAAGCGCAGTATTCTTGTCCCTCGCAATAAAACCCTGTTACTTCACCTATATCTTCTAGATAAAAAATCCTCCTATTCACCTACCCTATCCAGATACCTTCACAGTTAGCAGCACCAATTTTAGTTGTCAAATTTTGAGCGCGTTTTTATCTCGGACCTAAGATCTTGCGGAATTACTCTACGGTTCGACGCTTATCCTTTTATTTATAGCATGAAGTCCTCGCTTGGGAGCTAAAGACTCGATTAATCCTTTGGGAATTCATCGAAGGCGTTGATTAACCACCGTACATTATTATCTAGGAATCTTAGAGTGTACTTGAGGCAGCAATAGAAATAACCTGCCATAATTGCTGAGTATTTTGCTTATTTCGAGGAATCAAGCAAGGAAAAACAGATAAATTTTTGACTTGATTGGCTGCTTCGGTTGTTTTTAAGTCTAAGGTAACTAAGGGTAACTCAGCTAATCTGGGTTGTTCAGAAAGTGATTGCACGTAATCGGTTGGATCATCAAGACAACGGCCATCTAAGACTACTACATCGACCTGCCAAATATTGGCTAATATTTGTGCTTGTTCGAGATTGTCGCCCTCGAGAATACGATGATTAAATTGAGAGGGCAAATCCGTTGAAGTCCAGTCTAGAGGAGAGCATAGAACAAACTTAGTTTTGCTATCAGGACAGTTGGGACAAAGACTTAATAGAGTCAAAGCACGATCAGAAATCTTTTTTAGAGGATTAACTTTCCCCAAAATTGTTTTTAGCACTGATGAATCGAGAGGAACAGATACAAAGCCGTCCGCTTGATTTGGTTCTTTTAAGGGTTGGCGATTCTCAGTGGTTGTCATAAAGACGCGAATTTTCCGAGTCTGGGGGTCAGATTTGATTAATGTCAACACATCCCACCCTGATAGTAAGGGCAATAAAGGATTTAGCAAAATAGCATAGGGACGTAATCGTCGTGCTTTTTCCACTGCTTCTGTGCCAGTACGGGCAATAACCACTCTATAGCCTAATTCATTCAGCTTACCCATCAAATTTTCTATACATTGAGGAATGGCTTCGACAATCAACACCAGGGGATAAGGCGTTAGAGAAGATTGATGATGATATTTCCTACCCTGAAATTTAGCATCAGGGGGCAACAGTAGTGTAAACTGACTTCCCTGTCCTGCTTTAGAAATAAAAGAAATCTCACCCCCATGAGCTCTTGCTAAGCGCTGGGTTAGTACCAGTCCCAAGCCAGTCCCTTCGAATTTACGAGTCAACGGGTTTTCTAATTGTTGGAATTTCTGAAATATCAAGTGTTGAGACTCTTCAGGAATGCCAATGCCTGTATCCCAAACGTTAAACGCAACCCAATTCTCCCAGTAATTTACTTTGATGCCAATTGCTCCACCTGATTGACTAAATTTCATAGCATTATCCAACAGATGTACTAACATCTGATGTAAACGCAGTTCATCGGCTAGTAAAAACTTTAATCCTGGTTCTATTTCTAGGGAAAACGATATGGAGTTATCAATTTTATCCTGGTATTTTTCAGAGATGGCATTGTAAGCTCGTTCACAGACACTTTGGATGTTAAGTGAAATAAAGGTTAACTTAAGCTCCCCTGTTTCTAAGTGAGTGAGATCGAGCAAATCATTCACTATAGTCATCAATTGACGTCCACTGCGGTAAATTGACTGGGCATAATGGACTTGACGAGAATTAAGTTCACCGACTTTTTGTTCCCTCAAAAGACTCGACAATCCTACCACTGCTGTGAGGGGAGATTTTAACTCGTGGCTAATACAAGCGAGGAATTCATCTTTGAGACGATTGAGCTGAACTAAATCAGCATTTTTTGCCGCTAATTCTTGACACAGCCTTTGCTGTTCTGTGACATCAGCAGCTAAGACTAGAGAAATTCCTCCATCTTTCGTGTTTAGGGGACATCTAACAAATTTCCAAACTCTTTCTTTGCCCAGATTATAGTTTATTAATGAGCTAGGAGAAGACAAAAAAGGATGTAACGAATTGGTATTGGTTAGAGAATCTTGAGGTTTAAGCTTCTCAGAAACAGATTGAAACCATTGAGAATAAGAAGGGTGAGTTGTTAAAGAAGAACAGTCTGCTAAGTAGTAGGGAGCAAGAAAGTGGAAAGTAGGAGTTTGGGCAACTGCAACGACTTGATCCGAGAAAGATTGTGTTTTTGGGCTCGATAAGGAGCAAACACTAGCATCATTGGAGAGTTGATTTTCTCCAATTTGCTCACGCCAAATGTGATTTTGTAGTATCACATTTCCCTGTTTTGTTTGTAACATAGCAGGTAGGGGAAATTGCTCCAACAATTCAATCAGGAACGATCCTGAGGTGAATAATGAAGACGATTGAGGGGCAATAGGAAGGGTTTGAGTCAAAAAAGCTTGTAGCATTTTTCGGCTATCGAGAAGCCCCTGAAAATTTCCACTGTTATTCACAAGTCCATAAGTAGGAGAAGTTCTTGAGTCAATATTCTTGTCTCGTAAATAGGCAGAAAAGTCTATTACTTTTAAGTCATAAGGAATAAGTACTAAAGGAGTTAACAAGTTTTCTAGATCATCTAGTTTCAACGATTGAGATACTTGACTATTTTTCTTAGAAAACCTAGATGATGAAAGCATAGCCTCAAAAGGCTGTTGTAGGAGTAGTGAAAGAAAATAATGGCTAGAGATCAGACCTAATGGCTTTTGGTCACAATCTACCACCACTACCCCCTCATAGTTTCCTGAGCAAAATAGGGCAGTAATCTCTTGAATGGTGATAGAAGATTGACAAATAGGGACAGGGTGCAGGAATTGTTTTATGGTCAGCATCGGCCTAACGGGGGTGATTCTGTCCAAATCAAGACAGGTATCTCTGTCCTTCATTCTAATCTTGATCTTGCCTTGATTAGTGGTCTTTAAAGGCTTAGAAATTACAAATGATTACAATTCTTAGAATAAGTTTACAAATATTTGTTCGTACAAAGACTTATGGCTCATCTAAATCAACTATGAAGTTTTGCTTTGCAAAATTTTCAAGATATTAAAAACTTAATGCTTATAGAGATAAAGTTTTTTGAGTTGCACAACACAGTTAAAATAAGAGTCTCAGAAGTTATTATCTAATAATTTAGTATATTTAATAATACTCATCTACTTAACTAGAAATATTCTCTATTTATGGAGATTTATATTCAACAATTACCAAAGTTTTTATATTCAAAATCAAAGTTAGTTTTAATTAATAAAAAACACCAAATTTATTTATTAATTTATATACGCTATACATAGCGATCAGAGAGTTGAAAGTAAATTAAATTATTATTTAATAATTAGCAATTAAGTAATTAGTTTAAAGCTAATTATTTTTTATTTAAGTAGAATTGCATATTTTTTTATCACTCTAATTATAGTAGTTGCTTGGAGCAAATATCAATTATATTAGTATAATAATATTTATTTTTAACTATTTATTAACAGCATTATTTTTTAATATATTGTTTATTTCTAGGCTTTTCTAAAAAATATTTACAGATTCTTTTAAAAGTTAATTCAACAATTATTTTTTTTAAAGACAATTAGATAATTGTTGGCTATAATAAGTCTTTTTATTTTTTGATAAAAGCTCTTCAAGATATTCAATCTCCTCTTCACTCCAAGTTGTCTTTCTTATATTTTTCAGAGAAAATCATAATCTTTTTTTTACTTAAATAATTTGTCTATAAATTATTTTTTAAAAGTCTCACCTAGCCTGCAATTTTATTAACTTTCTATTTCTTAGAATTTACATATAAGATTTTGGATATTTACCTTATTTTGGGGTATTTTTCGTGATTAGTTTATTTTTGAAATTCTTAATCTTTTATTTTTTTTAACTTTTTTTTAAAAAAAAAGTATTTAGCAATTACTAGTATTAACTACTTTTTTAGTAGTGAGTTTATTTAAACTTACCTGCTATAAAAAGCAGAGCTATTTTAAAAACGAAGAATTAACAATAGTCAACTAGGGAGTAAGCGCTTAATTTTTCTTGGGAGAGTTTAGTCAAAAATCCTAAATTATATAATCTGAAAGTATTTGTGTTAACCTTTATGAGAGGGAGTTGTTAATACTCTTCAGTTTTTTCTTTAATAATTCTCTAGCAACCTAGTTCTTAATATTAAAACCTTGCAATCTAGATTATCGATTTGTCTCTATATCAGTAATCACCACATTGCCCAGGATTTGACGAGTATTCTGAGCAATAAATCCTATTCTATTCAACTAGTTTACTCTTCTCAGGAGTTACTCGACTTAGTAAACAGTCATGACGTACAAATTGATTGTCTCGTTATTTTCCGAGATACTACAGTCTCTCCTTTATTTAATCAACTTTACGAGCAAGGAACCCTACTTCCGGTGGTTATTATTGAACCAGAGTTAGATTCAGAGGTTCTTCTAGAAAAAGTTGGAACTCTAACGTGCCTCTATCATAGTGCGGAGGTACGACAGCTAGTAACTACCTTGGATGATATAGACAAATCTCTTGAGCTAGCCATTGCGCAGTTTTTGCGTTTGGGACCAAGTTGTTCTTTAGTGAAAAGTCCAGTTTCCTTACCTGAAGCTTTAGTTCCTGATAAACAGTTAAGTTTTCTGCTTTTGCAACAACGTCGATTGGCGGAAAAGCTTAAGGAAAGACTGGGCTATTTAGGGGTATTTTATAAGAGAAATCCTAAACATTTTTTTCGAAATATTTCTAAAATACAGCAAGAAGAACTCATTAAGCATTTAACTGAAGAATATCGAAAAATCATTCTTAATTACTTTAGTAATGAGACCGAAATTAACCAGTTTATTGATCAGTTTGTCAATAAAGCTTTTTTTGCTGATATTGCAATTTCTAAAATTTTAGAAATTCATATGGAGTTAATCGACGAATTTTCTCAACAGCTTAAAATAGAAGGCCGCAGTGATGAAATTCTTTTAGATTACCGCTTAACCATCATCGATATTTTAGCGCATTTAGGAGAAATGTATCGTCGTTCAGTTCCAAGGGAAAATCTTTATGTTTGATTAACTTTACAAAACAGATTAAGGCATTGTTACCATCTCAGATTTTTTGAGAAATAAAAAAATTGGCTCTTCTAGATATAAGTATGATAAATTGGTGGCTAATAACTTCTAAAATTTTTATCCTAACTGTACTCTGTAACAATAAAAACTCTGTTTTTTATAAATAACAAGTCTTTGAGGTATTGGAGGACTTGCAAATCAAGATATCAAGTTTTTGTTCATTATAGTTTTATTGCAGCTGGGCTACAAAAGTCCGAAAAATACTTTCAAACAATATTCTTTATCTCAAAATATCTTAAGCTCTAGCCGATGATGAACTTCAAAAAAACCTATGTTCTTAAACTTTACGTGGCAGGCAATACCACCAACTCTGTCAAAGCTTTAAAAATGCTTAAAAATATTCTCGAAGATGAATTTAGAGGAGTTTATGCCCTCAAAGTTATTGATGTCCTAAAAAACCCTCGATTAGCTGAGGAAGATAAAATTTCAGCAACCCCAACCCTAGCTAAAATTCTACCTCCCCCTGTTCGCAAGATTATAGGCGATCTTTCAGATAGAGAAAAAGTTCTTATTGGACTAGATCTTCTTTATGAAGAAATCAAAGAAAGAGAAGATAATTCGTAACAGGAATTTCCATGTTGTTTGCTAACATATTAAGACAAACTTGCATATCTTTACATCTTAAATTAAGTTATCGTTAATCTTGAATAAGAAAAATCAATAAATCAACAATGAATGAACCGCTTCCTAACAGGCAAACATCAGAAAAACTACCCACCAAAGGAGTCCGTAAGATTCGGACTATGATTGAAGGGTTTGATGAAATTAGCCATGGCGGACTTCCTATTGGAAGAACCACCTTGGTGAGTGGAACATCAGGAACTGGTAAAACATTACTAGCAATTCAATTTCTCTATCATGGGATTAAATACTTTGATTATCCGGGATTATTTGTGACTTTTGAGGAATCGCCAGCAGACGTTATTCAAAATGCCTATAGTTTTGGTTGGGATTTACAAGAAATTATTGATAAGGGTCAACTCTTTATTCTTGATGCTTCCCCTGACCCTGATGGACAAGAAGTGGTGGGAAGTTTTGATTTATCGGCCCTAATTGAACGTATTCAATATGCAATTTACAAGTATAAAGCAAAACTCGTTTCTATTGACTCAGTAACAGCAGTTTTTCAACAATACGATGCAGCCTCCGTGGTACGTCGAGAAATTTTCCGTTTAGTAGCACGGTTAAAACTCCTAGGGGTTACTTCAATTATGACTACAGAACGGGTGGAAGAATACGGGCAGATCGCTCGTTTTGGGGTAGAAGAATTCGTTTCTGATAATGTGGTTATTTTACGAAATGTTTTAGAAGGAGAACGTCGTCGAAGAACAGCTGAAATCCTTAAACTGCGCGGAACAACCCATATGAAAGGAGAGTATCCTTTCACCATTACTAATGATGGAATTAATATTTTTCCGTTAGGAGCTATGCGACTTACTCAGCGTTCTTCAAATACTCGAGCTTCTTCTGGGATTGAAACTCTTGATGAAATGTGTGGAGGAGGCTTTTTTAAAGACTCAATTATTCTGGCGACTGGAGCAACAGGAACTGGTAAAACTTTGTTAGTAAGTAAGTTTTTAGAAGAAGGTTGTCGTCAAGGAGAAAGATCAATTTTATTTGCTTATGAAGAGTCTCGTGCTCAATTGTCTCGAAATGCTTTTTCCTGGGGAATTGATTTTGAAGAAATGGAACAGAAGGGACTACTAAAATTATTATGTAGCTATCCCGAATCTGCAGGACTAGAAGATCATTTACAGATCATTAAATCAGAAATTTCTGAATTTAAACCGTCACGAATTGCTATTGATTCTCTTTCAGCATTAGCAAGAGGAGTTACCAATAACACCTTTCGTCAGTTTGTGATTGGGGTAACAGGTTACGCAAAACAAGAAGAAATCACAGGTTTTTTCACCAACACAACTGATCAATTTATGGGTTCTAATTCTATTACGGAATCTCATATTTCTACTATCACTGATACCATTCTTATGCTGCAATACGTAGAAATTCGAGGGGAAATGTCCAGAGCGATTAATGTCTTTAAAATGCGAGGATCTTGGCATGATAAAGGTATTCGGGAATACACCATTGATCAAGGTGGTCCAAGAATTCAGGGTTCATTCCGTAATTACGAAGGCATTATTAGTGGTTCTCCCACTCGAATTACCATTGATGAAAAAAATGAATTTTCCCGTATTGTTCGCGGAGTTAAAGATAAATCCCTTGATGAGTAGTTAGTGGTTAAATTGTTGTGCATTTGAATCGCTTATTGGATATTTAAGTACAGGTATTCTGTATTTTTATTTCCGGATCTAAAGTTCTATCACAGTCAAAATTATAAATTTTAAATAACGAACAGCTTAATTTTTCTCTCTATCTACTTAATCTTTTACCCGTTGAGAAAATCGGAGTTTAGCTGAACGGGAACGAGGATTTCTAGCTTTTTCTTGGGGATGAGAAGTAATGGGTTTTTTATTAACTACTGTCAGCGTTAAAGAGTCACGAAAACGATGCTTTACAATACGATCTTCGAGACTATGAAAACTAATAATTCCGAGCCGTCCTCCAGGTTGTAGCCACTGGGGGACCCGCTCTAAAAACTTTTCTAAAGATACAAGTTCCTCATTCACTGCGATTCGTAACGCTTGAAAAATGCGAGTAGCAGGATGAATACGTCCATAACGATATTTAAGAGGAACTGTGTGAGCAATAGCTTGAGCTAGTTGGGTAGTGGTATGAAATGGCCTTTGCTCTACGATGCGCTTAGCAATAAGTCGTGATCGCCGTTCTTCTCCATAATGAAAAAAAAGCTCAACTAGAGACTTTTCGTTCCAATGATTAATAATTTCAGCTGCTGTCAGGAGCTGGTTTTGATCCATCCGCATATCCAGAGAAGCTTCATGACGAAAACTAAACCCTCGTTCAGGAATGTCAAACTGAGGAGAACTGACCCCTAAGTCAGTGATAATCCCCGAAAACTCTGCTTTTTTTCCTGGATAATCAGCAAAGTTTCCTTGCCACAATCGAACTCGTTCTCGACCAAATTTTTTTAATTTGGCAGTAGCTGCGGCAATCGCCTGTTGATCGCGATCAATAGCAGTTATACGTACATCTTGAAAGGTATTTAAAATTAAGAAGCTATGGCCACCACTTCCCACTGTTGCGTCCAGATAATGTCCTCCAGGACAAATTTTTAATCCGGTAATGACTTCTTGCGATAAAACAGGAATATGGATAAATGAGGTCTCTTGAATATTGGTAAAAGTTGTTGAAGCAGGATTATTTAAGTAAGTCATAGAAAAGGATAAATAATTGAGAATCACACAGATGGCTAGAAACAGGAGAAATTATGAACAATGTAGTCTAAGTTCCTTTTGGAGATCACAGGAACTTATAATGCTTAAAATAATTCAAAACAAAGAAGAAACTCGGGCGGAGATTTCAATAGTATTATATACTTGACGGTTAGCGCGCATGGTGTTTATTCACTGTTCCCTATTGAATTTGAACAGAACATTGACTCGTTCTTTAATGGCTAGTTTACTAGCACTTATCGGTATCCTCCACGGATGTAATATTTTCCCTACCTTTTCTCGACAAGATCCGTCGTCAACTTCGGAGATCACTGATAGCGATATTATTAATTATGCTAGAACTGTGTTAACTATAGAATCTCAACGTCAAATCGCATATCAAAAAATTGAAGATATTATTGATGATCCTCCCCCGGAAATTGTTTGCGATAGCCCTAAGAGTTTTAGAAAGTTACCTAACGAAGTGCAAAAGATTGCAGTTGATTTTTGTAACAGTTCTAAAAATATTGCTGAAGAACGCGGATTGACCGCGAGTAAGTTTAATAGCATGACTCGAAAAGCACAAGGAGATGAAACCTTAAAACAACAAATTCAAAACGCTATGGTTAAGATACAGCAAGAAAACTAAAGAAATAATTTTATTTGAAAAATATTATAATGAAATTTGATTACCCATCCCTAATTAAACAATTAGGGCTCTTCTAAACTGGGTGCGATAAATTGGCTAATAATGGATTTTAAAACTATTAAAAGGTCAAGTACTTGAGATATTAAAAACATTGTAAAGTTATAAATTTAGCTTTTTTTATTGTGATTTTGTCACAGCCTGACTAAAAAGTCCGCGTTTGTTTAATTATTTAAAAGTCTTACAAAATTCATGTATATTACATCATTTGTTTAGCGATCTGATTTTCTGCTATGACAGCCATCATATTGTTACTATTTGCAACAATAGTCTTTTTCTGCGTTAGAATCTATCTAGTGGACCGTATTGACAATATCCTAAAAAACTTAATGGGAGGCGAGCACATCTTCAGAATAAATTACTCATAAAGACTAACCATAATCGCTATGTATTAGAATGTCTAACGTTAGATTATCCCTAGTTTAGGGTAATCGGATATGTCCTGCAACTGAGTATCGATTATGATTATGGGGGCTATTGTTTAAGTTCTTAATTGGGACTGGCTGCAAAACCCATCTGGAAATTCTGCCCAAAGTCCTGAATAATTTTAACCTGCTGCCGATACTTCTCATAAATTGAGAAGCCCCGTCCCCATCATTCAAACTAGTGTACAGATGACATTAGCTTATTCTGAAGTAGATCCTCAACAGCGGCAGCTCAAAGTAGTAGGATACTTAGGATACTTGACTCAACAGTTAGGGAATCTGGTCAATGATCTTTTTTAGTGCGACCTAGATAAAAGAAAAGATATGACCAATCTCAAGGAAACCAAAGTATCAATAAAAGTGAGACTCCAATTAATGAGGCGTAACCGCCTTGTTCATCTAAAAGTTACTATTAAAAATAATGGTAAAGGTATTCTAGAAACCACTAAAAGTTATCTGTTCGACCGTTTCTATTGTCTTAATCAGTCTCGTATTCATCAAAGTTCAGAAGAATCTAGTTTAGAATTAGCTATTGCTGAGGCGATTGTCAAAAATTATCAAAGACAGAACACCATAAACAGTAGCTTGAATCAAAGAACAATTTTTACTGTGACATCGCCTTTAAATTACTCTAAATCTGATTTAGTGCAAAGCGGAAGGTTTTTAAAATCCTTTTAAGGGATAACTTACGTATCAATACATCACATTAATCTTAGAAGTAACAAATGTCTGAGCAAACCCGGTTTATGGCTAAATGGCTGTCCTTAGTTTTAGCAACTCTATGTTCAGTGGTTCCATTAACAGCTTGTGGAGGCAGTCAAAGGACTACTCAAACCACTATCGAGAAAGGAAAAACAGACTTTAATGGAAGTCGTCTAGCAATAGTTAAAGAACGAGGAAACCTAATTTGTGGCATCAATGGGGAAGTTCCAGGGTTTAGTTTTGTCGACGAAAATGGACAATATTCTGGTTTGGATGTGGACATCTGTCGAGCGATCGCAGCAGCTTTGTTTGATGATCCAGCCAAAGTTGAATACCGTAAGCTTAGCGCACATGAGCGCTTTACAGCTGTCCAGGCAGGGGAAGTGGATGTTCTCAATCGTAATACCAGCTGGACAGTAAGTCGAGATACCTCAGTAGGTGTGGCATTTGCCCCTATAGTGTTTTATGATGGCCAAGGCATCATGGTAACTAAAGCAAGTGGGGCAACTAAATTAGAAGATTTGGAAGCTAAATCAATTTGCGTTTTAGCTGGAACTACCACGGAACAAAACTTAGCTGATCAGATGCGTAGACGTGGAGTAGAAAACTATAATTCCGTTATTTCTGATGATGTAGACGCCCTTTATGCTGCCTATCAAGAGGGTCGCTGCGAGGCGGTTACTTCGGATAGGTCTCAATTAGTAGCCCGTCGTTCTGTTTTTCCTCAAAAAGATGACCATGTTATACTGGGGGTCTTTATGTCTAAAGAACCACTCAGTCCAGTTGTCGCTGATGGAGATTCCAATTGGTTTGATGCAGTGAAATGGATTACTTTCGCTACTATGCAAGCAGAAGAATTCGGCCTTATGTCCGAAAATATAGGAACTTTTGAATCTAGTGAAGATCCTAATATCAGAAGGTTTTTAGGATTGGATGATAAATTAGGTGAGGACATGGGATTACCTAATAATTTTGCTTTCCGTATTATTAAGCATGTCGGTAATTATGGCGAAATTTATGAACGCAACATTGGTCAACCATTAAAATTAGATCGAGGACTTAATAAACTTTGGACTGATGGCGGTTTGCTTTATTCTCCACCGTTTCGATAGGGTGTTGTGTATAGTTAAAGATCAATACTTAATAGACGATGTCGAAGCTGTTTTATTGTTAACTTCCTAAATATGAAGTACTATGCTTGAAAGCTATTAGTAATTTTAAAACTATTCACTATTAATTACTGATCACTAACTAAAATGATTGATAAAGAAAAAATACCATTATGGCGAGACTCTCGTTTTCTCAAAATTTTACTTCAGGTATTTGTTGTCCTAATTTTAGGGCTAGTTATATTAACTTTGAGTAATAATTTAATTAACAATTTTCAACGATTAGGATTGAATTTTGGATTATTTTTTTTAGTTGATTCTGATCGCACGGCATCTTTCAGTATTTCTGACTCTCTGATTCCTTACAGTTCTACTGATTCCTACGGCAGAGCAGTTCTAGTGGGATTACTCAATTCTCTAAGAGTAATGATTATTGGTATTGTTTTAGCTTTTATTGTCGGTATTACTGTCGGATTAGGAAGACTCTCTGATAATTGGTTAGTCCGTAAAATAGCTTCAATTTATGTAGAAATATTACGAAACACTCCTTTACTATTACAGTTATTCTTTTGGTACTTTGCTGTTTTTTTAAAATTTCCTAAAATTTATGATCCTGGTAGTTTTTGGGGTTTAATTTTCTTCTCTAATCAAGGAATTTATCTTCCTCGTCCTTTAGGTAATTTACAAACTTTCTTAGTTTTGGGATTGATTGTTTTCAGTGTTTTGCTTGTTGGATTAGTTTGGCGTAAACAGAATCAAATGATAGTTCAGTCGAAAAAAAAAGAACGAACTTATCAAGGACTACTGTTAGGGATATCAATCTTTGTTTTATTAAGTTTTATCTTTGGCATTGATTGGCAATTGCCTCAATATAACAGTGACATTAATCTCATTCAAGGAGGATTAAATTTATCCCCTGAATTTACTACATTGTTATTAGGATTAACCATTTATACGGCAGCCTTTATTGCTGAAATCGTTAGGGCCGGTGTTCAATCAGTGTCTAAAGGACAATGGGAAGCAGCTACAGCATTAGGGCTTAATCCAGGTTTAGTAATGCGTTTAGTAATTTTTCCCCAAGCATTACGAGTTATGATTCCGCCATTAACAAGTGAATTTCTTAATTTAGCTAAAAATTCTAGTTTAGCGGTTGCTATTGGGTACAATGACATTTATGCTGTCGCTAATACTGTTTCGAATCAAACTGGAAGGGCAGTAGAAATGTTGTTGGTTGTCATGATAACTTATCTGGTTTTTAATTTGATTATATCTACAATGATGAACCAATTTAACGCAATCGTACAGCTTAAAGAACGTTAAAAATTATTCTTATTCAGAAGCTAGTTAGGTTGAGCGACTGCGCTATAGATGCATATATGAGGAGTTCTCTGTATTGTGAGATAATTGACGGGAACGTACTTAGTTTTAGCCATAACAACATAGGTATCAGGAGTAAAAAACACTGACACATAATAGATGATCTAAAATTTTGTTTCCATTACCGAAGAATAGAGGACGAAAAAAGTCTATTTCTCCATTAACCTTTTTCAGTATCAGGGAAACGAATTTTTCTTTCTTTTATAAATATTTATTAAGCCTTTTCTGGTAGCCTTTTTATCAATCTATCCATAATAGTAATGTGCTATAGTACTCCCAAATAATTTATGATAAATCTCTTATTTTTTATCCTTTGATGGAGGTTTTTATTAAAAATGAGTCAACAATTTAATCATCCAATTGTTGAAAAGAGTTTTGCGATTATTGATCGTGAAATTGGAGATCATAATCTGAATAAATTCGAGTACGAGATCGCTCGTCGTGTTATCCATTCTACGGCAGATTTCGATTTTATTGATTTACTTAAATTTAGTCCTGATGCGATTACTAAAGCTATCAAATCTTTGTCTCAAAGAGAAACCATCGTAACTGATGTTACAATGGTTAGACAGGGAATTTCCACTCTAGTTAATAAGACATTTCAAAATCCTATTATTGCTGCTATAGAACAAGTCAGCAATGCTTTGCCTGGAAAAACTCGTGCCGAAACTGGATTATTACATTGTTTTAACCAATATCCTCAAGCTATTTATGTCATTGGAAATGCCCCTACTGCTTTAATTGCTTTGTGTAAAAAGTCAATCACTTCTAAAGTTCAACCAGCCTTTATTATTGGTTGCCCTGTTGGTTTTGTTTCTGTAATTCACTCAAAAAAAATATTAGCTAAAACTAACATTTCTCAGATTAGAGTCGAAGGTCGTAAAGGAGGATCAACAGTTGCTTCTGCTATTCTCAATACTTTATTAATCTTGGCATATAACCAAAATGGTTAATAAATATTATGACCTCTATTTTCTAATTTAATTATGATTAAAGTAATAGGAATTGGTTTAGACGGAGCAATGGGACTAACTAACTTAGTCCAAGAAATTGTCAATAAAGCTACATTATTAGTTGGCAGTAAACGGCACTTAAGCTACTTTCCTAACCATCCTGCTAAAATAATAGTTATGAGTGATTTACTTGAAGCTATCGAAAAGATCAATCAAGAAAAAGACAATCATAATTGTATTGTTATCTTGGTGAGTGGTGACCCATTTTTTTTTGGTTTAGGACGATTATTAATAGAGTATTTTTCGGTAAAAGATTTATTTTTTTATCCTCATATAAATAGTATACAATTGGCATTTAATCGTCTAAAAATACCCTGGCAAGACACTGAAATTGTTAGCGGTCATGGTCGAGAGATAGATAACTTAATTCCTTTATTTAGACAGGGAGTTAACAAAATTGCTATTTTAACAGATCACAATAATAATCCATCAGTAATTGCTCGTCTTTATCTTAGTTTGAATTTACCTTATCATTATGAATTTTGGGTTTGTGAAAACTTAGGAGGTCATACTGAAAAGATACAGTCTTTTTCTGCCAAGGAATTATCGGAAAAAAATCCTGATGTATTTGCCTCTCTTAATATCGTTGTTGTTTCACAAAAACCTTTAAATAACTCTTTAGACATTGATTTTAATGAATTACCTTTATTTGGCTTACCGGATCACTTATTTTCTACCTTTAAAGATCGACCAGGATTAATTACAAAACGAGAAATTCGCATTAGCATTCTGGGAGAATTATCCCTACAAAACAAACAAGTTGTTTGGGATATTGGAGCAGGAACAGGGTCTGTATCTATTGAAATTGCCAGATTATGTCCTAATTCCAAAATCTATGCCCTAGAAAAAACAGCAGTCGGAATTGCATTGATTCAAAAAAACTGCCAGCGTCTTCAAGCTTTTAATGTTGTTCCCATCCATGGAAAAGCCCCTAATATTCTAGCTAATCTACCCCAACCGCATCGCATTTTTATGGGAGGAAGCGGGGGAAACATTATTCCAATTTTAGAAGTTTGTAAAGATAAGTTAGCTGAGGATGGAATCTTAGTTATAGCATTAGCAACATTGGAAAACTTAGCCATTGCTATAGACTGGTTTAAAAGAAGCTCCTGGGATTATCAGTTATTAAACCTACAAGTTTCCCGTTCTGCCTCTGCCGGTAATTTTACCCGCTTTTCTCCTTTAAATCCTATTATGCTATTACGGGCAGACTCAATAAAACTCGATAGAGTAGGAAACCTAGGGTATTAATATACTACTAACACTGAAACTATGGGATCGTACGGTACCAGCTTCTCTAGTCAACCAATCAAGGGAACAGATAACAGAGAATACTGACAAGCATTTACGGGGAGTTAACCCACCGCAAATACTTGTTTTCAAGAGACGAAGAGCTTAAACCTATTGATTGAGAAAGTAAACGAAACATTTCCAACAGATTCTATTTAAAGTCAAATTTTTACTATTGCCAGTTGTCAGATCTGAAGTTTCCTCTGCCGAAGGAAGATATTTGTAAAATTGTAGTCACTTTAATTTTTGTCGAGGTACTCATATCCGTTAAGGTTTAGGATAAGTTAAGCCTAAAGAAATCCTCGAATCACTGATAATGAGTCAACTGTATAACGCCTTCACATTATTTCTTAGCCTGCTGATAGAAGCTTTTCCCTTTCTTTTATTAGGGGTATTGCTATCAAGTAGCTTACTGCTATTAATTGATGAGGGAAGATTAATTGAAACATTGCCCAAAAACCCTTTTTTAGGAGCATTGGCCGGTAGTTGTATTGGTTTTTTGTTTCCTGTATGTGAATGTGGAAACGTTCCAGTAGCACGACGACTGTTGATGCAGGGAATACCTACCTCGGCAGCTATTAGTTTTTTATTAGCTGCTCCGACCATTAACCCTGTTGTTGTTTGGTCAACCTGGGTAGCTTTTCGGGCACAACCAGAAATTGTCATCTTTCGGATTGTATTTTCCTTAACCATTGCCGTAATCATGGGCTGTGTTTTCAGTGTCCAAAAAGATCCACGTCCTTTGTTACAACCATTTTTAGCCCAACGAGTCACTAGATTACGCCATCAGACAAGTAAAAAGAATTTGTCAACTCAAAAAGGCTTTCGTCAAGATAGCCTAACATTATTGCAGTCAGGAACTTTTTTACTTGACAAACCAGGAAAACCCTTATTAATCGAGGGAATGGCTGCTTCTGCTATTGCCTTATCCACAAATCTGACCGCAGACTCAACTCAACGACTGAAACTAGTTTTGGATAATGTTATACAAGAATTAAGAGAATTAGGAGGAATGTTGATTTTAGGGAGTGCGATTGCCGCTTGTTTGCAGGTCTTTATTCCCCGTGAAATTATTCTTGACTTAGGTCACGGAACCATTAGCTCTATCGTAGCTATGATGCTCTTAGCGGCAATTGTGTCTATTTGTTCCACAGTAGATTCTTTTTTTGCCCTTTCCTTTGCGTCTACCTTTACGACAAGTTCTTTGCTCGCGTTTTTGGTCTTTGGCCCCATGATTGATATTAAAGCAATCGGACTGATGCTTTCAATCTTCAAACCCAGAATGCTAATTTATTTATTTGTCTTAATTGCTCAATTAACCTTTATCTTAGCCTTATATCATAGTTATTTCTTCTAAAATAAAAACAGTGCCTAATCAGGTGATACTAGTTATAATAATGACTTTTCTTTCGAAATTACAATCTTTCCTAAAACGTCTCCTACCAGGGTTAGATGTTTTAGCTTTGCTGACTTGGGCGATTTTATTGTTTAAATATTGGGTAACCGGTCAGTTAAAATTATTGATTCACCCTAATTACTTTTGGCTGGTTTTTGTCACCAGCATTATCCTCTTTGTGTTAGCCGGGCTCAAAACCTGGCAATTAATCAAGAACATAAGCAGAAAAACCACTAATCTAGTGGATTTTGAGTCTGTCCAACATATTACTCTATTTCCACCTGGATGGAGCAGTGGTTTGTTAATTGTGACAGCAATCGCCGGACTAGCGATTCCTCCAACCATTTTTAACAGTCAAATGGCACTACAAAGGGGAATTTCTGAATCTTTACCCATCACTCAAACCCAAACCCAAACCTTTAGAGCTACTTTGAAACCAGAGGAAAGATCTCTCATAGAATGGATACGTACTTTGAATGCTTATCCTGAACCTGACGCCTATGAAGGACAGAAAGCTAAAGTCACAGGATTTGTCGTTCACTCTCCCATTCTACCTAACAATTACATTTTTCTAAGTCGTTTTATTATTACTTGTTGTGCAGTAGATGCTTATCCAGTGGGGTTGCCTTTAAAATTAGATGGTGATCGCAATGCTTATCCTCCTGATACTTGGTTAGAAGTAGAAGCACTAATGATGACGGAAACTCTAAAAGTTGATACACAAACTATGAAAGAAACCCCTACTGAAAAACGTCAGTTGGTGTTAAAAGCTACGTCTATTAAGACCATTCCAACTCCTGATTCTCCTTATGAATATTAAACTTACACACAACTTTCTTGAGAAGAAATTAATTGTTGTTTGACCATATTCTTATGAATAAGTTAGTATTGCGACCCATTGACAGAATTTCTTTATTTATAATGGCAGCTTTAATGGTTGTAATTGGAGGTCTGATCATAGGAGAAAAAAATTGTGGAAGTCAATGTTTTTTAAGAAAAGGACCTCGAGTCAAAAGTTTAACATGGCAAGGTAAACAAATTGGGGCAAAAGATCGAGCATTTATTTTAACCTTTGATCGCCCGATGGATACTGTTAGTGTCGAAAAGAACTTAGTGATTAAGCCTCCTGTTCCTGGTAAATTTAGTTGGGCTGGACGACGACTAGCTTACACTTTAAAAAATCCAGTCCCCTACGGACAAACCTATCAAATCCATCTTTCTGGGGCTAGGGAAAGGTTTAGACAACAAGGACAACCAGGGGAAATAATGGAACCATTTGTGGGAAAGTTTCAAAGTCGAGATCGCGCTTTAGCTTACATCGGAACTCAGGGGGAAGAAGAAGGAAAACTGGTTTTTTACAATTTAACCCGACAAAATAAGCGAATTTTGACTCCTAGAGAGCTAGTTGTCATTGACTTTGAATTTTATCCCCAAGGTGATTACATACTCTTTTCTGCCGCACCTCAAGGGCGAGGAATTGAGGGATTACGAGAATTGCAACTGTATAAAGTGACAACAGGAGTTGATAATGGGGTAGATAACCCTACAGCTAACCAACCAGGGAAAATAGAACTAATACTTGATAATGAAGACTATCAAAATAACCAATTCGATTTGTCAGATAACGGAAAAATTATTGTAATACAACGAGTTAACCGTCAAAATCCGGCTGATTTTGATCTGTGGATGCTGAAATCTGGGAACAAACCGGAACGTTTAAAAGTAACGGGGGGAGAGTTTTCCATTACTCCTGATAGCCAAACGTTAGCAGTAGCTAGAGGAGAAGGAATTGGAATTTTACCCTTAGAACCTCGGGCTGAACCCTTAGATTTTTTGCCAAAATTCGGTCAATTACTCAATTTTGCTCCTAATGGTTCAGCAGCAGCTATGGTAGACTTTAATACAGATGATGCTAATTTGCGTTACATGCGATCACTTTTTTATGTGAATAATCAGGGAGTGCAAAAAGAACTCCTAACAACTGAAGGGTCTATCATTGATTGTCAGTTTAATTTAAAGGGAACTATTCTTTATTGTTTACTAACCGAATTGGTCAATACTGAAGAATATAAAGAACAACCTTATTTTGCGAAGTTTGATCTTAAAAAAGGAGCGATGGTTCCTTTGGCGACCTTATCCGATTATCGAGATATAAAAATCAGTTTAGCTCCCGACGGTTTAGCTCTTTTATTTGATCAGGTCGTAACTAGTGATAATCCTATTTTTAATGATAAATTAACTAGTAATTCAGGAGAAGCAATCGTCGGTGGACAATTATGGCTACTGATTCCACCAATACAGAATACTTCGAATACTCAAGTAGAACTGAAAGAATTACCTTTAATTGGATTTCGTCCTCAATGGTTGCCTTAATTTTTAACTCTAATCTTTTAGTCTAACTCAGAATATTCTTATAAATAAAGCTTTTCCAGATTAAGTGTCACAAGTTAATAGGAGAATACTGGTTTAACAAAACTATTTTTCTCTTTTTATAAAACTATTAAAGTTAGTTCAGCCATAAGATTATCTTTATAATTAATTTGATTGTCCGATTGATCTTTTTCACCATTTCTTGGACAAGTAGATTATCAAAATGGACTATAATTCTATATACTTATTGTTTGATGCCAAATTCGGCAGACACATTCTCCTAGAAAAAGGAACTAAAAATTTAGCCAATGATAATGAGTTATATTTTTAATTTATTTTTTTATTTTCCTGAAGAAATTACAACGATTTAGCAAGACTTCTTCCATTTCATTAACTGTTCCAAAATACTCATGAACGCCAGGCTTATCTATTAACACCTATAATTTTTATGCTGGCTTTAATTATGAATAGAAAGCCAGTAAATATCCTTTAGTAATTTCTAAATTTATTTTTCTTCTTTTGCTACAAAACTAAACAATATTATCCTATAATAATACTATTTTTAGATGACGCTATATTTTAATCAAATATTTATAAACTAAACTTAACTATTTTATATTCCCTCTTTGGACTTAATACCATGAAATTTCTTCTGTGAATAGTTTAACAAACCTATAAGTATATGATTATTTATAGCTCTGACGCTTCAGGAAAGTTAGTTTTTCTTCAAGAAATTATTTGAGATTCTGCCTATATTCCTCAAATCACTAGTTTTAATTTCAATTAGTTGGATAATTTTTTGAGTAGCTTGTAACTTAATAAAAGTTTTTAACATCTTTCATTAAGTTTTTTTAAAAAGTGGATAAATCATTTTTAAAAGTAAATTTATAAAAGAGTTAATTTTCTTTAAAAAAATAATATATACTAAAAAATTTAAAATTAAAATTATTTAAAAGACTTGAAATAGTGACATAAAGAATGCTGCTAAAAAAGAATGGAATGAGTAAACCATAGAAATAATTATAAAAAAATTAGATCAAAAATTCCACATAGAAAAACCTAAAAGTTGATTGAGTTTTATTAAAATTCTCAAGAGAATTTCAATAAAAAAATATTTTTTACAAAAATTAAGACTGGATATCAGGATTACTGAACTTAGCTAACTGGTGTAAAAAAGCTTATTCATCGTAGTGAAATAATTAGTCTAAACGTTGGATTATAGAATTTATTATCTATTCTGACGAGGAAATAACTTGTAAAACGGTAAACAATATTAATAATAAATTGAATAAAGTCAATTAAAAAGAAAGCTTATAGATTAAAAATTTAGTCTATTTTTAACTCTAAAATTTCTTAACTTAACATTTCACTATTCAATTCAACATCACCAGTTTAGACATTCATATAAGTATCACAACTGGCAATTTTAACAAAATTCTTATTTTTCTACATTTTGTATATCCAAGAAATAAATGCGTATCAAAGTACTCATTCCTAGATAGTAATATGAGTCCAACTTACCTTAACTAATAAGGTTCAACATTACAAGTAGCTACAATTAAAAGTACCAGTTTACTAGTGTTATTTTTTGTATAACGCATTAGAATATTTTGTGCAGACAATCAACTTGCGAGTAATTACTAAAGTTCAATAAATGAAAATAAAATGCTTCCCTAAAAACTAAAATTATTATAGATTTCAATCATTAAGTAAAGCCTCTACAAATTCGTAGCTAGAAAAAGGTCGTAAATCTTCGATTTCTTCTCCTGCACTGATAAAGCGAATAGGTAAATTAAGTTTTTGAGAAACGGCCAAGGCTATCCCACCTTTAGCGGTTCCATCCAACTTAGTTAACACCACCCCCGTTAAGTTTGCTGATTTTGAAAAAACTTCAGCTTGGCGTAATCCGTTCTGTCCTAAAGTAGCATCGAGAACTAGTAAAGCTTCAACTTGGGCATTAGGAGCTTTTTTGTCAATAATTCGTCTAATCTTAGACAATTCTTCCATGAGATTCTTTTTATTTTGTAACCGTCCTGCCGTATCCACTAACAAGAGTTCTGTCTGACGAGATTGGGCAGCCGCAATGCCATCAAATACTACTGCTGCCGGATCAGTATTTTTGCCTGGGTTAGCGACGACTAGAGTATTACTCCTTTGTCCCCATACTTTTACCTGTTCCACAGCTGCTGCTCGAAAAGTATCCGCCGCAGCAATTATACAGCTATAACCGGATTGTCGGGATAAATGGGCGAGTTTTCCAATGGTGGTTGTTTTACCAGCACCATTAACCCCTGTCATTAACCAAATATTGAGAATACCTTTTTCAGGAGCAAACCCTGGATTCTTTATCTGTTTTAAGGGAGCATCGAGAATATCACGTAGAATTTCTTTAAGATAGGCAATCGCCTGTTCGGGGGGTAATGTCTCTTCGCGAAGTCTACTTTGTAAACTTGTAATGATATAGTCAGTAGCCTCTAAACCTACATCCGCCTGTAGTAACAAAGCTTCAATTTCTGTTACCGCATCCTGGTTGAGGGGTCCTTGACCAACAACCGCTTTAAGTTTGTTAATTAACCCTCGACGGGTTTTACCTAGTCCTTGACGCAGTCGTTTCAACCAGCTAATCTCTTCGGCAGAAATATCTTTAGGTGCACGGCCTTGAGCTGCAAGAACTTTGACTGACCAGACAAATTCTTCATCAAAGGCCAATTCTGATTCTTTTACCTTTTTCGTCTCTATCGCTGTTTCCTTAAGGATTTCTAGACGATCAGATTTTTGCATCCAAGCTGGTGTGGTTCTTTCTTCAACGGAAGCCGGTTCATACCTAACTTCTTGTGCCGAGGATTGAGGAGTTTCAACGGTAGTGGTTGCACTGGTGAGAACGGGTTCCTCAAAGACTTCTGATACTGGGGTTTTAGGAGTCTTTGAGGACTTAGTTTTTATGGTTTCTTCTTGTTGTAAATCGGCTTCAGTTTCAAGCGTTTCTGGAGTTTCTTCCGATTGGGATTTTCCTTCGCGTTGTTGAATGTTTTTATAAGCGAACTTAGCCAAAGTTAGATAATCCTCTTGACTTGACTGAGATGTTTGTTCTGGGATTTGTTTTTGGGTTTGTGAAGAATCAGAAAGAGTTTTTTCTTCAACAGATTTTGATTCTTGAGATTGAGCAGGCGTTTCAACTTTACGGTTAAACCAATTAAACATAAGAATATTTTTAACAAAAGTTAAGTTATGTGTTCAGTCTATCTTAACAGAAAGATTAAAATAAGTTAATAAACAAAAACCTGTTGCTAGACAATACCAACCTTTCATTTAATTTGGTCAGGATACTTATAAATTAAGATAAACACTGACACAGTCAATGACTGTAACTGAAGAATAATTCGGTGAGAAAAACCTTATATAACGTTCTATTTAGTACTTTCGAATTCGAAGCTGCCAATACTACGATTATCAACTCTTAATAATGCTCAATCTAGCTCAGGAGAAGTAACAAGAAATAGCTTAACTTATCTTTGGTGAAATTTGCCACCAGTTGGAATAAGTTTCTCCATACAATTTTAGGAAACGCAAACAGTTTACAATTAAGTTTTAACTATGATAAAAAAGCAGTTCATCATTGCTGCCTATTGCTTATGGAAGGAAAGAGATTGTACTATGGTTATAGGTTTTCAATGTGGTACAACAAAATGCCGTTGTAACGTAGATACTCAGCAAGCTATCATTACATAAATACATAGGCAGCAATCTAGTTTTAGGGTTTGAGAAATCTATGCCTTTCGAGTTAGGTTATCAACAATACAGTTCTTGATTGTATTACGTGAATAGACTTGAAGTTATGCACAGGCTCTATGCTAATTTTGAGGTGATTTATTTCTCGACTCGCAATGCGGGGCACAAATGAGAGGAAAAACGAGGAAATAGTTTAAAACAGAAATTAAGTCTATAAAAGATCTCAAAGAGTTAAAAGTACATGTTTCTGGGTTGGTGAGGTGAGATGATACCCTGTTTCGTGATTGATGTTTAAGTCTTACCAAGAAAAATTTTCCTAGCCCTAGATACAGAGACAATCAATACAGTAGAATAGACAGTAGAGACCTGACACAATTTCAGAAGTTCAAATTATTGAAACTGTTTGGGATAAGTTACTAAAAAAGTATTAATAAATTATTGAAACAGTGTCGGTGGATTCTAGAGAGAATAGTTTAAATATCTTATACATCTCGTAAGCTTACGAGATCAAAGCTCGAGTTGCTTTTAAATATATCCTTAAAAGTTACACTCAAACTAGTTCCCCATTCTAATAATTTTCTAAAAAAAAGATGAGTGATGACACCTATTTTAAACAAGTCTATCAGTTTTGAAATGAGTTTATAAAACAAGTGGATGCAGTGAAATACTTTTAATGATTAAAGTAATGCTAATTTTGCAAACGAAAACTTAGCATTACAAAAAATAAGAAGTCTGGAGGATTTTAACAATCACAAATGAATTGGAAGTTAAAGCAGATAAATTTATAGATTCTATTTTGGAATGATATTTGTGAATAACCCTTCAGCAGTGATTTAATTAATTTACTATTTACTTTTGATCAAACACTTAAAATTTGACTAAAAAGATAAATATAAAAGTCAAAAAAACCTAATTAAAGTTATATTTTTAGGCTTAATAAACAAAGGAAAAATACTCTATGTGGTTAGAGAGGTAGATTTTTCCTTTTATAAAGTAAAAAGAAGGTTTTCAAGCAAACAATTTTACTTTCTTAAGAAGTGGTTTTCCATTGGATAGCTCGTAATAACAATAATAGGTACACTAGTCGATAGTTGCTAAATCTATAGCTTAATTGAGTACTCTAGAATTCTGGAATTTTTGGCTTCACAAATAGTCTTCAATTTTTGACTTAAAATTTTTAATAAGGTTTAAATCGGAAGAACAAGAAGGTAAAAGTAAAAATTTTGTCTCTATAGATTTTATAAATTATTTAACTTTTATTGTTTTACTAACCGATAAATTATCGATTACTACATAAGCTACCGTACAAAATTATAATATTAACACTTCTGTTATATAAGCAAGAAAAACTTTTTTATTTGTCCATCTTTAAAAAGTAGAAATAATAAAAATACTAATGTAGTGAACATTTTATCGGTACAAGCTAGTATTTAGTTTTTGTAGAATGGCATTATTATCTTCTTCTAGAAATTGTTCTAATATATTAGGCTATTCTGCCTCAATGCATAACTTTTAATAACCTAATTAGTGTTAACTTTATTCTCTTTGTAGGCTAAGTTAAAATAAGAGATGATCAACCACGGATTATTCTAATAACTTTAGTCTTATAGTTATTAGAATAATCTTGAAATTAACTGTTTTTATTACTAAGCTAGTATAAGCTTGTTATAGATAACTAACTAAAAAACTACAGCAATATACTAACTGAACTTTCTTTTTAACTATTAGTAAAAAAAATATAATTTATTTTCTTCTGATTATAAGAAAATTGTAGCTAATTAAGTCATCATTTCCAGTCTTAATATTCACTAAGACTGGAAATGATAGCTTAATTAGCATCCTTACAGGATGAAATAAAAAAAACTTCAGTAAGAATTAATCTATGACAATAGAAAGCACACAACAAATTTTTGAGGAAAGTCCCATAAATCATATTAATAAAATAGAAGTAACTAAAACTTCTTATTTACTAACACAAAATAAACTTTTACTACAACAAGTAGTAAAGATTTATATATTGAATTTTTAGTCTTTACATATTATTTACCTAATTTTATTAGGTAAATAATATGTAAACTCATTAATAATACAGAAAAATAAAGTTTTTTAAAACCTATTATTTATCTTCAGGCACTAACTATAAAAAGGGACATATTAGAAGTTTTTTTTTTATAAAAATAGGGTTATAATAATAGTAGCTAACAACTGTGTCTATTTTATAGATAAAATCTTACACTAGAAGCTAAGATAGCAATTAATAAATTTAACGACTTGCCATATTATTTCCATAATAAAGAGTATAATTAACACCAAAATCGCAAATTTTCCTTTTTCTAGAAAAGGTTATTTATACTCGCGTACTCCACTTTCCATCTGTCCTTTAAACTAAAAGACACGTAAATCAAAATTAACTACGGCTGCCTCTATGACTAAGATTACCACCTACAAAAATCAACTAACAGAAATCATCTCCCGTTACCGCAATCACGTGGATTTTTTAGCAATTCGAGTCGAATACTCTGAAGAGACAAATATTATATTGCGGGGGAATCAAATAGACACTCTGAGTGAAGGTATTGCCAGTGGAGGTCAAGTCAGAGCCTGTTACAGAGGTGGATGGGGTTTTGCCACCTTTAATGAATTATCAACTCTAAACCAGCGAGTAGAAGAGGTAATCGCAGCAGCACGTTTGGTGGGGGATGAGGAAACTCGATTAGCTCCCATTGAACCAGTCCAGATTGACTGTCAGTTGCCTTTAACCGGGACTGATCCTCGCCATGTTCCCTTATCACAAAAAAAAGCCCTGTGTGACCATTACAACGTAATTCTCCGCAGTTTGAGTGAAAAAATTGCGACTACCTCAGTCCGCTATAGGGACAGTACCCAAAACATCCTTTTGGCTACCTCCGAAGGTACATTGATTAAACAGTCTTGGGCAGATTTGGAAATGCGGTTTTCAGCGACGGCTAGAAGTGGTGAAACCCTACAAACAGGACGGGAAACTATAGGGTCTCGTCGGGGATATGAAGATTTGATAGGTTTAGAACAACAAATACAAGGAGCAGCCCAACGCGCGCTGAATGCTTTAGTTTTACCCCCTGTGAAGGGGAATAACTATACAGTTGTGATAGACCCTATTCTTACAGGTTTGTTTGTTCACGAGGCATTTGGCCATCTTTCTGAAGCGGACATGTTATGCGACAATCCCGAGCTTTTAGAGTTAATGAGTATGGGGAGACAATTTGGACCTGAGATTCTGCAAATTTTTGATGGGGCTGCTCCCCAAGGCCACAGAGGGAGTTATTTTTATGATGATGAAGGGGTTCCTGCAACCAAGAGCCAATTAATTCATAATGGGGTCTTGGTCGGACGATTACATTCACGGGAAACCGCCGGAAAATTAAACGAACGTCCTACTGGAAATGCCCGTTGTTTAAACTATCATTATCCTCCTTTAGTACGAATGACAAACACCTGGATCGAACGCGGAGAAACTCCAGTAGAAGATTTATTGACAGATATTCAAGAAGGGATTTATGCAAAAAATTGGTTAGGGGGAATGACAAATGGGGAGATGTTTACTTTTAGTGCAGGAGAAGCTTGGATGATTCGGCATGGAAAGCTGGCTGAACCTGTCAGAGATGTGACTTTATCAGGGAATGTATTTAAAACTCTAGGTAATATTGAGGCAATCGGGAATGATTTTTATTGGGATGAATCAGGAGGCTGTGGTAAAGGAGGACAAAGTGGTTTAGCTGTTGGTTGTGGAGGACCAAGTCTACGGATTAAAGAGGTTATGGTAGGAGGAGAAGCAGCTTGATACTTAATAAGATTAATTAATCTAGGATTTCAATATCTAGAACTTAGGTCACAGAACTAATTTAAGGAAACGAATGAACAAATAGTTGTTCAAGGGTTTATTGCACCGTAAAGACAACTGTCAAACCTCTAATTTAAAAGCTGGTTAATGCTCATACTAGGTTAACATTCTGACTTTGAAAAAAAGCAGTAATGGTAATAAAACTAGTACTAATATTAGTTTTATTAAATTAGTAAAGATAGTAATAAATAAATTTATAGATTTAATTTTTGTGCCAGATCAACTCTATAGATAAAAACAATTTTCCGAGAGATCTTAAAAGTTAATCAAGTAAGAGAAATAATTTAAATAAACTAAATAAAAGTATATTTTTCTAAATAAGAAGATAAGCTCAATGTACTTGTCATTTCAATGATTCTATTTTTTTATTAGAAGTGATATGGTTTTAAAAACCTAGATTAATATTTATTTAAATAACTAAAATTTATCATAAATTATGATCGCTAATCATCAAAAAAAATTTAAATAGATTCTAAACTAGATTAATAGTTTTCTAAGCTAGAAAAAATAATTTTATACTATTGTACTTATTAAGTTATGTGTATTAATAATATCTAAAAACTTATTTATAAGTTTATTTAAAGTTAAATTATTTATTACAGATTTTTAGTTGTTGTTTAATTTTCTTAAAAAAATATTTTTACATTGTGATAATCAAGTCTAAAAATGCCACGGGTACTGTATCAAATTATTTGATAAATTAAAGTATTCTTATCTTCAGCAATGACTTAATAAAAATTATAGTAACTTAGGGAAATAAATTTTTAGTTTCTGTAAAGTTTTCAAAACTAATCTGAGTAAGAAAATATTGAATATAACCCTTAAGATCTCTTTTACAGAATTTCAAATTTTAGTTGAACATAGTCCACCAATTTTACTCTACTTTAATTGTTATATGGAAAATATTTATCTAGATAAATAATCTATTTTTAATATTTGTTTATTTTAAAGCTATAATAGCAATTCTTTTTCTTAAAAGAAATCAGTTATCTTCTCTATAAGATTATTTGTATAAACTCAAAAAATATAATAATTATAACAGTAATAAATAGATAATTAGTAATAGCAAATTTTAGATTTTCTATTTATTTATATGCAAACTAAAAGATAAAGTTTGATTGTTATTTATATGTTTTTTAAACCCTACGATTATTATATAGATAATCTTTTATAAGATTTGATATTTAAATTGAATTATACTAAACTCAAGATTTTTCAAAAATTGATACTAACTGTATCAATTTTTGAAATCAGTTTAATAAATAATATTTAAAATTTAGAAAGACTCAATATTACCTATTATTTAAATTTTAAATAAAACTAAGATAGTAATAGTTTAATTTATCGAACAATATAAATCTTTATTTATACTAGTAAAACTATAAAAAATCATCAAAATTATAAATTAACTATGATAAATTTGCCTTGAGTAAAAAAAGCTTTATATTTCAATATAAGTCGTCATTAAATAAGATTTAATCAACATGAAGTCAAACCTAAAGAATAGTTAATTTAACTTGAAAATAGAAAAATATATACTAAAGTCTTTAAAAAAAACTCTTAAATATCATTATTTAAGAGTTAAATAGTTGACAATTAGAAAATTAATTAAATCGCTTTTATTAAAAGATAAAGAAGTTATTATACAGTGTTATTTTATTTAAATAAACAAGTAAGTATAGAAATTATATAAACAAAAATTTATTAAAAAATACTTATATAGTTATAAGTATAATAAAAAATATTGTTATAAAAATTAAATAGGTTGCTCTATATTTTTAGAGATTCTATATAAATATTTTTTTAAAAAATCTTAAATAAAAAACTGGAGAGTTTAAAGAGCTAGTCATAATTAAACGGAAGTAAATATGTTTTACATAAAGATAAAAAATATTTAAGTAAAGAAATAAAAGCTAAACTAATCGGATATATAAAAATATAATAGTTTTCCCAAAAATTGGAATAGTTATGAGAGGAAATAACCTGAATATTATAACTATAAAAATTAAATAATTGGTGTTAAAAACATCATAAAATAATTATTTTTCTAAAAAAACATTAAGTTAAGAGTAAGAAATATTAATAATAAATCGAAGTGAGTGAAAAGGATAACCTATAGATTGATAATTATTTTTAACTCTGAAGTCTCTTGACTTGGTATTTTAATAGTCAATTCTAGATTATCAGTTCAGTATGATTTTTTATTTGGTTAGTATTTACTACGGCAATTTCTAATAAAAAAATAAAAATATAAAATTTTACCAAGGGACTATTAATAGTAGTAGCCATCTTGATGAAGATTTACACAAAATTTAACTCAGAGAAAACAAGAATAAAAAAAGACACAGGTTAGCTACTCCTATTCTAAAAATATCTTGATTATTTATCCTAAATAATTTTATAAAAAGGGAACGTAGTAATACTACTAAAAATAAAAAATTAATTTTTGTAGGTAAACTCATACTAAAAATATTGTTTTTTATATAGTAATTTAAATTAAAATATTTAACTCCATTGTTTATTATTAAATGAATTTGATTAAGCTAGAAAATTAAGATTTAATTATCAATCTAGACTGGTTGTCAATTAAGTTTAATTAAGTCATTCTTTTGATTATCAATTATTAGTGACTAATTCTCTAAAAAAATGATAGCATTAAGTGCTAGTATTATCTAAACCATTGGAGTATATAAGTTATCCCATCCAAAGCATAGTAGGTTATATTTATGACATCTATCCGCAAACTACATAAACAATTAATCACCAAAGAACGTTCTGCTGTCGAAACTACTATAGAAGTGTTAGAACGCATCAAAGTAATAGAACCCAAGGTCAAGAGTTTTCTCTGTGTCACCGCCAATCGCGCTTTAGAAACTGCTAAGGCAGTAGATAAAAGAATTGCAGCCAAAGAAGAAATTGGACTGTTAGCGGGCATTCCCATCGGTATAAAAGATAATCTTTGCACTGCAGGTATTCCTACTACTTGTGCCTCGAGAATATTAGGAAATTTTATTCCTCCCTACGAATCTACTGTTACTCAGAAATTACAGGAAATGGGGGCAGTTATGGTAGGAAAAACGAATTTAGATGAATTTGCTATGGGAAGTTCTACGGAAAATTCTAGCTATCAAGTCACTGCTAACCCTTGGGATCTCGAACGGATTCCAGGTGGTTCCTCTGGCGGGTCCGCGGCGGCAGTAGCAGCTGATGAGTGCGTCGTTGCCTTAGGCTCGGATACAGGAGGATCTATCCGCCAACCGGCCTCTTTGTGCGGTGTTGTTGGACTAAAACCGACTTATGGACTAGTCTCACGGTTTGGGTTAATCGCTTATGGATCATCTTTAGATCAAATCGGTCCGTTGTCGAGAAGTGTTGAAGATGCAGCGATTTTATTGGGAGCGGTTGCGGGTTATGACATTAAAGATTCCACCAGTCTTAATGTTCCCATTCCGGATTACACTACTTTTCTTAAAAGGAGTTTAAAAGGGTTAACAGTTGGCATTATTGAAGAAACCTTTGAAGAAGGTTTAGATCTCATAGTGGCTAAAACCGTTAATAACGCTATTGATCAATTAAAAACATTGGGGGCAAAAGTTAAGAAGGTTTCTTGTCCTCACTTCCGCTACGGTTTACCTGCCTATTATATCATTGCGCCCTCGGAAGCATCAGCTAATTTAGCTCGTTACGATGCGGTTAAATACGGTATTCGAGAAGAAGCAGAAAACCTTTTGGAAATGTACACTAAAACCCGTGCTAAAGGCTTTGGTCCTGAAGTTAAAAGACGCATTATGATTGGAACTTATGCGTTGTCTGCAGGTTACTATGATGCTTTTTATTTAAAAGCGCAAAAAGTTCGCACTTTAATTAAACAGGATTTTGATGAAGCCTTTGAAACCGTTGATGTTTTAGTTTGTCCTACGTCTCCTACTACAGCATTTAAAGCAGGCGAAAAAATAGATAATCCTCTGAGTATGTATATGTCTGATTTAATGACAATTCCCGTTAATCTAGCCGGACTTCCAGGAATGAGTATTCCTTGCGGTTTCGACGAAAATGGCTTACCTATTGGCTTACAGTTGATTGGAAACGTTTTAGAAGAGGGTAAACTATTTCAAGTCGGCTACGCTTATGAACAAGCCACTGATTGGCATAATCAAAAACCAACGTTAAAGTAGTGAATAATTTAGTCTTTTATACCTTATAAAATATGTATTGTTAATATAAACCCATTCATTCTCGAATAATTATTTAGAGAGTACTTTTGAGGCATGATTATTTATTTTGCTCGACAATAGATAGTCGGTATTTTGTAAACATTAAAAATAAAAATTGCCTATCTTGCCCTTTATTTAGGGTTAGTAATTTAACAAGAGCAATCAATTTTTGTTACCTCCTCTCATGTAAATTATACTTTTTAAAAATTAAGTTGAGATTATTAATATTTTTGGGTGAATATGTTGATCATAGATAGTGAAAGGGAACATATTTATGGATGGTGTATATCTGCTGATTTAAACAGTTATTGTGTTTCATTATATTTGTACATTAATGCTGAAAAAATTAGTTATAATCTTAATTTGGCACAACATTTTTAAAATATGGATTTTTTCATTTTTATGGTTGACTATCGAGAATATAGCAAAACTGATAAAATACTGTAGTACTTACATAAGTTTATTTTTATAGTCAAAATAAACCAAATTTTTTAAAAATAGAAAACAAAAAAGTGTTACTCTGCAAGGTCTCTAAGAATCAAAAAGTCTGATCTTTATAGAAATAATAGCTCTGTATTCACAGAATATATTCAGAATAAGAGTTTTAGAATTTGTTGGCTGCTAATTTATCATATTAAGTCTAGAAGAGCTATTTTTGTGCTATCTTTTTTTGAGTCCCAAATAATTGAACTTTAAAAGAAAAAAACACAGAAAAATAATTAAGAAATAGTGTTTGCTAGATACCAAGCAGGCTGGTATCTAGCAAACGGAATTAGAAGAGCAAGAACTATCAAAGTTGACATGCACCAAAAACTTCTTCAGCACAAGAGCAAAGACAAGAATAAAAATATCACGTTCGAAATGAGCTTCCGATAAAATCTGTAGGTAAAAAGAAAGGCTGTAAATTATAAGGAATAAAAATGAGTACAAAGATTTATCCATCTTCTAAGGAAGAAGAACCTCAAAAAGTAGAATAATTTTAAATAAAGAGATGGATAAAACTGGAACCAGAGGAAAGAATAAAAACGGCAACTATCCCGGCTTTACCAAACTTAGGACAACAAAAGTTTTTCATGTCTTAAGAAAGCTTAATTTGGTAATAACAATAATGTTAATAACCAGTTAACCGTCAGGAACTCGAATTATCTTAATGATAAGATTTTCAAAATGTCAATAACAATAATTATATAAGATAGGTTCAGTATAATTACTGTTATTGAATGATAATCCAGTTCAGTTTTGATTTTTGTTCAGAGTCCTTTCTTTATAAAAAGAATCTGTATGGGTCAATTATCCACAGTAATTAGAAAGTGAAAGTTGTGCGAATCGTTCCAATAACTAAAGAATCATTACTGTTGTCATAATCAGGGGAAGTAATGATAATTATGCCAGGGGTAATTGAAATGTTATCATTAATCGCATATTCATAGATTGCCTCCACATGAAAAGAACTATCGCGGTCATTATTTCTTAACCCGTTAGGTAAAACGAGATTAGACTTAGAAACCCAAGGTTCCATACCAATAATAATTGCCGCAGTATCTCCTTCAAAAAAAGCATCAGGAAAAGCTAAACTCATCGACCAGTTCCAAATATCTAGATTCCCTCTGCCTATGGGGTCTAAATCTTTCCCTAAATCAATTGCCCCTAAGGTTCTGGTTGTCGTAAAGCCTCCCCAAGCACCTAGGACAAATTGATCAAACATATGCCAACTAAATTCCATTCTATAGGAATTATTAATTGTATCAACAGAGGCTCCAAAATCCTTGAACTCTTCTTCAATAAAGCTTTGGAAATTAGAACGACGACTACCAGTTCCTGAATCAAGATTGTTATATCCATGCAGATAGGTAAACGCCACTTTAAAATTATCATTGGGTTCATAAGCCAATTGTCCCATCACACCATAGGGACCATTAAACATCCCTGCACCCAAGTCAGGACTAGCACCCAAGTCGGCTAAATAACCTCCACTCCATTCAAACACTTCAAAAATCTGCCCTCGGAAACCAACACCGGGCCCTCCGGGCATATAATAGAGGGGATTACGAGTGCCAAATGAAGATAATGCCCCAGAAGCCGCATCCCCATCAAGGAAGTTCACTGTGGGAACAAAGTCATCAAAAGCGCCTCCAACTGGTTCAACAAACATTCGCACATTTTCTGCGAGTGCAAAATCATAGATTATCAGTTGTATAGCTAAATCACTCTCATCAGGTTGTGAAAAGCTTAATTTCCCTTCAAATGTTTCTGTGATGTCAGGATAAGACGGTGCAGTCCCTGTTGTAAAACGGATATAAAGTGAGTCATCCCCGTCAAAAGTGGTATTTAATTTCAGTCGTCCCCGATACCCTAGGTTAGTTACCTTAAAGATGTCTTCAGTACCTTGGTTTTTCTCTCCACTAGTGATCCCCGTTAACCCTACGATTACCTCACCAGTGAGAAGAGTAGTAACGGAAGACTGATGATTTTCAGCATATGCTATTCGTGACTCTAAATTTCTCACTCGTGACCCCAAAGAGCCTGTTTCTGCCTCAAACTCGTACGCTAGACGCTTTAATTTTTCTATATCTTCTCGCAAGACCGCTGTATTGTTCTCTAAAAAGACTTTCATATCCTCGAAACAGGCATTTATCCCACTAGCAAATTCATCACGGGATAGGGTTCTGTTTCCTTTGAAAATGCGATCAGGATATCCACTAACGCAACCATAGCGTTCTACTAACTTCCTTAATGCTTCATAAGCCCATTGGGTGGGAGTAACATCTTGTAACTCTGAAACACTGGTTACTTGTAACTGCTCACGGCGACCAGTGTTATCTAAGAAACCATCACTTAATTGTTGCAGCCTTAAGTTATTTTTAGGCAACTTAGGTAAAGAAAAAACCTGGGGATTAGATGGCTCAGGTAAAGGAGAAGCCTGGGAATTAGATGAAGTTATCATCATTATTCCTAGGAGAATTAGGGGAAATTGGATTATGTTTTGAATCTTTAACATTATTGAAATCAACTCTCACACCGAAATTTTTAGTAATGGCTGTCATTGTACTATGTCTTATCAAAAAAAGTCTATGCTTTATGTCTGTTCAGTCGGATAAACTTTATAGTTTCGTCGTTTATTCTGACCAGAAAATATTAAAAGGAACTCGATTTAGCTAAAGTAAAACCAATGAAAAGCCTTTCGTTTTACGAAAATTAGAGACTGTTTTTGCTAGCTCGGTACCGCCAATGTTTTGGATATGCTTGAATCAGCGACTAGAAAAGCAACAGCTTTAATTAAAATTATGATCGTCGCCTTAAAGTGAACAGACAAAGTTACTAACTAATCATTGACACCATTTCTCCGTTGCTAGTTCTCTCAAAAGTCTACAGAATGAAGAAATTAAGACGGCAGGAATTACCGTAGTTGCTAAACTGCATAATGGACAGATGAGGTGAAGCTGGGAAGATAAAAAAGGAACTATGGAAAAAATAATATTAAATTTAGATTTCATTGTCTGAGATATATTTTAAAATATTGGTGATTAGGTGCGATTTTTATTTAGAAACATTGGAAGTTTACATAGAATTTATAAAACAATGAAGTTTAAACAACTTTTAATACCGTTGATCTTGGCTAGTGGGAGTCTTTTTTTACCTATCTCCCTGATCAATGAGCAGGTCGGTGCAGAGGAAGCGGCTGTACCATCAAAGGCAGAAACTACAAAAACTCCTACCTCTCCCATCGCGCCAGCTATTTTAGAAGAAGTTAGTCCAACGGACAAAACAACTCCGGCAGAAACTAAAGTATTAGCGACGCACTTAGTACTGAAATTAAAGGAGCGTAAGGTTTACGCATACCAAGATGAGCAATTATTGGCCAGTTATCGAGTAGCGATCGGTAAAAAAGGGTGGGAAACTCCACAAGGGGAATTTGAAGTCATTCAAATGATAGAAAACCCAAAATGGGAAAATCCTTGGAATGGAAAAATAAGTGCGCCGGGGCCAAACAGTCCCCTCGGAGAACGTTGGATCGGCTTCTGGACAAACGGAAAGAATTATATTGGGTTTCATGGAACCCCTGGAGAACATTTGATTGGTCAAGCAGTTTCTCACGGTTGTGTTCGTATGAGGAATGCTGATGTAAAAGCTTTATTTAAATTGGTAAATAAAGGAATTCCAGTGATTGTTCAACCATAAGGTGACGTGCAAAGTTAAACTCGTAAGGGAGGGAGATAGAAAAAACTAATTGTTTATCGTGCAATCGACTGTCTCCGTCCCTTACTTAATGTGTTTAGTTAGAATATTATTATGGCTGGCGTTGCTCAATCTTCTTACACTGAAACTCAAATTTCTGCTTGGTTACAAGGTTTACTAACTATTGCCTGGGCCGACGGGCATTATGATCCTGAAGAACAAGATTTAATTTCTCAACTTACTCAAGATCTAGCCTTAGAAGATACAACGGATGTAACTTTTAGAGCGATCACCCCCCAAAAATTGGCCAAAGCATTAGGTCCTGACGAAAATACTGCTGAAAATTTCTTAAGAACCGCCGTTTTAGTGGCAATTGCTGATGGGATTTACTCCCCCTCCGAGGCAAAGTTATTACATCAATTTAGCGATGCTTTAGGACTCAAGATAGAAGCCCTCAAATCCCTAGAACATACCTTGTGCCAAGCTCTCAAAGAACACCCACAAGCACAAGCTGACGGGGCAGCTGTCTCTTTATCAAGTCCTCCTCATCCCCATCCTGATCTCTTACATCCCCTCAAGGATTGGCTTGATGGAATGGATATTAGTGACCCTCGCCTTGCTAGATTTATTTGTAAGATGGTCCCTTCTCAATGTCCCTTTGAACGAGACGTTAAGCTTTTTGGACATAAAATCGTTCACATTCCTGCTTTATGTAAGCTTAACCCTCTCTATGAACAACTAGTCGGGTTGCGTTTTCGTGCTTTATGCTATTTGTCTGATAATTGTAAAGAAGATATTTCAGAGTACGTTTAGAATAAGTAAACAATAAACTCAGGTAGGGGTCGACGGGTGTTGACCCTCAAGAAATACACATTTCGGGACTTAAAACGATAATTTTCTATGCAATTTATTGATCGCGCTGAGATTGAAGTTGAAGCAGGCAAAGGAGGAGATGGTATAGTTGCCTTCCGACGGGAAAAATATGTTCCGGCTGGAGGACCTGCAGGGGGTAATGGGGGATGGGGAGGTTCAGTTATTCTCGTAGCTAATCAAAACCTACAAACTTTACTGGACTTCTCTTATGCACGTCGTTTTAAGGCTGATGATGGGAAACGAGGCGGTCCCAGCAACCGGACAGGAGCCAATGGCAAAGACTGTATCATAGAAGTTCCTTGTGGCACTGTCATCTACGATAGAGAAACTGAAGAAATTTTGGGAGACTTAGTAGAAAAGAGACAAAGCCTCTGCGTAGTGGCTGGAGGTAAGGGTGGATTAGGAAATAAACACTTTCTCAGTAACCAAAATCGCGCCCCCGACTATGCCCTAGATGGACTGCCAGGGGAACATCGCTGGTTACGTCTTGAACTAAAATTACTAGCCGAAGTGGGGATTATCGGCTTACCTAACGCAGGGAAATCTACCTTAATGGCTGCATTGTCGGCAGCCCGTCCTAAAATTGCAGACTATCCTTTTACTACTTTGGTTCCCAATTTAGGAGTGGTGCGTAAACCCACAGGAGATGGGACAGTATTTGCAGATATTCCAGGGTTAATTGAAGGTGCTCATGAAGGAATCGGGTTGGGACATGAATTTCTGCGTCATATTGAACGAACTCGTCTGTTATTGCATTTAGTAGATGTAACTTCTACCAATCCGATCGCTGATTATAAGATTATTCAAGAGGAATTAAACGCTTATGGTAGAGGGTTAAGCAATCGTCCCCAGATTATTGCTCTTAACAAAATAGATGCAGTAGATGAAGAAACTATTCAAACCGTTAAAACAGAATTGAAAAATCTTAATTCATCCCCAATTATCACTATTTCTGCAGTAACGCGAACAAGATTAGAGGAACTTCTCCAAATTGTTTGGCAAACCTTAGAATAGGAGAAGGTTTATCGATTTATACTTGCCCTAATTTTTCACTAAGCTAAATCCATAATTTTTAAAAAGATCTTTTGCTCTCTCACTAAAAAGAAATTCTGTAAACTTTTTAGCTTCTTCTGGATGTTTACTTTGTTTCATAACAGAAATAGGATAAATAATTGGAGAATGATAATTTTCAGGAGCTATATCTACTATTTTAACTTTGTCAGAAACTCTGACATCAGTTTTATAGACTAATCCTGCATCAACATTACCTGTTTCCACATAAAATAAAATCTGACGGGTATTTTTCCCAAAAACTAACTTAGAATCAATTTTTTTGTATAGTTCCAAAAAACTTAAAACTTCTTTTCCATACTGTCCAGCAGGAACACTTGCGGGGTCTCCTAAAGCAATTTTTTTAAACTCAGCTCTATTTAAGCTTTCGAAAGTTACATTATTGTCTATCTCTTTAAGAACAATTAAAACAACTCTATTTTTTAGTAAATTCCGTCTAGTTTCTGTTAACAGCAGCTTTTTTCTTTGCAAGGCATTCATTTGTTTAGGAGCTGCAGAAAGAAAAATATCAGTTGGCGCCCCCTGTTCAATTTGTTGCTGCAACGAACCAGAAGAACCAAAATTATAGTTAACATAAACATTTGGGTTTTCCTTTCGATAAAGTACTTGAATATCCTTCATTACATCTTGAACACTAGATGCAACTGAGATAGTTAAATTGATTTTTTGTTGTTTTTTAGATAAGTTATAATTTGTACAAGCCGTCGTCAAAATTGCTAAGTTAAAAGCTATAAATCTTCTCCTATTTATAATCATAATTTATTTTATAAACTCCTAAGATAATTAGCTTGAAAAGTTATTTATTGCAGAATAAATGAACTTATTAATTAATATTTATTCCTGAAAATTATCTAGTCAAGCAACTTTTGACTACGCAGACACGCAATTTTACTTTTTATGAATAATTAAGTAACCTTGTCGCCAGACTTGATGATAACATGTTTTACTCAAAAGAATAACTTTTAAATCATTAATTTATACTTATTTTATTACGATTGAATAACAAAAACTTTAGCTTTTATTGAAAGAAATTAAATTGAGGAGTTTGTGGATATTAAATTTAATGACAGATTTCTTTTCTTAGTAAGACAATAAGAAAAATTTTATCGACTTAAATTTATAATTTATAGTTATATACATTTACATAGACTAAAATATATGGTACAAGACTAGGATCAAAGTTTATTTAAAACTCAATCAAAGTATGGTTAATTACATTAACGGGAAAACACTAATAAAGTTTTGCTAAGCTTTATTAAGCAAACATTTTCAAAAACGAAGAAGGGTTTAAGGTTTGCTCTTAACCAAGAAATAACCCTCAAAATACTAGCAATGCCCTTTTTAACCGATAACAGTATAGAAGGAAGGTTAAGCATGATCAAAATTGCTGTTCCAAAGGAAAGTGAAATAGGAGAATTGCGAGTAGCTCTAGTTCCCGATACCGTCGCCCGTTTCATCAGATTAGGATTTGAGGTGTTGGTTCAATCAGGAGCAGGACTCGGAGGTCATTTTACCGATGCTGAATACACGGCAGCTGGAGCACAGGTCATCAGTTCTCCAGAACAACTGTGGGGAGAAGCCGATATCCTCCTCAAAGTTGCTCCTCCAGGGGAACAGCATGGAAAAATGGAAATGGATTGGCTTAAATCAGGAGCTAAGATAATCAGTTTCCTTGACCCCCTGGGAAACCCAGAAAAAATTCAGGAATTGGCACAGCGTCAAATCACTGCTTTTAGCATGGAGTTAATCCCTCGTACTAGTCGCGCTCAAAGTATGGATGCTCTTTCATCTCAAGCCAATATTGCCGGTTATAAATCTGTTCTAATCGCTTCAGCTTCTCTTCCCCGACTGTTTCCCATGATGACAACAGCGGCTGGAACTATTCCTCCTGCCAAAGTTTTAGTAATTGGGGCAGGAGTTGCCGGATTACAAGCAATCGCCACTGCGCGTCGTTTAGGAGCTGTAGTAGAAGCGTTCGATATTCGTCCCACCGTCAAAGAGGAAGTACAGAGTGTTGGGGCTAAATTTGTGGAAATTCCTATACAGGAAAATACTACCACCACAGGGGGTTATGCCAAAGAAGTTACCCAGAATACCCAAGAACTTATTCGTCAGGTATTAACTGAGCATGTTAAAAAGTCCGATGTAGTGATCACAACTGCTCAAGTTCAAGGAAAACGAGCTCCTGTTATCGTTTCGGAGGAAATGGTCGCAGAAATGAAAGTCGGCTCGGTGATTGTCGATATTGCAGCTGATCGTGGAGGTAACTGCGCCTGTACTGAACCTGGAAAAAATATTTGTTACAACGGGGTTCATGTGATTGGCCCTTTGAACTTACCATCCAGTCTTCCCGTTAATGCAAGTCAAGTTTATGCAAAAAACCTCTTAACATTGGTGAAATACCTGGTTAAAGATGGAGTAATGCAGCTTAATTTCGACGATGACATAATCGATGGAGCTTGTGTTACCCACGAAGGACAATTACGCCATCCCAAAGTTAAAGAGGCTCTACTCCGTTTGGTGAAAGCCTAAGGCTAGCCTATCGGGAAAGAAAAAGGCAACAGTTTTAACAGATAAAGTTTAGAGTTCTTTATCTCAATATCGTAATCCTGAATTCTGCTTAGGAGTGAAATTATTTATGACAACTGGACTGTTGGTTGGTTTAGTGGTATTTGTTTTAGCCTCATTTGTGGGGTTTGAGGTAATTAATAAAGTTCCCCCCACTCTGCATACTCCTCTAATGTCAGGGGCTAATGCAATTTCAGGTATTGCAGTTGTTGGGGCTTTATTAATTGCTGGACCTAAAGAGTGGAGTTTTACCGTTATTTTGGGTTTAATCGCCGTTTGCCTCGCTATCATTAACGTTGTGGGTGGTTTTTTAGTGACTGACCGTATGTTGCAGATGTTTAAAAAGAAGGGAGCATAGATAGCTGTGAACGATACCACCTTATGTAAGGATATCCTATCAGGATTAACTACTGGCATTGAATTGACCTATTTAACCGCCGCGGCCCTTTTTATTATGGGGTTAAAACAATTAGGCTCTCCCGCAACTGCCCGTCAGGGTAACATTATTGCTTCATTCGGAATGTTGCTAGCTATTGTTGCCACCATGATTAATCAGTCAGTAGTTAACTATCAAATGATTTTAATTAGTGCGGTAATTGGTTCCCTTATCGGGGGGATTACTGCCCAAAAAGTTGCTATGACAGCTATGCCCCAAATGGTAGGTATTTTCAACGGGTTGGGTGGAGCAGCCAGTGCCTTAATTGCGGTTGGAGAATTTTGGCGGTTATTAGAAGTTGGAGATACTATCCCCGTTGATGCGACTATCGTGGCAATTTTAGGGGTTTTTATTGGCGGTATTACCCTAACCGGAAGTTTACTAGCTTTTGGGAAATTACAAGGGTTAGTCAGGGGTTCTCCTATTACTTTTCCCTTACAACAGGCATTTAATGTTCTGCTATTTCTTAGCTTTATTGTCGGTAGTTTTTATCTCTTTTTAGATCCGACCAACATCTTTATTTTCTTGGGATTGGTCTTTGTTTCACTCATCTTTGGGGTATTATTTGTCCTTCCCATTGGAGGTGGTGATATGCCCGTGGTTATCTCCCTTTTGAACTCCTTCTCTGGGTTAGCTGCTAGTGCTGCGGGGTTTATTTTAATGAACAATATGCTCATCATTGCAGGGGCGTTAGTAGGAGCATCAGGAATTATTTTAACGGAAATCATGTGTAAAGCTATGAACCGTTCCCTTTTAAGCGTTTTATTTGGCGCATTTGGTGGTTCAACCACCGCTACTGATGGAAGTTCTGGGGAAATAGCTGATAAGACTATTCACTCCATTGATCCTGAGGAAGGAGCAATGATGTTAGGATACGCCCGTTCCGTAGTAATTGTTCCTGGTTATGGAATGGCAGTAGCGCAAGCACAACATACTGTGCGCGAATTAGCTAATCAACTTGAAAAAATGGGTGTAGAAGTCAAATATGCTATTCATCCTGTTGCTGGAAGAATGCCTGGTCATATGAACGTGCTGTTAGCTGAAGCAAATGTCCCTTACAATCAACTTTATGATATGGAAGACATCAACCCTGAATTTAATACTACTGATGTTGCCTTGGTGATTGGGGCCAATGATGTTGTTAATCCTGCTGCAAAAAGCGATCAGGATAGCCCCATTTTTGGAATGCCTATCCTCGAAGTAGACAAAGCTCATCATACTATCGTCATTAAGCGGGGTCTTAGCACTGGGTTTGCTGGGGTAGATAATCAACTTTTCTACGAAGATAAAACCATGATGCTTTTTGGCAACGCGCAAGATATGCTATCCCAGTTAGTTTCTCAGGTTAAGCAACTCTAAACTGTTTTTGTTTATCGGTGAACAGTTGTTTCTTTTTAAGATTGGGACTGTTCACTGTATTTCATAAAAAAAGAAATAGCTAATAGAGAACGATGAATAAGTTGAGGATAAATCTTCAGCAGCAATTCAATTAGGTGTAACGTAAATAATTTTCTATGTTTCTCCAAATTACCAGCTAACTATATTCTTCTTGAAAGAAGAGATCGTCTTATCGACTTAAAATCTATGATCGTTGTCTTGACATAAAAGAATGGCATAATTTTGCCCCAAATCATATTTAGTATACTGAACTCTTTAGCTCTTTCCTCATAACTCGTAACCTCTAACCTCTTCTAAACATGGCAAATCTCAATCCCAATTCAAGTTATAGTCTCTCCTTAACTATTGAACTTCCCAACATAGTGGGAACTCTTTCTAACGTTACCCAGGCAATAGCCGGAGCAGGAGGAAGTTTTGGACAGATTTCTTTAATTGAACATACTCGTGCAATTACCCAAAGGGAAATTACGGTGGATGCTTCGAGTGAAGGACATGCCGAGAAGATTGTAGCAGCAGTTCGAGAAATTCCTAACGTTAAAATTCTCAAAATCTCTGATCGCACCTTTGATCTCCACAGCAAGGGGAAAATTATGGTCACCAGTCGTATTTCTATAAAATCTAAAGCTGAGTTGTCCATGGCTTATACTCCAGGGGTTGGACGTATCTGTAACGCTATTTACCGCGATCACTCTCAAGTGTTTAACCTGACTATTAAGCAAAATACCGTGGCAGTTGTTACTGATGGGAGTGCAGTCCTAGGATTAGGAAATTTAGGTCCAGAAGCTGCCCTCCCCGTTATGGAAGGAAAAGCCCTGTTATTTAAAGAATTTGCTGATATTGATGCCTTTCCCATCTGTTTAGCTACCCAGGACACTGAAGAAATTATTGAAACTGTCAAACGCATTACTCCAGTGTTTGGAGGGATAAACTTAGAAGATATTGCTGCCCCTCGTTGTTTTGAAATTGAACGGCGACTGCGACAGGAATTAGATATTCCAGTCTTCCATGATGATCAACATGGAACGGCCATTGTCAGTCTAGCAGCATTAATTAATGCCCTAAAACTAGTCCAGAAATCCCTAGAAACGGTACGAATTGTGATTAATGGGGCAGGAGCTGCAGGGATAGCAATCGCGGCTTTGTTACGCACTGCCGGAGCTACTACTATTTGGTTATGTGATTCTAAAGGACTTGTCTCCCATTCCCGCACTGATTTAAACTCTCAGAAAAAAGAATTTGCAGTTGATGTCAGTGGTTCTTTAGTAGATGCAATGCAGGGGGCTGATGTGTTCTTGGGCGTGAGTGCACCAGGGGTAGTGACACTAGAAATGGTAAAATCCATGGCTAGTAAACCAATTGTGTTCGCCATGGCAAACCCCATCCCAGAAATTCAACCGGAATTAATGAGTGATGATGTAGCAGTTGTAGCTACTGGACGTAGTGATTATCCTAATCAAATTAATAATGTCTTAGCCTTTCCCGGAATCTTTCGTGGAGCCTTAGATTGTCACGCTAAAACTATCACTGAGCATATGTATTTAGAAGCAGCTAAAGCTATCGCATCTTTGGTGAATATTAGTCAACTTGATCCAGAATATATTATCCCTTCGGTGTTTGATAAAAGAGTTTATAAAGCAGTTGCAGAAGCAGTTTGTCGTGCAGCACGTCAAGATGGGGTGGCTTCTGAATAATTATCTAAAAATGTAGGGGACGATTGAAATATTTTATTTCCTCTATAACTCAGGATGGTCTTTCTTGATTTTGGTTGTTATGGTTATAGAATTACCAAACAGCTTAGTCAGAATTTATAAGTCAAGAAGGCAATGGAAATTAAATATTCTAAAAATATCTACAAATTCTATGTAATTTTTTCAAAAAATATGCAAGTTTTTATAAAAAATTTGGAACAAAATATATTGATAGACTTGAATAACAAAGATCTTATTGTTTGACAAATAAATATATAAAAGTAGGAAATCAAAATCTCTATAATCAAATATTAATCTATAAAGAGAGGCAAAAAAATAAACTGTATTATTCTTAGTTATTCTTTTTCGTACTACTAGTACTACTAGATTTCTTGGAAGTTGTTACACTGAGAACGATGAATAACTTTTTGAGAAATACATACATATATATTTACCTTAACTAAAGTTCGACAATTATTTATTGTAAAAATTTTAAGTTTGTCCGTAAGTGTTCTTGTCGTTAAAATAAATATATATAAAATATTTAATACCCAATAAGTTGATACCTCAATTATCAATAAATAGAGGAATTTATATTTTTATTTTTTAAATCTAAGTGGCATCACAACTACATTAAAACTAACGGTATTCAACTCTGGTTATTCAAGGAGAGAAAAATTTGATATTAATGTTGTCTAGTTGTAGAGATTATCTGAATTTTGGTATGCTTGACAGCATCAAATAACAGTCTTTTAAAAAATCATTGAGTAGTTTTTCTTTACTTATAAGAAGTCAATAAAACTGGCAAAATTGATTACTTTAATTTTATACAATATTTTTAATAATTATTAGTTTTTAAACAGTTAACAAAAAGTCAGTATATTTTTCTGTGATCAATCAAGTATTTATTTTAGATGGCAATTTATGAATTTTTATTCTTTACAATAGACATATAAATATATAAATAAACTACCTCTTAAACAGATGCATCTACTGCAGTAATTAATCATTATAGAAATGTCTTTAGGTAAGGATTGAATCAAGGAACTTTTTGGGAAAAATCAGACATCTTCTCCTTAATAATTTTGGAAGAGAATAATATCACTTTATAGAAAACCTTACTTACAGAACCGAGTAACCTGTTATAGATATAATCATTAAATATATTTCTAATTATAGTTATTAGATACAACAAAAATATTTATAATTAATTATATTAGTAAATATCTATTATTTTAGGTATAAATAGTCTCTTATCTTCTCCTATAAGAGACTATTTATACATGAGTTAAACGAGACTTAAAAACACAGTTTATCAAAATCTTAATTCAAAAAAGATAAGATTGATAATTATCTAAAACAGTAACTACTAACAATCAATGCGAAAATGATTATTTGAACTCAGTAGGATACAATGTAAACTTATATTTTGAAGATAAACAGTTATAAACACTTCCATTTCTATTAGATTCAATTTTATATATATAATAAAGTTGATCGTTAACTGTTTCAATTAAAGAGCGCTTATAAGGTAAAATAATACCAGTCAATTTTACTCATTTTTTTTATCTTATGTTGAAGATAAGTAATTAATTAAAGTCGTTATTGATAAAGTTTTAAAAAAAATTATTGAGCAATACATACTTGATTTTCGAATAATTTGCAAATTAAATTGTTCCTTAATTTAGAAACGGATTGATGATTGTCTGTGTCGCTTGGAGTTAACTTAGAAATACTTCAAAACCAGTAATTAACTGTGATTGTTTACAATTAAATGCAGTTTAAATTTCTGATACTAGACTAAAAGATTTTGGTCTTATCCAACTAGACATTTAAAAGCTCCATGTGCTCCACACTAGTCTCATGATAGATTTCTATCTAAGAAAAATGGATTAAATTAATTACTGTAATTTCTCCTTTATAAGCCTCTAATAGAACAGAATCTTAAAACTATTGTCTAGAGCATATGCTCCATTTATTTAAATAGCAATATTTTATTTTTTAAAATTACTTGTATTCATCTTGATTAACTGAGTTTTTTATCAATGAATATCAGCTTTATTTTAAAATTTATAGTTCGAAAATTTACTAAAATTATTTCATTCTATTTTAACAGATTTTATTGCAGAAATTAAGAAATTTATAAAATAAAATACTCTTGATAAGATGCAGCAATAAATTGAACTATAAGAACTAATTATTAAGCCTATAAAACATATAATACTAACACTAGTAAGTCAATAAAAAATAGAGACTGATTAAATTGCTTTAGAATTGTAATTAATCCAAACTTATTTCCTATAAATTATCATTTTTTATTATTCTAGTTTTAAAAAAAATAAAGTTTGTGAGTGCAATAATCACGTTAACATCCTTAAACAATACCCATACTTGATATCAAGAACAAAAAGCCAAAATAAACGCTTCTGCTAAACATTAATCGCACGCAGCGTGATCGAAATCTTGAGGACAAGATCGCAATTTATCTAAATGTAGGTTAGAGTTTTCCCAAAAAATAAGAAATCAGCGGTTGCTTTAGCTCTCTCAACTTTAAAAAAAGTAACGATGATGTGAAATTAGTACAAACTGTATATCTCTTAAATATTTTCTTATAAACTAGAGAATACAATTGTAGTGTCTTAAACAGAATCAGCAAAAACTTCAAATTGTTTCTGCTCTTAATAATCTTATACAAGTTGTTTTTAACACCGAAACCTCACATATAACCGCAGGAAATTGACTGTTCCATTGTATCTAAACCCAGAGTGATATAAATTTATTCAATGGTAATTGATGGGCTAATTTCCTTAGAGATTTTCCAGCAGTACAGGTTAAATTTATGAGAGTTATGGAGAACTATATAATAGCTTTGGTAACGAAACTATAGGTATATTCATCGATATTTGACACCACAATTAAAATTATCTATACTTTTTTAAAGTTAGTAATGATGGTTGTGTCTTTAGTTGTTGATGTATTTTTTACATTAATCTTTTATCCAGCTGAGGTTAAAAACTCCAGTAATATCAAATGATTTTTAAACAGCATAAGCAACTACTGCTAAAATTTCTTAATTCCGTCTCTGATACATTTGATAACCGATATGTTTCATTTAAGACAAAGATTGCTATATTTAATAGAGTTAGCCAGAAAAACAGCTTCATAATCAAGAATATTCATGGTTGAGAAATGGGGATAGATTTAATTATTTCTAGAAATTTTACTTAGATTGTCAACTCCACCTGACAAATAATCCAGAAAAACAGGCGAATTGATTATCATTTAATGTTTATTCAACATCTTGCTAAATTTTAATCAATAAATTCATTATAAATAGTCAGTACAATTGAAGGTTAACTATAGAAACAAAGAAACAGTGATATTTTCCAAAGTTATATTTCTTAATGTAGAGATTAAAAAATCTGAACTAAGTAATAGAAAAAACTCAATTAAATGTTCAATAAAGCTATCTGTCATTCATTGAAGGACTGAATGAGACACGATTGACAAATTTACTCATTGCTGTCAATCTGCCACACTAAATTGAAAGTTTTTATAAAATTGGCAAATACAAGAGTAGACAAAAAACGATAATACATCAACAATGTTCAATGAACTATTAATTATACGATCATGACATGAATGATATTCCAGAGGCTTTAAGGGAAACTTCTATCAGTCAAGCTAAGATACAATCAAAACGAAGATTGTTAGTGCGAAGCATCCTAGGAATAGGGACTATTCTAATTTTAGGGGGGGCCTTCTTCCTGCGTCTAATGTCCTCACCATCAACCACCTCCTCATCTTCTACAACTTCTGTTAGACTTTCTCCTGCCCCCAAATCAATTCCAGTGGTTAATCCTTCTCCTGAGCAGTTAGAAAATGTTCTTGGACATTTAGAATATAAACAAGCTCCCATATCAGAGTTAAAAGCAATTACTTCTGACGGACGCGTCCGGTTACGCCATAATGCGGCTGAGCAATTTATAGAAATGCAAAAAGCAGCTCGATATCAAGGAGTTGTTCTGACTCCTATTTCAGGATTTAGAACGGTTTCTGAACAAAACTACTTATTTTTTGAAATCCAACGGCAACGGAACCAAAATCCTAGTGAACGTGCTGAAGTGAGTGCACCCCCTAACTACAGTGAACACCATACCGGATATGCGGTAGATATTGGCGATGCTAAAATCCCTGCTACCCATTTAAGCCTTGATTTTGAGAAAACAGCTGCTTTTAGCTGGCTAAAAAATAATGCTGCTAAATACAGTTTTGAGCTGTCTTTTCCGCCTGATAACGACCAAGGCATTAGTTATGAACCCTGGCACTGGCGATATGTGGGGGATCAAGAAAGTTTAGAGACTTTTTATAGAGCTAGGAATTTACAGCAACCCCTTTCTGACTAAAAGACAATAAGATTATGACTAATCCTAATTTATCAAACGGTAACGCAACTTTCTCTCACAAAGAATGGTGGGTAGAACGTTGGTTAGAATTGCTGGATTCTTATAGATTTAAAAAGCGATTAGAACGGGCGAGAATTTATGCAAGAGAAGGAAAAATTTTAAGTATTGAATTTAAAAAAGCAAAAGTATTTGCAAAAGTCCAAGGTAGTGACATTAATCCCTATCAAGTATCACTTTCATTAGTTCCTTTTACTGATGAAGATTGGCATTATATTATTGAAAGTTTGGCAGAAAAAGCAATTTTTTCAGCCGAATTATTGGCTGGAAAAATGCCAGAAAATATTGAAGAAGTTTTTATTAAAAATGGACTTAGTGTCTTTCCTTTTACCTTGTCAGATATTAATGCTTGTTGTAGTTGTCCTGACAAAGCCAACCCTTGTAAACATATTGGAGCAGTTTATTATCAATTAGCCGAGTATTTTAGTGAAGATCCTTTTACAATTTTTAAATTAAGAGGACGGACAAAGGAGCAAATTCTTGACGCTTTACGTCAGCTACGCCTTCAGAAACTTAATCAACAGAAAGTCCTAAAATTAACGAAAAATAAGAATAGCTTAACAGAAATAACAGAAACGTCAAATCACCAAGCAGAAGAATTTAAGACTTTAGATCTTACTAAATTTTGGCAGTATAAGGGAGGATTAGATTCTTCACTAATCGTGATTGTTCCTCCATCTGATGATCAAACAGTATTAAATATTTTAGGAAGGATTACTTTAACTTATGAAGAAGCACGAATCGCTCAACAGTATCTACAACAAGTTTATAAAAATATAAGTCAATATGCAGTAATGGAAGCATTAAATCGGAAAATCTAAAATAGATAGAAATTAACAGAATAATTAAGTTAAATTCTCTTTAATTTTAGAAAAAATTGATAGTTTAATAGTGTCCATAACAACAATAAGAAACGTCATTAATAGAAAAAATATGTAAACTAGCTTCATTAAAATACTTTAAAACTTCACAGTTTATAGATAATTTCGATGAGAATAATGATTAAAAGTAACAAAATAATATTGAATGATAATCCAAAATCCTATTTTAGATTTCCAAAGGTTAACAAACAAGTGATACTGTGGGTTTAGTTAGATACTTTTACTATGAGAATACTAAGATTTGACTCATCTTAACGACTGGAATTATAGTCCAATTGATGAATGCAGAGAATATTAAAAGTTTAATTGATGTTGTGATCTTTGTCACAGGTTTAAAGAAAATCAAATATCTTCTAATTTTGCTATATTAATAAATAAGCAATAAAATCGTTTAACGAACAATAATATTGAAACTTTCTTTAGTTAACTATTGTTTGAATTCTTCAACTCATAACCGTTCGAGGTGATCGCCATAAACATAAATATTCTACTGATTGATTAGTATAGAAATTTTTATTTACTTTTCCTAAGAAACCTGGACTCTAATGAGTAAACTCATCATGATTAACTCGATAAATAAGTAAAATCGCTTCCCAAAGAACTCTCCAATCATCACAAGTAATTAACACTTTAAACTTTCCCCAGCTAATTGCCGACCCCAGCAGGCTCCGATCACAGCTCCAACTTCTGTAAAAAAATTAATAAGGATTAACTATTATGCAAAATATATCCTACATTTTTGTTTCAAAAGCTGTAGGATATATTTTTTAGAGAAAATTACATATTGTTTCATTAGAAACACTAAATAACTTACTTGACTCCAAAGGCTATTTGACATATTTTTATATTTTTATTCATGGATAAAAGTAACTGTTAATTGTCTATTATGTATCCATGTTTAATTTAAATAAATAGAGATTTATTGTGACTTTATGACTATCTTTTTATTTTAAATAAACCAAAATTTTAGTAAAAATTATTGTATTCTAGAGTAAGGACGATCAGATAAAAACTAAAAATCAGGTTAGTTTAAATATCTTCCAGTATGAAAATTGCTTATTTATTAAATCAATATCCGGCTATTAACCATCATTTTCTTCAACGAGAGTTTTAGCTTGTTAAGCTTTCAGAGTGCTTATTACTCGATTCTCTTGAGAATTATATGTTGGTAAGGTTCTGAGTACAGATCGTTATTTAGAACCAAAAAGTATCACTAACAGGGAAGTCTATACAAGCTCTTTATTTATTAATAATACCTGATAATACTAGTGCTAAATTAGTTTTTTGAGAAAAAATAAAGTTCGTTGTACTGGTTTACTTTTTTTAGAACTTCCCTACTTATTAGGAGAAATAGGAATGGCTGTTCCTTGGTCTTTTATTCAAAAAACATCTTTGGCTAGTGAAAAATATGCAATTAGGAATTGATTTAGCTCTAGCAGGATCTTCTGTTCTGTCCTAATGTTCAAGTAATAGGTATTCTTCCCGAATAAAGTCACACTGCAAAAATTTAAATAACTCGTCGATGACAGGGTTATCTTCAAACCCTTTTAACTCAAGTTCCTCGATTAACTAAAGTCGCAATAGTCTAAGGACATTTTCATTTACTTGTCCTAGCTTTAGAACTTAGTGTTCTCTCGTTGTCATTATTAGTAGTTTTATGGACAGGGAGTATAATGATAATGTTAATCGCCGGATTTATAGGTATTTCCTGGCTAACGTTAATAATATTGACTATAGCCGGCATTTTGTTAACAGTAGACATTTTCAGTGGTTTGGTTAGATTTGGACGTAAAGATATTTACGCTTTAACATTATCAACAATCCCGTTATATCTGCTGTAGAAAATTCCTCTATATTTGGAGTTTATACTACCATAATCTAAGTCGATTAGAACAGAAAGAAATTAAAAAGCTCCTATTTGTTGGGAGTACTTATTCACAGATATTTACTTTTAAATTTACAGAAATAAGTCCTATAGTCAACTCAATGCATAAGTTAAACCAGTTTAAGTATTTTCTATACCCTCAAATATCATCCTTACTCCTTTATCAATCACTTTTAAAAAGTGAAGTTGGTCAAACTTTTATTTCCTTGTTATATTCCCTCTACTTTAGAGATAAAAATACCTTAAGTTTAGAGTCTTTAAAAAATTATGGATTTTTTTTTAAAGCTTTAGCAAAAATAGGAAAAAGTTGGCAAGATTATTTAATTAGTGAGATTTTGATCAATGAAAATCCTTTTAGTCAACAGGTCCAATTAATTCCTTATCAGGAATTATCTAAACCCTTGATTGATGCAGTTAAACATGATCTAAACATTCTACAGATTATTTATAATTGTCCAATTCAACAAATTGCTGAATGGGTAAAAAAATCCACATTGATAGACTATGTTCCTGTGGCTTGGGAAGTAGAGAATATTGATAATACTTTTTTACACCGATCTAATAATTGGCAAGATACAATAGAACAATTAGCTGACCATTATAATCGACAAGGAACAGGTATTCTCGCTACATATAAGGTGTTGAAATGGGAAAAAGAACAATTAATAGGAATTAATAATCCAGATCCAGTTAGATTAACTGAGATTGTTGGTTATGAGCCACAAAAGGAAACATTAATTAAAAATACAGAAATTCTATTGGCTGGTTATGCTGCTCTTAATGTTTTACTATATGGAAGTCGGGGCTCGGGTAAGTCTTCTTTAGTTAAGGCGTTATCAAATAAATATAGTAGTCAAGGATTGAGATTGATCGAAGTAAGTAAATCTCAATTGAGTCACTTGCCTTGGATAGTCGATAAATTGAGGGATTATCCTCAAAAATTTATTGTTTTTGTTGATGATTTATCTTTTGAGGACGACGATGATACTTTTAAATCATTAAAGGTTGTTTTAGAAGGAAGTGTGACTGCTAGAGCTGACAATGTTGTGGTTTATGCTACTTCTAATAGGAGACATTTAATTAGAGAACTTTTTGGTGATCGTCCCCAACTTAGTGAGTCTGATGAAGTCCATGCTTGGGATACTGTACAAGAAAAATTATCTTTTAGTGATCGCTTTGGTTTAACTTTAACTTTTGAACCGGCAAATCAAGAAAAGTACCTCACAATTGTTAATCATTTAGCCCAACAAATAAAACTTAACTTGCCTCAAGAAGCATTAGAATTTAGAGCAAAACAATGGGCAATTAAGCAAAATGGACGTTCAGGAAGAACCGCTAAACAATTTATCCATTTTTTACAAGGAGAATTAAAGGTTCATAGTTAATAGTATTGAACAAGTAATCGCTAATTTAGATAGTATCTAAATTAGCGATTACTTGTATGCATAAAAAGCTGTAGTAGTAACCTTAAACTTGATATATTGCCATCCGTCTAATCTTTTATTCATGTAAAAATTAACACTGATTCCCCAAGAAGAATTATAGTATTTTGAGCAAGTTAACCAATGATCATATAAAAAATATGATTTTAATCTATCTTTTTTGTTCTCCATATGGGAAAAAATTAAATTCATAAATTAGAGCCACAGAACCTGATTATTTGTTTAATTTTTTATAAAAATAAGATTTGATTGAAACAAAATTATATAAACGATTAGAGTTATTAGACATTTACTATCTTTGATTTAGAATTAAGAATATTTAACTGCAGTTAAACCACATCAGAAGCAAAACATCGTAGTCTATGCTAAATTTTAGTGGGTACTTACTTTTCAAAAAAAAATTTAGTACGATTCCAATATCAGCTCAAACGCTTACTATAAGATTGTTTGATAAGCAACACAATATCCTGGATTTGTTAAAGACTTGAAGAATTATCCTAAGTTGGAATCGATATTCTATTCGCTTTACACCCTAAATCTAGAATCCATAGTTGGATATATCTAACCTATGTACAAACTTTCCATTTGAAAAGAAGAAGATTGTTACAATAACATTAACAGAATATAATTTACTTTGACAATGTCAGGAAGCGAATAAAGATGTTTGGGAAACAGATGTTAGTAGAGAGTTTTAGGTAGTAAAGTCTTAAAAGAGAATAGTTGAGACGGATGCTTACCATACTCATTCAAGTGATTCTAATAAGATAAAAGTTTATAAAACTTATTTATTACCCCAGATTAGGAACAAAGGATTAATAATAATTTTTATTAAAGGGATTAAAAAAATTATTATTAATTGAAATAAAATTTAATAAGAACAGTTAGTTCTTTTGAAAGAACTGTTGACTCATATAAAAATTATAGTTATCGAGCTTTCATAGAGATAGAGACGACAAATACGATCTCTAATTAAGTTTTAAGTCAAGGTAAATAGACATCAAAAACAAATTTATAGAAGGTGTTATCTAGATAAATTAAAGTTTAAAAAACATAAAAAATAGTTTGACTAAAGAATGAAATTGTACAATATATATTTCTAACAGAATGAGAAAACCTAACAACAAGATCAATAAATAAACTCAATAACTGATTTAAAAATACCATATCATTTATTGTCTCTTTAGACCTTAGAAAATAACAAAGATTATAGAATTATTTACCTATAATTGAAGAGAATTACCTTTAATTAGAATAGAATAACTCAATATTGTAGAACAATTGCTGTAATAAAATAATGATACTGCTTGACAAAAATTGAGTACTTACTTGCAGAAAAAATGAGTGTTAGTGTTAGTATTTTCGTTATATGTCGTTTAATCCAAAAACTTAACTTAACCACAAAAAATACTTTACATCTTTAAAGCTTACACATATAGAGTGTAAACTTTGAGACGAAATATTAAACGATACTTAAACAAATAAAACTTTTATACCTAGTTTTTATTATGGAGAAATAAGGAAATTTTCTTTATTTTTAAAACAGAAGTATTGATACTACAATAGTAGACAAAGATTTGTGTAATTATGGCTAATTTATCAGCTCATAAAGTAGTAAAAGTTAGAGAAATGATGGAATCTATAGGAGAATAAATCGTCCTTTCATCTATATATATTCCCCTAATTTCAACTTCATTGAAAACCGTTGAGTAAAAATTACAGAATATTTGCCAATTCAAAAATCTGAAAACTTTAAAGGTTTCAATGAAACAATTGATTTAGTATACCGACAAAGAAATAATTTGCTGATTTACTCACTGCCGTCATTATGAGCTCCCTAGTTAAATTAAAATCCTCTATTGAGGTAACGGGTAACAGGAAATACCGGAAGATGTGTGACAAGGGATTGAACCCACTGTTGATACTACTTATCGTAAAAAGTCAGAGATATTAAACTGACTTATTAAGACAGAAAAAGTAACAGTTCCAACAGACTCTAATTCTAACTCAAATTTCCACTGTTGCCATTATATTCATTCGTCCTCTTGAAGGGATATAATGGCACGAATTTCCGTGGATCGTATTTCCTCTAAATTTTAAACCATAATCACCAATCCTCGTAAATTATCTTTTATCGCTAAAGTTTTGACCACATCTGCTTCGATATATGGAAACGAACTTTATGATTTTGATGAAGAGAAGAATAAATCCCGACTAAACTGCAAATTTGCAACAATTCCAGTCTGATGTATCTTAAGAATTCCTGTTTATTTTTGTTAAGATACCTTCTCCTTAGTCCACAAATCTTCTAGAAACTCTCCACCGTCTTGTCCCTCTTAGTCGCATAAATACAATACGTTCATAAGGAAGAAGGAGAATAATGGTTGCTTAGGTTACGAGGTAAGAAAATGAGAAATAACTCCCATTATGATTTCAATATATCGCCGTAACTAAATTTATAGGAACAAAAGATTAAGACTGAGATCTTAATGTCGTTGGGAAGACTTTATTTGTGCTTTCGCCCTTGCAATAGCTTGGCAAATTTGGTTAAAACCAGTTCCACCATAGCTATTACGAACTGCTACTACTTGTTTAGGGGCGATTACCTCGTAAATATCAGCTTCAAATAAAGGATGTAAGGCTTGCCATTCTTCTAGAGATAAGTCTTTGAGTAGCTTACCCGATGCTAGACTAGTTTTGACTACCTTCCCTACTAAATTATAAGCCTCCCGAAAAGGAATTCCGCGGACAGCCAAATAGTCGGCTACGTCCGTTGCATTGGAAAAGTCCTCGGCTACTGCTTGGGCTAAACGTTCTTGACGAAACTCAATGCCTTCTTCTAAAAAAATCGTCATGGCTTCTAAACAACTTTTAACTGTTGCTACCCCGTCAAAAATTCCTTCTTTGTCTTCTTGGAGATCCTTATTGTAAGCTAAAGGCAGTCCTTTCATTACAACTAGCATTCCTTGTAAATGGCCAAAGACTCGTCCAGTTTTTCCTCGGACTAATTCAGGGACATCAGGATTTTTCTTTTGGGGCATAATACTTGACCCCGTGGCACAGCTATCAGTAAGGCTGATGAACTTAAATTCATGGGAAGCCCAAAGAATTACTTCTTCACTTAGACGGCTAAGATGAACCATAATCAAACTAGCAGCATTGAGAAACTCGATGGCAAAATCACGGTCACTCACTCCGTCCAAACTATTGCCATAGATCCCTTCAAATTCTAATAGTTCGGCACTGTAACTACGATCAATGGGAAATTTTGTTCCTGCCAATGCACCACATCCTAAGGGGGAAATATTTGTCCTAGCGTAAATTTCTCCTAACCGTTCCCAGTCTCGTTGTGCCATCTCGAAATAAGCTAATAAATGGTGAGCTAAACTGATCGGTTGTGCTCGTTGTAGATGGGTATAACCTGGAATAAGGGTTTCTACATGATTTTGAGCATGATTGAGTAAGACCTGTTGAAAATCCCGTAATTGACTCCGAATTTGATTAATTTGATCTCGTAGATAAAGACGAATATCAGTCCCTACTTGATCATTACGTGATCTCGCTGTGTGAAGTTTTTTGCCGACATCCCCCACAATGTCCGTTAAACGCCTTTCCACCGCAAAATGAACATCCTCTTGGTCAATTCCAGGGGTAAATTCTCCGTTGTAATATTCTTGACGAATTTTTTCTAGTCCTTGCACTAATTGTTGTGCTTCATTCTCAGCAATAATTCCTGTATGAGCTAACATTTTGGCATGGGCAATAGAACCTGTTAAATCATATTCAAGTAGTTCGATATCAAAGCCAATACTGGCGTTAAATCGAACAATGGAAGGATGAAGATTGCCTTCAAAGCGCTCACTCCATTTGTTTTGTTTGGTCACAGTAACCCCCTAGGTGGCAAAAATAAAAAATTGTTGTCAGAAGTTAATTAAGTTAAACTCTAATGAGTCATAAATTTTAAATCTGATGTGTTGTAATTCATTGATCTAAGAGAAATACTCTTTATATGATTATCCGTTATCATTAGTCAACCATTGGTTTACTATCGGCTTTTGACTAAAAATAAAGAGTTTAACCATCAGTAAAGATTCTAAATATATATCCTAGAACAAATTCAATATCCAAAGTCTAAACTTGACCGGACTTTATAAAATCTTTCATACTTACTTTAATGCTTAAAACTTTCTAATAATGTAAGTATTTTCAATATTTTGAGATACGATACAGTCCAACTCAATGTAAGTTCAACTAGATTTAAAAACACGGTTGTTATTCTCAATATCTAAATCGAAACACGACGAGGTTGACGATCATCCAGAACAGTAACTACCAATAATTAAGACTGCAATGGTAGTGCAACAAAAACGGCGAGGGGTGAAAGCTGACTTACCTTTTGACTATAAATAGAAAGAAAGTTTTTCTGATAAGTGGGGATTAAGCTGTCAGTCGAGTAAAAGGGCTAAAAAAACAGTCCCAAACACTTTAATCTTTCTAATGTTCAATCACAGAGACATTTTTGAGTGGATCTTTAATTGTTTCAATCAAAGAATACTTACAAAGCAAAATTTTATCAATCAGGTTCACTAACTTTTGCTTGATTTAATTCTTTTAAGTATTTAGTTCTTAAAAGAATTCTGGAATAATATGTCCTTGGTCTCTAAAAAAAATTGCCAATTGAATATTGTTTCAACTCAGGTATTAATTTATAGTTATCTGTGTCGTCTAGAGTTAACTTGAAGGACAACAACTTGGATCGCTTTTTAATAAAAGCGATCCAAGTTACAAAATACTCCAGCAAGTATCAAGATGAAATATTATGTCCAAAATATCAAAGCTTAATAAATTATATTCTCCAGTATAAAGTTATTGCCTAGTCATTTCTTCGTTAATTTTTGTCGAACTTACACTTGTTCAACTAGTTGGTGTACAGCCAGAGACAAACTGTTATGCCAAGTAAATAGAGCTATAATTCCCAGACTTATAGTGGGATCAAACAGTACCGTCGAAAAATCCCCCATAAATGAGACTTACTCCGATAATTTCACCTGCATGACGATTAAAGTCATATCATCACCGTTATTATTTCCTGTCCCAATGAACTGTTCAACTGTTTTAAATAAGTAATTGAGAATAGTCTGAGGACTATCACATTCGCGACAAGCCGTTTGAAAAGCAGTAATCAAATTATCTTCGTAAAAGCGATCACCTTTTAGGTTAACCGCATCAGTTAGTCCGTCGGTGTAATAAAGGACAATATCTCCTGGAGTTAACTGAACCCTTCCATCCCCATACTCAGAATTAGGATCTAATCCAATTAACATTCCTTCGGTATCGAGTCTTTCAATCTCTTGTGTAGCGTACTGCCATCGCAGAGGAGGGTTGTGGGCTGCATTGCTAAAAGAGAGAATACGAGTTTTGGGATCATACTCCGAATAAAAAAGTGTTACAAATCGATTGGAGTTCTCTAAATCAGCGTACATAACTCGGTTGAGGTGTTGGAGGATTTGTCCAGGAGAGTTACGGTTTAATACCTCTGCCCGAAGCATTCCTCTCGTCATAGTCATGATCAACCCGGCAGGAACTCCTTTTCCCATCACGTCTCCAATGACAATACTCCAAGGAACACAATGAGCTGATACTTGTCCTTTGCTGTCTTGATCCTGACGGAGTTGATCATAGTTAGTCGGGATAAAATCATAGTAGTCACCTCCAACCCGGTTAGCAGTTTGACAATGTGCTGCTAACTCTACACCATGAATATTTGGGTATTTGCGTGGTAGTAAACGTAACTGAATTTCAGAAGCAATTTCCAACTCGCGATCCTGTCGTTCTTTGGATCGTAATTCTACCGTTAATTCATTATTAGCAATAGCAACAGCTGTTTGATCAGCCACCAATTGGAGTAATCTCCGTCGGGTTTGAGTCCAAATGTATTGAGGATCAGCACTAAAAACGTAAAGCCGCCCTCGTTCTATATTTTTGACTAAAATTGGCGTATTATACAGACGAATTTTTGTCCCCATTTCATGGCGAATTTGTTCGTCTAGGGAAACCGCCAGGCTGCGAGTAACTGAGGCGTTGCTGTTAGCCTGATTAATGACACTAGTCAGGACCTCTTGAATCTCCAGCTCGATTTGATGATTTTGACAATGTAACTGTTCTAAGGAGACTTGACCATTTGCTTTATAGAGAATCAAGGCACTTCCATCAGCATCAGTCACCCTTGCTGTCATCAAAGGGGTTAGTTCTAAAAACTGATTGAGATTATTAAAACTTCGTAGGGCAAACCCTAACGAACTTAATAAGTTTTGAATTTTGTTTTGTTCTCGATAAAGATTAGCAACAAGTTCTTTCAGCGCAAAAACAGGAGTGGCGTCGGTTTTGAGACCACAAGTTGGTGTGTTTTGGGCAAAAGGAGGCTGGCGGTGAATAGGCACAGCAGTAATGACATCAGACGGTAAAGGTATCAAGTGTTTTGATCTTAGACCCTCAGCGTTGAGGAAGAGTAATTGTCTAGTGAGGCAGTCTATCTTAAACGCACTAGGCTTGAAATGTTAGTTTTTTTAGTTGAGGTTAACTTTAACCGTAATTATGACTGGTTAATCATAACGTTAATTCGTTAGATTGCCAATAAATATCTTATAAAAAGTTTTATTGCAAGTTTCCTAACAAGTAAAAAATCCCATAAACTTTCTCCTGGGAATTGAATATCTATAACAAATATCTAGGAACGGGAGTCTGTTGTCGAAGACTTCAGAATCTCTTCAAGATTATAATCTTAAAGAGATTCTGAAATCACTTGTCAGGTTATTGTTATTGGATTATGTCATTCTGATTGTTGTCATTAACCTGCTCAAACAGATTATTTTGTTAAGACTTGTTTTTGTCATCTGTTAACAGGTTCGTCAAATTTTCCTCAGACTCTTCTATATCTAGAAAACTGGAAAAAATTTCATCAGAGTCGCGGGTTGTCTCTTTTGTTTCTGATTCAAAAAAATCGACATAAGAATCTTTTTTCGTTTTTGTGAAAGCCTCCGATAAGTCTTCGGTCGTTTCTTCATCAGTAGACAACATCTCAAAAAAGTCTAGATCATCAGATTTTTTTGCTTGAAACAAGTTAGAAACCCTTTTTTGGGTTCCTTCTCCACTCTGTTCTAATGATAGAGCTTCAGTGGTGTCATGAACGAAGTCTTCTGATAAGTTATCAGGATTTTTTTTAGGAAAGTCTGGAAGTTCTTCCATAGGTTGGAATTCCTCAGTATCAGAGGCTGATACGACTTTTTCTAATAAACTTTCTGAGTTTAGTGGTTCATAAGTCTCTTGGTTCTTCCACTCATCTAAGGTCAAGTCTTCTTCGTCATAGGCTTTTTCTAACTCATTAATAGCTTGCTGATGAGCTTGTTGCTGTTCTTGCAGTTGAGTTTGATAAGTTTGCTCGATTTCTTGGATTTGTGCCTGGTTGGTTTCTGATACTGGAGTAAACCTTTGCACTTGTTGCAGCGTTTCTTGAAGTCGAGCTTGATAAGTTTGTTCGAGTACCTCAAGTTGAGTTTGATAAGTTTGCTCGATTTCTTGGATTTGTCGTTCGTTCTGTTCTAATTCAGTTAGTCTAGTTTTAGCTTGTGACAGTTCTTCTGACTGTTCCTGATAGGATTGCTCGAGTGCTCGTACTTGAATTTGATAAGATTGTTCAATCTCTTGCATCTGCGATGGAGATTGCCGTAGTTGTTTGATTTCTTGTGCTTGTTGTTGCTGAAGTACTTCAGCTTCTTTTAGGGCTTTTGTACTTCTTTCTAATTGAGCTTCGAGTTTGCGCTCCTTGGAGGAGGTTGATAGAAAAATACCGATAACTCCTCCGATAATTAAACCTACAACAATGCCAATCGCAATACTCATTTCATTATTGTCTCCAAAGTAGGGGTAATTAATTTCCAATATGCCCAGAAGTTTCACTTAAATCAATAAGTTATCACTTATGGAACAACTTAGTTTTCAACGAACTTTGACAATGGCTGCTATTATTTCCATAATCTTGGACATAGGCCTTTCCATCAGCCTATTTGTAACGAAAGTTTTCATATTTTCCTTAAAACTATTTATCCAAAATGGAGAAGATAGAAGGCAGAAAACATAAAAGAAAACTAGTTTACTACTGAATTTAAAGAATTAATTCTGTCCTAACTTTTACCTCGATATCTATATTTAGATAAGGAATATGTTTAAAATTCATAAGTTTTATATACCACTTAAGTTTTCAATTCTTTATAAGCAGTATAAACTCCGCGAACATTATACCAATTTAGAAATATTCGAGCGATCTCTAGGGCAAGTTGCGGTTTTCCTTGATTAATTAACCATTGTAAAACAGGTGCAAGCGTACGTTCATTAAGACTGCCTTCTAAAGATAAAAATCCCCATAATAAACGGTGTAACCAAGTCATTTGGATCATTAATCTAACCTCCCAAGTAGGGTGTTTCTGATAGAAAAGAATTCCCATCTTACCCCGTTGAATTTCTTTGTCGATTAAGCTAGGTATTTGATCCAAATCAAAAGACGGATGCCAATGGTAACCGACTGCTTTGGGACACTTAACTAATTTTAGTCCTAGTTGTTTGAGTCGTACTCCTAATTCCAAATCTTCCCATCCATAAAGTTGAAATCTTGTATCGAAAACTCCCACTTTTTCCAACCATTCACGGGCAATTGCTACATTACCAGTAGCAAAATATGCTGCAGAAAAATCAGTGATTTTATAATGTTCTGAGGTAGGATTATCAAAGTTACAAGTATTAATCACCGCACCGTAAGTAAATAATTTTTTATTTCCTAATTCTTTTTCTCCTTTAATTAAAGCATTAGCATGGGACTGGATAAATGTCTCAGTTACAACTAGATCACTATCGATGAAGATAATTGTATCACCTTGGGCTTTTTCTATCCCTAAATTTCTTGCTGCAGCAGGACCTAGATGATTTTGAATAAAGAGACGCACATGAGGGAATTCTGTGGTATTTTCTGCTAGCCATTCTAGGGTATTATCTGTCGAGCCATCGTCAACTAAGATAACTTCATAGTTACTCACTTTATCATCAGTTAATTGCTGATTTTCTAAGGCTCTTAGGCACTTTTCTAGGATAGGTTTTCGATTGTAGGTGGGAATAACAACGCTAAAAAACACAGCTTTTTTTCGGGGAATAGGGTGTAGTTAATAGTCTAACGAACTTTACCCGAAAGTTGCCCAATTTGTTCAGCACTCTGGACTCGGACTGTAGCATAGCATAGTTATCTACGATCATAAATTATCAACAGCTTATTGCCATCGTTTAAATTAATAATTAGATTAACAATAGGGCAAATCACGAGCGCTTAATTTTATAGGACTATTGAAAAATAGCAGTAAGATTCAGTTCAATCATTAACAAAACTTTAAATAATTAACAGTTTATGTAAAACAAAGTTTTGGTTGAACTATATCTTTGAAGTCATAAAAAATTAAGATTATATCCTAGTGTTTTAACTTTTTATCTAGAAATCCTAATCTATTTAGGGATTTCTGAATGAATTATAGTATATTAGCTTTATGCAATACTTAAGTAACAACACATTGAATTTTCTAGGTTACCCTCCATTATAAATCGGACCGTAATAAATACCTTCTGATTTTATTAAAATTACGATAATAAATAGTATATATAAGAAATATTATAATTGTTTTTATTCAATTTTTTGTATAAATAAATATTGCTAACTATATTATAAAATAAGTAAACCTGATCAGGAAGTTAATGGGGTTATAATATAGAGCTCATGATTAAAAGTCTCTTAAATTGTTTCTAAGTTCTACTTCTAGAGGAGATAGCAAGACTAAAGCAACTAATATACAAATCAATTTTTGATTAAGATTTAGATATTGTTTTCAATATTTGAAGTTTGAGAGTTAAGTTGATTTAGGTTAATTATGTTGTACTTATTTAGCAATAAAATACTATCTTGATTACTTTATTTTTTAAAATTTATATTTATTAGTTTTAGCTTTTTATTGATTAACAAAAGTACACTATAAAAAAATATAATATACAATACTTTATATTTTTTAGTTTTTGAAAATTAATCTAAATATTTACTTTCTCTAAATTAGAAATAGAAAAAACCTTTGTAGATACTAACTTTATCGTTATTTAAATTTTTTTAGATAAAATATTTAATTGTGTAGATATTTATTTGTGATACTCAATACTTTTATTTTTTAGATATAAAACCTTTACTATTTTTTAAATTTTTTTATTAATTTATAGGTATCCACTGTGAGAAAAAAAATAAACTTGATTCAACATATACTCATAGTTTTTCAATAAATATTCTGATATTTTTATCTATAAAAAATTACTATCTGATCTAAATTAGCTCTAATATGGTAAGTTATTTGGACAGTTAAAAATAAGTAGGCAATTCATATTGATTTTATAAAAAATATTTTTTTTATAAAATGTATAATTATCATTGTAAATGATATTGTATTACTCTATGGTCTTAAAATTGTAGTTAAATACATAAAATATCATCATAAATTAGTTGTATTTTAAGTTGTAATGTTTTTCAAAAAATCTTTAATAAGAAGTCAAGGTCAAGAAAAAATAGTCATAAAAAATCATAGTAGTACTTTGTATCAAAAATACACTAATTATTTTTAGAAATTTACCAAGGTTGAAATATTTATTTATTCAACTTTCAGACAGCAGTGGAAATAACCGTTAGTAAAAATACTTATAATAAGATATTTACTATCAGTACTATTAAAATTTACAAACTTAATTTCTGTTTTTTTTCTTCTTCTAATTTTAAAGATAAAAATATTATTATTAATATTTAACTTTCAATAAATCCTTTTTTTATAAAAAAAATAAACCTATTAGAGGACGTTAATACTCTTAATATAAAAGTAGAAAATTGAGGAGAAAGATTAGATAATTCAAAATTTATTAATCACAGTATACTTTTAATTTTGTCTTATTTTCTTGTTAGAAAACCTAGTCAAAAAATATTCTAATTTATTGATAGTTACTAACTTAAGTTTTAAGAAAAGTAGCCACAAAAATCAAAATATGATAAGTGTATTATTTTTGAGTTCTAACCTTTTAGAGATACAATAGTAACTGGAAAAAGTCTATCTAAAAAGTAATAACAATAATCTCTTTCTACAAAAGTTGATGTCAACTATTAAAGTTTAACAACAACTTTTAAAAAACTTAAAAATAAATATAAAAACTATCTTTCTAGATCTAAAAAATATTTAAAATTATAGTTATAACTTTTAATTTTTTTCTAAAAAAAAGACTTAAAGTCGGCAATGATATTAATCAAATTAAGAGTATAAGATTATATAATTTGTGTCCTAATAAAAAAAGGTTGGTTAATTTTTACCTATATTTTATATTGTTGTGAACTTTACCTTTATTTTCTTTAAATTAAGATAAGTAGATGTGCACAAAATACAGCTTAATTTGTAGCAAATCCTTTATATATTAAAAGTTTTCATTTCATCAAAGTTAAAGCTTTAAACACGAACTTTCGTCTCTTTTTATTTTTGATGATTTCTTCCACTCTATATTTCCAATTATTTAAACGATGATGATAATAATATTGTTATTAGGAGTTTATTGTTGAACTAATAGTTCATTCAATTTCCCTAAAGTATGTAATTAACTATGTAAAGCTAAATTAAAACAATAAATCATCTAATTCAATAAAGCATTTATTCTTACCTAAAGAAGAACGGATAAAATAAATTTATACTTTGCTATAAGTGAGGTTGTCATCAAAACAGAAAACTGAATTATATTTTGTTAATTAATTTTAAGATTAATAGGTTTTTTAAAAAAGTTAAGTTACTTATATATTTAGCAAATAGGACTGAGATAAATATAAATATTTTCCTAAAAAAAAATTATTGTTTAACGTTTTATCAATATCAAAAGTAAGGTGTATCAATGTCTAATTATTGCATCATTTTACCAAGACTGATAGGAGGTTTACTCCTAGACTGCCTTCAATAGGTAAAATACATTCTCGAAACCTTTTAAAGAAGTTTAACGATAGTAAAGAAAAAATAGAAATTATCCCCAATCTAATTGATACAATTGAGTATTTCGATGCTCAGATAGTAATTATAAATACTTCCTTATGAAAAGTAAGAAAACTAAAATATTAAGGATTTTTATTTAGATAAATGAATAGATAAAAAGAGTATCAAATCCTCTGTTGTATTGTAGAAATAACCTTGAAGACAACTTGCAATTACTAAATTAACTCTGTTGTTTTTTCTTATCTTATACGTTAAATAAATAGAGAAGATAGTCAATTACATCAATTAGTAAGCAAGTTTTTAAATATATTTATTGGCTTGAATAGTGACCTTATGATGACTAATATTAGCTGAAGTAAACTTAATCTAATGGTAGATATCTTCCGGTTTTGAGAAACTTATCTTTGATTTTTTTTAAAAAAAAATAGGATTAGTCTAATATTAAAGATGTTTTTACTAAAAAGTTCATAGCCTTGATAAAATCGAATATAAGTATAATTATACTCCGTCGTAATTACCTCTTTTAATTCTGTTTTTGAGAGCGAATTTAATATTTAAATATATTTAGTTTCTATATAGAAAATATTCTACAATTGTGAACTTTTTACTAAAATTACCTGTTCAATTAACATAATATCTTATCTTAACTGTTGTAGATATGCAATAATTAAGATCTCTCTATAAGTTAACGTATCTTTTTTTAGAACTCTGATTTTCTTATGAGTTTAAATGATAAATATAGAAAAAGTTTAACCACGTTGGCGTAAGTTTTGTCAGTGATTATCAGAAACTTTTAATTTTTTATAAAAGCCTTCTGGTAAATAAGAAAGTAGAGAATTAGTATCGGTCATAGATTATAGTTTAGGGGTTTTTAATTAACTTCAACACTTCTATACTAAAAATAATAGTGTTAAAAAAGCTATCCTAGTACGTTAATAATTCTTGAATAGACGATATGCGGCTTACCGATTCTTCCCATTCCCAGTCCAAATGGCAAATACCAATGTTTGGTTATAGTCATGGTTTTTACAACACAAGACAAAAGAAGACCAATCGTACTATCGGACAAAAACGTCAGCCTTGGCTAATTATGTCCTTAATTAGTTTAATTTTATTAGGGGGAATTGGGTCACGTCTTGTCTATCTACAACTGTTGGAAGGGGAAGTTTATCGGGAAAAAGCCGAAAATAATCGTATTCGCATAATTCCTAAACCTCCTGTAAGAGGTAATATTTTTGATCGCAAAGGTAGAGTCTTAGCCTCAACTCGCTTAACCCATGCTGCTTATCTTTGGCCTGTTGTCATCAAAGAATCTAACTGGGAAGAAAATTTACGCTATCTATCCCAACTTTTATCTATTCCAGAAGATAATATTGAACGAAAAATTAAACAAGCAGGCTATAATCCCTCCACTCTGATCCGTGTCGCCCGGAGTCTTAACCCCGCTCAAATTACTGCTCTAGAAGAGTTTAAAAGTGAACTTAACGGACTTGAAGTCGATATCGAAAGTGTACGAAACTATCCTAACCAAGACCTAGCAGCTCATGTCTTAGGATACACTGGAGAACTTAATGCTGAACAATTATCTAAACGTCGTTCTGAAGGATACCGTCTAGGAGATACTGTAGGTAAAATGGGGGTAGAAGCGGCTTATGAACAACAATTACGAGGGGAATGGGGGGGCTTACAGCTAGAAGTAGACGGCGTAGGAAAAGTAGTGAAAGTCTTGGGGCAAAAAATTGGAAAGGCGGGAAAAGACGTTACTCTCACCTTAGATTTAGACGTACAGAAATCAGCGGAAGCCGCTCTAGGTCAACGTAAAGGGGCGATCGTTGCAATAGATCCAAGAGACGGAGGAGTCTTGGCCATGGTTAGTTATCCACGCTTCAACCCCAATGTATTCTCTAGCCAAATTAATACTGAAACCTGGGAGAAATGGCGTAGTCAAGGAGACCCTTTTGTTAATCGCGCTTTACGGGGATTTCCTCCTGCTTCGATTTTCAAAATAGTTACGGCGACTGCTGGAATGGAAACAGAGAAATATCCCCCCAATACAGTTTTGAATACATTCGCCTATCTTAATGTGGGGGGGACGGCTTTCGGGGAGTGGAATCGGGCTGGATTTGGACCGATGGGATATGTTCGGGCGATGGCATGGAGTAGTAATACCTTTCATGGACAAATCGGCCGCGGGGTAGGAGGTCCAACCTTAATTAAATGGGCTCGCAACTATGGTTTTGGAGACAAAACTGGCATTGAGTTAGAAGAAGAGGCGCGAGGGTTAATTGCCGATGATACTTGGAAACGAAAAAATTACAGTTGGGGATGGACTGATGGAGATACTGTGAATATGTCTATTGGACAAGGGTTTACTCAAGCAACTCCTCTACAAGTAGCCATTATGTTTGCTGTTCCTGCTAATGGTGGTTATCGAGTTAAACCCCATTTCTTGAAAGGAGACGAGGATGTGAGTAAATGGCGAACGTCTATGAATCTTAAACCTAGTACTATTACAACCCTAACACAAGGACTACGGGCAGTTGTGTCAAGTGGAACTGGAAAAGCCTTAAATTCGCCAAATTTACCACCTGTGGCAGGGAAAACTGGTACTGCAGAGGCCCCTCCAGGGAAAGTCCATGCCTGGTTTGGGGGATATGCTCCTTATAATAAGCCAGAAATTGTAGTGGTAGCTTTTGCTGAACATTCCGGCGGGGGTGGAGGGTCAGTCGCTGCTCTTATGGTGCGTCAGGTCATGGAAGCTTATTTTAAAAATAAGAAATAATTGTTTTTAAGGTTACTCTCTAAAAGATTGAGTTGACATTAAGTTTATCGAAATGTCCCCTATTTCCTATGTTTACTAGTTAATTTTTAACGAGGTACAATATTATAAGTATAGCTATTTTAATTTAGTAAAACTTATTTTTTTCCCAAAAATAAGTGCTCTTCTAGACTAATCACTGATTTATCGTAACTGGGTCTAGAAAGACCGAAATTTCCATCAGACTACGCGTAGTCTGATGACTCTTCCCTTGAAAATTCGTTTTACTATTACTGCTTGATTCTAGCTACAAAACAGCTTATAGCCACATTGGATTAGGTTTATTAAGTTAGAAGCATTTACCTGAATCAGGCTAACATAGATTTGTACTAAATTATCGTAGTCGACGCAGGCGATTCCCTTTTATAAGGAAGTTTTGAGGGAGGTATTTATTTTGGTTTTGGTACAACACAAACTTGATCAATTGATAGGTACAATAAGCGTACAATCTCCATCACCTTAGCTTCGTAATAGTGAATGTTAATGATAAACTTTTATCTCTTAATCCAATGCTCGCGGTCTTTATCGTAAACACTAAGTAATTTCTCTACTCCCAGTCTTAAGTATTTGAGAGCTTGTAAAATTTTCTGTCGTCGATGGTTAAGGCAACTATAAAACAATACATCAACGTCTAGGTTCGGGGTCAGCTTTAACCTTTGTATCTCTTAATGATAACTAATAGAATAGTGCTGCACATAAGTTACTCCAAAGTCCCATGCTAAAGCTGTAATATTTCGCTCACTGTAGTCCCGAACTCGATAGTGTTTGAGCAGATTGATATAAGCTGCTCGAACCTGGAGAGATCCTAGAAAATTTATCTTAAGTAGAAGTGATATATTGACAGATGAACTTAGGCATGGTGTTTTCTAGAACACAAAATGAGCACTAAAAATAAAGAGTAGAAAAATGGTATGGTGGGTGTCGTCTAGAATAAAGGAAGGCTTTTAGAATTATTAGAAAGAGGCTAATAGCTAAGTGTCATTTAGACTCCTATACTTGATATTTAATTGCTGAACTTTAACATTATAAGAAGTAATCTTTTGTCCAAGATGTTTTAGAAATTTATCTCATGACTAAGAGTTAGATTTAATTATGGTAACAGCTAAAATTTATGAGTCTAAATCAAAAAGAGGAGCATCAGTTAGTTGAAAACCTAGAGATAATTGAGCAATTTTAAGTTTATTCGATTAAATAATGATTGTTTTATCTATTTCAGACAATCAATATTCAACATAACTTGTCAATGCGTACTTCTACTTGCCACAAGCTTAGTGGTATTTTAGTCCACCTACTTACAATTAACTTTTACCTTTTTATTGATGGCAATGAATTCCTTAAGTTTGAATTATTTTCTCCGTATTGGCTTCGGTTAATTCTGGACAAGAATTAACTTTAACTGCGCGGAACATCCCAAATCGACAAAGACCACGACCAAAAGCAAGACGCATCAATAATAAAGTGGGGACTTCACGCAAAGATTTGATAAATCCCGACAGACCAAAACGGAATAATCCTTCAGGACGAACAACTCCTTGCCAAATAGAATCAAACCAAGAAGGAAGAGTTTCTCGTGTCCAATCGGCTGTTGTCACTTGTCCTTCTACTAATCTCGTTTCTGCTAATAGTTCAGAAAACTCTTCAATACTAGAAAATGCTGGATGAGACCATTGATCTAAAAGTTGACGCATTACAAGTCTTTCCCAGAAATTAAAAGACTTTTGGCGATCATCTCTTTGGTTCCAGTCAGCTACGATCAACAAGCCACCAGGTTTCAGTACTCGCATCATTTCTTGAGCATATTTGGCTTTATCTACCATGTGGGGACCTGCTTCAATGGACCACACCACATCAAAACTATTATCTGGAAAAGAAAGAGCTAGGGCATCGTCTACCTTAAATTTAGCATTAATGCCTTTAGGGGTTAATTCCTGGGCGCGTTTAACTTGCTGGGAACTAATAGTAATTCCTGTTACATCAAACCCATAATCTTTGGCTAAAATACAACTGCTTCCACCAATGCCACAACCTACATCTAAAATAGTAGTGCCATGAGGCAATTGGTCTAACCCTCCCCATTTGGCCATTTCATCCACAAAGTCAGACTTAGCTGTCAAGAAATCTTTCTTTCGAGGTGGCGAACCGTAATGACCTAAGTGTATATGTTTTCCCCAGTAAAATTCTAAAATACCGTCTTGAGTCCATTCATCATAGGATTTAGCCACTGTGTTAGAGGACTGATAACGACGAGGGGTTATTAGATAGAGTGTAATCCCTATCGCTAGTAAGATCAGTAAAAATCCCAGAGGGTAATATAAGTCCATCAGGTCTGACACCTTAGTATCTGTTCACATTAGTAGCTTCACTATATCAAGTTATGAAATTGACTGTAAGTGTATTAACAGGGTTAGCTATAAGGACTTTGGTTCACTAATTTCATATCCTCGTTTAAGAAACTTTCCAAGATTTGAATAAGAAGGTTCTTTATTTAAGTTAGGTAAAGCTAGAAAAATTTATCAAAAAACAAAAGTATAGGGCTAGTGCAATTAGATTGTCAGCAATTGTGTGGAAGGTGAAGATAATTACCATTTATTTTAAATTGGTTTCTCGATAGTTTGCGTAACAATTTATCGATGTAAAAACTTGAGTTGATGCGAATACGATATACTTCGAAAAACTATATAAAAAAATTGTTTAAAAAATCTAAATTTATTAGGTTTAAATTATTGGTTAACCGTAACTAATAACTGGACTAAAAAAGGGGTTTAATAATTGAATAGACACATAAAAAGATGGAAATAGGAGGAATCTAGACTAGAGTTAAAACCCTTATATTTAAGTTAACTGACTAGCAAGTTAACAAGGTTAAAAAGAGATTAAATAATTTTTATTAAATAACTTAAGTAACACTAACGGTTGAAAATTAGAAACATATCCATGTTAGTCACCCTACAAAAGAATAATCTAAAAGATAGCGACCAGTGTTTATATACCTTGATCATTATCCACTTGTTTAAAATAAATCTAAAAATAAGTCACGTTTCTATTTTTAGATTTTTCTAAAAAGAACTTTACTAAAAGCTTTGTTTTTAGTAAAGTTATCATTCAAAAACTCGGTAATTTATAGCTTTAACTAATAAATTATAAAAATACAATTAATTAGTTAATTTGCTGCTTTTAATAGTAATTAAATCTATAGTTAGAAACTGCTATAAGTTGACAAATTACTTGTTCTTTGTATTTCTTAATATAGTGTCTTTGATCTATAAATTTTGCTGGTGTGTTAGAAGCAAACTAAATAGAAAATAAGGGTTTCTTGATGGTTGTGATAATGATAAGTATAGTTGTTAGTAAAATCACTTTATTTTCTTAAAAAACAACTACAAAAAAATTTGCAATAGCATAAATTAAATTTTCTTGATAGCTGGTATCTCTACTAATAAAGATGATGTGTAGGGAACTAAAAGATGACAAATAGTAGAATCTAGAAAATGTTTAAATTACTCTGGTAATTGGTTTACTTATGTTGAAGTAATTTGCTATGAAACAGCGGTTAAGCTTAATCTAGAAGGGATATATTTTTAAACCCGTTGAATTATTCTTCTAAATAAGCAGACTATCCTCTCAGTCGATAAGCTTCTCTAAACGCAGAATGGAAAAACATTTAAAAAATAGCGATTATTTTAGATCTCAGTCTGCTTAAAAATTTAGCTGATAGACTTAGAAAAATAATAACTATAAAAGTTAACTCACAACTTCAAGATTTTATTCAAAATAATGATGAAAGAAAGATTGCGATATCTATTGATAAATATAAGAAAAATAACTTAAATTGAAGAAAATAGAAAACATATTAAACAACTACTATAAATAGTATGGGATAAGTTGCTAATAGTAAATAATTATTTTCTTTCAAAAAAGAGAAAAAAGTAAAAAGTAAAATGAACTACTGGAATAATACATGATCTTGCAAAATAAGGACTCGCAATAAAAACGAACAAAACTGAATATGATAATTAACCTATGTCCTAAAAATAAAGAAGTATAGAAAAAAAATTCCTATATAAAGAGGTAGATAAAACAGGATTATTTAGTTTCAAAGTACAAGACTAAATGTAATAGAAAGGTAATTATTTAAAATAAAACTCATAGAATTACCGGAAGTGTATCCAAAGATAAATATAATTTAGCTAAGGCAGTAAAATAAAGTTTTTATAAAAAAAATTACTTTTAAAAAGTATTAGTCATGGTTAAATAAATTTAACTAAAATAACTTAGTATATAAAGACACGAAATAATTTGGTTTTTTTAGCGTTTATTTAAAGCTACTTATATGCAATGTTCCCATAAGCAAAAATGCAATCACAATAACTAGAAGTTTAGTGACAACTCCATAAAAGTTCTTTACGCCATCGGTCCTAGACGATAATTAGTTAAGTAAATTAGATAATCATCCTTTGTTAAGTTGCCAATATCTTAGATTAGAACCTATAATTATGGATAGGCCTATACGGGGGGCCGCAACGGTTTCGACAGGTTGGCGAAATCTTCTCCGTGATTCAGGTCGAGAGTGAGTCTTCTCTCGTAAATCCAAGGCTCAAACAAAAAAGTAACTGCGAATAAAATCGTTAAATTTGAGCGTGCAGCAGTAGCTGCATAACTGAACTCTTTAAAGAGTCCGCTCGCTTCTAGGGTGACTCCGTTAAGTTCTAGAAGCCTAAACCCAACGGATGCACTCACTAGCTATCTCTAGTTGGCTATTGTGTAAAGACCTTACTAGAGTATCCCACCATTCGGGATAAAGAATGGTTCCCGTTCTGCGGATCAAAAGAACTAAACCTGTGAATGAGCGGACAGTCAATACCCAGTCTGGACAGCAGTTCAACTCTGCTCGGCTCCATAAATAACATTAACTTCAGAAAGGCTCAGCTAACTCGTGGTCATGGCTGGGTCTTTTTAGTTAAGAAAAATATTTTTAGGCTGATAACCTTAGGATTATCAACCGATGTAGCTGATTGAACTGTTAGGCTCTTTTCTCTTAAAAGCTGTATATAAAATAGAAAAATATTATCAAAGACGACTTTAGAGTATATCAATCACCCTTTCAATTGGAATTTTTTAATTAGGTTATAAAAAGGTTGCCAATCATCTCTATAAGTAATCGCGTCCCAAACTGCTTCAATAGTTTCTTTGTCTAAACTGCTCTTTGGATTATAAACTCGTAAACAATCTTCTACTTTTTTCATCATTTCTATAGGTAACTGATTTAGAATTCGATGATAAATCCTACACCAACCTCGCCAATCAGCAAGGAATAATGTTTTGTTTTCTAAAATAGTTAGACTGTCTTCACGCCATCCATAATTGAACTGTTGAGATAAAGTTTCAAAAAATCCAAAATAACTTATTTGGGTTTCTTGTAAAACTTCTAATGTTTTTTCCACTAAATCTCGTCCTTCAGCAATCATTAAATTATCGAATCCTAATCTTCTCAGGATTAATTTTTGATAAAACTGGTGGTAATAATAATCAAATTTTGATAAAGCTTCTTCTAACTGAGATAAAGGAATGACTGTCATCAAAGGGAGATGTAACATCTCTAAATTCGAACGACAAATAAACGATTGATTTCCATAACTGTAGCGTCCGCCATCATCGAAATAAGCAGCAACAAATTTTGGATCATAGGTAGGAATAAAAGCATAGGGACCGTAATCAAAACTTTCTCCCGTAATTGACATATTATCTGTATTTAATACTCCATGACAAAATCCTGCTGCCATCCACTGTGCTGCTAATTTGGCAACTCGTTTGACTAATTCTCTATAGAAGAGGGAGTAACGGTCTGAAGATTGACCGATTTCAGGATAGTAAATATCAATAACATGGTCTAATAATTTCTGAATTAAATCGGGACGTTTCAGGTAATATAACCGTTCGAAAGTACCGAAACGAATATGGGAACGATTAACACGAATCATCACTGATGAACGAGCGGGGGACGGTTCATCGCCACGCCATAGCTTCTCTCCAGTTTCAATTAAACTTAAACAACGTGATGTTCTTACTCCCAAAGAATGTAACGCTTCGGCAGCTAATACTTCCCTAACCCCCCCTTTCAAAGTTAATCTACCATCGCCACCACGAGAATAAGGAGTTTGACCTGATCCTTTAGTTCCAAAATCATACAATTGATTGTCTGTCCCCTGTATTTGTCCGTAAAGAAAACCCCGTCCATCTCCTAGAAGAGGATTATACTGCCCAAATTGGTAACCATGGTAGCGTAAGGCTAAAAAAGGACGAACTCCTTGGAATTTACCAAAGGCTTCAATGAAATGATTATCGGATACAGCTTGAGAAGATAAACCGAACAAAGGTAATAACTCATTATTGCGGAAACGAAGAATCTGTTGGGGAAATTCAGCAGCAACAACTTGATCATAATAATCATCACCCAGATTTTCGATAACGGGCTTATAATTGAGCTTAAAAAAGGGATTATCTGGGTTTTCTATCATATTAGCCAAAAAATTTTTAAATCTAAAATCCTTGATCACCGAATGTAAAGTCTAATACCAGTTAACTTATACACCCGCATCAATTTAACTAAATTCTAAGGCTTGGAACGATCCATTAAAATCAAAATACTCAGTCATTAATTGTTCAATGCAATCTATTTTAATTTGTTCTTGAAGTCTAACAGTTCCAAAAGTACTATCAACAATTTCTACCGTTTGTAAGGTATCAAGATTGACTGAAAGAATGGGAACTTCTAAATCCTCAGCCCGGTTGATGATTAAAGGTTGAGGAGTAATGTGTCCAGTTAAAATTAAACAACTAGTGGAGGTTTCCAAGGCAGCTAGTTGTAAGTCTGTGCGATCACCTCCTGTAACCACAGCTTTATGTCGTCCTTGGCGGAAATATTCCAACGCCGAGTTAACATTCATCGCCCCGATAGTGAGACTTTCCACCATTAAATCTAAGCGATCACCACGACACAACACATCTGCTTTTAACTGGTGAGCAATTTCACGAACACTAACGCTATGGAGTAAACTACTTGACGGCAACATTCCCAAAACCTTAATTCCTTGTCCTTCGAGATAGGGTCTAATTAGAGTTTGAGTGGATTCTAATTCGTTGACAGGAATATGATTAATAATCACTCCTGTCAGATGATCGCCTAACTGCTGTTTAGCTTTAACAAAGCTATCAACCACTAAAGGGGAATGATAACGGGCGACTAACATAATCGACGCGCCGAGCGTATGGGCAACATCTATTACCGATAAGTTAAATAAACTTCCTTGCCATAGTGTTCCTGCTCCTTCGAGAATTACCACATCAGCTTCTATGTCACTATAAGACTGGTTTAACAATTGGGTATAGTCTTTAGTATCTTCTCCTTTAAGGCGTTTCTCAACAGTTTTTGTTTCTAGGAATAACAAAGGTGATCGCATCTGAGTTGGCTTTAAGCCCAAAACATCAGTGATAAACTGTACATCAGCTTCCTTCCCTAGAGTCGAGCTATCTTCCAAATAGGTTCCGACGGGTTTACCATAAGCCACAGAAAATCCCTTTTGCTTTAAATGATGAGCAAGTCCGATAATTGTCCCGGACTTGCCACTGCACGCTTCAATTGATCCAACTAGTAAATATCTTGTTGACAGTGCCACGAGGTTACTCCTTAAATATGTCATTCAACGGCAGTTTTTCAGGAAACGGTATAGATGTAGCATCTATCAAACATTGCTCTTAACCCTTTTCTCTCCCACTTAATGCTCTGATACTGTTTCCACAGTTGAAAACCGCTGTAAAAGGATGAGGAGGGAGATTTTTTGAAATGCAGTAATCTGCGATAGAATACTCGAGAAAAATAGATAAACCAAACTTCTGTAGAAGTATTAATCGTCTCAATGAGAAAATTTATAAACTCTGAGTCAAAAATAGTGATTTCATAGATAGAGTCCTCATTACCGATTAAATCTAATTCAACAACAGGCTAATGAAGAGGGAGGCTTAAAGACAATTACATTGCCACAAAAGGAATTTTATCACTCCCCTCAATACGACCTAGATCACCTTGATCATGTAAAGAAATCACATGATAGCAGAGAATTCCATATCCATCTTTGGAATAGCAAGGTTTATAACTTACCACACTCCTCTTTGGGGAGTGTTTAATCTGAGCGATAGTAGTCGTCATGAGATTAATAATTCTAAAGAGGTTTAATATTGAATAGGAAGTAGGCAACTTCACTTGAATTGTACTATTTTCAATTTATGACCTAAATTTGTTAAATTATTTTCATTAATTGTATCGCTCTGATGAAACATGAGAAACAGCTAAGCCACAGCGTCACACAAAGACAAATGTAAAAAAAATGAACTTAAATAGCTTTAGCTTTATAGATGAGAATTTCACTCGATATTTATTTATTACGATGAGGGACAGTTTACTTTCTGACTATCTCCGCCCACTTCCCTGATTGATCCATCAAAGGAGGACTTCAGTCTTAAAGATGTACTATTGAATCCAGTTTTTAGCCCGTTCTACTGCCCGTTGCCAAGAAATGAAGTTAGCTTGAACCTTAGGGGCATTGTCTCCAGGGTTGAAGACTCGATCAATTTTACGGTTAGCAATTAGGGTTTCATAACTGTCCCAAAAACCAACGGTCAACCCAGCTCCAAAAGCGGCACCTTGGGCAGTGGTATCTAGTATTACAGGACGTTCAACAGGAATTCCCAAAGCATCGGCTTGAAACTGCATTAAGAAATTATTTTGGGAAGCACCTCCATCAACTTTGAGACGGGCCACTCCCGTGTCTGACCCTTTATTGATAGCTTCAACTACTTCTTTGACTTGGTAAGCGATCGCCTCTAATACTGCCCTTATCATGTGTTCTCGCTGGACTCCTCCAGTTATGCCCAAAAATGCTCCTCTAGCTGACATATCCCAGTGAGGCGCTCCTAATCCACTCAACGCAGGGACAAAATAAACTCCGTTAGTATCGGAAACCTGATAGGCTAAGTTTTCAGTTTCGTTCGCATTATTAATTAATTTTACGCCGTCACGCAACCATTGAACTGCCGCTCCAGAGGTAAAGATCGCTCCTTCTATGGCATAGTTAGCAGACTTATTTGTTGTCCAAGCTACAGTAGAAAGAAGTCGATTTTTAGAGCGTATGACTTCTTTGCCAGCCTGGAGAATTAGGAAAGAGCCCGTCCCATAAGTGCATTTAAGCAATCCTTCACGGTCACAACCGTGGGCAAATAGGGAGGCTTGTTGATCACCAAAAATAGCAGTTATAGGAATTTCCGCTCCTAATACATCGACATCGGTCTGACCAAAATAGCTCATACTCTCTTGAATTTTTGGCATGAGACTTGATGGAATGCCAAACAATTCTAATAAATCTGGATCCCAAGTTAGGCTTTCGAGGTTCATTAGCATAGTACGAGAGGCATTGCTATGGTCAGTAGCGTGAACTTTACCCCTTGTTAGGTTCCATAGCATCCAAGTATCAATGGTTCCAGCGATGACGTTCTCAAAGTTGACTAGAGGCTTGTTTTCTTTAACCCAATTAATCAACCAGGCGAGTTTAGTGGCGGAAAAGTAGGGATCGAGGATCAGACCAGTTTTTTGAATAATTTCTTGGGCTCTTCCTTGTTCGTGTAGTTCATGACATAGATCGGAAGTACGACGATCTTGCCATACGATGGCTTTATGTAGAGGCTTTCCCGTAGTCCTATCCCATAAGAGACAAGTTTCCCGTTGTACGGTCAAACCGATGGCTGCGATCTCCGTAATCTCTATTCGGCTTTTTTCTAAAACCTGAGAAATAACGTTAAGGGTGTCTTGCAAAATTTCTGTTGCATCGTGTTCTAACCAACCTGGATGAGGATAGTGTTGGGATAATTCTTTATATGCTTGACCAGCAATCGCGCCTTCTCTATCAAAAAGAATGGCACGGTTCCCCGTAGTCCCTAGGTCTATCGCCAGGATATATTTGTCGTGTTTCATTATTGTCATTGGCTATCATTCGTATATAGTTTGCCCGAAGCACTTTCACTAAGATATGCGTTGGATCATCATGATGAGCGATCTTGAACTACCGAGACCAGAGACTATGTCTATAGATCGTCTTTTATTCTGTATTGAGACCTTCTATCTAGAATCAGCCAAAATACCCACCATGATACTGTTTGACGAGTAACTTAACATCCAAAACTCGTTTCAATGCCGGAAAACGAACTCGAGTTAATCACTTATAGAAACTCAGTACGACTGAGACTGTAAAAATAGTACTTCTTACCCTGATGAGAAGAGCATTCGGGAGTCTCGCCATGTTTCGACCCCAAATGCTCTTCTACTTATTTTTTCTCACACCACGATTCATTGAAATTGATACCGAATATAATAATAACATACTATTTTTATTTTTAATAGGTAAGAAAAGTAGGACAGTTTCGCAACTGTCACCTATAAAGTCCAGAACAAAACAACTGTCCTGTGACAAAGGAGCAGCAAAAATAATACAGTTATAGTTGTTGTTGCTGATAGTAGATATTTGTTTTCTACCGAAGAAGTTAAATTAAGTAGAAGTTTTTTTTGAAGTAGCGGTGGTAGACGTCTAAAGTGTAGACAAAAATAATAATGCCAACAGACTCAACGATATATTCAAATATTCAGTTCAACCACTTTATCAGAGCAAATTTCAGACTTTATTATCATTTTTGTTTAAGCTAATTAAAAGGAATTTTGTATAAAATTGAGAGTTCTTTTAAAAAAAAATTCAATAAACTTTATATTTTATAATTTATTTTTTTTTAGAAAAAAGTTAATTTAACCACTTAATATAAACTATATTTATCTTCGAAGATCCTTACAGGAGTTTAAATAAAACTAAATACGTCGTGTGAGAAGAATATAAATATAAAATTTGATTATCAACAATCAACCTATTAAAAGTGACAATTACTATACAGCTTAATTTCATACATAGTTTGTGTTTAAATACAATTATATTAAACTCCACACTGTTACTTAATTTATACTGACAGGATGAAATATAATATTTTATTTAATGAGTAAAATCTTAAATTAACAAGGAGTAATTATTACCTTTCTTCATAAGAGAAATAAAAAAACTGGATATTATTTTGTATTTAGTATAAGTAAACTACTAAAAAAATTATCAAAATAATGGATAAACTATTAGATGTTTGCCTTAGACATAAAAAACATAGAAAAAGCAGAAATAATACAATTATAGTTATTATTAAGGTTTTAAATATTTACATTAAAAGTTTAGTGAAACAGATTGATTAAATGAATAAAAAGTAAAAATAATACCCAATAATTAAAGTTTAAAATTATAGATAATAAATTCTATTAATTAAATTGTAAAATACAAAGAATACTATGTAATATTAATTTTTAAAAATAAAAAAGTGAGTTTAGAAATTATAGCAATAAGAAAATTTCCAAAAATAGTAACGTAGCTAAATACTTTTAAAAAAAAGCTTTTATGGAAAAGATTTTGATAGAAACCAAAGAGGTTAATATAAAGCTTGCTTGAAAAACCTGGCAAGAATATTGTTAATCAGTTAATGTCACAAATTGAATTAGTAGAAATAGTAGCAGATAAATTTTTTTTAGTGAAATAAATTAATCTTCAATTAAATAATTAAGTAAAACTCCTTTAACCAGAAACTAAAAAGCTTAAAGATACTAGTTAAATATAAAATTCTGTTAGAGTTCAATAAGAGCAAATATGTGTTTTAAACATATTTAATTAAAAATTAAATAACAAAAAAATAAACTAATATAGGTATATATAACTTTGCAAATTTCCTCAGAAATATTGTTAATAATAAAAACAATTGAGAACATTTACGATAAAAAATTAAGATTACGTATTAAGATTATTTTGATTAACTAATTGAGGTTAAAAAGGCATAAAAAAAATTAAAAGTTAGATTTAAGAGACTACTGCCAATTTTGATTAGGTAATGACCCAAGAAACAATAGAAAATATTAATAGTAAATTAAAGTTAATTAAAAGAAGAATTTACGGATTATTTTAGTCTTTACAGGCTATCTTCTATAGTAGAAAATAGACAAAATCGATATTTGCTATAATTTTACTTAAGCTAAAAAGTAGAGATTACTTTATTAGATAAAATTATTTTTTAATAATAAAACAAGTAAAGATAATGTACATATGTCATATAGATTAAGAGAGTGTCATTGAAGAAAGTATTAAATTATTATTTATAGTTTAATACCTAATACTTGAGTATAGGCACCCCTTGCTTGAGTTACTCCGATAGTCCTTTCCGACGCTTCAATCATAGGACGACGTAAACTAACTACAATAAACTGGGCTTGTTGTGCCTGTTTTCTGATCATTTTTGATAATCTTTCCACATTCGCTCCGTCTAAAAACATATCTACTTCATCGAAGGCGTAGAAAGGAGAAGGACGGTATCTTTGCAAAGAAAAAATAAAGCTTAAAGCTGTTAAAGATTTTTCTCCTCCCGACATGGAACTTAACCTCTGAACCGGTTTTCCCTTAGGATGGGCAACTAGGTTTAACCCGCCTTCAAAGGGTTTATCTTCATCGTCTAATTGCAAATAGCCATCTCCATCGGAAAGGGTAGCAAAAGTAGTTTTAAAGTTTTCATTAACTGCATCAAATGCTTCTTTAAAGGAACGATATCTTAAGGTCGTAAAATTTTCTATTCTTAATAATAATTCTGTTCTTTCTCCTTCTATAGTTGATAACTTTTCGGTTAATTCAGTTAATCTACTCTGAGTTTTTTCGTGCTCTTCTAAAGACAACATATTGACAGGTTCCATTTCTTCAAGACGTTTTTTTTCACTACGAATTTCCTTTTGTATTTGTTTAATATGAGGTGCCAAATCCGTACTGTCTAGGTTGATTTTATTGAGTAAATGAATCTTGGGTAAGGGATCAGGAAGTTCAGTTTTTTGAAGTTTTAACTGTTCTTTCAAACTTATTAAGGTTTCTTTTTTCTCTTGTTGAGTAATTTCTAACTTTTCTAATTGCCATATTTTTTGTTGATGATTATTTTGCAAGGAATGTAAAGTGCTTTCGTAAAGATCGCGTTCTTTTTTAGTTTTCCCTAGTTTAAGATCAAGTTGTTTTGATAAACTTTCTAATTTTTGAGTTTCATTCGAAATATTATCTATTTTTTTAGTGAGGTTTTTATGCTCATTAGTAATAGCTAGGTTTTGATTTTTATTCCATTCTATAAGCTGCTTTCCTTCATTGATTTTTTCTAAAAGTCGTTGAGCTTTACTCTGACTATCTTTAAGTTTTTCTTCTTCTTGTCTGAGTTTTTTTTCTCGTTCATGTAACTGATTTTCTTGAGTTTTAATCAACACTTGAATTTTTTGCCACTCGTTATTTATTTGGGACTTTTCTAACTCAGCTAGCTGTTTTTGTTCGGCATTTAACTTACTTTCAACAGTAGAAATTTCTGCTTCTAAAATAACTAGTTTACTATCGACAACTTCTAGTTCCTCTTTGTGGGTAACTAATTGTAAGTTTAATTGACTTTTTTGATCGGTTAACTTTTGAATTTCTTTGTTGATTTGTTTCCATTTTAATTGTTGCTCTCTTTCGTTTTGTCGAGCTTCTGTTAAAGTCCTAGATAGTTCTTTTGTTTGAGTTACTTTGTGCGTTATTCTACTTTCATTTATAGATAATAAACTATCTAAATCTTCTAATCTATTTCTAATAGATTTTATTTCTTTTGATTCTTTTCTTATTTGAGTTCCAAAACGAATATTTGATTGTTTTGGCTTACTTCCCCCTGTCATCGCTCCACTAGTTTCCATAAGCTCTCCTTCTAGAGTAACAATACGTTGTTTTCCTATATGAGCACGAGCATCCTTAAGAGTTTCAAAGACAACTGTATTGCCAAAAATATATGCAAATATTTTAGAAAATTCTAGTTTACAAATGACTAAATTAATCGCCATATCAATAAACCCTGAAGACTGACGTAACAAAGGATTATTTTGCACTCTTGAAGGACGAATTTTACTCAGAGGTAAAAAAGTTGCCCGTCCTGCTTTTGCTTGTTTCAATAAGTCAATTCCTGCTGCCGCAATGGTATCATCTTCCACCACTACATAGCCTAATCTTGCTCCAGCAGAAATTTCTAGGGCCAGTTGATAACGAGGGTCTACTTGTCCAAGTTGAGCAACCAGTCCATAAACCCCAGGAAGATCAGAGGTTAATATTAATTGAGTAGCATAGGTTCCTTGAACTTCTTGTTGTGCCTGTTGAGATGCTTCAAGACGATCAAGTTGGCGTTGTTTTTCCCGATGTTCTTTGATGAGACGATCTTGAGTTTCTTGTAAGATGTTTTGAGCAGTTTCTGTTGCTGTTAATTGTTGGGCAATAGTTTGTATTTGTTCTATTGATGTTGTGATTTGGTTAGATAAAGTTTTTAATTCTTGTTGTTGATTATGAAGTTCTTCTTCAGTTATTTCTAATCGTTTATTTTCATCTATAACTGTACTTTCTAATTGATGACGACGTTCTGTTAGTCGTGCCTGTTGATTTTTTTGAGGGTTAAGAGTGTTTTGAAAGGCAGAAATTCTGCGGCTGAGAGACACTTGTTCTTGAACCCAAGCATCAGAAGCTTCTGCGATCGCGTTAGCTTGTTCTCGTCCCATTTCTAAGGTTTGATAAATACGATTGCGTTTTTGTTCAAGAAAGGGAATAGTATTGGTTTCGAGTTCCAAACAATCTTGAGTCACTTGGATGAATGTTTGTTCAAATTGGGTAACCATAATCTGAGTTTGTTCAAGAGATTTTTGCTTTTCTTGAACCTGGGTGATTAATTCCTGTTGTCGTTGTTGAAGTTGAGTTTGTTGAGCCTTTTGAGTCGCTAATTTGGAAGCAATAGTTAATTGTTCATCTTCCCCCAACGTTTTAACCTGACAGTTCAGCTGTTCTAGTTCATTGCTAGTTTTTTCAATTTGTTGGGTGAGGTTAATTAGAGTTTCTTTAAGTTTATTAACTTCTTGTTCGCCTATGGTAATTTGAGAAGTAAGACAAATCACTTTTTGTTGTAAAGACTGCCAAAACAAAACAATTTCCCATTGTTCTTTCTCGTGAACTTTAGCTTTTAATTTCTGATATTTTTCGGCTTTAATACAATCTGCTGCTAATTTTTCTACTGATCGCCTCAATTCCGTTTCAATAATGCGACAGCGTTCTTCTCTTTTCCTAACCTCTTCAAGGGTTTCTTTTGTTTTTTCTATTTTGCGATCAAATTCGGCCACCCCTGCTAACTCATCAATGATTTGTCGTCTTTCCTTAGAATTCATGGAGATGATCCTTGTAACATCTCCTTGTAACACAACATTGTACCCTTCAGGATAGATCCGCAGACGGCTCAATTGTTCGTGGAGTTCACTAACATTACAAGGTTCTCCGTTAACATAGTAATTTGAGGAATATTTTCCACCTTTTGTTACCCGTAACCGTCGGGTTACTGTCCATTCACTACTACTGACCAGGTGTTTATTGTTAATCTTTTTGCACTCATTTGAGAGAGTATTTCTATCCCTATTTCCATTATTATCAGCTACCGTAACTTGACTAACAGAAGAGCTGTCTCGACTAAACTCGTGTAAGTCTGAGCAATCAGAGATATCAAAGGTAACAGAAACACTCGCTTCTTGAGTCCTACGATTATTAGTATGATTATGGTTGACTAAGTCAGGTAGACGTTCAGCCCGCATTCCTTTTGAAGTGGCTAGTCCTAAACAAAATAGTAATGCATCGAGGATATTTGATTTGCCTGACCCATTAGGACCAGAAACTACGGTAAACCCTGTCATAAAAGGAATAGAGGTAGTCCCACCAAAGGATTTAAAGTGAGAGAGTTCGATGTGCTTGATGTGAACCATGGGGCACAGAGCGTCAGCCTGATAGTTACAAAGATGCTAGTCCACCCTAGTTTAGCAAGTCTTAGCCCTTTTATGGGTACACAGGAATAGTAGATAGTAATAATAAAAATTTATTTTGTAGAGTTGGTTGAAGATAGAATATATCTTAATAAGAAACTAATAACTTTTATTCGAGCTTAACCTCCCATATCAGACATTATTTTTTAAAGGTTTATATAAATTTTTTTCAGAGTCACATAAAATGAAAATAAAGAGAGTTTTATTAAAAGTTTATCGTCAAAAATTTGATTTAAAATTATAAGACTTCCTGCTATCATAAAGTAAAAAAATCAGAGGTATACTTCCAAACTCTACCTAATTTTTTAAAAGAAAGAAATAAAATAAATTATTATTACTTAGCTAAATTAGTTAAAGTAACTGTAGGAAATAAAAATAGTTTAAAAAAAAATATTGGGTAATAAATTAACTAAAACCAACTAATTAAATCAAATTTAAAAATATTTTTATAATCAATAAATACTACTTTTTCTAAGTTTTTTGACGAGAATGTTATCTCTATTAATTAGAGATATTCTATGAAAACTTAGATATCTCTTATAAAGATTTATTATAAATAAATCTTTATAAACTTATTTTGAGCTTTATTTTTTAATTAAATTATTATTTTTTTTGATCCTAAAAAATATTTTTTAACAACTAATAATTTTAATGTCTTTAGTTTCTAAGCTGATTAGTAATTGACTTGTTTTATTACACGAGATATTTATAATAAAATCTCTACAGTATGGGATTGTTAGTAACATATTTATAATCTTTTTAAGATCTAAAAAACATCTATATTAACCTCTTTATTTAAACTTATAACTATTTCACTATTTCTTTGTATATTTTTGTTTCTATAACCAACAAAATATTTTAAATAAACTATAGTATTGTCATTTTTTTATTTAAACTATATAAGATAAATTTCTTTAAATAAGGACAAATAACTCAATATTATTAAATAATTTATACAAATAAATATTAATTTAAATAAAAATTGATATTCAAAGTTAATATTTTTTGTTGAATAAATTTATATTTTTATGACTTATATAGATAAGGTTAGGATTCTTATACCTAGTTTTAACTAAAAAAATCATAGTTAAGCTAGCTATAAATTTCTATTTTTTGAGAGTAACTGCAAGAAAACTAGTTTATTAGATATATATTAAATAATAAATATAAAAATATTATGTTAATTTAATTGTTTGCTATACTTAGTTTTTAGCTATAATTATAAATATGGCTAGAGGCTGATGTAATAATGGATAATTTACCAGTTTATAAAGTAACAAAAGTTAGAAAACTGATGGAATCTATAAAAAGCATAAGTCGTATTTTTATTCCCTTATTTTTCTAGTTTTAATCTTATTTAAGACTGTTAGTCAAAAATCAAAAAATATTTACTATCTCTATCTCAAAAATTCCTATATTCTATATGGTCTCAATAAAATGATTGATGTAGTAACAGATAGAGATAGAATCGGCTAGTTTGCTTACTACTGTTAATCTAAGCTACCTAATTGAAAATCCCTATAAGGGTCTTATTCATTACACAGAGTTAAATATTTAATGCCATAGATATATGGAAAATGAAAATACCAAGTTATTGAATTAAAAAATAAAACATATTGTTTATAATCAAGCTTTGTCTTTATATTCTTAATTTCTATCTAAAAGACTTAGTAAAATATTTTTTTGATAAAGCTATTGGCTTCTAACTTTCTATATATAATAATACTTACACATAATTTTTTTCTTTTTTAAGAAAAGTGATTAGTTAAAATTATAACTTTTTTATTCTTTAAATTTTTGCTATGAATTAATATGTTTCTAGCTCTTTAAATAAACTGTCAGTCTTTGAAGAAGTTGTTCTATTTTTTTAGTAGTATTTTCTCAGTTATGGTTTTAAAAAATTTCAAAAATTTTATAGCATTAAGTGTGCCAAAACTAAAAATAATATACTTGTAGGAACACTTAACAATAACTCAAAATAATAGCCTATATTTTATATAGGCTATTATTTTGACACTCATTTATTTTATTGACAAAATTTTTGAATTTGATTATAGTTTGAGATTTTCACTAGACTTATTATGTTCGTATAAAGAATATAAACATATTTGACTTGAATAATATATTTTCTTTTTAAGAAAAATCAATTTTAACGTTAAACTCAGTATTTTTACTTAAATTATCAATAATTTATATTTTAATTTCAGAATAATTTATAATCACTAATTATCAAACTCTGAATCAAATAAAAGTAGACTTACTAGTAACTTATTTTTTTTGAAGTTTAACACATGATATATAATCGATGTAAAAATACATTTACACAATAGTTAAATAGTCTTAACAATAAATATATATATTAAAAATTCAAAGACAAAAATTATTCAAGAGACATTAAATAATAATATTAAGAATATAGCTAATGGTAATCGAATAAATAGACAAGAAATATAAATAACGTTTAAATATTTAAGTTAATACTTATAAATAGAAGAATTTTAGCTATTGAAATATAGAAATACTGTCATCTAATCTTAGTATTTTTAAATAAAAAAATGAAGTATAAATTATAAAAAAAATAAAGTTAAAAGAAATAGCAATACGGGTTTAAACTTGTAGAAAAGAAGTTGTAACCAAAATTTAAAAGGTGAGTATAGATATAAGAATATTCCCTTAAAAGGATTATTAATTAAACAGTGTTACAATCTAAAATTTATTTGTTAAAATTTTAGATTAGAAAACAAATTAATACTAAATTAGATAATTTTTAAGATCTCATTTTACTGGAAGATAAAAGCTTAAAATACTAGTTTACTAGTTTAAAAAATTTTAAATAAAAGAGTATGTATTTTACCTAAATAATGAAGAAAATAAAAGTTAATAATTAAAAGTTAAATTTAACAGAATCTATCAAATTTCACTAGTTATCTTAAGATATTTTCAATTTAGATATAAATTTAGAAAAGTTTTTAAGAAAAACTAAAATTAGGTATCATAATCATTGAGATTAACTGATTTATATCAAAAACTATAGGATAATTAGGTTAGATATTGTATTAGAGAAATTATGGTATATTTTTACTAGTGAATAACTTAAGATATCGCAAAACATATTAACAATAAATTGAAGTTAATTGCCAAAAAATATAGCTTATAAATTTATAAATTTAGTTAGTTTTTTAGTCCAACGTTTACTTAATATTTTGTTGATTAATATTTCAATATTATGTTAATTCTTTTCTAAGATTTTCTAAAAAAAGTAGCCATCTTGCTGCCAAGTCAATTTGGGTAAAAGGGATTTTTATAGAGGCTTTATTACCTGCAAAACTAAATTCTATTGTTGGATTTCCTTTTGTGGGCAAAGAACTAATGTCTACTGGGCAATTATTGACTAATAGACGAATGCCGGTGACATCTTCTAGAGAAAATGAAGGTAAATTTTGTGGAAGCGGGTGCGTTGGTTTTCCCCAGGTTATTTGTTTTTGTTTAACCCCAATGATTGCTAAAATATCATATTTTGCTTGATCAAAATTTTCTGCCCATTGACGATATGCTTCAAGTTTTTGGTATTCATTTTTACCACTCCAAGCTAACCAGAAGAAAATAATTAGTAAAGGTAGCCACAAAAGACCGTGTTCCATATTAGTTATCTTTATTTTGGATTAGATCCATTCTATCTAATCGAAGAACAAAAATAACTGCTGTTGCGGCTCTAATCAAACTAAATGCTAAGTTAACTACTTGTTTTTACACTTATTGATAAGTTTCTATACACATAAAAAATCATCTAAACCACTGAAATAATAAAAAAAAAAGACTATATTTATCTTTTTCTACTAACCTATAATTAGAAATTTAATCTAATAAAAGAGAAATGATATCTCTATCTTTTTTTTAAAAAAATAAAAAAAAGGTTATAATACACTGTATGGTTACAGATTTAAAGGTTTTAAATCTATATATTACGCGAGAATTTATGCTAAAAATAATGCTTTTTATGGATGCCAATATTTATAAAAATTTTGGTAAATATTTAGGATAGTTTATCTAAACAAGTTTCTTTAACTTCATTTTTAGTAAGTTTTATGCAACTTTTATCGTAAACTATTTTAATGGCTTTGGTCCCCGAACGTTTTTCAAGAGTAGGACAATAGCCATCTGTAGTGGTAACTCTAAAAATATTATGTTTATCAAGGTCAACAGCTTATTAGACCACATTTTTTCGTAACCTTAAAAAGCCAGTAATTAGCGACAACTAAAACAACTTTTAAATCTTTTTTTTCAAAAAGTAATTTGTCTTTTAGAAATAAATACTTTTTGGAAAAATACTTTATAACTAACATAATAAAATTAATAAATTAGTCAATAATCTAACCTAAAATAAAAAACAGAAATCTTATCTACAAAAGTCTCTAGATAAAATTAATAATTAAGTATAAGGATTAAAAATCTATTTATAAACAGAACATTTAATCTTTGAGTAGGGTGAGTTAGGCGATAACTAAGTTACATAGCATAGTTATTGGCAGGAGAATTTGCCGTATATCACGAGTCAGAATACTTTTATCCTTTTTAAGGTTTATCTAGTAACCTCTAAGCAACACTTTGACAGATAGTAGTAAGAGAGGGATCGTGATCAAGTAGGTTAGGAAACCCTCGTTCGATGATTTTCACTTGAACTTGTTGAGCTTGCAAAGCAGTTTTTAAAATAGCTAACGCCTGTTCCGGATCACCTTGTCCACAGAAAAACAAATCGGCTGCAAAATAACCGTATTCAGGCCAAGTATGAATAGCAATATGGGACTCAGCTAAAGTTGCTGTAGCAGTAACACCGTGAGGACTAAAATGATGAACACATAAATCAATCAGGGTTGCCTCCCCTGCAGTAATTCCTTCTAAGAGTGCATGGCGAATTCGTTCGGGATCGTTGAGGAGATCTGATGGTGCTTGCCAAGCGTCGACAATCAAATGAGTTCCCAATTTTGTCATTCTTGAATTTATCCCTAATGATTTACCCTTTCAAGATATCTAGATATAGCACAATTTAGCTGATAATCTCAACCATTAATGGAAATATTTTCACAAGTTTACTGACAATTAAGATTAATATCTAATCTAATGGAAGTTAAAAATAGTCTAGTATAAAACAGATATTTTAAGATGGTTTTAATATAGAACTTGAAAAAATCAAAACTATGACAGAGAGAAATTTAGTAAATCGAAGACTATCTAGACAAATAAATGAAGCTATCAGGACAACTATTTATTCCTACAAAAAAATTACTAAATGGTAGTCTGAGCAATCCAGAGAATTTAACAACCAAATTTTTAATGAAGATATTTTACTAGAGGATGATGGTTATTTATCTAGCTTATTCTATATTTAGTTTTCTTTTACATTACTAATCATCAAGTAGGAGTTGAGTTAATATTTGTTGATTTCTACTTTTCTGAAAAGAATTTTAGGCTATCGGGAGAATGTGAGTTCGACGAAAATTCAAGGAAAGAAAAAGTAACAACAGCTCTATACCAGAAGTAGTATTTATCAATTTTGGTCTGGTGCTATGGCTCTACAATCTCGTCTTGATCCTACGGAAATATTTTATGATCCAGAGCACTTTCATCAAAAGTTTGAACAGTATTGTTATTCTATTCCTTGAGTGTTGAAGAAAAATGCTGTTGTCAAACGAGAACAGGCGAAATTGTCATCATTGTAATTGCTTGTTCTTGCTCAGAACATTTAATCTTTAAAGAATTTTATATATTACAGGGTTTTCCCCATTGCAAAGAAGTATGTCCTATATCTAGTGAAATAAAATCGCTTTATGGAACTTATGCCTAGGGCAATGATTTTACTGTACTATTCTACTCTGATATGATCCTGCAATCGGTCTCATAGCAAAGAAAGCACACTAAGTTTGTGAAGATTTAGTTGAATTGGACTAAAATAGTATCGTATAGCGTCAGAAATTTAAGAGCATTGCGTAAGGACTCTTTAATAAAGTTTTATCAGCAAGAAATTTAAGTAATTTCTCCCCATCGACAGCAGATGAAGCAAAAGTTAGTGAAACTGATTGATGGAATTTCATTTCATCAGCGTTCTTTGATTGAAGATAACCAATTTAGAAGTACATCTCGGATAGAACATTTGAAAAATTTAAGTGTTTTGAGCTGTTTTGTTAACCTTCCTACTTTACTAATTTCTCAGATCTATTTACTGAAAAAACTGTACCTTGATTTAGCGTTAAAAGGTGAGTTGTCCTTGCCTCCTATTGTTAGCGGTTATTGTTTTAAATAATCGTCAACTTTGTTGTATTCTAACTTAGACGTTGAAAATAACAACCATCTTTTTAAATCTCGTCAAATTTAGCATTGAAATAAGGTCAAAAGTTATTCTTAGGGATAGTTTTAGTGGATGTTTCAGGTGGTTTTGGTTCTGGTTCACGGATTTCGGGAATGGGAAAGAAAAATAAAATTAAAGACATCAAGGCAACACTCCCTATTCCCAATGTAGCCGGAACTGCCCGTTGTCGTAAGGGTTCATCAGGGGGACGATATCGTCGAGATATTGGGTGTAACTGCAAACTAAAATCAGGGAGTGTTCGACTATCAGCGAAAAACTGATCAAGACTTTCAACCAAATCAAATAACTGAACAGTGTTTAATTCTAACTCTACACAAAATTGATTCATCTGTGTACTAGGTTGCCATTTTAAGCGATGAAGATCGGTGTCTTCAATTTTTTCAAGGCTAATAAAATCTTCGTTCCCTTGGGTATCTTGAGGGTGAGGAATACCACTAAGATATTCTTGGGCATAAGCACTGACTGCGTTGGCTAAATTTTCCAGAAACGTCCTTCCCCCCTGGAGTGTTTGGGACGTCCCCACAAAACGACATTCAACATTGACTAAGATTGATAAAAGAGGGCGATTATCTTGGGAATCATTTCCAGTAAAATTATCACTCAACCCTTCTAATATTAAGGTACAATTCGGTAAGCTATATTGTCGTTTGATATTCATGCGACCTCTCCATCGAATAAACTAATCCAAAATCTTTGTATTCCGGTGGTTCCAGTACAAAACAAAAGTTGTTTTAATAAAAACAAAGCTAATTTATTTAATTCATCATTGGAAGTTAGATAGACTGAAACTTTAGCACGACGAGGATTCATCCGACTCTGAAAATGAGCACGAAATTGGTCTAAATATTCCGCTAACAGAAAATGACAATTGACTGGTAGTCCTTTTTGTCTCATCTGTTGTTCAGCTAATAAAAGTTGTCGAATCTGAACGGTTAAAGGTTTTGCTTGATGACTTGCAATAATTACTAATGCTTTAGCTTGAATAAGAGTTAGGGTTTCACGGGTATAGGAACGCCGCAAAGGATTAGTACATCGTAAACGCCATAAAACAATCCTATTTCTAATGATCTCCTGAAATTGTAGTTGTTGAATTGTTTTGAGCATCCGTTCTGATGCTCCCCTTTCCAAGGCTTCGATCGCCAATAATAATAAATCAATCCGTTGTTGAAGTCGCACAGCACATCGTTGGCCAGAGATAGGAAAATCCGGCAGGACATCTAAAATCACAGGTTTAAACTTAGTAGAAGAACTCGAATCGGACATTATACTAACAGTGGAATTCATCTTACAGAATAGCTTAGTGTTTTGATCATTGGTTTATTGTCTGCTTTAACTATATCTGGCAAAAGAGACAATTAGCTGACTATTAACCTAATTGTTAGAACTGCACCGATTACCAATTTCAAAGGAAAGAAGAATGATACTCGATTCCAATAAAGGTCATACATTATAGGTTAAACAACTTATATTAAGACAAAAAAATAAAGCCATCTTTTAAGAATTAGGTGAGTTATATTTGAGAGTATTTGGATTTTTTATTTATTGAGACGGTAGATTTTTGAGACGCAAAAACACTGGATTATGTGGAACATCACTAATTACTTAGACAAATTATGAAAAACAACGAAAAAGCTCGTCAGATAGTTAACTAGAAATAACTGTTGCTTAGTGAGGCAAGATTAATTTTTATCAAATGGATATTGTTTAACTTAGTTATTCAGCACTAAAAATCCTCTATACATTGCTAAAATTAATTAATGATAAAATCGTAAATTTTAAGTAGAAACTTATGTTGACAGTCTGTATAAAGTAATTTTTGACTTATTGCAAACAAATTTAGAACATAACTTATGGATCTTAAAGCGTTGATTAGGGATATTCCCGACTTTCCTAAACCCGGGATTATGTTTCGAGATATTACCACTCTGCTAAGTAACCGAGAAGGATTACGCTATACCATAGATACCTTATGCCAAAAATGTCAATATCAGAGTTTGTTGCCTGATCATGTGGTGGGAATGGAATCTCGCGGCTTTCTATTTGGAGTTCCTTTGGCTTACCAACTTGAGGCGGGCTTTGTCCCTGTCCGTAAACCGGGTAAACTTCCAGCGGCAGTTCATCAAGTTGAGTACGATTTGGAGTATGGAACCGATAAACTTGAAATTCATCAAGATGCCTTAGCTGATCATCATAGGGTGCTTATTGTTGACGATTTAATTGCTACGGGAGGAACCGCTAAAGCAACAGTAGATTTGTTAGATAAAATTGGTTGTGAGGTGTTGGGATTTGCCTTTATCATCGAGTTAAAAGCCTTAGAAGGTCGTCAAAAACTTCCTGATGTGCCAATTATTACCTTAGTGGATTATTAGGACAATAACCTTTAGCTATATCTCCTATTTAATTTAGATTAATCTTATATCTTCTCCACAGAAGTCCTTTTAAAATTTAGTTATTTACTACTAGTCTAATATGTTTATAATTAACAGAAATTCGAAATTCACAGTGTATAAATTTACTGACCTATGAATTCTTTCTCATTCTTTCAGTCTGATCGACTTTTAATAAAACTAAAAAAATATTTAACCAGTGAGACTAATCTTTATGTTATAAAACGAATTTTACAAGGACTTTTTACTTTACTGCTAGCTTCTTTTCTTAGTTTTCTTATTATTCAAATCGCCCCTGGAAATTATCTTGATACCCTCAAACAAAATCCTAATATTTCTGCCGAAACCCTGGCTAGTTTAACCGAACGTTTTGGCTTAGATAGACCTTGGTATGAGCAGTATAGTAAATGGTTATTTCAAGTTATTACTCATTTTGATTTTGGAGAAAGTTTTGTCTTTAATCGTGCAGTTATTTCCTTGTTAAATGAACGAATTGTAGCAACATTATTATTGAGTATAGCTTCGATTATTTTAACTTGGCTAATCGCCTTACCTCTTGGTATATTGAGTGCAGTCAAAAAGAACAGTTTGATTGATAAAATTCTGCGAGTGATTAGTTATTTAGGACAGGGATTTCCCAGTTTTATTACGGCATTATTATTATTAATTTTGGCTCAGAATGTTTCTCCTATTTTACCTGTGGGGGATATGATAAGTTTAAATCATCGAGAATTATCTCCCATTGGGAAGATATTTGATATTGGATGGCATATGATCTTACCAACTATCGCCTTAAGTATTACGAGTTTTGCCGGGTTAATGCGCTTGACGCGTGGGCAAATGTTGGATGTAATGCGACAAGATTATATTCAAACTGCACGAGCAAAAGGATTATCTGAAGATAAAGTTATTTATGTTCATGGATTGCGCAATGCCATTAACCCCTTAATTACTTTACTGGGATTCGAGTTTGCTAGTTTGTTAGGGGGATCATTTATTGCAGAATTTTTCTTTAATTGGCCAGGATTAGGTACTTTAATTTTAGGGGCAGTTCAAGCACAAGATCTTTACCTAGTTATGGGAAGTCTAACCATGGGAGCAACTATGTTGATTGTGGGGAATTTATTAGCAGATTTATTACTAAAAGCAGTTGATCCTCGTATCAAATTAGAAAACTTAAAATAAGGAAAATTCTTTTTTTCTTCGTAAACAAAAAAATTTTAAACCCAAGGAAGTCATCATCAATTATAAAAACTTATATTTCTTTAAAGATCGCCCAAGTCAGTAGTCCCATTCTGCAATGAACTGCCCAAACCACTATGAATTTTACCGACCCCAGTCTACAAGACTTAATTGAGTAGTTAATGACAACTTATGATGAAATCCAATGAAATAAAAATTATTGCACCTCAAGTATCTCAGTCTCTGTATCTGTTTATAATTGCCTCCTATTCTAATCCTCGCTATCCTGACGCCTCTATGAGGAACTCTATAGTAAAGATTGGAAAAGGTACCCCAGTTTTTAGGGGATACGGTAGGTTTCCTTTATTAAGTAATAATGATCAAATATTGTGATTGCTATCGACAGTTACAGCACCAGGAGTTGATCGATTTTGTAACTATAATCTTTCAACATAAGCTCGATTATCCTAAGGGTTTGGTTTTCCTCAAACTGCTCGAAAATTCTCAAGACTGGCAAAATATCACCGATCAATTAATTTAAGAACATTAGGAAAGGCTCTCGTTGATCTAGAATCAGAATCAGATTTAGAATGGCTAACTCCCAGTGCATAGACTCGCTTATTCACTAAATAGACAGACTCTAACTGTAATTATTTCAGTTTCGATGTCACAAATTAATTCTTGACCAGGTATAGATATTTATCTTAATGGAACGTTCATTAGTGAGTTTAAATTTTTCTTTGGGAACGACTTTATCTTGGATCGCCTGGAAAAATACTGGTGGCTTTTTGCTTTGTTCTCAGGTAATGGAATAAAAAAAACCATTGTAGTACAATAGCAATCACCATTTTGGGAAGTCAGGTAACAAAAATTCACTGAACTGAGATTTGTCTTTGATACAACGTTTTCTTGAACGAGGATGTTTGAAGAAATCTAAAAAGACATATTTCTATATTTGAAAATGATAAATTGCTAACTATTGGAAGTTTTTCTAAAGCAAATAATCTTATTGGGGGGTAATTTGAAACGAGAGACGATCTTCTGAACTCAAACTACCGATTTTACAAAGAATATGGAGTTATTAACCCGCGGAAAAACTATTCTACGCAATCAGCAAAGAAGAGGAGCTTAAACCAACTGAACTCCCTATAACAACAAAAATAGTAACAAATAACCAACAACTTAGTATAATTTATCTCGTCTAATCAAAATACAAGTTGATAAAATTTATCCTACTTTTCTTGATGTCATACCTTTTAAATTTGTTCTTGCCTACTTTCTAAGATTTTTTAAATCTCATGAGGAAGATAAGAAATATATCTGCTAGCTATTACTCACACACAAAGCTTAACTCAATAAATGAAGACTATTGTTATAGTTGAATAGATAACATTAAGTTGTCATTCTTGACATTTAGCTCTTTTTTCAGTTGCTTAATCAAGACAAAAATCTGATATATTTATATCAATTATATTCTATGGATTTTGAGACCAATTTTTTTCTACACCACTATTATTTAGGGATGTTTTTGCCCATTGATAGTCTTTTTTCAACCCAAGGCATTATGGTAATGCTACTAGCATCCTATGGTTTAGCAATGTGGATGTTTCTCACCAGCGCACCCAAAGTTTACACTATTATGGTTTGTGATTTGGAAATAGCCCGACAATTTTATCAGGGCTTGCTAGAATTACCCGTCGCGGAAGTTCCCTTGCATTACTATTACAATTACGAACGGACTTTAGGGACAGAGGCACTTGATTCTTTGTATATCACTACCCCTAGTCCAACAACAGCAGCAGCTTTCAGAAATTCTGATGGACTTTGGTATCAATTAAAAAGAAATGCTCAGTTGCATATTATTGCTGGGGCTAGTTATGGACACAAAAACCGTCAACGCCATGTTTGTTTTGACCATGAATGTTTAGAAGACATTTTAATGCGAGTCCAATCAAGACGCTTAAAATACAAAATTCGTCGTAATCAACCTCTCAATTTTTTGGTTAAAGATATTGAAGAAAGAGTAATTGAAATGACTGAGGTCAATAATTAGTTGTTAATGTTCTTAACAACTACATGAAGACAAACGTATTGACTAAAAAAAGCTTTTTTGATTGTTAAGTACCCAGTTTTAATTTCTTACTAAGAAGAATTTTTTATTAGACAATCCATCAACAGTTATTTTTTATGTAAGCCTCTTCCATCTTTTCCAAATTCTTGATTTTGGTTATGGAATAGGTCTAGTTTTGGGTCATCTTACAGAATAATTTTCTGATCTAAAGCGATTCAGCTTGGACTTATCTCTCATGTTCTCTTGTCAGAATAAGTCCGCCAAAATAATCGATATTATCCTCGTTTAATCTACTGTTAGGGAATACGGAATTTCTTCAGTTGGCTGACGATCAGTTTGGTGTGGTATTTAATACCATTAGCTTTCTTTGCTATTTCAACTCTCAAGCAGTATCTGCTGAAGTGAGCCGAGTGTTACTCCTCCAAGAACCATTTTACATAGTCGATTCTAACGTAGGTCCTGTGCGTTTTATTTCTTTGTTCCTAGGGAAAATTAACTTCTATAGTCATTAGCAACGAGAGTAATTGGGACAACAAGCGTGGTAAAATTGCCTAAAACATTAGAATCTATTGGGACGAGTGGCTATGAGTATATTCAGTCAAACTCCTTTAACTTTAAAGTTAAGGTTTAAATCTTCCTCTTAACGGGAAGGATTCCCTTATAATCAATAAAGGAATTTTTTTAGGACTGCAATGGCACTGCTAACCATCGGAAAAGGATTGCTGCGCGCTTTAGAGACTGGAAAAGGATTAGTTCATGCTTTGGAAAGATCAGGCGCATTAGCAGTATATGCCCCCCTAGAAGGGGGCTTTGAAGGGCGTTATCAACGACGTTTACGAGCCAATGGCTATAATAGCTTTTCTTTAACGGCTAAGGGACTTGGTGATGTTAGTGCCTATTTGATGGGCATTCATGGAGTTCGTCCTCCCCATTTGGGTAAAAAGAATATTGGACAAGATGCGGCTGTTGGCCCTATATATTTTGTTCCTCCCATTGCTGCGTATCAACTAGAAAACTTACCAGCTAAGTCTAAGGGATTAATATTATGGATTTTAGAGGGATATATTCTATCCAAAACTGAATTGGAATATCTCGCTAATTTACCCTCTATTGAACCTCGGATTAAGGTCATTGTGGAAATGGGGGGAGAACGCTATTTTCGTTGGAAGACCTTATCAGATGCAATTAAAGCGACTTAGTCAAGTACTTGTTCTTCAAGGTCTGGAAAGTTCTCACCAAGACCTTGACAAGTATTTAAGATTCATGTTATTCTTACCCAAATGAGCTAGGTGAGCCTACAGCTAGTTTGCGGGTGTAGTTTAGTGGTAAAACCTTAGCCTTCCAAGCTAATGATAGGGGTTCGATTCCCCTCACCCGCTTCGATTGAGTCATGAAATTAATCCCAGGATCTGCTCATAGTACCTGGACTATTATCTAAGTATTAATTATTTTGTATTTATAGTTTGGATTAAATAACGAAATTCAAGACGATTGTTTAACTTGAGATATTCATTGATGACTCTAACATGAATTAATTCACAGCCTGATATTTTTTGATAAAATTTTTTAAAGATTTATTGAGATAAATTCTTAAGAGTGAAGTATGGGTTACTCAGTATATACAATAACATTTGTGGGATAATATCTCCTTTTAAGATTAGTTCCAATAATTCTTTATATAAATCTTTTATTCTTAAAATCTTCCACAAATTTACACCATGCGAAGTATAGTTAAACTTGACTTGATCTAACAAAAAAATCACTAAAGTTAAATATTGTTTGAGAGGGATGAGGGTAAATTTATTAATCCTCATCTAGTAATTATTTCTTAGAAAAAATTTTGAAAAATTCAAGATAACCAATGGAAAAAATTATTAGAAAAATCCAGTTGCCTAAAAAAACTAGACTCGATTAGCCTTTTCTGCGTAACATCTCGATTATTGTCTAAATAATAATAAAAAAATTATTTCCAATAAATCTGCCGTTGATTGGGGTCAATTAAGGGGCTATTTTCTTGCATCACTTGTTTAACTTGATGTGGATCGAAACTACGGCTAAAATCTTTTCTCAACTTCCCTACCCGTCTTTCTGTTTCTTGGACCTGAGTTCGAACTTCCTTCAGTTTTTCCTGTTGTAAAAACTGATAAGGAAGCAACCTTAACAAGGTAAAAGCTGCAAGAACTGACAAAATTCCATTAACGACCAGTTTAACTTTAACCTCAGCAGTCATCCATTGAGCCTGAAGATGAATTTCTTTCCGATTCGGTTTGTGACGACGTCGGTGGACAGAAGAGAAATTGGAACTTCGATGAGTTTCTAAAATCTGGGGTGCAGCCATAAGCATTAAACTGTGTTATGAAAAATCATCAATAAAAAACTCTGGACAGTAATCAGTCAACAAACATGCTGACAATTAACTTTGTAGACTGCTCACACGGTTTTTCAAAGGATAAGAATAAAGAAGAATTGTTCTTGAATTTAACTATCAAAATGAGCAGCTGACTATTTTATAAAACGAACATTCTACTTATAAAGTTCCGTAAATAAATGAAAAGCTAGAAATCTAAGAACCAAAGCAATTATTAAAGCAACAACAACCCGGAGCTTCGATATGAATACGGGAAATAAACTTCCTGTTAACTACTGTTCACTCACTTTAGTGTATTATTATCCAGTTCTGGACTAAGACTACCATCTCTGGAGAAGAAACTAGGAAACTTAAGGTATTTCTTGAAATATCTTGTTACAAACATTAATAAAATTAACGGATAACCCATGAACAAAACGTTAAGGCAACCATTGTGGTTTGAACCCAATTTCTAGTTCTTCCGGTTTAATTTTGAGAGTTTTGTCTGATTCTTTTAACTCAGGTAGAGGGAGTAACCACACTTGTCCATCAGCGATTGCCTGCTGTTCTGAGGTAATTAAATCATTGGTTGACTTTGGAACCGTTGTCGCTACTTGATCGAATAATAAAGCGACTCCATCAGGAGACATACTTAGTTGAACATCCCGATAGTTAGGTAAAGCAAGTAGGGGGAAATCTACTGTCTTTTCCATATCAATTACTGAAAGAAAAGGTTCTTCACGATATTTACCTTTTTTATCCTCAACTAAGTCAGTTTTAAGACAGTAAAGCAATTTTTCTTCCCTAGGTTCAAACTCACAGTCAATAATTGGATAAAGGGTACGGAATAATTCTTGCTTTTTTTTGTTTCGATTGATAAGTATTAGCGATCGCGTATAATCCCGATTATCTCTAACCAGAAGCATTTGCTTCCCATTGGCAGAAAATCCTAGACTTTTTTCATACCCTGTTAAGAACTCTGACGATCCCCCATCAGAAGTTAAAGGAACTATTCCCACTCCACCTCGTTGAGAGATAACCACACGCTTACCATCGGGAGAAATAACAAAATCTCCTCCAGGAACTCCTAATGGTCTGGGTTTTTGCCCGTCAGAAATAACCCATAATCCTGAATCAGCTGGATTTTTATGATTAATTCGCCAAATGACAATACTTTGACCATTACGCGATAGGTCGAAACTCAAATTTTGATAGTCTTTTGTGCCAAGGATGCGTTTGAGTCTTCCAGCTTGTGGCATTTCAACACCATTAGGAGAAACTTGTAAACCCGTAGTGACCGTGTATAATTGCTGGTTTACCAATGTTTTACCCCTGAGACTAGGTTCATAGGCACTAAACAGAATTTTATTACCATTGGGATAAATTCTAAAATTCGTGATGATTAGATCCAGAGGGGTTAAGATTGTTTTTTTAGGTTGATTAGCATCAGTAATGTTATAGAGAATCAGTCGCCCCCGTTCTTCTTCAGTGATGCCAATATAGGCAAAGGTACGATCACGAGTGCTAAATAAACTCACAAATGGTTCAATCGGTTCCTGATCGTAAATTCTGTGAGCATTTTGTAACTTAATTTGATAATTTGTCCCGTAAATTGGAGGATTATCTAAGGTATAAGTTAATTGGCGTCCTTGCCAGCTCATTTTCCCAGAAAGGGGAGGCTCAATAGATAGATATTTTTCAACACTATCCTTATCTACAGGACGGTTGAAAGTTATTCTAAAGGCTTTATCTTGTAACCCAATTTTTTTTCCGCTCCAACTAAAATAACTGACCCGCAAGGGAATTTGTTCTCCTCTCACTAATACTACCCCTAGTGTCAAACTAAGAATGACAATACACCCTAGGGCAATCCAATCAAACAATTTTAGTTCTTTGAGTAAAGATTGAGTTTTTTTTGATGAATTTGTCATAATGTTGATAAAGATTATTATAAGTACAGGCTAGACATAAAACCTTTTTAATATGATCTTCGTTAAAGAAACTCTAATCATCTAAAATTTCTGGAATACCTCATTGTCCATCTTTTGAAACTTAAGTAGTATTGGAGATATCTATAAACTGCAGGAATGCTATATTCCCTTGTTACAATTGTACTTTGATACAAAGTTATTTCTACTCCTAAAATGATACCATCAGTACGGGTAAGTAAAGAATTCTATCCCAAATTAATATAGAGAACAGCCATAATTGTGTTGAATCCAATGATGGTAAAAAAATGCGAATTTTTAAAAATTTTAATTTGTTATTTAATGTTTACAACACTGGCATCAATGTTATGTAATTGCTGTTTTATTCCCAAACATAAGAACTTTAATAATATTAAGTCTTAAATATATTTTGTATGTCTTTGTTTTTTTCTTTATTGTAATTATAATTACAATAAAGAAAAAAATATCAGCAGCTTCTGATAGTAAATTATTTTGATATTAAATTTTTTCTAATTATAAAAGACTTTATTATAACTATAATTTTTCTTCGTTATAACTCCATTCTATATGTTGATAAATTTCATGATACAAGTCTTCTAGCTCCCCGGCTAAAGTGGTCCTTCAAAAAAATCATTGGGGATATTACTAGAACATTTAGCTGGTAACCCTAAAAAAAAGGATCAACTTAAAAACATCTCTTAGATTAAAGATTTGAGAAATTTAATTATTTAGAACTATTTTTTTAACTTTTTTGCTTGACTGGTTGCTTATATTTACCTATCCGAAAACCATTATTTTTATTTAAGACAAAAAGATAAGTTAGCTTTGTCTTCTACTTTTTTTTAAAAAACTATTGTAGTCTTGATTGTTGACAGTTATTATTTTAGACAATCATCAACCTTATCGTATTGTTACTTAAATATTGAGGATAACAACCGATATTTTTAAATCTCATTAAAACCATATCTTATAGAGTTCAATAGCTATTGATCCCTATAAAATAGTTAGCTAAAATTTAGAAAATTGGTATTAAATGTCTAAGATTTTTCTTAGCTTTTTATAAAAAGCATAGAGAATTAAGCTCGACACTGAGGATTAAAATCCCATCGCCTCGGCAACAAGAGGCAATTGGGGCTTAATTCCCGATTTAACCTGATTATTGCTATAGTTAATTGCACAGTCAGGATCTTTCAGTCCATTGCCTGTTAACACACAAACCACTGTTGCTTCGCTAGGAACTTTATCTTTGACTTTTAATAATCCGGCTACAGAGGCGGCACTAGCCGGTTCACAGAAAATTCCTTCTTGAGAGGCTAATAAGCGATAAGCTTCTAGAATTTCCTGGTCAGTGACAGCGTTGAATTCGCCAAGACTAGCTTCTTTAACTGCCCAAGCTTTATCCCAATTAGCAGGGTTTCCAATACGAATAGCTGTTGCTAGAGTTTCAGGTGCTTCAATCGGTTGACCACTGATGAATGGTGCGGATCCTGCAGCTTGAAACCCCATCATTTTTGGTAGGTGATCGCATTTCCCTAAACTATGATATTGACAAAATCCCATCCAATAAGCACTAATATTCCCTGCATTACCCACAGGAATACATAACCAGTCGGGAGCATTTCCTAAACAATCTACGACTTCGAAAGCCGCGGTTTTTTGCCCTTCTAAACGATAGGGGTTAATAGAATTAACCAGGGTAATGGGATAATTTTCGGCTATTTCTTGGACGATGGTTAAAGCATTGTCAAAATTCCCTTCAATAGCGATCACCTCTGCCCCATAAAGCAAAGCTTGCGCCAACTTTCCCAGGGCAACATAACCATCAGGAATGATGACAAATGCTTGCATATTACCTCGTCTAGCATAGGCAGCCGCTGCTGCTGAAGTGTTCCCGGTACTAGCACAAACTACCGCTTTGGCTCCATTTTCAGCAGCCTTGGAAATCGCCATAGTCATGCCCCGATCTTTGAAACTTCCTGTAGGGTTTAACCCGTCATATTTAACCAACACCTTAACTCCGCGCCCAATTTGTTGGGAAATATGAGGAACCTGAATAAGGGGAGTGTTTCCTTCTAGAAGGGTTATAACTGGGGTTGTTTTGCTTACGGGGAGATAGGGGCGATAGGTTTCGATTAACCCCAGCCAGGGTTGGCAGGTTGTAGGGGGAAGAGTTGGCACTTCCAAGAATTGAGTTTGAGCGGTTTGTGGCGTTAAATAATCAACTTTCATGGATAAGTTAACTTTGAGGGTTGGTTGCCTTTACTAGTTTCTAGGAGGATAATTCCTCATGATTTTAGATCGGTCAGGTAGACTAGACTATAACTCTTTTTACCCTATTTAATAACAGATAAACAAGTTTCTAGGGATTCAATCTTAACTAACAACAAGTTTGAGGGAGCCACAAACATAAACCAGTTATTTCAACCAGAACCTGGAGGGGTTTGTTTCATTGTTCACAGTCCCTATTTGCGACAAATTTCGACTAATCCCGTAAATGCTCGGACTCTACCTACACCATTAATTTGTTCAGAAGAATTGACTAGATCTGCTAACTCAACTTTTCTATACTAGAAAATAATAAGACAAAGTCAGCAGTTAAAAAAATATTAGTCTGGAAGAATAATTAATCTTAACTTTGTCAATTTTTAATAAATACGGGACTGGAGGGACTCGAACCCCCGACCTCGTGGTTCGTAGCCACGCGCTCTAATCCACTAAGCTACAGTCCCGCGGTTTTCTCAACAGTTATTTATAGTAGCATAACCTCTATCGATTGCACAAGAGAACAATTTTAAAAGTTGCAAGTCCAAAGGAAACAAAAGCAGTTAAGTCCCGTAGATACCTCACTTAACAGTCTAAAGTGCTATAGAGATTAATTTTAAGCTTTCCAAACCACTAAAATAACCCCACAAATAATAAATCCTAACCCACAAGCACGATATACAGGGATTGACTCTTGAAAGAAAAAATAGCCAATTAAAACCGAAAAAATATAGATTAACGCCGCAGAAGGACCAGCTATACTCAGTTGAACACGGGTTAATAAAAGAATATAAGCTATAGATCCCAACCCATAACAGGATAATCCAGCCAATAATTCTGGGGTCATGACTATATTCAGAATATGACTAACCGCATTATCTGCGTTGACTTTACCTAGCTTAGTTGCCCCTAGCTTTAACAATAACTGTCCCATGGTACTCGTTAGTACCGAGAATAACAACAGACACAATTCCTTATAGGTCACAACGGCGATTCCATCCGGATTATATATAATTTAAGTCAGTATATAGTATATACAAAACTTCAATAAAACTAAAAAAGTAATCGCTTAATAAGCAATAACTATTAATTATTAATTCACATATGATATCTCCATTTAAACCTTTTTGTCCCATTGCCGTCATCGCAACGACTCCTCAATCTATCAAAACTTTACACCCATTATGTCAACAAATTGGAGCGACTCTTCATGTTCCAGGTCACCAAACTGGACTAAAGAATTCTCAAGTTTATCAAGGTTCCCTTAAAGACTATTTAACTTCTATTTGGAGCCAGAACAAAGTTTTTATTTTTGGATTAGCAACAGGAGCAGTAATTCGGTTAATTTCTCATTTACTAAATGATAAATCTAGTGACCCAGCTATTCTTGTGATTGATCCAACAGGGAAGTTTGTAATTAGCTTATGCAGTGGACATCAAGGAAGAGCAGATCACTTAACTCAATTAATTGCTCATCAACTCAATACAATTCCTATTATTACAGGAGCAACTAACAATTTATATTTACCAGGAATTGATGTTTTAGGATCACCTTTTGGCTGGCGCAAAGGAGAGGGAAATTGGACAGCAGTTAGTAGCCTTATTGCTCGTGGAGAAACAGTACAAGTTATTCAAGAAGTTGGTTCAACTCTTTGGCAAGCTCATTTACCTCCTAATCATCCTTTTTATTTTGGATTTTCTGAATCTAATAAAGCTATTAAATTTCCTGGACAGATTTGGATCAGTGCCACTAAAAGACAATTTTCATCTGACTTAAATTCTTCTAAAGTACAATGGCATCCTCGGATTTTATGGGCCGGAATTGGTTGTGTTAGGGGAACTTCTGAAAGTTTAATTGAGAAAGCAATTCATGAAGTATTTAAACAGTATAATTTAGCGATTGATGCTATAGCGGGAATAGCAACAATTGACGTAAAAGATGATGAAATTGGATTAGTACAATACTGTCAAAAAAGACAATTGCCTTTAAAAACTTTTCCTGCTGACATTTTGATAAAAATAGAAGTTCCTAATCCTTCAACTATTGTTAAACAAGAGGTAGGAACTCCTAGTGTTGCTGAAGCATCTGCTATTGCTGCAGCTGATTCTTCTCTTAATTCTCTTTTAGTCTCTAAACAAATTATTCAGTCAGAGAATGAAGGTGCAGTAACGATAGCAGTTGCTCAATCCAGCATAGAATATACTGGAAGAATCGGAAAACTGTATTTAATCGGAACTGGTCCAGGAAGTTTAGCACAAATTACTCCAGCGGCAAAAATAGCTATTACTCAAGCGGATGTAATTATTGGTTATTCTTTATATTTAGACTTGATTAAACCTTTACAACGTCCTGGACAAGTTATCGAAGCATTACCGATTACTCAAGAAAAACAACGAGCTACTAGGGCGATAGAATTAGCAGAATGGGGGTTAACAGTAGCGGTAGTATCTTCAGGAGATTGTGGTATTTACGGGATGGCAGGATTAGTGTTAGAAGAACTACGAAAAATAAATTGGGATGGTAACATACCTCAAGTAGAAGTATTTCCAGGAATTACTTCTTTGCAAGCATCAGCGTCAAGGGTAGGTGCACCCTTGATGCACGATTTTTGTGCTATTAGTCTAAGTGACTTGTTAACTCCTTGGAAAGTAATTAAAAAACGGCTAGTAGCAGCAGCAAAGGCGGACTTTGTTACGGCTATTTATAACCCACGATCACCAACAAGAACTAAACAAATTATTTATGTACAAGAAGTTTTTTTGAAATACCGTAATTCTCAAACTCCTGTAGCTTTAGTTCGTTCTGCTTATCGTCCAGATGAGAAGATAACCTTAACTTCTCTTGGAGAGATGCTAAATTTTACCATTGATATGTTAACCACAGTTATTATTGGTAATTCTAGTACTTATAACCATAAGGGTTGGATGATTACACCCAGGGGATATGATTAAAGTCGATAACTAACATAGATATTTATTGTTAGACTCATATCTGATTAAACTAAAGGCAATAAGTAGACGTAAAATACAATTGTTTAAAAAGCTAAATTAAGAATATAATAATCTAATTTTGCTCTAAGTCTAATTTTATTAGATCCAGATAATAATGTGATTTCAGCTCAAAAATATACTAGTATCAAAGGCTGACTTCAAAATGACTAACTAAAGAACTTAGGTGGTTTATCAAAAGTATAAATATCCGTGTATTTTGCAATTGCGTCTCGAATATAAAGAGGAGTTTGTAACATTCCTAATAAAGTTTGTCCATCAATTAGACGTAATCCCCCTGTCGTTTTTGTTGCTAATAAGTTATCAACAAAAACTGGATCAGGGAAAGTATTTAAAACTTGATTTCCACAGATAGCAAAACCCCAGGGAGAACCATAAGTAGGGGTAGGAGCGCAATAAGAATTAACCTGAGAAAAAACAGCTTTTAGAGTATTTACTAAACGGGCGTGATATTTAATAAATGGAGGAGAAACTTGACCACTCTGAATAATTACTAAACCCTGAGGAGATAAAACTTTCTGCAGCCTAGCAAAATATTCCTTGGTAAATAATGGGAATGACGGACCTTCTTCAATGGGATCAGATAAATCTGATATAATGACGTCCCATCCTCTGGAGATTTTATCTAAGACTTCTAAGGCATCATCGATAATTAATTCTACTCGTGGATCATCAAAACAGTTCTGGTGCATTTCAGGGAGATGTTTTTGACAAGCAGCTACTACTTCTCCATCAATGTCAATCATTGTCACCTTCTCAATAGATTTCCACCGTAAAATTTCCCGAATAGTTGCCCCTTCCCCACCACCTAAAATGAGGACTTTTTTTACAAATTGATGGGTAATCATTGCTGGTTGTACTAAACTTTCATGATAAATAAACTCATCTCCTACACAGGATTGCCATTTTCCATCTAAGACTAATGCTTTACCATAGGACTCACTGTCAACAATATACATCTCCTGATATGGAGTTTTTTTATAAACTAAAATCTCTTTAATCCCATGACTATAAATATCCCAAGGGGTAATATTTTCATTAATCCACAGATCTGCCTTAGTTTTACTAGTATTCATAATATTCCTTTCATTTAAAAGATGGTCTAGCTATTAATCAAAGCACAAAATTGTTCTGTAGTGTTGAAAAATTATTTATTCGGGCGGTTTTCTTGTAAGATTTAACAAAAGTAATCGCTCTTAATTAATTTCATATAGGAAGTCTTTAATTCTTAACGAGCTAGATTTAAGCTATAAGTCGATTTTTAATTTTCTTTTGAAATTTTTTAGATCTTCTAAGATTAGATATACTAAGTTAACAGTAATTAAAAAAAAATACTTTTTTACTGTTTTAACACTTGGTCTGGTGGTCTCACTCTTTATTAATCTATTTCATGACATCAAAAAATTTTTTTTGATGTCACTTTTATGAAGCATCCACAAATCTATATAGTTTTATTGCACTTAGGATGATAGTAAAAACTTTTTAGATTCTATCCTTAAGAGAACTAACTTTGGCAATAATATCAATAACAATTAGATTTTACGTTAGGTTTTTAATACGTATATATCAATTGTCCTACATAAAACTATTGTATAGTAGTACATGATAACCTCTTCTACTTAAGAAAATCAATACTAAATAAAACTGTATGAATATTATGCCAATATTTTTTTATTACTTTTTTTTAAAAACCATCGATTTTTTAGTTTCTATATCCACTAAAACTGATGTGTATTATTTTCTTAATAAGAGAAATTATATTAAATTGTTGTTTTTAGTAAAGTTTGTTTTTGACAAAAAAACAAACTTTTAAGATATATCAAGGGCTTATTAGTCAATATAAAATCACAATTAGCTCTTTTTACGCTTTCAATATTAATAGCCTAAGTGATGAAATAAAGTAATAGATTGGATGCATATTTATTAAATTACTAATTTAGTTTAAAATATTTTCCTTCTTTTGTATGGTTGAATAATTTCTATCTATTGTTAATATATAGTATTTTATATCTTGATATAAGACAAGCAATTCGTAATTATATTGGTTCTATTTTTATAATTTTATTAGCTCTTATTTAGAATAAATATCTTTTTAATTTGTTGATATATACAATTTTTATTAAAAAAGAAAAAATTATTTGATTGACCAGGAGGCTTACTAATACACTATATATCAATATAATGGGAAGAATATCTATTACAATCAGTTTTTATCTTGTTTAAATAACTGTCTAGCAAAATATGCTTAATTTCTATTAAAAGAGAATCTAAACAATTAGCCTAATAGTTATCTTTATAGAGATAAATCTATCACAGATTCTATATAGTGTGATATTTAAAATTATTTTTATATATCACACTAATTGATATCTAATTACTAACTTTATAGTATTTAAATATCTAAGATTGATGATTTAAATTTGGTGGTGATGCTACATACTGTAATTCCAAAAATTTTTTTTGAAATCTTGCAGATTTTATAAAGCAAGATTTGGAGCTTTTTAAAATTATGGTTTTGTCACAGCTAGGCTAGAATAACCGCAATAACTGAAAATCAAAATATTGGATTGAGGTGACTTAATTCCTAAGTTAACCATAAAATTTTATGTTTATTTAAACAAAATTAATGTTTCTGATCTGCGTCTCTACTATTCAACAATTTTATTATCTACTCTGTTTTCTTCTTTACTTATAAAAATATAAAAAAATATTAAAGATATAAGTAAAAAATAGTAATGTTTTGTTTTTTTTAGATATGATAGTATATCAAAATGAACTTTAATTTTTAATTTTTTATAAATTCTATGGTTTCAACTTCAATCAAAGCTTTATCTTTGGCAGAAATTGCTCAGAAAACCCGTGAAGCTGCACGTCAGTTAGAATTACTATCTATAGACGAGCGCAATAATGCAATTGAAGCCATAGCGCAAGCCTTAGAAAACACAATTCCTGAAATTATTACGTCGAACCAAGCTGACTGTAAAATTGCTAAAAAAGAAGGAATTTCTCAACCTTTGTATAACCGTTTAAAACTTAACGAAACTAAATTAAAAGCTACAATTAAGGGTGTAAGAAATGTTGGAATATTGCCCGATCCTGTAGGGATAATTCAAGTCCATAGAGAGTTGGATCAGGGGTTAATCTTGAAAAGAAAAACCTGTCCGTTGGGGGTATTAGGAGTTATCTTTGAATCCAGACCTGAAGCCTTAATTCAAATTACTAGCTTAGCCATAAAATCTGGCAATGGAGTAATTCTTAAAGGAGGAAAAGAAGCAATTAATTCCTGTCAAACTTTATTTAAAGTCATCCAAGACGCACTTTTAAAGACTAGCGTCAATCACAACAGTATTAATTTACTGACTACCCGTGAAGAAATTAAAGAATTATTAGCGTTAGAAAACTATGTCGATTTAATTATCCCTAGAGGATCTAATAGTTTTGTTCGTTATGTTCAACAAAATACTAATATTCCTGTCTTAGGTCATGCTGATGGAATTTGTCACCTTTATGTTGATAGACAGGCAGACTTGAATAAGGCAATTGCCATAACAGTAGATTCTAAAACTCAATATCCTGCAGCTTGCAATGCCATTGAAACCTTATTAGTTCACCAAGATATTGCTCCTCAGTTCTTACCTAAGATAGCTCAAGTTTTAAAAGAAAATAATGTCGAATTAAGGGGAGATAAAATCTGTCAAAAATTAATCGATATAATGCCTGCAACAGAAGAAGATTGGAAAACAGAATATAGTGATCTTATTCTTTCAATTAAAATTGAAGCTTCCTTAGAAGACGCGATTGCCCACATTAATACTTATGGTTCAAAACATACTGATGCAATTATCACAGAAAATAATATTTCCGCTACAAAATTTTTAAATCAAGTAGATGCAGCCGGCGTATTTCATAATTGTTCAACTCGCTTTTCCGATGGGTTTCGCTACGGTTTTGGGGCTGAAATCGGTATTAGTACTCAAAAAATACCTCCTAGAGGCCCGGTAGGATTAGAAGGATTAGTCACCTATAAATATCAAGTGACTGGAGACGCTCACATTGTATCAACTTATTCAGGAGATAATGCTAAGTCTTTTAACTATCGAGATATGTAAGAGACTTTTTCTAAAAAAAATTTAAGGACTTAGAGTAGGTGAATACAAAATTAATTTTGATAAATGATATTTAATTAAAAGAATTGAACTATTTTCATGATTTTAAATCAATTGAGATTGACATTTAAAATAAAAATAAACTTAACTTTTTTTCTTGTAATCTTATGTAGACTAAAAAAAATAAGTTATGGATATCTTAATTATCTGATTATTAACTGCTATTAATTTATTGATTATCGTTCGATTATCGATTGGAATAGAAGTTGATAATTTTTTAAAGGTATTGGTAGCAGCCATTGTATTTGGTATTTTAAACGCTTAAGTAAGAAGACTATTATTATTTCAGCGTTTACTCTAGAATTAGATAAGAGAATGTAGTAAAAGTTTTGTTAATTATCTTTTCCTACTATAATTTAGTTTTCCAATCGGTAAAGTAATATGAAAAACTAAACTCATTTATTCAAATGACTTCATAGTATGTTTTCTAAACATAAGTTCTTTTTTGAGATTATCAAAATCAATTTAATGGACTGGTATTTAAATATAAGTTGTTATTGATAACAACTTATATTTGTGGTGTTTTTTAGCTTTAAAATTAATAAATTGGCTAGGTATTGCAATTTCTAATAAATAGAATTTAAATAAAAAATAGCTCATTTATTCAAAGAGTAATTGCGCTAATATTTCAAGTTAAAAATAACTTAACATATATCTTTTTATTTATATAAATAATTTTTATATCTAATCTTATTTAGAAGTAAAATAATTGAAAATATTTACTATTATTGTAGATAACGATTAGGAGCTATTTTCTAGATTTTAGATTTTGAATTGGACTATTTAATAGATATTTATATTACCAAAATTTATTTGGAGCAAAAATAAAAAAATATTGATTTTTTAAATAAAAAAAGCTAAAAAATTAGTATTTATCTGTTTTTTAAAAAATGGATTGGTATTCCTACAATTCAACAAACTGTTGTATTAACAAGTATCTAAAATCTTTATCAATTTATTCAATGTCGAGGATAAATTGTATAATTATATCTAGGAAATAAATAAAGTTTTTATTTATTAAAATAAATATACCACTAAATTAAATCGAGAAACATAGAGAATTACATCAAATTTAATATGCAAATATTAAAATATTTATTGAATTTACTATTTTAGTAATTAATACTAAAAAATAAGAAACACTACTCAGCGTTCGTAATATAAATCAACTTTATCTACTAATTTAATTAAATAAATCTAATTATAATTAAAAACAGTTAATCTCTTCTCGCACAAAAAATTAACTGTTTTTAATTTAGTTAAAATATAGTAAAATAAAACAGTATATAGAATTTTTTTAAAAAGTTATGGCAGGTCATAGTAAGTGGGCAAATATCAAACGTCAAAAAGAAAGAGTTGATGAAAAAAAAGGCAAAACTTTTACCCAATTATCCCGTGCAATTATCATGGCAGCAAAATATGGGCTCCCTGATCCAGCCGCTAATTTCCAACTTAGGACTGCAATTGAAAAAGCTAAAGCCGCTGGGATTCCTAATGAAAATATCGAACGGGCGATAGCTAAAGGGGCAGGAACCTATGAAAATAACAATACTATGTATGAAGAAATCCGCTATGAAGGTTACGGATTAGGGGGCGTGGCCATCCTCGTTGAAGCTATAACCGACAATCGTAACCGCACAGCTGCTGATCTGAGGGAAGCTTTTAGTAAAAACGGAGGAAATTTAGGAGAAATAGGTTGTGTAAGTTGGATGTTTGAGCAAAAAGGAGTCATAATCCTTGAAGGAGAAGTCAATGAAGATTTTCTTCTTGAAGCTTCTGTCGAAGGAGGAGCGGATACCTACAAATTATCTGACGAAAAAATGAGAGTTGAAATCTTCAGTGAAGTTACTAATTTAGATACTCTAACTCAAACCTTAAAAGAGAAAAAAATTAATTTTTTTGAAGTGGAATTACGATGGATTCCTAATACTCTTGTAGAAGTCAATGATCCAGATCAATACAGATCAATTTTTAAATTAATTAATACATTAGAAGCCATTGAAGATGTACATAATGTGACTACAAATCTTGAATTTATGAGATATTAATTGAGGATAATATCACTTTAATAAACTCGAAACTTTAATCTTTGAGAAACTATTTTTATAGTAATAAAAATCAAAGCATTATAAACTAAATTTATGGAAAAATCTATTATTTTCATGCTTTTGCAAGCAAATCTTTATACTATTGATTATAATCTAATATTTAGTAAAGTTGTTAGATTGCTTTCAATTGTTTCTAAGGGCATTTATATAAAATTAGCCTTTATAATCAATTCAAATGGTAGATACCCTCATCTTAACATTGTACTATGATTGAATAAAAGAGAAACAATTTTCTCAAATGAAAGCAGAGTCATTTAACAATGAGTATTGGTTCTAGGAGCAAATTACCTACCTAAAAATTTCAGTTTCAGATAGTATTTCTTAAGCCAGGATTAGAACGTTATTAATGATAATTTGAGCAAAAAAAATTTAATTTAAACAATAATTATGGATATTACAATATTTTAAGATCTACATTGTATTGGGGAGTCTAGTCCAAAGTAAACTCTAAAATAGGTGTAAAATTAGTTAATTATCGGTCTATAAATAGTTGTAGGTTTAGTGTTATTGAACATCAAAGAGTCAGTACTGATAGATTTATAATGATTTTACTAGGAAGTACTTTATATACTTCTACCTTCAATAACAAAATAGAAAAAATGAAACAGCGCAACTTTGATAATCCTAATTTTCTGAGCAAGTGTCTCTTTAAAAATATGAATTTATTTGCAAGTTAGACATCCAAGAACTGGTTAAATACTGAAAGCTTAAAGGTAGTTCGTAAAATTATTCAATAAGTAGTATATTTAGAAATTACGGATAAGGATTATTCAGCATTATTTTCTGCATGATAAAAACTTTAGTTTTTATCCAACAAGACAGAGTTTGCTTAACACATTCTAGCTTAATGTTTTGTTTACAAAAAGTCTCTCGCTGATTATACTTATCTAAGCAATTAAAAGTCAAAGTACATTTAATTACAAAAAATTTACTTCGAAAATGACAATTAAGGCATTTATTACAGGAGGAACGGGATTTATCGGCGCAAACCTAGTTCGGTTGTTATTACAACAAGGTCATCAAGTACGAGCATTAGTACGTCCCCAAAGTTGTTTAGATAACCTTAAAGAGCTAGATGTTGAACAGGTGGAAGGCGATCTAAATGACTCCGACTTGGCTGCAAAAATGCGAGGAACTCACATACTTTTTCACGTTGCAGCTCACTATTCTCTTTATCAAAAAGATCGCCGCCAACTCTATCAAAGTAATGTTTTGGGAACTCGTTCAATTCTAGAAGCCGCCCGTCAAGCTAGAATTGAACGCACGGTTTATACAAGTTCCGTCGCCGCCATTGGTGTAGGAAAGTTCGGTCAAATCATTAATGAAACTTATCAAAGTCCAGTAGAGAAATTAGTTGGTCACTACAAAAAATCAAAATATTGGGCTGAACAAGAGGCTTATAAAGCTGTCCAAAATGGTCAAGATATAGTCATTGTCAATCCCAGTACCCCTATCGGACCATGGGACATTAAACCTACCCCAACGGGAAGTATCATCTTGAGATTTTTACGCCGTCAAATGCCCGCTTATGTAGATACAGGGTTGAATTTAATTGACGTGCGAGATGTGGCCTGGGGTCATTTATTAGCCTTAGAAAAAGGGAAATCGGGGGAACGTTACATCTTGGGACACAAAAATTTAAGCTTCAAAGGTCTATTAGAAGAATTAGCCACGATTACTCGATTCAATGCTCCCCAGCAAACTGTTCCTCTTTGGCTACCTTTAACTATCGCTTGGATCGAAGAATCTCTGTTGGCTCCCCTGGGAAGATCTCCATCTCTAGCCCTAGATGGAGTACAAATGTCTCAGTTTCCAATGTATTACGATGGAACCAAAGCGGTCAAGGAATTAGGATTACCTCAATCATCGGTTAAACAAGCCTTACAAGATGCTGTTACCTGGTTTGTTAACCATGGATATTCCTAGAAGTTCAACAATTATCAATTCTAATTATAATGTCAATTATTGTAGAAAATCTGGGTAAAACCTACTCTATCCCTGTTAAAAAACCTGGAATTAAAGGGACATTATCCCATTTTTTTAATCGAACTTACCGACAAGTAGAAGCTGTTAAAGATATCTCATTCACTATTGAACCGGGGGAAATAGTTGGGTTTCTTGGAGCTAATGGTGCAGGAAAAACCACCACTCTAAAGATGCTTACTGGACTAATTCATCCTTCAGAAGGAAAGGTAAGAATTGCGGGGTATATTCCCTTTCGTCGCCAACCCCAGTTTCTACAAAAAACTAGTTTAGTGATGGGACAAAAACAGCAATTATTATGGGATTTACCTACACTAGATTCGTTAAGGATTAACGGAGCAGTCTATAAAATTCCCGACAAAATCTTTAAACAACGACTACAAGAATTGTCCCAAATGCTATCAATTGAAGAAAAACTAACCCAGCCTGTTCGTAAACTATCTTTAGGAGAACGGATGAAAGCTGAATTATTAGCTGCTCTTTTACATTATCCCCAAGTATTATTTTTAGATGAACCGACTTTAGGATTAGATGTCAATGCTCAAGCTGCGATCAGGAAATTTTTACTGGATTATAATCAACGGTATCAAGCAACAATTCTGTTAACCAGTCATTATATGGCTGATATTACGGCTTTATGTAAACGGGTCTTATTGATTCATCAAGGACAATTAATTTACGATGGAGATTTAGATAAAATTTTCGCTAAATTTACCCCTTATCGACAGGTAAATGTAGAATTAGCCGACTCTATTTCAACTGATCAATTAGCTAGCTATGGGAATATTGAAACCGTTGATGGACAAGTGGTTAGGTTTTTAGTTGAACGAGAAAATTTAATCACTATGATTACTCATATTCTAGATACATTGGAGGTCATTGACCTTAATATAACTGACCCTCCTATAGAAGAAGTCATTGGTCATCTTTTTCAAACTAGTAGTATTTAATTGAAAATAAAATTTTTACCTTTTAGCTATTGATTTAAACCTATTTAAGTAAATAGCTATATTCAAGTTAAATACAATTATCACACCCTCCTAAAAATTTCAAGAAAGTTTGACAGACGATAATAAGTTAAATTTTAAATTTATTAATAACAACTTATTACATAAAGGTTCGTCTACTAATGTCAATATCCATAATTTTTGTGTTAATTCTAATTCTAAAGAATGAATAAGCCAACATTCTCTAGTTCTTTCATAAAGAACTTTTCTTTTTCTTTTATGATGTCATTCGCAATTATTTTCTATAAATTATACTTTTTTATATAGCCCTATATCTTAGTTTTTTACCATTTATTGTTAATAATTACTTCTTATTTTTACGTTAACTGTATTAATAAGTAACTCTTACTAATTTAAACTCAAGTTTTGACTGTTAAACATTGCAACATCTAAAGTTTCTTCTTCTGAAATAAAAGGAATTATTGAGATTTTGCCAACTTTTTCTTTAATAAAAATCTTGAATATCATTTTTTTTTATTCTAACTATCTTATATGGGCTGATTGCACTAGTAATAGTCCTCCAACACTCAGTCCTAAAATATTAGGAGTCCAAGCTGCTAAAAATGGAGTAAAAATTCCCCAAATTCCTAAAGAACTAGTGACGAAAGAAAGAAGATAATAGCCAAAAATTAACCCAACACAAATTCCAAAACTGGTGGCTCGATTAGTATTTTGCGGTCTAACCCCTATCGCTGCTCCCACTAACCCAAACACTACACAAACAAAGGGAAGAGCATACTTTTCTTGGATGCGAACTTGTACCTTACGAACCCGTTTTTCATTACCACTGAGTTTCATAACTTCTAAATATTCTTTAGTCTCACGAATACTCATTTCCGTAAAGTTTTGACGACGATTTGCTAAATCTAAAGGGGCACGGGGTAAAGCTAATTGTTGATGTTGAAACCGGACAATATTACGATATGAACCATCAGGGGCAATTAAATAAATTGTTCCGTTGAAAAAATCCCAGGTATTAGTCAAAATATTCCATGTTGCCGACTGAGACGTGACAATTTGGTTTACACCTTCCTGGGTGCGATCAAGGATCGTCAGTCCTCGCATTTGTTTCCCATTAAACTCCTCCGCATAGAATAGACGGCTTAAAATAGTCGCTTCTTTTCCGTTTTCCTGTTGAATGGTACGGTATTCGGGATAAACAATATTTCGTTCTGTAAAATTAGGGCGTTCTTGGTTAATAGCCTTTTCTAGAGTTACAGCCGCTTCGTGGGTAGCTACTGGGGCGATCCAATCGTTCACTACAAAGGCACATCCTGTCACTATTAAGCTAAAGAACACTGAAGGAATTACTAAGCGGTAAATACTGACTCCTAAACTCCTCATGGCAATTAATTCACTATCGCTAGATAGACGACTATAAGCCATTAAAGCTGCCAATAACATGGCCATTGGAAAAGCCAGAACAACGAAACCAGGCATTTTCAGCGCCAGAATCTTTAGGGCTACGGTAAGCAATAAACCCGATTCTGTGACACGGCGCACCAGATCAAATAAAGTTCCGATCGCAATACCTAATGAGGTGAAAATCCCCATTCCAAAAAGAAAAGGTAATAAAATCTCCATAAAAAGATAGCGATCCATAATGGATAAACCAGGAAGTCCCAAATTAACCTTTTTTAATTTAAATTGCCCCATATTCATGGTGATTTTAAGTTATTTTCGTTATAATTGGAAGTTTTCTCCTAGATAATACTGTCGTACTAAATTATTGGTATAAAGTTCTTCAGCACTACCAGCAGCTAGAATCTGACCGTCACGCATGATATATGCACGATTAGTGATAGCAAGAGTTTCTCGGACATTATGGTCGGTAATCAGGATACCTATATTGCGATCACGTAATTGAGCGATCAAAGTCTGGATTTCCGAAACCGCGATTGGATCAACTCCAGCAAAAGGCTCATCTAATAACAGAAATTCGGGGCCATTGAGTCCTACGGCTAAGGCTCTAGCGAGTTCTGTGCGCCGTCGTTCTCCCCCGGAGACTTGAGATCCTTGAGTATTAGCAATTTTCTCTAGACGAAATTCTTCCATAAGTTGATGCAGACGGTTCGCCCGTTGGCGAAAAGGAACTTCAGTTTGTTCTAAAGCTAAGTGAATGTTTTCGCGAACACTCAAATGGCGGAAAATACTAGCCTGTTGAGTCATGTAACCGATTCCTAACCGCGCTCTTTTATTGAGAGACAAAGTAGTAATATCTTGTTGATAAAGCCACACTCTACCCGTATTAGGTCTAATTAACCCTGTCGCAATATAAAAGGTAGTAGTTTTGCCCGCTCCATTAGGACCAAGGAGTCCAACAATTTCCCCAGGGGCTACTTGTAAGTTAACTCGATTAACGACGAAGCGTTTTCCGTAAGATTTATGAATGTTATCTAAAACGAGTGTCATTATATTAAATTCAGAAGTCGCTAATTTAGAAATTTCAGAAAGATACCTTATCAAAAATCACAACTATATCAATTGCCGATCGGGGATTTAAGAGTGGGGGTCAAGGGGTTGGGTTTAAAGGAGGGGCAGGAGTTACGGATGCAGGGGCAGGGGGACCTTCTTCGTTTTCAGTGACAAGATAGATAGATTCAACTTGCTCGCTAGATTCTGGCGTGGCAATAAATCTTCCTTCATCAATGAGATAAGTCATGATTTCTGCTCGCATACTATTGCCTTCTTGTAAGACGTAAACGTTGCCTGTTAAAACCAGACGACGTTCTCGACTAAAATATTGTGCTTGGGCGGCAGTTCCTTGAATTTGGCGGGCAGGATAAAAAATTTGCACATTACCCCTAGCGGTGACAACGCCCGTTTCCGAGTTGGCTTCTTGAATATCAGCACGAACGGTTAGGGGACTGTTGGAGGATGGGGTTTGGGCAACTGCGTTTAGGGATGTCCCTTTAATGCTCAAGATTCCTATCATTAGGGCGAGAACACTCTCTAAAACTTTTAAGGAATATTTGGGCGTTAATACCGGAACGGATAACATTGCTCTTCTAGTCTAGTGGTTCAAGATTATTGATTCGATTATAGGGATAAAAACAACGAGTTGGTTCGAAAGTTGCAAAAACATTAGGCAGACTTTAATTATTGGGTATCCCGTCGTGCCCTATTTTATTTAAAGTCCTTTGTTTTGAGCACCCCTTTTAGAAGGAAAACATCTAATAGCTGCATGTCTATACTAGGTGTCAAAATAGTGATCACTGTTTATAAGTTAGGAAGCAATGTTCAAATGAGTGAAATTGTTATTCATTGAATGAATTAAATCTTATTTCTATAAAAATAAGATTTAGGGATTTTGGAGATTTTATGGAGTGTAAATTCTTTATCTTTTTTATTTTTTATAATAAAAATATTTTTTAAAATCTTGAGTCTAAAGACATATTTTCTTCAATTTTTCTGTTGGAAATTTTAACTATTTTTATAGACCGCTAATTTTTTAAAAAATAACTACAGTTACATAGCTGATCTTACAAAAATTCTTAATATTAATTAAATTGTGTTAGGTTTGATAAACAAGCTAAATTTATACTTTTGGTATTCAATGATAAGCTTAGTTCAATAAATGATTTTTAAATTTAAAATAACTTACCATTCTCTATAGTCAGCTTTAAAATTAGACAATAATGGTTTTATTTTTTCTAAAAAATAAACTTCTTGATTAAGACTATTGAATTATTATCACCTTTAATGATTTTCCATAGTTTCTCCCTCTTGCTTTATCAATTAAGATGGTTAACATAAAGTTGTTAACAAAATACTGTTAATTTATCTGATCCTTAAATAGGGGTAAAATAAGCATATATTTTAGAGATTTATCTCCAACTTGTCTATAAAGATAGAGAATAATTTTAGATTTTTAACTACTCAATTATTAGTACGTTCTAAGTTAGTAATTATAGATAAAATTAAAAAAAAAGTATATTTCTGATATTTTATCAAATTTAATTTGATAAAATTCTTCTCCTATGTTCTTTTTTCTACTTCTTATCTAGCTATTTAAAATTTAGTTAATATTTGTTTACTCAAAGTTTTTACAATAGACCACCGAATCTATATTTCGTTCAAATCTAGAGAGTAGGATAGGAGTTACTATAGTTCACCTCTAGCTTCTTCTACTATTTTCCTGATGGTTTCTTTCTTATGAGAAGTCGTATTATTTAGGGATCTATCCTAATTCTGACGGAGTAATTAAACTTTTAAATAACTAAGCTTCAGATCAATCTTTATTTCTTCTTATCAACAGTTAAAAAAGTGAAGATTTTTCACTTTCTTAAAGCACTAATATAAATAGTTTCTACTCTTTTATTTTTACAAATTTTCATAAATTATATGGATAGTATTTCCCTTATTTAGGATAATATCCGTATGGATCATTGTCTCTATTATTAGATTTATCTAGATAAAACTTTCTATTTTTAGATGTTTATTTTAGTTTATTTCTTTCTTGCTTGATATCCCTAAAGTTCTCTCTAGTCATTCATCACTATTAACGCGTATAACTCATTATTTTGCTTATAAACGTTAGTTCTTTCATAATTGAGCCATTTATTCCTAATAAGGATATTATTTTTCTTGATAAAGAATAAAAACTTTTGTGTATCCTTGACTTTACTATATTTTATGAGTTATTTTTTATTTTTTTGCTTTTTTAGATAAAAATCTAAAGTATTGAAACCAATTTTATTTAAATAGAAATTTATGGACTTTTTTATGTTTTCCTTATACTGATTTAATTAATTATCCTTACTTCTTTTCTAAGAAATAAAGATAATCTAACAAATTTATATTGTACTACAGTAAATATGATCTCTATTTTTTATATCTTCTGCTGAGTAACAACGATATTTTTAAAAATTAATTTTAACTTAGAATGTTATTTGGACATTTTTTATAAGCGGTTTTTTATACTGCGATTTCTTCATTAATTTCTTCTTAGAAGAAGAATATTGATTAGATGCTGTACAAATTAACTAATGATTAAGTGATTTGTTTTTTTACTTTTTTTAAAAAATTGTTATTTTTTTTAATAAATACTAACAATTACAGTCTATAGTACCCTCATTATTTAATTATGACAAAATAATAATTATTAATGTTAATGATTATTATTTAGCCAATGCTTAGTAAAAATCGTTAATACTTTTCTTCTAAATAACGTTGTACGATCTCTAAAATACGATCACTTGCTTTCCCATCGCCAAAAGGATTAATCGCATTAGCCATTTTTTTATAAGCATTTTTACTACTCAATAATTTACTCACTTCTGTTAGGATATTCTGAGAATTAGTACCCACTAACTTAGCAGTTCCTGCTTCGATAGCTTCAGGACGTTCAGTAGTCTCTCTTAAGACTAAAACAGGTTTACCTAAACTAGGGGCTTCTTCTTGTAATCCACCTGAGTCTGTCAATAATAGATAACAATTCTGAATCGCAACAACTAATTCTCCATAGCCTAAAGGTTCAGTTAAGAAAACTCTTGGATGCTTATTTAATGCTTTTTGAATTGGTTCTCTAACTACTGGGTTGCGGTGCATTGGCAATAATAAAATCGTATCAGGATACTTATCTAAAATAAGACGAAGACTAGCGAGAATATCTTGTAAAGGTTGACCCCAATTTTCTCGTCGGTGAACTGTTGTAATTAACAATCGATAATTATTAGTATCTAACCCTTCAATGTTAAAAGTTTGCTGTTTCTTGGCAACTGTTAATAAAGCATCAATTACTGTATTACCTGTGAGATGGATTTCGCCTGTGACTCCTGAACGCTTAAGATTTTCTACAGCTAATTGAGTGGGGGCAAAATGTAATTGAGCAAGTTGGGAAATTAGACGGCGGTTAGCTTCTTCAGGAAAAGGATTATAAATATTATCAGTGCGTAATCCCGCTTCAACATGTCCAATAGGGATTTGCTGATAAAACGCTGCTAATGTAGCGGCAAAAGCAGTGGTGGTGTCTCCTTGAACCATGACTAATTGTGGTTGGATTTTTTTAAAAATAGCTTCTAACCCTTGTAAACTGCGGTAAGTAATATCAGTGAGGGTTTGACGCGGCTGCATAATTTTGAGATTGTGATCACCTTCCAATTCAAATTCAAACAATTTCATCACCTGTTCCACCATTTCCCTATGTTGTCCAGTAAGGACAACATGAGTCTTAAACGCCGGCGATTGACGAAATTTTTTGATCACAGGAGCAAGTTTAATTGCTTCAGGACGAGTTCCTAGGGTAATACAAATAGAGTAAGGCACTGAAATTATTAAGAGATAGTGTTGGCTTCTTGATTCTATAGTATTAGGAGAGGTCGATAATGAGGTTGCCCCTCTTGTCAAAAGTCGTTCTCAATGAATACTTTAGCGTTGTAGTTGTTTTCATCTGTATAGATGAACGTGAAAAATACGAAAATGTGAGTTATGCCAAAGAATAAAACTGAAATCTATAGATATTCTCGCTAAGATCATAGAAATCAACAATAATATCAACCAATCAGCGCTAAAATTAACAGAGTCAATCAATCAACACTAAGATTATCAGAGCTTTTTCAAGTCGGTTATAATTCTATCGATTGTCTGCTTAAACATTATAAAGCGATAAAAAGCATAGAACTATTCTCTTATTACCGAGAAAAATTTTCTCTAATTGATGTAGAACAATTGCTAAGTTGTAAAACAACTATACAACTCTCCAAGAGATCGGTACTTATTTAAATGAGACAATAGATGTTAAAGTCAATATCTTTGTCATGCTTTATTTTATTCAAAAACTTAGCTTGGCCCCAAAAACACTTCATGCCTTAGGACTTAACATAGATAGAGTTTGAACTTTGGAGTAAAAATGTTTGACGACACTTGAATAACTAAAACTTTCAGATCTAGTTTTTATTTACAAACCCGGAGTACGAACTGGCCATGACTCATCACTTTGTCAGAATAACTGAAAGAAAATGAGCTTATCTAAAATATACTCATAGTCCAGAAGTAGATATTACGTTAATTAGAGCGTTTGCTAAATCAGTCTTTTTAGCAACTTTTGCTTTTGAATGATGAATAAAATAAAGAAGCTTTTCTGAATTTTGAAACAGGAGTACAGACACATTTCAGAGTGAGGCTCATGTGCTTATGGATAATTTACCGGCTTATAGAACAATAGAAGATTAGAGAACGATGGAATTTATAGGAGTAAAGGTCGTATTTTTATCTCCTCACCCCTGATTTTAACTCTATTGAAAACTTTTAATTAAAAATCAAAAATGCTTGTAAACTCGAGAATAACAGAATTATAGAGAGCTAAATCAATATACCGATTGAGTAACAACTGATGAGAATATAATCAGCTTTTTATCTACTATTATTATCATAAGCTACTCAATTAAATTGGCTATTGGTCAAGTCTAATACACTGAGTGATCTCATAGATAACTTGATTAGATACAATGATAGGGAAAGTAAGGTTTAGGAATCCCTCGGTAAGTTGAGGGAAAAAGTAGCGGTTAAACTCAACTAACGTGGAACTTAAACAAGTAATTATTGCTCATAAAGCTGCAGATGCCCAAAGTAAATCATGGGCTCAAACCTGTGCCCGACAACTCGAAGCCCGCAACTGTAAAGTCTTGATGGGTCCTAGTGGCATTAAAGACAATCCATACCCTGTGTTTTTATCTTCTGTTACCGAAAAAATTGATTTAGCCATCATTTTAGGAGGAGATGGAACCATATTGACCGCAGCACGACAGTTGGCACCAGAAAATATCCCTATCTTGGCGGTAAATGTGGGGGGACATTTAGGCTTTCTCACTGAACCCTTTGAGTTATTTCAGGATATAGAAAACGTTTGGGCTCGTTTGTTAGGAGATCGCTATGCGGTACAACAACGCATGATGTTAGAAGCCTGTTTATTCGAAGGAGATAAGACCAACCCAATCCCCAGTAGTGAACAATTTTATTGTCTGAATGAAATGTGTGTCAAACCCGCAAGTATTGATCGGATGCCCACAGCAGTTTTAGAAATGGAACTCGATGGAGAAGTGGTGGATCAATATCAAGGGGATGGTCTATTGGTCGCAACTCCTACGGGATCAACGTGTTATACTGCTTCAGCTAATGGACCTATTGTTCATCCAGGTATGGATGCGATCGCTGTTACCCCCATTTGTCCCCTAAGTTTGGCTAGTCGTCCCATTATTATTCCCCCTCGGTCTGTAGTAGATATTTGGTCTTTGGGGGACTTTGAATTAAATACTAAGTTGTGGACTGATGGAGCTCTAGCTACGTCCATTTGGCCGGGACAATGGGTGAGGGTTCATATGGCTGAATGTGTAGCTAAATTTATTATTCTTCAAAAGAATTATTCTTTCTATCAAACCTTACGGGAAAAACTCCAATGGGCTGGAACGAGAATCCACTATGACAACAACCATCGAGGGTGAAGAGGAGATCAGTTTACTCTTGAAGAGCAGACCTGCTGTTAGCGTGGTATAATGCACCGAGAACTTACTCACTTTGATTTGATTTTAGTTTATGATTGTCATCATAAAAATTAGCATAATGCACCTTACTTAATACTTTATTGACCAATAATACACTAGTACTAGGGTGTATTTGCTCTGGAGTTCTTCAAAATCAAACTTTTCATTGTTTTTAGAGAGATCTGGGAGTCTATTTTCTCTCTCAAGCCAAATAGTCCTAACAAGGGAGTAACTTCATATCCCGTTGAAAATTAGGTATTCTAGCAATAGAAATTAACCAGGTGGTAAAAGGAAAATAAATAGTGGGTTGATAAGGTTAAGTGATTATTGGCATGATTTAAAATCCAATATTACCTTTTCATGGGATTATTTTTCTCAGTATAGGTTGTCCACTAAGTCATTTCTATACCAAAAAAGATTTAATTTACATGAATTTAAGGTAGATTTTCCATATATCTTTAAATTTTTTTGCAGCGGACTGATCCTACAATGCATCTCGAACTAAGATAACGGTACTGTGGACTTGCCGAGCGATTGTTTTGGGAAGATTACCATGTATCACCTGTTCTAACAGACCCTCACGACTGACCCCTAACATAACTACGTCGCAGGTCTCGGCGGTTGCTAAATGAACCACCGCATCAGCTACTGACTGGGAACGAATGGGTAAAGGAATGACAAGGCGATTAAGAGTTCGTTTTAACTCTTGAGCAGTTTGTTCTAAAGCTTGGTAGTCAGGAAAATTGCCATCGGGGGAGAATACCTTACACAACCAAATAATTGGCGATCGTGAACGATTATATAACCTAGTCAGTCCAGGGAGTAACTCCATAGCCCGTTGAGCATTGGGTCCTCCGGCGATAGGAATTAACCAGGTAGCATCTTTATCTAGATTATAAGGATAGACATCATTGTAATCACCCAGTTTGACTAAAACTAACTCACAAGGGGCTTTACGAATCAAAAAATCTACTACATGTCCAAAAACCGCTCCAGGAGTCCGGGTATCTTCAGTCCATTCCAAAATCATCAAGTTAATATGGCGGTCACGGATTGTTTCTAAAATAGCTTGGGCAATATTATGCGCAACCCGAATTTGAGTGTGAACCGGAAGATGTTGATGCCTGCCTAATCTTTCCAGGTGTTGGAGTAATTGGCGATAAGGTTGGTTTTTCAGAGAGGTTTGGGCGGGATTACTGTGTTTTGGAACTTTAATTATCTGTAAACATTCTAATTCCGATTGTTTCTGAGTTGCGATCGCTGCTCCAATTTGAAACAAAGCCGTCGCACTATCTAGGTTAGCCAAAGGTAATAAGATACGTCCCTCTCCAATTGCTGGAGCGCGGGTTTGATAGACAATATAAGACGGTTCTCGCAAGGATTCATTTCCTTGAGAATCATGACCTTCAAGTTTATTAGCCTCTACACGAATAATATCAGTACGGGTAATAATTCCTACTAATTTTGTCCCTTCTGTTACCGGAAGACGCGATAATCGATGTCTATTAAGTATATAAAGAACATCACTTAGAAAAGCATCGGCCGAAACTGTAATCGGGCGTGGGGTCATGAAATCTCTAAGACATGTGTCCGGTGAATATTGAGCTGAGTTGGCCAAATCAGTTTGAGTAATAATTCCTACTAATTTGCCGTTCTCCATCACTGGAAAGCCGCGATGACTTGATATAGACATCGCTTGAAAAACTTCTTCGAGGGTTAAATGACTAAGTAAACTTTCTACCTTGGGCTGCATAACATCGGCTGCAGTCCATTGAGACAAAAAATCTTGCGCCGTTGCTACTTCATTAATGTAAATTCCCTTAGTCTTAAGCATGTCTTCGTATAAAGATCCTCGTGATACACTCTCGGCTACCACGTAAGAAACCGCACAAGTCACCATTAAAGGAAGAACGATATTAAAATCTGTATTTAATTCAAAAACAATAACAATAGCCGTTACTGGAACCCGGACTACTGCAGTAAAAAAGCCTCCCATTCCTGCCAAAGCATAAGTAGATTCGGCCCCCGTTCCTGTCAGAAATTCCTCAAAATCTCCTACTAAATAGCCTAGGGCGGATCCCAAGACTAAAGCAGGGGCAAAAAGTCCCCCCGGAGCATTGGAACTATAGGCTAGTATAGTTAAGAAAAAATGAGCAACAAAGGCTAAAAGAATTTTGTCGCCACTCAATTCACCCGTAACTAAAAAAGTTCTTAATCCTGCATTATCTTGAAAAAAAGGAGGTAAGATAGCAACGATCCCCCCAGAGATCATCCCAACTAATCCGATTCGCCAAGGTAAAGGTAAATTAAGACGATTCTGTACGGTCAAACTAAACAGAAGTCCCCGTTTAAAAAGTGAGCCCAATATTCCGGCTAGAATCCCCAATAATAGGTAAAAAGGAATTTCAGAAGCTGAAAAACTAATATCAGGCAGATTTAAAAGGGAAGACGAAAATGATAGAGATGCTGACTGAAGAATTAAAGAGACAACAGCCCCCACAAATGAAGCAACAATGGCGGTTTGTAGAGTTAGACCAGAAACATCGCGCATCAACTCTTCAACTACAAATAAAACTCCAGCAATCGGAGTACTAAATCCAGCAGCTAGTCCCGCAGCAGCCCCGGCAGCAATCATTTGTCGTCGATGTTCAGGAGAAGTGGGAACCCAACTGCTCAATTGTGCCGCTAAAGCCGCTCCAATATGGACTGTGGGGGCACGACGACCTAGGGTCAACCCCGCCCCCAAGACCATAATCGTACCAATTAATTTAACTAGAACAACCCGTAGAGATAATGGGACAGGATAGCGGGCTAACGAAGCTTTGACTTGGGCAATACCACCTCCTGCAGCAGTAATAGAAACTTGTTCTATCAACCATCCCGATACCAATCCTAAAATTAGGCCTCCAAAGGGAAGTACCCAGATAGCCCCAAATTGATTGGCTAGACTTACTCGCAACCCTCCTAACCAACCGACCCCTACTTTAAGAATAAGAGCGGCTAAGGCTGAAAGAAATCCGATCAAACAGGCTTCTAATAAAGCATAACGAGGATCGGTGGTACTGAGCCCAAAGTTACTCGAAGCGAGCCACTGGTAGAGGCGTTTGGGATACAAATGAGGCTGCATGCTTCACCAGATTGGGGCTAAACGTATTAATCATAGATTATTATTAGGGTTTTAGCTAACAATTCTCTAGATTTCTTTGAGATTTGAAGAATTTAACGGTGGAATGATGGCGCTTTCGTTAAATATTTTCTGACTTTTTTAAGCTATAAAATATTTCTCAATAGACTTTATAATGCTAGTCTAAATCTTCTCGAGTAATTGCTTTCCATAAAATTTTAATTTTTTTAAAAAAATTAAAAAGGGAGACCCATCACTGATTTTTTTAGAAACCTAATAGAAATTAATGGGAGTGTTTAAAGATATTTAGACAACTCAAACTTTCATATTTAATTTTTGTTGGTGAAACTGGAGTTGATCTAGCTATAACTTGCCGGTATACCAGAGCAACTAAAGAGAAACGATCTCATGGGGGATATTATAATAATTAAGAAAAGAATATTATATTAATTGGAATGCTTGTTACATCGTTTTTTTATTTGTAAAATTAAGACAATAAAATCATAGATCTAGACAAGTAATTGTGTAGATATGGATAATTTATTGGTTAATAAATAAACTAATAAAAATTTGAAAATTAATAAAATATATCCGAGTATAAGTAGTATCCTCTTCTTATTAAGATGGTTGAAACTAAATTAAAACTATCGATTGAAAATTAAATAATATTTGTGGAGTTAATATTTTTAGAATTTCATAGATCTCAATATAGTTATTGATTGAGTTGTTAATTAAGATATAGTTAGTCAGTTTTTCCATGACTTTGATTAAAAACAACACAATTAAAAATTGCTATTGAGTAGAAAAGTAGTTTTTAAAAAACAATCATTAGATGATGAATTGCTTAAAAATTCAGCTACCGTAATTAGAAGGAAAAATATTATCAAAGTTGACTCGAAACTAAAAATCAACTTTATAACGAAAAAAGACAGAAACATTATCTATCTAATTGTATAGATAATGTTTATCCTAGCTTATTATGAAGACATCAGAAAATACAATATTTTATAAATTTCTAGATAGATCATAAAAAAAAAGATATTGAAATTATCAAAATAGCTTAATAAAAATAACTTGATACAAAAATTAAATATATTTAAAAGCTCTTAAAGAATAACTTGGTTATTTATTGGTAGCTAATATATGTATAAATCTATAAAGAATAATAGTTTAATTTAAACTATAAAAATTATTACTTCAGAAAAAATATAGATGTAAAAAATAAAAGTAAGTACAATAATTAGTTTTCACTTTAACAAAAAAAAAGTAAAAAGCAGATTTTTTTAAAAAATTACTCCTAAAATGATAGAAGTGAAATGTTTATTTGCCTATATAAAGTAGGTTGTCATCCGTAGAGTTTGGTAAGTCGCACTTACATACAGGTTAAAAAGCAGAAGGTAATTCCATTCAAGAGTGTCCTAGTCGTGGTTCTCACACTGACGAGAAAAAGCTCAGTGGAAGAACTTATCGATATCGGTTTCCTAGACACATTTAGCCAAAAAATATTGCTAATGCGAGCTTAACGACGAAGTATCAACGTCCTAATTTTTGCGTTTGAGCAACAAACCCGGCATTGATGTAACGGACATAATTATCAATCCGATCTTTTTGTCCAACTCTACCAGGATTTTTGAAAATATCCGTTAATCCCACCCCCAAAATCATAACAACTAGAGAAAGAAGAATATAATTACGGATAATGGCAGCTTTGCTAGTTGAGGTTGATAACATTTTCTTATCTCATTAATATCTTAAAGTTTCATCTACAAAAAAAAATTTTACGGGTAGTATCGATCCCAAAAGTTAAGTCTTGATAATTTTGGGTTCAGATGGATTTAAATTCCCTGCCTTATCTTGTCTTATATAGAAAAAATTTCTAATAAAGATCTGATCGCCCACTAGCATAACACTTTTGTCAAAATTCTATCTGAGGACAACTTATTAAACTTATCTGCCTTTGATCTTGGGAACTCGGAATCAAAAAACTTGCTTTATCGAGTTATATTCCTATATCTTTTAAGGGTGAGATTCTATTGTTACCCTCTTATCCTTCAGTTGAATATGGAACAATTTTGGCACGAGATCTTAACGTTTTGTCGGACGATAACCCAAAAACTTGGACATCATTTAGTGGCTTATGTCGGTCAAGTGTCCCCGACACAGAAGGACGATGGTTCTTTAGTTACCCAAGCTGATCATTGGACTGATCAAACCATTCGGGCGGCGATCACTGCTAAATTTCCTAAACATGGGGTTCTTACTGAAGAAACCACTCATATCTTTCCTGGAACAGACTGGTGTTGGATCATTGACCCGATTGATGGAACCACTAATTTCACGCGAGGTATCCCAATTTGGGGTATTTCTCTGGGATTATTGTATCAAGGAACTCCTGTTTTTGGCTTTGTTCATTTTCCTCAACTTCAGCAATCTTTTCATGGATATTGGTATGGGGAAACCGGAATAAATGGACCTGAAGGATCTTATTCAAATGGAGTAAAAATTCATACTGGTTCAGACCGGCCTAGCAAAAGTCATCTTTTCAATCTGTGTACCCGTAGTATTGAAATTCTTAGACAACCTTTTCCGTGTAAAATTCGTATGATTGGAGTCGCTAGTTATAACATTTCATTAGTAGCCTGTGGAGCAGCATTAGGAGGAGTAGAAGCAACTCCCAAAATTTGGGATATTGCAGCGGTTTGGGTTATTCTTAGAGGTGCAGGTGGAGTTTTTGTCTCTTTGAATGATGACCCCATTTTTCCGCTTAAGATCGGTCATGATTATGGAGAAAAACCTTTTCCTTGTTTAGTAGCTAGTCAACCTGAATTAGTTCCCTTTTTTAAGCCCTTAGTACAGGGTATTGTATCCTAAATTATTATCTAATAAATCTGTTTATAGTGAAAAATATTTGTTCGTAAAACTGTAAATTTATTAGATATTCATATATATTATTTAGAATGGAACTGAGGAAAAAAAACACTTTTACTGTGACATGCGCAACAAAATTACAATTAGGAATAGAAAAAGACGAAGGTAAATGGCGCAGTCAACTTGTAGTACAGTCCTGCAACTGAATTTTTGAAGATGTGATGAAATGGGCAGGATTGACTGAGTCTATTGAGATTCCTACATTGTTTATTCTAAAAAAGGGCTTAACAGAACCTCTTAGCAAATTAAACCTTATAAAACTTATTTAAATAACTTACATATCAAAGAAGTCCCAGGAAATTATTGGTTCATTTTGGTGAGATCAGAATCTTTTAATCAAACAATTAAAACATTGTTACTGGATGCAGCGACTAAAATAGCGTAAATATCTTTTCTTTGCGAGAATCATTTAACTTTAATCTCTTTAAACTTAAAATTTTGCCAATATTTTTGTAAGTTTTTAGATACTTTTCTTAAAAAGAAATACAATCCAGGATATTAGCAATAACTAAGGTTAATAACATTATGTTACTAATATTTACTACGACTTCTAAATTAATAATAGATCCCATAAAGATAAAAATCAGGAACATAATTTTAAAGGTACGACGATTCGATTCTCCGAAAACATAAGCCCAACATCTTTCGCCGTAATAACACCAAGTGATCATCCTTGAAAAGGCAAACAGACCCATAACCTAGCTAAAACAAAAGGAACTCAATTAATGACTTAACCAAAAGCTAGCACGGCTAGAACTGAACCACTAATAAATAGTTACTCCCACTACGTCACTATAGATTCCTGTCATTATGATAACTAATACCGTTAAATTACAGATAATCACCGTATCAACAAACGGCTCTGAGATGGAAATAATTCTCTCTCGAATAGGTCTTTAAGTCTTGTCCACTGAATGGGCAATCGCCGCTGATCCCAAACCCGGCTCCATTAAAAAAGGCACTGCAGGACTCCTTGACCCAAAGCCCTTATCAGTTTCCCTCAATAGACTGAGGAGAAAAAACCTCATGAACCATAAAAATGGACTGGGAATCGCTGAAAAATTCACTTCTAACACCCACAGCTGAAAATGTAAAATGTAAACTCCAACCATTGCTCGGACTAATTTACTGGTGACGATGCTAATATAGCTAATGCCGCCAAACTCAGACTATAAGCCTAATTATATACTTATAACTGTGTAATGATTGTGGCTAATACAGCAAATGATTGATTAGACTGGAACATATTCCCCGCCTCTATAACTGACCCAATTCCAGCAACTCCATAAATAATTGCTAAAATCTTATCCAATTGAGCTTGACCTAATGTATTTAACCTGTCATGCAATAGTATATCGGTCCACCAACTACCGTGCCATCAGAATAAACAATGTAATATTTCAGCCCTAAGGTACATTTGATAAATTTAGTTTATATTTCCAAAATTGCCTTTATAGGTCATCCAAAACACTGCCTCTGGCTCTCTGGGTTGGATCGCAATAGCCATCCCAGTAATATTTCCTAGTTCTACACTGGCATATAAAGTAGTTGCTAAAGCCTGAAAGAAAGAAGTTAATTCTCCCTTTGAGTTCTCTTGGATATAGTCCTATCGATCTAGGGCAATGTCGACAGCGTCTTTAAACCTCTGAATATCAATAAATTCCGTTCGTAGAGTACAAAAAATTACCCCAACTAATACTCAGAGAATAACTAAGGAAACTCCTCTAATTTCAAAGAAAAGTATCTGTTCAATAATTATGTACAAAACGAGAAAAGAGCTGAATCAATTTGATAAAAAAACGATTCACAATTTCAAAAATTAATTTTTCTGTGAAAGATCCTAACTTAATATGTAGAGATAAATTAAATGTAGAAACATATAAATTGTCCCTACAATATTTCAAGGGCCAGAAAACAGAGAATTGTCTGGAATCAACGTGCCTCAAACAGTCCATTATCAGGTAAGTTACTAACTGAACGTTGTAAAGCATTGAGAGATTGATTATAGCCAATAACTGCCTGTAAAAAACGCCCCCGTGCATCTGTGAGATCTCGTTGAGCATCAATGACATCAGTTTGGGTTCCAACCCCCGCTTGAAATCGTAACCGAGCTAGTCTGAGGGCCTCTGTAAAAATTTCAACGTTCTTGCGGGTACTGGTGATATTTTCTCGATTTGCAATAAGGTTATAATAAGCTTCTTCTACCTCAAGACGAATAGCATTACGTTGTTTAGCAAAATTGGTATTGGCTAAGTCTATATTCCGTTCAGCTCGTCTGGCTCGTGCGAAGGCTTTCCCTCCATCAAAAATCCGCCAGCGAACCCGTGCCTCAAATGTCCAGTCCATAAGAACAGGAACGCCATCATCTAAGTTGTCACGTGCATCATATTCTGCAAGAAAACTAACCTGGGGTCTAATTTCTGACAGAGCAATGTCACGATCTTGTTGACTAATTTCTCGTCGTACTAATTGTTGTTCTAACTCAGCGCGATTTTTATAGGCACGGACAATGGTTTCATCAAGGGTCATTGTCCAAGTCCCTGCTTCGGAGATCTCATCTACTGCTGTTAATTGAATGTGCTGTCCTACACTTAGAAATTCGGCCAGACTGCGTCTTGCAGTTCGCTGTTCTGCGATTGCACGGGTTAACCCTTGATTAGCTGTAGCTAAGTCCCCTTCAGCCCGCAAAACATCAAATCTTGTTCCTAACCCAGCTTGTTCTAATAATCGAGCGTCCCGTAAACTTTGATTGGCATCTTCTACCGCCGCTTGGGCAATGGCAACCTGAGCATCGGCGTTTTGTAACCGATAATAACGATCAGTAGATTCAAAGCGGGTTTGTTCAGAAATCCGCTCTACTTCTAGCTCTTGGTTACGGACTTCTCGTTGAGCCCGTGTAATTTGAGCTGACCGTTCACCCCCACTGTAAATAATATAATTAAGGGTTGCTAAAGCTCGAAGATCCGTAAAAGTTTCAGCACTTGTTTCTTCAGGAATTAAATTTCCGAGTTGATTTGTACCACCACCGAATACTCGATCATTTCTAAACCGTACGGCACTAGCCCCAATATCTATTGTAGGAAACAAATCTGCTTGTTCGACCTTTAAACGGGCCCGACGCTCTTCTAGTTCAATACGAGAGGCTTGGAGTTCCCTATTATTATGTAATGCCAGGGAAATAGCTTGGTCTAAGGTAATTGGTTGACTAATGGCGGTCTCTACCTCTGAGGGTTTGGTAGGAAACAATAAGGGATTGCCACCTGGGTTAAGTTTGTTTGATAACAAGTTTTTTGATATGGACGAAGAGTGATCAACAGAGTTGGGGATATTTAATAAATCTATTAAATCAACACTAACCTGAGTAGAAAATTCCTTGATGGTTGATGATGTTTGTTTTGAAATGGATTGTTTTATCTGCTGGATGTCGGCCACATGAGGGTTCGCCTTCTTCACCAGCATTCGCCTATTGGTGGATAACAAAGAAGTTCCCTGAGAGGTCACCGAAGTTCCATCGTGAGTTTTGACAGAAGATGACGGTACTTGTGTCGCCACCGATACTCTCCAGACTAAGGACAGAAAAATACCTGCACTTATACTCACACACAAACGTAAAACAAACATAGTATTTATCAAAAATTTGAGTAGAACCGATGATGACCTCGTCAGCTAAATTAAACTGAAGGAATCATAATGTTTTTTTGATCTTGACTCTTTAGCTATATAAGTTACATTATTTTCTATAAAAGAGAAAATCGTCCGAAGATAAAGAAAATCTCCTATTACTGTTCCAGAGTAGTCTAACAGAAATGTCGGCAGAAGCTTTCGACCTAAGTTAGGTATCACAATTTATTATTGGTTTAATAGGCAGTTATTTCAATCAAACATAAGTCCGGACCGCTGAGGATCAACAATGGTAGCCATTGTGTCATAAGCAGTATATTGAAACACACGAACTTTTCAAAACAGCATATTTGGTTATGTTGATTAGATAATTTGTGTCGCCTTTAGTAGGACTAATTGTTCTAAGTTCTCGGGTTAAACCATGGATGGATTATGGCTTCATCAAAGAAACATCCGAAGTCGAGTAAATCGGAACTTACTTGTAAAATAGCAGTTTTAACATGATTTTACTATGATTCTAAGATATTGTTAGGGTTTCCTTCTCTAAGGATAATTGTGTGAGACCTGATTAAGGAAGTACGGTGATTGAAAGATAATAGGTGAAACCACAAAAGATTTAAGTCTGCTTCCCAAAGCATATTATTTAATATAACTCCTATATTTAAAAATGACGTAAGATTACTTCTAAATGTAATAGTAGTGCTGTTAAAAGCATGTCCATCACTATTAGTAATAGTACGATTAATATCCAATTTATTTATCGTCTCTTTTAGTTAAAATTGATAATTAATTTAGTTTTTTTTTAAAAAAAATATCATTTCTATAGAGATGATATAAACATAACTATTATAGTCTTTTATATAGCTATCTTGTTTAGTTTTATACTTAAAATCACTAAGATTAAGATAAAAATAGAGTTTATTAATAATTTGCAACTCCAATGGTTTATTTATTAAGTTTTTTAACTTACTTTATAATTACTAATATTTTCTTAAATCACATAATATCTACTAGAAAAATATTTAAGCAACTAATGAGCAAATTTTCTTGGATAAAAACTTTAACTTCCTAGTTTAAGCAATACTTTTGATAGTATTTGCAAATTTTTTGGCATATTTTGTTTAATTTTGTTGTTAAAACCTAGATTAGGACAATAAATTTTGCCAAAGATTACTTGATAAACATTTACAGCATGGTTAATCTCAAGTTTAACTACTCTATAAAAGAAGTATTTTCTGGCTGTTAGTGTACCTCAAAAGTTGCAACTAATGTTCCTGGCACAGCAATCAAACCTAAGTTAATATTAAATTTTTAAATTTCTTTACTAAAGTTAATCTCAACGATATAGAAATAAAGAACATCGATATTAAGTTTCCAATAAGGTGTTTGACAAAACATAAGATAAAATATTTTGATAATCTTCGATATAGACTAATAAAAAACTTTTTACTTAGAGATTAGGTTAGACTCTACTAAGCATGAAGCTAAGACAGTAGCAACTACTTCATCAAGAGTATTTTCTACTTTTTTTTAAAAAATTTGATTAGCTTTAATAATTTTTAAAATGTTTAGCTGCGATTTTTTTCTACTTTAGGATTTAAAATCAAGATATTTTTAATAAAGTAAGCTGTGGAATATATCCATAATAATTATATATAGATCCCTTATACTAACTATAACAAGTTATAATAGGCAAAATTTAAAAGTATTACCTTTCAAGGAGTAAAGTTAGGATAAGACTTTTAGAAGTCATGAGATACTCATTTATGACACTCAGTATAGAAAAGCTTTATTCTTTAAACTTACCTTAAAATAAAATGTTATCTAATTATCTAAAACAAAAATTATCATCCCCTTTAAAAATTGGATCATTGGAAGTAAAAAGTCGCGTGTTTCAGTCTCCCTTGTCTGGAGTTACAGATTTAGTATTTCGTCGTTTAGTTAGGCGATATGCGCCTCAATCTATGATATATACTGAGATGATCAATGCTACAGAAATTCATTATTTAAAACAAATACCAAAACTTATGGGAATTGATAAGGATGAACAGCCAATTAGTATTCAACTATTCGACTCTCGTCCCGATTTTCTAGCAGAAGCTGCTCAAGAATCTGTGAAAGAAGGAGCACAAACTATTGATATAAATATGGGGTGTCCCGTGAATAAAATAACTAAAAAAGGAGGCGGATCTTCTCTACTTCGTCAACCAGATATTGCTCAAGCAATTGTCAAAAAGGTGGTGAAATCTGTTAAAGTCCCTGTTACCGTTAAAACTCGTATTGGCTGGAGTGATCAAGAAATTAACATCCTTGATTTTGCAAAAAGAATGGAAGATTCTGGAGCAGCAATGATCACAATTCATGGTAGGACTCGTGCTCAAGGATATAATGGAAAAGCAAAATGGGAATGGATCACTAAAGTTAAAGAGGTATTAAGTATTCCTATTATTGCTAATGGAGATATTTTTTCAGTGGAATCAGCTATTAAGTGTTTAGAAATTACGGGAGCAGATGGAGTTATGTGTTCACGAGGAACATTAGGTTATCCATTTCTAGTCGGAGAAATTGATTATTTTTTACAAACAGGAATTCAAAAACTTTCTCCAACTCCAAAACAACGGCTAGAATGTGCAAAAGAACATCTTAATAATTTATGGGAATATAAGGGACAACGAGGAATTTATCAATCACGAAAGCATCTAGCTTGGTATTGTAAGGGATTTCCAAGAGCATCCGAGTTGCGCGACCGCGTCTCTCGTATTGAAACTATTGAGCAGGGAAATCAGATATTAGATAAAGCTCTTGAATTTTATAGAAAAAATTAACTTAACATTGCTATTTTTTGCTTGTAAATAGTAATTTCTAATACCTGTAAGATTTGTAAATATATATATTACTATTTGAGGCTATAAGTTTCGGTATATAGGTTAAGATGTCAACAATAGAAAAGTATCGGCAGTAGATAGTATTAAAGATTTATTCACATAAGTTTTTTTATAAAAAAAGCTTAAATTAAATAGCAAATTAAATTTATATTATTTTTTTTGAGAAGAATAAATTAACCTTTACAAATTTACTGACTCTACTAAGAATAGATACTAAACATAGTATGAAGAAATCATTCTGGTATAATAATTGTCTAATAATAGAGAATAACTTGTGTTGTTGTATGAAACACAGTATTAATACTGCTATTATTGATTTATGGTTAAAAGGATTAGATTGCATTAAGTTTTCCATATTCTATAAAATTGCTCAAAAAGAGCAATCAAAGATGAAAATCCTTATCCTAACTCTTCATAAGAATAAAGTTAAAAGTGTTGGCAGCTTGAAGCTTTCAAAACAACTCATCAGATTAGTTTACTTGGTATTGTATGTTATTTGTAATAAAAATAACATACAATACCAAGTAGAAGTTCTTTTTGTTTAGCTTTTTTGAGCAATTTCCGTCAGGAAGAATCATATTAAAAATTATTTTGATAATATCCTTTGACTAAAACAGAATTACAAGTTCTACAGTTTTATCAATGGTCATATTGATGCCGCCATTTCTCAGCGACTCTATATTACTGTAGAAAGGCTTAAAATTCATGTTTATAGAATTCTAAACTCATGCTAATGATTGTGCTAAAATAGCTGTTTAGATATTTTATTATAGCTTAGTTGTTTCAAATTTATTGGTTAATCTTAATGAAGATAAAGTTAAATAGATTATATTTTTTTATTTTTTTAGCCTTTTTTTTATTTTGAAAGTCCTTATCCTACTTAAAATTTACGTCAGTATCATGATAAAGGTTTTCTATAAAAAGGTATTTTTTATTCTTAGTTATCCAGAAAAAATATTGCTATCGTGCAAAATTTTACGGCTCTAATATTCCAATGCTAACTATAAAGCACGATTTTGAGGAAAAATAGTTTATTACAGTCACGTTTACGGTACTTATATAGCTGAGTATTACTCAGCAGCATTAGGAAACTAGAATAAATTCTATACAGTTACATAGTTAACTGAGAACCATCACTTATCAAAAAAACAAAAAAATTAAAAATTGTGTCCGTAATTACTTAAAGTTATTTTTATATTGTCTTTATCTCTTTCGAATTTATAGCTATTTTAATTCTATAAAAAATATAGAGAGAGAAAATTTAAACTCTATAAATCTATAATAAAGACCTAGAAATCTTAAAGCTAGATAACAATGAACTAGATAATAAAGAATCAGAAATTGTAGGACTTAAAAGAGATAAACATCACTTTATTTTAATAAAGTGATGTTTATCTCGATAGTAATGACAAATCAGTTGATATAACTCTTCTTCCGAAACTTGAAAGAGTGTGACTTAATAGCAGTCTCCCCAAACAATTGAATTGGTATCAGTCAACCGTTAACTTGTGGCAACCTTGAAACATTAAAGAAATGGTATCAAGTTTGCTCAATCTCAATTTACTCACGGTCAATTAGGAGAGCGTATAAATTATAGGACTCAACAAAGATTCGTACTACTATTACACAATTACATACCTAAGAAACTATTGACTATTTTTATCATAAACAGCCCTTGTTTAAATAGTAAATCTTTCATGAGAAGTCTGTAATCTACCACAAAAATATGAAATTTTTTACGAAAATATCTTATGAATTATAGCTGTTAATATGAACAATGGTACAAATATTAGATATCACACCCTTACTAGTACTGTTATTGGGACAAAGCGTTATCAAAATAAAGATGGTTGTTATGCTTTCCTTAAAAAACTAATAAAAGGAAAGAAAAAGTTCCTTGAGACACTCACACAAGTTATTAACTTTGTTGATTTACATAGGTCAAAACAAAGATTTTAAATGATACCAACACATGAAAATTACTATAATGATAAGCCTTGTTTCAGGTTATAAAATGTATTCGGCTGATATGGCAGACTTTTGTAAATTTACCATATTGCCCCCACTAGTTATTATCAAGTAGCCATTCAATGATGACCTAGTCTCGCGCAAAGTTAGCTTATCTATAATTTTGCTGAGAAGCTATTGACTATCTAGACATGGGAGCTTTAAGACAAGTATCAGGGATGAGTGATTCTAGATTTTCGTATCCTAGTTTGAATAGGTTAATTCTTGATGAAGATTATATTTTTTTATTGTCTTTTGATGGATTAAGTAATTATGTTCACGTTGAGCAGTGCTAAAATAGCAAAATTTTTCCTATTGTGCGAGGAGAATCCGATATTTAATGATAAAAGAGGAGTGATTGTATTGACAGTGGTAACTAAGCGGAATAAACATGATGATAATACCACTATTGCTGTTGTTTTAGTTAGAGTGTAATTTATCCTTGATAATCAAACAACTTCTCTTTCGGTAGTTGTAATTAAAAAGTCTATATCTAGTCCACTTTGACACGAATATATCAAAATAAACCCTTTTAAAATAAAAGAAATGCCTGGTACAGAGAACTTTCACTTTTGAACAATTAGATTTTAATGTAAAAATCTGAGTTGGTATCACAGCTTATTATCCTGTTACTGTCGGTCATGGTTTCAGAGTTAATAGTGGTCGCAGCAGTTGCATACCTTACAAGACTATCTCATAAACCTAAAAGTGCTCAAATTCTTATCGAACCTTTGGATATTTCTCCTCCCTAATGTTTTCTTGATATTAAGATATCCAATAATGACTAGGAACTAATAAGTCCTATCAGCCTTATTGTTCATGGGCTGTTGTTTTGAGTGGTAAAAAATTATACTTTTGAAGTAGTTTAGTTAAATCAACTTCAGTTTCCAATAAACAAGCATGTCCACTATCAGGCAGAACTACTAAGTTACTATTAGGTAAACAGCTGACTAATCGTTTCCCTTCAGCGACAGACGGTAATAGATAATCGCTATCACTAGCGACGGTTAGAATAGGTTGAGTTAACTGTTTTAATTGTGCTTCATCAACGTTGAAATCTCGTAACAACCTCAGTCGATAACTAACTACTAATGGAGGAACTGACTGCATCGCTTTTAGTAAAGCATTATAATCCTTTGTTTCCATTCTGCCTAAAGCTGCTAAAAAGGGTAAAAATCCTAGGGTTGAAGTTTGATGTAGAATGTCTGGCACCCATTTAATTAATTCACTTCCCCAACTTAATAAAGGACGTTGTGTAAAAGATGAAGCAGGATTGATTAAAATCATTTTTTTGATTAACTCAGGAGACTTCAGAGCAAGTTTTATCGCTAAACATCCTCCAAAAGATTCTCCACATAAATAAACAGAGGAAAATTGAGAATGATGCTTGAGTTCTTTTTCAATTAAGCTAATGGTTTGAGAAACTAAAGTATTCCAGTTGCTACAATCATCTCGGGGAATTGATAAACAACAAACCTTAAAAAATTGACTCAATTTTTTAACTTGTCGATGTAGCAACTTCCCTGTTCCATCCATTCCTGGTAAATAGATAAATAAAGGAATTTCTGGTGATGTTGAGGATTTTGGATAAAGTAACCTCATTGTCGACTGTGTAGGGTTGATAATCAGTTAGACTTTCCCAGATAGAAAACTTTAAAATCATAGCAAACTTTTCCTTATTCTGAACAGAAGAAGGGATTAAAAATATCGTCAAAGTCAATTATGTTCTCTAATGTTGTTATAACCTAACTCGATTTCATTTGAATGCAATTTTATTTAGATTAGAGCAGTTAAATCCACTTTTCCAAAAGGAAAAATACTACTGCCTTTAATCAAAGTATCAATGTTTCTAGTAACTCCTAAACCAGACACCATATCAGTAAAAACATAGTCTTCCAGCCACCGGCTGCTTTTAACGACAAGAAGATTTAATAATTGACTCGATATTTGTATCATTAAAAATTCATTGGGTTATTCATTGGGCTTTTGATAGTTGTATTCAGTTAGAGCATTTTGGAAGAGGTTATGGAAAGTTTTTTGAATCAATCTTTTGTATATTGAAAGTTATAAACGGATAATCAAATACTCATATATATCCCATTGAAATTGTTTAAGAATTTGGTTAAAAATAATTTGAGTTATGAAAGTCTGTCTCATGACTTTTCTAACTCAAATTGTTTCAAAGCAGAACTTAGCTCTATTGAAAGCGTAGAATTTTGGATTTGACAAATAAATATTTTAGTGTCGTTAACCAAATTCTAGGAAGTGGTATTAGTTGAGCCATCCCAACCTTATAAGTAAAATTCTGTATCGTGCTTGATACGTACATCGTCTGTCGATAAAAAATAATTTTAGAAATAATGAATAACAATGGACGAGATTGCTGACGGATTAGTTAGTTGTTGGTGCTTTTAGGATTAATCATGTTCACTAACTGTTGAAATTTAGTAAATATAATAAATTTACTAAAGTTTTTAACTAGAAAGTAAATTTAATTGGTGGCATAGCAAAAACCACTACAAAATTCCGCTAAATTTTCAAACAGACTGATTAGGTTAAGAATATAATCTTATGGTTGATGCTTTATCTACCAACGGTTGATTACTATATAATAGTAACAATTCAGGAAATAGCCGAACAGCCGCTCAGGAGAATTAATTTGTAAATAACCTGCTTGTTAAATTATCTCTATTACTGATTCAGAACATTTGAAATTAGATAGTTATTGTGATAACATTAAGCTTTCTAACATGATTTAGATACCAATTAGATTTATTAAATTTACTATCACAGTATCCTAACTATAGCTAAAGCAAGATATATACTAAAGTGATTTATGGTACTGTAACATAACCAAATTTTAGTTCATTTTTGTGATAAAAGAGTTTAAGTTAAATATTATGTCATTCCAAATTTATCTCAGTAACTTTTTTGATTTATTTGAAAGTAATTTAGACAAAGTTTTTGACTTTATTTTTGATGAAAAAGCTAAAGGAATCAATACAGATAGCCGCTTAATTGAAAAAGGAGAAGTATTTTTAGCATTAAGAGGAAGCAATTTTGATGGGCATAAATTCGCAGAAGATGCAATAGCAAAAGGAGCAGTAGCTCTGATTGTGGATCACTATTTACCAGTAAATTTAAGCAAGAAAATACCACAGTTTAAAGTCAAAGATACTTTAGTTGCTTATCAACAAATTGCTCATTGGTGGCGTAATCAAGTTGATATTCCTGTGATAGCTGTCACAGGTTCAGTTGGCAAAACAACTACAAAAGAATTAATTGCTGCTGTCTTGAGAACACAGGGGAAGGTACACAAAACTCAAAGTAATTACAATAATGAAATTGGTGTTCCTAAGACTTTATTAGATATAACAACTGATCAGAATTATGTGGTGATTGAAATGGGCATGCGAGCTTTAGGGGAGATTGCTTTACTGACTCAAGTAGCCCGTCCTACCATTGGACTGATTACAAATGTGGGAACAGCTCATATTGGGCGACTAGGCTCAAAAGAGGCAATCGCCCAAGCCAAGTGTGAATTACTAGCTCAAATGTCTAAAGATGGACTTGCTATTCTCAATCACGATAATACTCTTTTAATTCAAACGGCAAAGAAAGTTTGGTCAGGAAAAACCATTACTTATGGGCTTGAAGGAGGAGATATAATGGGAAAATTAATTGATTCCCAAACTTTACAGGTAGAAGGAATGAATTTCCCTCTACCGTTACCAGGTCGTCATAATGCTTTAAATTATTTAGGGGCTTTGGTTGTAGCCAAATGTCTGGGTTTCGATTGTACTCCTTTAACTCAAGGAGTTGAGGTTTATTTACCTGAAGGACGTTCTCGACAATATCAATTGTCAGGTGACATTATCATTCTTGATGAGACCTATAATGCTGGATTAGAGTCTATGAAAGCGGCTCTAAATTTGTTGAAAGAAATTCCTGGCAAACGACATCTAGCGATTCTAGGAACTATGAAGGAATTAGGAGAACAATCAACACAATTCCACCGTGAAATTGGAAAAATGGTGAAGGAGGTGGAGGTTGATCATTTGTTAGTGTTGGTCAATGATCCTGAAGCAGAGGAAATTATCCAAGGCGCACTAGGTGTTATCACTGATTGCATCTCTACCCATCAGGAACTCATTGAACGATTAAAAGAAATTGTCGAACCGGGTGATCGCTTACTTTTTAAAGCCTCTAATTCTGTCGGATTAAACCTAGTGGTAGAAAAGTTTCGGGAACAGTTAATGGTTAAATCATAGACTGTCTATTGGCTTTGTTGCGCTTCATAACAAAGGACAATAACTGTTAACCTCTATGTTCAGTTATTTCTTTATGTTGACTGTTTAATGCCATTTTCATGAAAATTTCGTGCGCACCCTGTTCTCGACAATTTTCCCCAGGATGTCTTTGAATATAACTACCATCAGACTGTAATTCCCAAGCGTGACGATTATCGGCTAGCATAATTCCCAAGATTTCTTGTAATTCTTGCATAATTGATGGATCCTCAATAGGAGTTATGGCTTCAACCCGACGAGAAAGATTACGAGTCATCCAGTCTGCACTCCCGATATATATTTTTTCTTCTCCACCATTATGAAAATAAAAAATTCGTGAATGTTCTAAAAAGCGACCTATAATGCTAATAACGTTAATATTGTCACTAATACCTTTAACTCCTGGACGTAGACAACAAATTCCCCGGACAATCAAGTCAATTTTTACTCCTGCTTGGGAAGCTTCGTAGAGAGTTCTAATCATCTGGGGATCAACTAAGGCGTTCATTTTAGCTACAATGCGGCTACTTTCTCCATTTTTACAATTTTCTGCTTCACGATAAATCATTTCTATCATGCGATCACGCATATTGACGGGAGCAACTAACAATTTTCGGTAGGATTTCTGACGAGAATATCCTGTGAGAAAATTAAATAAATCTGTTAAATCAGCCCCCAGTTCTTCTCGACAACTTAATAAACCTAAATCGGTGTATAGTTTAGCAGTTTTATAATTGTAATTTCCTGTTCCAATATGGACATAACGCCGAATTTTATTATTTTCCTGTCGCACTACTAAGACTACTTTAGTATGGATTTTGAGTCCCGCTAATCCATAAACAACATGGACTCCGGATTGTTCTAAGCGTCGCGCCCAAAGAATATTATTTTCTTCATCAAATCTAGCTTTTAATTCTACTAAAGCTGCTACTTGTTTACCATTTTCTGCTGCCGCAATTAAAGCATTGACAATAGGAGAATCGCCAGAAGTACGATACAGAGTTATCTTAATTGTTAAAACATTAGGGTCATAAGCAGCTTGGGTAATAAATTCTTCAACAGAAGCACTAAAAGAATAATAGGGGTGATGAACTAACAAATCAGAATTGCGAATTAGGGAAAAAATATTCTCTCCTTCCTGTTGGATTATGCCATCCTCACTGTCATTAACAACTTGTTTGATTCGTTGTAAAGGATCAGGAATAACTGCACTCCAAGGTTTCTCTTTAAGATCAGGACGAGGAATGAACATAAAATAAAATAAGTCTTTGAGTCCTAGTAATCCGTCGATATGGTAGACATCAATTTCATCTAAAACTAAATCTTTTATCAGTCGTTCCCGAATGTTACTGGGAGTAGAAGCATGGATTTCTAAACGAACTGCAGATTTACCTACATGACGTTTGCGAAGTTCCTGTTCTATGGCTAATAAGAGATCATCAGCTTCATCCTCTTCCACCGATAAATCCGCATTGCGAGTTAAACGAAAGGGATGACATTCTTGTACAATCATTCCTGGAAACAAAGCCTCCAAGTTATGGGCGATCACTTGTTCAAGAGGAACTCCTGTCCAGATAGCAGTCTGCTCATCTTCTTGATGGCGTAGTTCCTTAGGCAATGCGACAAAACGGGGAAGCACTTGAGGAACTTTAACTCTTGCAAAGTGTTCTTTTGCCGTGTTAGGTTCACGAACTACAACTGCTAAATTTAGACTTAAGTTGGAGATATAAGGAAAAGGATGACTCGGATCAACTGCTAATGGTGTTAGTACTGGAAATATATAATCATCAAAATATTGATGGAGATAAGTACGTTGTTCTTGATCGAGATCGACATAGTTGATTAAGTAAATTCCTTGAGCAATTAAAAGATTTTTGAGGGTATATTCAAATAGATGATCCTGCTGTCTAACTAGGGGACGAAGACGATCACCAATATCAATTAACTGTTGAGAAGGAGTACGACCATCAGGAGTTAATTTACTTACACCAGCAGCTACTTGTTGTTTTAACCCTGCTACACGAACCATAAAGAATTCATCAAGGTTAGAGCTAAAAATTGCGGTAAATTTTAGGCGTTCTAGAAGTGGAGTTCGTTCGTCTAATGCCTCGTGTAAAACTCGATAATTGAATTCTAGCCAGCTTAGTTCTCGATTAAAATAGTATTGAGGATCTTTAAGGTTAAAGATATTGTTGACTACATTGGCTTGGGACATAATTTTCTAAAGTACACAGAAGACACACAAACTAATTTTGGTATAGGAGTTATTGCCTTTGATTTTATATTAAACTTGTTCTCTCAACGTCATATCTATAATCAGGAGCGCTTAAGTGTAACTTAAATTAAGAAACAACAAAGTTAATGATTATCTGAAATAATAACCCTTAACAATAAAAACCACCAATAGTTATTTTAAAATAATGGTAGAAAAAACTAGTCTATTTTATTCTCATAAATCAAGAAAAGGTTTTTTTGCAAAAAAATATAAGCAATCAGTTAAGCAAAAAAGTCAACAAAATTATCTTGAATACTTCGGTGTGCTAAATGTTCAGTCCAAGAGATAATTTAAGGTTTGTCGTCAACCATTTTAATTTAAAAATATCTATGTAATAGAATTTTATAAATCAGTTTAACTAAGCTTTCTCTTCATCTTTTGTATATGACAAGTAGTTGCTTGAAGTCCTTTTTAATATAGCTTTCTAAAGGACTTTTGAACAATGATGTATAATACAGAACCATCTAGTCTCTCAAGAATAGGGTATACCCTATTCTTGAGAGACTAGATGAAAGATTTCTGTCGAAGTAGAATCGATAAAACTGATTTGCGTAGTTTAGATTTTACAAATCTATGAAAACAGCACGGCGATGTCATTGTCTAAGATATAAGTCCACAATACAATCGTAGCTAATCAAATTAAGAAATGCTTTCTTGCAATAAGAAATAAACCGTGATGTATAAAATGTTTAAACAGTTCAATATCCTAACTTAGGAAAAATGATTTCAATGGACGTTAATTCATCTTTTCTAGAACAAGAACGCTATCTTTCCTCTCTAATTAATATTGTTAATTGAGAAACAGTAATGATAATTCCGTCCAAATTTTCAATGGAAGTTATCCGAATCACAAAATACTCCGGTAGGATTAGGGCGGGATTTTATCTACATAGCACCAGACTTGAACAAATGCCGTTTTTACCATAGCTCTACTGTCTACTCTTTCTGCCCATAATTTTCTGTCACTTTAAAACATAAGGATCCTGCAAATTAGCAATAGCGTAGTCGCGGGCTTTCAGGAACTACGGTCTGTTAAATAAGCCAACGGACTCAAACTCCAGGACTATTTTACACTCGGTCTTACTAAAGCTATCATCAACGAGTCATTCAAATCAGCATTTGAGTATTAAAATTTTAGGAATTATTGTTTTAGGTTTTCTAATCCAAAAATTACTTTAGCTGAATCAATATGATCGCCCTGTTTAAGTCCATCTACAGTATTCATTCCTTCAGTGACATAAGCAAATACAGCATAGTCTCCATCAAGAAAAGTTAAGTCTGACAGAGCAAAATAGAATTGGGAAGAGGCAGTATCAGGCATTTGAGAGCGAGCCATGGCTACTGCCCCACGGGTGTGGGGCAGTACTACAGGTTTTTTAAGAGAAGCTCCTTGTCGACCTAGAACCCTACCATAGATAGGTTTTTTATCTCCTTCGAACTTAATCTCAAGGGGAATGTAACGAGTTTTCTTTGTATCAGGATCAATAAAACTACCGGTTCCAGTTCCTTGGGGATCTCCTCCTTGGGCAACGAAAGGTTGGGGTTCTTTAACTACCCGATGGAAAGTTAATCCATTGTAAAAGCCGCGGTTAACCAAATCAACGAAGTTTCCGGCGGTGACGGGGGCATCTTTTCCATTGACTTCAATCGTAACGGAAGAGCCCTTGATAATCATTTCTACTATTGCTTTGCCTTCAAGTCTAGGAACATAATTGTCCATATCTAATTGATTCCCTTGACCAGTCAGCATTGATCGAGTTGAGTCTTCGCTAGTATTGGCATCAGAAGAAGTCGCCGACGGATTAGAACATCCCGTTAAAAGTAAACCACTAACTAAAACTAAACAAGCTAAAATAGTTGACCAACGCTGTAGTAAGTTTTTCATTTCAATTTTCTAATATTAGGGTTGGCAATTATTATAAGCCCTGGAGGGGAAACCCCAAAAAACAAGCTAATTCAGCTTCCTGGTTTTCTAGTTTTGAAAGAGAGATGGATTATTCTGTGCGAGTCGAGGAATTTTTCTACATTGCTTCAGCCGTACATAGAGTTTTTGTTTGACATTTAACCCTTATTAAACATCAGTTCGTATAGCTTGGATATCTTTAAATTTGATACAATGATTTTTGCTAGAAAAACCCTGGCGAAATATGGTTAATTGCTCTATTTCCTTATTGAATTCGTTATAGCCTCCTCCAATGTTTAAAATGATAGTAAACCAGAGACAGATTTCATAAACCGAACCTGCAATCCCATAGAATAGAAAAGTTATTTCTTGAGGAATAGATTGAAGTATATTAATGTTGCTAACGACGAAGAGACTAATCCTAGAATAGCTTGATAGTACAGTTAAAAGAAAACTAATTTCCCCTACTAGGGCTACCATTTCTCACCAAGTATTACTGAAGTGACAAGACCATAAAATTTCCAGACGAAAAATACCGTTTGTCATGATAGGTGGATTCATAAAGTGATTTTACAATAAAAGCTCAGTGTACTTTACTAGAAAAATAGCGGTTTTTAATCTCTTCTTGAGTTGGCTATGCCCATCTTAGATTTTAAATCTCCTGACTTTTGGGAGAAACGAATATTTTCACCATAATCAACGGGACAATCAATAACTGCAGGAACATCTTGTTCTAAAGCAGTCTTTAAAATAGGAATCAAGTCGGCTGCCGACTCAACCCGATATCCTTTTAATCCCATACTTTCAGCAAATTTAACAAAGTCAGGATTGCTAAATCTAATAAAGGCTGATTCTCCAAACTGGTTAAGTTGTTTCCATTCTATCAATCCATAACCATTGTCATTAAAAATCAAGGTAACAAAAGAGGTTCCGACTCGTAAAGCAGTTTCCAATTCCTGACAATTCATCATAAATCCGCCGTCTCCTGTAACGGCTACTACTTTCTTATCAGGGTGAACCAATTTAGCGGCTATCGCCCCCGGGATAGCAATCCCCATGGCAGCAAATCCGTTAGAAATCAAACAGGTATTTGGAGTATCACAGTGATAATGACGGGCAATCCACATTTTATGCGCTCCCACATCAGAAATCACAATATCTTTCGGACCCATCACCTGACGCAAATCATAAATAATCTTTTGTGGTTTGATGGGATACCCCTCATCATAAGCATACTGTTTATAATCAGCGACAATTTCCTTTCGTAAACCTGTCACAACCTCTGTTGATTTTCCTTGGCGATCAGCCCGTTTTAGGATATCCATCAAGGAATCAGAAATGTCACCGACTACTTCTACTAAAGGAATATAACTGCTATCAATCTCAGCCGCTTCCATGCCAATGTGGATAATAGGGGTTGTCCCCTCAGGGTTCCATTTCTTAGGAGAATATTCAATTAGGTCGTACCCCACGGCTATCACTAAGCTGCACTTTTCAAAGGCATAGCTAATTAAATCCCGTTGCTGTAACCCTAAAGTCCATAAGGCTAAGGGATGAGTATAAGGAACTACCCCTTTGCCCATGAAGGTATTAACCACTGGAATATTTAAGGTAGTGGCGAATTCTGTTAACGCTTCACTGGCCTGGGCCCGAATGGTTCCATTTCCCACCAAAATTAAGGGGTTTTTGGCTTTAGAAATAGCCATGGCCGCTGAATTTAAACTACGATAAGAAGCGTAGGTTTTTTCCTGACTATCCCGCTTAAGAGGATGCCCAACAGCAGGCATCGCGGCGATATTTTCCGGTAAATCAATGTGAACTGCCCCCGGCTTTTCACTTTTAGCGATTTTAAATGCTTTTCTAGTAATTTCAGGTGTAATACTAGGACGAACAATCTGTTTGTTCCATTTGGTTACTGGAGCAAACATAGCTACTAAATCTAGATACTGATGGGACTCAATGTGCATACGATCAGTTCCCACCTGTCCTGTGATAGCCACTAATGGCGCGCCATCGAGATTAGCATCAGCTACTCCTGTCATCAAATTGGTTGCTCCTGGGCCAAGAGTCGATAAACATACTCCTGGATTTCCCGTCAATCGTCCATATACGTCAGCCATGAAAGCTGCTCCTTGTTCATGACGAGTAGTGATAAATTTGATCGAAGAATGCTTCAATGCTTCGAGAACATGAAGATTTTCTTCCCCAGGAAGTCCGAAGATGTATTCTACTCCCTCATTTTCTAGACATTCAACCAGTAATTCAGCTGTTGTTGGTTCCCCCATAATTTCTATCCCCAAGATTGATGAATCATTTTAGTATGAGTGATCTCTGAATAATCTTTTCCGAAGGGAAGATATTTTTTGAGAACTTCCTTCGGACTTTATAACAGTGGAATGTTTATTCAAACTAGCTAAAGATACTTGGTGTAAACTGCTCAGTGTGACCACATTAATCACTTAATCCAAATAGTTTTTACGTTAACAAATTCTCGAATACCTTGGATACTTAATTCTCGCCCGTAACCTGATCGCTTGATGCCCCCAAACGGCAATCGAGGGTCAGATTTGACAAGTCCATTGATAAAGACGCATCCAGCTTCGATCTCTTCGACTAATCTTTCTTGTTCTGCAGGATTGTTAGTCCAACCACTAGCTCCTAACCCAAAGACGGTACTGTTAGCTAATTCAATAGCTTCGTTTATATCTTCAACATGAAAAAGCAATGCAACAGGACCAAAGAATTCATCGCTATAACCCGGAGAATCTATAGGAATATTTTTTAAAATAGTTGGAGGATAGAAGTTTCCAGGACAATCGTGATCGGGTTGGCCACCAACTAAAATCTTAGCTCCTTTTGTTACAGTTTCTTTAACTTGTTGATCAATATCTTGAAGAATTCTAGGAGTGGCTAAGGGACCAACGTCTATTTCTTCTGACATGGGATCACCCATTTTCAGGGCTTGAAACTTTTCTACCAAAAGTTGTTCAAAACGATCAGCTACTGACTCGACTAGGATAAAGCGTTTTGCGGCAATACACGATTGTCCATTGTTAATCATCCGGGCGGTAACCGCAGCAGTGGCAGCGGCTTCAATATCGGCACTGTCTAAAACAATGAATGGATCACTCCCCCCCAATTCCAATACGGTTTTTTTTATATTTTTACCGGCTGTAGATACAAAACTAGCCCCGGCCGGTTCACTTCCAGTTAAAGTTCCAGCTTTGACGCGCTCATCAGCCATAACAGCTTCGACCTGGGAAGCTTCTATTAGGAAGGTTTGAAATACTCCTGCCGGAAATTTAGCGGCTTTCAAAATCACTTCAATGGCTAAGGCGCATTGAGGGACGTTGGAAGCATGTTTAAGGATACCTACATTACCTGCCATTAAGGCGGGTGCCGCAAAGCGAAAGACTTGCCAAAAAGGAAAATTCCAGGGCATAACTGCTAAAATTATACCCAGAGGTTGATAGCGAACAAAGCTACGACTAGCATTGGTAGCTACCGGAACATCTTTGAGAAATTCAGAGGCTTTTTCAGCATAAAAACGGCAAACAAGGGCACATTTTTGAGTTTCAGCAATTGCCTCTTTGATAGGTTTGCCCATTTCTATAGTTATTAGTTTGGCAAATTCGCGATAGTCCTTTTCTAGAATGTCAGCAGCGTTGTTCAACCATCGACTTCGTTGTGCCATTGTCGTTTTACGATACTCCTTAAAAGTTTTGTCTGCTAGGGCAAGTTTGGCTTCAATTTCTGAGTCTGTCAGTGGTTCAAAAGTTTTTAAGGTTTTTCTTGTTGTTGGGTTGATTGTGGCGATACTCATAATATTTTCTCCATCCCTATTGACTGGAGTGACTTTAACTTTATGTCCTTGCTTCAGTGTGCTGTTTATCTGTTGACTCAAACGATATTCTTTGTGAATTTTTAAACTCTATGCTCTTAAAAAACTTTCTGTGTCTAGCCTTATGGTCTAAATTTTTAATATTTAGATACATTACGAACATTACTTTATTCAAGATTGACATTCGAAACTTTAGCATCGTTACAGATGAATTTCAGGAACTGACCGCAAAGTATTTAATTATTTTTGGTTACTTAATATGTTTGGTAGGTAGTTTTGTTAAATATTTTTTTTCTAAAATAATTTACCTAGCTTTAACTCCTATAAACGCCATTATATTAGGATTGTCTAATATTTTTTTATACCATTAGTAATGGTTTCAGGTAAAAAGAAATTAGCCAATAATTCATTAACATCATTCTTAATTATTTTTTTAATAGGGGCAGTATATTATCCTATAATTAGACATCCAGTAAACATAGCCTATAACATTGACTAAGACAGAACATAAGAAAATGCTAAATAGATATGAACAAAGGATACTTGGAATACTTTTGAATAGTAAGAATAGGGTAGTATTCTCGTAAAATAAAGGCGTGATAAGTCTAAAGAAGGAATTTCTAAAATTAATTATTTATAGGTCTTTTAACCTGAGAGTACTCGCCGATAAGCAACTAGATTTTGTTGTATAAAAATCACATGAGAATTGGGTTTTTATTTTTATAAAATGGTAATAGTTTCTATAAACTGAGGAACCACTCAATAGGGCTTCATTTCTCTCGATACATAAGTAATAAATTTATCTGTTTCTGATAAATACTAGATTTATACCTTGATTTTGCCTTTATAGATTTTTTCTAAAATCTATAAAAAGCCTAGAATATTGTTCTTTGTTGACTTTTAGGTTCAAAAATAACTTGATTTTTTGTTTTGGAATAAAGTTTTTGCTAAGTGACGAAATTAATATGGAAAATTAGAACGTAAGAAAAGTATTTTGATAGTTGTAGTTAACAAAATTTTTGGTTGACAATATATTTTGTTTATATTTAAGGGTTTTTAAAAAAACTAACTTTTTGCCTTTTTCAGAGAGTGTTTTAACATCGTTTACGCAATGTGGTTAACAGTTTGGTAAAAGCTTTTTGAAGAGGAGCGACCACCTCAATTCGCTTTGCTGTTACTGGATGTTCTAAACTCAACTTATGAGCGTGTAAAGCCTGACCTGGTAAATTGACTCCAACCGATCCTTGAGAGGAATACAGTGGATCACCCACAATAGGATGACCAATATAACTACTATGAACCCGTATTTGATGGGTGCGTCCGGTTTCTAGGCGAAATTTTACTAGAGTAAAGTTTCCTAACCTTTCTAACATTTCCCAATGAGTGACCGCTTCGCGTCCTCCTTTTTCCACAGGAACTACTGCCATTTTTTTGCGATCAACTCGATGACGACCAATAGGTAAATTAATTGTTCCATTCTCCTTGTGATCGTGAGTAGAAACGTTCCCCTGTGAATGACAATGAGGAACACCGTAAACCACCCCTAAATACTCTCGTTGTGCTGTTTTTGTTTTCAGTTGATTTTGTAGGTGCTGGTGGGCATGATCAGTCTTTGCTACCATTAACGCTCCTGTTGTATCTTTATCAAGACGATGTACAATCCCTGGTCGTTGTACTCCTGAAATTCCTGCTAATTTAGGGAAATGATACAATAAGCCATGGACTAATGTTCTAGTGGTATGGCCAGGCGCTGGATGAACAACTAACCCTGCAGGTTTGTTAATAATAATGAGGGAGTCATCTTCATAAAGAATATCGAGTGGAATGGGTTCGGGTTCAAGATTCAATGGTTGAGGAGGAGGAAAAGAGATAAGGAGATGATCGCCTGAATTTACTTTAGTTTTCTTATTGGTACAAATTTGACAGTTAATTTGGACATTACCTTGTTTAATGAGTTTTTGGAGATGTGATCGGGAGATATCTTTTAAATGTTGGGATAACCAACGATCAAGACGATCACTTTTTTCTACTACGGTTAACTCTATTTCCATTTTTTAACAGATTTTGGTTAAATCAAATAGTCAACTAGGTTTTCTTGTCGACAGACCTGCCTGACAATTAAACTAAATTAATTAAGAGCTTAGGAGACTTAATCAATTCTTAGTCCTGATCTAAGATTTAGTCATTAAGTCTTTAGTCTACTCTCTTATATTAATAGTTATTAAGTAAAATTGAAAAAAATTTATTGAATTTTAAGTCAGCAATCGTAAAAAATTTAATTATTAGTAGTTTTTTTCTTAACTATTTCTAGGTTTATTTATTTTGTTTTTGTTTTACAATTAGCCATTACTTCTAAACTTAAAAGTTTTGACAGCTCTTTCGTATGATCTTGTTATTCTAGTTATAATTGCTTAACAAGAATCCTTAACAGAGCAAATAATTCTTAATTATTTTAAATAAAAGTTGACAACTTAATTGAGTTAGGTTCGTGCAAAAAATTTAAGTAAAATATTTGTCTACACCAAATTTACTATTTTATATTATTAGTAATGATACTTTTTTTTATAAAAAAAACTGAAGTAATATTAACTAGCTCTCGATTAACTTTTTTATCATTTTGTAGTGTATGTAAGCTTTTGGTAATAGATAATTACTCAAGATCATTATTATAATAATCCAATCTACAGATTAGAGGATAGTAGTTAATTAATTCATTAGATATTTTAGATTAACTTTTAGTAATACTAGTTTTCAAAGTAGATTTACTAAGTAATAGCATAAATTTTATGTAATTGTTATTGGCAATACTTAATTTATTTCTTGTTCTATATATTGGAGTACTTAACGATCATTCAGCTAGTTTTATAATTACTTTCTTTCATAAAAACTATCGGTTAGTATATTTATTAACAGAAGACAACTTATTAAATGTAGTTTCAAGATAATTCGTGTTTTTAGCTCTTATATAAGAAGATTATTAATCTAGTTTTTTTAAAAAAAACTAATTTTAAATAAGCTTTATAAGCATAAAAAGTATTTTGAATACCAATCAATTTTTTTGCTTATAAAGCTCACAATATAAAACTTTTAGTCTTTATATATTAAAATGTTGTAAAAAATCTAGAGGAGCCATATTGACTAGGCAGTAAATGAAAAAATTACATTTGGTATATTTATATATTAAGTTTTATAAATTTAATATTATCCGAAGTTTCTGGGGTATTTTATGGTGAAATATTTTTCACGTTATAAGTTGCACTTTTAAAGTTAAACAAATTACCAAAATGGTATTTTTAAAATTTAAATAGAATATGTAATAATAAAATATTTCTATAAGTACTAGTAGTACGTAATTTTTTCATAAACAAACTGTCTAAAATTATTTTTTTTGTGAGATGCGTCGTGCATTGTTACTTAAATAATATCCAGAAACATCAAGATTAAACTTCATAAAAATTAGGTAAGGTAATAACGAGGAAAGTCAAATAGTATTGATATGACTATTTCATAGTTGTTCTTTACAATAAGTTTTTTTATCAATATTGAGACTATATTCTACGATTCAACTAAACGTGTCATGGTCATAACACTAATAGTGGTTATTGTTTGTTGGTTATCAATAATTCAAGGTGTTCACTATTAGACGATAAATAAAACTAGACAACCCATAAAATAGACAAGTTTATCAGTTTTTTTAAATAACTTTTAAAAATTTTATCAAAGATAATTGCATTAATTTTTTGTATGAGAAAAATTTATCTGAAACGGTGGCATATAATAAATAAAATTATTGACAATAAGTTGGGTTAAATAGAGTGAGTTTTATTAAACCTTAAAGTTACCATAATTAATTTTATTTTTAATCTTTAAAATTATTTATATATTTCATTTTTCAATCAATTCTTAATGGATCAATATCAAAGGTTAAGTTAACTGATTTAGGACAAACCTTTTTTAAATCATTAATATCTGGAATAATTACTTGAGCGTTAGGACTAAACTTTAATAAAATATGCCAGCGATAACGTTTAGCTATTCGCATAATACTTGCTGGTGTAGGACCTAAAATCTCACAATCTTCTCTAACTTTATCACGACAAATATCCCCTAATACTTGAGAAGTTTGCTGAACTTCTATTTTATTAGTTCCACTCAATCTAATTAAAATTAATCGTCCATAGGGAGGATAACTTAATGCCTCTCTTTGGGGTAATTCAGTTTTAATAAAGTCCTGATAATTATGGGAACTTACTGATTGAATAATAGGATGTTCAGGTGAATAAGTTTGGATAATTACTCGGCCTGGATCATTTCCTCTTCCTGCCCTTCCTGCCACTTGAGTTAAAGTTTGAAAAGTCCGTTCTGCTGCTCTGTAATCAGATAAGTGTAATAATTCATCTGCCGTTACGACTCCTACTAAAGTTATTTGGGCTAGATCTAACCCTTTTGTTAGCATTTGAGTTCCTACTAATAAATCTGCTTTTCCTTGAGAAAATTTAGTTAATAAACTACGATGAGATCCTTTAGTTCTTGTTGTATCACTATCAAAACGTAAAGGACGTAGAGAAGGAAACAGTTTAGTTAATTCTTGGGTTACTTTTTGGGTTCCACTACCAAAAAATTTTAAATAAGGAGAACTACATTGAGGACATTGACTTGGTTGACTTTGACTATAATTACAATAATGACATCTTAGTAGTTTCGTTGCTCCTTCATGAGCATAATGGTAAGACAAAGACACATCACAATGGGGACATTCTAAAACATAACCGCAACTCCGACAGGAAACAAAAGTGCTATGTCCCCGACGGTTGATAAACAGAATACCCTGTTTTTTTGAGCTTTCTAGCTCAGCTAAAGCGTTTTGTAAAGAAAAACTGAAAATAGAACGATTTCCTAATTTTAATTCTTGTCTCATGTCTATAATTTCTACCGGAGGTAACGGACGAGATTCAATCCTTTCTGGTAAAGATAAATAGTAAGAATTAGGAGAGGAAGAGACAGATATATCTTGATCCGTATTAGCTATTTTTATCCAAGTTTCCAATGAAGGAGTTGCTGATCCTAAAACTATTGGACAATTATCTATTTCTCCTCGCCATAAGGCAACATTACGTGCGTGATAGGTGGGTGGAATTTGGGTTTGTTTGAAACTAGAATCATGTTCTTCGTCAAGAATAATTAATCCTAAATTGGGTAAGGGTGAAAAAATTGCTGATCTGGTTCCAATAACAACTTGAGGTTCTCCTGTTAACATTTGTCGCCAAGTATCATATCTTTCTCCCTTTGATAAATTACTGTGGTAAACACAAATTTTATTTCCAAAACGAGATCGAAACCGATCAGTTAATTGGGGAGTTAAACCAATTTCGGGAACTAAAACTAAGGCAGATTTACCTTGTTTTAATAAGGGAGCAATCGCTTGTAAATAGACTTCTGTTTTTCCTGAACCTGTTACACCATGTAACAAAATTTCTGCATAGCTTTCTAGACTTTTAATAACGTCCAAGGCTTTTGTTTGAAAAGTAGTTAGTGGTTTCGGGTGATCGCTATTCACTTGAGGTTGTTCTAATAGCCTTAATTTTTCTTGATATTGAATGACAACACACCCTTTTTCTTCTAACTTTTTCACCACTTGAGAACTTCTGTTACAAAGTTTGACTAATTCGGTCAGCCAACATTCTCCACCTTGCTGATGCAATACCTGTAACACTTCTAACTGTTGCTTAGTCAAGTTTGTGGGGAAGCGATCAACCATTAAGGTAACAGCCTTTTGTCGTTTGGGTTGATTTGTTTTAGGGGGTTCGAGATAACTTTCAATCCAACCCTGTTTAATTAATTCTCGTATTCCCCGACCTGCTTCTCTGACTTCTCGATGTAAATATTGACTACTGTAGTCTCCGTTTTTTTGCGATCGCAATAAGTTTAAAATTTGTCCAGCCACTGAACTACAAAAAGTTTCAGCCTTAGGAGGTATGATTCCAGATTTTAGACGAATACGACGTTGCGATCGCTCCAATAACCCTGGTGGTAACGCTCCTCGAATTACCTTTATCAAATCCGTACAATAATATTGGGCAACTCGATTAAGTAATTCCCAATATCCAGAGGGAAAGAACCCTGCTGTAATTACATCTTCTACATTGCGAACTCGTTGCAGATCAAGATCACGAGGAAGAGAAGTCACCCAACGGATAGCAATTCCTCCCACCATTTGAGAACCAAAAGGAACATTTAGGATATCTCCTGGTTTTAGGCTTAATTCTGGAGGAATATGGTAAGTATATAATCCTTGTACCCCTGGACAGTCGACCAACACCTCAATCCATTTTTTGGAATAGTGTCTCACTTCATAAGGCGATCTCGATTCAGCTGCAATAAAAGTGCGCGTGTTATCAGCCATAGTTATTGAGTATTTTTAAAAGTAAACTATAGCGATCCTAATAGAATTGTATGAAAAAATTAACCTATTTTTTCATACAATTCTATACATGCAAGCAAAGCTGAACCTGCTAATGAAACTAGTGAGTAAACTTGGATATACCTCTTTAATCTTTGCCTTTTCCTCTTTTCTTTCAAAGATTCAGAGTTCTATCGAAAACTTATCTCCACTGATGCCAAAATTTTCTTGATGTATTTAAGGTATAAAAATATACCATTGTTATTTTTTTTTAAAATTTAACTACAAATAATCTAGATTGTTTTGTAACAAAACTTCATTACAACCTAAAAAAAATAAACATCTAAAAAATCACGCCAGTTAATCATTATCAATTTTCCTGATATCCCCGATTATTACTGGGGTTAAAGATGTTAAGGTCTCTCTAGTTATAAGTTTTGTATCCAGAAAACAATAACAGGACTCCACCTGCCTGTTTGTCATTTTGTAATTAGACAAACAGAAACCTCAAATAATTCTGGTAGCTTAGTAGACATGATCCTTCGCCAAGGAATAATCTTGACAAAGTTAAGATAGGGGCACACTGAGAAATATAAAGACTCAGTTCTTCCTCTTTCTCATTAAGGTGTCATAACTTTCTTTTATTTTGACAGCTGTTTATCTGGGGTAATTACTTAAGACAACCTTAAATATTTTCTCCAAATTTCATTAAAGGACACGATTAGCCTCACACAACATTTGACATTGTACATAGCTCTATTGTTCCCAAATTTATTGATCTTTTTACACCCTATTCTCATCTGTTTATGAATTATGAACATGACTAAAATGATCCAAGACCATTCTTTAACTACTCCATTAGCTCAAGAAGCTTTTGAGCCGAATAGTATTGATCAAGTTGATCCCGATTTTCAAGCGATTGAAGTAGAGTTCTCGTCCTTATCTAATGAATTGGGCAATCATCACCCTGATGAATACCGCAAAGCTGTTTCAGATGACACTGTTGGAGCATTTTTTAAAGAAATGTCACGTTATCCACTACTAGAACCTGAAGAAGAAGTTGAATTAGCAAAAAATGTTCAATTTTTAGTTAAAACAGAAGAAAAACGTCAACAGCTTAAAGAAGAACTGCAGCGTTTTCCGACCAAAGGGGAATTAGCCGAAGCGATGGGATTTGATGTCCAACGGCAATTTGAAAGTCGTTTTTATCGAGGACGTACTGCTAAACGAAAAATGATTCGCTCGAATTTAAGGTTAGTAGTTTCTATTGCAAAACGTTACCTTAATCGGGGGGTTCCTTTTCTAGATCTGATTCAAGAAGGAGCTATTGGCTTAAATCGGGCAGCTGAAAAATTTGATCCAAATAAAGGCTACAAGTTTTCTACCTATGCCTATTGGTGGATTCGTCAAGCCATCACTCGTACTATTGCCAACGATGCACGGACAATTCGCTTACCGATTCACATTGTTGAGAAGCTTAACAAACTCAAAAAAGCACAGCGCGTTTTGAAACAGAACTTGCAGCGAAACCCTAATGAAAAAGAACTAGCTATGGAGTTAGAAATAACACCGCCTCAACTGCGCCAGTTACTCCAATTGCGCAGACAATCTCTTTCATTAAATCATCGCGTCGGGAAAGGGGAAGATACAGAACTGGTGGACTTACTTGAAGATCAGGAGTTACAACTTCCTGAAGAACAAATGAGTGAAGGAATGTTACGCTATGAAATATCGGCGGTGTTAAGTGATGTTCTTACCGAACGGGAAAAAGATGTAATTTCTCTACGCTATGGACTATCCACGAGTCAACCCCACACCTTGGAAGAGGTAGGGGGAATGTTTAATCTCTCACGCGAACGAGTACGTCAAATTCAAAGTAAAGCCATGCGGAAATTGCGTCGTCCCCAAGTTGCTCGTCGTTTGAAAGGATGGTTACATTAGTTATTAAATATTAGTTATTAAATAGTTGACAGTGAATTAGTAGATTATCGTGGACAAAGTAGCAGTCAAGGCTAACATAAAAAAAGTCTCGAAATGCTACTGTTCACTTTTGCCCGAAATAAAATTTATGAACAAAGATCTCAAAATACGTCCTGCTCAACCATCAGATGTTGTAGATTTATTTTCGTTGATTCAAGCCTTGGCTGAGTATGAAAGGCTCTCTCATCAAGTAACAGGAAATGCAGAGATGTTGCGGGAACATTTATTTGGAGAAAGACCCTATGTAGAAGCCATTGTGGCACAATGGGGAACTCAGTGTGTAGGATTTTCTGTCTTTTTTTCCAACTATTCTACCTTTTTAACTAAACCAGGAATTTATGTCGAGGATTTATTTGTCTTACCTGATTATCATCGTAAAGGAGTTGGAAAATCTTTATTAATTTATTTAGCTCAATTAGCTGTCAAACGAGGAGCAGGACGATTAGAGTGGAGTGTTTTGGATTGGAATAGTCTCGCTATTGGATTTTACAAAAAAATGGGGGCTGATATATTACCTGATTGGCGTATAGGTCGAGTGACTGAGAAAACTTTATCTAAGTTGGTTAATGATGATCAACATCACAGTCAATAAAAAAAGACCATTAAGATTGACTAATAACGATAGCAATTTGTGATTCTCTGTTTGAAAATTCAGTAGGTGAGCTTAAATAAATCTAAGATTAGGAAAGTAGTAATCATGAGATACCAGCTTGCCTAAAAACTCATCCAACAGAATTAAAAGAGCGAAAACTATCAAGATTGTAGATTTGGTAATAGTTGAGATTACTTAGAAACTACAATAAGAAAAACAGTTTCTAGATAGATTATTTAAAAAAGAGAAGAATTGCGAAATTTTCCGAAAAGTCGAAGAAAAAATATAGAGGAAAATATCATTAAGTCAAAGCTCATGAAATTTCGGAATGGTATTTGAATATGATTTAGCTAATGCAAACAAAGTCTTGATCAAAGAAGTTACTTCAGAAAGTACCAATAGAAGCAGTGTAGGCTCGAACTTTGATTGCGCTTAAATATAGGGATACAAAATGCCAATGCTTATGTAGAGTTATCCATCCACTGAAATTTGTAAATAATATCCATACAAAGGTCATAAACATTTTAAAGACTTAAAACAAAAAATTCATCGACTTGGGAAAACAAGTCCAACAACTAACAGCATAAATAATTGACAATTATTGCCCTGATCTTGTTTAAAAGAAATTAGAAAACAGTAATTTACACTAATTTATAGTCGATTTTAATTACCTATTCTATCAACTCTGAGATCAAAATTATCTTCTTTAACTCTTTTAGTTTCTCCCTCTTCAACAACAATAACCACTGTTATATTATCCGATCCTCCAGCTTCTTTAGCCGTTTCTACTAGATTTTGAGCTACTCTTTCACAAGATCTTTCTTTTTTAAAAAGCTGCTGAATGGTTTCGTCAGGGATTTCTTCGGTTAATCCATCACTGCATAACAATAAGCGATCACCAGATTGAACATCCAGATGAGCAATTTCAATAGTATTAACGTCCTTACGCCCTAAACATTGAAAAAGAACGTGTCGCCAAGGATGAGTTGTAGCCTGTTCTTGGGTAATATCACCCATTTTCAATGCCCTTGCTACCCAAGTATGGTCCTCTGTGATTTGCTCAAGATCAACGTCACGGAAGCGATAAAGGCGAGAATCTCCAATATGAGCTCGCCAGGGCTGATTATCTCGGAAAATGACTACCAAAGCTGTTGTCCCCATATCTCCCCGTTCAGGATGATCTTGTTGATCAGTAAGAATTGCTTTATTAGCTTGTAAAAAAGCTTCTTCAAGAAGAATACGAGAAGGAATATCAGATTCCCAGTGAGTCTCAAGATAGGCTTGAATCTCTCGGGTAGCAATTAGGCTTGCCTCTTCTCCTCCAGCATGGCCTCCCATGCCGTCAGCCACAACAAAAAACCGCCCTCCAGGGTCGATGTAGAAATTATCTTGGTTAACTGATCGCACGATACCCGTATCAGTCAAACCCGTAAAGCTACGATTTATCATTGGTGAGTTAGCTACTAACAATTTACAATAGTGATAAGCAAAAACTAGAACGTTATATCTAGGCTATCAAGACGACGCAGCAAGCGAAATAAAGCCCATGCTGGAACTAATGCTATTATGACAGTGGCTATTGCCAAAAGAAGCGAACCGTTAACAAATAAAAGGGCTGCAGATATGACTAAAGCACTGGTTATAATAATATAGTTAGTCCCCATCTGTATCATACCTAAGCGACGCAATAGACGATCAGATTCAACTGAGCGTACTCTTACGCGGATATCACCACGATCCAGCTTTTTTATTGTATCGTCAATTTGTCGTGGTAATCCTAAAGCTGTATTGCTAACTTGAACCGCGTGTCGTCCTAATTCATTTAAAACACTAATCCCGCTATTTCCATTGATATTAGTCATAAGCTTCATGGCAAACGGTTGTGCCACCTCCATGAAATTGAAGTCTGGATCTAACCCTTTTCCTATCCCTTCTATAGTCAAAAATGCGCGGATAACAAAGGTGAAAGTTGCGGGTAAGCGGAAGGGTTGATTATGGACAAGTTCATACAAATCATCACTAATTTGACTAATTGACTGTTCCTCAAAGGGTTTTTCCATGAAATTATCGAGCATGAATTGAATAGAACGACGCACTGGACCCATGTCGTCTGCAGGACTTAAGGTATCGAGAGCTACTAAAGACGAGACCACTTGAGCAGCATCTTTTTGAACAATGCCAAACAAAGCATCCATTAACTTCTCACGGACGTTGGCGCTAATACGTCCCATCATGCCAAAATCATAAAAAATTAAGGACCCATCAGTACTTACAGCAATATTTCCCGGATGGGGATCTGCATGGAAAAATCCACTGTTAAGCAATTGGTATAAATAAGCTTTTGCTCCTAGTCTTGCTAAGATTTTACGATTTAATCCGGCTGCTTCAAGTTTTTCATAATGGCTAATTTTAATCCCTGGCATATATTCAAGAGTTAAAACACGGGGGGAAGTGTAACGCCAGTAGATTCTGGGGACTTTAACCCAATCTTCGTCACGAAAATTACGACGAAAGGTATCGGCATTTTGTCCTTCGTTAAGGTAATCAATTTCTAACCAAAGAATACGACAGCATTCTTCATAGATCCCGGTCCAGTCTCGTCCTTTGCTCCAACGAGGATGGTTTTGAAGATAGTGGGTAATGCGTTTTAGAATCGCTAGGTCAATAGTAAAGAGTTGTTTTAATCCTGGCCGTTGAATTTTGACGACTACCTCTTCTCCTGAATGAAGTTGAGCTTTATGGACTTGACCTAAACTAGCTGCTGCTATAGGGATTGGAGCAAAATTATGGAACAGTTTGGGAAGGGGTTTCCTAAAATCCCTTTCAATAGTAGTTATAACTTGTTCGTAGGTGAAAGCCGGAACTTTATCTTGAAGTTTTGACAGTTCCGCAACATATTCAGCGGAAAATAAATCGGCACGAGTAGAGAATAATTGACCTATTTTAATAAAAGTTGGTCCGAGGTCGAGTAAACTTTCTCTAATCCACACCGCTTGTTTTTGACGTCGGGCGGTCTCTTTTTCTTCACTATAGCCCCCTCGATAGCTCCATTTTTTACCATTGAGCCAAAATTGGGTAATTAAGGTCAACACAAACCACCAAATATCTAGTCGGCGGCGATTAATAGAGTATTTTTCCTGATTCCAAGGGAATTTATGGGTATTTTCTAGCTTGGTCACGTCATTAGAGACTAAAGTAGTTTTTGTGGAATAGGAACTGTTGACATTGAAGGACAGGGGAGACACTCGATTTTTGGGGTTGAGAGTAACTTAGACCAATAGGGGGAGAAATTTAGATAAATAAAGAAATAATTATGTTTTTTGGGCACGATAAATTTTTAATTCCGCTTTAACACGAGCAATTTCAGCCCTTAAATTGTCTATTCTTTCTTGTAAATCGACCGAAAAATCTTCACTGGGGGTAGTGTTAACAGTATCTCCTGATGCAACATCAACTTGAGCCCTTGTTTGTACTTCCTCAATAAATTGCCGCAGTTGTTCGCGTTGTTCTGCGTCAAATCTGCCCAATTCGCTGAGGGCATTAGTAAAGTTCTCTTCTATTTTTTCGCTAAGGACTTCAGCAAAAGCTCGGCCTAAGAAAAAGGCATGAAGGACGGGGTTGCTCATTACAAAATCTTCTCTAATCTGTTTTGTAACAAATTATATCTTGCTTCTTTAAGACTTACCTAGTAAACTCAAAAATTAGTTTGGGTTTGGAGAATGATAGAGAAAGATAAAGAAGAGGAGAAAAATTCAGGTTTGACCTTTACACAGCATATAAAACAAGTGTCCTAGGTAGCGACAGAGGAGACTTTTTAAAAATGTGAGTTCAACAGAAGTTTGAGATAAGGGTAAGTAGTAGATTGATTCTAAAAGCAACATCTCATTCAAGTCTGATAGGGTAGATATAAAATTAAAATTTTGTATTGATTTTGCAGAAGTATTTTGTGATGTATATGCTCTCTGTTAGAGACTTACATCGTAAAAAATAATCCTTTTTTATAAAGACGACTTAATCACACTATGACTCCCTGCTATCATTTTTAAATCCCGATATCCTAGAAAGGGGATTCTAAACGTCGTTTTCTTTGATGGTATCAATGGTAATAAACTCTTCAACTCGATCACTTCCTATGCGCTATTCTTTTGCAACGCTCAGCTTGCTATTTTTTCTGTGGAGTAGTGTTCCAGTTATTGCTCAACCACTTCCTGATACTTCTTCCACTTTAATAGCTAGCCAATCAATTACACCTTATCTTAATAGAGCGATTGAACAAATAACGGAATTTAAACTCGATAATGGCATGAGGTTCATCGTCATGGAAAATCATGACGCACCTGTGGTGTCTTTCGTCACCTATGCTGATGTAGGAGCAGTAGATGAACCTGATGGTAAGACAGGGGTAGCCCATTTTTTAGAACATTTAGCCTTTAAAGGGACGAAAGACATTGGAACTACTAACTACATAGCAGAAAAGCCTCTTTTGGATCGACTGGATACTCTATTTTCTCAAATGAAAGCCGCTCAAGCTGCGGGAAAAATAAAAGAAGCTGAACGATTAGCTCAAGAATTTCAAAAAGTTCAAACAGAAGCTAATCAATACGTTCAACAAAATGCCTTTGGTCAAATTGTGGAAACGGCTGGAGGAGTTGGGATGAATGCAGCGACTTCGAGTGATTGGACAACCTATTTTTATAGTTTTCCTTCGAATAAACTGGAACTTTGGATGTCGTTAGAATCAGAACGATTTTTAGAACCTGTTTTCCGAGAATTTTATAAAGAACAGGACGTTATTTTGGAAGAACGTCGGCTCAGAACTGATAATAGTCCTATTGGTGAAATGGTAGAGGCATTTCTAGATATTGCCTTTACTAAACATCCTTATAAACGTCCTGTTATTGGTTATAACCAAGACATTCTTTGCCTTACTCGTGAAGATGTACAGCAATTTTTCGAAACTTACTATGGAGCTAACAATTTAACTTTCGCCATTGTAGGAGATGTAAATCCCAAACGAGTTAAACAATTAGCCCAAGTTTATTTTGGTCGTTATTCGGCTAAAGCTAAACCACCAAGAGTGACTGAAGTAGAACCTCAACAAACTGAAACCAAAGAAGTTAACCTGGAATTATCGTCCCAACCCTGGTATCTTGAAGGATATCATCGTCCAGCGATTACTCACCCTGATCATGCTGTCTATGAAGTGATGGCAACTTTATTAAGTTCGGGACGAACCTCTCGTCTTTATAAGTCCCTGGTTGAAGAGAAAAAAGTGGCTTTAGTTGCCCAAGGTTTTAATGGGTTTCCAGGGGATAAATATCCTAATTTAATGTTGTTTTATGCTCAGACTGCCCCTAATGGTACAGTTAACCAGGTAGGTGAAGCCTTGGAACAAGAAATTGAACGATTAAAGAAAGAATTTGTCACCAATCAAGAATTACAAAGGGTAAAAACTCAACTTAGGGCAGCCTTAGTGCGATCGCTTGACTCTAACTTAGGTATGGCTCGATCATTGATTGAATATGAGGTAAAAACTGGAAGTTGGCGCAATCTTTTTGATCAATTAACAGCTATTGAAGCAGTGAGTTCAGCAGATATTAAACGGGTAGCTAAAAAAACGTTTGTTCCTGAAAATCGAACTATTGGTCGTATTTTATCTAAAGTGAAATAATGTCCATTATGGGGAATAAAAATGGTATTTTTTCCCCGATAATTTTTTAAAAAAGTTATTTGCTTAAAATAACTTGACAATAACCTATCAGTTTTTCAATGTGATTAAGTACAATCTCTAATCGTTGTTCTGTTGTCCTTCGTTTGTGGGAAGACTGTAAAAATAGAAAATCAGTTCTCAACAAGCGCAACATCCGATGGATTTCAGTCTGGATAGATTGCCGAGAAGAGACCGCAGAATTCTCTAAGTTCTCAGTAGTCAATTCTAAAATTTTATTTTGGAAAATTTCTTGTGCCACCTGAAAATTCTGGGATAATCGTCCCGAGTCTATGTCTTTCATCATGACCTGATCTCTGAGCACGATCAAGGAATCTAAGAATTCTTGATAGAATTTTTGATGAGGTTTCGGTAACATGGACAACAGGATCTGGCTAGAATGTATTAAATAGTATTAAACCATAGAGGTCAATTGCATTGGTACTAAATCTTTTTTTAGACTGAAACTGTTTGAGCAAGTATTGATTTTTCTAAGTTAGTCCTTCTGCAGAAGATACAAAAAAAATATGCATTTGGTATTTTGGGCACCTTTTTGATTACCTTTTTTGTTGAATAGTAGTTAATCCTTAATTTCTACAGTAATTTTGTTTTCGGCTACTATATTTATCTTGATTCTGTATCTTATCGCCCTGTTAACCATTCTATGAACCTAGTCACTTATCTTGAACCCAAACATGTTAAACTACCTCTCCCTGACTGGCTGAATCAATGTCTCATTGCCTGTCAATCTGATCAAGATAGTGAAGATATTGGTCTAATCTGTCGGGCGTTCAATTTTGCCTATCAACTACATGAAGGCCAATACCGTAAATCGGGAGAGCCGTATATTGCCCATCCTATCGCTGTAGCAGGGCTATTACGGGATTTGGGTGGAGATAAAGCCATGATTGCGGCTGGATTTCTCCATGACGTAGTAGAAGACACGGATGTTACCTTAGAACAAATTGAGGAACAATTTGGGAAAGAGATACGAAACTTAGTGGAAGGGGTTACTAAGCTATCTAAATTTAATTTTTCGAGTAAAACAGAACACCAGGCTGAAAATTTCCGTCGGATGTTCTTAGCAATGGCTAAAGATATTCGGGTGATTGTGGTGAAATTAGCTGATCGCTTACACAATATGCGAACCCTAGAACACCTTAAACCAGAAAAGCAAAAACGTATAGCTTTGGAAACTAGAGAAATTTTTGCTCCCTTAGCAAATCGTTTAGGAATTTGGCGGTTGAAGTGGGACTTAGAAGATCTATCATTTAAATATTTAGAACCAGGAGCCTATCGAGAAATTCAGTCCCTAGTAGCTGAAAAACGTAGTGATCGCGAAACCCGTTTAGAAAAACTAAAAGAAACCCTACGTCAACGCTTAGAAAGTGTTGGCATTCGAGTGTTGGACTTACAAGCTCGCCCCAAACATCTCTACGGGATTTACCATAAGATGCAGCGACAGCAAAAAGGATTTCATCAAATTTACGATATTGCTGCCTTGAGGATTATTGTCCAAAATAACGAGGAATGCTATCGTTCCTTAGCAGTAGTTCATGATGCGTTTAAACCAATTCCTGGGCGTTTTAAGGATTATATTGGACTGCCCAAACCCAACCGTTATCAATCTCTTCATACAACGGTAGTAGGGTTAACGGGTCGTCCCCTAGAAGTACAAATTCGTACCCTGGAGATGCACCATATAGCTGAATATGGAATTGCTGCTCACTGGAAATATAAGGAGACAGGAGGGTCGCATTACACTACCCTTTCTGAAGAAGATGAAAAATTTACCTGGTTACGTCAACTTCTTGAATGGCAAAAAGATCTCCAAGATGCTCAGGAATATGTGGATACTCTTAAAGATAATCTCTTTGATGATGATGTTTATGTCTTTACCCCTCAAGGAGATGTGGTTGCTTTAGCACGAGGGGCTACGCCCGTTGATTTTGCTTATAGTATTCATACAGAAGTAGGAAACCACATGAAAGGAGCAAGAGTCAATGAAAAGTGGTCAGTTTTAGATATTCCTCTCAATAATGGAGATATTGTAGAAATTATTACCCATAAAAATGCCCATCCTAGTTTAGACTGGCTTAATTTCGTAGTGACTCCCAGTGCGCGAAATCGTATTCGTCAATGGTATAAGAGATCACACCGAGACGAAAATTTTGCCCGAGGACGCGAGATGTTAGAAAAGGAATTAGGTAAAAGTGGCTTAGATGCTTTGCTTAAATCTGATCCCATGCAAAGTGTTGCTGAACGCTGTAATTATCAGTCTGTTGAGGACTTACTAGCAGCTTTGGGGTATGGAGAAATTACCCTCAACCAAGTCGCTAACCGACTTAGAGAAATTACCGTTAATACTCAAGAAGAAGAAATTTTCGATGATAAAACTCGAGCTTCCAACTCTTTTCCTCTTGCTTTATGTTCAGTTAAACAAAATAAATCCCCGATTATGGGCGTTGAAGGGTTGATTTACAATATTGCTGGCTGCTGTCACCCCCTGCCTGGAGAACCCATTATCGGTATAGTAACAAGTGGGGCTAGAGGTATTTCAATCCACTGTCAAGGGTGCTCTAACATAGACGATATACTTGGTGATCGCTTGATTCCAGTTCGCTGGAATCCAACAAAAGATAATGGATATAACCAAACTTATCCCGTGGATATTTTTATTGAAGCTCTTGATCGTGTAGGAATCCTTAAAGATATTTTATCCCGTCTTAGTGACAATAACATCAATGTTCGTAATGCTGGGGTAAAAACCAGTCGTAGTCGGCCTGCAATGATTAATTTGCGAATTGATATTCGTGATCGTCAACAATTAGAATGTGTGATCACCCAAATTCGGAATTTGAGTGATATCGTAAATGTTCACCGTGTCAATAGTGTAGAACTTTGATAAAAGTACTTAAATAAAAGATGGTTTTAGAGGTTAACGACGAAAAAAATGAGATTCCTACAGTTTTTAATAGTATTCTTAGGGGGTGGCTTAGGTAGTTGTTCTCGATATTTTATAAGCCAAATTATTAATAGTGGATTAGGCATCAAACATACCTTTCCTGTGGCAACATTCACAGTCAACATTGTGGGATGTTTCATTCTTGGGATTTCTATCGGACTAACTGAAAGATTTCAATTCCACTCGGGTTGGATATTATTGTTAGCGACGGGATTTTGCGGGGGATTTACTACTTTTTCTACTTTTTCTTATGAAAACCATCTTTTGTTAAGAAACAACGAATATTTACTAGGATTGAGCTATATATTAGCTAGTTTATTTTGGGGTATTGCTGCAACTTTTTTTTCTATTTTTTTTATGAAAAGATTTTAAAAATTAATTTCTAATCACTACCTACAAAGCAAAACAGGAGTTATTATAAATCGACACTCTCATCGTTAAACTTAACTTAACGATGAGAGTGTCGATTATTTTATTTTGACTGTTCCGCACAACGAACAAAAAAGAACCGTTGAGGAAGTGCTAGTAACCAGAATATTACTTGTGATCATTTGGTCCAATTAAAGACTTGTAACGACAGTTCAAAGATAGGACTGACGCCTACAATTACAGTAATAAACAACCCCAATAACAATGATCTACTTTCATATTAAAGGCACAAAAATTACTCTCTGTTAGTGACAGTATTAATCAATTAGTTATTGGTTATTTTACCGGTTCTATAGCTTGTGGAGAAAATCCATTTTTTTGTAAAGCTTCTGTTAGTGCTAAACCATTATCAACTCGATCAACAAACATTACCCCATTAAGGTGATCTATTTCATGCTGAATAACCCGTGCTAATAAATCAGTTGCTTGTCGCTTGCAAGGTTTTCCTTGTTCATCTTTAAAAGATACTTCAACCACTTTAGGACGAGTCACATCTAAATAAACCCCTGGAATACTTAAACAACCTTCTTCAAATAGGGATAATTCTTCAGAAACACTGGTAATCTTAGGATTAATTAAGACCACGGGTTTATTGGTAGGGTCATCAGGAACACAGTCTATAACAATTAATTGTTTATGAATTCCTACTTGAGTTGCAGCCAAACCAATTCCATGAGAACTATACATAGTTTGCAGCATTTCTTTGACTAATTTGCGCACGGAGTCATCGACTCTCGCAACACGTTTAGCCGGTTTACGTAAAATACGGTCACCCAAATAGTGAATATCTAACGGAGGATTTTCTAACTTTTCTTTTTCTACAGCGATTACAGAAGTCATAGGACTTTGAGCAGGTCAATGTTCAAGCAATTCCCTAATTCACCTTGATCTTAACGGATTTTTCTCGATTTAGCTAAACTAAGATTATGGAGGAACTATGAGAAGTGGTACATATAATTCATGACGAGAATAAAAAACTTGCAAACCTCTAACCTCCCTAATTCTATTGTAGTGGAGAACATACTTAAAAAAGATCCAAACTTCTTATAGTTCACTCAATTTATACTTTATCCCGTCTTAATGTTCTTCCATTTCTAAACCAAACACTCGATTAAAGGTTTGATTAACTTTATAGCCAGAATCAATAGCTTCAAGAGGATCTTTGCGAAGTCGGTGACGTAAACACAAGACGATAGTACGACCGACATCATTTACAGTAACATCTGTCCGCCCTTCAAAGGCAGCTAATGCTTTAGAAGCACGGTTGGTAACAATGTCTCCTCTAAGTCCATCCACATTGAGTTCCGAACAAACTTCAGAAACTTTAACCCGCAATTCATAGTCGATATTAACCTGTTTTAGGAGTTTTTGAGCTTCAACTAAGTGATTTCGCAGTTTTTCTTGTTGGGGTTGATATTCTTTATGAAATTTCTGGGGATCTTTATCAAATTCTGAACGTTGTTCTACAATTTTTACTCTCAAGGCTGGTTCCTTTATAGTATGAATTTCTGCGTGCATTCCAAAACGATCAAGCAATTGAGGTCGTAATTCCCCTTCTTCTGGGTTTCCTGAGCCAACTAGAACAAACCGCGCGGGATGACGAATAGAAACACCCTCCCGCTCCACTGTATTCCAACCACTCGCTGCCGAATCAAGGAGGACATCTACAAGATGGTCATCGAGCAAGTTAACCTCATCCACGTAGATGATGCCACGGTTTGCTTTAGCCAAGAGTCCAGGTTCAAAAGCTTTTACTCCTTCTGAGAGAGCCTTTTCAATATCGATTGAACCACAGACTCTATCTTCAGTGGCTCCCAAAGGAAGATCTACTATCGTAACTTTTTTGCTAGCGACTTGGAGAGGAATATTTTCTCTAAGTTGTTGACGAACGCAATCACTCATCAAGTCAGGATCATTGGGGTCAGAGTTGAAGGGATCATCAGCTACCACGTCAATTTTAGGAAGCAAGTCTGCTAATGCACGAACAGTAGTGGATTTTCCAGTTCCACGATCACCCATAATCATTACACCACCGATTTTAGGGTCAATGACGTTGAGCAGCAAGGCCAATTTCATCTCTTCTTGGCCAACAATAGCAGTGAAGGGAAAAACAACGCGACGAATTTTCGTAGATGCCTCAAGAGTTGCAGTCATCAAAATTATCTAAAATTTTGGTTAATTCAGTTTTACATGACTATCATGTAGCCAACGTCTTCCATTGTGCCATATTGTAGAAGTATCAGAGGTATAGAAGGTATAGAAGATGTAGAAGGTAGGGAAAAATTAATTGATAATATTCTTTGTTTTAGTCTAGTTTAATGGGTATTTCATCTTAATGAGCCCCAAAATTTAGAAACCCATTGCATACACAATTAAGCAAGTAGCAAGCTACGGAGTGGAAATGTACCGAATATGGAATACAGTGTCTAAAACCAGAAGAAAATCTTTTAAAGCTTAGTGTTAAAGAGAGAAAAGCCAGAACATTACGAGTCTACTATAGTAATTATGATCTAGCTGATTCTGAATCCTAAATAATCTTCACCCACTTTATTTGTCATGTCACATTAGTTTTTATCAAAGAAAAGAGAAAGTATTCCACTGGGACAATTGTCTTTGTCTTCACTTAACTAACATAAATATTTCTTACTGTTTGCTGTTTTATAACAATTATCTTTTTTTTACTTTTAAAGATAAATTAAAAATAATAAATGTCAGAAAAATTTATAATTTTTGAATACTATTTTCTATTATTAGATTTATTTTAGAACTAATTATATCTCATTTTTTTGCTAAAAATTTAGGTATAATTAGTGCAAGATTATGTCAAACTTAAAGTTTTTTGAGTCTATAATATTTAGTTAAATAGTGGTTTTGATTTTAATTAAATAAGAGATTTTTTTATTAGGTGTTGCTCTAGTTTTTGCTCATTGCTACTACTTCGACTAAGAATATTTTATTAATTCTAACTCTGTGGTTATTTATTCAGGAACTATTATTCTCACTTGCTATAGCTTTTTAGAAAAGATTCCGGCAAATAAAAATAGACATTTATCTCTAGAATTTAATATGATAGCTATACGCAACCACAATAAAAATTTATTAATTTCAGCTGGAATAAGAATTGTTGACTAAGTTCGACCAATAGATCAGGATTCCCAGTTAGTGTCCATAGAAATTACCATTGATCATAGTAAATGATTGTTTTTTAGTACAACTTCAAACGTTATCTCTACAACAAAAACTGTCAATCAAAGGGCAAGTATTAGTAATTTTATGACAAAAACTTTTGCTGAGGTGAGAAGTATACAATGATTGTAAGAACTAGAAATAAGCACTACATTGATGTTTTACCAGTATTAGAGGAAAAGCCTTTGGTACATTAATCAAAATGAATGTTACCAGAAGAGAAAATTATTAGTTTAATCGTCTATTGAACATAGCTGAAATTTAACTTTTACTTTATAGTCTGGTTTAACCGAATCATCATAAACTATCCGCCAAAGTCTTGGTATTAATAATTTTAGTGAAATTCTCTTTACCACTCGTCCAAATTGTTTTTAGTAAACTCTCAAAAGCAATTGAATTAAATGTAAGATGGACAATGCCCACCTTACTGAGTTTTCTTTCAAAGAGAGTCTTGATAAATTCGTCCTTTTTTAACGGGAATTTTTAAGGAAGTTCCTTCGCCAGCAGGGGGATAGATCTGAATTTTTCCGTTCTCAGTAAAATTTTTTAAATAGAATCCCAGGGCTGCAATATGTTTAAGAATGCGTAAATTGGTCGAATGATCAGGACAGGTGATCACCAAAGTTAAGACATTAGAGGAACTGGTAAGATACCAGCCACATTGAGACAATAAGGTCTGGAGTGAACGATCACAAGATTCGTAGAAATATTGACCGATGATTTCATCAAGTTTCCGTCGCAGTCCGAAGTCCGTCGTACTTTGCAGAGGTAAGTCTTCGGGGGAAAGGAAGGGAGTATTCATGAGAAGTATGAGTTAGATATCGGTTATCTTCTCTATTATCTAATGTTGGCGGCTACTTATAAAGAAAGTTATTATTATTCAATATATTTTTCTAAATGTAATGTGACAATTTTATTCTTATTCTTGAATAAAAAAATCAATAAAAAGTAGTAGGTAATGGTCAAATAGATAATATATAAAATATTAAATTTATATTTTTTGCTTTAACTTATCCTTTATAATTTTGTTTTTTCATTCTAATTAACTGTATATTTTAGATTCAACCAAGTTCTTATCTATCTCTAAATAGAATGATATTAATACCTTGATTGTTATTTTGTTTAAAATCGTAAAAATTTGACTAGCTGTCTACAGTGTATTATTATTTAGTGGTAGGTAAAAATATAAAATTTTAGCTTAGCTTTTCACTATAATATTTTTTATATTCACTATAATGTCTTTTACATTAGATACGTTTGTGTTCCTCTCACTATCTTGTTTTCCGATATCCCATTGCAGATATAACATAACTTGACTTAAACTTTAAAAAAATTGATATTCCTGCACTTAAAAGTAAATAATTATAAATTTTAGAGTCTTGTTCAATCAAAGTTGAAGTCTTAATTGCGATTGTGCTCTTGCCGTTCTATGATTTTGGGGAATGGAATTGATCAGAATTTTACAAAAATAAATAAAAAGTTTTATCCTATGTGATGAGTTAGAATTCATCTATTGACTATTTTGTTCTCTACACTCTTAGGAGATGAGATGAAACAACGAGAGGTAGATCGTCGGCTTTTATTTTAATCTACAATTTATATTCCTCTTTTTGGTTCTGGCACTTTGTATTGTTCTTTGTCCTCAAACGAGTTTACAGTGAAAGTTTGAGAATTTTGCAATATGAGAGTTTTGCAATACAGTGGTAAAAGGACAAATAATCGCTGCTTAAAATCGATGACTCAATCTGTCAAAAATAACAATTTATATTTTCGTTCTGAAAAAAAACCTATCATCATTGCTCAAGATGTAGAGAAATGGTATGACAATGACTTTCATGTGTTGCGAGGGGTCAGTCTTCAAGTCAACCCCCAAGAAGTGGTGGTCATTATGGGACCGTCAGGGTCAGGGAAATCTACTTTCATTCGCACTTTTAACGCTCTAGAATCTTATCAAAAGGGTAATATCATTGTTGATGGGGTGGAACTTTCCCATGACCTTAGAAATATTGAAACTATTCGTAGAGAAGTGGGAATGGTGTTCCAGCAATTTAATCTATTTCCCCATCTAACAGTTCTTAATAACGTTACTCTAGCTCCCGTCTGGGTTCGCCACCAAAAGAAAGAGAAGGCGGAAGTGACAGCCCTGCAATTACTCGAAAAGGTGGGTATTCTTGAACAGGCTCATAAATATCCAGGTCAATTATCAGGAGGACAACAGCAGCGGGTGGCGATTGCCCGCGCATTAGCCATGCAACCCAAGATTATGTTATTTGATGAACCTACTTCTGCTTTAGATCCGGAGATGATCAAAGAAGTGTTAGACACCATGCGGAGTTTAGCTGATTCCGGAATGACCATGGTATGTGTCACCCATGAAGTAGGATTTGCAAAAGAAGTAGCTGATCGTGTAGTATTTATGGATAGAGGAAAAATTGTTGAAGTAGCGACCCCTGAAGAATTTTTTAATAACCCTCAAGAAGAAAGATCTCAACAGTTTTTATCTCAGATTTTATGATTTTTGATAGTATTGTTTTTATCTCATAATCAATTGGATCATTATTCAATGATGGACCCATATTCTCTTTTCAATTAAGAGAAGATACTAGGGTTAGGTTGACATATTTTTTAGACTTTGTCCTATCAATTTATTTAACAAGAGAGTTCCCTTCAATTTAAATACTGATGTAATATATTTACATCACAATACTACAGGGAATTATAATATACACAAATGTAAATATTAACAACGTTTTTAGCTTGTCTTATCCTATCTTTTCAAATCTATATTTCAGCTCATTGAATTTCAAATAATTGATCTAAATTATGTTAAATAACAATGATTCTACAGGACCTGTTGTGTTAAGTATACAAAATTATAAATTTAAAAACAAAGATTTGATCACTCATCATAGATTTACCAAAAGATATTTCTTTATGTAAAAATGTATTTTAGCATGGTTTTGTTCGAATTAAATTTTGCTAAATTAAATATTTTATGTAATTTACACCTACAGCACCAAATGCTCAGTCTAATTTAAGAGATGAGATTACAAATATATAAAAACTTATTATTTATGATTTTTCAATTATACCTACTCTAGGAATAGTTCGATTTATTCAAAAGGGCAGATTCTATAATAACTTGTGTTTGTTACAGTTCGGCTATCATAAAACTTTATCATACTTTAAGGACAATTAAAACATGATATCAGTATTATTAAAACTTACTTACTAGTATCTAAAAGCTTACTCACTATGCCCAAAAACTGTGTAATAATTGGGACGATGTAAAAATTAGGTATCGAACTGAAAAATAAGTGTCTACTTTGACCAGATAACAACTCAAGTAACAGCAGAAAGTATTAACAATAAAATCGAAATTAATCAAAGGGAGGATTTATGGATTAAGAACTTTTGTCGATCTTTAGCTTAGAAGCTTATCAATTTGATATTTAACCGGCTGAATTCACATCATCATAATTCTATCAAAATAATGAACTTAAAGCCGTTCCTACGTTCTCTATTCCCTAACACACAATAAACTAGATAAAGAATTATATAAAGAGTATGAAGTAAATGGTTAACCAGTCGACTGCTAACCTTAAAGTATCCCAAGAAGTAACTCCCATAAAACTTCCCCGTACCAGTGAGTCTGATAATGTGAAGCGTATTCGCCATACAACCTCTCACATTATGGCTATGGCGGTTCAGAAACTTTTCCCTAAAGCGCAAGTAACCATTGGACCTTGGACCGAAACAGGGTTTTACTATGACTTTGATATTCCTGAACCATTTACCGAACAGAACCTCAAGGCCATTAAAAAAGAAATGGTTAAAATTATTAAACGTAAACTCCCCATTATCCGCGAAGAGGTGACTCCAGAGGAAGCGAAAAAACGTATTACCGACCTCAAAGAACCCTATAAACTCGAAATACTTGAAGGACTAAAACCTCCTATTACTCTTTATCATTTAGGAGATCAATGGTGGGATCTTTGTGCGGGTCCCCATATGGAAACTACCGGAGATATTCACCCCCAGGCATTTGATCTCGAAAGTGTGGCTGGAGCTTATTGGAGAGGGGATGAAACAAAAGCGCAACTGCAACGTATTTATGGGACTGCCTGGGAAACTCCTGAACAACTGGCCGAATATAAACGACGAAAGGAAGAATCATTAAGACGAGATCACCGTAAATTAGGTAAAGAACTAGGGTTATTTATTTTTTCTGACCTTGTTGGACCAGGGTTACCTTTGTGGACTCCTAAAGGAACTATTATTCGGCTTGCCCTGGAAGATTTTCTGAAGAACGAACAAATCAAACGTGGTTATCTTGGGGTAGTAACCCCTCATATTGGTCGAACCGATCTCTTCAAAATTTCGGGCCATTGGCAAAATTATAAAAAAGACATGTTTCCTATGATGGCAGAAAATGCTGAGGAAACAGCGCAAGAAATGGGATTTGTTCTTAAACCAATGAACTGTCCTTTTCATATCCAAATTTATAAAAGTGAGTTGCGTTCCTACCGCGACTTACCGGTTCGGTTAGCAGAATTTGGTACAGTTTACCGATATGAACAATCAGGAGAATTAGGAGGATTAACCCGTGTTCGTGGGTTTACTGTTGATGATTCTCATTTATTCGTTACTCCTGATCAACTAGACGCAGAATTCCTCAATGTGGTTGATTTAATTCTTACCGTCTTTAAGAGTTTGCAGTTAAATAATTTTAAGGCTAGATTAAGTTTCAGAGATGAGGATTCAGGCAAATATATTGGGTCTGACGAAGCTTGGAAAAAATCTCAAAATGCTATTCGTCGTGCTGTACAAACTCTGGAAATGGACTATTTTGAAGCTCCGGGAGAAGCGGCTTTTTATGGTCCTAAATTAGACTTTATTTTTCAAGACGTTTTGGAAAGAGAATGGCAATTGGGAACAGTTCAAGTTGATTATAATTTACCCCAACGATTCGAATTAGAGTATATAGCAGAAAATGGAACTCGTCAACGTCCAGTAATGATTCACCGCGCACCTTTTGGCTCTTTAGAGAGATTAATTGGTATTCTAATAGAAGAGTATGCTGGAGATTTTCCTTTGTGGTTATCTCCTATTCAAGTGCGTATTTTACCTGTCAGTGATGTTCAGTTAAATTACACTAAAGAGATAGCAAACAAGATGAAAAAATTAGGCATTCGCGCAGAAGCAGATACCTCTGGAGAAAGACTGGGTAAAATGATTCGCAATGGGGAAAAACAAAAAATACCTATAATGGCAATTATTGGTTCAAAAGAAGTTGAGTCTAACAGTTTAAGCATTCGTACTCGTACATCAGGTGAATTAGGGCAAATAGAAGTTTATGAAGTGATAGAAAGGTTAACTGAAGCTATCACTAATCATACTAATTTCTAAACTTGTGGGTGGGTATTGCTCACCCTAAATTGACTAGATTATTAATTAATTTTAAAGATAATTTAGTCTATAAAAGATGTTATAAAGATATTATTTTGAATATAAAAAATGTAAAGATAAAATTTGATTATCAATCATAAGTATATAAAGAGCCATAGCTATAGCACTATACAAAAATATTGAAGTAAAATCTTTCTTGTTTAGGACTTTGTCTAGTCAAATTATTTTTTTCAAAAATGTTCCTAATTTTTGATGTATATGAATCATACTTTATTGACTTATATTGTTCTCTTATAATTGAGCTATCTTTTTAAGATTAAATTTTTATACATTCTCGATTGTACAATGTACTAAGTCTTTATTTATTAGTAAATATAGTATAATTTCTTATTTTCTACTATCTTAAACTGTAAATATAAAAGGCTGCTAATAACTCCAAATAAACGATAGACTTTAATTTTTCGTGTCTTCTTTGTACTGTTTTAATAACTTTCTATTATAGATTATACTTGCAATATGATCAGTATAACTAATAGTACTCATTAGACTGTGTTACGACTTCTTTTTTGAGTAGTAACACAGTCTAATATTTTTACGTAGAACTTTATTTTAGAAATAAATAGTTTTATTTTAAAAAATAACACTATGTTAGAAACTTTTAAAAAAGTAAATGAACTTTTAACTAACACCGAATTTACTTAGAGAATCAGAAAATTTTTTAGTCTGAGAAGCTCTAGTAAAACTTAAAATCAATAGATATGTCAGTTAACGTAAATTTTATACTAATTTTTAACCTAGTTAAAATAACTTACATTATAGCCATTCTTAATTCATAAGAATATCTCACTAAATAATTACCTTTGTTTTAAGTTATTTAAGTCAAGATTTTTTATTTTAAATTAAAGGTATCAGCTTATCAAGTTGTCACTATAAAGTTAGTTTCATAGAAATTGATCATTTTTGTTGCTTTATAGAGTTATATTATTCTATCTCTAGAACTTATAAGTTAAACTTTCGCTAAGTCACAAAATTAAGTACATGTTCTTTATTTCATCGATTTTCAAAACATCGATTGTTAAAACTTTGTTACGATAACTATGAAATGGATTATTCTCTTAACCTTCTTAAAGATCCTCAGTCCGATGATAGCATTATAAATAGTTAGACATCCTTAACTGTAACTATTAACTGTCAAGTATAAACCCACCAATGACACTAACCATTTATAACACTCTAACCCGTAAAAAAGAACCTTTTGAAACCATTGAGGATAATAAAGTCCGTATGTATTGTTGTGGTATTACTGTTTATGACTATTGCCATTTGGGTCATGCTAGAACCTGTATGGTGTGGGATGTAGTGCGGCATTACTTACAATGGTGTGGTTATGACGTAACTTACATTCAAAATTTTACAGATATTGACGATAAAATTATTAGTCGGGCACGTAAAGAGGGGTTATCAATGGAATTAATTTCTAAACAGTTTATTGAAGCTTATTTTGAGGACATGGAACGTCTTCATATTAAACAGGCAGATGTTTACCCTCGTGCGACTCATACTCTCAATGGTATTCAAAACTTAGTATCTCAACTCGAACGAAAAGGTTATGTTTATGAATCTGGTGGAGATGTTTATTATTCAGTACGGCACTTTCAAGACTATGGGAAACTCTCAGGTCGAAAATTAGAGGATTTACAGGTAGGAGCTAGTGGAAGAATAGATTTAGAAGAACTTGAAACAGCCAAAAAAAAAGATCCCTGTGATTTTGCCGTTTGGAAAAGTGCAAAACCAGAAGAACCGTCTTGGGAATCTCCGTGGGGAAAAGGTCGCCCAGGGTGGCACATTGAATGCTCTGCGATGGTTTTAGAACACCTAGGGGAAACTATCGATCTTCATGTCGGGGGAAGTGACTTAATTTTTCCTCATCATGAAAATGAAATTGCCCAGTCAGAAGCAGCGACAGGAAAACCTTTAGCTCGTTATTGGATGCACAATGGTATGGTAAAAGTAGAAGGCGAAAAAATGTCTAAATCCTTAGGAAATTTTATCACTATTCGGGATTTATTAAATAAAATTCATCCAATGGCAATGCGACTGTTTATTCTTCAGACACATTATCGTAAGCCGGTAGACTTCACTGATGATGCATTGAAAGCAGCAACCAATAGTTGGCACACTCTTCAAGAAGGGTTACTTTTTGGGTATCAATACGGATCTCAATTAGGTTTTTCTGTTTCTAAGTCTTCCTCTACTTTAAAAAAAAGATTTCAAGAAGTAGTTGATGATGACTTTAACTTCGCAGGTGGTTTAGCGATATTATTTCAAATTGCTAAAGAATTACGTAGGGCAGGCAATATTTTAGTACACCAAGGAAATACAGACACTTCACCTAAAGTCTTAGAAAAACAATGGAAAACTTTATTGGAATTAGCACAAGTTTTAGGACTAGAAGTTGATAAACATGGGAGCGAAAAAAAATTAAGTAATAAGTTAGGTGATGGAGAAATTGAAGATTTGATAGAACAACGAAAAAGGGCCCGTAAAAGTCAAAATTATGTTGAAGGTGACCGTATTCGAGATCAGTTAAAAGATCAAGGTATTATTTTAGTTGATCAACCTGGAGGTGTAACAAATTGGTATCGTAGTTAGACTCAAGATATTGCTAAAAAATGAAAGATAAATCATTAATAATAAAAAATATAATTTTATCTTAAAAAGATAAGTAATTATAATAAAAAAACTTGAAATTCATATTGGCATTATGGACTTTGAGAGAAAAAAACAAAAGTGTTACAGTAAATTTAGAAAAAATAAACATAAATGTATTATGTTACAGTACAAGTTATTAAAATAAGAGAAAATAATAGTGTTATTGGTGGTAGTATAAGAAATATTTAAGTTTATAAAAAGAAAATTAATGTTATGTTATTTTATAACAACTAACCGTAATAAGTATAAAAAAGTAACTATTTTAAGTATTTTTTGTAGTATATAAATAACTGCTATTAACTGTTTTACAGCAAATATAGTAATCAAATTTAGAAACAATAATGTTAATTCTATTTTTGCTAAGGAATATAGGAATTAAACTAATGAGTGACTTTACTGTACAACAAAATAAAGATAAGTCTATATTGTTATTAGGAAAAGACAAGTTATTTTTTCTAAAATAGAATTCTAATAGGGAAACTTCTTTACTAAGAAGAAGAGCGGGTGCTGCTTTAGCTAAATTACCTTAAATTTGTTATACGTAAAGTTAACACTATAACTGTAATTGCCAAGAAATACAGACTATTTAACGAGTAAAGTATTGTCTAGTCTTATCGGATTATCTTTATTTTGTTTTGTTAATATACGTACTTAATTTTAAGGAATATTCTCGACTAATTCCTTATTTATTCCTTTTTTTATTATTGTTGTTATTGAGCATGCTACTTGTTTCTCAAATTAGATAAACACTCATAATTAAAGAAAATCTCAAAAAATAATTAATTAGACAAAAATTTAGGTCTTGCACTATAATCTTTTTATATAAAAACTAGACACTAGATAATAGTTGCTAAAGGTTTTTCTTCTCAAAAAGAAAACCTTTAAGAGTTGAGCTAAATAAAATTTTAACCTTAATTTAAGGTAATTTAAACGAGATCAAAAAATATACTTATTATTCTAAATATCTAGAGTTTAAAAAAATGAAGTATTAACTTTAGCTTTTAGATAATATAAAAAACAATTTTTTAAAAACTTATTGAAGTCCTAGTTATTTAGCTAGAGGTGCTCATAAAATTAGCTGAGGGAATATGCAGATTTAGCTTTTTATCCGTCGCTATATCTTAACCATAGATACTATGAGGTATTGATAACCTTAGTATGAATTATCACTATATAATGTATCTAAATTTAGGAAAAAATAAATTAGCTACGCTACTAATTATGGCTACTATTGCTCCAATAGCTAAAGAACAGTTAATAAAATATTGAAAATCAAGCTGTTTATTTATTCACTTTAATTAAGCTAGTTTTACCTCTATTTTGATTATTATATTTATTTTGATTGATTGTATAACTTTTCTTCAATGCCTTTAAAAACTTCTGTGATCTAATAAGAACTATTCCTTTTCAACTCATAGATTAGAATACCAATTAGATACAATTAATATTGATTTAACGTTATCTGTTTTTTCTTCATAAATTGCTTTATTTATTAATATAAGCCAGCTAATTAATATTCTAAGTTATTTAATTCTTTTCTGATCTGTCTTGACTCTAGATACAATTGAGCTTTGAGCACGTTGAACAGTAAACCCAAGATAATTAATGAGGAGGGAAAAGGTTAGCTAATAGATAATATTAATGATACTAACTTTCAATAGATAAAAGCTAATTAATTAATAATTGGTATTTGTTCACTGTCTTCTGTTATTTAGTTCGCAAACTATCTAGCTCAAGGAAGAGTAAAGACTAAAGTATCTAAATCAAGAAAATAAATAAAGTTCGGTAAACACTTCAAATTTCCCTGCTCTAGCACTAGAATAAGGCATAAATGTAACTAAGCAATTTTATAAAATTTCTGGCAGATTCTCTAAAGCAGATAAAATTTGACCAATTTTTTTAAAGGTTTTTTAACTTAAAATCTGATCAATTTTAACCGTCGGGTTGATGCAAATCTAGCTAATTTATCCTAAATAAAAATTAATTTTAAGAAATTGTATTCCTCAGTAATAATATCTGACCTGAAACGATACCACTGATAATTATTAATTTCCGAATTTGCTGTTAGTCTTTTTAAGATAGCTGGCATTACGAAGGTTCGCAATTTAATATATACACAAAGAGTCATAATTAACTGTATATGAGTGCAATAGACATCAACTTTTACACCAGTTTTATTGAGTAAATAACGGCTCAGTCCATTTGCACAAACGATAGTGTGTTGACTACGATATGTTCTAGTAGCTGTGATCACTCCTACGGTATAATTTTTTGGTGTTGATAGTTGTTCAACCAACTCAAGTTGGCTCCCTTCTTCGAGTTGAACAAAAGCTTGGAAATATACTTGATTGGTTTTCTGAAGATGAATATATCTATGAGGTAGATTCAGTTCCCCAGAAATAGAACTTGAATTTAAAAGGAGTTTCAATTCGCACACTTTTTGAAAATTTAAACGTTGAGGACAAATCGCAAATTCATTATGATTTTGAGTCACCGCTTTGAAATTATCTTCTGCCCGAATTGCTAACAATCAATCAAGTTTTTAAAACGTATATTTGTACCTAATTATTCTGATAAATTACGACTGGTTTCAATTTCTTCATAACAAAGTTAACGTGTTTATTGATCGGGAACCGATCAATAAACTAAGCTCTTATAACTATAGTGGATAGTACTTAGTTGACTAATTTCCTTGTCTATAAGTCAAACTTCTAAGTCTTTTTTGACTGATTCATAACTTAATGCTGACCAGGCAATTCCACAACCAACAACAATCCAATCATAGTTTTTCATAAATTAGGTTATTTTAGTTATTAGAAAATCTCTAAAATACAGCTGTATATCGATATTTGAGTGATATTTAGGTAATTTTTGAGAAAAAAGCTAGGTAATAAAAATAACTTAGATTTAAGTAATAGATCTCTAATAAAGAAACAGTAATCTAGTTAAATAAATTCAGTTTTTTTATACTAGATATAACGGAATCATAATAAACAAAAGCCGATAGTTCTATCTTGCTAACCCTTTGCAATCTGAAAGCTTAATTGTCATAAAAATTATTCTTTCAGAGTCATAAAACGTAGACAGAGCGAAACTATCGGGAGTTATTAACTACTAACTTACTATACTCAGTCTAGAAGAGATATAAACCTTCAGATATTTCATTCCTAGTCCCTACTTGAATTAAGACAACATTGCAGCTAATACTTTTAGCCGTGAGTTGATTCTTCGGTAGTTTTGTTGTTGAGTCTGTCGATAATCAAAATAGGAATTGCTAAAATAGCGAGCTTAAGAATCCAAGGTGCAACAATTAAAGTTAAGAAAGTAGACAAAGTAGCGGTACATCCCATAGCTGCCTTAAACACATCCTCTTTAGCATTAAAGCTGAGAAAAACAGACACTGAAGCAATTGTTAAAGTAATTAAAGAAAACATAAGCATCTACGTGTTTCTACCTCATTAATAGTCTATGGTTGTCTTGCGTTCCTTCAGTTATCCTTACTTACTTCCGTCCCTTCACAACCCTTTCTGTTAGCTATGTCGAGATGAACGATATTGTGCCGAATCTCACCCCTTATTAAGCTACATAACTTTTAACATAAATGTCAACTCTCAGTTAAAATTTGTTATTTTTTTTTCGCAGTTTAGTAAAATTTTTATTGAGAAAAATAATCAAAAGAGCTAGGCTGAAAGCGGATTTTTTTAAGGACACACCATTAGAATCTATTTTTTGCTAAGTAAATAAACTTTAAATAAGTATAAAAAACTCAAGTAGAAATATAGTTTAGATAGAGAGTGATATTTCAAATTATGAATTTTCTAAAAATCAAGCCAATATAAAGAATTAAGGTAATGAAAATATTATGTTTAAATATAAGAGTATTAAAACTTAAAGAAATTATAAATTGGGTAGAATTATTAGAGAACTTTATAAGAAAATAATTTCTAGGAATAAAGGAGTATTGTGGTGGTTCTTAAGCAATAGAAAAATGAGAAGAGTAATTCTAAAGAGTCAAGAAAAGAGAAGATAACTAAATATAAGCTGAATAAAAGTTTTAATCATACTTTATTAATAGAAAACTAAAAAAAGAAAGTGTAGCTTAAATTTTGAATACAAAGGTGGATATATCGAAGAAATGCTGCTGAACAGCTGATAGGATAGAGAAGTTTTGTATAGGCGAAGCTATTACTGATAATCCAACTGTCACTGAATCTTTTTATACTGGAACTTAACGAAAATTTTTAAACTATTGTTTTAAATCCGATTTATAAGACAACTTTAGTCTAGCTTTTGTCAAAAGTCTAGATTCTCTGATGAATTTTTGTTTACAGTAGGCTGCTCAAATGGTTGTCTTGTGTGGACTTTTTGTGAATTAATTTTGAGAAGATGTAAGTATAGATTTTTAAAGGCTTATGAAATTGAGTATCTAGTTATACAGTTTTTACTGACGACTGGTATCAGTGTTAAAATATTAGGTACTGGATAGTTATCAATTTTTTGTTTTCTAAGAATTTTATTTTACAGTAAATTATTGTCTGTATAATAACATTTTTTTGTAGTTTTTAGTCCACTACTGATAAGCTTTAACTAAGTTTGTGAAGCGATGGTTATTACCAGTCAACAATAGCTCAAGGTTATTGTTTTTCCAAATATTCTCTTTTTAGAGTAAATTATTTGTTCGTCAACATAAAAACTGAAAGATTTGCTCCGATTTTTTACAGCAAAAGCCCTATATTGTCATATTTTTAAATTAAATAAATGCCTCATAACTAACACACTGATTATCAAATCTTAACTATAATCTCACTATCTTTATCTCCACACTTAAAATATTGTTCAGATAACTAGATATATCCATGTTCCGAAAGGAAACCTAAACTAACGTCTTGAGAAGCTTGATATAAATTTGAAGATTGTCCTAACAACTTAGCAACGTGTTTGCCTAGTATATCCCCTTCAATATTTACCCAGTCCCCGATTGTGAGATAAGAGAGATTGGTTTGATGATAAGTATGGGGAATGACTGCTACTTTAAACCAATGCTCCCTAGGATCATATTCAGCGATGGTCAAACTAATGCCATTAACCGCTACACTGCCTTTAGGAAAAAGATACCGTTCAATGTTCTCCTGCCACTGTTCTAGAAGAGAAGGCGGTGCCGAAAAGAACATATCCCAAGCTTTCTCAGTAGAAATCGCCTCCACAAAATAACCTACTCCATCAACATGCCCAGTAACAAAATGTCCGCCTAGTTTGCCACCAACCCGTAAAGAAAGTTCCACGTTGGCATAACCAGTGGTTTGGACTTGTTGACCTAGAGTTGTTCTTTGTAAGGTTTCTGGGGAAGCAGTAGCTATAAACCCATCAGAGGTTATTTCCTCAACAGTTAAACAAATCCCATTAATGGCTACACTATCTCCCAGAGCAAGATCTGTCCAAATATCGGTTGTCTTGCCATCTTTTAAGGAAATAATAAAGCGGTCAGATCCCTGTGGACGTATTGTGCCAAGGCCTTGAATTAATCCAGTGAACACAGTTTTTTAAAAATAACTTTGAGTTTTGTTTGTCTTTTCTCCTGATATTATTATAGTTTATCTAAGCAGCTGATCAATTTTGGTTAAAGTAAATCTGCAAACTAAGTAAGATTAAAGATTAAAAACTAACCGAGTCCTTATTAGGAGTATTTATTATTTAGCATAATTGTAAGAAGTTTGATTATCTTTGGTTTTTAGTAACTTTGATAGATCATATAATGCTCATCAACTTATCAAATTACTATTAAGATAGAAATTATTACAGTTGTAATGATAAGATAAAAAAATAATATAAAATATAATTACTTCAAATTAGATCAGTGATTAAATATACTATAAATTATTTGAAAATATAATCAAAATAGCCAACACACATTAATCTAAATATTTTAAAAAAAATAAACTTATATAATTAACAAACCTTCTTAAGCTTAAGAGACAACTTGATGTGAGGTCCGTGACTAAAAGTTTTGTAGAACTTCTAATGGCTCACTAATACTTCTTTAATTTAGCTTAAACATAAAATCCATTTCATCTCCACAAATTTTTTCTTATTTATATTGGAATCTAACTCAAGGTAGTTATCAGTGCAAGGCTTTAGAAAACAAAAGTTCATTTCAGGACAAACAACCACCCCTAGCTGTAAAAGGGCAAGATTCAGCGAGCCTGTACCTCAAGAGATTATAGCCATTAATTCCGACAAAAGTTCAGTCTTTATTTGACCCAAATTTTCAACACTTCGGTCTCTTCACTACTAAGTAATGACGGTTAGTTCTTTTTTAGCTATTAAACCTAGAAGTTACTTGACAACCCCCAATTGCTGCAAACCACTGTACGTTAACTTTAAGGTAACAAGACTTCATAAACCACTTTTGATTATTTAGGCTTACTTGATCAAGGCAACTCAACCGGATCGGCAGATTCCCATTTAAGAAAGAGTTAAAAGACAATATCCTATTTATTTAGGTTCGAATTCATTTAGGTTAAAATTCGGTAAAAGGGAGACGACGGGTCGGCCTTTGAACATCTCCTAGTTGGCGATCATTAATTTCCAAAGTATTGTTTAGTTTCTCGACTCTAGTTTTATAAGCATCCAAACCTAGTCCATTAGAGTTGTAAGATTCTGGTTGTATATTGTTTTTATATTTACCCCCGACTGCCCAATTCCAGTCGTCAAAAGTTTTTGGTTCAACTCCAGCTAGGTCTTCAGCTGAAGGCTCCGTTTCAGAAGCGATTACGGTTACTGTTAGAGAAAAACTTAGACCAATGAACAATAAAACAACTTTCATAATGACTTAAGGGGTGTATGGGGTTATTTTCTCCTCATTTCACACTAAAAATAATTCATTTCCACCCCTAAAATGATAAAATAAACGACAGAATGTCTACCTCACCTAAACGGATGATATCAACCAATACGTTAAATTGATTTTTGCAACTTTTATCACACCTAATTCTTAAATTTATTTAAGATCTACCGACATAGATATATCAATACTTTCAGATTTAATAAAAAATATAAATGATTTTATGATTCAACTAGTCATTGACTTTTAGTTGAAATTCAATATAAATCAATTCTATTTGCCTACCGGATTGAAGATAGATTTAAATATCAGCATTACGTAACATTTTGACAATACCCCCTAGCCAAGGAAGTATCTTTAGCCATATATTTTTATATAACCGAATAGTTATATAAAAATATATGGTCAACACACTAGATGAAGTCACTTCTACACAAGTCAAACCAACAACTAAAGCCCATATCCGAGAAACTCTTCTCACCCCACGTTTTTACACGACAGATTTTGAAGCTGCCGCTAAGCTGTCTCTGACAGAACAAGAAATAGAATTAAACGCGATGTTGACAGAGATGAGAAAAGACTACAATCGCCACCATTTTATCCGTGATGAAGAATTCAATACAGGCTCTTGGGATAATTTAGATAAAACTGTGAAAGAAGGATTTGTTGAATATCTTGAACGGTCTTGTATTTCAGAATTTTCTGGGTTTCTTTTATTCAAAGAACTTTCCCGAAAACTAAAAGGCCGCAACCCGATTCTGTCAGAAATGTTCTACTTGATGGCGCGGGATGAAGCTCGTCATGCAGGGTTTTTAAATAAGGCAATGGCGGACTTTAACTTATCCTTAGATCTGGGAAAAATTACCAAAAACCGTACCTATACATTCTTCCCATTGGAATGGGTAATTTATGCCGTCTATCTTTCTGAAAAAATCGGGTATTGGCGTTACATCATTATTTTTCATCATTTAGAAAAACACCCCGAGAAACAATTCTATCCTATTTTCAAAAAATTTGAAAACTGGTGTCAAGACGAAAATCGTCATGGAGATATTTTCACTGCCTTATTACGTTCTCAGCCTAAACTCTGGAACACTTGGCAATCTAGATTATGGAGCCGCTTCTTTCTCTTATCTGTCTTTGCTACCCACACTTTAACTGTTCATGAAAGAGCTAGTTTTTACGAGTCTTTAGGGTTAAATGCTACAGAATTTGATCAAGAAGTAATCCGTAAAACAAATCAAACATCGGCACGAGCATTTCCCAGTATTCTTGATGTAGATAATCCTGAATTTTATTCTCGTTTACAACGATGTTCTAAGCGTAATTTAAAGATGAAAGAAATCGGAGAGAGTGACACCCCTAAAATCATAAAAAACCTAAGTAAATTGCCGTTGATTGTCGGAATTATCGGAGATTTATTACGAATTTATTTTCTAAAACCAATCGATGCAGAAGCCCTACGAGGAACAGTTAATTGATTTTCCATTCCAATAGGCTTAATTTCCCCTAGATAACGTTGTACACAACTTCTCTAGAAATAGAATAATAAAGAGCTAAAAATTATCAAACGAGTTTTATGATTAGATTTTTTTATCTATGAATCTCTAATTGTGGAATTTTTAAGAGATAATGAGAATTAAGGCAAATTAATCCTAAAATATAAATCGAAAATGGATATTATCCCTGCAATCGATCTTCTTGATGGACGTTGTGTCCGTCTCTATCAAGGTGATTACCAACAATCCCAAGTCTACGGCGAAAATCCAGTTGAAATAGCCCGTCAATGGGCAGACCTTGGGGCAACATACCTTCATTTAGTAGATCTCGATGGGGCTAAACAAGGAAAACCTATCAATTTAACCACCATTGAAGCCATTGTGAAATCTATTGCTATTCCTGTCCAAGTAGGAGGAGGGTTACGCAATAGTTTTAGTATTGCCCAACTCCTCAACCTGGGAGTTGATCGTGCCATTGTGGGAACAGTTGCTGTAGAAGATCCTGCTTTAGTTCAGAAATTATGCCAAGAATTTCCTGGAAAAATTGCCGTAGGCATTGATGCCCGTAATGGTAAAGTAGCTACACGAGGATGGTTAGAAACCTCAGAAGTCTTAGCAACAAACCTCGCCCAACAAATGGTACAATCCGGAGTAGCCGCCATTATTTATACCGATATTCATCGAGATGGAACTTTAAGCGGGCCTAACCAGAAAGCCCTACGAGAATTAGCAAGTCATGTTAATATTCCGATCATTGCATCAGGGGGAGTCAGTTCTTTAACTGATTTATTAGGGTTACTTTCTTTAGAAGCTGTAGGGGTAACAGGGGTAATTATAGGAAAAGCTCTATACACAGGGGATCTAAACCTAGTAGAAGCTCTTCGGGCTGTTGGTCCTGGACGTTGGCAAGATATTCCCCCTGACTTAGGATCTTCGGTCTTAGGGTAATAACTCAATTGAGTAGAGTTAATAATGATTATCTTGTCTGAATTTATAACAGTAATATTATTGATATCGTTATGGATAACAGAATCGTCAACTTAAGATATTCTGTCTCAATTTTAGACCACAATTCTGGAACAATAGGGGGCAAAAATGGCTACTAGTCGTCGAGTTTCTCGTGTTTCCTCATTGATAAAACGCGAAGTCAGTCAAATGTTACTCCACGATATCAAAGATGACCGCGTGGGGGCGGGAATAGTTAGTGTTACATCAGTTGACGTATCAGGAGACTTACAACATGCCAAAATCTTTGTCAGTATTTATGGAAGTGAACAAGCTCAATTAGAAACCATGGCTGGACTCCAATCGTCTGCAGGATTTGTTCGTCGAGAATTGGGACAGCGAATGCGATTACGACGTACCCCGGAAGTGGTCTTTCTCCAAGATATTTCCCTAGAAAGAGGGGATAAGATGGTTCATCTACTCAATCAAATTAAAGAAACTCTCCCCGACGAAAATGATCTCAACTAAAAAGAGAATAATTAACCATTGTGACCAACTCATTATTCCATTGGACTAACGAAACCCTCAAACAACAAATTGGACAAATGGTAGTAGTTCGTGCCTCTGGCCATTTGTTTGATCAGCAAATTCGTTTCCCTACTTGGGAGGCTCCTAATGTTCAATTACGCCATTGGCTACAAACCTTAAATTTGGGGGGTATTATCTTATTGGGAGGAACTGGGGCTGAATTAGCCCTAAGAACCCAACAGCTACAACAGTGGTCAAAGACTCCTCTGTTAGTGGCTGCAGACACTGAAGAGGGGGTGGGACAGCGATTTTCTGGGGCGACCTGGTTTCCTCCTCCGATGGCCTTAGGAGCTATTGCTAAACAAAATTTAGATCAAGCGATTGAATATGCAACCCAAATGGGGGCAGTTACTGCCCAAGAAGCTCTCGCTATCGGGATTAATTGGATATTAGCCCCCATAGTTGATGTTAATAATAACCCGGAAAACCCGGTAATCAATATCCGATCTTTTAGTAATGATCCTGAGATTGTTAGTCACTTAGCAACGGCGTTTATAAACGGGGCTAAGACCTATAATGTCCTAACTACTACTAAGCATTTTCCAGGACACGGAGATACTAGCATTGATTCTCACTTAGATTTACCGGTTATCCCTCATAAAACACGTCGACTAGCTGAAGTAGAATTGGTCCCGTTTAAAAAAGCAATAGAGGCTGGTGTCGATAGTGTGATGACTGCCCACTTATTGATTCAGGCTTGGGATGAGCAAAAACCTGCAACCCTTTCCAACAAGATATTAACAGGTCAATTACGAGAAAAGCTAGGTTTTGAAGGATTAATTGTTACCGATGCTTTGGTAATGGGAGGAGTAACTAATTATGCCACACCTGAAGAAGTGGCAGTGATGGCGGTAGAAGCAGGGGCTGATATTTTATTGATGCCTCATGATCCCAAAAAAACCATTGAGGCAGTTTACCAAGCGGTTGAGTCAGGACGCATTACTCGTGAGAGAATTGAATCTTCTCTGTCACGAATTTGGCATGCTAAACAAAAAGTATCGACTACCATTTGTTCCCCTGAAAATCAGCTTTTATCTTCTCTAAATCAATTATCTCAACCTAGAGCAAAACAAACGGTTGTTCATATTCTTCAATACTCGAGCGAGAAGGGAGGAAGTTTACCCCTAAAGAAGAAATACAAACGACGTAATTTAATTGTGGTAGATGATCTCCTTAATTGTGACTTTTTAGATCGCCAGACTCCTGCTATCACTATTCCTAAACAACTAGGGTACAATTTACAGTTGGTAGATGAAAATACTCTCAGTCTTGTTTTGAAGAAAAATCGCAATACTCTATTACAAATATTTGTTAGAGGAAATCCATTTCGAGGAAATGCAGGATTAACCGATAGGGCACAGAAGATTTATAAGAAATTGATAAAGCATAAGATGGTTAAAGGATTAATCATTTACGGGAGTCCTTATGTTAGAGATTGGTTTCTTAGTGAAACTAATCTGTTGAAAGATAATTTACCTTGGGTATTTTCTTACGGACAAATGGCAGAAGGACAGGACATATCTTGTAGGACGTTGTTTGGTTTATCGGAAGTCTCTTGTAATTTACAGGATACTTTTCTCTAGTTAATAATCGCTAGAAACTTTTTATAAAGTAAGTATTACTTTAATTTTAAAGCGTATTTGTGCAATCTAACATATCAAAACATGCCGACAAAGAAAACATTACGGTATAACAAATTGATTCAATTGGTAAAAAACAACGAAAGTTCTCTAACTGGTAACATTGGATTCTATGTTCATAAACAGTCTCCTAGGTATAGCATTCAAGTGCATAATTTGCTATTATATAAATGTGCTGGTGTTTTATATAAACAATACTCAAAAGCCATAACTCCGCAGAAAAAGTTGGGGATTGTTAACTTGGCGGTGCCATCACACTAACTAGAAACTGACAATCACAATACAATGGATGTCAAAGCAGCTGTTGCATTCGAGGCTGGGAAGCCCCTTAGCATCGAAACAGTACAGGTAGAGGGACCGAGAGCAGGGGAAGTCTTAGTAGAAATTAAAGCTACTGGGGTTTGTCATACTGACGCATACACCTTATCGGGAAAAGATCCAGAAGGACTATTTCCAGCTATTCTCGGACACGAGGGGGCAGGAGTTGTGCTTGAATTGGGGAAGGGGGTAACAAGTCTTAAACCTGGCGACCACGTCATTCCGCTGTACATTCCTGAATGTCGCCAGTGTAAGTACTGTTTAAGTTTTAAAACCAATCTTTGTCAGGCAGTTCGTTCAACCCAAGGACTAGGGGTCATGCCAGACGGTACTAGCCGTTTTTCCATAAACGGAAAGCCACTATACCACTACATGGGCACCTCCACCTTCTCTAACTGTACCATAGTTCCAGAAATTTCGCTAGCAAAAATTCGCGAAGATGCCCCCTTCGATAAGATTTGTTACATTGGTTGTGGGGTAACAACAGGAATTGGGGCGGTGGTAAATACAGCTAAGGTCGAACCGGGTTCTAATGTAGTGGTGTTCGGGTTAGGAGGTGTTGGTTTAAATGTGATTCAAGGGGCGAAAATGGTGGGGGCTGATATGATTGTAGGAGTCGACATTAATCCATCCAAACGTCCATTAGCCGAAAAGTTTGGCATGACTCATTTCGTCAACCCTACAGAAATTGATGGTGATTTGGTAGGGTACTTAGTAGAATTAACCAAAGGGGGGGCAGATTATAGTTTTGAATGTATTGGTGATGTTAACGTTATGCGACAAGCTTTAGAATGCTCCCATAAAGGTTGGGGAGTTTCTACTGTTGTTGGAGTGGCTGGTGCAGGAGAAGAAATCAGTACCCGTCCGTTTCAGTTAGTCACCGGAAGGGTTTGGAAAGGAAGCGCGTTTGGTGGTGCAAGGGGGCGTACAGATGTTCCTAAAATTGTTGACTGGTATATGGATGGCAAGATTAATATTGATGATTTAATTACCCATATTATGCCCTTAGAGAAGATTAACAATGCGTTTGAGTTAATGAACCAAGGTAAGTCTATTAGGAGTGTTATTACGTTTTAGTATTTAAGGATGAGTAAATTAATAAGTTTAAATATTCAGAATTAAATGCTCGAGTACTTTACCACTTCAAATATGAATCTAACTAACTGTCCTCTGATTCTTGTTCTTTAAATTCATCATCATAAATATCTTCTAACATCCTCTAAATTTAATTTTGTATAGCAAAGTATTTATTTCCATTCCAGGATTACAAAGTTTCAATATACTTTATTCTCAAAGCAGGATTAATAACTGTAGTACTTCTATTAAAGGCAAAATCTTATTAGCCCAAGGAGGAATAAACGGAATAATTGTGGGGAATCTAAAAGTTATCTAACTCTTTTTTGAAAAATAAATCTGTTGCCTACTGCTACACTTTGCTCTTCGAGATTATCATATTGACTTTCAACCTTCATTATCTCTTTTTTTAAAACTGCAGCAGTACGAATAAGAACATTATCTCATTCAAAAAAAACTATCAAAATTGAAGATAGAAAGTTGAGTTTTTTAAGAAAAGTAAATAATTTATTAACAATTTACATTTGAGCTAGTTTGTTCATCTGCTAGTTAATTCTTTTTAAAAAAATTAATAATTTCAATTCTTCCTTAAAAAGGGCTTAATATTAATAATATTTCTCGATTAGTATAAAAAACCAAAGAACTTATAACTATGGGATGTTTTTTATTACAATTTTTGTTGTATAAAATTTCGAATCTTATTTTTTTTGCTTCTGTCTTATATAATTAAACCTAGCACTTATATTCTGGATGATAACCTACACATTTTAGTCTATTGGAAACTTCTAAAATAATCTTTTGATTAGCAACTAGATAATAAACTATTGCTTGTTGATAAGGTTATCCAGTTATGTTTACAACGAGTAGTTCTTATGAAATAAATGAATTAAGAGTCAATTGTTGATAGTTAATATACGGCATCTAGTTTTTTCTCGACTATTTTATATTAGTAACAAATTTTCCTGATGATTGTTAACAATCAAACAACATAGATTCTTAATCTACCTTATCGATTATATTGTTAATCTATGTTGTTTGGCTTAAACCCGATTTGTACTTATTGATAAATATACTAAAAACAATACCCTGTACGTTTTTAGTATTAGAAAAACAAATAGTCTTTCCTTCTATTTTTTTATTCTAGTATTCAGTTGAATATATTTATGTTCGAGCTCTTTAGTTTTCTTATATCTAATTTTGTTCGCGTCTATCTTCAGATAAATATCGTTTATAAGCATGTAATTTATCGGTGCAATAGTATTGCATTGCAAATAGTTATAAGAACTTCTTAGATTTTTAAAATAATTAATTTTCTCTTTTTATGAAGACGCAAAATAAGACTTTTTCTGTTGTCTATTTGTAGAACAAAATAGCTATTATTTATTAATTTTTGAATAAAACTCTACATTTTATTAGGCAATTTTTTATGACTCTATCTTCTATTCATTTTCTAAGTTTAACTTAGTTTCCTCTTCTTCAGGATTAATAATTTTCAAATAAAGTGAATTTCTTCTTTCGAAGAAAAGTAATTTTTTAGTTTTTTTAACTACAAAAGTAGTATAATAATTTGTATTCGTAATTACACTGCTAGGGTAACATCTTTATCATTTATTACTTAACTTTTTATTGTGACCTCAAGAACAGTCATTTACTATGAAATTTTGGTAAAATAAAGCATAGTTTCTATAACAATATCCTTATTTTTATTTTATTAAAAATTTATGTTTTAAAGACTTAAAATACTGAATAATGACGACAAATTGCAGAAATAAAAGTTGCAATATTATTGCACTAATTTTAAGATAGTAGCTGTAAAATTCAGTTCACATTTTATCGTACTCTAAACAGAGAAAAACAATATTACTGAATATTGATAAACAGTATTTGAAGTCTTATTTTTTTAGCAAAACTGGGGTTTATATATTTTTCACTAAATTGACTTAGTTTATCATTACTAATTCTAGAAAAAAAGTATTTTCTCTTTATTTAAAAAAATCATGAATAAAAACCAAAAATCTGCTGTCTTAATTTTGTATATCTTGATAAACGATGTCAATGCAATCATACTACAGTTATTGGGATTAACTTTCCAGTTTGTATTTATTTAATGGTCGATTGTTCTCAAACCGAAAAGTTGATAATATCTCAGGCTCAAGTCACTTCTTTCGGAAACAACTTATTTTCATGAAACACACATACTTTTAAAATTAACAAAAATTAGTTTAAAAATAAACGAGAAGACTGTAACTGTCCACAAGCTGCATTGGCTTTTAATCCTCGTGAATAGCGAACACTAACAGTAACTTTATGTTGTTGAAGAATTTTCATAAAAGTTTGAGTATTTCGCTGATTAGGACGTTGGTAATTCGCTTCTTTAATAGGATTATAAGGGATCAAATTAACATGACTTTGAAATCCCCGTAAGTGATTAGATAATTCAATGGCATGCTCAGGTAAATCATTGACTCCCTCTAATAAAATATATTCAAAAGTTACTCGCCGTTTAGTAATTTCAACATATTTTTGACAGTCTTCTAACAATTGTTTTATAGGATAATGAATCGCACTAGGAATTAATTTTTCTCGCAATGTTTGGTTAGAAGCATGAAGACTGACGGCAAAAGTAACTTGTAGATTATAGTTAGCAAATCGAATAATTTTTTGAGGAAGTCCCACCGTAGAAATAGTCAGTGATCGCTGACCAATTCGCATATCTTGATTAAGAATTCTCACAGCAGAGATTACTGCCTCAAAGTTAAGTAAAGGTTCTCCCATTCCCATAAAAACAACATGACTGACCCGTCTTTGAAAATCTTCTTGAACTGTTAAAACTTGATCTACAATTTCATGAGCTTTAAGATTACGGTCATAGCCTCCTTTTCCTGTGGCACAAAAGTCACAGGCTATAGGACACCCTACCTGAGAAGAAACACAAACAGTCAAACGTTTGGTAGTGGGAATGCCAACAGCTTCAATAATTAAGCCATCATCAAGAGATAACAAATATTTTCGAGTGGCATCAGGGGAAATAATGCGATAATTAATTGTAGAACGACCAACAGGATAATTACTAAGTTTTTTGCGCCAAACTTTTGGGAAAACATGAATCTCCTCCAGTGATCGTGCCCCTTTTTGATATAGCCACTGATGGAGTTGTTTGCCTCGATAGGCTGGTTGTCCTTGTTGTTGTACCCAATAGGTCAATTCCTCTAAAGATTTACCTAAAAGGGTTCCTTCGGTTGAAATCATTGGTAAACAGCCACGAATTGTGAAAATTACACTCTTCAAGTGTATCGTATCCTTCTTTCAGCTTTTAACTTGCTACAAAAAATAATCTCAGTAATCGTACATTGTGATGAATCAGGTAATGTTATATTCAAAGAATATTTATAAAAAGCTGAGGTTATATCTCGTGGCTCTACCGAAAGTTTTATGGTTTTATCCTAAAGTAGAATGTCTATTCATTGACCACAAAGATAATTGTCCTAGCTGAATTAGTCCCCATTGATAATCTCTTCAATCGTAATTGCCTTGCTGATATTGATTTAAATCTCCTCAAACAAAGTCATAAAACATTGATGTCGAAACGATAACCCATATAATTCTAAAAATTTGTCGATATATAGGTATTTTCAAAGAATTATGGTATTTTTTAGTAATCATGACCATCATATTTGTTGTAAGTGCAGAGACTAACCAGGGCAATTATGGAAAAAAGTATGAGAAAAAGGTGAAAAAAACTGAAAAATAAATGGTTAGATAGATTTTTACGTTGTAAGTCTTAATTTTTATCGATACCATTAGTAATGGTGGTTTATCAATTACTTCTCACACGGCAAAGCCGTTACAACTATGGAAAACATACAACTGATCAACATTGGGTTTGGAAACATCGTTTCTGCTAATCGGGTGATTGCAATTGTTAGCCCTGAATCAGCACCTATTAAACGTATTATCACTGATGCCCGTGATCGTGGGCAACTTATCGATGCCACCTATGGACGTCGAACCCGCGCAGTAATTATGACAGATTCGAGTCATGTGGTACTTTCAGCTATTCAGCCAGAAACCGTCGCCCATCGATTTGTCGTTAGCAAAGATACTCATACTAACGGTAATTAAAGGTAAAATCCCCCCATGTCATCAGGACAGCTCATCGTACTGACGGGGCCTAGTGGCGTTGGTAAAGGGACGCTCGTTCGTTCCTTACTAGCACGCCATAATGAACTTTATTTGTCTATCTCTGCTACTACTCGTCCCCCTCGTCGGGGCGAAGTGGATGGAAAAGATTACTATTTTGTCACACGCTCAAAATTTGAGGAGATGATTTACCAGGGAGAATTATTAGAATGGGCAGAATATGCCAATAATTGCTATGGAACTCCTCGTTTTGATGTAGAAGAAAAAATTAACTCGGGGACAAAAGTATTATTAGAAATTGATGTAGTAGGAGCAAGGAATATTAAGCAGACTTTTCCTGATGCCCTAAGAATTTTTGTTCTACCTCCATCTCTAGAAGAACTGGAACGTCGTCTGAGAAGACGAGGCAAAGATTCACAAGAAGCTATCGCTTGCCGTCTAGAACGGGCCAAAGAAGAGCTAACGGCTATTGAAGAGTTTAACCACACTATTATTAATAAGGATCTAAACCAAGCATTACAAAAGTTTGAAAGTCTTATTTTTGCTGTTTAGTTCAACACTGTCTATATTCTATTGAGGGTGAGCTAGTTACCCATTCTCGACATCATAACCTTAATTTTTTTGTTGGTTTAATTTTAAATACTACGGTGTCTAAAGCGGTAGTCCTCTACTTTTAGAGTAAAAGGCCAAATATGTAAATGTCATTGACAGATTTCGATAATATGTTGGGTCAAAGTTACAAACAGTTACCTTCTATTTATAGATTTCATTAGATTCCATCTCCATAAACAAAGTTTTCTTTCCTGTATGAGTAAATAGATAGGTGAATAACAAGCGTAAGTTAGCTAACTCCTGTTCACTAATTGCCAGACTTTTTTTAAAAAATAGCTTTTTTTATGAACTATTCCGTCATGTGAGAATGCAATCATAAAATTCTTATTGAAAGCATACCGAAGACTAAAGAGAATTTGTTTATGATAATTCGAGCTATCTTGGGAATATATTTTGGAAATGCCATATCTTATCATTGTTCTAATTTATATTCTATCCAAAATTGATTTCTAGTCCGTCAATGCTAGTGGGGTGAGGTGCAACATCATCCCAAGCAGTAGATTTTTCAGCAATGAACAAAATTCCTAGAGAATATCAAGACCACGTTTTATTAATTAATAAAACGTGGTCTTGATATTGTTGTTTCTTAGTATTGATTAGAAATCTATTGATTGAGTTCTCAACTATAATCAAAATATAACATTGAGTTTTCTGCGTCCATTTGAACATCATTAATTTGACAATTATAACCTTAAATATAAGGCGTTAGCAATCAATAAATTGTGAACTTCATTGCGTCCGTTAAAAACTAAGGTTCACGTCCTTAATGTTTTCCTTTGCGAGAGTCATAATAATTTGTACAAGGGAGTTCCGTCAAACATGGCTAACTCATTGAGGTCTTTAGAAAAATGCCTTGGAATCTAGTCCATGATGCTCCTATTTCCCGTCGACTATATCGACGGGAAATAGGAGCATCATGGCACACCATTTGATATCCCCAAAATCTATTGAAAAGATGTTCGGTCACGAGAAGAAGTTCAATATAGATACAGCCCATTTCTTTAACATAAGGAATTAATTTATTTGCTAATTCACGGTAGGTTAGAAAACGCCCTCCGGGCTTGTGGGAAACGAGTGCTGTAAAACCGACGTTAGGAGTAAGATCATAACTGGTGTGCAACCATGACCCTAAATAGATCTCATAGACAGGAACAAGAATATCATAAGAATCGGTCTTAGCCCTTTCATCTAATCAATGTTTGGTCGTTCTAGATATTAAGATAAACCAGTAACTCTAGAAGCTATACTCTAGGATGTGATTATAGTTGATAACTGTAGAAGTTAATTTTTTAATTGCAGTATTTTTAACAACAAATTTGTATTTTTTCCTGACGCTAATCTTTTCAATAAAGAGTTCCCCGATTACCATTTCATTGCTTTTTATTAAATGGCTGTAGTTATTCTATCGATTTAAGTCCTCCACGATAGGTGTTAAAAGTCCATCAGGTAAAAGATACTTCCGCTATGTAGTGAAATTCAATGAGGTGAATTCTTAGTTTTTTAAATATCTAATGATGATTTCCTTTATCAAATAAATAGAGGTAAAAGCTACTTAGCAAATTACTTGGGGCTCTTTCAGTCTTATTCATTGCTTTATTGATAGTTATTTTTAATATTCCTTTATTGTAAAGTTACAGGGTAGTGACATGATATTGATTAGTCGTTGTAATCAATTTTAAAAAAATTGTATCTAAAAAAACTGGTTAAAACTTTTGACCAGTTGTAGAGAATTGACATGCAAATTTTCTACAACTAGGTAACTTATTTAAATATTATTTAGTATAATTTTATTGATTCTTTTTACCAACAAATTAAAAAACCAATCTTTTCTATTTATTAAAATTAGCTTCTTTATAAAAATCTAATATTAGAAGTTAGGTATTTACCCGTGAGCTTAGATATAATTTCTTGAAAGATATAAAGTAGTCGTCCAAATAAAAAGTAAAAAACTGACACGATAAAACAAATTTTTTAAAAAGTAGATAGCTATATTTTTTCTAAAAAAATTAATAGTTATATATTAAAAATTAACTAAATTTAAATATTAAAATTGTTATTATTTAATAATAACAATTATATGAATTAAAAACCTTTTTATGGTTCAATTATTTCATAATTATTTACCTAAATTTTTGAGCGTTATTTCTATTTTTTAAGCTACATTATTCATGTCACTATTTAAAACATTTTGAGATATTTTAAATCTGAATATTTAAGTATTCATTATTTATTTTTAATAAAAAATATATAGCTTTTTATGACTAATAAAAACTTCTAATAGTCAATCTATTGTTGTGATAAAATTTTTTATTAGTTGATCCACAATAAATACAAACTGTCATTATCCCTAAATTCTATATGATGGGCAATGGTAATTTTTTTAAACTTTGAAATATCATTCATTAAACTAGTTTAAACATTTAAAATTACGGATATAAACAAATTGGTAAAATGTAATTTACATATAAATCTTCTGAATATGACTATCTATATAATTACGGTTTATGATTAGCTTAAAATCTAAATATAGATACCAGTGAGCACATAATTTACAAACATAATAATTCATATATTACAAGACTTATAGAGGATATTATTAAGTTAATTTTTATCTGGTAATGTTCCAGTTAGTAAAACGCTATCACAGATAAATAAAGTACCTCCACCAATACAAAAAGGAATAGTTAATAAATTCACTAAAGGAATACTAATTAACAAAAAACAAACTAAAGCAAACCCTGCACTTCCTGGTAAATTTTTCCAAATAATTTGTAATTTTTGACGAAACTGTAGCCGCCGTCTTTCTAGAATTGAATCAAAAAAATCAAGACAAATAATCACCATGCTTACAGCAATTCCTACTATAGTAGATAGTAAAGTTCCTACAATGGGAATAAAATTAAACAAGAATAACGGTAATGCTATAAAAATTACTAATACTAATTTTTTGAGTTCAAACAGAATCGCTCGCCAAATATCTAAAATTATTCCAACTTCTATTATATCTACTTTTCCTGTTCTTAATTTTTCTAATTTTTCTGAAAGCTTTCCATACCAAGGAGCACCTAAAATTACTCCAAATTGAGCTAAAATAAATCCTGTTAAAATTAATAAAATAATTCCTAAAAAAAGTTTAACTAAAAACATTAATCCAAGTATAAAATACTCTAAGGTTTTTAACCAATTAGGAATGTTAGTCAAAACTGCATCTAGATAAGTTGTTAAATTTACCATTACTGTTTGACTAACTTGCCAACCCAAAAATAATAATATTGAGTAAAGAACAATTCCTAAAATAACATTAATTAGAACAGGAACAATGATATAAGATAAAAGATCAGGATGAGTCCTAAGAATTTTTAAGATGCGAAAAGGATAAGTCGCTCCCCAAAAAAAGCTAAGTCCATTAATGCTCTTTTTCATGTCAAAAACTAGGCGAGTTTTTTTAAAAGTACTAAGTAATTGATGATATTTTCTGACTTCAGAAGAATATAAAAGATTAGTCAATCTTAAAATAATTTACTACTTATAATTAACTAATTAGTAGGTAACACTCCCACTTTAACACTCAAATTAATAGGGCTTCCATCTCTCTCAATCTGTAAATTTAATATCTCACCAACTTGAGTTTCTTCCACAGCTTTTTGTACTTCCCCCGGATTATTTAAGCGTTTCTCACCAATTCCTTGAAGAATATCTCCTGTTTTTAATCCAGCTTGTTCAGCAGGAGAATCTGGCATAACTTTGGCAATTAACACCCCTTGATCTGTTGTTAAATCTAATTCCTGGCTTTCCTGTAGTTTCTTTTTAATTTCAGGAGTAATTTCCACCATTTGAATTCCTAAAAATGGATGTTCTACCTTCCCATCTTTAATTAATTTATTAGCAATTCTTTCGGCTTTATTAATAGGAATCGCAAACCCAATCCCTTGAGCATTTTGAATGATAGCAGTGTTCATTCCAATAACTTGTCCATCAGAATTGAGTAAAGGACCCCCCGAATTGCCAGGATTAATTGCTGCATCAGTTTGGATAAATTCAATTCGTTTATCACCGACTCCAACTTGGGAACTTAACCTCTTTGTTGCACTAATAATTCCTGTTGTAACTGTGTTATCTAATCCTAGAGGATTACCAATAGCAATCGCCCATTCTCCTACCAGAAGATCATCAGAGTTCCCCTGTTGTACCTTGGGTAAATCATTAGCTTCAATTTTAATAACAGCCACATCTGTTAAAGGATCAGTTCCTAACACCTTTCCTTCAAACGTACGGCCATCTTTTAAAGTAACAGTTACCTCTTTTGTTCCGGCGACAACGTGGGCATTAGTAAGAATTTTCCCATCTTTACTTAATATAAATCCTGACCCTGTTCCCCGTTCAATTTGTTCCTGAGGAACTCCAGGAATCTCAGAACTGAAAAAGCGGCGTAAAAATGGATCGTCAAAAATCGGAGGAACCCTATTTATAACTGTTCTAGAAGCATCAATACGAACAACAGCAGGCCCTACCTTTTTAACAACATCAGTTACAAAACTTCCGTTATTTTGAGAAGGAAGAAATCGCTCTGAAGATTGAGTAATCTGGGATTTTTCTGAAGAGTTACTGGTTTTTGCAGAAAATTTAGACTGACCAATAGTATAAGCTCCTCCAGCTCCTATTCCGATCCCTAACAAGACTAGAGAAACATAGGTTAAAGAGATTCTTAGAATAGGACGTTGAGATTTATTGGAGTGCGAATAATCAGGGTTAAGTGTATTGTTTTTCATTACGGATTTGACCCTTAATAATTTGAGATTAAAATAGTTTGAGATTAAAACAGTTTGAAGTTGAAATAGTCATGAAGAGAAAAAGTCGCTTACTAGTTCACTATAATAAGTGTCCATTTCAAAAATATGATTTTGATCCTAACATGTAATATTACATAGCATATCATAAGTACATAACATTATAATGTCAATCTCGAAGTATTGTAATTCTGATACTCTCGAAATTTGAACCATACCAAGAGAAAATTAGATCTCGTCGGACCAAAGGTCTCATTGTACTATATTTTGTAGTTAAAGTGCTTACTTTACCTAAAAACTAAATTAATAAGGAATGTAATTATTAATTCTTAAGAAATTTTATGTAATTAAATCTTCTATATAAATAAGATCTATGTTCTGTTTTGAGATGCTTAAAAAAATACTAATAACTTATCTATATAAATAAAAATTATTCATGGAAAGTAAGCAAATAAAACTATTAAATTCACAGAAAATAAAAAGCTTAATTTTTTGAGGCTAATTTAGAACATATGATACAATCTAGCTCGGATTGGTCCATAAACTATTTGACTAAAAAAAAATATAGAAGTATTATCTTATCCTCAATTATCTTTTAAGAAACCTAATGTAAGTCTTACTTTATAAAATATTTATTTTAAAATAAAAATATAAAAAATATTGAATTTAATGACTTCTTGTAATATCTTTATATTATTAATATATAAGAAGTATAGGCTTGAATTATTTTTACTTGTTAAAACCAAATGTTAATTATTATCAAAATAAATTTTAAGAAAATAATAAATGTAATTTTAATACGAACAAAAATATTAATTTATAGAGTTATTAACGTAATTTTTTAAAACCTATACAACTTTATATCTATTTAATTAATTTATAAAAAATAAGTTTATTTATATTCATAATTTACTTGTTTTTTAACATAAAATATAAGCCATTAAAGTTTATAAAAAATCAACTCTGGCAATTAAAATAGTATAGATTTTAAACTAAATAATTTAGTTATATAAAAATTAAATAAAAAAAGAATATGATAAGTAAAAATTAAAAATATTGTTTGACCTCATTTAAAATTAATTTTTTTTTAAAAAAATTAAAAATGTTTAAAGCAACAAATATTTATCTATTAAATTTGGTATTTCTGAAAGCAAATTTATGATAAAAAATCTAAAATAACTAAATAAAAATAATAGTCATTTAGAGAAGAATTTGAAAAAATAGTATAAAGAAAATAATGAAAATAAAACATTAATAAATATTAATAATAACGTAAACAAAAAACTTATAACTAAATACTTGTATTAGCAATTATATAAAAAAATTAGTCTTAAATATTTAAATAATCTTAAGCTATTACTTTTTTTATAAAAAAACATAACTTATATAAAATTTAAGTAGGTTATATTTACTAGTTATATTTTTAACGAAGTTGATTATTAAATCAATAATTGATCTTTTAAGTATTTTTTTTGAAAAAAACTAGGTTAAGTAACTGCTAATTTAATTACTAGAATTTAAAGATAGAAGATTTTTATCTTTTATATTTTTATATTTTTTTAAAAAAATTAATCTTGATTAAGATTACCATAAACAATAAAATATTCATGAATACAAAATAGAGGTATCTTTGATTTGATTGTTTATCAAGACTATAAAATTCAGAACAAATGACCTGAACAACACTATTCTAAGAGAAATGATATTTTTTAATACCGAATTAGTTGACATAGTATTAATTATACTGAATAAAATTAAGAACAATCTAATTAATTTAGTATTTTTGATGTAAATATAGTTATTTAGTAGTGTAAATTAGTACAATAATTTATTAGAAATAAAAATTAGTTATTTTAATTTATAAAGTAAAAAAATTTAACATAACTAACCTAATAAAAGTCAAAATTAACTAATTTATTTAGTAAATTTGATGGACAGAAAATATTCATAAATGTAGGGAAAAACAATTTAAAAGTCAAACTTCATATCTTTTCAAGAATAAAAAGTCAATAGTTGATTTCTTCCATTCAAAATTTAACTAACTCAATAGGGATCAACTCTCGTATAATCGATCAGAAAACTAACGCCAAGATACACGGAGCAAAGATGCGGATTTTATTTGTTGCGGCAGAAGCCGCACCCCTCGCAAAAGCTGGAGGTATGGGGGATGTAGTTGGTGCCTTACCAAAAATCTTACATAGATTAGGATATGATGTACGAATTTTTATACCCTATTATGGCTTTTTGGCTGATAAGTTAGAAGTTCCTCCGATTCCTATTTGGCAAGGGTTTGCCATGTTTCAAAGTTTTGTTATCTATGAGACAACCTTACCCAATAGTGATATTCCACTCTATCTATTTGGCCACCCAGCATTTACTCCCCGTCGTATTTATCGTGGGGAAGATGAATTTTGGCGATTTACTCTTTTTGCAAATGGGGCAGCTGAGTTTGCTTGGAATTTCTGGAAACCAAACATCATTCACTGTCATGACTGGCATACAGGAATGATCCCTGTTTGGATGAACCAATCTCCCGATATTAATACAGTTTTTACTATTCATAATTTGGCTTATCAAGGACCATGGCGTGGCTATTTAGAACAAGTAACATGGTGTCCTTGGTATATGCAGGGGGATAATGTTATGGCTTCAGCCTTGCAATTTGCTGGACGAGTCACTACCGTTTCTCCCACTTATGCTCAGCAAATTCAAACAGCGGAATATGGAGAAAAGTTAGAAAGTTTGCTTTCTCATATTCATGAGAATATAGTAGGAATTCTCAATGGCATTGATACTGAAGACTATAATCCAACTACTGATAAATTTCTATATCAAACCTTCACAAAAGATACTTTAGAAATACGAGAAGCTAATAAGATTGGGTTACAAGAAGAGACAGGTCTAGAGGTAAATAAAAATGTTTTACTGATGGGAATGGTGACTCGTCTAGTTGAACAAAAAGGTATTGATCTCATGATGCAAATCCTGGATCGGTTCATGGCTTACACTGATGCTCAATTAGTCATTGTTGGGACTGGAGACCGCTATTATGAAACTCAATTGTGGCAAATAGCCTCTCGTTTTCGAGGTAGAATGTCGGTGCAACTTCTCTACAATGATGCTCTTTCTCGACGAATTTATGCTGGTTCAGATGTTTTCTTAATGCCCTCTCGTTTCGAACCTTGTGGCATTAGTCAATTGTTAGCCATGCGTTATGGCTGTGTTCCCATTGTCCGCCGTACTGGTGGACTAGTGGATACAGTATCATTTTATGACCCCGCTAATAATACAGGAACCGGATACTGTTTCGACCGCTATGAACCTTTAGATTTTTTAACTTGTATGATACGAGCTTGGGAGGGGTTTCGCTTTAAACAAGATTGGAAAAGACTTCAGCAACGATGTATGTCTCAAAACTTTAGCTGGGATAAATCTGCTGCCGAGTACATTAAAATATATAAGTCAGTCATGGGGAAGTCTCCTGAATTAAGTGAGGCTGAACGCAGCAAACTCAGTTTTTCAAGTGAGTCCATAACTTAATCAAAATTAGAAGTTAACAGCGATTATGTGGTCATAACTCACCATAGACAATCTAGATGAGAATTTGTAAGTGTTGAATTAGTTGAGACGCTTGAACCACTCCCTCAATGCGCTCGACTGGTTCTCCTTTTTTGAATAAAACTAAGGTAGGTAAAGCTTGAATTCCATATTGAGAGGATATTCCCGGATATTTATCACTATCAATTTTGACAATCTGTAAACGACCTCTCAGATGAGTTCCGACCTGTTCTAAGATAGGACTCATCATTTGACATGGACCGCACCAAGTTGCGTAAAAATCGACCAACACAGGAACTTTGGAAGTAGCTAGCAGATTTTTAAAACTAGAAAATTGCTTTTTAATTACCATAATGTCCCACCTTATAATGAGTGACGTCAAGATGACTTTGTTTAAAAGTTTTAGTCTGGTTTATTTCCCCAGATAATAGGAGTATTTTTCATTATTTTATTAATTCTTTAGAGTTTATTAACTATTAGTCTTTGTCTCAGAATAAAGAACGCCCCAATTTATACCTAAATATTTCATACTCAACACTGTGAATTTATGTTAAAGTAATCAACATATAATCCATACAAAACAAATAAACAAGTTAAGTCAAGAGGGCTTCTTCTTCTGATTCATTATGAGGATAAAGTCAAAAATAATCCTGAACTAAACAAGTGAATTGAGTCAATCAAAGCTACACTCTTCGTCGGGACTTCATGGTGACGAAAGTAAGCCCAAGCGATGAGCTTTAACCTAAATGTATGCGAATATGCAAGCAACCAATAAACTCCCAAAATGCTCGCTCAGGTGAACTCATGCTAAGGTCGCATGTTCTCCTAAACAAGAGAAATAAATAAAAAAAGTTCACAGAGTATTTAGCTGGGAGTCTAGACAGTTAACAGCTCGCGACAAACACTAACCAGCAAAGACAAAGTATAGATTATGAAATCATCTCTCGTTATTTTATACCACCGCGAACCCTATGATGAGGTAGAGGAAAATGGAAAGATTCACTACCGACCAAAGAAAAGTCCTAATGGAATTGTCCCAACCCTAAAAAGCTTTTTCACTAATGTCCGTCAAGGAACTTGGATTGCATGGAAGCAGGTTAGTACCGAACAAAAAGCTACGTTTATAGAACAGGTTACCGTAGAAGAAGATGCAAGTTATACTGTTTATCGTATTCCCCTAGATGCCAATCAAGTCAAGCATTTTTACCACATTACCTCGAAAGAAGCATTCTGGCCAATTCTCCATTCTTTTCCTTCGCATTTCACAAGTGAATCATCAGATTGGGAGAATTTTAAAGAAATTAACCGTCTCTTCGCAGATGCTGCTTGTAAAGAAGCAGCCGATGATGCCTTAATTTGGGTTCATGACTATAATCTTTGGTTAGTCCCGCATTATATTCGTCAGAAAATGCCGAATGTTCGCATCGCCTTCTTTCACCATACACCTTTTCCACCAGTAGATATATTTAATATTCTGCCTTGGCGCGAAGCTATTGTGGATAGTTTACTATGCTGTGATGTGGTTGGATTTCATATTCCTCGGTATTCAGAGAATTTTGTGAATGTAGTTCGCAGTTTGCGAGCAGTGGAAATTGTCCAGAAAGAAAAAGTGGCTGGACACATGACTTCGGTGGGAATTGCTCTAGCTGAACCTGAACAAACTACAAAGCTCTCCCATAAAGGAAAAATTATTAATATTGATGCTTTTCCAGTAGGGACTAACCCCAAAAATATTCTTGAAGTCCTGAATAAACCGGAAGTTAAAACTAGACTTGAGCAAATCAGAGAAGAACTCCAAGGACGCAAACTATTAGTGGCTGCTGGTCGGGTGGACTATGTTAAAGGAAATAGTGAGAAATTAGAAGCCTTTGGTCGTTTGTTGGAACGTCGTCCTGACTTACACGGTAAAATCAGCCTTGTCATGACTTGTGTACAACCTGCCACCGGAATGCGAGTTTATGAAACGGCTCAAAAACAGATTGAGCAGCTAGTAGGGAACATCAATGGACAATATGCCAAGTTCGATTGGACTCCCATTCGACTGTTTACTCAACCTCTGCCTTTAGAAGATCTATTCTGCTACTATCGCGTCGCCGATATTTGCTGGACAGCTCCTCTACGAGATGGCTTGAACCTAGTAGCTAAGGAATACATTGTCGCTCATGAAGGTAAAGATGGGATTTTAATTCTCTCCGAGTTCGTTGGAGCTGCTATTGAACTTCCTCAAGCGATTTTGACCAATCCATACTCAATTGATCGTATGGATCAAGCAATAGAAGAAGCTTTAGCCATGTCCCCTGAAGAACAAAAGGAACGGATGACTAAAATGTATGAAACTGTGACAACCTACGATGTTGACTATTGGGCAAATCGTCTGTTTAAGTTATTTAAAGACATAAAACACGAAACTTCCTTAACTTAATAGATAACATCTATTGAGTTGAAGATTCCCTATAACAAGTAACCTGGTTTTATATGGGAAGTTTTTTGTCCGTTTTTAGTTCTCTTCTCTTTCTTAAAGGAGACAAAGAAAGAGTTGTTAGTTGCTATTTTGACTAAGAATTGTTCTTGAGAAATTTAGAAACAAGGAATGATGATCATGCGAGATTTTAATGAAATTCAACAAACGACCTACGACCTGATCGTCATCGGCGGGGGTGTAAATGGTGCAGGCGTAGCTCGAGATGCTGCCTTACGAGGATTAAAAACGATTCTCATTGAGAAAGGGGATTTTGCTTCTGGAACCTCTAGCTGGTCAACCCGTTTGATTCACGGAGGGTTACGCTATTTAGAATATTTTGAATTCCCTCTAGTGCGGGAATCCTTAAAAGAACGAGAAATTCTCCTTCATACTGCCCCTCATCTAGTCAAACCTTTACTATTAACCATTCCCATCTACCGTGATCGCTCTCGTCCCTATTGGAAAATTTGGGCGGGAATGATACTTTATGATATTTTCAGTGCGGACAAAACACTTCCTCCTCATCGAATGTTACCTCCTGCCCAATTTAAACAACTTTTTCCTTCTATCGATTCAAATGGGTTAACTGGAGGAGCTCAATATTATGATGGTCAAGTAACTTATGCGGAAAGATTGTGTTTAGAAAACATTCTCTCAGCTAAATCAGCCGGAGCGACAGTTCTTAGTTACGTTAAGGTGATTCACTTACACCGTCAAGGCAATAGAATTACATCTCTAACCTGTAAAGACTATTGGACAGACCAAGAATTCATTATTAATGTCCATGACAAGTCGATAGTGATTAACACAACAGGTCCTTGGGTTGATAATGTCTGTCGGTTGGGAATGAAAGATAGTAAAGAAGCTCCCATCGGTAAAACCAATAAAATTGGTGGGACAAAAGGTAGTCATATCGTAGTTGAACCTTTTGTTGGAGCACCTAATACCTCTATTTATGTAGAGGCTAAATCTGATGGTCGTCCCTTCTTTATTGTGCCTTGGGATGGAATGTATTTGATTGGAACTACCGATCAACAATTTAAAGGGAATCTCGATCAACTTAAGGCCGACGATGATGAAATTGACTATTTATTGAGGGAAACTAACAACATTATTCCCAACGCTCAACTTTCGCGTAAAGACATCAGGTTTACTTATTCAGGAGTGCGCCCTCTCCCTAATGAGGAAGGTAAAAAAACAGGAAGTATTACCCGCAAACACATTCTTTTTGATCACACCAAAGAAGGAGTAACTAATCTAATTTCTTTAATTGGAGGGAAATTAACTACTTATCGCCAAGTGGGCGAAGAAATAGTCGACATAGTCTTCAAGCGACAAGGGAAACCTGTTCCTCCTTGTCCTACAGGAAATAAATCTCTTCCAGGTTCGATTCTACCCGGTGATCCCCGTGTGCAACAAGTTTTAACGGAATATCGTGATCGCGTTTCTAATCAAACCATTGATCATTTATTCTCCATGTATGGGTTAAAAACATTAGATATTTTGGCGTTAACAGACTCAGAACCAGATTTAGCTACAGCTATTGTTCCTGAACTTCCTGATATCAAAGCTCAAATTGTTTATGCAATTCGTCATGAACTAGCCTACACTTTGATAGACATTATGCGTCGTCGTACCACTCTTGCCATTCACTCTAATTATGGAATCAATTTAATACCAAGTCTTACGGAGACTCTGAGTCGATATTGTGGTTGGGACGAAGATAAATGTAGTCGAGAAAAAGAGAGATACATTGATTACATAGACAACAATTGTCTTCCTAATTTTGACTCTTTAAAGGTATCTCTGTAATCAAAACTGACATTTTGGGGAAGGGAGATGCTTCTCAAAAACCAACTATAAAACCTAGACTGGATTGGTGAAGTTCTCCTCCCACTAGCTATTATTATGAATCAAACAATAACCTGATTAATGACTTAACAAAAGACATAATCTGGCTTGGAAACGGCAAGATCAGCCCACGCTCTAGGAGAGGTCGGCAAGGAAGAGCTCTCAAACTTTACATGCCCAAAGGGCTGATTAGTCTGTGTTGGATTCACCGAAGATCGACTTACTTGAACGGAAAAGTACAACAGACACGTTACTGTGCTAGCTAATAGCAAACGCTCTAACATCTCACACCACCTAAAATCAATCGAAAAGACACTTGGTTTTACGTTCTTGTCCTTAATTGTCTAAAAGAGGATACTCTAGAATACCAGTTGAACTTATTACGAGACAATAGACCAAGATATTCTCATTATAAAGGCTCATGTCAAAAGTTTAGTTTAAGACTATAGATTTTTGTGACAATTTATGTTGTGTCCCGTATTTTTCCAGTAATAATATCGTAGTAAAACTTTTTAAGTCCACTATGTATCATTTTAGACTCAAAATAAATCTGTTATCCAAGATGTTCTTATTCAGAAAAACACTAGGTAAAGACGAATAAAATAGACAATAATGTTCCCTAAAAAAATTTAATTTTTTAGGGAATGGCTAGGTGAAGTTTTTTCCTGAAATCTCTAACACTAAACATCAACCTTATTCAACCTTGTTATTAAGTGAAGAAGTTTACAATTCACTGTTAAAACACTTGGGGTGAGCTGCTTTTTTCCCTAAACTGTTAGTCTGGCTACGTTAAAAAATGAGTAATCGATTATGAGTATTGAAAATGAGTATATCGGAGAAGTAGAAGCTACCCGCGTCCGAGTTCTTATTGAAGCCCTTCCCTACATCCAACAATTTACTGGACGGACGGTCGTTGTCAAGTATGGTGGTGCTGCTATGAAGGACAGTTACCTTAAAGATAAAATTATTCGTGATATTGTATTTTTAGCCTGTGTTGGTGTTCATCCTGTTGTTGTCCATGGTGGCGGTCCAGAAATTAATACTTGGCTAGGAAAACTGGGCATTGAACCCCAATTTAAAGACGGACTGCGAGTGACAGATGCAGCTACCATGGATGTGGTAGAAATGGTGTTGGTTGGCCGAGTCAATAAAGAATTAGTTGCCTTAATTAACCAGGCTGGTGGTCAAGCGGTTGGACTATGTGGCAAAGATGGCAACTTAATTAAGGCTCGTCACGTTGGCACAGAAGGTGTTGGTTTTGTTGGCGAGGTCAATCAAGTCGATACGAGAATTATTAATGCCTTGATCAATAGTGGTTACATTCCAGTGATTTCGAGTGTAGCCGCTGATCAGAAAGGACAAGTACATAATATCAATGCCGATACGGTGGCTGGAGAGATAGCCGCATCTTTAGGAGCAGAAAAATTAATTTTACTCACCGATACTCGAGGAATTCTTCAAGATTATAAGGATTCTTCCACCTTATTGACTAAATTGGATATTCAACAGGCTAGAGAATTAATTAGTCAAGGTGTTGTAGCAGGTGGGATGATTCCTAAGGTCAATTGTTGTGTACGGTCGCTTGCTCAAGGGGTAAGGGCTGCTCATATTATTGACGGGCGATTCCCCCACGCCTTATTATTAGAAATATTTACTGATAAGGGTATTGGCTCAATGTTGGTTGCATAAAACTCTAGAATCAGGTTGGTTTTGAGTTAGTAAGTTTTGATAGTGGTAGTAATTCCCGTACATTAGCCCGAAAGTCCTTGCAAAAATTAAACAGATAGGCTAAAACTAGAACATGAGGATTGCTTCTCTATTGATCTGTCTGTTTATCTAAGTCTATACAGTAACACTAATTTATAACCACATACAAGAAGCATAACCCGACGAGTATTCGTAAAATTTAGTAAATGCAAGTTAATTGAGTCTATGACGCAACAAGTGGCCCATCCAATGGTGAAGTTTCAGCGTAAAGTCGCTTCACTCGTAGAGTCCAAAGTGCTTAAGCCAAACGATAGTTTGTGGAAACTCGCCCTTCTGTATGGCGATCAATGGGGTTATTGGAAAGGAGAACTTTTAGAGTTTGAATTTACCATGAAAGACCCTGTCAGCGAAGTCCTAAACGTAGAGGCGTGGGATGAAGAATGATCATAAGTGGGGGTATTTTGCCCCCTCCAAAATATTATTTCCATGACTATTTTTACCCTGCAAGCACTTAGAAAAAACTTTGGTATTAAAGAAATACTTAAGAATATCAGCTTTAGCCTTAATGAAGGGGATAAGGTTGGGTTAATTGGGACAAATGGTTCCGGCAAGTCCACTTTACTTAAAATAATTGCTCAGTTAGAGTCAGTTGATGGAGGAGATATTTGGATTAATGCTGGAGCCAAAATTGTCTATTTGCCTCAACAGCCTAGCCTAGATGAAAATCTCACAGTCTTAGAGCAAGTCTTTACTGACTGTGGAGAGCAAATGAAATTAGTTCGAGAGTATGAGCAACTCTCACATCAACTAGCATACCAACCAGAAGAAATAGAAACTTTAATGGCCCAGTTATCAAGGGTCAGTCAACGCATTGATGCATTGAAGGCTTGGGAAATAGAAACCAATGCTAAAATCATCTTAAGTCAATTGGGAATTGAAAATTTTGAGGACAGAATTGCTAATTTATCAGGGGGTTATCGCAAGCGTATCACTCTAGCATCAGCCTTGTTATCCAACCCTGATGTTCTACTGATGGATGAACCGACTAACCACCTTGATGCTCTTTCGGTAGAATGGTTGCAGAGTTATTTGAGTCACTATCAAGGAGCTCTATTGCTGATTACCCATGATCGTTACTTTCTCGATCAGGTAACCAATCGTATCTTAGAAATTGATCAGGGAGATCTTTATAGTTACTCTGGAAATTACAATTATTATCTACAAAAAAAGATTGAGTCCCAAGTATCCGAATTAAGTAGTCAGCGTAAACAAGTAGGAATCTTACAAAGGGAATTAGAATGGCTTAAACGAGGACCAAAAGCTAGAAGCACTAAACAAAAAGCTAGAATTGATCGCATTAGAGAGATGCAGGAGAAAGAATATAAACAAATTCAAAATAAGGTAGATATTTCCACAATTAGTCGTCGAATTGGCAAAAAAGTTGTTGAATTAAAAGAAGTTAGTAAGTCTTACGGTGAGCGCACTTTAATTAAAAATTTTACTTATATTTTTAGTCCAGAGGATCGGGTAGGAATTATTGGACCTAATGGATCCGGAAAGTCTACTCTGATGAATATTATCATGGGTCAGGTTATTCCTGATTCAGGTACAGTAGATATTGGATCAACCGTTCATCTTGGTTACTTTGATCAACACTCTGAAGATTTGATCGTTAACAACAATCAACGAGTAATTGATTATCTTAAAGGTGTAGCTGAGCTAGTTAGAACTGCTGACGGAAATGTGATTACTGTTTCTCAAATGTTGGAACGATTTTTATTTCCACCAGATCAACAATATGCACCCATTTATAAACTTTCTGGGGGAGAGAGACGACGATTATTTTTACTACGAATTTTGATGAGTTCGCCTAATGTTCTAATTTTAGACGAACCCACAAATGATCTTGATGTACAAACGTTAGCAGTTTTAGAAGAATATTTAGAGGAATTTAATGGTTGTGTGATTGTGGTGTCTCATGATCGCTATTTTCTTGACCGTACCATTGAGACTATTTTTTCTTTAGAACCTGGTGGAAATATTCGTCAGTATCCGGGGAATTATTCTACTTATCTAGATTATAAAAGAGCTCAGGAAGAAAAAGGTAAAGAAAATAAAAAACAAGAAGTTAAAACTAGGGAAAAAGAAGTTTTTTTAAAAAAATCAAAGTTTACTCAATCTTGTAAGCTGTCTTTTAGTGAGAAACACGAATATAAGAAACTCGAAGAAAGAATTCCAGAATTAGAGGTTAAAAAAGAAAAACTTGAACAAATACTGTATAACAATCCTCCTAGTGACTTTATTAAAATGCAAGAGTTAACAGAGGAATTAGCTCAATTGATTGAATCTATTGATACGGCGACTGGAAGATGGCTAGAATTAGCAGAGCGAGATATATAAATCTTAGCAATTTTTTAAACAACACACACAAAGATAATATTTAAAGGATTTAGAGAATGTAACTTGTTTTTATAATTTTATGACAGCTATTATACAACATAAGAATGTTATGACAATTTTGTGGTTAAAAAATCAGTAATCAAATAGTAAAGTAAACGCTATTAGTTATTCCAGCATTTTATACGTATGATTTACGCTAAAAAATAATTAAAATAGTGTAAAGATGTCATAATATTTAAGTATATTGTTTATTCAATATTGGTTGAAATACTTTTAATTTTTATTTTAAAAAATAAGAAATGGAAGACTATACATCAATTTATAATAAACAGAGTAAAATCATATAATGAAAATATTTAAGTTTTTTTAGCAAAATAATGTAAAAACTACAATAAAGATTGATTAATTGCAGGCAAGCAAGATAATTCAACAGAATATAAGTTATACTCGTCACAAATTAGAAATGACTAGAAAAAAACTTACAAATCCTAATAAAGAAGTAATCTAAGATAAAAAGTATTTAGAAAAAAACTGAAAAAATCGTTAAATATAAAAACTTGTATCCAGATAAACTAAGACTTGACAATAGAAGGAATTATTGATATGTCCATAGTTGTAGATAAAAAAAGTGATGTACTTTAATATCTAAAAATAACCGTCTATTTTGGCGAAGAAACAGTCAAAGAAATTAACAATTAACTGAAGTTTGTCAAAAGGAGAACTTATTAAAATCTTTTTCTATGTCATACTTATTCAAGCTCATCTGCTTAGAAAATGTTCCCATTTATATACCTCCTTCTAGATACTTCTAAAGTCAGCACTACCAACCATTTATTGACTATGAATGTATTGGTTTTTAACCACCAGAAAAATATTTCTACTTGTTTCGAACTTCTTAGCATGGCTGATTATCCAGTCAAACTCATGGGCACGTGTCCCTAACTAGAGCAATGGAATTTGCTCTTTAATTTTGTAGCCTGTTTCCAGGTGTTAACTAGACTTGTTTTATTTTAGCTTTCCAACGCCAAAATATTGTAACAGTTACTTCCCTACAGTTCGATGCCTTCTTTTCGTTTATGGCGTTGGGCTTCTTACGCAGAGGCTAAAGAAATATTAGACCTAAGGAATTGTAATATAAGGAAAGGATTTAGGAGTTATTTTACTTGGTTGAGGGTTTTCCATCTCAAGTATTTTTCGTTGCATAGTGGCCAATTGTCGTTCCAATTGATTCATACGACTGTGGAGCTTACTAACATCAGCTTGATAACGCCGATCATTACGTTTCCGTAGGGTAAAAATTTCCGCTTTAAAGACTGCTTGTTCTTTTTGCAACTCATTCAGATCCCGGAAAACAACCCTTTCTAACTGTTGAAGTTTTGATGTTTTTTCCCGCAGATTAGGTAATGTATCACTTAACCAGAAAAAACTACTAACTCCTAGTACTAATCCTCCTAATCCAACAATAATACCAATTGATGTCTGTTTACGCCATTTAAAAGCCTTAGAAAATCGTTCTAATAAATTTAACGCTTCTTCACAATCGGGTTTAATGACAAGACATTGACGAATTCTAAAACGAATATTATTTTCGTCTTTATGATAGTGTTTTTCTTGCCAACGCCCCATATGAGAACTAGCAAGACTAATTAACATCTCTAAATTGGAGGGGTTAAAAGCTACTGCTTCTTGAAGTTCTAATATGGCATCATCCCAATGCTTCAGGCGCATATAACCTTGAGCACGAACATAGTGGTCGTGGGATTGTTTTTGTGCGGCTTCAATTTCATCAGGTTCAATCCCCAATTCTGTCGCAATTTTTTCCACTTCTCCCATCGTGGGAATACGCTGACTCGATTGACTTAATTCAGTAACTCGTTGAATGTAGTTTTCAATAACACTACTGGAAATATTTCTAGAAAAAGTAGTCTTCATTTGAAGTTTTTCTCTGTAGAGTTTTAGTTTAATCGAGTCACCCGACACCAGGTTAAAAGTTAAACCTATAGGTAATGGCTTTCGATGTCGACTGAGTATTTTTTATACAAATTTGAAATACTCATTTTGAGCTGGATTAATCTATTCAATTAATGTTGAACCATTGAACGAATAATATCCCCTTGAGTTAACAGACCAATAACCTTATCTCCTTCGTTATCAACTACTGGTAAACGTCCAATTTTCTTGTTGTGCATAATGTGAGCAGCTTCACGCAAAGATTGATAAGATTTGACTGATATTGGTTTACTAGTCATTACTTCTCCTACTGTTTGCCCTAATACTTTGTGGATCTCTTTTTCATAGCGAGCGGGATTTTGCAAATAAATAATACTGTCTAAAATCATGATGTAAGGAGATGCTTCAACGCCGGATTCCCGCCACATCAAATCGGTTTCAGAAATGACTCCAACGAGTTGACCCGAATCGTTAACGACAGGTAGTCCACTGATATGTTTTTCAGCCAACAATTTGATTGCTTCTTGTAACGGTGTTTGTGGGGTCACCGTTATAGGATTGGGGGTCATTACTTCTGCAACAGTCTTTGTCATACCTTTATCTGGGAGATTATTGGTTAGTTGACGATTAACTTTACCTTATTGTAGGCAATTTCTGACTCAATCTTCCGACGGGGCTATCATATCTTTACTTTTTGTTGGAAAAATATTTCCAACAAAATAGAATTAGCCTTGTTTTGGGTTTCTCCTGGACAAGGCTAATTTTTACATTAAAAAGTTAGTTTAGAAATACTTTGTAATTTCAGTTAAGAGATGCAATTTAGAGTCAACTTAATCTATGGTTATCCATTTCAGATTTGCTGATTATTATTTTCGATTGGCAAATCTACGTGATTTCTGCCAAAAAAAAACAACTTTAAGCTTAAAAAATAACCGATAAAAGAACAAAAAGTACCAACAATCAAACATCCCAAAAATAGTGTATAAATAAAATCAAAGCCTGATTCCATGAACGTTGACCAGGATTGCCAATTTTGCTGTAAATCTATTTGTAAAATTGTATTTTGAAATCCCAGTAATAAAAATTTACCTACTTTATAATTAAAAGCAAAAACAGGCACATAAGTCAGAGGATTACTAATCCAAGTTCCGATAGCTGCAGCAAACTTATTACCCCGACAAATAACTGCCAGCAAAACCCCTATAATAGTTTGAAGCCCAAATAAAGGAAAACACCCAGCAAACACTCCACAAGCTAATCCCCGCGCTATGGAATGTGGAGTTCCCCGTAACCGACGGAACCGTAAATAGAGGTAACGGCAATGCCTTCCTAAGCGACAAGGTAATAAATTAAAGTCTGTACAGTTCGGAGACTTGTCTTCTTCTGTCAACATCGACTCAGGGGAGTAACTAGAACGAAAATTTAGAGACATTGTCGATCAACAATTAAATCACTACTTCTACTATGCTATCAGTCTCTTAAAGAGATCATAACAATCTTACGAAGTATAAGCTCAATTTTTAAACCTAATTAAGTTGCTGCTTATTTAAACAACTTTAGAAAATAACTTTTATTTATTATTGTTTAATTTTTATGAATGAAGCATCGATACAGAAAGATTTTCAATCGGAACTTACTTAAAACTCAGTCTATTCCAAGGGTGAAAGTTAAACTATCTAAAATATTTTTTCTATCGATAGAGAAAAAATCTGAGCAAAACATGATGAAATGGTACTCCTTCAAAAATTATGTTTTATGATCGATGGTTATTCGTCCCTTATTCTATAAAGATGCCCTAATATTACAAATCTTGATTAAAATGAGGTAGTCTTGCGGATTATCTAAGAACAGATGTTACTTTAAACAAAGGAGTAAGCAACAAAATGCAGTCGGACCAGATCCCGCTGACAGTCCCCGAAAAGTATCTCAGAACACCAGGTGGGTTCAACCCTAATGTCTCGATGTTTTTTAGTGCACTCTCACTGATTAGTCTTTCAACCTGCGGTTATTGGTTATGGGGATGGTCTAATTGGATTTGTTTTTTTTCTAATGTTCTCGCCCTTCATTTATCAGGAACAGTTATTCACGACGCCTCTCATAATGCTGCTCATAATAATCGGATTTTCAATGCCATTTTAGGACATGGTAGTGCGCTAATGTTGGGGTTTGCCTTTCCCGTGTTTACACGGGTACATCTACAACATCATGCTCATGTTAACGATCCTGACAATGATCCTGATCATTTTGTCTCTACCGGAGGACCTCTGTGGATGATTGCTGCTCGTTTTTTCTATCACGAAGTTTTTTTCTTCAAACGTCGCTTGTGGCGCAAGTATGAGTTATTGGAATGGTTTGTGAGCCGACTATTTCTATTTACAGGAGTTTTCTTGGGTATTCATTACGGATTTATCGATTATTTAATGCACTTTTGGTTTGTTCCTGCTTTGGTAGTGGGAATTGCTTTGGGGTTATTTTTTGACTACCTTCCCCATCGTCCTTTCAAAGAACGTGATCGCTGGAAGAATGCAAGAGTTTACCCTAATTCAATTTTAAACCTGATAATTTTTGGACAGAATTATCACTTGGTTCATCACTTATGGCCATCTATTCCCTGGTACAGGTATAAGCCAGCATATAATGCCACCAAACTTCTTTTAGACGCCAAGGGATGTGATCAATCTCTAGGTCTGTTGAAAGGAAAAAATTTCTGGAGTTTTTTATATGATATCTTTTTAGGAATTCGCTTCGATAATAAATGAGTTGCCGCATTATCATGATAATCCACTAAGTAATTCAAACTACTTGTAGACACATAGCGAAGCAGATCACAAGAAGTAAAAACTCAGACACGAGCAATAAAAAACTGGAACGTCATTGTGGGGAATTGGGATCAGACCTTCTAGTTTTTTTCTAGAACTCATGAAGCATGTAGAGGCTGATTACTATTTTGTTTAAGACAGTTTCTCACTAATTTATAGGCTGACTGTATTGAATTTACCAGCAACCTATGGCAGGACCGATACAATGTTTTTTATAAAATGCTGATTACAATGCCAACGTCGATCCAAGCCCCCTGAATTGTTCATTGATAGAAAACGTCAGTTCGACGTTTAATAATAGGAATAGGAAGTTGAGAAAAAATAATTGTATCCTGACTATATTTTCTTCTAATGCCATTCTTACAATGTTTAGCTTCACCCATGATTTAGGTCTAAAACTTACCAGTCTCAATCATAATTCGTCTGGGGACTTTGGAGAATTTGTTTAATCGGTTTTAGAGAGAGGTCAGAATAAAACGACGATTAATCGGTTGAACTGGGCGAGCATTTGAGGAAAAAATTTGTTTAAATCGTTGAATTTGTCTAAGAGAAACTTCCAACGGTTCTCGAAATACTATCCAATAAACAATCTCAGAACAAGGAGGAGTAGTCAGAGAACCGAAATATCGGTAGCTATCAAAGCTAGTCGGTAACAGTTTATTTAAGGAAATATAACGATCAGAAATTAATTTTTCAGCACTTTTTCTGGATGGAATATTATCCCAAATTAACTGAAGAGTTTGATGTTCTTGTCCTTGTTTAAGAGAAACTCCTAAAACAGCAAGGGAACCCTGTTGATTTCGATGAACCAGATGGATTTCCATCGGGTAGTTTTTTCCATTGACAGTATGTTCACTAGGATGATGGAAATGAAATTGTAAAAGCTCAAATTTTTGATCATCAACAATAATGAAATTCCCTGGTACACTATTAACCTGAATGGTATGACCATTGTTGATAATGCGCAGGGGAATTTCTTTATAAAAAATTTCTACATGTCCAATATGAGATTTAATAGGGGATTGTAAGTCAATAGGTGATTGTTGTTTTCCAGTTTTACAAACTCGGTATTCTTCGGAAATATCTCCCCATTGTTCAGGATTCTGATAATCCCATTCACTATGATTTTCTTTGCCAATAGCTGCTAATAATGAAGGAAAACTCAAGCTAAAGCTTGTACCTGCTAATCCCACGGGAATTGATTTGAGAAAAGAGCGTCTATCCATAATTTCAGTTGGTCTATCGGGACTATTGGGTCCAATTATAGCGTTAATCACCTGATTAGTTAATTTTCAGAACAGTTCCTAACCAAAGATTAATGGTTTCAACGTTGAAGTTGACAATTACTACTAATTTCGTTTAGACAAAAAAGAGGGTAAGTCAATCTTAGCTTTATCATGAGGTTTATTACAATCGATGTCAAAACTAAAAGTAACAGGAGGCTGTACTGCTAATTCTTGAGATGTTGGAGTAACCATTTTGTGAGAGTGCACATCATGCTTAGCAACAGTTTTGGGATCAAAATTAGCTGATATCAACTCCGTACTTTTTTGATTGAGTATTTCCTCCGTGTCAGTTTTTATATGTTTCACGGCTTCAGGTATTTTTGGGGCTAAGGAGAACGAATCTTGAAGAGGTAGATCCGAATGTCCCAAAGACGATAAGGGTTCAGACTTTTCTAGGAGTTTAGAGGTATCAGTTGGCTTAAGAGGAGCCCTCGATTGTACGTTAGCTAAAATCGACCCTGACGCTTTTTGTGCTGTGAGTTGTTCTGACCAGGTTTTAATGGAATTTATCTTAGGATTAAAAGTGTTAGTTGAACTGAAAGAGTTTATCGAGGGCTGAACTTGTTTTTTAGTAGACTTACTCAAGCATTCATCTAAAGCCGCCTTATACTGTAGGGTATATCGTTGTTGTCGTTGCAACCTAGTTTGTAATTCTTCAATCTGTTTTTGACTATGCTCTAGTCGATCAGCTTTTTCTCGATAACGTTGTTTAAGTAGGGTGCATTGATGTTCTACATGAGTCAATTGAGATTGAGTTGTTACCAACTTTTCTTGAAGGATGTTTAACTCCTGTTGTTGTTGTTGCAACTGTTTTTGAGCAGTTTCAAATTGTGCTTTTATAGCATCGACTTGGGCAGTTTTCTGGGTAATAAGGAAATCGTTTCGATGCGCTTGTTGCCCTTTTTCTTGTGACTGTTGTTGAGATTCAGCTAGAGATTGTTCTAATTTTACGATGCTCTCAAGTAGTTCCCGATTTTGCTCCCGTAGTTTTCGGGCTAGGTTGAACCAATCCCGACTGGTAGCTTGGTCGTTATCAGAAGTGACTGAAATTTCCGCAGATGTAGAGGGAGGAGGTTCATTGACCACGATTGGGGTTGTAATCGGGCAAACTTTGGGGTTAATAGTATCGGTCTGATTCAGGGAGTCCGAAGTATGCTTTAGATCTAAATTATTATCTAAGGGTATCTGAGGAGGATTAAAGTTATTCATAGGAACGACAATATGAGCTGGCTCTGAATATATAGATAGATGGTCTAGAGTCAGATTTGGTTTCCTTAATTCACTTGGTTAATCCTTGGCTTGTAAAGTTTTCAGAAAATTAATAGTTCATCTCAAATATATTCTGGTATTGAACTTTAAGGACTCGAATGATTATGGTTTTTGTAATTATCGTGATTGTGAGGTTTGAACTTAATTTCCACAGACCCCAATTGTGACCGTCCTAAATTTAAGAGGGACATCGTTTCGACTCCAAAAGCTGCTATTCCCATAGAAACTGCTCCAGCGGCAACGGTTCCCATAGCCACTGCCCCAAATGAAATTACCCCCATGGGGACAATCCCAATAGCAATAATACCCATGGGAGCGATGCCAATCGAAATATAGCCCGTCGGGGTAATACCAATGGAGATTAGGGCTGTTTTTTGTTGATTACAAAAGCCTGTGGGTTGAACAGAAACGAGCTTTTTTTCTTCGACTGTTGAATCCATAGGTAACGTTAGATAGTTAAATGTATTAGCGAGATTTATCTTACAAATAATCTCTAATATTCGTCAAAAGACAATGTGTCAAACTTTAATAAATGATTAGGTCATTAAGTAATATAGATTTGATTTTAGACTTTATTAAGTTAATAAAAAATAAAAAATTCAAGTTGCTATTTATTTTTATTTATACGTTTTTTGCGCTGATATTAAAAATTTAGTTCTCGACAGATATCTTCGTTAAGATTATTTAGTTACTTATATATTATCATGTACTTCTTTTATACTAAAAAAGTTAATAGGTTATCTATTTTTTTACAAAAAATAGAATATTCATGCTAAATATATTCTTGTATTTGCAGATTTTTAGAAATTTTAATATTTTTCATATTGAGTAAATATTGTGATTATAATAGTTTTATTTCTATAACAAAAAATATTATTTACTTATTTATTGGTTCTTGTAAAGAAAGTAAAAGGATTGAAATCATAAAATTTAGTATTTTTTTGTTCAAATAAGATAACCAGCATATTTGAGTGGTAATTGTAATCTACTCCTAATAAATTATTAAACTCAAAAAATATTATATAAATCTGAATTAACTATAGATTTATATACTGCCAAATCTTTGCTTGTATATTTTATATTGCCTATTTATTAAATTGATAAGACTAACTGATTTAATTTTCATATCAAAAATAACAAAGTATCTTTCTATTTATTTTAAGAATTTAAATACTTCGCTTTTTTATAAAAAAACAATAAAATTATATTTTTTACAAAATTATTTAATAGTAAAAAATCTCATTATTGATGTATAAATCATTATTTTTATCCAGATTTTCCACACGTAGGATTTACAAAAATTACCCCTCTGATATCATTTTGCTATAGTCAGATAAGTTGTTCAATCGTTGTTGATTGCTCGAATTGCTTTTAGATCATTCTAAATATTTAAGGAATAGAAAGCAAAATGGGCGCACTCTTGGTGAATATTCCATTTATTAAGAAAAAATATCTTTGATTATTAGAGTATTTTCCGCAATTAGAAAAATATTGTTTATTATAAGAAAATTAAAGACAAGTTTAGTCATTTTGTATAATGTATAAAAGTTTAGCAATCTATACGTTACAATAGTCACTATAAGCTGTTTGTCATATTATATGACTAGTTGAAACTGCTTTAGGAGGAGGAACCTTTAGAACTTTGGACAAAAGGATCTAACCTTTATCTCACATTTTTCCTGTTAATTAACAAGCATCTTTGGATTTATTGTCTAGTTTGTCTTTGACTATAGATGTTGAAATTTATAGCCGACTAATAGTATTAATAACATAACTGTAACAGGTTAAGATAAACTTCATGAAAACACCATTTTCTTTTCCCACGATTCCTCTTTGCACTTGGAAACGTCCCATCGGTAAAGGATGGGATAATCCCTATACGGCACGAAGAGCTAGTAATTTAGACGATGGACCAAATCATGGGATGCCTCTCGGTGGGTTCGGAGCTGGTTGCATTGGACGTTCTCCCCACGGTGACTTCAACCTTTGGCATTTTGATGGGGGTGAACATACATTCGGCAGTATTCCTGCCTGTCAGTTTAGCGTCTTTGAACAATCTGAAGGGGAAAATTCTCAAGCTTATGCTCTGTGTACCCAACCGCCTGAAAATGGAACTTTATCAACTTGGAATTGGTATCCTACGGAAAAAGGAACTTATCACGCTCTTTATCCTCGCAGTTGGTATGAATACCAAGGTGTATTTCAAAGTAAACTAGTCTGTGAGCAATTTTCCCCAATTATTCCAAATAATTATCAGGAAACAAGCTATCCCTTAGCTATCTTTGAATGGACTGCCCACAATCCCACGAATAAGCCTATTACTCTCAGTATTATGGTAACGTGGCAAAATATTGTGGGATGGTTTACCAATGCCATTAAATCTCCTGAAATTACCGTTAGAGACGATGGTAGCCCTGAATATAAATATCAACCCCGATGGGGACAGAGTACGGGAAATTTTAATCAATGGGTGCGAGATAACTTTGGTGTTGGGTTTATTCTCAACCACATTCAACTCCAGACTCAAGTACAAGAAGGGGAAGGACAAATTTGCATTGCTAGTATGACTAATCCCAGTATCGAAGTTTTTTATCTGGGAAAATGGAATCCCAAAGGAGATGGTTCAGAAGTTTGGGATAATTTCGCTATAAATGGATCGTTACCAAATACCGAAGATGAAACTCCAGCCGAACCTGGAGAACAACTTGCTGCAGCCATGACCATTCGGTTTACTATTCGTCCTGGGAAGACTAAGAAAATTCCCTTCGTTTTAGCCTGGGATTTTCCTGTCACAGAATTTGCTCAAGGAGTAGAATATTATCGTCGCTACACTGACTTTTTTAATCGTAATGGTAAGAACGGTTGGGCAATAGTTAAAACAGCTTTAAAAAATTTTGGTGTTTGGCATAAAAGGATAGAAGAATGGCAGTCTTCTATCATTGAAAGAGACGATTTACCTGACTGGTTTAAAATGGCTTTATTGAATGAATTGTATTTACTCACTGATGGAGGAACTTTATGGACAGCCGCCTCAGAAAATGATCCTATTGGACAATTTGGCGTGCTCGAATGTCTAGACTATCGTTGGTATGAAAGTCTAGATGTTCGACTATATGGTTCCTTTGGGTTAATGATGCTTTGGCCAAGAATAGAAAAGTCAGTTTTAGAAGCATTTGCTAGAGCAATTTCAACCTATGATGAAACCATTAGAACTATTGGATATAACCAAGTAAAAGCAATTAGAAAAGCCAAAGGGGCAACCCCTCATGACTTAGGCGCCCCCAATGAACATCCCTGGGAAAAAACTAATTATACTAGCTATCAAGATTGTAATTTATGGAAAGATTTAGGCAGTGATTTTGTTCTGCAAGTGTATCGAGATTACTTATTAACACCAGGTAAAGATAAAGAGTTTTTAGGAAAATGTTGGCCGGCGATTGCAGAAACTTTAACTTATTTGAAAACCTTTGATTTAGATAATGATGGTATACCCGAAAATTCCGGTGCACCTGATCAAACTTTTGATGATTGGCAATTACAAGGAATAAGTGCCTATTGTGGCGGATTATGGATAGCAGCCCTGGAAGCAGCTATTAAAATCGGCGAAATTATCCTAAACAATCCTCCAATCAATTTAGAATTCGAACTAAAACTAGTCAGTGATCATATAAAAAGTTACAATCACTGGTTAAAACAATCTCGGTTGATTTATCACAAGACTTTATGGAATGGAGAATACTATCAACTCGATAGTAAAAGTGGTTCTAATGTGGTGATGGCAGATCAATTGTGTGGTCAATTTTATGCCCGTTTATTAGGGTTGCCTGATATAGTTGAAGAGCAATATATCCAGTCAACCTTAAACAAAATTTATGATGCTTGTTTTTTGAAGTTTCAAGAAGGGAAATATGGGGCAGCAAATGGTATGAAGCCTGATGGAATTCCCGAAGATCCTAATTCGACCCATCCTCAAGAAGTTTGGATAGGAATTAACTTTGGTTTGGCGGCATTTCTCGTACAAATGGGACGCAGAGACGAGGCGTTGAAGTTAACTGAAGTAGTGATTAAACAAATATATGAAAATGGCTTACAATTTCGTACTCCTGAAGCGATAACGGCTGTTGGAACTTTTCGTGTATGTCATTATCTACGGGCAATGGCTATTTGGGGAATTTATGGAGTATTAACTAATTTTAGTTCTTTATAATCCTTTTCTCAGATAGATAGTACTACCCTTTTATTTAAAAGGTAGTAGAATAATTAAATTCTATTAGTTATGCAAAACTTTTAAGTTTGATAAGAAATATATTTATTACTGTCAACCAAGGTCTTTTAAGCTCCAATTCTAAAAAATAAAGTTATTTTTTAGAATTGGAGCTTAAAAGATTCTTAAATTTTCTATATATCCATTAATAAATTTTTTTATAAAAAAAGTAATTTCATATTATTAATTAAATGATAGAAGATTAATCTATACTTTTTAATATTTAGTCAAAATGTTACTGTAGAAACTAAGAGAAACTTGAGATTATTTCGATAAGAATACCTTTAATAGGTATTAAACTCAATGCTTGATTTCGTGTAGACAATCAAGAATCTTTTTCAGAAAAAGTAAATTGACGGCTAAACCATAAATTTATATAATAAGTGGATTACAGATATTAATTAAGTTTAATTAGTCTAACATTGTCTCATATTAAAATATAAAATATTCATTAAATTAGCTTGAATGAATTTAGTATGAAACTATTCTAGTATGGTACTAATGCAATCTAGGTAACATATATTTAACTAAGTTATGATAAATAATTTATTTGATTTATAACAGGGGTAGTTATTTACGTAAGAGAGGATTTATTCATTCAGATAAAGCTAAAAAAAGATAAATTTTTTTTGACATTCCTACATATATTTTTTTTTGAACCAAGAGTTGTTAAAATTGATAGAACTCTTTACATTACCAATGAATAGAGGACAAAAGGACTATCTAAAATTTACAGATAGCCACAGATTTATATGTCTAAGGAAATCATACAATGTTTCAAAAACTGCTTTTAGGAAAGTTTATCGGAGTGTTACCTTTATTATTGGGAGTGAGAGGACTGCCAACTTGGAGTCAAACAGGGGACTATGTATTAGGAAGTGCATTTAAACAGATAACTCAGGGACATACCATAGCTCAGATTTCTAAAAATCTCACGGTAAAAGACTTAGAAAAATTTGCTCTAACTATCAAAAAACAACGGAGTTTAGCCCAAGAAACTACACAAAAAATGCTTAAAGTACTTGAAAGTGAAGGATTAAGCAGACAACGTTTTCGAGAAATTGCTCAAGGAAAGAGCAACACAGGAGTGCCTATAGAGAACTTCTCAAATGAAGATCTTGAAAAATTTGAGAATGTTTTTCCTGAAGTAAAAAAAATTGCCCAAGAAGATCTACTCAAACAAAGGGAATTAGTCAAATCTCAAGGATTTACCATCCGGGAGTTTAATGAGATTGCCACTAAAGTTCAAAACAATCCTTCCCTACAACGAGAAGTTCTCAAACTGATAAAAAATTAAGTCTGATTTGAGTTTACCGATATTTTATTGGCATACTATACCATTATTATTTTTTATTTGACTGGAAAGTATGTCAGTATATTTATCAATAACGCAGATTTTCAATTATTAATTCAGAAGAAATTATTCAATAACCTAACCTAAATTTCTCTCTTTTTAACTTCAATAAAGATTTTAAGATTTCTTCAAGACTATTTTAGGGACGACTCACTTTAAACTTAGAATCATATATCGTCTAATAAAAAAGGTAACAAAAGACTGATGAATATATCTTCATTGAGAGAATTTGCCACGGAAGATAATTTTTTTGGATTAAAAATAGAAACTCTTCGACGAGCGATCTTCGATAATATTTTCTACATTTAGGAAAAGTTTTCGACTATTGCTACAACAGATTATGTCTAAATTGCATTAGCTTATACTTTCGGTGATTATTTTTCTCAACGTTAGCTTATATACGATACAAACTAATCTAAATAGATATTAAAGTTGCCTGCTACTTATCAGTATAATTCTTAATTATTCCAAATTTAAGTAACAATTTAATTAACCTAGATATTGAAAATCTACTAAGTAGCAGAAGAATCAGGACTAAATATTCAATAGTTAATGGATTCCGAGAAAAAACTCGGATCGGGAAATGGAAAATTGGGAAGATTAGCTGCCTGTTATATAGACTCTTTATCGAGTTTATAAATTTTAGCTATTAGTTATATAATTAGCTCCAAATTTGAAATTTTTAGCCAAGAAATTCATAATAGTTGAGAAGTTAAAATTACTGAATAAATGACTACAAAATGGTAATCTCTGGAAAGTAGTCTATCTTGAAACTTCAGTCACCGTTAATTTTAGAAGTTATACGAAACCTTATACTAAGAAGTGTGGAGCTTACCAAGTTCATCGGGTTCCTGACTATATAGTTAAAGGAATTCCTTACTACTCCCTGTTTTGGGATACAAAGTTAACACTGCCAACACCCTACGGTAATAGAAAGCAGGAAGGAGATCATCCAAAATATTTTTGGTTATAGCCAACCATTTTCTATTACCTGAAGCCTTAGAAAAATATTCCTTAAGTATTTTTAGTCGGTTATTTCCTGGACTTATAGAAATTATCTGCGAAATTAATCAACAATTTTTCGAGCATGTCCACATTGGATTTTTAGGTAATACCGAAAAATTTATCAACGTTACTAACGGGGTCACTCTTTATAGTTAGATAGTTCAAAGTCACCCTAGACTACCACAGTTAGTTTAAAAAATTGGAAGATTTGAATCAAATATCTCGATAAAGTATAAAAATCAGAAAAGTTTATAGATGATCCGTCTTTTCGTCTTCAATGGCGTGCATTCAAGCGAGTCGTTAAGCGCATTTATAAATACAAACGCCAACATTTAAATATCTTACACATCATTACCTTTTATAACTGTCTAAAGCAAAAGCATGATTTCAATTTAAATATTGCTTCTTATATTTTTATTTTTGGTGATAAACCTACTTCAGAATATTTCATAGCTAAGCGGATTATTAAATTAATTATATCAGTATCAGCTTGGTGAATAACGCTCTTAATGTTAGTGATTATCTAAAAGTTGTGTTCTTTCCTAACTATAAGGTCACCCTAGTATAGTGGGTCTACCCAGCAGCTAATTTATTCGGACAAATTTCTACTGTCGCCGAGCAAGACGTATCAGGAAGAAGTAATGTGAAATTTTTTTTAATGGTGCGTTAACCATTGGGATTTTGGATGGTAATAATATAGAAATTTAAGAAGGAGCCGCAGAGAAAATATAGCTGATATCTTTATCAATTGCTTTCAAACAACGGTGTCTTAAAATAGACTAAAATACGAACTAGAGACATATTAAAGAAATCTTAGCGATACAGTTTCATTAAGACCTAAATCTAGAAATCAACTATACTATTGGAGATCACAACCTCGAAAAAGTTGGATACCTAGTTATTATAGGTCGACAATACAATTAATCACAAGCTAATGACTTGCAATTTTTAGGATGACTGTGTTAACGTTTTAGAAAAACTGAGATTTTTATACATTTATCAACAATCCATAAAGTGAATTTATCTAATGCTTAAACTAATTCTAGCCGGAGGAATTACAGGAGTTTTGTGCTTATCTATATCCTTACCTGTCCATAGTCAAATTGAAGCTAGAACTACCCAGTTTTTTGAAGCCGATCATTCAGAAATTAGCCCCTTAGAACTGAGACAATTTGCTCAGATTCTACAACAATTTCAAGAAATTGACTATAGAACCCAACGAAAAATGGCAATGACAATCAAAAAAGGTGGACTAAGTTACGAACGATTTATGGAAATTGGACAAAGTCAAAATAACTATAACTATGCAACTGGACTTCAGGCTTCATCAGAGGAACTAGAGAAATTCCAGAAGACCATAAGTGAAGTAGAAGAGATTGTCGTCAATACGGAACAAAAAAAAGAGCGTGTGATCCAGTCTCAAGGATTAGAAATAAAGCGTTTTCGGCAGATTGAGACCATCATATCCCAAGATCGTAAGTTACAAAAAAAAGTACAGCAGATGGTGGGTAATTAAATCTTGCTGAGTTAACAATATTTTTCGTGTATTTAGGAGAAATTGATGAGTGCACCTCATTTGTGTACGGCGAATACCTGAAAAAATTAGTTCTTTAACTATTAACTAGATAAGCTTAAATAAGGCTAAAATAGAAATATACTCAAAAAAAGCAATTTTTAGATATTAGCTTATCTGAAAGTTTAGCTAACATAATTAGAAGAGCAAGAACTGTAGGATTTAACTTGTAACCCCAAAATTTTTTCCAGGACAAGAAAAAAAGTAAAGATATCATATTTAAATTAAAGGGAATCTAAATTTAGAGTCATTAAAAATTGAATAAACTTATGAGAAAATATAGAAAAAAACAGTGATTATTTTTATAAAAATAATCACTGTTTTTTTCTATATAAGTAGGGACAATCAATCTTCATTAGAGTAAAAATACCAGGATTTCGTTATACTCTATTAACATAGTTCAGTTAATTTATCAGAAATTTTAAACTGTTTTATTTCTTGGCTATAGAAATTATAAAATGCTCATAATTTTTAATTTAATTAGTGCTAAAAATTTAGTTAAAAGTGTAATTAATAAATAAAAAAAAGCTAAATTAAGGTAAAAATAAGTGATCTTAAAAAAAGAATACTCTTGACAGCTAACAAACTTAATTAGACTGAGTTATCAATTAAATTTACAGACATTTCTACAATAACCAGTCTTCAAGTTAACCCAAAAGCCATAACTTCCTAATCGTCTTGATAACAATTGTTATCGAGGCAAATAATGTAATAGTAAGTAATAACAGACGAAAATACACTTAATAAAGTGATTGCCGATTCTAAATCCCACTGTTAAAAATTTTAAGGGTCTAATTTGATCGAAGAGTAATTAATCGTCCTGGCTGTCGGATAATTTCCGTAAAAGTGATGAACTTTAAACTACCTGTCTTGAGCTATTTAAGACATTCTAAGTCCGATACTTGTTACTCCATGGTCTTCCATAACTTAACCTAATAGAAGTATTATGGAGTCTATAATTTTGAACAAGTACATTAGTCACAGACATAAACAACTATGGATATTTTAGCTCTCGGTTGGGTTGGTACTTTAGCCTTATTTACTTGGTCTCTAGCAATGGTTGTATGGGGTCGCAATGGGTTCTAAACAGTGTAGAGCCTACCCTTAATATACCTTTTTGTCCGTCCTAGGGTTGCTGATCCTAGTCAAGTGGCGATCCTACTACCTAACTAACGTAGAGTTGCATAATCGCCACCGTCGAGACCGAGATAAAAAACAGGGTGATAGATCGCTAAATTAGGGGAACGAGAATTTTTTCCCCTAATCTTCTAACCAAAAAGTAATCTTCTTTGGTTTGTATACCTTTTATCTTTGACAATTAAGGCATTTAAATGATAGGGATAGATTTTCTATTTAAGAATGTAGGCATGCCTTCGAGTTGTCGATAATTACTATGATAAAAGATAAGCCATAATCGTTAACAGTGCAATTAAGAATGGGCAAACAACGAGTATTATCAGGGGTTCAACCCACAGGAAATCTACATTTAGGTAACTATTTAGGAGCAATTAGCAATTGGGTACAGATTCAGCAAAATTACGATAATTTCTTCTGTGTAGTAGACCTACACGCCATTACGATTCCCCACGACCCTCAAACTTTAGCTCAGAATACCTATACGATTGCCGCTCTTTACCTAGCCTGTGGTATTGATTTGGAGCACGCGACTATCTTTGTTCAGTCCCATGTAACAGCTCATAGTGAACTGGCTTGGCTACTAAACTGTATTACTCCTCTAAATTGGCTAGAACGGATGGTACAGTTCAAGGAAAAAGCGCTTAAACAAGGAGAGAACGTTAGTGTTGGCTTACTGGGCTATCCCGTATTGATGGCTGCCGACATTCTTCTGTACGATGCTGATTGTGTTCCTGTAGGGGAAGATCAAAAACAGCATTTAGAATTAACCCGCGATATCGCTATCCGTTTAAATGATCAATTTGCAACTCCTGAAAACCCTGTGGTTAAAGTCCCTGAACCTTTAATAAGAACTGAAGGTGCGAGGATTATGAGTCTAACCGATGGTACACGCAAAATGTCTAAATCTGATATCTCGGATATGAGTAGAATAAATCTATTAGATTCTCCTGAATTAATCAATAAAAAGATTAAACGCTGTAAAACTGACCCTATTCGAGGTTTAGAATTTGATAATCTAGAACGTCCTGAATGTAATAACTTATTAAAATTATACGGTTTATTATCAGGAAAAACGAAAGAACAAGTAATTTTTGAATGTCAAGGGATGGGGTGGGGAAATTTTAAACCTCTACTAAGTGAAACAACGGTAGAAGCTCTCAAACCTATTCAGGTAAAATATAAAGAAATCATGGATAATAAAGACTATTTAGAATCGGTTTTAAAAAAGGGAAAAGAAAAAGCTGAAGCCGTTGCAAACCAAACTTTAGAACGAGTTAAAGTAGTTTTGGGATATTTAACCTCCTTTTAAAAACTACCTAAAAATCTTTATTCTATCCGTCATTATTCTCATGATCAGTCGTTTTCGACAAGCTGTTCAAAATAAAGAATTTCTAATTACTGCAGAAGTGACTCCTCCCAAAGGAGGAAATCCTGTCCGTATGGTGGAGATGGCCCAAAAACTTAAAGGGAGAGTTCATGGCGTTAATGTAACTGATGGGAGTAGAGCTGTCTTGCGAATGTCTTCCATTGCAGCTTCAGCCTTGTTGTTACAATATGGGGTGGAACCTATTTGTCAGATGGCTTGCCGTGATCGTAATGTAATTGGACTACAAGCTGATTTAATGGGAGCTTATGCTCTAGGATTGCGCAATGTTCTGGCATTAACTGGTGATCCAGTTAATGCAGGCGATCACAAAAAAGCAAAAGCAGTATTTGAATTAGAATCTGTTCGGCTACTCAAAATGATTGATAATCTTAATCGTGGGGTTGATTTTAATTATCAATCTCTTCCCGATGATCCTCTAGATTTATTTGCTGGAGCAGCAGTTGATCCTCAATGCCCCAGTTGGTCTGGTTTACAACGAAGATTCGAACGAAAATTAGCAGCAGGGGCGCAATTTTTTCAGAGTCAATTAATTACAGACTTTGAGCAATTAGATAAGTTTATGCAACAAATAGCTGCAGGGACGGGTAAACCAATTTTGGCGGGAATTTTTCTTTTGAAATCAGCTAAAAATGCTAATTTTATTAATCGTAATGTTCCTGGAGTAAAAATTCCTGAAACAACTATCCAAAGGTTGGCTAATGCGGATGACGCTTTGCAAGAAGGAGTTAAAATTGCTGCCGAACAAGTGCAACTGGCCAGGGAATTATGTCAAGGAGTTCATGTTATGGCTGTTAAACGCGAAGATTTGATTCCTAAGATTTTAAATTTAGCAGGAGTTTCTCCAATTTCTTTGGAACAAGCCGTTATTAATTAACTTAACGGAAATTTAGAAGAAAGAATGAATATCTAAAATTTTACCCAAAATTTATGTTATTTTCTAAATTGTTATACATCTCGAACAATTTATGTAAGTTCTTATTTTAGCGAACTACAAAATTGTTAATTTTGTAGGCAGAAAGTGTATGTTAAGTAGATAAGTGTGAGTAAATATAAAATCAAATTTTATATTAATTAGTACAGATTGATTTATAGAATTGAAACAATTAAAAGATTTTCATTTGCCATCATCTAAATTTACATATTTTTTCAATTTTTGATTAAATACTTCTTCTGCCACAGAATCTTTACTGAATGACGCCACTTTAGGTACTAAACTAGAAATATTAAAGTAGAAAATACTGTAGCCCAAGAGCAACTTAACCTGTATAGTTCAGTTCACTTTTTATTAATTAACTATTAAGATCTCTTATCTCTAGTTAAAGTAGAGTATCAATAGATAGAAAATTATATGAAAGGTCTTAGTTATTTTAGTTAGGATGTTGTTTCTGTATGACTATTTATTAGTATACTTGATTTATAGGCTATATCCTAACTTTTTTTAAAAAAATACTCAATGATCTCTAAACTTATTTGTGGGAACTTATTTGTATCAAGAAACAATAAAAACAAGTAAAAGAGGAGAGAGTTTGAGAATAAAGAAGGATGAAGGAGCTATGAAGACAGAACTTACGTCAATCGTTCAAACTAACCTAACGAATTTTTTCTTCCCCACTTGTAATACTTTTCCTTGGAGTTCTTTTACAGTTTCAAAACTTAAGTTAACATCAGTAACACGCTCACCATCTAAACGCACTGCGCCCCCTTGAAGTTGTCGTCTTCCTTCTCCACTACTGCTACATAATCCACTGGCATTTAAAATATAAAATAGTTTGGCAGGAAATTCTATTCCAGAGAGGTCATATTCGGCTACTATATCTCTCGAGGTTCCACTCCTTTTTTTTACTAACTCTTCAGCGGTTTTTTTTGCAGTTAAAGCAGCTTCTCTTCCATGGAATTGAGAAACAATTTCAATCCCTAATTGTTTTTGACAGTCTCTCGGATTTTCCGATAAATCATCTAAGGGTAATTTAGTTAATAACTCAAAATAACTTCTAATCAAAGTATCTGGAGTCTTTTCTAACTTTGAATACATCGACAATGCATTTTCTTTTAACCCAACATAATTATTGAGGGATTTAGACATTTTCCGATAGCCATCTGTCCCAATCAAGATAGGTAATAATAAACCAAACTGAGGAGTTTTTCCAAAGTGTCTTTGTAAGTCTCTTCCTACAGCAATATTGAATTTTTGATCCGTCCCCCCCAATTCTATATCTGCATCTATCATCACTGAATCATAACCCTGCATTAAGGGGTACAGAAATTCATGAAGAAAAATAGGATTTTCTTGTTTAAATCTTTCTGCAAATCCTTCTTTAGCTAACATTTGTCCAACGGTCATTGTGGCTAATAATTCTTGAACTTTATCTAAATTTAATTCTTTTAACCATTCAGAATTATAGCGAATCTCTAATCGTCCTGGAGTCTCGAAATCAAGGATAGGAGACAATTGTTCTAAATAGTTTTTCGCATTTTCCTGAACCTGTTCGGGCGTTAATTGTTTTCTAACTTCTGATCTTCCTGTCGGGTCACCAATTTGTGCAGTGAAATCTCCTATGATGACTACGGCAGTATGGCCTGCATCCTGAAACGCTCTTAACTTTCGAAAAGGAATACTATGTCCTAGGTGAATGTTCGAATCTGTGGGGTCAATTCCTAACTTGACCCTGAGGGGATGATTGCATTTTCTTAGATAATTTTCAAGGTTTTCTTCAAAGTTATCTGAATTGGGTTGATGGGGGAAGATTTCATGAGTTCCTCGATACAACCAAGCTAAGCTTTCAGAAGGAATAACTGGAGACATCTGCAATTAAAAGTTACTAAAACTTCACCCTATATGATAACTGATCATTAATTCACTAGGGTTAAAAATTACCTTTATAATTAACAATTTAAAGTAAATAATCGAATATTTTTAAGTTAGAAAATCGTTAATTAACGACTAGCGATTAAAAACATGATTTATAAAATGAGGAATAGCAAACAATTGATTACCTAAAACTTCTCCAATGGTAACAGCGTCTTCTGAAGGAATCATCCCTGATTCATATTGTAAAATTAATAAGACATTCCATCCGATTAAAAATAAAGTCACCCCTACTCCAATTAGTCGTGATCTCTTATAGGATAAATTATCCCAAAAAGCTGCTAATCCCCAAACAAAAATTAAACTACAATTTATAAACATTCTTCCTCCAAAACTTGAGCCTTGCCACCAACACCACCAAGAAGAAACTAAATAAACTTGTAATCCAAAAGCTAGTAAAAAACTTGTTACTAATATTGGTAATTTTTTATAAACTAAAATCAAGCCAATGATACTTAACAATAATACAGGATGCCAAAAAAATAACCCGCGATGTCCCGAAAATAAAACATTACTGATTTGGGGTTTAATCCAGTTAAAACTGGACTCATATCCTTCTGCTCCCCCCTCTTCTAGATAAGGGATTTTAAAAAAACTACTATACTGCCATTGATAGATAAACATTTGGGGAAGCTGCATTAAACATGTTACCAATCCTATGACAACTAATGAAGTAATATCTGGGAATTTAATCATCCCTTTCCAGGGAAAATTTCTACTAATTTGGTTAGCTTTAATGACTCTATTAATTATATTCCAGATAATCATAGTGATAGGAACAATAGCAAACAAAATATTTTGAAGACGAACAAATGTCCCTAATCCCAAAACTAGTCCTAGTAAAATTTGTTGACGGCGTTGTTTTACCCAAGCTGTAGAAATACAAATATAGAGAAAGACAGAAATTAAAAATTGAGAAACAGCATGAGACATAGAAACTTCTAGAGTAAGGTAAAAACTCAAAGGAGAGGCAAACCAAATTCCTGCTACACCTAAGACAGAAGCGGTCTGACTAAAAAATAATCGAGCGGCTTTATAGCAAGCAATTAATCCCAAAATGCCTAATGTAATACTGCCCAAACAATAGAATAATTCATAACTCCAAGTCAGTCCATTCGGTTCAATTTCTAACCCCAAAGTATTTGCAATTAAGGTTGCAAGATGTCCGAGGGCAAAAAAGGGTGATAGCATCAATCCTAAACCCAAGGTATATTTACTATATTGTGGGATAGCTTTATCTACGCGAGCAACCCCACTAAAATTAGACTTAGAATAAGATAAATACTCATATTCATCATAAATTTGAAGATCACCGTCAAAAATCAAGGAACGTAGAGGTGTATAATACCCTATCCCGTCTCCGTATACCCCAAACCCTATTAAAGTGAAATTAAATAAGAAAATTACTAGAGTAATGACGACTCCTACCCAAAATAATTTTTTTACCCAATCTTTTCCTAGATTTTGATCGGTCCAGTTAATCATCTTGACATCCTAGCTGAATTGTTCTGTCATTCAGTTATAGATAATACCTGGTGATGTACACGGTTTTGTAGTTTTTACGAATATAAACTAGGTGAGGTTGTCATGAGGAAAAGATAGTTCTCTTTAGATATTTCATGTAAAACGAATCTTTAAAGAGAAGGAAATAAAGAATATATTTTAACTTTCAGTTTTTTTGACAATATTAATAGTCAGTCTACTTTCCTCTTTTAATAAAGTAAGAATTATTTATATCAGTTTTTTTGAGTATAGTTCCACTTTTTAGATATACTCATATGAGTTTTATTTCTTACTAAATTAACTTTGTTATATTATCAATAGTTCGATAGGTCATATACTATATTGTCTTCTACATTTTTTATCTATAAACTATTTTAATATCAAGGTTGTTTAGTTAATATCTGGCTTTCGATTGGTATTTTTATTCTTTATAATCACTAACAATTGGACGTTAACTTTCAAACAAAAAGAAATCAAAGATAAATTATCAACAAATTAAGTTAGTTTTTCTGATTAGTTATTCATAGAGAAACTAATTTATTCATCTTTAATCCCCATTTCCTCACTGTCTGAATACAGACTTAATTTTTTTTTCGTATTTTAATTCTCATTTCCTATCAATTAGGATTTATCCTAATTGATGCAGCTAGTTCATTGATTATTTTAAGTCAATACCTAATCCACTATGATAGTTCTGTAAACTGGTGTTATTATTTAATTAGTTTCTTTATGTATTAATGAAATGAGTAGAATACTCTTACAGAGTGTTGAGATTACAAAGAAGTGTATCCTTTAACAGGATTAACCAGTTTTATCAAGATTTAGCATTTATTTGGTATTTTCCTTCGGAAAAATAATAAACAGTTAATGGCTAGAACAGTAGCTGGACTCCGAGAATCTAATTACGCTTTTAAGCAGCATAAGTCTCGTCAATTTGATAGACATTTTTCTAAACATGCTAATTTTACTATCGTAAAGTAAAAAAAACCTTATACTCATCCCCATAATTATTATCCACAAAACTCCTATGTTCATAGTCATGAAAATTACAGCAGCACATTATTGTACTTTACTTTAGTTCTTTCAATACTTCTATTATCGTGACTTAATAATGGTTAATTTACAAGGTGTTGATATAAAAAAAAAGGATTTATTAAGACATAAATTAATCCATGCCAATTTAAACTACGTAGACTTAAATGATATTTTTTTACGTAAAGTAAATTTAAAACAAGTTAATTTAATTAGGATAGATTTATTAGGAGTAAATTTACTAGGTTTAAAAGCAGAAATAAAAAATTACGTTATGGTAAAGTTAACAAGGACTATTTTACATAGAGCAATTCTACTTAATAGGGGAGTTCTTTAAAAGAATTTAAACAAATTTATAGTAATTACTTTTAAAAAAAATGCCTAAAGTTTGTCAATCTCAATTAATTAAAGTCGCAAAAACTGGTCAAGTGGTAAGTTTTCCTACAGATACTGTTCCTGCTCTGGGGGTCTTACCTAAAAGTGCTTTCCTGATATTTTCTCTTAAAAAACGCTCTCCCGACAAACCCTTAATTTTAATGGGAGCATATCCTGAAGATCTTTGGCAATACGTTAAAGGAACTCTTCAAGAATTGGATATTTGGCAACAAACAGCTCAACGTTATTGGCCTGGAGCATTAACGTTAGTTTTACCTGCTTCGCCCCTGGTTCCAACAACAATAAATCCTACTAATTCAGGTACTATTGGTCTTCGTATTCCCAACCATAAAATTGCCCAAGCAATCTTAGCAAAAACAGGATGTTTAGCTACTACTAGTTCTAATTTATCAGGACATCCTCCATTAGAAACTATGAGAGCGATTGCGGCAACTTTTCTTGATGTTTATACCCTAGATGATAGTGACTTAACTTCTGAAGAAAAATATGTAAGTGGAATTCCCTCAACTGTTGCAAAATGGACAAAAAAAGGGTGGATTATCTTACGTCAAGGAAATGTCTTTATTAAAGACAAATAAATTTTCAAATAGCTTAAACAGATCTTAGTTTTGATAAACTAATTATGTAATAATTTAATATATAAAGACACATTAATATTATTAATGGGCTTGTTAAAAGCTATAATTACTATGTATAGCAAGTAAATTTTTTAAATTAAGTTTGGTTTAATTTAATTTAAAAAATTTATTGTTATTGATTAATAGCTTGATTGTTCTTAAAAATATACTAAACATTAACTTATATTTGTAATTGATCAAGCACTGGAAAATTTTGCCTGAATGATGAATTAACTATAAGAGATTTGCCTTGAGTAGAAGAAACCATCTATCTCAAGAGAGTTTGTTATCATAGATTTAATTAATATGAAAGCAAATTTAAAATTAAATTACTATTAAAAAATAACTTTTTAGGGAAAATTTAAAATAAAAATTATTAAAGATATCTTTAATAGTTAAATTTAAATTATGTCCATAATAAATGGAGTAAGTGAACAAGAAATAAAAACAATATTCAAATAATAAGTTAAAAATTTATACTAAAAAATTTTAGAAATTGAAATAATTTATAATCAATAAAATTGCTATTATTGAAATATAAAAAAGTTATTTTCTAATGTAAGTCTATTTAGATAGAGAAGTGATCATAAGCATTATAAAGATAACAATTCTAAAAATAATAGTAAAATAATTATAGAATAAGGACAAGAATTTTTAATCAGAATTGAAAAGTTTAAAACAATAAATTGATACTTAATTAAAAACTTTAAATTAGAAGATAAATAATTTGTAAAAAATAAAACTGGGTATATAAAATGTTTATATTTTATATACCCAGTTTTATTAAAAAAGAAATTTTTAATAATTTTTTAAAAAACCTAAGACTGAGTATTAAGACTATTAAAATCAGCTAATGTATATCAAAAAGATTATTTTTTATACAAAAAAATTTTAATTCAGGTAATAATTTCGATTTAACAGCCTACTTTTAGAGAAAATAGCAGGAGTGTTAAAAATAAAAATAAGTTAACTAGAAGGATAATTTATAAACTTACAAAATATCTAATTTTTTAGATATAAAATATTTACTTGGTATTTTAGTGGTAAATTTTACATTATTGTCATAACTGCGATTATTTTCGATGATTGCTGTGTCTATTCTTTTAAATATAATCAAATATTTTTCGGAAATTAATTTTATTTTTCTCTTTTTAAGTTATTAGATAATAATCTACTATAATAATTTCTTTTTCTTTTTATAAGAATAATTTTAAATATTTAAAATTTTTTTATACTCCAATTTATTTATCTTTTACTCATCATGTAAAACTACAGTACCTTTCTTTATAACAAAATTTATCTAGATTTTTTCTAATTATATTCTGTTACAGTTCCATTTAATTGGCAATATCTTTAACTTGCCATTTTTGGGTTTGAACATAAAACTTATGTTTTTATTCTTATTCTAAAGAAAATTTTTTGATTGCAAGCTAACCTTGGTAGTGCTTGCTCATCCAATTCTGTTAACTAAATTTGTAGGCAATTTGCTATTTAGTAATTGCGATTTCTTAACTGCTTTCCTACTCTATATTCATTTAATATTACCTACTCAGTAGTTAATGAACAATATTTATTACAAGCACTTGTTATCATAGTCAATATGTGAATTTTTGTTGTAAAATGAGGAATACTAAAAGTAAGAAACCCCTGTCTTAAAGGTTTTGGAAAAAATTACCCAAATACCTGTTCCGATTCCTTCAGCATATATTCAAAAGATTCTCCACTCAGAGGCAGAGAATTAATTTCATAGGTGTTTTGTAATACCATAGTAGTTGACTGATTTTCTTGAAAGCCAATGCGTTCATAAAACTTTCGTTGGTAAGTCGTCATTAAATAAACTCGTTCAACCCGACACATTAATGGGTGACTTAAGGCTGTTTCTACTAACTTGCGTCCTAAACCTAATCCTTGGTATTCTGGGCAAACGAGAACATCCCAGATAGTTCCTCGATAAATTCCATCAGATATCCCCCGACAAAAACCAATCATTCTGGTTGTATCCCAAACAGTAACGATTGGATTACTGTTTGCAAGTGCAATCCTTAAGTCTTCAAGAGTTCTTTCTCTTGCCCAAAATGCTACCTCATTGAATAATGCTTGAAGTTGTATAAGATCAACTTCAGCTTTGTCGACAGAAAACTTAATGTGGCGACAATCCATCTTGAATAATTCCTAACAGGTATTTGGAGATTAATTTGAAGTAAAAAGTCATAGACATGCTTAGAATGTACTTAACTCTTTTTTGATACACACAATAAATCGTAGCGAATTTTTTTAAAAAATAAGCTATTTATTGTTTTCATCTCTTGACATAAGTAGTCTGTGGATAAATACATGGCTTTGTGTTAAAAAGTCTTATTTAAAAAACTAAAATTTTTACCATTGCCCGTTGCTTTGCTTTACCTTCAACTTGAATGATGTCTAATTTATTTTTTAAATAAATTGCCCTTTGTTATTGGTCTAAAATTATGACTTTTCTTAACTCTCTACTTCCTTCAGTTTGCGGTGAATATTGTAATCATATTCCTTTAAATTTATTTAATTCTTCTCAATGCCAAGAATTAGCGACTCAAGCAGCTACTGGAAGAAATTTTACCGTTTTATTGAATACTGCCACTGAGAAAGCTGTCCAAGTTTGTCTAAAGGAAGACGACTATTTAGCATGGCTACCTCTCACTCAACTATCAGCATTAAAACCTGTGAGTAAACCTTATAATCCTATCATTTTTAACCGTAATGACATTTCACCTCGTTTAGGAAAAGTTATTGCCTTTACAAAGGCGGCTATGGAACAACCTAATTATTATTTATGGGGGGGAACTATTGGGCCAAATTATGATTGTTCAGGATTAATACAAAGAGCTTTTGCGGTATCAGGAATCTGGCTACCAAGAGATTCTCATGAACAAGAAGTTTTTACCCAAAGAATTGAGAAAGAAGACCTTTTAGCTGGAGATTTAATTTTTTTTGGGCAAAGGCAAGTCAACCATGTTGCTCTTTATCTAGGAGATGGAAACTATATTCACAGTTCTGGTAAAGAAACAGGCAGAAATGGTATTGCGATAGATTCTTTTTCAGAACAAGGTGATGAAATCAGCCAAGCATATTATAATAATTTCTGGAGTTGTGGGCGCGTTATGAAAAGTTATAGTTAATTTTTTAAAAACTCAATCCCTTTTATACAAAAACTCATACAAAAAGAACGTTTACCTTGGTGAACCAAGTTGCTAGTTAGTAGGCAAATTGGATGGATCGTTAAGATTATAATTGGTTCATTTTAAATGAAAGACGATCAGTCATTTGTTCTAACTGTGCTGCCACCCGAATTAATGTTAATTCGTCAGCAGGTTTTCCAATTAATTGAACCCCCACTGGTAACCCTTTTTCATCTTGTCCCATCGATAAAGTAATCCCCGGTAAACCACTCGCATTACAAGGAGGACAAGGAGCAATCCATTTAATAATATTCTCTACGACTTCTTCTGGAGATAAATTAGCCCATTCTCCTACTTTAATCGGTTGTTGTAGATAAACAGGTAGAACCAACAAATCAAAGCGATCAAAAAAAGCAACAATTTGCCGTGAAATAATTTGCATTTGATGAACTGCCTGTAAATATTTACCTGTCATTTTTGCCTGTTCTCCTAACCACTGGTTAATAGGACTTAATACTTTTAAAGGAACCCCAGCCGCTAAAATTCCTGCTTGCCAAATTTGCTTAAAAGGATTGATTAGTTCCTGAAAATCAGGACAGTCAGGTTCCACCTCATGTCCCATTTCTGCTAATAATTTAGCTGTCTTATAAACTGCTTCTTTGATAACTATTTCAGGTTCAGGAAACGGGTAGATTTGAGTGGAAAAGGCAATTTTAAGAGGAATTGAAGATTGACGAGTAGCCTCTAAAAAAGAAATTTCAGGGGATACTAACCAATAAGGATCTCCTGTAACATAGCCGGCCATCACGTCCAATAACGCTGCTGCATCAGCCACTGTTCGCCCTAATGGTCCGTGGGTTGAGATCCCACTTTGAAAGTCTCCTACGGGAGCATTAGATATCCGACCTCTAGAAGGCTTAATCCCTACCAACCCACAACAAGCAGCTGGGATACGAATCGATCCTCCTCCATCCGATCCTTGTGCAATGGGGCATAATCCTGCTGCTACAGCAGCAGCCGCTCCACCACTCGATCCTCCTGCTACATAATCTCTATGCCAAGGGTTACGAGTTGGAGGAAACCCTGGAGGTTCTGTATAGGGAAAAGAACCTAATTGAGAAGTCGCTGTTTTACCTAGGACAATAAATCCTGCCTTTTTGATTCGCGTTACTACTGTATCATCATAATTTGCGACGTTATCTCTAAAGACGGAAATTCCATAGCTTAAAGGCATTTGTGCAACGGCGTTAAGATCTTTAATCGCTGTAGGAACTCCAAAAAAAGGAGGAAGAGCATTAATATCTGAAGTCTGGGCCAATTGTTCCGTTTTAGCTTTAGCATCGGACATAGCCATGTCCCCTGCTATAGCGAAAAAACTGCCTAATTGGGAATCATATTGTTGAATCCGATTAAGGTAAACTTGGGTTAATTCTAAAGGAGAAATTTGACGATCACGAATTAATTTTGCTAATTCTAAAGCAGGGGTAAAAGCTAAATCAAGAGAATTCATTGTATTGGTCTTAATTACTTGACGGCCAAACTTACTAATTTTTCTGAGCAAATTTCTGCCATAATTTAAAACGGACCTGTAATCTGTTTTCAGAGCAAGAATACAACTGCATGGCTTGATGATGCAACTTGAGTTTTTTGTGAAAGTGTCCTCAATTTGACTCAAGGTTGTTATTATACCCTTTCTAAGCAGCACAGACGAGTAACTCCTGATTCTTAGTGATCAGAAGTATCAGCAAACGTAGACAAATAACAATTGGTTATGACTCAAGTATCTGGTTCGTCCGATGTCCCCGATATGGGACGTCGCCAATTCATGAATTTATTGACCTTCGGAACGATTACCGGCATAGCAGCTGGGGCATTATATCCGGTGGTTAAATATTTCATTCCTTCTTCTAGTGGTGGGGCTAGTGGTGGTGTAACGGCTAAAGATGCTCTTGGTAATGATGTTATTGCCAGCGAATTTTTAGCGACTCACAATCCAGGTGATCACGTTCTAACCCAAGGGTTAAAGGGCGATCCTACTTATATCGTAGTTGAGGGAGATAAAACTCTAAGTGATTATGGAATTAATGCTGTTTGCACCCATTTAGGTTGTGTTGTTCCTTGGAACACTAGCGAAGAAAAATTTATCTGTCCATGTCATGGCTCCCAATATGATGCCCAGGGAAAGGTCACGCGCGGACCTGCTCCTCAATCATTAATGTTGGCTCATGTCAATGTTGATGACAACGACAAAGTAGTTTTTAGCACTTGGACAGAAACGGATTTTCGAACTGATGAAAACCCCTGGTGGGTATAATTCGGTCAATTGTCTCGATCCTTGGTAATGTTAACATTTAAGATTTGAGTGGTTTGACTTAGCAATGAGAACACCCGATTTCTCGGCAATTTGGCAAGTAAGTAAGCAGGTTACAATGCAGATCATCTTGATTGCTTGTGCTACTTTTGCCCTCTATATTTTTAACGATGTTGCTTTTCCCCAAGGGGCTGCTGCCTATCCTTTCTGGGCGCAAGAAACAGCTCCAGAAACCCCCAGAGAAGCAACTGGACGTATTGTTTGTGCCAACTGTCATTTAGCAGAAAAGGCTGCTGAAGTAGAAATTCCTCAGTCGGTTCTACCCGATACGGTTTTCGAGGCAGTGGTAAAAATTCCATACGATCCTAATTCCCAACAAGTGTTAGGAGATGGATCCAAAGGGGGTCTAAATGTGGGGGCTGTCCTCATGTTACCCGAGGGCTTTAAGATTGCTCCATCTGATCGTATTCCTGAAGAAATGCAAGAAAAGATCGGAGAAATCTACTTTCAACCCTACCGTGAAGACCAAGAAAACGTAGTTCTTGTTGGACCTTTACCTGGAGACCAATATCAAGAGATTATTTTTCCTGTTTTATCTCCTGATCCTTCCACGGACAAAACCGTGAACTTTGGTAAATATCCTGTTCACTTAGGGGCTAACCGCGGTCGAGGACAAATATATCCCAACGGACAATCTAGCAATAATAACGTTTTTAAAGCATCCCAAGCTGGAAAAGTTTCCGCCATTAATCAAAATGAGACTGGCGGTTATACTGTGACATTAGAGACGACTGATGGTGACGTAGTAAATACAATTCCTGCAGGTCCTCAGCTGATTGTTTCTAAAGGACAACAAGTTGCAGCAGGAGAAGCCCTTACTAATAATCCTAATATTGGTGGTTTTGGGCAAAAAGACACGGAAATTGTTTTACAAAGTCCCACACGAGTTAAGTGGTTATTGATTTTCTTAGCAGGGATTATGTTAGCTCAAATCCTGTTAGTTCTTAAGAAGAAACAAGTCGAAAGAGTTCAAGCAGCTGAAATGAAGTTCTAAGCTTTTTTGCAACTTTTTCAAAAGTTTCATAAATCTAGATGGACAGGACATTAACCTGTCCATTTTGCTATATTTTTCAATACTAGTTGAGTCTAAAAAATAGATTTAAATTCTAAATAAAGAAACAAAAAAAGTGTAGTTACTTATCAAGTAAATCCGCAAGGGTGGGCTTTTTTTGTATAAAAATACTTCATTTCTCTATCGGTTTGACATAGTAGACGAAGTGGAACTATGTAAACAAATTCCGATAAGTTCTTCAATTCCAGTAACAGGAAAAATTTTAACATTTAATTGTTTAGCTAATTCTTTAACTGTCATATCGTCTAAAAAACAAATATCATTGTGTTTAAGCATAATTGAAGGTAATAAAATCCCATCACCTAAATCTTTTCCTTGTAATTGGGTCAATAAATCTTCTCCTGTCAATAATCCTGTTACTGTTGTTTCTTGCCCCCAATAATGACTCTGCAATGCTTCCAAATTAATTGTCAATCCATCTACTTTATTTAATTCTTGAACCAGGGGTTGAAAAGCCTTTTTCACTGCATTTCCGACGACCCAAGTTAGCTTAACCGACTTATCAACTTTAGCTGGTAACAACCGTTTTGCTGTCGTTTTAAATTCCTGGCAAAATTGACGAATTGAACCGACTCCATTATCACTTTGTGGATAATCTTCATAGTGAGATTCTGGAGGCAATTCTTCTTGTCCAATTAAGAACCATTCATCAGCTAACCAAGCAAAATTACTGTTAAATCTGTGATAAAATTTTTCTTGTAAAGATCGAACTTGTTTAATAACTTCTTTGGCTTTAGTTTTAGTGACCGGAATTAATTCATCTTCTAAAGGACGAAAGCGAGTTAATCCTACTGGAACCACCGCAGCAGAAATAATTGTCGGGATGTCTCCTTGATGAAATAAAGCTAAATCAGTTAAGGTTTTTTCCAAATGAAAACTATCATTAATTCCTGGGCAAACAACCACTTGAGCATGAATTTGTAACTGTCGTTCCTGAAACCATTTAAACTGTTCTATGATTTGTCCAGCACGGGGATTTTTCAGTAAGCGAATTCGTATATTAGCTTCTGTTGAGTGAACTGAAACATACAAAGGAGAAAGACGCATTCTTTCAATACGTTCCCATTCCTTCTTAGATAAATTAGTCAAAGTCAAATAACTGCCATAAAGGAAACTCAAACGATAATCATCATCTTTTAAGTAAAGACTATCTCGTTTTCCTGGAGGCTGTTGATCAATAAAACAGAAAGGACAATGATTATTACATTGAATTAACCCATCAAATAAAGCATTTTCAAACTCTAATCCTAAATCATCATCATAGTTTTTTTTAATTTCTACACGATGAGTTTGTCCCTTATTATCAATTACATCTAATTCTAGATATTCATCAGCACATAAAAACTGATAGTCTATTAAATCCCGCAGGGGAAAATCATTAATGGCAATCAAAGAGTCCCCCACTTCAAAACCAACTTCCTCAGCGATAGAATCGGGGATAACAAAGCTAATTTTAGCGGGGCGAATTGAAGAGTGAGTCATGATCTAAGTATCTAAGTTAATAGGTAATCGTATAAATTTCAACTGCCTAAAAACCATTTTATAAACCTAAAAATCTCTCCAATAACTTCTTTTCCTAAAAAGATAATTAAGGTTGACATAGTACCAGCAATCAGACAAATAACTAGTCCTCCTAGACTAATAAATCCATCATCTTCTTGTAACCCAAAAGCAGTTACAAAAATTCCAATTGCAGGTAGAGTATTAGTTCCGGGAATAGGAATCATCATAAAAATAGACATTAAAGCAATCGCCACACCGATCACAACTCTTCCTGGTAAACTCGTACAAATATAAGTCATACGAGGGCGAGTCAATGTCTCAATTTTTTTTAACCAAGGAAGTCCTTTTTCTAGAAACTTCTGCACTGTCTCTAGTTTAATTGACCCCTTCATTATCCTTTCAGGAAACCAGAGAACTTTATACCCTGCAGCCAGTTGAATGGCCAAGATAAACATTAAAATCCCAAACGGAACAGAGTAACCTGGAGCAGGAACCGGTAAAGCAGAAGGTAAAGCTAAAATAATAAATAAAAATCCAAATATTCGCTCTCCAGCTAAAGATAAAATATCGGCAAGTTTAACATCTGAAGCTCTTTCTTCTTCAAAAAAATAGCGTTCTAATTCTACTGAAAGTTTTGTCATGCTATATCACATTGATCCTCTTGGAAGGTAACTATTGATTATTTACCGTAAATCACTACGGGCGGGAATAACCCACCCATCTTCAGCTGATTAAGTTCCAACAGTCCAAGAATTAATGTACTGGGTTTGTTCTGCAGTTAAAGTATCAATAGTAATGCCCATTGCTTTTAATTTCAACGCAGCAATATCTTGATCAAGTTCTTTAGGGATTTTATAAATTCCTGGTTTTAACTTTCCCTGATTTTTCACTAGATATTCACAAGCCAAGGCTTGGTTAGCAAAACTCATATCCATCACCGCACTAGGATGACCTTCTGCTGCAGCCAAATTGATTAAACGACCCTCCCCTAAGACAATGATAGACTTACCACTGGGTAGTGTATATTTTTGGGTAAAGTTACGAACCTCTTTAACCTCACCCGCTTTTGCCCCTAAAGATTGTAGGTCAATTTCAATATCAAAGTGACCTGAATTACAAACTATTGCGCCATCTTTCATCACCTCGAAATGTTCAGCACGGATAACATGCTTATTTCCAGTTACGGTTACAAACACATCGCCGTGAGTAGCAGCTTCTGTCATGGGCATGACACGGAAACCATCCATAGCAGCTTCAATCGCTTTAACGGGATTAATTTCAGTGACAATAACGTTAGCACCTAATCCACGAGCGCGCATAGCAACGCCTTTACCACACCAACCATAGCCGGCTACAACTAGGACTTTACCCGCTAAAAGCACATTAGTAGCGCGAATAATACCATCAAGTGTGGATTGTCCAGTTCCGTAGCGGTTATCAAAGAGATGTTTGGTATCAGCATCGTTAACGTTCATCGCAGGAAAAGTAAGAACTCCATCATTCAACATTGCAATCAAACGCACAATGCCGGTAGTGGTTTCTTCTGTGGTTCCGATGATATCGTTCATTTGGTGTTGTCGTTCCTTAATCAAGGTAGCAACCACATCACTACCATCATCGATAATAATATTGGGCTTATGGTCAAGGGCAGTTTGAACATGACGGTTATAAGTTTCATTATCTTCCCCTTTAATCGCATAGACAGGAATATCGTAGTTAGCTACTAAACAAGCTGCTACATCATCTTGGGTAGAAAGAGGGTTACTGGCAATAAGTACAGCATCTGCTCCCCCAGACTTTAGGGCGAGTGCCAAACTAGCAGTTTCGGTAGTAACGTGACAGCAAGCGACTAAACGAATTCCTGCAAAGGGCTTTTCTTTAACAAAACGTTGTTGGATTTGCCTAACTACAGGCATTTCTCTTGCAGCCCACTCAATGCGCTGCAGTCCTTTAGAAGCTAAGGAGATATCTTTAATATCATATTTTTGTTGGACTGGAGTAGCTACCATATCTTTTGTTTCCTCGACGAAATAAAATGTTAACTTGCTAATCTAATAACTCAAGTTAACACTTTCTCAGAACTTTTCTAACATAAAAAAACTGCAATCGGGATAGTTAAGATTTAAATTCTGTTTTATTTACTCTACTGACTTCAACTAATAGATTAAGGTTCTGTGACACTTTACGCCTTGACTAGTTCGCTAATCCGAAGGAAATAGCGGCGTTTTGAGATTCTCTTCAACTTGAAACGAAGGAGTCAAAGAAGAGGATGATGAATTACGTTCATTTCGAGGCATTAATGGAGGAGGAAGGGGATTAAAAAGAAAATAGGGAGAGAGTTCCTCTTCTTGATCAGCACGAACTTCTCGTAATTCACTCGCCAGAAAAACTAGCTTAAATTTTTTTCCCAAGGAGCGTTCAAGTAAAGTTTCTACTAAGCGGACTTGATTCGGTGTAACGGGGTTGTCCGCATTTTCTTGAACGGTTAAAAATACAGTAGGCCTTTTCTTACTCCAAGGAGCTCGAGGCCATTGAACCTCAAATTTAATTAGTTCCGTTTGTTGACCGACGGTAATTGTTTTATTCTGAAGAATTTTTTTAATATCAGCTTCAAATCGTTCTTCTTGAATAAGATTCCAAAAACTTATAAACAAAGGAAAAATTAAAAGTCCTGTCATGACGAAAAATCCTCCCAACGCTTTCCCTGTACGGCTATAATTGAGGTAATATCCCCCCAAAGTAAAAATAAATAGAGAAGAAAGGGTAATCCCTAATAAATTGGTTAAATAGAGAAGAAAGGAGCCACTACTGAGTTGCCAGTCTTGTTGAGATAAAGCAATACCTACAACACATAATGGAGGCATTAAGGCTACTGAAATCGCAGTTCCCGCCAACGCGTCGCTGATTTTACGTTGAATTTTAGCAAACCCACTAATCCCTCCCGCCATCACTGCTACTCCTAAATCCGCTAGGTTGGGTTGGGTCCGTGCTAAGATTTCTCCTCCAAAAGAAGCCGCAGGAACCCCGAACAATCCCCCCACTAGTCCTGATATGAGGATCGACATCAGAGTGCCTACACTTAGGGTTAATAAGCTAGTCTCTAAAAGTTTCCCGTTTGTATCCAGTGCACCGAGTGCCAATGCTCTTAGTGGTAACATTAGTGGTGCAATCAACATCGCTCCTATAATTACGGCAGCACTATCCATCAATAGTCCCAAACTAGCAATAATACAAGAACTGAAGGTCAAAACTAGAAAATTAGTCTCGAGTTTGGCTTCTTCTAGAAGTTCCTGGCGCAATTTATATAAAGCTTCTGGTGAAACTCGAGGAATTTTGTTTTTAATCCAAGTTTTCATAGGTTAGCTCGAACTTTCCCTAATTAAGGTTGTTGAGGGATTAGTCAATTATGTAGCATAACTTTAAATTAGTAAAAAAATTGGTTCTATTAAAAAATAATGAATAAAAGATTTTTTGATAAAATCTAAATTTTAGGTAAAAATAAACCAAAATTTTACCCCAAGTTATTAGTGTTACTTATGTAGTACTTAATTATCTAACTTGTGTTATTAAGTCCAAGTTCAATAGTTATTCTACTAGTCGGAGACAATAGGTTTTTGAGTGAATTATGATTTACGAAAATCTGCTGTTTTCAAGTAAATTATCAACTATATACTAGCTTTAACTATACTCATATTCCTGACTATTTATTTTTATAATGTCAACTGGTAAGATTATTGTGTTCAAACAATCACTTAGATAGATAATTCTACTCTAGTTTAGGAACTTTAGTTTGTTAAAGACACTTCTAAAGATGTAAATTATCATTTAGAAAAATTAAACTAAAGGGAGTTGTTTAGTATTATTGTTAATTTTTTAGTGTAACCTAAGACGTATTTTTAAATTTTATTTAAAGTAAAAAATTTTTTATTTTATCTGAAAAAATAAGACAATACAAGTACTCTAACTCATGAATAAATTTTTAGTTGGCTTACTTTAAAAAGTATCTTAAGTAGCTAAAATAGTAATTTTAATCATTTTAGAAAATACTCAATAAAAATTGATATTTTCTGTAATTTATTGTCATTCAATTACTAGCAAAATTTATAGAAAATAAGTTAATTATTAGAAATTTACTTTGAGTAGATAAGATTATATGTCAAAGATAAATGTACTGTTAAAGAACATGTAATAAATATTAAAATAGATCTATATAGAATATAAAAATATATGCGGTAAAATTTACGTATAAAATCACAGATAAATTAAAATAACTAATAATTTATAAAACTCCTTTTATTTCTAAAATAATAACAAAAAAATATTATCTAATGTTAATAAATTTATATTAAGAAGTAACTTTATAAGTTAGAGAAATAAAAAAATATAAATCAATAGTAAAATAGTTAATAACTCAGAAAAAGTAGATTATAATCAATATCGAAGAGGCTAGTATAAGTTTTGAAACCCTCTATTATAATACTATCGATTGATTAATATTTTAAGCTTAAGAAATAGCAGATATATTTTATATACCCGAATGGGTTAATACTCAATTAAATTAATTTAACAAACTAGTAATTAAGAAACTAAAGAGTTTAAAAAATATAATTTTACAGAATCTCTCCTGTGATAAAGTTTACCTTAAATAAAGGTAAGTATTTCTTAGCTAAAAACAAAAATATAATTTTATTGAAATTTTATTTTCAGAGAATATAAGTCCTGAAAAATGGAAACCCCGTATACCAAAAATGGATGTATTTAAATCATACTATTTAATTTTTAAAAGCTTATCTATTACACTTAAAATTTAAGTTTCTTTAGAAAAAAAATTAATTGCTCTAATAATCTAGAGTTATGAATAGCAATACATCTATGGATTTATAAAACTCTTGATAAAAGAAACCTTATGGGATTAAACTCAAAAATAAGTACAAAGCAGCTAAATTTAATTAGTGAATACTTAGCTAAAAAGTAAGGTTATTTAAAATAAGTTTGGTTGATAGAAGATTATGGTAGATAGTTTCATCTTAAAAAGAATCTTAAAATAATTACCATAAAATGTTTACTAACTCAAATGATTATTTAAAAAAATAAGATAAAAAAGAAACCATAAAAAATAAAATTCAACTAAAAATAGTAAATTTTTTATGATTTTTTTGAGAGAGAGTATGTTTATCGGACTTAAGATAATTTTTAAAACTTCTATTTTGACTGTATTCTATAAATCTAGAAATTTGGTTTTTTAAAAAATTAAATTGCTGAAAAAAGTAACCTTTACTAAAAAATACTTTTAGCTTTTACATAATTAGTTTATCAAAAAAAATCTTAGCTTTAATTAAATAAAATCTACATTTTATAGATACGGAAATATGCATGGAATTATTTGCTATCTACTCTTCATCAATAATTGCTTTACGATCAAGCAATAATAAAGTTCTTAATTGTTCAGTGTCTAACTTAGTTAGCCAATTTTCTCCTGCGTCAACAGTTTGTTCCGCTAATTGTTTTTTATTTTCTAGTAAATCATTAATTTTTTCTTCTAACGTTCCTGTACAAATAAATTTATGAATTTGAACATTTCGTTTTTGTCCGATACGAAATGCTCTATCTGTTGCTTGATTTTCTACTGCAGGATTCCACCAACGATCAACATGAAAGACATGATTAGCACGAGTTAAATTTAATCCGGTTCCCCCTGCTTTTAAGGAAAGAATAAAAATGGCAGGCCCATTAGGATCATTTTGAAAGCGATCAATCATTTCTTGTCGTTTCTCTCGACGAGTTGCACCATATAAAAATAGAACATCTTGAGAAAATCTTTTTTGCAAATAAGATTGTAATAGTTTTCCCCACTCAGAAAATTGGGTAAAAATTAAAGCGCGATCATCTTCTTCGATCAATTCCTCTAACATCGCTTCTAACCTCATCAGTTTACCAGAACGCTCAGGTATTCTCAGTTGTTTCTCTTTTAAGAATTGTGCTGGATGATTACAAATTTGCTTAAGTTTTATTAATAATGAAAAAATTATTCCTTGACGTTGAATTCCGGTTTTACTCTCAAGTTCATAAAGAGAATTATCTACTAATTCTTGATAGAGTCTACCTTGTTCAGGGGATAACCCACAAAATACATTTATTTCTTGTTTTTCAGGCAAATCTTGTATAATATTTTGGTCGCTTTTTAAGCGTCTTAAAATAAAAGGACGCACTAGTGACCGTAAGATTTGTACAGACTCCCGATCTCCATATTTTTCAATAGGTTCAGCAAAACGACGCTGAAAAAATCGCTGGTTTCCTAAAAATCCTGGGTTTAAAAAATCCAAAATTGACCATAATTCTGACAAGCGATTCTCCACAGGTGTTCCTGTCAAAGCAACTCGAAATTCTGTTTTTAATCTACGAACTGCCTGAGACTGTTTAGCTTGGGGATTTTTAATATTTTGAGCTTCGTCTAAAACTAGTCCTTTCCACTCAACTTGTTCTAAGATTTCAGTGTCTCGATAAACGAGAGGATAACTTGTAATCACTAAATGTTTACTCTTTACTATTTTAGTAAAGGACTTTCCTTTCTTTCGTTTTTCTCCATGATGAATTAAAGTTGATAAGGTAGGAGAAAATTTCTTAACTTCTCGCTCCCAGTTATTTAATACGGAGGTGGGACAAACTAATAATACTGGTTCTCTTAACATCTCTTGTGCTTTTAAATGGAGTAAAAATGCAAGCAATTGAGGAGTTTTTCCTAGTCCCATATCATCCGCTAAACAAGCTCCTAATCCCCATTGTTCAAGAAAAACTAACCAACTAACACCTCTTTTTTGATAAGGACGCAATTCTCCTTCAAATCCTGGAGGATTATTGATTATTTCAATTGATTGATTATTTGTAAAATTATTGATTAATTTTTGTAAAACTCCAGATGTTTTGAAATTAATAACAGGAAGTTTAGCAATCATTTTGTTATCCCCTATACTGAGGCGCAAAGCATCTTCAACTGAGAATTTTAGTTGATTGCAGGAGTCATTAAAAACTGTCTTTACTGCCTGAATGTCAGACGGTTGTAAGGTTATCCATTCCCCATTAATTTCTACTAAAGGAGATTTTTGATACAACAATCTTTCAAACTCCTTTTGGGAAATTATCTGTCGACCAATTACTAGTTGTAGTTTGTAATTTAGTAAACTTTGCAGGCTTAAACGTTCATCTTTTTTCGATTTAACTTCAGCTTCAATACTAATTCCTAATCGGGTTTCTTCTTTTTCTCTGGCTAAACTAGAAGGTAAGATAACACCCAATCCATTATCTTCTAAGATTGTCGCACTCGATTTAATAAATTCATAGACTTGAATGGGATTAAGTTTACAACATAAAGGTTGACTTTCTTGTAAACTTTCTGCGATAGGGGAATAAAGGCGGGAGGCTAATCCTAATCCTTTTAATAAAGTTTCTTGGGGCTTTTCAATAGTTCTCTCTCCCCATGATAATTGTTCAACAGGATTTTCCCAAATAGTCTGAGAATCAACTAAAATTTCTTTATCATCTAGGGCTTGTAAATAATACTTTAGATTCCAGTAAGTATCGGCCAAATTGATAGCTTTTGAGTTAGGAGATTCTAGATAAAAACATACTCTAAATTGATTAACTCCTAAGGTTATATTGGTTGAAGTAACTAAGTATTCTTGAATAGATAAACTCCAGTTATATAAAGCATTTTCTAGCCTTTTAAGAGTATTTTGATAAGCGGTAAAACTAGGATCTATTTCCGTTAAAGATTTTAACCATCGTTGAATTAATAAATCTTGATTAAGCAGAGAACTAGACTGAGAAAATGAACGTATATAAATATTAATGATATTTCTGAGAAAATCTAAAATTAATTGTTGTGATTCTAAGAAATTTGTTTTGATATCTACCTCAGATTCAGTCCCTTTAAGATAAGCTAAGCATCCAATTGGCATTAGTTTACTAAATTTAGAAAGTCGAGTTTGATCGATAGTACTATCTAGGATTAAATACCACTGACTTTGAGGATTTTTCTCTTTTAGAGAAGTAAGTCCTGGCAAAAACTTTCCCCTGGTTAATAAATCGAGACTCCATCGATAAATATGAGACCAAAATTTTAAATCTTCACCTAAATAATTTTCATGATTATCTGAAAACCCTAAGGGCAATTGTCTAAAAAAGTTGATAATTTCTATATCCTTCAAACAAAAACCTTGTATTTTCCAATTTTTTAGAAAAAGAGAATTTTTAGAAATGTTAAAATCACTCGACTCCAATTGAGAAGATAGATAAGGAACATCGATATTTTTACTTTGAATTGTAGTACTAGGTAGATTAATAATTTGACTAGTCCATGTTTCTTCTATTTTAGGAGAAAATTCTAAGTTTTTAGATTTTAATAAATCAATTAACTCTAATTTATTTAGAAGAAAAAGATGTAAATTAACTGATTTATTTAGAGCTCTATCAGGATAATTACTTCGCCAAGTTTCTCCCCAAATAAACAAAAAACTTTCATCTAGTTTGTTAATCCAACTTCCATGTAGAGTAGGCATAAATATTTTTTAAATTATCTAAGTAAGATACTAAAAAGTCTAGTTGACTTTAAATCTATTTTTCTAGTTATTAATGATTTTCTTTGGTTACTTTCATCAAATTAAGAAATAAATTTTGAGTGATTAAAGCAATTTAAACTGGGCAGAGACTCTCAATACTAATCTAAAACCTTTTGCTAGTTACCGTTTCTATTGTACGTCTGTAACGTGTTTATAGCAACGAATATTATTGAAATTAAAATATTCAGTAGTTACTATTTTCTCTCTTTTTTTCTTTAAATTTAACAATAATATTCTTGATTACGATTAGGTAATAGTTCTTTTTAAGTTCTGTGTATTAAAACGGTTTAAGTATATCCTTGACTGTAATGACTTGTTTGGCAGAATAACCTGCAAAAGAACGAAAAGCTAAGACTTTAATTTCTACTCCTAACCCCGATTGAAAATCATTAGGTTTAATAGGTAGCTGTCCAATTTGGATAATAAATTTATTTCCATCGAGTGTTACCAATTCTTCAGGAATTTCTCCTTCATATCGAGTGATATAATCAGAAACAGAGCGAAAACGAGCATCGGAGCGAGTTGTTCTGTAAATGATTTTAAACTTAGTGGCAATCAAATCAGATTGTTGTCCTTTATCGATTAAAGTTAGCTGAAGATTGCTCTTACTACCGGATAATTTTGCGTTCCCTAATTGTGTCGTATCTTCAGCACGAATTGCATTATAAATAATAAATTGAGTCAGGTTATTCCGTTGTTGAGTTGTTGCTTCAATCCAAAGATCATCAGGAATATCAACCTTGATTTTTTGATCTTCTTCTAATCCTAAAGTTATTTTTTGGTTAGCAAACTTAGAAAACCGTTGGGGAGCATTCCATACCAACAGGAATGACCGTTCTATACGCTCAGTAAGAGCTAAATATTGGTTATCAATAATTGAACCAGGAGAAAATAAAGCCATTGCGCCGTTACGAGTTTCCCATTTATTTTTTGAGAGAAGATAACCCTTTTTCTTTAGTGTAGCCATTGTTACAGTTGCAGCAGATTCATCTGGTTCTAAAGGCTTGTCAAAATTAATTAAAGTTAACTTTCCAACAATTCCATCGCGTCCTTTAAGCCCACTTATACCATTGGACCCTTGTCTTCCATCTTGACAGCGAAACTCACGGGTTGTACAACGATAATCAGAATCACCAGGGGTTCCTGTACAAGTTTCTAGACTCCAATAGGAATTGTTGCACTGACAAGCTTTACCACCTCTACCACCAAGTCCGGATTCTCCTCCTTTACCTCCTGCCGCATTGACATAAATTTGCTCAAGATTATTAATATCCGTAGTGTAGATGGTTAAAGACCCTCCGTTACCGCCATCCCCTCCGTTACCACCATTACCACCATTACCGCCACTAGGTGCTCGAAGATTATAGGAGACATCAACTGGTTGGGACTCACAATTAGCAGCTTCTCCATCTTGACCATCCTTTCCCTTTTCCCCGTCAAGACCAGCCAAGTCTAAAGTGAGAGGGGACCCATCAGCAAATAGAGTGAGGTCATCACTATTTTTATTGTTTTGACCGGCTTCTCCAGATTGACCATTTTGTCCATCTTCACCAAAGGACTTAACATCAGCGGACCAAACTATGTCATAACATCCATCATGAATGATTACAGGAGGAATGACAAAAGAACTCGTGAAAAAGACTGTAAATAGTAAAAACTTATCCGAAACATGCATTGATTCGTTATTGATTAACAATGACTAAAATCTTGGGACTGAATCTGATGAATTTTTGTTTCCTGATCATAAATTTGCTCGAGGGAATAATCAGCATAATTATTTTTCTAAGCGAATCGCATACCATTGTAAATAGGTGTTAGGTCCTATATCAAGCTCACAAAAGTTATTTTTTAGATACTCTGCTTGTTCATTAATCAATGGTAATGTTCTCAATTCTTTAGGTAAATTATCTTGGCGAGTTAACAAAATTTTCTTTAGTTTTTCTAAAAGTTCTTGGGTAGTAAAAATTTGTTCTGATTGATCTGCTTCAAGAACAATAAAATTATCATCTTGATATAAGATTGAGTCTACCATCAGTGTTTAAGTTCCTCAATTAAGCTGAATCGTAAGATTTAAATTAATTAGTCCAATTTATCGACGAAAAACAACGATTTTATCTCCTACCACTGGACTACGGGCAATTAAATTTCCTTGAGAATCAATCATCTCTAACTTACGAAAATTTAAATGTTGAGAATTTCTAAAAATATTATTGGCTAATGTATCTTGTCTTTTTGGTGTTAATTGATACCATTGTTCCTTTAATGTTACCATTAAACGACTTACTTCAAAATTAGCTTCAATTAGACCTATTAACTCTTCTGGATATTGATTCGTTAAATCAACGATGTCATGTCGAATTGCTTCGATTAAATTCTGTTCTGGAGTAAATCCAGGTTCAGTAGGTGACAACACTTCTATAGATCGAGATGTTTCGGGCGATTTTAATGAGGGGGAGATGGTCACAATTTTTGGTTCAGAGGTTACGGGATGACTTTCAGCTAAAGAGGTTAAGAGTCGAGGAAATAGTAGAATTGAGGTGAATAAAATTAAACCTAGTATACCAGCTATTATTGTAATAATTGCCCAATTGGATAGGTTATTATTCCAACTAGAGGGCAAAACTAAGCGAAATGCTCTTAAGAAGCTATCCCACCAAGTTCTAAATCCAGCAAAATCTCCAAAATCAGCGGCAGGAATCGATGATGGTTTTGAGAACTCAGACCCAGCCAATTTGTCCCATTTTGGGGTAGTTTCTTTATTTGAGGTTGGAAGTACAACTCCAGAAATAGAGGAAGGGTCAATATCTTCCATAATGGTCTGAGTTGTCTTTACTAGAATTTCTACAGTGTTTGTTGTCGGAAATTTGTCAGGGGATACTCTCTTGAGTATTTCTACAACTTTATTTAGTTGTTGAGCAGTTGTTTCTAATAAAAAAATCAACTGTTCTTTGGATAATTCATTTTCTGGCATTTGGCATTTGTATTGTATTTTTGTTAGTCTCAAGTTATATTACTTGAATATACTCAGCCAGTCTTATTGTATCATAAACACTACCTTGATGGTAAAACCAAACTTTCTAAGGGTAAAAAGTGTAGAAATACTCAATTAACAGTTTTTAACTTTATTGTTTTCTTCACTTTTTTTAACCACCTATTGTACTTATTTCTTAATTAAGAAATAAGCTATTTTTCAGAATTTAAAAATCTAATTAATTACCTTATTTCTATATTTATTAGATATCTCTAAAATAGAAATAAATTTCATTTATATAAGATAATTTTAATGATTTTTTTTAAAAATTTGTTATAGTGTTAGAAACAATCATAACACCGAATAATAAGAACTCGAGGGATATATAAGGAGACATTAAAAACTTGCTTTAAGTCAGCAGAAAGTGCTAGGATATAGCCTAGTAATGGAAATAAAGATCGGTGATTAAGTTTGTTGTTATTATTGGTTAGGTTTCTTCTAGATTAATCGTTGGCAAACTGTTCCCCGGAGTCTTGTCTTGATATTTATGCATAATATCTGATTAAAGAGATTATCCTAATGTCAGTTTTCCTAAGTAATCTCTTCTTCGAGATTACTTAGGAAAACTTAGGGGAGTTCTTCACTGAGTGTGAAACCGTGAATCGAACTTATCTTCTCACAGACTGTGGAACTCAAAGAATGCAGGGGGTCAGCTTTTTAAAATAGCTAATTGTTAAGGAAAAGAAGATGCTATGAGCACTCGGCTTGATGGGGCTGAGTGGGTGGGGCAACAACTTAAGGTGAATAAAACTGGACCTAATGAAAACAGCAAAAGCTTATATGGCGGGAGAGGTCGCAGAAATTATTCAGATCTAAATTTTCTATCTTTAATCCATCAACACTTGGTCGAAGTCAACTAGAGTTAATCTTTAGAGCTGCTTTTTTATGGCCATCCTATCTAACTTACTGAGGAAATCATAGTGGCTAAGCGTCGTAATCTAAAAAAAGAGAAAGCTGAACGAAATCAAGCTTATGCTCGTCAATTTCGTCAGAAATCTTCTAGATTTTCGTCTCGAGGTAGAAACCATGCTGGTAATCAGAACAGCAATAGTAACGAGAGTCAAGATAAAGATGAGTAAACTTATGAATAGAACACTAAGTTTTCTTTTGGTTTAGCAAATATTTAGGTGGGCTGATATTTTTTGAAACTAGTAATTATTTAGTTGATTACAAAAGTTAACATAGCCCACCCAGGTTATCAAAGATTTTTTGAGGCGTATTGGCTTAAGCTCTTAAAATCTTTCCAAAATTGAAGAAATTTTTTTAACCTTTTAAAAAAACTGAGTGTATTAGGTATTTTTTAGTCTACCCTTAAGCTTTATTAAACTTATGACGAATGCGAGAGAGCAAGATGTCAACTTCAGGTAGTTTTAATTGCATAGACAGAACAACAAAAAGACCAAGAGCGACTCCCAACGATAGAGTTAATTGTAACAATTGCAGCAATAGATTATTACTTCCCAATAATTGTTCCCAAGCTGAACTAATTACCCAACTTCCTGCGCCGGCTATACAACTAATTGCCGTTAATCCCAATAATAAAAATCCCCATTCTTTTAATGGTAAACCATGAAGACGGCGATTTAAAATCCATAAAAATATCATCATCGATATAACATTCACTCCCATCGTAGCTAACACTAACCCTGAAGTAGAAAGCGGTTTATATAATAAGAAATCAAGTAATCCGTTGAGGAAAATATTAAAAGTACTCACCTTAAAAGGAGTTTCCCCATCTCCTAGAGCATAAAATACCCTAACTAAAATGTCTCTACCTAAGTAAAAGAACATTCCCAATCCATAGGACATCAAAACAGGAACAACAATATCTACATCAGTTGATTTGAAAGCTCCCCGTTGATAAATAACTTTAATAATTAAAGGAGCAAGAGCAATAAAAATAGCTGTCAAAGGAAGCATCGTTATAGCAGCTAGTAATAGTCCTTGACGGATTCTTAACTTTAATTCTGTCCAATTTTCCGGAGTTGTTAAACGAGAAAAAACAGGTAAAAAGGGAACTAAAATCATGTTAGAAATAATTCCCAACGGCGTTAAGGCAACAAAGTTAGCATACCGCATGGCAGCTGCTGCATTGTGAATAAACGACGCAAAAAAGAGATCAGTATAAACATTAACATGCAACATTCCTGATGAGAGGGTAGCAGGTCCTATAACCCGTATCACATCCATCACCCCTGGAGTACGCCAATCAAAACGCAAGCGCAGCTTTCCCATTCCGGCACGACTTTGGGTGATTGATTGAACAACCCACTGTAAAGTCCCGCCGACGAGAGTTCCTCCAGCTAAAATCATCCCCCCTAACTGAATATATTGGGGGGAGTTGATTTGGGTCCCCACTGACCAAGCAAAAATCTCTACACTAATCACAATTGCTAAACTAGAAAACAGAGGACTAATACTGGGTAGCCAATAGTGATTGGCCGCATTAAGGGTGCCAAACCCAATACCGATAAGTCCGGCTAAGAGGGCTAAAGGAGCCATAATCTGTAATTGTTGAACTGCAATCGCCCTAGTTTGTTCTTCTAACCCTGGGGCTAGGATGTCAATAAATGTCCCCGCAAAAATAATCAAGATGATGGTAGTCACTAGCAAAATAATGCTTACTAAGGTAGTTACCGTCTCTACAAGAGACGCGGCTTCAGACTTATTTCGTTTAGCAAGAACACTAACTAAGGCACTATGAAACGGTCCATTGATCCCTCCTAAAAGAATTAAGAGAAAACCTGGAATAACGTAGGCATAGGCATAGGCATTAACTACCGAACTTACTCCAAAGGCTGCGGCGATCACTTGTTCTCGGACTAAACCAAAGACTTTACTAATGAGGGTGGCTAGGGCAACAATACTTGCAATGCCGAATATGGAACGAGAGACTTTTTTCTGGTTAGACACGGGACTTTTAATGAAAGACTGATTATTAATTATCAGTGATTTCGAGAAGATAGACAAGAAACCTATCTATCTTTAATTTAATAAATTTATAACTAACTTTGAATAAAATATATAGGAAAATTCATTGTTTATTAATCATTATTTATGATTAATGATTTTTATATTTATTTTATGGATATAAAAATATCGCAGTAAAAGTTATCAAGAGAAACTTTGATTTTTTAAAAAATCAAAGTTTCTCTTGATATAGTTAATATTTAAATATATTTAAATATACATAATTTTGTGAAAAAATATGAACATTACTGAAAAGTACTATCTCCTTACTAAAATTTTTCCTAAAAAAATATTTTTATTATTGACTCTTATATGTATTCTAATGAATCAATTAAGAACTCAATTTGTTATTTTTAATGCGATGAAAACAACTTGGATTAATTAATATTTACAGTAGATTCTTTTTAAGAGCTAGAGTCTCTAGCAGCAGGTATTAAGAGAGATTAACAACAAAAAATTAAATTTAATCGCATAAGTTTTTCTAAAAAAGAGACTTGAACAAAAAAAAGAAATAACTTAACTTTTCTCAAAACTAGACAAAAGAGCAATTGTCTTTCTACTTAATCCTTTTGAAGGTAAAAATACTGATCTTGAAATTTGTTAATGTCTAGAACTTATCCGAGGTACTCCAAACTATCAGAGAAGAAGAACTTTATTTCTAGAAAAGCTCGCAAATTTAACTAATAAGAAACTATATGTATATTACAGCTTTAACTGAGTTATTAATTAAATTATGACTGCCGATAGTTTACTCATGAGAAAAATCTGCTTTTTTTGACAACTATACTCACTTTAAAGGTAATTTATGGGATTAATGATCATCTTTCTGGAGTTCACGTAATTATAACAAAATAATAACAAAAATTTTTGATAACTTTAAGGAAAAACATTTAACTTACTTCTTTGTAAGAGCTTTTAAAAAAACTGTCTCAACTGTCCGTAAATAAGCCATAATTACGATATAAATACAATTTCAATTTGAGAATAAATTTGACCTAGTTAATTAAATTAAGCCCTTGTTCCAGAATATAAATAAAGAAGTTTATCAACAGGCTATCCTATCCTTAGGATTAACAGAAGATAGTTAAGCAGCAAAGAACCTATTCATCAGGCTAAAGTCTCTAGCTACTTCCATAAACTTTAAACAAGGAATGATAAGGGTGTTGGATTAGATAGGAACAGCTCAAGAGATTAATTTCTTTGAAAGAGGAACTTCATTGGAGAAATTTGATAGCATATAAAATATTATTTTTTCTTTTTAAAAAGTTTTAGTTATACGCTATTATTACTTTATAATTCTTTTTTAAAGAGTAGTAAAAGAAAGATTTTAATTTTTATATACTACTTTTTTTTTATCTTTTAAAATTATTATTTTTAGCTAAAAAAGAAATATAAATTAAGGACTAGAAAACGAAAAGTTACACTTGTAGTGTGCATATAAAAAATATCAGTAATTGTGTTCATACATATCAATATTTAAGCTGTGGTGAAGCCATCAATGTGGTTATAATAATATTTTTTACTAAAAAAAATAAATTTTAGTATGTTTGATTGCTTTTTGTATTACAATAGATAAAAATATTAAGTTAGAGAATAATTGAATGAGAGAAGATCGTATGATCATTAAATATGGATTATTTCCAATCGAGATTTTGCAGAGATCAAGAGTGAATTATCTTCAACTATCGTTACGTTATATTAGTACTCACTGTTTCTTGCTAAAATTATACTAACATCCGTACATATTCTTCGATACTTTTCCTTATTGAAATAAAAAAATATTTTTCTTGAACCAAGATAGACTGAATTTAGTCGTCTTATCCACAAAGAACTCATACGATAACAGGTTTTATTTATTCTTTTATCAATTTTTTAAAAAAAAGATACTTGAGTTGAGGATAGCAATTTATTTTATTCTTCTTATCAAGAAATAAAACACTATAATTTACTATTAAATTATAGTGTTTATAGCTTATAAAAATATAATTATCAAACATATTATTTTTTAGAGTTGAATATGTAACTAATTAAACTAATTAATGTATTTTGCTATTTATAATCAAAATTATTTATTGTATAAATTTTGAATTTGGACTAATATATAAACATACTTTACTAAAGCATTGACTTTTTTTTAAAAAAATAACTATGAATAAAAATAGAATTTAAAATTCTATTTAGAATTCTAATAATCTTAAATTATCAATTATTTTAATAGCTTATCTATAAGTAAAATAAATATTTAGTCTTTTTTATAAATATTTATTCTACCTTCTTTTTAACTCAAGTTTTAATGAAAAAATACCTTTAAATAAAAAATAATAAAGAGAATATTTTTAGGGCTAAAAAAAGAAAGATAAAATATTTCTACAATTTTGTAAAAAAATCGTTATTTTATTAATCTCCACGTTTCTCTTTCTAACGACTTCTACTACTCAAGCTCTCCTAAGATTTGATATAGCATAATTAAGAAGGTAGTTAATGGAAGGTAAGTGCTATTGTACCTAAATCTATCAGTAGAAGAAACTTAAATCAATTTTTTTTTACTGATAACAGTTACTAGAGGATACATACCAAAAATAAAAAAGACTTTGCTGAGACAAAATCCAAGAAAGATAGTAAAGAAATAGCAGTGACAGTGATTTTAGATATTCTGAATAATCCCAGTACTATTATTAAATTTAAGCAGAGTTTCTAAAAAATTAATATTTATCTTATAGTTAAATAAAGAAATAGTGCGATAGCAATTTTAGTAGTTAATTATTTACAAATAAAAGTGTTGTTTTGTGATCTATTCTTTATAAAAAGTGATTGATGGACTCGACTATAGAAATTTAATATTGATGAATTACCCATACATAAATTAGTTAGTGAGTATCAATCAATAATTTAACTATTAAAGTACTAAAAACTCTTTATTTTTTCGTTCTAGGGAATGGAAGAATATAGTAGTATTTGAGGATACAATCTATCATCTTACAGAAGAAACTAATAAGGATATGATTTAGTAAATTGGCTATCGCACTGTTGAGTTAGCTATTTAATTATAAATCCCAAGACTATTAAGCTGTTTTACTACATTAAAATGTTAATCGAACTGATAGTATGTTAGGAGCGAGTACCTTATACAACAAAGTTAAGAAAAAGTTTTATTTCTGAACTTTTCAATCTGAATTATTCCAAATTTAGATAAAAACTAAACTTTGGATTTAGAGTTAAAATCAGTAACTGAAATTAGTGGACTTTTTTTAGATTAATAGTATTGAGGTTTTTGTCGTGTATTTAGGAAAATATAGTGGTAAATCATTAATACGAGTGGTACCATCAGTCTATGTTTATACTTTAATTCGCCTAGAGCTTAATTTTATTATTAATATTTAACATAATTTAGATGATCTGTACTTGAAAGAACTCAATAATAATGAGATATAAAATCGGCAATCAACTTGATTTTATTGGGAGTCGCTTTGATTCGGTTAAAAGATGGATATCAAAATTTATCGAATAACGAGACTCATTAACTCCTTAATACTTATTTCATAAGTTGAGTCATTTTATTGAATATTCAGAGAATAAATTAGATTATTCCGCTGCTTTTGTGGACACAACCAAGAATTATTTACAGACATACCAGCACTAAAACTTTTGTTAGATAGCTGATTAAACGGAAAACTACGGGAATTTAGACACTACACACAACACTTTGCGATCTTAAATTTCCTTTCTCACAAAAGATTTCAATAAGTCGTTCCTCTCCAAGAGGGGTATTTTTATGTAATATTGTTAACAGTCTTAATATTATCTAAATCCTGTCCTCTTTATTTTCTGCTTCTCGTAAGCATAGTTTAACCTAAAAACAATCAATGTTTGGTCTGATCGGTCATCTTACCAGTTTAGAACACGCCCAAGCCGTTGCCCATGCTCTCGGCTACTCTGAATACGCCAATCAAAGTCTTGATTTTTGGTGTTCAGCTCCACCACAAATTGTTGATAATTTTCATGTCACTAGTCTTACGCGACAAACCATCGAGGGAAAATATATAGAATCTTGTTTTCTGCCAGAAATGCTGATGAATAGACGGATTAAAGCCGCTATTCGTAAAATTCTAAATGCCATGGCCCTAGCCCAAAAGTCAGATATTAATATCACTGCATTGGGAGGATTTTCTTCGATTATTTTTGAAGAATTCAACCTTAAAGATAACAAGCAAGTCCGCAATGTAGAGTTAGAATTCGAACGCTTTACCACAGGCAATACTCACACCGCCTATATTGTTTGTCGCCAGCTTGAACAAGCATCAGCCCAACTTGGCATTGACTTATCTCGGGCAACAGTTGCTGTGTGTGGGGCAACAGGTGACATTGGAAGTGCAGTCTGTCGTTGGTTAGATAGAAAAACTGATGTAGCCGAATTATTGTTAATTGCTCGAAATCAAAAACGATTACAAACACTACGAGAAGAATTGGGACGAGGTAAAATTGTGGGGCTAGAAGAAGCATTGCCCCAAGCTGACATCATTGTTTGGGTAGCCAGTATGCCTAAAGGGGTGGAAATAGACCCAGAAATCTTGAAAAAGCCCGCTATTGTCATAGATGGTGGCTATCCCAAAAATTTGGGGACTAAAATTAAACATCCTGATGTTCATATCCTTAAGGGAGGAATTGTTGAACATTCTCTTGATATCAACTGGAAAATAATGGAAATTGTCAACATGGATATTCCTTCTCGTCAAATGTTTGCCTGTTTTGCTGAGGGTATTTTACTGGAGTTTGAAGGCTGGCATACTAATTTTTCTTGGGGTCGTAATCAAATCACTGTTAGTAAAATGGAACAAATTGGACAAGCTTCTGTGAAACACGGGTTTCGACCTCTTTTAGGCTGACTTGAGTTCAGTACTTCCAAAATATATGAATAGAAAGAAAGTCCAATGATGCAAGTTTTTTGAAGCTTAACCCTAACTAATCGGGCTAAAATTATTCAGACTTTCGCCGACATTTTCTGCGTTAAGTGGAGTAACCCTATATATATATTTATTGGGGTAAAAAGTGCTGTGGTTTACCTAGTTTTGGTAATACCGACTAAATGAAAAGTATCTTATTTTGATCAAAAAATATCTTATCTTGATCATATTTTGATTAACTATTAACTTAAATTGATTGGTTAAACGATCAATCAACATCGATATTGGTGTAACAGGTAGTTAACAAACAACGATAAACTCATGAAACGAATTGGTTTTTACTCTCAGTATCTCGCTACTTTGGCGACGATTTCCCTTGCTTGGGGAACTTCATCTGTTGCTGACGAAACTAACCCCATCACCACAACCGATTATTTTCAGGGGCAACAGTCTATTGAAATTCATGTTCCCCAACCTGAACCAAGAACCTCGTGGACCTGTGCAACTTTAATTGAACCAGCCATCACTAGTATTATGGGTAGCTATCAGGCTAACTGGGGGATTCTAGTGGAAAAACTCGAAGAAGGAACTACTTTATACAGTCATAACGCTGATAAATTTTTTATTCCTGCCTCTAATATTAAATTGTTTACCACTGCTGCTGCCCTGCAAAAATTAAATCCTCAATCTAAAATTCAGTCTAAATCTCTACAAGATTGGATTAAGGTTACCAACGTCAGAAGTAATAATTATTATGCTGATACACTTTTGAGTCACATTGGAGGGGCAGCCGCTGCGAAATCAGCCTTGGCGCAAATGGGGGTTAATCCTAATAGTTTCCGTCAAGCTGATGGGTCAGGATTATCTCGACGCAATGTTGCCACCCCTAGATCATTAATAATGACTCTGCGAGCAATGTATTATACTCCAGATAAGGATGTTTTTTATTCCTCTTTACCTATTGCTGGAATAAGTGGAACCTTAAAAAATCGTATGAAAGGAACCCCCGCCCAAGGCAAAGTTTATGCCAAAACAGGGACTTTACGAGGGGTTAGGGCTTTGTCAGGTTATATGAACCACCCCGATTTTGGAAAGGTAGTTTTTAGCATTCTTGTCAACAATCCTCAGGTTTCTGGTTATTCTTTAGTTCATGCTATTGATAGAATTGTTCTTCAACTTAGTATTACTCAACCTTGTGAGTAGATAGACAAATTTATGGTGTTTGATGTTGGGTTATAGTGGCTAGCCGTAATTTCTATTACTTGATAAAACTCATATACTGTCTACTAAAAATATGGCGAAAGCTTATATTTTAAGGTTTTAGTTAGCTCTTAATCCTAGTAATGAGAGCGGGTAGATTACCCATTGTGAATGGATATCTAAAGTTCGCTTCCCAGATGTCCCCTACAGTCCTACACTTTACTAAAAGAAGTGTCACAGGCAATAGCGAGGTTTTGTTGTGAAAAAAGTTTTAGCAATTATACTTGGTGGCGGAGCAGGTACACGGCTTTATCCCCTCACTAAGCTACGAGCTAAACCTGCTGTTCCCTTAGCAGGTAAATACCGTCTAATTGATATTCCAGTGAGCAATTGTATTAACTCGGAAATTCTTAAAATCTATGTTTTAACCCAATTTAACTCTGCTTCTCTCAACCGTCATATCACCCGAACTTACAGTTTTTCAGGATTTAGTAATGGATTTGTGGAAGTATTAGCTGCACAACAAACTCCAAAAAACCCTAAATGGTTCCAAGGAACCGCTGATGCGGTACGTCAGTATATTTGGGCATTTCAAGAATGGGATGTTGATGAGTATTTAATTCTATCTGGAGACCATCTTTATCGGATGGATTACAGTGATTTTATCCAACGACATCGGGATACTAACGCTGATATTACCCTTTCGGTAGTTCCCATTGACAAGAAACGGGCTTCCAGTTTTGGGTTGATGAAAATCGATGATTACGGCCGCGTGGTTGATTTCAGTGAGAAACCCAAAGGGGAAAAACTAAAACAGATGGCAGTCAATACAACCGTTCTTGGTTTGGACGCAAAACAAGCCGAAGAAAGTCCATATATTGCCTCCATGGGAATTTATGTCTTTAAAAAAGAGGTCTTAGCTACACTTTTACAGGAAAATCCAGAACAAACGGATTTCGGAAAGGAAATTATTCCCTTCTCTGCTAAAGATTATAATTTACAGGCTTATTTATTTAAGGGATATTGGGAAGATATTGGAACTATTGAAGCATTTTATGAGGCTAATTTGTCTCTTAACCGCCAACCAAACCCATCTTTTAGCTTTTATCATGAAAAATCTCCAGTTTATACCCGCGGACGTTCTTTACCACCAACAAAAATTCTTGATTCTAACATAACTGAATCAATGATTAGTGAAGGCTGTATTATCAAAAACTGTCGTATTCATAATTCCATCTTAGGAATTCGTTCAAGAATCGAATCCAATTGTACGGTAGAAGATACGATGGTTATGGGAGCAGATTATTATGAGTCTCCAGAAATTAGACAAACTCAAAAACAGCAAGGCGAAATTCCTATAGGTGTTGGAGAATATAGTACCATCAGACGGGCAATTGTGGATAAAAATGCGCGGATTGGCCGCAATGTCACTATTGTCAATAAAGAACAAGTTGAAGAATCTAATTGTGAAGACGAGGGTTTCTATATTCGTAATGGTATTGTAGTTATTCTTAAAAATGCTACTATTCCCGACGGAAAAGTTATCTAATAGTTAATAGGCTTTCACCTTTAAAGAGTAAGAGATTTCTTACCCTTTAAAGGTGAAAACTAAAACACACAATATTAAACCCAGTCCCTTTTTTAATTTAGAGATAAACTATCGGAGGAAAAGAAAAAGAGAATCTTTTCCTCTTTAACATTAAATTAAAACAAGAATTTTTATTTTTTAGTGGTGTTATTAGCTTGTTTTGATTCGGACTGGATACACTCAAGTACCCGCACTAGAACCGCCGCCGTATAATCACGGGTGGCTTTACGATCAGGAGCAAACTCGATTCCCTCTTCGTTGAGAGGACTAGCAACACCACAATAACCCGACATTTGGCTAATCACACTTTCTGCCCAATTACCAGAAATATCAGAAAATTTAACTGGTTTTTGCTTTTGTTGGATATCTAAGGATAAATTAAGTTGTTTTTTTAGGTAAATGGTTACACGACGCATAGTATCAATTAACTCAGCGCGCGTGACGGACTCGGTTGGTCGAAGAGAATTATTAGAATTACCAACATTTAGGAAATTTCCCTGCGCCCATTTGATTTTCCTCGCACTCCAGCGATCACCTGATACGTCTTTAAAAGTGATAATGTCCCGTTGAGGTTGTGTCTCCAAATCTACATTAGACACTTTCCCAAGAGCGTCAACAGCCATTACAATCAGTTGTTCACGGGTAATAGCCTCTCGAGGACGGAAGGTATTGTCTTCAAAACCAGTCACAATTCTCATTGCTGCTGCTTGTTCAACCTCAGGCTTATAGACATTATCGTTAATATCTGTGAAGATACTTTCCAAGTTGGTATTTGCTGCTGAAGTCGTTCTTTGTCCAGGATTAATTGCAGTTTCAGTTTCTTTTGTTTCTCCATTTATCGCTGCTTGAGATCCGCTTAAATAAAAATGACCTAATACTTTCCCTTGATAAGCCCGTTTGGAAAATTGCCATCCGGGATTCAGAAGCACTTTCATAAACCCAGAAGCAAGTCCTTTCGTGCTACCGACAACTATTTCTTGGTAATTACCACCTCTTGGGGTTCCTACTAGTACTAACTCGCCATCACGAGGAACTAAACGCAAGAGGTAATCCAATCCTAAGTCGTTTCCGTCGACACGAATGGAGTAGCCGTTACTATCGGTAGCGCGACGACAAATCCCTGTAAAGTCAAAAGTCAACAAGAGAGGTTCTACTAGAACAGGATTAGAGCCACTTTCAGTCCAACAAGCCTGTTTGTCTGGGATTTGTTCGATAATTAATAAATCGTATTTTCCCTGTCCATAAGGTCTAGCAATCGCAACAACGTTATTTTGTCGAACAGCTTGTTCTTCAAATGTTGAAGCTTGAACGGAGATATTAAAAGGTATCAGACTGGGAAAAGTAACGCTTGCTAGAGTTGCAAGTCCTAGGAGTAAGTTCAGTTTTTTCATGGCTTTTTAAAATAACCTATTGTTAATATGGCTGTTTGAACAATTTAGATCGGGCGATAACACTCAACATAATTCGTTGACCTTATTAAGGAGTATCAAGTTCCGTTTCTTATAGGAGTACCACAAAGTTAGCATGAATAGAGATTATCGAAATGAATTTTGATAAATTGACTTTTTGAAATCCCTTTATCTAAACTAGATTGAACATATTTCAAGCTGACTATATTTCAGGCAAGGATCTCTCCTAAAATTTCGGTTAAACTGTTGAGGGAAAAACTCGCGGTTATTTAATTTTTATGTCTAATCGTCTGTCCACAGCTCAAAGTCTTTACTTACGTAAACATGCTGATAACCCTATAGACTGGTGGTATTGGTGTGAGGAAGCCCTCTCAACAGCAAAAAAACAGGACAAACCTATTTTTCTTTCAATAGGCTATTCTAGCTGTCACTGGTGTACGGTGATGGAAGGGGAAGCCTTTGATGATCAAGTGATCGCAGATTACCTTAACATCAACTTTCTGCCTATCAAAGTAGATCGAGAAGAACGTCCTGATCTCGACAATATTTACATGCAAGCAGTTCAGATGATGGGGTTACAAGGAGGATGGCCGCTCAATATTTTTTTAACTCCGGGAGATATGATTCCTTTCTATGGAGGGACTTATTTTCCGCTGGAGCCTCGTTACGGCCGCCCCGGTTTTTTGCAGGTTTTACAGTCAATTCGCCGTTTTTATGATACAGAAACCGAAAAACTGAATAATTTCAAACAGGAAGTTCTAACTACCTTACAAAAATCAGCTCTTCTTCCGTCAACCGAAACCGAATTACTAAACAATGAGCTTTTTTGTAAGGGAATTATTATAAATACGGAAATTATTAAAGTTAGTTCCCAAAATGTTAACCATCCCTGTTTTCCAATGATTCCTTATGCAAATATTGCTTTACAAGGGAGTCGGTTTGCTTTGGATTCTCAAGCAGAGAGTAAAGCCCTTGCTAATCAAAGGGGAGAAGATTTAGCCCTAGGAGGAATTTTTGACCATGTAGGAGGTGGCTTCCATCGTTATACCGTAGATCCAACTTGGACAGTTCCCCATTTTGAAAAAATGCTCTATGACAATGGGCAAATTATCGAATATTTAGCTAATCTTTGGAGTCAAGGCCAAACCGAACCAGCGTTTAAACGAGCAATTACACGCACGGTGGAATGGTTACAACGAGAAATGACTGCTCCCCAAGGCTATTTCTATGCATCTCAAGATGCAGACAATTTCATTACCCCCCAAGACCAAAAACCAGAAGAAGGAGCATTCTATGTCTGGAGTTATCAACAGTTACAGGACAGTTTAACTTCAGGTGAATTAGAAGCGTTAGCAAAAGTATTTTCCATCACTCCTCAAGGAAATTTTGAGGGAAAAAATGTTTTACAATGTTGTCAGAAAGGGGTATTATCAAAAGATTTAGAAACAATTTTAGATAAATTATTCGCATTACGTTATGGAAATTCTAGAAAAGATTTAACTATTTTTCCTCCAGCAAAAAATAACGAAGAAGTCAAAATAAAATCTTGGACAGGACGTATTCCTCCTGTAACAGATACTAAAATGATTGTTGCCTGGAATAGTTTAATGATTTCAGGGTTAGCTAGGGCTTATGGGGTTTTTGGAGAACTTTTGTATTTAGAATTAGCTATCAAGGCTACTGAGTTTATTCTCAATGAACAATGGAAAGAAAAACGATTAAATCGTCTCAATTATAGTGGTGACTCCTCTGTATTAGCTCAGTCAGAAGATTATGCTTTGTTCATCAAAGCATTATTGGACTTGCAAACGGTAAATCCTTGCCAAACTAAATGGCTAGAAAAAGCTATCATTGTTCAACAAGAATTCGACAAGTTTTTCTGGAGTATAGAAATGGGAGGTTACTTTAATAACGCTTCTGATAATAGTGGAGATTTATTAGTCCGAGAACGGAATTATATTGACAATGCTACTCCTTCCGCTAATGGTATTGCTTTAAGTAATTTAGTGCGCTTAGCCCGACTTACAGACAATTTAGAATATCTTAATCGCGCCGAACAAGGACTACAGGCGTTTAGTTGTGTTCTGAGTCAATCACCTAAAGCTTGTCCAAGTTTATTTTTAGCCTTAGATTGGTACCGCTTTAGCCGTTTAGTAAGAACTAACCCAGGAGTTGTAAAACAATTAAGTTCCCAATATTTTCCTACTACAGTTTATCGCGTTGACAATAATCTTCCTATTAATTCTATCGGGCTACTTTGTCAAGGATTAGTTTGTTTAGAACCAGCCAAAACTCTAGAAGAATTATTAAAACAAATACAAAAGTCCGATTTACTTAGCTTACAGTAATTTTTGTTATAAAAGTTAAACTAACTATATTTTGATCACTAGTACTCTTTTGCGACTTCTACATACAAAGTTAAGATCTAATTAGTACTTAGTAATTCAAGTTTTAATGCATCTAAACACTATAATTTCCAATGCTTGCAGAAAGATAACTTACAGTTTGTATAATATATAATTTTAAAAAATAGAAACATTGTATTAGATTTAAGTATAGCAGCCATACTATGTTCAATCTCAGAAATTATAAAATTTTTTAAATTTAATTTTAGATAAGCTTATTTGTTTACTTGTGTATTTATCTAAAATTTGGGTTTCATAAAATTTTGGAAAGTAAATTAATAGTCAAAAATAAGGAATAAGAAATCAGGGAACGGGAAACAGTTAAGAAAAGAAAACAAAAAAATATCAGATATTAATCATTTTATGAGCTTAATAATTTAGCTAAAAATATATTTTTTACCCAAAAGTGCCATTTTTTAGCTATTTACTCTAAGTATAGATATACTACCATATAGTATGGTTCAACAGATTAAAAAAAGTACTGCCTTAATTTGAGCTCTCATAGTAAAAAAATGCTAAATACGATGTAGAAAAGAATGTATCAAATTTTTGAATATGATGTAAGACTCGGTGAATAAAAAACAAAACTTGTCCAGTTTTATCTGAAAGAGTAAGACTATACTCAAAAAAAAGTGTAAATAATTTTTACTTTATTGTAAAAAGAAAGTAGACTAGTTGGTAGTTTAATCAAAAAAATAAAAAATTGAAACTTGTTCTCTATTTTCTGTTACTTATTTCCTCCTCTTAAAGTCTCGGTTTTACATAATGAGTTTGGTAGAACTGAGATTAATTTTTGTTGTAGTTTTGTTCGTGGCGCTTGTATAATTAGATCGATAATCTCTCCATAAATTGCTGTAAAAACCGGGTTAAATATAGCACTTAGCTTATTATCTAATCTAATAGAGGGCAAGCACAACCGATAAAACTGCTGCCGGTGCTTGGAAATTTCATTGTTATGAACCATCAAGGAGAAAATTACCTAATGACTTATTCTTTCTACTACTTACTTAGGTAAGTTAGCAAGTAAAAAAGCAACTATATAAATATTTAAAATCTCTAAAGACAATAATTTTCATAAAAGGAGTTTATCAACTTGGCTATCCAACAAAAATATTGCCGCATAAATGAAGATCCAACGACAAAAAAAACTAATTCTTTAATCGACTTTTTTAAAAAAACAAAATGCCTGAGTAAATTTAGTTTTAAGAGATAACTTCCGGTTAATTTGAATATTTTACTAAATAAACCTTCACCAACTAAAGCCCAAATCGTTCCTTGAAAATAAGCACAGGTAACTCTCGTAGCTATTGCTGAAAACTGAACCACAAACTCAAATCTGTTTAAGATACATAATTCCATCTTACGATTGAGAAGAGTAGCTAAAGAAATAAAGTTAGCTCCATTAATAATGGTAGTTCAACCAACGATCCGCATTAGCCATAAGACTTGAAAACTATCATAAAATTGGACGATAGGCTAGTCTATTAAGCAATGACTTAATTATAAGACAAAACTATGAACGACTTGTACAGTACAAGCTGTGCTAAGAAAAACTAGATTTTTTTTTACCCTTAAACCGCAAATAATACTAGTTTTAATACCTAAATCCTAGAATAGGTTAATACTTTAAACAAAGGTATTAATCAATGCCATCAAACCAAATAACTCTGGAACCAGTAGACAAGTCAGGATGATATTGCCATCAAGACGTAAGGCTTAACTTCCCCCGTAGCCCGCTATTGTCAAAATCGCACTCTAAACCGCGAGTTTTTTATTCAGATGACATAGACGATGGAAATCAGGTTTTTTTTAGAAAAATAACTGAATTATTTCTCTATAGAGTTGGAATATAAATTCAGAGTTTTTACATAAATTAGGATGTATGATATGAACCTGAAACTATTTTGTTTATAGTTTTCTTCCATAATCCTTTTTATTTTAAGTACCTGTGCCAATTTATTGAGTTAGTAAAATTAAATTGAAACAAGTCAAGTAAAATAAGCATATCTTTGACTAAAGATCGCTATATTTAACTAATTTCTGTTACTTGTTCTACAACCCAATCGACAATTAGTAATATTGTCAAGCTATTCTTAAACAACTTTTATTAAAGTTTAACAACTAATGAATCAATCCCTTCTCTCTACTCCCTCTGGGACTTTGAAAATCCCTTACTTTTGTACAACTAGAGAAATTGCTTGCGATTGTCTTCCTAAATTATCTCTCATTCTCCCAACTTATAACGAAGCTGGGAATATTAAGGATATCATTGAAATTTTAAGTCAGTTGCTAGATCAATATATTCCAGAACGTTATGAAATAATCATTGTTGATGATAACAGTCCTGATTATACTTGGAAATTAGCTCTAGAATTAACCTCTAACTATCCCCAACTGCACGTGATGCGCCGTGTTGAGGAAAAGGGTTTATCAACAGCGGTTATCCGGGGGTGGCAAGTGGCGCAAGGAGAAATTTTAGGTGTCATTGATGCAGACTTACAGCATCCCCCAGAAGTGTTAGAAAAACTATTGGAAGAAATGGAAAGAGGGGCTGATTTAGCTGTTGCTAGTCGTCATGTTGAAGGAGGAGGTGTTAGTGAATGGAGTATTTTACGTCGCGTTCTCTCCCGTGGGGCGCAAATATTAGGATTGATAATTCTCCCAGAAGTTATTAGTCGCCTTTCTGACCCCATGAGCGGCTATTTTATGGTGCGCCGTAATGCTATAGCCTGTAAGACTTTGAGTCCAGTAGGATACAAAATTCTTATTGAAGTGGCTGCAAGAGGTTGTATTAGTTGGATTGCTGAGGTAGGTTATGTGTTTCGAGAACGTCAGGATGGAGAGAGTAAGGTCACTTGGAAACAATATATAGAATATATTCAGCATTTATTGGGATTACGCTTATCAATTTCAGCCCGATTTATTAAGTTTAGTTTAGTCGGATTGACTGGTGTTGTTGTTGATATGGGATTTCTTTACTTATTAAGTGATAAAATCGGACCAGAATTGCCTTTAACACGCAGTAAAATTATTGCGGCTGAGTTGGCTGTTATTAATAATTTTCTCTGGAATGATTGTTGGACATTTGGAGATATTTCCCGCCGACAACCAGAAAAAAGACAAAGATTAAAACGCTTAATTAAATTTAATTTAATTTGTTTAGCAGGATTAGTTCTCAATGTATTTTTTTTGAATATGTTTGTTAGGATTTTTAACTATAATAAATATATAGCAAACTTACTAGCGATTATCCTGGTGACTCTTTGGAATTTTTGGTTTAATCTTAAATTAAGTTGGCGAGTTACAGAGATTGACTAAGAGTAACCTTGTCAAATCTTGGTGAACTTATAAAAAGCTGTCTTTCTTTATCAATCTTAGAAATCACAATCAGGTTGATCAATTTAATTAGTTTACAATAGATGGGAGATGCCCACCCTAAGAGTCAATACTTTCTTTCCTTAAATTCGAACATATTAATGACCACAAGAATATGTTGAATATCAATTTTTGCAGAAGAATAATAGGCTAAAGTATGTTTGAAGAAATTGACATCATCTCTTTGAGTATAGTCCTCTCGTGAATACGCACCTCGACTTTCTTGACGACTTAAAGCAGAAGTGAGAATAATTTCTCCTACCGTCATGATATTTTGTAACTCCATCGCCTCAATTAATTCCGTATTCCAAAAATAATCCTTGTTATCAAGATAAACTTGCTTATACTGTTGTTTAAATTGCTGAATTTTTGTTAATCCCTCTTTCATTTTCTTTTCGTTACGAAACACTCCACAATATTCACTCATACAATCTTAAAATTGCTTCTGTAATACTCCTAACCTAATAGTTCCTTTTTTATTTAAAAGAGTCTGGATTCGGTTTTCTACTGTGTCTAAATAAGCGTGGGACTTAATCTCAGAAAACTTGCGACCTTGGACATATTCAGCAATATTTCTACCTGTGATGCGTCCATAAACAACAGATTCTAATAAGGAATTACTACCTAAACGGTTTGCCCCATGAACTGAGACACAAGCACATTCTCCAGCCGCAAAGAGCCCTTCTGTTAATTTGGTTTCACTCAGGCGTACACGGCCTTGAGTATTTACGGGGATTCCTCCCATGCAATAATGAGCAGTGGGACGGACCGGTATGGGTTCATGGACTGCGTCTACTCCCACAAGTCGGTATGCTTCTTCCCAACAAAATGGAACTCGACTCATGATCATTTCCTTTCCCATATGACGCAAGTCCAAATAAATACAAGGTCCACCCGGATTGCCATCAGGATAGACTCCTCGTCCTGCCAGAATTTCACAGTTAATAGCACGAGAAGTAATATCACGGGGAGCCAATTCCAGATCAGAGCGGGCATAATCTTCCATAAACCGCCTTCCTTCGCTGTTGATGAGATAGCCTCCCTCTCCTTTTACCGCCTCGGAAATCAAAACCCCAACGGGATACAATCCGGTAGGGTGAAACTGAACAAATTCCATATCTTCTAAGGGGATACCCGCCATCGCAGACATAGCTAACCTGTCCCCCGTAGACGCATAATCATTAGAGGTTGTATTGAATACTCGTCCATAACCCCCTGTAGCAAACATGATTACTTTACTTTGGACAATTTAAAGTTTGCCATCTTCGATGCGATACATGATGATCCCTTTCGCATCCCCTTCTTCAAGAATCAATTGCATCACATACCATTCATCATAAATAGTAACATCATTACGATGGAGGTTATTAACTAATTCGTGGAGAATGGCATAGCCATTATCGGCAGCGTAACAAGTGCGATTGTAGGTATGACCACCAAAAGCTCGTTGAGAAATTTTGCCATTTTCTAAACGAGAAAATAGTACTCCCAAATGTTCTAAATCGATAATTACATCAGGAGCTTCTTTGGTCAATAAGATAACTGCGTCTTGATAGGCTAGGTAGTCTGAACCTTTGACGGTATCAAAGGCATGAGACTGCCAACTGTCTTTAGGATCAACATTTTTTAAACTGGCAGCAATCCCTCCTTGAGCCGCTATGGAGTGTGATCGAATAGGATGAGTTTTGGACACAACAGCTACATCAACTGTGGGGATGAGGTTTTTAATTTCTAGGGCGGCACGACATCCAGCTAACCCGCCGCCAACAATAACAACATCGTGTTGTAACATCTTGCATTAGATTATGATTCTTTATTTTCTATGGTGACTTAAAACCAGACCAGTGAAGCGAAATTTATAATCGGTATCAAATTTGAATATCAGAATGCAAAAAAACAACTTGTGAAAGTTTTAGGAAAATGAGTTGTTCATTTTTAAGTGAAGCAGATTTTGATAATATTACTGCTCATCCTAAGTTCAAAACTCAATAACCAATCAAATCAACACATCACCAATGAAAAAGTCGTACATAACCTTACATAAACTCCCCAGGTAGGATTCGAACCTACGACCAATCGATTAACAGTCGACCGCTCTACCGCTGAGCTACTGAGGATTGCTCCTTGCCATTGCAGATTCTAACAAAAAATCTGTAAATTTAGCAACCCCTCAATGAATATTTCATGATAATCTCCGCTGTCTAGGACGTTGTAGATTGTGATCTTAGGACTTTATCGTAGAAACATACCTAATTTCAACCCTCGTCTTTTATGCTTACTCATAACCGCTATCTTATCTTTTTGGCTTTAATCTTAACCGATTTACTTATTTTTCCTGTATTTGAAACTTCTGTTACGTTTTACTAGAGAAATCGTCTACTCTTTCACTTATAGATTGACCAGACACTGTTGAGTTGGGTTTATCTACGATAATAGAAACAGCTAAACGATTGATGTGGCTAGAAGTTTCTCATTCCGTTTCATTTTTATACCCCATAGGGGAGAAAATAATTTTTCTATAGTCGTTTTTTGGAAAAAGAAATTTATAGCTTGGGTTGTTACTGGTTGGATCATCATGAAGGTGAACTAGACGATGCTTTTCATTTAAAACACTATATCCGTAGTTTATAATCTGGATGGAGAAACCACGCCCAAATATTTATGATTAGAATGTGGATTGTGGTTAAGATGGGTTAAGATGGGTTCAGATGGGACGGACACTATATCCTAAATTTAGAAATTTATAACTTAGGTCGATACGAGATTGATACTCAAAAATTATCGGATTGTTTTGGCAATTACATTAATAAATGAGTATTTACTTATAAAATGTGCTTCGTATTCTGTTTTTATAAATATTCTCTGAGTTTTACTTAGTTCTGGCAAAAATTACTTAACCAGAGCAACCTTATTAGTGAAACCATGTTTTGACAATTACACCTTCCCCGTATTTTTGCTGTTTTAGTTGTGGGAGAAACATTAGGAGTATCTAGAATCTTGTCTCAAGGTAATGCAAGAAACTTTAAATTAGATTGTTAGCAATTTCAACAGACAAAGATGGACAGAAGTTAATACCACTAATACCTATATTGTACTAGTCTTAAATTGGGACTTGTTTATTGGGGCGATTACCTAATATTATAGTCTTAAGTGATAAGTTAGCTGTCGGGTTAGGGATATTCTCGGGATTATCATACTTATTTCGTTGGAGTAACTGCTGCGTTATTGAATGCACCTACTTTTAGAAGAAAATAATCATATTTAGTTAATCTTCTTATCGACCGCTAGGGAGACATTAGTGTTGTCTTGAGCTGATTTGTTTTCTTATTTAGACAATGTATGATTCTCAGTTTGAGGTATTGTTACTTTGCCAAAGTTACTTTTCATTTATTTGGTTACTTGATCGTTGTTTTAACGTAATTTAAAATTGCTATATTTTAGATTTAAAATTTACTAGTTTTGATATATCTTTTTATCTTGATATATTAATTTATATAGCAAAAAAATAAATATTACTTAACAAAAGTAAGAAATAAGATAATTCCGTTTAGCTGTGATAAGCACATTTTACTTTAATAAAGTATTTGTTAAATCAACTACAAACTAATTTATGCCTATTTATGTATTCTGTGACAAGATTTTTTATGAAAAAACTTATATTAAATAGTGTGCCAAGCTTAAGCAGAAGAAGGAGAGTAAATTAAGTGGTTGAACATCAATAAAAAACACCATCTAAATGTATGTTATGTAGTTAAAAGTTAGAGCTATAAACAAACCTAAAAGTAGGTTATCAGAGTTAGTTATAAGAACTCTGATTAACTAATATCATCTTCTCATTTAAGAGTATTTCTTACTGTATATTAATGAGCATGATATAGTTATTTGTGATAATTTATAACGAAATTTTATGAATGCCGATAAACATAATAGCCCTCTAAAATTTTAGAAGGCTATTAGTTGAGTTAATGACAGAAATGTGAATTAACTTAAGATTTCTTTTGCCTTAGCAACGACGTTCTCAACAGTATAGCCAAATTTCTTAAGGACGACATCACCAGGGGCAGAAGCACCAAAAGTATCAATGCTGACACTTGCGCCTTCATCCCCGACATAACGATGCCATCCAAAGCTGACTCCTGCTTCAACAGCGAGGCGTTTCTTAATTGCCTTAGGAAGAACAGACTCTTTATAAGCTGCATCTTGTTCTTCAAATAATTCCCAGGTAGGCATAGAAATAACTCGAACCTTTTTACCTTCATCGGTTAACACTCCTGCTGCATTAAGACAGAGTTCTACTTCACTGCCAGTTCCGATGAGGATGATATCAGGAGTTCCATCACAGTCGCTAACGATGTAAGCACCTTTCGCTACTGCATCGATAGAACTTCCAGCTAAGTTGGGTAATCCTTGGCGAGATAACGCTAACAAAGTGGGGCGATGACGATTTTCTATTGCAACTTTGTAAGCACCAGAAGTTTCATTACCATCCGCAGGACGAATCACGACCAAGTTAGGAATTAACCGTAAAGAGGCAATATGCTCAACGGGTTGGTGAGTAGGTCCATCCTCTCCTAAAGCCACAGAGTCATGAGTCATTACCCAAATCACTCCTGCTTCAGCTAAAGCAGAGAGACGAATAGCATTACGCATGTAGTCTGTAAAAACGAGGAAAGTTGCACCGTAAGGAATTAACCCGGATCCATGTGCCGCTATTCCATTACAAATAGCTCCCATGCCGTGTTCGCGTACTCCAAAACGGATGTTACGATTTTGGTATTGCCCTTTTTGGAAATCTCCAAGACCTTTAAGCAAGGTTTTATTAGAGGGGGCTAAATCAGCTGATCCACCAATTAGTTCGGGTAGTACGCCTGCAATCGCATTCAAGGTTACGCCCGATTGGTTACGGGTAGCGTCCTTTTTACTCTCGGGTGTATAAACAGGAAGAGCTTTATCCCATCCATCAGGTAAATCACCACTGACCATCCGTTCTAGGAGAACAGCATCTTTAGGATATTTAGTTTTGTACTGAGCAAATAACTTATTCCATTCTGCTTCGTAGCTAGCGCCGCGATCAACAGCTTTGCGAAAGTGGTCTAAAGCATCAGACGGGAGATCAAATGGAGCATATTTCCATCCTAAGTGCTCACGGGTGGCTTTAACCTCATCAGCCCCTAAAGCTGCCCCGTGGACGTCATGACTGTTAGCCTTGTTAGGAGAACCATAACCAATAGTAGTGGTAACTTTGATTAAAGAGGGCTTGTCGGTAACTGCTTTGGCTATCTCAATAGCTCTAGCAATACTATCTAAGTCTGTATTGCCATCTTCGACGTGCTGAACGTGCCAACCATAAGCCTCAAACCGTTTAGAGACATCTTCAGTAAAGGCAATATCTGTGGATCCATCAATGGAGATATGGTTATCGTCATATAAGGCGATCAACTTACCTAAGCCCCAATGTCCAGCTAAAGAACAAGCTTCTCCGGAAATTCCCTCCATATTGCAGCCATCACCTAAAATTACATAGGTATATTGATCGATGAGCTTACAATCTGGTTTATTGAATCTGGCGGCTAAATGAGCTTCAGCTAAGGCTAAACCAACTCCGTTAGCAATCCCTTGTCCCAAAGGTCCGGTGGTAACTTCAATTCCTTCAGTAACGTGGTTTTCAGGGTGTCCGGGGGTCTGTGAACCCCATTGACGGAATTGCTTAATGTCATCGATGGAAACACTGTCATATCCGGTTAGACACAACAGGGCATAGTGAAGCATACAGCCATGTCCAGCTGAGAGGACAAAACGATCACGGTTCAACCATCTAGGATTTTTAGGGTTGTGCCGCATGAACTTATCCCAAAGGACAAACGCCATTGGAGCCGCCCCCATCGGCAATCCTGGGTGTCCAGAGTTAGCTTTTTCAACAGCATCAATAGCCAAAAAACGAATAGAATTAATGCACAGTTCTTCGAGTGACTGGGTGGCAACGACCATAACTTTTCCTGGAATAAACTTACGACGATAAGACAACAATGGGTACTGAGTTTGATAACTGCTAGCTTTAGGCTGCCCCAAGGTTTGTCTTTATCATCCCACTCTTCCGTAACGATGGGAAGAGATAGTCCTACAATTTCCTTTGTGATCAAATTTTACAGTCGTCTATAGGAATTAGACATTAACAGATTGTGTCAAATACGTGTCTCCCGAAATAGACAAATCGACCACTATGGTATCTATACTAATTCAAGATTTTTTGATAATAATCAAATATTTTAAATAGATTCAGTCAGGTATCCCATCTCTTTAAGTTTTTGCCAAATTTTACTGACACTTTCTTCGAGTGATTCTAAATCAGTACGACATTCTATTTCAGGGTTTAATGGACATTCATACGGGTCATCAATTCCTGTAAAAGACTTGATCTCTCCCGAGCGAGCGCGTTTGTACAATCCTTTGACATCACGATTTTCACACACATCTAAGGGAGCATTTACAAAAACTTCTACAAAGTTTCCAACTTTAGCTCTAACTTCATTTCGGATGTCACGATAGGGAGAAATAGCGGAGACAAGAACGATTACTCCATGACGTGTTAATAAACTTGCTACAAAACCAATACGACGAATGTTTGTATCACGATCCTTCTTAGAAAAACCTAACCCTTTTGTCAAATTTGTTCTAACAATATCTCCATCAAGAACCTCTACAGAATAGCCTTCATCACTCAATTTTTTTCCTAAAACCTGAGTGATGGTACTTTTTCCAGCACCACTTAATCCAGTAAACCAGATAGTTACGCCCCGTTTTTCCATAGTGGCATCATAATCCTAACTAAGATGTCGTAATTTATATACAATCCTGAGAAGAATAACCTGAATAAGGACAGATGGCAATACATATAGGCTATATTTTGTTAGCTAAGGTCAAGTGTTGAGGTCACAATAATTGAGCAATCGCATTTGCTAGGCTATCAGAGCCTCCTTTTTGTCCTACCCGTTGCCGTCCATTTTCTAGACATTTCTCTAGATATTGGGAATCTTTAAGAATAGTTTGAATAGTGTGAGCCGCATCCGTGAATAGAGTGGGATTATTTGGAGTTTTCCCGATAGTTTGTACAGAAATCCCTAATAATCGCATTTGTGCATCAGCAAAACCATAAGTGAATTGGGGGCCATAGCCTGGAAGCTGTACAATAGGTTTCCCTAAACCGACTGCCTGCTCTACTGCTGTTCCTGCCATCCCCACAACTAAATCGCAATGTTGTAGGATATCGGCGAAAGCATTCCAGTAACACTGTACAACGATTGTTTTATTATGTTTAGTTTTACTGAATATTCCTGGTGATTTATATTGCCATCCCTGTTTTTTTGCAGTAGTTTGTAGATCTTTTTCTCTAAAACTAGACACTAAAGGAACTCGGAATTGTACTATTTCCAGTTCACTAATTGCCTCACATACCTTCAATTGTAATGTTAGGTTATGAAGAGCTTCAGGGAGACGACTTCCTGGTAGTAAAGCAATTGTTGGTATCTTGGGATCTAGGTTTAAATCGTTACCTGTAGGGGATAAGACATCTAAAATAGGATAACCCGCAAACACAGCTTTAGTCATACCCTGCTGTTGTAAATCTTCGGCGGTGAACGCATCGCGGGTAAATACTGCTAGACATCTATTTGATTGTAAACACCATTGAGTTAACCCAGGTAGCCGCAATTTGCCCTCATAATAGCTAGAAGTAGATACAAGAAAAGCTACGAAGGGACGTTTAGTGAGATAGGCCATGGTAACAGGAAAAATATCACCTACAGCGATACAAAAATCACAATTATGACGATAATTAAACAGAAATTGAATTTGACGTAATGTCAATCCCACTAGCCCTGATGCTAAATCTTTGACTAAATTAAATAAATGGGTGTAAAAAATCCCCCCAGATGGTAGCATTTGTCTTGGTCCAACGAGAGGAATTCCCAAACGCTGGTAAGCGTTTCCTGACCCTACTAACGCCATTGCCACAATGTTCATTTGGGGAGCAATTCTAACTAATGATTGGAGAATTAGACTTGCATTAAGGTCTTCTCCTGTTCCATTGCTAATGAATAATACCTGCTTTTTGAGCATGATAGTTTATTTGAGAAATCGTCTATTATAACTTGGAGTATTTAGAAAATAAAACTCTAAGATTAAGTATAATAAAATTATCTCCATATATTATCCATGAATGCGGGAAAGTTTAAGTAAAATATTAGAATAAGCAGATAGTCTGCCAAAATTAAATTTTTTTCTTATGAAACCATTTTAAGAAACTTAAGAATGTCTTGAAGGTAATCTACCTTTAGTTATTCTGGGAGTGGAATTGGTTTCCAGACTTTCTCTCGATGAAGAGTAAATGGGCTAGCAGTATCAAAAAATAATATTTATGATTTAATACTTTATCTTTTAAAAATAAGGATGACAAAGAAAGATTATACTGGACTTAATTATTTAATGATGTTAAATAAAATTTTGTTAAAGCCTGGTAGTTTTCTTTTAAATTTATTTTAAATTTAAAAGAAAACTGCCAATATCTTTGCTTTAATTTAGTTTAATTATTTTAATCAATAAAGAATCTTATCATTGGCACAAAATTTAATTTTTACACTTTGTTTTCGATGACATTCAATTATGGACAATGTATTTAAGTCGATTTAAGCACATTGTCCAAATTACCTGATCAATAATTGCTTTAGAATCTGTTGACTAATATTCTATATAAATATAGATATACTACGATATTGTCATAATTGAGTATAAATAACCATAGAAAGTCTTATCTGATTGTAATCGATCAAAATTAAGATTGTGAGTCTTATTACACTGAGTTGACTGCATTTCAATAATTGACCTGATAATGCATTAATATTTTTTTATTTTCTATAGTCTTTTTTTAAGGACTTTGAGAAGATCTGTTTTCGCATAAAAAGAACATACAAAACCATCTAACCATTAATGCCGACAAAAACAGTCGGGTATGTTTGACGAAATAAGTTGACCATGATAGTATGCTCAAAAGCGAGTAAGAAATTTACGGAAGATTACAAAATTTTTCAGTAAAAGATTCACGAGAAATCAGGATCGAAACCCATGACCCAGGCAGCACAAACCAAAACCGCCACTTTCACCCATCTTGTTTCCAAGGAAGGTGGTGTGAAATATCCCCTAAAAGCTCTTCATGTGTGTGAAGAAACATTTTCTCCTCTAGAAGTAGCTTATGATTACGATGCTATTCGCGCTCAAGTTAGTCGTGAAATCATCGAAGCAGGACCCAATTCCATTTGGCGTTATAAAGTATTTTTACCCGTGGAAAGCGAAAGTCCTATTGATGTTGGCACTGGGATGACTCCTTTGGTGAAATCAAAGCGCTTAGCTCGTCGCTTGGGTCTGAAAGATCTCTACATTAAAAACGATGCGGTGAATATGCCGACTCTCAGTTTTAAGGATAGAGTGGTTTCCGTGGCTATGACTCGTGCTAGAGAATTGGGCTTTACAACGGTTTCTTGTGCCAGTACAGGAAATTTAGCCAACTCTACCGCAGCTATAGCTGCTCATGCTGGGTTAGATTGTTGTGTCTTCATCCCAGCCGATTTAGAAGCAGGTAAAGTTCTCGGAACTCTTATCTACAACCCCACAGTAATGGCGGTTAAAGGAAACTATGATCAGGTTAATCGTCTTTGTTGCGAAGTAAGTAATAGCTACGAATGGGGATTTGTTAATATTAATTTACGTCCCTACTATTCTGAAGGTTCCAAAACTCTAGGGTTTGAAGTAGCTGAACAGCTTGGCTGGAAACTGCCCGATCATGTAGTCGCTCCTTTAGCTTCTGGTTCCCTCTATACTAAAATTTACAAAGGGTTCCAAGAATTCATAAAAACAGGACTAGTGGAAGATAAACTTGTCCGCTTTAGTGGCGCACAGGCAAAAGGCTGTTCTCCTATCGCCACCGCCTTTAAAGAAGGACGGGACTTTATAACTCCCGTTAAACCGAATACTATTGCCAAATCTATAGCGATTGGAAATCCAGCTGATGGGTGCTATTCTCTCGATATTGCCCGTAAAACTAATGGAAATATTGAAAGTGTCACCGATGCAGAAATTGTTGAAGGAATTAAACTTCTAGCGGAAACCGAAGGTATCTTTACCGAAACTGCAGGGGGAACCACCATTGCCGTCTTAAAGAAACTGGTAGAAGCTCGAAAAATTGAGCCTGAAGAAACTACCGTGGTCTACATCACTGGAAATGGACTAAAAACTCAAGAAGCGGTTCAAGGATATATCGGTGAACCTCTGACTATTGAACCAAAACTTGATAGTTTTGAACGTGCTCTGGAACGTTCTCGGACCTTGGAACGTCTTGAATGGCAACAAGTTTTAGTTTAGTCTCTGCGTAGTCGTCAGGATTTCCTCACTTCTTATACCTGATGGCTACACTTTCTTACTACACTAGATAATTGGTAATTATTAGTTATTGCTAAACAACTATGGCTGTTAAAGTATTAATTCCTACACCTTTACAAAAGTTTACGAACAATCGAAAAGACTGTGAATGTACAGCGAGTAACTTTAACGAACTCCTTGACTCCCTTGAAGAGACTTTTCCTGGAATTAAAGCACGTTTATGTGATGAAACTGGAGCTCCCCGTCGTTTTCTAAATTTTTATGTGAATAGTGAAGATATTCGCTTTTTAGATAATACAAACACTATTCTCAGTGATGGGGATGAAGTTAGTATTGTTCCGGCGGTTGCTGGGGGTTAAATCTAGATATTCGTAAATCAAAAACAGTGAACAGTGTTTATTCTGTTTGCTGTTTTGTCTTTATATAGGTGGATAATATCAAGCTTCAATTGATTAGATTAGAAATCATTTGATGAAAACTTTGTTTAACTACCTTATATAAATAATATTTATGCTCAAACGTATTTATATCAATTTTATTAGTTTTTTTACATAATTCCCGTTCTATTAAATTTATTTCTGGCTTATAAGTTGATAGAAAGAATAAGTAGAATCCTTTTTTAAGTACTTTCTGGCTCTACTTTATATACTTATTCGTCTAAAATTTTTCTACTTTTTTTAGTTCTTTTTTTGAGACATAGATAATCTCTTATTCTCGCTTTTTTGTCCTTATTTCTAGTCTTTTCTCTCAAGATTTTATAAATTATGCTGTAAGTTAATCTAATTTTTCTATTTTTTAAAACCTGTAAAAAGTTATTAGCTATTATGAGTTTTTTCTTTTTTCTAGAATTCTCTTTCGTCATTTATCGGAGAATCTTACAATTCTTATTTTTATTAAGTAATTTACCTAAAAATTATTTTTATTATTGTTTTTTCTAAAAAAATCAAGATACTTCGAATATTTTTACTACCTGAAATAATTCTCTTACCATCTCTTCAGACCAGTTTCCTTCGCAACAACGACCCTGGTTGAGAATAAGACGTAAGGAATAAGCATGGGGATATCCTTCTACTTCTAACCACAATAAGTCGCTTTCTGCTTCACAGGCAATTTTTTCAGCGTCCATTAACTCCTGAGACATCATTTCCATTGTCTCGGCTAACTGTTTAAACAAACGGCAAAAATCCTTGAATTCAGTTTCGGTCAATTCTATTGCCCAATCTTTGCCACCAATTAACCCTTGATAAGAAACAGCGTTAGGATTCCAGCCAATACGCCATCCTGCTCCTTTTTTAAGTATACGGTCCTTCATAACTTTAATAAGTCAGCATCCCCCGGCTTAGAAAGTCCAGGACCTATAGTAGGAGTTGGTTGGGAAAGTTCAGGTGTGGATTCTGTCTGAATTGTAGGAAGTTTTAGTTTTTTCTGTCTAGGAGCATAAATACTAACCAATAAATCCACTAACTCCTGACGTTGATGGCGGTTTAAACCTTGAATTGCCTCAACATCAGAAGTTAGTGGGTTACTTTGCAAAGTGGAACTTCCTGGATAGCGACTCTCTTTCATTGATTCATTCACTCCTAAATAGTCAGCCAGGGTAATTTTCCAATCAAGAGGAACACTAGGTTCCCGACGTTTTAAATCCCGATGATAGCGTATAAAACGACTGATTAAAGTTTGAAGAGGATCAATTGCTCCTGTATCTTTACGGATATATCGATTTTCTCTGGGAAGATAGGATAATTTTTCATAAACCATAGCGGCAGCTTCTTCAGGTCGCAGGGTTTGAGCGCTAACAGATTGAATTCTAAAACTATCATCTCGAGAGAATTTAAACATTCCCCCCCCTATAACTAGACTAGCGCTCAGAAAAAAAATGATCAGTAGTCTCATGTTTCGCTGGAGATATGAGCTAGAATTTCGAGGCTGAAGGGGTTTCCAAATCATAACTGACAATATTGAATATGGTTTATATATATTTTCTTTCCCATTTCTATGGTCTATATAGATAGGCTTGGTAAGCCTACCATAGATTTTAATGTTCAATTATCACTAATAATTTCAGGTTGGGTGAGTTCATCCGACATTTCAATGATGGCACGAATAGCCGGTTTCATTAAAGGATCGTCAATGCTATCAAATTCTTCATAACGACGACGTTTAGCACGGTTAGCTACTTGTACCGTAATTCGATAGCGGTTAGTCGCAGCATCGAGGAGTTCTTGAGCGTGATATATAACCTCAGATGAATCAAAAGCAAGTCTTTTTTGCATGAATGTTATGTAGTCCGGGTAACAGGCTAACCAAGGTTTATCTAGTTTAACAGTCGTTAGAACGACTGTATAGTCCAACACTAAAAATGATTACTATGTTAAGTTACAATCAACCTTCGTACAGAAACATAAAGCTGTTCAGAGATTCGCTTGAGGAGATATCCTTGTAATGCAAACTGTTAAGAAACCCGCTAGACTTTTAAAATCGCCTGTTAGGTCTCGACCTTTAAAAATAGTCGCTTTGGGAGATAGTTTGGTTTATGGATATGGTGATCCAGTTGGTGGAGGTTGGACAGAAAGACTGCGTCGTCAGTGGATGAGGGATTTACAAACTGGTCATGTCTTGTATAACTTAGGAATTAGGGGCAATTGCGTGTCTCAGGTGACTGAGCGGTTAGAAGGAGAATTTCGATATCGTGGGGAGTTGCGTAACCAAGTCCCTGATTTAATTATCCTTTCGGTGGGAGTTAATGATTCTCCTAGGCTAGGGCAACCTAATGGGCGCTCATTTACGGACTTTACAGTATTTGAGCAGCAAATTAACCATTTATTACACCAAGCGCAACAATTGTGTCCGGCTATTTTTATAGGAATGGTTCCAGTTTGTGAAGAAAAAATGCCATTTCTAGGTTGTTTTTACTTTAATCATTTTGATCAGTATCGCTATAAAGAAACTACTAAAAAAGCCTGTAATAATTTCAATATTCCTTATCTAGATATTTTTGATTTATGGTTAGGACGCGGAGAAGATTGGTTGCAATCAAGGTTAACCTCCGATGGACTCCATCCTAATGTTGTCGGTTATAAATCTTTGTTAAGAGATATCATTGATTGGCAATCCATTTCAAAATTGATGACTGATGTACAACTTTTTTAAGTTGAAATATAAATGTTTTCAAAGATCATAAATACTTTTAGATAGTCAATATTAATTAAGTTTACCTTTCCAACTTATTGTGCTTATCAGTTTCAATAAATAGCTAGTTTGAGCCTTCCAAGTGGTGTCGTGAATTCTTTATAGTTGCTATTGTAATACTTTGTATAATTCTACTTTGTAGAGTATTAAGTCGATCATTTGTAATATTTTACCATAATTGATGTGATACTACAAAACTTATGAATTTAAGTGTTAGAGAGTAGCAAAATTTTCTTCAATACGGCTAGCAACAATTTTTAATAAGATTCCGTCTAGGCAATGAGTTGGCTCGTGTTTACTGATGAAGAAATGTGAATTTCCCATAATTTTGATATAAAAAAAGACAAAGCATAAAATAGAAAAACTATAAATCTAGCTCAATATGGAAATTACCAAGACTCATCACCCAGTCAGGGGCAAACGTCTATGTATCAGTTTATTTTTCCTCCCTATTTTACTTGGAGGGGTTTGTACTTCTCCTGTAACAGCAACAGATGTTGAGCTAGATGTAGGAGTAGTTCAACGGTTTGGGAAAGAAGAGAAAGAAAAATTGGTCATTGCGGCTACTAGTGAGGATATCCTAACTCTAAAATTTAACGACGATGATAGTCAACAACAAATCATCCAAACCAACCAATTTACTATTGAAGTAGTTAAACAACCTTTATCGACACCTGTGCTACGAGAGAAAGTGATTTTGAGTAATCATGCTACTTTTGAAACCGCGGAAGACAGTGCAAACAAATGGAAAGAAAGAGGAATTAAAGTAGAGGTTACTCAACCTGAACAGTGGCAAGTTTGGGCAAAGCGTGATGTTTATGAAACCCCTTTATTACGTCGTTGGTTACTAGAAAATCTCAAAACTAAAGGATTTAGAGATGTCCATCTTGAATTAGAAATTTTAGCGGCAACCCCCCGAGCAACTTTTACCGTAGCTGGTAAAATCTATAGTCCTGATTATTTAGAGATAATCCCAGGAAAAAATCCTGTTCAAGTTAGTCTGAGTCAAGGGAAAGCCCGTTATTATGGGGGGAGTTTGCGGCTACAACCTAACGCCTATGGAACTTATACTTTAGTTAACAATATTCCCCTTGAAACTTATCTCAGGGGAGTTGTCCCTCACGAAATCGGATCATCTGCCCCCCTCAATGCAACGAAAGCTCAAACAATTATCGCCCGTACTTATGCCTTACGGAATGTACGACGGTTTCAAGCGGATAACTATCAATTATGTGCTACGATTCACTGTCAAGTTTATTATGGACTAAGTGGAACTAGTCCTAAAGCTGATCAGGCGATCGCAGCGACTAAAGGCTTAGTATTAACTTATGAAAATGAGTTAGTAGATGCTCTCTATTCCTCCACTACAGGAGGAGTTACGGCTAAGTTTAGTGATGTTTGGAATGGAGAAGAAAGACCTTATCTTAAGGCGGTTATTGACTCTCCTAAAAAACTTTGGGACTTATCAAAAATATCCTTAGCTAAAGAACAAAACTTCCGTGATTTTATTAGTTTAGAAAATGGCTTTAATGAAACAGGAAGAAATGTTTTCCGTTGGAATCGACAAGCAACTCTTGAAAGTTTGAGTCAGGATTTGAAAAAGTATCTTGAAAAACGCAAACATCCATTAGCAGACTTAAAAATGATTCAATGGATGGAAGTTATTGAAAGATCGGAATCTGGGCGCATTTTGACCATGAAAGTAGAAACAGATAAAGGTTCTTTAGAGTTACATAAGAATGAGGTTCGTAGTGCTTTTCATCCACCTCGCAGTACATTATTTTATCTAAAACCTATCTACAATAATCAGAAACAATTAAGAGGGTTCGCCTTTGTTGGAGGGGGATTTGGCCATGGTGTAGGGATGAGTCAATACGGATCTTACAATTTAGCTAAATTAGGTTGGAATGCCGAAAAAATCCTTTCTTTTTATTATCCAGGAGCAACAATTGAGCCCCTTAATGAATCAATTGTTTTTTGGCGATCACAAGAATAAATAATCAAGACTACTTAAATCAAAGGTAGATAAATTCCAAATTGAACTTTTTTTATTGACGAAGTTACCGAATCAATACTGGGCTTTCAGCCGGGAGTGAAGGGACAGTATGTCGTGCCCTTACTTAATAGTAAAATTAGTTCTCAGACTCATCAGTAATATTCTTGGCTCTTCTAGACTTAGTATGATAAATTAGTGACATAATACAGTCAGAACAAAAGTCCTGACTGTATTATGTCACTCCGAAAATTGAATCTCGATAAAGATCAAGTCTTGGGGGCTTGAGAGTCTTGCAACGCAAAACTTTCAGATTTTTTTATTATAAAGTTGTCAAAGACAGTCTAAAAAGTTATATTTTCTTGGTTTTCCCCGTTACTTGCTATCTTTTTTTATGACTATTGCTCGTACTATTTGTTTAGGGTTTTTGGCTGTCATTTCAGTGGGGACTTTCCTGTTAATTTTACCATTTTCTACTTATGATTATCACTGGAATAACCCAATCATCGCCTTATTTACGGCAACTTCTGCTGTTTGTGTAACTGGCTTGATCGTAGTTGATACAGGGAGCTATTTTTCTTTTTGGGGACAATTAATTATCTTGCTATTAATTCAAATAGGAGGATTAGGATATATGACAACAACAACTTTTTTAATATTATTAACTGGTCGGCGATTTGATCTTCGACAAAAATTAGCTATTCAAGAATCTTTAGATCGTCCTCTTCGCCAAGAAAATAGCAAAACAATTATTCGTTCTATCATTGGAATGACCCTTCTTTTTGAGATTGTAGGAGCTTTACTATTATTTAATTTTTTTAAAGAAAAATACGGGGAAATCGGTGCACTATGGATATCTATCTTTCATAGTATCAGTGCCTGGAATAATGCGGGATTTAGTCTTTTTCTAGATAGTTTAGTTGGTTTTCAAGATTCTCTTATAATTAATTTTGTTATCGCTTTTTTAATCATTTTTGGAGGTATTGGTTATTCAGTTATTATTGAACTTTATCTGTGGATTTTACACAAAATTAAAAAGCGTAGAGAAAGGGTTTTTTTATCTCTTAACTTCAAAGTGGTTATTAGTACCACAGCCTTTTTACTGATACTGGGAACAATCATGTTTCTATTAGTTGAATATAAGAATCAGAACACCTTAGCATCACTAGATTTTAGAAGTAAATTATTAGGGGCATGGTTTCAATCTGTAACAACTAGAACTGCAGGATTTAACAGTATTGATATTGGAGGAATGACAATCTCTGGACTATTCTTAACGATGGGTTTTATGTTTGTTGGGGCGAGTCCAAGTGGAACAGGAGGGGGAATTAAAACCACAACGCTTCGTATCTTAACTAACTGCACCCGTTCAGTTCTACGGGGTAACGATCAAGTGGTGATGTATAAGCGTGAGATTCCAGTTTCTCTAATTTTAAAAGCAGTAGCTGTTGTTTTTGGTTCAACCATTATGGTAATTTCTATTACTTTTCTTATTTCCTTTATTGAGATTAGTTTTCACCCGGCTTTCTTTGATACTGAGGTCAGTTCATTTCAAGTTTTATTTGAGGTAATTTCAGCCTTTACTACGGTAGGACTTTCCACCGGAATTACCGCCAGCCTTTCTCCCCTGTCACAACTTTTAATAATTCTAGCTATGTATACTGGAAGAGTAGGTATTCTTGTATTTATGGCAGCTATTGTCGGTGAAATCAATCCTAGGGTTGTTCAATACCCTGAAGAACGTTTGTTAGTTGGATAAGGAATGGGTTAAGTTATCTCATGATTTTCAATCCGAAAAGGTAAGATAAGGAGTGAAGAACTGCACCTTTTGAATAACAAAAGAATAGGGGGAGAACATTGAAATCCTTAAACTTTTTGAATAATCTTCGTAGAGAAACTCGTCAATTTGCGGTTATTGGTTTAGGTCGTTTTGGACGAGCTGTCTCTGGAACACTGTATAAACTGGGCTATGAAGTGTTAGGAACTGACATTAAAGAATCCCTAGTAGCACAAGTTTTAAATGAGAAAATTGCTTCTAGTGCTATTCAATTAGACTCAACTCAACCTAATGCTTTAAAAGAGGCTGGAATTTTTGAATTTGATACAGTAATCGTGGCTATTGGAAACTATCTAGAAGAAAGTATTGTTACGGCCCTCAACGTAAAAGAAGGTGGTGTTGAATGGGTTGTTGCTAAAGCATCTTCTAAGGTTCATGGAAAGTTATTGGAACGAGTAGGAGCAGATTTAGTGGTCTTTCCTGAATATCATGCAGGATGTGAATTAGCTTATACTCTAACAAAACCAGCTATTCTTGAACGGTTTGATCTTGATCCTGATCACAGTATTGTAGAAATTTGGGTTCCTGAGGAGTTTCACGGAAAAACAATCGAGGAATTAAATCTTCGAAATCGTTATAAAATCAACGTTTTGGCTACTGGAAAAGAAGATAAATTTAAAATAAACCCTAGTCCCCAAGAAAAACTTGATAAAAACTTAGTTATGGTCATTATTGGTTCCAATAGGGATATTCAACAATTGCCAATTTAATGGTAATAAATCCGCTAATTAGCAGTCTACCCGACGAATAAATCTATTGAGGATAGAATGGATAGGAATCAAACGGAAATCAACCGAAAACTAGAAAATTTTTAAACAGATACATTGGATCAGAAACGCATTGTTGCGACTTATTTAGTTGTTCTGATCGTGTTTATTTTTGGAAAACTAGCTAAGTCATTTTGATTTACTGGGAATTCTTGAATAAATAGGCTGGCTATCATATTATCTTTTTGACAAACCTAAAAGTCAATATGATTCCCTTTTTTGACGCTCCTGCTAGCAATCGTAGAAGAAGCATCAAATGATAATGCCTAATTACGACTCTCGTTCAAAGATACCAAAGCCAAAAGGTTCCATTTCGACGGTTCTTTGTCCATTGCCCAAATTAGTTGCGGGGAAACTTATAATATTAGACCCGACAAGTTCCTTTCCATATCGAAAAGAAATAAGATAGGAATTGGTTTGTTCACTAATGTTAAAGACACAAAGAAGTTCTTGATCAGGGGTTTTTCGTAAGAAGGATAAGACACTATCTCCGGCTTCAATCAATTCCACTGACCCATATTTTAAAGCCGGCTGACGATTACGCCATTTTAGGAAAAATCGAAAATAGTTAAGCATAGAATCTTCCCGTTCTTCTTGAGCCGAAACTGCAAGAGACCGGTATCGTTCATCGACAGGAAGCCAGGGTTCCTCATTATCTGTAAACCCAAAATTGTTTGCGTCTGATTCCCAAGGCATAGGAGTTCGACAGCCATCGCGTCCTGCAAAATAAGGATAGAAGAAAATCCCAAAAGGATCTTTCATCTTCTCTTTAGAGACATTGGTTTCTGTTAGTCCTAATTCTTCCCCTTGATAAAAACAAATGATACCCCGTAGAGTAGGTAACAAAGAAATGAGCATTTTCTCAAAAGCTGGTATTAGGCGAACATCGTCCGGTTGCCACCTCGACCTAGCACGAGGAAAGTCATGAGTACTCATAGTGATACAGATCATTTCTTCCTCATCCGCTTCGAGATAAAGAGATAAATCTTCGATCGCCTCGGCAATCAATTTGGGTGTTAGTTTGTCATTAACTAACAAAGCACTATTGTACGCTGAGTGTAATCGATTTGCTCCCCGAATATACTCAACCGTTTGTCGCATGGGATCATCAGCCGCCACAATTTCTCCAATAGCAAAGGTTCCGGGGTATTTATTCAGAGTTTTGCGGATGCGTCTTAAAGATTTGATGTTTTTAACCTCATTCATATTGTGGAGGTTAATAAAGTTAGAGTACGGATTAAGAGGAGAAACTCCATCTTGATTTGGCATTCCTTTGGTACGAGTCGGATTATCTAGTAGATTTTGATCATGCATGTAATAATTACAAGCATCGAGACGTACCCCATCAACCCCTTTTTCTAGCCAAAATTCTACCACTTTCATAATTTCTCTAACGACATCAGGGTTATGCCAGTTGAGATCAGGTTGGCCATCAATAAAATTATGGAGGTAATATTGTTGGCGAGATTCGCACCATTTCCAAGCAGTTCCCCCGAAAATTGACAACCAATTATTTGGAACATCTCCATGGTTAGAATCAGCCCAAATATACCAATCTGCTTTGGAATTATAGCGATTAGAACAACTTTCAATAAACCAAGGATGAACATCAGAAGTATGACTCCATACCTGATCAACTACAATTTTAAGATTGCGGGCGTGGGCTTTCTCAATTAATTCCTCAAAATCTTCTAAGGTTCCAAATAGAGGATCAACCGCATAATAATCTGAAATATCATATCCATAATCCTTCATAGGGGATTGGTAAAAAGGCGTGATCCAAAGAGCATCAATGGGAAGAGATGCTAAATAATCGAGCTTTTTGATGATTCCTTGTAAATCTCCTACACCATCACCATTGCTATCGTAAAAGCTACGGATATAAATTTCATAAATTACGCATCCATACCACCATGGATATTTTGATTGGAAACTAGACATCAGAGTAGTCACCTCAAAAAACGAAGGTTAAAAAAAACAGAGTTGAAATCGAGGGGCAAATTGGAAGACCTTTGATGATGAGAGTTTTGGCTTACACCAACTGCTCAAAAACAAATAACTGTCAATTAGAGGCCTATTGTTCGTTATGTCGTTGTCATCAACAGCTATTTAATGGACACACGGCACCCGATTATATCACCAATATTAACCGATAATATCTCCTAAAAAGTTACTACGATTATTCTATACCTAATAAATAGGTAAATTAAAAATAAGTCTGAAATAGAAAAGCTTTTTAAAAAGAGCAATTACTAGACACCAGCTCACCCAAAGATCAGACTAACACAATTATAATAAAAAAACTATTAAAGATTACTATTAATTGAAATTAAACTTCAAAACGATAACAAAAATGAGGACATAAAGTCAAATTAAATAATTTTTTAAAAAAAATAATTAAAAATAAAATTTCTAGTACTTTTAATAAAGTAACTTAAAAAAAGAAAACATAAAATATCGTAAATAGTTGTCAAAAGAGAATAAAATAACTTACAGTAGTCGATAACTATTTAAGCTCTTAAAATAAGAAAAAATAGAGCAAATTCTATAACAATTATTTGCTGAAAAAATAATTAAAAATAAAAAATAGTGAGTATAAAAATTAATCTATATCCTAAAGGAGGATAATCTAAGCAAGCAGAGCGGTGAATACTGTATTTTTTTAAAAGTGAGAGTATATATATGGCTATCTTACTGAGATAAACCAGATTTTAGTCTATAAAAATTAGTAAATTAGACTTATATACAAGTCAGGAAATAAAAAATAGTTCTACAAGATAAAAAAATATTATTAAATATAATAATGATATACCAACAAAATAAAAGTTTTAATTACGATTTATTAATAAGCAAATCTTAAAAAGATATAAAAATTTAAAAGGGAAATTTAAGTGATAGAAATAAAAAGCATTATATTCATTCTGTTTACTGACTTATATTCCAGAACTGAAGATAAGAGAAGGAAAATTTAATCCGATATAAAAGCTGATCAAATTACAAGAATAATGTCCGAAAATAAATATGGTTTAAATAAGACAATTAAACAAAATGTTGCTTAAAAAAAATCAACTGAGGTAATTTAAATCAAACTGTGATTGTCTAAACATTAGAAATACAAAATGATTTACGCTCTCAATGTTTATTTGGTATTCTCTATTTAGAGAAAACTATCCTTCTAACTAGAAAAAATACTAAACTACTTTAAATCAAAAATTCTCATAAAGTCATAGTTTCGATTATCATCACAAGGCTGTTATGAATTCTTAGCAATTTACGATTTAAATACTCAAGTAACTGATTTATGGACTCCATAAATTTCAGTTTGTGTAAAATTGTAAAGTTAATGAATTTCAACTTCAAGTTGATTGGTTGAGACAAAGCTTTCTCCAGGTAAGAGAACAGGGTTTTCTCGAAAAATTAGTTGTCCTCGTTTACTTTTGCGATTAATGGCAATACCAGAAGGTCGCCTATTGTGTTTTGGCTGTAAAACACAATAAGTTCTGTAAATACGCTGTGCCGCCCTTAAAACAGCGCAATCAATAGTAATAGGCAATTGTACCTCGTGTTGTCTGGTATCTGGTGTTTGACGTGCATATCTCACTGTTTTATCCCCTATAATTTAACTTAACTTTTGTTATGTCTCATCCTAGTCAATACCTACTATGAAGACGGATATCTTAGATGTTAAGATTCTAATACTTTAAGTAATACATCTCCCATTTCCTGACACCCCACCGCTTTCATCTGCGGGGACATGATATCTCTTGTCCGATAGCCCTGAGCTAACACTTCTAATACCCCTTGTTCAATTTTACTTGCTGCGTCAGGCTCATCTAACCCATACCGTAACATCATGGCTGCACTCAGTACCTGGGCGAGAGGGTTAGCCTTATCTTGTCCGGCAATATCAGGGGCTGAACCGTGAACAGGTTCAAATAACCCTGGTTTTTCTAAACCTAGACTAGCTGAGGGTAACATCCCAATACTACCCGTTAACATTGCCGCCGCATCGGAGAGAATGTCCCCGAATAAGTTACCTGTTAAGATAGTATCAAACTGTTTAGGAGCGCGAACTAACTGCATAACTGCGTTGTCAACATAAAGGTGAGAAACTTCCACGTCAGAATATTGGGATGCTATATAATTGACACGGTCACGCCACAATTGAGAAACATCCAAGACGTTAGCTTTGTCAACGGAACATAACTTACCGCTTCGTTTTTGGGCTATTTCAAAAGCAACTTTGGCAATACGGTCAATTTCTGACTCTATATAAGCCATCGTGTTAACTCCTCGTTTTTCTCCTATTTCCGTCTTAAAAATGCCTTTAGGCTGTCCAAAATAAATGCCCCCTGTCAGTTCTCGAACTACCATGATATCAACTCCTCTTATCACTTCTCGTTTAAGAGAGGAAGCGTCAATTAGTTGGGGAAAAATGGTTGCAGGACGCAAGTTGGCAAAAAGGTCAAGTCCGGCACGAATAGCTAATAATCCTGTTTCAGGACGTTGATAACGAGGGAGATTATCCCATTTATACCCCCCAATGGCAGCTAATAAAACAGCATCACTGTTGCGACAGCATGTTAAGGTTTCCTCAGGAAGGGGCTTCCCCGTTGCATCGATTGCTGATCCTCCAATGAGGGCTTCTTTAAAGTTAAATTTGATATTAAACTGTTTTCCAATGACATGTAGAATCTTTACAGCAACCGTCAAGATTTCGGACCCAATGCCATCACCAGGAAGAAGGGTAATTGTATATTGCCGCGTCATAGAGAACTTCTACTATTTTATTCATGTGCCTGTTTTTTATTGTACCCTGAACTCTTTCGTAGATTTTCAAAAAACTCCTCATCACAATAACGTCTCAAAGGTAAATATACAAAAGTTAAGATATTCAGTCCCTTAAGCAATTTTGAATAACTTTCATGACTTTTTTACTTCGACTATTTCAAATAGCTATTTGTCCTAATTCATTTAACTCCTCAACACAAAAAATCTCAAAATTACGGTCTTTAAACTGCAAAATCATCTTCTTTGTCTATATATAAGAAATTTTCTGAGTATAATCTCTTTTAAGAATTTTTTTGTTGTATATAAAACGAGTCGAATAGCTTAACATCAATTTACTTGATTTTAAGCTATTTGTCTAATCAACCATAACTATAATCTTTTATCCATTTAATTTTAGAGATTCCTCATAAAGTTTATCCTAAAACAGTTACAGAGTAGATTAGCATAGTGTAGTTGAGAGATTCTTGATTAGAAGACATAGTATGAGAAAAATTCTAGTTTGTGTTTGAGAACGAAAGTTTATCTAACAAACCATACTTAATGTCTTGAAAGAGAACTTCAACTTAATTCTTTGATCTTTATAAAATAATGAGATGCAGTAAATTTTTAAGATAGACTTAGTGGTGGGTCAATGCTGACTGGATTTTAGTCGTAGCCCATTAGATCATAGACTGTTAAACTATGTTAGTTTAATCTTTAAAATTGATATTAAATTTTAATATTAAATTCTCTACAGAAAGAATTATGTTTAATCAGTTTTTTATTTCTGTCCTTAGTGAGAGAAACTTCGTTCTCGTGCGCCTTTGGAAAGAAATTTTTCTCCGTAGACAGATGGAAATAGTATATACTGAATTCTACCTTTTAGTCAAAACTACTTTGATGAATTGATTTTAAGAGATATTGATGAAGAAAAAGTCTAAGAAGAAGTCATTTACTTAGTGTACAGAATACTTTTTTTATCTCCGATAGACTATTATTTAGATATACTTTAAGGGAAAAGATGCTGATATAACAAGTATTACAGTAAAGGAGACTCAAAAACCAGGAAAAAGTAGTTTAGAATTAGGGAACACAGTGTTAATTTATTTAAAATAATCTTTAGTAATCTGGTAAAACACTGTTCTAATACCATCTTATTTATTGTTAGTAACCATGTTGATATTTTAATCTAACGTTATCTTGAAATATATAGAATTTTCTAACGCTAGAGCGTTTATCTCGGGAATAATTTTAGATACAATCCTTTTCTTCACTTTATTAGCCTGAAATTTAAATTTATGTAGTTTTTATACCTAAAGTTATAGGGAATGGGAATGGCCAATTCTATTTATGGAGTAGCATATACATTGAGGAAACTAAAATTATCTAATGGAAGCATTAAAGCAGATCTAATTCACAATAAAAAAATAGAATAATGTTTTTAACTAAAAAAAAATGCTGCATATAAAATGTTTGAACTAGAAGGCTATAGTATCAATGCTATCGACTTAGTAGTGACAGGGATAAATTAAAGCAACCTTACGGTACCAGAAACTGATTTTAACCATTAGTCCTTCAGTTTAAAGATGATAATATAGCATCAATGTGCTTGTTTTAGTTTATCTTTCGTTATTGATGAACGAGGAGCATTAAAATGTGTCAACTTATTTTTCAATGAGATAGAAAACAAGCAATTATTAAACTCAGCTAAAATTTTATCAAATATCTTTAAACAACTTGATATTTGATCTATCTTTAAAGTTGTTAAACAACATAACAAAACATCATGAGTATTATTGCAAAAATTAACAATATTTTTCCTTCTCTTGAAAATATTCCTCCGGAATTTCAACTGAAAAGTCCTATCGAACAACGAGAATATCTAATCAATGGAAATCTAGAGATTTGGAATGGAGAAATGGAAGAATCCTTATCTCCTATTTATCTAAAAACACCTCAAGGATTAACTCGTAAAAAAATTGGGGACTTTCCCTGTTTAGGACAAGAGGCAGCTTTGTCTGCCTTAGATGCAGCAGCAAAAGCCTATGATAATGGACGCGGGAAATGGCCAACTATGCCCGTTGGTCAACGAATCGAATGTCTCCAAGACTTTGCCTATCGAATGAAGGAAAAACGGGCAGAAGTTGTCAATCTTTTAATGTGGGAAATTGGGAAATCTTATACAGATTCTTGTAAAGAATTTGACCGAACCGTTAACTATATTGAAGACACTATTGATGCTCTTAAAAATCTAGATCGAGTTTCTTCGCGCTTTGAGATTACCCAAGGAGTCATAGGACAAATTCGCCGCGCACCGTTGGGGATTGTCTTGAGTATGGGACCAGCTAATTATCCCCTCAACGAAACATTCACGACTCTAATTCCTGCCTTAATTATGGGGAATACTGTTGTTGTCAAAGCTCCCCGTCCAGGGGTATTGTTAAATTATCCTTTACTAGAAGCGTTTAAAGAAGCTTTCCCACCTGGAGTTGTTAATACTGTTTATGGTAAAGGTCGAACAATTTCACCTGCATTAATGGAGTCAGGAAAAATTGATGCTTTAGCTTTTATTGGAAGTAGTAAAGCAGCTAACAACCTCAAAAAACAGCACCCAAAATCTTACCGTCTCAGATCAGTTTTGGGATTAGAAGCTAAAAATCCAGGAATTATTTTACCCCACGCTGATTTAGATTTGGCCGTTAAAGAATGTATTTTGGGAACTTTATCCTACAATGGACAAAGATGTACTGCCATTAAGATTCTTTTTGTGCATACTGCTATTGTTGATAAATTTTTGGATAAGTTTATTGAAGAGATAGGTAACCTTAAATTTGGGATGCCGTGGGAAGAAGGAGTCTTCTTAACTCCCATTGCAGAACGAGGAAAACCTCAGTATCTTCAAGACCTAGTAGAAGATGCCAAAAAACATGGGGCTGATGTGATTAATGAAGCAGGAGGAGTCATTAACGAAACCTTCTTTTATCCAGCGGTTCTTTATCCTGTCAACGAGCAAATGAAGATCTATTCTGTAGAACAATTTGGACCAGTTATTCCTATCGTTCCTTTTGATGATATCGAAACCCCTATTGACTACTTAGTGCAGTCAGACTACGGACAACAGGTAAGTATTTTTGGACAGAACACAGAAGAGATCGCCCAATTAGTTGACCCCCTAGTTAATCAAGTTTGTCGGGTTAATTTAAATAGTCAATGTCAACGGGGACCTGATACCTTCCCGTTCACTGGACGAAAAGATTCTGCAGAAGGAACTTTATCAGTTAATGATGCTTTAAGAGCTTTTTCCATCCGGACTTTAGTAGCAGCTAAAGAAATTGATCTTAATAAACAATTAATTTCTGAAATTGTCAGGGAACATAAGTCTAATTTCTTGTCTACTGATTTCATTTTATAAATAAATTATTTTATTCATTCTTTGCATCCTTTCTGTTAAAAAGAGCTAAAAATTAATACTTATCCTTTTTGATTCACTAAAGAGTGACAAAAAATCAAATTTTAGACTCTCTCAATAGAGAGGATGTAGTTTAGCACTTATGACTTTTTAAACTAAACAATCAGGAGTCTAAAATTGTAATTGTGATTTGCTGTACAGCAAATCACTTTACCTCTAGAACTTAGGCCAGATAAAAACTACTACTTAATGATTCTAGTATCGTTTTTATGAAACGATACTAATAAGACGGACTCATTACTAGTTTATTTTAATTATTCGATTTTAAACTTGGGTTTATTAATAGATTTAACCTGCAATTCCTTTAATTGTTTTTCGTCAACAGTAGCTGGTGCTTGTGTAAGTAAACAACTTGCTTGTTGAGTTTTCGGAAAGGCAATAACGTCTCTTATGGAATCTTCTTGAGCTAACAACATTACTAAGCGATCTAACCCGTAGGCAATACCACCATGAGGAGGAGTTCCATATTCAAAAGCCTCTAACAAAAACCCAAACTTATTATGTACTTCCGACCTAGATAAGCCAATAGTTGCAAGTACTTTTTCCTGGATTTCTTTCTTATAAATTCTTAGACTTCCACCTCCAATTTCTACTCCATTGTAGACTAAGTCATAAGCTTGCGCTCTAGCAGTTTTGAGATCATCTAAATCTTCTGGATTAGGTGCAGTAAAGGGATGATGCAATGCTTCTAATCGCTTTTCATCGGCATTCCATTCAAACATGGGGAATTCAGTGATCCAAACTAAATTAACCTGATCATGATCGATTAATCCTAATTGATCTCCAATTACTAATCGCAATCGAGATAAAGATCTATTAACTGTATCCGTATTTCCTGCTCCAAACAGCAACAAATCCCCTGGTTTAGCTCGTGTTCTAACTAATAGTTCATCTTTTTGTTGCTGATTTAAATTATCTTTAATTGCTCCAATAGTATCAAGTTTATTATCATCTTTGACTCGAATAAAAGCAATTCCTTTAGCTCCTGCATCGGTGGCATTTCTGAATAAATCTCCCCCAGGTTTAATTCTTACATTAGAAATTGCTTCATTACCTCCAGGAATGGGCAAAACTTTTACTTTTCCACCATTTTTAATTGCCTCAGAAAAAACTTTAAATCCGCTATCTTGAAAAATATTTGAAACATCAACTAAGGTTAAATTAAATCGGGTGTCAGGACGATCTGTTCCATATTTTTCCATGGTTTCTGCATAGGTCAGACGAGGAAAAGGATGGGCAATTTCAAGATTTTTAACAGTTTTGAAGATATAGCAAACTAACTTCTCATTCAAGTCTAAAATTTCCTCTTCGGACATGAAACTCATTTCCATGTCTAGTTGAGTAAATTCTGGTTGTCTATCAGCCCGTAAATCCTCATCGCGGAAACAACGGGCAATCTGATAGTAACGATCATATCCTGATATCATCAATAACTGTTTAAATAATTGAGGCGACTGTGGTAAAGCATACCATTGACCAGGATTAGCCCGAGAAGGAACTAAATAATCCCGTGCTCCTTCAGGGGTAGAACGAGTAAGAATAGGAGTTTCTATCTCCATAAACTCTTGTTCATCCTCGAGATAGCGACGTATTGCTTTAATCACTCTATGACGTAATTGCAAGTTTCTGGCCATGCGATCACGTCTTAAGTCCAAGTAGCGATACTTGAGACGAACATCCTCCCTAACTAATTCTGTTTCTAAACTCGATATCACAAAGGGAAGTTGCTTGTCCACTCCGTTGAGTAATTCTATACGATCAGCATATATTTCTACTTCTCCAGTCGATAATTTCAGGTTGAGAGATTCCGGAGGACGTTGGCTCACACAACCTACTATTTTGACCACATACTCATTACGCAGGTTTTCTGCATTGGGATAAGAATCAGGGGTTCGTTGGGGGTCACTAACAATTTGAACAATTCCTGTGCGATCACGTAGATCAATGAAGATAACACCTCCATGATCCCTTCGGCGATCAACCCAACCAAATAGAGTAACGGTTTTATTAATATCAGTTGCTTGTAGGTCGCCACAATAATGAGTTCGCATCGGAATTAATTTTAGTTTTGTCGTCATACAAAAAGTTACGTTTTCTGATTTAGCCCGGCCAAATAAAAAGACGCATTGCCCATTATCACGTATTTAGTTGTCCTCAAGCACCTTTTTTTAGATCGAGTTAAGATTCGATTACAAGATCTGGGGAGTTACCGAAGATGGAAAGAGTTTTTAATTTTTGTTGAACTCAATATTTTTTATAATTCAATACTAGTTTTAACTCTTAGTCATTCTAATCTTAATTAAGATTACATAACAAACTATCTATAAAAATTAACGAAGAATAAAAAAATATATTTCCGGAAGATTAATTTGACGTGCTGTCATGTTCAATACCCGAAAAACTACCCAACTTTTTAAAGGTTCTCCCTGGGAATTGACAAAAAGAAAAGCTGACTTTTGAGGCTTAAGTCCATTAAGGTAGATAGTTAAATAGGGTCTTAACAAAGGAGTGATAGGAACTAACTTATTAAAACTGGGTTCTGATTTGGCAATTTTAATTTGATTAGGGTAAATATCACTAGTTTTTAAGGATAAAATGTCATTAATTCTTGACGAGGTAAAATAGGCGATTGCTACCATGGTTTTATATGGGAGCGGTAAAGTTTCAAGAAATTCTTGTAGTAGAGATTCTTGAGCTAAGTCAGGTAAGAAGGAATCCGACTGATACATTAGGTTTTAGATTAATAGGGGATATAGGGAACAAAGAAAGAATATGAAGAAAAAATTAACATAATGGATCCTAACAAATTTTTTTAAAGTGGTGATTCTTTTGAGAAAGACGTACCGAGTTGGCTGGAATGTTTCTTTCTTGTTCTGAAAGTGCTATTATTGAACCAATGAGAGTTTGAGTATCGGTTTTGAGTTTGTTATTAGCATTGACAGGTTTTTCCCGTTTTGTCTTGGCAAGATGCTCTCCGAAATCTAATATCTCTACACACATCAGTCGTCAATGGAGACAATCTATGTCCATTTATGTAGGCAACCTTTCTTACGATGTTACGGAAGATGATCTTAATTCGGTTTTCGCCGAATATGGTTCAGTCAAAAGAGTATATGTCCCGACTGACCGGGAAACGGGTCGGATGCGTGGCTTTGCATTTGTTGAAATGAACTCAGTTACTGAAGAAGATAAAGCCATCGAGACTCTAGATGGAGCTGAGTGGATGGGACGTACTCTTAAGGTCAACAAAGCCAGAGAACGTGAACAGCGAGGTGGCGGAGGCTATGGTGGCGGACGCGGACGGAACCGCTTCTAAACTGCCTGACGTTATTTGCCACACCTTAAAGCGGTGTGGTCTTTTTGTGGCTTGACACCTCTTCAGATAAATCCAAATTATATAACCTAACTTTCCTAGAGACGTTGTATACGAGGTCTCTAGGCTATTTCTAAGGTTTATCAATTGACTATGGCAATCAGAAATAATTCATAGGAATTTTTTTCCCTGTTGTCTTTTACTAGGATATCTGCTCACAACCAACTCCTGGTTGCTATATATTTGGATAATGCACAGAACATTATTTTTGTGTATTTTTTTTGTAATTTTTTGTAGAAAGATTTGTTAATATCAAGCTTAAGAGTAAAATCGTACAAAGTTAAGAATAAAAAAATTGAAACTAGTTAGCTAAATTTTGACGCAAAAGATCAAACTAATTTGGGGATAAATTTTATAATTTATATCCCTCAAGCCAATGATAAAATCATGTTAGTGTAGGTTTACATATATAGTATTTTGTCTATCTTTTTCAACGCAAAAATAATCCTCGAATATTAACCGTCTTTACATGGAATTTCTTACGCTCCCATTTACTTAAGTTTTTAATTTTATTTTTTAGTCAGTATAATTTTGTGTCATAATGAGCTCGCTATTTTGATTATAAAAGGATTAAATCTACCTTTTTATATTTTTAAAAATGTCTAATAAGTCTCAAGTAATTTTTTTTAAAACCCAAACTTTGAATTATTGTTAACACTGATTAAGTAAATATTATCTGTATTAATAGCTTAATTAGTCCCTTATACAGTAGAAGATTTAGGGCTTATCATAATCTTAAATCCTTTACTGTATTGATATTTAATTTGTCGATGATAAGTCAGTAAGATAACTAACAAAAATTGCTACCGATTAATTCTTGTTACTCGTTATTCTGAAACCCAAAAAACCAAAACGCGCTTAATTCCTGCCTTAGGTGCAGAGGGTGCAGCAGAGTTACAGCTTCAACTGACAGAGAACACGATAACAGAAGTAAGAAAGTTTAATGAAAGAAATTTCTACCACCGTCTACTATAGAGGAGGTAGTCAGGAAGTTATGGAGAGTTGGCGAGGAAATGATTTAAATTATTGTTCTCAGCATGAATAAAATTTAGGAAATCAAATGAAATTAGCTTTTGAGGATTCTTTTAAATTAGAATTTTCTAGAGTAGTCATTATTGGAATTGATTGTCCTGATCTGAATATAGAAATTATTATGAATGCTTTCGAGTCGTTAGATAAGAATGATTTAGTCTTAGGAGAAACATCTGATGGTGGTTACTATTTAATATGACTAAAAAAAATTATCCCTAAGTTATTTAAAAATATTCCTTAGGGAACAAATAAAGTCTATCTAAAACCAAAATTATCGCTCGACAACTTAAAATAAATACATTCGTTCTACCTATTTTGTCTGAAATATAGACCGTCCCGAAGATTTAGTGATTTTGGAAAAGTACAGAATGAATAAAGGAAAATTATAGATTTTCTTAGCTAGAAGGTCCATAGTAACAAGCAAAACAATAACAATGATTATTCAGAAATAAATTACTCCCACAGACGCCGACGAGGTGAACCATTCAGTTGTTGATGGGTATTTTGTAACAATTGAGGAATATTTAATTTTTCAGGACAACGGGGAAGACAATCACCACACTCAGTACAATGGTTGCCTTTATTTCCTGGGAACCAATGAGCAGCATTCTCAAACATCCTATAACGATATTGGGCAAAATCAATCATGTCATAAGCAACGGCAAGATTACGTAATCTTAATACTTCGGGGATGTTTATGGTTTCGGGACAGGGAAGGCATTGATAACATTGACGACAACGATCACTTCCCAAAGTTGTTTCTATATGAGTTTCTAAACGTTGAAAGATATCTATTTCGCTCAAGGTAAGAGGACCCACGTCTAACTCTAAAGTACAGGCTAATTCTTCGGGATTTGCTGCCCCTACACTCAAAGTGGTTATACGGTGATCGCTCAACAAAAACCGATAGGTTAATTCCAAAGGAGAAAACGGCTTACACAAACTTTGTAGACGGTTTGGTGGAGTATAAAGACAACCTCCTTTATCCCCGGGAGAGATTATAAATATTCCCAGATCTTTTTGGGATGCGAGGACGATTGCTGGCGCATTGCGTTGGAAAAAATAATAATAATGAAGATTGATAAATTCAAATAAATTTGTTTTGATTGTTTCTAAAATCAAGTCTAAATCGCCGTGAGTTGAAAATCCAATATGGTGAATTCTTCCGTCATCTAATGCTTTTTGCAATGCTATCCAACATCCGTTAGGCTGAGTGAGCCAACGAAAATGATCCCATGTGTTAATCCCATGAATTGCCAAACAGTTGAGATGGTCCACTTGAAGAAGTTGTAAAGACTCATCGATCCACTGACTCATTTGATCGGGGTTAGGAGTAGGTGGTAACTTCGTTGTAATATAAAGTCTCTCTCGGCAAGACGAAGGTTGCTGAGCGAAGAACTGCCCTAAGTACTGTTCACTATTTCCGTACCCTTTTGCCGTTTCAAAATGATTGATTCCTAGGGTAATCGCCCGTTCGATAGTTTGTCTGAAAATAGCCTCAGAAGATAAACAGCGCATAGTTCCTAGAGAAAAAACGGACAAGAGTAAATTTGTTTTACCGAAACGTCTATAGCGCATACCACTACCTTAGTACTAAGTAAAAGGTTAAGGGTAAATTATGTCTAATGTTACTAATGCTCGTTATTATCTTCCGGAACCTCTCCCCGTCGTCGAATCAAATCTTCTGGGCACAGATTTTCTATAAATTCACGAAAGGCACGGCGTTCTTCTTCATCCGCATCCCGATTTATAGGAATCGACGCATTAGCAATTACCTCTTCCATAACCCAGATAGGACTTCCCGTGCGCAAGGCAATGGAAATAGCATCAGAGGGACGACAATCGATTTCTTTTTTAGTTTTCCCTTGATGTAAACATAGCACAGAATAAAACGTCTTATCTTGAAGAGAATGGATAATGATACGATCTAACTCTATTCCCCACGCTTGCAGTAGATTGACAATTAAATCATGGGTTAAGGGACGAATAGGGGTCTGGTTTTCCAAAGCCTCAATAATTGATTTTGCCTGATCTTGCCCGATAAAAATGGGAAGGGCACGACGCTCAGAGCTATCTTGGAGTAACACAATGGGACTTCGGGTGACGGCATCTAAAGCGATTCCAGCAACGTTCATTTCAATCATTTGCCGATCCTCATTTAATCTTAATCTTTAAGTATTTTTCCTACGTTCGTTATTCAACTTTAGAGGAAACCAGCTTATTTAAGTAAAGTTTCTAAAACTTCAGTCTAACTCGTTAAGTAATTGGGTACCTTCATAGTAAGAGCCCCAAAAAAAAAGAAGGAGCAAATATTCCTCTTTTTTGGGGCTCTTACTTAATTTTTTCGTTTTTATAAAGAATTTGTTAAGTTTTGCTAGAATCATTCTGTATATCAGAATATAATCGTACAGTAGTGAGCTAAGTAGGCAATTAATTATTTAGTCTACTTTTGTAGAAAAAGCCTGTCCCCTCTACGAGTAAGGAATTATGAGTAATAATTTAGCTACAAAACTAAGCGAAAGAACTAGTCATTCTTACACTATGGCTTAAATATAGTGTTTACCGAATATTTTTTTTAAAAAAATTAAGAAGAAAACCTTAAGAAAACTATTAGCTAATTTTTATTCTTTATACAGTACCCTAGAGAAAGAATTGTAAAGTTATCAAGATCGTCTAGTAATTAGTCAGATTTATTTTTTAAAACTGAACTGCCAAAAATTTTGGGAAATTGACTTAGTATTTTGTTAGGGAGAAATTTAGCGAAAAGAAATTGTTAATTCTTCGGCTAGTCAGGTTTATGTTTACCGTATCCGTAAAATCTCTAATGCTAGACCTATCTTATTGGTTTCTTATTCCTATGTGTGGTATGTGGGGGATTTATCAGGGTGAGAAAGTTGAGGAAACGTTATTTGTTCAACTTTATAATTAACTTTGGTTAAAGGAGCCCAATTTTATAAATTCAATGAGATTTACACCCCATAAACTGATTTAGACTTAAAAAATATTGAGATACTTTTACTTTTCTAATTATTAATAATGAGTTATTTCAAAAAAATATTGATAAAATTAATACCAACTTTATATCTAATTTTGATGTAGTCTCTAAATCAGAGGATGATGTCAAAGCTACTGCTAACGACTATTTTTTTGAGTTGATTACTTGTCAAGGCAGATGGGTGGTACGGAGCATTATAGTGGTCATGTCCATGATGTAGAAGTTGTAACGGCTAGTTCATGACAGTCGAAACTAACCACTTAATAGTCAAAGATAAAAAATATAAACTATTTATCAACTCTATATGTCCTAAAAAAATCTCTTAAAAGCTGTTTAAATATTGTTAACCTCTATGAAAAATAACTCACAAACTTTACAATTTGATACCAATTTACTGAATAAATATAATAAATCAGTACCTCGTTATACTAGTTATCCTCCTGCTACTGAATTCAAAACAACGGTAAAAGAAATAAATTTCCGGGCAGGAATAGTAGAAGGAAATCATAAAAAAAAACCTATCTCTCTTTACTGTCATATTCCCTTTTGTGAGACTGCTTGCTATTTTTGTGGCTGCAATACAATCATTACTAAAAATAAAAGAATTGCTCCTACTTATTTAAATTATTTAATTCAGGATATTCATCAAACTGCTGCTTTAATCTCCTCTGCTCGTCAAGTTAATCAAATCCATTGGGGAGGTGGAACTCCTAATTATTTGAATCAACAACAACTGGATAAGTTATTTAGTAGCTTAGTTAAGAATTTCAATATTGATCAAAAAGCAGAAGTTTCTATTGAAATTAACCCCCGATATATTGACAGGAACTATATTTTTTTCTTAAAAAGATTAGGTTTTAATCGGATTAGCTTTGGTATTCAAGATTTTAATTCAACAGTTCAAGAAGCAATCAATCGCATTCAACCTGAGTCTATGCTATTCAATGTTATGGGTTGGATTCGAGAAGCAGAGTTTGAAGGAGCTAATGTTGACTTGATTTATGGGCTACCTTTTCAAACTTTAGAAACTTTTAAAGAGACCATTGAAAAGACCATTAAACTCAATCCTGATCGCATTGCCTTATTTAACTTTGCCTATATGCCTTGGTTGAAAGCAGCACAGAAAAATATCTCTGAAACAGATCTACCTAAAGCAGCAGAAAAACTAGCTATTTTCCAAATGACTATTGAAAAATTAAACCATAGTGGTTATATATATATTGGTATGGATCACTTTGCTAAACCTAATGATGAATTAGCGATTGCTCAACAAGAAGGTAAATTACATCGTAACTTTCAAGGATATACCACCAAACCAGAATCTGATCTCTTTGCGTTTGGGGTAACATCTATTAGCATGTTAAATAATGTTTATGTCCAGAATTATAAGGGATTAAAAAGTTATTATAAAGCTCTATATTCTGGAAAACTACCCCTTGATAAAGGTGTTAGTCTCCACCAAGATGATGTGATTCGACGAGCAATTATCATGGAACTTATGTGTCAATTTAAACTCAATAAGTCCCGTTTAGAAGAAAAGTATAATCTTGATTTTGACAAATATTTTGCTCATGAATTAGTCGACTTAAAATCTCTAGAAGCTGATGGCTTAGTAAAATTATTCAGCGATAATATTGGAATTACACCTTCTGGAAGATTATTAATCCGTAATGTTGCTTCTGTATTTGATATTTATCTTAAAGGACGTAAAGAACAATCATTTTCTAAAGCAATTTAAGTAGATTAATTTTTCAAAATTATCTTTTATAACCGGGAACGGATTGCTCCGCAATTGTAAAGTGGAATAATCTATGACTTCACCTTTACTAAAAGATATTTTAAATATATTAAATTTTTTTTATAAAAAGCTTAATTAAGAACAAATAATTAGAAATTTATAAATAAACCTTAAAAAAAATTAATTATTTTATATCTATAAAATTTAGATAATTAGAGTTAGGCTTATATTGTGTAAATTGACATTTGTTAAAATTTAAAATTGAAATGAGATTCCGGTTATAACTAAATAATTTATAAAAGATAAAAATTGTTAAGTGATCCGATATTATTCAATTTTTATTAGATATAAATATAGATTTTAAAACTAGAAAATACCGATATTAGTTAATCTTTTAAGTATTTTTATTAAAATCAAATCCAAGTTATTACTCCATATATTCGGCATGTAATTTTATTTAATAAATAAAAATTTTTAATGAAAAAATAATCTATTAAATTAATTTATAAATCGAGTCAATATTAAAAAATATTACTATATTAGGTAATGAATTAAAAATAAAAACCAGAGATAGATCTCTATAACATAAAAAAATAATTAAAAATATTTTTGATTAGCTTTACCGAATTTAAAATCAACTCTGCTAGATACCCAGAATGGTTAAAAATTTATAGATATTTTTACTATCTAACTTTTTATAAAAAATAAATGTTGTTAAACTTTAAAAGATAGTTGTTAGAAACACTCAGAAAATCTTTAAAAGAATTATCATATTTCTGCTGAATTGTGGTTGTTTTTTGTTCATCTATTTTTTGTCTTCCTGTTTAGTGGCTACAACCTGGTGCACTATTAAGTAGTATACTACCATTTAATTAACTTACAAAAGGCATGCTCGGCATTAGTATATAAGTTAACGTTTCTTTTGCTAAGGCTGTATATTTATTGCATAACCTTTTTTATTGCCAATTTTAAGAATATATTCGCTATAATTCCAACTCGTCTAATTCATACTTCAACTGCTTTCTCATTTCTTTACGACCCAGATAAATTTAAAATCTAGCGCTCAATATATCAGAATAAACTAACCATCATTCAGAAAAATAATTCTTTTTGAAAAAATTGTACTAATTGTAGCAAAATATATATTTTGTACTGTCTTAGATGTCCTAACTTGTTTAACTTTTTCTACTTCTTCTTTAGAGATAAACAACAATTAACCTGTTATTCTAAACGTTTTTTTGTAAACAGCTAATTTAGCTTATTTAAACTTTAAAAGTAGATATTTTTTAGACTTTTTATAGACTAACTACTTTCATCAGGAAGTATATATAATTTTTCTACAAGAAATTTAAAGCGTTTGCATAGTCGTAAATAATCACAATTTTCTAAATTTTATATTACGATAATTGAGAAAAATATGGTTGTTAATCTCCTCTTATACTAGATTATTTAATCAAATTGTATTGTTTACATCTTCAGCTAAATTAATAGTCGTGCTTAGAGTATCAAGTACTGTTATGTGTATATTTGGATGTAATTTCCTGAAAATCTACTCGTATTACCTGTATAAGTAACTAAAAAAATGACAGTTAAAGAGATGATAGCTAGAAAACGATGTATCGTATTAGGTTGCTTGTTGCTGTATGAAGTGATGCAGTGAATAGTCAATTAATCGGCTAGTATAACCGAAGTTACCCACTTAGTAGGAAAATAACATTAATCCCGTACACTCTAATTTAAGACTATCTTTATTTGTTAAACAAGTATGAGTGAAATTTTTACTAAAAAAGTCTGGTTTTCTAATGTTAAAAATGACCTCCTAGCGGGGGCTGTGATAGCTTTAGCTCTAATTCCTGAAGCTATCGCTTTTTCTATTGTCGCAGGAGTTGAGCCTCAAGTGGGACTATATTCCTCTTTTTGCATCGCCACTATTACTGCCTTCATTGGTGGTAGGCCTGGGATGATTTCGGCAACGACAGGAGCAATGGCCTTGTTAATGACTACTTTAGTTAAAGACTATGGACTACAATACTTGTTAGCTACAACAATTCTAACAGGGATTCTCCAGATTATTTTGGGTTGGATCAAACTCGGTCATCAAATGCGCTTTGTTCCAAGAGCGGTTATGATTGGGTTTGTTAATGCTCTGGCTATTCTAATTTTTGACGCCCAACTGCCCCAATTTGAGGAAGCTTCCTGGTTAGTTTACGGGATGGTTGTTATGGGGCTGGCAATTATTTACGGTTTACCTCGCCTCACAACTGTTGTCCCTTCTCCATTAGTAGCTATTCTTAGCTTAACTACTATCTCTTTGGTGACAGGAATTCAAGTGCCTACTGTTGGGGATATGGGAAATCTTCCTCGTACCCTCCCCATGTTTCTTATACCAGAAGTTCCTTGGAACTTTGAGACGTTACAAATTATTCTGCCCTACGCTTTTACTTTATCTCTGGTGGGATTGTTGGAATCTTTCTTGACTGCTAATGTAATTGATGATTTAACCGATACATCTAGTAATAAAAATCAGGAGGCGATTGCCCAAGGACTAGCAAATATTGTGACAGGATTTTTTGGTGGAATGGCTGGATGTGCCATGATTGGTCAATCAGTGATCAATATTCGTTCTGGAGGACGAGCAAGACTTTCGACCCTCAGTGCTGGAATTTTTCTTTTAACTTTTATTCTAGTTTTTGGCGATTGGATAGCACGAATTCCTATGGCAGCTTTAGTAACAATCATGATTATGGTATCTATTAGTACCTTTAACTGGAATTCTGTCCGCAACATCACTAAGGTTCCGAAAAACGAAACTGCAGTAATGATTACCACAGTGCTAATTACTGTGTTAACCCACAATTTAGCTATTGGAGTGCTTATTGGAGTCGCTATGAGTGCTATCTTCTTCAGTCGTAAAATTGCCTCTCTTATTTTTGTAGATTCCCTACTCAAAGGAGATGGAAATGAACGAGTTTATAGTGTTAATGGACAGATATTTTTTGTTTCTGTTGATAACTTCATTAGTGCTTTCGATTTCCGGGAAAACCTAAAAAAAGTAACTATTGATTTAACTCATGCTCATTTGTGGGATCATTCTGCCGTCGATGCTGTAGATAAAGTTGTCTTACGGTTCCGCAAACATAACATCAAAGTTGACCTAATTGGACTCAACGAAGCGAGTGCTACCTTAATAGAACGTTTAGCAGTTCATGATAAACCCGATGCTCTCGAAAATGACTGTGTATAAGAGGTTAACTCACAAAGAAAATCTTCCCAATCCGTAATCAACTCCAGATTTTGACAGCTGACGCTGGAAATTGTACTTGGTCCTTGGCTAAAAAATTAAGAAACTGGTAGAGAATTTCAATAACTCTTTTGCCGGTAATCATTCTCTCTATGCTAAACTCGTTGGGTTGGTCTTTAAGGTTAGACCAAACTGATGATGTGAAATCGACTAGTTATATGTCAAGTTAAAGGATTTTAGAGTTGATAATCTACAAAATTTCTGAATCTATCAGCTCTCTTTTCAGCCAACTTCAATTTTTGATTAATCATTAAATACCTTCTACTCTTACTTAAGTTGTTAGTCGGTCAAAATGGACAATAATTACTCAAATTCAACGCCTAATTGTTCCACAGTTTTTTTGAAAACAATGGGTAAGTTTCTTGAAACTGATCAGTTGGTTTCTATAAATCTTGACACCCAATCTAATTCTTCTCAAACATTTTTTAAACTCCTCCCTTAGTCGGTATATTTCAGGGAGAGCTGGTGAAGTTCAATATAAACACCTTATATACCAGGTTTAATTTAACTTTTGGTTCTTTACTTTAATCTTTTCAATGTTAAGGACTGAACCTGCTAGGATACTAGCCATAAAAAAATCACGGACCCTGATAAGCCCAAATGACAAGCCTATCATTGGCGATATATTTTGTATCTTCACTTGACATGACAGGTTTAGTTAAACTCTATAGGAACTTTCCTCAGAGGATCTTAGTCAAAGAGGAAAATATTAGTTTTCTCTCTACTAAGGAGGTTAGTTAGCAAAACTATGAAGGAACTTTCCTTAGGTAATACTAGTCAACTGTTCTGTGCAGGTTTTGAGGTTAGGAGCGAAAGGAGAGATCGAGGGGCGATTAGACTTAACACTAACCTGGTTGGGAACAAACATTAAGGTCCTTTTTCCGACCCAAAAAGTTCGTCCATCAGTGGCGCAGGCTCCCCCCGCAACCCAATCTGCCACTCGCTGAGCTTGGTCTAAGGGTAACTTGTCTAGAATCAAGACTACAGTCTTACGCTCCTGAACCAACTCAAGAGCCTGGCGAGTTTCCTGCATCGAATACACTGTTTTTACCACTACTTCAGCCTGACAATCACTATTAATAGGCCAATCGAATGGATAGATATTAGTCATAATTTTCGTTTTAGCATTGCGTGTTGACTTGAGAAGAATTCAAATACTTTTTACAACCTCAGATAATGTAGTTTATTGAACTATAAACATTAATCAGCTAAAGTGCCCAACCAGAAAAAGCCCCCGACCGAGCGATGTAAGATTTTATTCAGTTATTCTCTCTTATGGCTTGAACTATATCTTAAAAAAAGTTTGCTCACGCCATATCTTATCTCTCATTATTGCTACTGCTATATATGATCTAACATAGTTTATTCTAAAGGTTCAGTACCTTCACAATGGTTTAACATAGTTTTTCTCGAAAGCTCAGTACTTTGACTTTGCAGCTCTTTTCCTGAAAGTCCACCCTAGAGTGGAGATAGATTGTTCATCTATTCCAATAATTCAGACAGTCTGTTCATAATTATCAAACAAAATTCAATCCCCCGAACTTTTATTGATTGGGATAGTACAGTTTGTAAAAATACGAGTTTTACGATTTTTAAAAATACTTTTATTATTCTTAATATCTAAGCCAAAGTACGATGAGGTCAATGATTAAAGAATAACCTGTAATAAATAAAATTTCTTAGCTAAACCACAGTAAATATAAATTGCTGAGTCCATCTTTCCGATAAATTTAACTCTTCATATTTTGTTTAAAATCTGATAACGAAAATCGTAAGTTCTTCTAAACTTAGAATCTGATTCAGGGAACTGAGTTGAGTATTTAATGCCATAAGTATAAAATCACTGAAAACATTGAGTTCGGCGTAATTTCATGTCAAATACAGAACCTGCTAGAATACTGACTACACAAAACCTGCAGTTTTTGATAAGTCTATCATAGACAATCTGTTATATATCTTTGCATGACAGATCTGGTTAAATTCCACGGGAACCTTTCTCAGAGGAGATTAGTCTCTTTCATACTAGGAAGGTTAATTGGCAAAACTATGAAGGAACTTTCCTTAAGGAATACTAGTCAACTGTTCTGTACAGGTTTTGAGGTTAGGAGCGAAAGGAGAGATCGAGGGACGATTAGACTTAACACTAACCTGGTTGGGAACAAACATTAAGGTCCTTTTTCCGACCCAAAAAGTTCGTCCATCAGTGGCGCAGGCTCCCACCACAACCAAATCTGCCACTCGCTGAGCTTAGTCTAAAGGTAACTTATCTAGGATCAAGACTACAATTTTACGCTTTTGAACCAGCTCAAGAACCGGGCGAGTTCCCCGTATCGAATGCACCGTTTTTACCACTACTTCAGCCTGACAATCACTATTAATAGGCTAATCGAGTGAGTAGATATTAGTCATAACTTTCGTTTTAGCATTGCGTGTTAACTTGGAAGAATTAAAATACTTTTTACAACTTCAGATAATGTAGTTTATTGAACTATAAGCATTAATCAGCTAAAGCGCTCAACCAGAAAAAGCCCCCCGGCTGAGTGATGTAAGATTCTATTCAGTTATTCCCTTCTATGGATTGAATTACAATCTTAAAGAAAAGTTCGGTCACGCCACATCCCATCTCTTGCTATCGCTAATGCTACGTACCACACAACATAGTTTCTCCCAAAGATTCAGTACTTTCACAAAGGTTTAACATAATTTTTTTCTAAGGCTTAGTACTTTGATTTTGTAGCTATTTTCCTGAGACTCTACTTGAGAGTGGAGATAGTAATGCTCATCCATTCTAATAATTAGACAATCTGTTGAGAATTATCAAACAATATTCAATCCACAAAACTTCATTAATTAGGGTATAATAGTTTGCATAAATGTGTGTCCCACGATTTTTAAAAACACTTTTCTTATTCTCAATACCTAAGTCAAAGCACTACGAGGTCAATGACTGAAGAATAACCTATAGTGAACAAAATCCATCAAAAGTTTTGAGATTACGAACCTTTAAAAGGTTATTATATCAATAATATGACATCATCATGTCGCCATTTGAGAACGGCACTTTTTCTTATAAAGATTTTTATAAATAAATGTTTTCAATCCATCAACAACGGAAAATAAAAAAATGGTTATAAACTACGTCTCCTTAAATTAACATCAGTCTCCCTTAAGACTTTATCACTTAAGTCGAATTTAAATTTAGTTTTCCGAGTAATTGATTTAAACGTTGTGGATTTTGTAGATAGAGATAGCCAATCAAAGTTTCAAAACTGGTGGCTTGTTGATAAAGTTCTGGTGATACACGTCGACGCCCTCCCGTCGCTGCATTACGGCCTCGACGAACAATTTCCTTCTCAAATTCCGTCAAATAAGGGTGGAGACTTGACAGAAAAGCCGCTTGGCTTTCGGCACGAACTAACGATACCACTTGATTATGATAGTCAGCTAGCCGCCGAGGGGGGAAGATATAATGGCTCCGAACATAAAGTTCATAAACTGCATCCCCCAAATAAGCCAGAAAGCCAGGGGACAACTTCTGTATCATACCAACTGACGCCAGATTAACACCAATGTCCTCAAAAGAGAGGCTATCATAGCCTGGACCAATTTCATAGAGAATCGGAGACTGAGTTTGGTCAGAATTAGGTAGGTTCACAGCCTTAACTCGGTTTAAGTATCCCAAAAAAATAAAAGTAGTAGCGCCCTCGTCATGAGTCAACTACTTTGGGAGATTATTGATAGCATCTTCAACTGAAGTTTGCAAAGACAAAAACTTTTCTAAACGAACTAGCTTAACAGTTTGAGTCACCCTAGGATTAGTAACAATTTGTAAGCTGCCCTTATTGGTTTGTGCTTTTTTGACAAGCTGAACTAAAGCGCCCAGTCCAGAACTATCAATAAAGTCAATTTGAGACAAGACCAAAATAACATTGGCTGGTCCCTCATCTATGCAATTCCCAATCACCTTACGGAAGGTAGGTTCAGAGAAGGCATCTAGCAGACCAGTCAGCCGAAAAATTTGGTATGTGTTTTGAACATCGCGAGTTCCTCGTAAACTCACGGTTAGGGTAAGTTGCTCAGGAATAGCTCCCTCCTCCGAGTCGATGATAATTTATAATTATAAAAAGATATTATAGCGTTGTGGGACATAAAAAGTGAACTTTTTTAAGAATTTGAACCGATCAACTTCTTTATAAAGTGGTCATTATCAAACTTTAGAAAATTGTTTTGTTCAGGAACAGCAAGAAAGGTATGCCATGTAAACTATAGTTTTTTAGGTAGTTTGTTTACTTTTTTTATGTCGTAACGCACTGAAATGTTTGTTTTTGTATTCTACTCTGAGACAATTAACCTTATAGTCTTTTTAGGATATGCAATATTAACATTCTTTAAAAATTTTTTCTCAATTATTAGAATCTATAGAGACTGAATATCTATTGATTATTTCTTGTTTATATTTAAAAAATAGCTCTAACGCAATATTCTAAAATTTAAGTCTAATATTCATAGACTTAAGCCAAGCTAGAAATAAGTTAATTAAGTTTTCTCATGTTAGTAGGAAGTTGAGAGAAATTAAAAGTATTGTCTTTATCTTTTTTAGACAAACAACATAATTACATCCCGATCCTGAGTTTTATAGTTTTCATTTTATTTGAAAACTATAAAAATTTTTGAGAGATTAGGCTGTCTCGTTCTTTTTAGTTCATATCATTTCCTGAACACTGATACAAGATTTAATTTCTTTTATATTTATTCCTCGTTAAAGAAAATTATGACCAAATTAAATACAAAATTTAGCTTAAAATTTTATTTCCAAACAGTAGATATTGTAACTTCAATGGATATCGTAATTTTTGGTAGTAAAAAAATTGTAATTATTAGTAATCCTTGTATTATTGAAAACTTAGGACAAATGGAGACTATTACCTGTTAACTAAGAAATCTATCTGTTCAAGAGTCACAAGCAGCGAAATTAGACTTGAAACGAATAGAAGGGCTGAGGATTTTCGGTGAAGTAAAATGATGTTGCTGAAGTAATGTCAACTAAATAAATCATGTTAAAAGATAGTAGCAACCTATATAGATTGAAAGTTGATGGCTGTAATACACAAAAGTTTAAGTTGCTCAAAGTCCTAATAAAAGTCGATAAACTTATCCTCTCCAAATGAGGTTTAGCCGCAATTCTTAAAGAGTTTATTTTTAGGCAAAATATATCTTAAGTCAAATAAATTTCCGGATAACGGTTATGTAAGCGAGAAATTTGTGGTTTTGATACCCATCTATACTTAAACAATGTTCTAAACCTAAAAACAGTGATTGCCCTAAAATAACTCATCTCTTTACCTATTATCATTAACCTTTTCCATTTTTCTAGAAGAACAGAACTAATTGAATCTGTAGTAAAAATCGTGGTTACAGCTTGAATTTATAGCTTAATCATTGAAGGTCATTACCACCCTGGAAAACTAGTTTATGATACTTCAGTCAGAATTTTCCATTGAAGCAACTGTCAATTTCTTACATAGTCTAGACTTGATTGCTAGAGTCGTTAGGCATTGTCTTTCACAAGCTATGCTCATATCAGTTTAGTTTGAGTAAAAATTATTTTAGGACTGGTTTTTCACTTAAGACTCGAATAACCGTTCCTTTTTTTGGTAAATCTTGAAATTTGATCAGCAATTTGTTGTCATTAATCCGACGAATATTCATATCTTTGACTAACTCTAAAAATTTATCTACAGGAGATAGGTCACAAGCTGTCGTATCTGCGGCTTCTGTTAAATAATGAGTAGGGATCATTACTTTGGGTTTTAGAATCTCCATCGCCTGTTTTCCCTCATTAGGTTCATAGGCTTTTGGTCCTCCTCCCACAGGAATCATGGCAATATCAGGAGTTCCTAGAAGAATTTTCTGTTCAATGCCGATAGGGGCAGCTGCTCCTCCTAAATGGACAATCCTTAGTCCTCCTTGAATCCAACGCCAAGCGACATTAGTTCCAAATTGTTTGCCTCCCTTACGATCATGGTCAATACCGACTCCTTGAATTCTTAGCCCTTTAATTTCATAAACTCCAGGTTCATACAAAATTTTGGGATTTCCAGGTAGATTCTCAGCCGCTCCTTCGTCCCAGAGTTGGCTGCTAATAATTACTAAATCTGCCTCTATTTTAGGGGGTCTATATCCGGCAGTACAGCCAATTGTCCGAAAAGGATTAGCTAAAATTCGTAGTCCTCCTCCTATGTATAAAAAAGAAGTATGACCTAAATATTGTATCATCAACGAACCGTTACCCTCAGCTGAGGCCGGCTGAAAGTGGGAAATCAAGGGAATTCCAGTAGCTGTAATTGCACCTGCACTAGCATAGTAGAGTAACTGTCGCCGTTTCATCTTTAGTCCAAGAATTAAGTATTTTAGTATTGTTTAGTATAACAAGTCGGTTAAGTATTATCAGTTAACAATCATTTTGGGAATTATATAATTTATTGGTCACATATAGTAAATTATATTGAGTAAATGAGCATAAATAAGTGTAAAGTAAAGAGGAGTTAAAAAGGTAGAAAGGAAAAAGAACTAGATACCAGTTTACCTAAAAATTAGACTAACATGATTTAGAAGAGCAAAAACTATAAAAGTTGATCTCCAATCTAAAAGTTTTTGCTAGTAATAAAACGAAGGTATAAGTTTAAAAGAAAAGAGAATAACAGGTTAAATAAACTGTAGATTTAGTAAATCTATCAGAAAATAAATAATATAAATTTTTTTAGATAAATTCTTCACATAAGAAAGACGACTGTGGTATTTTCTAAGAAGTGGAAGCAAAGAACTTATATCGCAGAAAATATAAAATATATTTAATAAATTTTAAAAAAAGACGGTATTACCCTAGTAATAGCCAATGATTGACTAAAAAAAGAGAAAATTTTAATTAATTACTGGAAAAATTGTAATTATTTTGAACACAGAGCTATAAATAAAAAAGAACAAAAGTAAGTACGAGAATTCATCTATGTCCCCAAGAAAAAATCTAAAAAAGCAGATTAGGAAATCCTGTATCATTCAGAAAAAAATAGAAGTATAAGGTTAAAATACTTGATATAAAATAGATTCTATTCTAGAAAATCTAACAATTTCCTTTTATATATATTTCATGATATAGAAAATAATTTGACATAGCAACAAATGAGAATTATACCAAATTGACAATATAGAATTAATTAGGAATATATTAAGTCAATAAATTCTAAAGTTAAGAACTGATAAAATTTATAACATAAATCCATAAGTTTTTTAGTTAGTTGATTTTAATTTCTTGTTAATATTTTTAACTGTTCTTTAAGTTATTCCTGGTTCAAAATAAAAAATAATTTTTCTAATCTAATGCCTAGTCTAGCTGTTTTATAGCTTTTGGTATGACGGGTAAACTGTCTGACACCAACTGGCTGATTTTAATAATTCTGAGACCCAATCCAGATCTCTATAAAAAATTTTCTAAATTTCTTTAAAAGAATTAGTATCTCTTTGAGGAGACTAATGATAAATTTAAATATTAACTAATTTTAGTATATAAAATATATCTGCCACTATTTTAGTTGGTGGCGTTAATTAATTGGAAAACCTATTGTAAAACTTCTCAAGATATTAAATCAATTTTAATTTTAGTTAATTTTTTTATCCAAAATGTCTAACTATTTCACTATTACCTCTAATTTTCTTGTTTCTATAATTCATAAATTGATAAATTTTTTGAGTATGTTATCTGTTAAATTAGATAAAAGTTGATTAAGAGTATTCTTGATATATTCTTAAATTTGCTACTTATTCATAAGTAATTCTTTTACTTTTCTATAACTAAACTATCTTCAATGTTATAGTTTAATTTAAATTAAAATTATCAATGCTTTTTCTAAAAAAATTTTCATTGTTAGTATCTTTATCAGTATTTAAAATAAAACTAAAATTAGGTTCTTTTCTTTCGATTAATTTATTTTCTAATTGAGTAGAATCTATGAAAAAATAAGGTAAATTAAATTTTCTATAAGATACACAGACTAAAATATTAATAGTCTAGAAAATTTTTATATGATTTTTTCTTAATGATACTAAAGTAATTACTTTCTGAAAATAAGAAACTTTATATTCTAGATATTCTTCTAATGAGAAAACTAAGAGCTTACTTCCTTTTTTGAAGGTGATCAATATTTGAAATTAACTGAAGATTAATGAACATAATTTTTTTTAGCTTCTAATAAAATTTTATTACGTGCAAAAAAGTAGATTGTTAAACCTTATGACCGTAACAACAAGCCCCGTATCTATTTTAGAGACTGTTCACAAATTAAACACAAAGCAGGGCGCATTATGTCACTTTTATTGTTAAACATAAACCACAATTTTTATTGTGCTGTGATGAATTTTTATCAACAAAAACTAGTATATTAAATATATGATGATACACTGCACAATTATCTTAAATTTTTTTTTATCAAAAGTCTCTTATTGTAAGGGATACTTAATTAAGTCAGTCATTAACTGTACACTATTAACTAACTAGACAATTTCAACATTTTTTGAATAGGACGTAAAGCAGCAATTCTAATAGACTCATTTATCGTAATTTCTGGACGTTTAAACTTCATAGCAAGATACAATTTTTCTAGTGTATTCAACCGCATATAAGGACATTCATTACAAGCACAATTATTTATTGCTGGTGCAGGAATAAAGTGTTTTGTAGGTGCAACTTTTTTCATCTGATGAATAATTCCTGGCTCCGTTGCTACAATAAACTCATTACTTGAACTTTGCTGACAATATTTTAACAAAGCAGTAGTTGAACCAACATAATCAGCATGACGTAAAACAGGAGTTTCACATTCAGGATGAGCAATTATTTCTGCGAGGGGATGTTCTGTCTTTAGCTGAACCATTTTTTTTTCCGAGAAAGTTTCATGGACTACACAACTTCCCTGCCAAAGAATCAAATTTCGTTTTGTTTGTTTCATTACATATTTTCCTAAGTTGCGATCAGGAACAAAAATAATAGAGCGATCTTTTGGCAGTTGCTCAACAATTTTAACCGCATTAGAGCTCGTGCAAATAATATCACTCATCGCCTTAATAGCAGCACTACAATTGATGTAGGACACTACAATACAATTAGGATATTGAGCTTTAAATTGAGCAAAAGTATCAGGAAGACAGCTATCAGCTAAAGAACAACCTGCCTCCAAATCAGGTAGTAAAACTAATTTATTAGGATTCAAAATTTTAGCTGTTTCCGCCATAAAATGAACCCCAGCAAAGACAATGACATCTGCATTTGTATTAGCTGCTTGTTGAGAAAGACTCAAAGAATCACCTAGAAAATCTGCAATATCCTGGATATCAGGATCTTGATAATAATGAGCTAAAATAACAGCATTTAATTCCTTTTTGAGTTGGCTTATAGCTGTAAATAAATCACTAGGAATTTGATTAGATTGTGAAGATGGGTGAGGTCGTATATTTGTAAACACAGTAGAATGTCACTCCTGAAGGGTATTTATAGTTAATTTTACTGAAACTATTATAGTTTACAGTTAATTCTAACTAAATTAGTGGAATATCACTACCCCAAAAATTAGGATGAATATGCCATAGATATCAGAGATTAAACCGTTAAACTATAGATATATAAAAATTAAATATAAGCTTCAAGATTTGTTTACCAAAGAAATTATTAAGTTAAATTCTATAAATCCCTAGGTCTTATCTGTTAATGATTTTAGTTCTACTGATAAATATACCTAAATGGACTATAATAACAATAACAGAGTTTGTGATTCGTCCGCATTGTGTTGCAACAAAAGTTTGTAATCCGAAAGTTATTCCAATGATAGCTAGTATATCGAAGTTAGCATTGACCACTCTTTCAACGGATAACTATACTTTCATATTGAACCATTTGGATTTTAGCCCTCAAATTATCAAAAGTCATGCTATCAGAAGTAATTGTATTGAGTAAAATATTATTTACAGAAGTCTAACCGCTATTGATTTTGTTTAGAAACTATTTTGCTATAAAGTTTTTCAAAAATTAAAATTTTCAAAGAAAATATTTTAACTTTTTACTTTTTTAGATTATTAATGATAATTATACTTCCCTGTTCTTAAGTAAAAACTTGATCCTTGTTTAGAGAATATTTAGATGAGTTCTGTTTTTTACTAACTAAACTTTATGCTGTGTTTGAACATATAATCTATTTTCTTTAGATTATATTCTATATATTTATTATTCATTGTATTGAATCTAGGCAATACTTTTTCTGCTTTGTCGAAACCGTACCATAATAATAGTGTACAGTAGTACTGGATATTTAATTTTTGAGAAAAGTTTAAATAAAGAAATAGTACTTTCAGTAATATTCATATTTTTTTACTAAATTTCTAGGTATTAAAAATCACTTATATTTAATATTTTTCGAATGTCTTTTATTTTAAAAAATAAATTTTTAACTGTAAAATTACTATACATAAGTCCAGGAAAATTGTTATTTATTTTTTTATATTTTTTTTAAATTGTTAGTATAATAGAATATATAAACGCAAATTGAAACAACTATATTTAGTTGTTTCAATTTGCGTTTTTTTAGTTCAAAAACTATAAATTATTGGTAGTTATTAACTACTAATGATTTATGGTGACCGTGTTCTGTAACTTCAAAAAATCAATTTTTATAAAGTTTTGTTATACCTACAACAGACGAGTCTAATTTTATTGTTATTGACAATAGGTTATTATGACAAGTTCTTCCTTCCTCTCCTCATCTCCTCAAGATCAAGGGAAAAAAATCGGTACTAAAACCTAGATGATACAATAGTTTATAACTTCTTTATCAGTCCTCAATCTTTATAGTTTAAGACAAAAATTGTCATTTCAGGCATCTTAAGTCCTCAGTCCTCAAAAAGTTAGAATAAGTTCTAAAAGAAACCTATGCTTAAAACCCTATTTGGTGACCCGAACACCCGCAAACTCAAAAAATTTCAGTCTTTAGTCACAGAAGTGAATGTGCTCGAAGAAAACATTCAAAAATTATCCGATGAGGAACTCAAGCAGAAAACAGTTGAATTTAGAGAATTGATCGACAAAGCAAAAGATAATGAAGAGTTGGAAGATATCTTAGACGAGATCTTACCCGAAGCCTTTGCTGTAGTACGAGAAGCTGGAATTCGGGTCTTAGGGATGCGTCACTTTGATGTTCAGATTCTCGGTGGAATTGTTCTACATAAAGGGCAAATTGCAGAAATGAAAACGGGGGAAGGGAAAACCTTAGTAGCAACCCTTCCTGCCTATCTTAATGGATTAACTGGAAGAGGAGTCCATGTTGTTACCGTAAACGACTACCTAGCCCGTCGGGATGCTGAATGGATGGGACAGGTTCATCGTTTCTTAGGACTCAGTGTCGGGCTAATTCAAGCAGGAATGAGTCCTGATGAACGAAAGAAAAACTATGCTTGTGATATCACATATACTACCAACAGCGAATTAGGGTTTGATTATCTACGGGATAATATGGCCACCGCTATGGCTGAAGTAGTTCAACTGCCCTTTAACTATTGCATCATTGACGAAGTAGATTCTATCTTAATTGATGAAGCTCGAACCCCTCTGATTATTTCAGGACAGATAGAACGTCCTACGGAAAAATATCTCAAAGCAGCTTCCATTGCCGCGCAACTCATCACGCAAAAAAGTGAAGAAGAACCAGGAGATTACGAAGTAGACGAAAAAGCTCGAAACGTTTTGATGACGGATCAAGGATTCGAGAAAGCAGAAGAGTTATTGGGGGTTAAAGATCTCTACGATCAAGAAAATCCTTGGGCGCACTATATTTTCAACGCTATTAAAGCTAAGGAATTATTTGTTAAAGACGTTAACTATATGATCCGCAACAAAGAAGTTGTAATTGTCGATGAATTTACCGGGCGGGTGCTACCTGGACGGCGGTGGAGTGACGGATTACACCAAGCCATTGAAGCGAAAGAAGGGGTGGATATTCAAAAAGAAACCCAGACTCTAGCCACCATTACCTATCAAAATTTCTTTCTTCTCTATCCTAAACTCTCAGGGATGACAGGAACCGCAAAAACTGAAGAAACAGAACTTGAAAAAGTCTATAATCTTCAAGTTACTATCATTCCTACTAACCGACCTTCTCAACGCTACGATTTTCCTGATGTTGTTTATAAAACTGAACCCGCAAAATGGCAAGCTGTGGCTGCTGAAGTGGAGAAGTTGCACCATCAAGGACGACCTATCCTCGTAGGAACTACTAGTGTTGAAAAATCAGAAGTTCTTTCCCAACTCTTGCAGACAAAAAAAATTCCTCATAACCTTCTCAATGCCCGTCCTGAAAACGTGGAACGGGAATCAGAAATTGTCGCCCAAGCCGGACGAAAAGGTTCAGTTACTATCGCTACCAATATGGCAGGACGAGGAACTGATATTATTTTAGGGGGTAATGCCGACTATATGGCGCGGCTAAAAATTCGGGAATTCCTGATGCCCCAAATTGTGATGCCTGAAGACGATAGTATCATGGCTATGATGGCGGGAAATGGCGGAGGTCGTCGGTCTCAAGGATTCGGAAAAGACAAGAAGAAAGCAAAAAACTGGAGTCCTTCCGATTCAGACATCTTCCCCACTCAGCTCACTCCTGAAATCGAAGAGATGTTAAAAGATATGCTCAAAATAGCCGTTGACCATTATGGACAACAAAGTTTATCGGAACTTGAAGCTGAAGAAAAAATCGCAGTTGCCTCAGAAAAAGCTCCCACTGACGATCCTGTGATTAAAAAATTGCGGGAGGTTTACAAAGCTATTCGTAAATCTTACGAAACTGTCACTGATAAGGAACAAAACGAAGTGGTGGAATTAGGAGGACTCAACGTGATGGGGACTGAACGCCACGAGTCCCGGCGCATCGATAACCAATTACGGGGACGAGCAGGACGACAAGGTGACCCAGGATCAACAAAATTTTTCTTAAGTTTAGAAGATAATCTATTAAGAATTTTTGGGGGTGATCGGGTAGCCGGTTTGATGAATGCTTTTCGTGTTGAAGAAGATATGCCCATCGAGTCCAAAATGCTTACCCGTTCTCTGGAGGGTGCGCAGAAAAAGGTGGAAACCTTTTATTACGATACCCGTAAACAAGTGTTTGAATATGATGAGGTAATGAATAACCAACGCCGCGCTATCTACGCTGAACGTCGCCGAGTTCTTGAAGGGTTAGATCTTAAGGAACAGGTTCTTCAATACGCGGAGAAAACCATGGATGAAATTGTAGATGCCTATGTGAATCCAGAATTACCTCCCGAAGAATGGGATGTAGACAACTTGGTAAGTAAGGTTAAGGAATTCGTCTACCTCTTGCAGGACATTACCGCTAAAGATATGGAAGATATGACCGTTAGTGAAATGAAGGTATTTCTCCATGAAGAGGTACGTAAAGCTTACGATATAAAAGAAGATGAAGTAGATAAAATTCGCCCTGGTTTGATGCGCGAAGCCGAACGGTTCTTTATTTTGCAACAAATTGATACTCTATGGCGTGAACATCTCCAGGCGATGGATGCATTACGAGAGTCTGTTGGTTTACGAGGTTATGGGCAAAAAGATCCCTTAATTGAATATAAGCAAGAGGGGTATGAAATGTTCTTAGAAATGATGATTGATATTCGTCGAAATGTAGTATATTCATTGTTTCAATTTCAACCTCAAGGACAACCTCAAACTGCTTAATTTTTAGTGCTATTTTCGAGGATTAAAAATATTAGTCCTCGATAGTTTTTAGAATCAAAATACGCTGTTCAAATACATTTTTTACTTAAAAGCTAAAATGAATTTTTGCTTATCAAAGACTTAATTACTAAGACAGTAATAGGTATTAATTAGGTATGGTATAAAGAATCTAACTATAGCAGCTGCAAAAACCTCTGTAATATGATCACTTAAATATATTTTTATAAGTTAAAAAGTTGTAAAAATATATCATTATAATGATTTTTTTAAATATAAATCCTGTTCTTTATTTAAAAAATATTGATCCTATCATGTCAGGAATAATAATAGTAAAAGAACAAATTATAACTCAAATTAATAAGAAAAATTATGAAATCATTGTTGATGATACCATTGTCATATTTTTTTTAAAAAAATCGAGATATGGAAGTTATGATGTTAATAATTAACAATGATTTTAAATTACTTTACCATTAATAATTTTTTCTTAAAATTATGCTATTTTATTTGATATTTAATAATGGGTTCCTAAATTGAAGTTTTTTTAAGTTCTTTAATGTCTACTATTTTAGAACTAATTTATTACAGGAAATCTCCACCTCTGTTAGCTCAAATATTATCTTTATTCGTAGAGCATGTAGCCCCGCTGAAACTGAATATAGTCTCGGAGCTAATGATTGTATTTCCGTGAATGTTTTTCCTGTTGAAGGATTTACTGGGGAATATCAAATTCTAGTAAATGGAACAATATCAATGTCTATATTTAGCAAGTATTCCTGTTTAAGGACTCATAATATTCTAATTGACGAAGTTATTAACCGAAAAATACGTTTAATACGTTAAAAACCCTATTAATACCATTATTTTATTAGTTTGTCAATCTCTATAAGTAGCGATCACCGGAGACATCAATAATCCAGGCTCTTATCTCCTCCCCATTTTTGAAGGACGAAAATCTCCTACAGTTACTCAACTGATTCAACAAGCAGGGGCTAACCATGGTTACTAATCTTAATTAAGTTCAAATTTACCGTTAGTTTCCAAGAAAAATTCCAATATTAAACCTAAATTTGTGTAAATTGCTCAAAGAAGGAAGTATTTAGCAAGATCTTACCCTACGCGATGAGGATATAGTAATTATTCCTACTCAAAACAATATTGATATTACCCAAACTCAACTATATGTATAATGCAGGTTTGGGATTATTGGCTAATCGATAAATTAATGTAGCTATGGTAGAAGAAGTGTATAAGCTAGGATATTATCGAGTTGTTCCCAACAGGACTTTTGGAGGAAGTGGAGAATCTACCAGTTGACAACAATCCCTGAGGTTTATCGTTGTTATTGAATTAGCCGATGGAGTTAAAACCCTAGCCTACATTTGTAAAGTAGAAATCAGTCGTCTCAACTATGATGGTTCCCAACAGAACATTCAAACAAATTTGTGGAATTTACTACAAACAGGTGATATCCAAAATGATATTGCACCATAAGATAGGAACACCATTATGATTCCTAAAGCCGAAAATATTTCTCCAGAAGAGTCTAAGACCATTGGAGCCGCTAGTTTTCTCTGAACGTATTCAGGGTTAATATAGTAGGAGAGGTGCGCTCGCTTGGGATTATAGAAGTCCCCTCCAACACTCCTTTAAATTAAGCTATTTTAACTGCCAGAGGCTGTGAAAATAGTTGCGCGGACAAGGTACCATTGAAATAGTCTGTCTTAAATTGCAATGGCATAGCAACTAAGCAGAATATAAAAATCTATTTTGCTCAAGGAATTACCAAAGAGAATAATCTTATCCTCTTTAATAAAGATGTTACAATTGCCAATCACAATATCCTAATCACAGTCCTAGATATATTAATCACTATTTTTAGTTCCATCGAATCTCTCACGTAATTTTTTAATTTTCTTAAATTATTTAATGATTGAATAGTCAACATTTTCCCTAAAAAATCACGATATTTTTATGCCTTTTCATTCCATTATTAACTTTTAAACAACAACAAAATCTACGTTGTCTGTTCCGTAGGTTTCTTTTTTTCCCTGTTATCTTTTGTCCATTAACTTCTACTACAAAATAAATGTATGAGAGATTAAAATTAAAATCAGTAAACTGATAGATCTAATCAATACTAGCTATTATTTTACTTTCTTCATTGGTAGAGTGACACACTAGTGTTTGACTTTTATTTTATTTGTTATCCCTAGCATAAATCATCATATAATTTTTATCTTAATACTTCGGAAATCTCGCTACGATAATTAGAAAAATGACGACGTATATCCCTAAAAATTTTATCTAAAAACCTTTGTAACGAACAAGCAAAAAGTATATATTATATCTTATAACTAATACATGACTTGTTAATTACCTTGGGCTTTACCAACTGTTTATTTTTACTTTAGATTATTAAAATAATCAACTGCTGTTTGAGTTTCAATCGCATCCACAATTGTTAATTCAACCTCAATTAACAAATTACGAAGTTTAATTGTACTAAACAATTACAATTAAACAAAGAAGATTTTATAATAAATATCATTCTTTTCTAGAAAGAACTTAATAGATGTATAATTTACATCGTGAAAATTGACTAATTTTGTAGTTATTTAAGTTTATTTATAATTTAGGTGTATAATTGAAGAAAATATATATACAAACATAGTGAAGCTCTCATTAAGTCAGAAAACCTGTATCGTAATTTTGAGTTCAGTATATAAAAAACGTTATGAGCTTCCTAATTGATAAAGTCTCATGTTTTCTGAAATTAAAGATCTCACCGAGTCCCTGTTCCCCAGACTTCTTGAAATTCGCCGTCACTTTCACGCTCACCCTGAACTGAGTGGACAAGAATACCAAACTGCTGCATATGTGGCGGGTGTTCTTTCCTCGTGCGGTATTCACGTTCAAGAAAATATCGGAAAAACGGGAGTAGTAGGAAACTTAAACGGAAATGGTACAGATCCGCGCCTCTTAGCTATTCGTACCGATATGGATGCTCTACCGATAGATGAGCAAACCAACCTAGAATTTGCTTCGTGCAAACCTGGTATTATGCACGCTTGTGGCCACGATGTTCATACAACGGTAGGGCTAGGAACCGCTATGGTTCTTTCTCAGTTAGCCGAACAATTGTCAGGAAACGTAAGATTTTTATTTCAACCTGCGGAAGAAATTGCTCAAGGAGCAAGCTGGATGCTTCAGGACGGAGCAATGCGCAATGTAAATGCAATTTTTGGACTACACGTCTTTCCTTCTCTTGAAGCCGGTTCTGTGGGAATTTGCTACGGAACTTTGACCGCTGCGGCTGATGACATAGAAATTTTTATTCAAGGAGAGTCAGGTCACGGAGCTCGTCCCCATAACGCTATTGACGCTATCTGGATTGCTTCTCAGGTCATTACGACTCTTCAACAAGCTATTAGTCGAACTCAGAATCCTTTGCATCCCGTAGTATTAACTATTGGACAAATTAACGGTGGCTGTGCGCCTAATATCATTGCAGATCAGGTAAGAATGTCCGGCACGGTACGCTCTTTTCATCCTGATACCCGCGCTAATTTACCTCAGTGGATTGAAAAAATAGTAGCTAATATCTGTAATTCTTATCGGGCAAAATATGAGATTGATTATCGCCAAGGAGTTCCTTCGGTGCAAAATAACACAGAATTGACTCGGATTCTTGAATCTACTTGTCGAGAAGCCTGGGGAAATGATCGTTTACATATTTTGGCTGAACCATCTTTAGGTGCAGAGGATTTTTCCCTTTATCTTGAACACGCTCCGGGAAGTATGTTTCGTTTGGGAGTAGGATGTTCAGAAAAGTTCAACCATCCGCTACATCATCCTCAATTCGAGGTGGATGAGTCCGCCATCCTGACAGGGGTTATCACTCTGTCCTATGCCGCCTATAAGTATTATCAATATTCTAAATAGATATATAGCAATCAGAAATAATTCATAAGAAATTTCTGTCCCTTGTTTCTTTTGACTAAAATGGGTGTCCCACAACCGATGCGGTGATTGCCGTTGCAAGATCTTTTGAAACTTTCTTTAGTGTTTTTAACCCCTTTAGGGAACTTCTAATTAAATGAATTGAACTTAAAGGATTTTTGGACATCTGAAATGTTAATCTCCAAGGATTTAGGCTTCCATTCTCTTCTAATGCAGGGGTTAAATTAGGTAAATCCTGTTCACAATTGTCACTAATAACTCTAATCATGGCAACAGGAATTTTTAAATAGTTACAAAATTCTAAAAGAGGAATTCCTTCCATATCCACTACATCAGCTTGATAACTTCGGCCTAATTGCCATTTTTCCTCAGCTGAAGTAATGATGTGATCACTTGTCACCGCTTTGCCCTGTATAATCCTTTTGTTAAAATAATGATATATTAATTTATTTAAATTCACATCGCAAGTTTGCCATGGTGGAGGAAGAATATTGTTTGAAATTAAACAACATTTTTGGTAAATAATTTTATCACCTACCTGATAGTTTGGAGATAAACTTCCACATAATCCCATTAACAAGATTCCTTTAGGAGGATGATTAATGAACTCATGGATTTGCTGCCATTGTTTAAGATAATGTTTAAAAGGTAAAAGTCCCACAGGAATCTGAATTATTTTGATTTTAGAGCAAAATTGCTTTACTTCTCTGAATCCTTCACAAACGACTTTATACTCAGCCCCTCGGGGAACTAGAATCGTATCGATATAGTTTGTGATAGGAATGTTACGTAAGGATGAAGACATTTATTGATAACCTATGTTTTGTTTAAAAACGTTTTTATTTTATCTTTTGAGAAACTATACCAATTCCAAAAAAGCTGATTAGGAAATGATCATGGCATAAAGATAGTTTCTCACTATTTTAATATCTAAAAATACCATAAAAGTTTAATTTAACGTATATGTAATTACTTTTTAGCTATTATTCTCATTTAAGTTATTTTGCTAAAAATGAATATCTATGACCTATTTTTATTATTTTTTATTGAAATCAGGTCGTTAAAAAGTTGGCTTTCCATAAAGTATTAGTGTTTATTCATATCAGTATAAACTTAAGCTCAAGGAGACATTTTGGAACTATTAAGGCGTCTGGTTGTAAAAAAACTAATCTCTTATGCATTATTGCTGGTTTTGATGCCTCAAAAGAATCTTGAACAAGTGAACTTCTTTGGATACTGTTAAATTACGTGTAAAAAAAATTTTTTATCTCCATACTTAAATAATTAGAGTGACATCTATAATTGTTTCGATTGATATCTTTTAGAGTAACTTCCTTGAGTAATATTTAATTTGACTACCTTTCATCTTCGTCTTTAAACATCTTTTCTGTAATTATACGAGCTTTTATTTTAGGAAATTTTTCTTCTAGTGTAAAATAATGATAAGCAAAATAGAATATGAAAACAACATTTATATCTTCCCTGACTATTTTAAATTTAAATAATATTTATTTAAGTAAAGTTCTGACAGTAAATCACTAATCCTCAATCTTATCTAAAGGTATAAAAGGATGTGGGATATACAATGGCTTACGTTCAGTCTCTTCTGCTATGTTCTTAAAACTTTCTTCTTTATAAGAAAGAGCATTGTTTAAAATAAAAATATCCCTAGTTCCTAAGTATAAATTGAATATTAAAATAATTAAACTTACAATAAATCTCTATTTTTTCTAAAGAATTAAATAATTAAAGATTTTTTTATTTCAAGAGACTAATTTAAATAATCTTTTTTTTGTACTACAAATACATTGGTGATTTTGTTTGTTATCAAACTCAACTTTATCAAGTTTATGTAAATTAATTTTTATATTTTTAGTAATCTATTCTATTTTTTCTAGAAAACTTCTTGTTTTGATTCATTGATTTATTATTATCCGTAGTTTTTGCTGGTTATTATTAATCTTTAGTACGTATAACTTATGTTTTTTTGTAAAATTATTCACATATAATTGAATTTACTTTGCTTGATTTATATCATTATTTTACCTAATTAGAATATCAAAAATATACACAATTTTAATGTTACTGTATTTAAATACAAATACATAAGTACATAACATTATTACCAATGTTGAATAAATAATATTTTCTGATATTTGTTTTACGTTAATTGTTTAAATAACTTTTTAGTACAAATGGTAACTATAAAGTACTAGTATAACTGATGATTTGTATTTAAGCGTTTAATTACTAATTGAATAATTAAAAGACTATTTTAAATTATTTTTGTTTCTATTCTTTTTTAAAAAATTATATTTATTTTACCTTATTCATTTACAATTATCAATTCAATATTTAAAATCAGTTGATGCTTTTTCAATAAAATTAATTTTGATTATTCTTGTTTTTATAAATTAATTTTAAAAAAAAAGAGGGCTTTTGCCCTCTCATTGTGGTCAACGAATTAGGTTTAAATTAACGTTAAACTACACTAAAAACAATCACGAATCCTAAAACTGCTCCAAAGATAATTAAAGCATAGAATTGAACGCGACCATTTTCCAGATATTTCAATCCTTCCCCACTTACAATAGTAGCCAAACCGGTTAGATTAACTACCCCATCAATGACACGATAATCTACTTCCATAATTTGACGAGCTAATCGACGACACTTCATAACAAAAACATTATGATAAACATCGTCAAAATACCATTTATTGAGGGAGAATTGATACAAGGCTGGATATCTTTCAGCAATTGTTGCGGGATCAATTTTATGTTGCAAATACATCAAAGAAGCAACTGTAATTCCGATTACGGCAATACCGACAGAATTCCCGGCCATAATTAAAAACTCTGTCCAATCAAAATGAGCAGTTTTTTCAATGACTTCTCCTGGCGCAAAAATGAACCCTTCAAACCTATTATCCCAAGGTTTTCCCAATAAACCGATCAAAGCTGAAGGAACCGCTAACATTAATAAGGGTAAAGTCATAGTAAAAGGAGACTCATGGGGAGAACAGCTATGATCGTGGGCATGATTATTATGGTCTGATTTACTAATGTCCATTACCCCTGGACTTCCTTGAGGAAGGGGAGAAGATGCATCCAAAGAAGCTAACAATTGATTTTTGATAGCTTGATCGTTACCGCGAAATTCTCCTTCAAAGGTCATGAAATACATACGGAACATATAAAATGCAGTGAGTCCCGCAGTTAACCAACCAACTAACCACAATGCAGGGTTAGCCTCAAACGCAAGACCAAGAATTTCATCTTTTGACCAAAAACCTGCAAAAGGAGGAATTCCACAAATAGCTAAAGTTCCTACCAAAAAGGCTAAAGAAGTCAGAGGCATATACTTACGTAACCCACCCATTAATCGCATATCTTGAGCCAAAATAGGTTCATGACCTACAACTCCTTCCATTCCATGGATAACAGACCCAGAACAAAGGAACAACATAGCTTTGAAATAAGCATGGGTCATCAGATGAAATAATCCAGCGCTATACGCCCCGATTCCCATAGCCATTACCATGTAACCCAATTGGGAAATAGTGGAATAGGCTAACCCTTTCTTGATGTCGTTTTGAGTCAAGGCGATAGTCGCGCCTAAAAAGGAAGTTAACGCTCCAACCCAGGCAATAGTAGACATTGCTACCGGAATTTGTTCAAAGACAGGGTACATCCGCGCTATGAGAAAAACCCCAGCTGCTACCATCGTTGCAGCGTGAATTAAAGCCGAAATAGGAGTAGGACCTTCCATTGCATCTGGTAGCCAAACATGGAGGGGAAATTGGGCTGATTTAGCCACAGGACCCAGAAACACTAAAACGGCAAATACAGCGGCTAAAGCTGGGGCTATGGTTCCTATAGAAATTAATTCTTCGAGACGTTCACCCATGATGTGGAAATCAAAGCTTCCAGTTGCCCAGTATAACCCTAACATTCCCAACAGTAGCCCAAAATCTCCGACACGGTTGGTTACAAAGGCTTTTTGACAAGCATCTGCGGCAGCTTTACGGTCAAACCAAAAGCCGATCAAAAGATAGGAACACATTCCCACTAATTCCCAGAAAATATAAACTTGAACTAGGTTAGGACTAATGACTAATCCCAGCATTGATGCACTAAAAATGCTCAAATAAGCGTAGAATCGTACATATCCAGGGTCATGTGCCATATAACCATCAGTGTATACCATCACCAGAAAGGCAACAGTGGTAACGATAACATTCATTAAGGCACTAAGGTGATCAATGGTATAACCCATATTAAGATGAAAATTGCCAGCTGCAGCCCATTCAATCATACGAGTATAGTCAGCGTGGCCTTGAATTTGACTCCATAAAAGAGTGAAGGACATCACCATCGATGCACCTAATAAGGAGATGATGAAGACTGCATTTATCTGTCGCAGGCGGTTAGTTCCTTGATTAAAGGAAATAAGTCCTAACCCGACTAACATCGCCCCAACTAAGGGTAGGACGGGTATTAGCCAGGCATATTCATAAAGAGGTTCACTCATGTAATTTTCTAAACACTAGGGGTTACAAGACAATTAGAACATGGACTGATGACTATGGCGAGTTGACGAGAAGTTAGAGTTAATTCATGTTCAACCATATTCTACAAATCTATTCTTTAGTGTACGTCAGTCTTTTTGTCTAAATTCCGAATTATCAATTAAAAATCTCAAAGAGTTTGGAGTTAGAAGTTGTAAATATGAAGATTCCAACCTCAAAATCTAATCTTATAAACACTTTTCTATTTAGGTTTTTTAGGGAAACTACACTTTTTTTTGTTGTATAAACCGTATTGTATCAATAAATAACTACGTTTAGAATGTAATCAATGAAATAAATAAATAGAGGCACTTAACTAGAGTTAATGGAGTTTTCTTATGGCACTTATTCGTTACAGTAACAATCGCGAATTGGACACTCTACAACGCCAAATGAACCGTTTGTTTGATGATGTTTTTTCCACTACTTTTGAGCGGAATATGAAGGGGGCTGCTTCTGTACCTGCAGCTGAACTTTCAGAAACTGATGATGCGATTCTACTTAAATTGGAAGTCCCTGGAATGAGAAAAGAAGATCTTGATGTTCAGGTGACTAAAGAAGCCGTTTATATTAAGGGTGAGCGTAAGCAGGAATTCGTTTCTGAAGATAAAGGAATAACTCAAAGTGAGTTCCGTTATGGCAAATTTGAACGGGCAGTTGCACTTTCCTCTTTAGTTGATAATACTAATGTTACTGCTGAATATAAAGACGGCATTCTTCACTTAACTATTCCTAAGGCTGAAGATGAAAAAAGCAAGGTTGTCAAAGTAAACCTTAGTTAGTGGGTGACAGTAGTCACATAGCTTAGTTTTCGACTCTAATAACTTCTCGGGTAATCATCAGAGAAGTTATTAGTTTTTCTTTGACTATAAAGCTTCAAAATAATACAAGAATTTTTATTGACTTTATTTGAAAATACCTCCCTTAGGAAAATTTTTAAAATCTTCTATCTCGAATAAGATAGATACCATTAAATAGACACATTTATATAAGATATAATAGATATTTTTATTAGCAAATATTTGCTTATTTTTAATACAAAAAACTTTTTTTAAAAATATTTTTGATAAAAACTATAGTTTATTTAAATAAACTATAGATATATATTCATATACTAAAAACATAAGATCATTTGGATTTTCTTATTGCGATATTTAAGAAAATAGATTTGGAGTGTGAAGTAAAAATAAACTTATAAATGCTCTTTAAAAGAAATAGAGTTAGGTTTTAAAAAAAACTGTCTTAATTCATACTTTCCAAGTAATAAGACAGATATAGTTAAAGGAATAAAATAATAAACTACTCGATAGATTAAGAGAAAACCAAATATTTTTTCTGTAGAAACAAATGGAGATAAAAATACAAGTATAACTGTTTCAAAAATTCCTAAGCCACCTGGAACATTACTTGCTAATCCAGCTATCTGTGCCAACATATATATTCCTAAAAAAGTTTGATAAGAAAAAGAAACAGAGTCACTCAAAATAGAGTAAAAAACTGCTGCAGCTAATGACCAATCTAATGCGGATACAATTAGCTGACCTAAAGCCATTTTAATTGAAAGATTAGGCAAAGTCCATTGACCAATCTTCACTGGCTCTTTAGAGATAACTGTTAGCGATAAGTAAACTAAAATAAGTATAAGAAAAATTACTCCTAATGGCTGTACTGAGACAAACGGTAAATTTAATAACTGAGGAATTTTTAAAGGATTTATGGTAAAAATAATTGCTCCCATAACAAATAATCCTAAAACAAAAGTTAAATTACAGAAAGCAGAAATTTGAGCTATAGAAATTGCAGATAATCCCCAATTGGAATATAAACGATAGCGAATCATACAACTACTGACTAGAGCAAAACCAACACTATTACTAATTCCCGAACAAATAACACTTACTAAAGCCTTTTTAGAATAAGAAAGAGTATGACGAACATAATTTACTGCTAAACAATCATATCCTGTCATAATTATATAGTTTAGGCTCATTAAAACAATCGCTCTCAGAACATTAGATAGGGGAACTGCAGATAAAGTATTCCAAATATTTTGAGTATTGTAGTAGTAGAAATTTTTATATATTGTCCAAAAAGACAAAACAAAAAGTACTAAGCTAAAACAAGATGTAAGTAAGCGAAAAGAAATATTGTTAAACATTTTGAAAAATAAAAATAAAATTATTATATAATGAACATATAAAAAGTAAATTTATTTAAAAATAAAATATATCTTACGAAGAAATATTTATTAATTACGATTATATTTCAATTGTAGTTGTACTTCAACTAGAAAAAACTTTAACCCATATTTCTTTTTTTATAAAAAAAGAAATATATTAATTAAATTAAGGTACAAGATTTACTTTTCTTTACTAAGACTAATTTAGTTAATCAAGTTAAGTTGATATTTATATTTTAATCAAAGATCCTAGATTTATCTAAAATTATTTCTTGAACGACGATTAAAAAATGTTTATAATATTTTAATCATTAAAGTAACAATAATATCTTGATCCAAGATAAATCTATGTTAGTTGACTATGGGACCACTTCTTAATCTTTAACTTTATACACAACGATATTGACTTTAGATATTATTTGTGTTCCCATCTATCCATTTTAAGGAAAGTAATATACTCAAAAAAATTGTAATGGTATTTTATTCTATTCTTTGATAGATGACATTTACTTTTTTATGTCTAGTCACAATTGTTTAGTCTTATATATTTTCTACTTGAGGGTTATATCAAACAAATCCAATATTCTCAAACCTTGGAGCATTATTCCGTATATATTTTGATTTTGGACTTCATGGACTACTATTCAAAATAACCCCAATAATTAAAGATCTGGTCAGTATAACCTTTTGTAAGTCTTAGAATTTTTCAAAAAATTACTTTTAAATAAGAGCAGAATTTTTATTTTCAAAGACTTTACCTGTTTTTCTGTAAATATCTTTATATTCTATAGACTTTGTAATCTTTCGCATAGCCTAAAATCCCAACTCAAAAACATTGTTATTATTATCCCTGCAATCCAAATTATTTCAGAATTAGTTAGTTTTCTCCTTCCCACAACCAGCGACATCGAAAATGAGGAAAGATGTTTACCAGCTTCTACTGGACAATCCTTATATGATAGGCTTTTAAATGAGTTCGTTCTTCCTAAGAACTCTCGTTAAAACTTATTCGCAGTGTCTTAACCCATTATGTCGTTAGTCGCGATAGACTTGAAGCAGAAAACCTAAAATTTATTTTCGAAGAGAAGTTTTAATTAATCTGTCAGAAATTAATTCGTCAGATCCAGATTTTAGACTTTATATCTCATCGAAGTTGTAGCTTACCTTATTTTTCTAACTTACTTCTGGTCAGAATACAAGAAATTGAAAATATCTTAGTGCGAGAGCTGTATTCTATACATTTGTATTTATCTCTATTATGTCTGAATGTAGAGCGGTTATTCGGATGATTAATTAACAGAAGAATTAGGACTTCTGGTGTTTGTCAGATAATTAGTTTTGTAGAAATTCTAGTCTATGCGTATTGTAAATGTATGAAATTAATAAAGTGTTTAAGGAATCGATAGTAAAGGAGATAAAAGAACTAACAGTCGTTTTTTTGAAACCATTATCATCTGGTTAGTGGAAAAATAGTCTCCAATGTCTGTAGTAACGACAGCTAATAATGTTCAACTTTACTCTCTTAAATGTTGTGCAAAAGCTCCTTTGATGAAATTTTCTTTGTGAGTTTGCCTACATAAGAGGAACGTGAAGCTATTTTTAACGTCTCTCCATCTAGACTCCGACCTCACAACTTGAAAAATTGCAATATCAAGCAGTTAGCCCATGAAACACCTAATTTTCCTAAGGTAGAAATCAAACAAATTTTGATTAAGCCAATATGCATTAGCTTAATCAAAATCAGGGTTTTATCTCTGAGAGTATCTTAGAGGCTTGCCAGTCAAATTATTTTTTTGACAAGAACTGCCCAAAAACAAGTCGAGTTTGTGCAAGACTGGGCTGCTGCGGAGAAAGCTAGTCCAGCTTTCCGCATAAGTCGTTTACTGTAATATCATTTACGATCAACTTAGTTAGGGATTTGGAGTTACTGTCTTATGTCAAGTTTTGAAGTTTTATTTTGAAGCAATCATGAAATATTTCTCTGTCTTTTTACAATTTATTTTAGGATTCTTTGTCGGAATTCTTCTACTCGTTAGTGGGACTACAGCCTTAGCTTATGTAGTGTTTTATCGTTTAAATACCTCGCCTCCAAAACCTATTTTTGTCGAAGAAAAACAAGAAAAAACTACGGAGGCATCTAACCTTGAGTCTAACGCCCAACAAAGAGCTAAAAAATCTGAAGAAAAATCTGAAGAAAAATCTCAAGAAGAAATAGCTACTCGACAATCTCAACCTTCTCCCGAAATGGAAAAAGGAAAAGAAGAAAAAGAAGAAAAAGAAGAAAAGGAAGAGGATTTGCCTTCCGGGGCTTACAAAGCTTCTGTTATTTGGCCTGGTGGGTTAAGTTTACGGGCTGAACCTGACCAAGATGCCCAAAGGATCGGAGGCGTTGATTACAAGGCTGAACTGATTATTTTGAAGACAAATCTCGATGGAGACTGGCAAAATGTTCGTCTTTCCAGAAATGGACAAGAAGGTTGGGTTAAAGCGGGAAATGTCCAAAAAATAGAATAACGAGTAAGGTGGGCAATGCCCACCTTACTCGTTAGAAAAAACTCACTTTGATAAATATCAATGTAAAAATTTTTTTAATAAAGTGCCTACATAATTTGTTGATAATGGTTTTATAAATAAATAACCATAACAATTTTTACAGCTTAGCTATGTTGCCTAGTCTAATTGTAATTATGCTTTTACGTTTCTAGCCATAATTCTTATTATTATAAATATGGGATAAATTTATTCACAGTACACAAAAGTTTAGAGTTTTTGTTATTAGTATGTATGTGCGTGATAAATAATTAATCAATTTTCATAAAAACCAGCCAAATAATGTAAATGATTTAACGAAAAATATTTCGTACTAAAATCATTGAGATAGATGTTAACATTTTTTTATCTAAAGTAAAGAATCAGCTTGATAGCTACTGATAATATTTTGTATTAAAATAATTTCGGTAATTCCCACTTTCAAAAAGAGACCTTAAGATAAGTTTGGATTTATACTTCATCACTTGTATTTAAAAAAACATATTTTTAGATTGTTTACTAGATGAATTAATGCTTTTTTTAGATACTGAATATTCAAAAAATTAAGTTCACTCTCTTTTCAATTGTTAAATTTTTTTTAAAAAAGTTTATTAATCTATGGGTGGATCGTAGTACGGCGCAAAAATATTATAATAATTCTCTAACTATAGAATAAATAATTAAATGGTTGAGTAAGCACTATTAGTTAGGTTGGCATCTTATAGCTAAGATCTACGCTAAAAAGTAATTGTAGCAGTATAAAAAATATATAAATCTATTGTTTTTTAAGCTCAAAATACTTTTAATTTATGCTTAAACAAAAACAAAAAACAAAAATTTATGAATAAATTACTCATAAGCACAATAGACATAATAAGATCATAAATAAATATTTTTTTAGTAAGAAATAATATGATTTAAGCAATAATTGCTCTATAAATAGACTAAATAAAAAAATATTTATAATAACAAAACTACTAAAAAACTTGATTTAAATAAAAGTTAACCATTAAAAATTTATTTAGAGTAGAGAAATATATTCATCCTAGAATTAGTTATTTTAACGTGATATATAGTCAGTACGGAAGTAAATTTATAGAATAGTTAAACTCTTTTTTTTAAAAAAAGTACATACTAAAATTTTTAACAATAAAATTTTTTAAAAAATCTTAGATAACTACATAAATAATGTGGCTAAAAAAAATTGGACACGTAAATAATAAACAAAAACAATATTTAAGATTTAAGTTCAAAACTACATATTTAAAAAACTCAGGCACTAAAATAAATAAATGAGTAAGTACAGAAATCAAAAAAATAATAAAATATAGTAGAATAAGTAAAAATCAAAAATAAAAGTATTGGAACAAATATTAAATAGATTGATTAAGATGTTTAAAATTTATATAAAATAAAGAATAATAATATTATTAACTATCTTGCTTTAGAATTAAACTAAATTAACTTAAGTTGCTGAAGGCTTAACTCAGTAAGTGTTTATACTTATTTTATCTATTTTTTCAAGTAAAATAGATAAAATAAGTATAAAAAATAAGTAATTTTTTAGAAAAATTAACAATTGAAGTGTTAACATAGAACAACTAAAGTCTAAATATTTCAAGGTAGAGGTTAATGTCTACTAACCTTTGCTTTGAAATGAACAAAAATCTTGTGTTTGATATAACAGATCATATTAAATATAAGATAATAAACGTTATTTCTACTATTAATAACAACAAAAAAACTTTATAAAAAGTAAAAAGAAATTAACAATTTAATAATTAAATTTCCGACAATAATCCTGTCAAATTAGTTTAACTACTTCAATAGTAGTTTTGATATAAAAATATAAAATATTCAGAAATATATGACAAAGCACATGAGTTACGATATTGTAATAAATGACATTAATCAATACGTAATTATAATCAGTAGTGGAAAGGGTTTCTTTAATAAAAGACAAATTCTTTTCTTGATACCAAGTAATATCAGAAGCATTATGATATTATTTGGTACCTAAAGCTAACCATCTTACAAATAACACATAGAGATCTAAATAATACTTAATATATGCTATCTAAAAAAGCCAAGAATCCAGAGTATAAGCTATGTACTAAAGTAAACCAATAATGATAGTATCAATTATAAAATAAAACAGAGACTTAAGTACCAAAAACTCAAAGTAATAGGAGGTAATTACTGCTCTAACTTCCTGTAAAATAAGAAATAAATTTTTCGGTAGTTTCACGTTCAAATCCAGCAGTTATTGATTGCTAAATTTGCTAAATATTCACTGTCTAGAAGTATTTTAAAAATGAAAATGGTTAGAAGTTGTCAATCTAGAAGTAAAATCTCCCCTACTTAGGTTTAAGGCAACAAATTTACTTAAATTTACACTTAGATCGCCATAGATATACAGACTATGTAGCGATTTTTTATAAGAAGTAAATCGAAAGTTTTCAATGCCATTTAAATTAAAAATAAATTTTTCAGATATATATTTTTTTATAGTTCTTCCATACCGACTGTAACGAAATCTAAATGTAAAAAGGCTGAAAGTTTGGATTTACAGGAACTTCGAGATTACAAGAGCTAGATTTTATAAAAATCCAGCTCTTGTAACTATTAGGATTCTCATCATAGAATCTTAGAAGTTATTAGTGACTAATCTATTATGTTTAGTCAATTTTATAATCTTAGAAACCTCATCTGTTTTTTCTAACTGCGCCAACGTAATATTCTCGGTTCTACTGGATTCTTAAAGAGTCGATTTTCCGCTTTAGACCTTTGATATTCTTGTTTTAGACGAAAATACCATTTTGCCTGAGTGTCTGCATCATCAATCAACATTAATGAAGGATTGTGGCTTAGTCCTTCTCGTTGTTGAATTACCGCATCACGATCTTGTGCCAAAAACTGACGGGTGAGAAATCCTAATAAAGGTTTAAAGACTCCCATCCAAGGAATAGTCCAATAAATACTCTGAAAGGCTTCACATTCGTTTTCATCAATAGGGGTAATAGTGGTTAATAAACAAGCAGAATAGCGATCACCTCTTAAAATTTCTGTTCGCACACCAGGTAATTGAAAGATAATTTCAATAGAAACCCTATCTCCTAAGAGTTTATAAGGGCGTGCACTTACTGGCATATCATAGGGGACAAGACGAAATCCTTGAGTGACAGGTTCATATTGCTTTTCTTTGATTCGGAATTTCTGTGGACCACTACGCCACCACCAAGAACTATGAATGTGGGGACCGTGGGCAGGATCCATTAACCCAATAATAGCGTGGTCAATATTGCAGGCAAAACGAATGACTTCGGAAATTCCAGGTTCGATTCTACCAAAATCTGGAATAGCAGGCACAGGGGGAATAGTAGTCAAATCAGTCTCTTTGTCAGTATCCATCGCACAATAGACCCAGATATTCCCTTGAACTTCTCGGCAAGCATAGGTAGGAACCCGAATACGACTAATATCTAAATCATCATGTTCAGTTAAAGAAGGAATTTCCCTACAACTACCATTATGAGTGCTAAACTTCCAGCCATGATAACGACAACATACATTGTCTCCATCCATCCATCCATATTGCAAGGGGATTCCTCGATGAGGGCAAATATCACGCATAGCAAAGACTTCCCCATCTTTACGCCGTCCAACTAAAATGGGTTCGCCAAGCATTTTCTTATGAACCATTTCACCTGGTTTCAATTGTTTACCAGGTAAAGCTACATACCAAAAATCACGCAATAGGGTGGTCATGAAGCTATCCTCCTCTCAGGGAAATTGACGTGGTTTCTTTGGTTCTGTTCCATATTAACGAGATCAAAGTCGATTTTATCTTATACATCTCCAAGGTTAAAAGATAAATGACTAAATGACCAACAGGAGTAGTACTATGATTTTGTTTGAAACATCTTCTCCATATCGATAATTTCCTCGATTAACTCCCTTGGGAGTGATGGAAAAGTAAATTTAATGTTCGAAGGATATTCTCTGTCTAAATTATCTCAATACAGAGTTTACTTCTCGGTAAAAAGCTAAAAGTTTTGTTTTGTAAAGTTTTCAAGATTACAAGAACTTAATTTTTATAGAAATTAAGTTCTTAGAGTTAACATAAAATATTTAAAATGAAAATCAAAAAAGTTATGAATTGTTATATTATTGCAATTAGTATAAAAGGGTAAGTGTTTTAAATATTATCTTTTTTAATTTATAAAAAAGATAATTAAATTCTGCTAAAACAAAGCCGTAAGGACTGTTTTTTATAAAATAAACATTAGTTAAATTAGCTAATTTTTGTGTTATTAATTAGATTGATATAGCTAAAATAAACTTTATTTAATTAGCTTTAATTATTTTTTAAAAATTTTTAAATACAATTAATTGGCATAGTTATTTTAACAAATTTTTATATTTTACTTTATATTCTTCTAAATAACTATTTTTTATTACTACTTTTTTTAAAAAAAGTAGTAATAAAAAATACTATACAAACCAGCACTTATATTAAAAGTTTTTGGCCCTCAAAAGCAAGAAAAAATAAGATTTTTTTATATAAAAAAAATTATTGATTAAATTAAGTATTTTTTTAAAAAAATTAGATATATCATTTGTATTTTTAATTGAAATATTGAAAATACTAAACCTAGTATAAAATATAAAATACTAAAGTCAAATATATTTTTTGTATAAGTTTTTATTTGGTTGATATTAGTTGGAAAATGAAAACAAATTTCATAATTATTATCCAATTTATTATCGGCAGACATATTGTTCAACCCAAAGTGACAATGTATTATTTACCATATAATTAATATCTGTATGAGACAAGTAACTCTTTAGATTGAAGTAGTTCAAAAGTTCTGTAGTAATTTTAGAAATACATATTCATAAAAAGGCACCAAAAATTGTATTCTCTGGTTCTTTTTCTTAAAATCAGACCAGAGTCTACTGTAACAGAAGAACTATCCTGTACAAGGGCACTATTACTGATAAAGATTTGAGATAAGTTTTACGAATTCATTTCAGTCTACAAAATTCTTAATAAATCACTGTCAATACAGACAATCTTCTCCTTACATTCTACATCACTCATCTTACTTAAGACTAAAGACAATGGTGCTACTGAAAACATTGCGATTTAACCTAGTTTGTTCCCAGATTCCATATAAACATAGGTTAGTTTTGATTTAGAAAAACTAGTGACAGTAACATCGCTAACATTAATCAATAAGCAACTTAACATCTCTTTAGAGTTAGCACCACTAGCGTAATGTCATACATGTTCTAGGCATCTTGAACTAAATTTTACCTCTGGAGTTAATCTTAATTAAAGGTATCCTAGAAAATTAGGAATGAGCTTCTCAGTAATGCAACAATTGAGTAATAAGAAGTTTTTTATGAATAATTGTCTTCAAATCAGTCAGATTTTTAATTGTGAGCAGATATCTTGAGTAGTTATCAGGAAGATTGATATTAAGACATAATTCTGTATATTTATTTTTTCCATCGTAAATAGAGTATTATTTAGGATAATTTATCAAGTCCAAATAAATAAACTCTAGGAGATTTAGCTTTAAACAAGTCCTTAATTTCTTAAGTTCTAAACTAGTTTTATTTTTTAATATTGGTTCTAGTTTCTTCTTGAAGATGATATTGAGTCCGGTCTTAGATTAAAACTTTATTGCCACTAGGAACTCGTCGGTCATTCATAATTATGATTTTTTCTACTTGATCTAAAGCAATTGTCTAGAGTTTCCTCATTATAATTCTAAGGAGTTATTCGGGTTAGTCTGAAATTGAAAAAATAAAAATATAGTGACAATTATCTATAAAATCAATTATTTTTCTATTTTTCTACTTAAAGTAATTGATATAATCATGATTAGTAGTTTGGCAAAATGTTATCTTATGTGTGCCATCTTTGGAAAAGCTCATTTCACCCATCATCAGAAATCATAAAGATTATTATATAGCCACAATATGTGCAATTGATCAAGTCTGCAAAGTCTATAATTAGAATGGATCATTCAGATAATCTAGGAATATTGTATAGTTAATTAACTACCATCATCATGGTAATACTTTTGGACTCTTTTTTAAACAGATTTGGTAACTATTCCTAAGATATATATTGCCCTTCTGTTTGATGGCGTGCTTTTCTCCTCAACCGATGAATTCGTCAGAACTGCTCAAAGAAAGCTTAGAATAAGAAAGTTCTAACATTAACTGGTTATGTCATCCCTAACACTTCTCAAAGGCGAAGAAAGAGAGGTTAAAACTTCGGGAGGGTCCTCCGTCGATGGCACTCCCCTCGATTACATTGTAGTCTTGTCCACTGTAGTTACAGTTCTCGCACTTATTCCTTTTTCCATAACCATTGGTTCAGGGGGGTTGTTTCCTATGAGTCAGGGGATTTTTCCCTTAGTTGGGTGGTTACTAGGTCCATTAGCTGGAGCGATAACCAGTGGAATGGGGACTCTTATTGGTGTATTTCTCGCGCCTCATACTGCGGGAATTCCTCTGATTTCTATTTGGGGAGCAGTGATAGCTAGTTTTACGGCCGGTGTAATGTCTTCAAGGAAGGGAAATATATATTGGCGTTTTGGGTTAACCTTTGTTTTTATAATTGAGTTAATTTTATATACTCGCCATGCTCTTTCTAATGGGGTTTCTTTTTCAACAATTATTGCCGGTTCTTTGATTGACTGGTCAGGTATTTTATTGTTTACCTTGCCCACCTGTTCTTTGATTGCACAATGTATTAGTAGTAAGAAACCTTTCTTCGTAACTGTTGGGGTATTTTTTGGGACTTGGATGATCATGGGACTATCTCATCTAAATCAAGTTTTTATTACCTACTATATATTCAACTGGCCTGAAGAAACCTGGTTATTTTTAATTCCTATTATACCGTTAGAAAACTTAGTCCGTTCTTTAATAGGAACATTTATCGGTATTAGAGTTATTTATGGTTTACGGGCTATTGGTTTAATGAAACCCAAACAAGCTATTTATTAATTAAAGGTAAAAAGTAGGAGTTAATATATTTTCTTTTGTTTGTCCATTTCATCAAATAATTATGGATACGATTGCTAGTTTAAAAAATGTCTCTTATCTTTATCCCAATTCCTCCAAACCAGTCCTCGAAAATATTTCATTAGACATTGCTCAAGGGGAATTTCTGGGCATTATTGGTCCAACTGGTGCCGGAAAAACTACTCTTTGTTTAACCCTCAATGGGATTGTTCCTCAATTTTATGGGGGTCGTTTTTTTGGTTATGTCACCGTCGGGGGACTTGATACCATAGAAGAAACAGTCAGTACCTTAGCGCAGTATGTGGGAACAGTTTTTGAGGATCCTGAAACTCAATTACTGTCAACTTCAGTAGAAAATGAAATCGCTTTTGCTCTAGAAAATCTCCTTGTTGAACCTGATGAGATTATTACTCGTATTTCCCAAGTGTTGGCAGCGGTTCGACTTGAAGGAACCCAAAAGAAACATCCTCAAGAATTGTCAGGGGGGCAAAAACAGAGGTTAGCAATCGCTGCAGCTTTAGCCTTACAACCCAGGTTATTGATTCTCGATGAACCTACCTCTCAATTAGATCCCATTGGTTCTCAAGAAGTGTTTGCTACTGTCAAGGAATTAAACCGGGAATTAGGAGTCACCATCATTATGGTGTCCCACGCTGCAGAAGAAATGGCCGAATTCAGTGATCGCATTGCCATATTATCAGAGGGAAATTTGTTAATCACCGGTTCTCCTCATAAAATTTACTCAGAAATTGAACTCCTCCAGGCTCAAAATTTACGTCCCCCTGAAGTTGCTCAAACTTTCTACCACATTAGTCAAAAAGAAATTACAGTTCCTCGAATCCCTATAACACTTGATGAAGGACTATCCGCTCTCAAGCGTATACAAAGCAATGTGTCTATTGTGCCATCTTTCACTATGCCTAAGACTTACGCTCAAGATAGAGAAAAATTAGTTCTCTCAACTGAGGATTTAACTTATATTTATAAGAATGGAACAAAAGCTTTACACCAAGTTTCGTTAGATATTTATCAGGGAGAATATGTATTAATTGCAGGTCAAAATGGAGCTGGAAAAAGTACTTTAGTTAAACACTTTCTAAATTTATTATCTCCTTCTCAAGGAATTGTTAAAATTCGTCAGCGAGACATCAGAACTTTTTCTGTGAGTGAATTATCTTGTTTTATTGGTTATGTAGGGCAAAATCCAGACAACCAAATCTTTAATATGACAGTGGAAAAAGAAGTCTCATTTGCCTTAGAAAATCTAAATTATCCTTCTCAAAAAATTGATGAAAAAGTTAGGAAAAGTTTGGAAACAATGGGGTTATTAAGATATCTTCACCTCCATCCTTTATCCCTGCCAAAGGGTGATCGTGCTCGAATCATAATTGCTGCTATTTTGGCCATGGAACCTGATATCATCATTTTTGATGAACCCACAACTGGACAAGACTATTATGGTTCTATCGCTATTTTAGAAATGAGTCGTCAGCTACATAAAATGGGAAAAACTGTCATTGTTATTACCCATCATTTATATCTGATGCCAGACTATGCTCAACGCGTAATTATAATGGGTCAAGGAATTATTTTACTCGATGCCCCTATTCGTGAAGCTTATTATGAAATTGATTTATTAAAATCTACTTATCTTACTCCTCCCCAAGTGGTTTTCTTGGGAAAAAATCTCAGTCAATTTTCTGGACAAAATTATCCTGTATTAACTCCTCTTGAATTAACTAACTGTTTTTAACTAACTATTAATTAGCAACGATAATCCTATGTTTAAATTTGAATATATTGAACACAATACCTTTTTTAATCGCTTAGATTTTCGGACTAAACTAGTAATGATTGTGATAATTACTCTAATTGCTTTTATTTGGGACAGTCCTATTACTGAGGGCATTCTTGCTGTATCTGTAGGTTCTGCTTGTTTATTAGTAGGAATTAAATTAGAGTATTTTAGATTGGTTCTAAAAATAATGCTTCCTTTTTATATTTTTATGTTAATAACTATGGGTTTTTTTAATGTTGACCAGGTCAAAACTTTAATTAATAAAAACACTTTGACACCTATTTTCAGTATTCCTCAAACTTATTGGTGGATTGGAGGAGCTTCTATGAGTCAAGAAGGAATTATCTATGCTCTAAATGTTATCTTCAAAACTTTAACCATGATTTTAGTTATTCCATTGGCTATTTTCACCACTGATATTAATCAAATGGTAGTAAGCATGGCACGAGCAAAAATACCTTATAAAGTTATTTTTGTTTTTTCATCTACATTGCGTTTTTTTCCTCTTCTACTGGGAGAAATTGAGACTATTATTGAAGCCCAAAAATTGCGAGGATTAGCTATAGAAAGAATGGGATTAATCTCGAAATTAAAAGTGTATTCAACTGTCGCAGTTACCCTAATTCTTAACACAATGGCTAAATCCCAAAAATTAGAAATTATTCTCCAGTCTAAAGCATTTTCTGGTAGTTCTAATCGCACTTATTTACATAAATCATTACTTACTATGGCAGATTATATAACAATTGTTTTGTTAGTTTTTTTATTAATCCTTGTACTAGCTTGCTACTCTAAATTTGGTGTAGGTAAATTTGCTTGGTTAATCTACTCTTAGTCGCTTACTTATTTTCTTATTACTTTAATAAAAGTTAAGCTATTGATTATAAAAACTGTCATGTAAGCAATAATTTTTATATATATTTTCTCTGTATTTAAGCTTACTACATTGCTTAATCTCTAAAATGTAAAAACTGCGTAATCAATAAAAGTAGTTTCACGAGACATTATCTTAAGATAATACAATAGATTCAAATAATATTGAGTTGTTGAGGCATTCAACAATAAACTCTATAAAAATAATAAATTAACAATTAGAGATTCTTCTTATATAGAAAAGAGGTCTACACTTAAGATTAATCATTATAGAGTGAAATCTAATTAATGTAGAAGTAAATTCACAGGGGAATTAGGCTAATTTTAAAAAAAGAAAATACACTCAAATATCCAAGATAAAGATTATTGAATATATCGTCGATAGTGACATTGATAATGTAGCCAGAAGTAATGTAGTGAACAAGAAATAGAAATAATCTTCAAAGATTTAGCTCAAAAATTACATATAAAAATACTCGGTAGCTTAAACAAAAAACAATTGATTTAATTTTTAGAAAATATTTAGAATAAATTATTTAATTTATTTAATGTTTAGTCTAAATTTCTTACTTGTTTATTGTACTCTACAAGATACTGGTTTTAAGAAAAATTTAACAAAAAAATATTAGAATTATTATTACTTTTTACATTTAAAAAACTTAATTCCTGCTTTAGAGATTAGCTAATTATTATGAATAATAAAAATCTATAGCAATATATTTATTAATAGATTAAATATTTAATTATTATAAGGAGTGATTTTTGAATAACTACAAGTAGATTTATTAATTTTATATATTTGCCACAAAAATAGCTTGTTTATAACTTTTTCCTACAAACTTATTACTATAAATAGTTCTCAATTACTAATTTTATGCCATTTATTTGAATAAATCTGATGTTGAACAGAACTTCTACTTTTATTAGGGTTAAAATAAATGTCCTATAATCTTAATATTTAATAACTATTTTTTTTATTAAAACTAATATTTTAGATTAAAAGCTGATAATAATACCCTAAATAATTACATTTCCAGTATCTCAATCTCTAAAAACATCGCCTGTACTTTAATTGAAAATAATTTCAATAGAAACTCTATAATTAGCACGACTAAGAACTACGGTAGAAAGAGTTTATCTAGAGTTTTTTTCGGGAAAACGGCAATGGTCTAAGTAAGCTATCTTTGTTAATTCTGAATAAATTGTTACCTATACTCCATTAATCTGCTAAAATTTTTATCAGTATTCTAATTATTTTTATTGATAGCCAAAGCTGTCTTAAAACAAGTTCTTTGTTTTTTTTATATTTTTACTATAGACTATCTATTTGGGACCTGATAAATTCAAGACTTTTGGGGTTTCCCTGTCGTTGTTTTGTTACAGTCATTCCAAAAAAGTCAAAAGAGTCAAAAATTTGTAAGATTTAGGTTGGTTTTAGATTAGAGACTCTTCAAATTACAGTTATGATTAATTCCTGATTATCGAAATCGTTCTACTAAACTTGTCCAAAGATTAAGATATGAGATCTATTTTTAGAATTCTAAAGAGAAAGTCGTTAAAATACAGCGGGTATTTTTTGGAGACATTGAACTAGTTAACAGTAAACAGTAAACAGTGAGAACACTGATAACAAAGAACTGAATAACTGTTTAACCAAACTCCAAGTATCACTGAGTACATTAGATAATCGCAATGGATATTGCCAATTTTCCCTGGTTAACTACCATAATTCTCTTTCCAATTATTGCCGCCTTGTTTATTCCGATAATTCCTGATAAGGACGGTAAAACAGTCAAATGGTATGCTTTGACTATTGGACTCATCAATTTTTCGGTGATTGTTTATGCTTTCTGTACTGGATATGATTTGAGCAATCCCGACCTTCAATTGTTTGAAAGCTATTCCTGGGTTCCTCAACTGGACTTAAATTGGTCGGTGGGGGCTGATGGGCTATCCATGCCCCTGATTCTGCTGACGGGGTTTATAACCACTTTAGCTACTATGGCTGCTTGGCCGGTGACATTTAAGCCAAAGTTGTTCTATTTCCTGATGTTATTGATGTATGGGGGACAGATCGCTGTTTTTGCAGTACAAGACATGTTACTTTTCTTTCTCGTCTGGGAATTAGAATTAGTGCCCGTTTATCTCATCCTATCTATTTGGGGAGGAAAACGCCGTCTTTATGCAGCGACTAAGTTCATCCTCTACACTGCGGCGGGATCATTATTTATCTTAGTAGCCGCTTTAACCATGGCCTTCTATGGTGGCAATACTACCTTTGACATGATGACGATTGCGAGTAAAGATTTTCCTTTAAAGCTGCAATTACTGCTTTATGGAGGTTTACTCATTGCTTACGGTGTTAAATTACCCATTTTTCCTCTTCATACTTGGCTACCGGATGCTCACGGAGAAGCCACTGCACCTGCCCACATGTTACTAGCGGGTATTCTCTTGAAAATGGGAGGATATGCACTGCTGCGGATGAATGCAGGGATGTTACCGGATGCCCATGCTTTTTTTGCTCCCATGTTAGTAATTTTAGGAGTTGTAAATATTGTTTACGCTGCTCTGACCTCTTTTGCTCAACGAAACCTAAAAAGAAAGATTGCCTACTCTTCAATTTCTCACATGGGGTTTGTCTTAATTGGGATAGCTTCGTTTACTTCATTAGGAACCAGTGGGGCAATGTTACAAATGATTTCCCACGGGTTAATTGGAGCGAGTCTTTTCTTTATGGTAGGTTGCACTTATGATCGTACCCATACCCTGATGTTAGATGAAATGGGAGGGGTAGGACAAAAGATGAAGAAGGTCTTTGCCATGTGGACTACTTGTTCAATGGCTTCTTTAGCATTGCCTGGAATGAGTGGTTTTGTCGCAGAATTAATGGTCTTTGTAGGATTTGCAACTAGTGATGCCTACAATTCAACATTCAAAGTAATTGTAGTCTTTCTAGCTGCTATTGGGGTGATTTTAACCCCCATTTATCTTTTGTCAATGTTGCGGGAAATGCTTTATGGACCTGAAAATGAAGAATTAATCTCCCACACCAAATTAATTGATGCTGAACCGAGAGAAGTGTTTATTATTGGGTGTTTATTAATTCCTATCATTGGTATTGGTTTATATCCAAAAATTGTCACCCAGATTTACGATTCTAGTATTAATCAACTCACTGCAGTATTACGTGATTCAGTGCCAACTTTAGGAAAAGGAGTTAAAGAAGTGCAGATATCTTTAACTCAACAAATGTCTTTGAAAGCTCCTGCAATTAAGTAACCTTAGGTAAGGTGGGTAGTGCCCGCCTTACTATCAATCATTAGCGTAAGGTAATATATTGTTATCAACAATTCTCATATTTTTCTAGTCTTAGATTTTTATACTTATTATTTAATTGAATTTTAAATTTTTTTAAAAAAACCAACACTACCAACGAATCAACAAGCTTTTAGTTTAATTTTTTATCACCAAACAACAATTACTGAAACGTGATAAATTAAGCAAACTGGATAACTCGAAGAAGAGACGACATTGAGAAACCTCTAGTTTCAGAAAATAACTATAGACACGTTTCAAGAAAATTTCTTCATTTGAGCAAAAGTTATAAAGCTTAAATATATTCTTGAAGAACTTTTTCAAAAAAATAGGCAGGAACAAAGTTCATTAAGGTATTCTAATTAATATCTTTGTTTTGCAAACCTACAGTTATTTTTTTTTTCTAAAGAATGCCACACAGCAGTATAAAGAAAAACTTGTTACGTACAAAACATGGTAGATAGGAATTGCCCTGTCTTCCACAAGCCAAATAATACGTAGAGCTGTCTATTTGTTATTAAGCTTACATATCAAGCTAGCTATTAAACGTAAATTAATCTTAATTAAAGTATCGCAGTATTAATTACAAAACTATGGATATTTTGAACTTTTTATTAGTTTTAAGTCTTCCTTATCGGTAATTTCGAAACTTAAGAAAACAATATCAAAATTGAACTGTACTATTAATTCTATTCAATTATTATCCTGGTCCCAATCAATAGACACTTCTGTGTCAGACCTAAGAAAATGTTAGTATTCTTTTTGTTAAATTATTAATTTTTTAAGTAAAAATGTGATGCTGTATTTTTTTTGTTAATGAAGTTAGTCTGATTATCCCAAAATTTGGCTAGGGGTCTTAATACGAGATTTGCGTGTATAAAAAATTACAAAATTGCAATGAAAAGAGAATTCTTATGAAAACTGGACTGATGTTATAGACACCCAACTCTAGTACATCGTAGCGGAAAATGGAGATCGTAGTAACATTAGGTTTTTCAGTCACGGAAATTACTCCCCCAGTCTCCCCGTATTCGAAAATTTCGAAAAGTAGAAGAAAAGATAATTTTTCTTTCTCTAAAACCGAGAAGTTTGCATCCGCTTTTTGAGCCTATAAAGGAACTGATGTTGGACAAGAATCTTCTACAGCAACAGCTTTATCCTGTCGTCTAACTTCTTAAATTTGTTCAAGTAAATCTATTTATTGCACAAGTATCGCTGAGAAAAAGATAAGTTTTGCTTAATCCCATTTTTCTTTAGTTATGTTTTAAATCTTACGTTCACAACGCTTAAATTCTTAGGTTTAGGACAAAATGCTAGCAATGGTAATTAAACTCAATGGTGGCAATGAAACTTTGTGATTGACTAACTCTAAGCTTTTATCATAAGACTAAAAGATTGGAAAAAATACTGGATAAATAGGTAATATTCACATTTAACTACTCTGCGCATATATCAATTGGGTCTAAATACAATAACGATTCTAACAATTTACTGAAGTTGATAATAAAATGGTACAATGGTTAAGTTCAGAAACGACTTAGTCGATTTAAGGTAAAAGTCAATCTTCTACCGGACGGTGATTAAAAACTATCAATAAGTTAAGGAGTCTCAGTAACTAGTATGATCAAACTACGCTTAAAACGGTACGGCAAGAAACGTGAAGTCAGTTATAGAATTGTCGCTATGAATAACAACAGTCGTCGTGATGGTCGTCCCCTAGAAGAATTAGGATTCTACAACCCTAGAACTGACGAAACTCACTTAAATGTTCCAGGGATTGTTAAAAGACTTCAAGAAGGAGCCCAACCTACTGATACCGTTCGTAGTATTCTTCAGAAAGCGCAAGTATTTGAACAAGTCAATGCTCAAACCTAATTCTTGGTCAAATTCATCAAATCTTATCAGCCCAGATTATTTGGGTTTGGTAGAGTTTTTGGTGGAACCGTTGTTAGAATCGCCTGATTCCCTAAGTGTAGATTGTGAACAGGTTAATAAGAATCAACGGGTTTGGATTCGTTTGGCCTTTGAAGATAATGATAAAGGACGAATTTTTGGAAGAAGTGGACGTAATATTCAGGCTATTCGTATGGTCCTACAAGTAGCTGCTACTGCTGCTGGACAATCTTTATACCTTGATATTTATGATATTCCAGGAGAAAATTCTCGTTCTAATTATCGAACGAGTTACAGACCAGAACGTAAATTTATGCGTAAAAAAACCAGGATTCATCGACCTCCTCTGCCAAAACTTTCTGTAAGATCTCATTGGGAACAGTAAGAAAAGTTTGGGAGAATTAAAAACCCTCCTAACACTTCCCAAATGATTACTGAGTATTGTGTTTATGGTTAATTTAGGAGAATCTGACCTACAAAATTATCAAACTATTTGTTATCAACGTCAAGGAGATAAATTATTTTCTCCCGAAGATTGTATTGTAACTATAGAATTTAATCACCCAGAAAATGGTATAGCCTGGGAAATAGTAGCTCGTAGCGGTCAAAGATATTATTATCGAAACAATGGAGAAGGCATTGAACTTTGGAGTCATCTGACGCAACAATGGTTCAAAATAGACCAAGTAAACTGGTTTCCGGGAAAAGAAAAGATATTGTGTTGGGACAACTTCTGTGCAGAATGGAGTGAGTTACCTTTAGCTTAAAAAAGCTTAGACTGTAAGTGAACACTAGCATTGTGCCACGTTACAATTAAAATTTATTCAAAAAAGTTGAGTATACTAAAGCACAGCAGGGACTATTTGTTCCCTTAATGGTTTATATGATTGCTACGCAATCCGGACTTTTGTTGACTTCCATTAGGTTTTAATCTTTATTTTAATAATCTGATTTTCTCTGATCTAAAAACTATTTCCAAGAGCATTTGATTATGCCAAAGAAGATTAATTATCTATACTTTCATGCAACAATAGGGCCAAACTTAAATTAGAGCAGCTTAGTATCATCCCCAAAACTAGTTATGAATATCCAAAGTCTGAACTGCATTGTTAGATCATGCGGCAAGAGATTTTATGGCAACTGTAAAAGCAAAGTTTGAGTTAGCTAATTGTTTACGACAAACTCTCAGACAGACTAATCAATTTTTCCCGATAGACTCCATTTGCCCCAATGATGTCACCATTAATAATATTATGGCCATAGTAGACACAAAAAGTAGGAGATAAAGTTGCGAAAGAATCAGAGATTTAATCCTGGGACTATTTTTTTTCCGTTCAGGGAGAGTAATTTTTAAAAAAGTCACAGTATGTAACTTAATGAAGTTATATTTAGAACTTATTCTTACTCTTATACATTGAGAACTCTAAGAATAACTGGAGATAAAATCATGATCGCTAAGATAAACCAAACCTTTTAAGACTACAAATCGTCGCGGCAGAGATCGTTCCGATTTCTATTGCCCCAAAATTGGATATAGAAGAAGAGATGGAGTCTAATAGTTTGTTTTCAACCTATCATTGAAAATGTAGGAAAGCAAATTTTGCAAGTTACTGTGATTGAAAAAAATGACGATATCGAGTAGGGATGGTTGTATGGTCTTTGCAGAGGCTATCTTTTTTTTATTCATTAAATGACAATAAAAGTTTTAATAACGAATAAATATAAAGTATTTTTTTTTAAACCAGAGATATTATGTAAGATCACCCGAAAATCAGAGGTTAAAAAATGAACATAAGCATTAGTTAAACAGATGATCGATAGTTCTAAAGAGAATGATGTTAACCATATTATTGTCAGTGCTGCAGGATATGTTTCTTCTTCAAAGAAACAGTCGTATTTTAGCAGGTAATCTAGAAGTTTTAAAAAAATCCAGGTATATTCAAAAATTTCTATTTGAAGTGTGGTTAGCTGTTAATTTAACTCCTTTATAGTTGCACACTAATTTGTCATTCATTACATGATTAACAAATTAGTGTGCAACTACGATAATTACTAAAACAAACATCAAAAATAATTTAGAAAAACTTATTAATATAGCTTTGTTTTGTTGCAGTAGAATAGTTTATAATATGTTATAGTTAGAGGTGACTAATAAATTTGGAGAATAGAAAATCAATAATTGATTGAATAAAGGAGTAAAACTAATTGTATCAGCTAACTTTTGGTGCCTTTTATAGATTAAAAATATTTTTAATTACAGGGTAGACAAATCACTTTGATGCACTCAATAGAGTTATTAGGTTTTTAAAAATTAGGAATTACGAAGAATTAAATTGGACTTCTAATTAACAGAAATATATAAAAAAAAGTTGTTACATTACTTTTTAAATAAAAGTTTTCTCTTAATTTTAACTTCTACAAAAAATAAACTTTAATGAATTTAGATTAAAATAGAAAATTGATTATTTTAACATTCTAATTTTATTAACTTTATTAAAAAGAAAACTAATAAAATTAGAATAGCAAAAACTATTGAAATTGACTTAGGATTTCAGGAATTTTTACAGAATAGAAATAGAAGTACTTATGTACTATCTAGATACAAGAAAATAGAAATTTAAATAGATTAAAGCTTAAATAAGCTATCATAAATACAATAAAAAAATAATTTGTCTAAAAAATTATTTAAGAAGCATAGAAATTTTATAGATATTAAAAATATGAAATAAAAAATATTCAAAATACATTAAATAGCTATTAAAAAAATAATAAAAACACTTCTAATAGCTAAGAACTATACAATGGTTTAAAAATTAATATCTAGAAAAATTGGTATTTTTTAAAATAGTCTAAAATTAGAAGTAACAAAATTAAATTTAATGAAATATTCTTTTAAAGAAAATAGGAACTAAAAAAATTAGATTAATTAATATATATATCAAATTAAAAAGCGATGTAAAAATAAAGAGATAAATAAGGTAATTATTATTGACACCAACTCAGTATATGCAAATAGTTTTGTCAAAGTAAAGTTGAAGTAATTAATATGAAAAAGTATATCTATATTTTTTATATACTTAGAGTATAAAATTAAATATAATGTAGAGAAAATAATATCTATAAGAAATCATGAAACTCCTAAAAAATTTTTAAAGATAAATATAACTTAGCCAAAGTCATTAAATATAGAGGTATAAAATGATTTACGTTTTTAACGTTTATTTAAGGCTACATGTTAAGTTCGAAAAAGCCGTTTTTTAGAAAAAACAGCCAATGACAAAGTGTGATACAATAGCTGTCTGAAAAGATTTTGATATAATCAAAATTATCTTGATTTATTTTATAACACTAAAAAATAAAATAGATTTGTCAATATAACTATGACTTTTTCTTCTCTAATTCGTACCCTACAAAAATCACCTCTAACTAAAGAATTATTAGAGAAACTAAAAAAAATAGGTCATTTGGGATTGAAAGGAATTCCTCGACTTCCTAAAGGCTTAATCGTATCAGCATTAGCACAAGCGGAGAATCGGAGTTTATTAGTGGTTTGTGCAACCCTAGAAGAGGCAGGAAGATGGGCAGCTCAATTAGAGATTATGGGCTGGAAAACTGTTGATTTTTATCCAACTTCAGAAGCGTCTCCTTATGAGTCATTTAACGCTGAATCAGAAATGATTTGGGGACAAATGCAGGTTTTATCAAGTATAAATAATTTATTGTCAATAGACAATAAATTAGCCATCGTTACTACAGAAAAAGTTTTACAACCCCACTTACCACCTCCTGATATTTTTTGGTCTTATTGTTTAAATTTACAAACAGGAATAACTCAATCATCTCAAGAAATTAATCAATTATTAACTAAATTAGGTTATGAAAGAGTTTCTTTAGTAGAAAATGAGGGTCAGTGGAGTAGAAGAGGAAATATTGTTGATATTTTTCCAGTTTCCTTAGAATTACCTATTCGATTAGAATGGTTTGGAGATAAATTAGAGAAAATTCGAGAATTAGATCCATCAACTCAACGTTCTTTAGAGAAACTTGATCAAGTTTTTCTAACTCCTACAAGTTTTGATCCTATCATTGCTCACACTCTTAATGAACGACATCAATCTTTAAAGACTTATTTATCTATCGAAGAAATAGAGGCATTAGAGGACAATAATTATCCCGAGGGAATAGGACGTTTTTTAGGAATAGCTTTTGAAAAGCCCGCTTCATTAATAGATTATTTAGACGACAACACCATTTGTATTTTTGATGAATTAGAACAATGTGAGTCCCATAGCAATCGCTGGTTAGAATATATAGAAGATAACTGGCAGGAATTAGGATCACTTTTACCGAAGATTCATCGTTCTTTCAAAACCTCTGTAAATTTAGCCAAAAAACTTCCTATTATTTATCTCTCAGAGTTATCAGAAAGCACGGATAAAACTGCGTTAGATTTATCAAGTCGTCCGATTCCTAGTGTTCCTCATCAGTTTTCTAAACTAGCAGAAATATTACGAGGAAAACGAGAGATTTACAGTGGTATTTCTCTGAATAAATATTCAACTTGGTTGGTTTCTGCTCAACCTTCTAGAACAGTTTCTTTACTAGAAGAACATGACTGTCCAGCTCAGTTTATTCCAAATCCTCGTGATTACCCAGGAGTTGAAAAGTATCATACTCAAGGGGTAGCAGTAGCTTTAAAGTATTCAGGTTTAGCAGAATTAAAAGGGTTTATTCTACCTACTTTTCGGGTTGTCGTTATTACCGATAAGGAGTTTTTTGGACAGCATATTTTAGCTCCAACAGGATATGTTCGAAAACGTCATCGATCTGCCTCTAAACAAATAAACTTGGAGCGACTACTTCCAGGAGATTATGTTGTTCATAAAAGTCATGGAGTTGGCAGATTTCTAAAGCTAGAAAGCTTAGCAACTCGTGAGTATTTAGTTATTCAATATTATGATGGTTTGTTAAGAATACCAGCAGATTCTGTGGATAGTTTATCCCGCTACTGTCAAACCGAAAATAGTCCCCCAGAACTACACAAAATGACAGGAAAAACCTGGGCAAAAACTAAACAGAGAGTTCGTAAAACAATTAGAAAATTAGCAGTTGATTTATTGAATCTCTATGCTAAACGCTCTAAACAATCAGGGTTTATCTACCCTCCTGATACCCCTTGGCAAGAAGAATTAGAGGGTTCTTTTCCCTATCAACCGACACCCGATCAACTGAAAGCAGTTCAAGATGTAAAAGTTGATTTAGAAAGTGATCGCCCTATGGATAGATTAGTTTGTGGAGATGTAGGGTTTGGTAAAACAGAAGTTGCTGTCAGAGCAATTTTTAAAGCCGTTACCGGTGGAAATAAACAGGTTGCATTGCTTGCACCAACTACGATTTTAACGCAACAACATTATCATACTCTTAAAGAAAGATTTGCACCCTATCCAATTAATATTGGACTACTGAATCGTTTCCGTACCACTTCAGAGAAAAAGGATATCGTACAACGGTTAGCCACAGGAGAGTTAGATATCGTTGTAGGAACTCATCAAATCTTAGGAAAAACTGTTAAGTTCAAAAACTTAGGATTGTTAGTTATTGACGAAGAACAACGATTTGGGGTTAATCAAAAAGAAAAAATTAAAGAGTTAAAAACTCAAGTTGATGTTCTTGCCTTAAGTGCTACTCCTATTCCTCGAACCTTATATATGTCCTTGTCGGGTATTCGAGAAATGAGTTTAATAACTACCCCTCCACCCTCTCGTCGTCCCATCAAAACCCACTTATCTAAGTATAATCCCGATGTTATTAGAACTGCTATTCGTAACGAATTAGATCGGGGAGGACAAATCTTCTATGTTGTTCCTAGAGTTGAAGGAATTGAAGAAGTAGCGGAAAAATTGAAACGAATGATTTCCAGTGCAAGAATTATGGTTGCTCATGGACAAATGAATGTTAATGAGTTAGAAATAACTATGTTAGAATTCAACGGTGGGATGGGAGATATTTTGGTTTGTACAACGATTATTGAATCAGGATTGGACATCCCAAGAGTTAATACGATTATTGTTGAAGATTCCCAAAAATTTGGACTATCTCAACTCTATCAGTTGAGAGGAAGAGTCGGACGATCTGGAATACAAGCTCATGCTTGGTTATTATATCCCAGTAAAGGAGAATTAACAGAAACGGCCCGAAAAAGATTGAGGTCCTTGCAAGAATTCAGCCAACTGGGCTCAGGGTATCAATTAGCAACTCGTGACATGGAAATCCGGGGAGTAGGAAACCTATTAGGAGCTGAACAGTCAGGTCAAATGACGGCTATTGGATTTGAACTGTACATGGAAATGTTACAAGAAGCAATTAAAGAGATTCAAGGACAGGAAATACCTCAAGTTGATGAAACCCAAGTTGATTTACAGTTAACTGCTTTTATTCCTACTAGTTATATTGCTGATACCCAACAAAAAATGGATGCTTATCGAGCAGTAGCAACGGCAAATTCTAAAGAAGATTTAGAGCAAATTATGATAGTTTGGACAGACCGCTATGGAGAAATACCCGCCCCTGTGAGACAACTACTTCAGGTAATAGAATTAAAACAAATTGGCAAATCTTTAGGTTTTTCTCGCATTAAGACTGATGGCAAACAACATATCATTTTAGAGACTCCAATGGAAGAACCTGCTTGGAAATTATTACAAGAAAACTTACCTCATTATCTGCAATCGCGGTTTGTTTATAGTCCTAAAAAAGTAACTGTTAGGGGCTTAGGACTATCAAAACCCCAAAAACAATTAGAGAGTTTGATTGAGTGGTTGGGAAAGATGAAAGGAGCGTTAGCCCGAGAGGGAATAGAAATTGCTAATTGATGTCCTCAGGTAAACCTTTTAAAGGCGGTAATTCTTTACTGCGCCACCTATTCATAATGGACCCTAAATAGGGATGAAGGAAAGAGGAAAGAGTTAGACATAAGCCGGGTTCTGTTCCTATAGAATATTGGTCCTATAGGGGGAGTTATCTATCTGGGACACTTGTTACCAAACGCCTCAAGCGGTTCTCCAATAACGGAACGGGGAAAAGACCAACCTTAGTTCCTCCGACCTTGCTTCCTACCGGGGTTTACCGAGCCAGCATCTCACGATGCTGCTGGTGCGCTCTTACCGCACCTTTGCACCCTTACATTTTTTAGATGAAACCCAAAAAATGCGGTATTTTTCTGTGGCACTATCCTCACGCTCACGCGTACTGGGAATTACCCAGCAAGTTTGGTCTTTAGGAAGCCCGGACTTTCCTCGAATTCGCCTCAAGAACGAATCCGCAACTCCCTCGCTAACTCTTTCCTATGTTTAGTGTACTATTTTTTAGTTATAAAGTTTTCGTTGTGAATAAATAGTTAAGTGACTTTGAATAAACGTTAATTATTTTATAGCTCTATCTTTTTAAAAGCAGAGCTAAATTTGTATTGCTCTAATTTAGATTTTTTAGGATAACTTTTTCGAGTAGGATTTTGTTTGACTGCCTTGGCTAAATCATTTTTATCTTCAAATATTTTTCCGGCGATTTCACAAACTTCTGTTCTACACCATTTTCTACAGAGATAATCTTTTTTTCTCACTGTTTTGATATAGCTTTAACTAACATACTTAGTATGAACAGATTTTTTTAAAAAAGAATTAAAGTATTAATTTATTCTTTTTAGTATATGGATGATTATTGTGTTAACTTTTATCTTTTTCTATTTTCAGCATTTTATTTATAGCACACTTTAAAAATTTTTAGATAGTTAATGTTTATTAAACCTTGTTTTGAAAAATTTTTAAAGTTCTTTATTGTTGTTTTCCAAGTTATTTTTATTCAACTTTTAGACAACTAGACAACTAGACAACTACTACAATCTTTTTCTTTTCTAGATTATTTATCTGGTATTTTTTTTATAAAATGATTTCATTATAAAAATAATACCAGATATGCAATTTTATCAACTTTTCATTCTTTTGAACTTGTAATATAGTGTTGTTACTTTTATTTTTGTCGTGAAAAAAATTATGGATTGTTAGTTAACTTCAATATTTTTCTCTCTTCTAATTCTGTTTTATAAATTTTTAGATAAAATACCATCATCTAGCGATTACCCTTTGGCAAACACTTTTATATTTTAAATTTATTTAAATTTATATAACTTAGTATTGTCTAGAAGCATTAAGGAGTCACCAATATTTAGCTAAAAAAATATAGCTGTAATGATTAAATAGACTTTATTGTTTATTTATATCAATTGATTTAATCTTTTTTAAAATTATAAAATGAGTCAAACCATCCCCGCCGCCAAAAGAAAAAGACTAAACTTGTCGCAACAGTTACCATCAAACCTAGACAAGTAATATAACTCCAACGCCAATTAAGTTCTGGCATATATTCAAAGTTCATACCATAAACTCCTGCAATAAAAGTTAGAGGAATAAAAATCGTAGAAATAACTGTTAAAACTTGCATTATTTCGTTCATTCTATTGCTCATCGAGGATAAATAAACATCCATTAAACTTGAGGCAAGTTCCCGATAAGTCTCTACAATATCGAGTAGTTGAATAACGTGATCGTAACAATCGCGGAAATAGATTTTTATCTCTGGTTGAATTAAAGAACTCTCTCCTCTTACTAATAAATCTGTAACATTACGTAAAGGCCAAATAGCTCGCCGCAAGGCTAATAATTCCCGTCGCACAGCATATATTTCTTCTAAATAACTACTTTGAGGTCTTACAACCAGTTGATCTTCTAAAGCTTCTATGCGATCACCATATTTTTCTAAGACAGGAAAATAACTATCTATAATCGAATCTAATAACAAATAAGTCAAATAATCAGGTCCGGTCTGACGAACTTTTCCTTGATTGGTATAAATACGATTACGAACTATATCAAAACAATCTTCAATTTGTGTTTCTTGAAAAGTTAAAAGATAGCCTTGTCCTAAAACAAATCCCACTTGTTCACTTGCAAATCCTTCTTCACTAGGTTTAGAAAATACCATTTGAGCGATAATCATTAATTGCCCATTATAGTCTTCTACTTTGGGGCGTTGGGGAACATTTACTACATCTTCAAGTAGCAGAGGATGAAGTTTAAAAATTTTTCCGACTTGTTTAAGAATTATTTCGCTGCCTAATCCTTGAACATCCATCCAAGAAACTGTATTACTACCTAAATAAGGAATTAGAGCTTTGGGAATGACATCTACCTTGTGAACAGCATGGATTTTGTCATAGTCTATTAAAACAATACGCGATGGTTTGGCATTTGGTTCAATGTTAAGGGTACCTGGTTCACTACCCGGTTTATCATAGAAGTAGTCAAAATAATCTTCCTCTTCTAAATTAAGTTTGTGCAGTAGTTTAGGATCAGAGGGATGAAATTTAGTCATATATAATTTAGTTTAGATTAACTTTCTAGATTTTTTTCACTTAAGAATGACAAGGATAGTGAAATAGTAAATTTTTATTATAAATAATAATAGTTCTCTTAGATTTTATCTAAAAAAACAATAAAAATTTAATTAATCTAAGTCCAGATTATCTCTCATAAAATTACAATATAAAATATTTTTTTTAGAAAAAACTAAAAATTATTTTACTACAGAGAACATATAATAATGGCGATTAAAAATTTTTAATAAATTTTACTTAGTTCATCACTTTATTTTATCACTCAAGTGATTAATATTTACGATGTAAAAGTGGCTAATCCTCATTCTATTAGCGTTGAGTGTAGATTGTTGTTAGCTTAGATACATGCAATCTCATATTTTTGTATCTTTTTTTATGTTATGCTCATGACTTTTTAACATAAGTTATAAGTATAAAGTCTTAATGTAAGAAGATAGCACTTACTTAAATATATTACTACTTCTTATTTAATTGTAAAACTGTACTGATATTCTCGCGTTGTGCTATGGATATTTGAAGTCAAGAATCTATAGTTTTTTAAAAAAATGAAGAAGTAATAGTAGATCTTCTAGCTTGGATTTAAATAAATCAGTATAAATTTGCAGATGCTGTATAAATATCTTATAAAGAAAATACTTCTTAATACTTAAATAGTAGCGTACATATCTTATGTCATGAAACAGATTAATAAGAAGTTAGACTATAAAGGGAAAAAAAGAGCAACAGAAAACTTAAACATAAAGGAACAATAGATAAAAACCTAGCCGATATAAGCCACGGTAAAGATATTTTCTAAAAGAAAAAGTTAAGATAAAGAAAGTTGTAAAAGTATTCCTAGTCTTCGAAAAGATATATCAGATAAAAAAGAAGGTAAAAGATATTTTTAATTCTCAAACAATAAGTAATTATTTTGTCTATAAATCTCTAGAATAGACAGAAATTACTTATTAATTCTTTCCCCAAAGTCGTCATCTAATAGATAGATAAATTATCAATATTGCAAATTATCTCGATAATTAAACTATCTAAAAGATGGTAAAATGGCTCTAAAAGCTATATACTAAAAACAGTTTTTGTTTATATTTAATATTTTAGATATAAAGTTTTATCTTAAAATTACCAAAGTGTTTGATACGTTAGAGTACTTATATCAAAAATTACAATAGCGTTGTCATTATGTTATTTTATTTCCAATAAAAATTTTTAAAAAAAGTTACAATTTTTGTTTAAAAATGAGTGAATATATGTCAATTATAATTAATTTTTATTGGCGATAATATCGGATCTTTAAAAGATTTAACATGTTACATATATAAAAGAATTTCCTAATCTAGTCAATGACAATCATTTTGTGAAGTTTATATTTTTGGCAAGAAAAAATTACATGAATTAGGACGAATTATTTTTATAATTTCTACTTCGATAGAGATTTTTTATCAGTCTTGTAGTAAAGCCTACCGAGTTTTTAAAGACTTAGATTGGATAAGTCCAAAATCTTGTGTAATAGTGTTAATAATTTGAGTCAAATCTAATTATAAACAATTGCAGTAAATTATTGGTTTTTAAATTAACCTCAGAGAATACATTCAACCGTAAAATTGTTTCTAAGCTTATGCAAAAATTTAAGTAATAAATTTTCAATTTTCGGAAAATATAGATAATTACTTATTGTCAACAGAAAATAAAGTAAAAGTTAGTGAAACTGATTAACAGGATTTAACTTCTATAAGTGTTTTTGGATGAAAACAATTAACGATCAACTCAAAAATATTTATTAAACTGAACATTTGATAAATCGAAATATTTGGAACTGTATCTACTAACAATTTTCTCAACTGATTGCCAATAGAAGTCTCTCTTTTAACCTAAAATTAAAAGAGAGTTAAAAGAATAAATTGGCTTTATTTCCTGATGTTTTAAACAACAATTATAGTCTTAAATATTAACGGTTACCACTTGGGAGAATTGTTAACTTCATTATGTTTAAAATGGAGCTTTATTAAAATTAATAGACTGTAGTTGTTGTTTTTCTAGTCAAGAAATTTATTTCATAATCGGTAATAAGATTGTTAATCGATAGTTTTCACTCTTAATTAATTTTTAACTAATAGCCTTTTTATATAATTTTTGAATAGTTTTTAGTATCTTCTCAAAAGAAGATTTATAAGAATCTTGGGACGGATCCAGCAATTGTAATTTAGTTAACAATTGAGCTTCTTGTATCTGTACATCACCATCGCTGTAAATTAAACCACTAATAGATTCAAGTAATTTTTGATAATCTTTAGTAGTAGGATTACCTCCTAAATATTCTTCTAACCATTGGTAACATTGACTTGGTTGAACTGGCTTAAGTTCAGATAAAAGAGCAGCAATTTCTTGATCATCAGCAAGACCCTGAGCAGCTATCATTTTGTTTAAATAATCACGTTCTTCTTTTTGGATTAATCCGTCAATCCAAGCAGCACCAATCAAAATCTTGAGGAGTTGTTTCTTTTTCTGAACACTTTTCATGGTCAATTACAATTGTTTTCAGTTTTTTCTATTCCTATAATGAAGGACTTTGCAAGTACATGCAGGTTCTTCAACCTTTCTTTAACTTCACCAGAAAAAAGCCATCCATTTGATGCTGATGAGGCAAAATTTTTATCCATCCTAATGAGGTTACCCAATTACACAAAGGCGAATGGGGTAATGGTGGTTCAATATACCAAGTCGTATGAGTATCAAGAAACTGTTTGATAATCAATTCATTTTCTAAACAATTAAGGGTACAAGTAGCATAAACTAAAACTCCCCGGGGTTTTACCCAAGTTGCCGTTTTTTCTAATAACTCTTGCTGTAATTTCGATAGTTTTTTGACTTTTTCGGGATTATGTCGCCAACGAATGTCAGGATGTCTATGCAAGGTTCCTAGTCCTGAACAGGGAGCATCTAACAAAACCCGATCAGCCATTGCAGTGAATTGATCGAATTGACGACTATCCCCTGCAACGATCCTAATAGACTTTAGGTGTAATCGTTGGGCATTAGCTTGTAGTTTATTCAATCTTGATGGAGTACGATCACAAGCAAAAATTATCCCTTGATCTTGCATTAATTCAGCGATATGGGTAGTTTTTCCTCCAGGGGCAGCACAGGCATCAATAATTACTTCTGAGGGTTGAGGATCAAGTAAATGGGTTACTAATTGCGCACTGCTGTCTTGTACAGTCCACCATCCTTCTTTAAACCCTGGTAATTCTTTAATAGCTCCAATTTTACCAGTTAATCTTAATCCTTGACAAATATCTTTTAGATTCATCACTTTAATGTCAGCTTGTTTCAAATGCACTTCAACAGTTTCTAAAGTGGTTGTCAAAGGATTGATCCGCAGATCAAGATGAGGAGGTTGATTAAACCATTCACACAGTTGTGCGGTAGTATCTTCCCCGAATTGCTGCAACCAAGGTTCGATGATCTCATTAGGAAAACTATAGAGAACACCTAATTTTTCAACAGGGTGATTAGGTAAGGTCAAAGGATCAATTTTAGTCTCACTCAGACGGATATAGTTACGCAAAATACCATTAACGACCCCTGAAAGGGGTCGTAATTGATTTTCTTTAGCCAGATCAACACTGGTATTAACAGCTGCTGATAAGGGAATATGACTAAGATAGCGCAATTGATAGAGGCCAAGATGTAGTATTAAACGAAGATTTGGAGGTTGTTGATGAGCAAATTTTTTGCCTAGCTGATCTATTAAAGCATCTAAGGTGCGCCGTCGTCGGACAATGCCGTAAACCAATTCTGTGATCAAGGCGCGATCACTTGGATTGAAATTAGTTTGGTTAAAAGCGTGGTCAAGGACAATATCAGTATAAGCTCCTCGTTGTTCAATTTCCTTTAGAATTAATAGGGCTAATTGACGACAATTTGTGCTCCCTTCAGATGAAATTTTCATAGTTTTTACAAAAATATTTTTTTATTTAGTAGACTATCTAAGCTAACATAAACTGACTCAATATTTACTAGTTAACAATTAATTAACTGACAAAATATATCTAAGACTTTAGTATGAAAGAATTTACAAAGCAGTTTTTAGGGATGACAACAAAACAAGTAGAAGTATTATATATAATACTTCTACTTGTTATTTGAGTAGTAAAAGTAATAATATTAATTATCTTTACCATCTTTAAAAGAGGACTCGTATAGTATTTTATAATTAGTATTTTAAATTTTTAAGTTCGATAACAATATTTTTTAAATCTTTAATGAAAATAATTTATGGTATAAAATAATTTGGTAAGTATTAAAACACTATTTTATATTCATAGCATCAAACCTTAAGAGATGCTGCTTCTAGCATAGAATTGCTAACTTACTTTATTTTTTTAATTTTTAATTAAAATTACGTGTTTTTAATATAAATAGATTCAATTAAATATGGATCTTATTAAGGTTCTAAACAATTATCTGCAGAGTCCAGAAAAAATAAACTGTTATAAACACCCTGTTGCACTACATCGATAAAATTATCTCCATTGACAGGCACACTGTAGCTATCAAATGCTACTTTAAAATTTAATTAAGTAGTTTATATCCTAGTCTTATTTGACTATCTAAACTATAGTAAGTAAAAGGTTTTAAAGAAAAATATTATTATTATAACTTCTTGATAATTGTCAACAAAACGCAGTTAAAACTTACTACATCTTTTGTATTGTTAATTATTTCCTTATATATACGCTTTTTTCTTAGAAGAAATTTAATAAATAAAAATTATTTTACACATGAATTATTTAGAATAAATAAAATTATCGATATATACTATACCAACTAAAATTATATCAATAATGAATGAATATATTTTTTAGATAAAAAAGATCCTAAATTTTAACTTGAATGCTCTAATATAGAACGATAATTGGAGTCAAGAGATAATCACATCTGTATTCTATCTCAATTAGAGATAAAATTTTTAGTCTTTGTTGACTTTAACCTGATACAAACCAATAAATATATGACAAAATTAAATCACCATTTCATAACTATGAGTTTGTTTATTCGACTAAATTTATATTATTTATGTAATAAAGCATATATATTTATAATAAAATATTTTAAATATGAAAAAAATTAATTTATCTAACTATACTTGATACTTATGTAGACAAGAACAATATAAACACAGATTTTATCGTTGATAATGTTGTTTAATTGTTAAAATTTATAGTTTTTATATAGGTATTTTTATTTTAAATCTTATATTTTAATTAAGTTATTCTATATTTAGTATTTTGATTTAATTTGTGATTGTAATATAAAATACTAAATTTAATTTAATAAATAAAAAATGAAAATTTGGATTTATAATAACCAACTATTCCTTATTTTTATATCTTAAATAAGATAGGAAGAGTCTGATTTATATTATCTATATTAATTATGATAAAATTGTTTAAAAACTAGCAATAATAAATTAGACTCAATCTAGTTATAAAAGTACTAATTCTTAACAAAAAAGAAATGATCTATATCAAAACTATATCTATAAAACTTTATTTAGTTGAATAACTTAATTTGTTTAAAACAAAAAGTGAATACATAAGAAGTTAAAATGTTATTTTTTAAATAAAATCAGGGATGGAGTCTTAAAAAGAGTTAACTTAGTGTAATAATACATTACATCTATACTATAGAAATTATCAAAAAATCTAGTAAATCATAAGAGAATATAGATAAAAATCTCAATAATCATAATTTAAAGTAAAGAGAAAATTTATTAACTGATAAGATATTTAAGAAATTAGATCATAAATTAAAATAAATATCAGTATATGAGCGAATATATATAGAATTGAAAGTTGCTTATTGGACAGAGAAATAAAAATGTGTTAAAAAAGTTTAGATACTCTTATTAGAGTTAAAGATAAAATCTAGAAAATAAGAGCTTATTATTTTCTATTTATGTTAAAAATTAAAAAAGTTAGAGAAAAGATTTTTAAAAATCGAGACAGATATATAGTTTTTCACTAAAAAATAGTTAAATTGAAGCTAATTAGAAAAAAATAGAATTATATCAAAAGAAGATAAACTGCTATAAAAAGTTAGGGCTATTAATGGCTACATATCTACAGATATGTTAAACTACTAATGATTAAACTTTAATTACATTAAAGTTTAATGGTAAACACAAAATAACTTGATTTATTTGATGAATATTAAGCTATATCTTTAGAAATCTCTAAAAAATTTATTAAAAATAGATAGTGATAAATAAAATAATAGTAAAAAATAAAAATATTTTTTTCCATAATTAGAGTCAGAATAAAAATTTTAAGTGTTAATATATGTCTATATATAATATATGAACTTTAAATTAATAAACATCTCATACTAATTGATCAAGTTAAGTATTTTTTGCTAAACTATTATATTTTTATTAATTAACTTAAAGAAAAATTAAAAAATAACTGATAGTATCGTTAATAATTAGGAAAAGTATTCTAGTTTTGTTTTAGTTTGTTATTGTAGTCTTTAAATTTTTTGTTCTATTCGTAATTACTTATTATAAAAATAATACGACGATCTAAACGTTCTATGACAACAGTCTCAGTAATAGAAATACTAATCGAGCAACAAACAAATACCCCACAGTTATAGACAAACTATAATCCTAATTATCCTAGTTATCTCTTTGCCATTTCTCTTCTTTTCGCCAACTATTACAATTAGTATATTTTTTGAACAATTTGGTAGTCTTGACTCCTTAAAAGGTTTAAACTATTTCCAACTTTTTGGCAAATGTCAAATTGTATACTAAACTCAAAGAGATCTTGACTATAATCTTGCAAGAGGACAATGATCACTTACAAAGTATTACGAGTAAATTTTTTTATGTTTCTGGACTTCTAGATACTTCTAGATTTATTTGCTATTTTCAAAATAAAGTCAGCAACTCCTACTTTAGCTTTAAGAAAGCTAACTATTCTCAGTAATTACTAAAATTTAACAACATTGATCAACATTTAAACATCAGCTTTATTTTTTCTTCAAGGAAAACAACTGTCAAGTTTTAAAGACTCTATCTTCAAAATCTAAGACGGTCTAATATTATCATCTGTTCTAGATTAATAAAATTAGATATTTTACATATCTTCTCTATCAAAAAAATCTTCGATCATACCGAACTTATAATATGAAATCAACCAATAGAATACCAAGTTTAAAAAACCTGTAGTTGAAAATTTACAAATCTATAAATTCTTCTTTTAATCAACTTTGATTGATTATTAATCTTTCTTACTATTCCTTTTCGACTCAAGGTTGAGATAATTAGTCCTGAATAATCTGTAAAGCCACGAAGACTTTGCAGCAAAAAATAAAATTTTCTTAACAAAGTTAATTAGGTTAATCTTTTGCAAGAGTGAACTTATGACGTGACCCAAAATTTCTAAAATTTTTATATTTCTAAGATTGACTTCAAAGGAGCTATTATATTGCTTTTGATAAAAGTCATTCAAAGTACACTTATAGAGCAACTAACGTTTTGGAAAACGACGTTGTTGAAGAAAGTCTGGAATATCTAACCCTGTGGGTTTAGGAGATTCTGACTCAGGAGCTTTGGTAGTCGAGGTGTTGTTTACTTTTCGTGTAGAAGTACTCTTTACTGTTTTTGAAACTGCATTGTCAGATTCTCCACTAAAGCCTGTCGCAATTACCGTGATTATTACTTCTCCTTGTAAAACTGAATCGATAACTGCTCCAAAAATAATATTGGCCTCGGGATCAACCACCTCAAAAATGGTTTCAGCGGCTGTTGTTACTTCATGAAGGGTGAGATCACTACCTCCAGTAATGTTAAAAACAACCCCTTTAGCCCCCTTAATCGAATGTTCTAATAGAGGAGAAGAAATCGCCTGTACTGCCGCATCATTAGCACGGGACTTCCCTGAACCTGTTCCTAGTCCCATTAATGCTGATCCTGCGTCAGCCATCACTGCTCTAACATCCGCAAAATCTACATTAACTAAACCAGGAATTGTAATAATATCTGAAATTCCTTGTACCCCCTGTCGTAGAATATTATCAGCTGTCAAAAATGCTTCTTGCAAAGGAGTATCCGGAGGAATGACTTGTAGTAACTGGTTATTAGGAATAACAATCAGAGTATCAACGTTGTTTTGTAGATTATTAACTCCTTCTGCCGCCTGAGTAGTACGCCGTCGTCCCTCAAAGGTAAAAGGACGGGTAACAACACCCACCGTTAGACAACCCATTTCCTTTGCTACCTCAGCAACGATAGGAGCTGCTCCTGTCCCAGTTCCCCCGCCCATACCAGCTGTAATAAAGACAAGGTCAGTATTTTCTAAAGCGTGAGCAATTTCATCCCGAGACTCCTCAGCAGCTTGAGTCCCAATAGATGGATTTCCACCGGCTCCTAGACCTCTAGTCAATTTTTGTCCAATTTGTAAACGTTGAGGAGCTGCTGATTGAGCAAGGGCTTGAGCATCAGTGTTGATGGCCCAAAACTCAATTCCGGTTAAGGAACTTTCAATCATACGGTTAACCGCATTACATCCACCGCCACCAACGCCAATGACCTTTATTTTAGCAACGTTATTTGGCACTATCCTGTTGCTCCTGGTGTCTTCTATAAGAGATTCTGAAGGATCGTTCAATTGAGGTAAGAATAGACTGTTATTGTGAACATGACAATCGTCCATTGTATTTGACATTTCGGAAGATTGAGTGTTACTAAGACTCGAATTACTAGAAATCAATTTTTCACTAGAGGTCATTTTGATTGACGATTGATTAAGAACAGTTAAAAAACAATTAGATCACAGTCCGTTTGATTAGTCTAAAACATAGCTAATTAATTTTGGACTTAGTACACTTATGTAATGGATTGAATATCCACTTATATATAAGAGCTTACTATTTATACGTACCTGTCTCAACTTATACACTAAAAATCTAATGAGACTTTGTCAATCTTTTTACGTTATGAGCATAATTATTTTTATTAAAAGTAAAGTTAGAAATCGTAAATAAATAGTTGAAAATTGGCGCATTAATTAGAAAATTAGACTAAGGAGCTAGACGAACGGAAGGAGACCGAGGATTGGTCACATCTAAGTAAAAAATACGGTTTGGAGGAACACGGGACGAAAGTTTTCTCATTTTAGCTAAAACTTGCAATTGTTCCCGAAAGCGATCACCATAAGGACCACAATAAACGGTTCCCAATTCAGTTTTTAAAATAAGATTACTTGGGTCTCGCCAATCCACTGTCATAACGTTTATGGAAGACTGAAGAATTAGGTGATATATTTCAAGCCAATGGGAACGATATTGAGGCTCAAAACCGAGTACCGTGAGGTTCTGTTCTGTCTCAACTTTTGTATCCTTTTGATAGAATTTCTTAGGAATCCAAACTCCAGTAGCATCAAGATAGCCGTCCCCTTGAGAAGAAGTACCCATAGCAATAGGTTGTCGTTCCTTAACAGTAATAATTATCTGAGTTGGAAAAAGTTGACGAGTAAGATGAATATCTTTCAATGGGGGTTCTGCCTTCAATTGTTGGGTCAATTGATGAAGGGGTAGTTGCCAGATAGACTGAGGATAAGATATCTGAAGAAGCTGTCGAATTTTCTCTGAAGACAATAGTCGATTTCCTACAATCTTAATTTGTGATTTATCTCTGATCACCCAATGAGGCCAACTAACTATCCAGACTAATCCCCCCACCATTCCCGAGAGGGCGAAAAAGCGCCAGACCCCTTGCCATGCCTTTAATCTTCGCTGAAAACGTAAAGTTTGTCGTCTACTTTTTAACGAATCAGTATCAACTGGTATGTTATTCATCATAGGATGACTGTACCTACTTTCAAAAGATGTTATAACTAGAGGAAAGTACTCTAATCAGAAAATAACTGATTGTCTGTCTCTATGAAGTAAACAACTCAATAGTAGAAGATATACCGAGTTGCACTATCAGGTCCAAGTGTCACAGTTGACACGTAGTTAGCAAAAAATCTCTTTACCCATTTATCTTTGCATAAATTTAGGCTTATGGTTAATCAAAAACGCGGACTAATTCTCGGCGCGACTGCGGCTGTCTTGACTGCGGTTGCAGTCACAGGCGGAGGACTCCGCTTCTCCCAGAGTCAAGCTTTTTTTCAAGATAATCCAAAAGAATTGGTTGATGAAGTCTGGCAGATCATTAACCGAACCTATGTTGACGCAACGTTTAATCAGGTAGATTGGCGAGCTATTCGTCAAGAATATTTAAAACGTCCTTATATTGACAAGAAGGACGCTTATAAGGCGATTCGGGAAATGCTCGAAAGGCTTGAAGATCCATATACCCGATTTATGGATCCTGAAGAATTCAAAAATATGCAAATTGATACTTCAGGAGAATTAACTGGAGTAGGTATTCAAATTACCAAGGATGAAGAAACTAACGAATTGATGGTGGTTGCTCCCATTGAAAATACCCCAGCGTTTAAAGCCGGGATTTTGTCTAAAGATATCATCACAAAAATTAATGGCAAAATTACTAAGGGTATGGACGTTGGAGATGCCGTTAAGTTAATTCGGGGTAAACCAGGTAGTGAAGTGACTTTAACAATTCGCCGTAGTGCTGAAGAAACTGATTATTCTCTTATTAGGGCGCGCATAGAATTAAACCCTGTTCGCTCTCGTTCTCAAAAAACTCCTATCGGGTTGATTGGCTATATTCGTCTAACTCAATTTAGTAGTCAAGCTGGTCAAGAAATGCGAGAAGCTATTAAAAATTTAGAGGCCGAACAGGTTAACGGCTATATTTTAGACCTTCGTTCTAACCCTGGAGGTCTGCTATATTCAAGCATCGAAATCGCTCGTATGTGGCTCGATGAAGGAAAAATTGTCTCAACAGTTAATCGTGGTGGACAAGAAGAACAACAACGGGCCAGTAACCGTGCCTTAACAGATAAACCCCTAGTGGTATTAGTTGATGGCGGCTCAGCGAGTGCTAGTGAAATTTTATCAGGGGCCTTACAAGATCATAGACGTGCTATGATTGTAGGAACACAGACCTTTGGTAAAGGTCTAGTGCAGTCGGTGCGAGGATTAGGGGACGGCTCTGGGTTAGCTGTTACCATTGCTAAGTATCTCACTCCCAATGGCCGAGATATTAATAAACAAGGTATTGATCCTGATGTCATATTTGAATTGAGCGATGACGAACGCAAAGCTCTCCAACAAGATCGCGAGCGAATTGGGAGTTTTGGTGATCCCCAGTTCGATAAAGCGTTTGAAGTACTTAAGCAGCAAATAACGAACTCTAAAGAAACCAATGTCCAGGCCATAGGTCAATAACATTGTTTAAGCATCTGGTAGTAAAAATTAATATTATTTAGTAGCCTTAGGTCACTTAAGACTTAAATGGGGAGAAAAAACAAAGATTATAATATCTGTTTTTTCTCCTTTGTTTTTGAATTATAGATAAACAGGAGCAGCTATTATTAAGTCTATTAAATAACCGTAGTTTCCGTGAGGAATAAACCTTGAATCAAAGAACGAGCAATCTTCATACCTAAAAACAGTGACAATCTTTTGATGGTTTTAGCTCTTATAAACTAGAAATAATGAGATTATCATTATCTTTAATCAAAATAGCCTTGTCAACAGTAATAGAAAGTTTAACTTAGTTTATTGACAGTACTATCAAAACCACATTAGTCCTACTTAGCTGCTATTGTTATACTTTAACTTACTTTGTAGTTAGTATTGATATCTATTTTTTAGTAAAAGTATCTATATTTTATCTCGCATGTCAGAATTTTTATTGGCGAGTATTATCACCTTTCTAAGATCACATTTGGTCTATAGAATAAAGACTTCCCAGTTAGATTGTTATTATCTTTTGATTTGAAGATTTTTTAAAACTTTTTAGTATAAATACTTTTATTGATTTAAGTATTTTTTTAATTTTAAATTAAGTTTTTATTTGTTATAAAAAACAGCTTAAAGTATTTAATATATTAAGTATTTTTAGGTAAAAAGTGATTTAAATTAGTTCTTGTAATAGTTCAATTATTATTTCTTTTATGTATTTTTTAAGACTTATTAACCAATTACGCAACGAATTTAAGATAAAATAATTATCATGATTAAATCAGTATTTATAAAAAAAATTACTATACATACACAATTAAGATTGCTTATTGAAACAACAAGCATAATTATAATAGATTTTCTTATTTTTTTAAAAAATCTATTATAATTAATTAGGATATATTAACTTTATGTCCGTAGTTAAACTTTTAAAAAATTTATTGTTTAGCCATATACCCCTAATATGGTGATTTATATCATCAATTAAGCTAGTCTTGAAATCGAAACTATCTTAGATTATTTTTACAGTAAAAAAATAATAATAAAATCTAGTTACATTTAAAATTATAGTTTTTTTTGGTTATTTAAGATTTAGTTATTATTATTTTTTGATTCTAGTAACTCTTCATATTGATAAAGCTAGGGTTAAAAAATTAATTAAAGATAAATAGTTAAATAACTTCGATTTTTTCGATGATTCATATCAATTTACATTGTAAAAATAAATCTTATTAAGATTAATCATTAACTCATCTAAAATTTTGTTTATTGCTAAAATAACCAAAATTGTAATGAAAATACTCTATGTTAGCCTAGAATATGATTGAACATTTTAGAGGTTTGTCGTCAGACAAGAAAGCATTCATGGAGAAAAAGTATCATGTTTATGGTGCTGGTAACGCTTTAGTAGATATAGAATTTAAAGTTTCACCAGAATTACTTCAAGTATTAAACATTGATAAAGGTGTTATGACTCTCGTGGATGAAGTCCGTCAAGAGGAGTTAATAAAAAAGCTGAATGGACAACCATGTAAACAAAGTAGTGGAGGCTCTGCTGCTAATACCATGATAGCTATTAGTCAGTTTGGTGGTAACGGGTTTTATTCTTGTAAAGTGGCGGCAGATGAGGCAGGAAAATTTTATTTGGAAGATCTACGCCAGTGTGGGTTAGACACCAATGAACACAATAGTGATGGCGAAGAGGGAACCACCGGAAAATGCCTAGTTATGGTGACTCCTGATGCTGATCGCACCATGAACACATTTTTAGGTATTTCGGGCAATTTGTCCGAACAAGAATTAGTCTTCGAAGCAATTTCTGACTCTGAATATCTTTACTTGGAAGGATATTTAGTCACTTCACCAACTTCTCAAGCAGCAGCTATTAAAGCTAGAGAAATTGCAGAAAGCTCAGGGGTAAAAACCACCTTGTCCTTATCTGATCCAAACATAGTGGAGTTTTTTAAGAATGGGTTATTAAAGATAATTGGCTCTAAATTAGATTTCATTTTTGCTAATGAAGTAGAAGCCGCAAAAATATCTAATACGGAAGATTTTTCTGAGATGATCGCCTACTTAAAAAGTATAGCTCAGGGGTTTGCTATCACACGTGGATCGAAGGGATCATTAGTTTTTGATGGTCAGGGATTAATTGAAATTGCTCCTTATCCCGTCCAGGCTGTTGATACTGTTGGCGCAGGAGATATGTATGCAGGAGCATTTCTTTATGGGATCACCCACGGGATGACCTATAGACAAGCTGGTGATCTCGCTTCACGGGCTTCTTCTCGTATTGTTACTAGTTATGGACCTCGTTTAACTACTGAGAAGTTAAAATCTTTACTAACAAGTTAAAAGATTTTTTTACTAACAATTTAGTGTAGAGACATTTGATTAAATATCTCTACACTTTTTAAAATATTTCTAACCACAGAGATATTTTATAGATAACCAACATCAACTGTCTGTGTCCATATGAAATATATATACAGTCCAATAATCATTCATAAATAAACATTTTTAAGTTTATCCTGGGAATGAATTTTTGCCCTTTATTTACCCTATGCCATTGTCAAAACATTCAAAAAGAGATACTAACAGCTAAAATTAACTTAATGTGATACTAGGAATATCACAACCGTAACGAGGACGGAAACTTGTGGTCATATTTCCATTAAAGGGATTACAATACACACATTTGTTAGAGAATAGCAATTAATTATCTTCAATCGTTGAGATGGATAATAACAGGTTCTTATAGTCAACAAAATTGAAAAACATTGTAACGACAGCGACTTGAAAGTCTTAATTAGAAGGCTTTTAGGAGATATAAAAATGATCTACTGAAAAGTATTATCTATTGATGAATCGCGTTTTATTTTCGGAAAAGAATACATACTTGCGAAAGCGAAAAAATCTTTGAATTTGTTCATAAGAATTTTGATAAATATTTAAATTATACTTAACATTTTAGAAGCATGAGAATTGCCCCATAAAAATTTAGAAAATCTAAAAAGAAACTTTTGAAAAAAATTTGACAGAACTAAGACTTTGACAAAACTAAGACACTTATTGGTTTGACCAAAAATACGTGACGCGTTAGCAATAGACATTAACTTGCCTACTTTTATTGTAAATGAAATCTGTTTGTACTACAAAATGGATATAGACATTGTATCTCGCATACTATATTTATCGGAAAAAAGCACTTTTTCAAACGAGAGAATTTTATAGTGCTTATATCACATTCAACATTATCATAAAATGGTATTAAGACCATTTAAAGTAAGGGTTAGTATTTGAAGATAGTTTAGTTAAATTCTTCTCGAGAAGACTGACCTAAAGTAGGAAATCAAGTTTTTCAGAATTAACCTTTTAAAGATCGATCATTTTTAGTAAATTCATGTTGTGAAACTATCAAAGATACTCCTAAGATTCGAGATAGCCAGATTTCGAAATTGTGAATTGGGTGGTAACGCTCAGCTACAGTAGTATCATCTGTTATGGGTTTTACGAGGATGGTGAACATTCCCAAACGATTACCAGCCAGAACATCGGTAAATAAACGATCACCCACCATAGCCACACCATCAACCGGGAGTTCCATTGCCTGGACAGCCTGCCGTAATTTGCGTCGAGAAGGTTTTATAGCCCCTAATAGGTAGGGTAAAGCTAAGGTGTTGGCAATTCTCCTAATGCGACCTTCACTTAAGTTATTACTGACTAGCCAAATAGGAGCTATTTGTCTAATAGTTTCTATCCACTGCTCAAGTTCTTGGGAGACTTGACTTTGTTGGAGGGGAACCAAGGTTTCGTCTACATCCAAGACTAATCCTTTAATGTGATAATGGGTGAGAATTTCTGGTGTTAAACCGAGAATAGTATCTCCCAAAACTAAATCAGGTTGTAATAATTTGGTCTTGGACATTCGTTTATTTACCTCAATATGATGGAGGGGTCATTTTTAATCTTATTTCTTCACTTGAATTACTTGCAAATTTCCTTCTCCATAAAGTCGTTGTTGACAATCTCAAAAACCTACTGAAGTTAACTTTGTCACTAAGTCAGTGTTTAGTAACTTCTAAGCTATCTTCACTTCAAATGTTCACACGAAAATAGTTAAAGGTTGACAAAATAAACGGTTAATCGGCTTGTATAAATCAATTACAACAAAAACTTCTCCAGAATTAGGAACCTGATAAACTTTTTAAAAATTTCCTCAAGTTGCTTAGTTTCCATTTTGTGGAGAGCAACAAGAACAAACCTGGTATGAACTCAAGCAAATTTTGATTGAGCAAAAAGCATTTGTTTAGCTCACTCGTTAACATGATTGGCTTCAAAAACAGCTTTAACTGTCCGACAAAGGGAAGTCAATAAGACGTTGAGTCAAGTTGTTTCAGTAGAAAGTGAGTGGTTTGACTTCTGCCATAGCAGAAATATCAAATCCTAGTATCAGACTTCAGAGGAACATTTTCAATGGTAAAATGACAAAACTCTCTTTCACCTTCAACATTCAGAGATGCTAAACGAGAAAGAGTGCTATGTAATCAAGGATATTGATAACTCCAGGTTCTTAAAATTGTGATCAACTCGTCACCTCCTGACTTATGTAACTCACTAGATTATTGAGTATTCTGTCACTGAAATCTCAATAGTGAGCCTATATATTGTTAAACTTAACAAAGAATCTGAAAATGTTATTTATCTACATAAAATTATGGATCGTGTCGGGGTTTTACTACTAAATTTAGGGGGACCGGAACAATTACAAGATGTTCGCCCCTTTTTGTTTAATCTATTTTCTGACCCAGAAATCATTCGATTACCTTTCCCTTGGTTACAAAAGCCCTTAGCTTGGTTAATTTCTCGGTTGAGAAGCGAAAAATCCAAGAAAAATTATGAACAAATTGGGGGAGGTTCCCCTTTAAGAAGGATTACTGAAGCTCAGGGGAAAGCTCTAGGGAAAAAATTAGCAGAGATTGGTCAAGATGCTCAAATTTATATTGGGATGCGTTATTGGCACCCCTTTACTGAAGAGGCAATCAATCACATTAAACAAGACAGCATAGAGCGTCTAGTCATTTTTCCTCTATATCCCCAATTTTCTATTAGCACAAGTGGCTCTAGTTTCCGAGTGCTTGAGGAAATGTGGCAATCTGATAGTGATCTCACACGGATTAACTATACTTTGATTCCCTCTTGGTATGATCATCCAGATTATTTAACAGCAATGGCCGATTTAATTACTCGAGAATTAGATAAATGTGAAAATCCTTGTCATATCCATATCTTCTTCAGTGCTCATGGAGTCCCTCAAAGTTATGTTGATAAAGCCGGAGATCCCTATCAAGCAGAAATTGAAGCTTGTACTCACCTAATCATGAAAACCCTCAATCGACCAAATGATTTCACTTTAGCTTATCAAAGTCGAGTTGGTCCGGTGGAGTGGCTTAAACCTTACACGGAAGATTCTTTAAAAGAGTTAGGGAAAAAAGGAGTCAAAGACTTATTAGTAGTTCCTATCAGTTTTGTTTCGGAACATATTGAAACTCTTCAAGAAATTGATATCGAATATCGGGAAGTTGCTAAAGAAGCAGGAATTAAAAATTTTTATCGAGTTCCTGCGTTGAATACCCACCCCATTTTTATTAATTCTTTAGCTAAATTAGTGACTAAATCTCTTCAAGAACCTCCTTGTACTTTTGATACGGTTATTCGTCCTAATAGAAACTTAAAATCTTGCACTCAAAAACATTACATATTGAAACTCTTCAAGAAATTGATATCGAATATTGGGAAATTGCTAAAGAAGCAAGAGTTGAAAATTTTTATCGAATTCCTACGTTGAATATCTACCCTGTTTTTATTGATTCTTTAGCTAAATTGGTAACTAAATCTTTGTCAAAAATATACTTGTACCTTCTATGCAGTTATTCGTCGTAATAGAAACTTAAAATCTTACTACTAATAACATTAGCCTGGTCACTTTTGTTTAACTACTTTTTCTGTTTTAAGTTTATTTAGACTTACTTGTTTTTTTGCTTATTCATTAATAGTTATTAACTAAATTAGTAAATCTTTAAAAGTTAGTTATAAGGGTTTTTGGGCGTAAATTGATAGTGTATCAAGATATAAAATAGCTTCCCTAGGTAAAGTCAAGTTGCCTAGAATCGAATAGATTTAAGCTTACTTGACTGACTCTTTAAAAGAATAGATTGCCTCGTTTGATTAATAAAAAAACTAGGACCTAAATTAAATCAGGACGACGACAAACTTTTTCATGTAAATTAACAATAATTAGGGAACAGAAGAAAAATTTATAGAAACTAATGAAGAGGTATTATCTGATCTTGTTAAAGGTGACGGTGTGCTACAAGTTTAAGATTTATTAAAAACAACCAAGAGCGCAACTTTAGGCTTGGAGATCATTTTTAAGCTTGGGTGCAATTGATTTTGGACCGGGAAGTGCGTTAGAAAATTCAATATCTCCCTCATCTTGAGCAATTCTATCCGAGATTTTTATCACTTTAATGAGAATGTATTCAACATTAACAACATCACCGGCTTCGGCACAATTAAGACGGGAGTCACGAACTATACTGCCTAGTATTTTGGTTGCGGTAATAAAGGCATGAATCAAAATACGATAGGTTAATCCTCTTAACAATTTTACAGATAACTAACTGTTCCTTCATTTCTTCAAATTCTAACTTCAATAGTTAATTGAATGATAAAATCTAAACTTAGAGTGCAAATTAATTGAGACGATATTCGCTTATTTACTTCATTTGTCCATTAAAACAAGACTTAATAAATTCTCTTGGTTCAAAAAAATTTGTCTATTAGAAATTGTTCCACCCGAATTTTGAGGTCCTGGAGATCTTAATAGTAAATTGGTAGAGGTCTCTAATCTTTCATATATATTACACAACAAAAATACCGCATAAGTGCTAGTTTCATAGATTTCATGAAAAAAGTTTAACCTCGCTATATTCATCTTAAGATAACTTGTTCTTATAGGGTTATTGATGATTAATCCTTAGAAAGGATCATAGTAATCTCAGATTAAGTCAGTGGCGAAGCCGTTTATAAATCCGAGTGTTATTATATGGTGATACTTACTCAAATTTTAACCTCTAACTAGATATGAAGCTAAAGCTAAGAAAGAGTGTGATGGAGAAGATTGGCAAAGCAATAATAAATAAGAGTTTAGCGTCATTTGTGAGCGTATTATTACTATTACTATGGCTGAATCAAGAGGTTGTTCAGGGAAATCTTGATGCTTGGGATGAAGCTTTTATACAATGGGTTCGCAACTTTCGTCAACCTGGTTTACTTGAATTTGCGCAAGTCTCTTATCTGTCGGGAGAAGCTGAAGTTGTTATTTTTCTTATTTTAGGTGGTTTAGGTTTTTTATTCTGGAAACGTTGCTTAAAAGAAGCCCAAGTTTTAGCAGTTTCTTCTCTGGGAATTATTATTTTAATTGACAAGTTTCTAAAGCCCTTATTTGCTCGAATTCGTCCTGCTCCAGGATTAATTGATGTTCACGGAAACAGTTACCCTAGTGGTCACATTTCTGGTAACTTCATGCTATATTTATACATTTCTTATTTGATTTCATTCAAGTTTCCTAAACTAACTATTTACCTGTATAGTATATCAACTATTTTGATTTTTTTTATGGGTTGGGCGAGTCTTTATTTACACGTTCATTGGGCAACAGATGTTATTGCTGGTTTTTGTGTTGGTTATCTCGCCTTTACCTTATCTATTTTTCTTTTGAAGACTGTTGATACAAAATATCGTAGTTTTTAGTCATTTCAGTTATTAAAAATATTTATATTGGATGTTCTTATGGATAAAATGGACGCGCATAAACAGATTATAACTAAATATAACCTTTTAAGAAAATCTCCTAAAATACTCTGGACATTTTCTATTCTATGGCTGGTATTAATCAGCTGGATCGCTTTTTTATGGGATTTAGGAACTATTGGGTTAATTGATAAAACAGAACCTATGTTTGTTGACGCATCTCGTCATATGCATATGACAGGAGATTGGTTAACTCCCTATTGGAATGGCGAAACTCGCTTTGATAAACCGCCTTTAACTTATTGGCTAATCTCTTTATCTTTTAAACTATTTGGAGTGAGTGAATGGGCGGCTCGTTTTCCCTCAGCTTTATTTGCGATTGCTTTAGTAGGTTTGAGTTTTTATAGTTTACACAATTTTGGATTTCTTAGCCTTAAACCCTTTCACACTTCCACAAAAGAGAAAGTACAGTCCGATCCATATCAATTATGGTTTTCAGCTAATTTAGGAGCAGCTATTGTTGCTTTTAATCCTTTCTGGATTGCGTGGGGAAGAACAGCAGTTTCTGATATGTTCTTATCTAGCAATATTGGGTTAGCATTACTGTCATTTTTTATTGGTTATGCTCATCCTAAAAATAATTCTACTAAGCGATTAGGATTATCCATTACAAATTGGTGGTATGTAGGATATTGGGTATTTATGGCTTTAGGTGTTTTAGCTAAAGGTCCCGTAGCAATTGTCCTTCCGGGGATTATCGTTATTACATTTCTATTGTTTGTTGATCGCTTAGTTGAAGTGGTAAAAGAGACTCCTTGGTTATTGGGACTTGGGAGCTTTATTGCTATTACTGTTCCTTGGTTTATTCTTATTACTTTAAAACATGGACAAGAATATATTAAGACTTTTTTTGGATTGCACAATATACAAAGATTTACTAGTGTTGTTAGTCGTCATCCTGGGGCATGGTATTATTACTTTTTTGTGGTTTTAGTTGGATTAGTTCCCTGGTCAATTTTCTTACCACTAGCCATTGCTCGTTTACGTTTTTGGAAACGGAGACTTTGGGTTTCCTCCCATCGTTCAAACCAACTAGGTTTATTCGCTTTCGTTTGGTTTGTCATTATATTTTTATTTTTTTCAAGTTCAGTCACTAAGTTAGCTGGTTATGTTCTTCCTTTAATACCAGCTGCAGCCATTATGATTACACTGTTTTGGAGTGAACAAATGGCAACAAAAGGAAAAAAATGGTCAGGACTTTGGACAATTTTATTTTGGCTCAGTGGATTAGCTAATGTAGGAATTTTAAGTGGATTAGCTGTTGCAAGTTTCATGAGCCCTAGACTTATTGGTTATGATCCAATGATGCCTCAGTTTAGAGAGTTATTAAAGGAATCAGGTGCACCCATCCATAGTGGAATTATCTTGTCATTTTCTGCTTTAGGTATTTTAATTTTGCTATTTTGGAAACATCATCGACACTGGATTTGGGCAGCAAATTTGTTAGGGTTTATTGCTTTTTTTAGTTGGGTTGTACTCCCTATTGCTCCGATTGTTGACAGTCAACGGCAACTTCCTCTAAGAGAACTTGGAACCTTGGTAAAACAAGAACAAAAACCAGGAGAAAAATTAGTTTTTATTGGTTTTATGCGTCCGAGTATGACTTATTATGCTCAACAAACCATTGATTCCATTACTGAAACTGATATTTATAGTGGTAGAGCAATTGAATATTTTAATGAGCAAGCCAATCATCAAAATATGTCATCGACTATCTTGATAGTGGCTAAACCTAGATATTTTGAACAGTTAGCTTTAAAACCGTCTGATTATCAAGTTATTGGGGAAGGTATTGCTTATCAATTAATTAGGATAAAAACACAAATAATTTTGGATAGACAAGTATTGATTAAACAGTCTAATTAAGTACGATAAGCTAAAGCAAAACGTTGAATTCCTGCTAGATCCGACAATATTTTAATAGAGCGATAATCAGAAGAATCTTCTAACAATTTAGCTACACTTTCTCCCTGTCCTGCCATCATTTCAACTAACCAAATTCCCCCAGACTGAAGATAATTAGGGGATCTATCTACTAAATAGCGGATTGCCTCTAAACCGTCTTTGCCTCCATCTAAGGCTAAATAGGGTTCATGATACTTCACTTCGGGTTGAAGTTGAGACAGTATCCCTGTAGGAATATAAGGAGGGTTAGAAACCAACCCACTAATTTGACCTTTCAATTTTTCCAGGGGAGTCCACCATGATCCTTCATAAAATTGGATTTTTGAAGAAAGTCCTAAGTTTTCAGCATTTTCTTTGGCAATAGCTAAGGCAACTTTACTATAGTCAACAGAGTGGATTTTTGCTTCTGGAAACATCATACTTAATCCAAATGAAATTGCACCACTACCAGTCCCCAAATCGACCCAATGTCCTAAGTTTAAGTTAGGGACAGAACTCTTTTGGACTGCTTGAACAGCCAAATCGATGATTAACTCAGTCTCAGGACGAGGAATAAGAACTCCACGAGCAACTTTTAGTGAGAAGTTACGCCAAGGAGTTACACCGACAAGATATTGAATAGGAACCCTATCTTTTAGACGATGCTGCCATAATTGGTTCAAGTGAGATAAGGGAAATTTCAGGAAAATCTGTGATCGCTCCCGAAATGACTCTAATTTCAATGAAAGTCTGTCTAACTCTGCCACTTCTTGAAGGAACCAGTCTACTTCTTGAGGAGAGATGTTGGCGGCTATTGATTCAGTTTTAGCCCAACCTCGCCAAGTTGCTAGGTCTAATCCCGATACGGCAGTTTTTTGACTGTCTTCAGTCAAGTTTTCTATTACCATCGTTAATTCTGGCGATTTTCTTGAATGATTCTCATCATTTCCTCAGATGGCCATAACCGAATCTTCCTGAAAAACTCATTATCTTCTTTTTCCAGGGTACCAATTAAATTTCCTAGTAAAATTACTTCTATTTTGATATTAGAAACTTGATCAGATTCCTGTTGTTTTAGGTTATCAATAACTTGTTGAAGTGTATTTTTTTCAAAAAATAGAGGAACAATAGTTTCCCCATCTTGTTTGATTGTTAGATAGTTTTGATCAGGTCCTCCTTTAAGGATATATAGGGGAACGCCCCCTCTATATTCCTTCCCATCTTCACTTAGAATAGGTTTAGCAGCCTCAACTTCAGTTTTGGTAGGAATATATTGAAGTGCTAATCGTTGGGATTCATTAGAATTTTTTTGAGAAACTTCATAGATTGCACCTAAAGAGATGAGTTCTACTTTATATTGATCAGCAATAGAGGGCTTGTCTTTTCCAAGTTGAATCAAAAATTCATGAGCATTCTGTTTGCTCATAAAAACGTTAGTAAACACTGTTTTTTCATCTACTTTTCCTCCCAAAGGGACATTTTTGTCGTCTACTAACATGAATACGGGAATTCCACGGAGTAACTTGAAAATTTCTTCTTGAGGCAAGGCAAAAGCAGAACGCGGCTGATTCAAGCAAAAATACAAAACTGTACTAGTGACTAATCCTAGAGTGGCACCCCAACGAATCAAAGTTTTCATATTTTTATAACAATTTAATACTTTTTATTAAAAACTGATGGAAAATCGTCCTTTATGTTAATAAATTAATGGCATTACTGGATTTTTTATTTCTACTCTGTTTGCTGATTTTGTTTGAATGTTTCTAATAGTTTCTTTGCTGATTCTTGGGAAGGGACAAGGACCACACTTTTTACGAAGTCTTCTTGTTGTTTGTCATCACTTTCAAAAGCCGAAACAATTCCTCCCAATGGAGTGACTTTAACCTCTATAGATGAAGCAAATTTGGGTTGTTGTAGTTTAATATTGTCAATTAATTTTTGTAGAGATTCTCTCTCAAAGTAAAAAGGAGTAAAACTTTTCTTTCCATCTTTTATAGACAAAAAAGTCTCCTGTTCATCAACTTTTATCATCCCATAAAACAAAGGGATTCCAGGGAAATTTTTAGCACTAGGATCTTCTTGTTTAAGAATTGATAAAGCTGAGGGAAGTTCCTTTTTTAAAGGAATAAAGGTAAATAGATCAGGAGGTTCTTGGGATTTGCTTTTTTCCTTACTTTTTAGTAATTCATAAACCTTACCTAAAGGAATAGTAATTACTTCTGCCTTACTTCCAGGATTTTCTTTAGTGATTTGCTCAACAACCTGCTGAGCATCTTGATGACTCAGATAAGTGACAAATGTTTTTTTGTTATTGTCGGTAGACAATAGTATTTCTTTACTGTTACCAATAGTAAATACAGGAACTTGATTAAGTTTCTGTACAATTTGTTCTGGAGTTAATGCCAAAACACTCAGACTAGAATTTAACAAAGAATAAATCATCACAGAACTTCCAACTAATCCTAGAGTGACACTGCTACGGATGAATGATTTCATAGAAGTTAACCTCAAATTTTATAATTGACTATACGTATACTTAATAACCGACAAAAATTAACTAACTTTTTTGGCACAAGTTTAGGTTTAGAAGATTTATCTCTTACAAATCTGTTGTTTTCATAGTGGCTTTGCTACTCGAGGTAATTGAGATTTAGAAGTTTTTCGACACACAACCGGACCTCTACTCAGAGTAGGACGGACTTCGCTAAAACCGAGTTCCTACCCAGTTTCATCTCATCATAACAAACTTATATTTATAGAGGTAATGGAACATCAAAGGCAGTGCAGTTGCGGGTAATCCGGTTAAAGTCGGGATGACAGGATTCGAACCTGCGACATCCTGCTCCCAAAGCAGGCGCGCTACCAAGCTGCGCTACATCCCGTATCGCGCTTATTTATTATAGCCTAGATACTCAAAAATCATCAATAGATCTCTACAAGAGATTAACTTAAGATCCTTAGATTATCAGAGCTAAATCTCAATTTTTGAAGATGTCTAATTGGGATACCAAAACATCCCTTTGATGCCCTCAGGGTCTAAAACAAATCCCAAACGACGATAAAAATCTATTACCTGAGGATCAGCAAACAGAGTAATATTACTAATATCCTTATTCCTAAGTTGGTGAATCATATATTTGATTAGGGCTTTTCCAAGCCCCTTATTTTGGCAACTTGGGTGAACAACCACGTCCCAAACCGTGGCGTTAAAAGCGTGGTCGGAAGTTGCACGGGCAAATCCAACCAAACGCCTCTGATTTTTCTCAACTTCCCACATAGAGACTACAAGAAAACTATGATTTAAGGCCTGTTTCACCTTCCGTAGGGGACGACGCGCCCAGCCAACAGCATCACATAATTCTTCGAGTTCGTAGAGATTAATGTCCCGTTCGGTACTTAAGAAAATGCGCCGTTGACTGTTTGTCTCGCCTTCTATATCTAGGAATTCTCCTTTAAAATTCGAATTTAGAGCAGAGGTGACTGAGTCAGAAGAGTTACTAAACAATCGTTTCCAAAAGACCATGCCGACACGGCTAAGCTTTGATGTTCTCTTTAATTTATACTGTATTTAGGCTATCTGTGTAGTTTTTAAGTAAACACCAAACCGTAAATTTTTTCTCAAATCATTATATCGATACAAAAGGCCTTCTCATCAGGTTAGGATAAAAACATGCCAACTATCGACATTTTGGGAGTTCCTCACGCCTATGAGTTCACATCCCCGTCTTTTCAACCATCTACCCCTGTACTTATTTTTATTCATGGATGGTTATTGAGCCGTCAATATTGGCTTCCGTTAATTGAGCAATTAGCACCTAACTATCCTTGTCTAATTTATGATCTCCGAGGGTTCGGTGACTCTCAGCAAGTTCGAAAAGCTTTGAATCGAGATAGAGTAATCGATTGGGGAACTTCATTTCAGCGAGCAAACTCTAGTTTAACTAATGATAGTTCTCCTTACGGCTTAGGAGCTTATGCTCAAGACTTAAGTGTTCTACTACAAAAATTTTCTATTGAGAGAGCTTGGCTTATTGGACATTCTCTGGGGGGTAGCATTGCCTTATGGGGGGCTGATGTTTGTCCTGAAACTGTTCAGGGAGTTATTTGTCTTAATTCAGGGGGTGGAATTTACCTCAAGGAGGAATTCGAACGATTTCGCTCAGCTGGAGAACAGTTAATCAAACGTAGACCAAGTTGGCTATCCTATGTGCCTCTGATTGATATACTTTTTTCTCGCCTTATGATAGCCCGTCCTTTAGAAAGACGTTGGAGACGACAACGGGTTCTAGATTTGCTTAAAGCAGATCCTCAGGCCGCTTTGGGATCTTTACTTGATTCTACAACAGAGATCGGAGTTCACCTACTCCCCCAAATAGTGTCTCGTCTGCAACAACCTGTTTATTTTTTGGCTGGGGACAAAGACACAGTAATGGAGCCTAAATATGTTCGCTATTTAGCTAGTTTTCATCCTCTTTTTGAGGTTCAGGGGAGTAATGTTATTGAACTAGCTAATTGTGGTCATATGTCTATGATAGAACAACCGGAAATATTAGGGGAGAAGATGTTGAAAATTCTCATGAGCTATAATTAAAATTTCCTCTATTTATTGACGAAGTTTCTATTGGTAAACTAAGGGATTAATCCAGATTATCTTGGGGTATCTCCTAGTAACTTACATTTGTCCCTTCCGCAGCAATTTATCGAGATAGCAAACTAAGTTGAGATTTGATCGTTAGAAAAAGATGGCTATTACCAAAGAAATATAAAGTTTTTAACACTAAATACAAAAAATATCTATTTTTATCCGCAATTATAATAACTCACAGCAAAAATTGACTATAAACAATAATCTTCTTACTCATCTCCTGACTACTTTCCAAAAAATACACTATAAAGTCTATTAACAAAAAATAGCTTCTTAGCAGCTCATTATTCCCCCTGAAGTAGAAAAGGCCTCTACTGTTCCAAAATTGGTCCAGAATGTTAGTTTGGAGACTTTGGTAGGGTTATTTTGGAGAATCGGAGTAGCTAATTTGGTAAAAGTCAGGCGTCAAACATCAGACATTAATCCCCTATGGTCAGTTAGATTCTAACCTGACGGATATAATGCCCAAATACTTCGTTCTCAATAAAAATGCAGACTAGTGACCTTGCGTACTCAGAAAATTCACGTCACAATTAAGAAGTGTATGTTTTTTAATACTTTTCTGAAGAAATACTTAAAAATGACTGTCGATCAGCTAAGCTCCTCTATTTCACTTTCTAACCACACTGCAGACTACGATCTTACTATTGTGGGGGGAGGAATTGTTGGTACTACTTTAGCTACAGCTCTCAAAACATCTGGGTTAAAAATCGTTATTATTGAGGCTCAGGTCCAGGTAAAGTTCTCCAGCAAACCTCAAGCTTATGCTCTTTCACTACTGTCCGTGCGTATTTTAGATGCAATTGGGATCTGGGAGAAAATACTTCCTAAAGTTGGAAAATTTAACTCCATTCGCCTTTCTGATGCCGATTATCCACAGGTGGTTGAGTTCCAAAAGACCGATATTGGAAAAGATTATTTGGGCTATGTGGGAGAACATCAAGTACTCCTAGAAACCCTACAAACAGCGATTGCCGACTCCTCTGAAATTCGATGGTTATGTCCGGCTGAAGTGATAGCCGTGGACTACCAAGATACGGAGGCCGTAATAAAAGTTGAAGTGGAGGGGCAATTACAGCAAATTCGTAGTAAATTAGTGATAGGAGCTGACGGAGCGCGATCACCAATACGTTTAGGGGTGGGTATTAAAACTCAAGGGTGGAAATATTGGCAGTCTTGTGTTACTTTTACCGTTAAACATAACGCCCCGAGCAATGACATGGCGTTTGAACGGTTTTGGTATTCGGGACCAATGGGGATTTTACCTCTTCCTGGAAATCGTTGTCAAATTGTTTGGACAGCCCCTCACGACCAAGCAAAAACAATTAAAGAATTAGACGAAACAGAGTTTTTGAGTCAGCTACAGCGACGTACTGGAGGACTTTTAGGAGAATTAGAATTAGTCAGCGATCGCTTTATATTTCCAGTTCAGTTAATGCAGAGTGAACGCTATACAGACCATAGACTCGCTCTAGTAGGGGATGCTGCACACTGCTGTCATCCTTTGGGGGGACAAGGATTAAACTTAGGAATCCGAGATGTAGCGGCTTTGGCAGAGGTTTTACAAAAAGCTCATCAACAAGGAGAGGATATCGGAAGTTTGAAGGTTTTAAAACGTTATGAACGCTGGCGCAGAAACGAGAATTGGGTTATATTAGGGTTCACTGACTTTTTGAATCGCTTATTTTCTAATCAGTGGTGGTTATTAATGATCCTGCGTCGGTTAGGATTGTGGTTGATTAACACTTTTCCTTTAGTTAAACGTTTTTCTTTGCAATTAATGACAGGATTACTTGGGAAAATGCCTCAATTACTTAGATAAACAATGAATAAAGTTAATAATTCTAATTTTTTAGGTTTAATCAATTTTTCTCTGAATTTGAGAAAAATGATAAGATCAGCAAATTAGTAAATTTGTTCTTTATCTAAAGAAATTTGTAGAGAAGACTATTTATAATATTTACCTGAAAATGACTATATGGTGTGTTCTTGTACTTAATTAACATCCTGAAAAAACTATTCAAGTAGTTTAAAGCGAAAAAAGAGAGAAATCACCTAAAGAACTGTATCTTACGAATATATTTTACTTAAAGTTTCGTTTAGAAACAGTCTCTGAATCAAGAATTAACTAATGATAGATAAACTACATTGATTACCGATCACAGTACACTTGCGCACTATGATCGGTATGTATATTTTTTCAGATTTAACAGTATTGGAGAGATTAACATCTATTTCTAAATACGGATCAAAAGCAGGGACAATTAACAATAATAAATCAGCTTGTATACAGTAAATTGAAAGTTGTTCATGAAATTGAGGATGGTTGATTTATTCATAACTACAGGGAACTGTCTTTTCTACGTTAATTGTGGTTTCAAATTTGTCCCATTCTCTTCTAATATCCAATTTTACTATTAATTATTAGTGCGATTCAGCCATTATACTAAAAACTACTGCTTGAAAAAGTATTTGGACAAACACTCCTTCAATAGCTTAGTTTTATATATATCTTCAAATAACCTTCGATAAACTAGAAAGTTGATTAGATAGCTAAATTTAAAATAAAGTAAAGTTAAGATAATCCTAATCATGATTTCTTATACCCTAAAATGGAATTCAAGTATCTATTTTATTAAATATTGCAACATGGACTTTATTGCAGTTATTGACTATGACATGGGAAATCTACACTCTGTTTGTAAGGCAATCGAAAAAGCAGGGATAACCCCAAAAATAACTGATTCTCCTAATGAAATTGCTAAAGCTGCTGGTATTGTTCTACCTGGGGTAGGATCTTTTGATCCAGCAGTTCAACAACTGCGGGCGCGCCATTTAGTTAATCCTATTAACCAGGCGATTGCTGATAAAAAACCTTTTTTAGGAATTTGTTTAGGGTTACAAATTCTTTTTGATGCTTCTGAAGAAGGAAAAGAACCAGGGTTAGGAATTATTCCTGGGAAGGTCCGTCGTTTTCGTTCCGAACCTAATCTTACCATTCCTCACATGGGTTGGAATCAATTGGAATTTACTCAACCTAATTTAAGTTTATGGCAAGGTTTACCCCCTAATCCTTATGTGTATTTTGTTCACTCTTATTATGTTGATCCAGTTGATTTAACTGTTACAGCAGCAACAGTTACTCATGGCAGTCAAACAGTAACAGCAGCAATTGCTTTTGATAACTTAACAGCAGTACAATTTCACCCTGAAAAATCTTCAGATTATGGCTTAAAAAGCCTATCCAATTTTGTTAGTTCAGTTAAAAAAATATACTTCTATAAATAAATAAAATTATTAATTATCTAAATAGATCATTAAAAGCAATGGATCAGATTTTAATTGCAGTCACTTATTCACTTAAAGATATCTTAAAGACAATCAATAGTTTTTTAGATGAAATTGTATTCAAAATGGATAAGATTAATTTACATTTTAGCGTTTTTATAATTAGGACAAATAAAATCAGAGAAAATAATATATGGTTGTAGTTTAGCTAAACTTTTTGGATTTGTCGGTAGTTTCTGATCAATATCTCTATAATTAACTATTAACTAGAATGCGGATTTATGGAAATCGATTATTAACCACTTTACCTGGACAATTAACCCGTCCTACATCTGCTAAAGTTAGAGAAGCATTATTTAACATTTGGCAAGGTTCAATTATCGAATGTTGTTGGCTAGATTTATGTGCAGGAAATGGTTCAATGGGTGCAGAAGCTTTATGTCGTGGTGCAAAGGAAGTAATAGGGATTGAAACATACGGGAAAGCGTGTAAAGTTATTAAGCAAAATTGGCAAAAATTTGCCAGGAAAAATCAGAACTTTAAAGTCATTAAAGGTGATGTTCTTAAAATGCTAAAAACACTGGAAGGACAACAATTTAATCATATCTATTTTGATCCGCCCTATACTAGTAAATTGTATCAACCTGTTTTGGAAGCAATAATAACTCATAAACTTTTGAGAAAAGACGGAGAAATTGCAGTAGAACATAATCCTAAATTATGGCAATCAATGGCGATCAATGAGTTGAAAATTCGTCAAGAAAAATATTATGGAAATAATGCGATAACATTTTATGTATCTCAATAAAGTTGAAATGAGAGAGTCAACAAGTAAAAAAAATCTATTAAATTTAACATAAATTCTGCTTGCTTGAATCAAAGCAACAGAAATATTGCTATTGTCTAGCTATCAAAAAAACATTTTCTTGTCTTTATTCTCTTGATTAAGACTAAATCTTTCCCTAAAAATTTTTTTTAAGAACTATAACAAATTCTATATCACTAATTTTCTTAGTTTTACTAAGTCAAAATATTATCAACTAATCGCTAATATAAATTTGATTTAAGTAAAATTAATATTAGCGATTAGTTATTTTTAGTTCTCTTCCAAAAGAGTTATTATTGTTGTCTTAGATATACTTTTCCTCAAAAAAATTTATAGAAATACCGACACTTAGCAAATAAATTGATTAAAAACTTATAAAACAGAGATATTTTCTTGTTCTAAACCCTTCAAAAATTTTATTTATTAAACTCAAATTCAAATGTGTTAAAGTTGTCTTATTTAGTTTTTTCTCTACTTTATCTTTAATTTTATATTAAAGTTTTGACTATTTTAAATTAACTTTTCTATTTTTGTTTTAATGACAGCATCAACAACCAACTTCAATATGGCTATTATAACGATTTAATTATCTAACGCAATTATGTGACTTATAATCGAACAGTAGCCTAACATGTATATTGATTTAATCAAAGTGAAAAATCATTAACTTTCTTAGAATTTCTTCTTGAACCTCTTTGAGGTAAAGATTTAGGATATTCCCATAATAGAGTAGCTAGTGACCCCGAAACCATCCCTCCCCCCAAACAGAAAGATAATAATACCCCAATAGGAAATTTAATAGATTTAAAAACTAAAAACTTTAAAGAAATTTCAGTAATATTTTGAATGGAAAAAATAGCGATTATTGCTAACCAGAAAGCAACTATTATCATAGTTATTAAATAAGTTAAAAATTTCATGATTTTATGAATCTATACACAATTTCTATTATATTATCTTATGGATTTTACTTTTAAGAAAAAGTCATATTCATTTTTTTTTATTGTCTCCAAATATTCTTTCTTGAATGCAATCAAGAGAAATCTCATGAAAATATTTATGCTGAAATTGTTCTTCTTCAACCACTTCTAAAAAGTAAATTACTTTTTCATGAGCATCATTAGCAATTTTCTTTGTCCATCTAAACTTTAATTTTTCTTCTATTCTATCGCAATCAAATCCTAATTCATATAAAGTTTCTAATCCAAGTTTTAAAGTATAATCACTTAGTTCTAATTTTATTTTTATTTGTTCTATTTTGATAATCGTATGAGTACGACTGTAATATTTTGCAATACCTAATAATTGTTGCCAAACTTGTGTAGAGTTTAAATATTTTGGTGAATTATAAGCAAGAGCAAGTTTAAGTTTTCTCTGTTGAGTTTGATAATATATTTTTAAAAGTTGATCCCAACTATTAGGACACTCTTGTAATACTTGAATTTGAGTATCTACTTTTTCTACAGATTTTTCATTACGCCAATCTAACAAATAATTATCATTATTAATATTTTGATTAATTTCAAAATTAGCTACATAATCTCTAATGGCAATCAATCTAACTTCATAACGTTTATAATAAGAATTAAAGTATAATTCAACGATAGCATCTTGGGGTTTACCAAAAGGAAGTTCATCTTTATAATGTTCCCACCAAACTCCAGGAAATCCTTTGTTAGTAGAAAAATCGTGAATTTCAAAATTTGTCTTTATATATTGTATTTTATTTTTTTTTATATCCTTAATATTCTTATTCCAAATCTTATCAAACCAGCAATTTCTTATTAAGATCTTAGGAGTAGAATTACCTATTCCACAAGGTTCTAATAATTTCAGTTCTCGAAATAGATCCTGTCCTAGATCAATAACAGTAACAACTAAATCTACTTCAATTGTTGTTTGGATATAATTAATATCGTCTATTTTTTGTCTAAATTGTTGATTAATACCTTCTCTGAATAAAGTTAAATTTTTTAGATATAAAGTTAGCCCTGCAGCAAAAGGATGTCCTCCAAAACGATATAACAATTTTTTTTGAGAATCCAGTAATTTATATAAATCTATTTGATTAACTGAGCGCGCCGAACCTCTAAGCATTTTTATGACTTTAACTTGGTCTTCACTGTCTGTTTCTTGTCTGGTTAATAAAACTGTTGGACGACTATATTCTTGAGCAATTTTTCCGGCAACTAATCCTAAAACTCCGCTGTCCCATTGGGAATCTTCTAAAACAATAACTCTCATGGTTGATAAGTCAATTTGAGATAGTTTCTTTTTAACATCTTTATAAACTCTTTGTTGTATTTCTTTGCGTCTTGCATTAGCTAATTCAGTTTTTAAAGCGAGTTTATGACAAAGTTGTGTGTCACGACTGGTTAATAATTCAACCCCAAATGTAGCATCTCCATAAATACGACTAATAGCATTAATCCTTGGTCCAATACCATAGGAAATATCAGTAGGTCTATCACCGGTTTTCTGACATAATTCCAATAATTTAGCAACTCCTGGACGAGTTGCAAATTGTCGCTGTTTTTGTAGCCGTTGAATACCTTTTTGTGCTAAATAACGACAGTCTCCTTTTAACTCAACTAAGTCAGAAATTAACCCAATAGCAACCAAATCTAATAATTGTTCTAATGGTTTTTGAGGAACATCAGGTAATTCTTGATAAAATGCTTCGACTAATTTATAGGCTACTGCTACACCTGATAGGTTAAATAGGGAATGATCAGTGCTAAAATAGTGAGGATTGATAATAGCAGTAACAGGAGGACGATCATTTGGTAAAGTATGATGATCGGTGATAATTATGTCAATGTCCAGCTCATTAGCATAGTCAATTTCAGTTAAATTGGTACTTCCTGTATCACAAGTCACAACTAACCGAGTTCCTGATACTGCTAATTTTTCGATTCCTTGACTATTTAATCCATGTGATTCTGTAATACGATTAGGAATATAATAATTAAGTTGTAAATAAGGAAGAAAAAATTGTCCTAATCCTTCCCAAAGAACGCTAGTTGAGGTAATTCCATCAGCATCGAAGTCTCCCCATATAGTGACTTTTTCTTGATTTCTATAAGCCTTTTTAAGACGTTTAACTGCCCACTTCATTTCTTTTCCAAAAATAAAAGGATCAGTTGGATGATAGATATCAGGATCAATGAAAGCCATCAGTTGATCTCTATTTTTAATTCCTCGTTGCCATAAGATTTTAGCAACATGTTTTCCGTCAGAATTAGGAGTATAGGATTTAATAATTGCTAGAAACCACTGAGGAATCAATGTAGAAGGTGCTATTCGCCATTTATCTTGTAAAATATCCATTTTAAATAAAAACTTTGTCTTTTAATGTTTAGAGAACTTTTAAACTGAGTAAAACAGCTCTAAGTCCCATGAAGTAATTTAAATTAAACCACAATAAATCATTATTGTTCAACTGCCAAGCAATAATAGCTAAAAGAATAAACAAAAAAAATAGAAATCAAAGCTGTATAACGTAAGATTGCTTTTTCAACTAGTCCCAGAAAATAGCTATCTAAAATACAGGCAATAGAACCGAATCCTAGTACAGGTAAAAGCCAATAAAGACAAGAACTAACCATCAGGAAATATTTCCTGATGGTTAGTTAGTAAAGTCAATAAAGGTTGAGGAAACCCCACAAAAGCTATAGCCAATATTAGTCCTACACTTAAACCAATTATTTCTGCTAGTTCTAACAGAGGAAATAAGCCTTGTTTAGCCACTTTTTCTTTGAAATTTTCAGCTAGGGATTCGGTAGTAAAAGCTAACCCATCAATTAAACACACTCCTAAGTGAAATATCTATAAAAACAGAATATTTTCGGTTAAGATATTTGTTTCTATCCCTGCACTTAAATTGGTAAATAGAGAAAATAAATAGATTATCTGAGATAATATTAGCCCTATTTCCTATAATTTGATAAATTTTTTTCACTTTGTTTCTGTCCTAAAAACCAACCAATAAAGACAAAATCAAGAAAACCCACTGGTGCACCTAAAATTTGTGTATTGTAGTAAGCTTGGGCAGATGCTTTAATCGTTGAAACTCTATTAAGGAGGGAAAATCCTAACATCTTTAAGAGATATTGTAAAAGAATAATTCCTAATCTTGAAACTAAGGCTAATGGTTCATTTCTTAGTAAGTCCAGCAGCACATCATCATTTAGCATTACATTCGACAGCTTGGGTAGTTAACTCTGTTGTTCCCCTGCGAAGAAATCCCAAGACGCGGTAAAGATAGTTGAAAATAACTGTAGCTAGAGTTCCACCAGCTAAATGATGAATAGCTTCTAGATAGCCCTAAAAGGCAACATTAAAGAATTCTGCAAAGAGAACCATCAGATCAGAATAGAATATTAATCAGTGCTAGCCGTGAAAAACGGTTAAAAACAATAAATAGAGGCATATCTAAAATAATAAAATATTAACGTAAAAAATTTTGTTGATCTAAATTTTTGTACCTTTAAGTTTAAATTTCATAAATTAGTCTAGAATGAGGTGTTTAGATACAATACTTTTTAGGTTTCTTTAAAAAAAAATTGACTTATAATAAGAAGTTACTATAAAAAAATTATAAAAGTTGTCAGTTAATGACGCGAAGAAAATATTTTAAATAAAAATAAATCTTGGCTGAATATCGAAATATTTATGTTGTATTTATTGAAAATTTAAGACTTATTTTATAAATATTTACTTTAATTCAAATTACTCCGTAATTACTTAAAAATCTTTTATTAAAGAGTCTATTTAAATATTATATCTGGTTTTCCTGGTAGTAATTTTTGTAAATTTTAAGTGAAAAAACTAAGCTATAGTCTGTATTAATTAATAATTAAATTATAAAAAATAACAATAATACCAATAAATTAAATTCATAGCTAATAGGAAATTTAAAAATTAATTAAAGTGTTATTTTTATAAATTATAAAATAACACAACCTATAAAATAGTTACTTTATTTTTGACAAACTAACCTTTTAGTAAAACATATTTACTTAATAGTTGAAAAACAATTATCATGATAAATATAAAAACCTTTACACACTAGAACGATTGGCAGTTGATAAAAGTTTCTTTTTCTTAAAAAAGAGGTTAATTGTTATGTACTATAAGTCTATGTTAGAGAACATAGTAAGATATCTATTTTTTAGATAAAAAAAGTTTTCTATCAAAAAAAAGAAGATTTAGGTAAAAAATACTAAATTAAAACAGATGTACAAGACACAATTAGTTTTCTTAAAAAACACTAATAAAAATATAAATTTAGAATTTTTTTCTAAAAAATTGGACCAAGTATCAAAAGTATTTAAATTAGTTAATTAGCATTAAATAATTATTTACTATAGCTGGAAAACTGTAACCTAACATAGTCCTTCAGTCAGAGTAGTTATTACCTACTTCAATATAGTAATAATGGAAGGTATTAATAATAAATTGAAGTTAATAAAAAGGAGAACTTAATTTATTTAAAAAATTAGCAAGTTTTAACTAATGAGTTTTTATATTTGGCATTTTATTAGGTAATTTTACATTGCAATATTAGCACAACTGGATTGTAATATTAGCATAACTGGGCTGTATTGTGTTTTTTATAAATAAAAAAAAATAAATATAACTCCTAAGAATGTGGGGTGTTAAAATCGACAAAATACTCTATAAATAATTTTTATATTTTTCATTTAATTATCTAGAAATTAGTTTTATTTTAGCTCTAAAAAATAATATTTTTAGAGGTTATTTTTAGAATTTTTTTTACTTGAACTTCACTAAAAACATTAGGCTATAAGCAAAATAATTTTTATTATCAAAGTTTGAGAGATTATCTATAGATTGATTTGGGTTAGATTTAGTATTTTTTCATAATCTCTCAAACAGAGAGTTGTCCTTAAGTTGCAGCAAAGTTACTTTTATTCTAACTGTCTACATCAAGAGTAGTTAAAATACTAGAGTGTAAAGTGGAAGTAACTTTACTAAAATAGGCTAGAGATACACTTTGCTTACTTTTACAGAAAAGATTTTTAAAAAAAAAGTTAAATAAATATTACAACACTATAAATAAACTTTCTACAAACTGTAAGATTTCGAATAATAGTCTACTATAAAATTATAAATTTTTTCTAATCTTTGTATTTGCAATGTATTAGAATTAATTTGCTGTTATCGTTAACATTATATATATCTTCTTTCATAAAAAGCATTTATCTTAACTTAATAAGATTATTTTTTTACTAGTTAATATAATAATTGATTTAATCATAATTGTGTTAAACTCATAAAGTTATTTTTTAAACCTCTCTTAAGTTATTTAAATAAAATTTTTCTTTAGTAGTTTATAGTAATTTATATTCTGCCTAAAAATAAGTTATTTACGTTAATAAATTTACAAATTAACTCCATGTTTAAGCTTTCCATTGTAAGTTTTGTCCGGCTGATTACTAAATCTATGAAGCGGCGGTAGTTTATACTAAAATTATTTATTGAGTTATTTATTGAGTAGACTGAGAAGAATGAGTTATTCCTCTAATTTAAGCTGCTTGGGAAGCAAGTTTAATTCTTCAATGGCATAATTCATCAAGGTTTATTTATATTGACATTAATGGAGTTCATTCGTGATGAACTTTGGAGTTATAACAAAATTAAAATTGATAGTTAAGGGTAGTTCTCATATTCATGAGAATGTAATCAAGTAAAACTGATAATTAAATTTGTCCAAAGATTTTTATCTTTAAGTTATACTTAAAGCTTACATCAGTGCAATAAGACTAAATAGCTAAACAATTTACAGTTATATTGAGGTAAGTAAGCGTCAAATTTTATTATTTTTCTCTCTTAGTTCTTTTCTTTAGCTAACTTTTAAAAAATTAAAAAATTCTAGTTGCACATTTTCTCTAATTGATGTTGATTCCAAAGAGACTGATACAATCCAGGTTGTTGCAACAAGGTTTTATGGGTTCCCATCTGAACAATTCTTCCTTTATCCATAACTAAAATACGGTCTGCTTGCGCTGCAGCTGGTAAATGATGAGAAATAAAAATAATAGTCTTACCCTGTTCCTTATAAAGACTATTTAGAATCTGGGTAGCAGTTTTATTATCAACACTTGATAGAGCATCGTCTAAGATTAGTATTGAAGCATCCATCAATAAAGCTCTAGCTAGAGCAGTACGTTGTCGTTGACCACCTGAAAGAATAATACCCCTTTCTCCAACGAGAGTATCATATTTTTGAGGTAGATTCATAATCTCTTGATGAATCTGGCTTTGTTTAGCTGCCCATTCTACTTCATATCGTTCCTTAAGATGATCTCCGTAACGAATATTGTTTTCAATAGAAGTATTAAACAAGAAGCTATCCTGAGGAACATAGGCGATTGCCCTCCGTAATTGGGCTAAAGGTAACTCGGTGACATCATAATCATCTAAAAATAATTGTCCTGGCGCAATTTCAAGTAAACGGGGTAAAGTATTGGCTAAGGTTGATTTTCCGCAACCAATTGGACCAACAATGGCTACCGTTTCTCCAGGATTGATCGTCATGTTAACTTTATTCAAAGCTGGTTTTTTCGCCCCAGGATAAGTATAGCTGAGGTTAAGGGCAACCAATTTACCTTTAATCTCTGATGGGGAGATAGATTTAAGTTGGTATTGATCGTGAACTCTCGGTTGTGCTTGAAAGATGGCTGCTATTCGATCAATACTCACTTCTCCCCGTTGATAGGCAGTCATTGTAAATCCCAGCAAGGCCGTGGGAAACACTAATTGTTCTACTAAAATAATTAGAGCAACAAAATCTCCGATACTGATGGTTCCTTCAGTGATTGCTTGAGTTCCAAAAGTTAACAGCAGTAATAGGCTGATATATGATAGTCCTTCAATGATAGGGAAAAGAAAATTACGAATTTTGGCGAGTTTTAAGTTAGCCTTTAGCAGTTCTTGGTTTAGTTGATCAAAAGCACGAATTTCATTAGCTTCTTGGGCATAAATTTTAATTAAAGCCATGCCACCGATATCTTCTTGGATTAACTCACTAATCTCAGACAGTCCTTCTTGCACCTTAAATTGTTGATTTTGTAAATGTCTACTGAATATTTGTACTGTAAACAGAATTACTGGATAGACAGCAATAGCCAATAAACTTAAGGGAACGTGGATAGACAACATCGCCGGAAGAGTCAGAGCGTAAGCAAAAATTATATTAATTAAACTCAATACTGCGAAGCCCACCAAACGACGAATATTATCTACATCACTGGTGGCACGGTTAATTAAATCGCCGCCGGTATTAGTGGAAAAATAGGCAGGTTCTAGGGTGAGTAAATGTTCGAATATCCTTTGTTTAAGATCAAATTCTACCTGACGACCCACTCCAAAAATTATAAGGCGCGAGATCATGCGAACTATCCACATAATAGTCGCTAGAATTAACATTAGGACAACATATAATAATACTTGATCAAAACTAAATGCCTGACGCAAATCGTCGATACTATCTCGAATTAGTAAGGGAATATAAACCCCTAGAGCGTTAACAACAAATAATGTGCCTGTTCCCCACAACACTTGTTTCCAGTGAGGATATAAATATTTACCCAGTTGTCGAAGTCGTGACGTTGCCATGTGCTTGTCTTTAAATACCTATTTAGATTTTTTTTTAAAAATTTTCCATTATTTTCGGCATAACTTGGCTGTATTGAAATCAACCTATCAAACCTGTGGAAGAGTCACCAAACTTATTGAAATGAAATAATGATAGTTATATAGTTTTTCAACTTCCCTTCTTAGCCAATTCTATTTTTTAAAAAATAAATATTAAATTTCAAAAAAATAAAATAAATTTTAAGACTTAGTTTTCAATAAACATTGATTGATCTTTATCGTCGGCTTTCCAATCTTTATTTTCACCACCAATAATCAACCTGTTGATAGCGACATACTCTTTACTTAACTGATCTAAAGCATTAATCAAAATATCCAAAGCAATTAAATCACTAGTGCCCAAATCAAACCAACAGCGTCCCCAAATTCCTTGATATTGAAACTCTGTCATATTGTGCATGGGAGCCATCATAACACTGTTAGTTGTACCTATCTCATATTCCATATAACTAATATCAATTCCCTGATCTTGCACTTGTAAGTTTTCAGCGTTAAATGCCCCCAACTTTCCTAAATAAAACCAGGAATCAAATACTTCCTCTATATATTGCTTTTCCATGGATGAAGGAATAGTTTTAAACTCTAACCAAATCCATAGATCAAAAGGATTAAATTCTCGAAATTGAATTTTCATATATTAACTATCAACTGTTAATTAGAATGCATTTCCATCGACTTACTAATTTTCCACAAGCTACTCGATACTAAATTAGTAATAATGTGGGCTATAATAGGGACCACTAAATTCCCTGTCACCAAAGCACTATAACCTAAGACAAATCCTACTATCGTTGCCCAAACTACATAAGGCCACTGTTGCGCCCCACTTGAATGAAGCACTCCAAAGATAACACTTGACAGAATCACTGCCAGTAAATTTAATCCCAATGCGGGCAACATTATTCCACGAAACAACAGTTCTTCACTTAAACCTGGTAATAATCCTAGCCAGATTAAATCTGACCAAATTAATGGTCTAATTATCAATTTAAAGTAAATATCTGCACTTTGACGATAGGCTGGACAGAGATGATAAATAATGCTACTAGCAACAATAATCCCCCCTGCCACCCCTAAACCACCTAAAATAGCATTGGAGGTTAATTGAACATCCATTAGGGTAACGGACCATATTTTCTGCCAAACTTTAGCAATAATTAAGAGAATAACTGCTGTTACCCCCATTACTACTAAAATTTGCTCACGAGTTAACGGTTCCATGTCAGACGATTTAGGATTAGTCACGAGTTTTAGAGAAACAATTAAGGGATGAGACAGTAGGATGCAAGACACTAACACTGATTCCAGCACGATGAGCGACTAAAACACCTAAAGCCTCTAAATAAGAGTTTACCTTAATCGCCTGAATTCCGAGGGAGTCTGGGGTAACTTGTAATTTGGTTTGATTTTCTGCAACTGTAATAATACGGGTACGGGTGTTGCACTGGCTGAAACTAAGGATAGCACTCCCTCCACAAGCAGTCTCCGGAACAATCACTGCATCGACTTGATTTTTCCAAATTACAGGATTTACAAGTGTTGAATTAAAATCTACTTTCCCTATGTAAACAAATTGAGGTGCGCGACTCAACCCCACTAAAACGCAAGGTAAAAAAGTATAGCCAAGTTCTTCAGCTGCGGCACGGGGGGAAAGATTTGGCTCAAGGGGTAAAGGCATTAAAGCGGGAGCATGAGCAGCGGGAATACCAAATTGACGGACAATCAGGTGGGAAATAACTGCTTCTGCTCCCGCTAAGGGATCAACTCCTCGACCATGACGGTAGTTATCTAGAGTTAGACTGTCAATATCATCGGGAAAACGGACAACAACTGCAATTGCCTGGACTTTAGCTTGGGTGATCAATGTCTCTGCTGCTCTGAGTAAACTATCTGGGTTGCTAATAGTTCCCCAACTCGTTCCAGAGGGAGCGATACGTAGTTCAATGTTTAGAGGAGTATCGGTAAGGATATAATCGGTTATGTCTAGTCCTAGAGTGGTTCTCGTAGCATCAACAACTTGTAAATGACGTGTTTGTAATTCTGGTTCGATGCCTTGGTCTAAAATTAAACCAATTCGATTTTGATGAACTGGGTGCAGTCCCCAATCTCCTCGAGCAAAGCGATCAAGTCCATATCCTTCAACGTAAAAGGTGTTGGGAAGATTCCAGTAGAGTTGTGCTCCATTAAGAACATTGGGGTGTGTGATCAAGCAGTCACACACTTGGGAAATGGCACGGGCAACAGGAAGGGCATCTCCCGCATAACCTCCAATAGCAGCTCCAATTCCGGTGGGAACAATTAAAACGACGGTGTAAGGAAGATGAACCACTATAGTAAATTTTACTTATTGCTATTTGTAATAATTCCCTCTATATAAACAGTTTGTTTTTTAGTGTTTACTTCTGTGATCGCCCACCGAAGAGGTTCTCCTTGTTTTTTAAGTTCAGCTTCAATCTTTTTTTGTAATCTTAAGGGATTTTCTTGAAGGCTTACTTCAGCAGTAATAAAATGGGTTGTCATTGCTATTAAATTCGCATGGATGGTTTCATTACTCTACCATAACGGATATTTTTTTAAACAAAAATCCATTGATATAGATCATCAATGGATTTTTGTTTAAAACTATTCTGCTCAGCATAACCGTCTACTCGCATTTATTTTAGATGAAATCGTTTCTTGTAAATTAGCTCTTGTTAAATCTGTTAACTTTAATTAAAGTTACGTAGCTTAAATTTGCATTTCTTAGATTAACTTCAGTTAAATTTGAAAATAACAACGATAGTTTTTTTAACTTAGTTTCACTCGACACAATTTAAAACCTACTAAATTATTCTTTATAATCTAAAGAGAAGTCAAGGCTTGTATAACATAAATATGCACAGCCTAAATCTGTTTTTATAAAATTAGTTTATTATTTAAAATTTAGATATAAATCAGTATAAATAAATTACTATTAGTTAATTCTAAACTGATTAAGTCAGCTCTATATAAATTTACTCTGCATAAATTAAGCCGCGGTTTAATCGGTTTTAATTAACCTCCAGTAAGATTATAATCCCGTAAATTTACAGAATATAAATTACTTTTTATTAAATTATTTTTCCACAAAATTACTTCATTCAGATCTAATTATTTTAAAGTAGCTTTACTTAAATTGAATCCCATAAAATCAATATTAATTGAATCTATTTTTTACAGTTTTTTTAAAAAGAATTATCTAAAATGATTTTCTGTTTGTTTTGTTAATTCTAATAATCTTTCTTATTATCCTCCTGTACCAACTATTTCCATAGAAGATTTACTCCACAATACTTTAAGTTTTTATCCTCCTATCTTGACGCTCACCTTAATCTACTACTATTTAGTAATATGGCAAATTAGCTGTAAATCAAGCTATACTACAAAAAATCAATATAACTATTAAACTAGTAGACTTTATAGCAATATGGTTCAAAGCTCTAACTCACGATCAGTAATAGAGATAGCATTATCGGTAGACTCTGAGACCTTCAACTTATCTCCAGCTGTTTTGGGTATGATTGCGGATTTTTTTAAAGTTTTATCTGAAGTCAGTCGATTACAGATCGTCTGCACTCTTAAAAGAGGGGAAAAAAATGTCTCTGAGATTATTGAAATTACGGGTTTAGGACAAGCAAATGTATCTAAACACCTAAAACTTCTCACCCAAGCAGGAATCGTAACGCGAACCCAACAGGGGGTTAATGTAGTTTATGCAATCGCCAACCCTTTAGTTTTTTCTTTATGTGATTTAGTTTGCAACTCAATCGCCACCCAATTACAACAAAAAAATCAACATCTAGAGTCCCTAAAAGTCTTTCAACAATCATTCTAGGTGCGTTATTGAACGTTGCAGTAGTACTCACAATGTTAGATGTAGATGTATTGGTATAAAAATAAAGTCAAGGTTAAACGACGAAGCTAAAAAAACTATATTTTAGAACAAGTCTAATAGATTTCTGGAAAAATATTTGGTTAAAAAACGATATATTTTAGCTGATAGATAGTTTGTGGTATTGACTTCGAGAGTATATCATCGGTCTTTTCTAAATAGCAAATTTTGCTATTTAGAAAAGACCGATGATACGGTAATATCTTAATTATGAAACAGGGAAACTCGTGCTGTAAGCTTGCACAATTTGTCTGAGGGAGTATCACCGAAATTTATTAATAATTGAATTGCTATTGCCCCTAAAATTTTCTATTTGTTTCTAAGTGAATCCTTGTTATAAACACTGAGTACTGTTTTAGTATGTAAGGATTAAATAAATAATCAATGGCAATAATAATAGCGAATTTTGAAATTAGAGTAACTCCAACTTCGAACTATGTTGTTCTTATCAAAGAGCTAGAAAAATTTCTAAAAATTATCATTAAAATCGTAGTTTTTTTAATTCTCTATTGTCTACTAGCATGACTTTTTGTTGACTTTGGAGGGTATAAGTTCATTTATCTAAAAATAGAAAAAAAATACTATTTAGAATAAAAAATAAAGGTTTAAGTTTATTATTATTTTTAATAGAAAGTTCAGGTGACTATTGTTTCTGAATTTTCTATTCTAAATTTGTACCACTTTCACCTTATTTTACTGTTCAAGGGCTAAACGTCCTTGCTTACCAAGTCTAATTAAAAGGAAATAACCAAAATAAAGAACATAGACCGACAATCCTAACAAGCCTAAGAATCCGATAAATCCTTGAGTAGCATCGCTATGAATAATAGAACGATATCCCAAAGGAGCTTCAATCCAAACTTGACAGAAGGGACTTGAAAGTAAGTCTAGGGAAAACGCACAGGACAAAAAAGGAACACTAGCGATTACTCCTAAGCTACAGTAAACTGTCATTGCCCAACGCCAGGAGACAACCATCAACTTCAGAAAACTCGGAGGTAAATCCTTGATTTCGTCGTTGAGATCCACCCAAAACCAAAGAGCAATGGGAATAAGAACACGAGCAATCAAGGCCGTGATAAAACCAATTTGCCCACAAAGATTTTCAAAAGCGGAATTTTCGACCCCCCATGCTGGGACCAACAAATAGATCGTGATCATTAATAAACTAGCCACTCGCCAATAAATAATAAGAAGACGACTAATGGCTTCTGCTTGTCGAACTAGAGACCAGATAATCAAAATTGTGGGGATTATAACAGCGAATGACATCGCTAATCGATAATCAGTCCAAACTAAAGGCCGAAACCATAGTTCTTCCATTTTGTTTCAAGTTCCTCAAAAAACGCTTTAATCCTTTTAAAGGAATGTTTCTACACCCAGAATAGCAGTGATAATTTGCAGTTAGATTGTCACTGCTGATAGGTTATGATATCGATAAATAGGTAACAGACAGTACTTGTCGGTGTCTTAATCCCTAGTCTTCATAAACTCGACATTCAACCGCATCAGGATTATTATCACAATAGGCCTCAAAAGGGGTTTTGGTAAGTCGTTTTTGTCTTTGGTGAGAGGCCTCTGCTTGCAACTCTTCGACGGCATCCCAAGCGGCAGCACAATCCTCAGAGCTATCTCCTTCAATACTGCAAACGATTTTAGCGTTTTGTTTCTCTCGTTCAATTTGATTTTCGATGTTACCCATGACTCCTCGTTGATCTTCTTAACTTTAATTTTATAGGTATCGAGATTCCAGTTTATCCTAACGGATTTATCTGTGTCATGACTCGTGTCATGGTATATATAAAACTTCTCTCCATACCCACTCATATTATGATTAGTTCCAAATCTTCTCCCAGGAAGAGTGTATCTTAAGAATTGACTGAATCGCAAAGTCTCTCCGTCTCTACTTGATTTCTTAAGACATAATTATTGAAGTGATTCTATCTCGTCTATATTTATTAACTAATAATTTTTTTTGTTGTTCTATAATTACTCGTTGTTTTGTAATTTTGTGAATTTTCTATGGTCAATCAGATGCAGTGGGTTAATGCTTTATCTATCCGTCCATCACTAGAAGGGGCAGTAATAGAAGTTGTAGACGGAGTTAAAAAATCTTTACCTCAGTCCCCTGATTTGGGTATCTTGTTCATTTCTTCAGCCTATGCCAGCGATTACTCTAGATTAATTCCTCTGATTCTAGAAAAGTTATCTTTACCCATTCTTATTGGCTGTAGTGGGGGAGGGGCAATTGGCATGGAAAATTCTACCCAAATTATCGAAGTCGAGAGTGGACCTGTTCTAAGTCTTACTGTTGCTAGCCTACCAGAAGTCGATGTTCAACCCTTCTATCTTACTCCTGAAAATCTACCCAATCCCGATAGTTCCCCCGATGCTTGGAGTCAACTGGTAGGTGTTCCTCCTCAACAACACCCCCATTTTATTCTTTTGTCTGATCCCTTTTTCCCAGGAATTAATGATTTATTAGCTGGACTTGATTTTGCTTACCCAGATTCGGTAAAAATCGGGGGATTAGCGAGTACAGGGATTATGAATGTTCAAAGTACTCTATTTTACTATACTTCAGAACCTTCAGAACTTAGGCTATGTAATCAGGGGACTGTAGGAATAGCCTTGAATGGAAATATTATAGTTGAATCTATTGTTGCTCAAGGGTGTCGTCCTATTGGCCAGCCCTACCAAATTACGCAAGGGGGACGCAATGTTATTTTACAGTTAGGAAAACTGGAAAATATGACTCAACCCATAGTTAATAGTTCTCCTTTAGAATCTCTTAGAGAGTTGATTAAAACGTTGAATAAAGACGATCGTCAATTAGCAGAACATTCCCTGTTTATTGGGGTTGTCAGCGATGAATTTAAATACAATTTGCAACCTGGAGATTTTTTGATTCGTAATTTGGTTGGAGTTGATCCGCGAGTAGGGGCGATTGCTATTGGCAATCGCGTTCGTCCAGGTCAACGGGTTCAATTTCATCTGCGCGACGCTAAAACTTCGGCAGATGATTTGGAACTTCTTCTCAGGACTTATGTCACTGCTGGTGAACTAGATAAAAAGGTTCAGGGAGCGTTAATGTTTTCATGTTTAGGGCGTGGAGAGGCTCTTTATAATCAGCCGAATTTTGATTCAGGACTGTTCCATCATTATTTGCCCCAATTACCTTTGGGAGGATTTTTCTGTAACGGAGAAATTGGACCAGTAGGGGGACAAACTTTTTTACATGGTTATACTTCTGTTTTTGCACTTTTTTGTCAACCAAATTAAGTAGGAAAAAATATCTATTTATTTTCTGTTTTTTTCCTAGGTTGAGAAAATAAAAAAATTTTACTGTTCGAAGGGGCTGATTATGTTCTTTCTTGGTAACTTATATTTATTATAGTTTAGCTACTAAAAAACTTAATCAGAACAGTAAATTAACTGTTGAAAATTTCTCTTAGATAGAGAAAGCTAATGTCTATTTTAAGACAGACTATCGTTAAACGAGATCCAATCAATATGGAAATAAGTTTGCAGAAGGATTAAGTTCAAAAAAGAGTATAGACTGAAAGAATTAAGATAAAAATTAATGAATAAATCTTAAATAATCATATATAAAAATGTAGCTAGAAAGAATGGAATGAATGAACAATAAATAAAAATAAGGCTCAAAGATTTACATCGCAAAATACAGATTAAGAAACTTATATATTAAAGTTTTTGTGATTAGACAACAATAAGTTTATTATAATATTTCTATCAAAATTAAAAAAATATTAATTTTGATAAAACTCTATAATTATTTTGTAAATAAGTTAATATCGCAAGTTTAAATAGTAGCAGATAGATTGTATATATTGAAATAACCTAACACTCAAAAGTAAAACTTTTAAATGAGAAGTTAAAGGATCTAAAAATTTTTATAAAAAGAAAAAACCGTCTTAGTTAAATAAGGAACAATATATTTTTATTAAGAATTTAGAAGATTTAAACAGAAACAAAAAGTTGAAATTTAACTAAAATTTTTTAAAAATTACCAGTTCTTTCAAAGGTACACTCTTCAAAAGAAGAATTTAGAAAATCTTTGATAAAAAAACAGGCTGGGCATGAGGACTATTGAAATTAGCTAATTGGCGTAGAAAGATTTATTAATTATAGTAGAAAGCTTCGAAATAATTAGGTATTTTTTCTGGAAAAAATTGCCAATTTTAATCAAGGAATAACTAGAAAAATAGTAGCAGGGATTAATAATAAATTAAAGTTAATTAATAATAAAAATCTATGAATTTAAAAACTCTGTTAATTACAACTTCCTAAGTTTTTTAACTTGGCATTACAAGAGTAAGTTCTACATGATTAACCGGCTACAATCTAAAAAATAAATAAATTTTAGAAAAAAAATAGATTTTAGCAATCATTTTTTAGCTTTTTTATGCTGTAATTATACAGCTTTATTTTTTTTAATTGTTAACCAAATTAAGCCAAAACACAAGATGGCATTAACTCCTAAAAAAATTCTAGAAATATCCACTGAAGGCATTCCCAATACTGCAGTATTCATGAAAGCATGAACTGTTAAACAGGAAGCTACTCCTAAAGAAATTCCCGACGCAAATAATTTTCCTGGTTCATAACTTAATAACAAAACTATCAAAGTAAAAGGAACTAAAATACTAGCTAAAAAGGGATTTAGCAAAGAAGTTCCCCGAATAGAATTAGCCAATTCTGGAATAGAACTCCCCATAACTCGGAATGGCCATTGAGGTAAATCAAAAATGTAGATTCCTTGGAGGAAAAACAATCCTGAACTTCCTAAAATCAACCCTAAATTCAGAGGGACAGTCCAGGTAAAAGGAAAATAGACCTTTAGGAACCAAGCCAACAAATAAGACCCTACAAGCATTAATAATTTAGGAACTAACACCACTACACCGTCATCAATCCAAAAACGAGGGTCAAGATGTCCGTTATCGCGCATCCATCGAAAAAAGTCACGGAAGGTAATTTGACCCTTGAAAGCTAAGGTAACTGCTTCCCCTGCATCTAATTGTCCTGCCCCATAGTGGTTAAAAGGATCTTCTTGAACATTACGAGAGGACTGTTTAAGGATAGCTAATACCTTGGATGGTTCTTTAATACCAGAAGCCTTAATTAAAGCCGCTACGCCCGCGACGTGAGGAGCGGCCATACTCGTCCCCTGGAACCCGACAAAAATCGATTCTCCTGTCTGAGGGTCAATCGTTTCTTGAATAATTTTCCCTTCTTCACTACCGCCAGGGGCAGAAATATCAATTCCAGCTCCATAATTAGAATAGGTTGTCTTTTGACCGGCCGCATTTAAAGCAGAGACACTAATCACTTTAGGATAACGAGCAGGATAGGAAGCGGCATTTTGATTGGAATTTCCCGCGGCAGCAATAATAACAACATCTTTTAAGTAAGCATAGTCAATAGCATCTTTCATAATTTGACTTTCACCACCTCCCCCAAGACTTAAATTAATCACATCGGCATTATGATCAGCAGCAAAACGAATGGCTTCAGCAATATCGGCAACAGTTCCTCCACCTTCATCAGCGAGAACCTTGAGAGGCATAATTTTGGCATGGTAGGCAATACCAGCTACTCCATACTTATTGTTTGTCGATTGGGCGATGGTTCCGGCAATATGAGTTCCATGACCATTATCATCAGAAGCATCGGTGTGATCGTTAACGAAATCGTAACCTTCAACAAATTCTGTCTGTCGTAAATCAGGGATTCTACTAACACCTGTGTCAATGACGGCAACAGTTATTCCTTCCCCTTTGCTATTTTCCCAAGCTTTTTCAACATGAATACTATGCAAGTTCCATTGCTTGCTATAGTCGGGATCGTTGGGTACTTCTAAAGCATTATAAATATAATTGGGTTCGGAGTATTCAATATATTTTTTGATAGAAGACTGTTTTATAAGGTTAAGGAACGTTTTATCCCCTGACACAGTGTAGATGTGTTCATCAGCAGAAAAAATACTGTTGAGACTAACAGTCTTTCCATATTGTTTAGTAATCACTCCTAATTGTTTACTGATAACTGAGGTAGGGACATCTTCACGGAAATTAATGACTATCGAATCAAATTCGCCTTGATTTGCTAGTCCTTTGAAGTTATGTAAGGCTATCCAAAGCCCGATAATAAATAAACCGAGGAATAATAACTTTTTCATAAACTTGACCAACGTTACAGCACGTACCAGTCTAAATCTTAGAATAGTCTATCTAAGTCTTTAATTCTCAATTGAGATATTCTTATGACTTAGTTTTTGGGTAATGGTTAATTAATGTTGGGTTAAATTTTAGTACAATATAAATTTTAGACTCAAAACTTAGATTCAGGATCACAATGACTGCTAACGTTGAAATTTATACTTGGGGTGCTTGTCCTTTCTGTATTCAGGCTAAAGCCTTACTCAATAAAAAGGGAGTAAAGTACACTGAATATCGTATCGATGGAGATTATGAGACAAGGGAAAAAATGAAACAAAGGGCTGAAGGTCGTAGCAGTCTTCCACAAATTTTTATTAATAATCAGCCTATTGGCGGATGTGATGAATTATATTTCTTGGAATCAACGAATAAATTGGATTCTCTCTTAAATAAAACAGTTTAAGACATCATATGATTTCGAAAATAGTATAGTTTGGATTTTTTTAGAAATTTAAATATTTTAGGTAGGGATATTTCGCATAACAGTAGTTGTGTCTGTCCCTACTAAGCTAAGGTCTTATAAGAGATAAATGTGATTTTATTTAAATATTTAACATTTTAGAAAATCAGGTTTATAGAATGAAGAGAAACTTATATATTAGAGCAGAGCAAATTTAGAAGTATTTAGGAAAATCTAATTGTTATTGTTTTAACAAAAAAAAAATTATATTAGGAACTCAATAATATAATCAATGAAGTTTATCATAATTGCCCGTATATAATTAGAGATTTATATCAAGTGATAACTAAGTATTTCTTTCAAAAAATCAAATATTATCGATTGAGATGAACTCATATCCGTACAATTTATTTAAAAAATAGAGCAACCACATCAAATATTGGCAAATAATACAATTTTTATTAGTAATAAAAAAGCAAGCTATTATGCAGTTACATAACTTAATATACAGCATTATGATATTTTTTAGATGCAGAGTCTACACATTTTTTACAACAGACTATTAATTCTCAATCTTGTTTAAGTTTGGAGAGTTAAGTAGTAGATATCATAGTTTGCATTCAGCTTCTTTTAATTTTTTTATAAAAGTTTTTTCTTCATAAAGGTAAACATTATCATTATCATCTATGGTAATTCATACCTTTATGAATAAACTAAACTTTGATATAACTAAGATTTAAGTAGATCTCTACAATAACTACTATGAATAGTTAGATTACTATAGATTATTGTCTATATAAAAATACCTATTTAACTAATTAAATCCCTTTTGTTATTAAGTTTTATATTCTAGTATTTTTCTGTCCTATAATTATAGTTATATAAATAGTTTTTTTATTGTTAAATCTGTTTTTATCTGTTTTTTAAAAACTCTTACTCACTCTAATTAATTTATTTTTTAATATATATATTTTTTTGTTATTTTTCCTTTTTAGGACATGCAATGTATATTGCAACTGAGTAATATTGTTTCTATATGATTGATCTATTTTGTTTGATTCTTAGCCTACTTTATTTTAAAAAACCTTATTTTTTATTTCCCCTCAATATTGCTATACTTTTCCGTATATGATTGACTGCGGTATTATTTTATATTTATTTTAGTTTTTTAATAAAAAAACTAAAATACTATCACTAATTTTAACGAAAAAATAGCGTTGACTCGACTATTCATTTAATTCTTTTCTAAGAAAGAAACTATCCTAATAGTTTTCCGTAGTGCTCCAGTCAATTTAGATAAAGAAGTGAGAGTAAGACTTATAGAAATAAAAAAACTTTAAAGAATAGCAAAATAGGTAAAAGCTTGGGAAAAAAAATTATGATTAAGATTTAAAAGATGGACATATATATTAGAAAATACTACAAAAATTTTGTTAAAAAATTTACGTTACAAGCCAAAATAATAGCAGATAAATTTTGCTTAATATAATAAGTTAATAGTCCATTAAATAATTAAAGTAGATGTTTTAAATAGTATTTAAAATTACTTCTTAAAAAAGAAAAATACGTTATGATTAAATCATAGTAAATATATTTTTTAAAAAATTAAGATATTCTAAGATAGAAATAGAACTAGACATCAGTTCATTTGATTAAAGTTAGCTAATTAATCTTAGAAAATCTAATCATTGTGTCTGAAAGACCATGAAAGAATTAGATATAATACTGGAAAAAGTATTGTCTATTCTGAGCAATAAACAACTCAAAAAAAAGTAAAAGTATTAATATTTAATTATAAAATATCTTGAATTGACAATTCAAATATCAATTCAAGGTATTAGTTCAATTTAATCTTGATTAAATTAATCATAAAAATATGCTTACAATTTAACTTACTTTGATTATTTTAGCAAAATGATTCTATCAGGCTGATATTTTTTATTGCCCTATTATATTTAATCTAGAAGAATATAAAATATTCTACAGAATAATCTCTTTTAAAGAAAGTTAAGTATTGTGATAGAGATTCAATAACTCTAAAATTTTAGTTAAAAACTAACAACTTATGGAGGCTTACTATTAAGCCTCCATAAGTTGTTAGTTTAATTAGCTCGGCATAAACACATTAAAAATAATTGGTTGTTATACTTGAGAATGTTGTTAAGGACTAGAGTTCAACGACAAACTTCCCTATTGTTCAATAATACCCATTTACTCAATTGTCTTAACTAATTACGGAAGGTTGGGGACTTTTAAAAAAAACCTGTAGAATTTGTTCGACAATTTGAGGACTGGTTAACCCTAAATCTGCTTTGGATTGATCAGGGGTGGCATGATCAACTAGATGATCGCTCACACCAAATCGTTTCAAGGGAATTAGGATGCCATTATCAGACAAGACTTCAGCTACTGCTGAACCGAAACCACCGATGAGACAACCTTCTTCTAAGGTAGCTATTCTTCCAATGCGTCGAGCGAGGGGAAAGATTAATTCCGTATCTAAGGGTTTAACAAAACGGGCATTAACTACTGTTGCTTCAATGCCATATTCTCCAAGAATTTCTGCTACTTGTAAGGCTGTATTTACCATGGAGCCATAACCTAAAAGTAAAACATCATCTCCAGTACGGAGAATTTCTCCTTTACCTATGGATAAGGGTTCCCAACCTTCTTCCATTAAAGGAACTCCAATACCGCTACCACGAGGATAACGCATAGCGATCGGTCCATCAGTGTGATAGACTCCTGTCACTACCATTCGTTGTAATTCCGCTTCGTCTTTGGGAGCCATGATAGTCAAGTTAGGAATACACCGTAGATAGGCGATGTCGTACATTCCTTGGTGAGTAGGTCCATCTGCGCCGACAATTCCAGCGCGATCAAGACACAAGAAAACGGGAAGGTTTTGAATACAAACATCATGAAGAACTTGGTCGTAAGCTCTTTGCAAAAATGTTGAGTAAATAGCTACAACGGGACGCATTCCTTCACAAGCAAGACCAGCAGCTAAGGTGACGGCATGTTGTTCAGCGATTCCTACATCAATGTATTGTTTAGGAAGTTTAGCATAAAGTTTAGCTAATCCTGTTCCCGTAGCCATAGCTGCAGTAATTCCAATAATTTTAGGATTGTTTTCAGCTAGTTTAGTGAGAGTATGAGCAAAAACTTTAGAATAACTGGGAGGTTTAGGTTTACTGGATGGATGAGCCTTGCCAGTAGCTAAGTTAAAGGGACTTTGAGCATGGTAGCCTACCTGGTCTTTTTCAGCTAAGTCATAACCTTTTCCTTTGACAGTAGCAACATGAACAAGAACTGGACCGGAGACTTTGTGGGCCTGTTTGAAGGTGCCAATTAACTCTTCTAAATTGTGTCCGTCAATTGGACCAAAATATTTAAAGCCTAATTCTTCAATTACTGCACCCACTTTAGGAACTGCTAGACGTTTTATTCCTTCTTTAACCCTTTCCATTTCGGGGGTAAAAGATTCCCCAAAGAAAGGAAATTGTTTAAATTGTTCTTCGAGGTTGTCTGAGAGAAATTGAACGGGATCACTCAAACGTACCTTGTTGAGGTAGCGAGAAATAGCTCCCACGTTTGGAGAAATAGACATTTCATTGTCGTTGAGTACAACCATAAGATTTGTGTTGGGTAAATGTCCAGCATGGTTGATAGCTTCTAAGGCCATTCCTCCAGTTAATGCTCCATCTCCAATCACTGCTACAACTTTATGATTTTCCCCTTGAGCATCTCTGGCTAATGCCATACCTAAAGCGGCAGAAATACTTGTAGAAGCGTGTCCGGCTCCAAAATGATCGAATTGACTTTCGCAACGTTTTAGATATCCGGCAATACCGTCTTTTTGCCTTAGGGTGTGGAAACGATTATAACGACCAGTTAACATTTTATGGGGGTAAGCTTGGTGTCCTACATCCCAGGTAACTTTATCCCGATCCAAATCTAGGGTTTGATAAAGAGCGACAGTGAGTTCTACTACTCCTAACCCAGGACCTAGATGTCCTCCACTAGCGGCGATCGTTTGTAAATGCTTTTCTCGAATTTGACGACTAATATCTTCTAGTTGTCGGAGTGATAAACCATGTAACTGGTTGGGATGAGTGATTTCACTTATGTGCATGCTGTATGTTTCTCTACCATTTTGATTAACGCGCTATCTCACACTTTAATTGATTTTCTGACTTTGGTTTATTATTGGCTCATCATTAGTTATAGAAACTCTGACTATTAATCATCTCATTATCTCCATATATATTTTTAATAAAGTGATAAATTATTTTTATTTTTTTTTTAAAATATTTTCAAAAAATTAACGTATTTTTACGTTATTTAAAATCTCAATATTTTATTTAATTTATTTTGGTCTAAATCAAATAAATAATATATTTTATATTTTTTTGAATTGATATACAATGATCTTTATAGTTTTAGTAAACTAAGCTATTAAGCGATAATTTCTATGATTTTTATTCTGTATTTTTTATTTTTTATAAAAAAAGTCTGTATTCTTAAAATTTTTGTGCAATTAAAACATGAGCTTTTTTCTCAAAAAATTACCACAAAAAGTCTAGAATAGCTATATTTACAATTTGCAAAAAGTTTTAAATGCTTTTTATAAATTTTCTTATTACTAGATAATATTATGCCAATTTTCTTTTTTTTATCTAGATAATACAAAGCAAGCCAATAAAATTTATTAAATGAAACCTAAATATGACAATCTAAGTATTACTTAAATAAGTTAAAGGTAAGTGCTATATATATAAATATTTACGTTTTTATTAGGTTTAAATTTTACTTAAAGTTTTTAACAAAAAATATTTGTTATTAAACAAAACTATATTTTACTATTTTAAGTTTTAATAAATTACTCCATTCTTTGGATTTAGTATAACTAAAAACTTGTTAATAATAAGCAATATTCGTATATATTCAATGCATAAACTTTAAAAAAACCTCATATAATTATTTTTTAAACTCTCTTGAATTAAAAAATAAACCTTAATATAAATCCTTATTTTTTCTTGTTATAAATAATTATTTTTTTTAATTAACTTTAAATTTTTATTAAATAGATAACTGTAAACTATTTTTTAGTAAAAATATAGTTTACAGTAAATACACCTCATAAAGTATAATTTTTTATTCAAAATGTAGAATAGCTAAACCTATTCTTTAATTGATACTTAATAACTTAATTAAAGTTGTTAAGTTTGTGTTTTGCACTTTAAAGTTCACTAATTAAATTAGGTTAAAATAACTACTAGCAAATCATACAAAAATTATCTTAATCAAGAAGACTCTGTCAATTTTTTTTGAATTTACGTTAGGTTTAATTATTTATCTCTATCGAACAATATAGTATAATAGCTACTCTAGAAATATTAGATTTAGACATAATTCATGAAAAAAATTGTTTTAATGATAAAATATTTTATAGATATGAATATAAAAATACAGAAATTATTAAAGGTAGCAATTAAACTACATTAATATATAAGTCATATTTTTTCATATAGTCATAGTATTTCTCTAAAAAATTTAAATCTCAAAAAAATTAATCTTTTAAGTCAAAAAAAGCCTGTTTAGAAATTTTGATGTATTTAATAGATAGATACATCAAAATTTCTAATATGATTAACTAAAATTAACGTCAATATTTAAATTAGTTTTGTATTTTCTTGTTGTCTTATAAACAAATCACTCAATCTAATACTAGAGTTTTATTGTGTTAATCAAAAAAGTAAAGTAGCCTAGATTATCAGAAATTAGTAATGATTTTTAGGTAAAGTTGACTGATTAATTAATATTTCTAATCTAGTTTAGGAATAAAGAGATAAACAATGCAGATAGTAACATAAAATCATTATTTTTTAAATTTTATTTTAAAAAATAATGATTTTATGTTTATTTAAATTTTGAAATTATTACTCGACAATAAAAACCTTACAGAATTTCTAATTCAGCTGTAATGTACAAATACAGTAACAATAAACATTAGAGAGGTTATTAACCATTGATTTATATTCTTATTTTTTTAAAAAATAAGTTGTAATTAAGATTTTATTATTACAGGTTTACTACTTAGATATTCTCAGATTTGATTTTTAAAAATTAAATTTAACTCGTTATTTATCTGAATTATTTACTAATTAATAATTTAGATAAATAACGAGTGATTTCAAATACTTTATAAACCTAGATAACAAGTGGTTTTTTATGAAGGTGAGTAACTTTTGTATAAAATTAACAGGAGTAGTATACAGAAAAGTTTAGATAAGAAATTGAATATTTTCAAAATAGCTAGGTAAATTACTTTACGGTATTCTATCGCTATCTCATTTCTATAAGATGTGTTTAGCCATAAAGTTTACTAAATTGTCTGTTAAAATTGGACTAAGATTGAATAAAGAAGTAGTACCAGTGCGACAGGTACATTCTCACTAAGACTCATTTAGAAATCGGTAAAGTTGTTGGCTTTTTTGGAAAAAGTAATCGTAAAATCCTACTGCATCAAACTAGAAAACTTATTCTACTGGATGATCGCTACTTTAAAAATTTCCTGGATAAGAATAAATATCCTGTTTAATTTTAGTAAGATTAGTAACAATAGAGCATTAAGCTTGAGTGGTAGTAAATTTATACAAAAAGAAATCCTTAATGGCAACTTAATTAGGTAAATTACTTTACGGTTGAGGGCTTTCTAAAACTTAACTCCTGAGATGAGTAAGGGATAATTACATTAGAAAATCTTGCCCAGGGATTTTTACTAGGTCTAATCTGAGTCCATTCACAAAAAAAATTTATAAAAAATTAAGCTTTCTTCAAAGTTAGATCATTTACCAAGTTTTATCAACGATAATTATTTTGAAAACAAATTTTTAGAACAAGGATAAGAGAAGGATTCGGAAAGTACAGAAACAACTTTAAGTTCATAGGAAACTGATACGGGAGACTCAGGAGAAATTCTAAAATTTAAACTTTCTTTTCTAAAACTGTACGTTTAAGGTAAATAAGTTAAGATTGATTTTTGCCATTATTCTGAATATTTTATCAAAATACCGGTGGTTATCTTTAATTTTGAAATATTTAAAAGAATTAACATAAATGAGCAGTTTCTCGTGTACAAATTTAGATGACTCTGATAAATTTTTCCAAGACCTAGTTTTTTAATGAATAATTAAGCTTAGATTTATGGATTATTAGGGGATAAATTTCTAGTTCTCTAAATTTTCCCAAAAAAGTTTTAGACATCAAGTATTTATTGATAAAATTGCTGAAACTTTTATCCTCTAATTTTATATAAATCTCTCAATTCCTATGACTAAACCGAAACACAAACCATTAAAATTAGCTATTTTTTTTGCTTTTAGTAGTGGATTAAGCCTATTTTTAGGTTTTACAGCAACTGTCCAATCTACTTCCCTAAAAGTTTCTGATACTCCCATTTTTCAATTTAACTGGCTTCAGGCTATTGTGTTAGGAATGGTACAAGGATTGACAGAATTTTTGCCCATTAGTAGTACGGCCCATTTAAAAGTTATCCCCTTGGCTTTAGGATGGGGTGATCCTGGAGTATCTTTTACAGCAGTGATTCAACTAGGAAGTATTACTGCAGTGATATGGTATTTTTGGTCAGATTTAACAGAGATTATTGATGGGATGGTAAAAGCTATTTGTATCTCGGATTATAAATCTTATGATTTTCGACTGGCAGCGGGTATTGCGTTAGGAACTTTACCAATTGTATTTTTTGGATTATTGTGGAAATTGTTGGTTGTTGATTTAGATAATTCTCCATTACGAAGTGTAGGGGCAATTGCAATTGCTTCAATTGTGATGGCTGTATTGTTAGCTTTATCAGAAAGGTTAGGAACTCATAAACGAGATTTTAGAGAACTAACATTACAAGATGGGATATTAATTGGATTAGCCCAAACTCTTGCTTTAATTCCAGGAGTTTCTCGTTCAGGTTCTACTATGACGGCCGGATTATTTATGAATTTAGAACGGGCAACAGCAGCCAAGTTTTCTTTTCTACTAGGAATTCCAGCCATTACTATAGCAGGATTTGCAGAATTTAAAGAAGTTTTAGTTCTAGGCTCTTCTAAAGAAATTTTATTTCCTGTTATTATCGGAGTTATCTCTTCAGCAATTTTTTCCTATTTAGCTATTGCTTGGTTAACCAGCTATTTACAAAATCGTGATACTTGGATTTTTGTTTGGTATCGTTTAGGATTTGGTGTCTTAATTTTAGTATCTCTTGTGTTTAATCTTAATTAAATTGAAATATAGTTACGCTATTTTGGAGCTAAGATGGTACCATAAAAAATGTGACTGAGAATTGATAAACTTCTTTGATATTTTTTAGAGTTTTTCAAAGGTAACTGTTGATAACAACGTCATCTAACGGTGTGCTGGAATTTACTATGCATAAGATCCCTGTTACGGTTATTACTGGCTTTCTCGGAGCAGGTAAGACAACATTAGTTCGTCATCTACTACAACATAATCAACAAAGACGAATTGCTGTTTTGGTTAACGAATTTGGGGAAGTAGGAATAGATGGGGAACTTTTGCGAGATTGTCAGATTTGCGATGAGGATGGAAACTCAAATACTAATATTGTTGAATTAACCAATGGGTGTTTGTGTTGTACCGTCCAAGAAGAATTTTTTCCGACTATGAAAAAATTATTGGAAAGGCGTGAGACAATTGATTTTGTGCTAATTGAGACCTCTGGATTGGCATTACCAAAGCCTTTAGTTCAAGCCTTTCAGTGGCCAGAAATCCGTAACAGCGCTACTGTAGATGGGGTGGTAACAGTGGTAGATACTCAAGCTCTAGTTTCAGGGACTTTAGTGAAAAATTCAGCTGCCTTAGAAGCGCAACGACAGGCCGATCCCAGCCTAGAACATGAAACTTCAATTGAGGAGTTATTTAAAAATCAGTTAATTTGTGCAGATTTAGTATTGTTAACTAAAACTGACTTAATTGAGCCGTTTCAACTTCATCAAGTTAAAAAGTGGTTAGAACAAGAATTAAGACCAGAAGTTAAAGTGGTTGCTTGTGATAATGGGGAAATTAATCCTAATGTTTTATTAGGGTTTAATGCCGCTGTTGAAGACAATTTAAAGAGTCGCCCTAATTATCACGAGCAGGAAGAAGACCACAATCACGATGATGATATTAATTCTATTCAAGTAATTTTAAATCAAGAGTTTGAGCTTAAAAGTTTGGTCAATCAACTTAAAAAAATAGTCAAAAACCAAGAAATTTATAGGATTAAAGGGTTTGTAAATGTTCCATCTAAACCCATGCGGTTAGTTTTACAAGGAGTGGGTGATCGCTTTGATACCTTTTATGATCGTCCTTGGAAATGTGATGAACTGCGTCAAACTCGATTAGTATTTATTGGTCGTCAATTAACGCTAGAAGAGATTGAGTGTGAACTAACTTAGAGATACGAAAACTCCCATTAAAAAATGAATGGGAGTTCGTTCAATCAGCTATTGCTTGTTTATTTTTAGAGAAATCTTAGGAAGGTTCTAGTTTCAGTTATTAACAAAACCTAAAGTCAAGCTGTCGCTAACCAAGAAATGATCTAAATGATAAGCTCGTTCTTCTGTTTTAAGAAGAATTTGCTCATAAAGATAACGAGTTGCTCTATCTCCTAAACTTTCAGCCTGAGCAGCCTGTTTACGAAGTAGTTTGATAACTTCCTGTTCTGCTCCTAAATCATGTTCTACCATCTCGCGACAGCCGTAAGACCCATCTGCTTCAGGTTTAAAGCAACACAACTCAGCTAATTTACTAAAACTAGCTGCGGGAATTCCTCCAAGTCCATTCAACCGTTCAGCGAGGTCGTGAACATGACCACGAACATCATCGTAACTTTCGTTAAAAAATTCGTGTAAAGAGTAGAATTCCGAACCTTCTACAACAAAATGATGCTTTTCATATTGAAGGTATAGTCCTTGAAAACTAGCTATCAACATGTTCAATCCTTCACAAATAGGAATGGTAACGCTCTTGTCTAGTAAGACAGAGTTTTCTCCCACTTCTCCAAAAGCACGTACCAAGCCTTGAGCAGTTGTCATTTTTGTTGTCCCCTTCTTTATATTAAACTTTACATATCTAAAATACCTCATTTTAGCAACAGTTTATAGACCCCCAAGGATATACCAGAAAATTCAGGACTAGGGCAAAAAGGGATAAACCCAGATTTAATCTAGTTCTGAATTGTCTTTGACACCAATTTGTTTTATTGGGATACTTAAGAATAATAAATGTTCATAGTAATTTTCTATGTAAAGTAACAATAACAACTATATTCATTTGTTGATGTCGATAAACTAAGCTTACTTTTCCTCAGAATCAACCCAAGTCATAGAAGCTGCTCGAAGAAATCGTTGAAGTGTATATCATGTGTCTTCAGAATCTATAAATTCTCTGGTATTGCTGTACTGTACTAATCAACTTTTACAAGTCCAACTAGTTCTATTGTCGTCGTACAGATTTAGACTGTGGTTAATCGATGATTAGCCTCTGGTTAAAAATTAACCTACTAGTTAAACCAGTATTGATGTTAACAATAAATGTAATTACCAATTATTTCATTAATAAATAAAAAAGTATGTCAAAGTTTTTAACGATTTCTCCCTTCCGCCTTATCGGTCAATTAGAAAACTTTGTTATGAAAGACGGAGTGAAAACTAAGTATTTACGTATTAGAGTGACCTCAAGAGAATTTTGGGTAGAAATCCCTGAAAAGTTAGGAGCTTACCTGGATACTAAACTTTCTCCTAAGGCTTGGCTAGAAGTTGAAGGAACTAGGGAAACAAAGAGTAGGATGGGAATTTTTAAGCTTAAAGCAGAAACTATTAAAATTTTAACTCAACCTCAAGAACCCTATGTGGTGATTATGCAGGAAAAAGTTAGTAAAAAGAGAATTTTAGTCTGTAAACAAACTGAGTGTTGGGAGCGGGGAGGAAAAACTTTATGTCAACAAATAAAGACAAAATTAGTTGATAACGGTTTAGAGAATCAGGTAGAAATTAGGTTAACGGGATGTCTTAAACAGTGCAAAAAAGGACCGAATGTAGTAATTCTACCTGATAAAATTCAATATAATCAGGTTAGTATCAGACAAGTGGATAATTTACTCAAAAAACATTTCACTTAAGTTTTTACCGGCTTAGGATTTGCTTTTTCAACTTCTCCAAAACTACTGTAGCAGCTTCTTGTATTGGAGGAGTTAATTCCAATCCTAGTTCCAAGTTTTTTGCCTCAATTAAGTAAACGATTACTTCTTGAGGGAAATCATTTTTGAAAATTTTGCGTCCGGCTGCTAAGGCATGATCCCACCGAAAATCATGTAAGTTATAACTTGGTGTTGGTAAATTTTCTAACTCTTCTCCGGGGACTTCAAAAATAGTTCCTGGAGGGGAGTCGGTCGAACATGCATCAATAATGATTAATTTATGACTACCTCTAGCTTGGAACATAACTTCTATTCCAGCCGTTCCACAATCATAGATACGAACATTAGAAGCAGGGTGTTCCAGAAGAAATTCCTGAAGGTTTTGGGAAATGACAACCCCCACAGCATCATCAGATCGATTTAGATTACCACAACCAATAATAGTCAACATAGAAAGTGTGAAAGTATCAATAAACAGGGTGTCTTAACTCTGAGATAACCAATTTTAACTTTAAAATAACTGATTTTAAGGATAACCTGTCAACGAGTAACATAAGCTTATGGGGCAAGTTTTTCTACCTAAGAATAAGACATTGTTGTTTCACTAATCTTTATCTGGATAAAAAATATTGTTATTTATCTATTATTTCCATCGAACTTTTTCCACAATCAACACTAGCTATTACCCATCGGTTGTTAATGTATTGTTTTGTACTTTTAAGAAAAACTTAAGTAAACGTATTTTCCTTGGCTCAGATAAAGAAAAATACCTTTATCTGAGCCCGTTTTTAGATGTCAATTAGACTTGTTATAGTCTAATTTTTGGGGCTTTGTTGTCAAGCTTTGAGTGTGTTTTTATTCCGACCTTAAAACATTCGAAGTACTCCCTTATAGTCCGATGTTTCTCATTTGTTTATAGAGTGGGAGCTTTCTGTCCAATAGCTAAGTCAAAAATCCTTATTTATTCTATGAAACTACAATATTTTTATCTTAAAAATTAAACTTTATTTGTGTTACTTTATTTTTATTAAAAAAATATTAAACTCTTTATATATTTATTTAGATAAATTATTAAGCAATATTTTATAAGACTTTTATTTTAACTAAATTTTTATAGAAATTAAAGTTCTAAGATTTTAGAAATCTATCAAGGTAAAAAATAGCTTTTGTCTATTGTCGTTTTACAATAGCTAATGTAAGAGAGTTTTTTGAGTTAATTATATTTGTTTATATAGACAATAAACTATTTGACATAACCTTCAACAGCACTTAATTTTTGAGAAATTACGTTTTTCACAAGAAAATCTTCATATCGTTTTATTTGACAGTTAGTGCAAGATAAAATCTAAGCTAATTAGTAAATTAAAATAGATTTTTACTATAAAATTTTTATATATGGATGAGAAAGAATCGTGTTAATTTTTTTCAGACTGTTGAAATAAATTTCAAAATTATTTCATATATAAAATAATTTTGAAAAACAAAAAAAGATTTGGCTACTCTCTATAAAATATTTACAAACAAATAAATACCTCTAGTCAAAAAAGTTGTGTAGTTAAAATTTACATAAAAAATTATTTTATATTGCATTATTTTAATAATAAACTTGTTGTATAATTTTTAATCATATAAAACATAATATTTGTCTCTATTTAAATAGATAAAAAAAGTCAATATTGAGTAGCTACTACTCTAAATTAATGTAATAGTTTTTCTTGATTATTTAGATATTTTTTATAAATTTATTCTTTTTTAATTGCTCTGTTATAGTAACGACTTGTGGCTAGCTAAATCTGATTTTATCAATAAAAACTAAGTGTAGTCTAATATTCTCATCTCATAATTTTGACCTTATCTATATAAACTTTTAGGATATAGAGTCTTTTTGGTTAAGTTTAATTTTTAGATTAAACAACATATAGTAGGAATACTACTGTGACATCTATTTTTTATAAAAGTGATTATTTAATTCTTATAGAAGAGTGTTATTATTTTGTTTTAGCAATTGTTTAATAAAATTAAATCTCTATACTTAAATTAATAAATTATTTTCTCAGCTGCGATTAAATAATTATATATTTTTTGTTATTTTATAACATCTAAGAAAATAATTAGCAAAACTATAAATGATTCAAAAATAGTTTTTAAATTGTTAAAATAACCAATTGATTTTGATGTAAATATCTATTATAGACGGCTTTTTATTTATCCATTTATTTTAATTTATTTAAATAAAACTCGTCGTAAAAGTATAAATATAAAAGATTAAGTTTACATTCCTATTCTAGAAATAAAGAAATAAGCCAATAAATATAATATATTAGCCAAGCAAAAAGTTAATTAAATAGTTTAACTATAATATATAAAATTTTTAAATTAAAAATTTTATATATTATAGTTAAACTATTCTATTTTAATAAGTATTAAAAATCTTTTTTCATAGAGCTATTATTAAAGTTTTTTAGAAAAAACTAAAAAACTTTAGTAATTTATTAGTCAAATATTACGCTAATTAATAAAATTTTTTGTAGGTTTATCTGTTACTCATAGTTAATTTTAAAGCCAATATCTACAACGGTTGTTTATAATTTTAAATAGTTTAACTTTCTAATGCTATTTAGCAGGATTTTACTCTTATCTAATTAGATAAATAATAACTCAGCATACTTTACTATAAAAGTAATAACAAACTTTTATAAGAGTAGAATTAATTAACCTATTTCTGTAGAATTAACCGTACAAATCTGTAAAAAAATACATCAACATTTTTACCAAAAGTAAAAACAAATGATAATAGCTAAATATATAAAAAAATACTTTTTTAAAGTTAGAAATAATCTGTATATAGATTTCCTAACTACGGAAAAGTAATTACAGTATTCATTAACGTCGCTTGTTCAAAATAAGCGACGTTAATGAATGCTGCTTATAGTATAGAACTGCTACTTTTTTTCTCCTCATAACTTTGAGCTGAATTCATGCCCATAAAAAATATCTGGAAAAAATAGTTTGATATTTTAAGTTAAATTTCGAAGAGTTGACTTTATTTCTATAAAACACAGTAAAAATTACTTACTCTACCTAAGTAAGATTAACTATTTAAATACATGGCATGATAGCTGATGTGATCTTCAATAAAACTAGAGATCATAAAATAACTGTGATCATATTCTTTATGAAATCTCAAAATCAAAGATTGTCCCACATATTCACAAATTTCTTTGAATTTTTCTGGTAATAATTGTTTCTGACAATAAAAAGGATCAGCTAAGCCCTGATCAATTAAAAGCGGATATTGAAGCTGAGTTTTTTTAACTAATTCACTTGCATCATATTGGTGCCAATTGCTTTTATCATCTCCTAAATAAGCTGTAAATGCTTTTTCTCCCCAAGGGCAATGAATTGGTGATGTAATAGGAGCAAAAGCAGAAACTGATATGTATTGTTGAGAGTTTTTTAATGCACAAACTAACGCTCCATGACCTCCCATGGAATGGCCAAAAATACTAGTTTTATCACTATTTACATTAAAATTATTCTGTACTAAACTGTACAATTCTTTTGTAACATAGCTGTACATTTGATAATGAATGTTCCATGGTTCAATGGTAGCATCAACATAAAACCCTGCCCCACTTCCTAAATCCCAGGTTTTATCTTCTTCTGCAATCTTTGTATCACGAGGACTAGTATCAGGAACCACTAGCATAATGCCGTATTTAGCAGCAAACTGATGTGCTCCAGCTTTGACAATAAAATTTTCTTCTGTGCAGGTTAATCCCGATAAATAATATAAAACGGGAATAGGTTTATTTTTTGCTTTAGGAGGAATATAAACAGCGAAATTCATCGGATGATTACAACATTGGGACTGATGACTGTAATAAGCAACAGTTCCTCCAAAACATTGGTATTTCGATTTTAGAGTAAGACTATGAGGCATAGTAAAGCTTTCCTATGTAGAAAATATAATTAAGTATAAAAAATAGAGGTCCTATTTTATACTTTGTTCTATTTATAAAAGATTATAACTGTGTTGAGTATATAGGGAATACCAACAATAACCAAAACTATTTTGATTATACTGAACTCATAATGTATGAATTTACTAGTAAAGTGTTAACTCAAGAAACACGAGAACTAAATATTAACATAATTTATGGATCTATAGGTAATTTTAAAAATTAACTTTTATTTGTTATTGGTATTTTGCAGTGTTTTTTTCGATATACAAATAGGTGGTATTTTTTCTAACTCAATGCCTAATTATTTTTCAGTTTTGTAAAAAAAATAAATGAGTCCTTGGAGTCCAATATATTGACTCTAATACTCCTGATATTTTTCACTAAATTATCAATAATAATTATTATATTTATGGACTTAAACATAAATCTTTTGTTTTTTAAAATTTTGTCTATTATAAATAGAATACATTTTTTTATTTAAAGCTAAGTAGTTTGTTAAAGGAGACTTTTGATTATTAATTAGTATCTTATTCATCTAAACTTCCATCTTGATATTTTTTCTTGATTATTTAATTAAATACTAACTACTTAAGAAACATGAAATATGTTTACTACTACTTCAACTTGTTACATTAATTGACTTGCAATATTTTTATAAAATCTTTGTATTTTTTTAGAATATAAATTAACTTTTTTAAGTTTACTTAAAACTTCTTATATCAAGACTCTAGATATTTAATTATTATATAGAATATAATTATTTATTATTTATATAATTTATGCATTTATTTTTTTACCTAAAACCTATCATGTAGATAATGACTTTCTTACTTTTAATTAAAATAGTTTTATTAAAAATTAACTATCTTAATATCTAAAATTTTCACATCTACAATTTTTAACTTAAACTTTTTAGTACTACTTATATTTATTGTTTATTCGCCTTATTTTTTAAAAAATTCACTGTATTACTATTTAATGGTTATACAAAAAAATCTTACTTTTCTATAAATTTATTTATAGTATTTATTAAATCTTATTCAAAGATAATCTATTTTGAGATAAACAACCTTTTTAAATTAAGGTCAATTTTGATAATTAACTTGTAATTTTGATTAAGTTTTTTTGTATTTTAACTACAAAAAACAAGTTTATATTAAAATTATTTCTTAATAAATAAAACTATTTTTATTTTATTTGTAATTTTATCATGGGTAATGACTAGTATTTTAATATTTTGAATCTCATTCATAAAACTGAGTTTAATTTTTTATTAAAAATATATGAATTAAGTAAAAATATTTAATTTAGATAATGCTAAATTTATAAATCTAACTTTGTTAGAATATTTATATATACATAGTCGTAATCGTTGATACAACCTACACAACTCACAGTCTCCAAATTTGCCAACACTATCGTTTAACCAAATTGGAACGGGACAGACTACAATGATTGGGATGACCGACTAGCTATTCTGAAAGACTTTAACAAAAATACCGTGCCTAAACGTAACTGGTTGCTTTTCCTATTTGCTTTGACAGGTTTTTGTCCTTTGATAACCCCCGTGATGGGACAGGCTCTTCTGCCCTACACTCCTCAATTAAACTTAGAACAATTGGAACAACGGGGTTTAGAATTAGCCGAGGACGCGGTACAATTAGTTCGCTTTCAACAATACGAGTTAGCCCTGTCAAGGGCTAAACTAGCCACCCAACTTGCTCCAACTCGATATCAACCTTGGTTTATCTTAGGAACTTTATACATTCAAGAACAAGAATTAGATCAAGCGATTGAGGCATTACGAAAAGCATTATCCATAGCTCCAGAGGAAGCAGGAATTAAATTTACCTTAGGAAATGCCTATTTCCAACAAGGAAAGTATCAAGCAGCAGTAGGAGAATTGGAACAGGGACTTGTACTTAAACCAGATACCCCTCCAGCTTTGTTTGACTTAGGTAATTCTTATCTAAAATTGAGAAAAATTACGGATGCAATTGCAGTTTATAAAAAGGCAATTGCCCAAGATAAAAATTTTTGGCCCGCGGTTAATAATATTGGTTTGATTAAGTATGAAGAAGGAAATACCAAGAGCGCGATTGAAGAGTGGCAAACAGCATTAACCATTGATTCCGAACAAGCAGAACCAAAATTAGCCATGGCGGTGGCCTTATATGCTCAAGGAAAAATAGAGGAAGGACTTAAGTTGGGGGAAACCGCCTTAAAATTGGATAGTCGATATGGTGAATTGCAATTTCTGGAAGATAATCTCTGGGGGACTAAGTTATTAGAAGATACTAAAATATTTTTAGCTACTCCTAGGATCAGAGCCCTCTTAAAAAGTCTTGAAACAACACCTTTATAGGTCATCTAAGTGGGTAGACATAGATCAGTCAAATAAAGACTTCCGTATTTTTTAAGAAACCCCATGTTTGGCTTTTTTTGACAGCATTAGTTGTTCATTCAGTTGTAGGTCGACACTAATATAGAGATAATTCTAAAGGATGATTATCTTATGCTGTGGGATATGATAATCTGCGGCTTTATAGAGAAACTCTACCTTATCTGATAAGAAAATAAACCTATGAGTAAATCCTTTAAGAATCCAAAATATACGTTTATTTTCTACACTGAGGATATAGCCTACCCATTGTCCAAAAGGAGGAAAACTTTTACGGATATCAATAGCAACACCTAATACTTCTCTTATAACAGTTCGCACCAATTTTTCTTAAAATTGTTGAATTTAATTGTGTGAACCTCGTAAAACATTTAAAAAAATTTTGAGTTATTATTTTGAACAAAATCGAACATCAATAAAAATTATGAGGTTAAATAATTATAATACCAGTAATTATTGTAGTAATAAATTTTATGTTTAAAATCTACTTAAATTAATATTAGATAATTAAGCAATTCAATTAAACCATTAAGGTAATCCAACTTTGTAACTCATCCCAACCTAATCCTTGTCGAACAACTATGGGATTATCAGAAGTCATGTCTAAAATAGTAGATACTTCAGATCCAGATTCTAATTTATTGTCAATAATCAAATCAACTTGACTGTCTAAGATGTTAAAAAGTTCTACCTTTTCTAATGCAATGCTTAGAAATTCTCTTTTTTTATTGAGTGAATAGATAGAACTAGATACAATAGGATTATCTAAACCTTCTAAAATCATTTGACAAATATTACTATCAGGAACTCTGATTCCTATGTTTTTTTGTTTGGGATTAATCATTAATTTAGAGACTAATTTTGTCCCTGGAAGCAAAAAAGTATAAGGACCAGGAATAACACGCTTCATTATCCGATAGGCTTTATCAGAGACAAAAGCATAATCAGCAATCTTAGACAAAGAAGAACAGAGGCAGACCAAACATTTATTATTAAACAATTGTCTTAATTGCTTAATCCGTTGTACAGCTGATTTATGATTGAGATCACAACCAATAGCATAAACTGTATCAGTAGGGTATAACATAATTGCCCCTTGTTTCAGGTCTTTCACAATTACTTCAATAATACGAGATTGGGGATTATTAGGATGGAGATCGTATAGTTTAGCCATGTTAAAAGTCAAGGATAAAATCTTATTTTAAGTATTAAAATGAACCAAAGATAATGACACTCTTTTTTCACTAAACGAGAAAAAGTCTACAAAAATCATGAAAAAAGTAGGGTATTTAGACTGTCCAACAGGAATTGCTGGGGATATGTGTTTGGGAGCATTAGTTGACAGTGGTGTTCCTCTAAAATATCTAATAGAAAAACTTAGAAAATTGGGTATTGAAGAAGAATATCGTCTGTGGAAAGAACAGGTCCACCGTCAAGGACAATTAGCTACCAAGATTCATGTTGACTTATTGAGAGACAATCAGTCAACTGAGAATCATCATAGTCATGATTGTCGTGTGCGTCATCTACCCGAAATTGAATTAATGATTAAACAAGCTAATTTATCCTCTCAGACAACTCAATGGAGTCTGGAGATATTCCGTCAATTAGCTATAGCAGAAGGGGCTGTGCACGGGGTAGAGCCTGAAAAAGTCCACTTTCATGAAGTGGGAGCTACCGATGCCATTGTGGACATTGTAGGAACTTGTTTAGGATTAGATTGGTTAGGGATAGAAGCTTTATATTGTTCACCAATTCCGACAGGTGGGGGGATAGTCTGGGCAGCTCACGGATGTTTGCCAGTTCCTGTTCCAGCAGTAATTAAGTTATGGGAATCTCATCAAGTTCCTATCTATAGTAATGGTATTAATAAAGAATTAGTAACACCTACAGGAGCAGCTATTGCAGCTACTTTAGTAACAAGGTTTGGCTCTCCTCCCTCAATGAAATTACAAAAAGTTGGCTTAGGAGCAGGTTCGCAGGAATTATCTATTCCCAATATTTTAAGGTTATGGATCGGAGTATCTCAGCTAGAAGATACCATTAATAGCTCAGAAAAAATTGCTGTGTTAGAAACTCAGATTGATGATCTTAATCCCCAGGTAATTAGTTACCTTTTTGAAAAGTTATTTTTAGTAGGAGCTGTGGATGTATTTACACAAGCTATTGGTATGAAAAAGTCTCGTCCAGGAATTTTATTAACCGTAATCTGCCCCCTGGATAAAATGATAGATTGTAAAAAGATTATCTTTCAAGAAACTACTACATTGGGAATACGTTATCTTGTTCAAGATCGCTCTATACTAAACCGAGAAATTCAGAAAATAAATACAGATTATGGTATGGTTAAAGTTAAAGTTGCTAGTCAAAAAATTAACGGACAGAAAACAATTATTAATGTTCAACCGGAATATGAAGACTGCGTAGTTTTAGCTAGAAAAATTAATCAACCATTACGAACTATTCAACAGATGGTTTTGAATATTTGGTATGAGAAGCAAAGAGAATATAAAAAATATTAATAGTTATTTTTAATTTGTATTTTTTTACTTAGATATCTTTTTAAGAATATTAAAAGAGAATTGCTATATGAAAAGAACTATCGCTTTCCTAAAAATCTATTTAAGATGGTTTATTTTTGGAATAGCTATATTGTTTATATTAAATACTTTTTACAATAATTGGAGTACTGTCCTAACAGTAACTCTTGATCATCAAAGTTGTTATCTATTGATATTAGCCTTTTTGGTTACTTTTTTTTCTCATATTTGGTCTGCATTAGTCTGGGTTAAAATCCTAAATATACTTAAACAACCAATGACAAAAAAATGGGGATTAAAAGTTTATTTAACTACTAATATATCTAAGTATATCCCTGGAAATATAGGACATTTCTATGGACGTATAATTGCAATTTCTCAACAAGGAATTTCTTTAAAAATTGCTAGTTTTAGCGTCTTATTAGAACCATTATTTATGGCTATTTCAGCCTTAATAATTACTTTATTAAGTAATCCTTTTGGAGTTAATAGAAATCCTTATAGCTCTTGGTTTTCTGTAATACAGATAATAATCATGTTAATTGGATTATTAGTGATTCATCCTTTTTTTGTTAATAAAATATTTTTTTATTTAAAAGAAATTAAGCAAAAAAATGTTCATAGCGAGATTCATTTAAGACAATATCCAAAGACTATTTTATTGGGAGAGATGGGATTTATATTATTGAGAGGACTAGGGTTTATTTTAACTTGGACAGCATTTATTCCACTATCAATGTTTCAAATTCCTTTATTATTAAATGCTTTTAGTTTTGCCTGGTTATTAGGATTATTAATTCCTGGTGCACCTGGTGGTATGGGAGTATTTGAAGCTGCAATTATTTTTTTACTAAAAACAGAAAACTTTCCCATTCAAATAGTTTTTTGTGCTATTACTATCTTTCGATTAATTAGTATCTTAGCAGAAGTTACAGGGGCAGGATTAGTGCTATTGACAAAAGAATAACTTAATAAATTAAGAAAAATTTTGCTATTCATATTGAAATATTTTTACCTAAAAATAGTAAAAAACCACCGCTCAGTTAGATACAATAGAAAAAAATTAACACATAGTTTCCTATTTATTTAGGTTGGGAAAGTCAGTCAAGTTGTAGAGATGATTTAAATTAATTTCACTGTTTCTCTGATTGATCGCATTTTATTTACTAAAATCTCAATAAGGGAAAAATAGTTCAACTTTTTTCTAACTATGTTGTTGTAGGAATAGTAAGTTTCAATTCTTCTTTTCTATTGTCAATTTTCAATGATTATTGATTATGTAGGTTCTTGGTGAATGACACTCGATTAACTGTCCTCTACTTTTGAGACATTAATTCATAAGACCGATTAAAGTGAAGCTGAAAATAACTATAGTTATAAAAAATTCTTTTTTTAAAAAAGTTGTATTTTGCCTAATTTTATGAATTTATCTACTTTATCTAGTAACTCAATTGAATCGTCCATTAATCCCTGGTTAGTTAAGTTGGTATACCATCTAGGGTGTTGGTTAGTGTTGCCTTCATTTTTTGGTCAAATCATAATTACTGGCCAGGAAAATATTCCAATAACTGGGCCAACAATTGTTGCCCCAACCCATCGTTCCCGATGGGATGCTTTGATCATCCCTAAAGCTGTAGGAAGATTTGTCAGTAGTCGAGACGTACGGTTTATGGTGACATCAACCGAAATGACAGGAATTCAAGGTTGCCTAATTCACCATTTGGGAGGATTTCCTATTGATGTTAAGCGTCCAGGATTAAGCAGTTTAGAACATAGTGTTGCGCTCCTAAAAGCAGGGGAAATGTTAGTTATCTTCCCAGAGGGAGGAATTTTCCGGGATAATAAAATTCATCCTCTTAAGCGAGGAGTTGCCCGTATTGCCCTAGAAGTAGAATCCAAAAACCCAGGATGTCAAGTTAAAATTCTTCCAGTTGGGATTCGATATATCCAACCCTATCCCAGTTGGGGAACCGATGTAACGGTAACTATTGGAAAGCCCATAGAAGTGGCTAGATATAATTCAAAAAGAATAAAAAGCAGTTCTGAAAAGCTAACCAATGATTTAGAAACAATTCTTAGGGAATTATATCGAAAACAAGATCCTTCAGAATCAGTAGCAGTTGCCTCTTAAATTAAGATTATTTTTCCTTCAATAAAGATGCTATCACTCAGCACTATAAATATCTAAGACTTATAACAGTAAATAGCATTATAACGACAATTAGTCATATCATCATTTGGTTATTTAACCAATACTCAAATGGTTTTGAATTTTTCCCAAAAGTTGTCCAAAACTTAAGTTTTTCAGATTAAATATCTTTACATAGCTTATTTTAATGTATTTTTTCTGCTAAGGTCGATTAAAAGATAATTATTATAGTCTTAAATTAAGTTATGTAAAAGTTGAAGAGACCATGCAAGCATACTATAGATATAGTATCAATAGGATATATCTGCGCTAAGCGCGTTATTTGTGTCAGTCAATTAATGGATGGCAAAGTTTTTAAGTAGTTTGATTGTCAAAGAAGTTATTTTAGCTTTTTAGCAGCTCATTACATATATAAATACAAGTGGTTTAGTTTAACCTAAATTGAAACAATGAGAAGAAAAAGAATTCTATACTATTCTTTCTAAGAGTTTAGAGTTAAGAACTAAATATAGAGATATAGAATAATTTACTTTTCTAACTTTTATTGATAGTTACCTGCTTGAATACTTGTTTACTCTGAAAACAGACTAGCTGAAACTAAAACTTAACTTTGTCTTGATTACGTTCAACACAGATATGAAATAGTCCATCATGAGCGCCTACCTAATATAACAAAAAAATTGATATAGTCCAAAGGTTAATAGCGTGAGTACTCAATAGATTTACTTTAAGTAATTTTCAATAAAATTTAATATTAACGCGTCTTACAAGATTGCATATCCCTAAATATAGTATGAAATCATCTTAATTTACCTTAAAACATGATTGTTTAATATTTATGAAATAAAAGTAAAGTTAAATGGTACCATAGCTGGGTTTATCTAATTAACCTAAGTTGTGAGATCGGACTAGATGAAAACTTCAGAGAGTAAATTGTATTGTCCTCAATGATTAAATTGATATTATATATTTCACAATAAAAACTTCTACTATCGATTGTCTAAAAGCTAGAAAATTCTAGGCAAAATCTAGTATTACTCCACAGACATGAGTTAGAAAAACATGTTTATTAATTACTGTCTAACCTGAAATTACTGAACATCTATTTCTAGTAAACTAATATATTAAACCTACAATAAGTTGAAATTAGGTTAAGCTAAAAATAGCTTTAATTGATAAAAAAGTAGAACTGTAAACAGGAGAGAAATACCATTCGTGCTCAACTATTAAGTTAAATTTATTCTTTGTTTAATCATTCACTAGAAAACAAAATAGACAAATTATAGTTGGTTTCAGTAAGTAGATTTTACATAAAAGCATTTGAATTAATTGTTGACTTATCTCTCCTTATAGATAAAAAATCTGCCCGAAAGGAACATCCCAAGGTCACCGATTTATTTATCTCCCGTCTTCTTATCTACCATTATTTCTTTGTTGTAATGCTCCATTTCAAGGCTATTTTCTCCATAAACTCCTGCGATTTGTTGCTGACAACATTTGACAGCAAAATCATTAAACTCTGCTTTCTCAATCTTATACATTTTCTTGAATGTTTCTGGTGTTACTCGACAAAAATCAGGACGGTTTTGATAAATACGACATCTACGGGTGTCACAATCAAAGTTGATACACCATCCTCTCTTTCCCACTAAACTGAAATAGTGGGTTATTTCTTCTAGGGTCAAATAATCTTCTAAGTCCGGACGATCTACCGGATCAAGACTACAACAAGCTCCACATTCCGTTACACATTGCCAAGTTACCATAGTTTAAAGAACCTTATACTAGGTTTATAATAAAATTATATGTATTTTTGTGTTTCTCTTTAAAAAGACTGAGACATTTCTAGATATTATGGGCTATGGTTTTTTAGGCTTTTTACAATTCAATATCAACTTACAACAGGAACTTTAAGAAGACAACATGGAATCATTAACAGCCTTAAATCTAAAATCTATTTATAATTAATTTCTGCAGACTTGATTATGACCTTAAGTCCCATGGTTATGCTTTCGCTACCATTTTATGGTGGCGATTTCTAGAAGTTAGCAAATAGTGAACGGCTGATAGCTAACTCTTCCTATCGTCTATGGACTACTCTCTCGACTTTTTATTTCTTACAGTCCCCCCACTATTATAACCTATAAGTTTTATAAGTTTCCATTCCAGGGTTTCTTTATGGTAAGACTGTCATGATAGGCTACAAAGATGATTTTATAAGTTTTACCCTAAGCAATAACCCCATTTTCATTCAAGAAATATTGAACCTAGTTTACTTCGGTTAATTTTAGATTTTTGTGTGGCATAGGACAGGTTCACTCTATTATTTATTTGAATGATAATTTTTGCCGCTAGATATTTTATTGACGATATCTTTTCCCACTCCTACATAACCCACATTACTGTGGGAGTTAGCATAGTTCCCAGTCAGCATCTTTGAGTCACTCACCCGCCGTAATTTCTTAACCTAATCTCTGTAGAAGTACCTGCAATGATGTTTTTATAACCATCTAGGACAATCACTCAAATGAACCAGTCCTACTTTTAAATACAGTTAAGTAATTAATTACTACGTTTTATCTTGATAGTTATTTTTTTACTTTTTGAGCTATCCTTTAATATGCGAAACCATGTGGGGGATCATAAATGAAAATCTTGAGTTCCTCATCCAATTTAGATGAATCTAAATTAGAAATTATTTGATCATCTTAGATTTATAAAATTTAGCTAGTCAAATGAGATTTTTGATGCGATAGATCTTAATTGCGCTGCTAAATTTTCGTTTAGTTCTATTCATTAATTAAGCACTCATGTAAACTAGTTTATCTAACTGCAAAACTAAATCTTGTTCCAGCATCAAAACGGGATTTATTTTTGAGACATTAGTGACCCAAGATCATATTATCTATCACACTTTCTTGATTTTTAAGTGGTTGATAGACTTCATTAACAATACTATAGAGAGGTCGACGGACATTTTCTAAATCCTCTTTATCTGTAAAGAAACTCGCACTGCCATGAATAGTTAATCTAGGTTGAACTGCGACCATAAATGAAGTTAAAAGTCAAGATCACTATTTGGACTAAGAACCATGCCGACGACAGCGTTCGGAGCAATACTTTACATCATCCCAACACTTAGCCCATTTTTTGCGCCAGGTAAAAGACAATCCGCAAACTCTACAAGTTTTCTTCGGCAAATTAGATTTTAAACGTTGACGTGCCATAAATCACGTTATTAATTTAGTTATCATTAAATTATATAGTAGATAATTTTTAAGTTGGGCAGTTAACCATTATTAATTATTGATTATTATACTTCTATAACTTATTTTTATGGTTAAGAATAATCAAACGAATAAAATATTTTATTCAACGGAGGAATTCGCACTAACTTTGTAAGTTATACTGACAATAGTATTTGCTATACTTTATCTCAGTCTATAGTTTTTCTAAAAAATATAGAAGATATACAAAAATTCTTTGAATTAGATAGTAAATTTTTTTTAGAAAAAATTAATTTTTCTGAAAAAACATAAAATTAATAAATAATTTCTTTATTTTGAAATTGTTCTTGTTTTTTAAGTACATGAATTGAGTCTTAGATATTTACTTAGAATCCGAATATATCAAAGTTCAATAAGAGATTATTTTAGACTAATTTGATTGATATTTTTTTACTAGTAATTATGCTACTATTTGCGTAATAATTAATACAGATACAGGGGATAAAAACTTACACATTTATATTCAAATTAATTATCATTTTTTAAAAATTGACTTGGAGCTCATCTGATGTGACTGTTGGTATCTCTTCTAAAACCGATAAGAACATCTTAATACAATTCATAAAACGGTCGATAAGAATTTGATAAATTTACCAATAAATATTATTTAATTAATAAAGTATTTGCTAAAATTATTTTATTAGTAGAGGCTTTAATTTAGCTAAAGTAAATTATAAGAATTGAACTTATTTTGGTATAAATCAAATTTTATTAAGTTCAGAAGAGGTTTTAAATTACATAAGCTAAATTAAAGTTAACCAAAATCTAACAAACACTCATGTACTAATATTTACCTTATTTTTACCTTATTTCTTGTTTATAAATATTAGACATCTATTAATACTTAACCAGCCTACTATTGAAGTTATTGATAATAGATGAAATTTTAAATTTAGCCAAAAAATATTTAATTTTTATTAAAAATAAAAAAAATTATTTATGATATTTAAATAATTAATTTAGTAGAGTTTTTAGTAAAAATAGAACAATAACAAAAGATATAATTAAGAATATTATTGGTTGATTATTAGTAATAAATATTAAAATTATTAGCTAATAATAACTTTGATTATACTATATATAGCTTAACTATCTTAATATTTGCTATACTTTGAAGACAAAGTCTCTCGATTATTGAAAATAAATTAGAAAATTATCAGATATAATTGTTAATTTAATATGTAAATATAGCGTAGTAATATAAGAATAACTTTAACAAAGTTTTTGTAGTGAATATACTCATTTATTTTTTTGAGAATAGTTATATCAAGACTTGAATTTTATGAGGATTAGGATCAAATATAACCTTTAAAGTTTTTTAAAAGAAGATAATTTTATCGTCTTAATTATCAGATTTTAAATAATTTAAGACATAAATATAAGAAAGCTTTTTATTGTAAAAGTAATGCAGCTTATTTTAATTTAAATCTCTATCTCAAATCAATTTTTGGATTAGAAGCTAAAATATATTTTTTGGTAAGATCTCTTTGCCAATTTTTGTGGAGTAACCTTAGTGTTAGCTTCCTATATTTTCTTTAAAAAATATGGATATAGTATTTGTATTAATCAATTTTTTAACGACTAACTTTGATATTTAAAGTAATTTCGAATCACTGTAGAAAAAATCTAAATTATTGAAATAAACCAGCTGTTTTAGATATTATTTTAGTTATAAAAAAAAAAGTATTAATAGTGATTAATCAAGATAAATACAGTAAAATTACTAGAAAAAGGCTATTCATTCTAAATGAAAAATATTATTAATTATAAGCTAAATAGTTTTTAAAATAATTATTTTAAAAACTATTAATTAATTTGTTAACTTTTGTCAATTATTCTAGTTTAAATTTATTTAATAAGTTATTTTATAAGGAACCAATTAGCTATTTTTTAGGATTAATAAAAAATTAAAACTGTAATTGAATTCCATCAAAATTTTGTTATTTATCTAAAACAGCTAATTGTTTTTAACATACTGAGAAATAACTACTTATGACACAATTATTAGATTTATAGAAAAAGGTAATTTATTATTTATAATTAATGACTCTATAGATAAAAATATATAAAAATTTTCATAAAAAAATCTTAAACTTTAACTATTTCTGTTGTGAATATAAATAAAAAACTAAGTTACCTAATATTTTTGAAAAATATTGTCTAGAATTAAACAATCAAAGTATAATAATTATTGATAGATACTTAATATCAACTAAAATTTGAAAAAAACTACAGGTAATTTATAGATTTAGATACCCAAATTATTCTTATTGGAGACAATATATAATTATTGTCTATAAAAGATATTTATTATAGCTTAATATCTAGATATTAAAAAAAGTTTTAACTTAACTTAAATAGTTTTTTATAAAAAAACTATAAATATAAAATAAAGCAGCAGTAGGAGTCTACAGTAAAATCAAAAAAAATGATAGATTTTTATTGATTTTAAAAGAAATATGATTAATTATCTAATATCTATTAGAGTAATTACTTAAATAAACAAGGTAATAGAAAAAACAAAGTAAATAGTAGTGAGTAATATTTTATTAGTTAAGGAATAATTTTTATAAAATCTTTTATAAAGAAATATGAAAAATCTCTATTTTAGAAAAATTTTTAAGAAAAAAAGTAACACAAAACTCTGGATATTCAGCAAAAAAATCATTTTTTTAAAATAAAAAAAATGATTAAATAAAAAAAAAATTGAATAATTAAAAGATAAAAAATAAAGTAGTTAATACAGTAAATAACGAGAAATATTAGCTTTCTAAAAGAATAATGAGTGATTTACTTTGAGTGAAACTTATCTTCTGATAAGATAGCTTATGCCTATATTTTTACTTATATTAAAATTTAATAAAGTTAAATTGATTATTTATTCGATCAGTGATATGGACCATTATCTAGATAAATAGTAGGTGTTTTATGCAGAGTTGATTAAAGTAAAAAAATGTTATTGCGTAACTCAATTTACAAAAAGTTGAGATAAGTGAGATAAGATTATAAGGAAACGTATCCTTAATTAACCTTTTCAAAAGAGAATTAAAATGGTTAAACTAATCCTGTTTACTATACTAGTTGTTTATTTAGCTGGTATCTGGAAATTTCTCAAAGGCTATAGCTACACTAACTTTAGTCGTCAATTACCTGACAAATTAATCTTAAGTCTATTATGGCCAGTTTTAATTATTTTTAATATTTCTTACCGTCATAATTTTCAAAAAGCTTTAAAAGGAGGAGGAGGATAAGTATTATTAATTATGAGAAAAATTTGGCTAATTGGAGGAACAAGAGATAGTGTTATAATTGCTGAATCTATCGTTTCAGAGCGACTAGCCTGTCTCGTCACTGTAGCTACAGAAAATGTCCAAATTCTCTATCCCAGGAGCCCCTATTTAACTATAAAAACAGGTACTTTAAATACAGACAAAATTCGACTTTTATGTCAACAAGAAAAAATTATCGCTATTGTAGACGCTTCTCATCCTTATGCAGTGCAGATTTCTCGGCAGGCAATCACTGTTTCCCAAGAAAATTATATACCTTATCTCCGCTATGAACGAGCATCCCTTCCTCCTTCTCCCGAAATCATTACTCTCGATAATTTTGACACTTTGATTAAAGGTAATTATCTTCAAGGAGAAAAAACTTTATTAAGTGTTGGTTATAAACCATTACCTTTATTTAAAATTTGGCAGAGTCGCGCTGTTTTATTTGCTCGTGTTCTTCCTAAAATAGAATCATTGGAAGTGGCTATAAAAGCAGGCTTTAGCAGTGATCGCTTAATTGCCTTACGTCCTCCTGTTAGTGCAGAATTAGAACAAGCATTATGGCGGCAATGGAATATTTCTTTGGTTGTTTCTAAAGCATCGGGAAGACAGGGAGGAGAGTTAATAAAAAGGTTAGTAGCAACTGAATTAGGAGTAAAAATAATTATTATTAAACGACCTTTAGTGAGCTATCCTCAACAAACATACCAATTATCAGACATCATTAGATTTTGTTATCAATATTCCTAGGTTTTACTTATTATTAATAGTATTTACATATGTGTAAATAATGATTATAGAGATACCACTTTCTTTACTAAAATTCTGTAAATACACTTGATTATAAAATACTAAATAATGAGATAAAAATAATAAATATATAGATTAAAGTTAAAGAACAAATAATTATAGTTTTAGTTGCTTTTTATAACTTACTTAAAAACACAGTAATTTTTATTATATATTGACTAATTTGTTAAAAATATGCTTATTTAAGATTAATAATTAGGTCTATTCAATCTCAGATTTATTCTGAACGAAACCTAAAAAACTTAAGAAAATTATAAAAAGATATTGAGCTGAAGAAAAAGAGTCAGGACAAACCTTAAAATAAGGATAAAATATGACAGAGATGGTAAACATAATAATTACAGTCTTTTAAGATTTATATATACAAGATACTCGTAATAACTCCATTTTTTATAAAAAATTTTTTTGACGAAAACGCAGGATAAACCCAAAATTTATATACTAGGAATAAATTTGAAGTTTAACGATAAATTATATTAATATGAGCCTCTAATCTCACTACTGAAAGAGATTTTTAACCCTATAAACTAAAGAGATTGATATCTTAAAAATTATGAAAAAGTGGTGATTTATCGGTTATTTTGTACTCTCTTTTTAAGAAAAAATTATAGTAATAACGCCGAAAATTTCATCATTATCTTACTCATGGAACGAAAAGTTTTCCGAAAGCGTTAACCTACTTTTCTGAACTAGAAATTTCTCATATAGGTTCTCGAAAATATCTCAATTACATCCGTCAAGTGAAAGAAATGCTAAAGACTCTTAATCATTGCTATTCTTAATAGATTTATCCTTGATAGTTAATTAGATTATGTCAAATAAATTTAACAGGCGGGGACTGATGTCTTAGAATTAAATATCTATATTGGTCTCCATTTCAGCAGAATGGCTAATATGACTAGGCGACCAGTCCAAGTAGGGGCTAAACTCGTATTGTTTAATCGCTCTCATTAACCAAATCTAATTTTAGAAAACCTGGAAATCCACTCTAATATGCTATTTAGCACCCTTAGTCTGTGTGTCTGATCATGTTCTGGATTGTTATTCTTTATCGTCGCATTGATGCAAACTTAACGACGACTAGTGGCATTCATAACAAGGTAGATTTGCTAAAAGTAGTAATTGTTGAGGTTAAAATTACTCAGATGGCAAGTGCTTTGCTCCATCATGGCATTGAATATATCAGTACCCCAAAAGAAGGAATATTCAATTTGGATGGGAGAATACGAGGATGAATCCATCCAACAAATGTAAGAAAGTCTCAGCTAACTTCATTTTCCTGACTCTACAGCCTTTGAACAAACTTAGTATATAAAACTACTACAAACCCATGCTCCTGCTTAGCAGAGGTAAATGCAGTCATTCGGGGAGTTGTTAACACATCTTAGTCCTTAATGAAGAAATTGAAGGGGTGCTGATATTATTTTTGAATTACCCCCTGTTCAATTTTAGGCATCATCAGTGGTTGTTGTTATCAATCAGTCCATATGTCGATTCTCTGTGCATCAATTTATCTTGGTTGTCATTGTTGAAGAAGGGAAAACCTAACAGTAATATAAAAAAGTATATTAGAGATTATTTACTCAACACATTATGAAAAAAATACACTTCTTGTGTGAGAAACAAAAATGATGTTTTGCGAGCCTATTTATGTTTATCTGCAAGTGAGGATGTCATAAAATTTCCAATGTATCCTGTTGACCTCTAGATAAATCTAGATATTTATGCTGAAAATAACACAATTACTGAGGGTTTGCCGTAGTGATTGGCAAGCGTTAAAGTCTAAGTGATATTCCTCCTGACAATAAAATATTCCCTTTACTTTGTCTCTTGCCCAAATCTTTTATAAGAAAACTTGATCTAATAGAACATTTTATCCTATAATTGTTTAGTTGTGACCCACCTGGAGAGGTGGCCGAGTGGTTGAAGGCGCAGCACTGGAAATGCTGTTTGAGGGTAACTTTAACGAGGGTTCGAATCCCTCCCTCTCCGTATACAGAATTAGAAATTAAAAGTTAACTGTGATTACTGTCTGAATTACGATTGTGCTGTACGGACGGTAGTTGTTCTCAGCCGTTTTCTAAACTTCAACTGCTGTCAGATTAAGTTAGAATGGGAGTATGGGGTTTATATACGTTATAAATCAAAAGCTCTCTACGATACAATTAGGCAATTAAAGTCTGAAAATTTGTTCCAAGTTGGTCCAAAACATTTAATTGAAGATGCCGGATTTTTAGGCAAGAGTCGATTCATAAGAGTAAAAAGTTATTTATTAAGTAAATTAGCCCCAAAAAATTGTTAAAAAGGAAAAACAGCTAAATACCAATCTAGTCCGAAGATTTGGCAAATAGAAAAATTATACAATAGCCTCAGAAAATATTATGTATATTTATCTTGATGCTTTTTCCCTATATCTCTCCCTTTTCTAGGGATATTAATAAGTTATTAAATTATAAATATAAGTTATTAACTAATAACTTATTAAAAGCTCAACAATTTGTGTAATAAAAAATACTCTATTAATTACCAAACAGGATCGGAATAGACATAAATTTTTAAAAAATCACTTCCAGCTGGAATTATACTAATACAAGAACAAACAGGATTGCCGTCCTCTAATTCCACTTCACAAGCATGACAATAACCCATTAAACATCCTGTGGGAATAAACACTTCTGCCCTTTGTGCTACCTCTAATATAAGTTCACCAGGCTGAGCTTCAATAGTAATTTTATCAGGTAGAAACTGTACTTTAACTGTCATGATTTTTAAAACCCTTAGGATTAACAATCTATTAACTAATTTAATATGGGTTTTAGATTAACAAATTCCTCCACTAAATCAGCTAGTATATCAAGGTTAGTATTCCGTTGTTCGCAATAATTACTAATCGATGTAGGCAAACTAGATAAACCCCTACGTTGACGTAGAAAATTCAACCAAGTCCGTCGCCAGACTCCATTATTAAATAGTCCGTGTAAATAACAACCCCAAACAGAATAAGTATCGTTAACAACTCCTAAACTAGAATCATCAAATAAAGAGTACAAAGTGATAGCTTTTCTTGTTTTTTTTGACTCGATTGAACAAGTAATTCCTTGGTGAATTTCATACCCTATTACGATTAAACCAGATTTGGGATAATTAGATATTATTTGTCGTTGGCGAGAAATTTTTTTAGGGGTAATAACTGTTTCCATCGGAAGTAAATTTAATCCTAAACAGAAATTTTTGTCACTTTCTAATTGCTCAGAATCAAATATCTGTTTTCCTAGCATTTGAAATCCACCACAAATCCCAATGACAACACCTCCCAACTTGATATAATCTCGTATTTTTTTTGCCATTCCACTTTTATGAAGTTCAATTAAATCAACGATAGTAGTTTTAGAGCCTGGAATAATTACAGCGTCAGGATAATTTAAAGGGTCTTGGAGATCAAGATATTTTAAATTAACTGTTGGTTCTGCATCTAGGGGCTCGAAATCTGTAAAATTTGCAATATGAGACAAGCGGAGAACATTGATGGTTAATTCTCCTTTTGTATTGGATGATTGCCGATCTAATAAATTCAAAGAATCCTCTGAAGGGAACACAAAATTACGCCAGGGAATAATTCCCAAAACAGGAATTTTAGTGTAATTTTCTAACCAATCAATCCCTGAATCTAATAACGATCGCTGTCCCCGAAATTTATTGATAATAATACCCTTAATTAATGCCCTTTCTTCAGGTTCAAGGAGTTGTAAGGTTCCTACCACATGGGCAAATGCTCCTCCGCGATCGATATCAACCACCAAAATGGTCGCTGCGTTTAAATAGCGGGCAACTCGCATATTCGTTAGATCTCGGTGTTTTAAATTTATTTCAGCAGGACTCCCGGCACCTTCACAAACGATCACATCATATCTTGTTTTTAGATGCTCAAGACATGATGTAATAGCATTCCATCCTTTATCAAAATACTTTTCATAATATTCAGCTGCATGGGTTGTTCCTATCATGCTCCCCTTCATAATGACTTGGGATATCATATCTCCCTGAGGTTTAAGTAAAATAGGATTTATTTCGATTGTAGGGATTATTTTGGCCGCCCAGGCCTGTACTGCTTGGGCGTACCCAATTTCCCCGCCATCAGGAGTAATATAGGCATTTAATGACATATTTTGTCCCTTAAATGGGGTAACACGCCACCCTTGACGAACTAAAATTCGACAAATAGCCGTAGTAAGAAAAGATTTTCCGGCGTGGGACGTTGTTCCTACCACCATGATAGAGTTCATAAATCAGTTAAACCTAATATTAAGGACATAAGACTTTTGCTCAGCTGTGCCCATGACTTTTTGTATTTTTACAATAAAAGAAAATTAAACCAACGGGTTAGGCGATTTACTATACAATCCCACCACGAAGGTTGAGACACTTGTTCTCCTTGGCTTTCCCACTTAGCGACAACTTTCCGTCCTAAGGGGGTTAAACGAAAACTATCTGTAATTCCTTGTCCATCAACTTCCCGTCGTAGGATACCCACAGTAATTAACCACATTAAGTCTCTTTCAGTTTTTTGATACGAAAGAAACTTTTGAGTGTATTTTTTCTCAACACCAGTGGATTGAGCAATTTTAGATAGAGGAACACTATTCTTTCCCATTGCAACAAATAAAGATAACCTAAACGAAGTGCAACATAAAGCACGTTCAGCTCGTTTTATAGTCTTGCTAGAATAGTTGAGGTCTGAGAGAGTCAGAAGTTGAATTGAAGAAGCAGCCATAAAAATTTTTTTTGAAAAAGTCCAATGTCTTTATTGTTAAAGGTGTTCAAAGAACATGTAAAACCTTATGATCGAAATTAATAAACTTTCAATCTAAGGAATTAAGAACTATGGTTTTATCTGTTGGAACCATTGCACCAGATTTTACTACTACGGATGATGAGGGCAAAACTGTTTCTTTATCCGATTTTAAAGGCAAAGTCATTGTTATGTATTTTTATCCTAAGGACGATACTCCTGGTTGTACCAAAGAGGCACAGAGTTTTCGTGATAATTACAATCAATATCAAGGTAAAGAAATAGTTGTTCTTGGAGTTAGTATGGACGATCAAGCTTCGCACCTAAAATTCAAAGAGAAGTATAGCCTACCCTTTCAACTCCTTGTTGATAGTGGTGGAGAGATCACTAAATCATACGATGTAGACGGAGGCGGTCATTCTAAGCGTGTCACCTATATTATAGATGCTGAAGGCAAAATTAACCATGTAGACGAAAAGGTAAAAACTGACAGTCACGCAGAAGATATCTTGGCAACATTAGGATAAGCAAACCGTTGTAGAGTGGGCTATGCTACCTGAGAAAATTTCGTAACTGTAACGGAGAGGGAGGGATTCGAACCCTCGTCTGAGTTGCCTCAGAAGCGGTTTTCGAGACCGCCGCATTTAACCACTCTGCCACCTCTCCAGAGGTTAGCATTCCCATCCCTAATTATATAATGGAAAGGAGAAGTAAAACCCTGATTATGACTCCTAAAATTCCTCGGGAGTTGATTTTTAATGGATCTTTCTAACTATTTACAATTAATGGTACATTAAGTAATCTTTCCGGTTAGAGACTGTATTATATACCCCAATAGTGATGGTCAACCAATGGTGAATACTACCTTGTTTTAATGATAAGCCAAAATAAGGTAGTATTCAGGTTTATTATTATCCTAGAAGTTTCAACGTGTTCATTACTGGCAATTTTTAATGATATCTTCTAAAAAGTAATATAGAGCTACGATACATTACTGATTTTTAGTCTATCCCAACAGGTATAGAAGTTCTTTTATACAGTAAAAAAATAAGTAAATTGCACCACCATAAGTTATGTTTGAGGACTTTTCCTCCGTCAATACCTCAACAGTACAGACGGATTGTTCCTCATCTAAAAATTTGTTTTAAAGTAAATGAAAATAACTTACAAAAAGTTATTTTAAACTCTCAATTTTTCTTTACCTATGTAGGATTAGAGTAACTATAGATTCTGGATATTTGAATGATATTCAATAAGTTCTTAGTCCTCCGACGAGAAGCTTTGCCCTTTAGCGATAGCTCAACATAAGGACACGCTTACAAACACACCCCATATATTGAAACTTATAAAACTAAATTGGAAACCTTTTAAGTTTAGTCACGGCATCTTTAGCTGATTCCCTGAGATAGCTAGAAATGTTTGGAATTTGAGGAATTTGCGAAAGAAGATCAATAGTTCGTCGCAACAAGCGCACTAAATCCCCTTCGTCAAGACTTGTATTCTTGCATAATTCCTGCCAGTCTGTCCCTAAAGCCCACTGTTCAACTACTCCCGTTAATTCTAACTCTAACCACACAGGAATAGTGATATCATACCGGGACTGAGATTGAAAAAGAAGACGACGAACTTCCCTCAAACTTACTTCGTTTTCATTTGAATAGTTAAAAACATCTAAAACTTCCGGAGAAGGTAAGTAATTCGTCCAGGTATCAGGACGCAAGGTTTCAGTAATTAAGGCACTCACCACAGCAGCCAAATGGTGAGACTCTAAACGTTCGAGAGATCCAGACATAATTACTAGTCCTAACCAAAGTTCGTTTTCTCCTCGAATAGCAGCACAAGCTTGACCTAGAGTCGTTGGTTGATAACCATGAAATGCTTTAAACTCTTGTAAAATATCGATTAAATTGAGGAATTCTTCCCAATAATAGGATTGACGAGATTGGAGTTTATGAAATTTAACATGGCTGATATGAAGTTGTTCTCGGAGTCTCAAGCGTTGACGGTGTAGTTTTAGTAAACGGATCGGATTTTTTTGTTGGGCGAGGGGATGGCTGTCTAGTTTCTCTTGAATGTTATTAATACGTTGCTGTTGCTCGAGCACCTCTGGGGCGATCTTTAAAGAAAAAGCATGGTCGCTTATTTGACTATGGATCTTCACCAGATTGTCATCGCCCTTATGACTTTTACCAAAGGGAAAGGTATCAATATCTGGCAAATTTAGCTCCTTAACTAAATTAAGGGGAAGAGAAGTCTCACTAATATCAACCACATCGTCACGTCTCACCCTATACCAATAGTTATCTTCCCCTAAACATAGATAATCATGAGACTTGCCTGATCCAGGAGCCATTGCTACTAATACGGCTAAGTGAGGACTGCGCAATTTTAGCCGTTTTCCTTTGAGATAAAGAAGAGCTCCCAAATTCAACTTATCCAATTGAGGAGATATTTCTTGCTTATGTGTCTTCTCTGCTTGCTGTTGTAGAACTTTCAACAATCGCTGTTCTTCTTTAAGACGGGACTTAAGTTTCTCGTAAGTAAAAAGATCGGTTTCTGTTAGTCCTGCTAAATCAACATCCACTTTTGTTAATTCAGTAGTCAAACTGGCAATATTCCGTTGTTCAGGTTCCAATTTTAATTGGGCTAAGTATTCTGCAAAACTTCTCTCTAGTAAATGTTTAGCTTCATCTAAAGTGTGTTTTTGCAAGAGGTTCAAAACCATGCCATAGGATGGAGTAAAACAACTCTTTAAAGGTTCCGAGTCGGCTGTTGCTAGATAAGCGGCTTCTTTTGAGCCTTCAAAGGGAGTTTGTACCGTTACTACATAACCTATCTCATCCATTCCTCGTCGTCCTGCCCGTCCAGCAATTTGCAAAAATTCGGATGGGGTCAACATGCTATGACCAATATCGGTGCGTTTCGAGAGAGCAGAAATCACTGTAGTTCGCGCTGGCATGTTAATTCCTGCTGATAAGGTTGCAGTAGCAAACACCACTTTCACTAAACCTGCTTCAAACAACTGCTCTACTAATTCTTTCCAGACAGGAAGAATTCCCGCATGGTGGGCGGCAATGCCTCTTGTTAGAGGTTCGAGTTGGTCGCTTCTGACCAATTGACAATTCTTGGCTAATAATTGAAATAGATGGATTTTAGCTTCTTCATCTTTTCTTAAATGGTCAAATAGATCTGCACTATAGGATGGATTAGATAAAAAGTTTAATAATGGTTGATACAGAAGAGGATTTTCAATTTTAACCACCTGAAGCAGGCTTTCTTGAAGGGGAAGATTTTTGGAGAGAAAGAAGGTTAATAGATTATATTGTAGAGCTTGAGCTTCTTCTGGAGAAACTAAGGTTAGACCGTCGAGTCTCTGTACTGATTGATCGCACCCTCGACGACTAAAAATAACATAGATAGCAGGGAGCAAGTCCTGTTTATAGAGTTGCCTAATCACTGTCATTAGGCTAGGACAGTCTTCGCGTTTGAGTCGCCGTTTTTTGCTTGGTTGTCCTTTAGATTTTAAACAAGGATTGAGAGCATTTTGTTTCTGGTTAAGGAGCGGAGAAAGTCCCGTTTTGCTACTAAAGTAAAATCGCAAGGGAACAGGACGAAAATCGGAATTAATCAACTTACATAAACTGATTTCATCAGTTCTTAGGTCGATACCAGGGGTAGGTTTTCGAACTTGGTTGATCCAATTGGTAAGATCCTTGGGATTGCCGATGGTAGCCGACAAGGCAACTAATTGAATGGTAGGGGGACAATAAATAATCGATTCTTCCCAGACTGTTCCGCGATCTCGATTGCTTATGTAGTGGCACTCGTCTAAAATTACGGTCGCTACGTTTTCTAGAGACGTTCCTACCTGTCCGATAGGGGTTTTGTAGAGCATATTACGGAAAATCTCAGTGGTCATAATGACGATAGGGGCATTAGCATTAACCACTATGTCTCCCGTTATTAACCCCACTAGGTTTTGCTTCTCTTGGTTTACCTCTGGACAAAATCTATCTTGAAAATCACGGAATTTCTGATTTGAGAGGGCTTTAAGGGGAGTGGTATAGAAAACACGCTTACCCATTTGGAGGGCGTGGTAAATTGCATATTCCCCAATAACGGTCTTTCCTGAACCTGTAGGCGCACAGACAACAACAGACTTTCTCTCTGTCAGGGCTGTGATCGCTTCCTTTTGAAACTCATCTAGTTCAAAAGGAAAAAGTTTATCTAAGTTTAATGGAGACGGATCTAAGGATTGTTTCACTCAAGTTATTACGATTAACTGTCAAAGGCTCATATCTCTTTCCCCATTCTATTACGGTGGTCAGGGAATAAATACAAGAATAACACTGACATAGATATATTTTTGGGAAACTACTGCTTGATGATTCAGTAGATGTCTGTACAAGTTTCCCGAAACGTCTGTCTTTCGTTATGAATACTTTTTAATTAAATAAAAGTCTCAGGTAAGAATTTAGGGAAAGCATGTTTAAGATGTCTTTTTAATGACGGCTTAACAAATTAATGGGCTTAAAAGATATTTTGTTTGTTATCTATTTTTAAGGTACTTTATCCTGAGTCCTAATATTCTAACACTGTCTGTTTTCTAGATAGATTTTGGTGGATTCTGGATCAGGCTATAAAGGTTAATCTATTCCCGCACAGGGTAGATTTAATAATCTGTAGAAATTGACTATAAATAAAATAAATTAAATTATGTAATAATCCATGATTTTGTTTGAAAATAAGCTAAGAATAGAAAAAATAAAAGTTAGTACTAGATTCTATATTGTTTTTCTAGGAAAAGTCTTCAAAAAAACAGCATAGTTTTAGATAAAAAGTCGGATTAAACTGAAAAATATCCCAAAAATAAAAAAATAAGTATAGTAATTATTTTAATAACTACTTATTTAATAATTATTTATTGTACACAAGTGCTTTAGTTGAAATAAGTCTAAAATAATAGAAATAAAAATAATTATATTTATTTATCTACTGATTTAAGGTCCAGAACTATCTCTAAAATAAAAAAGGAATAGTTTTAAATAAAAAATTATAAAGTTTTCAAATAAATAAATATCTGAAGAGATATTTCAAGATAAATTCAATTTACTTAAAAAAGTTATTTTTAAAGATCTGAACTTAAGTATTATAGATTTAATTTTAATTGCTTAAGTGTAAATATACAAAATTATTTATTTTTTACATTGATTTAAAGTTACTTACTTACTAAGTCTTATAATTGGAGTCAATGATCTTACTACTTTCCAATACAAAAACGGCTAAAGATTTTCTCTAAAATTGATTCTGTAACTTCGTCTCCAGTAATTTCTCCTAATGCTTTAATAGCAATACGCAAATCAATTGTTAAAAAATCTAAAGGTAATTGATTAGCTATAGTTTCTTGTACTTGTTCTAAAGCATTTTTGGCACGGATTAAGGCTGCTGCTTGCCGTCGATTAATGGCTAAATCTAAATCAGCTGCTGTTATTTTTTGAGTTTTAACCGATTCTAATATAGCTTTTTCTAAAACTTCAATTCCTTGGTTTTCTGCAGCAATTGTTTCAACAATTTGTTTTATTTTCGAGGGAAATCGTATTGATTCTGGTGTTCCTAAGTCAATTTTATTAATAACTAAAATTAAGGGACGGTGGTTGACCTGTTGATAAATTTTTTGATCTTCTACAGTCCATCCTGATTGGGCATCAATGGTTAGTAAAACAAGGTCAGCATGACTTGCAGCATGACGTGATCTCTCAACTCCCATTTTTTCAACTGTATTCACAGTATCTCGAATTCCAGCAGTATCCCAAACTTGGACAGGAATCCCTCCTACCACTAACTGTGATTCTATTAAATCTCTAGTGGTTCCTGGTAAGTTGGTAACAATTGCGCGATCGCATTGACTCCAAGCATTGAATAAACTCGACTTTCCCACATTGGGACGACCAACAATAGCTACTTTAATCCCACTGCGGAGTAATTCTCCTTGACTGGCTGTGATTAAAACCTTCTGTAATTTCGCTAAAATTTTTTCTAACCCCTCAATAATTAGTTTTTCATTTAAAGAGGGTAAATCATCTTCAAAATCGATTCTAGCTTCTATTTCCGCTAGTATATCTAAACAACCATTATGGAGTTGATGTATGGTTGTTGCTAGTTTTCCTTGCAATCCAGCTAATGCTATTTGAGATGCTTGAGGTGAGCGCGCCCCCACCAATTCTGCTATACTCTCAGCCTGTGTTAAGTCGATCCTACCGTTAAGAAATGCCCGCAGGGTAAATTCTCCAGGTTGTGCTAGTTTTGCTCCTAATTCTAAACATAATTGTAGGACCTGCTGTACAGGAATCATGCCTCCATGACAGTGAAATTCTACAACATCTTCACGAGTATAAGAACGAGGAGCTAACATCAATATTAGAAGGGCTTCATCTATCACCTGTTGGGTTCGAGGATGGCGAATATAACCGTAGAGAACACGATGGGTCTCCCAGAGTTGCTTTCCAGGGAGATCAAACACAGTTTTAGCAATGGTTAGGGACTGGTTTCCCGATAGACGCACAATTCCGATACTACCTTGTTGGGGAACAATAGCCGTAGCGATCGCGGCTATTGTTCCTTCTTGATTAATCTTCATAGTCATGCGTTAATTTAGTTTTTTGTAATTGATCTTCTTATTTTCAGTTAAAATTAGTCAATTATCTCTACTCTCAGTTTATATTCTTTTACAGAATTTTGTCTTCAAGTCCTACCAGCACAGGGTTTTTTGTTAGTGAAATTTAGAATACTCAGCCTTAGGTGACATGACAATTTTATTTTTCGTACCACGATGGTCTGGATTGAGATGTTCAACGTGAATTTTTATCTTGAAATTTCAGTTTTTTTAAAAAAAATTTATAATTACTTAATACGATAAAGCCGTTTATACAGTTAAAATCATCCAAAATAAATACCTCCGATACTATATCAATATAACTGTTGAATTTGTCAAGAAAATTACACTTGTCCAAGTTTTCTAACAAAAAAAACTTAAATAGATGATGTATCAAGTCTTAGCAAGAAGAGTATGTTCAACTATTAGCAGTTTTTATAAAAACTGCTATAAAAGTTTAGGAAAGACGGAAAAACATCTCAGATATAAATAACAATATCATTATTCTATATCTAAAATAAGTGAATAAAAGCTTTCAAATAGTAGAAGAAAACAAAAAATTACTTATAAGTAAGAAAAAGATTATTTCTTATAAAAAAGTGGATTTTACTTTAAACTACTTATTTTTTATTTTTCTTTAAAACAACTTTTGAATAAAATAATAAGTATCTAATCTAGATATCAACTTTTAGTCATAAAAAAGCTATTTGTTTTTTATTTAAATACCTCTATATTTAGTTTTTAAAAAATAAAAAAAGTGGACTTTAAAAGTAAAAAAATTAGTACTTAATCTAGGCAATTATCTAAAATCTAGAAATTGGTATGTCCGTAAATATCTAATAATAAGTAAGTATCATATAACTTTTACTGGGAAAACAGTATTAAGTGTAGTCAAGTTGGTAGGTTTTATAGTTTATAAAAACTAAAAAATTAAAGATATGATCAAAAATTGACTTTTACTGAGAATATTAAGGTCATTATTATAGTAAATTTTAGGTATTTATTAAGGAGTTTGACTATAAATATAGTAGGTTAAAATCTAAATTTTATACATAAAATACTTTAAAAATAGAGTTATATTTTTTTATAAAAAAATATAACTCTATAACGGAAAATTTTTATTTAATTTTATTTAAATTTTATAAATTAGTATTTTATATTATAAAATATAGGAAGTGTTTTAAAGCATGAGTTAACTGATAAATATTAAGGAGGAGTAATTTTATTAAAAATATTTAATAAATTAGTAACCAGACCAGTTTATTTAAATTAACTTTAAATTATATACTTCTTAGTATTCAAAGTATTACTTCAACCGTAAATTTGCCTATAAACTTTTTATTTTATCTTAGATAAGATTAAGTATATTTTTACTGTTAAAAATATTAGATAATAATTAACCCGGATCTTTTAAAAATTAGCAGAGAGATAATTGCAAGAATCTTATAATTAGCAGATTCTAATGTAAAAAAAGATATTGTAAAGCAAGTTTAATGTTAGAATAACGTAAAGGTTGTTAATCTTTATTTTTTAAAAAAATAAAGATATAAAGTAATCAATCATAAATAATTTTATTTTAAAAACTACTCAATCTTCATAAATCAATAAATCATTATCAATAGAATTTTGTGGATATAAATGCAAATCATACTAATCTAATTATTTTTTAAAAAAAAACAGATTTATTGTTTAAAAATTAATGATAATATATTTCTAAGCTTTGATACTTTAAACTAAAAAATACGATATAAATTATTATAAATATTTTATAGACAAAGTTAATAAAACTTAAGAACATAGGTTCCTGAATTATATTAATTTAATTTTTTTTTGATAGAAATGGTTAATAGGTTACTCTCAAATTAGATTAACTAATAGGAATTAATTGATATAAAATGAATAGATTATATATTTAAAAAATATAGTTTTTGATCAAAGTTAACTTCAATTATTTTTTTGATTTTTAAAAATTTAGAATTATTTGCTACAGATTTAAAATTTATTAAAAAAAATACATAATTTAAAGAATTTGCAATTCATTGAAGTAATCGTTTACATAAAATTGCTTTTACACGTTAATCAACATAAGAAATCTCATGCTAATTAATTCGATAGCTGAATTTTTAATAGAATTCTAATATACACTCTAAAATTGGGAATAATTGTAAAATTTACTTCCAGCTGTCGTAGCTATGTTAGAAAAATTAAACCTAATAGAAGAATTTCCGGCAGTAAGTTGAGCTAAACAAAAAGAAGAAATTTTTCTTTCTACAGTAATTCTTCACTTAGTAAACAAGTATTATATATTTAATTTTTATTAAATAGTTTGGAGGTATTTTAATGTATAGCAACTACTTTGTCTATATCTAAACAATGGATATTTAATGTCTTTTTATTAAGAGGCACCATGTAACTCACTAAAAAATATTGGTAAACATTTTGTATGGATGTTTTTGAAATTTAATGATAAGATATTTTTTATCTTTGTTAGATTAACAATAATCTTATAAAGATAAATCTAAATAACTCTCTTCTTAATTTGCTTAAATTTTTGTTGATTTTTGATGAAACTTTTTTTTATAATTTAATAGTCATTAACTCAACCTTTTTTTCTTTCATTACAGCTACCTTTAACTTTGATTTACTATTTAGCCTAAATTAATAATTTAATGTTTTCCTCACGTCTTATCCTAAACACACCCCACTATGACCAACTAACTCAATTAGTTGAGTTAGATCGTATCTGTTTAGGAGGATTATGGACAAAAAGAGGTTACCAGCGAGAATTAGATAACCCGAATAGTAGCTTACTGGTTTTATCGATAGAATTCGGTTCTATTATTGGTTGTAGTTGTTTTTGGGCAATCTTAGAAGAAGCTCATATTGCATTATTGATGATTCACCCCGACTATCAAGGACAAGGATTAGGACAACTATTACTCTACAGGTTATTAAAAAAAGCTGCTAACTGTAATCTTGAACGTGCTACCCTGGAAGTGCAAGTTTCTAATCAATCAGCCCTTGCCGTATATAAAAAAATTGGCTTTCAATTGGTAGGAAGACGCAAAAGCTATTATCAAAAAACAGGGGAAGATGCTTTAATTTTATGGCGAGGGAATTTAGACCGCCCCCAATTTCGAGAGGATTTGTCTCATTGGTGGTCATATATTAGTGGACGTCTCAGTAAATACAATTGGCTAATATTAGAGACGGGTAATGAACAAGTAGAAAAATAGATAGAATAAAAATGGTAAACTCAATAAATGGCAATCAATATAATTAATCAGCCAAAAAAATTTAAGAAAGTTTTTAGATTATTCCCTAGGATATTGAATGCTAAAATCAGCTTACAAGGGAAAGCAGCAGGTGATGGACAGATAAATCATGTTTGAACGCTTTACAGAAAAAGCTATCAAGGTCATAATGCTGGCTCAAGAAGAGGCCCGCCGTCTCGGACACAACTTTGTCGGGACGGAACAGATTCTTCTGGGGCTAATTGGTGAAGGAACTGGGGTAGCGGCCAAAGTTCTCAAGTCCATGGGTGTCAACCTCAAAGACGCCCGCGTTGAGGTCGAAAAAATTATTGGACGTGGTTCAGGGTTTGTCGCCGTCGAAATTCCTTTTACCCCAAGAGCTAAAAGAGTCCTTGAACTCTCATTAGAAGAAGCTCGACAACTCGGACATAACTACATTGGAACCGAACATCTTCTTTTAGGGTTAATCCGTGAAGGAGAAGGTGTAGCCGCACGAGTTCTTGAAAATTTAGGAGTAGATTTGTCCAAAGTTCGGACTCAAGTGATTCGACAACTTGGAGAAACAGCTGAAGTAGCTGCTGGGGGAGGTCCATCTGGACGAACTAAAACTCCAACTCTCGATGAATTTGGTTCTAATCTGACCAATATGGCTGGAGAAGGAAAACTTGATCCAGTAGTAGGACGACAAAAAGAAATTGAACGGGTGATCCAAATTCTTGGTCGTAGAACTAAGAACAATCCCGTTTTAATTGGAGAACCAGGAGTAGGAAAAACTGCAATTGCCGAAGGTCTTGCTCAGCGTATTGCCACCAAAGATGTCCCCGATATCCTCGAAGAAAAACGAGTAGTTACCCTCGATATTGGCTTGCTAGTGGCCGGAACTAAGTATCGTGGGGAATTTGAAGAACGTCTAAAGAAAATCATGGACGAAATTCGTCAGGCTGGAAATGTGATTTTAGTAATTGACGAAGTGCATACTCTCATCGGTGCAGGAGCGGCTGAAGGGGCAATTGATGCGGCTAATATTCTTAAACCAGCTTTAGCACGGGGAGAATTACAGTGTGTCGGAGCTACCACTCTCGACGAATACCGAAAACACATCGAGCGGGATGCAGCCTTAGAACGTCGTTTCCAACCAGTTATGGTGGGTGAGCCCTCTGTTGACGAAACCATTGAGATTCTCTATGGGTTACGGGAACGTTATGAACAACACCATAAGTTAAAGATCCTTGATGAAGCTCTGGAAGCTGCCGCTAAGCTTTCAGACCGCTATATTTCAGACCGCTACCTTCCTGATAAGGCGATCGATCTCATTGATGAAGCAGGATCGCGGGTAAGGTTAATTAATTCCCAACTACCTCCAGCAGCTAAGGAACTTGACAAAGAGCTTCGTTCTATCCTTAAACAAAAAGACGATGCAGTCCGAGCTCAAGACTTTGATAAAGCTGGAGAACTGCGTGATCGTGAAATGGAAATTAAAGAGGAAATTCGATCAATCTCCTCCGCAAAGAAAGCAGAAGGGGACAGTGATGAACCCTTTGTAGACTCGGAGGAGATCGCCCATATTGTCGCCTCTTGGACTGGAGTTCCAGTGAACAAACTGACGGAGACTGAATCCGAAAAGTTGCTCCACATGGAAGATACCTTACACCAACGTTTGATTGGTCAAGAAGATGCGGTGAAAGCGGTGTCGCGAGCAATTCGCCGGGCAAGAGTTGGTCTGAAAAACCCTAATCGTCCCATTGCTAGTTTTGTCTTTTCTGGACCTACTGGAGTAGGTAAGACTGAGTTGACTAAGGCATTAGCTGCTTATTTCTTTGGTTCAGAAGATGCCATGATCCGTCTAGATATGTCTGAATATATGGAACGCCATACAGTATCTAAGTTAATTGGATCTCCTCCTGGATATGTGGGTTATAACGAAGGGGGCCAGTTAACCGAAGCAGTGCGCCGTCGTCCTTATACAGTGGTTCTTTTTGACGAAATTGAGAAAGCACACCCTGATGTCTTTAATATGCTTTTGCAAATCCTAGAAGACGGTCGCCTTACTGACGCTAAGGGTCGTACAGTAGACTTTAAAAACACTCTGTTGATCATGACCTCTAATATCGGGTCTAAAGTGATTGAAAAAGGTGGCGGCGGACTCGGATTTGAGTTTGAAGAAAATAAAACGGAGGCTCAATATAATCGGATTCGAGCTTTGGTTAATGAGGAATTGAAGAATTACTTCCGTCCTGAATTCCTCAACCGTCTCGATGAAATTATTGTCTTCCGTCAGTTAGATAAGAATGAGGTTAAGGAAATCTCTGAAATTCTCCTTAAAGAAGTCTTTGCTCGGTTGACTGAAAAGAGCATTACTTTGAATGTTACTGACAATTTCAAAGAACGTTTGGTGGAAGAGGGGTATAACCCCGCTTATGGGGCGCGACCTTTGCGTCGTGCCATTATGCGTCTCCTTGAAGATGTCTTAGCTGAGGAGATTCTTTCAGGCCGAGTTGGTGAGGGAGATACCGCATTAGTAGACATTGATGAAGATGGCAAAGTTAAGGTTATACCAAACGAAAAAAAGCAGGATCTGTTAGCTAAGGCTACAGATTAATGATGGGTTATCGGATAATTATCTGGATTATTAACCCCAACTTATAGCGGTGGTAAGTTTTTCTGCTACCGCTTTTTAAATTAAAACTTCACAGGATAATAACCTTTTTATGTTTGACATAATGAAATTTGCCATTAAATACATAATTGTCTTTAATTAAGCTGAAGGTATTAATTGTTCAGAAAACCAAAGACTTCAATCAATATGTTAAAGGTGTTTAGATAAATATTTTAATCATTTCCGAAAAAACCAAATTGTGAGCTAGTGGTAATAAATTCAATTTTGTCTTCTCCCGATAAGTTATAATCCCTAATGACATTACCGTTGGAATGCAAAAAATTATCCCCCAGGATCTAGTAGAATCAGGTCATTATCAGCCCTGTATCCATACGATTATTAGTATCAATACAAAGTTTCAGCACAAATGGACCTACTCATCCCTTGAATTGGTCTGAACTATAATTATCTTCTAGGGTATGAATAACATTTACTTAGTCTTTACCACTATCCATAATTAGGGTTTAAGAATCTCCAACAGATTAAAATGTTAAAGTCTATCAACCTAAATTGTGAATTGTCAGTGTCAGTATCAGTGTCAGTCAAGAGATAATACCTGACTGACACTGACAATAGCTAGATTATTTTCTTCACCAGTCAATAGTGTTTGAAGTACTAATTACTCCATCAGGAGCACTATTTTCATTGACATTCTCTTTAACAAGAAATCATAAAATTTTTTCTATTAGTTGCTATATAGTTATGAGATATGATGGCAAGTCTATATTTTCTTGTCCTACATAGATATCGTCAAGAAAAATTTTAGGGAGTAATTAATTGTTGATGATAGTGGTAAAAAGAGAGAGCGTATCTATCCTACAGTTAAGTCAGACATAAATAGACAACACTATATAAAGAACTATTAAGAAAGTGTATAAATGGATGAGCATAAATAGATAAGTATAAATAAATTTAAAATGGAAAATTAGTTGAAAAAAGCGATCATTGAATGCCAGCCTATCTAATAATTTAGTTTACATAAGTAGAAGGGCAGGAATAATCAAAGTTAACTCAAGATATAAAATTTTCTCCAAAACGAAAACAAGAGTAAAAATTTTATGTTGAAATACAAAAAAATGGAAAGTTAAAAAATTTATTTTTAGTGAACCTATCAGAAGATTTAATAAAAAAATGATTTTTTGATAGATTATTTAGGAAACAGAAGAATTATTTGTGTTTTTTTCTAAAGAGTAGGAGAAAAAAACTTAGATTGAATAAAGAACTTATTATAGTTAGTAACCATCTATAATTTTAAAAATCATAAATAAAAGTAAAATTAGATCCTACAATAATTTGTAAACTTTTAAAAAAGTGGCTATAAATAGAAAATAATTGGTTCATATATCACAGATAAAAAACTCAAAAAAGTAGAACATCTTAAAGAAAGATATACAGCAGTCATTCTTGACAACTACTCAATACGTACAAGTACTCTAGTTTAAATTGTATTAAAACAAGGGAAAAAAATTGTATTTTTTTTTTATAAACTACATTTATTTAACCTTTTACTTTTCTACTACGTTTGTTCATTTTTTTACTTATCTAAACATTCTAAATAGATTTCTCTTATAATTGCTGATCACTATAATATATTAAATTTAACTACTTAGAACTTTAAGTATTTTTTTGAGTAATCTTCTTGATCAGCAATTACTTTTAAACTTATAAAATGTAATAAGATTATTCTGTTTATTTACGTCTAACTACTTAGAGTTAAAGTCTTTCAAAGAATCAGTATATCTGTAAATTTAGTGTGGAAATTTCAGATTTTTATCTTAATCAAATCAAAAGCAAGAATCTGCGATGATAATGAGCTTAATAACTGTCACGGATTGATAAAGCACTGATTTCAATAGATCAATCTCTGGATTAGTACTCAAAGAGTGCGGAAAACTCCTATGAATTGAGGCGTTTGGTGACTATTGAGAGATCAAAATTAAGATAAAACATTTGAAGGAAGATACTGAATATGGACCTGACATTATAGCGGTCAAACGACTAACGTTAGCCAATAAACCTCTTTGGTAAAAAAGCATCGATTATTAAGAATGAGGAGTCTCTTGCTCTGAGTATTCAACTTGTATGAATGAATCAGCAAAATGATTATGTATTTGAAATGACATACCATTAAATGGTATTGAAGTTGATGAAATCGAATTGTGGATTATTTAGGGATAGAGTTCTCAGCTTTATAGTTAAACTAATCTAAAGTTAAGATTTATCTCCTGATAGACAGAGAATATAAACTCGAACAGTTTTGAGGAAAAAGGACGGTCTCAGACTCTCCTGTATTTTCGGAGTCAACTTAACAGTAAAATAGATTTTTACTGTGAGGACCTAGCGATTACGCTTTAACTTTCTCAAGAAGGGTCACTGTGGAAGGGACCTCAAAGAAGCCGTCCACCAAGCTAACCCATAAGGTTGTTTGTATTGATTAAGAGGTTGAGGATACTGAACTCGAACTTTGTATAGTCCAGTGTTAGGAACTTGACAGAAAATATGTTCAATGTTGTCTACTTTACTAATAGAAGAACAGACACTTTGAGAAACATTTTTGCCAGTTGCCGGCATCAAATATAAATCTAAATTATTTAAGCCGCGATCACGGAATGTTTCGCCTAAATTGTATCGCTTATTTCTATTAGTATCATTTAACTCAACATGGCGGTCCCAAACAAGTGTAATAGCAACATAACTTCCGTGGCTTAATGGGGTTTCTATTACATAGTCATGATGTTTATTATAGGTGATTGTATCATAATTCCAACCTAGAGAAGAAACTGCCCCATTAGGTTTCCATTGACCCGCACTAAATTGTTGATAAGCCCGAAAGGTATTCAAATGTCCTGTTCCCATCTCTATATCTAAAGGGGTCTTTGGGTCGTGATAGGCATCAGATTTTAACCAGTTTTGATTTTTTTTATTTAAAACTGTGCGAACCATCCCTAGTAATAAACCATCGCCGTGGTCTTGTATTTTATCAGCAGAATTAAGCAAGACAGCTTTCATAACTTGATGGCGACGAGAGTCTAAACTCCAATTAGCTTGTTTTTCTCGTAGTTGGCGATCACCAAATTCCTGGAGCAAAGCTACCGAGGCCGTAATATGAGGGGCAGCAAAACTTGTCCCACTGACCTCATTAATTTTTCCCGACAGATCATATAGGATAATTTTATTCCCTGGGGCGACTAAACTCACTGCTCGCCTTAATCCTGTATTAATTTCGCGCCTAATCAAACGCCGACCAATCCCTATCGGAAGCGCGCTTAAATTCGCAAAGTCAACTTTAGTAAACTTTCCTTTTTGTTTAGTCGTATAAGCAGTGGTAATTCCATTGTAATGATCTGTCGGAATAGGAATGCCCCCCTCCCCTTGATTGCCAGCAATCACATAAAGAACGTCATGAACCCTTGCAGACCAATCAATACATTGAGTCAACAAAGCATTGCCATCAAGCCTAGCATTTTCTCTAGGATCTCGTTGTAAAGATTCCCCAAAACTAAAATTAATCGCCCGAACATCATCACCATTTTGCTGGGCTACGTGTTGACTGGCTAAACACTCTTCGGGTTGTCCTCCTCGTTTGAGCTCACCAACAGCTGAGGCGTACAGTCTAGCCTTTGGAGCAACTCCAGGTACTCGTTTATCTTGACTTACCATCATTGTTGCCACCATTGCCGCATGGTTGTCTAAATTGCTGTTAGGTTTAACAAAATTGTTACGAAAATAGACTCCTGCTAGATTTATTTTTGGATTCCAGGCAGCAATCTTATCAAATCCAAATTGCCCAGGTCGGCCAATTTCCACTTGGCCGATGGCAATTTTACGTCCCGTCAGATTGTAAGGGTCTTTGTGTAACTTTTCAGCATTAATTCCTGCTTCGCCTATAGAGTTTTCTAGGGCCCTAATGGGGGTCATGATTTCCAAGACACTTAAACTCCCTACCAACCATGCAATACTCTTTTTCATCTATTGTGAATCTATGTTACTGCTATCACTTATATTAATGAGAGTTCTAAAGTCTGGGTAGACTTAATAAATAAAAATTCTTTTTTAGAGTGGTCAATGAAGAACAAGATCTATGGTTAAAGCATTATCATAGTTAATTGATTAACATAGAGGCAATTTTTTCTAAATTTATCTCTCAAACTGTAACTTAACCAGATCATTTGTTCTGTGTTTACTTGTGGAATGAAAGTAAAATCTTCTATTTTTTTAAGTCTAACCTGAAATATTAGTATATTGAGAGCGAATTAAATTCTTATAATAGACCATGGTGTTAATTAGCTTAGAAAAATTGATGTTACAAAAGAAAGATAAAAACTATGACAGACAAAAAACTCTAAATAAATGTCTAAAATATTAAATGTAACTCTATTCTCTTTTAAGATTTTCTATTCTTGATAGATTTAAACAAAATATTTCTGTTTTTTCCGTCTTAAAAAGATGGTAATGCTGGTATTCAGTGATCTTTTTCATTTAATTTGGTTTCTACTTTAGACTGATTTAAGTTCATCTACTTAGACACTGTTTAGTTTTAAAATCAATGTAAATTTTGACAATATTTATACTTTTTTTATAAAAGTTGTTATTTTTAATAATCAAGTTGATAGTCTATCAACTTGATTATCTATTATTTAGATCATGCTTTTTGAGATTTACTATGAATCAGGGATGGATTGATCAAAAATAGGTTAAACTTTCAAAGCCAGAGAACAATTTGGGGTAAAATATCAAAAAGATATTGACAGCTATTAAGTAATTCTACTCTAGGCAGTCTTCAGATATGAATCCTATCCTATTATTTAGCTAATGCATTAGAATACAATCAGAAAAGTACGCTAGGATCAGGACCATGCATTGTATTCAGTGAACGTGAATTTTATGGAAGCGTGCAGCGAACCTGTAATTTTTCCTTAAAAACTTAACTTAGATGGCTATCAGTTAGATCTTTATCTAAGAGCTATTTTAACTCGCAGTTGGGCATTGCTTCAAACTAGAATAGAGTTTACTGCAGTTACCAAGAATAATTAACGCTTTAACCTGGTTTAAACCATAAATCATTGGATGTCTAAGATAAATTAACGCTTAATGATAAATTACGAGCTATCTCCCTCAGAAAATACCTTGACCTTAACGGTGACAGATAATTCAACTGAACCAAAAACCCAAACTCTTATCTGGGCGATTGTCCAGGCAGCTGATGACCGCAAAGCCGATGATATTGTTATTTTGAAAGTCACAGAAATTTCTTACTTAAGTGACTACTTTATTCTTACTACTGGATTTTCTACTACTCAAGTCAAAGCAATTGCTGATGCGATCGAGGAAAAAGTCAATCAGACTTGTAGACAATCTCCCTTACGTGTTGAAGGAAAACGACAAGGAACTTGGATACTACAAGATTATGGGAACGTGATCGTTCATATTCTTTTACCTGAAGAACGAGAATTTTATAACTTGGAAGCGTTCTGGGGTCATGCTGAACGTATTGAATTATCCTAATTACAAGCTATACAGCTATAATTATCATGAGGGAATTGCCCATAAAAATCTGCCCCGTTCCTACCGAGCAACAACCTGTTAACGAATACGAAGACTTAAAAAAATCGTGGTTTTTTCGATGGGCAACTCTAGAAACTAGACTCTATTGGCGAAAATTTATTTATGTAGGACTAATTGGATGGATATTAACTAGTCCCATTACTGCAGCCAGTTTTCCTCCCCAAAAATCCCCTTTTTTGTTTATCCTATGCAATAACCTAGGAGCAGGGTTAGTGGTTACTTTCGTAATCATACAATTGGGATTAGGTTGGTGTTATGTGGGTGATCGCCTGAGAAAACCGACAATTTTTTATGAAGAGTCAGGGTGGTATGACGGACAAACTTGGACTAAACCTCCAGAAGTATTAACTCGTGATCGTCTGATTGTGTCCTACCAAGTGGATCCAATTTTACAACGTCTAATTCGTACAGAAGTGATTGTTGGAGGTATTGTCATTGGTGATATCATGATGTGGCTGTCTCAATAATATTTCAACACATCCTATACCAACCCACAATCATAAACTTTAGAATCGAATGACCAGAGGAACACGCACCCATACTCCTAAATTAGAAGTTCATTTATTACGGGAAGGCATTGTTGAGTCAGCTCATCAAGTTGAAGCAACGGTCTGTGATGCTCGTGGAAGACTCTTATTAGTCGCCGGAAATTCTGAAACTACTGCCTTTGTCCGTTCAGCTCTAAAACCCTTCCAGTCCATAGCTGTAGTTACCACTGGAACCCTAGAACGCTATGAGCTTAATGATAAAGACTTAGCAGTTATTTGTAGCTCTCATCAAGGGACGGTTGAACAGGCACGACAGGTTTTCAATGTACTCTGGCGGGCTGATATTGACCCTAGTGCATTGCAATGCCCGATTCCTGTAGGATGTAGAAGTCCTTTACAGCATAATTGTTCGGGAAAACACGCTGCAATGTTAGCTATTTGTCAACAACGCAACTGGCCTCTTAATACCTATCTAGAAAAATCTTCCCCTGTACAACACTTAATCCTAGACAAGATTGGTGAGTTGTTAGCCATGCCAGGAGCAGAATTGATTAGTGCTCATGATGATTGTGGAGCTCCAACCTACTCTATGAAGCTTAGTCAAATGGCTCATTTATATGCTCAGTTAGCATCGGGGAATAACCTAGACTTAGAAAGAATTGTCCGAGCAATGACTTACTACCCGACAATGGTAGCTGGGGTGGGAGCCTTCGATACAGAATTGATGCGTCTAACTGAAGGAGAACTCGTCAGTAAATCTGGGGCTGAAGGCATTCAATGTGTTGGTCGTGTGGGAGAGGGAATAGGATTAGCAATTAAAGTAATGGATGGCTCTAAACGAGCTAAATACGCCACAGCTCTTCATGTGTTGCGAAATATAGGTTGGATAACTCCTAGTGTAGCCGAAACCTTAGCCGAAAAATTTATGAACCTTAGTAACTACAAACGCCTTGAAGTCATTGGGGAATTATCTATGATTTGAAAGTATTTAGTAAAATAACTTGCAATAAACTTATAGTTTTTGCTATACTAGTAAAAGCGGCGCGGGATAGAGCAGTCTGGTAGCTCGTCGGGCTCATAACCCGAAGGTCGGTGGTTCAAATCCGCCTCCCGCCATTTAGAAAGAATCCCTGTTGACTCTGTGTTAGTTTAGTGCAAACCCTTATTGGGTGATGGTGTCAGACTGCGTGTAGATTAATGATTGTTAGGGTTAAGTCTGCCACTGATTCTTCTGGGCTTGGTAAAGTTTGGGAATTCAGGTGGAGAGCTAATATAATGGACAGAGCTTTTAGAGGCTTTGACGATTTAGAGAAACTAATAGTTAAGATAGCGTTGATTAACGTCTTTACAATTAGTTAAAAATCTCTGAAAATCAGATTGTTTCTTCTAATATTTGTTTAGAATATTGTCACTTTCTCAAAACTCTTGTTGGTCTTGTTAAAGCAAAAAGTAAGAGCGGTTCACTTTTGTTGACTAATCACCAAAAATTATTCTCTCAAACAGTATTTAGAAATATAGTCTTAAACTTTCTAAACAAACAAAAGCTACCCAAAATTTGGCTTTTATTGTAGTCAATCTTTCTATTTTTTTTAAAAAAAGCTGATAAATATGATAAATTCTACGAATTTAGAGAAATCTAAAATATTTGTTTGAAAGCTCAAAAATTACTAGCCGACCTTTGGAAATTAGAAGTTTTGGGCTTAATAATAAAATCCCAAAACCTATCGTATTGAAGATTTGAAAATTAAAATTACCTTTTTTTAAAAAAACTTATCGTTTTTGTTGTGTTGAAGTTTGGTTAATAGTTTTTTCTTGAGTTGGGTTTACGATAGCAATCTCGATTGAGATTATCAAATTTATAGCTTTGACTGATTTTATCTTTTTCATTTTATTTGATAATTCCTAATATTATCCTAGGACCTGAGCTATATCTGAGTTGTTTACTTTAGCTCTATCAAGAAAGATTACGGATTGAAAAAATGGCTAATTAGTTAGCTTTTTTGCTGTTGGATTTTATGGATGTTATATGCTTAAGTAGCATGATGTATTCCTATGAATGGCCATTACTTGAGGATTTAGATTGAAAAGGACAGATATTCATACTCAATAAACCCTATTCCAGTTGTTCCAAACCACCGAGAAGTTTATTAGGACAGAATCTGGATTATTGTGGGATAGGAAATAAACTCCGCATCAAAACAATTATGAAGAATATATAATAAATTTATATATTTTTAAGAAAATGATATCTTGAACAGATAGTAATTGAGAAGATTTTCCTAAAAAGAGAGTTAATCACAATTATTAAAGTGGTAAAGGATGGAGAACACTAGGCTATTTGTATTACAGACTTCAGGATAAACAGTTAAGGACAAATTATTGAAGAAACTAAAGAAGATTTTAACAGTACTATTAACTAATTTTTGAAGCTCGTTTGACAGATATTTACAGTGGATTAATAACAAAGACGATTAAGGAGGATATTTTTATCTTATAAAACTGAAAGAATTAGAGAAAATCGATGTTTGTAACAAATTTAAAACAAAAGATTAACCAAACACCATCCCTACCAATAATAAAAAACCTAATATAACATTCTGACGAAAAATCTCTTCATAGACAGATTTAGGGATATCTGTTGAACGGAGGTGAAAATACTGAATTGTCCAACCTACCATAACAATAACTACAGTGATCCAAAATCCAATTTTAAGTTTTAAAACTATTCCTAAATAGGATAATAAACCAACACTTATTGCAAAGAATATTCCTACAGCATCAGCAGCACGAGAACCAAAAAATAAAGCGCTAGAATTAACTCCTATTTTTTTATCATCTTCCTGATCCGACATTGCATAAACTGTATCAAATCCCAATGTCCAAAATACCGTTGTTCCCCATAATATCCAAGTAGAAAGTTCTAACCGAGATGTCACTGCCGTCCAACTGATTAAAACAGCAAAACCCCAAGCTAACGATAAAACTAATTGAGGAAAAGGAAAAACCCTCTTAGCTAGAGGATAACAAACAATTACAGGAAAAGCAGCAACACAGAGCCAAAAACTTAAGTTATTAAGATAAAAAGCTAAAATCAATGCGCATCCTAAAGCGATAAAAGCAACAATAATACCTACTTTTACGGATAAAGACTTTTCCGCCAAAGGACGGGTAGAAGTTCTTTTTACTTGAGAATCAATATTTCTGTCCCACAAATCATTAATAACACAACCTCCCGCACTGGTGGCTAAGGTTCCTAAAATAATTATTATCACTAATGGTAAAGGAGGAGTCCCACTAGATGCTAAAGTAACTGCCCATAACGCAGGAATCATTAAAATAAGCCTTCCAGCAGGTTTATTCCACCGCAGGAGTCGAATAATCGTTAGCCAAGTAGGTTCGGAAGTTGATTTAGAAGGAGTAACCATAAAATAAATTTAGACTAAATTATTTATAATTTTTCTATCACAGAAGCTACCATAAAACCAGTAAAAGATATTTTAAAAAATTATTTAACAGTTCAGATCTAAAATATAAACTTAGTACCAAGGAATACGAAAGTAGGAAGAAAATAGTTCTCTTTAACTCTTTTTTTGTTGCTAGTATTTAATACCTCTTTTTGAAGTTTACTTTCTTATTTGTCCGCTTTATTACATTAAATATTTTTGTTACTAGTTTGATATAAGCAATTTTTTTTAAAAAAAGTAAAAATTTACACTTAATTTCGTATATTTAATTTAATGTCTCTGAGTTTAAGCTAGATAAATATCTTATTTTATTTCCTTTTGACTAATCTTTTTTTATTAAAATTTAAAGTTTTTGTTTTAATAAGCTACAATCTATTACTAGATTATTCTATTTATTTAGGCAGAATTTTCTCTGTATTTTGTAAAAAAGTATAGATTTAAATTTTTCATAAATTTAATACAATAAAAAAATTATTTACAATTATTTATATGATTCAGTTTTTTTACTTTTATCTAAAAGCTATTTAGTATCTCGTATTATTTTTTTTATTATTTAATTGAGCATTAATTTATCTAAGCAAATGGTATTTATTATTCACTACTGAAGTAGTGAATAATAAATATATATACTTTTTTTATATAGTTTACTTTGATTTACCAAACTATATTTTGGGTATATTTATTATAAATTTATAGTTATGTTTACATATTTAACATTAATTTAAAATTACAAATTGATTATCTGTATTTAATAAATAAATTAATTTTTATAATTATCATTTATTTGTTTTTAATAAAAATATTTGTGGCTTCACTATTTAATTTTTTTTTTTTGGAAACTTATCTTCTTTTGAAGAATTTTTTAACTATTAGACCATAATCTTTATTTAGTGATTTATTTAAAAATAGTAAACATCGATTTTTTAAAAAAAGTAGAATCTTTATCTAAAAAAAATAAATTAAGTATATGTTACATAACACATACTTAATTTTTCTAAAATTTTCCATATCAAATATTCAATGATTATTGAATATTTGATATGATGTAAGTGATTTACTTATTGCCATGATCAAGGTTTATAAATTTATAAAATGTCAAGTCCTGTTTTTAACATCTCTAATACTTCTATTGTTAAGCTGAGTAATTTATTTCTTAAAAAATTTAATATGTTCTCTACTTTTAGATTAGAAAAGATTTCATTTATCTCATAATTCCAAATCTATTTAATTAAAATAACATGTTAATATGTACGGTTGTATTTTTGATCTCTACTACTGATTGTAAATTATCAATACTCCTAACTTTTTTTAAAAATATAATTATTACAATAATGAGCGAATTATAAACTATCAATTTTTTCTCGTTTACATAAATATTTAGGCAATGCTTATGTTACTTGATTTTGATTGATTGAAAAAAATAGTTTAATAAATTGCCCAAAGGACTTATTCTATTAATAGAATCGAGAAATTGAGTCTATGACAACATCCCTTAATTTTAACCATACTAATAGTGACCGCTGTAATACTTGTTTATTAGCAGCCATTGATATTGGCACAAACTCAATCCATATGGTGGTAGTAGAAATTGATAAAACTTTGCTCACCTTCACAATTATAAACCGAAAAAAAGATACAGTACGGCTAGGGGAACGGGAGGCAAAAACTAGAAAGTTAACCACAGAAGCTATAGAACGGGCAATCGCATCTCTAAAACGCTGTAAAGACTTAGCCACTAGTCTGAAAGTGGATCATATTGTCGCCATTGCTACCAGTGCTACTAGAGAAGCTCCTAATGGACAAGATTTTATTCAACGAGTCTTATTAGAAGTTGGTATTCAGGTTGACTTAATTTCTGGCTATGAAGAAGCGCGTCGTATCTATTTAGGAGTCTTGTCAGGTATGGATTTTCAAGACCGACCTCATGTCATTATTGACATTGGAGGGGGTTCAACAGAAATTATCCTTGCTGACGTTCATGAACCCCGTTTTCTCAGCAGTACCAAAGTTGGAGCGGTGCGACTCACAGAAGAATTAATCACTACTGATCCTGTCGGTGAAATAGAATTTGCTAATTTACGAGCTTATGTGCGGGGAATGCTTGAACGTCCGATTAATGAATTACGTTGTCAACTAGGTGACAATGAACAGCCCCAACTTGTGGGAACTTCCGGAACTATCGAAACCCTAATGACTATTAATGCATTACAAAAGTTAGGAGAAGTTCCTAATCCTCTTCAAGGTTATCGAATGGGACGTAAAGAGGTTAAAGATTTGGTAAAAAAGTTTGCTTCAATGACTTATGAAGAACGGTTGAAGATTTCAGGCATGTCAGATAAACGTGCCGAAATTATTGTGGCAGGTGGAGTAATTCTGGTAGAAGCAATGGCCATGCTGACATTGGATAATATTACCGTTTGTGAACGGGCATTACGCGAAGGGATGATTGTTGATTGGATGTTAACTCACAAGTTAATTGAAGATCGATTGTGTTATCAAGGAAAAGTACGTCATCGTAGTGTTTATCAAATCGCTCAAAAGTATCAAGTCAACATAAAATATAGTGAAAGAGTAGCACAATTTGCTCAAAGTTTATTTGAGCAATTAAAAGGAATTCTTCACAATTGGGGAACAGAAGAATGGGAGTTACTTTGGGCAGCAACTATTTTACACAAATGTGGTTTATATGTTAGTCATTCAGCTTATCATAAACATTCTTATTATTTAATTCGTAATGCAGAATTATTAGGGTTTACAGAACTTGAATTAGAAACTATTGCAAATTTGGCTCGTTATCATCGTAAAAGTATCCCTAAGAAAAAACATGAGCCCTATAGTAAGTTGCCGGATACTTATCGAAAAATAGTTAAACAACTAAGTACAATTTTACGCTTAGCTGTTGCTCTCAATAGTAGGCAAATAGGAGTTATTAAAACTGTTGAATGTAAGTATGATAAAGAGAATGAAAAGCTTTATTTATATTTAATTCCTACCGACTCTAATGATGACTGTGCCTTAGAACTATGGAATTTAGACTATAATAAACTAGTTTTTGAGAATGAATTTGGAGTTAAAGTTGTTGCTATATTAAACCAAATTTCTATTTGTTAGTAAAACTAAGTTCGAGACAATTAACTTGTAACCGTTACTAAGATAATGGTCCCTGAATTATTCCTATTGAAAAGTTCTAATAGTTACATCTTAGAACTAACTGATGACACTAGGTGCAGTTGTAAAAACTTACTTATAATAAGAAAAAAATAATTTATATAAAACGACATATAAAAAATATCTTTAGGTTTACATCTTGGTTTAATTATGATAAAAATTAGTTTTTAAAAAGTAGAAACTATGTAAGGTTAAGAAAATAGCATTCTCTTTTAAAAAGATTTAGGATATAGACGTTTATTAACTAATAAAATAATCATAAAATTAGTCTAGAAATTAAAATTAAGACCAGCACATAGCAAATATAGATTAGCATAGAGAATATCTTGTTATATAAACAAAAATTATGTTCAAATAAAGTTGAAAACTATAGAGGGTGTAATTACTCAAAAAAGCTAATACTTTCTTATTCTATAATCTTATATATAAGATTGTAGAATAAGAAAGTATTTTAAATAAAAAATGATTAAAAATTAGTTTCTTTTAAAACAACTGTGTAAAATATCCCAAATCATAGAGTAAATATGTATGTTCTATGAACATAGAGAAATATTAAAACTAATAGTTTAAAATTCCAAATTACTAACTGTCTTGACAAGTCAGGACTATAAATGTTCATACGTCTCGGAAGAGGCTTTATGGAATGAAATTTCAATGAAGAATACAAAATAACTGAATTTAATTAATGAATATTTGACTAAAGACATAAAGTTATATTAAAAAAGTCTTATTTATCAATAAAAGATAATGATGGATAGTTTTTTAGTAAAAAAAAATTTTTAGAAATTAATAGAAAGTATTTGCTAGTTTACTTTCCGAAATCATAACTAGTATGAAATTTATTAACTTGAATAGGTAAAAATTTATTAACTAAAATAAGTCTTTCTAAATTATTGTGATTTTGCTAAAAAATTAACTCACTATTATTGTTTGATCTTTTTTTTTTCTCAGGAGAGTATGATAATTTAATTTGGTGTAAGATTTAAAGTAAAAAATTTCAGATTTTAATTAATACACTTTTAAAAAAACTAGCAAAGTTTCATAAATCTAATCTGATTTAACCTTCCGGATTTTACTATAAAATTTAAATTTCAATATATATATTGAAATTTAAATTTTATTTTTGTTTTTAACTAAGCTTTTAAGCTTTCTAGTTTATTTTTTTAAAATTATTTAATAATTTAATTGATTACTAATTTATTTAATTATATAAAATCTATTTATTATTACTTCAGTTTGTTATATTTATCTGTTCACAATACTCAATTTTAATTTTTTTTAAATCTAGAAAATCAGGTAAAAGATACCATAGTTTATATCTAGTCCCTTTTAATTTCTAATAGTTTCTTTTTTATAAAAAGTGACATTATTCATAATAATAATATTTTTCAATTCACATTTAGGAATAGAACCTTAAGATAATCAAGCTTTAAATAAATCTCCCTTGCGACTCTTTTCAACATTGGTAGAGGAGTAAGTACGTGGCTTTGTCCCCTCTCACCAAGCTACGAGCTCAACCTGCTGTTCTCCTAGCAAGTAAATACTGTCTAATTGATATTTTAGTGAGCAATTGTATTAATTTTTAAATTCTCAAAACTCATATTATAACTCAATTTAACTCTGCTTCTTCAAGCGTACCATCACCAAAACTCACAGTTTCTCAGGATTTAGTAATTAATTTATTGAAATAGCGTCTTTCCGTTTCAAGTCCATGAACATACGGAGAATTCTCTCTATTATCAAATCCGGCCTCATCTAAATAGACTTTTCTGTTTTTAGCATTTTTGCCTAAGACTTCTCATCCTATTCTATTTATTTCTTGATATTCATATTTTTTGTTATTTTTATTTTTTGTATAAATAATTATATATTGTCAAATAATACCATTTTCTATAAAAAAACTATTGTAGTTTAAATTTTTGCTTATTTTTACTACATTTTTATTATTAGTTAGTAATCGCTGCGTAATTTACTGTTATATTTACTATTTTTAATAGAGAACCATTACTAGTTTTGGATAAACAATAAACACTAAACTTTTATATGCTATTACTATCTCTTAAGTCTTAGTAAAAATTTTGACTTTATAGGCTTATGCCTATAATCTTTATCTTAAAAATTTCAATATATACTTTTTCTTTTTTATATTTTTTTGATAGATCAAACTATTTTTATCTTACTTAATATTTTATAATAGATAATTTTATAAATTCTTCTAAATTTAAAATTTTATATATTGAGTTGATTTTGGTATTTAACACCATAGATCATAGGTTTTTTAAAAAAAAACATTTAATTTTACCTAATTTAACTCAGATACAAAACCTGATAAGATGCTATTTATACTAGGATAACAGTTTTTGATAAGCTTGTTGTTAGTGATTAAACTCTATCTTTAAATTTTAATTTTTTACATGACAGGTTTTGATAAGATTATTTTTCTCCAAACAATCTTAGAGACATTCCCCGTGTTACCCAGAAGTGGTACTCTATAGGGTGGTGAAAAAAGATTAATGAGAGTAGGTTCTATCTTAGCCAAACTCTAAGCTAACCCCTTAAACAGATAGAAGTAAGTATGGTAGCCGTAACAGAACAAACCAACGTTGGTAAAATCACTCAAGTCATTGGTCCGGTTGTTGATGCCGAATTCCCCAGTGGCAAATTACCTCGAATTTATAATGCACTCACAATTGAAGGCACAAACTCCGCTGGAGTGAATGTCTCCGTTACCTGTGAAGTACAGCAATTATTAGGAGACAACCGAGTTCGCGCTGTTGCTATGAGTGGGACAGACGGATTAGTTCGTGGTATGGAAATTGTTGATACGGGTGCGCCTATTAGCGTTCCTGTAGGTAAAGTTACTCTTGGTCGCATCTTTAACGTCCTAGGAAAGCCTGTGGATGAGAAAGGTGATGTAGATATGAGTAATACTTCTCCCATTCACCGTCCCGCGCCTAAATTAACTGAATTAGAAACTGAACCCAAAGTTTTTGAAACTGGGATTAAGGTTATCGACCTTCTGACCCCTTATCGTCAAGGGGGGAAAATTGGTCTATTTGGTGGTGCAGGTGTCGGTAAAACCGTCATCATGATGGAATTAATCAACAACATCGCTATTAACCACGGAGGTGTCTCTGTTTTTGCTGGTGTAGGAGAACGTACTCGTGAAGGAAATGACCTCTACAACGAAATGATTGAGTCTAAGGTTATTAACCCTGATAACCCCGAAGAATCGAAAATTGCTCTTGTCTACGGCCAAATGAATGAACCACCAGGGGCTAGGATGAGAGTGGGTCTATCCGGTTTAACCATGGCGGAATATTTCCGTGACGTCAACAAACAAGACGTATTGTTGTTTGTTGATAACATTTTCCGATTTGTTCAAGCAGGTTCTGAAGTGTCTGCATTATTAGGACGGATGCCCTCTGCAGTTGGATATCAGCCAACTTTAGGGACTGACGTTGGAGATTTACAAGAACGGATTACTTCTACAAAAGAAGGCTCTATTACCTCTGTTCAAGCAGTTTACGTTCCTGCAGATGACCTAACTGACCCTGCTCCTGCAACCACCTTTGCTCATCTTGATGGAACCACTGTGTTATCCCGTGCACTAGCTTCTAAAGGGATTTATCCTGCAGTTGATCCTCTGGATTCTAGCAGCACTATGTTACAACCTTCCATTGTTGGTCAGGAACACTATGATACAGCCCGTGCGGTGCAATCAACTTTACAGCGTTATAAGGAATTACAAGATATTATCGCTATTCTAGGATTAGATGAATTATCTGAAGATGATCGCCGCACTGTAGACCGTGCTCGTAAGATTGAACGATTCTTATCTCAGCCTTTCTTTGTGGCTGAGGTTTTTACTGGTTCACCTGGTAAGTATGTAACTCTCAAAGAGACTATTAAGGGATTTCAAATGATTCTCAATGGGGAACTCGATGATCTACCTGAACAGGCATTTTATTTAGTCGGAAATATCGACGAAGCGAAAGCCAAAGCCGAAAAACTGCAAGAAAGCTAATTCTTCCTCAGTCAACAGTTTCTTGAATAAATACCTTTTGAGTTACTGTTGACTGACAACTAATAATTGATAGTTAAAACTAATAGCGAATAACTGATATGACATTACAAATCCGTGTAATCACTCCAGACAAAACCGTTTGGAATGGTGCTGTAGAAGAAGTCATCTTACCAAGCATGTCTGGACAGTTGGGAATCTTATCTGGTCATGCTCCTCTCTTAACTGCTCTCGATATTGGGGTTATGCGAATTCGCCCTGGTAAGAATTGGAAAAATTTAGTAGTTATGGGAGGCTTTGCTGAAGTTGACCATGATGTTCTCAAAGTCTTGGTTAGTTCAGCCGAGGTTGACGATGATATCAGCAAAGAGAAAGCACAAACGGAATTCAGTAGAGCTCAAACCCGTTTAGAGCAAGCAAACAAAGGAAATGACCGCCCAGAACAAATTAAAGCGTCCCAAGCTTTCAAACGAGCTAGAGCACGTCTTCAAGCGTCTGGTGGACTAGTCTAAGGATTCAATTCTAAAGAGAAAATTTGGTGAGGGCAAAGGGTCAAAGACTCGGCCCTCATATGTCGACGCCATCAGATTAATTACTGCCACCGAAGACAACTTGCGGGAACTTGACTTGAGCGTCAGCCATGGAGATGCGTTTACCTTGGTTACGAAGATCCTGCCAATAATTAATGACTTCTGTGGCTTGATTGAGAATTTCAATCCGTTCGGTTTCTGAAATCCAATGTTTGGCTTCTAATTCATCTTTTAACTGTTGCCAAGCATCGTGTCTTGGCCAAAAGAAATAGTCAGTTAAGGGGCTTGTTCCTTTTCCTACTATTTGATCCACAGTAATCGCTACATTAGCATCTAACCAAAGTACCTTTAAAAGAAATCTTGACTCTAACTCTAATGACTCCTGCAACAGATAAACCTCATCTATTTTAGTTACACTACGGCACTGTATTATACCTCATTTGATAGCTGTGCGGTTATTATAAAGACTCATCACTTTTTCAACTCCTTCTTTGAGACTCATATCCAAAGCATTTACTACTAAGGGTAAGACCTTCTCCATAACTTTCTTTTCATCAGGGGTAAACTTTCCTAAAACATGGGAAATTGTTCCTTTAGAAAGATGAGATTCACCAATTCCAATACGTAACCGAGGAAAGTCCTGGCTACCTAAGTAAGAAATAATCGACTTCATTCCATTGTGTCCTCCGGCTGATCCTCCTAATCTGATTCGTATTCGTCCGACAGGTAAATTCATATCGTCATAAACTACTAATATGGAAGCCAATGATAGTTTATACCAATCGCTAACGGCGCGAACTGATTGACCTGAACGGTTCATATAAGTGAGGGGCTTAAGTAAGTAAACTTTCTGGTTTTCTTTAACCATTCCCTCAGTGAATAAACCTTGAAAACGGCGATTTTCTGTAAAAGACAATTGCCAAGTCTTGGCTAAAGCATCAAGAGCTTCAAACCCGATATTATGGCGAGTTTCATCGTATTTAGCTTCGCAATTTCCCAGCCCGATAATCAGTCTGGGAATAATTAGAGAAGATAAGAAAGATTTAGACATTGAAAATACCATTCTTATTTGGGCATAGACAAGTAAAACAAATCTTATAGGATTATCTAAAAAGTAAGTATCTAAATAACTCCAAGACTGTTGCATTGCCTATTGACTATAAAATAAGGTCAGGTCGATTTACTATACTGAAGTCATCTACATCGTTCAAACGCTTACACTATCAAGATTAGAGCTAGGTTAACATGACCATTCGTACTGTTTCGACTACTCCCTTTATTGATCAAAAACCAGGAACCTCTGGACTACGGAAAGCTGTTACTGTTTTCCAACAACCTAATTATCTTGAAAACTTTATCCAGTCTATTTTTAACTCTCTTAATGAGATCAAAGGACAAACTCTTGTTTTAGGAGGAGATGGTCGTTATTACAACCGTCAGTCTATCCAAGTTATCCTTAAAATGGCTGCTGCGAATGGTATTAGGCGCACTCTGGTAGGCTGTAATGGTATTTTTTCTACCCCAGCGGCTTCGGCTGTTATTCGCAAATCTAAGGCTTTAGGAGGTATTATCCTTTCAGCTAGTCACAACCCTGGAGGACCTAACGGAGACTTTGGGGTTAAATATAATGTAACCAATGGTGGACCAGCCCCTGAAAAAGTTACCAGTACTATTTTTGAGCATACTAAAACCATCAGCGAATATAAGATACTTGATACAGCGGATATAAACCTTGATTGCCCTGGATCTTTTATATTGGGAACAATGGAAGTAGAAGTCATAGACTCTATTGTCCCCTACGTCGAATTAATGCAGACATTATTTGATTTTGACGAAATAAAAACTTTGTTGAGTTCAGGAAGCTTTAGGATGTGCATGGACTCCCTCCACGCTGTAACTGGACCTTATGCTCGTGCTTTATTTGAGAAGTGCTTAGGGGCTCCGGAAGGAACTGTAAAAAATGGAACTCCTTTAGAGGACTTCGGGGGTTGTCATCCTGATCCTAATTTAGTCTATGCTCATGACTTAGTAGAAATTCTTTTCGGAGAAAATGCTCCTGACTTCGGAGCAGCTTCTGATGGAGATGGTGATCGAAACATGATTTTAGGACGTAACTTTTTTGTTACTCCCAGTGATAGTTTAGCAATATTAACTGCTAATGCGAAATTAGTTCCTGGATATAAAGATGGTTTAGCTGGGGTTGCTCGTTCTATGCCTACTAGTACAGCCGTAGATCGAGTCGCTGAAAGACTAGGCATTGATTGTTATGAAACCCCAACCGGTTGGAAATTCTTTGGTAACTTATTGGATGCGGGGAAAGCAACCCTTTGTGGAGAAGAAAGTTTCGGAACCGGTTCAAATCATATTCGGGAAAAAGATGGTCTATGGGCGGTACTTTTCTGGCTCAACATTCTAGCAGTTCAAAATAAATCTGTTCAGACAATTGTACAAGAACACTGGAAGGAATACGGACGAAATTATTATTCCCGCCATGACTATGAAGAAGTTCAATCAAAATCTGCTAATAAATTGATGGATAAACTCCGATCAATGGTAGAAAATATGAAAGGAAAGAAATATGGTGACTATGAAGTTGCCTATGCTGATGACTTTTCTTATGCTGATCCTGTTGATAGTAGTGTCAGTCAAAAACAAGGTGTTCGCATCGGGTTTACCGATGGTTCTCGCATTGTTTTCCGTTTATCAGGGACAGGAACAAAAGGGGCAACTTTACGAATTTATATCGAAAGTTATGAACCAGATATTAATCAGCACAATATTGAAACTCAACAAGCTTTGAAACCTTTAATTCAATTAGCTGATGAAATAGCTAACATTAAGGAATTTACGGGACGAGATAAACCTACTGTTATTACTTAACTTATTTCTTCAAGAGAGACTTGTATGGTTGGTAATATCAAATATACAGGTCTATTTTTTAGTTAAAATTAATTGTTCAATTAATTTTAACTAAAAATTCCTTATCTTAGTCTTATTATCAATTTTGGATTCCATCCCTTTTGGTAAAGCATTACGTACAATAATTCTTAAATTCTTACTATATTTTTTATTAATTTTTAATAAAGAACAAATTAACAAAAAAGTAGTAGCTTTTAGCGATTAAAATAATCCACTCAAAAAATAAAGTATGAAAAGTTTAAATATTAAGACATATAAATTTTGATAAAAGTTACTTTGAGAAATATAATCATTGACAAGTTTTTGTTTAAGATGTTTCAAGCTAGGTAAATAATCAAATGAAGTCTTAGCAATTTTATATAACTTAGAAAAGTTAATATTAAGCTTGTTTCTCAATTAAGACTCAATATTCACCCCTAGTATTAATCTACAAAAATATCTTCAGTTTTTTTGCTGTTGTTAGTGTGTACTGATTATGACGTTTCATCACAGTCATAGCTATAATTTCTAATTTACTTATCTATTTTGGAAATAAAAACCCTAATTTTATTATTTAAATGCCCGATTTTCGAAAATAAAGAGATATTTATCCGTCAATTTTCACGACTATAATTCTCGTCTAAGGTTTCAATATCAAGGAATTAATTTTTTTAGCCGAAGCGATATGAATACCAAATAAGCGTTTCAAACGTATCTCATGAATCCTACATTTTAAAAAAAATCAAATGCAAAATCCTTGCAGATTTCTTGTTTCTAGTTCATCAACGACATAATTAATGTCGAAAAAGATAATTTGTCAAGTCAATAAGCTTATATATTTTTCAAGAAAATATTTCTAACACGTCTTAAGTCCGTTGAATATCATAGCAAAGTCACTAAACAGACATAAGAAACTAGTTGTTTAGCTCTATTAACAAAACACCCAAGCCGCGAAGCCAAACCATGAGAAATAAAATAATTAGAGTTTATCTATCGTGTAAACTCAGTAATAGTGCAGCTTTAATATTAAAAGTGCAATTATAGCTTACACTGGTTAATAATAGCCTTAATTCAGGTACAATGTTATATGTAATACTATAACCGCCAAGTTAACGAAAAACTATTAGGATTGCAGACTAAACTTAATAGTCATCGTCCCCTTTGAGGGTGGCTAACTGTTCTGTTTTGTCAACGACTGTTTTAGTTTCCTGTCTCAATATCTCTATACAGTTAGTAGCTACAAAAATCACTTTTAAAATTCAATATTTTGTTTGGAAAGAACTCACAAAACATAGCTTCGTGTCCTCAACCAACTTCAGCGAAATTCATGTAACAATATAATTTTTTATTAGCATCGTCTGTTTCAGCAAAAGTAACTAAGGAATTAACCTCTAATAGTAAAACAAGAGGACTGAGTTTATAGAATTAAATATTGACTCAGATAAAGAAGAAGGACAGTTAATAAAGCTCAAATAATTTTGAAGATCAAATTTTATAGTAGTTAACATAATAGTGATTGAGAGTCAAAAAAAGGGTCAATTTTTACTCGTGATCCTTAACTGAAAAGATGATTGTCGTTTATTTTTATTTAAAGTACTACAGAACGATACTCTTTTGAGTGTTGACTTGATCTGGAGCTCAAAATTTAAGTGTCATTTTGGGCTTGCAATTTTTCAATAGTATCGCGAGCTTGCTTAGCATAATCCGAATTACCTTGAACATTGAATAATTCTGCGGCTTTATGTATATCAGTGAAAGCCTCTGTCTGATTTCCTATCATAAACTTAGTTACTCCCCGATTGTAATAGGCATCAGCTAAATTAGGGTTTAATTCTAGACATTTAGTGTAATCAGTGATCGCTGCTTCTAATTCTCCAGCGCGATTGTGAGCTAAACCACGATTGTAATAAGCTTTAGCATAGTTAGCATTAAGGTTGATCGCTTCAGTATAGTCAGCAATAGCTTCTTGATAATTACCGAGGTAATCTTTAGCATTCCCCCTATATATATAAAAATCAGCGTATTCAGAATTAAGATTAATCGCTTTGGAACAATCAGCTAAAGCTTTTTGATATTCCTTTAATTGAAAAAAGGCATAACAACGATTACCATAGGCATAGGCAAATTCACGATTAAGCTCTATAGCTTGATTATAGTCATCGAGAGCATCATCGAGCTTGCCCAAGATGTGTTGTGCATAGCCACGATTGTAATAAGCGTCAGGATCTTGGGGATTCAACTCGATAGCTTCTGTGAAATCAACGATAGCTCCTTGATAGTCTCCTTCATTAATTTTATCTACCCCTTGGTTATACCATTCAATAGCATCTGACTCTTGAGATGACCTTGAAGAGGGACTGTTTGGAGTTAATGCTGTTAGGGTATCGCTTGGTTGTTGAGACAGTAGCAATGGATGAGCGGACACTAAAGAACTAACCATGATAACATTAGTTAAAAATCCCAAAATATAAAGATTATTAGTCATCATTCTAGATTGAAGTTAAGAAACAACTCTTAAATATTCTAATATCCTAATTGATTTCCAGCCTTTAAAACTTCCCTCTATCTGATGATGTTCTCATGTATAGACTTATAGACCAAGTTATAAGTTATCCAAAACACCCTAATTTATCTTTAAAAACAATCAACTTTACATCTTATAAGACGACAAATTGATTTAAGTATAAATTTAGCTGAGATAGAATTTACTCTTTGATCAATTACTTTTTTTATTAATAAATTTTTCTCAAAAACCATTTAAATTAATTGCTACAATTTAGCCTATAAATTACTCAATAAAGGTGTTTATAATCCAAAATATATTTTTAATTTTATCTAAATAAATTATTTAATTCGTATATCTATTGCAAAGATAATCAAACATAAAACAAAATCAGTAAAAGTTTATTCATGAGAATATAAATAACTAAATTGATAATTAAATGAGTTTTAATATATCAATTATCAAGCTCTAAATTGATTAGATAAAATCAACAAGATTGTAACCATAGATTTGCAAGATTGTAAAATCACCTTTAAGTCTGTCAAGTATTTTATACGTATTTATACATAAGTGATTGAAGTTAATTTTATGTCAATTAAATTTATTTTTTTACGATAAACCTTTTAAAGAATAATCTGTTCTGCTGCTATTTTCTCTTTAAACATATCTCTGTTAATTTTATGATATTTTACTATCGCCCTTCATTCCCGATAGTGGGTTGATTTATTGCTAATTTATTATTTTCTTTTTAATAACAATTAAAAACTATGAGTTGTTAAAATAATTAACAGTACTACTCAACCATTTCACTATTTATTTCCTTGTTTTAAAACCCTGTCACGGTATTTTTTGTTGTGCTATTACCACTATCTTACAAAGTAAATAAATATTAATTTATTAATTATTAAAGTAGCAAAATTTACCAAAAAATTAATAATTCCTCTAGGACGAAAAATACTCAACCGCAAAACTAACTGCTATGAAACTAGGTCAGTCAATAAAACTTCATTAACTATAAATAAAGTATTAAACCCAATTTATGAACAAGTATTTTGGCTACTTTTTTTATTCTATTACTTAATGAATACTTAATAGAACACCTTGGACGACTTACTTTCAGTGTTGTTAAACTATTTATTGAGTAAATATTCTTTGAGGTTCAATAATACATTGAATAATCTTCAGCTAGGATTTTCACTAATGATGAACACAAAGTGCGACTTTACTATCCCAATGAGTTTTGGCGTACATTACCCTAAATACCTCTATGTTATCAGCTAATTATTGTTCAGTTAACCAATTTTATAGATTAGAGTGTATGATAAATTATCTCTTAAATGTTTTAAATCTATACTTAAGCAAAACGCGATGGCTCGTGTATCAAGCTAAAACCACGGTACAGACAAACTT